>NZ_ANBA01000054.1 GCF_000341085.1 Nocardiopsis ganjiahuensis DSM 45031 | reverse complement strand
TAACACGGCTAATGCGAGTGTGTGGGCGTACGCGGATGTGTTCATCGCTCCGGTGGGTTCGGAGATTCCGCAGGAGGGTCGTCCGTTCGGTGCGGAGTGGGAGCAGGTGGGTCTGCTCGATGGTGAGGAGGGTTTCACCGAGACGGTGGAGGCGGAGTCGGAGGATCTGTACGCCTGGGGTGGTGTGCTGGTGGCTTCGACGCACAACAACTTCAAGGTGACGCGGAAGTTCCTGCCGTTCGAGGACAACAAGACGGTGTACGACCTGATGTATCCGGGTCATGGTGTGGACTTCGACGGTGATGGTGGTTACGAGGGTCAGATCCATGTGCCGGATCTGCAGGCGCGGTTCATGATCGCGTTCGAGACGCGGACGGGGGATCTGATCAAGCGGACGGTGTCGGCGAACTACGCGCAGGTGGCTGAGCGCGGTGAGTCCACGGAGAACGCGACCGAGATCGCCAAGCGTGAGATCACGGTGTCGATCTTCCCGACCGACGCCGACGAGGACGGCAAGTCCACCCTGTTCTACACCTACAAGGGCCGCGCCAACTCCGGTGTCG
>NZ_ANBA01000053.1 GCF_000341085.1 Nocardiopsis ganjiahuensis DSM 45031 | reverse complement strand
GTCGTAGGACATCTCCAGAGTGTCCCCGTCAGGGGTGGTGACGCTGGTGGGTTTGGCCGGATTGGCGGTGTCGGCGAACCCCACCGCGGTGGCCGCTCCGGTGGGCAGTTCGGTGCCGATGAGGTTGTTGAACTCATCAAAGTCGTAGGTGACCGAGGCTTCCAGGGCGTCAGTCGTGGTGGCCACGTCCGAGTTAGCCGTCCAGGTCTGCGAACGGGTGTTACCGACCTGGTCGGTGGCGGAGGTCTGTCGGCCCTGGGAGTCGAAGGCCAGGGTGGACTCACCCCCGTTCGGGTCACTCACCACGGTCTCGGTGTTGGCGAAGTCGTCGTCGTAGGCATAAGACGTGCTCGCCCCGCCGTCGCTGCCGTCCGGGACCGTGAGCGAGGAGACCTGGCCGTCGTCGTTGTAGGCGATGGACCAGGTGGAACCGGTGGCATCAGTGATCGAGGCGAGCTGGCCGCCGTCGGTGTAGTCGAACCCCAACTCTTGACCGGCCCGGTCGACCATTCCGATCAGTCGGCCGTCCTCCCATTCCTGGGTGGTGGCGCTCTGCCCGATCGGGTCGGTGATCT
>NZ_ANBA01000052.1 GCF_000341085.1 Nocardiopsis ganjiahuensis DSM 45031 | reverse complement strand
TCCTCGATGGCCTTCTGGGCGCCGCCGGGGGTGCGGGTCATCTTGGTGTAGGTGCCACTGGTGCGGTCCACCAGACCGCGGAAGTCACCCGCGATGCCCACCGGCCAGTTGAGCGGGGTCGGGCGCAGACCGATGCGCTGCTCGATCTCGTCCAACAGCTCCAACGGCTCACGGCCCGGGCGGTCCCACTTGTTGACGAAGGTGATCACCGGCATCTTGCGCGCACGGCACACGTCGAAGAGCTTCAACGTCTGCGGCTCCAGGCCCTTGGCCGAGTCCAGCAGCATGATCGCGCAGTCCACCGCCGAGAGCACCCGGTAGGTGTCCTCGGAGAAGTCCGCGTGGCCGGGGGTGTCCAACAGGTTCAGCACCCGGCCGTCGTAGTCGATGCGCAGAGCGGCCGAGGTGATCGAGATCCCCCGGTCCTGCTCCATCTCCATCCAGTCCGAGGTCACACCCTTGCGGTCGCCCTTGCCGTGCACCGCGCCCGCGGAGGAGATCGCCGCCGCGTGCAGCGCCAGAGCCTCGGTCAGCGTCGACTTACCGGCGTCAGGGTGGGAGATGACCGCGAAGGTCCGCCGCCGCTCCGCCTCGTGCGCGACCTC
>NZ_ANBA01000051.1 GCF_000341085.1 Nocardiopsis ganjiahuensis DSM 45031 | reverse complement strand
CCGGCCCTGTTCACGGTCGCGATGTGGCTGGCCCGAGCCACACCCACCTGGCACGAGAACCTGCGTTTGATGGACGCCACCCCCGTGCGCTGCGGTGCCTCCCGCGTCACGGTCAACCGCTCCGGTCTGGGCGAGATCGCGGGCTATGGCAGGGACCCCTCCCATCACGCGTTCTACTGGGGCGCCAAACTCCTGATCATCACCACCGCCGAGGGATCGGTGGTCTCCTTCTCGCTGGCTCATCCCAAGGAACTGGACGAGCGCAAACAAGCCCTGCACCTGCTGCACGCCCAAGGGTGCGCTCCAGGGCCGAGCCCGATCGTGTGCGACAAGGGCTTCGCCGGCGCCGGAATCGAAAGAGCCGCCGCGCAGTTGGGGCACGCACTGGTGCGTCCAGCGCGCAGGGGAGAGCCGGATCGGGGCTTTCCCGGGTGGCTACGGCAAAGGATCGAAGCGATCATCTGGACGTTGAAGAACCAGCTCGGGCTAGAACGGCACCAGGCGCGCACCACTGAGGGTTTGTGGGCCAGGGTGTGTCAGCGCATCGCGGCGTTGAACGCGGTGATCTGGCACAACTGGCTGATCGGTGCCCCGGTCAAGCGGTCATTGATCGCTTACGACCACTGACCAGGGCACATTTTCCCATCAACGATCTAGG
>NZ_ANBA01000050.1 GCF_000341085.1 Nocardiopsis ganjiahuensis DSM 45031 | reverse complement strand
CTCCATGAACAGGGACGGGTGGTCCCGCTCGATCACCCGCAACCGCCACTTGTTGTGCACCAGCACCAACAGCTCACCGTCGTTGCGGCGCCGCAGCACCTCCGCCCCCGACAGCGCGTGCAACGCCCCAGCAGAGGCCTCGTCCGTGCGCCGCGCCACCGAGTACTCCAGAGGCGAGGCCTCGATCGGAGAACGGAACTCGTGCTCCATACGGTGCCTGACCACGTCGAACTGCAGCGGACCCACCGCCGCCAGCACCGGCGCCTGCTCACCGCGCACATCGGAGGTGAGCACCTGCACCACACCCTCGGCGTCCAACTGCGCGATCCCGCGCTGGAACTGCTTGTACTTGCCCGCGTCCACCGCCCGCGCCACCACGAAGTGCTCCGGAGCAAAGCTCGGGATCGGCGGGAAAGCGACCTTGGGACCCTCGAACAGGGTGTCCCCCACCGCCAGCGCCTGGGCGTTGACCAGCGCGATCACATCACCCGGGAAGGCCGTGTCGATGGTGGAGCGGTCCGAGCCGAACACCGCCTGGGTGTACTTGGTCGCGAAGGGGCGCCCCGTGGGCGCGTGGGTGAGCACCATGCCCCGGTCGAAGCGGCCCGAGCTGACCCGCACGAACGCCATCCGGTCCCGGTGGTTCTTGTCCATGTTGGCCTGCATCTTGAACACCTG
>NZ_ANBA01000049.1 GCF_000341085.1 Nocardiopsis ganjiahuensis DSM 45031 | reverse complement strand
CCCCTTGCAGAGCCCGCTTCGAGAGGGCGACAGATGTCGAGTAACAGCCAACCGACCATCGCGAACCGCTACGTCCTGCGCCGTGAACTCGGCCGCGGCGGCATGGGCATCGTCTGGGAGGCACACGACACGGCCCTGGACCGGGTCGTCGCGATCAAACAGGTCCTGCTCCCCGGCCACTTCACCGACGCCGAACGCCACGACGCCCACGCCCGCGTCCGCCGCGAAGCCCAATCAGCCGCACGCATCACCCACCCCACCGTCATCACCATCCACGACGTGTTCGAATACGAACACAACCCCTGGGTGGTCATGGAACTCGTCGAAGGCGGCTCCCTCCAAGACACCCTCGCCGACACCGGAACCCTGCCCCCGCACACCGTCGCCGACATCGCCCAATCCCTGCTCCAAGCCGTCAAAGCCGCCAACACCGCAGGAGTCCTGCACCGCGACATCAAACCCGGCAACATCATGATGTCCACCGACGGACGGGTCATCCTCACCGACTTCGGCATCGCCACCATGGAGGGCGGACCGAGCATCACGCGCACCGGCGCACTCATCGGCTCACCCGAATACATGCCACCCGAACGCCTCGAAGGCGGCCCCGCCGAACACCGCGGCGACCTGTGGAGCATCGGCGTCACCCTCTACGCCGCCGTCGAAGGAACCTCACCCTTCCGCCGCGAGACCATCACCGCCGCCATCGCCGCCGTCATCTCCGCACCGCTCCCGCCCATGACCCGAGCCGCCTGGCTCGAACCCGTCATCACCGGCCTCCTCGACCGCGACCCCGACCACCGGCTCACCGCCGACCAAGCCCTCGACCTCCTCCAACGCTGCCGCAACGGCAACGGACCGG
>NZ_ANBA01000048.1 GCF_000341085.1 Nocardiopsis ganjiahuensis DSM 45031 | reverse complement strand
CGCCCGGTCCGCGTTGACGCTGCGCGGGTTGTGCACCCCCACCGGCGGGGTGATGGCCGCGGCCACCACCTCCCTGCCCGAGGAGGTGGGCGGGGTCCGCAACTGGGACTACCGCTACTGCTGGCTGCGCGACGGCGCCCTGACCGTGCAGGCCCTGGTCTCGCTCGGCTCCACCGCCGAGGCCGAGGCCTTCCTGGACTGGGTCCACCGCGTCGTGGAGTCACTGCCCAGCCCCGAACTGCTGCGCCCCCTCTACAGCCTGCGCGGCACCGACCTGGGCCCCGAGGAGGTCATCGAGTCCCTGTCGGGCTACGCGGGCTCGCGCCCGGTCCGGATCGGCAACCTGGCCGACCACCAGGTCCAGCTGGACGTGTTCGGCCCCGTGGTGGAGCTGATCGCCCAGATCGCCCGGGTCAACGACACGCTCACCGACCGCGACTGGGACCTGGTGCGCTCCATGGCCCAGGCCGTGGCCCGCCGCTGGCACGAGCCCGACCACGGCATCTGGGAGGAGCGCGACGAACCCCGCCAGCGCGTCTACTCCAAGGTGATGTGCTGGGTGACGCTGGACCGCGCCCTGGCCCTGGCGCGGCGCTACGGCCGCGCGGTGGACCCGACCTGGCCGGGCCTGCGCACGCGCATCGCCGAGGAGGTCCTGGAGAAGGGCTGGAACGAGCAGGCCCAGGCCTACACCACCGCCTACGACGGCACCGACCTGGACGCGGCCTCGCTGCACATCGGCCTGTCGGGGCTGATCGATCCCTCCGACGAGCGTTTCCAGGCCACCGTGACCGCGGTGGAGGCCGAGCTGCGCAGCGGCCCGACCGTCTACCGCTACCACCGCGACGACGGCCTGCCCGGCGGTGAGGGCGGTTTCCACCTGTGCACCACGTGGCTGATCGAGGCCTATCTGCTGACCGGGCGCCGCGCGGAGGCCGAGGAGCTGTTCAAGCACCTGGTGGACTGCGCGGGGCCGACCGGGTTGATCCCCGAGGAGTTCGACCCGGTCACCGAGCGGGCGCTGGGCAACCACCCGCAGGCCTACTCGCA
>NZ_ANBA01000047.1 GCF_000341085.1 Nocardiopsis ganjiahuensis DSM 45031 | reverse complement strand
CACGTAGCGGTAGTCGTCGTTGCTGATGTCGTAGGACCGGTGCATCTGGTTCATCCGGCGCAGGGAGTCGCGTCCCTTGCCCGGCTCGAACCCGTGTCGGATCATGTTGCCCAGGATCAGCGCGGTGTCGTCGTAGCGCTTCTGGGTCTGGCCGGTGAACTGGTCGGTGTTGCCCAGCAGCTCGCCGATGGAGGGCACGGCGTAGGTGCGGTACAGCGCGATGCCCAGAGCCCGGCCCATGTCCCACGGGAACTCGTGGGAGTTGAGGATCTGCATGATCCGCACGCAGTCCGCCTCGGCGTCCAGACGGTGGATCTCGTCGCGCCAGTCGAAGCGCTTCATTCGCGGTTCCTTCAGGGAGTGGGGATGGTGAACAACGGGGGGTTCGGGGGCGGGGGATCGCCGGCGTGCGGCTGGGCCGTGCGCCGTGCCGGGGGTGGGGAACGGCCGGGGCCGGGTCAGCGCTCGGTCGGTTCGGGGGAGGCGCCCTCGGGTGAGGCGGTGCCCTCGGGCTGGGCGGGGGCCACCGCCTGGCCGGCTGCGGGCACCTGGGCGCCGGTGGCGGGGACACTCCGGGTGCGCATGTCGTGGGGGACCGGGCAGCCCTTGGGGAACGTACCGATGCGGTCCGGCTCGTAGCCGTCGGGGTAGCTGCGGATGTTGGGGCTCATCCGGGCCCAGCGCGGTTCCTCGCGCGGCTTCATCCGGCGCACGACCTTGGCGCGCAGCTTCAGCGCCAGGTCACCGGACTTGCGCCAGAACGCCGAGGGCTCGGGGTAGCCGAAGGCCTTGATCAGGGGCTCGTCCAGCAGGCCCTTGGTGAAGGGGCGGACGAGCGGGCGCTGCCAGGCCGGGTAGAAGTCGACCATCAGCTCGAGGGTGGCGTCGGAGACGGCGCGGCCGCCCTCGGTGTAGGCGAAGTGCTCCGCCTCGTAGGAGTCCATCAGCTCGCGGAACTCGGCGTAGGTTCCGGGGATGTCCTTGATCCCCATGTGCTTGCCGAGCTTGCGGTAG
Organism: Nocardiopsis ganjiahuensis DSM 45031; assembly: GCF_000341085.1. Classification (GTDB taxonomy): domain Bacteria; phylum Actinomycetota; class Actinomycetes; order Streptosporangiales; family Streptosporangiaceae; genus Nocardiopsis; species Nocardiopsis ganjiahuensis. Next base: position 80 of record NZ_ANBA01000047.1, on the reverse strand, counting down.
TAGTTCGTGCTGGCCGCGATCTCGTGGTCGCTCAGCCGGCGCCAGCCGTAGCCGTAGTCGTTGAGCCAGCGGACCGGCAT
>NZ_ANBA01000046.1 GCF_000341085.1 Nocardiopsis ganjiahuensis DSM 45031 | reverse complement strand
CAACTGTTGTCGGGGCCGCATCCGGTCATGCCCGTGGGTGAAGCGAGCCCTGGCGCCCCTGACGGGGCGTGTTCACTCGGGTGTTACCTCAGGGGTTGGCGTTGTTGCTGCGCATAGCCCCGCCCTCTGCACGCGCGCATGAGGGCGCACTCAAACTTCCCGAAAGACACAGTCACCTTGGGTGAGATCAGTGACTGTGGGCTGATCGTGCACCAGTGGTGACGGCCCGTAGTCTGCCCGGGCTGCATCCCCGCACCTGGTTGGCTTCTCGTGCCCGCTCCACGGTTCCGGCTGGTCGGGGACGCACATTCATCCCCTGACCTTTGGAGCGTTCCCCCTCGTGAGATCACACCCTGTGCGCGCGGTCGTGGCCACCACGGCCGCCGCCACCCTCACCCTCGGCCTGCTGTCCGCCCCACCGGTGTGGGCCGATCAAGGCCCCCACTCACCGGCTGACCGCACCGTTCCCGTCCCCGAAACCTGGGAGCCGGGCGAGGCCGACACCGACCCCACCGGCGGGGATCCGCCCGATACCCCGTGGACGCCACCGGGCAGTGATCCCGAAGCCCGCACCGCTGACGCTGAGGACGTCGAAGCCTTGGTGGGCACCTGCGACGACGGCACCAACCGGGGGATCCAACCGTGGTATCCGCTGGAGCGCCACCAGATCAGCGACCGCCTGGAGGTGGCGGTCAACACCCACAACGGCAACCTCGTCGTCCAGCACCGGGACCTGACCGTGGCCGGGACCGGCCTGGACCTGTCACTGTCCTCCTTCTACAACTCCGCGCCCTCCTACGACGGATGGACCCAGACCCACGGCCGCCACATCGGGCTGAACATCTTCTCCAACTCCATCGTCTTCCAGGGCCCCTCCGGGTACTGCGAGAGTTTCGAGGTCGAGGAGGACGGGTCGTTCAGTTCCCCGGCCGGGCTCAACGCCGACCTGGTCGAGTTGGACAACGGCCACTACGCACTCACCTTCCACCGAGGCGAGTACGAAGACCAGGTGTGGACCTTCAACGCCCAGGGCTGGTGGTACTCCCAGGCCGACCGCAACGGCAACACCCACCGGCTGCGCTACGACCCCGAGGGGCACCTGGCCTCGATCGTGGACACCCAGGACCGCGTGACCACCTTCGACTGGGACGGCAGCGAGCTCGA
>NZ_ANBA01000045.1 GCF_000341085.1 Nocardiopsis ganjiahuensis DSM 45031 | reverse complement strand
CGCGATGGTCGGTTGGCTGTTACTCGACATCTGTCGCCCTCTCGAAGCGGGCTCTGCAAGGGGTGCTCTGACAAGGGTGTCCGACGTGCCCCGTCCGGGGAAGGGGCCCGCCGGGCGGGATGCGGAATCTGATCGGTACCTCCTACGTAGGAAGAGACGCCCCGTGACCTGGACCGGTTCCCGGACGCCGGACCGGCTCGCCGGAGACCGGACCGCCGGGACCCGAGTACCTGCGGGCGGGGATCAGCAGCTGTTGTCCTGACTGTTCTGCCAGGTGACGTCGCGGACGGCGGTGTTCACGCCGCACGGGATCTCGACGAGTTCGGTGTCGACGAGCGTCAGGTCCTCGAAGGTGATGTCGGAGGTGTTGGCGAGTTCCGGCCGGGCCGCGATCCGGATACCGCCCGGACCGGCGACGGTGCCACCCCTGACCGTGACGTTGTGGCAGTTCTCGAACAGGGCGGAGTTGTCTCCGGTCTCCGCGATGTCGACGTTCTCGATCACGGCGCCGCCGCTCTCGGAGAGGCAGAAGATCCCGCGGCCGCCGCCGCGCGCGCGGACCTCGCCCACCCGGATGTTGGTGTCGTAGCCGCCGTCCAGATGACCGTTGCGGTTGGCCATGCGCAGGGCCGCGTACCCGGTGCCGGTGCCCGCTCCCTCGGCGTCGACCACATCGACGGTGGCGTTGACGGTGTCGTTGAGCATCAGCCCGGATTCGCCGGTGTCCCGGGCGGTGACCGTGCCGATGGTGAGACCGTCGACCCCGTAGGTCTCCACACCGTGGGTGCTGGTGCCGGAGACGTGGACGTCGTCGATCGTGATGTCGCGGGCCTCGCGTACCGATTCGTCGTCCCGGCTGTCGACGCGGACGCCGAGGCCGCCGGACAGGCGCAGGTCGACCTGCCCGAGGTGCACGTCCTGCGAGGTCTGGACGAAGACCCCGAAGTAGGGCGTCCCGGTCAGGGTCAGGTGGGGGACGGAGACGTCCCTGGCGTGACGGATCCGCACGGCGGCGTTGCCGTCGGCGGGGACACCGGTGACGTCGACGGTGCCGCAGACCTCCAGCGAGGTGTGGCTGGGCAGGTCGAGGGAGGTGTCGGCGGGCATCGCGCCGGATCCGCGCACGGCCACGCTCTGCTGTGCCGTACGGCCGGGGTCGAGGCTGTCGACCGCCGCGCGCATCGCTTCGAGCATGTCGCCGCCCTCGTAGACGACGTCGCGGCCGTTGCGCGATGTCCAGGTGTCGCCTTCCAGGTCGGCTTCGGCGTCGAAGGTCCCCTCACCGCAGGCGCCGGTGGCGGCGGCGGGTCCGTCGGCGTCGTCGGTGCGCAGGGACAACGCGACCACGACGGCCCCCACGGTCAGGACCGCCAGCGCGCCCGTACCCAGGGCCGCCAAGGTCTTCCCGGACTTCCGGCGCCGGTTCGCCGCCCCCCTGGATCCCCTCCTTCTGGTTACCGGTCCGTTGCCGTTGCGGCAGCGTTGGAGGAGGTCGAGGGCTTGGTCGGCGGTGAGCCGGT
>NZ_ANBA01000044.1 GCF_000341085.1 Nocardiopsis ganjiahuensis DSM 45031 | reverse complement strand
GCGGTAGAAAAAGTGCCGACCTGTAAAGACTCCTTAGAAAGGAGGTGATCCAGCCGCACCTTCCGGTACGGCTACCTTGTTACGACTTCGTCCCAATCGCCAGCCCCACCTTCACTCATTCCCTCCCCGAAGGGTTAGGCCACAAGTTTCGGGTGTTGCCGACTTTCATGACGTGACGGGCGGTGTGTACAAGGCCCGGGAACGTATTCACCGCGGCGTTGCTGATCCGCGATTACTAGCGACTCCACCTTCATGGGGTCGAGTTGCAGACCCCAATCCGAACTGAGACCGGCTTTAAGGGATTCGCTCCACCTTACGGTATCGCACGCCCATTGTACCGGCCATTGTAGCATGTTTGCAGCCCAAGACATAAGGGGCATGATGACTTGACGTCGTCCCCACCTTCCTCCGAGTTGACCCCGGCAGTCTCCTATGAGTCCCCACCATTACGTGCTGGCAACATAGAACAAGGGTTGCGCTCGTTGCGGGACTTAACCCAACATCTCACGACACGAGCTGACGACAGCCATGCACCACCTGTCACCCACCAACTAAATGACCCTGTATCTCTACAGGTCCACGGGTGATGTCAAACCTTGGTAAGGTTCTTCGCGTTGCGTCGAATTAAGCAACATGCTCCGCCGCTTGTGCGGGCCCCCGTCAATTCCTTTGAGTTTTAGCCTTGCGGCCGTACTCCCCAGGCGGGGCGCTTAATGCGTTAGCTACGGCGCGGAAACCGTGGAAAGTCCCCACACCTAGCGCCCAACGTTTACGGCATGGACTACCAGGGTATCTAATCCTGTTCGCTCCCCATGCTTTCGCTCCTCAGCGTCAGGTAAGGCCCAGAGACCCGCCTTCGCCACCGGTGTTCCTCCTGATATCTGCGCATTTCACCGCTACACCAGGAATTCCAGTCTCCCCTACCTACCTCTAGCATGCCCGTATCCACTGCAGAACCGGAGTTAAGCCCCGGTCTTTCACAGCAGACGTGACACGCCGCCTACGAGCTCTTTACGCCCAATAATTCCGGACAACGCTCGGACCCTACGTATTACCGCGGCTGCTGGCACGTAGTTAGCCGGTCCTTATTCCCCACCTACCGTCAACCCCACGAGAACGTGGAGCCTGCGTTGGTGGTAAAAGAGGTTTACAACCCGAAGGCCGTCATCCCCCACGCGGCGTCGCTGCATCAGGCTTTCGCCCATTGTGCAATATTCCCCACTGCTGCCTCCCGCAGGAGTCTGGGCCGTGTCTCAGTCCCAGTGTGGCCGGTCGCCCTCTCAGGCCGGCTACCCGTAATCGCCTTGGTAGGCCTTTACCCCACCAACAAGCTGATAGGCCGCGAGCCCATCCCTGACCGATAAAACTTTCCACCCTCCAGCATGAGCTGAAAGGTCGTATCCGGTATTAGACGGCGTTTCCACCGCTTATCCCAGAGTCAGGGGCAGGTTGCTCACGTGTTACTCACCCGTTCGCCGCTCGTGTACCCCGAAGGGCCTTACCGCTCGACTTGCATGTGTTAAGCACGCCGCCAGCGTTCGTCCTGAGCCAGGATCAAACTCTCCATAAAGGTCATACCATCCATCCCGGCGACCGCGAGG
>NZ_ANBA01000043.1 GCF_000341085.1 Nocardiopsis ganjiahuensis DSM 45031 | reverse complement strand
GGGAGTGGCTGAAGTGAAATCGAACTTGACCTCTGGCGACTAGAAGCGTCAGGGGGCGCGCTGTTGGGTATCTGAGGAAGCAATCCTTTGTGGGTTGGTTCCCTCGTACCACCTCCAGTAACTCCCACGCCACGGATCCTCTTTGAGGGTTGGTGGTTGTGGTTTGAGGTAGGGGAGTTTGTGGTGGGTGTTTTGATTTGTGAATAGTGTGCGCGAGCATCTTATTATCTGTAGTGGCCAAGTGATAGTGGCACACGGTGGATGCCTTGGCATCAGGCGCCGATGAAGGACGTGGGAGGCCACGATAGGCCGCGGGGAGCTGTCAACCGAGCTTTGATCCGCGGGTGTCCGAATGGGGAAACCTAGCCCGAGTTGTGTCGGGTTGCCGCTACCTGAATGTATAGGGTAGTTGGTGGTGACGCGGGGAAGTGAAACATCTCAGTACCCGTAGGAAGAGTAAACAACAGTGATTCTCCTAGTAGTGGTGAGCGAACGGGGAAGAGGCTAAACCGCAGGCGTGTGATAGACGACAGTCGTTGCGTGTGCGGGGTTGTGGGATGCATCTTTCCAGGTCTGTCGGCCTGGAGCGCTGATTGGCTCTTTTAGCTGAAACCGTTGGGAAGCGGTACCGGAGTGGGTGAGAGTCCCGTAGGTGAAGGAAGAGTCTAGGTGTTGATGTTCTCCCGAGTAGCGCGGAGCCCGAGAAATTCCGTGTGAATCTGGCAGGACCACCTGCTAAGCCAAAATACGTCCTGATGACCGATAGTGCACTAGTACCGTGAGGGAAAGGTGAAAAGTGCCCCGGTGAGGGGTCGTGAAATAGTACCTGAAACCGTGTGCTGTCAAGCCGTCAGAGCTGAAGCTTGTCTTTGGTGATGGCGTGCCTTTTGAAGAATGAGCCTGCGAGTCATGGTGTGTGGCAAGGTTAACCCGGGTGGGGTAGCCGTAGGGAAACCGAGTCTGAATAGGGCGATTGAGTCGCATGCTGTGGACCCGAAGCGGAGTGATCTACCCATGTCCAGGGTGAAGCGGGGGTAAGACCTCGTGGAGGCCCGAACCCACCAGAGTTGAAAATCTGGGGGATGAGGTGTGGGTAGGGGTGAAAGGCCAATCAAACTCCGTGATAGCTGGTTCTCCCCGAAATGCATTTAGGTGCAGCGTCACGTGTTTCTTGCTGGAGGTAGAGCTACTGTTTGGCTGATGGGCCCTACAAGGTTACTGACGTCAGACAAACTCCGAATGCCGGTTAAGTGAAGCGTGGCAGTGAGACTGCGGGGGATAAGCTTCGTAGTCGAGAGGGAAACAGCCCAGATCATCAGCTAAGGCCCCTAAGCGTGTGCTAAGTGGGAAAGGTTGTGGAGTTGCCCAGACAACCAGGAGGTTGGCTTAGAAGCAGCCATCCTTTAAAGAGTGCGTAATAGCTCACTGGTCAAGTGGTTCTGCGCCGATAATGTAGCGGGGCTTAAGTACACCGCCGAAGCTGTGAAGTTCAGCCCGTAAGGGCTGGGTTGGTAGGGGAGCGTCGTGCATCCAGTGAAGCTGCCGAGTGATCGAGTGGTGGAGGGTGTGCGAGTGAGAATGCAGGCATGAGTAGCGAAAGCAACGTGAGAAACGTTGCCGCCGATTGACTAAGGGTTCCTGGGGCAGGTTAATCCGCCCAGGGTGAGTCTGGACCTAAGGCGAGGCCGACAGGCGTAGTCGATGGATAACGGGTTGATATTCCCGTACCCGTGCACGAGCGTCCAATACCGAATCAGGTGATGCTAACCACGCTGGTTCTTGGTGTTCCCTTCGGGGAGTGCCTCTGAACTGGTCTGGGACCCGAACTTGTAGTAGGTAAGTGATGGGGTGACGCAGGAGGGTAGCTCTACCCGGCGGTGGTTGTCCGGGGGTAAGCGTGTAGGCCGAGAGGTAGGCAAATCCGCCTCTCATGAAGGTTGAGACGTGATGCCGAGCCGTTTTTGGCGAAGTGAGTGATCCCATGCTGTCGAGAAAAGCCTCTAGCGAGTTCGTGTGTGGCCAGTACCCTAAACCGACGCAGGTGGTCAGGTAGAGAATACCGAGGCGTTCGGGTGAACCATGGTTAAGGAACTCGGCAAATTGTCCCCGTAACTTTGGGAGAAGGGGAGCCCTGTCTGGTGACGGATCTTGCATCCTGAGCTGGGTGGGGTCGCAGATAGCGGGGGGAAGCGACTGTTTATTAAAAACACAGGTCCGTGCGAAGTCGTAAGACGCTGTATACGGACTGACGCCTGCCCGGTGCTGGAACGTTAAGAGGACTGGTTAGTGGGGTTCGCCCTGCGAAGCTAGGAATCTAAGCGCCAGTAAACGGCGGTGGTAACTATAACCATCCTAAGGTAGCGAAATTCCTTGTCGGGTAAGTTCCGACCTGCACGAATGGCGTAACGACTTCCCCACTGTCTCAACCATGGGCCCGGTGAAATTGCACTACGAGTAAAGATGCTCGTTTCGCGCAGCAGGACGGAAAGACCCCGGGACCTTCACTATAGCTTGACATTGGTGTTTGGGATGGTTTGTGTAGGATAGGTGGGAGCCGGTGAAGTCGTCACGCTAGTGGCGGTGGAGGCGTTGGTGAAATACCACTCTGACTGTTTCGGGCATCTAACTTTGGACCGTGATCCGGTTCGGGGACAGTGTCTGGTGGGTAGTTTAACTGGGGCGGTTGCCTCCCAAAGAGTAACGGAGGCGCCCAAAGGTTCCCTCAGCCTGGTTGGTAATCAGGTGTTGAGTGTAAGTGCACAAGGGAGCTTGACTGTGAGACGGACGTGTCGAGCAGGAGCGAAAGCTGGGACTAGTGATCCGGCACCGGCGTGTGGAAGCGGTGTCGCTCAACGGCTAAAAGGTACCCCGGGGATAACAGGCTGATCTTCCCCAAGAGTCCATATCGACGGGATGGTTTGGCACCTCGATGTCGGCTCGTCGCATCCTGGGGCTGGAGTTGGTCCCAAGGGTTGGGCTGTTCGCCCATTAAAGCGGCACGCGAGCTGGGTTTAGAACGTCGTGAGACAGTTCGGTCCCTATCCGCTGTGCGCGTTGGAGACTTGAGAAGGGCTGTCCCTAGTACGAGAGGACCGGGACGGACGAACCTCTGGTGTGCCAGTTGTCCTGCCAAGGGCATGGCTGGTTGGCTACGTTCGGGAGAGATAACCGCTGAAAGCATCTAAGCGGGAAGCTTGCTTCGAGATGAGGTCTCCTGCCTCCTTGAGAGGGTAAGGCCCCCTGTAGACGACGGGGTTGATAGGCCGGGTGTGGAAGCCCTGTGAGGGGTGGAGCTGACCGGTACTAATAGGTCGAGGGCTTGTCCGCTGCAGATAATTGGATGTTCGCGCACACTGTATTCACGAAAGCTT
>NZ_ANBA01000042.1 GCF_000341085.1 Nocardiopsis ganjiahuensis DSM 45031 | reverse complement strand
CGCGGCGGGGCGGGCCGAGAAGCTCTTCGACCTGGAGAGCGCCGACCCGCACTGGGTGGAGCGCCTGATCAACCAGCACGACCGGCTGCGCACCGCCGGACGCCTGTCCTACAAGGTGTTCATCGGCGCGACCGGTTCCCTGCACCGGAGCCTGTTCGACGCCGCCGGAGGACTGGACCCGGCCCTCATCCTGGGCGGCGACACCGAGTTCGCCTACCGGGTCGCCCAGCAGGGCGCGGTGTTCGTCCCGGACCTGGACACCAGCAGCTGGCACCTGGGCCGATCCCAGATGCAGACCCGCCGCGACGCCGGGACCCGCTACCGGGTGCCGTACGTGTCCAACCGGGTGCCCGACTTCCACCTGCGGCGCAAGCGCCCCGACCGCCAGTGGCAGGTGCCCCTGGTGGACGTGGTCGTGCCCGCCGAGGGCCGCACCCTGGAGGAGGTCGACGCCACCGCCTCGGCACTGCTCGCCGGTACCACCCCGGACCTGCGCCTGTGGCTGGTCGGTCCGTGGGGTTCCCTGCACGAGGACCGCCGATCCCCGCTGGACGAGGACATCCTGGACCTGCGCCTGGTGCACGAGACCTTCCGCGGGGACCCGCGGGTGCGCCTGGTGGAGGCCGAACCCGACCGCGACCCGTGCGTGCCCTTCCGGTTGACCGTCGCCGCGGGGGCCGTCCCGACCGCCGACGCCCTGCGCGACCTGGTCAAGGAGATCGACCGCGAGGGCGCCGGGCTGCTGTGCGCGCCCCTGCCCGGGGCCACCCGGGGTGACGGCGTCCTGCGCCTGGAGCGGACCTCCGCCTACGCCCGGGCCCTGCACCTGGAGCCGGAGGCGGCCGGCACGGACCTGGACCGGGTGGTGGAGGAGACCCAGGGGACCCACTGGATCCCGGCGGAGAAGTTCGTCTCCGACCCGGAGGCGGAGCCCGCGCCCACGGACAAGCCCGAGGTGCTCCAGAAACGCCTGGACCGGGCCCTGGCCGAGGCCGACCGCCTCCGCGCCCGGGCCGAGCGGGCCGAGCGCAAGCTGCGCTGGTTCACCCCCGGACTGACCCGGAGGGTGCTGCGCAAACTGGCCCGCTGAGGACCGTCCCCGCCGGGCAGGGCGGGGACGGGAGCGGGCGAAGGCAGCCGCCGGGGCCGAGCGAAGGCCGGGACGCGGGCGAGAGCGGGACACAGGAGCGGGAAGAGGGCGGCCGACGCCCCCGACCCAGACACGCCGTGACGTTTGATCACTGTGTGTAACCGAGTTGGCTAAGGTGGGCGGTGTGACCGGTCAGCGCCGGTTCGCACCTCTGCTTTCGCCCGCTCCGAACCCGGGGTCGCCCGATGATCCACTCAGTCCTACGCCAGGCGCTGCTCACACGTGGCGACGAAACGGCGATCCTCTGTCACACCGGGGCCCACGAGTCGACCCGGAGAGAGCTCTCGGGCCTGCGGCTGCGTCCCGACGACCTGACGGTCGACCTGGACGCCCACCCCTTGGGGGAGCCGTTCGGGGTCACCACCGTGGGCGGGGAGGACCAGCCCGAAGCCGTCGGGCTGGTCGCGATGATCGCGGCCAGCCTCACCGACCTGCGCCGCTGCCTGGTCACCGCCGGCTCCCTGCCCCGCACCGTCCACCTGGTCGTGGTGGTCGCGGACACCCCGGGGCACCACGGCCCCCTCGTCCCCAGCCCGCCGGGCATCGACGAGTGGAACGACCTCCTGGAGTTGCGCGTTCGCCGCCTGGGCAAACGCGGTTGGATCTGCGAGCTGTACTTTCCCAACTCCGTCGAGACCGGCCAGGCCCTCGACTGCGTCCTGCACGGAACCAACGGCGGGCGGCGCGGCCCGCGGGCCACACCCCTGGCCGGGGTCCACGGGGAGCAGGGAGCGCTGTGGCGGCCCGGCGACGTCGCCGCCACCGGGGTGAGCGCGACCGGCCCCGTGCCGCTGCGCCGGGTCTCACCCGTCGCCGACCTCGTGCTCCGCACCGACGACGGCGGCCTTCCCCTCTGGGAGGACGCCGTCGTCCCCCACCTGGACGTGCCCACGATCCGCGCCCTCGGCTCAGGGACCGCCGGCCCCGCGGCCGGAGCCGCTGCCACCGCCCGCGTCACCGAACCCGACCCCGTCACCTCCCTCGCACCCGTCGACGAACACAGCGTCAACCCCGTCGGTTTCACCAAGAAGGCGGGCGGCCCCATGGGCGACCTGTCGGTCCGGGACGGGCGGACGGTGATCACGGAGGGCAGGAAGGTCCTCTGCGCGGTCCCCGCGGACGGCACGGTCACCGACCTGGACATCGGCCGGGTGCGCTACCTGCGCGGGATCCGGGTGGACTGGTCCGGACACGCGGGATCCGTCGCCGTCGTGCGCGCGGTGGCCTCCCTGGCCGCCGGGGGAGTCCCCCTGGTCAGCGGACCCGTCCCGGACTGGGCGGCCGGACTCGGCCCGGCGCTCACCGACGCGCTCACCCGGCTGGACGAGAGCGAACTCGCCGACCCCCTCAGCAGGGAGGAGCAGAGCGTCCGGTTGCGGCGCGCCTCGCTCCGCGTCCACGGCCAACTGGTCCGCTGGCGCGCGCTGGCCGAACGGGCCGGTGTCCCGGTACCGCCCGAGCCCCTGGTGTCGGTGATGCTGTGCACCCGGAGGCCGGAGCTCGTGGGGTTCGCACTGGCGCAGGTCGCCCGCCAGCGCGGGGTGCGGTTCGAGCTGGTCCTGGCCCTGCACGGGTTCTCCGCGGATCTGCCGGAGGTCCATGCGGCCGTCACGGACTTCGCCGCGACCGGTATCCCGATCACCGTGCACGAGGCCCCCGCCGACCAGGTGTTCGGCGCGGTCCTCAACGACACGGTGGACCGCACGTCCGGCACCGTCATCGCGAAGTGGGACGACGACGACTGGTACGGCCCCGAGCACCTGGCCGACATGCTGATGGCCCGCACCTACGCGTGCGCCGACCTGGTCGGCGTCACCCAGGACCTGGTCTACCTGGACGAACTCGACCTGACCGTGTGGCGGAGCTACCAGACGGAGAAACCCTCGCCGGACGTGGTGGGCAGCACGATCGTCATCGACCGCTCCGTGCTGCGTGACGTCGGCGGGTTCCGCCCGCTGCCCCGGGCGATCGACAGCCAGCTGCTCCTGGCGGTCCGCCGCAACAGCGGCCGGATCTACCGGACCCACGGTCTCGGCTACCTGCTGCGCCGTGCCGGACAGGGGCACACCTGGGGGGCCGACATGGGCTATTTCCTGCGCAGGAGCACCAGGCAGTGGTCCGGCTGGCGGCCGAGCTCCCTGCTGGAGGGCGAACCCGCCCCGCTGGGGCAGCCGGACCAGGGCCGGGGTCGGACGCTGATCTGGGCCACCGAGTACACGGGAGGACAGTCGTGACCAGTGCGGACAACGTCTCAGAGCGCGGACCGGGGGCGCGCGCCGACACCCGGGTACGGGTCGGCGTGGTCCCCGCCCAGGGCGGGGCGGTCGGCCCCGAGCGGGAGGCGGACCACGGACAGCCCTGGGTGTTCCGCAACGACTACGCGCGGCTGGACGTGCCCGCGCTGGGGGAGTGGACGCCGACGCTGTCGGTGAGTGTGGTGATTCCGGCGCACGGGGGCCCGGACAAGCTCGCCCTGGTGCTGGCCTCGCTGGCGGCGCAGAGCTATCCGGCGCACCTGATGGAGGTGGTCGTGGTGGACGACGGTTCACCCGAACCGCTCTCCCTGCCCCGGGTCCGCCCCGAGAACACGGTGGTCCTGCCCTCGGCACCCGACGGTTGGGGTTCGGCGCACGCGGTCAACACCGGGGTCGCGGCCTCCTCCGGACAGGTCGTCCTGCGTCTGGACGCGGACATGCTCGTCTACCGCGAGCACGTGGAGTCCCAGATGCGCTGGCACCACCAGGTGGACTACGCCGTGGTGATGGGCCACAAGATGTTCGTGGACTTCGATCCGGCCGCGATGACCCCCGAGTACGTGCACGAGGAG
>NZ_ANBA01000041.1 GCF_000341085.1 Nocardiopsis ganjiahuensis DSM 45031 | reverse complement strand
TCCGAACCCACCGGAGCGATGAACACATCCGCGTACGCCCACACACTCGCATTAGCCGTGTTAGCCATACTGAGAAACCCTTCTCGAAATTGTCTGATTGTTGACAACCCGCCACCGTCCGGCCGCGGGGGTTCTGGGGACCGGGCGGCTCAGCCGGACCCGGTGGGGCGCTGGGTGACCAGCACCGCGAAGGAGGAGTGGGGTTCGGGGATCTCCGGGTCGAACCCGGGGACGACCCCCTCCACCTGGCGGATCGAGACGATCTCGGCGTCGCCGACGTGCTCCAGGAGCGCGGCGTGGGCCAGATGGGCCAGGGCCTTGGTGTCGTCCCGGTCGTCGGCCCAGGCGAAGACGCGCAGCAGTGACTGCTGCGTGATCGGGTAGTTCCCGCCCGACTCCTCACAGCGCACGGTCAGGGCCGGGTCGTCGCCCATCTCCCGGTCCGGCAGAGAATCGGTGAACACGGGGGTTCCCGCCCATTCGGCGGGGAAGTCGGGGACCCTGGACCGCAGGTAGTCGGCGACCAGGTCCTCCACGTCGGGAAAGAGTACGGAAAGCACGGTTTCTCCTCTCAGGTGACGGGGGCCGTCCAGGCCCCCGCCCAGGTCTGGGGGCCGACCCGGCCGTCCACCGAGAACCCCTTCTCGGTCTGGAACTGTCGGCAGACGCGTTCGGAGGCGGACCCGTACCAACCGTCAACGGTGATCCGCCACCCCCGCTCGCGCATCCGCTGCTGCCAGCGGCGGCAGGTCTCGGTGCGGCGCACGGGGGGCTGGACCAGAACGGGGCCGGGGAAGGCCGGCGCCGACGAGGAGGGAGTGCTCGGCGGGGTCGGCGACGTCCCCCCGCCACTGCCTACAGGCATTCCGGCCTGGACCCACGAGCGCAGGTCGGCGCCCGGGCAGGAGGTGCTGTTCCCGGACAGGCCACCGTGCCAACTGCGGGACAGGGTTCTGCCCGCTCGCCGGTTGGCCTCGTCGTGGAGTCCGCGGATCGCCGCCTTGGCCGCCGGGGTGGCGTCGCCGTCGCGGCCGATGAAGCACACCCCGATGTGCGAGGTGTTGTGCGGGGAGGCGTGCGCGCCCACGGTGAGCCAGCCGCGGCCCTCGTAGACGTTGCCCTGGCGGTCGACCAGGAAGTTGTAGCCCACGTCCGCCCAGCCCCGGCCGTCCATGTGGAAGTCCTGGATCTGGCGCGGGGGCTGGGTGGGTGGGCCCGCGGAGTAGTGGACGGTGAACCCGCTGCGGGCCGCCCACGTGGTGGAGGTCCGGCTTCGAGGGGCACGGGCGCCCCACGCAGACCGGCTGACATGACGTGACATTTCGGGCACTCCTCTGGAGCGGGGCGCCACAGGGCGCACCGCACGGAAATCAGAAAGGAAGAAGAGAAGCCTGGGCCGCGGCCCGGCTGAGACGTGGCGGAAGGGTCCGCCAACGAAAAAACCCGGCGCTGGGCCGGGTTGGGAACATAGCTGTACCGCTGCGCTAGATGGTGCCACAGGCTCAGGCGACCGCACAAGCCCTGCAGCGCAGGAAATCCGCGCGAATGTCCGCACCGCAGGTCACGAAGGCAGCGCGGCCAACAGAACTGATCTCCTGAAAATCAGCGGAAGGGTCCGTGCACCGGGTGCACGGACCCTTCCGCCGACAGAAGGCCCTGCATCGGAGAGTCCGTTCTCAGCAGTTCCAGCCCTGAAAGCCGCGGGCCGCTGTATCGACGGCGGGCGGCAGTTCCACCCCGAAGGCACCGTCATCGTCGTAGTAGAGCTCTTCGCCCTCTTCATAGGGCGTTTCCCAGTCCCCGTCGTCCCCGCCCAGCATCTACCGCACCTCCTTCGGCGCCTCCTTGACGCCCCATGGGGGACGGACACGACATCTGGAAGGTTGGCCCACACAAGGTTACAGATGTGTTTTATGTAGGGATCAGTGGAAGAGGGGAAACTCCGCAGGCATTCGTCACGAAAGACTTCCGGAGCTTCCCATGCACCCTGAACTGCTCGGACGCAGCAGGGAAACATCTCTGACCCGCTGACCCGGCAAGGACTTCACCGGGAGGGGTTGTGCTCCGCCTGGGCGCACGCTAGCTTTTTGTTCACTCGACAGAGCTGCCACCGCATCCCGGTGGCTTTTTTTGTGCCCGCGGAACGGGCCCCGCCGTTCCCGCCCTCACCCCCATCCACCAGGCGTGCCTACGGCACGCCTTTTCTCATGCCCAGGAAAGGTCGGCCATGACCGGATACCAGGAATTCCCGGAGATCATCGACGCCCTCGTGACCGCACTGACCGAAGCCGACGAACTCTCCGGGGTGACCGTCGTGGACGGGCCGGTCGAGCAGCCCGGGCACGACAGCATCGCGGTCGGCGCCGCGGCGGCCCCGGAGGAACCGGGTCTGGAGATCGCGAGCGAGCCGGCAGACCTCGCCGGGCAGCGGGACCGGCGGACCGCGACCGTCCGGCTGTTGCTCACCGCGGACGGCGCCGAACTGGCCCAGGCCCGGCGCCGACTCTACGAACTGGTCGACGGCGCGGACGCCGCGGTGCGCCGCACCCCCGACCTGGGCGGTGTGGTGGCCCGGGCACGCCTGACGGAACTGGCGGTCTGGCAGGGCCGCCACGGCACCGGCTTCCGGGTCGGGGCCGAGGCCGACGTCGAGGTCGACACCTGGGCGAACCGTCTGCGCAGCGCCTGACACGGCTTCCACCCCCGTGAACCGCGCGTGGGCGCCGTTCGCGCCCCACGCGCGTCTCAGGGGGGTCGAACCGTGACCCCCGGCAACAAACAGTTCCAGGAGGTCCAGGAGGGCAGGTTCCGCAAGCTGCTGCGGGCCGCGGTCCCCTCGGGGGCGTCCTCCAGCCCGGCGGCGGCCCCGACCTGCGGGTGCTGCGCACCAGTGACGGCGACGCCGCGGTCTCGTCCGGTTTCGCCGTCGTGGAGGGCTACGGCGTGGAGGTCGACGACCTCGTGCCCCTGGAAGTGTGGCTGAACACCGCCAACGGCGCCCGAATCGACCGGGCGGTGCTCCGGTTGGACCGGACCCACACGATCAGACGGGCCGGCAGCGGTTTCGCGCCTTCATGGCGCTGGGTCAGGACCGGTTCGGTACAGCTGCGGGGCACCATCCGCCGAGCCAACAGGGCGGCGCTGGCCAGCGGTACGTACTACGCACGCCTGCCCGCGGAGACCTTTCCCGCCGGCTACGTCCGCGGTGTGACCGTGTGCAAGGTACGCGGCGGTGTCGGCTACATGCGTGCGGACGTGGTCAGCCGCAACATGACCACTCCCCTGCCTGAACAGATCATCGGCTACCACGCGCCCAGCCCTCGGTGGATCTCGATCGACGGCTTCTTCTTCGACCCCCGGTGAGGCCTACCCCCGCTCTCAGCGACGAAGCCCTCACCATCCGCGAACACACGAATCAAGAGGAAACAACCATGTCCACCATCGGAGCCCGTGAGGACGCGGGCAGGCGCTGTCTGCGCACCGCCTTCCAGGGGGCCGTGGCGGCCGCCCTGGTCGCGGCCGCCGGGGCGGTCGCCGCGACCGTCGTTCCCGGAGAGACCGTCGACACCGCCGTGCTGGCCGCGACCGCGGCCACCGCGGCGCTGACCGCTGGTGCCGCCTATGTGCAGCGCCGGGCCGAGGCCGCCGTCGAGTACCGGCGTGCACGACGGGAGGAGGAGCTGTGAGGTACTGGTTCGGCGGGGGCGTCCCCGACTTCGTGATCGCCGCTGGTCAGCAGGTGGAACGCGAGGACGGCGGGGTCGGCTACCTGTCCCTGCTCTCCCCGGACGTGCCGCTGTGGGCGCACGACGCGCAGACCGGCGAACGTGTCACCGATCTGCTCGACTCGCGCAGTGAGCCGGTGAGCGAGATCCTCAGCGGCCCCTACGGTGAGCTGACCCGTTTCCGCGGCCCGGACGAGGTCCGTCAGCTGCTGATCGGTCAGGCCCTCCCCGATTCGGACCCCGGCGACGAGGACGCCCAGGACGAGGGGCCACCGCGCTTCTCCCTGCTCACCACCGAGGTGGAACTCACCGGTGCGGGGAGCGCCGAACACCTGACCGTGCAGGTGATGGTCAAGTGAGCGGCGTGCTGAGCAACACCCTGACCGGCCCGGTCGGCGACCCCCTGTCCTCGAGCGCCCTGTCCCGCGGCGGGGATCCTCTCGCCGTGCTCACCCCCGCACGGAGCCGGTTCGACGACACCCACACGGTGCACGGGCTGCCCGCGTCGCGGCTGGGCACCGGGCACCATCGTGAGGACACGGCGCGGATCCGCCTTCCCTCCCCGGGGAGCGGGTGGGCGCTGCGCGTCTACCTGTGGTTGCCGACCATGCCCTCCGGGGACGGCAGCCGCCGTTGGGCCCTGTCCATCGGCGACGCCGACGGTCTCGTCCTGTCCACGGCAGCCAACAGCGACGTGAACGCCGTCCTCCAGGGGCGGGATCTGGCTGCCGAGGATCGGCCCGGGTCCATCACCCCCGGCTCGGGACCTGCTCCGGGCACGAACGGATGGATCAGGCTGGAACTGCGCCGGAGCGGCAACCTGGCCCTGCGCCTGTACCGCGAGCACGAAACCGGGCAGGCCCTGGAACCGACCTGGGCGCCTGGGGTGCCGACGGTGACTTCGGGAACGCCATCCGGAACGCGGTGGCGGCCTTCCAGGACGCCCACGGCCTGGACCCGGTGGACGGCGTACCCGGCCCGGAGACACGGGCCGCGGTGGACCTGGCCCTAAGCAACAAGTATCCACCGCTGTGGTGGAGCCACCTGGCCGTGAGCGACGGGGACTGGCTGGGGCCGGCGTCCGCACCCGAGGTCCGCAGAGCACCGCTGGTGCCCGGGCTGCCCCTGTGACGAGGACCTGGTGACAGCCCACCGAGAGTGACAACAAGAGAACGGGGCCGACGGAACAGTGTTCCGTCGGCCCCGTTCTCGCTGTCTCCGGTCGCTCCGGACCGCCCACCGGGGTGGCCCGGACCTTCACCGGACCGCCTCCCCGATCACTCCCGCCGCCGCTTCCTGATCTTTGCACCCCTTCCCCGATTCCCTGCCCCCGCGCTCCCTGGCCACCGCTCAAGCACTTCCCCACCGGCTCGGGACCGCTTCCGGACAGCAGGAAGGGGGGCGGGGTGCGTGTCGCACCCCGCCCCCAGGCGGTCAGGAATCGTGGTCGGCCAACTCTTGTCTGCGCCGTTCGGCGCGCTCTCGGGCCTGCTCCAGGCGGGCCTTCTTCTCCTCCTCGGCCCGGCGCACCCTCGGGTCGGCCGGGTGCGGCTGTCCCGTGGTCGCGTGCACTATGTCGGCCATCAGGTAGTGGGCCAGCGTCCAGCCGTCCCCGCCCAGTGCCGTGGCGGTCGCCGATTCGGAGGGCAGGTGCCGCAGCAGCACCGCCAGGCGCCGCAGGGTGAGCAGGCCGCGCCACAGGTCGGCCAGTTCGATCCGGTAGTAACGGGCGAGATCGGCCTCCACCGCACCGGGGTGTTCCCGGAGTAGGCGGAGGAGGCGCGTTATTCCCCCGCGGACTCGAAGCCGTAGGCCGCGGCCACCTGCTCGGCCAGGGTGTTCAGGTCGCTGAGGGTGGCACCGGCCTCCTTCAGCCGCGCCCACTGCTCAGGGCCCAGCAGGCTGCGCAGCGCGGCCACGATCTTGCCCTCCTCGAAGCCCTCCAGGGCGGCCAGCGGCCACTGGTCGGAGGAGGCGGGCAGCAGGTACTCGGTACCGTGCAGGGTCAGCTTCTTCGGGGCTTCGGAGGCGGTGGCCTCGGCCTGGACGGCGGTGTTCTCGGTCATTACGCGGTTCCTCTCGTACAACGGTCGTTCGTCTTCACAGCGCGGTTCGGGAAGGAAAAGGGCCGGGCCGGGTGAACCGCGTGAACCCCGGCCCGGCCGGTCAGAGGAGAAACAGGGGGAATGTGGAGGGGGCCGCCCCCGGGGTGGGGACGGCCCCGTCATACCGGGTCAGTGAGCGCGCGGATCAGCTACCGTCGACACCGGAGTTGGCGCGGCCCTTGTAGGTGTAGAACAGGGTGGACTTGCCGTCCTCGTCGG
>NZ_ANBA01000040.1 GCF_000341085.1 Nocardiopsis ganjiahuensis DSM 45031 | reverse complement strand
TGATCCTTGACGCCCTTCGTCATGCCCGCAGGGGTTTCAGGGATTTCCCATCAACGATCTAGGTCTCCTCGGCGACCCTGGCCTCGCCCGCCAGTACGTGGGCGGTGAGCCGCCGCAGCGCGAGCCTGGTGGCCTCGAACTCCTCCTCGGGCAGGTCGATGACCCGTCCGATGGCCTCCGGGATGCCGCGGGTGCGGGCCCGCAGCGCCGCGCCCTCCCCGGTGGTGGTGACCAGCACCGAGCGTTCGTCGGAGGGATCGCGGTCCCGCCGCAGGAGGCCGTTGGTCTCCAGGCGTTTGAGCAGCGGGGTGAGTGTTCCGTAGTCGAGTTGCAGCACCGCGCCGATCTCCTTGACCGCGCACTCTCCGCGTTCCCACAGGAGCATCATCACGAGGTACTGCGGGTAGGTCAGGCCGAGCGGGTCCAGCAGCGGGCGGTAGAGGTTCGTGACGGCACGCGAGGCCGCGTACAGCGCGAAGCACATCTGCTCGTCGACTGCCGGAAGTTCGAAGTCGCCCGTAGGGGCGGGGGGTCGGTCGGGCATCGTTCAACATCGTAGTAACCGCGCACCCGATGTCAAAGCCCACAATTACCTTGTGCGCAAGCAAAAAAGGGAAACCGGGGACATCGGTGTACAAGACCGGCACGCGGAGGCCGACGGCTCCGAGGCGAGGTCGCATCGGAGCCGTCGGGGCCGGGATCGGGTGCCCGTGGGCGGGCTACTCCCCCCGCTGTTCGGGCACGCTGCTGGGCAGCCGCCGTTTGACCACCTTCCCGGTGGCGTTGCGCGGCAGCTCCGCCAGAACCACCACGTCGCGCGGCACCGAGAACCGGCCCAGCTCCTCGCGCACGTGCATGCGGATCTCGTTCGGGTCGACGGAGGAACCCTCGTACGGCACCACGTAGGCCGCGAACCGCTGTCCGAACTCCTCGTCCGGCACCCCCGTCACCACCACCTCGCGCACCGCGGGCATCGTCACGATCGCCTCCTCCACCGGACGGGGGAAGACGTTCTCACCGCCCGAGACGATCATGTCGTCGTCCCGCCCGGCCACGTGCAGCAACCCGTGGCCGTCCACGTAACCCCGGTCGCCGGTCTCCATCAGACCGCGGGTCGTCCGCTTGGTCCGGCCACTGGTGTAGCCGTCGAAGAGCATCTCGTTACCGACGTGGATGGCGCCCCGGCTCCCCTGCGGGACCTCCTCGCCCCGCTCGTCCAGCACCGCGATCCGGGTCCCCAGCGGTGGCCGCCCCGCCGTGGTCGGTGCCAGGCGCAGGTCCTCCGGGGTCGCGATGGTCGCCCACGACACCTCGGTCGACCCGTACAGGTTGTAGACCACGTCCCCGAACGCGTCCATGAAGTCGCTGATCAGCTGCGGGCTCATCGCCGAACCGCTGCACGCCACGATCCGCAGCGACGAGGTGTCGTACCGCTCCCGCGTCGACCGGGGCAGGTCCATGATCCGCCGGAGCATCACGGGCACCGCGAACAGCGCCGTGCACCGCTGTTCCTGGATCGTCCGCAGCACGTCCTCCGGCTCGAACAGCCGGCGCATCACCAGGGTCGCCCGCATCGACATGCCGAGCTGGACCCCGGCCAGACCCCAGGTGTGGAAGACCGGCGCCGACACCAGGATCCGGTCCCTGGAGTTCAGCGGGATCCGGGACAGGATCGCGGCCGCGTCCTGGGGCCCCTTCGGGGTGGGGCGCCGGGCACCCTTCGGAGTGCCCGTCGTCCCCGAGGTGAGCACGATCAGCCGCCCGGGCCGCTCCGGCGGCTCCGGGTCCTCCTCCGCGGACTCCCGGACCTCGGCCGGGATCCGGGGACCGGGCACGCTCGTCTCCCCCCACGAGGTCACCCGGGGGATCTCCGGCGGCAGCTCCTTGTACAGCTCCTCGAACTCGGCGTCCGCGATGAGCAGCGAGACCTCGTTGCGCTTCACCACGTCGAGCAGCGGACCGGCGGCCAGCCCGGTGTTCAACAGGACCGCGTCGGCGCCCAGGCGGCCGCAGGCGACGGCCGCCTGCACCATCCCGGCGTGGTTGCGGCACAGCAGACCCACACGGGACCCCTGCCGGACACCCATGCGGCGCAGTTCGCGGGCGAGTGCGCGCCCGCGCAGGTTCATCCCACCGAAGGTCGTGCTCCCGGCGTCGTCGATCACGGACACCTGGTCGGGCACGCGCTCACCGGCGGCGGCGTAACCGCCCGCGATGGTGGCCCCCCACGTCTTCAACGCGCGGAGCTGGCGGACGATCCTGTCCGGACGGCCCGGGGAGAGGACCCCGGCCTTGACCAGCACCCTCACCACCTTGAGGGTGTGGCGCAGCCGGGACCGCGCTGACGGGTCCGCGTGCTGGTCCGGCTGTGCGGTCGGGAGGCTGGCTGAGGACGCCATGGGGTCTCCGAGGGGTACGGCGACGGGCGAAGCGGTCCGCGCCCTCCGGGGAGCCTTCGCCTCTTGACTCCACGGAGTACTGCGACCGTAGGTGAGGAGGCCGTGGAGTTTCTCCGTGCCCGGGTGAGTGACTACTCGTGCGTAGTTGTCACTACAGGTCGAACTTCATGGGTGGCTCACTGGGTTCCGGCATGCCGCCCTCCGGCTCCAACGAGACACCCACCTGGACGGGTTCGCCCATGTCGTCGGAGAGCGCCGAGTACCGCCCGCCCGGAGACGGCTCCAACATCCCCGCGGAACGCATGCCGTCCTCGTCCACGTACCAGACCTGGTAGGCCATCCCCGGCGGGGCCTCGGGCAGCCCTTCCACCACCAGCATCAGGGCGTCCATCTCGTAGGACGTGAAGGCCGTCGCCCTCGCCTCCCCGCCCAGGTCGCCCTCGTGCATGTGCGTGTCCGGAGCCGCCAGGAGCTCCTCGACCGCGGCGGTGCGCCGGCTCACGTCGTCCATGTGGCGGTCGACCGCCACCAGCGTGGCGCCGAGCACCACGGCGACCAGGGTGCACGCCGCGGCCACCAGCCAGGGGAGCCGTCCGCGCCACCAGCGCCCCGGCCCCGGGACCACCTGTTCGGGCGCGGAGGCCGGGGGCGCCTGCCGGGTCCGTCGCGCTGACCCGCTGATCCTCGACCACAGCTCGGCCGAAGGCTCCGACGACTCCGAGTACGCCAGACGGACCAGCGTCTCGCGGAACTCCTCCAGGTCGCGCCGGCACTCCTCGCAGCCGGCGAGGTGCCGCTCGGCCTCGGCCCGCTCCTCGGGCTCCAGCGCGTCGACCGCGTACCCCGCGATCAGACCGTGTGCCTCCATGCCGCTCACGCGACCACCCCCAAGCAGTCCCGCAGCCGGATCAGGCCGTCCCGGAGACGCCCCTTCACCGTGGTCAGGGGGACCTCGAGGAGATCGGCCGCCTCCCGCTGCGTGTACCCCGTGTAGTAGGTGAGGCGGACCACGTCCTTCTGCAACTCCGTGAGCCGCCGGAGACAGCGCCGGACCTTCTCCCGTTCGAGGGTGTTCTCCACGTGGCGCTCGACACCGTCGGCGGGTGTCGTGTCCGGCTCCAGCCGCCCGGCCGCGGCGGCGCGGGCGTTGGCGGACTCCTCCGAACGCACCCGGTCGACGGCCTTGCGGTGGGCGATGACGAGCACCCACGAACGCACGGTGCCCCGCTCGGGGGAGAAGCGCCCGCAGTTGCGCCAGACGTCGAGGAACACCTCCTGGGCGACCTCCTCGGACTGGGCCTCGTCCAGGAGCACCCGGCGGACCAGGCCGAACACCGGGCCGCTCAGCTCCCGGTACACCCGCTCGAACGCGGCGAGGTCGCCGAGGGCCGTCTGCCGCAGCAAGGACGCCAGGTCCCCGTCCGACGGGACGGTTCTGCGACCGGGCCCCGCGGCACCCGACCTGAAACCACTCACCTGTTCCACCGCCACCATCCTCCCAGAGCTCTCACCCCGGCATTCGGAGCGGGGCACCCGGAGGAGACGCCCCCGGGGAGTGATGGTTACTCTTTCGTGATCAAAGGATACGTCTCCTTCGCGCCCACGGCTCCGAACCAGGGGCATGTCGGACACCACCCGAACCACAGGCCCGGTCCCGGGAGCGATCGCCGGCCTCGTCGCGACGGCCGCCGCACTCGCCGCCGCCGAGGCCCTCAGCGTCCTGATCTCCCGGCCCGGGGCGTCCCCGGTCCTCGCGGTCGGTGACGCGGTCGTCGACCTGACCCCCCTGCCCCTGAAGCAGTTCGCCGTCGACACCTTCGGCACGGCGGACAAGATCGCCCTGTTCGTCGTTATGGGCGCCGTCCTCGCCGCGACGGCGGCCGTGCTGGGCGCCGTCGCCGCACGACGCCGCTGGGCCGGGTACACGGGCATCGCCGTGTTCGCGACCGTCGGCCTGGCCGCCGCGCTGACCCGGCCCGACAGCGGAGCGCTCGACGCCGTTCCGACCCTCGTCGGCGCGCTGGTCTGCGCAGCCGTCCTGCTCGGGCTCCTGCGCACCGCCGCGTCCGGGCCGACGGAACAGGACGGGAACGACAGCCCGCCGCAGGGGTTCGACCGCAGGAGGTTCGCCCTCGTCGCCGGGGCGGTCGCCGCCGTGTCCGCGGGCGTGGGAACCACGGCCCGGTCGTTCGCCGGCTCCGGTGCGGAACTGTCCCGATCGGACATCACCCTGCCGCGACCGGCGTTCCCGGCGGCGCCCGTCCCGGACGGTGCGGACCTGGAGATCGACGGGCTCGCCCCGTTCCTGACGCCCAACGAGGACTTCTACCGGATCGACACGGCCCTGTCGGTGCCGCACGTGGACGCGACCGCCTGGTCACTGCGCATCCACGGCCTGGGCGCCCGGGAACGCGTGTACACCTTCGCCGACCTGCTCGCACGTGATGACCTCACCGAACGCGACATCACCCTGGCCTGTGTGTCGAACCCGGTCGGCGGGGACTACGTGGGCAACGCCCGCTGGATCGGGGTGCCCCTGGCCGCCCTGTTGGAGGAGGCCGGAGTGCGCTCCCCGCAGGACGGAGGGCGTGCGGACCAACTGGTGTCGCGCTCCGAGGACGGGATGACCATCGGGACGCCCGTCGCCGACGTGATGGACGGCCGGGACGCGCTCCTCGCCGTGGGGATGAACGGACGGCCGCTCCCCCGTGAGCACGGGTTCCCCGCCCGCATGGTGGTCCCGGGGCTCTACGGATACGTGTCCGCGTGCAAGTGGATCGTCGACATCGAGCTGACCACCTTCGACGCGTTCGACGCCTACTGGGTGCCGCGCGGCTGGTCCGCACAGGGCCCGGTCAAGACGCAGTCGCGGATCGACACACCCCGCGGGAACAGCGCGGTCGGGGCCGGGACGGTGGCCGTCGCGGGGGTGGCCTGGGCCCAGCACACCGGGATCGACCAGGTCGAGATCCGGGTGGACGGAGGAGACTGGCAGCCGGTGACCCTGGCCGCGGAGGACACCGCCGACACCTGGCGCCAGTGGGTCTTCGACTGGGCGGCCGAACCCGGAGACCACGAACTCACCGTGCGCGCGACCGACAGGCGGAGCAGGACCCAGACCGCGGACCCCGCTCCTCCGGCCCCCGACGGGGCGACGGGGCACCACACGATCGAGGTCACCGTCGAGTGAGGGACGCTCCCCCAGAACTCCCGCGCGGCAGGCGCGGGGAGCGCCGGCCCGGAGCCGGCACGAAGGTACGAGAACCCGACAGTAGGAGAAACGATGACAGCGTCCGCCACCAACACCGTGCGCCGGCTCCTCGCCGCCGGAGCCATCGGCCTCACCGCGGCCCTCTCCCTCGCGGCCTGTGAGAACACCGCCTCCGACGACCCCGCGGTGGAGAGCGAGGAGATGGGCGACGAGGAGGACTCCACGGACGAGGACATGAACGAGGACATGGGGAACGAGGAGGACTCCATGGACGAGGACATGGAAGGTGGGGAGGACTCCATGGACGAGGACATGGAAGGTGGGGAGGACTCCATGGACGAGGACATGGAGGAGGACACGGGAGACGAGGAGATGGGGGACGAGGAGGAGATGGACGACGACAACTGAGGCACGGACCGGGCACACGGCTCCCCGGCGGGAAGGCCGGGGAGCCGTGGCCGGCCGCGACCGGTGCCGAGAGGTCACCGGTTCACGGCAGCGCCCTCCGGGCGACGGTGCCTCAGGACACGGTGATCGGCGCGGAGGGGTCGTCCGCGTTGGTCACCTCGTAGGTGGCGGTGAACCCGGCCTCGTCGGTGTCGGGGCAGCCGAAACCGCCCTCGATCTCAACCGCGGTCGTGGTGTCGAAGGCCAGCGACGAGGCGGGGTCGCCGTTGGTCCAGTCACCCTCGATCGGCGCCTCGGCGTCGGGGTTGACCGTGGTGGTGCAGGAGGCGAGGCCCGTCGTGTTCACCACGATCCCCGATGCCGGGACCACCATGGTCGCGACGGAGGGGGACCCGTGCCGCATCGTCATCTGCCACACGGGGTCGTTCACGGTGACGGTCGCGCCCACGAAGACGACGTCGGTCGTGCAGTCCGTGAAGTCCGGGGCGTTGATGGGCCCGCCGACCGTGCCGTCGGGGTTGTGGTTGTCGGGGGCTTCGGGAACCAGGTTGTTGCCTCCGCCCGGGGAGCTGACCGAGACGTCGCAGGTGATCGTGACGTCTCCTGCGGTGAAGACGGCCGAGCCGACGAGCTCGGCGGTGAAGGCGGCCCCGGCGGGCTCGACGGTGGTCGGGCTCTGCTGGGCGGCGAGGGCGGGGCCGCCCCAGGCCAGGACGAGGGCCCCGGTGGCGGCGACGGCGAGGTAGGAGCGGACGCGGGATCTCGGTCGCGGAACCGACATGAGTACTCCTTGTGTGTGACGGCCGGACGGCATGCGCAGGGGACGCCCGGCGTGGGATGTGGTGTACGCGCCGACGTAGGTGGATGTCACTTGCCTGACGGAGAACCGGGAGCACACGGGAGGGGTACGGCGCCCGCGCGCCCCCGGTCGTTCAGTGGGCGGCCTCGGTCTCCCGTTCCCGCCTCCGGCGCCGGCCCCGGCCGCGCCGCTTGCGGGGCGGGCGTGCGACAGGCCTCCAGGCGAAGGCCAGACCGCCGCCGACCAGCGCCAGCAGGGTCCCGATGACCAGACCGCCGAGGTTGGACAGGATCAGTGCGCCCAACGCGATGAACCCGGCGAAGCTGCCGGTGATCATGTGCTGGTTCGGGGTGAACCAGGTGATCAGCCCCAGGACGACCAGCATGCCGCTGAACACGAGGGTCGACACGGCCCCGACCCCGAGGTAGATCATCATCTCGACCGGGACCCGGGTGATCAGGAGCATCTCCACCCCGGCGAGGATCATCAGGAGGCCCGCCAGGAACGGGCGCCTCCTGCGCCACCGCGTCCACCCGGCCCACAGTTCCCGGGTTCTCCTCAGAAGCACTCGTCGTCCCCGAGGGAGACGCCGAGGCTGAGGTTGTGGAGCCGGAAGGTTCCGGCGGAAGCGGCCCGGGCGGTCTGCTCCAGGTCCTCGACGTGGATGGTGTCGGACTGCATGCCGAACAGGTCGGTGTGGCCGCGACCCGACCCGAAGCCGTCCGGGCCCTTGTCCAGGGTGGAGGCGTCCCGGCCGATCTCCATGTCGGTGAACTCGGCGTTGCCGTCCATCTGCTCCATGTCGATGACCAGGTCGGAGGCCTGGACCGGAGTTCCGGCGTCACCGGCGGTCAACATGAGCGAGATCGGACCGACGAACGCGAACTCCGTGGTCAGCACCGACTGGCACAGGCTGTGGATCTCGGCCTCGTTGATGCCCGCGACCGCCACGGGGACCGCTTCCTCGCGGACGGTCGCGTCGATCCAGCCGAACTGGGTGAAGCCCTCACCGTGCATCTCGTCGGCCGAGATCTTGAACTGCTGACCGGAGATGCTGAACGACGCGGCGAGCGCTCCGCCGGCCATCGCCACCAGGATGCCGCCGATAGCGGCCCCTGCGGGGAGGGCGAAGAGGGCGAAGCGTTTCCAGCTGGTGTGGCTCTCGGGTGTCTCCGTGGCGTCGGTGGAGCCGTCGAGCACGTCGGGGGATGTGGTGTCCACGCATGTCCTTTCCAGGGTGCATGGCCGCGCTGCGCCTGCCGTCCCCCCGAACATCCGGCACGCGGCCCGGACCGGTTCCTCCCCGTGTGCGGGTCGGCGCCGGACCAGAATCTGTTGCAGTAACGCTGCACATCATGCATCGGGAACACCGTCGTTTCAAGGGATTCCCGGCGGCTTTCTCGCCCTTTCTCGATTTTCCCGAGAATGATCTTGTATCGAGCATTCCGTTTGTCTGACCTGCGAAAACGCCAATATGCGGCGTGTGTGAATGCGGTGGCGAACGGGCCCTCATGGTGTGGTTTCCAGCTTGATCAGAGCGCGGATCGGTCCCTTCTTGTCAACCGGGTGAGGGTTGCGAGTACTCGGATTCGTCATTCCGGTGAGTGGTCGCGGTCGCCGGGGCCGGCCTCGGGAGAGGGGGTCGTCCGGGCACGGGCTCTCGGGGAGGAGGCAGGGCGGAGACAGAGATGAACGCGCGCGCGTGCGCGCGAGGCCGTGCCGGACCGTACGCGGGCCGGCGCCCGAGGGGGAGGGTTCGTCGGTGACCGGCGACACAGGCGCTTCGGTTTGCCTGGGGTCGGGGAGGGGGGTAATGTTCTCCAGGTCGCCGCGAAACGGTGAGCGGCCCGCGAGGGTCGACTCGGAGCCGGGGCGCGATCGCAGACATCCTCTCCGAAACACACCGGTTCGAGCACTGCTCGGGCCATGTAAACTCAGAGAGTTGCTTCGAACAGACCAGCGCGAACAACGCGGTGAAAACACCGCGAAGGAAACGCTAGACTGGGAAAAGCAAAACGGGCTTTACCCCGATCTGGTTGACACAAACCGCCGATTTGGCGGGGCGCGGAACACCTGATAAAGTAAAGACACAACGAAGCGGACGGGCCGCCACAACGGCCGGAAAGCAGAAAGCCTTCCACGGAAGAGCAGACAGAACACTGGTTCTGGCGCTTGTGCGGGAAGAGTGATTGTTTCTTGAGAACTCAACAGCGCGTGTTTGATTTTCTTTAAGCCATGTT
>NZ_ANBA01000039.1 GCF_000341085.1 Nocardiopsis ganjiahuensis DSM 45031 | reverse complement strand
CTCTGAGACGACCCTGCTCGGGGGCCTTCGGCCTCCTCGCAGGGTCGTCTTCGTTGTGCCCTCCGGGGGGCGACCCCCAGACCCCCGGTGTGCGCTCGCCGGCGCTCGCGCATCCTCAGCCGCCGCGCACCTATTGTGGGAACTTCGTCCTCCTCGCCAGGTCGTTTCGTCGTTTCTCTGGGGGGACGACCCCCCAAACCCCCCGGTGTGCGCTCGCCGGCGCTCGCGCACCCTCAGTGGCCGCGCCTTTCGGGAGGCCTTCCACCACCGGGGCGGGTTCGGTTCCCCGGCCCGGCCGCGGCGGCCCGGATGACCTCCTTCAGCAGGTCGCGTACGGTGTCGGGGCGCTCGACCCAGGGCAGGTGCCCGGCGCCCTCGATCACACGGGTCCGCGCGCGCGGGGTCTCGGCCGCGAGGAGCAGGCTGTTGGCGTAGGGGCGGGGGTCGGCCGAGCCGGATGCGAAGAACACCGGACACGTGGTCCGGGCGGCCCAGCGCAGCTGGTCGGCGTCGGTGAAGGACACCCGCCGGTTGGCCTCCGGGTTGACGGCCAGCGGCGTCTCCGCCATGGCCCGTGAGGCCTCCAACCCGTTGGCCGTGTCGGCGTAGTCGGTGGACCACCGCAGGCGGCGCCACTCGACCTCCTCGGCGGCTGTGCGCCGGCGTTCGGAGAGTTCGGTGAGGCGCCGGTCGATCCCGGCGGCGGCGCGGCGCCGGGCGGACTCGGCCTTGTAGGGGGCCCGCCAGTCCCCGATCCCGACCCCGCACAGGTAGCCCACGGAGGCCGCGTGCTCAGGGCGGCTGCCCGCGTAGGCGAGGGCGAGCGCGGCCCCGAAGGAGTGGCCGATCAGCACGAGCCGCTCGTGGCCCCAGTGCAGGCGCAACTCCTCCAGGTCGGCGACGTAGCGTTCCACGGAGAGGTCGCCGGAGGCCGACGAGCGCCCGCATCCGCGCTGGTCGTAGCGGTAGACCGGCAGCTCCGTGTCGAGGAGGTCCGCGACCGGCCCCAGGTAGTCCCAGAGGCCGGGCCCGCCGTGCAGCAGGACGACGGCGGTCGTTCCCGGCCGGGGCGGGGCCGTGCAGAACAGTTCGGCGCCGTCCTGCAGCCGCACCCTCTCGCTCACGTGCCGAGCTCCTTCAGGTTCCGTTCGGTCGTGTCCAGCCAGTCGAGTTCCGCTCTGCCGTGGGCGATGCCGTAGGCGAGCGTGGCCATCCGGAGCACACGGGCGAGATCGCTGACCTCGTCCGGGACCTCGTCGGGGTCGGTGGTGTCGCGGATGGTCTCCAGGGCCGCCAGCGCCTCGCCGACCTCCTTCCGGCGGGCGTCGAGCAGCTCCCGGATGCGTTCCATCGGCAGCCGGTCCGCGAAGAACAGCCGGGCCAGGAAGGGATCGCGCGAGGGCGGCGTCCGCAGCGGCGACGCGAGCCACCGGTCGAGTTCGGCCAGGCCGCTGTCGGTCAGGGAGTGGATGTGCAGGTTGGGCCGCTCCTCCTGAACCACGGTGCGGCGGGCGGCCAGGCCTTCTTCGACCAGGGCGGAGAGCGTGCGGTACACCTGCGACTGGTCGGCGTTCCAGAAGTGCGCCACGCTGCTGTCGATGATCTTCTTGAGCTCGTAGCCGCTCATCGGCCTGATCGACAGGAGACCGAGGACGGAGTGGCGTAGGGACATGGTCAGGAGTCCTGTTTCCAGGCGCGGAGCAGGTGCGCCATGAATCGGAAGGGGAGGGCCCGGCCGCGGGTCTGGTCGACGGTGCCGGTCAGGTGCAGGTCGAGTTCGGGGCAGTGGAAGAGCCAGGTGCCGGTGCTTCCGGAGTGGCCTTCGAGGGTCACCGGGCGCTGGCCCGCGGTCCAACCGACACGGAAGATCATCGTACCCAGCCCGTACCTGAGGACCGGGGCGTTGCGCAGCCGGTTGCGGCGTTCGGTGAGCGGGCGCAGGTCGCTCAGGAGCTCTCCGCCGAGCAGGGCCCGCTGGAAGGTGATCAGGTCGCCCGTGGTGCTGAACAGGTCGTTGCTGGAGCGGAGTATCGAGGGCACCTCCACACGGCGCCGGCCGGTGTGGAGCGGTGAGTGCTCCGGCGGGGTGTCCGCGGGGGTCCAGGTGCGCTCCAGGCCGAGGGGGCCGAGGACGCGGTCGGTGAGCAGTTCGCTGAAGGAGCGGTCGGTGACGGTCTCCAGGGTGCGGATGAGCAGCTGGAAACCCGTGTCGGAGTAGCGGGCCTTCTGCCGCGGTGCGGTGAGGTCCTGCGGGGCGAAGTACGGGCTCTGCTGCGTGCGGTTGACGTTCAGTGCGTCCTCGAAGCTCCAGGACAGGTCGCGCCCGGCGGTGAGCTGGGTGAACAGGCTCGGGCGGCCGTCGCGGCGCTTCTCGAAGAAGTCGGGCAGCCCCGACGTGTGACTGGCGAGGTGGCGCGGGGTGATCCCGGCGGTGTGGTCGGTCCCCTCGAGGACGTGGAGGCCTCGGGTCGTCTCCTCGGGCAGGTACTCGGTGATCGACGCGTCCAGGTCGAGCTCGCCGCGCTCGTGTGCCTGGAGCAGCAGGGTGATGATGAACCGCTTGGTGATGCTCGCGACGAAGAACGGGGTCTCGGGCCGGATCGGAAGGGTGTCGGCCGGGCCGGACGCGGCTGACCAGCGCAGGTCTCCGGTGCCGTGGGAGAGGGCGATGTTGGCGTGGTGCACGCCGCGCTTGGCGACGAGACCCTCCAACAGGCGTGTGAGGCGCCGGTCGAGTGCGGTGGGGACGCGATTCTCCTGAGCCCGGGTCGTGCTGGGGGGTGCCACGGCATGCTCCTTGCCTCCGGTGATAACTAGAGGATAAGTCTCATATGTGCAATGTCAAGTATTGGCGAGTGCACGCATTCGGGTGACCACCGTGGAGTGGGTACGGGACGACACCCGGTGAGAGGAGGACCGGTGGGCTGTGCGGGTGCCCAGCCCGCCAAGGGAACGGCGCCCCCTGGACGGGTTCGAACCCGTCCAGGGGGCGCCGCCCGGGAGGGGACGTCAGCGCAGGGTCCGGAAGAACGCGCGGATGTCGTTGACCAGCAGGTCCGGTTTCTCCATGGACAGGAAGTGGCCGCCCTCGTCGAGCTCGGTCCACCGCACGACGTTGTGGTCCCGTTCGGCCCAGGCGCGGACGGTCACGTCGTGCGCGGAGAGCAGCACCCCCGTCGGCACCGCCCCGCGTTCCGCGGACCGACCGCCCGAGCCCTCGCCGCCCTGCTCCCGGTCCCCGGTCCGGGCCGCGTCGCCGTCGCCCGTGCCGACCGCGTCCGCACCGCCCCAGTCGCCGGTGCCCTCCTCGACCGCACCGCTCCAGTCGTTCGCGGACATGTCCTCGTAGTAGATCTGCGCGGCCGAGGCGGCCGTCCCCGTCAACCAGTACAGCGACACGCAGGTGAGCATCCGGTCGCGGTCCAGGCTGTCCTCGGGCAGGCCCTCCTCCGGCACGGAGAGCTCCTTGAACTTCTCCACCATCCAGGCGAGCTGACCCACGGGAGAGTCGGTCAGCCCGTAGGCGACGGTCTGCGGGCGCTTGCCGTTGCACTGCAGGTAGCCGTCGTTGAAGTCCTGCATGGACTCCCACCGGCGCAGGTCCGCGCCTTCCAGGGCCTTCGCCTCCTCGTCCCCGTGAGGGAAGGTGATCATGGCGTTGAGGTGCACCCCCACCGTCCTCTCCGGCGCGAGCCCGCCCATCTCCGGTGCCACCCAGGAACCGGTGTCGTACCCCTGGACCCCGTACCGCTCGTAGCCCAGTCGGGACATCAGCTCCACGAACACCCCGGCCATCCGGGCCGAGCCCATCCCCGGGCCGGCCAGGGGAATGGAGAACCCGAACCCCGGCAGGGACGGGACGACCAGGTGGAACGCGTCCGCCGGGTCGCCGCCGTGCGCGCGGGGGTCGGTGAGCGGGCCGATCACGTCCAGGAAGTCGGTGACCGCGCCCGGCCAGCCGTGCAGGAGGATCAGCGGGGTGGCGCCGGACTCCGGTGAGCGCACGTGCAGGAAGTGCACGTTCTGCCCGTCCACCTCGGTGGTGAACTGCGGGTGCGCGTTGAGCTCCGCCTCGGCGGCCCGCCAGTCGAAGGAGGCGCGCCAGTACTCGGCGAGCTCCTTCAGGTAGCCGGCCGGCACGCCCCGCTCCCAGCCCGCCCCCGGCAGCTCGTCCGGCCAGCGAGTGTGGGCCAGCCGCGCCCCCAGGTCCGCCAACTGCTCCTCGGGGATCTCGATACGGAAAGGGCGGACGGCCTGCCCGTGCCGCTCCGCGGCGTGCTGCTGTGTGTTCGTCATGGTCTCCACGCTAGGAACCGCTTAGGACAGGTTCCTTCCTAAGCAGCTGACAGAATCGGACCCATGGCTGAGACCTCCGCACGCCTCCTCGCGCTGCTGTCGTTGCTCCAGACCCACCGGGAGTGGACCGGCGCCGACCTGGCCGAGCGCCTCGACGTCACCACCCGCACCGTGCGCCGGGACGTGGACCGCCTGCGCGAACTCGGCTACCCGGTGCACGCCACCCAGGGCGCGCCCGGGTACCGGCTGGGGCGCGGCGCCGCCATGCCGCCGCTGCTGCTCGACGACGAGGAGGCCGTGGCCGTGGTCGTGGGACTGCGCACCGCCGCCGACGGCTCGGTCAGCGGGATCGAGGATTCCTCGCAGCGCGCGCTCGGCAAACTCGAACAGGTACTGCCCTCCCGGCTCCGGCAGCGCGTGAACACCCTGCACGGGGCCACGGTGCGGGCCGGGGCCGAACCCGGTCCGACGGTCTCCGGGGACGTGCTGATGGCACTCGCGGAGGCCTGCCGCCGCAGGGAGCGGCTGCGCTTCGACTACACCGGTCCGCGCGGCGGAGGCTCGGTGCGCGATGTCGAACCGCACAGCCTGGTCAGCTTCGGCCGCCGCTGGTACCTGGTCGCCTTCGATATCGACCGCGCGGACTGGCGTACCTTCCGTGTGGACCGCCTGGTCCCGCGCACCCCCGCCGGGCCCCGGTTCGAGCTCCGGCGGCCGCCGCACGGCGACGCGGCACTGTACGTGGCCCACCAGCTCTCCTCGGGGGCCTGGGACCACCGGGCGGTGGTCCGGCTGCACGAACCCGTCGAGGCGGTCGCCGACCGGATCTGGCCCGGCATGGGGGTGTTGGAAGCGGTCGACGCCCACAGCTGCCTGTTCCACCTGGGCGCCGAGACCCCCTACGACCTGGTCTGGATGATCACCTCGGTCAACGCCGACTTCACCCTGGTCAGTGGTCCGCCCGAGCTGGCCGGGGCTCTGCGCGCCCAGGCGAGAAGGTGTGCCGCCGCGCTGTCCGGACAGAGGGCTTCGGAGACGGGGGAGACCCCGACCTGAGCCGGGCTGCCCTGCCCTCCGGCGCGGGCGGGGCCGGCCGGGTTCAGCGTGCCAGGCAGGCCCGGACGACACGGACGTACTGCTCGCGCGGCTCGACGGCCTCGGGCCGCGCGAGCGCGTGCATGATGAGCCCGTCGGCGTAGGCGAGCAGGGTTCTGGCGGCCGCTTCCGGGTCGGGGGCGCCGAGGCCGGCCAGGATCGGGGCGCTCCATGCGCGGATGCGGTCGTGGCCCCGGTTGAGTGAGGCACGCACATCGGGGTTGTGCGCTGCCTCCATGGCCAGGGTGTAGCGGGCCACGGTGCGGACCCGGTCGGTGGTGGTCATGGCGGTGACGAATCCGACGACGGCGTCCACGAGGTGGTCGACCGAGGCCACGGTGACGTCGTAGAGCCGCGCCCAGTCCTGCCGGTCGAGCTCCTCCAGGCGTTCCACGACCCCCCTGACCAGCGCGTCCCGGGTGCGGAAGTGGTTGGACGCGGACCCCTTGGGCAGGCCGGCCGCGGCGTCGACCTTGCCGTGGGTGAGGGCGTGGAGGCCGCGGGTGCCCAACAGTTCGATGGCCGCGTCGACGGCTCGGACCTTGGTCTGGGACATTCGATCACTGTATTCGTCGTGCCGTGCGCAGTGCCTTCCGCGCGGGTTTCGGCGAGCGGCATGATTACTACGATCATAGTGTAATTTCACTATGAACGTAGTAGCCTGCTGGGTATGAACGGTAGAGCGCTGGTGGTGGGCGGAGGAATCGCGGGGCTCTCGGTGGCCCGAGGACTGGTGCGCGGCGGCTGGGAAGTCGACGTGCGCGAACGCCTGGACGGGCCGCCGGACATCGGCGGCGCTCTGGCTGTGTGGCCGGGCGCCCTGAAGGCGTTCGACCGGCTCGGGCTGGGGGAGCGGGTGCGTGAGCGGGCCGTGTACAGCACGGACGCGGCGCTGCTCCGTCCTGACGGCAGGAAGCTCCTCGGCCCCCGGGGAAGGGTCGGGGTCCACCTGGTCTCCCGGTCCGTACTGCTCGGCATCCTCGTCGGTGGGCTCGCCGACGGACCGGTGCGCTGGAACACCTCCGCCACCGCCGCCGACATTCTCCCAGGAGAGGGCTTCGACGTGGTGATCGGCGCCGACGGCATCCACAGCCTGGTCCGCCGCACCGTTTTCCCGCACGCGAGCCCGCCCCGCGCGCTCGGTTCGGTCGCCTACCGGGGCACCCTGCCCGGGCCGGTCGAACGGTTCACCGAGGCCTGGGGCGGCGGTCGGCTCTTCGGCGTGACCCCGCTCGACGCCCACAACACCAACTGGTACGCGGCGCTCGACCAGCGGTTGCTCACCGGGAACGAACGCGCGGCACGGGACGCGGGCACCCACGCGGAGGTGTTGCGGAGGGAGTTCGGTGACTGGGGCGGAGAGGTCAGCCGGGTCCTGGCCGGGCTGGAGGCCCACGGGGTGGACCGCCGGGCGCTGATGGACCTGCCGTCCTTCGGGCCCTACGTCCGTCGGCGCCACGCGCTGCTCGGCGACGCCGCCCACGCCATGGCGCCCAACCTCGGCCGGGGTGCCTGCGAGTCCGTCGTGGACGCGGCGGTGCTGGCCGACGCCCTCAACGAGGAACCCACCGTCGCCCGCGCCCTGTCCCGCTACGACCGCGTCCGGCGCGGTCCTACCCGGCGGATCGTGGCCGCCTCCCGCCTCCTCAACCGGATCAGCACGACCGGACTGACGGGTCGGCCTCGCCGCCCTCGCTCCGGAGCCGCCGTCACCCGTCCCCGCTGAGGCCGGGGGCGGGCGGGGGCCGCGGCCCGTCGCGGGTCAGCCGTGGACCGCGGGGAGGAAGGCCCGGACCTCCTCGACGAACCGCTCGTGTGCCTCCAGCTGGGCCCAGTGGCCGCAGTCGGGCACCGTGACCAGCCGGGCGTTCGGCATCAGCTCCGACGCCCGCCGCGAGCCCTCGAGCGGGACCAGGGAGTCCTGCTCACCGTGGAAGAACAGGGTGGGGACCGTGATCCGCCCGACCACGGGCATCAGGTTGTTGAGCATCCCGTGCGGGCCGAGCGTGTCCTGGTTGTAGCGCATGTAGCCCCGCGCGGCACCGGGCCGCAGCGCCTCGCGGCGGAACTCCGCCACCGCCTCGGGCGGCAGGGCCGAGACGTCGTGCACGACCGCGCGCAGAGCCACCCCGACGAACCGGTTGGCCAGCGCCGTGGCGGGGAACAGGAACGCGTCGGGCATCCGCGCGGCCCACCACGCGCCCTTGTGGGTGAGCCACCTGTTCCCGACACGTTCCACGAGGCCGCCGGGGGCGATCAGCACCAGTCCCCGCACCAGGCCGGGGTGGCGCAGTGCCAGGTTCATCGCCACGTCACCGCCCATGGACACGCCCACGACCACCGCCCGCTCCACCCCCAGTCCGGACAGGACACGGGCGAGGAAGTCGGCCTGGGCCGTCGGCCCGCCCACCGGGTCGATCCCCACCGTGCCGCCGAAGCCGGGGAGCTCGGGTGCGATCACCCGGTGGTCGGCGCCGAACTCCCCGAACATCCGGTACCAGGAGACGGCCGCGTTGTCGTTGCTGCCGCCGTGGACCAGCAGGAGCGCCGGTGCCCCGTCCGGGCCGCCGCGGAGCACGCGCACCCGGCCCCCGTCCAGGTCGAGGTACTCGGCACGGGCGGCGGGCGGAAGGAAGGTCATGACCGGCTCCAGACTTCTTCGAGGCCGTCGGCGAAGTGCTCGAAGCACTCCTTGCCGGGCGCGGTGTCGGTGACGTCGGCGTCGGCGGCGCGTGCGACCAGCTCGCCCATGCCCAGGATGAGTGCGTCGAGGCCCTCGTGCGGGGCCGTCCGGGCCAGCCCCACGTTCCAGACCGCCAGGTTGGCGGCCAGGGTCTCGGGATCCAGGTCGGCCCGGACCATGCCCGCCTCCCGCATCCGCAGGACGAAGTCCGCGCTGATCGGCAGCCGTTCCCGGTACAGGGCCCTCTGGTCGTTCGCGCGTGGCCCCGGCCGAAGTTCCTCCTGGTAGAGCGAGCGCAGGAACGGCCGTGTGTGCAGGGCGGTCAGGGAGTGGACGAAGAGGCGGGAGAGCAGCCCGCCGCGGGGGTCCGCGGCCACCTCGGCCCTGGTGGTGGCCAGAGCCAGTCTCATCTCGCGGTCGGTCACCGCGCGTGACAGCGCCTCCTTGCTGTCGAAGCGAAGGTAGAGCACCCCCTTGGCGACCCCGGCCCGCGCCGAGATGTCGTCCATGGTGGTGCGCCTCGAACCGTGTTCCGCGAAGGCCTCGGCGGCCGCGGTGAGGATGACCTCGGTGTCCACGCTGGGTCGGGCCACATTATGTCCTTAATGACTGGATTCGTTTATTCAGTCATTCTAGGGCGGCAGTGTGGCGGGACGACAGCGGGGTCCGGCCGCGACGGCGCGGCGGGTCGGCGGTGGTTCAGCGCCGTGTGGCCGGGAGGAAGGCCCGGACCTCCTCGACGAACCGCTCGTGTGCCTCCAGCTGGGCCCAGTGGCCGCAGTCGGGCACCGTCACCAGCCGGGCGTTCGGCATCTCCGCCACGGCACTCCGAGAGCCCGCCACCGGGACGACCGGATCGTTCTCGCCGTGGAAGAACAGGGTGGGCACGGAGAGCGCACCGACGGAGGACAGCAGGTTGTTGCGCATCCCGTGGCGGCCGACGGTGGCCTGGTTGTAGCGCAGGAAGCCCTTCGCCGAACCCGGCCGCAGCGCCTCGCGGCGGAACTCCGCCACCACCGCGGACGGCAGGGCCGAGGGCGCGTGGACGACCCTGTGGAGCGTGGTCTCGACGAAACGGTTGGCCAGACCGGCCAACGGGAGGATCACCGGATCCGGCAGGCGGGTCGCGGCCCAGGCCGCGGTGTGCGCGACCCCGTTGCGCAGGTACGGCACCAGACCGCCGGGGGCCACCAGGACCAGTCCCGCGACCAGGCCGGGGTGGCGCAGTGCCAGGTTCATCGCCACGTCACCACCCATGGAGGACCCCACCGCGACGACTCGGCGCACTCGCAGGCGCGCCAGGACCAGAGCGGCGAGGTCCGCCATGGCCTCGGGCGATCCCAGGGGCTCCAGGCCCGTGCTGCCGCCGTACCCGGGCATGTCGAAGGCGATCACGCGGTGGTCGGCCCCCAGAGCCTCGAAGGCCGCGTACCAGGAGAGCGCGGCGTTGTCGGTGCCGCCGCCGTGCAGCAGGAGCAGGGCCGGGCCCCGGGCGCCGCCGCGCAGCACCCGGAGCCGTCCCCCGCGAACACGGAGGTACTCGGCTCCGGCCCCGGGAGGTACCAGGGTCACGTGCGCCCCCGGCCCGGGGCCGACGCGCGCTCGCCGGGACGGCCCGGGAGTTCGGTGGCGGTGCGGACGCGGGCGACCGGGAACATGGGAACAGTTTTCCCACCCGGGCCCTCCCGAACCACCAGCCGACGTCAGCGGCCCCGGAGGGCACCCTCCTGCGCCGGGCCCCGGGCCCCGGGCCCCGGGCCCTGGGCCTCAGGTCACGGGCGCGCGGTCACGTCCGAGGCGTCCAGGTCGGCGATGTCCTTGCCCATCAGCTCCGCGGTGATCTGGAGCTCGGCCAGGAACGACCGCAGCACGTGCTCCACGCCCGACGCCCCGTCCACGGCCAGGCCGTACACCCACGGCCTTCCCAACAGCACCGCCCGGGCGCCCAGCGCCATCGCGACGGCCACGTCGGCACCCGAGCGCACCCCGGAGTCGAACAGCACCGCCGCCCGGTCGCCGACCGCCGCCACCACCTCATGCAGGGCGTCCAGGGCCGCCACCGACGCGTCGATCTGGCGCCCGCCGTGGTTGCTCACCACGATCCCGTCCACGCCGGCGTCCACCAGGTCCGCGGCCTCGTCCGCCCGGACGATCCCCTTGACCAGTACCGGAAGGTCCGTCCACTGGCGGATGCGGGAGATGTTCTCGGTGCTCAGCGCCTTGTCGGCGAAGGCCCCCAGGAAGTGGAAGACCGCCTCGGTGAACACGCCGCCCGGTTCGGGCTCGTCCTTGAGCCGGGCCCGGAACACCGGGTCGCTGAAGTAGTTCGCGGTGCCCTGGCTGCGCAGGAACGGCAGATGCCCCCGGGAGAGGTCGCGGGGCCGCCAGCCCAGCCGCTTGGTGTCCGCGGTGACCATGATCGCCTTGGCCCCCGCCGCCGTCGCGCGCCGCACGAACGACTCCGCGAGTTCGTCGTCGCTGGGCCAGTACAGCTGGTACCACCAGGAGTCGGCGGCCTCGGCGACCTCCTCGATCGGCGTCGACGCCGCCGTGGACAGGGTCACCGGGACCCCCAGGGCGTTCGCGCCACGAGCCAGCGCGAGCTCGCACTCGGGGTGCACCTGCTCCAGGACACCGATCGGCGCGGTCAGCAACGGCGTGGGGTACCGCTCTCCGAACAGGGTGATCCCCAGGTCGCCGGCGGTCTCCGCGCCGGGGCGCAGGCCGCGCGGGCGCAGGGCGTAACGGGAGAAGGCGTCCACGTTGGCGTCCGCGGTGCGCTCGCGCCCGGCGCTGCCCTCCACGTAGCCGAACGGTCCCGGCTCCATGGCCGCCCTGGCCAGTTCGCGCAGTTCGTCGTGGTGGTAGGGCAGACGGGGGAGCTTGCCGTTGGTCGCGTCGGCGTAGACGCCGTCCTGGTACTGGGCGTAGTTGCTCATCGATCCCTCGCGGGCGCCGGGGCGCCGGGTCCGCGCGCCGTGTGGGGCGGCGCGCCCCGGGGCGCGTTCGGCGAGCCGCACCGAACGCGCCCCAGCCGAACAGGTCGCCGCGGGCACGGGGGCCGAGGAACTCGGCCGGGGCCCCGCACCCGCGACGAGCGGCCCGTTCGCGCCTGCCGGTCCGCTCTGGGGCGGATGTTACTACCGGCGGGTTCAGACCGGGGAGGCCGCCGAGGTCACCTCTTCGCCACGGTCCTCGGTCTCGGAGATGTGCAGCGCCGACACCAGGTCCCGGTACAGGGCGTCCTTCTCCAGGAGCTCCCGGTGGGTTCCCTGGGCGCGGATGACGCCGTCCTCCATCAGCAGGATGCGGTCGGCGCGGATCACCGTGGACAGCCGGTGCGCGATGGTCACCACGGCGGCGCGGTCGGCCTGCCTGCGCACGCTCCGGGTGATGGCGGCCTCGGTGATCGCGTCCACCTGCGAGGTGGCCTCGTCGAGCAGCAGCACGTCGGGGGAACCGAGCAGGGCACGGGCCAGGGCGATGCGCTGGCGCTGACCGCCGGAGAACGAGGTGGCGTCCAGGGGAGTGTCCAGCCCCTGCTCGAGGGCATCGATCTTCTCGGTCAGCAGTACCTCGTCCAGCACCCGCCGTACGTCCTCGTCGGTCGCCTCGGGGCTGGTGAACAGCAGGTTCTCACGGATGGTGCCGGGCACCACCGGGGTGTCCTGCTCGACGTAGGAGAAGTGTTCGCGCACCTGCTGGGGTGACAGCTCCCGGTAGGGCGTCCCGTTGAGCGTGATCCGGCCGTGCTCGGGCTCCAGGAACCGCAGGAGCAGCGAGAACACGGTGGTCTTGCCCGCTCCGGAGGGGCCCACGATCGCTGTGTGACCGAGCCTGGGGACGGCCATGTCGACCGCCCTCAGAGCGGTGGCGGCGCCGGGCGCGTACCGGGCGGTCACCCCCTGCAGCTCCAGCAGCGGGCTGCCGTGCCCGTGGTCGGCGGAGCGCCCGTTCCCGAACCCGTTCGACACGGCGGTGACCGCGGCCGCCCGCCCGGTGGTTCCCGTTCCCGTCGCGCCTGCCGCCACGGTGTCCGGACCGTGCGGGGCGGAGCCGTCCCGTACCGGTGCGCCGTCGGGGCCCTCTGCGGTGGGCTCGAGCGGGATGGCCTCCACCTCGCGGATGCGCTTGGCGGCGGCGATGCCCGACTGGAGTGTGGTCATGCTCTGCGAGAGCTCCATGACCGGGTTCATCAGGGTGAAGGCGTACAGCAGGAACGCGACCAGTGTGGAGACCGCGATCTCCCCGGAGGCCACCCGCAGCGCGCCCACCCCGAGGATGGAGATGATGGCCAGCTGGATGCCGCCGAAGGCGATCGTCCAGGCCAGGGCCTCGCGGCGGACCGACCGGATGCCGTGCCTGGCCGCGTCCTCGGCGTGTTCCAGGATCTGCGAACCCAGGCGTTCCTCGGCGCGGCTCACCTTCACCGTCCGGATCGCGCGCAGGGAGCCGTCGAGCACCCCGCCCATGAGTCCGAGGGAGTTCTG
Source organism: Nocardiopsis ganjiahuensis DSM 45031 (assembly GCF_000341085.1). Taxonomy (GTDB): domain Bacteria; phylum Actinomycetota; class Actinomycetes; order Streptosporangiales; family Streptosporangiaceae; genus Nocardiopsis; species Nocardiopsis ganjiahuensis. Next base: position 1,892 of record NZ_ANBA01000039.1, on the reverse strand, counting down.
CGCCTTCTCCTGGGCCCTGGCGATGGCCGGCATCAGGGTCAGGAAGAGGACCGTGACGACGACCACCGCGGTGACGGTCACGCTCAGCAGGACCAGGTCCAGGACGCCCATCATGATCAGCGTCCCGATCATCAGGACGCTGCCGTTGATCAGGCTGATGACGCTGCTGGAGGCCGCCTCGCGCAGGAGGACGGTGTCGGAGGTGGCCCGGGTGACCAGCTCTCCGGAGGAGCGCCGGGAGAGCGGGATCAGGGCCGCCCGGAAGTAACGGCGAACGAGGGAGGTCCGCGCCTCCAGGACCACCTTCTCCGCGACGGTGCCGAGCACGACCCAGTGCCACAGGCCGGTCACCAGGCCCACGCCGAACAGGCACAGCAGGATCGCGATCGGCATCGCGAGGCTGCCCGCCTCGGAGACGGTGTCCAGCACGAGCTTGACCACCATCGGGTTGGCCAGTTCGAGGGCGGAGCCGAACAGGGCGAGGACCAGGCCCAGCAGGAGCTTGCGCCGGTGCGGACGGACGAAGGACCAGAGGACCTTCACCTGCGCGAAGCGCGGCTCGGGTGTGTTCTGGGTGGTTTCGTCCGGAGAAGAGGATGGGTCATGGTCTGCCGGTGGCTGATCATTCATGGTTTAAATTAGGTCATAGGTGACCGATTATTGTCAAGCAAGTACCCACTCCTCTAGGATGAGGGCATGGTGAAGAGCGCTCCCTCAGAGGAAGAGACGAGGACCCGCGCGCGAACCCGCCGAGCGATCCTCGACGCGGCGGTCGACGTGCTGGGCGAGAACCGGGCCGCGCCACTGTCCCAGGTGGCCGTACGGGCAGGGGTGGCACGCAGTACGCTCCAGCGCTACTTCCCCGAACGCGCCGACCTCATCACGGCCCTGGGGGAGTACTCCGAGGAACTGGCCAACGAGGCCACCGAGCGTGCCCGAACCACGGAGGGGACAGCCATCGAGGCGTTCTCCCGGCTCGTGTCCGAGTACTTCGCGCTACGCAAGATCTCCATGATCGCCTTCGCCGGAGACGACGCGCCGCAGTCCACGGACGAGGAGGAGTGCGGGCCCAGCGACCTCGCCCTCTTCGAACTCGTCGAACGCGGCCACGAGGACGGCACCATCGACCCCAGGATCACCCCGCTGTGGGCACAACAGCTCCTGTGGTCCTCGCTCTACGCGGGATGGCTCTACGTGACCACCGCGAAGGTCCCCGCCTTCGAAGCCCACAACATGTGCCTGCTGTCCCTGGTCAAAGCCCTCGCACGTGAGAAGCAGGGCTGACCGGGACGACAACGCCCGGGCCCGGAGTACCGGAGCCCGGGCCCGACGGCAGGCGCCGCGGAAGAACCGTCACAGGTACAGGCCGGTACCCCGCTCCGGAGCCTCGTTCGCGATCGCGTGCACATCCCGCTCCCGCAGAATCACGTAACGCTCACCGTTCAACTCGACCTCACCCTGCTCCTCGGGATCGAAGAGCACACGGTCACCGGTCTTCACATGCCGGGCTCCGGTCCCAGCACCACAAACCTCACCCCACGCCAACCGGGTCGCCAACTTCACCGTGTCCGGGATGACCAGACCCGCGCTGCTGCGCCGCTCACCCTTGTCCGGGACCGCCTTCACCAACAGGCGGTCGTGGAGCATCTGGATCTCAAGCTTTGATTCGGCCACGACACCAGAGTATTTGGCTCCGGCCGAAGACAACCCCCCACCCCGAACACCCGCAGGCCACCGAAAAGCCACCCAGGATTTCACCCCGGTCCAACCCACCCTTGACCTGCTGTAGAGTATTCACGTGCCGAGCGGGGAAACCGCCCGGCCCACCAGGGGCTATGGCGCAGTTGGTAGCGCGCCTCCATGGCATGGAGGAGGTCTGGGGTTCGAATCCC
>NZ_ANBA01000038.1 GCF_000341085.1 Nocardiopsis ganjiahuensis DSM 45031 | reverse complement strand
TCAAGCGGTCATTGATCGCTTACGACCACTGACCAGGGCACATTTTCCCATCAACGATCTAGGCCAGGCCGAGTTCGCGGGCGCGGGCTCCGGCGGTCGCCCGGTTGGGGACGTCCAGCTTGCCGAGGATGTTGGACACGTGCACGCTGGCGGTCTTGGGGCTGATGAACAGCTCGGCGGCGATCCCGGCGTTGGTGGCGCCGGCGGCCAGCAGGCGCAGCACCTCCGTCTCGCGCGCGGTCAGGCCCGCGGGCGAGGGCGGAGGCACGGACTCCTCGGACAGCCCCGTGCCCAGTCTGCGGGCCAGGTCCTCGGCGGCGCGGGCCAGGGGCAGCGCCTCGCACTCCGTGGCCGCCTCGTGCGCTTCGCGGACCCTGCTCACGGCCAGGGCCCGGTCGCCCGCGGCGACCAGTGCCTCGGCCTGGCGCAGCCGCGCCCGGGCCAGGTGCAGCCGTAGGGGAGTGGCCTCCCAGGCCGCCACCGCCGCGGCCCACAGCTCGGCCAGTTCCGCGGGTTCGGTCCCCTCGGCCTCGGTGAGCAGCGCGGTGACCGTCGCCGCGTGCGCCGGGCGGACCAGGCCGTTGGCCGGCAGCTTCGCCGCCACCTCGCCGACCAGCTCGCGCACCCGCAGGGCCGACTTGGCCGTCCCGGCGTCACGGCCCCGTTCCGAACCCAGCCGGGCGGCGTCGGCCATCTGCTCCAGCAGCGGCCACGTGTACCCCGGGGAACGCTCCAGCGCCACCCGTTCCAGAACGTCCCGGGACAGCTCCAGCGCCTCGGTGACGTCACCCTCGGCCACAGCGGCGTCCAGGGCGCCCATGGTCCGCAGCTGGACGATGTTCATCCGGTGCGCGTCCAACATGGAGCGGTCGCCCACCGGACCCGCCTCGGCCCGCGCCGCGGCCGTGTCCCCCATCGCCGCGGCGGCCCGCGCCTCCACCGCCCTGATGTAGAACTGGTGCTTGCTGTCCCGGTGGTCGGGGGTCAGGTAGCGCCGGAAGATCTCCCGGGTCCGGCTCAGCTCGCCCAGCTCCAGGAGGATCTCGGCCCGGTTCTGGTGGTTGAAGGACTTGCGCGCCGGGGCCCAGCCCAGCGCCTCGTGCCTGGCCAGGGACTCCTCCAGGACCCGGAGCCCCTCCTCGTGGTGGCCGAGCTCGCGCAGGAAGTGGCCCAGGTTCCCGGCCCCGCGCACCTCCATGCCGGGCTGGCGCAGCTCCTTGGCCTTTTCCAGCCCCTCCTCCAGCAGCGGGCGCCCGCGTTCGAGGTCGCCGTCCTGCATGTAGGAGCCGCCGAGGGTGATGCGGGCGTCGGCGGCCGCGCACAGGTCGGAGAGGCTGTCGGTGTCGGCCGCCTCGATCGCCCGTCTGGCCAGGTCGCGCGGGGCGTGTCCGTCGCGGGTCAGCTCGCGGAGGAGTCTCTGCTCGTGGCTCTCCTCCCGGTCCTCGCGGTGCAGGACGCACTCCCGGGCCAGGATGGCCAGGAGCTGGCTGTACCCGGGCATGTGCGGCGGGTGCAGTTCCAGGGCCCGCACCAGGTCACTGATCCCGCCGTCGCGCACGTGGTGGGCGCGGGCCTCGCCGCGCTGGCGCAGCAGGACCGCCCGCAGTGTGAGGGTGTCGTCGTCGGCGGCGTCCTCGGGCAGGGTCGCGAGCGCCTCGTCGACCAGCTCCAGCGCCCGCCGGGTGCGGTTCGCGGAGAGCGCCGAGCCCGCGGCCCGGCTGACCACCGCAGCCCAGCTGAGCCCCTCCACCCGGCTGCTCGGGTCGGGCACCCGGTCCCACAGGGACAGGACCCGCTCCAGCATGTCCAGCCGCTCGTCGAAGGCGAGCACCTTCTGGGCCTGGGCCGCCGCCCACCAGGCGGCCTGCATGGCCCGGGGCAGGTCCTGCGCGGCCTGGTAGTGGTGGGCCTGTTCGGCGGCGCGGCGGTCGGCGGGCACCGCGTCGGGGTGCTCGTCGATGAGCTGGGCGAAGCGCAGGTGCAGCCGCGAGTGGGGGCCGGGCAGGATCTCGTTGTGCACGGCGTCGCGCAGGAGCGCGTGCCGGAACCGGTAGCCGGTGCGTCCGGGGCGCAGCACGTTGGCGTCCACCAGCGTGTGCAGCGCGGACTCCAGCTCGCGTTCGGGCAGCCCGGCCGCGTGGTAGAGCACCTCGTGCTCGATGCCGTCGGCCACGGCACCCACCGCGGCCACCCGCAGGACCGTCAGGGCGGTGTCGTCGAAGCGGTGCACCGGCTCCAGCAGGAGGTCGCGGAAGTGGTCGGGCAGATCGGGGTCCTCCTCGGCCGGACAGCTCTCGGCCGCGGCCAGTGCCTCCACGAACAGGGGTACGCCCTCACTGCGCCGGTAGAGCGTGTTCAGGGCGTCGGTTCCCAGCTCCTCCCCCCGGATGGCCGAGGCCTGGCGGCCCACCTCCTCGCGGTTGAGCGGCTCCAGGGAGATCCGGCCCACCCCGGGCAGGCGTTCGAGCTCGGGGAGCAGACGGCGCAGCGGGTGCGCGCGGTTCAGGTCGTCACTGCGGTAGGTGGCGACGATCTGGGTGCCGGGCCGGTCCAGGTTGCGGATCAGGAAGACCAGCAGGTCCCGGGTGGCGCCGTCGGCCCAGTGCAGGTCCTCCAGCACCACCGTGATCCCGTTCTCCCCGGCCACCTGGTCGAGCAGGCGCAACACCTGCTCGAAGAGGATGCCCCGGTTCTCCCTGCGGTCGTCGGACGGCTCGCCCAGTTCGGGCAGCAGGCGTGCGAACTCGCCGACCCCGCCCGGCGCCGCGGCGTCGAACGGGGTACGGCCGCGCTCGCGCAGTATCTGGCGGAGCACCGCGGTGAAGGGCGCGTAGGACAGACCGTCCCCGCCCAACTGCAGACAGGCTCCGAGGAACACCGTCCCGGCGGGCCGGGTGGCGGCGAACTCGGTGACCAGACGGCTCTTGCCGACTCCGGCGTCACCGCCGACCAGCAACGTCTCCGGCGGCCCTGTGCGCACACGGTGGGCCTGGTCGGTCAGGGTCCGCAGGTGTTCCTCGCGGCCGACGAAGAGGGGACTGGTGTCGGAAAGCAGGGGCATACCGCCCATTATGCTCTCCGCGGCCGAATACTCTTCCGGTTTTCCCGGTGCCGGGACCGCTCCTCGGCGCGCTGGCGGCGGGCGTGGCGGCTGAGTTCCGCCTGGCGCAGGCGCTCGTCGTGCAGGGCCTGGGCGGTGGCGGAGCGCAGGTCGTCGAAGCTCATGGTTTCCCCTGGTGTCGCGGGCCGGTGACTCTCACCGGCCCCACCACCCAAGGTGCCGCTAAGAACCCCCGGCGGGCATGGGGAGAAAACCCGGACTTCACGTGCCGGAACGGGGGTCCGCGGCCGAGTCCCTAAGACGCGCCCCCGCGACCCGGGGCTCCGCGCTCACTCCCGGTCGACCCGGTCGGCACCGCCCCGAAGGCCCACTCCGAAGCCGGGCCCGGGCCAGGTGGAAGGGTCGCGCCACCGTCGTCGGCGGCGCGCACGGGTCTCGGCGCGCGCCTGGCGTGCGGCGCTCAGCTGCTGGTGCTCGCGTTCGGCGGTCCTGGAGAGGGTCCGGCTGTCGGGAAACTGCTCGAAGGGGAACACGGTGGTCCTTCCGTGGCGAGGCGGAACCCGTGTCCCGCCTCCGTGGCCTCCACGTTCCGGCTGAGGGGGAGCCTCGCGCATCGGGAGGAAGGGCCGGGTTTCGGGGCGCGGTGCCCGTCGGTCGGGGCGAGTGCCCTAAGACGTCCGGGAAACTCCCTAAGCACAGGCCCCCAGGAGGGCCCGGAAGCAGTTTCCACCCGGGGTTCCGCTGGTCAGGGGCGTGTCACTGAGTGTTCGAGGGTGATCGCTCGTAGTTGTCTTGGAGTGTCACAGGGTGAACCTCAAGGAGGCGTGGGATGACTCTGGTCGCTTGCGGGACCGATCGGCGGGGCACGGGCGGAGGCGGTGGCCGGGCAGGGGGTGGCGGCGGCCGAAGGGCCGGGTGGGCCGTCACGGTCCTGGCCGCCGCAGTTCTGTGCGCGGCGCCCGCCGTCGCGGACGAGGAGGAGAAGGAGTGGGGTGTGCCCGCCGGCCTCTCCGAGGACGAGGAGGGGTTCACCGACGCGGACCTGGTGCAACTGGCCCTGTCCGGTCCGGGGCAGCCGCCGGTGCCGGGGGAGGAGGTGGTCTACCGGGCGACCGTGGCCAACGGCGGCGCTGAGCCGGTCGAGGGCGGTCTGCTCGCCCAGCACGTGCCCGAACCCGTGGAGGTGCTCGACATCGACCAGGGCGGGATGGTCGAGGAGGGCGTCGCCAACTGGCGGGTGGACGTTCCGGAGAACGGCGAGAGCGTCTACACCGTCCGGGTCCGGGTGCCCGAGGACGCGAAGGCGGGGGAGCGGGTGGTGAGCACGGCCTGCCTGCTGCTGGACCGGGACGCCGAACCCTCGGCCTGTGCGAGCGACACCCTTCTGGTCGCCGACCGGACGGTGCTCGCACGGGTGGGGGCGCTGGTCGACCGCGACGGCCTGGTGCGGGCGGCCGGCGTGGGAGTGTTGATGGTGCTGGTCTGGCTGCTGTGGCGGCAGTGGGGTCCGGCCCGGAAGGCGTGAGGCCGCGGCGTCAGGGGCGGGTTGTCTGATTTGTTACGTCAGGGCGTCAGTAAAACGAACTCATAAACTACAGCGCGTAGTAGTCTGTCGCCATGGACTTTCTCTACTCCGCGCTCGTATTCCTGCACATGCTCGGCCTCGCCGGGATCATCGCCGGTTTCCTGATGCAACTGATGACCGACAACGCCAAGGCGACCAAGGTCCTGCTGCACAGCTCCCTGCTCCAGTTCGTCTCCGGCCTGCTCCTGGTCGGGGTCGCCGAGATGGCGGACCTCACCGACCTCAACCACGTCAAGATCGCGGTCAAGCTCGTCATCGCCCTGGCCGTCGTGGTCGTCGGTGTGCTGAACCTGCGCAAGCCCGCCAAGAACCTGGCGGTCGTCGCCGGTGTCCTCGCCGTCGTCAACATCGCTGTCGCGGTCTTCTGGTAGCCCCTTCCCCTGACGGCTCCGGGAGTCCGCTCTCCGCGGGGCGCCTCCCCGACCCGCCCGCACGGGTCACCGCCGGTGGCGGCCCGGACCACGAGGTCCGGGCCGCCACCGGCTTTTCTGTGCCCTTCGGGGCCGCGGAGAAAGACTTTTCATGATCTTTCGTAGAGGTCACGCGGGCTTGCGGGCTCAGGTGCGGGCAAGACGCGCGAGATCAGCTGTTCACAAGGAAAAGCTGATCTGTTACCTTCGTCACTCCTACGCAAACTCTTGCAAAAACTGCAAGGGTGCGTCGGCGGGGCAGCGTGGCCCCGCTGAGGACTTCCCCCAAGGAGCGCACATGAGAACGACCCGCGTCGGCGTCCTCGCCGGAGCGGCTCTGCTGGGAGCCGGCCTGCTGACGGCTCCCGGCCTGGCCGGACCCTCGGACGCCGCCCCCGCATCCGCCGACACCCCCGCCGACACCCTCCAGGAGGGCGCGGCCGACACCATCGTCCACCTGTTCCAGTGGAACTGGGACTCCGTGGCCGCCGAGTGCGCCGACTTCCTCGGCCCCGCCGGATACGGCGGCGTCCAGGTCTCCCCGCCCCAGGAGCACGTGGTCGTCCCCTTCTCCGAGGGCGGCAACTACCCCTGGTGGCAGGACTACCAGCCGGTCTCCTACCGGATCGACAACACCCGGCGCGGCACCGCCGAGGAGTTCGAGGACATGGTCGCCACCTGTGCCGACAACGGTGTGCGGATCTACGTCGACGCCGTCGTCAACCACATGACCGGCCCGCGGGAGGGCGGCGGGACCGGCAGCGCCGGGACCGAGTGGGAGCAGTACGAGTACCCCGACCTGTTCGGGGACGGCGGGGCCGCCTACGGCTACGAGGACTTCGGACCCTGCTACGACACCATCGAGAACTGGGACGACAAGGAGGAGGTGCAGAACTGCCAGCTCCTCGACCTGGCCGATCTGGACACCGGCTCCCAGCACGTGCGGTCGCAGATCACCCGCTACCTGAACGGGCTGATCGGCATGGGTGTGGGCGGCTTCCGGGTGGACGCCTCCAAGCACGTCCCCGAGGACGACATGGGCGCCATCATCGGCGCCCTGGACGAGGTCCCCGGCTTCGGCGGCGCACCGCTCGTCTACCACGAGGTCTACGGCGACCAGACGATCCCCTACACCGCCTACACGCCCTACGGGCAGGTCACCAACTTCGACTACAAGCGCGACCTCGCCTCGGGTTTCGCGGGCGGTGACATCGCGGACCTGACCGACATGCCCGACCACGGCGGGCTCACCGCCGAGGAGTCCGTGGTCTTCGTCGACAACCACGACACCCAGCGCTACGGGCCGACCCTCACCCACGTCGACGGCGATCGCTACTACCTCGCCACCGCCTTCATGCTCGCGCACCCCTACGGAACCCCCGTGGTGATGTCGAGCTACGACTTCCAGGGCAACGAGACCGAGGGCCCGCCCAGCGTCGGCGAGGTCGACGGCAACCCCGCCGGGTGGATCACCGAGGACAGTGACTGCTCCACCTCGGACTGGGTCTGCGAGCACCGCGACGAGACCGTCAGCGGCATGGTCGCCTTCCGCAACGCGGTGAGCGGCACCGGCCTCACCGAACGCGCCCGGGACGGGTCCTCCCGCGTGGCCTTCGACCGGGGCGAGGAGGGCTTCGCTGCCTTCAACGCCTCAGGCGGGGCCTGGCAGCTGACCGCCGAGACCGCTCTGCCGGACGGAACCTACGACAACGCCGCCGGTCCCGGCAGCGCCACCGTCACCGACGGCCGGGTCACCGCCACCGTCCCCGCCGACGGCGCCCTGGCGCTGCACGTGGGCGGCGAGTGCGGGCAGGACTGCGGCGGCGGTCCGGAGGAGCCCGGAGACCCCGACACCCTCACCGCCACCGTCGAGACGGAGTTCGGCCAGGAGGTGCACGTGGTCGGCTCCACCCCCGAACTGGGGTCCTGGAACCCGGCTGACGGGGCTCCCCTGAGCACTGACGCCGACACCTACCCGGAGTGGTCCGGCAGCGTCACCATCGGCCCGGACACCGAGTGGAAGCTCGTCAAGGTGTCCCCCGACGGCAGCGCGGACTGGGAGTCCGGGGACAACCGGGTCGGCCCCGCCGCGTCCGTCACCTGGCGCGGCTGACCAACCACCGCAACCCGCCACCCGCCGCCGACCACCCCTCCAGGACCGTCCACTCCCCGGTCCGACCCGGGCACCTCCGCGCCGTACCCCTCCGGCACGGAGGTGCCCCTCCCGCGTTCGGCACCCGCGCTCCCGGACCACCGGGCGCTCAGCCCGCGGACGCGTCCGCGAGGGGCTCCGGACAGGTGCCACCGGGGTCCACGGTGAGCTCGTAGTGCCAGACCTCGTTGGCGTAGGTCTGGCAGAGCCCGAACCTGGCACCGTGCCGGGCGAACCAGTACGCCGCGTCCGTGCGGCCGATGTCCACCGCCGATCCGGTCACGTGCGAGGAATCCTCGGGTGAGGAGACCCACCTGGCCGCCTCCTCCTCGCTCCCGTACACCTCGACCGCCGAGTCCAGCAGGAAGCGCTGGTAGCGCTCGCTGCGCCATCCGCTGGTCACCACCGCCTCGATCCCGTCCTCCTCCAGGGCGGCGTCGGCGGCCTCGCGCACCGCCGCCAGGAGCTCGGGGTCGAGCCCGGTCAGGGCGGGCACGTCGTCGGAGGGGTCCAGGGACCCGCCCTCGGGGACGAACCCGTCCCCCTCGCCCAGGGGCGCCAACCGGTTCACCGGAAGCTCCGACGTCCAGTCCCGTCCCGCCTTCTCCTCCGACACGTCACCGCCGCCCGGGCCCGCCGCCGCACAGCCCGCCAGCGCCAGCACCGCCAGCACGGCGGTGGACAGAACGGTCGGTCGAAACCGCGCACAGCGCATGGGAACGCCCCTCCTCCTGGGCCGGGCCCTGTGCCCGGCGCCGAAGGGACCAGGCCACCAGAGGGGATGTTGCGCGGATGTGGGCCGAGGAGCCGACGTTTTCGCAACACGGCCCCTGCCTAGACTGAGTCCCCTCAGCCCGTGAGCTGCCCGGACACGGGGAGCCGGGGCGGTCGGACAGGGGGAGGCCACATGCGTGTGCTGGTCGTCGAGGACGAGGTCTTCATGGCCGAGGCCCTCCAGGCGGGGCTGCGCCACGAGGCCGTCGCCGCCGACATCGCACTGGACGGTGACACCGCGCTGGAACGGATCGGGGTCAACGACTACGACGTGGTGGTCCTCGACCGGGACGTCCCCGGCACCCACGGCGACCAGGTGTGCGCGGTCATCGCCCGCGACCACCCCGGCACCCGGGTCCTGATGCTCACCGCCGCCACCCGGCTCAGGGACAAGGTGGACGGGTTCGCCCTGGGAGCCGACGACTACCTCACCAAACCGTTCGCGGTGGAGGAACTGGTCATGCGCCTGAGAGCGCTCGCCCGGCGGCCCGCCGCCACCGTCCCACCGGTGCTGGAGCGGGCCGGTCTGCGCCTGGACCCCTACCGGCGGGAGGCCTACCGGGACGGCCGCTACCTGAAGCTGCCCCGCAAGCAGTTCGCCGTCCTCGAACTGCTCATGCGCGCCGACGGGGGAGTGGTCAGCGCGGAGACCCTCCTGGAGAAGGTCTGGGACGAGCACGCCGACCCGTTCACCAGCGCGCCCCGGGTCACGGTGTCCCAGCTGCGCAAGGCGCTGGGCGACCCCGACCCCATCGTCACCGTCCCCGGCTCGGGCTACCGCCTCGTCGCCCCGGACGAGGGCCGTTGAACGGCCGGGGGAGAGCCACGGCACCGCCCGCGCCGTCCGGGCCGAGGGTCAGCGCACGGCTGCGACTGACCCTGGGGTACGCGGCGTTCCTGCTCGTCGCGGGTCTGGCCGTCCTGGTCGGGATCTACGTGGTCCTGCGGTACGTCCCCGACTACCCGCTCACCGCCGCCAACCCGAGAGACGCCGACCTGGTGATCCCCGCACGCCCGCAGATCCTGGGGGCGGTCGTCAGGGTCTCCGGGGCGGTCCTGCTGGTGCTGTCCGTGATCGGTCTGGTCGGCGGCTGGTTCCTGGCCGGCTGGGTGCTGCGCCCCCTGCGGCAGATCAACGACGCCGTGCTGGTCGCCGCGACGGGCCGCCTGGGGCACCGGGTCGCGCTCTCCGGCCGCAACGACGAGTTCCGCCAGCTCGCCGACGCCTTCGACCACATGCTCGACCGGCTCCAGGACGCGTTCGAGGCCCAGGAGCGCTTCGCCGCCAACGCCTCACACGAACTCCGCACGCCGCTGTCGGTCAGCGCGACCCTCCTGGACGTGGCCCGACGCGACCCCGGGGGTCAGGACTACCCCCGCCTGCTGGAGCGGCTCGAGATCACCAACACTCGCGCGATCCACCTCACCGAGGCGCTCCTGCGGCTGGCCGACGCCAACGCCGTCACCGCGGCCTCCGCGCCGACCGACCTCGCCGGCATCGCACGAAGAGCGGTCGCGGAGAGCGGCGACGAGGCGCGGCGCTCGGGTGTGCGACTGAGCCACGCACTCGCTCCGGCGCCGGCGGTCGGAGACACCGCCCTGCTCACCCAGCTCACCGTGAACCTCGTCCAGAACGCCCTGCGCCACAACACCGGCTCAGCCGGGCAGGACACAGCCGGGCAGGACACAGCCGGGCAGGACACAGCCGGGCAGGACACGGCCGGGCAGGACACGGCCGGGCACAACACGGGTACGGCCTCGGTCACCACCGGCCGCGACCCCCGCACCGGCGGGGCCGTCCTGCGGGTCGAGAACACCGGACCCCTCTACACGGCGGAGGCCGCCGCCCGCCTCCACGAACCCTTCCTGCGCGGGCGGGGCCGCGTCGGCACCGGTCAGGGACACGGACTGGGCCTGGCCCTGGCGGCCCGGGTCGTCGACGTCCACGGAGGAACCCTGGACCTGCGGCCGCGCGGAGCCGGCGAAGGGGGAGGGCTGACCGTCACGGTCACGCTGCCTCCCCCTCCCGCTCAGTCGTCGTAGAAGACCCGCTCCATGACGGCGCGCGCCCGGCGGGTGGTCCGCAGGTAGGACTCGGTCAGCTGTTCCGCGGGGCCCTGCGGGTCGGGGCCCTCCTCGTCGCCCTCCTCGCCGTCGTCGTCGCCGTACCCCATGGCCTGGGCCAGCGCCGCGCGCACCCGCAGGTCGTGGGGGATCGAGTCGCCGCCCCGGCCGCGCACCAGCATGACCATCCCGCGCACCCGTGACGCCAGCCGCCAGGACTGCTCCAGCACCACGCCGTCGTCGGCCGCCAGCAGCCCGTGCGCCACCGCCACCTCCAACGCCGACAGGGTCTGGGGGGTACGCAGGTCCGGGTACTCGTGGGCGTGCCGCAACTGCAGCAGCTGCACCACCCACTCCACGTCGGAGAGCCCGCCCCGGCCCAGCTTCGTGTGCAGGGTCGGGTCGGCCCCGCGCGGCAACCGCTCGGCCTCCATCCGCGCCTTGAGCTTGCGGATCTCCAGCACGGAGGCGGGCGCGACACCGCCCTCCGGATAGCGGACGGGATCGATCAGCGCGGTGAACGCCGAACGCAGCCCCGCGTCACCGGCGATCGGACGCGCCCGCAGCAGCGCCTGGCTCTCCCACACCTGCGACCAGCGGCCGTAGTAGGCGGCGTAGGAGTCCAGGGTGCGCACCACCGGCCCGCTCTTGCCCTCCGGCCGCAGGTCCGTGTCCACCTTCAGCGGCGGCTCGGCCTGCGGCATCTCCAGCAGCCGGGCCAGCTCCCGCACGATCGCCATGGCCTGCTTGGTCGCGGCGCCCGTGTCCACACCCGGCAGCGGGTCGTGCACGTACATGACGTCGGCGTCGCTGGCGTAGGTCAGCTCACCGCCGCCGAACCGGCCCATGGCCACCACGCACACCCGGGTGAGCTCCTCGCCGCCGGACTCGGCCACCACCTTGGTGTAGGCGGCCCGCAGGGCGGCGTCGATGGTGACCGCGGAGATGCCGGTCAGCGCCCGGCCGACCTCCTCCACCGAGGACACCTCCAGCAGGTCCGCGGCGGCGGTGCGCAGCAGCTCCCGGCGGCGCAGGGCGCGCACCGCCGACACCGCCTCCTCCGGGGTGTCGTAGCGGCGCAGGGCGGCGTCCGCCTCGGCCAGCAGCGACTTGGTCTCCCGGCGCTTCAGGTCGGCGTCGTCGGCCAGGGTCGAGACCGCCTCGGGCGCCCGCAGCAGGAGTTCGGTCACGTACCGGCTCGTCCCCAGCAGCCACGCCATCCGCTCGGCCACCCGCACGTCGTCGCGCAGCAGCCGCAGGTACCAGGGGGTGGTGCCAAGGGAGTCGCTGACCTGGCGGAACCCGAGCAGTCCGGCGTCGGGGTCGGGGGAGTCCGCGAACCAGCCCAGCATCACCGGCAGCAGCGTGCGCTGGATGGCCGCCCGCCGGGACAGCCCCGACGTCAGCGACTCCAGGTGGCGCAGGGCCCCGCGCGGGTCCACGAACCCCAGGGCGCCCAGCCGCTCCACCGCCTGATCGGCGGAGAGCCGGATCTCGTCCTCGGGGAGCTTGGCCACCGCGTTCAGCAGCGGTCGGTAGAAGAGCTTCTCGTGCAGGCGGCGCACCTCGGCCGACACCCGCTTGCGGGCCTCGGTCAGCTCGCGCACCGGGTCGGCCGTGTAACCCAGGGCCCGGCCCAGCTGGCGCAGCTGCCCGGGGCCGTCCGGGGCCTTGGGGTCGGGAAGCAGGTGGGTGCGCCGCAGCCGCTCCAGCTGCAGCAGGTGCTCCACCCTGCGCAGGAACCGGTAGGCGTCGGCCAACCCGGCAGCGTCCCGCCGCCCCACGTAGCCGTACTCCGACAGCGTGGCCAGCGCCTGCAGGGTGTTGCCCGACCGCAACCGGTCGTCCGAGCGCCCGTGCACCAACTGGAGCAGCTGCACGGAGAACTCGATGTCGCGCAGGCCGCCGTGGCCCAGTTTCAGTTCGCGTTCGGCCTGTCCGGCGGGGATGTGCGCGACCACCCGGCGGCGCATCGCCTGCACGTCCTCGACGAAGTCCTTGCGCCCGGAGGCCTCCCACACCAGCGGGGAGATCGCCTCCGCGTACTCCCTGCCCAGTGCCACGTCACCGGCGATCGGGCGGGCCTTGAGCAGCGCCTGGAACTCCCAGGTCTTGGCCCAGCGCTCGTAGTACGCCAGATGCCCGGACAGCGGCCGCACCAGCGGGCCGTTCTTGCCCTCCGGGCGCAGCGCCGGGTCCACCTCCCACAGCGTGCCCTCGGCATCGGTCTCCGAGGGGATGCGCATCATCGTCGTGGCCAGCCTGGTGGCCGCTCGCTGGGCCTCCTGATCGTCGACGGGCACACCGTCCGCGTCCAGGGCGGGTTCGGCCACGAACACCACGTCCACGTCGCTGACGTAGTTCAGCTCCCGGCCGCCGCACTTGCCCATGCCGATCACGCTCAGCCGGCACAGCGCCGCGTCCTCGGGCGATTCGGCGCGGGCCACCGCCAAGGCGGCGTCCAGGGTCGAGGCGGCCAGGTCGGCCAGTTCGGCGGCGACCTCGTCGATGGTGTTCACACCGGTCAGGTCGCGCCCGGCCAACCGCAGGACCCTGCGCCGGTAGGCCACCCGCAGCGTGTTGCGCAGCACGGTCAGGGGGTCGTCGTCGGAACCCATCCCCAGGGTCAGGTCGGCGACCGGCGCGGCGTCGTCGGGCTGGGCGCCCACGGTGTGCATCAGCCCCCGGCGCAGCTCCTCGGGGTCCGGGGTGCGCGCGGCGTCGGCCCCGCGCAGCTCACGCCAGTCGCCGGGATGGCGGACCAGGTGGTCGGTCAGGGCCGTGCTGGCCCCCAGGATCCGGCACAATCGGGTCCGCAGGTCCCGTTCCTCCCGGAGCGCGACGAGGACCTCGTCGGGGTCGGACGAGGCCTCCAGCATCCGGAGCAGCCCCAGCAGGGCCTGGTCGGGATCGGGTGCCGCCGCCAGGGAGTCGATCACGTCGGTGTCGGCCTGAGCGTCCAGACCGGCCTCCGCCACCAGCCGCAGGGCCCGGGTACTGTCGCTGAAACCGCGCCGGGCGAGCGCACCTGCTGTCATGTTGGTTCTTCCGTCCCTTGCCACACGTCAACGGTAGCGGTCCGGTACCCGCCGGACAGCATGCGCCTGTCACCACGAACACAAGGAGAGACATGTCCGTCCTCGACGTAGAGATCGACGCCCTCACCGGCGGTTCCGCCCACCTGGAGCAGTACCGGGACACGGCGGTGCTCGTCGTCAACGTCGCGTCCCGGTGCGGTCTGACCCCGCAGTACACGGCCCTGGAGGAACTCCAGCAGAGGTACGCGAACCGGGGGTTCACCGTCCTGGGCGTGCCGTGCAACCAGTTCATGGGCCAGGAGCCCGGAACCTCCGAGGAGATCGCCGCCTTCTGCTCCGCCACCTACGGCACCACCTTCCCCATGACGGAGAAGGTCGACGTGAACGGTGAACGGCGCCACCCGCTCTACGCCGGGCTCGTCGGCACCGCCGACTCCGAGGGGCACAGCGGCGACGTGCGCTGGAACTTCGAGAAGTTCCTGATCGCGCCCGACGGCACCGTCGCCGCGCGCTTCGCACCTCAGACCGAGCCCGACTCCGACGAGGTCGTCAAGCAGATCGAGGCGGTCCTGCCGGGCTGACCCGGCGGCGCTGCCGCGGAAGGCGTCACAGAGAACGAGCGGGGCCACCGACGGCGTGGAGAACGCCGTCGGTGGCCCCGCTCAAGCCCCTCGGAAGCGGGGCCCCGGCCCGGTGAGGGCCTAGATGTCGTAGTAGAGCTCGAACTCGCGCGGGTGCGGGCGCAGACGCAGGGAGTCGATCTCCTCGGTGCGCTTGAAGTCGATGTAGGTCTCGATCAGGTCCTTGGTGAAGACGCCGCCCTCGAGCAGGAACTCGTGGTCGGCCTCCAGGGCCAGGAGGGCCTCGTCCAGGGACGCGGGGACCGTCTCGATCGCCGCGGCCTCGGCCGGGGGCAGCTCGTAGAGGTCCTTGTCGACCGGCTCCGGCGGCTCGATCTTGTTCTTGATGCCGTCCAGGCCCGCCATCAGCATGGCGGAGAAGGCCAGGTAGGGGTTGGCCGACGGGTCCGGCACGCGGAACTCGATGCGCTTGGCCTTGGGGTTGGAACCGGTGAGCGGCAGGCGGATGCAGGCCGAACGGTTCCGCTGGCTGTAGACCAGGTTGATCGGGGCCTCGTAGCCCGGGACCAGGCGGTGGAAGGAGTTCACCGTCGGGTTGGTGAAGGCCAGCAGCGCCGAGGCGTGCTTGAGCAGGCCGCCGATGTAGTAGCGGGCCGTGTCCGAGAGCTGGCCGTAGCCGGACTCGTCGAAGAACAGCGGCTCGCCGTCCTTCCACAGGCTCTGGTGGCAGTGCATGCCGGAGCCGTTGTCACCGAAGAGCGGCTTGGGCATGAACGTGGCGGTCTTGCCCGCCTCGTTGGCGACGTTCTTGACGATGTACTTGTACAGCTGGACCTTGTCGGCCTGGTGGAGCAGCGTGCCGAACTTGATGCCGATCTCGGCCTGGCCCGCGGTGCCGACCTCGTGGTGCTGGAGCTCCACCTCGATGCCGGACTCGATCAGGGTCTGCACCATGTCGGAGCGCAGGTCGCTGTAGTGGTCGACCGGCTCGACGGGGAAGTAGCCGCCCTTGAAGCGCGGACGGTAGCCGCGGTTGCCGCCCTCGATCGCGGAGCCGGTGTTCCAGGCGCCCTCGATGGAGTCGATCTCGTAGTAACCGGTGTTCGCACGCGTCTCGAACTTGACGTCGTCGAAGATGTAGAACTCGGCCTCGGGGCCGAAGAAGGCGGTGTCCGCCACGCCCGAGCCCTTGAGGTAGGCCTCGGCCTTGCGGGCGACGTTACGCGGGTCGCGGCTGTACGACTCCAGCGTGAGCGGGTCGTGGACGAAGAACGTCATGTTCAGCGTCTTGTGCTTGCGGAACGGGTCCAGGACGCCGGTGCTCAGGTCGGGGAGCAGCAGCATGTCGGACTCGTGGATGGCCTGGAAGCCACGGATCGACGAACCGTCGAACATCTGGCCGTCGGTGAACGTGGAAGCGTCCACGTTCTGGACCGGGAGGGTAACGTGGTTCACGCCTCCGAACAGGTCCGTGAACCGGACGTCGAGGAACTTGACGTCCTCGTCTCGGATGTAGGCGAGAACCTCGTCGACGCTGCTGAACAAAACGGAACCTCCGTGCAGGTGGCTGAGACGGCGGGCTCGCGATCCGCTCCATCGCGGACATGTCGAACCACACGCCGTCTCCCGGCTTCGTCACTGAAGCTAGGAGCGCGTGATTTCCACGCCGTGTCTCTATTGTTTCCTGCATGTTACGGAGCCAGGTGTTTTCGCAGACCAAGGCGGATGACCCGGTGATTCCGCCTGTTTCCGGGCGAAACCAGGGCGTAGTGAAGCCTTCGGAGTGACCGGCGACACGGTCGGCCCCGTCCCACGTCACACCGCTCGTGCGGGCCCGCGCGCGGGGTCCGACAGAGGACGGATAACGTGAAAAACATGAGCGACAAGAGCCGGAGCGGCACCTCCGCGGCCCCCGAAGACGACTTCCGCTACCGGGGCAACCGGCTGGGTCTGCCCGAGGACGGTCCCGGTTCGGTCCCCGGTCCCGTGCGCCGTCTGGTCGGCCTCACCCTGGACTGGGGTATCTCCGCGATGCTCGTGTGGGTCGCGATCAACCTCGGCCTCATCGGCCAGGAGGTGTCAGCGGCCGCGGCCGGCGGCGGGGACCCCGAGGCCATCGCGCTGACCAACTTCACCACCCTGTCCACCCTGGTGGTGTTCGCGGCGATGAGCCTCGTCCTGCTGACCCTGTTCGGTACAACGATCGGGCGGCGGATCGTCGGCGTGGGCATCACGGCCACGGGGGAGCGCGCCTGGCCCTGGTTCGTGTCGATGGCCGTGCGCACCCTGTTGTTGTGCCTGGTGATCCCGGCCGTGGTCTACGACCGCGACACCCGGGGCCTGCACGACCGCGCGGCGGGGACCGTCGCGACCCGCTACTGACCGCTCACCAGCGGTTCCCGACCCGTTCCCGGTGCGCTTTCTGCCGTGCGCACCCTCCACGAGCTGCTGTTAGCATCCGTTCACAGCATTTTCGCAGGGGCCCCGCGACCTCGAGTCGTGTTTCCTCACCGTTCCCTCACCGCCCCGGTGAGAGCGTCCCACGGAAACGAAACACACCCTGGCTGCCCTGACCCCGCCCCCTCAGGTCTCACCGCACCCTCGAAGGTTCGCATGGCTGGAAAACGCTCCGCCCCTCACACCTCCGGCGCCCTGAGCGCCGCGCGACTGTCCGCCGGACAGTGGATCGCCTGTGTCGCGACCGCGCTGGCCATCATCGCCAGTCTGGGTGGTTACGGCTGGTACCAGGGTCTGGTCGGTAACATCACGACCGCTCAGGTGGACACCGACGAGTGGGACCGGCCCACGAGTGTGGAGGGGGTCATGAACCTCCTGATCATCGGGTCGGACGTGCGCTCGGGTGAGAACGCCGAGTACGGAGAAGCCGAGGGTGAGCGCCCGGACACGATGCTCATCGCGAGCGTCAACGTGGACAACGGCGCGGCCACCCTGGTGAACCTGCCGCGTGATCTGATGGTGGACCTGCCCGCCTGCGAGGCCGTGGAGGGATACGAGGGTATGAGCCCCCACCAGGGGATGATCAACTCCGCGATGACCTTCGGCGGGGTGGGCTGCCAGTGGAACGCGGTGGAGCAGGTCACCGGGGTGCACCTGGACCACTTCGTGATGATGGACTTCACCGGGTTCAAGGACATGGTGGACGCGATCGGCGGGGTGGAGATGTGCATCCCCGAGCCGGTGGACGACCCCAAGGCGCACCTGGTACTGGACGCGGGGTTGCAGACCCTGGACGGTGAGGACTCGTTGGGGTTCGTGCGCTCGCGCTATTCGCAGGGCGACGGCAGTGATCTGTCGCGGATCGACCGCCAGCAGGAGTTCATGGGGGCGATGCTGCGCGAGGTGCTCAGCAGCGAGGTGATGACCAGCCCGGTGACCATCACCAACTTCCTGGGCGCGGTGACCGACTCGATCACCACCGACGACGATCTGACCATCGACACGATGGCCGACATCGCGATCTCGATGCGCGAGGTGGACCTGGACCGGGTCCAGTTCGTGACGGTACCCAACGGCGCCCACCCCGACGACGAGAACCGCATCATCATGAGCGACGCCGCTCCGGCGCTGTTCGAGGCGATCAACTCGGGCGCGGACCTGTCCGGCGGGGAGGACGAGGAAAAGGGCGACGAGGCCGAGGAGAGCTCGGTCGAACCCTCCGACGTCTCGGTGGAGATCCTCAACAACACCACTCTGGAGGGCTTGGCCCTGGAGATCCAGGCGGTCCTGGCCGGTGAGGGATACGTGGTCACCGGGGTCGGCAATCCGGAGCTGCGGGCGCCCGAGCTGACCACGGTCTACCACGGGCCGGGTGACGAGGCGGCGGCCGAGCTGTTGGCCGGGGAGCTGAGCAACGCCCAGACCGAAGAGGTCGAAGGGCTGGAGCAGACCCTGGAGCTGGTCGCCGGCTCCGACTGGAACGGGTTCGACAACGGCTCCTCCTCCGAGAGCGAGCTGTCCGTCACCGACGACCTCGGCGGCAAGACCGCCGAGAAACAGGAAAGTGCCTGCTAGGGCATCGTCTCGCAGCGCCTTCAGCTTCGCGTTCCGGCGGGTCCCCGAGGGGCCCGCCGGTGCCGTCGAGCGGATCAGGACCGCCTCCTTCCAGCAGGCGCCGGTCCGGTGACCGCCGTCTGACACACCGAGACCGGTCCGGTACCATCCGGTGAGGTTACGTCCGAGTAGACGTGCGGCTCCCCCCGCAGCGGCTCCCCCCACCGGACGGCAGCCCTCCTCTCATGTCCCAGATCGGATCGCAGGTGCCCTCTTGGCCCCAAGAAACGTGTCTACGGCCGCCGCCAAGATGAGCCTTGGCAAGTGGGCGGCGTGCGGGATGACCGGTGTGGTCATCGCCGGGAGCCTGGTCGCCTACACCGGCTACCAGGACGTCTTCGGTATCGACACCGCCGAGGTCGACCCCGACAGCTGGGGGGACCGGCCCGCGCAGGTGGACGGACTGCACAACATCCTGCTCCTGGGCACCGACGAGCGCGCGGGGGACGAGGCAGGCTACAACGAGCTCAACGGGATCCGTCCCGACGTCCTCGTGGTCGTCAGCATCGACGTGGACAAGGGCGGGGTGACCATGGTCAACCTGCCCCGCGACACGATGGTCGAGATCCCGCCGTGCGAGGGCGGCGACGACGGCGAGGGCTGGAACGGCGGCGTGGACCAGCTCAACCACGCCATGACCTACGGCGGCATGGACTGCCAGGGCAACACCGTGGAGACGATCACCGGCATCCACCTCGACCACATGGTCCTCGTGGACTTCGCCGGGTTCGAGAACATCGTGGACTCCGTCGGCGGCATCGAGATGTGCGTCCCCGAACCCATCGACGACCCCAAGGCCCACCTGAAGCTGGACGCCGGGCTCCAGGAGCTCAACGGCGAACAGGCCCTGGGACTGGCGCGTTCCCGGGACAGCGCGGCGAACGGCAGCGACCTGGGCCGGATCGAGAACCAGCAGCGCATGATCGGCGCCATCCTGCGCGAGGTCACCGGGGGCGACATCCTGTCCAGCCCGAGCAACCTCTACGGGTTCCTGAACTCGGTCACCGACAGCCTCACGACCGACGACAACCTCAACGTGGACACGATGGCCGAGCTGGCCATCGCCATGCGCGAGGTCGACCTCGGCCGAATGAACATGGTCACCGCCCCGGTCACGGACTACCCTCCCAACAACAACAAGGTGATGCTGGACGAGGCCCCGGCGCAGGAGCTGTTCTCCGCGGTGGCCGCGGGCGAGCTGACCGCCGACGAGGACGAGGACTCGGGGGGCGGGGACACGGAGAGCGCCGTCGAACCCTCCGACGTCTCCCTGCGGGTGCTCAACAACACCGGCATCGACGGTCTGGGCAGCCAGGTCGAGGCGCTGCTGGTGGACGAGGGCTTCGTCGTCACCGACACCGGCAACCCCGGCGTGCGCGCTCCCGAGGCGACCACCGTCTACCACGGGCCCGGCCAGGCCGAGCACGCCGAGGTCCTGGCCTCGGCCCTGTCGGTCGCCGAGGTCGTCGAGGAGCCCTCGCTGGGCGAGGAGCTGGAACTGGTCATGGGCGGCGCCGACTGGGACGGCCTCGCTGTCAGCGGCGGCGGGGAGGGGACCGCGCCGGGGGGCGTCGACGCCACCTCGGCCGCCGAGGACGAGGTCGACTGCTCCTAGGGAGCGCTCCGCGGCCCGTTCCGCGCTCGCGACAACTGAACGGCGTTCCCGCGAGGGGGCGGCGGCCCGGCCGGGCCGCCGCCCCCTCGCCGCGTCCCGGCGGCGTGACACCGGGCGGCATATCGTTTATCGTTATTATCGAATATCGATATGACGGAGGTTGCCATGTCTTCCCCTGGAAGGCCCCGGATCCACTGGACCCGAGCGGACTCGGTCCTTCTCCAGGGCACCCTGTTCCTCGGGCTGCTCCTGTTGTCCCTGTCCTTCCTCGCCACCCTCCTCTGGATCCTGGCGGTCGTGCCGGCCGGGGCCATGGGGTGGATGAACGAGATCACCGTCCACCACACGTCCGAGGTCGCCCGGGCCGTGCCCGACGTGACGCTCCTGGCCGACGACGTCGGTGTCCGCGGCACGGACACGCTGGTACTCGTCTTCGAGGACCCGGGCGCCCCGGAACGCCTCCTGCTGGCGCTGCCGGTCCTGCTCCAGCAGGTCCTCGGGCTGGTCGTGGTCGGCCTGGTGCTGAGGATGCTGCAGAGTCTCAGCAGCGGTGACCCGTTCGTGCCCGCCAACGTCCGCCGCGTCTACGCGGTGGCGTTCGCGGTGCTCCTCGGCTCCCTGCTGCTGCCCGTCGTGGAGTCGGTCTGCGACATCGCCCTGTGGCAGGACAGGGTCCCGGTCGACGAGGTGGCCCTGCTCGCGTTCGACCTGGGACTGGGCTCGGGACCGCTGACCGGTTTCCTCGTCGGGCTGCTCCTGGTCTCCCTCGCCGAGGTCTTCCGCCGGGGCGCCCGGATGCGCGAGGACGTCGAGGGGCTGGTCTGATGCCGCCGGAGGAGGCCAGCGGGATCAGCATCCACCTGGACAAGCTCCTGGCCGAACGGGGGATGACCCTCACCGAACTGGCCGACCGGGTGGGGGTCAGCGTCGTCAACCTGTCCGTGCTCAAGAACGGCCGGGCCAGGGCGATCCGCTTCTCCACGCTGGCCGCGCTCTGCCGGGCGCTGGACTGCCAGCCCGGCGACCTCATCAGCCACGATCCGGACTGACCCGCACACACAGGGGCCGCCACGCCCGGATCGATCCAGGTGTGACGGCCCCGTTCGCGAGTCGGAGGCGGAGGCTCAGCCCCCGGCCTTGTTGCCGCGCATGCCCTTGGGCAGCTTGGCGCCCTTCGGCATGGGGCCCTTGGGCATCTGCATCGCGGGCGGCAGCGCCTTGAGCCGGTAGTTCAGCTCGGCCGTGTCGGACTTGTCCAGGTTGCGGGGCAGCTTGACCAGCGTCCGCTGGAGCTTGGAGACCGGGACCTGGTCCTCGCCGTTGCCGACCTTGAAGTCGTAGATGGGTGTGTCGTAGGCGACGCGGGCGACGCGCTTCTTCTCCGCGGCGATCAGGCCCTTGAGGCGACCGGGGTCGCCCTCGCCGACCAGGACCACACCGGGACGGCCCACCACGCGGTGGACGACGTCCATCTGCTTGTTGGCGGCCACGCCGGGCTCGACGACCCAGTTGCCGCGCATGTTCTCCAGGATCGCCATACCGGCGCCCAGGCGTCCGTCCAGCATCTTGTACTGGACCCGCTGGGCGGCACGGGTGAACATGATGAAACCGACCAGGAAGGCGATCGGCAGACCGGTCAGCGGCCAGATGATCCAGGAGCCGGTCCAGATGCCGATGCCGACGAAGACGGCAAAGATCAGGAGCGCGACGGAGACCGCGATCGGGATCGTGCGCGGACTCTGCTGGTGCACGACCTTGGCGACCATGCCGATCTGCTTCAACCGGCCCGGCTGCTTCTCTCCACCCTTACCGGCGGTCGTGTTCTCGGGCTTCTTCGCCATCGTGCTTTCAGGCAGTGCACACCGAACGGATCGGCGGGGAAGGGGTTCCCTGAGCTGCCTTGCCTCCTCTTCGCGATCGACCTACGGTGCGGCGCCTTCCGGCGCCACCTGCGGGGGCGCCATGGGAACACCAGGATATGCGTCCGGACCCCGAGATGCGGAACGGTGGCCCGCGGGCCACCGTTCCAGCTTGGTCACGACTCGGGCGAATCGGCCGTTATGCGTTGCTCGTGGCCTCGGTGTTCTCGGCGTCACGCTTCTCGAGGGCCTGCTTGTACAGGGTTCCGGCGCGGTAGGACGAACGCACGAGCGGACCGGACATGACCCCGGCGAAGCCGATCTCCTCGGCCTCCTTGCCCAGATCCACGAACTCCTGCGGCTTCACCCAGCGGTCGATCGGGTGGTGCAGCTTGGAGGGGCGCAGGTACTGGGTGATGGTCAGCAGGTCGCAACCGGCCTCGTGCAGGTCGCGCATGGCCTCGCTGACCTCCTCACGGGTCTCGCCCATGCCCAGGATCAGGTTCGACTTGGTGACCAGACCGGCCTCGCGGGCCATGGTGATGACCTTGAGGGAGCGCTCGTAGCGGAAGCCCGGGCGGATGCGCTTGAAGATCCGCGGCACGGTCTCCACGTTGTGCGCCAGGACCTCCGGACGCGAACCGAAGACCTCGGCCAGCTGGTCGGGGTCGGCGTTGAAGTCCGGGATGAGCAGCTCGACGCCGCCACCGGGGTTGAGCTCGTGGATCTTGCGGACCGTCTCGGCGTAGAGCCAGGCGCCGCCGTCCTCGAGGTCGTCGCGGGCCACACCGGTGACGGTGGCGTAGCGCAGCTCCATCTTCTGGACGGAGGTGGCGACCTTGGTCGGCTCCAACTTGTCCAGAGGGCTGGGCTTGCCCGTGGCGATCTGGCAGAAGTCGCAGCGCCGGGTGCACTGGTCGCCGCCGATGAGGAAGGTGGCCTCGCGGTCCTCCCAGCACTCGTAGATGTTGGGGCAGCCGGCCTCCTGGCAGACCGTGTGCAGGCCCTCACCCTTGACCAGGGACTGGAGCTCCGTGTACTCCGGCCCCATGTGCGCCTTGATCTTGATCCACGGCGGCTTTCTCTCGATGGGGGTCTCGCTGTTGCGCGCCTCCACGCGCAGCAGCTTGCGGCCCTCAGGAGCGATGGTCAACGCGAACCCGTTCCCTTCTGTACCCCTTGGCGGGGACCCTCGCGCCCCTTGTGGGGGCGGCACGTCCCGATGGGGACTGGCTCATGGTGTGGTCTGTCATCCGAGCGCGGTGGCACCGGAGAGCATTCCGGTGCCGTCGGTGTGGCTGTACTCCGCCGCGCCGAGGACGTCGGCCAGATGTCGTTCGAGGTGCGGCCGGACGTCGGCGACGGTGACGGCGCGCCCCAGTTCGTAGGTGAGCGAGGTGACCCCCGCGTCAGAGATCCCGCAGGGGACGATCCGGTCGTACCACGACAAGTCATTGTCGCAGTTCAACGCCAGACCGTGCATACCGACCCCGCGGGCGATGCGGCAGCCGATCGCGGCGACCTTGCGCTCGATCAGCCCGCGCTCGGGGTCGGCGTCCAGCCAGACCCCGGTGCGGCCCTCGACCCGGCGGCCCGTGAGGCCGTACTCGGAGAGGGTGCGGATGATGGCCTCTTCCAGCATGCGGACGTAGGCGATCACGTCGATCGGGTCGGACAGCTTGACGATCGGGTACACCGTCAGCTGGCCGGGACCGTGCCAGGTGATCTTGCCGCCCCGGTCGATGTCCACGACGGGAGCACCGGGGTCGGTGATGGGACGATCCGACCTCCCGGTGCGCTTGCCCGCCGTGTACACGGGTTCGTGTTCCAGGAAGAGGACCGTGTCGGCCACTTCATCGGCGACGCGGCTCTGGTGGAGCCGTTTCTGGAGATCCCAGCCCTGGTGGTACGGGACGGGAGTGTCGCCCAGCCATGCGTAAACGAGATCACTCACACCACCACCTTACGCCCCGGTGGGAGGGCCGGGTCAGGGCAGGATGTCGGATAGCGCACTGTCGACGGTGGGCCAGAGGAAGGAATACCCCGCCTCCTCGAGGCGTTTCGGCCGCGCCCTCAGGTCGATCAGAGCGGTCTCCTCCGCGAAGTCGCCCAGGGTCGCGCGCATCGCCGTCGCCGGGACCGGCAGGATCGTCGGGCGGCCCAGGGCCCGTCCGAGCGCCTCGGTGAACGCGGCGTTGGTGACCGGCTCGGGCGCGCACGTGTTCACCGGCCCCGTGATATCGGGCCGTTCCAGCAGGAAGCGGATGGTGCCGACCTGGTCGGCCAGCGAGATCCAGGTCATGTACTGGGCCCCCGACCCCAGACGGCCTCCCAGTCCGAGCCGGTACAGCGGCAGCAGGTGCCTGAGCAGACCGCCGGAGCGGGCCAGCACCACGGCCGTGCGCAGGTGCGCGACGGACAGCCCCGCCTCCTCCGCGGGACGGGTGGCCTCCTCCCAGCTCTGGCACACCTCCGCGAGGAAGCCCTTGCCGGGCGGGCTCTCCTCGGTGGCGACCGTCCCCCCGGTGTCCCCGTAGAAGTGCATTCCGGAGGCGCTGAGAAGGCGCGGTGGCGGCGACGGCATCCGGGCCAGGGCCCGGGAGAGGGTCAGGGTGCCCCGGACCCTGCTGCGGCGGATGGCGGCCCTGCGCCGGCGCGTCCACAGGGCGGGGCCGATCGGCTCGCCCGCCAGGTGGACCACGGCGTCGGCGTCCTGGAGGGCCACGGTGTCCACGCGCCCCTGTTCGGCCCGCCACTCGGCCTCCTCCAGCCGGGGGACCCCGCTGTCCCGGGGCAGCCGACGCACCAGGCGCACCACCGTGTGCCCGTCCCCGAGCAGGGAGGCGGTCAGGGCCCCGCCGATCAGCCCGGTCGCTCCTGTGATCGCCACTCGCATAGGAGAAGGTCTATCGCCCTACCCCCTCCGGCGCCACGACCGAGGGCCGGTGGCGCCCCGGGGCTGCTGGACCCGGGAAGTTTTCTTCGGGTTTTTCGGCGAAAGGCCTGCGGGGGGCAGCCGGGTCTTCTAGGTTGAGTGTGGGACATGGAACTCCGCGTCAGCGCGGGGCTACCGTGGGCGACGTCCTGTCGGGCTGGCAGGCGTTCGCTTACCTGCAGACCTTTGATGATGGGGATCATCAGGGGATGGTGATTGGTGGGGTAGAAAGACGGGGCGGTGCCGTTCAGGCGCCGCCCCGTCCACCGTTCGGGGCCCGAAGAGGCGCCCTCCAGCGCCCCCAGCGCCCGAACGCGGGCCCGAAGCGCGGCGGAAGCCCCAAGAGGCGCTGTCAGCCGGGGTAGGGGCGGCGGCCGCGGGCCTCGCGCAGTGCCAGGGCCCACCACACCAGCTGGTCGAACATCTCCTCGACCGCGTCCTCGGCGCCCCGCAGCTCGTCCACGGGGCCGCCCTCGGCGCCGAACATCCGCTGGGCGTTGTGCAGGCTCACGGAGGTGCGCACCGACGTGACGTGCAGCTCGGCGAAGACCGAGCGCAGCTGCTCCACGGCGCGCAGGCCGCCGGACATGCCTCCGTAGGAGACGAACGCGACCGGTTTGGCGAACCACTCCTTGCGGGCGGAGTCGATGGCGCTCTTCAGCGGGCCGGGGTAGCCGTGGTTGTACTCCGGTGTCACCACCACGAAGCCGTCCGCCGCCTCGATCCGGGGCGAGAACGACTCCAGCGACGTCCCGTGGCCGTCACCGAGGTCGAGCTCGGCGACGTCCAGCACGTCCACGGCGACACCGTCCCGGGAGGCGGCCCGGTCGAGGAACCAGCTGGAGACCACGGGTCCGGTGCGGCCACTGTGGTTGCCGCCGAGGACCACCGCGATCCGAAGCTTCTCCTGCTGCATGTGGTTCCTTCTCGTCTTCGGCTGTACAGGGGAACGGGGACGAGGGGCGGGTCAGGCGATACAGCCACGTTAGGACGTCAAGTTGAGTTGAGGTCAAGCCGGGAGGGGTGACGGAAGGGGAGACGGTCGTCACGCGAAGCGGCCCGGGCCGGGCACCGTCGGACGGTGCCCGGCCCGGGCCGAGAAGGACCCCCTGGCGGGGGACCGGTCAGGACAGACCCAGGTCGCCCTCGAAGGCGCCCTCTTCCAGGCGTTCCTTCACGGTCTGGAGGAAACGGCCGGCGTCGGCGCTGTCGATCAGACGGTGGTCGTGCGCCATCGACAGGTAGACCATCGAGCGGACCGCGATGACCTCACCGCCCATGGCCTCGTCCTCGACGACGACCGGACGCTTGACGACCGCGCCGGTCTCCAGGATCGCGACCTGCGGCTGGTTGATGATCGGCGTACCGAACAGCGCGCCGGTGTGGCCGGTCTCGGAGATCGAGAACGTGCCGCCGCCCAGCTCGTCCGGGCCGAGCTTGCCGGTGTGGGCGCGCTCGGTCAGGTCGGTGAGGTTGCGGGCCAGGTCGCCGAGGTTCAGCGAACCGGCGTCCTTGACCACCGGGGCGAGCAGCCCGCGCTCGGTGTCCACCGAGACGGCGAGGTTCTCGACGTCGTGGTAGGTCACCGTCTGGTCGGCGGCGTTGATCACCGCGTTGACCTTCGGGTGGACCTTGAGGGCCTCGACCGCGGCCAGGGCGAAGAACGGGAAGAAGCTCAGTTCCACGCCCTCGCGCTTGGCGAAGTCCGTGGCGGACTGGTCGCGCAGGCGCGCGATCTTGCTGACGTCGACCTCGATGACCTGCGTCGTCGTGGCGGAGACGCGCAGCGACTCGACCATGCGGTCCGCGATGGACTTGCGCAGGCGGCTCAGCTTCTCGGTGCGGCCGCGCACCGACGTGTCCGCGGTGACCTTGCGCGGGGCGGCGGCCGGAGCGGAGGCGGCGGAGCGCTGTGCCTCGGCGGCCTTGAGCACGTCCTGCTTGCGGATGCGGCCGCCCACGCCGGTGCCGGAGACACGGCTCAGGTCGACACGGTGCTCGTTGGCGAGCTTGCGGACCAGAGGCGTCACGTAACCCTCGGCCATGGCGTCGGTGCCCGAGGCCTGGCCGGTGCCGCTGAGCGTCTCGATGTCCACCGACGGGCTGCCGGCGTCCTGCTCACGTGCGGCGGGAGCAGGTGCGGACCGGGCGGTCGGGGCGGACTCGGGCTCGCTCTTGGCGGCGGGCTCGGGCTCGGCCTTGGCCGCGGGCTCGCTCTTGGGCTCGGGCTTGGGCTCGGGCTCGGCCGGGGCGGCGGAGGCGGAACCGGAGCCGCCGCCGATGATCGCGATCTCCGTGCCGATCTCGACCGTCTCGTCCTCGTCGACGAGGATCTTGGTGAGTACACCGGCCACCGGGGACGGGATCTCTGTGTCCACCTTGTCGGTGGAGACCTCGAGGAGCGGCTCGTCCTCCTCGACGGTGTCGCCGACGCTCTTCAGCCACTGGGTGATGGTGCCCTCGGTGACGCTCTCACCCAGGGCGGGGATGGTCACGGGGGTACCGGGGCCGTCGGAGTCGGATTCGCCTGCGGCGGGCGCGGCGGGAGCCGGCTCGGGCTCAGGCTCGGGCTCGGGCTCGGCGGCGGGCTCCTCCGCGGCCGGCTCCGGCTCCGGCTCGGCGGCCTGCTCGGGCTCGGCGGCCGCGGGGGCGTCGTCGGCGCTGTCACCGTCGCCGCCGATGACCGCGATCTCCGCGCCGATCTCCACGGTCTCGTCCTCGTCGACGAGGATCTTGGTGAGTACACCGGCCACCGGGGACGGGATCTCTGTGTCCACCTTGTCGGTGGAGACCTCAAGGAGCGGCTCGTCTACCTCGACGGTGTCGCCCACGTTCTTCAGCCACTGGGTGACGGTCCCCTCGGTGACGCTCTCACCCAGGGCGGGCATGGAAACGGAAGTCGGCATGGGTTCCTCGTTGGATCTGGACGCGGTACCTGCCCAAGGCCTTGATGGGCAGCGCGGATGTGTGCGGGGGCGGGCCCGTGAGGCCCGCCCCCGTGTGAAGCGGTCAGTCGTGGACGTGCAGCGGCTTGCCCGCCAGCGCGAGGTGCGCCTCGCCCAGCGCCTCCGACTGGCTCGGGTGCGGGTGGATCAGCTGGGCCACCTCGGAGGGCAGGGCCTCCCAGTTGTAGATCAGCTGCCCCTCGGCGATCAGCTCGCCGACGCGGCTGCCGACCATGTGGACGCCCAGCACGGGGCCGTCCTTCTCGGCGATGACCTTGACCGCGCCCTGGGTCTGGAGGATCTGGCTCTTGCCGTTGCCCGCCAGGTTGTAGTTCATCTCGACGACGTCGTGTCCGCGCTCCTTGGCCACCTTGGTGGTGAGACCGACGGAGGCGACCTCAGGCTCACAGTACGTGACGCGGGGGACACCGTCGTAGTCGATCGCGGGCGGGTTCTGCCCCGCGATGTGCTCGGCGACGAAGATGCCCTCGGCGAAACCGACGTGCGCGAGCTGCAGGGTCGGGATGAGGTCGCCGACCGCGTAGACGTTGCCGACGCCGGTGTGCAGGTTCTCGTCGACCTGGACGAAGCCGCGGTCCAGGGTGATGCCCTGCTCCTCGTAGCCCAGGCCCTCGGAGACCGGGCCCCGGCCGATGGCGACCAGCAGGACCTCGGCCTCGAGGGTCTTGCCGCCCTGGAGGGTGACGACCACGCCGGAGTCGGTGGTCTTGACCGACTCGAACGGGGTGCCCAGCTCCGACTTGATCTTCCGCTTGCGGAAGGCGCGCTCCAGCAGCTTGGAGCTGGACTCCTCCTCGACGGGGACCAGGTGCTTGAGGGCCTCGACGATGGTGACGTCGGCGCCGTAGGAACGCCACACGCTGGCGAACTCCACGCCGATCACGCCGCCGCCCAGGACGATGACGGACTCGGGGACGCGGTTCAGCTCCATGGCCTGGTCACTGGTCATGACCTTGTCGCCGTCGATCTCCAGGCCCAGGGTCTTGGGCTTGGAGCCGGTCGCCAGGAGGATGTTCTTCCCCTTGTAGACCTTGCCGTCGACCGTGACCTCGTCCTTGCCGGTGAGCTTGCCCTCACCCTCGACGACGGTGATCTTGCGGGACTTGATCAGCCCGCTCAGGCCCTTGTGCAGGCCGCTGATCACCTTGTCCTTGTAGTGGTGCACGGCCTCGATGTCGATGCCCTCGAAGGTGGCCTTGACACCGAAGTTCTCGCTCTCCTTGGCGGAGTCGGCGACCTCGGCCGAGTGCAGGAGGGCCTTGGTGGGGATGCAGCCGCGGTGCAGGCAGGTGCCGCCGAGCTTGTCTTTCTCGATCAGGACGACGCTCATGTCCAGCTCGGCGGCGCGCAGTGCCGCCGCGTAGCCGCCGCTGCCGCCGCCAAGGACGACGAGGTCGAAGGTGCCGCCGCTCTCACTCACGGGAACGAACTCCTAGTTGTGGTGGCTGGTGATGGGTGGTGGAAGACCGGGTCCGCTACCGCCGGGGGCGGCGTGTCATCAGGGACCGCGGCTGCCGGGGAAGGGGCGGCACACCGGCTCAGGAGTGCCGCCCCGACCTTCCGGACTACGCCTTACGGGCGTACTCCTCGGCGATACGGACGAGGGTGCGGGTACCCGCACCGGTTCCGCCCTTGGGGGTGTAACCGTGGGGGCCGCCCTGGTTGAAGGAGGGCCCGGCGACGTCGAGGTGGGCCCACTTGGTGCCCTCCTCGATGAACTCCTGGAGGAAGATGCCCGCGGAGAGCATGCCGCCCCAGCGCTCGCCCGCCACGTTGGCGATGTCGGCGACCGAGGAGTTGAGACCGGCGCGCAGCTCGGCCGGGAGCGGCATCGGCCAGGAGGCCTCGCCCTCGGCGCCGGCCGCGGCGACGATCTCGTCGCGCACGGAGTCGTCGTTGGACATGACCGCGAACACGCGGGTGCCGAGCGCGACCAGCTGGGCGCCGGTCAGCGTGGCGATGTCCACGATCAGGTCCGGCTCGTCCTCGTGGGCGCGGACCAGGCCGTCGGCCATGACCAGGCGGCCCTCGGCGTCGGTGTTGAGGACCTCGACGGTCTTGCCGCCGTAGATGCTCAGGACGTCGGAGGGGCGCTGGGCGGTGCCGCTGGGCATGTTCTCCGCGACGGTCAGGTAACCGACCGCGTTGACCTTCAGGCCCAGGGTGGAGATGGCGCGCATGGCGGCCAGCACGGAGGCGGCGCCGCTCATGTCGGACTTCATCCAGTCCATCGAGCCCGCGGGCTTGAGGGACAGGCCGCCCGAGTCGAACGTGATGCCCTTGCCGACGAAGGCGACCTTCTTGGTGGCCTCGGGGTGGCTGTAGGCCAGCCGCACCAGGCGGGGCGGGTTGGCCGAACCCTGACCGACGCCGGTCAGGCCGCCGTAGCCGCCCTCGGACAGGGCGTGCTCGTCCAGGACCTCGATCTCGAGGTCGGCCTGCTGGGCGATCTCCTGGGCCGCGGAGGCCAGGTCCTCGGGGACCAGGTCGGCCGGGGCGGTGTTGACCAGGTCACGCGTGAGGGAGACGGCCTCGGCCAGGACGGCCGCGCGCTCCACGGCGTCGGCGGCGCCGGCGGCCTCGCTGACCACGGTCAGCGTGGTCTCGGCGGACCTGGCCGCCTTCTTCTCGGCCTTCTCGCCGGTGCGGTACCGGTCGAAGCTGTAGCTGCCGAGCTCGGCGCCCAGGGCCACGGCACC
This sequence comes from Nocardiopsis ganjiahuensis DSM 45031, assembly GCF_000341085.1. Classification (GTDB taxonomy): domain Bacteria; phylum Actinomycetota; class Actinomycetes; order Streptosporangiales; family Streptosporangiaceae; genus Nocardiopsis; species Nocardiopsis ganjiahuensis. Next base: position 13,232 of record NZ_ANBA01000038.1, on the reverse strand, counting down.
GGCCTGGTCGGCGGTGGTCGCGGGCAGGGCCAGGACCACGCGGCCCGCGCCCTCGGGGCGGGCGCTCAGCGAACGCAGCGCGGCGCCGGCCGCACGGGACAGCACGTCGGAGTCGACGGGGCCGTCGGCGGGCGCCGGGCCGAGACCGACCGCGACGACGACCGGGGCCTTGACGGCTCCGAGGGAGGCAATGGTGTGCACCTCCTCAGGGGCGCCGCTCGCTCCCAGGAGCGACAGGGTCGAGCCGAGGCCGCCGGTGAAGGCGGCGTCGACGGTATGAGCGCCCGATGCAGGCTCCGGGGCGTCGCCTCCGGAGTGGTAACCGACGACAACCGCGTCGGCGTCGAGCGAACTGGGGGACTCCGTGTTTACTGACAACGTCGTGCTCACGTCCTCGATGCTAGTCCTCCCGCGCCCCCGGCGGCGACGCGGCGCCCCGCACCCTCCGGGGCCCTGACGCTGCGCTCTGGGCCGCTGTGCGCCGCAGGGGTGTCCCCCCGGCGGACCCGTCTCCGTCCGTGCCATGTGGGGGCTCTGGTCTCTCGCGGGGGGTGTCGCACGCGGTCGGCGGCGGGAGATCGCCTCTGCCCCTGCGTCAACCACGTGAAACTCCGTGTGAAAAAATGTGATCATGGCGACATCCCGCCACTGTGGAAAACTACCAGTCGGTACGAATCGCCTGGTGGGACTCGCCCGGAACCTTCACACCCGCACGGGCCGCCGCGCCGGCGCGCAGCCTCACGCCCACGTGACCGCCGCCGCGGTCACCAGCAGCACCGTGGTCCCGGCCGTCTCCACCAGGGCGCCCAGGACGTCCCCGGTCAGACCGCCCAGCCGCCGCACCGCGCGGCGCAGCAGGAGGCCGGCCGCCAGCAGCCCGGCCACCGCTGCGAGCGCACAGGCCGCGGCGAACCCGGGGGAGCGGGCGAGTCCGAGCGCGCACAGCGCCAGCACCCCGGCCGCGCACACCGCCGCGGGCAGGGGGCGCACCGTTCCCGCCACGAACGCGCCCAGGCCCTCCGGGCGGGCCGAGGGCACACGCGGCGTGCACGCCAGGGTCACCGCCAGGCGCCCGCAGGCGCCCGCCGTCACGGCACCGGCCAGGGCGGCCCAGTAGGAGGCCTCCAGGAGCTGGGCCAGGGCCAGCGCCTGCGCCCCCACCGCCACCAGCAGGGTGAGGACCCCGAACGGACCGATGTCGGAGCGCCGCATGACCTCCAGCGCACCCTCGGCGGGGCGGCCGCTGCCCAGACCGTCGGCGAGGTCGGCCAGACCGTCCAGGTGCAGCCCCCGGGTGAGCAGCGCGCCCAGCCCCACCGACAGCAGCGCGGCCAGCGGGGCCGACCAGCCCCACCACACACCGGCCACCGCGACCGCCCCGGTGACCGCCCCCAGCAGCGCGCCCAGAGCGGGGGCCCAGCACATCGCCCAGCCGGCCGCGGCGCGGTCCACCCGCTCCACCCGCACCGGCCAGACCGTGAAGGTGCCCACGGCCATCCGGGCGCCGGCCGCGGCGTCGGAGCGGCTCACTGGAGTTCCAGCACGCGCCCGGCGGTGGCCAGCACCACGTCCTCGGACTCGGCGCCCACCCACTGGTTCAGCAGCCCGAGGTGGTCGCGGAAGAGCCTGCCCGAACGGGTCGGCGGAACCACGCCCGAACCCACCTCGTTGGTGACCGCCACGACGTAGGCCTGGGTCGAGCGCCAGGCCTCCAGCAACTCGTGCACGGCCGCCTCCACCCGCTCCTCGGCGTCCTGGGGCGGCTTCTCCTCCCACAGGCCGCACTCGTCCATGACCGAGGTCAGCCAGGTCCCCAGGCAGTCGACCAGGACCGCGCCCCGCGTCCTCTTGAGCAGCAGCGCGAGGTCGGTGGTCTGCTCGGTCCGCCACCACCACGGTCGGCGCCGCACGTGGTGGGCGACCCGCTCGGCCCACTCCGGGTCCGCCTCGGCGTCCACGAGGGGTCCTGTGGCCGCGTAGACCACGTGGGGCTCGGCCATCAGGCGCAGCTCGGCCTCGGTGGACTTGCCCGAACGCGCCCCACCGGTGACCAGGGTCCGGTGCGGTCCGCGCGGCCGGGACTCCGGCCACACCGCGGGCGGGCACGACATGACGCTGCCGTCCCCCGGGGCCAGGGCGCCCCACAGGCGGGCCCGCCGGGCGAACTCCTGCGGGGACCGGACCCGGTGGTCGCCGCCGACCGCGACCACGGCTGTGGTCACCCCGATCACCCCGGAGCGGCGCAGCTCCCCGATGATCTCCGGGCGCTGGGCGGCGTCCACGATGACCATGTCCACCTGTTGCGAGGGCGCGGAGGAGTCCTCCGACGTCCGGCCCCGCGGGCCGGGCGTCGGCGGGCGGTCCCCCCGGCAGCGGGCCCGGACCCGAGCGGGCGTACAGCAGACGGCCGCCGTCGGCGCCCTCGACCAGGGCGCCCTCCGGGGTGAGCGTCACCGTGTAGCCGGGTGGTACCGGACCGACGGCCCCGGACTCACGCAGGCGGAAGCGGTCGTCGACGGTCACCCTCAACGGAAGACGGCGATCCACATGGGCCTTGTTGCAGGACGAGCAGGTGCACTGTGGGGCCGGCCAGCCCGTGTGACCCGCTGTCCCCAGAAATCGGATACGCACCCAAAAAAGTAAACAGCATGGTGGACCAAGCCTTGGTTAAGCTCGGCACAGGATCGCGGTGCACCCACCGTGGAACCGGCGACGAAGGGCGGTCGAACATGGCGTGGACGTGGCGGTACATCGAGGCGGACGGCGCTCAGATGAAGGCGGAGGAGCTGCCGGTCGAGTCGTTCACGTCGCGTGGCGACGCCGAGAGCTGGCTGGGCGAGAACTGGGCCGAGCTCGCGGAGGGCGGCGTGGGCAGCGTCGCCCTGCTGGAGGAGGACCGGGAGGTCTACACGATGCCCCTCGCGGCCGAGTAGACCCGGTTCCCCGAGCGCCGCGCCCGTACCCGGGCGCGGCGCTTCCGTCTCCCGGGCCGGCCGTCCCCGGCCTGACCGCGTCCGGTCACGGAACGGGCGAGGGGCCCGGAGGCGCACTCGGCCTCCGGGCCCCTCGCCCGCGTGTGCGCACGCGCTCTGCGCGGACGTCAGCCGCGGATGTTCTCCGGGCTCTTGGTGAGCGCCGGGTCGCGCTCGACGCTGTCGCCCAGGACCTCGTCGATGCGGGTCATCAGCGCGGCGTCCAGCTTGACCCCCGACGCCTTGACGTTGCTCTCGACCTGCTCGGGGCGCGAGGCGCCGATGATCGCGGCCGACACGTTGGGGTTCTGCAGCACCCAGGCCACGGCCAGCTGCGACAGGGTCAGGCCGGCTTCGGCGGCCAGCGGCTCCAGCTGCTGCACCCGCTCCAGCAGGGCCTGGTCCGAGACCTTGTCGGCGAGGAACTTCTCGCTCTTGGGGTCGCTGGCGCGCGAACCGGCGGGGAGCTCCTGGCCGGGCTTGTACTTGCCGGTCAGGATGCCGCCCGCGATCGGGGACCAGACGATCTGGCCGATGCCCTCGCGCTCGGAGAGCGGGACGACCTCGGACTCGATGACTCGCCAGATCATGTTGTACTGCGGCTGGCTGGAGACGATCCGGTCGAAGCCCATCTCGTCGGCGATCTTGAGCGCCCGCTCGATCTCCTCGGCACGCCACTCGGAGACGCCGATGTAGAGGGCCTTGCCCTGGCGGACCAGGTCCTCGAAGGCCCGCATCGTCTCTTCCAGCGGGGTGGTGTAGTCGAACCGGTGCGCCTGGTACAGGTCCAGGTAGTCGGTTCCGATGCGGCGCAGGGAGTCCTCGCAGCCGCGCATGATGTGCTTGCGGGACAGGCCCTTGTCGTTCCTGCCCTCGCCCATGGGCCAGTAGACCTTGGAGAAGATCTCCAGCCCGTCGCGGCGCTCGCCCTTCAGCGCGCGGCCCAGGACCTCCTCGGCCCTGCCCTGTGCGTAGACGTCCGCGGTGTCGAAGGTGGTGACGCCCGCGTCGAGTGCGGTGCGGACGCAGGAGACCGCCGTGTCCTCCTCGACCTGGGAGCCGTGGGTGATCCAGTTCCCGTACGCGATCTCGCTGATGATCAGACCGCTGTTGCCAAGATGCCGAAATTCCATGAGGAGCACTCTAGTAGGCCGGTCCACAGGTGCGGTGGTCCGCCCACCGGATCTTTGGGAACGCTCCCAGCGGTGTTTGCGGGGCGCGCACGCGGTGTTTACGGGGCGCGCACAGTGAAGGGCCGGTGCACGCACCGGCCCTGCTCACGACGGACGGGATGGGGAAGTGGGACGGCTGGCCGTTCAGCTTGCGCTGTTCGGTGTGGGGTCCTCGCCGACCTTGATCCGGGGCTTGGGCAGACGCAGGCGCCGGAACTGGAGCTGGCGCATCGCGGCGTACATGCCGATGCCCTTGACCATGGGGTCGTCGGGGAAGTACTCGCCGGCGCGGCGCTTGACCGTACGGCCGATCAGGATGCCCTCGGCGATGATCGTGACCATCATCAGCGGCCACATCACGTAGACCACACCCACCTGGAAGAGCGGGTTGTTGATGAACATCAGCACGATGATCAGGATCGAGAACGGCAGGAAGAACTCACTGGCGCTGCGGCGCGAGTCGATGAAGTCGCGGGCGTAGGCGCGCGCCTTCCCGAGGTCCTGCTGACGGAAGTACTTGTCGTCGCCCTTGGGGGTACCGGAACGACGCGGGCTCGTGCCGCGTTGACGTTCGAGACGGTCCCGGTAGGCGCGGTAGGCCTCCTTACGGGTCTCAGGGGCCTTCACCGGTCGGCGCGGGGTGCTTTCGGATTCCCTGCGCTTAGGGGTGGGCACACCCTTCTTGGGGGTATATCCCTTAGGTTGGGTGGCCTCAGTGGCCTCAGGGCTGGCGGATTCGGCAGAGTTCGAATCCGGGGCTGCGGAAGCGGAGCGACGTCGGAACACACCCTCAGGGTAGCCGGTCATAGCTTTATGGCGACCGCGGGCCAGACCGCGTAGGGTTGGGCAAAGCGCCCGCTGGGAACAGCCGATGTACGCACCGAGAAGGGGACGGCCACGCCAATGAGCGTGTTTCAGCGACTTTCATTGATTTTCAAGTCCAAGGCCAACAAGGCCTTGGACGGTGTCGAGGACCCCAGGGAAACCCTCGACTACTCGTACCAGAAGCAGCTCGAACTCCTGCAGAAGGTCCGTCGCGGTGTCGCCGACGTCGCGACCTCCCGCAAGCGGGTCGAGCTCCAGATCCAGCAGCTCGAGCAGCAGTCCGGCAAACTGGAGAACCAGAGCCGGGCGGCCCTGACCCAGGGCCGTGAGGACCTCGCCCGCGAGGCCCTCACCCGTCGTTCCGGCCTCACCGGCCAGATCGAGGGCCTGCGCGAGCAGCACGCCAACCTCCAGGGCGAAGAGCAGAAGCTCACGATGGCCGCCCAGCGCCTCCAGGCGAAGGTCGACGCCTTCCGCACGCGCAAGGAGACCATCAAGGCGACCTACACCGCCGCCCAGGCCCAGACGCAGATCAGTGAGGCCTTCTCCGGCATCTCCGAGGAGATGGGCGACGTCGGCATGGCCGTGCAGCGCGCGGAGGACAAGACCGCCGAGATGCAGGCCCGGGCCGGCGCGGTGGACGAGCTCCTCGCCTCCGGTGCGCTGGACGACGTCACGGGCTCCGGCCCCAAGGACGACATCCAGCACGAGCTCGACCAGATGGCGAGCACGACCGGCGTCGACGCCGAGTTGGAGCGCATGAAGCTCGAGCTGGGCGGCGGCAACGGCGGCAGCGCCCCGCAGATCGAGGGCGGTAACAGCGCCGGGAACCGGGAGGGCTCGTGATCGTACGCATCATGGGTGAGGGCCAGGTGGACCTCACCGACGCTGACCTGGAACTGCTCAACGACTTCGACGCCGCCCTGGAGGAGGCGATCGAGTCGGGTGACGAGGCGAAGTTCCGCCAGGCCCTGCACGACCTCCTGGAGAGGGTGCGGGAGGATGGCAAGCCGCTGCCGCCCGACTCCCTGGAGCCCTCGCAGTTCATCCTCCCCCACGCCGGCGCCAGCATGGACGAGGTGCGCGAGATGCTGCAGAACGACGGCCTCATCCCGGGATAGGGGCCGCGCCCCTGCCGGGCCCGCCACCGTCCGGGTGAGTCCTTGAGGCAGGCGTGCCCCACGGGCCGACCGATCCCTCGGTCCGGTCCCCCCGGTCTGAGCCACGCTCGGTGCCTGCGTGCGCGTTTTCCAGCGCGGCCGCCGTGACCACGTCACGGCGGCCGCGGTGCGTCCGGGACCATGTGGGTCCGGGACCGGTCCTGACGGACCCGCGGCCGGGGCCGGCGCGTCCGGGAGACCGGGGTACGGGAACACGCGGTGACCCGCTTTAACCCGTTTCTCACCTGTCCGAACTACACTCCGAACATCCGCAGGGGAAGGAATCGGCGTGGCAGGTTCGAAGTTCCGTCCGGACCGGGGGCTGACGGCCCGGATGGTCATGACCATGGTCCTGCTGTTCCTGGTCTACGTCGCCTTCGTGGTGGGACTGGTACTGGCGGGCCTCAACATCGTCCTGGTCCTGGTCCTCGTCGCGGCCTTCGCGGCGTTCTCCTACTTCTCCTCCGACAAGATCGCCATGTTCGCCATGGGGGCCAAGGAGGTCACCCCCCAGCAGGCCCCGGACCTGCACGCCATGGTCGACCGCCTGTGCGCCATGGCCGACATGGCCAAGCCGCGTGTGGGCATCGCCGACACCGACGTCCCCAACGCCTTCGCCACCGGGCACAGCGAGAAGTCCGCGGTCATCTGCGTCACCACCGGGCTCATGCGCCGCCTGGACGGCCCGGAGCTGGAGGCGGTCGTCGCCCACGAGCTCTCGCACATCGCCCACCGCGACGTCATGGTGATGACCATCGCCGGGTTCCTCGGCATCGTCGCGGGCTTCCTCACCCAGGCCGGACTGCGGTTCGCCATGTTCGCCGGTGCGAGCGGCGGCCGCAGCAACAACAACGGCCCGGCCCCCGCGGTCGTCGCGCTCCTGGTCGTCGTGGTCAGCGCCGTCGCCTGGGTGCTGAGCTTCCTGCTCACCCGCGCCCTGTCCCGCTACCGGGAACTGGCCGCGGACCGTGCCGCCGCCTACCTGACCGGCCGCCCCTCGATGCTGGGCAGCGCCCTGTCCAAGATCACCGGCGACATGGCCAGCATCCCCACCCGGGACCTGCGCCAGGTCGAGCCGTTCAACGCCTTCTTCTTCGCCCCGGCCTTCGCGAAGAAGGGCTTCAGCATGAACCAGCTGATCGCCACCCACCCGCCGGTCGAGCAGCGCCTGTCCCAGCTCTCCGACATCTCCCGCCAGCTCGGCAGCGGAGCCTGACCGAACCACCCACGAGGGGAACCCACCACGATGAGTTTCTGGCGCGCGCTGCTGGGCCGCTCCAAACCGGTCAAACCCGACCTCGACGCGCTCTTCGGCCTCCCCTCGGCGGCGCTCACCCTGCGGGCCGGGATCGGCCTGGTCCCCACCGGTTCGGGCTCGGTGGCCTTCCGCGCCTCCGAGGGCGCCGCCTTCGCCGACGTCGAGCGCGACGTCACCGCGCTGCTCAACGCCGGGGACGGCCCCCCGGTCGAGCAGGCCACCGACGACTACGGCTACACCTGGCTGGTCGTGCGCGCCGGAGCCGCCGAGGGCGCGGGCCCGGACGAGCGGAGCCAGGGCGGTGAACTGGTCGACACCGACATCACCGGCCTCGTCACCGATCTGCACGCGGTCAACTCCACTCTCGAGGCCAACGGCTACGGCCCCTCCCTGCTGTGCTCCCTGGTGGGTTTCACCGACAGCGCAGGCCGTTCGGTCGGCCTGGTCTACCTGTACAAGCGCGGCACCTTCTACCCCTTCGCGCCCAAGGGCGGGAAGCAGCGCGACAACGCGCTGGAACTCCAGGTCGAGGCGGCGATCGGTGACGACCTGCCGATGGAGAAGGACCGGTCCCGCTGGTTCCCGGTCTACGGGGCCCCCGGGCTGTGACCACGGGTCCCGGGGTGTGCGTTCGGTCCCGCGGGACCTGCGAAGATGGCATCCGGGGCCGGGACAAATTACCCTTGGACGCAAGAGCACACCCGTGCGTCGCCGAGGCCACACGTGCACCGTGTGACCGAGGCGGCAGGGCGAACACAGCGGCCACGCGGCGGAATGCCACACAGGCTCCCGGCGTTGGGACCCGTTGAAGAGGACAGGACCCGTCGAGGCGGGGCCGATCCGGTACGCGACCGGGGTCGCCAGACGGCCGCAACCCCTTTTAAGAGGAGCTTTACAACATGACGGTTCAGAGCGAAGCCACCGCGCAGGGAGTCATCCTCACCGACGGTGCGGCCGACAAGGTTCGGGCGCTCCTTGAGCAGGAGGGCCGGGACGACCTGCGCCTGCGCGTGGGCGTCCAGCCCGGTGGTTGCTCGGGGCTGCGTTACCAGCTCTACTTCGACGAGCGCGACCTCGACGGCGACGTCGTCGCCGACTTCGACGGTGTCGAGGTCGTCACCGACCGCCGCAGCGCCGCCTACCTCATCGGTGCGAGCATCGACTTCGTGGACACGATCGAGAAGCAGGGGTTCACCATCGACAACCCCAACGCCACCGGTTCCTGCGCCTGCGGTGACTCCTTCAACTAGGACCGCCCGAAGGAGCCCGGAGGACCGGGAACCAGCCAGGGGGAGGACGGACGCGAACGAGCGTCCGCCCTCCCCTTCGCCGTGCCCGTACGCCTAGCGGTGCACGGCTCTGGGTACCCTTGGCAGGTCCGAACGGGCACGGCCTCGGCATGCCCGAACAGCTCGCTCAGCTCGTCTCCGAGCGAACCACTTCCCCATCAAGGAGCCCACGTCCCGTGCGTATCGCGGTTGCCGGATCCATCGCCACCGACCACCTGATGACCTTCGAGGGTCGGTTCGCCGAGCAGATCATCCCCGAGCAGATCCAGCAGTTGTCCCTCTCCTTCCTCATCGACGAGCTGGACGTGCGCCGCGGCGGCGTCGCGGCCAACATCTGCTTCGGCATGGGCGGCTTCGGCCTCAACCCGGTCCTGGTCGGAGCCGCCGGAGCGGACTTCGAGGAGTACCGCGCCTGGCTCGACCGCCACGGCGTCGACACCTCGGCCGTGCACATCTCCGAGCTGCGCCACACCGCCCGGTTCGTCTGCACCACGGACCGCGACCAGAACCAGATCGCCTCCTTCTACACGGGTGCGATGGCCGAGGCCCGCAACATCGAGCTCCAGCCGATCTCCGACCGCCTGGGCGGCCTCGACCTCGTCCTCATCGGCGCCGACGACCCGGCCGCCATGGTCCGCCACAGCGAGGAGTGCCGTACGCGCTCCATCCCCTTCGCCGCGGACCCCTCCCAGCAGCTCGCCCGGATGGAGGGCCCGGAGGTGCGCACCCTCATCGACGGCGCCGCCTTCCTGTTCAGCAACGAGTACGAGAAGGCCCTGGCCGAGCAGAAGACCGGCTGGTCCGACGACGAGATCCTGGCCAAGGTCGGCACCCGGGTCACCACCCTCGGCGCCAAGGGCGCCCGCATCGACCGCCGGGGCGAGCCGAGCATCCACGTGCCCTCCGCCGCCGTCGACGAGCTCGTCGACCCCACCGGCATGGGTGACGCCTTCCGCGCCGGCTTCCTGTCGGCCCACTCCTGGGGCCTGTCCCTGGAGCGCGCCGCCCAGGTCGGCAACGCCACCGCCGTGCACTGCCTGGAGGCTGACGGCCCGCAGGAGTACACGCTGACCGGTGCCTCCCTGCTGGAGCGCCTGGAGCGCTCCTACGGCGCCGAGGTCGCCGCCGAGGTCGCGCCCTTCGTGTGACCCGTGCCGTCTCCGGCCGGAAAAACGCGTCTTCTGGTCGGGGCGGTGCCCCGAAGCCCGTAAAGTGGATGGTCGTGACCCGCACGGGTTTTTCCCGTGCCCACCCGGTGCGTTGAAACGCGTGCCGGGTCATTTCGCCCAAGCCGTTAGCGCCGGGTCACGCGCGACGGTGGGGAACCCGCTTCCGACCCGCACCGCGGGACACCGGGGCTCGGGCGCCGTGAGCGCCTCCCAGATCTAGGCAAGCCTTACCTGGGATTCCCTGATTCACCCTGAAAGGACTTTGCATGCGCTACACCGGACCGAAGGTGCGGTTGTCCCGGCGCGCCGGCACCCCGCTGACCCGTAAGGCGGTCAGCTACTTCGAGAAGCGTCCGTACCCGCCCGGCGAGCACGGTCGCCGCGTCCGCCGCAACAGCAGCGACTACGCCGTTCGTATGGCGGAGAAGCAGAAGGTGCGCTGGTACTACGACCTGACCGAGAAGCAGCTGGTCAGGATCTACGAGAACGCCAAGAAGCGTCCCGGCCGTACCGGTGAGGAGATGCTCGGCGAGCTCGAGCTGCGCCTGGCCACGGTCGTCCTGCGCGCCGGTCTGGCCGCCTCGATCTACGCCGCGCGCCAGTTCATCAACCACGGTCACATCACCGTGGACGGCAAGAAGGTCGACATCCCGTCGTACCAGGTCAAGCCGGGCCAGATCATCAGCGTTCGGGAGAAGTCCCGTTCGATGGTCCCGTTCGTCGAGGCCGCCGAGGGTGTCCACGCCGACGACAAGATCGCCGGTTACCTGGCCGTGAGCCACAAGGACCTGCGCATCGCGGTCATCGACCGCCCCAAGCGTGAGCAGATCCCCGTGCCCTTCGACGAGCAGCTCGTCGTCGAGTACTACGCTCGCTGATCAGTGCCCGCACTCGCGGTCCCACCCCCCTCCAGGGGCGGGCCCGCACTCGCGGGGAAGGCCGCGCGGACCCCGTGTCCGCGCGGCCTTCGCGTTGCCCGGCGCATCCGGAAGAAGGGCGCGGACCCCTCGCGCCACTCCCGGAGAACCGGGCGGCGCGAATCGTTATCGCAACGGAACCGAAAACCTGGCCTCGCCCCTGAGGTGCCGAGGCGCCCTCCGGACGTGCCGCGTCTCGGTACATCCTCCGGATGTGCTGCGTCTCGGTACATCCTCCGGATGTGCTGCGTCTCAGTACATCCTCCGGATGTGAAATGCGCTACCGACGGCCAGCGGCCGCTCGACGACGAACTCGTGCATCTTCATCCGGCACCAGGACGGTATGTCCGCGCTTGCCGCGGGATCGTCCGCGGTGACCGCGATGACCGCTCCGATGGGCACTTCGTGCAGTCGGGCGGCCAGCATGATGATCGGGATCGGGCACTTGCGGCCCACCGCCTCCACGGTGACCAGCGGCTGCTGAGAAGTCGGTCGTTCGGGCACGTCCCACCCCCGTTGGTTGTCGTCCTGTGGCCCAATCTTGACCCGGCGCGCGCCAAAAGGCGCACCCGGTTAAGGGTGTCGTAAACCCAGCGATACGCTCGCCTTAGTCTCGTGCCGCGAACGCGCACACCACCGCCGCAGGCGGCGATGCGCACGGTCGTGGACGAGGGCCCGGGGGAGCGCCGGGCCGCGCCTCGTAGCCAGCCGGGAGGACATCCCTCGCAGGCGACCCGGCCCGGCTCCGTGAGACCACCGCACGTTCCGGGAGGGCGAGTCTGGCAACACGCTGACCAGGCAAGCCCATGAACGGCACGCTGGGCGGTTCGCGATAATGTTTCCCCCTGACAAGCTTTGGATACTTAGGCCGCCCGTGGAGAATCCACGGGCTTCACCGCTGGGAAGGCAATCCGTGAGTCCGACCCGCCAAAAAAATCGGCGCTCAACTCTGCGCCGATGGGCACCACGCGGCGCCGCGCTCGCCGTGCTGGGGCTGGCCGCGACCGGCTGCGCGTCGAACGATCTCACTCGTTTGGGCATGCCGGAGCCGATCACCGAGCAGGCCGAGCGTGTTATCTCGCTCTGGCAGGGCTCGTGGGTGGCGGCTTTCGCGGTCGGCATTCTCGTGTGGGGACTGTTCATCTGGACAATCCTCTTCCACCGCAAGCGCTCTGAGCAGTTGCCGCCGCAGGTGCGGTACAACATGCCCATCGAAGCGCTGTACACCGTTCTGCCGATCGTCGTTATCTCGGTGCTCTTCTTCTTCACCGCGCGAGACCAGGCCTACCTGCTCGACACCGAAGAGCCCGCCGACGTCCACGTAGAGGTCGTGGCCTTCCAATGGGCCTGGCAGTTCAACTACATGGACGACACCAAGGAGAACGGCGGAGAGGTGCTGTTCTCCGAGGTCGGCATCCCCAACCCGGACGGCACCGCCAACCGCGACACCCAGACGACCCTCACGCTCCCCGAGGGCGCCGTCGTCCACTTCGACCTCCACTCGCCCGACGTCATCCACTCGTTCTGGATCCCGGCGTTCGGTTTCAAGATGGACGTCGTCCCTGGCCGCGACAACGCCTTCCAGGCGAACCTCAACGAGGGCACCGCGGGTGACTACGTCGGCCGTTGCGCCGAGCTGTGCGGTGTGGACCACACCCGCATGCTCTTCAACGTCGAGGTGCTGCCGCAGGACGAGTACGACGCCTGGGCCGCCGAGCAGGAGGCCGACGCCGAGGAGGCCGCCGCGGCTGCCGAGGACACCGGTCCCGACACCGACCTCGCCGAGGGCACGGGCGCCGACGGCACTGACGCTGAGGGCACGGGCGCCGAGGCGACCGAGTCCGAGGAGAATGACGAGTAGATGACCACGACGGCAACCGAACCCCGCACTGACGGTCATTCACCGTCACGCAAAGGGTCGCTCATCGTCAGTTGGCTGACGTCGACCGACCACAAGGTCATCGGGTACATGTACCTGATCACCTCCTTCGCCTTCTTCCTCTTCGGCGGCGTGCTGGCGCTCCTGATGCGTCTCGAGCTGTTCTCGCCGGGCATGCAGTTCCTGTCCAACGAGCAGTTCAACCAGATGTTCACGATGCACGGCACGATCATGCTGCTGATGTCCGCGACCCCGCTGTTCGTCGGGTTCTCGAACATCCTCATGCCGCTGCAGATCGGCGCCCCCGATGTGGCCTTCCCCAGGATCAACCTGTTCGGCTACTACCTGTTCCTGTTCGGCAGCCTGATCGCCATCAGCGGGTTCCTGACCCCGGGCGGCGCCGCCAGCTTCGGCTGGTTCGCCTACGCCCCGCTGTCCGACGCGGTCCGCTCGCCGGGCCTGGGCGGCGACCTGTGGATCCTGGGCCTGGTCGTCTCCGGTCTGGGCACGATCCTGGGTGCGGTCAATTTCATCACCACCGGCCTGTGCATGCGCGCGCCCGGTATGACGATGTTCCGCATGCCGATCTTC
>NZ_ANBA01000037.1 GCF_000341085.1 Nocardiopsis ganjiahuensis DSM 45031 | reverse complement strand
CGCCATGGAAAGCCACCTCCCCACCGGAGAACTCGGCCTCGCCGAAGTCCACCTCCCCGCCGGAAAAGTGAGCGCCGGCCAGGTTGCCACCGTCGAAGACGGTGCCGGTGAAGTCGTAGTTCTTGCCCCGCCATCGGGTGTGCTCGCGCAGGTGGTTGCCGATGATGCGGATGACGGTGTGCCGTACCTCGCGGAAGGAGGTGAACTCCAATGCGCGCTCGCGGTGCTCGGCCCTCTGTTCTGGGGTGGCGTCCTCGGGCAGTTGGTCGGGGGCGGGGGTGTAGGGCATGCGTAGGTAGGCGCAGAGCACGTCGATGACCATCTGCACCTCTTCCTCGGAGGGTGCGTCGTCGGCCAGGTGGGCCAGGGCGTGGACGGCGCCGAGGCGCACGGCAGCGTGCTCGCTTCCCAGCTCGGTGTAGGCGGTGGTGAAGCGCTCGTTGAACAGCTTGGTGACCTCACGCTCAGATGTCCGCTCGGCGCGTTCCGCGTCGGCCTCGGTGGTTCGTTGGCGCCGGTAGGCGATCATCAGCAGCGCGACACCGCCCAGGCCGGCGACGACGGCGAAGGCTCGGGTGGCGATGGCGTCCAGGTTCTGGGGGGAGAGCCGGCCGATGTCTTCCAGGCCGGGGGAGCCCAGGACGAGCCAGACCAGGAGGACGATCCCCGCGACTGCGGCGATGGTGACCGCCCACGCGGTGAGGATCAGCCATCCCAGCCACACCGACTTCTTCTCTTGGGCTCCGGAACGGGCCAGGGCGGCCGTGGCCGCGAGCCCTGCGGCCAGGAGCGTGCCCAGCAGGATGCGTCCCACGGGTAGGGCCTCGGGCAGCAGACCGGCCAGGAACGGCAGCAGCGGCCAGGCGGTGATGGTCAGGGCGGGCAGAAGTAGAGCGGCCAGGGCGATCGCGATCCGTTGGCGGGGGGTGGGTGAGCGCACGATTGCCACGCTAGAGCGCCCGAACCTGAGGCGGGCGGTGGTTGCCGCATCCGGCCAGCAGCCACGCACCGTGACCGCACACTCGATCGGTCACGACAGGACCGTTTCATGGTTCCATTCTCTAATTCTCGACCATTCACCCCAAAGGACATTTTTCACTTCTCCTAGGCTTTCTCCAGGGCTTCGACAGAAGGCCTCGCCGGCAGTGGAGGAAGGGGAGAGGTGAGCCAGCCTGCGTTCGTCCGATGAGCATCGGCGTAGTCGACCGGCTCACCTCCCAGTCCGGCTCTTCCTGGATCGCCTGTGCCTCGAGGAAGGAGGCACAGGCCACCTGCTCGGGTTGGGACGTCGCGGAAAAGCTGATTACCGGCGTGCACATGGTGGTCGAACTCTCGCCTCGCCCGCTGCCCTGAACAGGGCATCGCTCCCAAGACCACAAGCTCCGCGCCTGGAGCCCTTCGTTGTCCGGCCGCAGTCCCGAAGGCACTGAAATTCAGGCACACCGGGACCTACCGATCAGGCACTATCGGAGCAGGATCCGGTTCCCGCTGGAACCATCGACCCAAGTGGAGTGATCGTGAAGTCGAGCGACTTCTTCGTGGCGCGACCCGTTGAGGCGGCCGCGGACGACCCGTTCGCCGCGCCGTGGGACTCTCCCCGGACCGTCACCGAGCTGAACGAAGACCTCCTCATATCGCTTCGCCACGGCCCGATCGAGGGCACCGATGACATCCGTGCGGCGCTGGCGCTATTGGATCTGGTGCGCGGCGAGTTGGAGGCCTTCGGCACCAACAGTGAGGAGGTCCTGACCAACCCGGAGATCGAGAACGCGATCCGGACTCTGGAAGCGATGACGCGCCGCGTGGGCGTGGATCTCAAGGTGCCCTTCCGGGACTTCGCCAAGTTTCGCACCTACTGGCTCCGCAACGATGGGTACGGCTCATGGGAGGCACGGCGGCAGATCCTGGACGAGCTGTTCGAGCCGCCCCGTGAACGACTCATCGCACTCGACGACGCCCGCCTCACCCCGATCCTGCCTGAGCGGTCGCTGGCGAACCTGAAGGATCCAGCCGCGATCCAGGAACACCTGCGGCGGATCCAACGCGCCATCGCAGATGACCCAGCCCAAGTCCTCGGGAGTGCCAAGGAGTTGATCGAAAGCACGGCCAAGATCGTGCTCGACGCGCGCGGCCTTCCCGTGGACGATCGAGCGGACTTCCCCGCGCTGGTCAAAGCCGCACAGCAGGCTCTGGGGCTGCATCCGTCAGCACACGTTCCAGGGCCTGACGGGCACAACGCCGTGAAGCAGATCCTGGGGGCGGCCTCCAGCATGGCCAACGCTGTGGGAGAGCTGCGCAACCGCTACGGCACCGGGCACGGGCCCGTAAGTGCACGGGCGGGGCTCGGCGCCCGTCATGCCCATCTGGCGGTGAACGCGGCGACCACCTGGTGTCAGCTCATGCTCGACACCCTCGCTGATGAGAAAGCGCCTTGGCGCAACCAGACACCAGAGGCTCCAAGCGCCTGAGAAGGGGAAGGGTTGGGCCACTTAGCGCCTGAGAAGGGGAAGGGTTGGGCCACTTGGAGTGGCCACCGGCTGATGATCAGTGCCCGACCGCCTTCGCCTCTTGCCAGCCCGTCCTTTCGAGGGCGGGCTTCGGTGTTTTTGGGACACAACATCCCTGGCCATCGCATACTCGATGACGAAGAGCCTCACATCGGGGGTGGGCTGTGGGCCGTGTCGATCCCGAGAAACGCGCATCGGCGACCGCGCGGTTGCGCCAGCTCGCCGACACCGGACACCTCACCTCCCGGCACGTGCGGCTGACGGCCGACGGGTGCGGGGTGAGCGAGCGCACCGTGTGGCGGTGGATCGACGCCAAGACCCGCGAGGCCGACGGCCGCGAGCGCCCCGGCTACCAGCTCACCGAAACCGACCGGGAGGCCTACACCTTCTACCGGGGCAACGCCGCGGCCGTGTACCGGGCTCGCCGCGCAGTGGTGGAAGGGAGCATCCCGCCGGCGGGCGTGCCGGTCCCCGACTTTCTCACCCAGGGCTGGCAGGGAGCGCAGCCCGTGGCCGAACGCACGCTGCGACGCGCCTTCGCCGACCAGGTCCCCCCGGCCGAGACCGCGGTGCTGCGCTCAGGGGAGAACGCCCGCCGCGACGCCGACGTGTACCTGTCCCGCCCGCCCAGCAGCCGTAACCAGGTCTGGGAGATGGACCACAAGCAGATCCCGGTCCTGGTCATGCCGCCCCGGGGTGCGGCGGTGCGGCCGTGGATGACCACGATCATCGACGACGCCACCCGCGCCCTGGTCGGCTGGGCGATCGCGCTGAC
This sequence comes from Nocardiopsis ganjiahuensis DSM 45031, assembly GCF_000341085.1. GTDB lineage: Bacteria > Actinomycetota > Actinomycetes > Streptosporangiales > Streptosporangiaceae > Nocardiopsis > Nocardiopsis ganjiahuensis. The sequence continues at coordinate 45,681 of NZ_ANBA01000037.1, read as the reverse complement.
CCCGCACTCGGGCACCGTGCTGACCGCGATCCGCATGGGCCTGGTCGAAGACGCCGAGCGGGGCCCCTTCGGCGCCGTCCCGGCGCTGGTGCGCATCGACCGCAGCCTGGAGTTTGCCGCGCGCCCGGTCACCGACGCGTTGAAGGCCCTGGGAGTGGACGTGCACCGGCTGCCCGCCTACACCCCGCACCGCAAGGGCAAGGTCGAGCGGTTCCACCGCACCCTCGAACAGATGCTGCTGTCCACGTTGCCAGGGTTCACCGGCGGCCCCCGCGACGCGGCCGGGCGCCTGCACGGGCCCCTCGACGACCGGCCCGCGGCCCGCGCAGCGGCCGAGACCGCCGACGTTCGCCCGATGGGCATCGACGCCCTGGTCGAGCGCGTCCAGGGCTGGGTGGGCTGGTACAACACCGCCCACCAGCACTCGGCCCTGGGCAGGCGTGCTCCGGCCCAGGCGTGGGAGGCCGATCCCACCCCGCTGGCCCGAATCAGTCCGGAGCGGCTGCGGCACCTGCTGCTGGCCGAGGAAGAGCGGGTGGTGGGCAAGGACGGCATCCGCTGGGACCGCATGTCCTATCTGGCGCCCGAACTCCAGGGGCGGCGCGGCCAGCGCGTCCAGATCCGGTACATGCCGCACGACAACCGCTCCATCGAGGTCTACGCCAGCGGCGAGTACCTGTGCACCGCCTACCCGCAGACGCACCTGACCCCCGAGCAGGTCGAGGAGTTCCGCCAGGCCCAGCGGGAGGAGACCCGGCGGCTGCGTGCCGCCCAACGTCGCAGTGCCCGCCGCTCCCGCACCGAGCTGGCACCGATGACGGGATCCGCTCCCGCGGCCGAGTCGCGCCTGCTGCCCGCCGTCGACGGCGACGATCTCGCCCGCCGCCGGTCCGAGCGCCGCCTGGCTGAACGGTCCAGCACCAGCCTGCTGGGCCTGGTCGATCCCACCATCCATCCCGTGGTCGAGGAGAACGAAGAACGGTGAGCGCACCCGCCCACTTCATGAGCCTGACCGGAGCGTCCACGCTCAACACCCGCTACTTCCAGCTCGCCCGCCACGCCGTAACGCACCTGGTCGCCCACCAGGCCACCGGCGTCATCTACGGTCCCGCCGGGACCGGCAAGACCTTCGCCGTCCACTCCGCGCTGGCCGAGCACGTCCATACTCAGCCGGTGGTGTTGGTCTTCCCCTCCCACCCGACCATGCGCGTGGTCGCCGACGAGCTGCTGTTCTCACTGACCGGCGAGCGCGCACCCGCGCGCCGCAACCGCTTCCAACTCATCTCCTCCCTGGTCGACCACCTCGCGGGGGCTCCCCGCCTCGTCGTGGTGGACGAGGCCCAGCGCCTCAACAGCGACTGCCTCGAACTCCTACGCCACCTGCACGACCACCCCGACACCCGCTTCGCCCTGCTGTACGTGGGCGGCAACGGCTGCTGGGAGGTGCTGTCCGCCGAGCCGATGCTGCGCTCCCGACTGTTTCGCATGGTCCCCTTCAAACCCCAGCCCCGCCAGGACGTGGTCGCCCTGATGCGTGCCTACCACCCCATCCACACCCACGCCCCCGAAGAGCTGCTGCTGGAGGTCGACGACACCTTCGCCCACGGCACCCTGCGCGACTGGGCCTCCTTCACCCACACCGCCGCGGCGCTGTGCGCCGAACAGGGCACCGACACCCTGAACGAGGCCGTGCTCACCAACGCCTACGCCCTCCTGGGCGGGGGCGCCGGTGGATGAGCGCCGCCGCGTCGTCGTGGTGCACAACCCTCGCGACGACCACGTCCTGGCCGCCCTGAACTGGACCACCGGCCAGACCGTGAACGCCATCGTGGTGCGGCCCACCCCCGGCGCCACCGACCAGGCCACCCTGGTCCACGACCTGATGAGCGCCCTGGGCAAGAACCCCTTCACCACCGAGGCACCCGCAAGCGTCGCCGACAGGTGGGGGATGTGCCACGCCTGGATGGCCGCCTCCGCCATCCGGGACGTGGTCGTCGACCGCGTCGAACGCCTCCCCAACGCCCACCTGCCCCGCCTTGCGCGCCTGGCGCACCGGGTCGGCGCCTCTCTGTGGCTGATCTGGAGCGCCCCCGACCCCGAACGCGCCGCCTGCGCCCTGGACGCGGCCCTGAACCAGGTCGACGCGCCCGCCCAGATCCAGGACCCGTGGCACATGTACCGGGACCTGGACGAGCGCCAACGCCGCTACCGCCTCCAGAGGGCGGCTCTCTACAGACACGAACCCAAACCGTGGCCGGCGTTGCCTCGCGTCGACTTCCCCCGTTTCCTGGCCACCTGCCGCCGTGCTCTGCCCGAGAGGCATCTCGTGCGGGTGCTGGCCGAGTACCGCGACGCCCACACCAGCGCTCGACAACGCTGGCAGGACGAGGTCGATCCGGCCACCGACCCGCACATCCAGCGTGCCCAGGTGGCCGCGTGGCTGCGCGATGATCTCCTGCTCGGCGTCACGGACGCCGAGCAGGCCCTGGTCCGGTTGCGCGCGGCCCAGGCCGCGCTCCTGCCGCTGGGGCTGCTGCTCAACCACCATGTGCACACCGCCGCCGTCGACCCCGTCCCTCACCTGGTCCCCGCCCTGACCAGCCAGTTGTGCCGGGCCATGGGGCGCACCCACCACACCGCCCCGCCCGCGCTGTTGGTCCTGGCCCTGCACCTGGGTCACGACCCCGGCTACCTCAGGGTGCTGCGGTGCCGCGACGTGGCCGTCGACGGTTCCACCGTGACCGTCACCCCCTGGTTCCACGAGACCTACCGCAGGCCGCCCTACGTGGTGAAGGTCCGCCCTGGCGACACGGCCCTGGCCGAGCTGGCCTATGCGCCCGTGCGCCTTCCGGCCTTCGCCCGTCCACTGCTGGCCGCGCACCGTGCTTACCGGCACACTGCAGGAGGGCGCAGCACCGTGCTGCTGTTCCCCTCGCCGCAGTCGTCCAAGCGGCCTGCGGCGCCGGTCGCGTTGCGCAACGCCGCCCATGAGCAGGCCCATCACCTCAAGGTCCACTCCCCTTGGGTCAAGCCCACCGGTGCCCTTCCGGGTCCGGAAACCACCTGGCTCCGGCACCGTGCTCTGACCGTGGACCAGCTCACCGACCCGCCCCACCCGAAGGGGCGCCGGGGGTGGGACTGGTGAACACCCATCTGATCGCGATCCGGCTCGCCCAGCGCGGCCTGACCCCGCACACCATCGCCGACCTGGTCGGCATCCACCCGCGCCAGCTCACCCAGGACACCGCCCGCGACCTGTCGGACCTGCCCGCGAGCGCGATCATCGAACTGGCCCGCCAGCTCGACATCGACCCCGACGACCTCGTGCCCGGCCTGAACCCGTCCCCAGCGCCGCCGCTGATGGCCGTGGATCTGGTGCTGGGGGCGCTCGCCAACGCCCCCACCCCGCTGACCACCGACCAGCTCGCGGCGGCCCTCCAGATCCCGCCTGAGGAGGTGCGCGTGGCGCTGGAACGCATCGGCCAGGACCCCGCGGCCGCGTCCCCGCTGGCGCTGCGCCGGGTCGGGGCGCAGGCCTTCCGGCTCACCCCCCGGCTGGACCTGATCACCGCAGAGCAGTACGAGCGGGTGCGCGCGGTCCCGGACGAGCAAAGCCCGCTCAGCGTGGCCCAGGCCCGCGCGCTGTTCCGCGTGGCGGCCGGGGAGCCGGTCGAGGCTGACTCCGCAGCGGTGCGCGAGCTCCAGGAGGCCGGTCTGCTCACCGACCAGGTGCCGCCGGAGCCGTGCGAGGACCTGGCGTTCGCGCTCGACCCCGGGGAGCCGGAGGTCACCGAGAGCGAGGAACGGCCGGACTACTGACATCCCCGTGGCCGATGTCCACTGACAAGTTGGTGGCCGATCCACTGACATCTTCGCGGCCGTCAACAGCCGCCACCGCCCCGAGCGACCGCGCACCGGAGCCCGCGGGTAGACCAGTGGAACCGGTGAGCCTTGGTATCTCGCAGAGATACAAGAGCTCACCAGAACCAAATACATCAGTGACGATAAAGTCCGCCGTATGGACCACACCCCTGAGCACCCCGCAGCAGACGGCCCTCCGGAACCCGAGGACACGGTGATCGAGACCGTCCGCGAGAAGCTGATCCGCCGTACCTGTGAGTGGTGCGGCAAGGAGATCTCACCCCGGGCCAAGGGGAAGGGGCGCAAACGGCGCTACTGCTCGCCCGCGCACCGACAGCGCGCCTACGAGGTGCGCACCGCGCGCGAGCGCCAGGAGCGCGACCAAGAGGCCGGCCTCGCCCGGCGCGAGGAGGAACCCGTCCGCGAGGTCATCGAGCGCACCGTCGTGCGCACCCGGCTGGTACCGGCCAGCCCGTGGGAACGCCCTGGGATGCGATCCGGCGGCCAGCTCTACCCGGGCATCGAACCCAACCCCGAACCCGAGCACCAGGAGGACCCTGGGGTTCGTCCCCGGGAGCTTCAGCGGATCCTGGTACGCACCGCGGCCGCGATCGCCCAGGGGCAGATGTCGATTCGCGAGGTGGAGCGGATCATGCGCGGGGTGGACGCGGTGCGGTCAGCGGGGGACCGGTTCTATGACCAGCTCGGTAGTGGTAAACGTCACTGACGGAAAAGGCAAGTACCCAGGTATCTGCGATCCGTCGTCTTCGGCGTGTCGCCGACGAAGGGCACCTCGGTGAGCGCCTGGTGGTACCCGGGGCTCGCCGCCCCGGGGCCCCGCTATCCCGGCCGGGAACCCGGCGCCCACCCGACGTGCGCAACTACTGGTTGCAGGCGCCGGAACCCCGTCCGGTCCAGAGGCTGGGGCCGTGGGTTCTGCTAGGTCCAGAGCGGGTTTGCGGGGGTGTGAGGCGAGCGAGCGTTAGTTTTCGTTACCCGGTCTAACCTGGTCATATGGCGGATCAGCGGACACCAGCGGCCGGATGGGAGGGCCTGCCGTCCCCGGGCGAACCCGGTTGGTCCGGGTGGTGTCGGCATTGGTTGGCGGTGCACAGCTCCACGACGCTCAACCAGCAGGCCGCCGCCGTCGACCTGTCCCAGCGTGCCCACGGCCGACTGCTCTGGCGGCACCTGGTCGACCGGCTCCTGGTTCTGGAGGCCGACCTCGGACAGGAGCAGACGGACGGGATCACCGACCGGGCGCTTCGGGCCCGCGAGGGCGAGCGGCTCCAGGAGCTCGAGGAGACCCGCGAAGCGCTTCGCATCCTGGAGCTGATCGGCCCGCACCTGCCCGGGGCACCCGGCCGGTGACCGGGGTGGGGGGTCACTCCCCCTCCCCCGCGCCCGGGAGAGTGCTGCCGCTGCCTCCGTGTACGGGTCTGGGGATTTTCAGCGGGCATCCTGGGGAGCATGACCGAGCATCCCGAACCGGAGCACCTCACCGGCCCCGACATCGAGCACCTGGCCGCCACGTTGCGCCGCCGCCGCGAGCAGTTGGCCGGCGCCACCGGGGTGCGGATCGGGCAGGGCAGCGTCGTGCACGGGTTGGCCACCCACATGTGGGCCGGGGTGGCGGTGCCCGCGGTGGCCTGCCACGCCGCTGTGGATCCGCTGCGGTTGTCCCCGGCGGCCGGGCCGGTGACGTGCCGCCGGTGTCTGGGCAGGGCCCGCCAGGAGCAGGGGCAGGTGCCGGGGCAGACCAGCCTCCTGGAGGAGTAGGCCCATTCGGTGAGGATCGACTCGGAGTGGAGTTCGACCGGTCGACGTGGTGGTCGACCACCCGGTTCAGCGGATATTTCTCCGGAAACGTGGCGGCGTTTGAACCGGGTCACCTACGTGGCTGTCGAGGGCCAGGCCGTGAGCGATCCGAACGCCCCTCCCCAGCTACGCCTCGTGCGCGGGATGGTTCCTGGCGCGGGCCGGTGACCAGCGCAGTGTTCCCAGGCCGTTCCCCGCGGAGGTCCGTGTTGCCCCCCCTGGTTGCTTGGTGGCGTTGAAACTGGCCGGTAGCCAGGGCTCTCCGCACGGGGTTTCCCGAGGCACACCGGTGGCCAGCCCGGTTTCCCCGCACGGTTTCCTCGTCGGCGGAACCGGAGCGGCTGCCCTGACGGCGTAGATCATCCGACCCGGTGAGGACGACCGGATTTGCTAGGGTTCCGCCAGGTTTTCGCGGGGGTCGAGCTGCTGCCTCGCGCGCGTGCGTAGGACCGGGTCGACCGATCGACCTCCCGTGGAAAGCTGGGCCGACCACCCCAAGCGTTGGAGGCCCCCGTGAAGAAAGACCTGTTGCAAGCTGCGATTCTCGAACTCTCTGAAGCACTGCAGCAGTTCGCGCTCGCCATCAACGACCAGGAGGAGTTCGAAGCTGCCCGGGTGAGGGTCCACCAGGCCTTCGAAGGGGCCTTCGCCTGGGAGAAGAAACGCCGCGGATGGCTCAACGAGCAGCACATCAGGATCGACTCGATGCTGGACGACCCCGACACCATGGCGCGGCTCAGGCGAGAAGCAGGCATCCCTGACGACGCCCCCTGAAACCCGGCCTCCAGCCCCGCACCAGCGCTCGGTGCGGGGCCGTTGTTCGTTGCGGGGTTACCCCGGGGCCATGTCCACGAACCGGGAGTAGTGGCCCTGGAAGGCCACGGTCACATCGCGCGGGAACCCGTTGCGGTGTTTGACCACCATCAGGTCCGCCTCCCCGGCCCGAGGAGACTCTGGATCACGCATATCGGGCCGGTCGATGAGGATAACGGTGTCTGCCAGATGAGCGATCAGGTCGGACTCACGCAGATCGTCAAGGGTGGGTGAGGGGTCGAACCGCTGCAAAGGCGCTCTGTTCAGGTGCGCGGTAGCCACGACCGGCACGTTGAGTTCCAGGGCGAGGTCCTTCAAAGCGCGGGTGATGTCGGAGACCTCCCGCTCCCGAGTTTCCCGATCCCGTCGAGGCTTGAGGCTCTGCAGTCCGTCAACCGCGACCAGCTCCGCCCCGCTCTCCTCAGCCAACTGGCGCACCTGGAGGATGTCCACACGTCTTCCTGCTTGAAGAAGCAGCGGCGAAGACGCGACCCTCCCCATGGCCACCGCAAGCCGTGCCCAGTCGGCGTCGGTCATCGTGCGAATTCTCATCACGTGCAGGGGGACTCGGGCTTCGGCGGAGAAGATCCGGTCCAAGACCTGTCGGTGTGAACTCTCCTGGTCGATCCACATCGTCGGAACGGCGTGGCGAAGCGCAGAGGAGCAGGCGATGTTGCCCAGCAGCGTGGACTTACCCGCGGAAGGGCGTCCTGAGATCACGGTGAGCGTGCCCGGTTCCAGCCCGGTGGTGAGTTTGTCCAGGTCCTGGAACCCGGTGAGCGCGTTGGGCCGCGGCGCCTTGCGTGTGCCCTCCAGCAAGTCGAGGTAGCCGGGCAAGGCGTCGAACATCCACTGAGCGTGCTCGGAGGCGATGGGTGCGGGGGTGAAGATGACCTGGCGGGCGTTGCGCTCAACGTTCTTGGTGTCGGCGGCTTCGGTGAGCTCGTGCAGGTAGATCGCCCCGCCGGCCTGTTCGGATTCCTCCCGAGCTATCAAGTCATTGTGAACGGCGATGGCATCGACCGGCTCGCCGCGTTCATACAGGCGCATCACGCTGGCGTAGATGAGCTGGTGGGCCGGTTCGCTGAAGCACTCGGGGCCGGCGCCCATGATGTGTGCGGCAGCCTCAATACTGTCCTTGGACAGCAAGGTGGCTCCGAGCACGGCGCGTTCGACCTGGACGGCGGGGTGGGGAGGGTCGGTCATCAGAGCTGCTCCATTCCGTCGCTGCTACTTCTTCGGCAAGTCAACGAACTGCGACCGGGCCAGGAGTGTGCCTAGGGCAACTGTGCCCCGGGAGGCGCCCGCAGGCGTCAGCACCTGGATGTCGGCCTCCAACGGCCGATCATCGGGGTCGTAGAAGTCGGGGCGGTGCATCAACAGGACCGTCTGGCAGGCCCGGGCCAGGGAACGACGCACCCCGAGGTCGGCGATCTGGGGTGCGCGCCCGTACTCCTGTGAGGGAACCCGGTTGAGCTGGGAGAGCACCAGGATGCTCATCTGCCGGGTACGGGCCAGGGAGGACAGCATCACCCCGTACTTGGCCAGTTCAGCCTCCTGAAGGTGATCAGGATCGGTGAGCGAGTCCACGTCATCGACGACCAACAACCGAGGATCGGTGTCTTTCGCCTGCTCCACAACACGGGACACGGGCCCGCTCACCTCGGAACCAAAGGTCAAGGGCGCAGCAGCAAGACGGTCCTTGGCTGCATGGACCCGTTCCATCTCCGCATCAGGGACAGGGCGCTGCTCCAAGACGGTGTTGTCCACACCAGCGGTTGCAGCCAGCATCCGCACCGCCAGGGCCTCCTGCCTCTCGTGCCCGGAGAAGTACAGGGTGGGCACTCCCGCCAAGGCGGCGTTCCTGGCCAAATCCACAGCCAGAGCGGTCTTGCCGATGCTGGTCCAGGACGCCAGCAAGGTGACCGTCCCGGCCTTGAGGGTGGGCACCAGCTCGCGCAGGCCGGCGTAGGGGATGTCGACGCCGGTGAAGGTGGGGGTACTCATGGCCTCTTCTCAAGGGGGTTGGTCGACGGGCCTCCAGGATGCCCCCTCCCTCCACCGGGCACGTCGCATTCCCTACAAACACACCCCCAGGCGAGGGCGGCCCCGCGCCAGTGGGTGGTGCGGGGCCGCCCCCCATGTTCGTCCTCAGCCCGCGGGCATGTCCCGGAACCTTTGGTAGTGCAGCTGGTGGGAGAGCAGCACGGTGCCGCCGGCCGGGCCCTCCCGGTTCTTGGACACCACCAGGTCCACCTCCCCGGCCCGCTCGTGCTCGGGCTGGCCACGGTCGGGCCGGTGCACGATCAGCACGCTCCCGGAGTCCTCCTCGATGGAGCCCGAGTCCTTCAAATCGGCCGAGGTGGGCACCGGGTCGGCGCGGTGTTCGGGGCCGCGGTTGATCTGGCAGACCGGCACCACCGCGATGTTGTGGTCCCGGGCGATCTCCTTGAGCCCCCAGGTGAACTTGCTGACCTCCTGGGCACGGGTTTCGATCCGCTCGGTGGAAGCCATCCGGCCGATGTGGTCCACGATCACCATCTTGGGCGGGGTGCCCTTGCGCTCCAGGGCCCGGATGCGGGCCCGGATCTTGCCGACCGTGCACGCCGAGGGGGTGGAGATGTGCAGCGGGGAGGCGGCCACCCGCTCGCGGGCCGCGGTCAGCTCCTCCCACTGGCGGTCGGTGAAGGACTTGTTCTTGAACGCGCTGTAGGAGATGCGTGCCTCGGCCGCGTAGATGCGGTTGAACATCATCATGCGGTCCATCTCCAAGGACACGTACAGCACTGTGTGCCCCTGGACGATGGCGGCGTGGCGGGCGAAGTCGCTGGCGCACACGCTCTTGCCCACCCCGGTGCGGCCCGCGATCGTGGTGAGCTCCCCCGGGGTCAGGCAGGGCATGACCTCGGCCAGGTCGGCGTAGGGCGGCACGACCAGCGTGCTGGGGTCCAACGGAGCCGACAGGTAGTCCCAGTACGCGGAGTCGTCTCCGACCACGATGGTGTCGTCGTCATCGCGTGCTTCGGGGAAGGCCGCCTTCTCCATGTCCTGGACGGCCTGGGCGGCGATGTCCTCGAGGTCGCCTTCAGCGCTACCGGCCATCTGGGTGGCTCGCACCCCGGCGGCCGCGATCGCCCGCAGCCGGGCCTTGTCCGCGACGATCTTGGCGTAGTAGGTCGCGTTGGCCACCGTGGCGACGGCCTTGGTGAGGGTGTGCAGGTAGCCGCCGCCTCCGGTGGCGGTGGACTGGCCGCGTTTGGTCAGCTCGTCGTTGACCGCGATCCCGTCATGGGGTTCGCCCTGGTCGGCCAGGGCACAGATGGCCTCGAAGATCATCTGGTGCGCGGGCCGGTAGAAGTCCAGAACGTGGACGAGCTCCTGGACAGCGGCCACCACCCGGGCATCACCCACCAGGGCTGCGCCCAACACGGCCTGTTCAGCGGCGATGTCGCAGGGGATGGGTTTACCGGTGTCGGGGTCCAGAACGGGTCCGGGCAGAGCTGTATCGGTCATACTGAAGGTTCCATTCCTGTTCAAGGGGTGGACGCGGCGGCGGGCCCGGGGTTGGTAGCCGGTGGGCCCGCCGCCTTTTCGTGTGTTCAGGGGTCAGCGCGCGCCGGAGAGCGCAGCGATAGCCGGGTGCGCGGCCAGGTCCGGGCGCTGCTGGGCAGCGTCGGTTCCGAGCGAGGCGTACAGGTCCACGATCTCCTTGGCATCGACCCCGCCGGCGTTCAGGTCGATCCGGCAGGCCTGGCACGGAGAGGGAGCGCTGTGCCAGACACAGGAACCCTGCCTGGTGATCCGGCGACGATCCTCGGACGCCTCCGCACGGGGCTGAGGCGCACGCTGGCGGCGCAGCAGCCACAGTCGGTGCTCAAGGTCGCCTTTCTCAGCCATGCGGCGGATCAGGCCGCCCAGGGACTTCTTGGCTTCGGGGCGCAGGATCTCGACGAGCTCCTGGGCTTCCTCGCGGGTGGCGTCGGTGACTTCCACGACCAGGTCCACCGGGAGCACACCCCGTTGTGTTCCAGCCGAAGGCGATCCCTCCTCCTCATCAACGGAGGCATCAGGGGACGGTGTGGTGCCAGATCCTCCTGAGGAAGAAGAGGAAGACAACAAGGAAGAAGACAAGGGAGGGTCGACTTCTCGCAGGTCACGCTGCGTATCGTGGTTCGTTTCTGAACCAATCTGGTTCGCTTCTGAACCAGACTGGTTCGTTTCTGAACCAATGTCGTCGCCCTGGTTAGTTTCTGAACCAGACTGGTCAGAGGTGGTCTTGGGCCAGGTGGCCGTGATGTCGAGGCCGGACGGCCCGAACCGGGGAGAGTCACCCTCTGTGACAATGGCGAGGGCGTCGTGGCTGTTGCGGGCGTATCCGCACTCGTGGCGGGGGTAGCGCCAGATCGACATCGAGACCCCGTTCAGCTGAGCCTTCTCCCCGCTGGAGAACGTCAAGGGGTTTCCGTCCGGGTCGGTGATCTGCCCCAATGACGCGAGGGCGCGCAACAGTCGGAGAAGGCCGCTGCTGGAGATGGTCTTCGGGTCCTGGTCGAGGCCGACAGCACCGACGTAGATCATCTTCTGGAGCGCGGCCGGGGTGATCTTGCGGACTTGGGTGTACTCCAGGGTGAGGTTGGTCAACACCCTCAGGAGGGTCCGCTCTGGGTGGTTCAAGTGGGGGCAGGTGTCCACCCACTGCAAGGCGCGGCCCGCGTAGTAGCCGTCGCCTTCGGTGCGCGGTGCATGCAGTTTCATCGGCTCGGAGGCCATCGGGTCTGCTTTCCAGGCAGTCCGCGCATGCCGAGGTCAACTCGCGGCGCCTGCACCTGTGAGGGTGCCCCCGAGGGCCAACTTTTGCCTTTATTCGGCTACAGTGGGCCCGACAATAAATCAGGGGTTGGACTACGCGAGTTGCCTACGGTTTTACGTAGACAGCCAGTTCATCGACTCTTCACGAAGGTCCGGGCGGCCACCCGGGCCTTCGTCATGTCTGGGGTGGATGGGGTCGTTGGTCTTTGGGTGCTTCGAGAGTACAGGCCGGTGACGCCACACCCGGTCTGTCCACAGCGCTTCCCGTCATAGCAAGCCCTGGGCGACGATCGACCGGTGTGCGCGGTTAAGAGAGCCGGCCGTAGGCCAAGGCCGCATCGTCTCCGGACTTGTACCGAGGCCACCGGACGCCGTCGGGGTCGCTCGCTTCGACCTGTCGAACTCGGGCGAGTACTGCGTTCACATCCTGGTCTGCCAGATCCAACAGGCCAGACCACGACGTGTCCTCGTAAAGTTCAGCCAAGCATGAGACGCCGTCACTCATCGCAGCCCACCGCAAGACCCCTTCTATCGGCCAGCTCTGCTCCAAAGCATGGTTGGCGGCCTCGGGGTTTGCGCCTGCGATCCAGTACCCCTCTGGCGTGTTGCGTATCTGCCGCTGGGCCTGAACGAGGTTCGCCAGGCGCTCGACCTTGTCCGGGCCCGGGGAAGCGGACAGGACCTCTTCACGCTCGGCCTGGAAGAGCTCGTCCACTCGATGGTCGACGAGCACATCAACGCCTGCTTCTGTATCCACGACCACGGGTGAGTCAGCCAACACCAGGGCATCCAGGGTTTCCTGGCCAACGCGAACTACGGCCACCGTTGATGACGGAGTGCCGCCGTGGCCCAGGTCGCAGGTGTGGGCATGTTTGAGTGCGGTCTGCTCGATGGACTCTCGAAGAGCTTCTCGCAGGGACTTGGCCGGATCGGATGCGTGGACCAGCAGCTCTTGCCCCAGTTCGTGCACATACCAAGGGGTTCCGTGGACACACCCACCAACTCCTTCAGGTGCGGAGAGGCCATCGAGCACCACAGCCAGATGATCTGTGGCTCCGACCCAGTCTTCGTTCAGCCGGTGGGTATCCCCAGGCTGCGTGACGGTGCTGATCATTCGTCGTCCCCCTGACGAAGGTAGATCGGGGCGACTCGCTCGGACTTAGTTACCTTGAGCGGCGTGTCTTCGTAGTCGCAGCGGATGAGAGTGCTGAACAGCTTGGTGGGGCCGACCTCCGCGTAGATCTCGTTGAGGTTGTTCGTGAGCCAGTGGGTTACCCCAGTAGCTCCGATTGAGTGGATACCGGCGATGTAGGTGAAAGAGCCCTTGCCATCAAGGCGAGGAAGGCGGCCAAGGTAGGCGTAATCGGCCTTGACTCCCTTGTTCATGGGAGAGCGGAAGACCTCCTGGGTCTCCCGATTTTCCAGGTACCAGCCCTGATCGTCATTGTCGAAGCCAAGGCGGGTGTCGCCCGCCAGAAGCTGGGCGACCACTGGAGAAAGCCTGGGTCCGCAGACCACGATCAAGCTGCTCCGGTTTGTGTCAAAGACGCCAGGGGGCTTGATGGCCTCGAAGCTGACCTCGAGCTTCAGGTCTCGGGCCAGGCGTCCCAGGATCTCGTAGGCCGCCAAGTCTTCGGTGGCTACTGCCGGCCCCGATTTGCCGCTGTCCTTGGGGGCCTCGATCTTCTCGCCCATCGCGATGGTGACAGTGCCGCGGCCGAAGAACGCTCCAGCTGGAGAGGGGCCGTTCTTCCCAATCTGCTCGATGCGCTGGCGGGATACATCAAGGTGGTCGGCGATCTCACGGGGCTTCCAGCCGTCGGCTTGTAGGGCCTCCACGCCTTCGCGGCGCAGCCGCTGAAGTTCGTTGGTTGCTTCCTGGAACCGCGACAGTTCGTGGTGCGCGGTCTTCGTCTTGGCCAGGGGATCAGCGATCTGCTGGATCCAGTCGAAGTCGAAAACGTCTGGTTCGTCCATGGCCTCTCCTCGTAGTAGCGGTTCGCAATACCTATTTCTAACACACTGGCAATGGGGGTTGCGAGCTTGGCCGCACCCCTCTACTGTTGGCCTTAGCGAGAGATGCAAGGCCCCTTGCTTATCCATCCGCAATGGGCCTTGTTGCAGGGGTGGGCCCTGCCAGCTATCAGGAGAGGGAGCGCAGATGTCGTCGAAGCAGTCGATGCTCGCCCAGGTCATCCAGATCACCGGCGCCACCAAGACCGACATCCTCCGCGTGGCCACCCAGGGCGGCGCCACCGCTCGTGACTGGGAGATCGCCGAGGCGATCGAGGCCGGCGGCGGCCGCCGGGCCGACGACATGATGTGCCAGCCCGAGCACCTCTGGCAGGCCGAGCACGAGCGCCTGCAGAACGCGCTGTGGCACCAGACCCGCGACGAGGACATCGAGTTCTTGCGCCACCACGCCGCCCAGGCCGGGATCAAGGACGTTGAGCTGCTGCTGCCCGCCGTGATCGAGGAGACCCCCGAGCCGACCGCTCCCACGAACCCGGCCGCGGTCTACGACCCCGAGGTCGTCATCTACCCCGAGCACACCAGCCCGGAGGAGTCCCGCGAGCTCATCGAGCACCACCCCCACACCGACGACACCGACGAGCTCCTGGTCGACGGCCCCGACGACGAGCCCGGCACGGCCGCCTGGAACGAGCTCAAGCACACCGCGGTATGGGCTGAGGCTGCCCGCCTCACCGAGCAGGACCCTGAGATGGTCACCCGCACCATCGCCCGCTGGAAGAGCGCCCACCAGGCCATAGAGGGCCTGTCGGCCCTGCTGAAGGCCCGCCGCCCCCAGCGCCCCCGCGTGTCGCTGGCCGCCTGAATATCTACGCCGTAAAGCTCCCATCTCTTGTCCCACCTGCGAAAGGACAGCTTCGCCATGTCTGAAATCACCGAAAACCCCGCTGTCGAGCACTCCGGGCCCATCACCCAGACCGACCTGGACGAGATCACCACGGTCGCGGAACTGGCCTCGGGTTCGTGCCGGGTCGTCTACAGCACGGCGCTGTGCCGCTCCGGAGCCGTGCTCCAGATCGGCTACGACTACCGCAGCGCCGCCCTGGAACTGGTCCGGGCCGCCGGCTACACCGCCCGCCCGGTCGCCGGCTCGATCGTGGTCACCGGAGCCATCGATCACCTGGTGCTGCTGGAGGCCCAGATCGCGGAGCTCACCGCCAAGCGCGACGCCGTGGCCGACGCCCGCCGCGCCGAGGAGCTCGAGGGCGCGATGGGAGGCCCGTTCTGATGGCCCGCACCGAGTGCCTCGACGCCCTGGACGAGATCGACCTGGCCGACACCACCCGATCCGGCGGGATCCGCGCCCGGGTGGAAGAGGCCGCCGGCCTCATCCGAGACGAGATCGAGGCCGCGTCCACCGGCCGCCCCGCCGACGTCATCGAGATCACCACCGCGAACAGGAGCGCCGCATGATCCGCCTGACCCACCGCCGCTGCCGGGACGAGGCCTCGGGCCTGGCCGACACCGCCGCCCGCCAGGCCACCCTCGCCGAGGGCCTGTACATCGAGAACGCGAAGCTCACCGCCCGGAATGAGGACCTGGCCGATGGCCTGCGGGCCACCGAGCACGCCCTGGACGAGGTCGTGGACGCCTGCCGGTCGCTGTCCTACGGGCTCGGAGACGAGGTCAACATCCCCGACGCGCTGCGCTCCCGGCTGCGCGACGCCGCCCAGCTCCCCGAGGTCCTGCACCGCCTGGACGAAGCCCAGGAGGAGAAAGACCGGATGGCCCGGGAACACGATGCCCAGCGCGAGGCGCTGCTGGTGGCCGCGCACGAGGCCGGCACGCTCGCTCGTACCTGGGCCCTGATGGCCAGGGCCGGTCACACGGTCGCCAGCTCGGGCGGGCCGGGGGCGCTGCTGAACAGCGTCCACACCACGGCCTGGTGCGGGTTCTCCTCCTGGCCCTGCGAGGAGGGCAGCTGCGCCGAGTCCACCCGCACCCTGGCCTGGCACCCCGACCACCCCGACCAGGCGCACCTGGCCTGCGAGTGCGGGCGCATCTGGCGGGCCGGGGCCGAGGCGGTCCAACGCACGAGGCGGGAGCAGGCCGACGCCGAGCGGTTCGGCACCTCCTACCGGACGCCGCTGCCGTGGCAGCACAGGTCTGGGGTCCTGCTGGAGGCCATCGACCGGGCCCTGCCCACCCCGGCCCAGATGTGCCGCGAACTCGCAGCCTGACCTCGCCCCTGGGGTGCCCGTCCTCACCAGCCCGGCTGGTGGGGTCCGGGGGACCACCAGGGTCCACACGAGCGCGAACAGGAGCGACCACACATGAGCTTCAGCATCGGCAAGGACGTCGTCATCTCCGACTCGACCATCGACCCGGGCACGGACAAGGACGGCCAGCCCCGCGACGTGAAGGTCGGGGACGGCACGACGATCTCCGGATCCGCGATCGGCAACGGCGCCACCAAGTAGAGGCCCCGCCCCCACCCGCAGTGAGCCCGCCCAGGGATTCCGGCCCCGGGCGGGCTCTGCACATCCATCCCCACCTGCGAAGAAGGAGATCGAACGATGTACGACAACGAGCCTACCTACTACGACCCGCTGGACGCCCTCGAGGACGCCCTCGCCATCGCCGCGCACTCCCCGACCTTCTGGGACGCCGACACCGGCGAGCAGACCAGCGTCGACCCGTGGGAGCACCCCTCCTGGGAGGTGCACGAGGACCTGGCCGCCGGCTGGGACGACCCGGCCGAGGCCGCGCTGCTCCTGGAGCAGACCGTCATCGACGACGCCCGGCTCACCCCGCTGGCCGACACCCCCACTGGCCGCCGCGAGGTGCACCGCATCGACGAGGTCCTGGTCGACGCCCCGGTCGGTGAGGAGCTCTTCCACGAGCAGGTGCTGGCGCTGGTGCCGGTGGCCACCGACGGCTCCTGGCCCGCCGACGACACCGGGTGGGAGGTGGCGGCGGCATGAGCGCCTGGATACGCCACCTGAGCTGCCCGAGCCAGACCTGCGCGTGCGGCCACCAGATGATCTGGTGCGTCGTGGCCGGGGGCTGGGTGTGCGGCTACTGCCCCAACCGGGCGTGATGCCCGTGAGTGCCCTGATCATCGTCGCCGCCGTGATCGCCGTGGTGGCGCTGCCCGTGCTGCTGCTGGCCGCCACCGGCGGCCCCACCGTCATCTACGCCGACCACCCGCTGCCCCAACCCGCCCGATGCTCCCGACGCGCCCCGAGGAGGGCTGACCGATGAAGCTCATGTGGAAGAAGACCGCCAACCCCGCCCACTCCGAGCCGCCGCTCGAGGCCGCCGCCCCGCCGGCCCCCGCACCCGCCCCGGAACCGGTGGTCGCCGACGACCAGACGCCCGAGCCGACCCCGCCCGCGGCGGCCGCCGCGGGCGAGCCGGGCGGCATCGACTTCACCCGCGTCATCGCATCGGTGGTCACCGCCGCATCGGCGGTCTTCACCGTCTGGTCGGTGTGGGACCTGGCCCGCCACGGCGCCGAAGAGGGCCAGGCCGCCCCGCACGCGGTCGGCCTGGGGGCCGGGATCGGTGTGGAGGCCGTGTGGCTGTGGTTGCTGGCCATCGAGTGGCAGCAGGCCTCCCGCACTGGCCGGGTGAACCCGGTGCTGACCCGCACCGGATGGGTGCTGGCCGCTGGGGCCTCCGTGGTCCTGGTCGTGCACGGGGTGATGACCTCCTGGCCCATGGCGTTGCTGGCGGTGCTGCCGCTGGCCGCCAAGGCCGGGTGGCACTGGCTGACCGCGCTGCGCTGCGAGCAGACCCGCACCCGCCTGGAGGCCGAGGGGGCCGCGGCCCGCGAGGCCGCCCTGGCCCAGCGCCGGGCCGAAGAGGAGGCCCGCCGCGAGCAGGCCGCCAAGGAGGCCCTCGAGAGCAAGCTGTCGTCGGACCTGACCGAGACCCAGCGGGCCGAGCTGGCCGAGCTGGAGCGCGAGGCCGCCTACGTCTCGGCTAAGACCGAGAAGGAGTTGGCGCTGGACGCCGCCCGGGCGCACGCCGAGCAGCAGCGGGTCCTGGCCCAGATCCGCCGCCAGGCCGAGCAGCAGATGACGGTGGACGAGGCTTCGGCTGACATCGAGGTGCGCCGGGCGGAGCTGCGCACCCGGATCCACTTGGCCACCCCGCTCTACACCGCTCAGGAGCTGCCCGCCGCCGACCACCACGAGCAGGTGCCTGACGACCCCTCCGGGTTCGGCGTGGCACCCGTGGCGGGGTTCGGTGCCGGGCTGAGCCAGGCCCGCGCCCAGGGTGGCGGAATTGGCCGCCAGGGTGGCGGGATTGCCCCTGACCTGCAGGGACGCCCCTCCCCGACCGTGGGGGGTGGCGGAATTGGCCGCCAGGGTGGCGGGACTGGCGCTGACCAGGCAGAACGCGCCCCGCACCACGCCGCACGCCTCGAGGTTGGGCGAGACACCCGCCAGCGGGTCCTGGAGGAGATCCGCTACGCGGGCGTGGGGGTCTCCAACGCCGAACTCTCCCGCCTGCTGGGGATCGGCCGCACCACGGTGCGCGATCACCGCAACGCCCTGCGCGAGGCCGGGCACCGCGTCTACCCCGACTCCGAGTAACCGATCCCGGCCCCCGCACTGCGGGGGCCGGCCACCCGCCCCGGCGGGTGAGCACACCCACCCCGCACTGGTCGGGGTGGGTGTGCTCACCACTCCGGGGGTTGTGCCGCTACCGGTGACGCACGGCGAGAGCGCCTGCGAGCCGTTTGCGAGCGACCCCATGTCCATCACCCCCTCACCCGAAGGAGGACCCGATCCACCACCGATCCCACGCTCCCCGCGCCCCTCCCGGGGCCAGCTGACCAGGGCCGCCACCCCGAACGCCGGGGTGGCGGCCCCCTTCACCGCCAACTCGGCCGCTTGGGCGGCCTGACCTGCACACACACCACAGAACAGGAGGGGCCGATGGCCCTGCCGAACGAGAGCCGTCGCGCCCCTGCCGGGCGCGGCCGCCGACCCCAGGACGCACCGCCCCTGCACGCGGTGCCCACCACCGACAACGCCCCCGAACCGGGGGTGGCGGGGCTGCCCGAGGCGGTGGCCCGCGCGGTCAAGGCCGCGCCCCCGGCCCCGGAACGGGACCAGGAGCCGGTCAAGGCCGCACCTCCCCCGGCCCCCGTTGCTGAAGAGGCCGACCCGAGCGCGCCCCCGGCCGGGCCGCAGGCGCCCGTTCCGGCGGGTGAGGACCTGGCCGTGGCCCAGGACGGGCGCACCGCCGCTGACGTGGCCCGCTCCCTGACCTGGTTGGGGGTGACCTACCGGCCCCCCGACATCTGGCGCCAGCGCCAGCCCAGCCTGCGCGAGGAGTTCGACTTCGTCATGGCCGGCGCCCACCTGCCCGAGCAGGGCCCGTGGCGGCTGCTGGCTCGCCTCTACGCCGCTCCGGCCATGGCGCTGATCGGGGTGTTGCACGCCCTGATCTGGATTCTGCGGTCCCCGGCCCGCCACGCCACCGCCTGGGCCCTGGGCCTGCTGGTGGTCGTCTCGGCCGCTTTCATGCTCTGACCTGCACCAACAACCAAGAAAGGAGCGGTTCTGTGTTCACCATCGGTTCGATTTTGTGCCTGGCCCTGTTCTGGGTCTTGCGCAAGAAGGTCCACTGGCTCATCTCGGGCTTCTTTGCCGTCATCGGCGGCACGTTCTTCGCGATGAGCTTCCTGGGGGGTTGGGCCACTGACCTGGTCCTGTGGGTCGTCGGTTTCTTGCTCTCTCTGATCCCCGACGCAGTCTCGTCCGGCACTGCCATCGCCGCGATCTGCGCTTTCTTGCTGGTTGTGGCCGGAGCGGACGTGTGGCGCGACAAGCGGCTGGACGAGCACGGCCAGTGGGCGGCGATCTGCCTGCCGGTGCTGCTGCTCGCGGCCGGTGGCGCGATCGGGGGCGTGGGCGGCGACGTCGTCTACAACGTGGCTGGTGCGGGCACCAACATCTTCGGCCCCCTGCTGGGGTGGTGACCTGTGGAGATGCTGATCCTGGCCATGGTCATCGCGGCCGTGGTCAAGAACGCCGCGGTGGACACGGTGGCCATGGCCACCGGCAAGACCCCGCCCAGCCACGCCTACCGGATGGCCAAGCTCCGGGCCCAGGAGGCCGAGGCCAAACGCCGTCTGGCCTCTGACCCTGACCACCGGGGCGGGGCCAAGATGCTGCTGCGCCACTGGTACCTGGACGCGTGTGAGGACGTGGACCACTGGCGTGCGCACCGGCACAAGACCCGGCCCGAGCGCCAGGCGGCCGCCCGCGCACGGCGCCGCGAGCGTGAGCGGCGCATCCGCGAGTGGGCGGCCCAGTACGTGCCCACCGACGAGGACGAGTCCGCCGCAGAGCGCGAGGACGAGGACATCATCGACGCCGAGATCGTCGATGAGGAGCCCGAACACGCCAAAACCCGGCGCCGGTCCAGGACCACCACGACCACCACGACGGTGACCGAGGAAGAGAGCACCACCCGCCCCGCAGGGGATGAGGTGGCGGTGCTCACCCCCGATGAGGAGAGCGTCAAGCCGCCGCTGCCGCACCGGCGCATGGTGCTGATGACCATGCTCGCCAACTCCGGCTATGCCCCCGACACCGAGGCCATCGCCCAGATGAGCTCCGAAGAGGTCGACGGGGCCATCGCCGCCCTGGTGGCGCACGAGCGGGCCACCCGCTCCACCGCACACCACTGACCCACACCGATGAAGGGCCGGCCCGACCCGGGCCGGCCCCGCTTCACCCAACCCCGAAAGGACAACTCCATGGCGAACATGGGCAACTCCGTGGCCACCAACGGCAACTCCACGCTGCGCTACTCCGACGCCTCCGGGCTGGACGCCCACGCCCAGACCATCACCGGGATCGGGTCGCTGGTCCAGCAGGGCAACCAGATGCTGGAGATCGTCGAGGGCCAGATGCGGGCCGCGGACATGGGCGAGGAGGTCACCTCCGAACTCGCGGTGCTGCGGGACCTGGGCACCGCCTACATCTCCCAGGCCATCAAGGCCCGCGCCAAGCTCGAGGAGGTCAACCGCAACGTCCAGGAGGCCTACGAGGCCACCCGCGGCCAGGCCGCGAACAAGGACTACCAGCTCGGCGGTCGCTGACCCCGACCCCGCTTTCGGGCCGCCCCGCACCTGCGGGGCGGCCCCCTTCATGCCCGTATTCGGTGACTGAACGTGATGAGACAGCGGTGAGACGTTCTCTCACGATGTCTCATCACGTTTGTCCCCGACTGCGAAGAATCCACCGATTTTTTGGTGAGACAAACCCCGGCCACGGGCCCCGATCCGGGGCCCTGGGGTGGGAGTGAGACATCGACACAACCCGCCCCTACCCCGGGCGTGGGCACGCACAGTAACCGATCGGAAGGAGGGCCGTCGTGGCCCGCAAGACCAAGAAGACGACCCCGACCACCCCCGCCCCGGGGACCGCCTCCCTGCCGCCCGAGGTGCTGGCCGCCCTGGGCCAGCCCCGCCAGGAGAGCGAGCGCTCCTTCAAGAGTGAGGGGGTGGGCGCGATCATCACCGCCGGGTGGAAGGCCGTGTTCTGCCCCGGGGAGGGGTCGCTGCGCCGTCACATGGCGGCCCAGTTCTACCCATGGAAAGTCGGCGCCGTGGTGTTGGCCGCCGGGGTGCTCGCCTCCCAGGTGGCGCAGGTCTCGGCCACGCACGCCATGGTGGTGGCCCTGGCCACCGGAACCGGCGCTTGGGCGGCGCTGCGGGTGCTGCGCACCGTCAAGGCCCGCCAGCACAAGGCCACCCGCCTGGCTTCGGAGTGGGCTGAGGTCGACCCGGCCCACGCGCGGGTGTGTGTGGCCGCGGCCGGGGTGTGGCTGCTCGCGGTGATCCTCATCCAGCCCGCGGGTCTGGCCGCCTGGTGGTGGGCGGGCCTGGTCGGGCTGCTGGCCCTGCTCGCCCTGGGATCGCGGTTCTGGGCTCACCACCGCATTCCCCGGGTCCTGGCCGCGGTGGATGAGTCCGGGCCCGTGCCGCCGGCGCCGCCGGGCGAGCACGCGGTGGCGCGCAAGTGGCGCACCCGGGTGGGCAACTCCTCGGGGTCGCTGCCCGGGACCAAGCTCACCGACCTGGTCGAGGAGACCTACGGGGTGCGCGGGCGCCTGCACCTGGTGCCCGGGCGCCAGACCCTGGACAGCGTGCGCTCAGCCCTGGGCTACATCGCCAGCGCTCTGGGGGTGGATGCCGCCGACGTGCTGGTCGAGCACGTGGAGCCCACCGAGGAGGACCCCAAGCCCGACTCCTCGATCCTGGACATCAAGGTCGTCACGGTCGGGATGCTCACCACGAAGGTGCCCCTGGAGGGTGAGCGCCTGGTCGTGGACGGCGAGGACGTCTCGATCCGGATGGGTCCCTACGCCGACGGTGACGGCCAGGCGCTGTGGCGCCTGTACACGAGCGACTCCATCTGGGGCGGGTTTGTGGCTGGCTCCACGGGTTCGGGCAAGTCCGGGTTGATCGACGCTCTGGCGCTGGGCATCTGGCAGACCAAGAACACGATCGTCATCTACATCGACCCCAAAAACGGCGGCAGCTCGCCGCGGATCTTCGACCGGGCGCACTGGTCGGTGGGCAAGGACCCCAAGACGTGGGAGGCGATCCTGGACGGGCTGATCGAGGTGATCGAGGCCCGCGGCCTGGAGAACTCCGCACGCCTGAAGGTCAGCGGGTTCACGCCCACCAAGGAGCGGCCCGGGATCGTGGTGATCGTGGACGAGTGCCACGTGGTCATCGACGGACTCAACGCCCAACGCTGGGGCCGGGTCGGCCGGGAGGGGCGTTCCGCCGGGGTCCAGGCCCTGTACGCCTCCCAGATCTACGGGCTGCAGACCTTCGGCGGCGACGACGCGGTGCGCTCCAGCGCCACGGCGGGCAACACCGTCGCCCTGCGGGTGAGCCGCAACCAGTCGAGCATGATCAACGACATCCCGCTGGACCCCAGCTCGCTCCCCAAGATCACCGGCGTGGGGCTGGTCGACTCCGGCCGGGAAGTGCCCTTCAAAGCCGCCTGGGCCCCCAGCGAGACCACGGCCGCGCTCATGGACGCGGCCCTGGAGCACGCGCCCACCGAGCTGGACCCGCTCGCGGCCGGGGCCTTCGACGCCGGATCCGGCGGCCTCTACAGCCGCCGCCACGAGATCGCCACCCAGCAGGTCGCCAACGCCGAGGAGCGGCTGCGCGCCTACGAGGGCGGCCGGGTGCCAGCGGCCCGCCAGAGCAGCGACACCGAGGTGGCCCTGCCCAACATCACCGGCCCGACCCTGTTCGAGATCCCCAGCATCGACCCCGAGCTGCTGCGCGAAACCGACCTGGGGTTGGGCATCCTCGCGGCCGCCAACCGCGACCCTCACCAGGAGCTGCTCGCGACGTGGTCGGGCGCGGCCCGCGCGGTCCTGGCAGCGCTCCTCGAAGAGGGGGTGCTGCGCCGCGGCGAGATCGAGCAGCACGTGATGGAGGCCGAACAGTGCTCGCGGGCCACGGTCGCCCGCGCCATGGAGGACCTGGCCGAGTCCGGCGTCATCCAGGCCCTGCCCAAGCGCAAGGGCTGGCAGATCGCCGCCTGAGCACGCTGCGTCACCGCCGGGGCGGGTGAGACACCACCACCGATGTCTCACCCGCTCCGTGCCTTCCTGCGTGTTTTCACCCGATTTTCGGGTGAGGCAAACCCCGCCCCGACCCCCCAGAACCCGGGGCCGGCCACCCACCGAGACAACGACACAACCCGCCCCACCCCCGGAGCGGACATCACCCACGGTAAGGAGCAAGACGCATGGAGAGCGGAATCGTGTTCGCCGCCCTGTTGGCCGGCCACTGGGTCGCGGACCACTGGGCCCAGAGTGACCACCAGGCCACCCGCAAGGGCGAGTGCGGCTGGGAAGGGCGCCGGGCGTGCGCCGCCCACACGGGCGGGGTGGTGCTGTGCCAACTCCTGGCCCTGGTCCTGGTCGCCGTCGCGGGCCACCACGAGGGAGCCCTGGGCGCCCTCCAGCTCGCCGCCGGGCTGGGGGTGAACGCGCTGACCCACTACTGGGCCGACCGGCGCCACACCCTGGAAGGTCTGGCCCGGGTGCTGGGCAAGCACGGCTACTACAGCCGGGGCGGGGCGCCCCACCTGGACCAGGCCTGGCACATGGGGTGGCTGCTGCCCAGCGCGCTGATCATCACCGCGCCCAGCGCGGTGGGGGCGCTGCTGTTGGCCGCGGCCGCCCTGGTGGTGCTGGCCCTCTTCGATCAGTTCGCGCGCATCGGCCGCTGGGAGATGAACCGGACCAGGCGCCCCCAGGTGGTGCTCTACCACCGCTGACCCGGGCGCTGGCTCTGCTCACCCCGCAACCGTTGGTTGCGGGGCGTGCGGGGGGACCGCCCGGTCCACCTACCGCGTGAGGAGAACATCGTGACCACCACGACCACCACCGCCCGAGCGATCACCCTGCCCCTGGGCACCACCCCCGACGGCCAGCCCCTGTCCTGGCACCTGACCGACGAGGACGGCCGCCCCCAGCACGGCCTCATCGTGGGCCAGACCGGGTCCGGGGGCAGCACCGTCCTGGCCCGCCTGGCCACCAGTGCCCGTGCCGCCGGGGTGCGCTCGGCCATCATCGCCCTGGACCACCCCCTCGACCCCGTCTGGGACCAGGCGCCCTGGAACGCCGCCCGCTGCACCGACGCAGGCGACCTGGTCCACGACCTGGACGGGCTCCTGGGCCAGGTCGACCCCGACCCGGCGGTGGGGCTGGTCCTGGTCGACGGGGCCCGCGCCCTGCGGGCCGCGCCCGGGCAGTGGGTCTCCCTGATCCGCCGGGCCACCCAGCTGGGAATCTCGATCGTGGCCCGGGTGTACCACCCCGGCCTGGCCGAGTTCGGCGACGACGTGCTGCGCTGCCACCTGGCCGTGCACGGCCAGTACCTGGCCCTGGGTCGAGTGCGGGGCACCACCGCGGCGGTGGCCGCCGACCTGCTGCCCGGCTACACCCCGCCGGAGCGGGACCAGCTCCCCGGGCAGGGCGTCTACGGCCACGCCGGAACCACGACCGCGGTGACCGTCACCGCCTGACCCGGGCACTGCCTCTGCCCACCGACCCCCGCGAACGGGGCCGGTGGGCGGGGGGACCGCCCGGTCCACACACACAAAGACCCGCCCCTGAACAGTTTGTCGAACCGGGACCGGGGCGGGCCACTCCCAAAGGAGCACCCCCAGTATGACCACGAAGACCATGAAGCGCTGCTGCGGCACGAGCGTGGGCGTCCTCATCACCGACGCCCAGGACCGGCTGCTCATGATCACCCGCGGCTGGTGGCCCAAGGGCACCGCCCCCGTGGCCGGCCACGTGCGTGACGCCCACACCGACGTCGCGGCCGCCCTGGTCGCCGAAGTCGAAGAAGAGGTCGGGCTGACCGTCACCGGGTCGGGCCTGCTGTGGGAGGGGCACCTGCCCAACCTGTGCGCGTCCCTGCCCGCCACCCCGCGCCCGGGGCACTACTGGCACCTGGCCAGGGCCACCGCCGAAGGCACCGTCACCGCCGCCCCGGGCGAGACCAAGGGCGCTGCCTGGTACACCCCGGACCAGGTTCGGACCATGGCCCGAACCACTCTGGCCCACTACCGGTCCGGAGGCGTAGCGGCCGACCAGCCCGACGCCTCCCTCGAGGCGGTCTGGCTGCGGCTGCTGTTCGAGGCCGGGCTCCTGCCCTGGCTGAGCGAGGACGACCTGGCCCTGGCCGAGAAGGCGTACAGCACCGCGCCGGGTGAGTACTGGCTGGGAGGGCGGCCATGACGACCTGCGCCAACCTGGCCTGCGAGCGGGACCCGGTCAACCGCCTGCGCTACCAGGCACCCGAGCGGGAGCACGTCTACGAGCTGTGCGAGACCCACACCGACCACGCCCACCGCTGGCTCGCCGGCCGCCCGCACCTGGCCCTGACCGCGGTCTCCGAACGCCTGGTAGCCGAGGTCGACCAGCCCGCCCTGTTCTGAAAAGGAGAGAGCACAGTGACCACCCACGACGTCAAGACCCTCCCCCAGGTGCGCCGCCACCTGGGGGCGGTGGGGCTGCGCCGTAGCCCCACCTGCCCGGAGGTGCGGCGGCTGCGGCACGAGATGGAGCAGGCCCAGCGGGAGTACCGACCCCCGCGGGCCCGCCTGACCACGCCCCCGGCCGCGCGAAGCAAACCCCGCGTCTCGCTCGAGGAAGCGCGCCGGATGGCGGCCGAGTGGGCCGCGATGTGCCGGGCCCCGGACCGGCCCGAGGACCCCGACGCCTGAACACCCCCGCCCGCCCCACGCTGGGGCGGGCCTTTCAGCACTTCCCCAAACGCCGCCCCGGCCGTGCGCCAGGGCGGCATCCTGAACCCACAACTCCAAGGAGAGGCCATGACCACCACCGCCACGGACACCGCTACCGAGACGACCATGGAGGTCGTCCTGGACCAGGGCGCCCACAAGCACCTGACGTTCCTCCGCCGCGCCACCGGCTGGGAGGTGCACACCTTCCCCGGCGGGTTCCTCGTGCGCAGGTTCGACGGGTGCGACTTCGTGTTCGTCAACGGCGCCGACGACATCGTCGCCTCGATGGCCTTCACCGAGGGCGACCCGGTCTACTGGGCCGACAAGCTCACCGCCGGCGACGCCCGCTCCTGGAACTACGTCTCGTTCGCCGAGTGGCTGCTGGACGAGGCCCACCACGAGCTGGACCTGGACTACGCCGAGATCGACGAGCTGCTGCGCACCGCTGACCTGAGCACCGAGCGCCGCTCCCGCGAGGTGCTCGCCGACGACTTCGAGGGGCTGGCCTTCCCCGACAGCACCATCGACCTGTACTACTCCTGGGACGACCGGTTCCTGTCGAGCTTGCACGCGGCCCGCCAGGGCCTGGCCCTCTACGCTGACCGGCAGCACTGACCCCCCGAACAGGAGCCTGCATGAGTTTCGAGCACCACAGCGAGTACCGTTCCGCGCGCAAGATGGCCGAGCGGCTGGCCGGGCACGCAGCCGACCAGGTCGACCGTGACCCCGCCCGGGCGGCAGTCCTGGCGTCCACCGCCCAGGTGCACGCGACCCTGGCCCTGGCGGCCGCGACCAAGCTCGCGTCCGAACCGAGCGAAGACGACGCGTAGGCCTCGGTCGAGGTCGAGAATCTGAAAAGGCCCCCGAGCAACCACTGGTTGCTCGGGGGCCTTTTTGCGTTCGAGGTCAGGGTGAGCCGGGGTTGAAGATGGCGTGGGTGCCCACCCGACGCCAGATCACGTGCGGCTTTCCGGGGAAGCGCTCGTCCCCGTACTCCCACGTGGCCCGCCCGTCAGGGGCCCAGGTCATCTCGTAGACCCCCGGGGCGCCCTGCACGCCCTTGACCCGCAGGCCGGGCCGGAACTCCCCCTTCTGTACATCGGGCGCGAACTCGCCCGTGACCACGCGCCGAAAGCGCGCGGCCTGTTCCCTGGTCAGCTTCTTGAAGTCCGCCTTGAAGCGGGGGGTGGTAGCGAACGTGGCCAACTACTCTTCAGCGCTCCTGTTCAAGAGCGTCGAACATCGACTCCGCGTCCTCGAACTCCTCGGTGTGGCCGGCAGCGATCTGCTCGCTGGCCTCCCGTTCACCCCGTTGCCACTCCCGGTCCCAGAACCAGGCCTGATCGGCCGGGACCATAGTCATGCCACGCAGCACGACTTGGCCGTCCTCACCGATATCGAACTCGACCTCGTCGCCTTCGCGGATGTGCAGCGCCTCGGTGACCTCCCGAGGCAGGGTGAGTTGGTTCTTGCGACGCATCACCGATCGCCGTCGACGCCTTCCTTCTGTCTTCTTCATGGGAACTGCTCGTCTCTCTGAGGGGATGGCGGACTATCCGAACCTGACGTTTCTCCGGGGTCTCCTGGTCCCGGAGAGATTCGCCGGTAGTCCACGCCTGGTGGATGCGCGCGCATGAACTACCGCTTCCAGCATGAGGCAGAAAATCGGAAAGTACAACTTGCCGACAATGCGACGCCCCCGCAACCGATGGTTGCGGGGGCATCCTTGTGCCCTCCTCACGAGACGCATCGTCTCGTTTATCGGCTGGCGTGCGAGAAGGTTGACTTATCGGAAGTCAGAACGGGCCGGAAAAAATGTCAGGAACTCCTGACAATCCTTCTAATGTCAGCTACCGTTGACATTAATCAGCACGCCCCGACGACACCGAGGAGCACCCCGTGCCCGAGAACATCACCCCCCGCGTGTGGCACGAGCAGAGCGTCGCGCTCCGTCTGGACCTGCACCAGGCCCTGGACCGTGTCCTGGACCTGCTCACCACCGAGCTGTACGGCACGGTCCCCAGCTCCGCCGACCTGTTCGAGCAACCTCCCGCCGCCCGGCGCGACCACCACCTGGCCCGCCTGGCCGCCATCGACATCCTCACCGAGGAGCTGGCCCACCAGAGCAAGGAGAACGCCTTCGCGGCCGCACGCATGGACGGCGCCCCGGCCACCTACGCCGACCTGGGCCGCGCGGTCGGGATCGGCCGCGAAGGCGCCCGGTCCCGCTGGCCCGGCGCCGTGGCCGACGCCAAGGCGGGCCGGCCCCGCAAGCAGGTCACCGTGCGCCTGACCGGTGGCCCGGCCGAGTGGGACGGGGCGGAGATCGAGTTCGACCGGGCCGAGGTCCACGACCGCGCCCTGGCCGACGTGGGCGGCCACCTCATCACCCCCAGCCACCAGATCCCCGAAGGTCTGCCCGACGACGCCCGCGCCCACTACGCCCCCGACGCCGAGGACACCCGCACCGTGTGGACCTTCCAGGGCTGGGTGCCCTCCTGAGTAAACACCCAGCAGAAAGGCCCCCTCTCTGAGGGGGCCTTTCTCTTCACCTATCCCAGTGTGCACCGGGAGCAAATTGGGTGTCCAGGAAGCCGGATATTGACTTCCGGGTCAACCCCACATAGAAGGAGGTGGCCCGGCGCATCCTGTGAGGATGTTCCGGACCACCTTCGTGGGGAGCATTGAAGGTTCGTCCGCCGTTACCTGCTGTCGATCACCCACTCCAAAGCCCTGCCAAGGAGCCACTTGAGCAGCACAGACAGGGAGATCGAGACCAGGCAGAGGGAGCCGCGGCGCCGAGGATTCTTGGGCATGGAAGAACTCCGATCACAGATGTGTGGATCCCAGAAAAATCTGGACAAGAGAATGCTAGCGCTTCCCGCGCGTGCTCGTGTCGTCCGTTTTACCGCGTTGGAAGTCCCTCTTCCAACGAAGTCAATATTCGGCTCCCTGGCCCCCCTATTCAATTTCATAGAATGGCTTTGCAGGGAAACAAATTCGGGGATCTGCCCAGGGGGAGTGCAGCGCCGCTGGCTTCTCCTGGTCGCGTATCGGCGCCGGTCTGGGAGGGTCGACAAGGTAGGCCGCAGAGGGGCAACGAAGGTCTTCCGTCAGCGCCAGGTCCAGGTTCTACGGGCGGGGCTCTTCGTCAGCGCCACGGGGCTGACGCATCAGGCGCAGGACGTGGCGAGCCCGACGGCGACGGTGGGCATCGCGCGACCACACAGCCGGGACGACCACGAGTAGGACGAGCAGCAGCAGCGGCCAGCTGTCGGCGGTGCCCAGGAGGGCGACCACCAGCTCCAGGGCCGGTTCGGAAAGGGTGTGTGCGGGCATCGGGGGTTCCTCCATCACGGGGTGGGCGGATCGGGATGGGATCAGCCTGAGCCCGCTTTGGGAGGGCGGGGACGGTCCCGGACACCGGTGGCCAAGATCGGCCGAACACTGACAGTTCCGGGTGCTGGGAAGCCCGTGCTGGCAGGATGTCTGACAGTTCCGGACACCCCCAGGACCACCCCTCGTCCCCTCTTCCGCACAGGAGCTGGTGTGCCCCAACCCTGGAAGCGCCCCGACCTGCCCCCGGGCCCGCTCGGTGAGCTCAACCGCGCGCTGCACGAGTTGCACCACCGGGCCGGCTGGCCCTCCTCCCGCGAGATCCGGCGGGCCTTGGACGCCAAGGGGGTGCCCATGTCCCACACCAAGGTCCACGACACCCTCACCAAACCGGACCTACCGACCAAGGGTGCGGTCGAGATGATCACCGAGGTTCTGGCCGAGGTCGTCCGCGGCGCTGACGTCGAAGCCGAGGTCGCCCGCATGCTGGGGCTGTGGCAGAACGCGGCACTGGAGGACCGGTCCCCGGAACCAACCGCACCGGAAGACCCCACAGAGGAGAACTCCCGCGCTGTGCGGGATGTCGGCGAACCGAAGCGGGAGGAGTCCGCGCAAGAGGAGAAGCCGCCTTCGGCCGTTGATCACCCTCACCAGGACGGGGGAGCCCGCAAGTCGCAGAACCCGCCCCGCAACGAGAGTCTGCTGGATCGACTCCGCCGTGCTTTTGAGGAGGATGACGACGAGGACCTGGACGAACTTGTCGAGCTGCTGCAGGACCTGGGCCAGGACGAGGAGGTCTTGGAGGTGTGCCGAGTCGCTGCGGAGGCGGGCCAGACCCGGGCCATGCTTGTCCTGGCTGCCATGGACGACGACGCTTCTGAGTCTGAGCGGTGGTACCGCCGCGCAGCCGAGGCCGGCGACACCGGTGCGATGTCGAGCCTGGGCCATCTGGCGAATGAAGCCGGGCGTCTTCAGGAAGCCGAGCGGTGGTACCAGCGCGCCCTCAAAGTCGGCGACACCGATGTGCTGAGCGATTTGGGAAGGTTGTCGGAGAGGACGGGGCGTCTTCAGGAAGCCGAGCGGTGGTACCAGCGCGCCCTCAAAGTCGGCGACACCGGGGTTCTGTGGGACCTGGGCAACTTGGCTAAGGACAGGGGCAAATTCCAGGAGGCCGAGCAGTGGTACCGCCAGGGCGCCGAAGCCGGCGAAAGCTACGCCCTGGAATGGCTGGGCCGCCTGTTGGAGCAACTCGGCCGTTTCCAAGAGGCCGAGCAGTGGTACCGCCGAGGCGCCGAAGCTGGCGACACCGATGCCAGGGAGAGTCTGAATGCTCTGGCGAAGAAGGCCCTCGATCGCGAGGAAGCCGCGGAGAAGTACCGCAAAAGTGTCGATACCGATGACTCCAGCTATTGGTCGCATCGGGCCTTTTGGGCTAAGCAGGCCGGTCTGCTTGAGGACGCCGAGCAGTGGTATAGCCAAGGAGCCGAAGAAGGAGACACCCACGCTATGTGGCACCTGGGCCTCCTAGCGGAGGATGCCGGCCGCCTGTGGGAATCCGAGCGATGGTACCGGCGCGCCCTCAAAGCAGGCGATGACAGCTCCCTGCACTACCTAGGTCGTTTGGCCCAGAGGAGGGGCGACCTTCAGGAGGCCGAGAAGTGGTACCGCCAGGGCGCCGAAGCCGGAGACACCAAAGACTTCTACTACCTGGGTCGCTTGGCCAAGAGGAGGGGTGATCTTCAGGGGGCCGAGCAGTGGTACCGCCAGGGCGCCGAAGCCGGCGACACCAGTGCCATGAGCAGCTTGAGCCGCCTCTTGGAGGAGGATGGTCGTTCCCAGGAAGCCGAGCAGTGGCGGCTCCGACGCGAGAGGGCTGAGGATGACGATGACGCCGAATCGCCGTCCCCACCTGAGAAGGCAACGGGTGAAAAGGGTGGCGCCAGCGATCGGGGCCCGGTCACCTTCTGGCAGCAGATCCGCGACGCGTTCGGTGGAGCCTGAGCGCCCTGCGGCCGCTCACAAGATAAGCCGGAAAGGGGCAACGGCCAGGTCCGGTAGGCCGAGGACAACCAGCCTCTCGCCCCCAACGTCAGAACCATGACGCCGCCCCAAGGAGATCCCCCATGCACCGACCCCGATTGCTCGCCGCGTTGATTCCCGTCCTGCTCGTCCTCGGATGCGGACCATCCCAAGAGGACATCGACGCTCAGATCAACCAGGCAGTCAGCGAAGCCCTCGAAGCCGCGGAAGAGTCCGAAGATGACCAGCGCCCAAACCTGATCGAGATCACGGGCATGGATGTAGGCCAGTACCTGATCGACAACCTCCACGGCGTCGAGCTGGAAATGCCCAGCCGGTACTTCTCACCGAAGGACTGTGAGCCTTTGGAGCTGGGGAGCGTGTTCTACGGCAACACGGACTCTGAATGCAATCGTGCGGTTGAGCTCGGTGAGTTGGCTGTCGTGGAGTACGCGACGGTGATGTATGCCGAGCAGGTCACAGAGGACGCTGAGAGCGATGACGTGTCTGACTTCACGCTGGAGCTTCGGGAACGTCTCGGGCCACGGATTCGGCATGATCGGTTCATGCTGCGTTGGGATGGGTGTGACGGTCAGACGTGGAGTGAAGGGGACTGCGAGTATCTGGTGGAGGATGGGACGGTGGCGAAGTCGGAGCGGTTGTTCAGAGAGTTTCTGGGGGCCTGAGGGTTCTGGGGATCGAGGAGGAGCGCTCCAGGATCTAGCGCCAAGCCAGCCTTGACGGGTCACCGGCCGCACGGCGCTTGCCACGGTCCTGGGCACCCTGGCGGCTGATCCCGAGCACCGCCCCGACCTGGGCCCAGGAAGCCGCACCCCCGGGGCGCCGGAGTCGCGGGCGGCGGCGAACGCAGCCGCCTCGGTTTCCTCCCACAGCCGGCGCATGTCATCCAGAAGTCCGAGCACGGCCAGGCGTCCGATGCGGTCCAGGTCCGTATCGGCCTGGGCAGCGGCCACCAGGTCGGGGGAGGGCAGGGTGCGCAGGCGCATCGAGAAGGAGTCCCGGTATCGGGCGCGGAAAATCCAACGGTAACCCTGTGTTCTTGCAGGTCAGGGGGTAGACCAATCCGACCATTCGGAGTGGTCTAGCGGTCTGGTGTGGTTCGTCCCGGTATCGCACGGTTCTGACCGCCGATAAATGCTCTTACCAGTGCGGCCAGAGGGTCATCCAGACGCTTCCCGTTGGATTTTCCGCCAGAACTACCGGGACCCCTAGGAAGCATCGGGATCCGGGTCTTCTCCTTCGGCCTTGGCCCACCACGAATCGGGCAGGCCAGGTGGTTGCTGCCCCGAAGTGCAGCTGAAATCGAGCGTACCTCCGGTGAATTCTGCCTTATCGAAGACCACTGTTCCGCTTCTAAAGTGAGACCCGAGAAAAGAAACTTTTCCGCTAGCGAACCAAGCTCGGCTGAAAATCGTCTTCCCGCCGGTGAACTGGGCCTGGGTGAAGGTCACCAACCCTCCTATGAATTGGGCCATAAGGAAATTCACCTTTCCGCTGGTGAACTCGGCCCTAGTAAAGCCCACTTCCCCGCTGCCGAAGTGGGCTTGGACGAAGCTCGTCTCCCCGCCGGTGAACCGGGTTTCGGTGAAGGTCACCGACCCGCCAACAAAGCGAGCCCAGTCGAACATCACCCTTCCGCTGGTGAACTGAGCTCCGGTGAAGGTCACCGACCCGCCAACGAAGCAAGCCTTGATGAAAATCACCTTTTCGCTGGTGAACTCTGCCCTGTCGAAGGACACATCCCCGCTGTCGAAGTGAGCCTCAAAGAAGGAGACCGACCCAGCAAAATTGGCCTCGTCAAAAAACACCTCTCCACCCCTGAAATGGGCCCCATCGAAGGACACCTCCCCGCCAACAAAGTGGGCCCCATAGAAGGAGAACAGGCCACCGATGAACCGGGCCTGAGTGAAAGAAACCAACCCCCCGGTGAAGTGGGCTCTGGACAGGCTGCCGCCATCGAAGACGACGCCAGTGAAGTCGTAGTCCTTGCCGCGCCAGCGAGTGTCCTGGCGTAGGTGGTTGCCGATGATGCGAATGATGGTGTGGCGCACCTCGCGGAAGGATCCGAACTCCAGTTCGCGCTCACGCTGCTCCTCACGCCGGATCTTGGAGGCGTTCTTCGGTAGGGCCTCGGGTTCAGCTGTGTAGGGCATGCGCAGGTAGGCGCACAGCACGTCGATGACCATCTGCACTAGGTCCTCGCGCCCTTCGGGGGCGTCGTCGGCCAGGTGGGCGAGCGCGTGCACACCGGCCAGCCGGACCGCGGCGTGCTCGCTGCCCAGCTGCTGACTGGCGGTGGTGAAGCGCTCGGTGAACAGCTTGGTGACCTCGCGCTGCTCGCCGTTCTCGGTGGTGCGCTGGCGCCGGTAGGCGATCACCAGCAAAGCGACACCGCCCAGGCCAGCCACGACAGCGAAGGCGCGGGTGGCGATGGCGTCCAGCTGCTGGGGGGAGAGCTGGGGGACTGCGTCCATACCGGGCGAGTCCAGGATGAGCCAGACCACGAGCACGATCCCAGCCACTGCGGCGATGGCCAACGCCCAGGCGGCGATGACCAGCCACCCCAACCACACCGGACTTCCCCGGCCTCCCGAGCGGGCCAGCACGGCTGCGGCCACCAGGGCGGCGGCCAAGAGCAGCCCCCACAGGATGCGACCCAGCGGTAGGGCCTGGGGCACCAGGTCGGCCAGGAAGGGGCCCAGCGGCCAGGCGGTGTAGGTGAGCGCGGGCAAGGCCACCGCAGTGATGGCGATCGCAGTCCACTGGCGGGGGGTTGGTGAGCGCATGGCCGTCACAGTAGAGCGCCCAGCCTCTCGAGGGAGCCGGGGTTGCCGCATCCGGACAGCGACCACACGAGCGCTAGCCGGGGCTGACCGGGGCGCGAGGAACATCGGAACCAAAACCGGCGCTACCTAAAGCCCACCCCGAGGAGGATTCCTTCCGGATTTAGCGCTACGTAAAAGCCACGTGGGGTTTAGGATGAACTCATGCGCCGACGACCCGAGAGGACCCCCTGATGGCCCGCGGCACCGCCCCGCCCCTGGACCCCGAAGCCCTACGCGACGCCAGGCTCGCCGCCGGACTCAGCCAGGCCGCCCTGGCCCGCGCGGCGGGCACCGACCGCCGCCAGGTCATCCGCTACGAGAACGGCGCCGAACGCCCCGAGATCGGGAGGCTGGCCGCGCTGGCCCGCGCCTGCTCCGTGACCGTCGCCGACCTGGTCGACGAAGAGCACCTCCCACCCGGGTTGGCCGGCCTGCGGGTGAGCGCTGGCCTGACCATGGCGGCCGCGGCCGCCGCCCTGGGCGAGCACATCGACCCCGCCACGGGCATCGCCACCAACCGCGCCAGCCTGTCCTACGCCGAACGCGGTCGGATGCCGCTGTCCTGGCAGCCTGCGCTCAACGGCCTGAAGGTGCGCCTGTCCATGGCCGACGTCTACGACACCGACGCCGACACGGTCCGGGAAGCGTGGAATGGCACCTTTCCCGACGACCCGCACCGGCCCGGGGTGTCCCGTGAGGGCAGCGACCAGAGCGCGTCCGGTTCCCTAAACGCCACCTCGAATGAGGCCGCTCCCCAACCCCCACCCCCTCCCCTGGCGGAGACCGCCGCCTTGGTGTGGGGGACCGACCGGCCCGCGTCCCAGGAATGGCGCATCCGCGCCCGCATCCGCGAGGCCGACGGCTCCGAAGTGGAGGCGGTGGCCACCGGCATCGAGGGGAGCCCGCCCGTGGTGGGGTGGTGGACCTCCCACCGGGGCCTGTCCCGCACCGTGTACGGGGAGGTGGTCCAGGCCCTGGAGTGGACCAGCCCGTGGCGGTCCATGCCCGAGGCGGCTCCTCTCCTGCCCGGCGCCCGCCCCGCCCGCCCCGGCGACGCGGTCGAGCTGCCCTTCGACGGCGACGGCCAGGAGCACGAGCAGGCACCCGATGGCGCCCCGCAGGAGGACGTGCGCCTGGAGCGGGTCGCCGCCGAGCAGGCGGAGGTTTTCGAGGTGGGCGCGGCCCGGATGTGGCGGGTCCTGCACAGTGGGCGCCTGGCCGGGTTCGTGTGGCGCGACGCCGACTACCAGCAGTGGTGCGGGGCCCGCGCGGCCGCTGACGGCGGCCTGGGGGAGATCGCGATCCTGAGCCCGCGCTTCCACCACACCCGCCAGAGCGTGGTGGAGCACCTGCTCGACCCCACCGCCGCCTACATCTGCGGCATCACGCCCGCGGCCGTCGACACCCCGGCCCCGGCAGCGCCCGAAGCCGTGTCGTGGTCGCGGTGGAGTCCGCTCTCGCAGTCGCTCTGGGAGCACCTGCTCCGCATCGCCGCCGCCGGGCCGACCGGAGCCGTCGCCGGCGGGGAGGAGGCCCACTGGCAGGAGCGCCTGGGTGAGGAGTCGGGCCGTGGATTCCTCGCGGCCACCGGTCAGAGGTGCTGGCTCACCGAGGCCGGACGGGAGCACATCCTGGCCCACCGCGAGGAGTACGCCCACATGTACCCCGAGGTCGGCCAGCCCCGCTCCGTGCGCCAGCTGAGCGCCCAGAGCGTGTTGCGCGAGGAGCCCGCGAAGGGGAGCACCGCCAAAGAGGTCGACATGAGCGCAAAGATCGGCCCCGGCTGGACCCTGCGCCGCCAGGGCCCAGCAGAGGGACACACCTGGATCCTCATGCACCAGGGCCAGGAGCGCGGCACGGTGCGGCGCTACCGGCCCCGCAACCGAGAGCTCTCACTCCACCGCGAGGAGGTCCTGTCACGGGGCTGGGAAGCCCTGGCCGGAGACTCCCAGCGGCGCATGCGGCGCTCAGCCACCGACGAAGGAAAATTCGGCCGGCGCAGCTCGTTTCTGTGGCGCTCCCGCGATCTGGCGGCCTGGGGCATCGCCACCAACCCGAAGTTCGCCCAGCCCAACCCGTCCTGGGCGCGGCGGCCCCGGAAAAAGCGTCAGGGCGACTCCTGGCCTGCTTCCCCCATCTGAGCTGCGCACAAAGCCACCTTTCCAGCTTTGTGTCTTTCTGCCTCTGTGGCTTTTTGGCTTTACACCGAAGCAGACACGTCCCAGCGTGCGAGCGCGGCCTGGAGGTGCTCAGCCAGGCCCCCCTCACCACCTCCTTCTACGCCGAGGTCCAGCAGACCTTCGTCGAGTTCGCTCTCCCTATACGACGTTCTCTGATCCATCTGGGGGCCACACCTCAGGAAGCGGAGGACGCGATGCACAACGCTGTGGTCGCTATCTGCGACAGTCGCCCTCAGATGGAACGCCCCGCGGCCTACATGATGAAGGCAGCACGCAACCAGTGGCTGACCATGCTGCGCTCGAGCTCTCGGCTCACCGAGCTGAACGGCGAGGACGTTCCGGTGGTCGCCGACTGCATGACGAAGACCCCTGAGAACCAGGCTCTCTCGCACGATTACCAGAACCGAGTGCTGGTGGCGCTCAAGCAGTTGTCTGTAGCCCAACGTGAGGCCTTCGTGCTACGCGCGGACGAGAGGTTCTCCTACAGCGAGATCGCTGAGATCACCGGCCGCAAGGAGAGCACCGTGCGTCAGCACTACAAGCGCGCCGTGGCAGAGCTCAGGTCGCTCCTAGAGGAATGAGCGAGGAGATGGTGATGCCAGACCCCGAGTCCCTGTACACACAGGCCGCCCACGAGAACGAGGACCAGTGGGCCCGTCAGCTCGCTGGAAACGAGGGCCCTGTTCCTAAATCCGAGCTTGAACGGCTGTTGAGCGACCTCCTCGAACGGTGGGTTCGAGAACACCCTGAGAAGTCCAGCAGCCACGGCGATGCTTGGATTCGGGCCGAGCCCTCCTGACGACGACCAGCCCTTCACACCAGGCAGCGTGGAGGGCTTCGCCATGTCCAGCGTGGGGAAGACTGCCTGACCGCGGTGCTCCACGGGCTTCCCATGCACCACGTCAACCACGGAGCAGCTGTGGGGACCTGCAAATCATGCTCGCGTTCGCCAGCTCGTCAAGAGTGAGGAGCATGTTCCTGAGTCTGAGGTGGAACAGTTGTTGGCTGAGCTGCTCGACCAGTGGGTCTGTACTCAGCAGAACGTAGACGTGCGGGTCGAGCAAGGCAGGTGGCGCTACGAGGCGCCGTCGTGAAGGCCCATCCTCGAGGTTGAGGAGCAGCAGTAGGCCCCCTCTGGAGCGAAGCCCTCGCGTTGCGGGGGTTTTCTGCTGTCTCCGGCAGCGGAGGGTTTTACGCGGTAAAAAGTGGGCGGCGCGAACAGGATGAGTTTCACTCTCCCTACTAGGCGTTAGTAAGGTAACGCCCATGGCATCACCAATCCCCGGTGACAGGGAGAAGGTCACTTCCAAGCTGCCCGGACAGCTACGAGCCCGGGTGAAGGTACGGGCCGCGGAGTACCGGCTCGACATGCAGGACGTGGTCTTCCACGCACTCCAGGCCTGGCAGACAGCCGTGCCTCGGGCCACGGTGGACACCTCCGGGGCCCCGCCGTTCAGCACCTGGCTGCCGCCGGGCGTCTACGAGGACTTCAAGGCCCGCTGCATTGACCGCGGAGTCTCCTACATCCAGGGCCTAGCTCAAGCACTGGAGCTCTGGCTCGCCGACCACCCTTCCCCACAGGAGGAGCACGTGGCAACCATCCACCCACGGCGCAGGATCATGGCCAACCAGAAGGGCGGTGTGGGCAAGACCTCCCTGACCGCCGGCGTAGGCCAGGCCTATGCCGAAGGCAGCGAGTACGGCGGCCCCGGCCAGCGGGTGCTCCTGATCGACTTCGACCCCCAGGGCCACCTGACCACCCAGTTCGGCGTGGACAACCTAGGTCTGGACAGCGACAGTCTGGTCAAGCACATGACCGGCGAGGCCAAGGGAGACCTGGCCGATCTCGTCGTGCCCATCACAGACGAGCGCTTCGGCGACCGGCTTCACCTGCTGCCGGCCTGCGCCGACGGGTTCGTGCTGGACGTGAAGCTCTCCACCATCCGTGCTCGCGAGGCCGCGTTGGAACGGGCCCTGGAGCCGCTCGAGTCCGCATTCGACGTCATCGTGATCGACTGCCCGCCCAGCCTTGGGCTGGCCATGGACAGCGCCATCTACTACGGTCGCCGCCGTCCGGAGGAGAAGACCGGCGCTTCGGGTGTGGTGATCCCGGTACAGGCCGAGGACTCCAGTGCCGACGCCTTCACCCTGCTGACCGGACAGATCGAGGACCTGCGCCAGGACATGCGGTTGGAGATCGACTACCTGGGGCTGGTGGTGAATATGTACGACAGCCGCCGTGGGTTCATCGCCACCTCCTCGCTGCAGGCGTGGGAGGAGATCGGCGATCCGGCGGTGATCGCGGTGGTGCCCGACCGCAAGGAACAGCGCGAGGCCGTGCGTAGCAAGCAAGGGCTGCTGGTCTACGACCCCAAGTGCGCCCAGGCCGTCGCCATGCGCAAGATCGCGGGGGCGCTGTCGTGAGCAAGGCCGACAAGTTGGGCCGCTCGGCCTCCTTCGGTGCCGCCGGGCGCGCCACCAGCGCGCGCCGCCAACTCATCTCCCAAGCCGCCGGCGAGGCCCCCGCGGATCCGGCCCGGGTGCCGCTGGAGCAGTTGGTGGGCAACCCTGAGAATCCGCGCGAGTCCCTGGGGGAACTGGACGAGCTCGCACACAGCTTGAAGGAGCACGGGCTGCTGCAGCCTCTGCACGTCATCCCCCGACACGCCTATCTCCAGGTGCATCCTGAGCACGAGGCTGCGGTGGGCGAGGCGGTCTTCGTCGTGGTCAATGGCAACCGCCGCCTGACCGCTGCACGGCAGGCCAGGTTGGAGACCGTCGCGGTACACGTGCGCACGCCCCGCGGGGAGGAGGACGAGAGCGAGATCGCGCTGCGGGCGGCAGTGCTGGCCGAGAATATCCACCGCCAGGACCTGCACCCCTTGGAGGAGGCCCGGGAGATCAACAAGCTCCTGGGTCACGGCCTGAACCGGTCGCAGGCGGCCGCACTGCTGGGCAAGTCCAACGGGTGGATCACCCAGCGCCTCATCCTGCTGGACCTGCACCCGGACCTACAGCAGGCGCTTAAGGGGGGAGCGTTGAAGCTGGCCCAGGCCCGCGAGCTGGGCAAGCTTCCCCTCGAGGAGCAACTGCCCGCGCACCGGGAACAGCAGGAGGAATTTTACCGCGTAAAACCCGAGCGCTCCGCCCCCCAGGATGGCCCTTCTCCAGAGTCCGTACCGCCGCAGAAGCCTTCACCGGCCCCACAGAAGTCTGAGCCCACGGGTAAGAAGCGCGCCTCCTCGCGTCCAGAGCAACTGACCTTGGACCTGTCCTGGGATGAGCCAGAGGTACTGGCCGACCAGGTCTACAAGGAGCTGGCCTCCGGACTCGGGCCAAAGGAACTCCAGCGCTTCGCCCATGCCTTCCTGAAACACCTGTGACGAGGAAGGGCAACGGCTGCCCTCAGGAGGTCCGCATCACGTCGTCAATGGTGGCCCGGTCAGTGGAGCACCGTGCCCAGGGCGCCGGGTCGAGTAGCTGGCCTCGGCCGGGTGCTGGAGCCACTTCAGACATCGTGGACATCGACCTGGGAGGCTTCCAGCTCTAGCAGGTCCTCATGGACCTCCTGTAGCTCGGTCACGCGGACTTTCACCCGCCCGGCGGTGAGCTGGTCCCCCTCGTAGTGGAGGGGGTCCCAGCCGGTGACGATCACGCCGTCCGTTCCGAAGTTCTTGTCCACGACGAATCCGAGGTTCTCCAAGGCCGAACGCATTGCCGCAGGTGCCTTGGTGCTGTGGTCGATGGCGTGGCTGTGGAGGAACCCGCGGATGACCACCCCTCCGCGGGTCAGCTTGGCCTCGCTGATCTGAACCTTCTCGAGCGACAGCAGAGAGGAGTCCATGGCGTGCAGGGCCGACAGGCAGATGCTCTTGATCTCCGGGACGTCGACCGCAGTGACCCGGACCTGGCGGATCCGGCGTGCTTGCACTTGCTGTTCACGACGGTCGATGAGGACCTGGTTCTCAGCGGCCCGGCGGCGTTGTTCTTCTTGGAGGGCGAGTTGCTGCTCGGGGGTGGGGCGTCGATCGAAGAGGCCCACGGCGGCTCCGTTCGTGGTCTGGGGGTGGCTGCACGCACCGCTTCGACACGTTCCCGGCCCGGGGAGGGAGCAACCCTTACTAAGGGCCCTGGTGCGGTAGAGAACTTCTGGGATCTCTACGCCGTCAAGATCCGCGCCCTGAATGGTCCGGTGAACCAGCAGCTTCCCTATGTGCTTTCGGCCTTGACCCACCCGGCAGGGATGTCGTCGATGCCCGAAGTGACGTTCGCTCAAGGCCTCATGATTCCAGCCGGCTCCCCCAGCACCACCAGGGGCCGGGTATGCAACCAGTGGTTGCACACCCGTTCTTGTGGCCGGACTCAACCGAGGCCGTCGTGCTCCTGGTCCTCGATGGCGGGCAGCGGCGCGGCCCTCCAGTGGTCGGGGAACTCGTACAGCAGCTCCCAGTCCCGCTCGCCGCTGCGCACGTGCCAGGCATCCGGCGCCAGGTCGTCCTCGCCGGTCGCGGGCCGGTGTACGAGGATCCGGTCGATCTGGTGACGGGCTCCGTCATCGTCCACCCAGGCCACCGGGAGGTAGTCGGCGTCGCTCTCCACGCCCACCAGCTCGTGGTGCTCACCACGGCGCTCATCAGAGGCCTGCGACCAGTAGGGCACCCACCCCTGGAAGAACCACAACCCCGGGGAGAGCGGCTCGTTGCCAGGTTCGTAGGCCGCGCGAGCCCCGGGGTCGGGGTGGCCGGCGGGGACGCAGGAGCTGACCAGGTAGCCGCCCAAGGCGGCGCGGGGCCCTGCGAGCTCTGCTTCGGTGACGTGGGTCAGCACCTGGCCGTCCCAGTCGGGCGGCCCGCCGATCAGGCGCACGGTCGGGGCCGTGGAGGAGGTGGTCTCGCTCATGGAACCGAGCCTGCCACGGCCGGGCGCGGCCAGTGGGCGGATTCGCCTGACAGCCGCTAGGGGCACTTCTTGACCGTCCGAAATCACATGCTCCAGGTTCTTTGACGTCGAAAAATCCTGTTCCCTGGGTGGTGGGGAGGGGGTCCTGCCCCCTCCCCACCACTAGGAACTCAGAGCATCGGCTTAATCAGCTCCCTCCTGACTCTCACCTTGACCAGGGTGGGGGCCACAGTCATGGCGGGCACCAGACCTCAGGAGGAAGAGGACGGCCGTGAATACCGCGCCGCCCGCGAAGACACCTTTGATCACAGCGTGATACGGATTGTCTCCACCCAAGTACCAAAGGAGACCGGCACCGATTCCGCTGAGGCAGGCTGTGAGGAAGGCCAGGTAGAGGCGCAGGTCAATGCCCACAGGAGCGTTCACCGAACCCGCACCTCCTGTACGCGCGGGTTTGGTACAGTAAGGCGCTTCCACGCTGAGCCAACATTGACAGTGAGGAAGTTCCTCTTTTTTGAGGCGAACGACCGGCCTTCTCCGATCTCCACATCTCCGAAGGCCGGTCGTTTTTTGTTTCCTTCACCCCAATCTTGGGATTCTCCCGGTTTTCCGGTAGTTGTCAGAGCAATTGACATATTCATTCGAGCTTGAATTATCTTTCCCGACCGTGAGGTAACGGTCGTGGGTTTCGGTCAGAGGCGCCCCTCGGCATGACCGGGGGCGAAGGGGTGACTGCCGCCCTGGCAGCAACGACTGACCGGATGTGGCCTTCAGGCACCGGCATGACCACGCAAAAGGCGGGTTCGGTGGTCGCCAGCTCCACCTTCTCCCATGCCCCATGGCGTTCCGCATGCACTTTTTGTCCCGATATGTGGGTGTGCCTGAGTGCCCGGTCCCACTCCCTGCTAAGCACGATAGTGGCCAGGAAAGCCCTTAACCGCAGGGTTTCCCGGCTGGAGACGAAAAAAGACGGCCCGAGATCCATTAAGATGCGGGGAAGTAGACGGATCTAGACAAGGAATGCCGTGCCCTCTTGGAAGCGGCCACAGGGAATTAAGGGCCCTTTGGCCACGCTCAAAGACGAGCTCTACCAACTACACGTGGACTCGGGGAAGCTCTCGGTGTCCAACGTCACCAAGGAGGTCAACCGAGGCCGCGGCCCGGACACCATCTCCCGGGCGACCCTGCACAAGGTGGTCACCGAACCGCGACTCCCCGACCGGGCCACCATGACCGCCTTCATCCAGGCCCTCGTCCCCTTGGCGCAACCACCCCGGGACCTGGGTGAGGAGACAGGGCGCTTCATCCAGCTGTGGAAGAAGGCCAGCGAGGACATGCCTCTGCCCGTGGAGACCTGCCCCCACACCAACACGACCTCGATGCCGAGCCGCAGTCGGGTGATCCGCGATGTGAGCCCAGAGGTACGGGTGGAAAACCTGGAGACACTGCTGCGCACGGCTTTGGGCGGGGTGGGGACGACCCGCCACCGTGTGGACGAGGCCAGGGAGAAGGCGAGCAAAGAGGGCTCGGAAATGATCTGGCGAGCGCGAAGCGAGGCCGAGCAGATCCTGCGCCAGGCCCGTGAAGAGGCACGCCAACACGAGTCCAAAGCACGGTTGGCGGCTGAGCAGCGGGAGGCCGAAATCGAGGAACTCAGGCAACAACTCCGGCGGTTGAAGTCCCAACACCACACCCTCCAGGACACCCTCCACCAGTTGTCGATGCGCAAGACCGACACCGAGATCGAGATCAGCAGGGCCCAGCGCGAGACCTTCGACCGGCTCGACGAGTTCGATCACGACCTTGCACTGATCGACGACGTTCCTGAGGCCGAACCCCTCCCGGATCTGGGACCCGTCTCCTTCGAGGAGACGTCTCGCGTCGTCTACCTGCCCAGCCCTCGCGCCCACCCGGCCGAGATCATCGAGCCCGCCAAGGCTCCCTCCGGCCCCAACCCCCCGTTCTCCTGACCTCAAACTCATCTCACAAGCATATGCATGTGCATCTGCACGTGCATCTAAAGGAGAGAACTCCTCGCTGACCTACTCGCCGCCACCGGAGGGCGGTGAGTCACGTGACGTCACTGGCCATCCGCGTGACAAAAACACCCCGGCAACCAAAGGTTGCCGGGGTGTTCGTGTGTCCGGGGTCAGGACCCGGGGTGCCCACGGAGCCGCTGGCGGAGCACCAGTGCGAGTTCCTCGCAGCGGGCGCGTCCCGGCCCGGCCTGGGTCGCCGCGGCGACAGCGTCCAGGACCTCCAGGACGTCCTCGGCCTCCTCCCGCGAGAGCAGGGCGGGGGTCCCGGCCGGAACAGCGAGGCGCTCGTCGTCGACGACTTCCGCGTCGTGCACGTGGGTCGCGGCCGCCGCTGCGACCCACTGCCCGCCGCGCGGCCCCAGACCGCCTCTGCGCTGTGCCACCACAGCCTCCTTGCCGTTCTTCCGCTCCCGGCAACCAGTAGTTGCCGGGGGTATTCGTGTGTCAGGTCGGGGGGAGGCGTCCGGGCGCCGGCCCTCCGGCAACATCCACGGGTTCGACGGGGCGTTGCGGCCGGGGCCCACCCCAGTGCGCAGCAGCGCCCGACACCGGCCGGGTCAAGGCGCCCCGGATCGCGGCCTCCAGCCCGCCGCGCCCCCGCGGCTGCGGGGTGGAGCCCGCGTCCTGCTGGTGCTGTTCATCCTCTGGGTGCATGAGGCCAGTCTGTCGAGCCTGGGGGCCGTCTGGGGGGCGGTTTCGAGGTTGACCCCGCACTAGACCTGGCGC
The DNA here is from genome assembly GCF_000341085.1 of Nocardiopsis ganjiahuensis DSM 45031. Taxonomy (GTDB): domain Bacteria; phylum Actinomycetota; class Actinomycetes; order Streptosporangiales; family Streptosporangiaceae; genus Nocardiopsis; species Nocardiopsis ganjiahuensis. The sequence goes on along the minus strand of NZ_ANBA01000037.1, from coordinate 2,044 downwards.
TAGACCCCGCGGTGGTCTTCCTGCAGCTCCCCAAAACCCAGGCGCAAGGAGTTGCGCCACCTCCCCCTTCCAGCACCGATGCGCAACTCCCTGCACCCCTGACACTTTCCGAGGCCCCCAGCGCAACCTCTTGCACCCCATTACGTCACTGATGAATCACACCGAGGCACTACGCAGTGATCCCCGGCCGAACACCTCTTCCACGCCTCCGTGCAGACGCTCGCCCCGACATCGAGGCGGTGTGCCCTGCCCGCTGACCACCCCGGCCCCTGCGCGTCCGGGGACGCGGGCAGGGTGCACCGCGATCCGCCCCAGACAGAGGGCCGCTGTTGACGGCCGCGAAGATGACAGTGCTTGCGGCCACGGGGATGTCAGTGATCTCCGACCCCGCGTCCCGAGAACGCACGAGCGTGATGGCAGCGCCCGGCCGTCAGGTGTCCGCTACGGGGAGGCGGTCGTGCCAGGCCATGTGGCGGTCAAGGTGCTGGTCTCCCTTGAGGGCGGATCCGTTCGGCGGTGTGACGCGGCCGCGGTGAGCCGTGCCCCGGGTCATCTCGGCGCTCCGCTGGGTGTTGCCTTCGACGAGCACCCGGCGCAGCCGGTCGTAGGCGCTGAGCGCCGCGGCGATGCTGTCCGTGTCGCGCAGGGCCTTCGCCAGCACCACCGCGTCCTCCAGCGCCATGGACGCGCCCTGGCCGGTGGCCGGCGAGGCGGCGTGGGCCGCGTCGCCGATGACCAGCATCCTGCGGGTGTGCCAGGTACCGCCGACCGGCAGGTCGTAGGCGTTGGTCACCATGGCAGGACCGTCCGTCGCGGCGACGATGTCGGCGGCAGGGGTGGTGTCGGCTCGCAGGGCATCGAGCAGGTGCCGGCGCCAGTGCTCGGGAGGGACCCCGTTGATCTCGGTGGTCGGCAACTCATCCCCGGGCAGGCGGGCGAACCAGGAGGTCTCGCCCTCGGGTGAGACCGCGTAGCCGAAGGACGACGCACTGCCGCGGATCATCTCGATGCGCTCGGAGGTGTGGGGCGGATCGGCGCGGGTGGAGTACCCGTAGAAGATGTTCTGCCCGGCGTAGCGGCGCGGCACCGAACCGGGGTCGATGAGCGGCCGGACGACGGATCCCAGGCCGTCGGCGCCGACGAGGAGGTCGCCTTCGACGGTCTCCCCGTCGGAGAAGGTCGCCGCGACACCGCCCGCCGTCTCCACGGCGGAGGCGAGCCGCCTGCCGTGCCGCACCTCGATCCCCCGGCGCCGGGCCTCCGACCGCAGTGCGCGGCACAGTGCGGCGCGGCGCATGCAGCGGTACCGGCTGAGCGGGTCCTCGGCCCGGCCGAGCGGGGACGTGGCGATCTCCGCTCCGCTGCCATCGGTGAGGCGCATCGCGGTCAGGCGGAAGCCGTGCCGGGTGACCTCCTTGTCCGCGCCGAACTGCGCCAGGGCCGTCATCCCGTTGCCGGCCAGGGTCAGGAAGGCGCCGATATCGGCCCCGCTGTCAGGGTGCGCCTCGTAGACCGAGACCCACGCGCCCGCCTTGTGCAGCGCGAGAGCTGCGGCGGTACCTGCGATTCCGCTACCGATGACCAGCACGTCGACCATTCGCCCCTGCCTTCCGGGTGAGGTTCGGACCGGAGCGGTTCCCTACCCAGTGCGCGGTCGACATCTCAGGCGGCACATCGACTGATCGGCCATTGTGGACCCCACCGGTCGGCTAACGCGCTCCCTGGCGAGAAGGACGCCGGGCAGTGGCCGCGCTGTTGGGGTTCGGCCCGGCGCCGCACCTGTTGACGGACGCGAAGATGACAGTAGGCGCGGCCACGAGATGTCAGAGATTAGGTGCATCAGCAGATGCGTCTGGGTCTTCCTGTTCATCGTTTTGACAGCTGCCACTGGTGGGGCAACACCACCACCCCTGGTTCTCCGCGCGCGATTGCTTCGAGCAGTCTGGGTGGACACTTGCCTAGGGCTGCACTGAAGGACACTTCCCCGCCAGAGAACCCGGCCTGGTGGAAGGACACCTCCCCGCCGGTGAAGTGGGTGCCACGG
>NZ_ANBA01000036.1 GCF_000341085.1 Nocardiopsis ganjiahuensis DSM 45031 | reverse complement strand
CTTGAGAATAGGGGGAGGGGTTCGTCTTTCGGGGCGGGCTCCTCCTTCTTTTTGTTTTTTGTCATGGCTTGTGAACATGTGAATTCTGATGGGGGCAGGGGTGGGCTGGCGGGTGTGGAGGTTCCCCCGGTATCGACGTTAGGTGGCCGGGATGGGAATCGCCAGTGGCCGGCTCGGGGGCTGTGGATAACTCACGGAGCGACCGTGCACACGAAAAGACCGTGCATGCGAAAAAGGGGGGCTTCGTGATCACGGAGCCCCCCTTTTTCTTGTTCAGTCGTTGAGGTCCGCGGCTTCGATTTCCTCGCGGGTGATGCCGAGGATGAAGGCGATGGTGTCCAGGTAGGGCACGTTCACCGAGGTGTCGGCTTGCTGGCGGACGACGGGCTTGGCGTTGAAGGCCACGCCCAAGCCGGCGGTCTGGAGCATGTCGAGGTCGTTGGCTCCGTCGCCGACGGCGACCGTCTGCTCCAGGGGGACGCCGGCTTCCTCGGCGAAGCGCTGGAGGGTGGTCGCCTTGCCCTTGCGGTCGATGATGGGGCCGACCAGTTCGCCGGTCAGCTTGCCGTCGATGATCTCCAGGGTGTTGGCCGCGGAGTAGTCCAGACCGAGGCGCTCCACGAGGACGTCGGTGATCTGGGTGAAGCCGCCGCTCACGATGCCGCACTCGTAACCCAGGCGCTTCAGGGTACGGACGAGGGTACGTGCGCCCGGGGTCAGCTGGATCTCGTCGCGGACCAGCTCGATCGCGGAGGCGTCCAGCCCCTTGAGGAGGGAGACACGGCGGCGGAGGGACTCCTCGAAGTCGAGTTCTCCGCGCATGGCCTCCTCGGTCACCTTGGCGACCTCCTCGAGGCAGTTCGCGTGTGCCGCGAGGAGCTCGATGACCTCGCCCTGGATGAGGGTCGAGTCGACGTCCATGACGATGAGGTGCTTGCCGCGGCGGTGCAGCCCGCTGGCCTGGACGGCGACGTCCACACCCTGGGTGGCGGACTCCATCGCCAGTTCGGCGCGGAGCTGGTCCGGGTTCCCTCCGGAGATCTCCATCTCCACGGAGGTCACCGGGTAGCCGGAGAGCCGTTCGATGCGGTCGATGTTGGCTCCGGAGCGGGCCACACAGGAGGTGATGGCACCCAGGGCTCCGGGGCGTAGGGGGGCGGCGAGGACAGTGACGTGGAGTCTCTCCGCGGAGACCTCGTTCACGCGATTGTTGCCGACGTCGTACTCGACGTCCATGTCGAGATCGATGGCGGTCTTGTCCAGGGCGGAGCGGATCTCCTCGAAGACCCGCTGGCGACTCACCCCCGGGGCGACCCGCTCGTCGACCTCCAGAACGGCGCCCAGGACCAACCGGCCACCCAGGACGACCTGCTCGAGGTCGACGATGGTGACAGGGAAGACGGAAAGGGTGCTCAGAAGGCGTGCGCTGATGCCCGGACGGTCGCGCCCGGTCACCGTGACCAACAACGTGGATTCATCACTCATGGCGCTCTCCACGGTACTCGGCCGTGGGGCGGGAGTGACGGGCAGGGGCTGGGGTTTTCGCAGCTAGTTCACCATGTGGACACCCCGGCCTCACTACTTCTTGCGCTTCTTCTTCATGTGCTTGGCCTTCACGTCCACTCCGCCCAGCATGCACGTTCCGGTCAGGTGTACTACGGGGGCGTTCGGGTCCGTGACCTGGTCCGTTCCGTGGAGGTCCACTCCGCCCAGAATCGCTGACGTGTTGTTGATCACCCGGACCCCGTGGGGCACCTTGATGTCCACCCCGCCCATGATCACGGCGAGCTGGATGGTGACCTCGTGCTGGCTCAGCACCGCCTCGCGCAGGTCCAGTTCCACTCCGCCGCAGAGCACCGACACGTTGGTGCGGGGCTCCACCAGCCAGCGGCCGCGGCGTTCGCAGCCGCCGAAGACCGCCACGAGGTTCTCCGAGCCCTTGCTCTGCCCGGCGAGGTCGCGGGCCTCGTTGCCGAGGATCTCCATGCCGCTGTCCGGGTTGCCGGGGTCCACACGGTAGGAGGTGGTGCTCCCGGGGAGGTCGGAGATGATCGGGGCCAGTTCGCCGATGGTCTTGGCCTTGTACAGGACGTCCAGCCGCTCCTCGTGCTCGACCGGGCTGAGGCGTCCCTCGGCGACGGCTTCGCGGAGCCGTTCGGCAACCTGGTCGCGGTCCGCGTCCGAAGCTCGAATGTGCTCGGGTTGCATGATGACGGCTCTCCTCCTCTGTGAGTCGGCCACGTGCGGCCTCCCACTGTCCAGTATCGGGGAGACGGCTGTTGCCGTGGATCAGGTGAATCCCCTGGCTTCACCCGGAGAAAACCCGGCACCCCTCCCAGGGTCCTACCTCTCTATGGCGGTGTGTGCGGCCACCAGGGCCCGGCGCACGGCCGCGTCCAGCTCTCGCAGGGCCTCCGTGCGCAGGCGGGCCTGGTGGGCGCTGAGTCCCCGGCCGGAGCCGGGCTCGGCCAGCTTCACGACCTTCGCCAGCCGTTCGGCCTGTGCCGCGACCCGGTGTGCTCGCGGAGGATAGCCGTGGGCCAGGAGCGGGGTCCCCGAGTCGCCGAGGTCGCCCAGGGCCCTGTGCACGGCCGGGGCGAAGCCCGCGACGTCGTCCACCCCCTGGAGCTGTTCGGCGACCCGGACCAGGGTGAGCTTCAGCCGCCGCTCGGCCTCGGGCAGGTCGGGTATCTGGGGGAGGGCGTCGTTCGCCGGATACGGGGTCCACGAAACGCCCACGTAGGATGAACCACGCCGGTCGGCGGCGGGCACGAGGCCTGTCTGCCGGTCGGCGAGCTGCACCAGCACCCCCTCCTGAGCCTCGATGGCGGCCTGGTTGAGTTCGGCCGGGCCCACCAGCCCGAACGGGTCCCCCCAGGCGGGCAGCGCCAACCGGAAGACGGACAACCCCAGGCCACGAAGGCGTACCAGTGCGGCACGCAGCGGTACGCCGCTGTCGAACGGCAGGTCGCCTGGGGGTACTGTCCCGATCAGGTTGGGGCCGCTCCGGCGTTCGACGGCGTCTACGGCGTCGTCCAGCCCGACGTGGCCGGACAGCCAGGCGTTGCCCCAGGCGACGAGCGGTGCGGACGTCAGATGCATTACTTCAGGGTAGGGCGGCCCGTGCACCGGCGTGGGACGTGACGATAGGAGGATGATGGACGGGCGTGTTCTGGGCCTGAACGGGGTCACGGTACGGCGCGGCGGCGAGCATCTGCTCGACGGTGTCGACTGGTCGGTTCTGGAGGGCGAGCGCTGGGTCGTGCTCGGCCCCAACGGCGCGGGGAAGACCACCCTGCTGAACGTGGCTTCCAGCCAGCTGCACCCCACCGCGGGCAGGGTCGAGATCCTCGGAGAGAAGCTCGGCGGTGTGGACGTCTTCGAGCTGCGGCCGCTGATCGGTTACGCCGGGGCCTCCGTGTCCGGTCGGATCGAGGAGGGCACCCCTGTTCTGGACCTGGTGGTCAGTGCCGCTTACGGGTACCTGGGGCGCTTCCGCGAGGAGTACGGCACCCCTGACTACGGGCGCGCGCGTGCGCTGCTGGGCCACTGGGGTGTGGCTGATCTCGCCGAGCGTGTCTTCCACACCCTGTCCGAGGGCGAGCGCAAGCGGGTGCTGATCGCCCGTGCGCTGATGTCCGACCCGGAGCTGCTGCTCCTGGACGAGCCCGCGGCCGGGCTGGACCTGGGCGGCCGTGAGGACCTGCTGCGCCGCCTGGGCAAGCTGGCGTCCAACGAGACGGCGCCGGCGCTGGTGGTGGTCTCCCACCACGTCGAGGAGATCCCGCCCGGCTTCACTCACGGACTGCTGATCCGGGACGGGGACATCGTGCAGGCCGGTCCGCTGGACGAGGTCATGACGGCCGAGCACCTCAGTGAGACCTTCGGTCTGCCGTTGAAGGTGGAGCGTGACGGGGGCCGCTGGACGGCCAAGGCCGTATAGGGGGTTGTTTTTATGCCGAGAATGTATTGTCCGTAAAACCTATTTCCGTCCGGATGTGGTCCTCTCGGAGAGGTATGGGGTAGCGTCAACGTTCAGTGAGCGGATCGCTCTATTTCGGCGCGCTTTATGATCTTCCCCCCGAGGTGAGGCGGCGAGGGCGCGGTCCGCTCCCACGCTGCCTGTCACCCCCGTCAGGAGATCCGGAGCTGCCGCAGATGCCGCTGTTGAACACCGTTACCCGGTTCGACGTCGGGAGGGTTTGGTAACCCATGGCCTCGATCATCATCGTCGTACTCTTCGTCGCCGTACTTTTGATCATCTTCTGGCGCAGTGTGCGTATCGTGCCGCACTCCATGGAGGACGTGGTCGAGCGCTTCGGTAAGTTCCACCGAACCCTCAGCTCCGGCTTCAATATCGTGATCCCCGGTGTCGACCAGGTCCGCGAACGCATCGACCGCCGTGTCCAGGTGGTCAGCTTCCCGCCGCAGTCGGCCATCACCGAGGACAACCTGGCCGTCGAGGTCGACTCCGCGGTCTACATACGGGTCGTGGACGCCTACCGCGCCACCTACGAGGTCGCCAACTTCATCCAGGCCGTCGAGCAGCTCACCCTCGCCACCCTGCGCAACGTGATCGGTGGCATGAACCTGGAGGGCACGCTCACCTCCCGGGACCAGATCAACCGCGAACTCAAGACCGTGCTGGACGAGGCCACCCGGGACTGGGGCATCGAGATCAGCCGGATCGAGCTCAAGGGCATCGAACCGCCGTCCTCCGTGCAGGAGGCGATGGAGATGCAGATGCGCGCGGACCGCGAGAAGCGCGCCCAGCTGCTCAGCGCCGAGGGTGAGAAGCAGGCCCTGGTACTGAGGGCCGAGGGTGAACGGTCCTCGTCCGTGCTGAAGGCGAAGGGTAACGCGGAGGCGCAGATGCTCACGGCCAAGGCCGACGCGGACGCGCAGACCCTGCGGGCCCGCGGTGAGGCCGACGCCATCCACATGGTGTTCAAGGCCCTGCACACGAGCCGGGTCGACCCGGACGTGCTCGCCTACCAGTACCTGCAGAAACTCCCGGAGATCGCCAAGGGCGACGCCAACAAGGTGTGGATCGTCCCCGCGGAGATGGGGCAGGCGCTCCAGGGTGTCAGCAGTGCCTTCGAGCGGATCCAGAGCGAGGTCGTGAAGGTCCCGCACTGACCGGTGGCGTCCGTCACCCTGACCTCCCCCCGGAACGGCCCCGAGGCCCCGCCGCACCAGTGCGGCGGGGCCTTCGTGCTGGTGGGAGCGCCTGTGCCGGTGCGGTCACTGTCCCAGCCCCGGCCTGAGGATCCGATGACTCGGTCTCGTAGTCTGTTCTGGCCCTCGACGGTCGGGGAGCGAAGGATCGGAGCGCACCGCGATGGAACTCTGGGAGGCCCTGGCCATTCTGCTCGCCGGTGTGGCCGCCGGCGGGATCAACGCCATCGCCGGGTCGGGAACGCTCTTCACCTTCCCGGTGCTGCTGGCCCTCGGCTACCCGCCGATCACCGCCACCGTCTCCAACAGCATCGGCCTGGCCCCCGGAACACTCAGCGGCACCATCGCCTACCGGCGCGAACTGGCCGGGCAGAAGACCCGGCTGATCCGGTTCGGCACCATGTCCTTCTTCGGTGCGATGACCGGCGCCATGCTGCTGATCTACCTGCCCTCGGGCGTCTTCGAGTCCGTGGTGCCGTTCATGATCGGCGGCGCGTGCGTGCTGATCGTCCTTCAGCCCCGGATCACCAAGTGGGCCCGCTCGCGCAAGCCCGCCTCGAAGAACGGCGGCCCCTGGATGCCGGTGGGCGCCTACGGGGCCGGCACCTACGGCGGGTACTTCGCCGCCGCGCAGGGGATCATCCTCATCAGCCTGCTCGGCGCGACCCTGGACGACGACCTCCAGCGACTCAACGCCCTGAAGAACGCGCTGGCCACCATCGCCAACAGCACGGCGGCGGTGTTCTACATCGTGCTCGCCTCACCCGCGTGGCCGGTGGTGGGCCTCATCGCGGTCGGGACCATCGTCGGCGGCTACCTGGGAGCCAACTTCGGCCGCAAGCTCAGCCCGGCCGCCCTGCGGGTGGTCCTGGTCGTGGTGGGTCTGACCGCGGCGGTCCAGCTGGTCATGGGCCGGGTCTGACCGCCGGTCAGGTGCGGAAGTATCCGCGCCGGTCCGCGTCGTCGATCAGGGCGGTGGCGTAGGACCCCAGGGCCTCGGAGCCCTCGGAGACCAGCTTCACCTTCTCCATGACCTGAGCCCGGGTGACACCGAAGCGCACCCACGCGCCGCCGTCGTTGTGCCAGTTGGCGAGCATCGGGGAGAGCCGGTCGACGGCGCGGGCGAACCGGGCCTCCGGGGTGGCCCGGGCCTCGAACTCGTCCCACAGCTCACGGGCCCGGGCGGCCTGGTCCTCGGGGAGCAGGGGGAAGAGGCGGTCGGCGGCGGCGCGTTCGCGCTCGTCCTGCGTCTCTGTGCTGACCGGGTCGAAGAGGAAGGTGTCGCCCGCGTCGATCTCCACGATGTCGTGGAGCAGGAGCATCTCGGTGACGCGGTCGATGTCGGTGCCTTCGGGAGCGTACTCGGCGAAGGTTCGGGCGGACAGGGCCAGGTGCCAGGAGTGCTCCGCGGAGTTCTCCCGCCGGGAGCCGTCCACCAGCAGGTTCTGCCGCAGGACACGCTTGAGTTTGTCCACTTCGAGGAGGAAGCGCAGCTGTGCGTTCAACCGCTCGTTGTCGACCCCGCTGGCAAAGACCGGTGCCGGTTCCGTCACGTGGTTCGCCCTCCTGGTGGATGAGTCGAAACGGATCAGGTGGGACCGCTGTCGCGGTCGCCCCTGGATGATCCCATGGAACGTGTACTGGCTGTCGCGGCGGCGTCCGGGAAGCGGACGGAGGGGAAGACCGCGGGGTGTTGTGGGTGAACGTCCGCCGTTGCCCCGCTCCGTGCGCGGGACGGGGGCGGAGCGTACCGGTGGTCAGGCGTCCGCGGGTGCCTGGACCTGCGGGGAAGAGGTCAGGTGCAGATGGAACCACTCGGTCAGTGCCCGGTCGGTGAGGACGCCGGCCGGGGTGAGCGGGCCCGGTTCGAGACCGGGCTCGGGGCCGATCGCGTGGGCCAGATCGGGCACCACGATGTGACGGAGCGCATGCTCGGCGGCCCGGCCGCCGCCGTGTTCGGGGCTCTGCGGGGATCCCTGGGCGGCCAGGGTGTCGTGGAAGGCCCGTCCGTGCTCGGCCGGGGCGACCTCGTCCCGGCCCCCGTTGACGATGAGCACGGGGGTCCCGACGCGGGAGATCTCGTCGGCCCGGGCGGAGAAGTCCAGCCAGCCCCGGGTCTGCTGGGCCTGGGCGCTCCAGCGGTACGGGTTGCCCGTGCGGCGCTCGCGGGCGGCCATCAGCAGCGAGGGCTCCACGATCGGGTTGATGACCGCGGCCGCGCCGACCTGCAGGCGGTCCTCGGCCAGGGCCAGGAGCACCGCGGAGGCGCCGGCGCCCACTCCCACCAGACCGACCGGGGTGTCGGCGACGGGGAAGTCCGAACGCAGTTCCTCGACGACGCGGCGCAGTTCGGCCGCGGCCTCCTCCACGACGGGACCGAAGAGTTCGACGAGGTAGTCGCGTTCCCCGCGCCGGTTGATCTCGGTGACGCCGCCCTCGGGCAGGCGGGCACCGAACAGGGGCAGGCCGAGGTAGACCCGCCAGGCCGGAAGCGAGGCCATGGGGACCGCACCGGCCAGGGCCGACTCACTGCGCGGCGGTTCGAAGGCGTGCAGCCCGACGACGAGCGGGGCCGGGGCGCCGGTGGCCGCGGCCGGAGGCAGGGCGAGGAAGGGCACGCCCGCGGCGGTCCCGGTGACGGGGGCGGAGAGGGCCGGCGCGTCGGCTACCAAGGACGGTCACCTCCGTTGCGTTCGGAGAAGTGGGACAGGTAGCTGCTGACGAGGCGCTTGGCCTCGTAGACGAGGGCGGGGTCACCGTCGGGGTTGTCGCGGAAGGCGAGCTTGAGGACGGCGTCCGCGGCTTCGACGGCGACGTGGATGGTGCGGTCGAGCTCGTCGTCGTCGGGGATTCCGGTGACGGAGACGATGATGCGGCGCAGCCGCACCGAGATGACGCGGTTGTTGTCGCTGCCGCCGTTGAGGAGGCGGGGGTCGACGATGTCACCGAAGTGGAGGCTGCGGAAGCCGGGCACGTTGCGGTGCATGTCGATGTATTCGTCGATGACGGTGTCGACGGCGACGGTCCAGTGGGTGAAGGAGGCGTCGGCCAGGCGCTCGGTGACCCGGGTGCTGAACTGGTCCAGGAAACGCAGCCCCAGGGCCTGGGTGATCGCTTTCTTGTCGGGGAAGAACTGGTAGACGGAACCGATGGCCACTCCGGCGCGTTCGGCGATCCGGGTGGTGGAGAGGTTGTCGTAGCCGACCTCGTCGAGGAGGTCGGCGCAGCAGTCGAGCATGCGCTGGACCCTGACCATGCTGCGCTGTTGGGCCGGGAGCCGACGCAGGGGAGCCTGCGCGAACGCGAGCTCGTCGTTGGCGGCGCCGGCCGGTCCGCGACGCTCACGCGACGCGGGGGTCCCGTTGTTCGCGCCTGGAGTCCGTCGCGCGCGCGGGGGCGTTGAGCTTCGGGAATTTGTCGTCACACCACCTATGATGCCTTTCCGGAATCACCTGGTTCCGGGGAAATTCCAGTTTCGTTCCGAAGAACCTCGGGAGAGCGCGTTCCAGGCCGGTCCGAGCGACGTTTTCCAAGATGGGGAGCGTGTGGAGGAGTCGGTAACGGAACGGCCCGCTCTGTACGCCGTGCATCCGGCATCGCTGTCGGCGGTCGAGGGGCCGCCGTGTGAACGGGACGGCCCTGTCCCGCGCCGGGGGCCATGGCATCGTGGGCCTGGCAGCGCACCTATCTTCCCCAGGAGGTTCCGGCCATGACCACAGCAGCCCCCCAGAGCACACCGGAAGAGCGCCCCGGGACCACTCCCGAGGAACTCGACGCCGTCCTGGAGCGGGCGTCCGCCGCCGCACCGCTCTACGCCGCCCTGCCCGCCGCCGAACGGGCCCGGGCACTGCGGGCCGTGGCCGACGCCCTGGACGGGGCGGCCGAGGAACTCGTCCCCGTCGCGATGGCCGAGGCCCACTACCCCGAGGCGCGCTGCCGGGGCGAGCTCGGCCGGACCACCTTCCAGCTCCGTCTGTTCGCGGACGTCCTCGAGGAGGGCGAGTACCTGGAGGCGATGATCGATCCGGCCGACCCGGACTGGGGTACGCCCCGGCCGGACGTGCGGCGCCTGCTCGTCCCGCTCGGCCCGGTGGTGGTGTTCGGGGCCGGCAACTTCCCCTTCGCCTTCTCCACCGCCGGGGGCGACAGCGCCTCCGCGCTGGCCGCCGGGTGTCCCGTGGTGGTCAAGGCCCACCCCGGCCATCCCGAACTGGCCCGGCGCACCGCGGACCTGGTGGTGGCGGCGCTGGCGGACGCCGGGGTCCCCGAGGGCGTTTTCGCCCTGGTGAACGGGTTCGAGGCGGGCAAGCACGCGGTCACGCATCCGCTCACGCGGGCGGTCGGCTTCACCGGATCCATCCCCGGCGGCCGGGCCCTGTACGACCTCGCCGTCTCCCGCCCGGAACCCATCCCGTTCTACGGGGAGCTCGGCAGCGTCAATCCCGTCTTCGTCACCCGCGCGGCGATGGCCGACCGGGGCGAGGAGATCCTGGAGGGGTACGCGGGATCGGCCACGATGGGCTCGGGCCAGTTCTGTACCAAGCCCGGGGTGGTGTTCGTCCCCGAGGGGGCGGAGCTGGACGCGCTCGTCGCCGACTTCCAGGGGCGGGCCGCCGCCCCGCTGCTCAACGACCGGGTGGCCGAGGGGTTCGCCCGGGGCGTGGACACCCTGACCGGACATCCGGCCACGGAGGTGCTGGTCCAGGGCGGGGAGACCGCCGAGGGATGGTCGCCGACCCTGCTCCGTACCGATCTGGACGCCCTGCTGGAGCACTCCGAGGCCCTGCTGGCCGAGTGCTTCGGGCCCGCCACCCTCGTGGTCGCCTACGCCGACGAACGCCGTCTGCTGGAGGTGGGCGGGGTGCTGCACGGCCAGCTCACCGTCACCGTCCACGGCGAGGAGGACGATCCGATGGCCCCGGCGCTCCTGGCCCTGGGCGCCTCGGTGGCGGGCCGGGTGGTCTGGAACGGCTGGCCGACCGGAGTGGCGGTCACCCACGCGATGACGCACGGCGGTCCCTACCCGGCGACGACCGCGCCCCTGCACACCTCGGTGGGCACGACCGCGATCCGCCGCTTCCTGCGGCCGGTCACCTACCAGTCGGTGCCGCAGCCGCTGCTTCCCCCGGAACTGAGGGACGGCAACCCGCTTTCCGTGCCCCGGAGGGTCAACGGCGGGCTGCCGTCGGAGTGAGATCCGGCCTCTGAGCGCCCGGAGGGCACGGGCTCTCCGGGCACTCAGGTGTTGGCGGCGTCGTAGCTCTCCCGGAAGGCCTTGAAGCGCGTGTGCTGTGCCTTGGCGCTGGAGTAGGCGAGGGCGAAGGCGATGAGGAACACTGTGGCGGGCGCGAGCCGGAGCAGGTGCAGCGGGGTGAACCCGGGGCCGATGATGTCGGCCAGGGGCAGGACGGTGACGAACAGCAGGACGATGAACAGTCCGCCCATGGCGTAGCCGGGGTTGCTGTTGTGCACGAGCCGGTCGGACAGCCGGCGCGCCAGGTGGTTGGTGGCCGGGTCCGGTCCGAGTTCCCCGGAGGCCGCCTGGAGCCTGGCCGAGGCGTACCGGACGGGGTCGTTCTCCTCGACATCGGGCAGGTTCCTCGCGTGGACGTACATGGGCAGCCCGGCCAGCAGGGCACCGACGACCGTCGCGCACAGGATCCCGACCAGGGTCCAACCCGGGATGCTGGTCGGATCGACCAGGGACGGGGCGGCGGCGGTGACGGCGAGGAACACGGCGCCCACCGCGGCCAGGGCCGCGCCGCGGACGGCGTAACCGCCGGGGTTGCGCTGCGCGTAGATCTGGATCCGGGCACCGAGGACCTGGGAGCCGGTGGGGCGGGGAGCGGTCGCGGGCTGCGTGTTCATCGGCTGCTCACTTCTTGGTGGGAGGCACTGCCTGTGGGGAGGTGGTGAGCACAAAGCTACGGAGAGGGCGCCCGCCCCCACCACGCTCTTTGGTCAACGGCCTGTGGCGGGAACCCCCATCTTTCGTCAGGTCGTCCGTGCGCGGTGACGATCGCCGACGGCCCGCGTCGGCCCGGTGGCCCGCGTCGGCCCGGGGAACTCCCCGACTTTCGTCAGATTGCCCACCCGAAGTGGCGCCCCGCCGTGCCGTCCTCCTAGGTTTGGCGCTATGGATCAGACTGCCCCGACACTCGTCGACCCGTCCGTCAGCCAACTCGTGCGGGACCTGCCCAAGGTCGAACTGCACGTTCACCTCGAGGGCTCCATGCCCGCCGAGACCCTCTTCGAGCTGGCCGGACGGCACCGTGTGGAGGGGGTCCCGGGCACGCTGGAGGAACTCCGGTCCTGGTACGCCTTCACCGACTTCCCGCACTTCGTGGAGGTCTACCTGGCCTCGGTGCACACGCTCCGGGAGGAGGCCGACTTCGCCCTGCTGGCCTCGGTCGTCGCCGAGCGGCTGTCCGCCCAGAACGTGCGCTACGCCGAGGTGCACGTGAGCCTCTACGCCCACCTGATGCGCGGAGTCCCGGCGAAGGTGGTGTTCGACGGGATCGAGCGCGCCCGGATGGACGCCGAACGCGAACACGGCATCCAGCTGAGGTGGATCCCCGACTTCCCGGCCGACTTCGGTGTGGAGTCCGCGGAGAGGACGGTCGAGGCGGTGCTGCGGGACGGCCCGCAGAGCGTGGTGGGTTTCGGCGTCGGCGGTGTGGAGAGCCCGTTGGGCCCCTACGCCGAGGTGTTCGGCCGGGCCCGGGCGGCCGGGCTGGCCAGCCTCCCGCACGCGGGGGAGCACGGAGGACCGGTGCGGGTCCTGGAAGCGCTGGACGTGCTGGGCGCCGAGCGGATCGGGCACGGCATCGACGTGATGAAGGACCCCGCCCTGGTCGAGCGGCTGGTGGCGGCGCAGGTCCCGGTGGACGTCAGTCCCACTTCCAACATCTGTACGCGCGCGGTGGACCGGATCGAGGAGCACCCGCTGCCCGCCATGCTCGACGCGGGCCTGCTGGTCACCCTCAACAGCGACGACCCCACCATGTTCGGCAGCGACCTGAGCGGTGAGTACGGGATCGCGCACGACATGGTGGGGTCCGAAGGGCTGGTGCGGCTGGCCCGCAACGGTGTGGAGGCCTCCTACCTGGGCGTGGCCCGGCGGCGGGAGCTCCTGGCGGAGATCGACTCGGTGGCCGCGCGCTACGGGATCGCGGTGTCCTGAACCCCGGTCCCGGTCCCCTCAGCGGGAGGGGCCGTAGGTGAGGCGGCGCAGCGCCGCCTCGGCGGGGCCGCGTACGCCTCGTCGGCGCATGAGGTCGGCGAGGACCACGGTGGTCGACCACACGGCCACCGCGATGCCGACGGCCGCGGTCGCGGACACGTGGAGGTGGAGGGTGTAGGAGGCGAACAGTGCTGCCCACACCACCGACTGGGCCAGGTAGAAGGTCATGGACCGCTGTCCGAGCGCGGCCAGCGCGTTGGCCACCGGGCCCTGCCGACCGTGGAGACGGACGGCGATCAGGGCGATGAGCGCCGCGTAGCCGAGCCCGGCCGCGTAGCCGCTCAGCTGGTGGAGTCCACCGGCGACCAGTGCGTCCAGCGGTGAGTGGCCGGGCCACGCCTCGGCCTTGATCAGAGCGAGGGGCAGACCGCCCAGCAACCCCAGGGGGAGGCCGACGAAGGCGGCGCCGCGGAGGAGCTTCAGGTGTCGCCGAGGCTCGTCCAGAACGCGGTGCCGGGCAGCCAGGATCCCCAGCAGGAACGGGACGACGGTGCTGATGAACATGACCGGGGTGAGGAACGCGAACGCGCCGAGGCGGAAGGCGAGCTCGCTCACGACCCCCTCCGGTACCGGCGGGAAAGCCGCTCCGTCGGTCATGGCCTGGTCAGCGGCGTTCAGGGCATGGATGGTCGCGCCCAGGGGCAGCCAGATCACCGCCAGCACGACGAGTGTCCGGTCGCGGAACCGCAGCACGCCGGCGAAGACCAGGGCGAGGAGACCGTACACGGCCAGGATGTCGCCGAAGAAGAGCAGTGCCGCGTGCACCACGCCGAAGACGATCATCCAGCGGCTCCGGCGGCGCAGCAGGGAACGCACCCAGGGCCACTCATGGCCCTGCTCGGTTCGGCGCCGGTGGATCTGGGCGAGGCCGTAGCCGAACAGCGCCGCGAACATGGGGTAGCCCCGGTAGTCGACGAACACGGCGGTGCCCGCGGTGGCGATCCGGTCCGCGACGGTTCGGACGGCCTCCTCACCGCCCGCCATCACGCTGAAGATGTGCGTGTGCGCGAGAGCGATGACCAACAGCATCACTCCTCGGGCCAGGTCCGGGGCGAGGACGCGACGGTCGGTCGGGACCGGACCCGACACGGTGTCCGGGACGCGCGCGGTCCCGGGCGTGGACGTGTGGGACACGGTGTTCTCCAAGCGAGTTCTGGGTTGGATCTGATGAGACGCTGTACGCATGCTGGGGCCTTGATTGTGCGCTTCGGGGGTGATGCACCTGTTGCGTACACTATAAACATGCAGAGATGCCCATGAGAACCCCTTTTTTACAGGGCTTTTTGCCTTGGTGAACTAGTGCACTAGGGGTATTTCGAGGAGTGTGTGGCTGGATCTCCGTGGCGGAGTAAGGGTCCATGAGGGGTTTCGCCTGAAGGTTGCGCACTAGTACACTCGGGATTCGGGTCGAGCCGGGAGGCCACTGATGTCAGAACCTTCGGGGCGGGAACTCCCGCCCTACGCGCGTGTCGTCGCCAGCATCCGCGAGCGGATCACCGAGGGGGAACTCGAACCGGGGGACCGCGTGCCCTCGACCCGCGAGATCATCCGGGAGTGGGGGGTGGCCATGGCCACCGCCACCAAGGCCCTCTCCGCGCTGCAGCAGGAGGGGTTGGTGGAGGCGGTACGCGGGGTGGGCACCGTGGTGCGGGGTTCCCCGCAGCCCGAGGCGGCCGTTGGCACCGCACCCGAACCGGCTCCCGTGGGAAGGCCGGAGCGGGCGGTACCGACCGCGGAACCGGAACCGGTTCGCCCACGCACGGCGGGCGGGGGCGGACACCGACCCGCCTCCGAATCCGCGCTGACCCGGGAGGCGATCGTCCGGGCCGCGATCACCATCGCCGACGCGGAGGGGATCGACGGTCTGTCCATGCGCCGGGTCTCCACCGAGCTCCGGGTGAGCACCATGGCGCTGTACCGGCACATCGCCAGTAAGAGTGAGCTCCTGACCGCGATGATCGACCGGATCTACCTCAACTCCGACCTGCCCGAGCATCCACCGGAGGAGTGGCGGGAAGCCCTCGGTCTGGCCGTGCTGTGGGAGTGGGGCGTCTACCGTCAGCACCCCTGGGCCGTCCGGCTGACCATGATGTCCGGACCGGTGGCTTCCCCCGGCCTCATGGGGAACGCGGAGTGGATGATGGGTGTGGTCACTGCCCAGGGGCACTCCTCGGACCGCGCCCTGACCGTCGTCACGATCCTGTCGGCCTACACCTCGGGCATGGCGCTGCAGGGCATGCAGGTGGCGGTGGACGAGAACGAGGCCGCGCTGGACTACGAGCAGTGGTGGCGGGCCAAAGGCGAGAAGTTCCTCCAGTACGCGGCCGAAGGGCGCTACCCCGTCATGTTCGGTGTCACCGGGCCGCCTGACGTCGACCGGGTTTTCGCGGTGGGGCTGGAACGCCTGCTCGACGGGCTCACGCCCCTGATCGCACCGCCGGACCAGGGCGCGGACGCCCAGGACCGGTGAGGACGGGGCCGGCCCGCCGCTGGAATCCAGGCGGGGGCCGGCCCCGGAGCGTTCTCGTGCGAGCGCGTTCCGGCGTGCCTAGGCCGGGGAGTCGGTGAGCGGCAGGCCGCACTCCTGGCGCATGTCCACCCAGGTCTGGCGGGCCTGGTCTGCCGCTTCGCCCTCGTAGGGAACCGGGACGCCGCCCTGGATCTGGGCCGGGGCCCAGTCAGCCTCGAGGACACTGCCCCGGTCGAAGGTCAGGGTCAGCACACCGGTCTCGGCGGTCGGGCCGCTGAAGTTGTAGAACACGAAGTTGCTCAGGCCGTAGTGCACGTAGGCGTCACCCTGGAATCCGCCGGGCGAGAGCACGTGCGCGTGGCCGCCGACCACGGCGGTGGCGCCCGCCTCGACGAGTTCGTCCGCGAGCTGGGGGGCGTGCGGGAGCGGGCAGTGCGAACCCTCCAGCCCCCAGTGCAGGAAGACCACGACGTTGTCGTGCTCGGCGGCGGCGTCGGAGACCGCCGAGAGCATCCGGTCCTTCATCTCGTACTTGGTGGTGGCCAGGCCCGGCTTGCCCTCTCCGGCGGTCCACTCGGGGATGAGGTGGTCGTCGAGCACGTCGGTGGCACCGAACATGGCGACGCTCTGCCCGTTGACCTCGGCCACGTGCGGCGTGTAGGCCTCGTCGGCGCCCCGGCCCGCGCCCACGAGGGCGACGGGGGAGGCGTCCCCGTTGTCGAGGGTGTCGAGCAGGCCGTCCTCGCCGTAGTCCATGCCGTGGTTGTTGGCGAGGGTGGCCACGTCCACCCCGGCGGAGTCCAGTGCCTCCAGCGCGCTGGAGGGCGCACGGAAGACGAAGTCCTTGCCGGGGATGGGGGTGCCGCCCTCGGTGACGGCGGTCTCCAGGTTGACCATGGCGAGGTCGGCTGCGGAGAGCTGCTCGGAGATGGGGTCCAGCGCGGTGGCCGGGTCGGCGAGACGGGGGAGGAGCATGCCCTCGAACATCACGTCGCCGCCGAAGGCGACGGTGAAGGGTTCCGATGCCGGCTCGGACGCGGCCTGGGGCTCGGCGGTCCCTTCGCTCTCCTCGGTTTCGGGGGCGACGGCCCCTTCGTCGAGCTGGTCGGGGTCGTCGGCCGAGGAACAGGAGGCGACGAGTGTGAGCGCGAGGGTCGCGGCACCGGCCGCGATGATCCTGCGCGTACGGGGGCGCGGACGTTCGGGGTTCATGCATGCTCCAGTGGGGCGGGGGGAATCAGAGGGCATGTCCGTCCGGTAGGACGCGACCCGGCTGACTCCGGTTGGCCGTCGTGACTGGATGGATGCCTTCGGCAGGCTCCTGACCTGTCACCAGTGGTCCACCCTCCGTGCTTCGTGGCGGGTGGGCGGGGTGTGGGTTGGATGTCCGGTGTTGACGGGCTCTTGGCCGTCGGGTGACTCGCCAGAGCCAGGGTATGCGCTTGTGACCAGCGGTTTTGATGATTTCGCAGTTTTCGGCACGTCGCTCGCGGCGGGTTGGTAGGGGCGACGGGGGCCTGTGGGGGCTCCGGCCAGGACCCGGGCTGCGGATGGCGGGTGCCGGGGGGGGG
>NZ_ANBA01000035.1 GCF_000341085.1 Nocardiopsis ganjiahuensis DSM 45031 | reverse complement strand
GGGGGCTGCCGCTCCGGGGCGACCCAAGGGCACTATTCGGGCATAAAGTGCGTTCGGTGTAATTGGGTGTGCAGGGTATTAGGCGCCTGAGGGCTCGCGCGAAACGAATCTACGAAGTTCATTAGTTCTCTGTGTGCGGGTTCTTTCTGGGGCTTGCCGGAGTAGGGATCTCCACGAAGAGTCGTTGTACAGGAACTCTTTGTGTCTGCAAATAAGACTGTGAACAGCAAACATGTCTCTCAGTAGTAATTCATTGACGTTGCGTGTTCATGATCTGAGTAAACATTTCAGGAAAAGGCCTGCGTGACTTCCAGGGCTGCTAACGTTTCGGTCCGTTGGCGGTTCGCGTCGGAAAGAACTCCGAAAGAACCGAACCGTCGCCCTTGTTTGTGTATGCGGACCACCCCGCCGTTCCGGTGCTCTTCGTGCAAGAGCTCGTGTGGACGGGTCCGCTCACCGCGTGACCCAAGGCGACCGCACTGCCGACCCGGGTTCGGGCACACGGCAGTGGCGTTCCGCTCAGCGCATCCCCTGGCACTTCTTCGTGAAAGGTCCAAGCCGCACCATGCGAAACACGTTCCGTTACTCCTTCGCCACCGCACTGACCGCGGGGCTGGTACTCGCTCCGTTCAGCGCGGCGTTCGCCAACCCCGACACCGACGGCTCCGGCGGTGTGGGCAGCGGCAACCAGGTCGTCGTCCCCGTCGACGTCGAGGCCAAACTGTGCGGGAACTCGCTGGCCGTCCTCGGGATCTCCAAGGCCAAGTGCACCCAGGTCACCGAGGTGCTCTACGAGAGCAGCGGCCAGGGAGCCACCACCGACGGCTCGGGTGGTGTGGCCAGCGGCAACCAGATCGTCGTCCCCGTCGACGCCGCCGTCGACGTCTGCGGCAACTCCGTGGCCGTGGCCGGGATCTCCGAGGCCGAGTGCGTGGAGGTGGTCGAGGTCCTGGAGGAGGAGTCCGAGGACGCTCCCAGCACCTACACCGACGGCTCGGGTGGTGTGGCCAGCGGCAACCAGATCGTCGTCCCGGTGGACACCGCCATCGAGATCTGCGGCAACTCCGTGGCCGTCCTGGGCGCCTCCAGCGCCGAGTGCACCACGATCATCAACATCATCCACGCCTCCCCGGACAACCAGGCGGCGCCCAGCACCGACGGTTCGGGCGGTGTGGCCAGCGGCAACCAGGTCGTGGTCCCGGTCGACGCGGCGGTCGAGATCTGCGGCAACGCGGTCTCCGTGCTCGGCATCGCCGAGGCCTCCTGCGTCTCGCAGATCTCCGACGAGACCGAGACCCCCGAGGAGCCGGAGGAGCCGAAGGACCCCGAGGAGCCGAAGGAGCCCGAGGAGCCGAAGGACCCCAAGGACCCCGAGGAGCCGAAGGACCCCAAGGAGCCTGAGGACGACGGCAAGAAGGAGGAGGACGACTCCGGCAAGGGTGACGACAAGCCCGCCCCCCAGGAGCAGGCCGGTGAGGAGCTCGCCGTCACCGGTAGCGCCCTGGGCGGTCTGATCGCCGCCGCCGTGGCCGCTGTCGGCGCCGGTGGCGCCGGCCTGTACTTCGCCCGCAAGCGCAAGGCCGCCTCGGCCGCCGCCGACGAGTAGGAGCGATCCGGCCGGCCGTCTGCCCGCGGGGGAGGCCGGTCGGAGCGCACGGCACACGGGGCCGCCGGGGAACCGGCGGCCCCGTCCGCGTGTGCCGGGCAGGGACACGGCCCCCGCGCGCTCGGGGGAGCGGACACGGAGCCGGGGCCGGTGTGGGGTGGCCGGGAACGTCTCATAACCTCGAAGACGTGCTCAAAGTCCTGTTCTCCTCACGCATGCTGGCCTTCCACGCGATGGTCGTGGTTCTTGTGCCCGCCTTCATCTGGCTGGGGTTCTGGCAGCTGGACCGGGCCGAACAGCGCAGCGCCGCGGTCAACCTCCAGCGGGACAACGTCGCCGCGGAGCCCGTGTCCGTCGACGAACTCACCTCCGTGGGCGGCGACGTCGATCCGGCCGACCGCTGGCGCACGGTCGAGGCGACCGGTACCTGGGACCCCGAGAACGAGCTGCTGCTGCGCAACCGGGACGGCTCCCAGGGAGTGGGCTTCCACGTCCTCACACCGCTGGTCACCGAGGACGGCACCGCGGTCCTGGTCAACCGGGGGTGGATCGAGCGCGGCGAGAACGCCCAGGACACCCCTGACGCTCCGCCGGTCCCCGAGGGTGAGGTCGAGGTGACCGGCCGCCTCCAGTTCGGCGAGACCGAGGAGAACACCGGCCTGCACAACCGCGAGGGCATGCCCGAGGGGCAGATCATGTTCGTCGACGTGGACATGCTGGCCGAGCGGCTGCCCTACCCGATCTACGGCGGGTACGTGGAGCTCACCGGGCAGGACCCGGCGCCCGAGCAGGCACCGGAGCGGGTGGCCCTCCGGGAGGAGGACACCGGTATGAGCGCGTCCTACGCCTTCCAGTGGTGGGTGTTCAGCGTCGTCGCGGTCGTGGGCTGGATCGTCCTCGTCCGCCGGGAGCTCCGCGAGGCCCGGGAGGGTGGCGGAGACGGTGACACCGGCAGCGGTGGGGCGGGCAACGGCGGTGGATCCGGGAACGGCGGCAGCGGCGAGGCGGGGGACACCGGCGGGCCCGGGAACCGGGACACTGGGAGCGAGGGCTCGGACGAGCCTTCTGACGAGCCCTCGGAACGGGTCCGGCAGGCCCGGACCTGACCCGGCCCCGCCCCTAGGAGCAGCGTGTACGACGACATGGACTACCCGGAACCCGGTCGGGTGGAACGGCGTGCGGTGGGGGGCGGTGAGAGCGCCCGGGCCGGTCGGCTCTGGTGGGACGGCGCCGCCGACGCCTACCAGGCCGAACACGGTGACTTCCTCCGCGACGCGGGTTTCGTCTGGTCTCCCGAGGGTGTGGACGAGGCCGACGTGCGGCTGCTCGGCGAGGTGGCCGGGAAGAGGGTTCTGGAGATCGGCTGCGGAGCCGGCCAGTGCGGCCGGTGGCTGCGCTCCCAGGGCGTGAGCGAGGTCGTGGGGTTCGACCTGGCCCGGCGTCAGCTCCAGCACTCGAGGCGGCTCGACGAACAGACCGGTCACCGGTTGCCCGCGGTCCAGGCCGACGCCCAGCGGATGCCGTTCGCCACCGGCTCCTTCGACGTGGTCTTCTCCTCCTTCGGGGCGTTCCCGTTCGTGCCCGCGGCCGAGACGGCACTGGCCGAGGCAGGTCGGGTGCTCCGGCCCGGAGGAAGGTTCGTGTTCTCGGTGACCCACCCGATCCGTTGGTGTTTTCCCGACGACCCCACCAAGAACGGGCTGACCGTCAAGGAGTCCTACTTCGACCGCCGGGCCTACGTGGAGGAGGACGACGCGGGCCGGGCGGTCTACGTCGAACACCACCACACGGTGGGCGACTGGCTGCGGGGGATCGTCGCGGCGGGGCTGGTGTTCCAGGACATGGTCGAGCCGGAGTGGCCCGAGGGCAACGACCAGGTGTGGGGCGGCTGGGGGCCGGTGCGCGGCCGGATGATCCCGGGGACGGCGATCTTCTCGGCGGTCAAGCCGGCCTAGGCCGGGCCGCCCCAGCGGGCCGGGCTGTCCCAGTGACTCGGTCCCAAGGGTCCCAGCGGTCCGGTCCGCTCCGAGCAGGGGCGGCCGGGAGCCGGGGCCGGTTTCAACCGAGCAGGTACTCGGGCGGTACGGAACCGGCCAGCCACACACCGTTCCCGGTGACCCGGAACTCGTGGCCGTCGGCGTGCATGCGCGCCGAGTCGACCGTGAGCACGACCGGTGTCCCCCGCCGCGCGCCGACCTTGCGGGCGGTCTCCTCGTCCGGGGACAGGTGCACGTGGTGCCGGTTCATCGGGCGCAGGCCCTCGCGGTGGATCGCGGACAGGAACCGGCCCACGGTGCCGTGGAAGAGCCGGTCGGGTGGCGGCACCGGTTCCAGTGAGAGGTCCACGCGGACCGAGTGCCCCTGCTGCGCGCGCACGCGCAGGCCGTCCGGGCTGAGGGCGAAGCGCTTCTTGTCGTTGGTGTGGACGATCTCCCGCAGCTCCTCGGGAGTGAGGGGGCGCCCGGCGCGGCGGCAGCCGGAGAGCAGCTCGTCGACCCCGACCCAGCCGTGGGGGTCGAGGGTGATCCCGGCCCTGGCCGGATCGTGGCGCAGGACCAGGGAGAGGAACTTGGAAGCACGGACGATCTCCTTGTTGTTCATGGCTTCGATGATCCCGGCCGCGCGCGTGTGCTTCCAGGGGTGGGGTTCCAGTGGTTCCGCACAGGTGCGAAACCCTCTTGGGCGCGGATGGTGCGGGACGGTAGTTTCGTGCCTCTGGGGAGTTTCCGCCGGAAGCCGCCCCGAGAGAGGAGTCCCGTGTCCCAGCGGTTGCGTGAGGTGTGGAACCAGACCCGTGAGGCCTACGAGCGGGAGAACTACCGCGTGGACGGCCGGGAGATCGACCTCTCCGCGCCGCTGGCGGCGATGCGGGAGGGCACACGGCTCCACCTGCCCGAGGAGATCCAAGGGCTGACCGCCCCGGAGGGCGGGCGCGAGACCCGCTTCGAGGTCACCGGTGAGAGCACCCTGGCGGCCGCGCGGCGGCTGGTGGGCGAGCGGGTCGGCCGGGTGGCGGCGCTGAACTTCGCCTCCGCGCGCAAGCCCGGCGGCGGGGTGGTCAACGGGGCGAAGGCGCAGGAGGAGAGCCTGGCCCGGGCCGGCGCGCTCTACGACTCCCTGATCAGCTGCCCGGAGTACTACGACCACCACGTGGCGAACCGGAGCCTGCTCTACAGCGACCGGGTGATCTGGTCGCCGAGCGTCCCCGTGTACCGCGACGACCGCGCCGGATGGCTGCCCGAGGCGGTGGCGGTGGACTTCCTCACCGCGGCCGCTCCCAACCTGCGGATGATCCAGCGCAACCAGCCCGAACTCCTTCCCCTGGTGCCGCCGACGCTGGACCGGCGGGCCCGTGCCGTACTGGCCGTGGCCGCCCACCACGGCACGGAGAGACTGGTGCTGGGGGCGTGGGGCTGCGGGGTGTTCGGCAACCGGCCGGAGGCGGTGGCGGCGGCGTTCGCCGAGCACCTGGGAGGGGAGTTCGCGGGGGTGTTCGAGCGGGTCGTGTTCGCGGTCCTCGACCGGGACGAAGCGGTGCGCAGGCCCTTCGAGGAGAGGTTCGGTGAGCGGTCGTGACCGGTCTGCGGATCAGGACCGCGGTGCCCGAGGACCACGCGCGGATCCTGCGGGTGTGCGACCAGTGGTGGGGCAAGCCGGTCGCCCACCTCCTCCCGAAGCTGTTCCTCGACCACTTCCACACCACCAGCCTCACCGCGGAGGCCGACGGGGAGCTGGCCGGCTTCCTGGTGGGTTTCCCCTCTCCCGCCCGGCCCGAGGAGGCGTACGTGCACTTCACCGCGGTGTCCCCGGAGCACCGGGGCGCCGGACTCGGTCGGGAGATGTACCGCTGGTTCACCGAGGCGGCCAGGGCCGGCGGCCGCTCGGTGGTGCGGGCGGTCACCGCGCCGGGCAACGAGCGCTCGATCGCCTTCCACCGGTCGATCGGGTTCACCGTGACCGGCCCGCACGCCGACCACGACGGCCCCGGCGTGGACCGGATGTGCTTCGAACTGCGGCTGTGATGCGCGGGCCGGGAGTTCACACCCCGTAGCGCCGGTGGGCCTCGCTGGCCTGGGCCACGCGGCGCAGGGTGGCGAGGAGGCGTTCGCCCAGGACGGTACCGACCACGACGGTCTTGAGGATCTCGTCCAACTCGGTGAAGTTCTCGACGTAGTCGTGGTCGATGCGGGCTATCTCGTCGGCGGCGCGTGCGTATCCGTCGGCCCACTCCTGGTCCGGGGCGTTGCCCGCTCGGTGCAGCGCGGAGAGCACCCTCGCGAGTTCTCCGCGCAGAGGTGAGTCCGGGTGGACGTACCAGCCGTGCCGCTCGGTCAGGGAATCGGCTTCGGCGAGTTCCTCCTCGGTGGGCTCGGTCCCGCTGGTGAGGGGGCCGACGCCCCTGAGGGCCACGCCCATGAGGTCGTCGAGGTTGGCCGTGTCGCTGTCGATCACCTTGAGCAGGTCCCGGGTGGCGGCCACCGAGAGCCCGCCGACCTCGGTGAGGGCGCTGACGAGGCGGAGCCGGTTCAGGTGGCTCTCGTCGTAACGCGCCTGGTTGGGGCTGGTGAGCTCGCCCCGGTGCAGGAGGCCCTCCCGCAGGTAGAACTTGATGCTCGGTACGGACACCCCCGAGCTCCGGCTCAGTTCCGCGATACGCATGGATTCCCTTCGGCACTTCGGGTCTGGACACGGTACCCCCCTTGCGCACGCGCGCCTCTTTATGGATAGTAAGAGTATCTATAACGGATACTCGAAGTATCCGTATGAGGGGTTTCCATGCCGACGCTTCGCACCTCCTACTCCTGGCACCGACCGCTCATGCTCACCGCGTACCTGTGCGTGGCCCTCCTCGCCGTGAGCGCGGTCGGCCTCGCCGTCGACGACCGGACCGTCAACGGCGAGGCGGCCTGGCTGAAGCCGGCCAAGTTCTCGGTGTCGATCGTCATCTACAACGTCACCATCGCCTGGCTGCTCTCCCTGCTCACCCGCCGGCCACGGGCCGGCTGGTGGCTCGGCACGGTCATCGCCGTCATGGGCGCGGGTGAGATGGCCCTGATCATCACCCAGGTGGCCCGGGGGCAGATGAGCCACTTCAACAACACGACCCCGTTCGACGCCGTCGTCTATGCGGTCATGGGCGGCATGATCACCGTCCTGTGGGTCGCGACCCTCGTGCTCGGCGTGATCCTCGTGTTCCAGCGCATCCGTGAACGCTCCACCACGTGGGCCATCCGCATCGGGGTGGGGATCGCCCTCCTCGGTATGGCGGTCGGACCGCTGATGACCGCACCCACCCCCGCCCAGGTCGAGGAGTTCGCCGAAGGGGGGCCGGACGCCATCGGCGCCCACGCCGTGGGCCTCGCCGACGGCGGGCCGGGCCTGCCCCTCGTCGGCTGGAGCACCGTCGGCGGAGACCTGCGCGTGGGCCACTTCGTCGGCATCCACGGACTCCAGGTCATCATCCTGTTCGCACTGGCTCTGACCGTCCTCGCCGCGCGCTTCCCCCGCCTGCGCGACGACGGTGTCCGCCTGCGCCTGACCGCCGTGGTCGGTGCCGCCTACACGGGTCTGACGGTGCTCACCGTCTGGCAGGCGCTGCGCGGCCAGTCCGTGGTCGCCCCCGACGTTCTCACCCTCGCCGTCGGCGGAACACTCGCGGCCCTCACCGCACTGGGACTGGTGTGGGTCGTACGCGTATCATCCGGGCAACCGGACGAGGAGGACGAGGGTGCGGTTGAAGCTCGATCTGCATGACATCTTCAACAAGGGGCGGAGCATCGACCAGGCCCTGAGCGACATCATGGACGAGGCCGAGCGCAAGAAGGCCAAGACCGTGGAGGTCATCCCGGGCAAGGGGTCGGGCCAGCTGAAGAAGCGCGTGCTGCGCTTCCTCGACCGCAAGGACGTCAAGGCCCGCTACCACCGGGTCGAGAAGGACTCCAAGAACTTCGGACGCCTGTTCATCCATTTTCGGCACTGATGTCCTGTGGGCGTGTCGCCCCTGCTCCGATGGCGCTTGCTGGACATGGTGTAATACGCGTATTACGATCATGGTATGGCGAAGGTTCGTATCAGTATCAGCCTTGACCCGGAAGAGGCCGAGCGTGTCAGGTCTCACGCGGAGCGTGCGGGCATGGACGTGTCGGCCTACCTGGTCAACGCCGCGATCCGGCAGATGGCCGAGGTCGAGGCGGCCGAAGCGCAGTTCGCGGGTCTCGACGCGCTGATCGCGGACGCCGAAGGGCGTGCCGCGCACTACGGGCCCGCGGACGAGGCGGGCGAAGAATCCCTGAGTGAGGACGAGCGCCGTGAGGTGGACGAGGCGATGCGCCTGGTCCACGGCGTCGGGGAGACCCATGGGTCTCCCCGGGGAGAGGTGGCGTGAGCACCCGCACCCCCGTCTACGACACGGGGATGCTCATCGCCCTGGCGGCGCGCAAGGCCAAGGCCGTACAGATGCACCGGGGGCTCGCCCGGTCCCCGCACCGCCCCGTGGTCCCCGGCCCCGTCCTCGCCCAGGTGTGGCGTCCGGAGCCGGCGACCGTTCACGCCATGGGCGCGGTTCTGAAGGAGTGCACGGTGCCGCAGGCCCGCTCGTCCGCCCCCGCGTTGCGCCCGACGGGTGCGGGACAGGCGGAGTGCATCGTGTGCGCGACGGCCCCCGACATCACCGACTGGCGGCGCATCGGTGCGGTGCTGGGTGTGGCGGTGCTCCCCGCGAAGAAGCGCCCGGACGCGGTGGACGCCCTGGTCGCCTGGACTGCCGTGAAGCACCGGAGCGCGGTGGTGTTCACCAGTGACCCCGGGGACATCACCGCGTATGTGGAGGCGATCGGCGCCGACGACGTGCACGTGGTGGCGGTATGAGTCCCATGGCTCGGGAGCGCCGTTGACAGGAGTGCGGTCGCCGTAAGACTCTCGGACGCCTGTTCATCCATTTTCGGCACTGACCGGCGCCCCGGAGTTCAGGTGGTGGACCCAGGGCCCAGACGGGTTCAGCGGCGGATGTCGTAGGATTCGCGCGCCGCGAGCACCTCGGTGATGTGCTCCTCGGCCCAGTCCCCCAGCGCCCGCAAGGGCTTCTGAAGTGTGTGTCCCAGCGCGGTCAGCTCGTATTCGACCCTGGGGGGCACCTCGGCGTACACGTGCCGTGTGACGAGCCCGTCGCGCTCCAGGTCCCGCAGGGTGTCGGTGAGGACCTTCCCGCTGATCCCGTCGACCTTGGCGCGCAGGTCGCCGAAGCGCATCCTGCCGCTGCTGAGAGCGATCACCACCATGGCCGTCCACTTGTTGGCGATACGGGCCAGTGACGTGCGAGAGGGGCAGGTCGCCGTGAGCACATCGAACGTCCGATTGTGTGTCATGCGACACGTCCTCCCATTAGTTACGTTGAGGTAACTGGTTACCGATGGTGAGTATAGGCGTCAGCAGGGAGAACTTCGACGAAGGAGAATCGACAATGGGATCCAGCTCACCGCTCGCCGTCGTCCGCCAGTACTTCGAGGCGCTGGCCGCCAAGGACTTCGCCACGGTCGCGAGCATGTTCGCCGATGACATCGTGTGGCACCAGCCCGGTGACAACCGCTTCTCCGGCACCCACCGCGGTAGCGAAGCGGTCAACGAGATGATCGGCGGCATGATGGCCGTCAGCGAGGGGACGTTCGAGCTCACGATGACCGGGGAGCCCATGGTCAACGGTGCGCTGGTCGCGGCTCCCGTCCACTTCGCGGGCAAGCGCGAGGAGGCCGAGATGGCGATGGGCGGCGTCGACCTGCTCAGGATCGAGGGCGGCAAGCTCGCCGAGGCGTGGTTGTTCTCCGCCGACCCGCAGGCCGAGGACGCCTTCTGGGGTGCGGCCTGACCGCCGACCCGCAAGGACGTCGTCCCCGATGACCACGGGGGCAAGGGGCGCCTCCGTCACGGGACCGGGGAGGGCTGCCAGCGCCGCAAGGAGCTGATGGTCCTCCCCACCTTCGGTGCACGACGGTGCCACGTGGTTTCACATCATCGGGCCGTCGGAACTCGGACACTGGGTCGTCCTGCTCGACCACGGCCTCGACGACCTGGGCCTGCACTCGGTCTGGGCGCTGGTCCACGTCGACAACGTTCCGAGCCTGCGCGTGGCCGAACGCCTGGGGTTCCTCCCCGTGGGCGAGGGCCACCACTACGACGGTCCCCACCGGGTCCACGTCGTCCTGCCAGGTGCGGCTTCGACGCGTTGACAGCGCGGTGGCAGGATCTGCCACCATCGGTTCGCCTCCCTTCCCCCGAACACCGGAGCGACCGCATGCCCCTCACCGGCCGGCCCCCGTCCATCGCGATCGGTCTGGCCGCGGCGGCCCTGGTGGCCACGGGTTGCTCAGCCGCCGGAACCGAGGAATGGGACGTGGACGTCTCCGTCGGTGAGCTGACCCCGGCACCCTTCGGCACCCGCGTCGACCACAGCTTCGTCTGGACCGGTGCGGAACTGTTCGTCTGGGGTGGGAGCAGCGAGGGGCAGCAACGCCTCCACGACGACGGCGCCGCCTACGCCCCGGAGACCGACTCCTGGCGCGTGGTCGCGGAAGCGGACCTGGAAGCGCGCGCCCGGCACACCACCGTGCTCCTCGAAGACCAGCGGGTGCTCGTCTGGGGAGGTGCCACCGGTACGCACTCCGGGGACGAGGACGGTCTCATGGCCAGGGACGGTGCGATCTACGACCCCGGACTCGACTCCTGGGAGCCGGTCGCCGACGCCCCGGAGGCGAGGGAGACGGTGCCGGCCGCCGCAGTGGGCGGCCACGTCGTCTTCGGGGGGAGCCGCTACCAGGACGAGCTCCTCGTGTACTCGCTGGAGGACGACACCTGGGACACCGTTTCCCTGACCGGGGCCGGAGAGCGGTTCCGCGTGTACGACCTGGTGGCCGTGGATGACGAGGTCGCCCTGGCCGGGGCCACGAACGAGCACGTGTTCACCGGACGGTTCCGTCCGGGGGACACGGGTGTGTCCCTGGTCGAGGTCGAGGAGGTCGAGGAGCCGTACGGGGCGTATCTCGGGCTGGCGGTCCTTCCGGGGGACAGGGCGCTTTTGGCGGTCGAGGAGAGTCGCGGCGGTCACCTGTACGAGCTCGATGACCAGGGACGGGCCGGGGTGGTCCACGAGGACGTCACCTTCCGTCCGCCGGTGTACACGGCGACCTACCCCATGCTGTCCGGGGAGATGGGGTTCGTGGACGGGCTGGGCGTGGTCTCGACCAACGCCGGTGAGTTCAGCGTGTGGGACGAGGACACCGGCCTGGCCCACCGGTCGAGGGGAGAGGCGCTCGAC
Organism: Nocardiopsis ganjiahuensis DSM 45031; assembly: GCF_000341085.1. Lineage (GTDB taxonomy): Bacteria > Actinomycetota > Actinomycetes > Streptosporangiales > Streptosporangiaceae > Nocardiopsis > Nocardiopsis ganjiahuensis. Next base: position 32,852 of record NZ_ANBA01000035.1, on the reverse strand, counting down.
GGTTACTGCGGCCCGATCGAACCCGTCGGCGCGGACGCCCTGATCGGTTGGGGCGGCGTGTGCGAGACCGGCGGGATCAGGATCGACGTGCGGGTCTAGGCTCCGCGGCCCGCCTCATGGCGGGTCGAGAACGTCAGGAGCAGGGAACGTCGGCCCGCTGGTTCCGGGGACCCGCAACCGACGTCATGCCCCGAAGCTAGGGGACACAGCTGGGCTGCGTCCCCTGGTTCGGCTGAGTGCGGCTGAGCTGTCAGACGACGAAGGTGCCCTTGCCTGGGAGCGTCTTGACCAACTCCCGGTCGCGGAGCTCCTTCGTCGCGCGTCGGGCGGTGCCCACAGCGACCCCGTAGGTCTCCGCGAGCTCCCGTTCCCCGGGAAGCTTTGCCCCGGAGGGGAGGTGACCGGAGGCGATACGCGCCGCCACGTGATCGGCGAGCTCGGCGTAGACGTAGGCGTCTGGGGACGGGTCGAAGTCTGGAACCTCAGTCATGAGAGCACCGTAAGACGTCTATGAGCTGCACAAATAGCCCGGTAGCTTCGTAGTGCTTTATAAAGCGGTATAGAGCGCGTATGGTGGAGGCTCAACTACAGATGAGGCGGCCCGGCGGTGCTACCAACACCCCGGGCCCGGACAAGCAACTGGAGTGCTTGCCATGGGTTACGTTACTGCCCTGTTTGCCATGCCCGCACGGATGCTCCGCCCTACCAGGGGCGTGCACACGAGCCCTTACGGATACCTTCGCGAACTGATCGCGGAGCTGCGCCGTAACCGCGCGCGCCGGGTGCGCCGCTACGCGGAGACGGTCCCCTTCGTTTCCGAGGTGGAGCCCCGAACGGCATCGGCTCCGCCCACGCCCGCACCGAGTCGGCCCGCCGACGACTTGCCGCCCACGCCGGTCCCCCTGCCCGCCGACGACCTCCCGGCGGTGGATCCGCGCTCCATGGAGCCCTCGGCCGTGCTCGTGCGCAGCTACTTCCGCGAATGGGAGCGCAGGGAAGCCCTCCGCCGGGTGGATCGCAGTCGGTTGGGTGTGGCCGTCCTCCACACGATCGCGGAGCACGGGGAGGCCGCCTGATGATCGCGAACCACGGCACCGTCAGCGGTCCCCTCGACCGCCCGGCGGACATCATGGTGGCGGAGGTGTCCCGGTTGCTGGCGGCAACGGTCTTTCTCGGACAGAGCGTGGCCGACCTCCGTCGCGCGGACAGCGCGTTCGACGTGCTCGACGGGCTGATGCGCGGTGGTGCCCCGCTCCCGCTCCACTGGTCGGCCGACGGCGACGCGGAACGACACGAGCCCGTGACCGCGCTCTACGACTCCGTCTCCGAGTCGCTCCGCGAGGTGGGCGGAGCCGCGCAGTCCTTCGTCGCCCTCCGGCGTGCGGTCACGGAGTGGGGCAGGCTCGACGCCGCGTTGCGCTCCGGCGGGCCGCTTCCGGAGCCCTGGCAGCGGTAGGCCGGTCTGGGGGAGTCCCGCGGGCTCCGGCGCCTGCGGGACACCCCTCAGAGGCGGGTCACCACCAGGGGTACCGGGCTTCCAACATGGCGGTACGGGAGGCGTGCGCGTCCTCGTGGCGGACGTAGCCCTCGCGCTTGGCCTCGTTCACGGTCTGGAGCACCTGGGCGACGTACCCACCCCGGCGCGGGTACAGCTCACGCAGGGTCTCCTCGTCGAAGGGGATGTGCGTGCCCGACAGGAAACAGAACGGGTCGCCGGTGTTGTCACCGTGGTTGAGTGCGGTGGCGACCTCGTGTTCGGCCAGTCTGATCCCGCCGAGCTGGTTGCCGTGCTCGTCACGGCTGGCGGTCGTCGGGCCGTCCCACTCCAGGCGTGGCGCCTTCGGCGGTGCCGTACCGTCCTCGACCCAGTCGATGGTGTGGTCGTAGGCGGCGTTCAGCACGTGGTGGAACGGGACCCGGCTGTACGGGGGCCGGTCGCACCGCTGCGGTTCGGTCCCCGGGTTCTCCCGGGCGATGAGCGGGGCGAAGGTCCGGTACTCGGTGTGGCCGACGTGCGCGGTCCCGGCGACCTCCCAGCGGCGGAAGTACTCCGAGTCGGGCTCCTGGCCCTGCGCCCTGGACCGGACGTCGGTCTCCGCCATGAGCCGCATGACCGGCGTGGTGCTCTCGTCCAGGGCGGAGGAGGCGCCGTGGATCATGAAGGCGTCGACCGCCTGGTGCCGGGGATGGAACCGGTTGTGGTATTCGGACAGGTACCCGGCCGACTGGGAGTGCCCGGTGGCGACGATCGTGTCCACGTCGAACCCGGGCAGCGGGTCGACGCCCTCCGGTGAGCGCAGGGCCCTGGCGGTCTGGGAGTAGACGTCGAACGCCGGGGCGTCGGACAGCTCCACGCCCCCGACGGTCAGGTCCCCGTAGCGGTCGGGGTCCCAGGCGCGCAGGGCGTCGACCCCGACCCGCTGGGCGGAGAGTCCCACCCACACGTGCCCCTCGCCCATGAAGTAGTCGTGGGACAGGAACCAGTCGATCTCGATGTCGTGGCCGAAACTGACGTTGTTCCACTCCAGGAAGGCGCTGCCGCTGAAGTCGTCGGCCCGCGCGGGACGCCGGACGACCATCCGGGTGAGGTAGGGGGTGGACCCGGCGGTGGGGTGTTCGGCGGTGCCCTCCAGGAGGAACTCCTCCTCGACGTAGTCGTGCGCGGCGAGGTCCGCCTCGATCGCATCGCCTCCCTCGATCGGGGGGATCTCGGGGCCGTCGGCGGACATGAAGGGGTAGGAGTCGGCGGTGACGGGGACCGGACCGGACACGGTGGCGGCGGGACCGTCCACGGGTTCGGCCCGGGCCGGTACCGCTCCGACGAGGCCGAGGACGAGGGCCGGCCCGAGCAGGGCCGCGCCGAGACGGTGGGGGGATCGGGGGGACATCCGCAAGTTCACCTCTGGAGTGGCTCGGTGTTGCGGGAACCCTAGGTTCGGGGTGCCCGGCGCCACAAGGAGTCTGCGAACCCGGGTTCCCGCAGGGGCGGAGAACCGGTGGATCCACGGATGACCGGTGCTTGTGGCCGACTCCCGTCACCGGAACCGCTCACCCGTGCCCTCGTCAGTGCCCGTGTGAGCGCAGGAACCCCTCCAGTTCCTCAGCGGTGGGGGCGGTGGCGGGCCCGTGCCGGGTGACGGCCACGGCGGCGGCGGCGTTGGCCCGGCGGGCGGCCTCCACCGGGGCCAGCCCCGAGGCCAGGGCGGAGGCGAACACACCCACGTGGGCGTCGCCCGCGCCGTTGGTGTCGACCGCGGCCACCCGGAAACCCGGGACCCGCCGGGGCGCGGTGTCCGCGGTGGCGACCAGGCAGCCCTCGGCGGAGTCGCGCACCACCACCACACCGGCCGGGCCGACGCGTTCGGTCAGCAGCGCGGCGGCGCGTTCGAGGTCGGCGGTCCCGGTGACGGTGGCCGCCTCGGCCGCGCTGAGGCTGAGGACGTCCGTGCGGGCCAGCACCGAGGAGAGGGTCTCGGCGGGGATGTCGCCCACCACGGGCGCGGGGTCCAGAACCAGCCGGACCCCCTTCGGGAGCTCTCCGATCCAGGTCAGCAGCTCGTCGGCGCGCGGTCCGGGCAGCAGTGAGTACCCGACCGTGTAGACGAGGTCGCCCGCTGCCGGGCGCAGGGTGCGCAGGTCGGCCAGGGGCAGGTCCATCTCGGCGCCCAGCCGGGTGACGAAGGTGCGTTCGGCGGAGGCGTCCACCAGGGCCACACAGAAACCGGTGTCCTCGGGGCGGGGCGGGTGCGCGATCCCGACCCCCTCGGCGCGCAGCGCGGAACGGATCAGGTCACCGTGGGGGCCGGTGCCGTGCGCGCCTCCGTAGACCACCTCCATCCCGGTTCTGGCCGCGGCGGCGATCACGTTGAACCCGCCGCCGGGGAGGGAGCGGGCGGAGCTGGCGAACGTGCCGCCGCCCTGTTCGGGGAGGGCGCTGACGGTCATGACGACGTCGATGATCACCGGTCCCACGTGGTGGAGGCGTCCGGTCACGGCGGGGTCCCTTCGACGGGGTTCGGGAGAGTCGGGATGCGGGGTCGGGTCGCGCGGTCGGCGCGGCCGGGTTGTCGAGTCTTTGCCGCGACGCTCCCACACCGCCCCGGCGACCGCATCCACACTCGAAGGGAAGCGTTAGGGAGGCAGCATGATCACCACCGACTTCGTCACGGGTTCGCCCTGCTGGCTCAACCTGGGAGCCACGGACATCGAGGCCTCGGCCGGCTTCTACACGAAGGTGTTCGGCTGGCGGGCCGCGTCCGCGGGGGCGCGTATGGCCGACTACATGGTGATGAGGTCGGACGGCGCCGCCGTGGCCGGGATCGGTCCGCACATCGACGAGGACGAGTCCCCGGAGTGGGGCGTGCAGTTCTGGGTCCCCGACATCGAGGCCGCCGCTCTGAGGGTCCAGGAGCTCGGCGGGTCGGTCCTGGTGGAGCCGACGGAGCTGTACGAGTTCGGTCAGCTCGCGCACGTCACCGACCCCCACGGCGGATGGTTCACGCTCTGGCAGGCCGGCACCTTCACCAGTGCGGAGGCCGCGGACCGGCCGAACGCGCTCTGCTGGGTGGAGCTGTGGACGTCTTCCGTGAAGGAGGCGAAGGACTTCTACGGGGGCTTGTTCGGGTGGGGGTTCAACGACGTCGTGTTGCCCGAGGACCAGGGCGTCTACTCGATGTGCCGACCGGCGGGCCTGGGGGAGGACCGGTACTTCGGCGGCCTGCTGGAGGTGGCGCCTGACGAGCTGCCGCAGATCGGGGGCCGTTCCGACTGGCATCCGGTGTTCCAGGTCGCCGACTGCGACGAGTCCGCCGCCCTGGTCGGGGAGGCCGGAGGGCAGGTGCACATGGGTCCCGAGGACGCGCCGGGGGTGGGCCGGGTGGCTCTGTGCTCCGACCCCTTCACCGCCGGGTTCCTCCTGCTCGACCCCCACACGGGCCGGGACTGAACGCCGGGCGGGCGAGGGGTGGCCGAGTCTTTGCCGGGGCGATCCCCGGAATGTCGGTGCTCTGGAGCACACTCGTGTGGAGCCCTAGTTGGAGGAAAGCATGATCACCACGGACTACGTCATCGGTTCGCCCTGTTGGGTGGAGCTCACCACCTCCGATGTGGACCGGGCGCTGGAGTTCTACGGGAGGGTCTTCGGCTGGACGGCCGAGTCCGCCGGACCGGACACCGGCGGGTACATGAAGATCCTGAACAACGGGGCGCTGGTCGGCGGGCTCGGACCGAAGACGTCCGAGGACCAGCCCGTCGCCTGGTCGATCTACTACAACACCCCTGACCTGGACATGACGTTCCAACGGGCCCGGGAACTCGGCGCCACCGCCCAGGTGGAGCCCATGGACGTCATGGGTCTGGGACGGATGGCCCTCCTGACGGACCCGCAGGGCGGCGCGGTCGCGGTCTGGGAGGCCGGGACGCTTGCCGGTATGGAACAGACCGACGACCCGAACACCTTCATGTGGGCAGAGCTGTGGACGCCCTCCGCGCAGGGCGCCAAGGAGTTCTACGGCAGCCTGTTCGGGTGGGAGTTCAACGACGTCGAACTCCCCGGCGCCGAGGGCGTCTACTCGACGGTCCGTCCGGCGGGCCTGGGCGACGACCGGTACTTCGGCGGGGTCATGGGCGTCGAGGCGGACGCGCTCCAGGCGACCGGGGGACGTGCCGACTGGCATCCGGTGTTCCACGTCACCGACTGCGACGCGGCCGTCGCCGAGGTGAAGGACGCCGGCGGCGAGGTGTTCATGGGACCGGACGACGCGCCGGGGGTGGGACGGCTGGCGGTGGGCGCCGACTCGCTCGGCGCCGGATTCGTCCTGCTCACCCCGAGCCCCGAGTAGCCACGGGCCGGGCCCGTCCCGCCCCGCGCACCGGGGCGGGACGGGATCGGTACCGACGTGCGCCGGCGTCGCGTCCTACTGTCGGGAGACGGCGGAGGCGCCGCCGCGCAGGACGAACTTCTGGATCTTGCCGGTGGCGGTCTTGGGCAGCTGCTCCACGAACTCCACCTGGGTGGGCGCCTTGAAGTGCGCGAGGTTGTCGCGGGCGAAGGCGATGATCTCCTCCTCCGTCGCCGAGGCCCCCTCCCGCAGCACCACGGAGGCGCGCGGGGTCTCGCCCCAGCGCTCGTGCGGCACGCCCACGATCGCCACCTCCAGTACCGCGGGGTGGCGCAGCAGGACGCCCTCCACCTCGACCGAGGAGATGTTCTCCCCGCCCGAGATGATCACGTCCTTGAGGCGGTCCTGGATCTCCACGTAACCGTCCGGGTGGGTGACGGCGGCGTCGCCGGTGCGGAACCAGCCGTCGCCCATCGCCTTCTCGGTGGCCTCGGGGTCGTTGTAGTAGCCCTTCATCACCACGTTCCCGCGCACGGTGATCTGGCCGACCGTCTTCCCGTCCCAGGGCACCTCGGTCCCGGACCCGTCGACCACGCGCAGCTCACCGGAGGTGATGAGCTCGACCCCCTGGCGGGCCTTGACCGCGCCGCGTTCGCGCACGGACAGGTCCCGGTGCTCGGGGCGCGGTTCGCAGACGGTGATGAACGGAGTGGTCTCGGTCAGGCCGTACACGTGGGTGACGGTCCAGCCGAAGTCCTCCTCCAGCCGCTCGATGGTCTCGGCCGCGGGCGAGGCTCCGGCGGTGACCACGTGCACTCCGGGCGGGACGGTGCCGCGGACGGCCTCGGGGGTGTTGGAGAGCATGATCAGCACCGTGGGCGCCGCGCACAGCCAGGTGACCTCCTCGGAGCGGATCAGCTCGAACGCCCGGGCCGGGTCCATGGCGGGCAGGCACACGTGGGTGCCCCCGGCCGCCGTGACCGTCCACGTGTAGGTCCAGCCGTTGGCGTGGAACATGGGCAGGGTCCACAGGTACTTCTCACCGAGTCCGATGCGCAGGTGCAGCAGGGTGCCCACCGAGTTCATGTACGCGTTGCGGTGGGTGATCATCACCCCCTTGGGGCGCGCGGTCGTCCCCGACGTGTAGTTGATGGTCAGCAGGTCCGTCTCCGCGATCTCCGGGCGCGCGAAGTCCGGGGAGGCCGCTGCGACCAGGGACTCGTAGTCCTCCCAGCCGGGGCGTGCGTCCTCCAGGGCGACGAACCGCTCCACGCCCGGCATCCGGTCGCGCACGCTGTCGACCGCGTCGAGCTGGTCGGAGTGCACGCACAGCACCTTGGCGCCGGAGTGGTTGACGATGTAGACGAAGTCGTCGGCGGTCAGGCGGAAGTTGACCGGGACGAGGACCGCGCCCAGCTGCGGGACCGCGTAGAAGGACTCGAGCTGGGCGTGGGTGTTGGGTGCGATGTAGGCGACCCGGTCGCCCTGTTCCACACCCATGCCCTGGAGCGCCGTCGACCAGCGGTCGCAGCGGTCGAAGAACTGTTCGTAGGTCAGCCGGAACTCCCGGTCGACCACTGCCTCGCGATGGGGGTGCAGCCGGCGGGTGCGGCGTGCGAACTCCAGGGGGGTCAGGGTGAGTTCCATGGTGCCCTCTCTGTGGGTGGTGTGGCGGTGCCGCCGGGGTTGCTGCTGTGGTTGCCGGGCCGGGCGGTCAGGTGACCCCGGGCTCGGGCTCCAGGCCGAACAGCTTCACGGCGTTGTCGTGCAGGACCCCGCGCAGCCAGTCGTCGCCCAGGTCGAGGGCGACCAGGTGCCGGAGCTGCTCGACGTAGGCGTACGGGATGTTCGGGAAGTCGGTACCCAGGAGCACGCGGTCTCCGAACGCACGCAGGCGCGCGAGCTCGGAGCGGGGGAAGGGGGACAGCGCTTCGATGAACGGGGTGAACGCCATCGTGGTGTCCAGGTGCACGCGGTCGTGGCGCTCGACCAGGTCCAGGAACGCCGTGTACTCGGGTGCGCCCGCGTGGGCGATCACGGCTGTCAGGTCCGGGTGCCGGCGGAGTACTTCGGCGAAGGGCCCGGGGCCGGTGAAGTTGCCGGGGACCGGGCCGGAGGCGCAGTGGACGACCACCGGGGTCCCGGAGTCGGCGAGGGCTCCCCAGACGTCGGTGAGCAGCGGGTCGCGCGGGTCGTAGCCGCCCACCTGGAGGTGGGCCTTGAAGATCCGCGCTCCGGAGCTGATCGCCTCTGCCACGTAGTCCTTGGCGTCGGGCTCGGGGTAGAAGGTGGCGCTGCGCAGCGAGTCCGGGTGCTGCTCGGCGAAGTCGGCGGCCCAGCCGTTGAGCCAGGCGGCCATGTCCGGGCGGTGCGGGTAGGAGAGCGCGGTGAAGCGCAGGACCCCGAACCCCCGCAGGGTCTCGACCCGCTCCTCCTGGCTCGCCCGGTAGGTGATGGGCCAGACCCCTTCGCCGAGGGCGTCGAAGTAGGCCCAGACCTTGCGCAGCATGTTGGCAGGCATGAAGTGGGTGTGCACGTCCACGAGACCGGGGAGTCCGAGGCCGCCCCAGATTCGGCGGATCTCGGCGCTCTCGTCGGCCTCGGAAGGCGGTGAGATTCCAGTCACATCCGCCAGCCTACGACCAGTCCGAACCGCGCTCGGAGCTGGGGCCGACGGGGCGGGCGCGCGGGGGACGGGCCCACCCGACCGGGGTTCAGAGGGCCAGCAGAAGGACCCCGGACACGACCACCGCCGACGCGGCGATGCGGACCGGGCCGAAGCGCTCCCGGAAGAACAGCAGGCCGATCAGCGCGGCGAAGACGATGCTGGTCTCCCGCAGCGCCGCGATCCCCGCGACCGCGCCCGACAGCTGCGCCCACAGGACCAGGCCGTAGGCGCCCGCGCTGACCGCGCCGCCGAGCAGGCCGACCTTCCAGATCGGCCGCAGCTGCTCGATCAGTCTCCGCCGCCGGGTCGCCATCGCGACCGCGAAGAACACGGGCCCCTGGAGCATCATGATCCAGGTGATGTAGCCGAGCGGGTTCTGGGTCAGGCGCACGCCGTAGGCGTCCACGACGGTGTAGGAGGCGATCGCCAGCCCGGTCGCGAAGGCCGCCAGGAGCGCGGGCGCGTGGTGGCGCCGCGGCAGCCCGCCCGCGAACACCAGGACCATCAGCCCGCCCGAGACGACCAGCACCCCGGCGAGCTCCGAGGGCGGCAGGGTCTCGCCGAGCAGGAGCACGCCGATGAGGGCGACCACCCAGGGGGCGGTGCCGCGCGCCAGCGGGTAGACCTGCCCGAAGTCACCGGTCCGGTAGGACAGCATCAGCAGGGTCAGGTACAGCAGGTGCGCGGCCAGTGAGGCCAGCAGGACCGGCCAGGCCCCGGGCGGAGGCATCCCGACCACGAACAGCAGCGGCAGGGTGATGAGCATCCCGCCGAGGCCGATCAGTGCGAAGCCGAGGAGACGGTCGGCGATCGCGTGCGCGATCGCGTTCCACGCCGCGTGGAGCAGTGCCGCTACCAGCACCGCGACAACGATTGGTGTGGTCATTGGATGTCCCGGAGAGGTGGCGAGGGCCCCGACAGGCTAGCCCTCACCCGGACCCTCCCCGCGGCCGGGGTGGTGACCGGGCGCCGGGCGGGCCGGGGGAGGGGCCCGAAGGCTTCACGCCTGTCGGCCTCCCCCGCCTCCCGTCCGTCCCGGGGTTCTCCGTCTCCCCCGGTCAGTGGTGCCGGCGGTGGGCGCGGGCGTTGGTGGGGGCGATCCGGTTGTTGCGCAGGTGCTCGTAGACGATCGAGGCGCGCACGTCGGCGACCTCGGGGCGTTCGGTCAGCTTGTCCACGACGAAGGCGTACAGGCTGTTGTTGTCCGGCAGGGCCACGTGCACCAGGAAGTCCTCGTTCCCCGAGGTGACGAACACCGACAGGGTGTCCGGCAGGGCGCGGACCCAGTCGCGGAAGGCCTCGATGTTGTGGCGCGAGGGTTTCACGACGCTGACGGTGATGAGTGCCTGGACCGGGCGGCCGATGAGTTCGAGGTCCACGTCCAGCAGTGAGCCGCGAATCACACCCTTTTCTCGCAGCGCGCGGGTCCGATCCAGCGTGGTCGTGGGCGATGCGCCGACCGCTGCGGCCACATCCCGGTTGGTTTTTCGTGCGTCTGACTGCAGTTCGGCCAGAATCGCCGTATCTAGTTCGTCAAGATCAGCCATGTCTGGAGTTTACCCGTACTTAATACGGATTGTTGAGTTTGAAGCCGGAGCATGCGTAACATTTAGGCGAAAAGGTCGTATTTGGCTCGCCAGGAAGAGATCCTTCCCTGGACGGCAGCGTCGCCCGCCGGTCGGCCCCGCTCCGGTGCAACGTCGCACCGCCGCAACACTTAGGGACGTCCGTCACCGTGAGACCTTCCTCTGTCGCGATCGTCACCGACCGACCGTCGGTGCGTCCGGAACTACGGGGCCGCATCCTGGCCCTGGTCGCCATCGTCTGCGCGGCGCTCAACCTGCGCCTCGTCGTCACCTCCCTGTCCCCCCTGCTGACCACCGTCGGCGAGGAGTTCGGGTTCACCGCCACCGTCGTCGGCCTCTTCGGCACCCTGCCGCTGGTCGCCTTCGCGATCTTCGGCCTGGTCACCCCCGCGATCATGCGCCGACTGGGCCCCGAGGCCACGGCCGCGCTCAGCATGCTGCTGGCCTGCGCCGGCCAGGTGCTGCGCGCCTTCGCGCCCGACACCGGAACCCTGCTGCTGCTCACCGGGATCGCGCTCACCGGCGCCGCCCTGGGCAACGTCGTGCTGCCGCCGCTGATCAAGCAGTACTTCCCGGACCGGCTGGCCGCCCTGAGCACCGTCCAGATGGTCGCCATCCACATCGGGGCGCTCTTCCCGCCCCTGGTCGCCGTCCCCCTGGCCGAGGCCGCCGGGTGGCGGGTCGCCCTGGGCGCCTGGTCCTTCCTGGCCCTGGTCGCCGCCGTCCTGTGGCTCGTTCAGTGGCGCCGTCCCGGAACCGCCCCGCGCGCCGCGGTGCCCTCCGGGGGCAGGGCCCTGGCCCGCCCGATCTGGAAGGTGGGCATGGCCTGGCGGATGGCGCTGCTGTTCGGCATGGTCACCTGGAACGTCTTCACGCTCTTCACCTGGCTGCCCGCCCTGCTCGACGACGCCGGGCACAGCCCCGCCGCGGCCGGGAGCCTGGTCTCCCTGATGGTCGGCACCAGCCTGCTGTTCGGCCTGGTCGCACCCACGATCACCCTCCGAGCGGCCAACACCTTCCCCGTCGTCGCGCTCGGGCTGGGCGGCTACGGCATCGGCTACCTCGGTGTGGCGCTGGCCCCCGAGTACGCCCCGCTGTGGGTGCTCTTCCTCGGCCTGGGCGCCAGCCTCTTCGTGGTCACCATGACCATGATCAACGCCCGGAGCTCCACCCCTCAGGGGGCGGCGGCCCTGTCCGGGTTCGTGCAGGGCGCGGGCAGCGGCATCGCCCTGGGCGGCCCGCTGCTGTTCGGCCTCCTCAGCGAGCTCACCGGCGGGTGGACCCTCTCCTACGTGGTGATCGCGGGCGGCTCGCTGGTGGTGGCGACGGTCGTCGCCTACGCCGAACGCACCCCGTGGACGATCGAGGCCGCCGCGCGCGGCAGCGGTCCCGTTCGTCGCGCCGAGGAGCTCCTCCACGACTAGGCCCTGCTCGTGGAGGAGTTCCTCCGCCAGGGCGGAAGGGCATTCGGTGCACGGGGCTTTGCGCGTGCATATGAGGCCGATAGTGGCCAATTCGGCGGATGTACGCCACATACATGCTCAAAAGCTCGCCAATGCTTACAGCAGGCGCATAATGGCGACATGAGCAACCCACCCCCCGAAAGACCCTTCTTCGTGCTTCCCGTTTCCCCCACCTGACGCCCGCGACCCGCATGCACACCGCGACGGGGGCGACAGCGACACCTCCCGGAGCGGGGCCGCGGGACATCCCGGCCCCCTCGGGACACACGACGGGTGGTCGGAGACCATGACGATTGAACGGCGGCATCCCTACCTGCCCCCGGAACCACCGGCGGGTGCCCCGGGCGAGTCCGCCCCGCTCATCCGCAACCAGGACTTCCAGGCCCTGTGGACGAGCCGGTTCTTCGCCGGGCTCGGCAAGGAGAGCGGCGAGGTCGCCTACCCCCTGCTGATGCTGCTGCTCGCCGGTTCCGCGGCCCAGGCGGGGTTCGTCGGCGCGGCCCAGGTGGCCACCACCATGGTCGCCGCGGTCCTCGGGGGTTCCCTCGCCGACCGGGTCAACCGCCGCACCGTGCTGCTGGTCTGCGACTTCGGCCGCCTGGTGCTACTCGTCGGCTTCGCCGGGACGCTGTTCAGCGGCCATGCCACGGTTCCCCTCGTGTTCTGTGTGGCGGTGGCGTCCTCCGCGCTGATGGGGATCTCCAACCCGGTCGCCATGGCCGCGATCAAGCAGCTCGTGCCGTCCTCGCAGATGGCCAGCGCCGCGGCGCAGAACCAGATCCGCTTCTTCACCACGACCGCCCTCGGCGCACCCGTCGCCGGGTTCCTCTTCAGCCTGGGCCGGGCGTTCCCCTTCCTGGGGGAGGCCCTCTGCTACCTGGTGTCCATGACCCTGGCCCTGCGTATCCGAAGACCCATGCAGGCCCACGACCGCGGCGATCCGGAACGGTTGACCCTGCGCGGATCGGTGAGCGGGTTCGTGCTGTTGGCCAGGCACCCGATCCTGCGGCCGATGCTGCTGTGGATCGTCGGCTTCAACATCGCGTTCACCCAGACCGGCGCTTTCCTGGCGCTCATCGCTACGGCCGACGACCGGGGCGCCTCCAACCTCATGGTCGGCCTGACCGTCTCCCTCGCGGGCACCGGCGGGCTGCTCGGCGCCCTGGCCGCCGGAATGGTCATCCGCGTGGTGCGGCCCAGCACGATCTTCCTCTTCACGGCCTGGTCCGCGCCCGTGTTCGCGCTCGGGCTCCTGGCCGTCCCGGGTGTGCTGGCGCTCGGACTTGTCGTGGGGTGCGTGTTCGCCCTGGTTCCGTGCGTCAACGCGGTGTTCTACGGCTACGTCTCCGCCTCGGTACCCGATCGCTTCCAGGGGCGGGCGCTGGGCGCGGTGACGTTCATGTCCTTGCTGTCCCAGCCGATCGGGATCCTCGCTGTCGGGCTCCTCTTCGACCTCGCCGGTCCGGTGCTGGTGTTCCTGATGATGGCGGTGGTGTCGGCACTGGCCGCCCTCTTCACACTCAGCCCCACCATGCGGGACCTGCCGCGGCCGGAGGAGGTCGCGGTGGTGTGACGCCACCGCCGACCCCGACCGCCACCCCGGACGTGACGCACCACCCCGGACGTGACGCACCGCCCCGGACGTGACGCACCGCCCCGGACGTGGCGCGGCCCCCGCCGGAGGGACGGGGGCCGCGCGACGGGGGTGGTCCGGGGCGGGTCAGCCGGTCACCGGCATCGCCATCACCGGGTCCGAGGTGGGCTGCTCCGAACCCCCCGCGGGCTCCACGGTCACCGCGACACCCTCGGTCTCCTCGTCCGGCGCCGCGAGCACCGGCAGGACGAATCCGGCGTCGTCGACGGAGAGCACGCCGGCCGAGTACACGGTCCCGTCCTCACGGGTCAGCCAGAGCTGGTAGTCCTCATTGCTCAGGCTGTCCAGGCCGTGCGCGCTGAACACCAGGTTGCCCAGGGTCTCGGAGTGCACGACCGTGACGCTCACACCCTCCATGGGCTCGGCGCTGGTGGAGACCGCGTCCGGGGCCGCGAGCACCGCGGCGATCTGCTGCTCGTTGGAGCGGAGCTCGTCCACCTGGCGTCCCTGGTCGAGCACGACCGTGCCCAGGGCGATGATCACGGCGACACAGGCGGCCAGGGCCAGACCGAGGGCCCAGGGCCAGCCGCGCCGGCGGGGTTCGGGGAGGCGTTCGGGGGCCGGGGCGAGCTGCCGGGTCCGTGCGACCTCCGCCAGCACCCGCTCCCGCAGTTCCGCGGGCGGGGTCTGCGCCGTGGCCGAGGCCAGCAGCGCCGAGGTCTCGGTGAACCCCCGCACCTCCTGGACGCAGGACTCGCAGTCGGCCAGGTGGTCCTCGAACCGGAGGCTCTCGCCCGGGGTGAGGGCGTTCAGCGCGTAGGCGCCGGTCAGGGTGTGCAGGTCCTGCCCCATCGTCCTTCTCACCACTCCACCCCCAAACAGTCTCTGAGCCGGATCAGTCCGTCGCGCATCCGTGTCTTGACGGTCCCCAGGGGCGCCGACAGCAGCTTGGCCACCTCACGGTAGGAGTACCCGCCGTAGAAGGCCAGGCGTACCGACTGCTCCTGGAGTTCGGTCAGCGTGTCCAGACATCGGCGCACGCGTTCCCGTTCGAGCCGGTTGGTGGCCTCCTCGGCCACCTCGTCGTAGGGCCGCTTGGTGTCCGCGGCGGCGGCGCGCGCCTCGCGGTCGCTGTTGGCCTGTTCCGACCGCACCCGGTCCACCGCCCTCCGGTGGGCGAGGGTCATCACCCAGGCCTGCGGGCTGCCCCGGCGTGCGTCGTAGCGGCAGGCGCTGCGCCACACCTCGACCAGGACCTCCTGTGCGACCTCCTCCGACTGCGCCGGGTCGCGCAGGATCCGGCGCACCAGTCCGTAGACCGAAGGGCTGATCAGGTCGTAGACCTGGCTGAAGGCCCGCTCGTCACCGCGTGCCACGTGGCCCAGCAGCTCCTCCAGACCAGGAGGAACGGCATCGTCGGCCGCGTCGTGCGGCACGGCTGCTGCCCTGTCCATCCGAACCCTTCTCGTCTCGGTGTTGCGCGTCTTCAGCCGGTTCCCGTACTCGGGCCGGCCACTGACCGGTCCGAGTACGGAGCCCGGGCCCTGCGGGCCGGCGTGGACCCGGGCGGCCCGGCGTCAACGCTCGGACCGCCCGGGGGTCCTGGGGTGTGCGCGGTGCGGCCGTGCCCGGTGAGGCGCCGTAGTCATCAGCGGCGCCTCACCGGGAACCCCTCGGCCGTCGGAACACACTCCCGTCCCGAACTGCTGACAGGAATGCTTATCAGGAAGGCATCAGCACCGTGTCGATGAGGTACACCGTGGCGTTGGCGGTCTGGACGTTGCCGCAGACGACCTGGGCCTCGCCGTTGACCGTGAACTCCTCGCCGGCGCCCTCGGTGGTCACGTCCCCGCCCTGGAGCGAGGTGAACGTGCCGTCCTCCAGCGCGGTCGGGTCCTGCTCGCCCTCCACCACGTGGTAGGTCAGCACCTCGGTGAGCTGGTCCTGGTCCTCCAGGAGGGCGTTCAGGTCCTCCTCGGGGATCTTGTCGAACGCCTCGTTGGTGGGCGCGAAGACGGTGATGTCCTCGGCGGAGTTGAGCGTGTCGACCAGGTCGGCCTCCTGGACCGCGGTGACCAGCGTGGACAGCAGCGGGTTGTTGGACGCCGCGGTGGCGACCGGGTCCTGGGCCATGCCCTCGAAGCTGCCGTCGCCGTCCTCGGGAACCTCGGCACAGCCCGGGCCGAAGTTCTCGCCCGCGGTCTGCATGCCCTCCGCGCCCTCGTCGGTGCTCTCGTCCGTGGCGCCCTCGGTCTCGGTGGCGCTGCCGGTCTCGGTCTCGGCGCCGCTGTCCTCCATGTCGCCGCAGGCGGTCAGCCCGAAGGCGAGCACGGCGGCCGCGGCGGTGGCGGTGAGCGCGTTCTTCCGGATCATGGCGTTCTTGCGCATCATCGTTCTCTCCCTTGTTGGTGTCAGCTTTTTGTGTCTGTGTTGTTGCTGTGTGTAGTGGTCTGTTGGTGTGCGATCTGCCCTGGGCGGCCGCTCGGGGCCTCAGGTGGCTGTGAACCGGATACGGTGCCGGCCGGTGGCGCCGTCGGGGATCGGGTCCACCCGCTCTGAGGGCTGAGTGAAGCCCGTGGAGTCGGTGGCCCTGACCTCGACCGAGTGGTTGCCGGGGTCGACGGTGGTCTCCGTGACCCACTGGACCCACGTGTCGATGCCGGGAACAGCGGCCAGTTCTGCCTCCCACCAGTCGCCGTCGTCCACTCTGACCTCGACCGCGTCGATACCGCGGTGCTGTGCCCACGCTATTCCGGCGAGCACGACCTCCCCGGACCCGACGCGCCCAAGCGGAGCAGGTACGTCCACGCGGGACATGGTCTTGATCGGCGCCCGCACACCCCAGCCGCGCTGGGCCCAGTAGGCCTGCTCGTCGGCGAAGCGGGTGAGTTTGATGTCGGTGACCCACTTGGTGGCGCTGACGAACCCGTACAGGCCCGGCACCACCATCCGCGCGGGGTAGCCGTTGACGTAGGGAAGCGGTTCGCCGCCCATACCCACGGCCAGGAGCGCGTCGCGGCCGTCCATGACGACCTCGGTGGGGGTGCCGCAGGTCCAGCCGTCGCTGGAGGTGCTGAGGATCTGGTCCGCCCCGGACCGCACACCGGCCTCGTTCAGCAGGTCGGCCAGGGGGAAGCCCAGCCAGCGGGTGTTGCTGATCAGGTCTCCGCCGACCTGGTTGGACACGCAGGCCAGGGTGATGTCGGCCTCGACGAGCTCTCGGGACAGCAGTTCGTCCATGTCGATCTCGAAGGGCCGGTCCACCAGGCCGTGCACCCGCAGCTTCCACTGGGTGGAGTCCAGCCGGGGGATGGTCAGTGCGGTGTCGATCCGGTAGAAGTCCGCGCTGGGGGTGGTGAAGGAGGCCACCCCGGGGACGCCGAGGTCGACGCCGGAAGGCAGGGCGGGAAGCGGTACGGCCGGTGCGGGCAGGGCCAGTTCGGCCCGGGAACCCGCGCCGCCCAGGAGGGACGGCAGCCAGCGGCCGAGGGCACCGGCGGACCCGGAAGCGGCGAGGACCCCTGCCGCGGTGAACATGAAACCGCGCCTCCCCGGTCCTCGGTCCGGCCCCGGAGCGGGAACGGCGGCCGCGCTGTCCTGCGTGGACGCGCCGGTCTCCGTGTCCGCCGATGCCTCGGCTCCTTCCCCTCTCCCCGGTTCAGGTGTGTGGCGCACGCTCCTCAGGAGAAGAGCGAGGGCCACGGCTCCCGCCGCCGCACCGACGACCACGGCCGCAGCCGCCCCCAGGTCGTCGGCGCGGCGGAGGGCGACGGCGGCGAGCCCGGCCGCCGTGAACAGCACCAGTCCCGCGTACCCCAACAGGGGGCGGCGCAGAGCCACGACACCGAGCACCGCCCCCGCCAGAACGAGGACGATCACGACTCCGGTGATCAGCACGGCCTTGTCGGCCGTACCGAAGATCGAGATCGCCAGTTCCATGAGGAACGGGGGACTGTTGTCGACGAGCGCGTCGCCGACCGTGACCACCGGTGACGTCGCGCGGAAGAGCCCGGCGGCGAGTTCGCCGAAGCCGAGCGCCGCCCCGACGACGAGCAGGCCGACACCCACCCCGACGATCACTCGTCGTCTGTCGCGTGGCGGGGTCTGTTCCCCGCGTGTCTTGGTAGTCACGTGGGGGATTCGGGGCTGAGGGGGGACCGGATTGGTGGATGGGGAGTTTTTTCGATTTTTCTTTCGGGTGGGTTCCGAGCCGCTTCCCCGACGGCCCCGCCCGTAGCGCGGACCTCGGTGCGAGACCTCACCACGGGCAGGGCCGCGTCGGCCGGGGCATGCCTTAGGAAGGGATGAGAAGCATGCTCACCACGTACACGGTGGCGTTGGCGGTCCGGACGTCCGCGCAGACCACGGGCGCGTAGTCGTCCACGGTGTACCGGCCGTCGGCGACGGAGGAGCGCACCTGGCCGCCGTTGAGGGCGTCGAACACGCCCCCGTCCAGGTCCTCGCTGAGACCGGCCCGTTCGAGGGCCTCGGACAGGTTGACCCGGACGCGGTGCCGGCGGAGAGCAGTCCGACGACGGGGCCGGCGACGGCACGGGGCGAGCGCCCCGGCGTCATAACCGAAGAATCCCCCATAGAGGTCACCCCTGGCCAGGGCGGTTGATGGAGGTCTTACGGGGATGCTGTGGTCGGTTCGACCCCGCGAGTGCTGGAGGATATTGCCCGTACGTCTCCTCAACGATCGGAGTTCCCCCACATGGCGCGGAAGACGCCCCTCACCGTGGTCGCGCTCATGGTCTCGGGCAGCCTCCTGCTCAGCGGCTGTACACCCGTGTCCGACTGGTGGTCAGAGACCTTCGGAGACGCGTCGGGCCCGCCGGAGGTCAGGGAGGAGTTCCCCTACGTTCGTGAGGGCCGCATCTTCCAGGACACCGGCCAGGACGCCGAGATGCGTTTCTCGATCACCGGCCTGGAGCGCACCGACGACTACACGGTCATGCACTACGAGGTCACCTACCTGGACGACTTCGCCGGGCCCAACCGGAACCTGAGCATGGCCCACACCCTCGTCGACCCGCTCACCGGCCGCGTGTACCGGCAGTTCCTCGACCAGGAAGGCCTCAAGTACGGTTCCGAGAGCCCGAACGAGGACGGCCTGTACCCCGTGCACGACGGGGTCACCAACGAGTACACCCGTTACTTCCCCCGCATCCCCGACGAGGTCGCGCAGGTGACCTTCGTCGGCAGCGGTCTGGGCGCCATGACCGGCATCCCGATCCAGGACGTGGACGAGGAGAGGGCGGATCCGGAGAGCCCCAACGGGCCGGACCACCTCAGCCTCGACAACCCGCCCGGCCGCGGTGAGAACCTCACCTTCGCCAACCGCCGTCCCGACGACGACGCGCTGGCCGACGAGGGCTGGGTGCAGAGCTTCGTCGACTCCGAGGTGGCCTCCACCACCCGCGACGGCGACCGCGAGATCATCTCGCTGCACTCGGACGTGATGTTCGAGTTCGACCGCTCGGACCTGACCGACAGCGCCGCCGACGTCGTGCGGCGCGCGGCCACCACCCTGGCCACCAACGTCGACCCCGACGACCCCACCATCACCGTCATCGGCCACACCGACGGCATCGGCGACGCCGCCTACAACGACAACCTGTCGGTGGAACGCGCCGAGACCGTGCGCGACCTCCTCGCGGAGGAGCTCGGTACCGACTACAGCCTGGAGGTCGAGGGGCGCGGCAAGAGCGAGCCCATCGCCCGCGAGGGCGGTCCCGACGACGAGGAGGCGCGCGCCCGCAACCGCCGTGTCGAGTTCTCCTACGTCTTCAACCCCACGGTCGAGGCCTCCGAGGACGAGGAGTACGACGACGACGGCCTGGGTGTCGCCCAGCGCAACGTCACCTGGCCCGCGCCCTACAGCGACGACCCGGGTTCCGTGGTCGCCGAGGGCGAGGAGGGCGGCGTCAAGTTGGAGGTCTACCCGCTCCGCCGCGACGGCGCCTACGTCATCGGCACCGTGGCGATGACCAACACCACCGACGAACCGCTCACCCCCGAGCTGGGCGGTTCGGAGACGGTGGCCGGCGGGCCCGAGCAGTTCAACAAGGGCACGCTCGGCGGGTTCCAGCTGTACGAGCCGGACAACGGCCTGGTGCGCTACGTGGCCCAGATGGACTTCGGCGACGGCCGTTACAGCAGCTTCGCCGAAGAGGTGCACCTCATCCAGCCCGGCAACACCCACGAGCTGGTGGCGGTCTTCCCGGCGCCCCCCGTGGACGTCCAGGAGCTGACCCTGCGCGCCGGCCCGTTCGGTGAGTTCGAGGAGATCCCGGTCGAGTACTGATCCGGACCCGGGTCCGGACGGACCTGAACGGGAGCCGGACGGAGCTGAACGAGGGGCCGCCGACAGCGAACGCTGTCGGCGGCCCCTCGTCGTGTCTTCGGGGCCCGGCCGCCCCTCGGATCCGCGCTAGTTGCGGATCTGGCCCGCGGCCTGGAAGACGACCCGCTCCAGCTCGCCGCGCTCCACCTCGTCGAAGAAGGCGATGGCGGTCACGTAGAAGTCGCCGGGCAGCTGGAGGTACAGGTGTCGGCTGGAGCCGTCGACGGTCCCGACGTACTCCAGGTCGCCGCCGAGGTCGTCGGCGTCCTCCGTGTGATAGGTGTCCACGTCCACGTCGACGTCCACCTCCCAGTTCATCTCGGCCTCCGCGCCGGGCACCTGGACGACGTCCGGGTTGGCGCTGGGATCGGCACCCGAGGTGAACACGAGGGTGAAGGAGGGCGTGCCCGCTCCGGTGGTTCCGTCACTGAAGGTGCAGGAGAGCTGTTCGGCGTCCTCGATCCCCTCGACGGGCCCGCTCTCCTCGGTCAGGACCTGGCCCGGGGCGAGGTCCCCGACGATCTGGGCGGCTCCGGCGGCCTCACAGGACTCGGGGAGACCGAAGGAGGACGCCTGCTCCTCCTCCTGCTCCTCGGTGTCCTCCGGGCTGGGACCGGCGCTCGCCTCCTCCTCGGGGGATTCGGCTCCGTCCGACGAAAGGCTCAGGTCCAGGTCGAGGTCGACCACGTCGCAGCCGACGAGGACGACACCGCCGATCACGACTGCGGCGACGGCCGTGCCCAGGCACGACAGGGGTGTGGACGGGATCAGGCGCATGGGTGGCTTTCGGTTCGGGGTGCGCCGGGCTGTGGGAGGGGGCTCCGGCAGGGGACACAGGGAAACCTAGCAAGTCCGGCGACCCGGGGAGGCCCTCCCCGCCCCCGCCCGGGAGGGCGGGCGGCTTCGGACTGTATGTCCGATTTATGGAATGCCAGAATCAGTATCACCAATAGTCTGTAAAGGAAGATGCAGCTGGTGTTCGTGTGGCGTGTGGCCAATTTTGTGCATGATTTTCCTTTTCGGATGTATCTTGAGTCGACTCGGCCCCCTCGCACGCAAACCGGAGAGCTCCTCGCCATGCTCGATACGGACATTCGCCTGGAGTGGTTCGTCTCGTTCCTGGCAGTGGTCGAAACCGGCAGTTTCGTGGCCGCCGCGGAGTCCACCCGCAGGTCCCAACCCCGGGTCAGCCAGCACGTGGCGGCACTGGAGCGGGAGATCGGCCAACCGCTCTTCGACAGGAAGAAGCGTCCGGTCCGGCTCACCGAGGCCGGGAGCGCGCTGGCGGTCCAGGCGCGCAACGTCCTGAGGGCGCTGGAGGAGGCCGAGTCCGCGATGGCCCCCTGGCGAGGCGGCACCCGCGGCATCGTCACCCTCGGCTCCTACCCCAGCGCCAGCGCGGCGTTCGTTCCCGCCCTGCTCCAGTCCCTCGCGGTCAGCGACCCCGACATCAAGGTGGTGCTGACCGAACACGCCACCCTCGAACTCGACGACGCCCTGGCGAGCGGCGGCATCGACCTCTATCTCAGGCCCATGACGCCCAAGCCCGCCTCCCCGTCGGTGGTCAGCCGACCGCTGTGGGCGGAACCGCTGGTGCTCGTACACGCACAGGACCACCCGCTGGCAGAACTCCCCGACCCCGTCCCCCTGGCCGCGGTCGCCGAGCACCCGATCGTCACCATAGGACGCCTCAACGCCCCCGAGACCGCGGAGTTCGAGTCCTACCAGGTCTTCCAGGAGCACGGCCTGGTGATCGACCCCGTCCAGGCGACCAACCAGCCGCAGACCCTCGTCTCGCTGGTCGCGCACGGGGTCGGAGTCGGGGTCACCAACTGGCTGGCGGCCTGGAGCGCCGACACCTCCGGGGTCCTGGTGCGCCCTCTGGAGAGTTCCCCGCAGCGCCGTGTCGCCGTCTGCTGGGACTCGACCCGGGCGCTCACCCCCGCGGCCAGGAGAATTCTCCAGGCCGTTTCAGAAGCGCCCCGACCTGCTGGAACGATGCCTGTCCGAGGGCAGAAAACGCGTCGGGCCGAGGACACGGTCGCCGGACCGGAACAGTATTCGTATTCCGGATAAGGGTATAAGCGAATAGTTCTTCACGCTTCGTCCTGGTGCCGGTACGGTCGTGCTTCGAAAGCACGAAAGGTCCAGGCCGCACCCCGCCCCTCGGCCGTTCGCGCATCCTCCATTCCCTCACCGCCGATCGGGCGGGTCCCCGGGTACGTTCCCACCGGCGGAAACGGTACGTGCAAGCGTCCGTGCGAGGGCGTACACCCCGTTACCGGAAGAACCCTCATGCAGCGATTCCCGCTCACCCCCCTTGCCCTTGTCTGTTCCACGGTCCTGCTCGCCACGGCGTGCAGCGGCGGAGCCACCGTCGACGAGGACGTCGAGGGGGCCGCAAGCAACGTCAGCGGATCCCTCAACGCCGGATACGTGTCCGCGATCGACCAGATAGGTCTGCCGGTCGGTACCGAGATCGGTTACTTCGAGGACCGCGGCCTGGACGTCACCCTGGCCGACCCGTTCCCCACCGGTGTCGACGCGATCAACGCGCTGGAGGCGGGCGAGGTCGACATCATCCAGGTCGGTGTCCCGGCCCTGGCCGCTGCGAGGGAGGGCGTCGAGCTCGCCCTCATCGGCAACTACACCGGCTCGGCCGTCCAGCGCAGCGTCGACGAGACCGCGGCCATCGTCGCGGCGGAGGACTCCGGCATCGACTCGGAGGACCTGTCCACGCTGGAGGGCGCCACCATCGGCACGACCTTCGGCTCCATCAACCACCTCTACCTGCTCGGCCTGCTCAAGGACCTGCGCATCGACCCGGAGGACGTGGAGCTGGTCAACACCGCGCCGCCGGACATGCCGGTCGCCCTGGAGACCGGCGGCATCGACGCCGCCGTCATCTGGGACCCGTGGCCGATCACCATCACCGACCAGGTCGAGGGTTCCGAGGAGGTGATCCGCGGCGGCGGATACATCCCCTTCATCGGCTACATCATCACCACGCCGGAGTACCTGGAGGAGAACGGGGACCTGGTCGAGGCCTTCCTCACCGCCCGGGCCGCCACCGACCAGTGGATCCGGAACAACCCCGAGGACGCGGCCGACTCCGCCGCCCGCTGGCTGACCGGCACCGAGCCCGAGGTCGCCCAGGCCGCCATGGAGTACAACGTCGAGCAGCTCGACCCCCGCTTCTCCGCCTGCAACTACCTGGCGCTGGACACGGTCGCCCTGTTGCTGGAGGAACAGGAGGTGCTCGACTACGACCTCGACATCAACGACCTCTTCGTGCCCGCGCCGATCCTGTCGGTGGAGGAGAACAACCCGGAGCTGTTCGACGACCTCCCCGAGGTGCCCGCGACGGCCGAGATCAATGCCGACCACACGTTCATCCGTGAGGTCGACCAGGAGGCGTGCGCAGTATGACGCACGGCCCGACGCGCGGTCTCGGACGCGCCGCGCGACCCGGCACGGCCGCACCACGCCGCGGCCGTGCCGGGGACCGGGTCGCGGGTCTCCTCTGGTTCGTGCTGCCGCTGCTCGCCCTCGTCGGGGTGTGGGCCGCCGCGGTCGGTGTGACCGGAGTGCCGAAACGGGTTTTCCCCCAGGTCACCGATGTGGCCGCGGCGCTGTGGGACATGGCGGTCAGCGGCGAGCTGGTCCGGCACCTGAGCGCCAGCCTCTACCGGGTCCTGACCGGCGGTGTGATCGCGATCGCGACGGCGCTGCCGTTCGGGATCGCGCTCGGAGCCAGCCGGATCCTCTCGGCGTTCTTCAGCCCGCTGCTCCGGTTCTCCGTGGCACTGGCCGGGATCGCCTGGATCCCCATCGCCACCCTGTGGCTGGGCTACGGCGACGGCGCCGTCATCTTCATCGTGTGGAACGCGATGTTCTTCGCGCTGGCCTACAACACGATGCTGGGCGTGCGGAGCATCCCTGAGGAGCTGCTGCGGTCGGCCCGCTCCCTCGGAGCCGGACCGTGGCGGATGTTCTGGGAGGTCCTGCTGCCCGGAGCCCTGCCGAGCATCGTCAGCGGTCTGCGGATCGGCCTGGGCTACGGGTGGCGGGGGCTGGTCGCGGCGGAGATCATCGCGACCAGCGCGGGACTGGGCTACGCCCTGTTCCTCGCCCAGACCTCCTTCTCCACCGACGTCATTATCGCCTCGATGGTGATCATCGGTGTGCTGTGGCTGCTGATGGACCGGCTCCTGCTCGCCCCGCTGGAGCGGAGCACGGTCGAACGCTGGGGCATGACGGGTGGTGGTCGCTGATGGTGCCCTTGACGGGGAACACGGGCACGGGACACGACGGAACCGGCCGGAGCGACGGGACCGCGCGCGCCTCGGGGGCCGCGCGGACCGTGCGGCGGCCGGCGCCCCTGCACCGGCGCGTCCGGCTACGCCTCACCCGGAGCCCGGCCTTCCGCACCCTCGGCCCGTTCGTGCCGGTGGTCGCCCTGTGGTGGGCCCTCGCCGAGAGCGGACTGTTCCCGCAGTCGTTCTTCGTGGGCCCCGACCGCGTGGTCCTCGAGTTCCTGGATCTGATCCGCAAGGGCGTCCTGCCCGGCTACCTGGGGGACTCCCTGGAACGCCTGGCCTACGGGGTCGGGTTCGGTCTGCTCATCGGGCTTCCCATGGGTTTCCTGACCGCCATGTTCTGGCGGCTGCGCAAGGCGGTCTGGCCGATCCTGCTGTTCTTCCAGGCGATCGCGGACATCGCGTGGCTGCCGATCGTCATCGTGTGGTTCGGCTTCAGCCTGACCGCCGTCACGTTCGTCATCGTCTACACGATCGTCTTCCCGCTCATGCTGAGCGTGGTCGCCGGGGTCGAGCAGGTGCCCAAGGAGCTGATCCGGGCCGCGCGCAGCCTCGGCGCGGGCCGGGTCCGGGTGTTCTTCGAGGTGATCCTCCCGGGAGCGCTGCCGTCCGTGGCCACCGGTGTGCGCACCGGGCTGGGCTACGGGTGGAGGGCGCTGGTCGCCGCGGAGATCATCGTCGGCACCAGCGGGATCGGATTCATGATGTTCGACGCCCGCCGGGTGGGCGACGTCAGCCAGGTCTTCCTGGGCATGGTCGTGCTCGGGGTGCTCTGGTACATGCTCGACGCGCTGGTCCTGGCGCCGTTCGAGAGAGCCACCGTGGAGCGGTGGGGGATGGTGCGAAGCATGGAGGGCGACGGATGACCGCGCTGGTGATCGAGAACCTCGAGAAGGTCTACACCGACACCTACACCGGGGACGAGGTCGTCGCGATCGGCGACGTCTCCTTCGGGGTGGAGCAGGGCGAGTTCGTGTCGGTCCTCGGCCCGAGCGGCTGCGGCAAGACCACCGTCCTCAACACCGTGGCGGGCTTCGTGCGCCCGACCTCGGGGACGGTGTCGGTGGACGGCCGTGAGGTCGGCGCCCCCGGACCCGACCGGGGGGTGGTCTTCCAGGGACACGCCCTGTTCCCGTGGAAGACCGTGCTCGGCAACGTGGTCTTCGGGCTGCGGATGAAGGGCGTGAAGCGCCGGGAGCGCGAGGAGCGCGGCCGCGAGTACCTGGAGCTGGTGGGACTGGCCGGGTTCGAGAACCGCTACCCGCACGAGCTGTCCGGCGGTATGCGCCAGCGCCTGGGCGTGGCCCGGGTCCTGGCCAACGAGCCCGCGGTGATGCTCATGGACGAGCCGTTCGCGAGCATCGACGCGCAGACCCGGCGCAGGCTCCAGGAGGACCTCACCCGCATCTTCGAGGAGCGGCGTCCGACGGTGTTCTTCGTGACCCACGACATCGACGAGGCGGTCTTCCTCTCCGACCGGGTCGTGGTGCTGTCCCAGCGGCCGAGCACCGTCCAGGAGATCGTCACCGTCGACCTGCCCCGCCCGCGCTCCTGGCGCACGGCGGTGGACGACCCCGGATTCCGGGAGACGGTCGCGCGGATCAACGGGCTCCTGGCCGTGGACGCCGACCGCGGCCAGGAGTCCGGCGACCGGGGACCCGGTGACGACGGGGGAGGCACCGATGCCGGCTAGACCGCGGGGCGCGCGGTCGGCGCGCGGCTCCACCCTGCGCCGGATCGCGGTCGTGATCCTGCTCGTCCTCCTCTACCAGGGGTGGCTGAGCGTCCAGGCGGTCGGCAAGGCCGAGCCCGGGCTCGGGGACGCACCCGACGAACGCGGCCGGTTCGACGTGGACGTGGTCCTGGGTTTCCCGCCGGAGCGCTACCACTTCCTCAGGCTCCAGGACCACGGGCGGGTCGCCGGGACCACCGAGACGACCGTGCACCTGAGAGGGGTCTCTCCCGCGGGCGCAGAGGCCCTCGCCCGCGAGTACTGGATCGATTCCCTGGCCGTCCCCGACCCCGACGCCTAGAAGGAGCAGCGCATGGAGAGAACACCCGAGGACCGCTCCGAGGACGGTCCGGGAGACGGATCCGCGCCGGGGCCCGGGGACGGGACCGTCGTGGTCGTGGGCGGCACCAGCGGCATCGGTGCCGCCGTGGCCGCCCGCTTCGCCGACCGCGGCCACCGTGTCGCCGTCTGCGGGCTGGACACGGGCCGGACGCCGACCGGGCTCCGGGAACGGGTCGAGGTCACCGAACTGGACGTCACCGGGGCCGGCGCGCCGGAGGACTACCTGGCCGCCTTCCCGCGCGTCACCGCGCTGGTCAACGCGGCCGGGATCATCCGCAGGCGCGAGGAGTTCGACCCGGCCGTGTTCGCGAGGGTCGTGGAGGTCAACCTGACCAGCACCATGCGGGCGTGCGTCGCGGCCCGCCCCGCCCTGGAGGCGGCGGGCGGCAGCGTCGTCAACATCGCCTCGATGCTCAGTTTCTTCGGCGGGCCCCTGGTGCCCGCCTACAGCGCCAGCAAGGGCGGGATCACCCAGCTCACGAAGTCGCTCGCGGTCGCCTGGGCGCCCCGGGGCGTCCGGGTCAACGCGGTCGCGCCCGGCTGGATCCGCACCGAACTCACCGAAGGGGTCCGCGCGAGCGACGAGGCCGAGGCGCGCATCCTGGACCGCACCCCGATGGCCCGATGGGGCGACCCGGCCGAGGTCGCCGGGGCCGTCGAGTTCCTGTGCGGGCCCGACGCCGGGTTCGTCACCGGAGCGGTCCTGCCGGTGGACGGCGGATACCTCGCGGCCTGAGCCCCGGCCGCGGCACCCAACACCCGAACCGGGAAACAGAACCGGCTCCGAGGAGGAACCGTGTCACCGAACAAAGCCCCCGTCATCAACCCGTCCGCAGGGATCCCCGACGAGATCGCCGTCCCCGCCGTCCCCGAGGACCCGCGCGTGTGGGTGCCGCAGGCCCCGAACGTGTGGTTCCGCCCGCTGATGCTCAACACCGTCACCGGTCAGTGGTGCAACCTGCTCAAGGTCACCGCGTCCGGGATCGTCTCCCGCCACCGGCACCCCGGCGCGGTGTTCGGGTACGTGATCGAGGGCCGCTGGCACTACTACGAGCACGACTGGGTGGCCGAGGCCGGGCACTTCGTCTACGAGCCGCCCGGCGAGATCCACACCCTCGCGGTCCCCGAGGACTGCACGCACATGGTGACCTTCTTCAACATCACCGGCGCGATGGTCTACGTGGACGAGGACGGCAGCCAGACCGGGTACGAGGACGTCTTCACCAAGATCGAGATGGCCCGTGCCCACTACGCCTCGGTGGGCCTGGACGGCTACCTGGAGCCGCTCATCCGCTGAGCCGGGTGTGTGAGCCGTGAACGTGTGCGGCGGCAGGGGAAGGCCGCACAGGGCGGCGGGGCCGGACCCGGGGTGCTCCCGGGTCCGGCCCCGCCGTGTGTACGCCCCACGTGTGCGCGGGCCGGCGGATCAGAAGTTGATCATGTGCCCGGCCAGACCGTGCACGGCCTCCTTGACGGACTCGCTGAGGGTCGGGTGGGCGTGGATGTTGCGCGCCACCTCGTGCACCGTCAGGTCCCACTGCTGGGCCAGGGTCAGCTCGGGCAGCAGCTCGGTGACGTCCGGACCCACCATGTGGGCGCCCAGGAACTCCCCGTACTTGCCGTCGGAGATGATCTTGACGAAGCCCCGGGTGTCGCCCAGGCCGTGCGCCTTGCCGTTGGCCATGAACGGGAACTTGGCGACCTGGACGTCGTAGCCCGCCTCCTTGGCCTCCTTCTCGCTGTAGCCGAAGCTGGCGATCTGGGGCTGGCAGTAGGTCGCCCGCGGGATGAACCGGTAGTCGATCTCCTGCGTCTCGGCGTCCGCGATGGTCTCCACCGCCACGATGCCCATGGCCTCGGCGGTGTGCGCCAGCATCAGCTTGGCGGTGACGTCGCCGATCGCGAAGATGTGCGGGACGTTGGTGCGGCCGCGCCCGTCGATGGCGATGGCGCCCCGCTCGGTCAGCTCCACGCCGGTCCTGTCCAGGCCGTAGCCCTCGACGTTGGGTGCGAAGCCGATGGCCTGGAGGAGCTTGTCCGCCTCCAGGGTCTGCTCCTTGCCGTCGGTGCCGGTGACGGTCACCTTCACACCCGAGCCGGTGTCCTCGACCTTCTCCACCTTGGTGGAGGTCAGGATCTTCACGCCGAGCTTCTTGTAGGCGCGGGCGATCTCCTTGGAGACCTCCTCGTCCTCCAGCGGCACGACCCGGTCGAGGAACTCCACGATGGTGACGTCCACCCCGTAGTTGCTCATCACGTAGGCGAACTCGACGCCGATGGCGCCCGCACCCGCGATGATGATGCTCTCGGGGAGCTTCTCGGTGAGGATCTGCTCCTCGTAGGTGACGACCCGCTCGGACAGCGAGGTGCCCGGGATCAGCTTGGTGGAGGAGCCCGCGGCGATCACCGCGTTGTCGAAGGTGACGGTCTCGGTGGAGCCGTCCTCGCCCTTGACCTCGACCGTGTGGTCGTCGACGAAGGTTCCGCGCCCGTTGAGCTCGGTGATCTTGTTCTTCTTCATCAGGAAGTGGACGCCCTTGACCCGGCCGTCCGCGACCTCACGGCTGCGGCTGAACGCCTTGCCGTAGTCGAACTCGACCGTCCCGTTCACCTTGATGCCGAAGAAGTCGGCCTCGTTGTGGAACAGGTGGGCCAGTTCGGCGTTGCGCAGCAGGGCCTTGGAGGGGATGCAGCCCACGTTGAGGCAGACCCCGCCCCAGTACTTCTCCTCGACGACGGCCACCTTGAGTCCGAGCTGGGAGGCGCGGATCGCCGCGACGTAACCTCCAGGCCCGGCGCCGAGGACGACCAGATCGAAGTGTTGCTGTCCCATGACGGGATCTCCTTGAGTGTGTTTGTGACGCACCCAGTGCAGCCGGCTTGCCCGGGGTGTCGGATTGCCGCTCGCCAGCCTAGTCGGGGTCTCCGCCCCCGTGTGTGACCATGCGCGTTCACGGCTCCACTTTCAGACGTCCTTGCTGGACACCCGGGGTGCCTCAGGGGCCGGAACCACCTGGGAGGTTTCGCCGGCAGCGGCCCCGGCCGCGCTGTCGGAGCCGGCGTCGGGGCCGATCCCGGCCGCCAGGCGCTCGGTCTCGGCGTCGTAGGCCTCGCCCGCCTCCTTCAGGACCTGGGCCCTGCGCGCCCGCTGGTCCCTGATGGCGGGGATGGTCGGGAGGATCGCCATGCCGAAGATGAGCGCGAACATCACCCACAGGGCGTACTTGTCCACGAGCAGGACCACGTCCACGCCCGACTGGCCCGAGGCGTACCCGATGCCCGCGACGGCGGCGGTGACCATCAGCGCGCCGAGCGCGTCCAGCAGCATGAAGGTGCGCAGGCGCATCCCGCTCACCCCGGCGATGATGTGCGGGACCCCTCCGGGGACGCCCGGCAGGTAGCTCAGCGGGATGAACAGCCGCATGACCCACGGGTTCATCGTCTCCAGACGGGTGGCGAACCGGCGGCCCCGCTCGCTCGGGACGAGGAAGTTGACGATGCCGCGACCCCAGCGGCGGCCCACCCACCAGAAGAGCCAGTCGATCTTGATCTTGCCGAACACGCCCGCGACGATCACCAGCCACATGGAGCCCTCGCCGACGGCGACGTAGGCGGAGGCGGCCCCCACGGCCGCGTGGCTGCCGGTGGCGAACGCCAGGGGGATCGGGTGGTCCGCGATGAAGAGCGGGCGCAGCGGCATGGTCAGGAGGAAGAAGGCGGGGATACCGATGAGGCACCAGAGCAGGATCTTGTCCTGCCGGGTCATGACCTTCGGCCAGGGACGCATGCCCTTCATCTCGGCCTTGGCGCGCTCACCCTCCTCGAGGTCCCACGCCTTCCCGGCCGCCTTGACCGCTTCCTCGCGGGTGGGACGGGGCGCGGACCCGGCGGTGTTCTCCTCGCCGGGGCCCTGAGGGGTGTCCGTCTTCGTCGTCATGTCCCAAGGGTCTCGTGAAACCGTTCCCAGTGACCAGTCCCAGTCATCACCGGCCCCGTGTGAAGTGTGCGGTGGGCCGGTGATGACAGCTGTCATATGCGGTCGGCCGCTGAAGGGACGGTCGGCGGTGTCCTGAGGCGGTCAGCGCTCGGGCGGGCGCATGGGCCACTTCCAGTCCGGCGCCCAGGTGCTGCTGTCCGACACCCCGGGGGGCATGGGCGGCAGCAGCCGGGCGCCGGGCGGGAGGCCGTCGTCGACCGGCTCCGGCTCGGGGTCCGGGAGCGGTCGGGGGGCGCGCCACACGGGCTCGTCGGGGTACGGGTCGCCGAAGGCCGGGTCGCCGAAGCTCTGGCCCGTGGGGGAGGGAGCGTTGGCCCAGGGCGCGGGGACGGCGAAGTCGTCGTCCCCGTCGTCCTCCTCGCGACCCCCGTAGGCGGGGTCGGACAGCGGATCGGGCGCGGGGGCCGCCGGAGCGGGTCCGGGGTTGATCGTGACGTCCTCGAAGGACGGGGACAGCCCGGGACCGGGCGTGTCCAGCTCCGGGTCCAGGGCACCGAACGACGCCGACATCGGCCCGGAGTCCACCTCGGCGAAGTGCGCGGCCACCCCGAAGTGCCGGGGCGGGCGGCGGTGCGCCCCGGTGTCGTCGAGCTCGATCGGCGGGGCCTGCGGGTGGCGGACCGAGCCGGCCGGGTGCACGCGCGACCACCAGGCGGCGGCCTCGTCCGGGTGCAGCTCCTCCAGGACGGTGAGCGTTCCGGTGATGTGCGGATGGCGGCGTCCGGCCCGCCAGGAGTGCAGCAGCGACTGCGGCTCCAGGACCAGGACCCGCTCACCCTCCATCAGGGGGATGTCCCCCGGACAGGCCTCGTTGCCGACCCAGGTGCCGTCGCCGCCGACCAGGTCCCACTCACCGCGCACCACATCGGCCAGCGGGTCCACCGACGCGTCCATGGAGGCCGCGACCCAGCGCGGGTCCGGGCGGGTGCCGGGCAGCCGGTACCCCTCCTTGCCGATCAGCGCGTCGGCGAGCAGGGTGTGCAGCTGGAAGTTGTCGCTCACGCCGTCGAAGCGCACCCGGAAGCCCCGCCAGGAGACCCGGTCCAGGACCAGGATCCGGCTCACCTCGGACATTCGCAGCAGCTCTCCCACCTCGCTGAACTCGTTCAGCCGGGTGGAGAGGGCCTGCACGATCTGGCTGAGCTCGTCCAGCGCGCCGGGGTCGGCGCGGACCGCCGAGCGCACCCCGGAGTCGCCCAGCATGGCCTTGGCGGCCAGGCCGTAGCGCAGCGAGGTCCACCAGCCGACGGTGGCCAGCGGGGCGTTGTCGCCGAGGACCTCCTCGACCCGCTTCTCCTCGGCCTCGCCCACGTCGTTCGGGGCGGGCAGGGGCCCGGCCCCGGTCTTCTCCCAGGCATGGATGAAGGCGGCTGCCGCCTGGCCGTAACTGCCGAGCTGGCGCAGCACCTCCAGGCCGACCTGGCCCGCGGGGGCGCCGGACTCGACGAGGGCCCCCGCCAGGACCGAGAGGTCGGCGGAGACGCCCGCGTAGGGTTCGCAGTCGCTCAGGACCGGAGTCAACGCCTCCAGCGCGATGGCCAGTTCCTCCCGGGGCACCTGGGAGGAGAGCCGGAACACGTCGTGTACGGCTTCGGGGAAGCCGGGTGCCTGGCCGGCGGCGGTGTCGAGCACGCGTTGGAACGCGGCACGGAACTCATCAGTCACCCCAGAATCCTGTCATACCCGCCCGTGGTCTCCGTGGTCAGGACGCACGTGCACAAAACGGTCGGGCGGTGGACGGGGAAAAAGTCAGTCCGGGGTGGAGAAACGCAGCTCTCCACCCTCCTGACCTGGGGAGAGGAAGGAAAGCAGGCGTTTGCCTTCCGCGGTGATCTCCTCGATTTCCGAGTTGTTGAACGCGCGGAAAGGTGTGATGTCCAGGGACGGCGTCCGGCGGCTCCGGTCCGCCTTCCAGGTTGCGGCCACCTCACCGTCCACGAGAACCGTCGCGGGCGGCATCCCGTTGCGGGAGGAGATGCGCTTGAGGTTCTCGTCGGAGATCACCCGGCTCCGGTCCGCGTGGCCGCGCAGCAGGTTGTCGAAGTCGTACAGGAAGCGCGCCGGAGCCGGGACGCCCTCCCCGGGGCGCGGGGCGTCGGGCAGGTCGAACAGCTCCACGCCCTGCTCGTCGCGGAAGGTCACCAGCTGCTCGCGCAGGCCCTCCAGCACCTCCTTCAGGCGGGTCAGCCCGGACCAGGCCTGCACGTCCCGCACACCGGCCGGGCCGAAGGCGGCCAGGTAGCGCAGGACCAGCGCCTCACGGTCGGGGCCGGGCGCCATGGGCCGTCCGGTCCAGGTGTCGGCGGGGGCCAGGGCCGGCGGGCCCGAGGCACCCCACACCCCGCGCGGCGGGACCTGCACGACCGGCAGCAGGCAGCGGACCGCGTAGGCCAGGTGCGTGCCGGGCACGCCCTCCCACCGTTCACCGATCCGCTCCCCCAGTTCACGGGGGGTGAGCGGGCGCTCCTCCAGCAGCTCCCGGCCCAGGGCCACCACCGCGTCCAGGTCCACCCCCGCGGTGGCCCTGCCGTGGGTGCCGTGCGCCAGGTCCCGCGCCATGGCCTCCTGGGTGGTCGGGCGCATCCAGGCGGCGTCCTCGGCGGAGACCAGGTGCAGGGTGGAGCGCATCAGCGACATCCGCACCAGCGTGCCGTCGGTGAGCAACCGCCCCACCTCGTGCGGGTCCGGGTCCTCCAGACGGCTCTGGAACCCGACGTACCAGGTGTGCGTGGTCTGCGCCTGGAGTCCGGCCAGGCGGGCGAGTACCTCCGTGGCCGGGCGGTCCACCCGGCGCAGCAGGAACTGGCGCTCCAGTACGGCGCGGTTGAGCTCGCGTCGGCTGAGGATCGCGGCCATGGGGTCCCTCCCAGGGGTGCCGGAACGTTCCGGTACCTTACAGCCGGCCTCGGACAGACCGGGTTCTCGGCCGGACGGGCCGGGCCGCCCCTACCGCTGTTCGGGGCTC
>NZ_ANBA01000034.1 GCF_000341085.1 Nocardiopsis ganjiahuensis DSM 45031 | reverse complement strand
GGCGGGCCGGGGCCGCCCCTACCGCTGTTCGGGGCTCGGCCGAGACGCGTGGAGGGGCGCCCCGACCGGGGCGCCCCTCCACGCGTCTCAGTTCAGGTGTGCTCGCTCAGAAGCGGTCCAGGAGTTGGGCGCAGCGGATCAGGCCCAGGTGCGAGTAGGCCTGCGGGTGGTTGCCCAGCGCCCGCTCGGTGACCGGGTCGAACTCCTCGGGG
>NZ_ANBA01000033.1 GCF_000341085.1 Nocardiopsis ganjiahuensis DSM 45031 | reverse complement strand
ACCGGCTCACCGCCGACCAAGCCCTCGACCTCCTCCAACGCTGCCGCAACGGCAACGGACCGGCGACCGGTCCGGACTCGGATCCGGCCGGAGGTGCCGCTCTCGGCGGTGCCGCGGCAGGAGGCGCCCTGGGTGCCGCGGCCGCGAACGGGTTCGGGGACAGCGGAGCCCAGGAGGCTCACAGCGCGCACAGCGGCGGGTACCCCGGGCAGCACGCCAGCGGCCCGCAGGCGTCCCACTCGGGCGGCTACGCCTCCGACGGGGGGTACTACGGCCAGGGCGCCTACCCCGGGAGCGACCAGTACGGCGCGGCCCCCCACGGACACGACCGGTACGGGCACGACCAGGGACAGTACGCGCACGAGGCGGCCTCGTACGGCTACGGCCAGGGCGGGTACGACGGCGGCCACAGCGGCCCCCACCAGGGCACGGCCCACGCGGCCGGCGGTGGGGCTCCCCGTCGGCGCGGCGGCCCCGGGAGGACCTGGGTGGCGCTGAGCACGGCCCTCGTCGCCCTTCTGGCCGTCGCGGGGATCGTGGTCGCGGTGGCCATGCGCCCCGAGGCGGCTCCCGCCCCCGTGGCCGACGACGACCCCGGGCGGAGCGAAGGGCGCGAGCCGGAGGGCCCCGCCCAGGAGGAGGAGGGGGTCCGTGTCGACGGGGTGCCCCCCGAGTACGACAACGACGACCTCCAGACGTTCGACTCCGAGTGGTTCTCCATCTCCTACCCCGGCGGCTGGTCGCCCGACGACAGCCAGATCCACAACTCCATCGCGCTGTTCGCGGCTCCGGGGATGGAGCACGAGCTCATGGTGGAGGGCTGGGAGGAGACCGAGTTCACCGGCACCGCCGAGGAGTTCCTGGAGCAGTCCGACGGCGGCACCGACATCGAGACCGCCACCAGCGGATACGAGGTGCGTGAAACCGAGGCCTTCGGCCGGGACGAGTTCGAGGACGGTCCGGCCGGGCTGGACGTGGCCATGGTCGAGGCGGACCTGGTCAACACCAACTGGGTCCGGCCCGAACGGCGCCTGTGGGTGTACGCGGTGGTCATGGAGGAGGGCGACCACCGGGTGTTCTACCTGGTGAGCGTGAACGTGCCCCGGGACGAGTCGGACGACTTCGACGAGGTCCACGAGGACGTCATCGAGACCTTCACCCCGCACAAGTAGGCCCCCGGACGGCACCGTGGAACGGCCCCGCACACGAGATCGTGTGCGGGGCCGTTCGGTGTTGTTCTGAGGGACCGGCTCCGGGGCCGTCGTTTCGAGGGACCGGTTCCGGGGTCCGGTACCAGCCGCTAGTACCAGCCGACGGACTGGGAGTGGGCCCAGGCGTCGCAGGGGGTGCCGTAGCGGTCCTTGATGTAGCTGAGGCCCCAGGAGATCTGGGTGGCGGGGTTGGTCTGCCAGTCAGAGCCGTGGGAGGCCATCTTGCTGCCGGGCAGGGACTGCGGGATGCCGTAGGCACCGGAGCTGGGGTTCTGGGCCGTGTGGTTCCAGTTGCTCTCCTTCTCCCACAGGGGCTCGAGGCAGTTGTCGAACTGGTCGGAGCCCCATCCCTCGGCCGCCACCATCTGGCGGGCGATGCCCTTGGGATCGCCCGAGAACTCGGGCGTCTCCTCCTCCTCTTCTTCTTCCTCTTCTTCCTCTTCCTCCTCGATGTCGCTGCCGGTGGTCTGGGTGGAGCGCACCCCTTCGCCACTGGCTGCGTCACGTCGGCTCTGCGCCTCGGCGCGAAGGGCCTGGAGTTCGTCCTCGGTCAGCTGCTCCGAGGACGCGAAGAACTCGTCGCCCTCGGTTTCGTCGGTGTCGGCCGCGGGTTCCTCGGACTGGGGCACGGCGGCGCTGGCCGCGGTGCTCGGGTCCACACCGTCGTCCGCGAAGGCGGAGACGGCGAACGTCGCGCCGGCGACCAGGGTCGCCGCACCGACCGCCGCGGTACTGCGCAGCGACATTCGGTTGAGTAGCACGATTGCCTTTCCCAAAAGGGGGTTAATGGCAGGGAAAAACCTATTAATACCAGTTGTTGGCCTGGGAGTGGGACCATGCGCCGCACGGGTTTCCGTAGCGGTCCTTGATGTAGCTGAGGCCCCAGGAGATCTGGGTGGCGGGGTTGGTCTGCCAGTCGGAGCCGTGGGAGGCCATCTTGTCGCCGGGCAGGGACTGCGGGATGCCGTAGGCACCGGAGCTGGGGTTCTGGGCCGTGTGGTTCCAGTTGCTCTCCTTCTCCCACAGGGGCTCGAGGCAGCCGTGGAACTGATCGGCGTCCCAGCCCTCGTCGAGGACCATCTGGAGCGCGATCTCCTTGGCCGAGCCGGCCGGAACCGGGGCGGGCGCGGAGGAGCCGCCGGACCCGCCGGAGGACTCAGCGGCGGGCTCCTCCTCGGGTTCGGGCTCGGGTTCGGGCTCGGCGATCTCCGAGCCGGTGCCGCTCGCGGACTGGACGGACTCCTCCGCCGCGGCCCGCAGGCCGTCCCGGTTCTGCTCCCGCAGGCTCTCGCGCTCGGCCTCGTCGACGGCGGGCGGGCTCGCGAAGAACTCGTCCTGCGGCTCCTGCGCCCGTTCCTGCTCCGGAGGCACCGCTGCGGAGGCGGCCTGACGGGGGTCGAGGTCGTCCGTCTGCGCGAACGCCGAGACGGTGAACATGCCGCCCGCGACCACCGCGGCGGCGCCGACGGCGCTCATCTGACGCAGTGAGATCCGGTTGAGTAGCAAAATCGCCCTTTCACGTAGACGCACGCGTGACCTGTTCAGGACGTACGCGTGGTGTGGGTCGCCGCGTCGGACCGCGTGGCCCGTCGATCTGCCGTGGAGGGGACGGACTCGCCGTTCGACCGACCACGGAGCGGGGCTCCCACACGGGAGGGGGATTCTCGGTGCAGCGCACTCAGCCTGCATCATCGTCACGGTGAAGTAACGCCAGTTTTACCGTGTCCTGGCTCACATCACGGAATGTGCCCATTTGTCAAGCTTCTGACCTGCGGAACAACACGAAGAGTCAAGGGGGCGCCAATGCGGGACAAGCCTGTGTCACTCATCTCCCGGAGAGCTCGGAGGGAGACCGAGGTCACCGGGTACTCAGGAACGCGCGTCCGGGCGCCTGAGTACCCGTACCGATGTGCCGGGTCAGGCCCATGAGGAGCATGGACCCCATGAACGCCCAAGGACTCCCACACCCCCCGCCGGGAGCACCGCGCCACTGCCCCGAGTGCAGCGCCCTCCTGGCCACTGCCGTACGGGCCTGCCAGAACTGCGGGCTCAGCCTGGTCGGGCCGACAGCGCAGCGCCTGTGGTGGATCGACTCCGAGCTGGAGGCGCTGCGCGGACGCGAGCGCGCCCTGACCCGGGAACGCCCCGTCGTCCTGGAGCGACTGCGCGAGGAATCCCGGGAACGCGCCCGGCGGGCGGTGCGCGAACAGCAGGAGGTGCGCGAACGCTGGGCGGCCGCACAGCAGGCCGCGGCGCAGGAGGCCGCGGCGCCGCTGGACCCGATCGAGGTCCCCGGCAAGCCCGCGTCCGTCCCGGTGTCGTCCGTCCCGGTGTCGTCCGCCGCTGAGGCACCCGCCGCGCAGGCGGCACCCGGGTACCCGCACAGCGCACACCCCGCGAACCCCGCGGCCCCGGCCCGGTCCGGCGAGGTCAGCCGGCGCTCGGCCCAGAACATCATCCTCGGCCTCGGCGGCCTCCTCGTCGGCATCGCCGCCCTGGTCTTCGCCATCTGGACGTGGAGCGACCTGGGCACCGGCGCCCGCGCCGGCGTGCTCGGCCTCACCACCCTGGCCTTCGCGGTGCTGGCCCTGCCCCTGTACCGGCGCGGCCTGCACGCCACCGCCGAGACCTTCGGCGCCGTGGCCGCCGGCCTGCTCTGCGTGGACGCCCTCGCGCTGTGGCTCCTGACCGACCGCATCACCAACGGCCCCGGCTACACCACCGGTGCGCTCGCGGTGATGAGCGCGCTCCTGGTGCTCTACCCGGCGCTGGTCCCGCTGCGCTCGCCCCGCGTCCTGGCCGTGCTCCTCGTCCAGCCCGTGCCGGTGCTGCTGGTCGTCGCCCTGCCCACCGACGGCCACCCCGGCGGGCTGCTGACCGTGCTCGCCGCCACCGTGCTCGCCGACGTACTGGTCCTGCGCCGGCTCGGTGCTCCCCGCCCGGGCGTGCCCGTCCGGACCCTGAAGGCCACGGCCCTCGCCCTGTGGGGTCTCACCGTGCTGGTCACCGTCGTGGCCGTACTCGCCTCCACCGGGTCCTCCGGGGAGGACCCGACCGGGTGGTGGTCGCTGGCGGCCGCCCTGTTCCTCGCCGGGACCACCGCGCTGCTGCTGGGGCGGGTCCGGCCGGACCCGGAGCGGTCCGGACCGGAGAGGCACAGGCCGAGGCCGCTCTCCGTGTACACGGTCATGGGCCTGGGCGTCCTGGTCCTGGTACCGCTCGCCGCCGGTCCCGCGCACCTGCCGGTCCTGCCCCGTCTCACGGTGGTGCCGTGGAGCCTCGAACCGTCCGCGATGAGCGTCCCTGCCGTGGAACTCCTCCAGCTGGACCGGGCGAGCACCCTGCCTCCGCTGAACCTCGTGTACCTGGCCGGGATCCTGGTCGCCACCGCGCTGGTCCTGGGCGCGGTCCGGCTGCTGCATCGCCCCGCCCTGCTCGCCACCGCGGCCCTCGTCGCCCCGACAGCGCTCCTCGCCGTTCCCCTGCTCCTCGGCCTGCCGCAGGTCGTGGCGGCCGTGTGGGCCCTGGTGGCAGGCGGCTGCCTGGTCCTGGGCTCGGCCCTGCTGGGCAGGTGGACCGGCGCGATCCCGGTGATCACCGGCACCCTGACCCTCGTCACCGGTCTGGCCTGGGCGCTGCCCGAGCGGTACACGACCCTGGCCGCCGTACTGATGCTGGCCGCCACCGCCCTGGTCTGCGCGGCCGGGGCCCGCCGGTTCGCCAACCCGGTGCGCCGCCCCGAACCCGGCGACCGGGCCGCGACCCTCTACATGGGGAGCGTCCTGCTGTGGGCCCTGGCCCTGCTGGTCGGCACCGCCTACCTGATCGGCAACCGCGGCCTGGACGGCACCGTCCAGGCCCAGTGGTGGCTGCTGACCGCCGCCGCGCTGCTGTGCGGGGCGACCGCGCTGACGCTGGGCCGCGTGCCCACCCCGGCCTCGCCCCGGACCACCGCCCAGGACGTCCAGCCCGTCACCGACCTGCGCCGGCTGTTCACCCTGGTCGGGCTGTTCCTGTTGCCGGCCGCGCCGCTGCTGTCCCTGCCCGAGAACTCACCGGCCCTGACGGTGTTCTCCGACCGGGCCCCGTGGTCGGCCCCGGCCGGGACGATGTGGGAACCGGCGCACACCGTCCTCGGACTGCCCGCGCAGCCCGGCGTGCTCTTCGCCGTGGGTTCGGCCCTCGGTGTCCTGCTGGTGGGCGCCCTGGTGCTGGGTCTGGTGGCCGTGATCGACCGCAGCCGGTTCTCGGCCGCGCTGGCCCTGACCGTGCCTCCGGCGCTGGTTCCGATCCCGGTGCTGCTGGGCGCGCCGTTCGCCGCGGCGGTCGTGTGGACGGTCCTGGTCGGCGCCGCCCTGTTCCTGTGGACCTCCCGGGTGCGGGTGTCCGTCGCCTGGCTGCCCGGGGTGACCGGGCCGGCCACGATGCTGCTCGCGCTGGCGTGGTCGCTGCCGCAGCAGCACACCACCCTGATCGTCCTGCTGCTGCTCGCAGCGGTCGTGCTGCTCTCCGCCCTGACCCATCGGAACCTCGCCGCCGCACCGGCGCCTGCCACCGGCCACGACCCCGAAGACACCAGGGGCGTACTCGTGTACGGGCTGACGACCGTGGCGTGGGGCGCCGCGGTCCTCTTCGGGTCGGCCGCCCTGCTCGCCTCCTCGGCCTTCGGCGCCCCCGGCCCGGTGCCGGGGTGGCTGCTGGGCGCCGTCGCCCTCCTCCTCGGCGCGGCCGCCCTGGTCCTCGGCCGCACGGCCCGCCAGGGGGCGGAGGCCGGATCCGGTTCCCCGTCCGCCTTCGGTGTCGGGGCGCTGCTCCTGCTGGCCGCCGTCCCGCCGGTGGTGGGACCCCCCGGGATCCCCACGATTCCCGCGCTCGGCCCGGGGTCGGCCGTCTTCGAGGCCCCGGTCCGGGCGATGCTGGAGCCCGCGTACGCACTCGTGGGCCTACCGGTCCCACCCGACACCCTGACCGCCCTGCTCACCGCCCTCGGGCTGGTGGTCTTCGGTTCACTGGCGCTGGGCACGGTGCTGTTCCTGGACCGCCGGCTGCTGAACCCGGCGATCGCCCTGGTCGGCCCGCTCTCCCTGGTCCCGATCCCGGTGCTGCTGGGCGCGCCGTTCGCCGCGACGGTCGTGTGGACGGTCCTGGTCGGCGCCGCCCTGTTCCTGTGGACGTTCCGGCTGCGCGCCCCGGAGGCCTGGCTGCCCGGGGTGACCGGACTGGCCACGATGCTGCTCGCGCTGGCGTGGTCGCTGCCGCAGCAGCACACCACCTTGGTCGTCCTGCTGCTGTTCGCCGCCGCGGTGGCCGTCTCGGCACTCGCACAGCGGAACCGCTCCGCCGACGCCGCGGGCCCTTCGGCGGGGTCCGGCGGATTCGCCGCCGTCGCGTGGGGCACCGCCCTCTTCGCCGGCTTCGTCGTCCTGGTCGCCTCCGCGACCTCCGGAGCCCCCGGCCAGGTGACCTGGTGGCTGCTGAGCGGCGTCGCCCTCCTCCTCGGCGCGGCCGCCCTGGTCCTCGGCCGCACGGCCCGCCAGGCGGAATCGGCCCGGGCGGAGGCGGCGCGGACGGCACCGGTGGCACCGTCCTCGAACGGTGCGTCGCCGGAGGGCTCCACGGCCACCGGCACACCGTCCCCGTTCAGCGTGCTGGGTCTGGTCCTGCTGGCCCTCGTGCCGCTGCTGGCGGGGCCGCGCGGCCTCCCGGCGCTGGCCGCCTTCTCCCGGACCCATCCCCTCCACGAGGCGCCGCTCTCCGCCCTGCTGGAGCCCGCGCACGTGTTCGTCGGCGTGCCCGCGCCGGCCGACACCCTGAGCCTGTTCACCGTCCCCCTGGGGCTGCTGCTCCTCGGTGCGCTGGCGCTGGGCGCGGCACTGCTCCTGGACCGGGCCCTGCTGGTACCCGCCGCGGCTCTGGTGGTGCCCCTCACCCTGGTCCCGCTGCCGGTGGCAGTGGGCGCCGCCTTCCTGGCCGCCCTGGTGTGGACCCTCGCGGTCGGCGCCCTGCTGCTGACCGGAGCCGCGCTGTTCCGTGACGGGCGGGTCTCCTGGATGCCGTGGCTGACCGGCCTGTGCACGCTCGCGCTCGCCCTGAGCTGGGCGCTCTCGGAGCGCTACAGCACGGTCGGCGTTCTGCTGGCGGTGGCCGCGGTCGCCTCGGTGGTCACCGCGCCGGCCCGGACCCGGTTCGTCGCGATCGCCTCCACCTCGGTGGCCACCGCGGCCACGGGCGGTTTCGCGCTCACCCTGCCGCTGGCCCTGGACGTTCCGGTCGAGTACGCGGCCTTCGGTCCCGTCACGGTCCTGGCGGCCGTGGCCGTGGTGGCCCCGCGCCTGCGCAGCCCGCTGGCGGAGGCCGCCGAGGTCCCCGCCGCCGTGTGGGCGGCGATCGCCCTGGCCCTCACGGTGCTGTACGGCGGGCGCCTGGAACTGGTGGCGGTCGCCCTGGCCGCTGTCGGCGTGGTGAGCCTGGCCAGCGCCGTCCGGCCGGACCGCCGGTGGTCGGCGGTGGTCGGCGGCGTGCTGATGCTCCTCGCCCTGTGGACCGCGCTCGCCTCGTGGAACGTCTCCGTCCCCGAGGCGTACACGGTCCTGCCGGCGCTCGCCTTCCTGGTGGTCGGCTGGGAGTGGTCGCGCAGGGCCGCCGACACCCCGCCGAGCTGGCTCGCCTACGGCGGCGGCCTGGCGCTCCTGCTCGGCCCCACGGTGTGGCAGGTGCTGATCGCCGACGACACGCTCTGGCGGGTCCCGGCCGTGCTCGCGGCCGGCCTGGCCGTCACGGTGTGGGGCCTGGCGCAGCGCCTCCAGGCGGCCCTGGTCATCGGTGGTCTGACCCTGCTCACCACCTCGCTGCGCGCCTTCGGCCCGCCCCTGTGGGAACTGACCCGGCTGATGCCCAACTGGCTGCCGTTCGCCGTCATCGGCGTGCTGCTGCTGTTCGTGGGCGCCCGCTACGAGGCCAGCCTGACCCGGCTGCGCCGGATCGGCAGGCTGATCTCCGAGATGCGGTAGCCGTGCCCGCTCCGGGCCCCGCCCGCCACCGCCCTCGACGGGCGCGCCGGCGCGCAGGGCCCGGCCCGCGCCTTCGGACCGAACGTGCGTGCGCCCGCCCCACTGTCCGTGGGGCGGGCGCACGTGTGCGGGTTCAGGGACGGGGAACTAGTTCTCCAGCATCTCGGTGACCAGGGCGGCGATGGGCGAGCGCTCGGAGCGGTTCAGGGTCACGTGGGCGAACAACGGGTGGCCCTTGAGCTTCTCGATCACCGCGACGACCCCGTCGTGGCGGCCCACCCGCAGGTTGTCGCGCTGGGCGATGTCGTGAGTGAGCACCACCCGCGAGTTCTCGCCCAGGCGGGACAGCACGGTCAGCAGCACACCGCGCTCCAGCGACTGTGCCTCGTCGACGATCACGAACGCGTCGTGGAGCGAGCGGCCACGGATATGGGTGAGCGGCAGGACCTCGAGCATCCCCCGGTCCACGATCTCCTCGATGACCTCCTCGCTGGTCACGGCGGAGAGGGTGTCGTGCACCGCCTGGCCCCAGGGCGTCATCTTGTCGTTCTCGGTCCCCGGCAGGTACCCGAGTTCCTGGCCTCCCACCGCGTACAGCGGGCGGAACACCATCACCTTGCGGTGCTGGCCTCGCTCCAGGACCGCCTCCAGGCCGGCGCACAGCGCCAGCGCCGACTTTCCGGTGCCCGCACGGCCTCCCAGGGAGACGATGCCGACGTCGGGGTCGGTGAGCAGGTCCAGGGCGATCCGCTGTTCCGCGCTGCGCCCCTTCAGACCGAACACGTCCCGGTCCCCGCGCACCACCTTCACCGACTTGTCCGCCTGCACCCGGCCCAGCGCCTTGCCCTGCTCGGAGACGAGCACCAGGCCGGTGTGGCAGGGCAGCTCCCTGGCCTCCTCGATCTCGCTCTCACCGGCGGAGAACAGTTCGCTGATGTTGTGGGCGGGGACGTCCAGTTCGGCCATCCCGGTCCACCCGTGCTCGATGGCGAGCTCGGCCCGGTACTCGTCGGCGGACAGACCGATCGAGGAGGCCTTGATCCGCATCGGCAGATCCTTGCTCACCAGGACGACGGCGTCCTCCTCCTCACGCTCGGCCTGGAGGTTGCGGGCCACCGTCAGGATCCGGGTGTCGTTGTCACCGAGCCGGAAGCCCGCCGGAAGGATCGTCGAATCGCTGTGGTTGAGCTCCACCCGGAGTGTTCCGCCCTGGTCGTTCACCGGAACGGCGACGTCCAGACGGCCGTGGGCGACCCTGAGGTCGTCCATCCGGCGCAGCGCGCTGCGTGCGAAGTACCCGAGTTCCGGGTGGTGACGCTTGCTCTCGAGCTCGGTGATCACCACCACGGGGATGACGACCTCGTGCTCGGCGAACCGGGCCATGGCCATCGGATCGGCGAGCAGGACGCTGGTGTCGAGCACATAGACGCGCCGCGCCTCTTCTACCTCCGCTGGGGTGGCGGTGGGGGACTGGGTGTCACGGCGATCGGTCGAGGAACTAGCCACTCGTTCTCCCCTTGGGCACCGCGAGGGTGCCCTGCTGTCACGGGATCATGGAGGACCGGGACCAGGCCCACGAGGGCCGGGTCCGGCCCTCCTCTTCGATATCCCGCCAGAGCGGAGAAGATCAACGAGACGGGGCCTCCCGAACGGATGGACGAACGCCATCCGCTGACAACGACGCTACGCGCCCGAGAGCCCGTTTTCCAGATCCCAGGCCCACCACCCGGTGAACTCCGCGTTACGGGCCCGCCGTCGACAGAGACGGCGCGCCCCGCGGAACGGGGGCGGGAGGGGGAAGGGGAGCAGGGGTCAGGAGCCGAAGCGCCGGTTGCGCGCGCCGTAGGCACGCAGTGCACGCAGGAAGTCCACTCTGCGGAAGGCAGGCCAGAAGACCTCGCAGAAGTAGAACTCCGAGTGCACGCTCTGCCACAGCATGAAACCCGACAGGCGCTGCTCGCCCGAGGTACGGATGAGCAGGTCGGGATCGGGTTGTCCGCGCGTGTAGAGATGCCGAGCGATGTCCTCGATGTCCAGGCGCTCTGCCAGCTCCTGGATCCCGGTGCCCTTGGCCGCCTCCTCGTGGAGGAGGGACCGAACCGCATCAGCGATCTCACGTCTACCTCCATACCCGACGGCGACGTTGACAACCAGACCCGGGTTACCGGATGTGGCCTCTTCCGCCTCTTTCAGGGCACGGGCGGTCGAATCGGGCAGGACGTCGAGCGCGCCCACGGGCCGGGTGTTCCAGCCCTCCTCGCGCAGCCGGGCGATGGTCTCCTCGATGATGCGCACCAGCGGGCCGAGTTCGGCGGCGTCCCGGGTGAGGTTGTCCGTGGACAGCATCCACAGGGTGACGACCTGCACACCGATCTCGTTGCACCAGCCGAGCACCTCGAAGATCTTGTTCGCCCCGGCCTGGTGGCCCTGCTCGGCGCCCGGGAGACCACTGCTCTTGGCCCAGCGCCGATTGCCGTCCATGGCCACACCGACGTGCCTGGGAATCTCCTGGCTGGTCAGGCGGCGTTCGAGACGCCGCTCGTACAGCCAGTACAGGGGGTCACGGAGCCCCATTGGCGAAACCTCTC
Source organism: Nocardiopsis ganjiahuensis DSM 45031 (assembly GCF_000341085.1). GTDB lineage: Bacteria > Actinomycetota > Actinomycetes > Streptosporangiales > Streptosporangiaceae > Nocardiopsis > Nocardiopsis ganjiahuensis. Next base: position 63,444 of record NZ_ANBA01000033.1, on the reverse strand, counting down.
AGAGCTGGATCTAAAGACGGCGCACTCCTGTGGCGGATGTGCCGACGGGGATGCCACCAGAGTAGTTCGCCCGGAGACGTTACGTCACGGCCAGCGATTTCCGCACGTGCTTGCGGCCTTGGTGGATACGGGACTTCACCGTGCCGAGGGCGAGGTTCAGCTCGGAGGCGATCTCGTTGTAGTCCATCTGGCACAGGTCCCGCAGGACCAGGGGGGCCACCAGGTTGGGGCGGTCCTTCTCCAGCTGGTCGAGCGCCTCCAACAGGTCGATCCGCGAACCGGCGATGACGCTGGTGGTGCGCGGGTCCCGCTGGTGCGGCATCCGCTCGGCCTCGGTGGGGAACTCGGCGGAGCGGCGCTTCATGGAGCGGTAGGTCTGCCGGGCGGAGTTGGACACCACGGTGTACAGCCACGTGGTGAAGAGGGAGTCGCCCTTGAAGCTGTCGATCTTGCGGGCGACCCGCAGGAGCGCGTCCTGGCAGGCCTCCTCGGCGTCCTGACGATAGGGAAGGAACCGGGCGCAGCGGCGCAGCACCTCGGGCTGGATTCGGCGGAGCAGGTCGTCCAGGGCCACGGCGTCACCGTGTTTGGCCCGGCGCGCGAGCTCCTCCAGCTCCTCGTCAACGTTGCTCGCCACCCGACGACGGGGGGTGGGGGTCTCCTCGTTTTCCGAGCTGTCACTACTACGCATGGTTGATCTCTTCCTGGCTTGCGACAGACGTCCGACCGTCCGTACGAACGCGTACGCGCCCACTTATGAGAGGGTCACACGTCAATTGGACGTCTATGGGCCCCGTTCGGCTCCAGCCCCACGAAGCCTCACCTTCTTCGCCCCGCCGTTCACACGGCACACGGAACCCGAAGGGGCTCCTCCAGTTTCCACGCACCGGAGGCCTCGACGCTACCCGGGGAGGGGATCATATCCACGGAAGACAACGTGAGGGCGCAGATGGTGTATTAGTGGGCAACGAACGCGTTTTCACCCCCAACAGACCGAGGCGGAAATGAGCCAACCGGAGGCCTTCGGACGTTACCGCGTCATCCGGCGCCTGGGTTCCGGTTCCTTCGCCACCGTCTGGCTGGCGCAGGACGATCTGCTGAACTACCCGGTGGCCATCAAGGTACTCGCCGAGAACTGGGCGCACCAGATGGACATCCAGCACCGGTTCCTGGAGGAGGCGCGCATCCTGCGCCAGACCGACTCCACGTGGCTGGTCGCGGTCCACGACGTCGACGTGCTGCCCGACGGGCGACCGTACATGGTGATGACCTACGCCGACCAGGGCAGCGTCGCCGACCTCATCCACCGAGGTCAGCTACCCCTGGACGAGGCGCTGCGGCTGCTCACGGAGATCGGCCAGGGCATCACCGTGCTGCACGGCCACGGCACGATCCACCGGGACATCAAACCGTCCAACGTGCTCCTCCAGTCCTCCCCCGTGGGCCAGCGCGTGCTGGTCGCCGACCTCGGTTTCGCGAAGGCGATCGACGAGGCCTCCGGCTTCACCGCGGCCGCCGGCACCCCCGGGTACATGTCCCCCGAGCAGAGCATCCCCGGCGGTGACCTGGACGTCCGCTCCGACGTGTACTCCCTGGGCGCGGTCGCCTACGAGCTCATCACCGGACGGCCGCCCTCGCGCCCCCCGGTCAAGGTCGCCCCTGGCCGGATTCGGCCAGGTTTGCCTCCGGCTCTTGACGAACTGATCCTGTCCGCGCTGTCGGTGGACCGGGAGAGCCGCCCCGCCGACGCCAAGACCTTCACCGACCGGGTCAGGGCCATCCGTATAGCGCCCAACCTGCCCGAGGACACCTCCTGGTGGCACCGCTACCAGATGCCCTGGCATCGGGCGGGTGCCCTCACGCTGGTCTGCGGTCTCCTGGCCACCGCTGTGAGCTCCTCCCTCGGGATGCCCGGCATGTCCCTGACCACCGTCCACAACGCCGCCCAGGAGATCAACGTCGACGTGCCCTCGGTGTGGGCCCGCGAGTTCCACACCGACCAGGAGGCCCGTCCCTCCGCTGTCGAGGCCGGGGCCGGCCCGGGGCTGCTCGCCGCCACCGAGGCCGACCACTGGCACTCCACCGACGTCCCCTCGTACGGGGTGTACGCCACCATCGTGCCGGGCGCCCCCAGCCTGAGCAGCGTCGCCGACACCCAGCCCTGCGAAGGGCAGCCGGACGAGCGCCCGATCGACAGCGAGGACTGGGAGGGCACGGCCTGGGAGTGGCCCGAGTGCCACGCCAACGGGGCCTACACCTCCGCCGCCGTGCACCCGCCGGGCATCCCCAGGACCGTGTACCTGGAGATCCGCCAGCCCGAGTACCGGCCGGACGTGGTGGACGAGATCATCGACAAGATCGAACTGCTCTAGGTATGTCTTTGTGCGCCTCCGCTCCGCTTCGGCGCGTGTTCGGCGCCTTTGCGGAGGAACCTTCGCTACCTACGGTGTGATGGCTCGTTCCTCGCAATCCCACCTCCGGCACCTCCAGAACCCTCCCCGGCGCTCGAACGGAAAGCACACCCCCTGGAGTGCCCGCAGGAGATGAGCTCTACGGCTGGGGTTGAGGCGCGCGGGAAGGTTCTCCCCCGTGGCTGAGGCAGCGAGTGGGCTCTACGCCCACCCGTCGCCCTCGACGGACGCCTCCGGGTCAGCCCTGTGCCAGCTGGGCGCGGAGGGCCTCCGGGTCGGTGACCGGGAGCTTGCAGACGAAGCCCTCGCAGACGTAGGCGGTGGCGGCCCCTCCGACCCGGGTGCGCTGTTCCAGCAGGGGCACTCCCCCGCTGTCGACGCCGTCCCCGAGGGAGAGGACCGTGCCCAGGGGCGCCCAGCTCAGCACCGTCCGGACCAGTTCCTCGGTCTCCGGGGCGCCCGGCTCCCCCACCACGGCGACGGCGCGCGGCCCGGTGAGCAGTGCCTCTCCGGCGGCCAGGCCCCAACCCGCGAAGCGGGGCGCCTTCTCCGCCAGCAGCGGCACCACGGACAGGGCGCCCTCGGCGGCGGTGCGGTGGCGCTCACTGCCGGTGAGCGCCGCGTACGAGAGCAGCGCCGAGGCGACGGCGAAGCGGCCCGAGGGGGTGGCGTTGTCCGTGGGGTCCTGGGGACGGCTGAAGAGCTTCTCGGCGTCGTCCGCGGTGTCGTAGAACCCGCCGTCGTCGTCACCGAAGTGCTCCAGGACGGTGTCGAGCAGTCCCCCGGCCTCCCGCACGTAGCGGGCCTCACCGGTGACTCCGTGCAGGGCGATCAGCCCCTCGGCGAGGTCGGCGTAGTCCTCCAGCACACCGGCGCTGGGGCCGGGACGGCCGTCACGCGAGGTGCGCACGAGGCGCCCGTACCGCAGGTGGGTGCCGAGGACCAGGTCCGCGGCCTCCCGGGCGGCCCGGATCCACGCGGGCCGCTCCAGCAGCGCGCCCGCCTCGGCCAGCGCGGCGATCGCCAGGCCGTTCCAGGCGGCGACCACCTTGTCGTCACGGGCGGGCGGGACCCGGCCCTCGCGGGTGGCGAGCAGGGCGGCGCGCACGCGGTCGTAGCGCTCGGGGTCGTCGGGGTCCTCGCGGAGCTGGAGCACGGAGGAGCCGCGCTCGAAGGTGCCGCGTTCGGTCACCCCGAACAGCTCCGCGGCCCAGGCGCCGTCCTCGTCGCCCAGGACCTCGTTCAGCTGGGCGGGGGTCCACACGTAGTACGTGCCCTCCTCGCCCTCGCTGTCGGCGTCCAGCGCCGACGCGAACCCGCCCTCGGGGGTGCGCAGGTCGCGCAGCATCCAGTCGGCGGTCTCCTGGGCCACACGCAGCAGCAGGGCCCGGTCCGCCGCCTCGGCCGGGTCCGCGCCCACCGGCCGCCGGGCCATCCGGGTGTAGGCCCGCAGCAGCAGGGCGTTGTCGTAGAGCATCTTCTCGAAGTGCGGGACCACCCACTCGCGGTCCACCGAGTAGCGGGCGAAACCCCCGCCGATCTGGTCGTACATACCGCCCCGGGCCATGGCCGCCGCGGTGCCGCCCGCCATCAGGGCGGCGGGCGTGGGTTCCTCGGCGGACTGGAACGGGAAGGTCCGCTCGTGCTGCGCGGTGAGGAAGGACAGCAGCATCGACGGCGGGAACTTCGGTTCGTCGCCGAACCCGCCGCTGACGGCGTCGTAGTCGCGGATCAGCGCCTGCACGGCCAGGTCGAGGTCGGCGGCGGAGGGCGGCGGGGAGGACGCGAGGCGGCGCGGCGCCCCGAGCGCGTCCACCACCCGTCGGCCCTGTTCGAGGAGGTCGGCGCGCTTGTCCCGCCAGGCGCCGGCCACCGCTTCGAGCAGGCGCTGGAAGTGGTCGCGCGGGAAGTAGGTGCCGCAGTAGAACGGGGCGCCGTCGGGGGTGGCGAACACGGTCATGGGCCAGCCGCCCTGGCCGGTCATGGCCTGGGTGGCCTCCATGTACACGGCGTCGACGTCGGGGCGCTCCTCGCGGTCGACCTTGACGTTGACGAAGAGGGCGTTCATCCGGCTCGCGGTCGCCAGGTCCTCGAAGGACTCGTGGGCCATGACGTGGCACCAGTGGCAGGCCGCGTACCCCACGGAGATCAGGACGGGGACGTCGCGGCGGCGGGCCTCGGCGAAGGCCTCCTCACCCCAGGGCCACCACTCCACGGGGTTGTCGGCGTGCTGCAGGAGGTACGGGCTGGTCGCGTCGCTCAGGCGGTTGGGCATACCTCCACTGTGCCACCCCGCCGCTCGGACGGGCCAGCGCCCGTGCCGCCCCCCACCGCCGCGCGGCGGTGGGGGGCGGCACGCCGGTCAGCCCGCCAGGGAGATCTCCGTGCCCAGACCCCGCTCGCGGGCGGCGTCGAGCAGGAGGCGTCCGACGGCGGCGTCCTCCAGGCCGATGCCGACGGAGTTGAACACCGTGATCTGGGTGTCCGAGGTGCGTCCCGGGTGCCGGCCGCCGACCACCCGGGCCAGTTCGAGGGAGCAGTCCTCGGCGGTGATCGCCCCCTCGGCGATCGCGTGCGCGACGTCCCCCGACTCGTGCAGGGCGGCCGGGGTGGAGTCCACCACCAGGAGCCCGGAGTCCCGCGCGACGGCCAGGGTCGCGGCGTCCACCTCGCGGTGGTCGGTCCTGGGCGGCGAACCGACCACGTTGAGGTGCTGGCCGGGGCGCAGCCACTCCCCCTGGACCAGCGGTTCACGGGATGGGGTCACGGTGCAGACCACGTCGGCCCCTTCCACCACCTCGCGCGGGGACGCGGCGGGGACCACCTTCAGCCCGGGGGCCTCCCGGTCCACCGACTCCCGGAGCGCCTCGACCGTGGCGGCCGAGCGCGACCACACCAGGACCCGGTCCAGCTCCCGCTCTTCGGCGAGGGCGACCACGTGGGCGACGGCCAGGGGACCCGCCCCGAGGATCCCCAGGGAGTCCCATCCGCGACGGGCCAGGTGGCGGGTGGCCACGCGCGTGGCCGCGGCGGTGCGCAGCCGTGTGGGGACCGCGCCGTCCAGGACGGCCAGCGGCCCCCCGGTCACGGCGTCCGACAGGACCAGCACGGACTGCTGGGTGGGGAGCCCCCGCTCCCGGTTGCCGGGGATGTCGCTGAGCAGTTTGCTCGCGACCAGACCGTCGGAGCCCGGGCCGCCGGAGCCCAGGAGGCCGACCATCGGGACGAACTGGGGGTCCGACAGCCCGATGCGGGCGGGCTCGCTGTGGGGCTGCGCGGCCCGGCCCGCGGCGAGGTCGGCGAAAGCGGTCTCCACGGCCTCGGCCACCTGGTTCGGTGTGACGAGCCCGGCGAGTTCGGAGCGGGTGAGGATGAGCGTCATCGGTGCCCTTTCTTTGGGGCGCTGTCTCTGGGAGCGCTGTCTTCGGCAGGCGCTGTCTTCGGGGCGCTGTCTCTGGGAGCGCTGTCCTGGGGTGGGTTCCTCAGCCGCCCCCTGCCCGGACGAAGGGGACGGTCAGGGCGGAGGGGCGGCGGGACCGGGAGACCAGCCCGGCCACGGCGACGAGGGCCAGCACGTACGGCAGTGCCACCAGGAAGGCCACGGGCACCGAGACACCCATGGCCGGCAGTGTGAACTGGAGGGCCTGGGCCGCACCGAAGACCAGGGCGACGAGGGCGACCCGGCCGGTGCGCCAGCGGGCGGCGATGACCGCGACCACGGCCAGGTAGCCGATGCCCGCGGTCATGTGGTCGGTGAAGGTGCGCACCTGCGCGAGTGCGAGGTAGGCGCCGGAGAGCCCGCCGGCCCCGCCCACCAGCAGCACCACGAGGTAGCGGATCCGCAGCACCGGAAGGCCGGCCCAGTCGGCCTTGACCGCGTCCTCCCCGACGGCGTCGACCGCGAGCCCCCAGGCGGTGCGCCGCGAGGTCAGTACGGTGACCGCCGCGACCCCGGCGAAGAGCACGTATCCGAGCAGGGGGAGGTCGAAGAGGGCCCGGCCGACCACCGGGATCTCGGAGAGCAGGGGGACAGCGGTCCGGCCGAGTCCGGGCGTGGCCGCGTCCCGGTCCAGGAGCAGCCGGGCAGCGAACACGGTCCCGGCCAGGGCCAGCATGGTGATCGCCAGGCCGGTGACGATCTGGTCGGCCCGCCAGACCACGCTCAGCAGGCCCTGGAGAGCGCCGACGAGCACCCCGGCGAGGGCCCCGGCGAGCACGCCCGCCCAGGGGGATCCGGTCTGCACCGCCACGAGCACGCTGGCGAGGCAGCCGGTGATCATCATGCCCTCGACACTCATGTTGAGGACCCCGGCGCGTTCGGAGACGGCCTCGGCGGTCGCGGCCACCAGGATCGGGATGCCGAGGGCCACGCTCATCACGAGCAGTTCGGTGAGGGTGTGGATCATCGCAGGGCCTCCTTCTCCGCCGGGCCGCTTCCCTGAACTGCCGTTTCGGGGACGGGACCCGGTGGTGGCGGCACGGGGGCGGCCCTGCGCGGGGCTCGTGGTCGGGCGCGGACCAGGACGGCCGTGCCCGCGACGAGCAGCACCAGGACCGCCTCGGCCATCTGGCTGATGGTGGCGGGCACTCCGGCGGCCATCTGCATGCCGATGCCCCCGGCGACCAGGAGGCCGAGCGCCGAGGTGATGGCGACGGCGGCCAGGAGGGAGCCCCGGGCGAGGAGCCCGGCGACCAGGCCGGTGAAGCCGTAGCCCGCGGCGATGTCGTCGGACAGCACGTAGGGCGCCGAGCCCACGACCGTCCCGCCGGCCACCCCGGCGAAGGCCCCGGCCGCGGTGAGGCCGCCGAAGCGGAGCCCGCCCACCCGGACGCCCAGCCGTCGGCTCGCGTGCGGGTTGTGGCCCACCGCGGAGAGCCGCAGGCCGGTCGCGGTGCGCTTGAGCAGGAAGGCCGTGCCGGCGGCGCCGAGCAGTGCGACGACGACCGCGACCGTCAGGGGCGATCCGGAGACGCCCAGCAGCGGCATGCGCGCCGCCTCGACCAGCGGTTCGGAGCGCGGCAGGGTCTCCGCGCTGGTCACCGGCTGGCGCAGCAGTTGCTCGTAGTGGACGACGAGCATGAGCAGGGCCAGGCCGACGAAGTTCAGCAGCAGGGTCGTGATGATCTCGTTGACGCCGCGGCGCACCAGCAGCCCCGCGGCGATCGCCGCCCAGACGGCGCCGAGGAGCGCGGCCGCGGCGAGGGTGAGCGGGAGGGCGATCAGGACCGGGGTGCCCTCCGGGAGGTGGACGCCCACGGCGGTGGCACCGATCGCGCCGAGGGCGAACTGCCCCTCGCCGCCGACGTTCACCAGGCCCGCGCGGTAGGCGATGACGAACCCGCAGGCGATCAGCAGGATCGCGGCCGCGGTGTTGACGGCCGCGCCCAGGGCGAAGGTGTTGCCCGCCGTCGACGACCACAGGGCGTTCAGCGTGGTGCCCGGCGACGATCCGGCGGTCAGCGCCATGAGCACGGTGAACAGCAGGGCCCCGGCGCCGCAGAGCAGCCCGAGGCTGAGCGGGTGGCGCGGGTCGGGCGGGCCGGGAAGCGAGCGGAGGGACGCGGGGAGGCGGGGGATCATGCCCGGGCTCCCATCATCAGGCGGGCGACCCTGTCCCGGGCCCGCGGGTCGGCGGTGTCCACGGGGCCGGTCAGAGCACCCCGGTAGGCCACACGGATCTCGTCGCAGACCGCCAGCAGCTCCTCGAGCTCTCCGGAGACCATGAGCACGGCGGCGCCCCGGCTCGCGGCCCCGCGCAGGTGGCCGACCACCGCGGCGACCGCGCCGACGTCCAGGCCGCGGGTCGGGTGAGCGGCCACCACACAGGTCAGCGGGTCCAGGGACAGCTCGCGCGCCAGCACCGCCTTCTGCTGGTTGCCGCCGGACAGACTCGACATCGGCGCGTCGGGGCCCGGGGAGCGGACGTCGAACCGCTCGGCCAGTCCGGCCGCCCGGGCCGCCGACGCGGAGCGGTCGAGGGTCCCGAACCGGCCGGTGAACTCGGACAGCCGCCCCAGCACGAGGTTCTCGGCCACGCTGAGGGCCTCCACCACGCCCTCGCGGTGGCGGTCCTCGGGGATCACCGCCAGCCCGGCCCGGGTGCGCTCGCGGGGTGTGGCGCGGGTGATGTCCGCCCCGGCCAGGCGGACGGTGCCGGCCCCGGGGACGACGGCCCCGGAGAGCGCGTCGACCAGGGCCGACTGCCCGTTGCCCTCCACCCCGGCGATCCCGACGATCCGTCCGGCACGGACCGCGAGGTCGACACCGGTGACCGCGCTGCCGCCGTGCGCGTCCTCGGCGGCGAGCCCCGAGACCTCCAGGACGACGGGGCCGTCCGGTTCCTCCGGTCCGTGTCCGGAGGCCCCGTGCCGGTCGCCCGGTGGCCCCGGGCGCGGGACGGTCCGCGGCACACGCCCGAGGGCCGCGGCGAGGAGCGGGTCACCCGTCCGCTCGCCGATCATGAGGTCCACCAGGCGGTCGTCGGGGAGTTCGGTGAGAGGGCCGCCACCGGTGACCTCGCCGTGGCGCAGGACCGTGGCGCGGTCGCCGATCGCGCGCACCTCCTTCAGCTTGTGCGTGATGAGCACCACGGCGGTGCCGGTGTCGGCGATGCGCCGGGCCGTCTCCAGGAACGCGTCGATCTCGCGCGGCCCGAGGACCCCGGTGGGTTCGTCGAAGAGGACGAGGCGCGGCGAGCCCAGGAGCGCCTTGACGATCTCCGCGGTCTGCCGGTGCCCCACGGACAGCCGGTCGACGCGGGCCCCGGGGTCCACGCCGAGCCCGTAGCGCCCCTCGATCTCCGCCAGGCGGCGGTGCAGTCCGCGACGGTCCGGGCGGAACCGGGAGCGGCCGAGCAGGAGGTTCTGCTCCACCGTGAGTGTGGGCACCAGGCTGAAGTGCTGGTGGACCATGGCGATGCCGCGGCGCATGGCGTCGGCCGGCGACGAGGGCGCGTAGGCCCGCCCGCCGAGGAACATGCGTCCCCGGCTGGGCCGGGTGCCGCCGAAGACCACGTTGCACAGCGTGGACTTGCCCGCGCCGTTCTCGCCGAGCACGCAGTGGATCTCCCCGGCCCCGACCGAGAGGTCCACGCCGTTGAGGGCGACCAGGTCGCCGAAGCGGCGGGTGAGGCCGTCCAGGCGGAGCGCCGGGACGCCGTGTCCGAGCCCGGTGCCGGTGCCGGTGCCGGTGTCAGGGGTACTCATGGGACTTCCTCCGATCACGTCCGCCGGGCCGGTCAGTAGGGCTCGACCGCGCCGGAGGCGAGGTCCGCCACGGCGCTCTCGAGGGCCTCCGCCAGCTCCGGGTCGTCCGAGCACAGGACGAAGTCGGTGCCCTCGCGGTCGGTGGTCAGGCCGAAGGGGGTCTGGGCGGCCTCCCAGGTGTCGGTGAGCACGGCGTCGATCGCGTACTCGATCTGCGTGCCGATGTCCGTGAGGACGTAGCCGGCGTAGGGCGAGCCCTCGCCGCAGTCGGCGGCGACGGGACCGCCGATGACGTGGGCGTCGGCCTCCTCGGCGGCCTGTTCCAGCCCGGACTTGCCGAGGTTGAGGATCTGGCTGAGCACGTCCACGCCCACGCCGTAGTTGGCCGCGGCGGCCTGCATGGCCTTGGCCGGGTCGTTGAAGTCACCCATGAACTGGGGCTGGACGACCTCGACGTCCGGGTCGACGGAGCGGGCCCCGTTCTCGAACGCGTGGGCGGCGTTGACGATCTCCGGGAGCTCGGCGCCGCCGATGAAGCCGATCCTGCCGGTCTCGGAGACCAGGGCCGCGACCACACCGGACAGGTACTCGCCCTCGGGCTGCCGGGGGTCGTAGTAGGCGAGGTTGTCCATCGGCTCCGCGTCGGCCGGACCGCCGATCTCCACGAAGGTGACGCCGGGGTTGGCGGCGGCGACCGCGCGCACGTCCGAGTCGGTCTGGCCGCCGACCGAGACCACCAGTTCCGACTCCCCCGCCAGACGGGTGAGCACCAGCTCGTAGTCCGGGGCCTCGACCTCCTCGACGAAGCTGATGTCGACCTCGCCCGAGCGCTCCTCGCGGATGCGTTCGACACCCGCGTGGGCGGACTGCATGAACCCGGTGTCGGTGACCGACCCGGGCAGGAAGACGCCGACGCTGAGCTTTCCGTCGTCCTCCTCCCCCGGGTCGGAGCCGCAGGCGGCCAGGGCCACCGAGCCGGTCAGGGCGACGGCGGCCCAGGCGGTGGCCCGTGCGGCGCGTGGGGACTTCGTGTGTGGGGGCATGGCGTTCTCCTCTGCCTAATTAGTGGTATACCACTAATTCGAGCATGGGGGAGCCCGGTCACCGACGTGTTGCCCGCACGGAAAATCCGCGTTTCCTGACCGGCCAGGCGGACGGAAACCGCCGTTCCGACGGCACTGGGCGGGGCCGGCTACTTCCGGTTGCGGGTGCGCGTACGGGTGACGTCCACCGGGTCGAACCGCTCCCACGTCTCCGCGACGGCCAGCGTGGGTTCCAGGCCGGCGGCGATGTGCGCCCGGTAGAGCTCGGCGGCCCCGGCGCCGTCCCCCGCCTCGATCAGCTCCAGCAGCCGGACGTGCTCCTGGCGCTGCTCACGGGTGTCGCGGTGCTTGGTGAGGTGGAAGAGCCACTGCACGCGCGAGTCCAGCGGGGCCATCATCTGCTGGAGGAGCGGGTTGCCGCAGGCCGCGAGCACGGCGCGGTGGAACCCCGCGTTGGCCGCGGCGGTGGCGGCCTCGTCCCCGGCGTCCAGCGCGCGTTCGGCCTCCTCGAGGAGTCCGCGCATGAGCCGCAGGTCGGAATCGGTGCGCCGGGCGGCGGCCAGACGGGCGGCCAGCGTCTCCAGCTCCTCGCGGACCTCGAACAGGCGCACGACGTCCTCGCGCGACCAGCTGACCACCATGGCGCCCTGCCGGGGCACCACGACGATGAGCCCCTCCGCCTCCAGCAGCCGCAGCGCCTCGCGCAGGGGCACCCGGGACACACCGAGCTCGGCGGCCGTGTCCCGTTCGACGATGCGGTGGCCGGGGGGCAGCTCCAGGTCCATGATGCGTGACCTGAGCCTCTCGTAGACCTGGTCACGCAGGGAGGGGACTCGGGAGGGCTCGGGCGACATGCCCCAATGCTAGGTCCCGGGCCGCCCCGCGGCGCCCGGAACGGGGTCCGCCCCCGCGGGTGCGTGGCGGGGACGGATCCGTACGTGCGGGGTCAGGCCTTGGCCGAGGGGTCCTCGGCGGAGGAGGCTCCGGCGGAGGCCTCCGCCACGGCGGCCGCCTCCGGGCCCTCCTTCTCCGCCGCTTCGGCGGCCTCCTGCTCCTCGGCGCGGGCCGAGACGCCGCGCAGCTTGCCGACCAGGCTGCGCATCAGGAAGTACAGGCACACGCCGATCGCGAAGATGGCGAGAAAACCCATGACACCGGGTGTGACGGTGTCCTTGTCCAACGCGAAGTCGTTGGCCAGTACCGTGGCGGACGCGAGAAGGGTGTTCATACCGCTCATACTCTCATTGCCTCGCGGACACCCGCGAAGAGGTCCTTCTCAGGGACCTCGGTGTCCACGAGGGAACGGACCAGGTGGTAGTCCTCGGTCGGCCAGGCCTCGCTCACGACCTCGTTGGGCACGGCGAACCAGAAGCCGTTCGGGTCGACCTGCGTGGCGTGGGCCTTGAGGGCCGCGTGCGCGGTGTCGAAGTACTCACTGCAGTGCACACGGGTGGTGATCTCCCAGCGCGGCGCCTCCCGGTCCTTCAGGCGCTCCATCCACTCCGCGTAGGGGTTCTCCAGACCGCGCTCCAGGAGGAGCTCCGCGATGGCCTCGAAGCGCTCCTTCGTGAAGGAGACGAAGTAGTACAGCTTGAGGGGCTGCCAGGGGTCCCCCGCCTCCGGGTAGGCGTCCGGCTCGGCGGCGGCGTCGAAGGCGTGCATCGACACCTTGTGGGTCATGATGTGGTCGGGGTGCGGGTAGCCGCCGTTCTCGTCATAGGTGAGGATGACGTGCGGACGGAACCGGCGGATCGCCGCCACGAGGGGCTCGGCGGCCTCCTCCACCGGGAGGGTCGCGAAGCAGCCCTCCGGGAGCGGGGGCAGCGGGTCACCCTCGGGCAGGCCGGAGTCGACGAAACCGGCGAACTCCTGGTCGACACCGAGGATCTCGCGGGCGCGGTTCATCTCCTCACGGCGGACCTCGGCGATGTTCTCGCGAATCTCCGGGCGTTCCATCGCGGGGTTGAGGATGTCACCGCGTTCGCCACCGGTCATGGTGACGACCAGCACTTCCGCGCCCTCCTCCACGTAGCGCGCCATGGTGGCGGCGCCCTTGCTGGACTCGTCATCGGGATGGGCATGAACGGCCATAAGCCGCAGGCGCTCGGACAACGAAGGCTTCTCCTTGGCTCGGTCGACGGCCACTGAACGCGACTGTCCGCCGCCACCCCGGTTCACGGCGTGGACGACTCACGTGCGGGCCGCGTAGGGGGGCTGTCAGGTCGGGGATATCTTAGACAACACCATCCCCTTGCTCGGAGATTCCCAATGTCAGCGACCCCGGAAGATGATGCTGTGAACAGTGCCGACACCGCGCCAGCGCTACGCAAGCGCCACGGCAACGGGCCCGTCTTCTTCGTCGTCGCGACCGTCTTCGCGGTCCTGGTCAGCATCGGCTGGGGGTACTCGGTCATGAACTACACCGGGCTGAGCGGCGGCGTGTACCACCAGCTGGTCACGGTCTCCGCTCCCTCCGAGAGCGAGGCGCGGGTCTCCTTCGAGGTGAACAGCAAGAACGGGGCCGAGTGCCTCCTGCGCGCCCTCGACAGCCAGATGGTCGAAGTCGGCACGGAACGGGTCGAAGTGGAGGGCGGGAACCGAATGGTCAGCCAGACCGTTGAAACGGTTCGTCAGGCTTCCACGGTAGAAGTGGCCTCGTGCAGGGAACAAGGTTCGCAAGAGTGATCCACTGATACACGGACCCACCCTTCGTCCCTCCCCTGTCCGACACAGGTACCGAGGCGGAACCCCGAGAACGCAGACACCGCTGCGCGATCGCGCACGGTGATATTCTCGTAAGTTCAGCTCTGGCCGCCTGGTGGCCTTTGCTACTAGTACACAAGGAGTTCCCGTGACCCAGACCCGCGATGACAACGTCACCTGGCTCACCCAGGAGGCGTACGACCGGCTCAAGGGAGAGCTGGACCACCTGTCGGGGACCGGGCGCATCGAGATCGCGGAGAAGATCGAGGCCGCCCGGGAAGAGGGTGACCTGAAGGAGAACGGCGGCTACCACGCCGCCAAGGAGGAACAGGGCAAGATGGAGGCCCGCATCCTCCAGCTCACCGAGATCCTGCGCACGGCACGGGTCGGCGAAGCGCCCCGCACCGAGGGCGTGGTCGGTCCCGGCATGACCGTCACCGTCAAGTTCGACGGCGACGACGAGGAGGTCACCTTCCTGCTCGCCTCACGCGAGGAGAGCGGCTCCCCCATCGACGTGTACTCCCCCAAGTCCCCGCTGGGCGCCGCCATCAACGGCAAGCGCGTGGGCGAGAACGTCAGCTACAACCTGCCCAACGGCAAGAGCCTCGGCGTCGAGATCATCGAGGCGGTGCCGTACAGCGGTTTCTGATCCACCGGCTGTTCGGCCGCTGGGCGAACCGGGTGCGAAGTACGACAGGGGCGGCTCCGGCCGCCCCTGTCGTGTTCGGGTGCGGCCGGTCCCGAAGAGTCGGAGCGCTGGGTAATCTGCTCTCACATCCCCGCTCCCGCTCTCGGCGACTCCCTCGATCCTACGAACTGGCGGCCGTATGTCCTCGCCCTACTGGAACCCCCAGCACCCCCACCAGGGCGGCCGGCCGCCGCAGGCCGGTGGATGGCCCTACGGCGGACCGCCCCCGGGCGGTCCCGTGCCCCCTGTCCTGGGCGGGCAAGGAGGCCAGGGCGTCCAGGGGCCCGAGCAGCCCCTGGCCGGTTTCGGTGTCCGTCTGGCCGCCCGCCTCATCGACTACGTGCTGGCGTTCCTCGCGGCCGGGGCGTTCTTCTTCGTCATGATCGTCGTGGTCGTCATCCTGACCGGCAGCGAGGAGTTCACCGACGCCGAGAGCGAACTCTGGGCCTACCTGTTCTTCTTCGGCTGGGGCGTGCTGCTGTTCTTCTACGACTGGCTCTACCTGATCGCCTGGGGCCGCACCATCGGCAAGATGCTGGTGGGCATCAAGGTGGTCAACGCCGCGGACGGCGGCAAGCTCACCCAGGGCCAGGTGATCGGGCGCTCCGCGTTCTTCTGCCTGCCGCAGTCCGTGCCCTGCCTGGGCCACCTGTTCTCGGCCATCGAGTCCATGGTCGTGCTCGGTGACGACCGCGGACGGGCCCTGCACGACCGGGTGGCGCGTACCCGGGTGATCCGCACCCGGACCTAGGACCGGCGCCCCGGCCCGGGGTCCGGCCCCCGGGCCGGGTTCCCGGGCGGGCGGTCACTCCTCCGCGCACTCCGGCGCCTCCGAACCCCCGATGGCGAAGGCCGCCGGAACGTAGTGCCCGTCGCCGATGCGGTACCAGACGTCGGTGGCCCCGGACGGCCCCGAGGCCGCGTCGCCGGTGGTCCGGCAGGCCACGTCCACGTTGGCCTTGTGGGCGGCCAGTCCCACGGTGTCGTGCTCCGTCCCCGGCCCCTCGCGCACGATCACCGGGTCGCTCTGGCTGGCCGTGGCGATCTCGGCGCGGGCGCGGTACTCGGCGGTCCACAGGTAGTCGACCTGCACCCACCCGTTGGTGGGCAGCTGCAGCCCCTGGTTGAAGGCCCCGTCCGCGAGGTCGATGCCCGCGGGGTTCTGCACCCGGCGCCCGAACCCGTCCAGGCCGCTGTTGTGGCTCTCCGCGTAGGCGGCCTGGGCCTGGGGGCGGCCCCGGTCCAGGTCGCGCCAGGACTCGCGGTCCTCGTTCCAGTGGTCGTCGGTGATGTTCCAGGGGCCCACGTCCCACACGGGCAGGTACGCGCAGCGCGGGACGTGGTTCTCGGCGTCGCCTTCGGCGTCGGGCCCCAGGGCCCCGGTGCTGCACACCCGGACGGTGTACTCGCCGCCGCCCCGGTTGGCGAGCCCCCGCCGGGAGGGGAGGGCGACGAAGTGGTCGTCGGGCCGGACCGTGTGGCCGTTGGCGGTGGTGCCGCCGACCAGGCCGATGCGGGTGGCGAAGAGCCGCGCGGAGAAGGGCTGCGGGACGTCGTCCCCCACCGAACCCCCGGCCGGGTCCCCGCCTCCCTCCCCGGCACCGTCGGTTTCCGGTTCCGCGGCGCTGCCGGAACCCTCGACCGGCCGGACCCGGACGTCGGTGACGGACGTCTGCTCGGCGCGCTCGTCCTGCGCGGCCTCGGGTGCCGCGTCGACCTCGACCCGCAGCTGGACCTCGGTGACCGCCTCCGACAGGGTCACCCGGCCGCCGCCGGGCGCGGTCGGGTGCCACTCGGTCCACATCCCGTCGGCGCGTACGCCGCGGGCCTCCGTGAGGACGTCCTCCGCGTTCCCGGTGGTGCGCACGTCCACGTCGAGGGTGTCGGTGGAGGTCTCCAGCTCCTGTTCCGGGAAGGTCGCCAGGCCCGCACGCCGTTCGGCCGTGTCCAGGCGCGGGGAGGCCCCGAGTTCGGCCGCCTCGTCGCCGTCCAGCCGCAGCGCCCCGGACTCCAGGGCCAGGCCGATCCGGTCGGCGGAGGACAGGTCCTGTTCCAGCCAGGCGGACTCGGCCAGAGCGGCGGTGGGTGTCACCAGCGGGGCCAGCAGGGCGAACGCCCCGAGGGCCGCGAGGGACGTGGTCGTGCGCCGGTTGTCGGCCATCGTTCCTTCTCTCACCAAACACACAAAGCGATAATTTCAGTCACTCTTAGTAATCACCCTGGTGTGTCCACACTCAAGGAGCTTGCGCCGGGTGTTGGTGATCCGATGGTAAAAGTCCGACTTGAGGGCGGTCGCGACCGGTTTCGGGCAGCACTTACCGGGCACTTCGGACAAGCTTGACCTGTCCGGAAAGCACCGACAAGGACCAGTGCCCGAACCCGGGCGGCGCGGGCCGCCCGGGCTGCGCGGACGGCGCCGTCAGGGGGCGAAGGCCAGCAGGCAGGCGGTGAAGCCGTGCACGTGGTTCACCCCTGCGACCGGGCCGATCTCCCCCGCCGCGAAGAAACCCGCCACCGGGCCGACGCCGAGGATCCGCCGGACCGCGAGCACGTCGTGGTCGGCCTGGGAGAACAGCGTCTCGCCCCGGCCGTTGCAGGAGAACAGCAGCCCCGCGCCCACGGCGTGCTCGGAGCCGAACTCCGCCAGCCTGCGGGCCAGGTCCTCGTCCGCGGTACCCGCGTCACGGACCTGGAAGCGGACCGTCTGGCCGACCTCCACCATGTCGCCGATGGTGAGCGCCCCCAGTTCCGGGTCGGCGCCGCTGAGCGTGCGGATGAGGAAGTCACCCTGGTCGTGGTGGTCCGCGTACTCGTCCATCGCGATACCGATGTGCAGTCCGCGCGCGGCCAGCTCCCGGTCCTCGTCCGAGAGCTCCTCCACCAGGGTCTCCAGCCGGTCGTAGGCGTTGGTCCCGGCCAGCTCCAGCACGAGGTTGCCCTCGGCCTTGGTGACGGTCATGGTCGGCCCGACCGGACGGCAGCCCTGGCTGACCACCGTGCCCAGTACCCCGTCTCCGCCGATCAGCACCCCGATGGCCCCGTTCTCGGCCACCTCGCCCTCGCAGAACAGCCGCACCGAGTCCTCGCCGCGCATCCCGTCGGCCATGCCCCCGACCAGCGGCAGCCCGTCGAGGGCCGCGGTGGTCTCGCGGACGAACGCCTGGGTGGGGAACTCGTAGGGGTTGGTGAGCAGGATCCCGGCGCGGTCGCGCGGGGTCGGCTCGCGCATGCCCACCACGGCCAGCTGGTCGCCCTCGATCACGGTGTCCAGCCGGAAGGGGGTCAGTTCCACCCCGGGCAGGCGGGCGCTCCACACGCTGACCGCGCCCTGGCCCTCCACGCCGCGGCCTCCGCCGACCACACCGGTGGCGCTGCACCCCAGGGTGAGCGCGTCTCCGGTCAGCTCCATGACCCGTTTCCCGGCGAGTGTGACCTCGTCGGGATCCGCCCCGCTGACGAAGAAGCAGACGAGATCGGCCGGGCCGTCCATCTGTTCCAGGGCCTGCAGGACGGCGCGTTCGGCCGCGTTCACGAGGTCGGCCCCCGTCGTCAGAGCATCGCCGAACCTAGCCACCAGCTGCCACCCCCGCCTTCACCGGCCACAGGGGCCGGGCCTGGGAACCTTGCCGTCCCATTCTTCCATCCGAACTCCAAACAGGAGCTTTCCTCCAGCTGGCCCCTCAAACGCCCCGACACCTACACTCCCTCCTGTGACCCATGCCGCACGTCCTCCCAGCGGGCTTCCCCGCACGCGCGCCGCGCTGCGCGCGTCCGGCCACGTCCACCGCTCCACGGCCGCCGAGGTGCGGGACAACCTCCTGGTCCGGATGGCCTCGGGGCAGCCGCGGTTCCCCGGGGTGCACGGGTTCGACGACACCGTGCTGCCACAGCTCGAGCGCGCCCTGCTGGCCGGGCACGACGTCGTCCTGCTGGGTGAGCGGGGCCAGGGCAAGACCCGGCTGATCCGCACGGTCGCCGGGCTGCTCGACGAGTGGTCGCCCGCGGTCGCCGGCTGTCCCGTCAACGACCACCCCTTCGCCCCGGTCTGCCCCGCCTGTGTACGCCGGTCCGCGGACGAGGGCGACGACCTGCCGGTGGTCTGGCGCCACCGCGACGAGCGCTACGGCGAGAAGCTGGCCACCCCCGACACCGGCACCTCGGAGCTGATCGGCGACGTGGATCCGGCCCGCCTCGCGGAGGGCCGCTCCCTCGGCGACCCCGAGACGGTCCACTTCGGTCTGCTGCCGCGCGCCAACCGGGGCGTGTTCTGCGTGAACGAACTCCCCGACCTGCCCGCGCGCGCCCAGGTGGCCCTGTTCAACGTGCTGGAGGAACGCGACCTCCAGGTGCGCGGGTACACCCTGCGCCTGCCCCTGGACCTGCTGCTGGTGGCCAGCGCCAACCCGGAGGACTACACGAGCCGGGGACGCATCGTCACCCCGCTCAAGGACCGGTTCGGCGCCCAGGTGCGCACCCACTACCCGCCCGACCTCGATCACGAGCTCTCCCTGGTCCGCCAGGAGGCGGATCTGCCCGCGGGTACGACCGTCCCCTCGCACCTGGTGGAAGCGGTCGCCCGTTTCACCCGGCTGGTGCGCGCCTCCAACCGGGTGGACCAGCGCTCCGGGGTGTCCGTGCGCTTCTCCGTGGCCGCCGCCGAGACCGTGGCCGCCTCGGCGCTGCGCCGGGCCGCGCTGGTGGGCGAGGAGGTCCCGGTCGCCCGGGTCTGCGACCTGTCCGGGGTGGCCGAACCCCTCCTGGGCAAGGTCGAGTTCGAGACCGGCGCGGAGGGGCGCGAGGCGTCGATCCTGGAGACCCTGCTGCGCCGGGCGGTCGCCGAGACCTTCCGGGCCCGGCTGGGCGGGGCCGACCTGGAACCGCTCAGCGACCGCTTCGCGGGCGGCGGCACCGTGGAGACCGGAGACCTGGTGAGCGCGGCCGAACTGCTGCGCAGGGTCGGCACGGTGCCCGGGCTGGCCGGCCTCATCGGGCGGGCGGCCCCCGAGGCCGAGGACGGCCCGCCCACCCCGGGCCTGGCCGCGGCCGTGGTGGAGTTCGCCCTGGAGGGGCTGTACCTGGAACGGCGGCTGTCCAAGGACACCGCTCCCGACGGGGGTGTCTACCGCTTCTGATGAGGTTCCGGTACCGGGCGTACACGGGCGGTCCCGACCCGCTGGCCGACCCCGACGCTCCACCCGCCTTCGGTCCTCCTCCCGAGGACGCGGTGCGGGCCGCCGTCGAACTGCTGGAGCTGATCGCCGGGGCACACTCCACCGGCGCGGCCGACACGGACGTGTCCGCCGCCGAGGACGCCCTGGCCCGCTACGCGGACGGCGACCGGTCCGCCCTGGACGAAGTGGACGCCGGGGCGCTTCAGAGGGCTCTGGGCGCCGCCGCGTACGGGCCGCTGGACCGCCTGGACTCGGCCGACCACGAGCTGACCCCGCGCGAGCTGCGCAGGCTGGGCGAGGTGGCGCTGGAGGAGATCGAGGCGGCGCGCCGAGCCGCCCCCGGAGGCCACCGGGGCGGCCGCGGTACGGGCGGCGAACCCACCGGGGCCGCCGTGCCCCACGACGGCCTCGACCGGCCCCTGGACGCCGTCGCGACCCTGCGCGAGGCGCTGCTGCGCAGGGCCGCGCGCGACGCGGGCAGGGGTTCCGGGGCCGGCACCCCGGCGGGGAGTGAGGCGCTGCGGGCGGAGGACGTCCGCTACACCGAGACCGAACCCGGCGGAGCCGCCGCCGTGTGCCTGCTCGTGGACCTGTCCCACTCGATGGTCTCCCGCGGTCTGCACGAGGCCGCCACCCGCACGGCCCTGGCCCTGCACACCCTCGTGCGCACGCGGTACCCCGAGGACCGGGTGCTCCTGATCGGCTTCGGGGACCGCGCCCGCGAGATGACCCCCGCCGACCTGGTCGGGCACGACTGGAGCCGCACCCCCGGCACCAACCTCCAGCACGCGCTGCACCTGGCCAGACGGCACCTGCGCCGCCACCGAGGGCTGCGGCCGGTGGTCCTGGCCGTCACCGACGGCGAACCCACCGCGCACCTGGGCGAGGACGGCGACGCCCGGTTCGCCTGGCCCCCCGCCCCGCAGACGGTGGAGGCCACCGAGGCCGAGCTCGACTCCGCGCTGGGCGAGGGCGCAGAGGTCACGTTCTTCCTGCTCGCCGACGACCCCCGGCTACGGGAGTTCCAGGGGCTCCTCGAACGCCGCCGGGGCGTGCGCGTGGTGCACGCCGACGCCGGGGTCCTGGGCCCCCTCGTCGTCGACCGCTACCTGGACCGGCGCGGCTGAGCCGAGGCCGGCCGCGATCCGGGCGGGGCCGGGCTCAGTGTTCGAAGATGTTGAGGTCCGAGTCCAGCACCCGCAGGTTCTCGGGTGCGTTGCCGCCCGCGTAGAGGAGCTGGTGGCGGTTGGCGGGCATGAGCGTCTCGGTGAAGCGCAGCGGGCGCTGGCCCTCGTAGGTCACCCGCTCCTGGACCAGCAGGGGGATCCCGGGCCCCATCCCGAACGCGTCGGCCTCGTCCTGTGCGGGCATGCGCGCGCCGACGATGTCCCAGTTCCACTCCTCGTTGAAGCCGAGCTCGCGCATGGCCTCGCCGATGCCGTCGGACAGGTACTCCGGGGACATGAGCGCCGTGTTGCTGGCGATGCTGAACGGGAAGTAGGTGACCTGGGACTGCCACAGGCTGCCGTCGACGAAGTACTCCGAGGAGCGGATCACGACGAGGCCGCCGTGCGGGCCCTTCTCGTCGGCCTCCCTGAGCAGCCGTTTGGCCACCTTGGGCCGCATGGTGTCCAGGCTGACCTTGATCTTCTCGTCGAGGTTGCTGTAGCCGGCCTTGCGCATCCGCTCCTGGTAGTCCGAGTCGAACCCCCCGGAGCCGTCACCGGAGACCGGCGTCGCCCTGTGGATGACCGGCTGGTGGTCGGCGACGTAGGCGCCCCGGCCGACGCGGATGGCGATGCGGCCCTCGTCCTGGAGGATGCGCATGCCCAGGCGCGCGGTGGCCCGGGAGACGTCGAGCTCCTCGGCGAGCTCCTCCTCACCCGGCAACCGCTCACCCGGCTGGTAGACGCCCTTGGCCAACGCGTCCCGCAGGTAGTCGGCGACCACGGTCTTCTTCGTCGCGCTCATTGGCTGGTTCAGTCCCGGTGGTAGGCCTTGAGATTGCCGTGCTCGAACTGGTATCGGATGCTGTGCCCGGCGTACACAGTGTGCACCAAGCGGATGGGCCGCTCCTCGGAGTAGTCCGTCCGGTGGACGTTCAGCACCGGCACGCCCGGCGGGAGTTCGAGCTGGGACGTCTCCTGGGGCGTGGGCATCCGGGTCTCCAGCTCGTCCACGTACCCGACCTGCCGGTGGCCGTGCTCCAGGAGCACCACCAGGGCGCTCTCCACGTCCTCGGGAACCATCAGCGGGGTGCCCTGGACCAGGTCCACCGGGTAGTAGGCGGAGCTGATCGACCCCGAGCGCTCTCCGGAGAAGCGGTGCATGCGCCGGACCACGGTCATGTCGCCCTCGGGGACGCGCAGACGGCTGGCGATGTCCGGGGTGGCGCTGAGCAGCTGGAGCTCCTCCAGCGTCAGCCCGCTCATGTTGGACTCGTTGAGCCCGTCGGGGCCGCCCTTGGTACGGGTCGCGTAGAAGGTCTCGGGGACCACGTCCTGCACGAAGTGCCCGCGCCCGGGCCTGCTGACGATGAGCCCCTGGTTGCGCAGCATGCCCAGTGCCAGACGGATCGTGTTGCGGGAAGCCTCGAACCGCTCCTCCAGCTGCTTCTCCGAGGGAAGCTGCCCGCCCAGGGGCAGGCTCCGCTCCTGGATCTCCCGTCGCAGCGCTCGGGCGATCTGTCGGTATCTACTTTCTGCCCGCATAAGTCCGCCCTCTAGGGGGTACAAGACCAACAACTTAACTTGTACCAACAAGCTGAGTGGTACACCAACCGAACAAGTCCAACCGGTTCTGTTGAACCCATATTAGATGAAGGCCACCCTCAGTACAGGGCGGCTCCACCACTCGGCCATCCGAAACGGAGAACATGAGTCCCCTGAGACCGGTTCAGGACCACCCGCCCCATACCGACGGAAGAACCCGGAACCCATGAGACACACCCCACCTCCCCCTCGGTTCGTGAGGGGGCCGACCAGCACCTGACCGACCACCACCGCAGAGGACAGAACATGATCACCACGTTCGACATCCTGATGCTCGCCGGCCTCGTACTGATGGGCCTCGCGGCGGGATTCTTCCTCGCCGTCTCCATCGGCATCCGGCGCCAGGACAACCGGGGCAGCTACCGTTCCCTGCGCCAGGACGACGACGACAGCGCTCTCTCCCGCACCGGACGGGGCCTGGTCGGCCTCCGCTTCCGTGAGGACCGGCGCGAACTCCCGGTCCAGAGCCGTACGCCCACCGCGGTCTGACCCCCCGGGCCAGGGCAGTGGCGCCCGCGGCCCCGTCCCCCGCAGCGGGAACCCCCCGACAGGAACCCCGCAGTGAGAACCACGCAGTAGGCACCAACGAGGCAGAAGGCCGCGACGGGCCCCGCAACGGAGCAGGGGAACCCGCGCGGCGACGCCATGCGGATCCCCCGACCGTGAACTCAGCCCTCGAGGGCCTGCAACAGGTCCGCGACCAGGTCGTCACCGGACTCGATGCCCACGGAGATCCGCACCAGATCGGCCGGAACCTCCAGCGGGGACCCCGCGGTCGACGCGTGCGTCATCCGCCCGGGGTGCTCGATGAGGGACTCCACCCCGCCCAGGGACTCACCCAGGGTGAAGACCTTGGTCCGCTCGCACAGCTCCAGTGCCGCCGTCTCCCCGTCGCGCAGAGCGAAGGAGACCATCCCACCGAAGGAACGCATCTGCCGCTCGGCGATCTTGTGCCCCGGGTGACTGTCCAGCCCGGGGTAGTAGACGCGCCGTACCGCGGAGTGGCCCTCGAGAGCCGCCACGACGCGCTCGGCGTTCTCGCTGTGGCGGTCCATCCTCACCCCCAGGGTCTTGACCCCGCGCAGCGTCAGCCAGGAGTCGAAGGGGCCCGGGATAGCACCCATGGTGTTCTGGTGGAAGGCCAGCCGCTCGCCCAGCTCGGCGTCGGCCACGACCAGCGCTCCCCCGACGACGTCGGAGTGCCCGCCGATGTACTTGGTCGTGGAGTGCACGACCACGTCGGCGCCCAGCGTGAGCGGCTGCTGAAGGTAGGGAGAGGCGAACGTGTTGTCGACGACGTGCAGGGCGCCCGCGTCATGGGCGATCTGCGCGATCGTCTCGATGTCGGTGATCCCCAGCAGCGGGTTGGTGGGCGTCTCCGTCCACACGACCTTCGTGTTGGGGCGCATGGCGTCCCGGACCGCGTCGACGTCGGCCTGGTCGACCGCGTCCCAGCTGACGCCCCAGCGCTCGACCACCTTGGAGACCAGTCGGAAGGTGCCCCCGTAGGCGTCGCCGGGGATGATGATGTGGTCGCCCGGGGAGAGCACCGCGCGCAGCAGGGTGTCCTCGGCCGCCATGCCGGAGGCGAAGGCCAGGCCGCGGGCTCCGGACTCCAGAGCCGCCAGGCACTCCTCCAACGCCGTACGCGTGGGGTTCCTGGTGCGGGAGTACTCGTACCCCTGCCGCATCCCGCCCACGCCGTCCTGGGCGTAGGTACTCGTCTGGTAGATCGGCACAACCACGGCCCCGGTGCCGGCGTCCGGCTCCTGCCCCGCGTGGATGGCCAGCGTTTCAAACCCGTCGAACTTCATGTGGCCACAATAGTGCCCGGCGTCCACTCGGAACCCGTTGCCAGCAGGCACATCTCAGAATGTGGTCAACCCGCTCCCCCGGCTCGGAGGTGATGGGGAGGAGCCTTCACAGGCCTGAGGGGGACTGCTCTCCGCGCCTCCCCCTGGCGGACGGTCGGCGGGTCGGCCCTCCTGCTCCCCGCGCGTCCTCGGCCGGAGCGGAGCCCTCCTGGGGTGCTGAGAGGCCTCAGGCCGGGGGGAACCTCGTGGGCGACCCCGGCTCCGGGGGTTCCGTGGGGGCCTCGGGGGACAGGCCCGTGACGGGCGTGGGCACGCGGGTGGGGGTGCCCGTCTCCCGGAGGGGCGGGTCCCAGCCGAGTTCGGGGTCGTGGGTGCGGACCACCTTGCCGGGGATGCCGGCGATGACCGCGTGGTCGGGATACTCGCCCGGCCGCACCACGGTGCCGGCGGCGACGACGGAGTTCCTGCCGAGGTGCACGCCGGGCAGGATCACGCTGTTGGCGCCCAGCCAGCTGCCGTCGCCGATGCTCACCGGGTCGTCCACGGGCCACTGGAGGCCCACGGGGATCTCGGTGTTGGCGTAGGCGTGGTTCTGGTCGGTGATGTAGACGTAGGGGCCCGTGTAGACGTGGTCGCCGATGTCCACGGAGCGGTGCGCCACGATGTGCGAGCCCCGGCCGATGGCGCAGCCGGAGCCGATGCGCACGACGGTGCCCTCGCCGAGGTCGTAGTCGGGGCCCATCCCGGCGGCGAGGGTCATGTCCCCGCCCAGGACGGTGTGCACGCCGATCTCGATCCACGGCTCGCCGTAGACCGTGGCCGTGGGGAAGGCGATCGCCGACCCCGCGCCGAAGCGCGCGAACTTCCGAGCCGCCTTGGAGTCGGCCCGGATCTCTCCGTGGCTCCGCGCATACGACCAGGCGGAGCGGATGATCCAGTTGAGGAGCCGCGACACGGGTGCACCTACTTATTACCGGCCAGTAAATCCTGACGCGAACATTAGCAGTGTCCGAGTATGCGCCACTGTGTCCAGTACTTGAACACCGGGTCCCGAACGGCACTCGGTCGGAGCACCGCCCGGGCCCGACCGGAACCCGCCGGGCGAACCCGGACGCGGGCAGCGGCGGCTCGCCTCGGGTGTCGGATCAGTCGACGGCGACGGTGACGGCATCGAGGAGGTCGGCCGCCCACGCGTGCCCGTACCCCTCCTCACCCGTCTCGTCGCAGGTGAGAACAGTGGTCAGCGCGTCGTCTCCGTACCAATGGGCACCTTGGAACCGGGGTGTTCCCACGCTGCCCGCGATGCTGGTCTCCACCCGGATCATCGTGAACTCCAGCGCATCGCCACCGGGATGGGTCCTGACCTCCACGGGGTCGGCGCTCTCCACGGACTCCAGTTCGACACCGTCGTTCTCGACGAGCCGCTCCAGGGCGCCCTCGAGGTAACTCCGCACGTCACCGCCCTCGGCTTCGACCTCCGCCGCGGCCCCTTCCCAGTGGAAGAAGCTCAGCGCGCAGTCGGGGTCGTCCTCGCGGCGGAACCTGACGCCGTTCTCCCGGCCCTCTTCCGTCGGAGACCAGCCCTCGATCTCCGCGGGGAAGCGCCAGGCGACATCGGAACCCTCCGGCGCGAGGATGTGGGACTCCCCGTCCGGTCCCGCCTCTTCCTCCTCTGCCGGGCCGCTGTCGGTGACCGCCTCCTCCGGGGCAGGCGCGTCGGCGCCCGGTCCTCCGCAACCGGACAGGACGAGGGGACCGAGCAGGAGGAGGACCAGGGGGTTTCGAGCACTTCGCATGAAAAGGCGCATTCACCACATGCTTCCAGAACGCTCCGCTCACCGGGAAAGGCCACCGGTGGGAGGCCCGGGCGGCACCTCTGGCGGCGCCGCCCGGGAGGGGGTTCGATCAGCCTGACAGGTGGGCCAGCAGGTCCTGCCTGGTGAGAATGCCCACCGGCTTGCCGTCTCGCAGCACGACCAGCGCGCCGGAGGTGCGCAGCAGGCGCACGCAGTCGCTGACCGGGGTACCGGTGCCGACGGTGGAGAGCGGCTTGCCCATGTGGGTCTCCACGAGGTCGTCCAGCTCGGCGCGGCCGTCGAAGAGGGCGTCCAGCAGGTCGCGCTCGGCGATGGAGCCGACGACCTCGGCCGCCATGACCGGGGGCTCCTCCTTCATGACGGGCAGCTGTGAGACGCCGTACTCGCGCATGATCGCCACGGCGGTGCCGACGGTCTCGTCGGGGTGGCTGTGCACGAAGTCGGGCATCTCGCCCTCCTTGGCCTCCAGGACCTGGCCGGCGGTGGCCTCCTCGGTCTCGGTGGCCAGGAAGCCGTAGTCGGCCATCCACTCGTCGTTGAAGATCTTGCCGAGGTAGCCGCGGCCGCCGTCGGGCAGCAGGACGACGATGACGTCGTCCGGGCCGGCGTCCTGGGCCACGCGCAGGGCCGCCTCGACCGCCAGACCGCAGGAACCGCCCACCAGCAGGCCCTCCTCCTTGGCCAGACGGCGGGTCATGAGGAACGAGTCCTTGTCGCTGACCGCCACGATGTCGTCGCAGATCGCCGTGTCGTAGGTGCCGGGCCAGATGTCCTCGCCCACGCCCTCGACCAGGTACGGGCGGCCGCTGCCGCCCGAGTACACCGAACCCTCGGGGTCGGCGCCGATGACCTGCACACTGCCCTTGGAGGCTTCCTTGAGGTACCGGCCGGTGCCGCTGATGGTGCCGCCGGTGCCGATGCCGGCCACGAAGTGGGTGATCCGGCCCTCGGTCTGGTCCCAGATCTCCGGGCCCGTGGAGTGGTAGTGCGAGTCCGGGTTGTTCTCGTTCTCGTACTGGTTGGGCTTCCACGCCCCGGGGGTCTCGGCCGCCAGGCGGTCGGAGACCGAGTAGTAGGAGTCGGGGTGCTCGGGCGCGACCGTGGTCGGGCAGACCACGACCTCGGCACCGTAGGCGCGCAGCACCGACAGCTTGTCCGGTCCGACCTTGTCCGGGCAGACGAACACGCAGCGGTAGCCCTTCTCCTGCGCGACGAGGGCCAGACCGATACCGGTGTTGCCGGAGGTCGGTTCGACGATCGTGCCGCCGGGCTTGAGCGCTCCGCTCTTCTCCGCGGCCTCGACCATGCGCAGCGCGATGCGGTCCTTCACGGATCCGCCCGGGTTGAAGTACTCGACCTTCGCCAGGATCGTCGGGGCCAACCCCTCGGAGACCTTCCGAAGACGGACCAACGGGGTGTCCCCGACCAGGTCGATCAGTGAGTCGTGTACCCGCAACTTTGCTCCTTTGCA
This sequence comes from Nocardiopsis ganjiahuensis DSM 45031, assembly GCF_000341085.1. GTDB lineage: Bacteria > Actinomycetota > Actinomycetes > Streptosporangiales > Streptosporangiaceae > Nocardiopsis > Nocardiopsis ganjiahuensis. Next base: position 36,349 of record NZ_ANBA01000033.1, on the reverse strand, counting down.
TCGTGGCGACCGGGTCTTCGGCCCGCCGGTGTCGCTCCCCCGGTGGCGCCCGAGGCTGGAGGGACCGGTCCGGTCCCCCACATCCTGACTCTAACCTCACCAACCAGCGCCTTCGGCGCGCCTGTCGGCGGTGCGGGCCGAAGGTCCGGGCCCCGTCCCCGGCCGTTCCGCCTTCCCGTCGCCGAGACGTCGGGCCGCCGCCGTCAGGTGCGGTTGCCTCCCCGCCCCGGCGGTCCGGTTTCGCTGTCTCCGGGGCGCGGATTGTGTGCCGCCGGGGTACGTGACCCCGCCCCTGCCCGCCGGTAACGTCGATGTGGAGTGTTCCGCGGGCGCCTCGGGTGGCCACGAGCCCGGAGGCGCCCGGAGGGCACGACCCACACCGGCCCGCCCGGGAGAGCCCGCCCGGGGCAGGCCGGTCCGATGCTTCGGGGAGTACCGATGCTGCGAGCCGCACGAGCACGACGCATCGCCGCCGCCACCGCGTTCGGTGGCGGCGGACTCACGCTCGTGGGCGGGGGCACCGTCGCCCTGCTCTACCTCCAGGCACGTCTGGCCAAGAACGCGATCGGCCACACGCAGTGGAAGCGGCCCCGGGCCAACGGGACCTACGGTGACGGCAGCGGCCCTCCCCTGCGCCTGCTGATGCTCGGCGACTCCACGGCCGCGGGGTTCGCGGTGGCCGAGTCCCGGCAGACCCCCGGGGCGCACCTGGCCGCCGGGATCGCCGCCGCGGCGGACCGTCCGGTGTGGCTGCGCTGCACGGCCGGTCCCGGTGCCACCTCCGCCGACCTGGAGTCGCAGGTCGAGCGGGCCGAGGCCCGTGTGCCGGAGAAGCGCTACGACCTGGCGGTGGTCTTCATCGGCGCGAACGACGTCATCCGCCGCGTCCGCCCCAACGACGCCGTGTCCGCGCTGCGGGACGTCACACGCGAACTCGTCGGTCTGGGCACCCCCGTGGTCGTAGCCACCTGCCCCGACCTGGGCACGGTCCGCCCCATCGGCTGGCCGCTGCGCTCGGTGGCCCGGCGCGCCTCCCGGCAGCTGGCGGCGGCGCAGACCATCGCGGTCACGGAGGCGGGCGGGCGCACCGTCTCGCTGAGCGACGTCCTTGCCGATGATTTTCGGTCCGATCCACTTTCCATGTTTGGGCCCGACCAATTCCATCCGTCAGCTCGCGGGTACGCCCAGGCCGCGTTCGTCGTCCTGCCCTCCGCCTGCGCCGCCCTGGGGCTGCTCCCGGAGATCGACGAGGGCGAGCGGACCGAGGGCGTCCTGCCCGTCGACCGCGCCGCCGTGGTGGCCGCCGAGACCCCGGGTACGGAGGTCTCGCGAGCCGCTGACCAGGAACCGGACGGCTCCCCGGGCAGTTGGACCGCACGCGTCCGGGGGCCCTTCCGCCTCCGCGGCACACCCCGGCCCACACCCCCGGAGACCGCTCCCGGACCGGAGGGGCGCGAGGACGCGCCAAGGCCGACCCCGGGTGGCGCCGGAGAGCGCCGGACGGGTTAACTGGTCAGTAACAAGTCTTGCCGTGACCCGAACCGTGATCCGAACGAGGACGAAGAACATGCCCGAAGCAGTCATCGTCGCCACCGCGCGCTCCCCGATCGGCCGAGCCTTCAAGGGCTCCCTGAAGGACCTGCGCCCGGACGACCTGGCCACCCAGATCGTCAGCGCCGCCCTGGCCAAGGTCCCCGAGCTCGACCCGAAGAGCATCGACGACCTCATGCTCGGCTGCGGTCTTCCCGGCGGCGACCAGGGCTTCAACATGGCCCGCATCGTCGCCGTGCAGCTCGGTCTCGACACCGTCCCGGGCACCACCGTCACCCGGTACTGCTCCTCCTCCCTCCAGACCACCCGGATGGCCTACCACGCCATCAAGGCGGGCGAGGGCGACGTGTTCGTCTCCGCGGGTGTGGAGACCGTCAGCCGCTTCGTCAACGGCAGCAGCGACAACCCGCAGAACGAGAACCCGCTCTTCGCCGACGCCAAGGCGCGCACCGAGAAGCGCAAGGAGGGCGGCCAGGGCGTCTGGACCGACCCGCGCGAGGCCGGGAACCTGCCCGACGCCTACATCGAGATGGGCCAGACCGCGGAGAACGTCGCCGAGATCACCGGCGTCTCCCGTGAGCGCCAGGACGAGTTCGCCGTCCGCTCGCAGAACCTCGCCGAGAAGTCGCTCGACAACGGTTTCTGGGAGCGCGAGATCTCCCCGGTGACCCTGCCCGACGGCACCGTGGTCAGCACCGACGACGGCATCCGCCGCGGCACGACCTACGAGAAGGTCTCCCAGCTCAAGCCGGTGTTCCGCCCCGACGGCACCGTCACCGCGGGCAACGCCTGTCCGCTGAACGACGGCGCCTCCGCGCTGGTCATCATGAGCGACACCAAGGCCAAGCAGCTGGGCATCACCCCGCTGGCCCGGATCGTGTCCACCGGTGTGACCGGCCTGAGCCCCGAGATCATGGGCCTGGGCCCGGTCGAGGCCTCCAAGCAGGCCCTGGCCCGCGCCAACATGGCGATCGGCGACATCGACCTCGCCGAGATCAACGAGGCCTTCGCCGCCCAGGTGCTGCCCTCCGCCGACCAGCTGGGCATCGACATCGACAGCCGGCTGAACGTCAACGGCGGCGCCATCGCCATCGGCCACCCGTTCGGCAGCACCGGCGCCCGCATCACCGGCACGCTGATCAACGGCCTCCAGTTCCACGACAAGACCTTCGGTCTGGAGACCATGTGCGTCGGCGGTGGCCAGGGCATGGCCGCCGTCTTCGAGCGCCTGAGCTGATCCGCTCCCCCGCGCGGTCACGCGGGACAGCAGGCAGGGAAGGGGTTCCGGGCTTCGGTCCGGGGCCCCTTCCGCCGTACCGGAACCCGATTCCGAGTACTTTGCGGACAGTGCCCCCTTCTGCCTGGATCCGCCGGAACACGCGTAGGCGAGCCCGATAGCACCCGGAGTTCGGCTACAGGAGTCGATCAGGGAAACGTTCTCGCACCGGCAAGGTAAAAGCTGGTGGCCGGGACTTGTCCGAACCGTGATCCTGATGCAGGGTCGCAGGTAAGTGCCACATGCCTAACGCACTGCGGAGGTGCCTATGTCGGTAACCCACTCGCCGGAGATCCACGCAAAGCTCATCGAACGCATCCCGGTCGTGACCGGCCGAGGACTCCACGAGTGGTTCGACTCGCTCGACAAGGGACCGGGCCTCGTGCGCCCCACGGACCGGTCGCACTGGCTCGCTGACGAGTACGACCTCACCCACGGCTACGCCCAGGCCATCGTCACCGAGTACGACCGTCGCCGCAGGAACCGCTCCATCCCGGCGCCGCGCCGAGAGACCGCCTGACACACCCCGACCCCGCGTGGCCGCCCACCGGGTACGCACCGAGCACGGCGAAGGGGCCGCCCCCGGGCTGAACCCGGGTGACGGCCCCTTGTCACGTCCTCACGCGAACGGTCGGGCGACGCGCGAGGGAACGACCGGTCCGCTAGTCCGCGAACATCGTCTTGATGATCCAGAGCAGGCGCAGGATCTCGATGTACAGCCAGACCAGGGAGACGGTCAGGCCGAAGGCGAACTGCCAGGCGAACTTGTTCGGGATGCCGGCGTTGACGCCCTCCTCGATGCCGCGGAACTCGATGGCGAGGGTCAGGGCGGCCAGGACGACGAACACGATGCCGACGCCCAGGCCCAGCCAGGTGGGCTCACGCAGACCCATGCCGCCGGCGATGAAGAAGCTGAGCACGAAGTTGACCAGCATCAGGGCGGCGGCGCCGAGGACGGCGTAGCTGACGGCCTTGACGAAGCCGTCGGTCACCTTGATGATCCGGTACTTGTACAGCGCCAGCATCACGCCGAAGACCGCGACGGTGCCGATCACGGCCTGCGAGACCAGGGAGGTGCCCGCCGAGGGGTCGCCCATCTGCACCGAGAGCATGCTGCCGAGGAAGGCCGAGAGGCCGCCGACGAGCAGGCCCTCGAGGGCCGCGTAGGACAGGATCGCGATCGGGTTGGTGATCTGCTTGAACGCGATCACCAGGCCCAGGACGAGCCCGCCGATCATGCCGAGGAACATGAGGCCCACGCCGAGGGCGGGGTTGCTCATGAAGAGGAAGTAGTTGATGACACCGAAGAGCGCGACGGCACCCAGGGTCATACCCGTGCGCACGACGACGTCGTCGATGGTCATCGGCTGGTCGCCCGCAGCCTGCTGGGGGTAACCCTGCTGGGGGTAACCCTGCTGGGGGTAACCCTGTTGCGGGTAGCCCTGCTGGGGGTAGGGCTGCTGCGGGTACGGCTGTCCGTAACCCTGCTGCCCGTAGCCCTGCTGACCGTAACCGGGCTGCCCGTAGCCCTGCTGGGGCCCGGACTGCTGCTGAAGCGCCCGCTTGAGGACGGGGTTGGAACTCCGCATCCGCATGTCTAGTAATGGCCTTTCACGCGTGGATTGCTGCCCACAAGGTAACGTACGGCTCTGGCCACGGGTTCCTGGGCGAGGTCACCGTTGCGAAACGGCTTCGGATTCACCCTGGGCACGCCCATCCACAATGGCGCGGATCACATTGTCCGGCACTCTGTGTGCATTCTCCGAACACGGAAAGGGCCCGCACCCGTGTCACCGGTGCGGACCCGTCCTGACCGGTCATCGCGGTCGCGCCCCACTGCTGAGAAGTCTCTTTCTCCGAGAACGCTCCTCCGTGTCCGTGAATCCCGAACCGCTGATCCGCCTCAGTTGCGGGTCACCAGGGAACGCGCGAGGAACAGCATGTTGGCCGGACGCTCCGCCAGACGGCGCATGTAGTAGCCGTACCACTCGTCGCCGTAGGGGACGTAGACGCGCATGCGCTTGCCCTCGGCGGCCAGGCGGACCTGCTCGCCGTCCCGGATGCCGTACAGCATCTGGTACTCGTAGTCGTCCGCGCCGCGGCCGTGGGCGGCGGCCAGCTCACCGGCGATGGTGACCATGCGCGGGTCGTGGGAGGCGACCATCGGGTAGCCGTCGCCCGCCATGAGGATCTTCAGCGCGCGCACGTAGGCCTTGTCCACCTCGTGCTTGTCGCGGAAGGCCACGGACTCGGGCTCGTCGTAGGCGCCCTTGCACAGGCGCACACGCGAACCGGCGCCGCTGAGGTCGCGGCAGTCGGCCTCGGTGCGGCGCAGGTAGGCCTGGAGCACCGCGCCCACGAACGGGAAGTCCTCGCGCAGTTCGCGCAGGACGCCCAGCGTGGAGTCGGTGGTGGTGTGGTCCTCCATGTCGAGGGTCACCGTGGTGCCGACCGCCTTGGCGGCCTCGGCGATCCTGCGCGCGTTGTCCAGCGCGATCTTCTCGCCGTCCGCGTTCAGGAACTGGCCGACGGCGGAGAGCTTGACCGACACCTCGGCCCGGTCGCCCAGGCCGGCCTCGCCCAGCGCGGCGAGCAGGTCCTGGTAGGCGGTCACCGTGTTCGTGGCCTGGGACAGGTCCGTGGTGTCCTCACCGAGGAAGTCCAGGGTGATGTAGCGGTCCTGGGCCAGCTCGTGGACGGCGGGCAGGGCCTCTTCCATGGTGGAGCCCGCGACGAAGCGGGTGACCATGGCCCGGGTCATGGGAGTGCGCTCGACGATCGTGCGGCAGGTCGCGGACCTGGCGGCGAGCAACAGGGGTTTACGAAGCATGGTGACCTCGAAGAAGACGTGCGCGAGCCGGTGGGCTGGCGCGGACGGTGAGCGCGGACGGTGTGCCGACCGCACGGTGGGTTCCTCGGGGGGACGACGGGCCCCGCCCCGGTGGCTCACGCGTCGCGAGCCACCGGCAGGCGGGCCCCGGGTGACGGCGGACCCCCCTCAGGACGGAGGAGGGGTACGCCGTCGGCGACTACCCCTGGTGGGGGTAGGAGGAGACCGTCGGCGCGACGAACGTCTCCTTGATGGCGCGCGGGCTGGCCCAACGGGACAGGTTCTGGGCGGAACCGGCCTTGTCGTTGGTGCCGGAGGCGCGGCCACCGCCGAAGGGCTGCTGACCGACGATGGAGCCGGTCGGGCGGTCGTTGATGTAGAAGTTGCCGGCGGTGAAGCGCAGGGCCTCGGTCGCCTTGGCCACCGCGGCGCGGTCGTTGGCCAGGATGGCGCCGGTCAGCGCGTAGGCGGAGCCCTCGTCGACGATCTTGAGGACCGACTCGAAGTCGTCGTCCTCGTAGACGTGGACGGCGATGATCGGACCGAAGTACTCCGTGCGGAACACGTCGTTGGTCGGGTCCGTGCCCTCGATGACGGTCGGACGCACGAAGTAGCCGACCGAGTCGTCGGCGGTGCCGCCGGCGATGATCTCCAGGGTCGGGTCGGACTTGGCGTCCTCCAGGACCTTGGCCAGCTTGTCGAAGGAGCGGCGGTCGATGACGGCGCCGATGAAGTTCGACAGGTCCGTGACGTCGCCCATGGTCAGGGCCTCGACCTCGGCGACCAGGTCGTCGCGCATCTTCTCCCACACCGAGCGGGCGACGAAGGCGCGCGAGGCGGCGGAGCACTTCTGGCCCTGGTACTCGAAGGCGCCGCGCACGATGGCGGTGCGCAGGATCTCCGGGTCGGCGGAGGAGTGGGCGACGATGAAGTCCTTGCCACCGGTCTCGCCCACGATGCGCGGGTAGGAGCGGTAGTTGGAGATGTTCTCGCCGACGCTCTTCCACAGGTGCTGGAAGGTCTTGGTGGAACCGGTGAAGTGCACACCGGCCAGCTCGGGGTCGTTCAGAGCGATGTCCGAGACGGCCAGGCCGTCACCGGTGACCATGTTGATGACGCCCGGGGGCATCCCGGCCTCCTCCAGGAGGCGCATGGTCAGCTCGGCGGCGAACTGCTGGGTCGGGGAAGGCTTCCACACGACCACGTTGCCCATCAGGGCCGGAGCGGTGGGCAGGTTGCCCGCGATGGCGGTGAAGTTGAAGGGGGTGATCGCGTAGACGAACCCCTCCAGCGGGCGCTGCTCCATGCGGTTCCACACGCCGGGCACGCTCAGGGGCTGCTGCTCCATGAGCTGGCGGGCGTAGGCGACGTTGAAGCGCCAGAAGTCGATGAGCTCACAGGCCGCGTCGATCTCCGCCTGCTGGGCGGTCTTCGACTGGCCGAGCATGGTGGCCGCGTTGATGGTGGCGCGCCAGGGGCCGGCGAGCAGCTCGGCGGCGCGGAGGATGATCGCGGCGCGGTCGTCGAAGGACAGGGCGCGCCAGGCGGGGGCGGCGGCCTTCGCGGCGGCGATGGCGTCGCGGGCGTCCTGGTGGGTGGCGTTGCGCATGGTGCCGAGGACGGCCGCGTGGTTGTGCGGCTGGACGGCGTCGATCGGGTCGCCGCCGCCCATCCGGCTCTCGCCGTTGATGCGCATCGGCAGGTCGATGCTCTCGCGGCCGAGCTCCTCGAGCTTGGCGACGAGCTCGGCGCGCTCGGCGCTCCCGGGCGCGTAGGTGAGAACGGGTTCGTTCACCGGCTGCGGGACGTTGGTCACGGCGTCCATGGGCACCTCCCTGGAAAGAATGTCCCTGAACGAGCAGGGTTGGGCTGATTCAACGGTCTCAGAACGTGGACGTCCACACCTTGTGGGCCGGGCCACTCTTTACCGGCCTTATTTGTTCACCAGGACAAACCAAGGAACACCCAGGCGCGCACACCCCGGCGCCGGGCCCTCGCCGCTCCAGTAGTGTCAGTCCCCGGACCCGACCGGTGAGGAACGACATCATGCCTGGTCAACCAGGAACAACCACTGAAGAGAGCGCGGGGCTCCCCCTCCGCAGGCTCCTGCTGGCCCTCGGCGATCCCATCGTGGACGTCGCGGCCGCCCCGGACGGACTTGATGTCCAGGTGGACAACGTCGTCATCATCGACCCCGAGGACCGGGTCGAGGCCCGCGAGGGGGACCTGGTCCTGCTCATCGGCGTGCGCGGCGGCGCCGCCCGGCGGCTGGTGCGCGTGCTGGCCGGGCAGGGCGCGACGGCGGTCGCGGTCAAGGCCGGCGGGCACCACTCCCCCGTGGAGGAGACGATCCCGCCCTCCGGCGAGCACCGGAGCCGCTCCTCCCGCTCCGGTGCCGCCGACGAGCTCCGGACGCTGCGTGCCGAGGCGCAGGAGAGCGGGGTGGCGCTGCTGGCGGTCCGGCCCGAGGTGCGCTGGGACCAGCTGCAGTCGGTGTGCCAGAGCATCGTGGACGACGCCCGGCTGACCGCCTCCGAGGACCTGGGCGAGGCCACCGGCGACCTGTTCTCCATGGCCCAGACCATCGCCCAGCTCACCGGCGGCCTGGTGAGCATCGAGGACTCCGCCAGCCGGGTGCTGGCCTATTCCAGCGGCGCCGAGGTGGACGAGCTGCGGCGTCTGTCGGTGCTCGGCCGCCAGGGCCCCGAGTCCTACCTGGCGCTGCTGCGGGAGTGGGGCGTGTTCACCAAGCTGCGCGCGGGCGAGGAGGTGGTGCGGATCGAGGAGCATCCCGAACTCGGCATCCGCCGCCGGCTCGCGGTCGGCATCCACGCCGGGCGCCGGCCCCTGGGCGCCATCTGGGTGCAGGAGGGCTCCCAGCCGCTGGCCCGGCACGCCGAGGAGGCCCTGCTCGGGGCCGCCCGCACCACCGCGCTCCAGATGATCCGCCAGCGCACCCAGACCAGCGCCGGACTGCGGCTACGCGAGGACCTGCTGTCCAGCCTGTTGGAGGGGCGGATCGACGCGAGTGCGCTGGCCGACACCGTCGAGGTGCACACGGAGCGGGCCGCGCTGGTGGTCGCCTTCTCCCTGAGCCAGCCCGCGGGCGGGGGCCCGGCCGGAGGCTCCGGCGGGGGTCCGGGAGGGGGATCGGAGGCTCCGGAGCCGGAGGGTTCCGAAGCCGGGGAGCGCCCGGACCGGCCGGTGCGCGAGCTGCGCCGCCGCCAGCTCATCGACCTGGTGTCCGTGCACACCGCCGCCTACCGGCGCAGTTCCCTGGTCACCGAACTGGGCGGCCGGGTCTACGTGCTGCTGCCGGACCTGGCCCGCGCCCCGGGCGGGGACGGATGGCGCGGGGTGGAGCAGTCCGTGCTGGCGCTGACCCGCAAGACCGTTGAGGCGGCCCGCGCGGCGCTCGGACTGCGGGTGCAGGCGGCCGTGGGTTCGCTGGTCGAGCGGTTGGGCGACGTGCCCGAGTCCCGGGCCGAGGCCGACCGGGTCCTGGACGCCATGGGCCGCGACCTGGACGGCGGCACCGACTGGGAGGTGGCGACCATCTCCGACGTGCGCTCCCGGGTGCTGATCAGCGAGACCCTCGCACACCTGCGCGCCGACCCGTCTCTGCGCGACCCCCGGGTGAGCCGTCTGATCGAGCACGACCAGGCGGGCGGCGCCGACCTCGTGCACTCGCTGCTGGCCTACCTCGAGACCTTCGGTGACGCGCGGGCCGCGGCCGAACGGCTGCACATCCACCCGAACACGCTCCGCTACCGGGTCCGCCGCGCGGCGGCCGTCAGCGGCATCGACCTGAACGACCCGGGAGAACGGCTGTTCACCCAGCTCCAACTGCTCATGGAGCAGCACTGATCCTGAGGGGACGGTCCTGAGCCGAGACGTCCCCGGGTTGAAGATCCACTGCCCCGGCCGGGGCCACGGGCACCACGGCGGTCTTCCGGGAACCGGAACGGCGAACTGAGTACCCCCGGTCGGACTCGAACCGACACTTGTGACCCTTTTAGGGGGCCTGCCTCTTCCATTGGGCTACGAGGGCGTGCCCATCATACCGGCCGGACCGATTGCCCACTTTGGATCGGCTTGGCCGGATGGGGACACAAAACGACCGGCTTCCGCAGGAAACCGGTCGTTTCGGGTGTATCTGTCGGGCGCGGTGGGCGACTCGCCCGGGGTCAGCTGACCCGGCGCAGGCGGCCGTCCTCGACCTGCGGCTGGCTGGCCTCCTCGAAGGCCTGGCGCGGCTCGGCCATCTCCGGGAGCGCGGCGAAGTCGCGGCGCAGGAAGAAGGCGAGCGTCCAGTCCGAGAGGACCCGCAGCTTGCGGTTGAAGGTGGGCACCGCGAGCAGGTGGTAGGAGCGGTGGGCGTACCAGGCGAGGCGGCCGTTCAGCTTGATCTTGCCGAACAGCTGGGCCGCGCCCTTGTGCACGCCGAGCCCGGCGACCGCGCCGAGGTTCTTGTGCTGGTAGGCCTTGAGCTTGCCGTTGCGCAGCGTCGCGATGATGTTGTCGGCGAGCACCGGCGCCTGGCGGACCGCGTTCTGGGCGTTGGGCGGGTAGTAGCCGCCGTTGCCGTCGGGCACCTGGGCGTTGTCGCCGCCGGCGAAGACGTTGTCCGTGCCGTTGACGGTGAGGTACTCGCTGGTGTCGACGTGGCCCTTGGGGCCCAGCGGCAGGTCGCTGGCGGAGACGACCGGGCTGGGCTTGACGCCCGCGGTCCACACCAGGGTTCCCGCGTCGAACTCGGCGCCGTCGCTGAGCTTGATGCGCTGGTCGGTGGCGGACTCGAGGAAGGTCTTGAGCCGCACGTCGATGCCGCGCCGGCGGAGCTGGTTCAGCGCCTTGCCGCCGACCTCCGGGCCGACCTCGGGCAGGATCTTGTCCGCGGCCTCGATGAGGTAGAAGTTCACGTCGTCGAGGTCGATCGAGGGGTAGATGCGGACCGCGTCGCGGACCATGTCCTCCAGCTCGGCGATAGCCTCGGCGCCCGCGAACCCGCCGCCGACGAACACGAAGTTGAGCGCCTTGGCGCGCACGTCCTTGTCGTTGGTGGAGTCCGCGATGGTCAGCTGGTTGAGCACGTGGTTGCGCAGGTAGGCCGCCTCTTCGACGGTCTTGATGCCGATGCCCCACTCGGCCAGGCCCGGGATGGGCAGGGTGCGCGAGACCGCGCCGGCCGCCATCACGAGGTAGTCGTAGCGGAGGGTCTCGGGCTCACCGACGTTGGGCTCGTAGCGGACCGTGTTGTCGGCGTGGTCGATGCGCACGACGCGGCCGCCCAGCACGCGGACGCGGTCGAAGACCTTCCGCAGCGGGACCACGACGTTGCGCGGCGAGATGTTGCCGGCGGCCGTCTCGGGCAGGAACGGCTGGTAGGTCATGTAGGAGTTCGGGTCGATGACGGTGATGCGGGCTTCACCGGACCCGAGCTTCTTCTCCAGCCGCCTCGCGGTGTACATCCCGAGGTAACCGCCGCCGACGATGAGGATGTGCGGGATCTCCGCCTCGTCCCCGCCGCCGTGTACCAGCCGGTAGTTCCTGCTCTCGGTCATCGCATTTCCGCCCTAACGGTTAATCTGTGGCGCCCTTGCCTCAAGGGCCGCGAAGGCTGTCACGGTCTTCGGTTCCCCCGCGCCGGGTGGCGCCGGGTCCTGGGAGCCGTGGTTCTTACCCCGACTGAAGGTTGCTTGTGCATTCTTTCACAAGCACCTACCGACAGAGAAGGTTCACATCCGCCCACCTTCGGACCATTCCGACGTGCACACCAGTGACGTTTTCGCAGGTCAGATGGGTTGTGAATGCTTTCACAAGGGTCTTGCGGGTGACGCGTCTCACCCGAGGTCCCTGGTCGGACCCTCCAGAAGGCCCCTCCGGGATGCCCGGAGTTCCCTTTCCAAGAGGTTAAGCAACGATGAGCACCGTATTACTCCAGTTCACCGGGTTCCCTTCGCCTCACTCGGGCGCGCCCGGGATCACCCGGTTCCGTCGGGCTCACTCGGGCGCGCTCGGGCTCGGCCGGGCCTCCCGGCTCGTGTGGAGTCGCGCGGGCTCGTTCCGGAGCCCCGGACCGCCCCGGATCACTCCGGCGCGATGAGGCTCCACGCGACACCGTCGAGGATGTCGTGCTCGCTGGCGGTGAAGTGGTCCGCGCCGGTGCGCGCGAGCACGCGGGAGAGCACCAGGGCGCCCGCCCCGATCACGTCCACCCGGCCCGGGTGCATCACACCGATCTCGGCCCGGTCCGCGTGCCGCGAGGCCAGCAGGTCCCGCGTGATCCGGTCCAGGTCCGCGGCGGACACCCGCGTGTGGTGGATGCGCTCGGAGTCGTACTCGGGCAGGTCGAGCGCGATCCCGGCGACCGTGGTCGCGGTCCCGGCCACACACACCACCGAACCGGCCTCCCGCAGCGGGACGACCTTCTCCACCTCGTCCAGGGCGGCGTCGATGTCGGCCGTGGCCGCCTCGACCTGCTCCTGCGTGGGCGGGTCGTCGCGCAGGTGGCGCTCGGTCATGCGCACGCAGCCCACGTTCACCGACAGGGCCGCGCGCACCAGGTCCTCGTCCTCGTCCAGGCCGCCCAGCACGAACTCCGTGGAGCCGCCGCCGATGTCGACCACCAGGAACGGCGGAGTGAAGTCCCCGCTGGCCTCACCGTCGGCCGCCTCGGCCTCCAGCTCGGCCGTGGCGCCCACGAAGGACAGCTCTGCCTCGTCCAGGCCGGTGACCACCTCGGGCTCCACGCCCAGGATCTCGCGGACACCGTCCACGAACTCCTGGCGGTTGCTCGCGTCCCGGGTCGCGCTGGTCGCGACCATGCGCACCCCGTCCGGACCCAGTTCGATCCCGTGCGCCTCGATCGCCTCGGCGTAGCCGCGCAGCGCCTCGAAGGTCCGTTCCAGGGCCTCGGGCGCGAACGCGCCGGTCTCGTCGACGCCCTCGCCCAGCCGCACGATCTCCATGCGCCGGTCGACGTCGACGACCTGTACCTCGTCACCGTCCAGGAAGACGATGTCGGCGATCAGCAGCCTGATCGAGTTGGTTCCGCAGTCGATCCCCGCGACACCGCTCATGAAGCGTCCGTCCCCTCAACAGCTTCGGAGGTGTTCTCGTCAACGCACACACACGGGCCCTTGGCCCACCACTCGGGGAGCTCGGCCAGCGCCTCGGCGCCGAACGGGTTGGTCCCCGGCGCGGCCAGCTCGTGGCCGACCAGCGCGTGCAGGCACTTGACCCGGGTCGGCATGCCCCCGGTGCTCTGCATACCCTCGGGCAGCGGCTCCAGACCGTCGGCGCGCGCCTGTTCGGCCCGCTCGTCCAGGTAGGACTCGTGGGCCCTGGTGTAGGCCGCCCGGAGCTCCGGGTCCTCACCCAGGCGCTCCTGCATCTGGCGCATCCGGCCCTCGTTCTCCATCCGGCCGATCGCCGAGGCGGCGCGCGGGCACGTCAGGTAGTACAGGGTCGGGAACGGTGTGCCGTCCTCCAGGCGGGGAGCGGTCTTCACCACGTCGGGAAGGCCGCAGGGGCAGCGGTGCGCGACGGCACGGACCCCGCGCGGCTGGCGGCCCAACTGGAGTTCGATCGCGGCCAGGTCCTGCTCGGAGGCGGGACCGCCGTCGGTGTGCCCCGGAACGGGCGGATCTACGGAAGTCATGACCAACCCAGCATAGTTGCAGTGAACGGCCTCAGCGCCCGTCGTCCACAGGCTGCGTACAGGCGAGGAAACCCTCAGAGCCCGTCGTCGGGGTCGGGGCTGTCGGCCTCCTCGACCGAACGCCACAGCTGTGTGAACCACGGCTCGGTGGGCTCGGCCGGATCCGTCTCGGCCTCCGACTCGGAGTCGGGGCGGATGACGATGTAGGCGGTCTCGTCCGGGTACTGGAAGTGGAGCCGGGCGCGCGCCTCGCGCTCCACGTAATCCGCCTCGCTCAGCGCCTCCTCGCGCTCCTGGAGCTCGGCGACGTTCTCCTCCATGCGGGCGCGCTCGTCCTGCAGCTGCGCGATCTGGGACCGCTGTATGACGTACTCGCGCAGCGGATAGGCCAGGCTCAGCGCGATCACGCAGACGACCAGGGCGAGGATGGCCGCCCTGCTGGTGAGCATGGGCCGCACCCTGGAGGTGCGGCCCACACCGGAGCCCTTCGCGCCCGCCTTGACGGCGCCCTTGGCGCCGCCCCGGGCAGCGGCCTTCGCAGGCCTGTCGGCTTTGTTCGCCTTCTCGGCCTTTGTGGGCGGCTGCTTGGTTTCGCGGGACACTGGGGCAGACTAGCCGCGCTCGGCGAACCTCGGGAAGGCCGACACGCCCGCGTACACGGCGGCGTCGTCCAGTTCCTCCTCGATGCGCAGCAGCTGGTTGTACTTGGCGACCCGCTCGCTGCGCGCCGGGGCACCGGTCTTGATCTGCCCGGCGTTGGTGGCCACCGCGATGTCGGCGATGGTGGTGTCCTCGGTCTCACCGGAACGGTGGCTGATCATCGCCGTGTAACCGCTGCGCTGGGCGAGGGAGACCGCGTCCAGCGTCTCGGTGAGGGTGCCGATCTGGTTGACCTTCACCAGGAGCGAGTTGGCGGTGTCGGCGAGGATGCCGCGCTGGAGCCGCTCCGGGTTGGTGACGAACAGGTCGTCGCCGACCAGCTGGACCTTGTGGCCGAGCTGCTCGGTGAGGGTCTTCCAGCCGTCCCAGTCCTCCTCGTCGAGGGGGTCCTCGATGGAGACCAGCGGGTAGGCGTCGACGAGCTCCGCGTAGTAGGCGGCCATCTCCTCGGCCGTGCGGGACTGGCCCTCGAAGGTGTACACACCGTCGGAGAACAGCTCGCTGGCGGCCACGTCCAGGGCCAGGGCGATGTCGGTGCCGACCTTGTAACCGGCCTTCTCGATCGCCTCGACGATCAGGTCCAGGGCGGCGCGGTTGCTGTCCAGGTTGGGGGCGAAGCCGCCCTCGTCGCCGACGCCGGTGCCCAGGCCGTGCGCCTTCAGGACCGACTTCAGGGAGTGGTAGACCTCGGTGCCCCAGCGCACGGCCTCCGAGAAGGTCGGGGCGCCGATGGGGGCGACCATGAACTCCTGGATGTCGACGTTGCTGTCGGCGTGCGCGCCGCCGTTGAGGATGTTCATCATCGGCACGGGCAGGACGTGCGCGTTGGGACCGCCGATGTAGCGGAACAGCGGCAGCCCGGCCTCCTCGGCGGCGGCCTTGGCCACGGCCAGGGAGGTGCCCAGGATGGCGTTGGCGCCGATCCGGGACTTGTCCGGGGTACCGTCCAGGTCGATGAGCGCGCGGTCGATGATGCGCTGCTCGTCGGGTGTGTGGCCGAGCAGCTCGTCGGCGATCTCGTCGTTGACGGCGGTGACGGCCTTGCTCACGCCCTTGCCGCCGTAGCGCTCGCCGCCGTCACGCAGCTCGACCGCCTCGAACTTGCCGGTGGAGGCTCCGCTGGGGACACCCGCACGGGTGATGGTCCCGTCGTCGAGCAGAACCTCGACCTCGACTGTCGGGTTGCCCCGGGAGTCAAGGATCTCCCGCGCCTGTACTGACTCGATGGACGCCACGATCTCTCCGTCTCTTCGGTGTCTGGGCCCACACTTCCGGGCCCGGACACGAGACTAGCGACACTCGCTCCGTTCGGTGGAGCCCACCCTGCCGAATTGGTCTAGTCCATATCGGACAGGGAGGACGTCAGGGCGGAGAAGGCGGTGCGGACCGCCTCGTCCCGGCCAAACCAAACCGCCCGAAAGTGGCCGTTCCCCTTGCCCCGGCCCCACCCGTGTCTATAGTTCGAACTGCGGGCCACGCCCCCCACGCCGCTCAGAAGGCACGGCCCTCGCGCGAACGGTAGAGGGCAGAGGACGAGGTATGGCCAACCCGGGGACCGAACCGACAGACGGGGCACTGCGCCCGGCCCGACAAAGACGCACGGAGCTGGTTCTGCTCATCGCCTCGGTCGGGACGACCTTCGCCGCCCTGCTCTTCGCCTCGCTCTCCGTCACCGGCGGGATCGACTCGAGGGTGACGGTCTACACACTGGTGCTCGGTGCGGGCGCCCTCGGCCTGCACGTCCTCCTGCGGTTCGTGGCGCCCTACGCCGACCCGGTCCTGCTCCCGGTGGCCACGGCGCTGACCGGGCTCGGGATCACCATGATCTGGGCGCTCCAGATGACCCGCGACCTCGATCCGGGCAGCAGCGAGGCCGACCGCCAGCTGATGTGGTCCCTGATCGGCATGGTCCTGTGCGCGGGCGCCGTGGCGTTCGTCCGCCAGCCCCGCCGCCTGACCATGTACACCTACCTGATCGCGCTGGCCGCGCTCGTCCTGCTGCTGCTCCCGCTCTCGCCGTTCGGCCACGAGGTGCTCGGCGCGCGGCGGTGGATCATGATCGGCCCCTTCACCATGCAGCCCTCGGAGTTCGCGAAGGTGCTGCTGGTGATCTTCCTGGCCTCGTACCTGGGCCGCCAGCGCGACGTGATGGCGCTGGTCACCCGGACCTTCAGGATCGGCGGGGTGAAGGTGTTCAGCGCGCCGCGCGCCCGCGACCTGGCCCCCATGGCCGTGGGCTGGGGTGTGGCGATCCTCCTGCTGGTGGGCACCAAGGACCTGGGGACCTCGCTGCTGCTGTTCGGCACGTTCCTGGCGGTGCTCTACGCGGCCACCGCGCGCAAGTCCTGGGTACTCATCGGCCTGGTGGCCTTCTCCGCGGGCGCCTACGTGGCGTACCTGCTGTTCGGGCACGTGCAGAACCGGGTGCGGATCTGGCTGAACGCCTTCGAGGAGGAGGTCTACTACAGCGACGGCGGCAGCTTCCAGGTGGTGGAGGGCATGATCGCACTGGCCTACGGAGGGATACTCGGTACCGGCTTCCACGGCGGCGACGTGCAGAACCTCTTCGCCTCCGACAGCGACCTGATCCTGGTGTCGGTGGGCGAGAAGCTCGGGCTGACCGGCCTGCTGGCGGTGCTGGTCCTGCTGTTCCTGTTCGCCCAGCGCGCGCTGCGGATCTCCCTGGGCTGCCGGGACGTCTTCCTCAAGCTCACCGCGCTCGGCTACGGGTTCATCCTCGCGTTCGACGTGTTCATCGTGCTGGGCGGCGCCACGCTGATCATCCCGCTCACCGGCATGACCACCCCGTTCCTGTCGGCGGGCGGTTCCGCGCTGATGGCCAACTGGCTGATCGCGGGCCTGCTGCTGACCATCAGCGAGACCGCCCGCCGCCCGCAGGAGTCGTTCAGCTCGGGGATGGCGCCCGGCGACCCCTCCACCGAGGTGATCAACGTGCGCGACCTGCCGAGCGGCATCCGGGACCGCGGCTGACCCGCTCCCCTGCCCGGGGCGCCCCGGGCAGGGGGCCCGATCAGGTCAGGAAGGTGATGCACAGGGAGGCGACCACGATCGCGAAGAGCATCACGAACGCCGAGTAGCCGAGCACCTTGCCGGCGCGCAGCCTGGTCAGCGCGAGCAGCGGCAGCGCCCAGAACGGCTGGATGCCGTTGGTGAGCTGGTCACCCATGGCCACCGCCATCACACCCACACCGGGGTCGATGCCCAGTGTCTCCGTCGCCCCCATGACCACCGGCCCCTGCACCGCCCACTGGCCGCCGCCCGAGGGCACCGCGAGGTTGACCAGGGCGGCGCTCATGAGGGCGAGGAACGGGTAGCTGAAGGGCGTGGCGACGGAGACGAACCACCCGGTGACGACCTCCAGCAGCCCGGAGGTGTCCATGATCCCCATGATTCCCGCGTAGAACGGGAACTGGACGATCACCGCGGAGGCGTTCCTCGCGCCCTCGGCCGCGGCCGAGGAGTAGCTCGCCAGGGTCCCGTGCAGGCCCAGCCCGGCCATCAGGAACATGAAGTTGAGCAGGTTGATGTCCATGCCCACCACACCGTTGAGCACGAGGGCGGGCACCAGGTGGACCAGGCCGACGGCGACCACCGCGTAGACCAGGACGCGGCTGTGCATGAGGCGCTGCGCCGGGGACAGGGCGCGCAGTTCGGTCCTGGCGGGGCGGCCGACGGTACCGCCCCCGAGCGGCCCGTCGTCACCGGAGTCCTCGATCTCCTCGCTGTCCCCGGGCTCGGGGGCCATGCTCATCAGCAGCAGCGGGGCACCGATCAGCATGGCCAGGAGGAAGACCAGGTTGAACGGCTGGAAGACGGTCTCGCTGAGCGGGATCAGGCCGATCTGCTCCTCCAGGAAGTGCCCCGGGGTGTTGACCAGCAGCGGCGCCGAACCGGACAGTCCGCTGTGCCAGACCATGAGGCCGATGTAACCGCTCGCCGCCAGCAGCGGGAAGTGCACCTTGATGCCGCGCTCCTTGCAGGAGCGGGCCACCTCCACGGCGAGGAGGGCACCGGCGATCAGGCCCAGACCCCAGTGCAGGGTGCCCAGCAGCGCCGCGCCCAGGGCGGTGATCCCCACCGCGGACAGCGGGCCGCGGGCCCGGCCCGCCACCCACAGGATCGCCCGCCGGGCCGGCGGCGAGGAGGCCAGGGCGTAGCCGGTGACCAGGACGAGGGTCATCTGCATGCCGAACTCGAGCAGGCCCCAGAACCCGCCGTACCAGTCCCCGACCAGTTCGAGCGGGGTCCGTTCGGTCAGGAACAGGGCCATCCCGAAGACCAGGGCGGACAGGACGACCGCGAAGACGAAGGCGTCCGGCACCCATCTGGTGCTGAACGCCGCGAGCGCGTTTCCGAAGCGGCGCATGAGGAGGCTCCCACGGGTTCAGGGGGGTCCGGCCCCGGTGCGGGGAGGAGGGCACCGAGGTCAGAGGCCCCGAGGTGAGAGCACTGTGTTGCACGGGTCACACAGGCGTCAAGATCAGGGAGAGCGATTTGAGCCTTTCTGGAGGTCCGGCCCCGGTTCGGGGCGGCCCGCCGGGCCCTTCTCCCGCCCCACCTCACATCCGGGACCTCAGCACGTCGACCTCGCAGCCCGGCTCGAAGGGGTCGAAGCCGTGCTCGCTCAGCCAGCGAACGATCAACAGGCTGCGCAACGACCACCACGCGCGGACCACGTCGAGGTCGATGTCGGCGCCGTAGCCGGCGAGGAGGTCCTCGAGGCGGTCCTCGTGCCCGAGCGTGAAGGTGGCGAGGTCGTACAGGGCATCGCCCCGACCCGCCTCGGACCAGTCGATGATGCCCGTGACCTCGTCGCCGTCGAGGAAGACGTGCGCGATCTGCAGGTCGCCGTGGGTGAACGCCGGCGTCCACGGCCGGAACGCGGCCTCGGCGACCTGGCGGTTACGGGTGACCAGGTCAGCGGGCAGGAGGCCGCTGCGCACGAGCAACGCGCACTCGTGGTCGAGTTCCGCCGCCAGCTCGACGGGGCTCCGGCCCGCCCGCCCGGACACGGGAGGCGGCGGCGCGTCGTGCAGCTGCCGGATGGCGGCGCCCGCCGCGGCCCACGCCGCCGGCGACCCGGTCGACGGACCGCCGAGGCGCCCGAGCACCGCGCCCCGAACCGCTGAGAGCGCGAGCACGTGCGGCTTGCGCCACAGGACCCGCGGGGTCGGGACCGGAGCGATCGACATGACCTCGGCCTCGGCGTCGATGCGCGCCTGGTCGGCGTCCACCTTCAGGAACACGTCGCCGACGCGCAGCGTCGTGCGCTCGGAATGGGCGACAACGACTTCGACCTCGTCCATGGGCACCCAGTATCCCGGGGACGGCCGCCGGTGTCGCCGGATTTACCGACTGCGGCGACGCGGCCGACCGCGCCCCCGCAGTCGGCGGCCCCACGGCGCGAGCCGCTCACCCGCCCGTCTTCGACCAGTACTCCCGCCACTGCTCGTCGCTCAGCTCGCGGGGCTCGTGGCCGTCGGCGCGCGCGGCGGCCTCCGCCGCGCGTACCCGGGCGTCGAAGCGACGGGCGGCCAGCCGCAGATCGGTCTCGGGATCACGGCCCTGGTCCCGTTCGGCGGCCACGGCCGTGAACAGCTCTCCGCCCTCGGCCCCGTCGTCACCCACCAGGTCAGCGGGGAAACCGTTGCGCACGGCCCGCTTCTGGAGCTCGTAGGCCAGCAGCACCGCGGGCTGGGCGAAGGGCACCCCGTCGAGGACCGAGGTCTCCCCCGACCCACCGCCGGCCTTGGCCTTCGCGGAGCGCTCGGCCGCCTTGATGGCCTCCCAGTTCGACCACACCTCGTCGGTCCCCGACACGTCCGCGCCGCCGAACACGTGCGGGTGCCGCCGGGTCATCTTGTCGATGATGGCGTCGGCGACGTCGTCCACGGTGAACCGGGCCGGATCGCCCTCGGGCCGCTCGGCGCCGATCGCGGAGTGGAAGACCACCTGCAGCAGCACGTCCCCGAGCTCCTCGCGCAGCTGGGGGTAGTCACCGTCCTCGATGGTCTCCAGGGTCTCGTAGGACTCCTGGATCAGGTATTTGGCCAGGGACTCGTGGGTCTGCGAACTGTCCCAGGGGCACTCCCGGCGCAGGGTCTCCATCACCTCGACCAGGCGCAGCAGCCGGTGCCCGGGCACCGGGGCGGACCGCTCGGTCCCGGCCGGGTCCGACGCTTCACTCGGGTCACTCATACGCGGTCCTCGCTCACGTTCTGGTCCGAGGGGAGCCAGCCGCCCTCGCGCAGGGCGGCCAGCACCTGGGCCACGGACTCGGAGGGGTCCGTCCCCACGGTGTCGACCACCAGGTCGGCGTCGGTCGGCTCCTCGTAGGGGTCGGAGATGCCGGTGAACTCGGGGATCTCCCCCGCCCTGGCCTTGGCGTAGAGGCCCTTGCGGTCGCGGGCCTCGCACTCCTCCAGGGGTGTGGCCACGTGCACCAGGAAGAAGTCCCCGAACTCCTCCACCATGGCACGGACCTCGGCCCGTCCGGCGGCGTACGGCGCGATCGGCGCGCAGACCGCCACACCGCCGTGGCGGGTGATCTCCGCGGCGACGTAGCCGATGCGCCGGATGTTGAGTTCGCGGTCCGCCCTGGAGAAGGTGAGCCCCTTGGAGAGCATGCGGCGCACCACGTCGCCGTCGAGCAGGCTCACCGTGCGTCCGGAGCGGCGGATCCCGTCGCACACGCCCCGGGCGATGGTGGACTTGCCCGACCCGGACAGGCCGGTGAACAGCAGGGTGACCCCTCGTTCGGTGCGCGCCGGGCGCAGGCGGGCCAGTTCGGCGCCGACCCTGGCGGGGGTGAACCAGGCGGGCAGCTCCCGCCCGTGCGCGAGCTCCGCCTCGACCTGTTCGTCGGTGAGCTCGGGGAGGGCCTCACGCGGGTCGACGTGGGTGACGGGCTTCCAGAGCGCCTCGCAGGAGTCGTACGTCCAGGGCTCGGGGTCCAGGACGGTCAACGGGGGTCGGAGCGCCATGACCCGCTCGGTCTCGGGCCCCCGGCCTCCGGCCTCGAGCAGCAGGTGGGTGGCGCCGTAGGCCGAGGCGACGTGGGCGGCCAGGGCCGTGTCACGCTCGGTCCAGGCCCCGCCCAGGGGCCCGGCGGCGCGCGCCTCGGCCCGGGGCAGGGTGACCACGACGAACGAGCTCCGGGGCGGCAGCAGCGGCTCGGCGGCCAGGACCGCGGCGGCCAGGCCCTCGTCGTGCAGGCCGGTGTCGACGACGACCAGGACCTCGGCGCGTTCGCCGTCGCGGCCCAGTGCCTCGGCCTCGGCCCGGACCTGGTGCAGGGCCCGGTGGTGCAGGGGCCGGTCGGTGACCACGGCCAGCAGGGGACGGCCCGAGGAGAGTTCGAGCTCGCTCTGGGCGCGCACCTCGGCGGGGGTGGGCCGTAGTTCCCGCAGGACCCCGTAGGTGGCCGGGCGCAGCAGGGTGACGTCACCGGCCAGGTGGTGACGGGTCGCGCCTCCCCCGGCGCCCTCGGCGTCCTCACGGCGCTCCCAGTGCTCGCGGACCGACAGCTCCGCGAGCGGGGCCCCCTCCAGGTCGGTGAGGGTGAGGCGCTCCTGCCCCACCAGCTCCTCCGGCACCTCCAGGGTGACCGGAACCGGCCAGGGGCGGCCGTCGGGGAGACGCCCCCGGCGCACCACCGACTCCGCCTCGTCCCGGGTCATGAAACCGGGCAGCGGGTAGGCACCGCTGAGAATGAGTTCCAGGTGGGCGAGCCCGTCCGGACCTGGGGCGAAGACCGGAGCGGTCGGTCGGCCGGTGTCCTCGGCCGCCCCGTTCCCCTGCCTGTGGGCACTCACCACGCGTATCCTCTCCTCGGACTCTTCACTGGGACTGTCGAAGAAACGCGTCCAGCGTATGCCCGAACGGGCCCCCAACCCGGCGCTGCGGTTCCCGATTCGGAATAGGTCCTGCTCAGAGCGGGTTCTCATGAGCGTGACCCGCTCAGGTCCCCCGGGACCGGGCCCCGGGGGCCGACACAGGAGTCCCGAACCGCCGACCCCCGAACCCGGCCCGCGCGTGACGGTGGGACTGGATAAGCTGAGGGGAACCGGGTGGCCACGCCGATCCAGACACGGCCGCCCGTACCGTCACCGCTCACGTACGGACCGTCCCCAGCGACCCGCGGGACGGTGGCAACCGTGCCCGCCGCACGCACGCGCGTGTCCGGCGTCAGGGCAGGCCGCGGAGGGGACCGCGGCCCCAAGGGCCCCGCCACCGTACAAACCGCAGGAAGCGACCTCACCGCAGGACGCGACGCCTGAACCGGACCACTCTCATTCCTGGTGCTATGAGCCTCATTGGACTTCTCGCCGACGTCTCCCAAGACCCGGCTCTCCACAGCGCGATCGAAACCGCTCGAAGCGGACGCGATCCCCATCTCGACCTCGTCGCCCCGGCGGCACTGCGACCCTTCATGGTGGGGGCGCTGGCCGCCGACGCCCCCGTGGGCGCGAACCGGCCGGTCCTCGCCGTCACCGCCACCGAGCGGGAGGCCGCCGACCTGACCGACGCGCTCGGCTCACTGCTGCCCGAGGACTCGGTCGCGCTCTTCCCCGCCTGGGAGACCCTTCCGCACGAACGGCTCTCCCCGCGCTCGGACACCGTCGGCCAGCGCCTGGCGGTGCTGCGCAGACTGGCGCACCCGGACCCCTCCGACCCGCTCACCACCCCCTTGCGGGTGGTGGTGGCCCCGGTCCGCAGCGTCCTCCAACCACTGGTCGCCGGGCTCGGCGACCTGGAACCGGTCCGGATTCGGCCCGGGGACGAGGTGGAGCTGGAGGAGGTGGTCAGCGCCCTGACCAACACCGGCTACGCCCGCGTGGACCTGGTGGAGAAGCGCGGCGACATGGCCGTGCGCGGCGGCATCCTGGACGTCTTCCCGCCCACCGAGGAGCACCCGCTCCGGTTGGAGTTCTGGGGCGACACCGTCGAGGACATCCGCTACTTCCAGGTCGCCGACCAGCGCTCCATCTCCCCCGCCGACGGCGGGGACGGGGCCGGTCCGCGCACCAGCGCCGCCTCCGGCCTGTTCGCGCCGCCGTGCCGGGAGCTGCTGCTCACCGACACCGTGCGCGAGCGCGCCCGGGCCCTGGCCGAGGAGCACCCCTCACTGGCCGAGGTCCTGAACAAGATCGCCGACGGCGTCTCCGTGGAGGGCATGGAGGCGTTTGCCCCCGTGCTCGCCGAGAGCATGGAGCCGTTCCTCGAGTACCTGCCCCCGAACGCGATGGTGGTGGGCTGCGACCCCGAGCGCATCCGCACCCGCGCCGTGGAGCTGGAGGCCACCAGCGCCGAGTTCCTGGACGCGTCCTGGATCAACGCCGCCTCGGGCGGCGAGGCCCCCATCGACCTCGGCGAGTCCGCCTACATGTCCATCTCCGAGCTGCGTTCGGTGGCCACGGGCCTGGACCTGCCCTGGTGGGGGCTGACCCCGTTCAGCGCCGGCGAGGGCAGCGCGGACAAGGAGGCGGGCGAGGCGGACGACGCGGTCGTGGTGGGCGCGGTGCCCGCCGACTCCTACCGCGGCGACACCGAGCGGGCCCTGGCCGACGTCAAGAGCTGGCTGCACGACAACTGGAGCGTCGTGCTGGTCACCCAGGGGCACGGACCGGCCGAGCGGCTGGTCGCGATGCTCAAGGACGCCGGACTGGGCGCCACGCTCTCCGCGGACCTCGCGGAGCCGCCCAAGGAGGCGATCGCCACCGTCACCACCGGGCTGGTCGACCACGGCTTCCTGCTGCGGTCGGTGCACACGGTGGTGCTCACCGAGACCGACCTGGTGGGGCAGAAGTCCTCCACCCGCGACATGCGCCGCATGCCCAGCCGCCGCAAGGGCACGGTCGACCCCCTCCAGCTCAAGCCCGGCGACTACGTCGTCCACGAACAGCACGGTGTGGGCCGCTACCTGGAGATGGTGAGCCGCCAGATCCAGGGCGCCACCCGCGAGTACCTGCTCATCGAGTACGCGCCCTCCAAGCGCGGCCAGCCCGGTGACCGCCTGTTCGTACCGACCGAGCAGCTCAGCGAGGTCACCCGGTACGTGGGCGGCGAGGCTCCGACGCTGTCCAAGATGGGCGGCGCCGAGTGGAGCAAGGCCAAGAGCCGGGCCCGCAAGGTCGTCCGCGAGATCGCCGGCGACCTGATCCGCCTGTACTCGGCGCGGCAGGCCTCGCCGGGGCACGCCTTCGGCCCGGACACCCCGTGGCAGAACGAGCTCGAGGACGCCTTCCCGTACGTGGAGACGCCCGACCAGCTGGCCGCGATCGACGAGGTCAAGAAGGACATGTCGAAGTCGGTCCCGATGGACCGGCTGATCTGCGGCGACGTGGGTTACGGCAAGACCGAGGTGGCCGTGCGCGCCGCGTTCAAGGCGGTGCAGGACGGCAAGCAGGTGGCCCTGCTGGTGCCCACCACCCTGCTGGTCCAGCAGCACCTGTCCACGTTCTCCGAGCGCTACGCCTCCTTCCCCGTCACGGTCAAGCCGATGTCGCGGTTCCAGACCGACGGCGAGGTCGAGGCGACCCGTGAAGGGCTGCGCACCGGCGAGGTCGACGTGGTCATCGGCACGCACCGGCTGCTCTCCCAGGAGACCCGGTTCAAGGACCTGGGCCTGGTCATCATCGACGAGGAGCAGCGCTTCGGTGTCGAGCACAAGGAAGCCCTGAAACGGCTGCGCACCCAGGTGGACGTGCTGGCGATGTCGGCCACGCCCATCCCGCGCACCCTGGAGATGGGTCTGACGGGCATCCGCGAGATGACCACGATCCTCACCCCGCCGGAGGAGCGCCACCCGGTGCTCACCTTCGTCGGGCCCTACGAGGACAAGCAGATCACCGCGGCGATCCGGCGCGAGCTGATGCGCGAGGGACAGGTGTTCTTCGTGCACAACCGGGTGGCGTCCATCGACAAGGTGGCGGCGTCCATCAAGCGCCTGGTGCCCGAGGCCCGGGTGGCGTACGCGCACGGCCAGATGAACGAGCAGCAGCTCGAGAAGGTCATGGTCGACTTCTGGGAGAAGAACTTCGACGTCCTGGTCTCCACGACCATCGTCGAGTCCGGCCTGGACGTGCCCAACGCGAACACGCTGATCATCGACCGCGCCGACACCTACGGCCTGTCCCAGCTGCACCAGCTGCGCGGCCGGGTGGGCCGCGGCCGCGACCGCGCCTACGCGTACTTCCTGTACCCGCCGGAGCGGCCGCTGACCGAGACCGCCTACGAGCGGCTCGCGACGGTGGCCCAGCACACCGAGATGGGCGCGGGCATGTACGTGGCCATGAAGGACCTGGAGATCCGGGGCGCGGGCAACATCCTGGGCGCGGAGCAGTCCGGGACCATCGCGGGCGTGGGCTTCGACCTGTACGTGCGCATGGTCGGCGAGGCCGTGGCCGAGCTCAAGGGCGACCCGGAGGCGGCCGCGGAGATCGAGACCAAGGTCGAGCTGCCGATCAACGCGCACATCCCGCACGACTACGTGCCCGGGGAGCGGCTGCGCCTGCAGTCGTACAAGCGGATCGCCAGTGTCACCAGCGAGGCGGACATCCTGGCCGCCTACGAGGAGCTCACCGACCGCTTCGGCGCCCCGCCGCAGCCGGTGGACAACCTCATGGCGGTGGCCCGGTTCCGCGTGCTGGCCAAGTCCGCGGGTCTGGCGGACGTGGTCATGCAGGGCAACCAGATCCGGTTCTCCCCGGTGGAGCTGCGCGAGTCCCAGGAGCTGCGGCTGCGGCGGATGTACCCCAAGTCCATCCGGAAGGAGTCCGCGAAGACCCTCCTGGTCCCGGTCCCCAAGGCCGGCGGGATGGGCGGCAAGCCGCTGCGCGACCTCGAACTGCTCAAGTGGTGCACGGACCTGGTGAACAACATCTTCGAGCCGGACAAGCGCAAGGCCCGGCCGAAGGGCGAGTAGCCGGACAGAAGAGCCGCGCTGTACCGGTCGGGTCCCGCCCGGCCGGTACAGCGCGGTTACACTGCCCGCCATGTCGAAACAGCGCGCCCTCCGGGCCGACCCGCGCGGCCCCTGGGCCCCGTGGGCGGGTGCGGCCTGCCTGCTCCTGGTCCCCGTGGGCGCCTTCGGAGCACACCGTGAACTGGTCTCCGCGTCTCCGGACCTTCTCGAGGCAACCTTCGCGGCACTGACCGCACTCATGGGCTCAGTACTCGGGTTCGCCCTCTT
Source organism: Nocardiopsis ganjiahuensis DSM 45031 (assembly GCF_000341085.1). Taxonomy (GTDB): domain Bacteria; phylum Actinomycetota; class Actinomycetes; order Streptosporangiales; family Streptosporangiaceae; genus Nocardiopsis; species Nocardiopsis ganjiahuensis. The sequence goes on along the minus strand of NZ_ANBA01000033.1, from coordinate 10,155 downwards.
GGCGCCCCGGCACCGGCTGAAGTGGTGGCCTCTGGGCGTGGCACCCCTGGCCCTGGGCTTCCTCTGCGCCGGCCTGGTCCTGCTCTGGGACCCGGCCTCAGCGGTGAACACGGAGTTCGCCAACTCGCGCAGGAACTCCGAAGCGAGCGTCACCGCTACCGGGGTGTTCCTTCTGCTGCTCGGCGCGGGCGGGCTGGCCGCCTCCGTGATGACGGTCCTGCCCCGGCCGCGCCGCCGCCCCGAAACCCTCCCTCAGGCCCCGGCACCGAAAGCGTCACAGGACATGACCCCCAAGCAGCGGCGCCGGGCGCGAAAGCGCCGGAACCGGACCTCCGCCCGGCACTGACCCCTCAGCTGCGCTGGTCGATCTCCTCCGGAGAGGCCTCGTAGGTGATGCCGTACATCTCCTCCTCGGACTCCTCGTCCGCCCTCCCCCGGCGCCACCAGCCGCCCTCGGCCCGCCTGGCCGCGCGGCGCTGCTCACGCAGCTCCCGGCGGGCCTCGCTGCGGGCCCGGCGCTCGACCACGCGGTCCCGTTTGCGGGCCTCACGCGTGCGCCGCACCTCGGCGCGGCGCTCCACGATGGTCGGCTCCTCCGGCGCCCCGGCGTCCTCCTCGGGCTCCTCGCGGGGGCGCAGCGCCGTGACCGTGGCCAGCCCCTTGCCCACGGGGACGTCGGTGGGCAGCTCCACCACCGGGGCGGAGGGTTCGGGCCGCTTCTCCGACCGGGCCTCCTCCCGCTGGGTGACGACCTCCCGGGTCAGCTTGCGGGTGTACCACCAGTTCGCGATCCACGCCGCCACCGCCGCGGCCACACCCACCTCCAGGGCGGCCACCAGGCCGACCTGCCAGGCGGAGGGGCCGATCTCGCTGAGCCGCTGGGCGCCCAGGGACCCGCCCGCGGTCCCGGCCAGGGCCGCGCACAGCATCCCCGTCGTCACACCGCACACGAACCCCCACAGGGGCGCCGCCTCGCTGACCACGTCCGGCGCGCTGCGCTGGGTCAGCATCCCGCCGACCGCACCCGCGACGAACGGCACCACCAGCGCCGTCAGCGACAGCACCGGGGCGGCCCCGTTGGCGGGCAGCGCCGCCAGCATCGGCAGCGCGGGCAGCGCACCCAGCGACACCCCGGTCGGTGCGACCACCGTCGCCGCTCCCATCCCGAACCCCGGGCCGAGCGCGTAACAGACCGCGAAGACCACCGCGTTGGGCAGGTAGGCCAACTGCACGATCAGCAGCAGCACACCGCCGACCACCCCCGGTGCGAGCGTGCGCGTGACGTCCACGGCCTCGGGCAGGTTCACCGCCAGCGCCACCAGGAACAGCACCAACCCCCCGGCCAGCAGGGTCCCCGTCGACGCGAGCATGCCCACCAGCAGCGACCGCGACCGGGCGGGCATGAGGTCGAGCAGGTCGCCCGCGGCCACACCCTTGTCCCTCATGAGCTGGCGGAGTACGCCCAGCCCACCGGCGAGGAAAGCGATCACGAACCCCATGAGGAGCGCGCGCGGCATACTCGGCTCGACCTCGTCGGTCTGCGCCAGCAGCGCGAGCGTGCCCGCGATCGCCGCGTAGGGCCCGGCGATCGCCAACGCGGCCCGGTAGACGTGCCGGAGCCGCGCGATCTCGCAGCTGCGCGCCAGCCAGCGGCCGAACCGGTACAGCAGCAGCCCCGGCAGCAGCACCAGCCCCAGGGGCAGCAGGCTGATCTGCCCCTCGGCGACGGTGAAGGAGACGTGGTGGCCCACCAGCCAGGCCAGGACGGCGCCGCGCAGCAGCTCGACGATGTCCTCGCCGAAGGTGTCGTGGGGGGCGGCGACCCAGCCGACCATGGTGAGGGTGACGATCACCGCCAGCCCGATACCGGCGGCCGAGGCCGCGGCGATCCCGCCGGTGGAGTAGACCGGGCGGCCGGTCACCTCCTCCGGAGGTGACGCGGGCACGCTCCCGGGACCGCCGTCGTTGGTGGACTTGGACCGCTTCGACTGCCGGCCTCTGTCGGGGGGAGATCCTGGCGTACTCACCCGACTTATGCTGCCAGGGACCGGAATGCTCCGTGGTATCCCGGCCGCGCGTGTCGTGTCCGCATCCCGGCGGTGGGGCGGGAACGGGCGGAACGGGGAACGAACGAGATACGTCGTAAGATGAGAACCCGGTCCCCCCGCACGAAGGACGCCAGATGGCAGAGCCCGACCCCGACCGCCGCTACCGACTGTCGGACGCCGAACGCGACGAAGCACTCGGGAACCTGCGTGTGGCGTTCGAGGAGGGGCGGCTGGACACCGAGGAGCACGACCACCGGATGGACGCCGTGCTCCGGGCGGTCGACAACCTCGACCTGGTGCCGCTCTTCGAGGACCTGCCGCGCGAGCTGGCCCCCGGCTCCGTGACCTCACCCGGACCGGTCGGCCCGGCGCCCGCCCGCTCCCCCGCCGTCCCCGAATCCCGCGAGGCCGAGACCGCCGAATCCGCCCCGGGCGAGACGGACCGGCGCGAGGAGCACCGGGAGGAGGTGACCCGCGGTGGAAGCAGCGATGCGACGAACCTCGCCGGGCTCGGGGGGTGGGGCGTCTTCCTCCTCCTGGTGTGGGGCACGCCCTCCTTCATGAGCGGCAGCGTCCACGCGATCGCGGTGTTCCTGGGGTTCTTCAGCCTGCTGGTGCTCGGACCGCTCGTCGGTCAGCTGATCGCCATGCGCAACCGGCGCCTGCGCGAGAACCCTCCGGGGCAGCTCGGCGGCGGCTGAGCACCGCCGGCGGCGCCCAGGGGCCGCCCTCGCGCCCGCGCACGGGAAACGGCTCCGCCCCACCTACCGGAAACCCGGCGGCGGGGCGGAGCCGTTCTGAACGAAAGCCCTGTGGGGCGTGGCCTCTAGAAGAGGTCGCGCACCAGCTGAGCGGTCTCGCTCGGGGTCTTGCCGACCTTGACGCCAACGGCCTCGAGGGCCTCCTGCTTGGCGGCGGCCGTACCGGAGGAGCCGGAGACGATGGCGCCGGCGTGGCCCATGGTCTTGCCCTCCGGGGCGGTGAAGCCGGCGACGTAGCCGACGACCGGCTTGGTCACGTTGGCCTTGATGAAGTCGGCGGCGCGCTCCTCGGCGTCTCCACCGATCTCACCGATCATCACGATCACGTCGGTGTCCGGGTCGGCCTCGAAGGCCGCCAGGGCGTCGATGTGCGTGGTGCCGATGATCGGGTCGCCACCGATGCCGACGGCGGACGAGAAGCCGATGTCGCGCAGCTCGTACATCATCTGGTAGGTGAGCGTGCCCGACTTCGAGACCAGGCCGATGCGGCCCGGCTTGGCGATGTCGGCCGGGATGATGCCGGCGTTGGACTGGCCCGGGGTGATGAGACCGGGGCAGTTCGGGCCGACGATCCGGGTCTTGTTGCCCTTGGAACCGGCGTAGGACCAGAAGGCGGCGGTGTCGTGGACCGGGATGCCCTCGGTGATCACGACGGCCAGGCCGATCTCGGCGTCGATCGCCTCGATGACGGCGTCCTTCGAGAACTTCGGCGGAACGAAGATCACGGTGACGTCGGCGCCGGTGGCGGCCATACCCTCGGCGACGGAGCCGAAGACGGGCACCTCGGTGCCGTCGAAGTCGACGCTCTGCCCGGCCTTGCGCGGGTTCACGCCACCAACGATGTTGGTGCCGGACGCGAGCATACGGCGGGTGTGCTTGGTGCCCTCAGAGCCGGTCATGCCCTGGACGAGCACCTTGCTGTCCTTGTTAAGGAAGATAGCCATGGTGTGTTCCGTCCCCTACTTCGCCGCGAGCTCGGCGGCCCGAGAGGCGGCGCCGTCCATCGTGTCGACTCGACTCACGGCCGGGTGGGCGCGCTCGTCGAGGATCTGGCGGCCCAGTTCGGCGTTGTTGCCGTCCAGGCGCACGACCAGCGGCTTGCTGACGTCGTCGCCGCGCTTCTCCAGCAGCTCCAGCGCCTGCACGATGCCGTTGGCAACCGCGTCGCAGGCGGTGATGCCACCGAAGACGTTGACGAACACGCTCTTGACGGCGGGGTCGCCCAGGATGATCTCCAGGCCGTTCGCCATCACCTCGGCGGAGGCACCGCCACCGATGTCGAGGAAGTTGGCGGGCTTGACGCCGCCGTGGTTCTCACCGGCGTAGGCGACCACGTCCAGGGTCGACATGACCAGACCGGCACCGTTACCGATGATGCCGACCTCGCCGTCGAGCTTGACGTAGTTGAGGCCCTTGGCCTTGGCGGCGACCTCGAGCGGGTCACCCTCCTCGGCGAAGGTCAGGCTCTCCAGGTCCTGGCGGAACTCGGCGTTCTCGTCCAGGGTCACCTTGCCGTCGAGGGCGACGACCCGGCCGTCCTTGGTCAGGATGAGCGGGTTCACCTCCGCGAGCGTGGCGTCCTTGCCGACGAAGGCGTCCCAGAGCTTGGTGATGATCTCCGTGGCACCCGCGACAGCGGCCTCGGGCAGCTTGCCCGCCTTGACGATCTCCGCGGCGACGTCGGCCGGGGCGCCCTTGAGGGCGTCGATCGAGATCTTCGCTACGGCGTCGGGGTTGGTCTCGGCGACCTCCTCGATCTCCACGCCGCCCTCTTTGGAGCAGATGGCGAGGAAGTCACGGTTGGCGCGGTCGAGCAGGAAGGAGAAGTAGTACTCCTCGGCGATGTCACTCGCCTCCTCGACCAGGACACGGTGGACCGTGTGGCCCTTGATGTCCATGCCGAGGATCTGCTCGGCCTTGGCCTGGGCGTCCTCGGGGCCCTCGGCCACCTTGACGCCGCCTGCCTTACCGCGGCCACCGGTCTTGACCTGGGCCTTCACGACGACGCGGGGCTTGCCCGCGGCGGCGAACTCATCAGCGATGGCACGTGCCTCAGCGGCCGTGCTCGCCACCTTCCCCTGGGGTACGGGAACCCCGTACTCTGCGAAGAGTTGCTTCGCCTGGTATTCGAACAGGTCCACGAGGGTCCGTCCTTGTAACTCGCTGGCTCAAGTGTGTACCGGGGTGGCATGTCCGGATCGGCGGCGACGCACTGAGAACAGGCGCCGCACGACGCAGTACCCCGGTGGGGCTGAGCCGCCTACAGAGATCGAGATCGCCGCGGCGTTGCCACCCGCGACATGCGCAAAGCTTAGTCGCCCGGGATCTGGCCACCGGACACCAGGGTCGCGTTGGCCCCCGAGTTTCCAGGCTGTTCCGGGCCCAAAAGCCGCTCATGCGGCGCTACAGCCGCACACACGTGGGAAAATGTGTGACCAGAGACACGGCCGATAACACCGATCCGGCGCCGTTCCGCACCGCATCGGACATCTACCGAAGTGCGACGAACGTCACGGCACGGCCCGGCTGTGCGGGCGGGACCCTCAGGCCGCGTGCGCGGGGCGGATGTTCTCGCGCACCCAGTCCGCGATCTCCGTGGTCGGCGCCCCCGGCGTGAAGATCCTGGCGACCCCCATCGCCTCCAGCTCCACGATGTCGGAGTCGGGGATGATGCCCCCGCCGAACACCCGGATGTCGGTCGCGTCGTTCTCCCGCAACAGCTCCATGACCCGACCGAACATGGTCATGTGGGCGCCCGACAGGACGGACAGCCCGATGGCGTCCGCGTCCTCCTGGAGCGCGGCGGCGACGATCATCTCCGGAGTCTGGCGAAGACCGGTGTAGATGACCTCCACTCCGGCGTCACGCAGGACGCGGGCGACGATCTTGACCCCCCGATCGTGCCCGTCCAGTCCCGGTTTCGCGACAACGACGCGCGCGGCGGCCTCGGCCATGGCGTACCCCTCACTACGTTCCCCCGTGTGCGCCCGACACCCCTTGTGAGGGCCTCCCGAGCGCCTCGGGAGGAGATGATGAACTCGACTGAAGAGTAACTCAGGTCACTCATGGATGCGGGGCGCGGGTGCGGGTATCGTCCGAGCATGGACGACCACGTCACCGGATTCGAGCAGATCAGCACCGACGAACTGCGGGAACGCGCCGTGGAACTGGCACGGCAGCGATGGGACGTACGTTTCTTCTGGCGGCTGCTGGGCCTGATCCCGGCCGCCGAGGCCGCCGCGGGCAACATGGACGCGAGCGAGGCCAGCGTCGCCCAGGCCTCCGGGCTCCTCTACGAGGCGCTCTCGTCGGAGAGCGACCCCGAGGTGCAGGAGGTGCTCCGCCCCGTCTACGTCGAGTACCTGACGGAGCACGGAGCGGCCCCGGAAACCGGGGACACCGGCCCGGGGGCGGAGGGGGGCCGGGGCCCGGCAGAGGACTGACCCCCGCGGAGTCCACCACGAGGACCATGTCCGAAAACCGCCAGCACCGGGCCGTGCGCGTCGGCGAACATGGTGGTTGTGATGGACGACGAGCAGCGCTACCGCGCAGTACACAGCAGGGACTCCCGCTTCGACGGGGTCTTCTACACCGCCGTGCGCACCACCGGCATCTACTGCCGGCCCAGCTGCCCGGCGGTGACCCCCCGCCGCGAGAACGTCCGCTTCTACCGGACCGCGGCCGCCGCGCAGGAATCGGGTTTCCGCGCCTGTAAGCGGTGCCGCCCGGACACGGTGCCCGGCTCACCCGAGTGGAACGTGCGGGCCGACGTGGTCGGCCGGGCCATCCGGCTGATCCACGACGGTGCCGTGGACCGGGGCGGGGTGGGTGCCCTCGCCGGAGCCCTGGGCTACAGCGAGCGCCAGCTGAACCGCCTGCTCTCCGCCGAAGTGGGCGCGGGGCCGCTGGCCCTGGCCCGGACCGAGCGGGCCCACACCGCCCGCGTCCTCGTGGAGACCACGGACATGCCGATGGCCGACACCGCCTTCGCGTCCGGGTTCGCGAGCGTGCGGCAGTTCAACGAGACCATGCGAGCGGTGTTCGACCGCTCGCCCTCCCAGATGCGCGAAGCGGCGTCGGGGCGGAGCGGCGGGGTGGCCGCGCCGCCCGGCGCGATCGTGCTGCGGCTGCCCTACCGGGGCCTCATCGACCTGGACGGGATGCTGGACTTCCTCGGCGACCGCGCGGTCCCGGGAGTGGAGGAGTACTCCGACGGCGTGTACCGGCGGACGCTCCGGCTGCCGCACGGACCCGCCGTCGTCGAACTCTCCCCGGGGTCCGCGGCTCGGGCCTCCGGGGTGGGCGGGCACGTGCTGTGCCGGTTGTGGCTGTCCGAGCCCCGTGACCTGGCCAGCGCGGTGCGCCGCTGCCGCGGCCTGCTGGACCTGGACGCCGACCCCGAGGCGGTGGCCGAGGCGCTGGGGCCGGACCCCGTGCTCGGCCCGGTACTGCGGCGGCGCCCCGGCGTACGCGCTCCCGGTCACGTGGACCCGGCGGAACTGGCGATCCGGGCGGTCCTGGGCCAACAGGTCTCGGTCCGGGCCGCGCGTACGCTGGCAGGGCGCCTGGTGTCCCGGTTCGGGAAGCCGTTGGCCGCCCCGGACGGCGGACTCACCCACACGTTCCCCTCCCCCGAGGCCCTGGCCGCCGCCGACCCCGCGGAGCTGTCCATCCCCGTGGCACGGGGGCGGGCGCTGGTGGGTGTGGCCGGGGCGATCGCCTCGGGCCGGGTGGATCTGGGACCGGGCTGCGACCGGGACGAGGCGGAGCGACGCCTGGTGGAGCTGCGCGGGATCGGCCCGTGGACCGCCGGCTACGTGCGGATGCGCGGACTCGGCGACCCGGACGTGTTCCTGCCCGCCGATCTCGGGGTGCGCCAGGCCCTGGAACGCGCGGGGCTGGGGGCGACCCCGGCCGCTGCTGCCCGAGAAGCCCGGGCGTGGAGCCCGTGGCGCTCGTACGCCACCCATCTGCTGTGGGCCTCGCTCGGGGAGGCGGACGCCGGCTCCGGGGGCGCGGACCCTGGCGGCGCCGGCCCCAGACGCGGCGGTACGGAGAACGGCAGTACCGGAGACGGCGGCGTTGGTGGCCGCGAGAACGAACGACAGCGCCGAGAGGGAACGGGATGAACACCGAACAGGACGCACTTCCGCTGGACCTGCCCGAGGAGCCGGCCGCACCGCCGAGGGACACCGCGGTGCGGTTCCGGGAACCGCTGCCGGGGCCGACCCACTACACGACGATGCCCTCCCCGTTGGGTGAGCTGACACTGTTCGGCGACGGCGAGGCCCTGGGAGGGGTGTTGACCCCGCCCAAGGACGGCACCACGCGAGCGGTCCCGCAGCACTGGGTGGCCGACGCGAAGCCGTTCGCGGAGGTGGAACGCCAACTGACCGCCTACTTCGCGGGGGAGCTCAGGGAGTTCGACCTCCCCCTCGCCCCGGCCGGGACCGTCTGGCAGCTACGGGTGTGGCGGGCGCTCACCACCATCCCGTACGGAGAGACCGCCGGTTACGGCCAGCTCGCGGAGGAGCTGGGCAGGCCGACGGCCTCCCGGGCGGTGGGCACGGCCAACGGCCGGAACCCGATCAGCATCATCGTTCCCTGCCACCGTGTCATCGGCGCCAACGGAAGCCTGACCGGCTACGCGGGCGGGCTGGAGCGCAAGGAGTACCTGCTGGGCCTGGAACTCGGCAGGCCGACGGGCCGGAGAGCCTGACGCCCAGAGCTACCGGGGCGCCGGGGCCGGCGCGGGAAAGCGTGGCAGTAGGGGTGTGACCGGAGTGAATGAAGTCCGGTTGCACCCCTTGTCCGTACGTGAGGCTCTCGTTACTCTTCGGTAGCCACGATCAAAGGTTGTGGTGTCACTCCCCGTTCGCCGACTCCCCCAGGAGAAGCGTTGACACTGCCCGCCCGTTCCCCCCGACGTGCCCGTTTCCTCCCCCTCGGCGCCTTCGCGCTCACCGCCGCGGCGGCCCTCGCCGTCACGGCCACCGCCGCCCCCGCTGCGGCACAGCCCCGAACGACCGCGCACAGCGCCGCCGACAACGTGGAGATCCTCCTCGAGGCGGAGGTCGCCGACGACCTTCCGACGGCTCTGCGCTCGGTGCCCGCCGAGGATTCCCTCGCGGACTCCGTCATCGAGGATGTCCTGGATTCCCGCTCCACCGAACTCTCCACCCTCGCGGCCCAGGACCGCGACGTCCGGGTCGACATCAGGGAGGCCACCGATGAGACGGCCTTCGGCGTCGCCATCGTCACCGCCCCCGAGGTCGAGGGCGAGGACCCCTACGCCTGGCTGTTCGCCGCGGAACTCGACGGTGCCGCGTGGACGGTGGGTCTGGAGGGCACCGAGGAGTTCTCCGAGATCCTCGCCGACTCCTCGCTCATGGACACCGAGGAGCGCGAGACCGTCGCCGCAGCCACCGACCCCGACCAGCTCTCCCCGATGGCGTACACAGGGGTCGGCCTTCCGTTCTCGATCGGCACCTCCATGGTGATGACCGGCGGCCCGCACGGTTTCAGCGCCGGCCCGCCGTTCAGTTCCGTGGACTTCGCCGGAGGCAACGGCCAGGCCCGCGCGGCCCGGGGCGGCTACGCCTACTCACTGTGCGACGGCTGGACCCGCGTCATCCACGACAACGGCTACTCCACGGACTACTACCACCTGGAGAACTACCAGTGGCTCCCCGGTAACAACGTGGGGGTCGGACACTACCTGGGCACCCAGGGCAACAGCGTCTGCGCCGGCGGGTCGTCCACCGGAGCCCACATCCACTTCAGCCTGCGCGGCTACACCGACCCCAACGCCGCGGGTTGGTACGTCGCCCTGAACGGCCTGACCCTGGGCGGCTGGACCTTCGTCGAGGGCGCGGCCTACGGCGGCTACGCCTACCGGAACGGCGTGGGGACCGTCTACCCGGGCGGCTCGATGTACAACTACGGCTTCTAGGGAAACCCCTCCCGGGCAACCGGGCAGGTCATGAGGAATAGGGGCTCCGTGACAACGGGGCCCCTATTTCACATGTTCACAATCCATCACAAAAAAACAAGAAGGAGGAGCCCGCCCCGAAAGACGAACCCCTCCCCCTCATATTCTCAAGAAAAACCGTGGCGGCGACCTACTCTCCCACCCCATCACAGAGCAGTACCATCAGCGCAAGGAGACTTAACGACCGGGTTCGGAATGAGACCGGGTGTGACCCTCCTGCTAAAACCACCACGGAAACCTAACACCCACAACCACCACTCAACCCCACAAAAGGGGAGCAATGACCACGAGTAAGCTTTCGTGAATACAGTGTGCGCGAACATCCAATTATCTGCAGCGGACAAGCCCTCGACCT
>NZ_ANBA01000032.1 GCF_000341085.1 Nocardiopsis ganjiahuensis DSM 45031 | reverse complement strand
GCCGCGGCCATCACCCCGCCGGTGGGGGTGCACAACCCGCGCAGCGTCAACGCGGACCGGGCGGCGAGGACGCTCTCGGTGTGGGGGAGGTCCAGGCCCTCCACCCAGGACGACCAGTGCCGGGCGGCCTGCTCCTGGCGCTCGGTCTCGGTGTGCTCCTCGGCGGTCAGGGAGTCGGTGCCGCAGCGCAGCTCCAGCACGACCGGGCGCTCCGAACGCGGGTGGACCGTGGCACGGGCGACGTCGTCGGTGCCGTCGTGGTCCACATGCCACTCCACTCCGGGGGAGCGCAGGACGATCGGGAAGTCGGCGCCCTGGACGCGCAGGCCCTCGGGCTCCACCGTGATGCGGATCGGCGCGCGGCCGAAGTCGGGGCGCGGCGCGAACTCGACGGTGGCCGGGGTGACGCCGCCGATCACCCGGACCAGGTCGGTGCGGCCGGGAGCGGTGCCGTGCGCGAGGTAGTCGGTGACCTCCAGGCGGGACCAGCGGGTGCGCACGGTCATGGTCCCGGGCAGGTAGCGCTGGCCGAGGGGGAGTCCGCCGTGGGCGGGGGCGATCGCGAAGACACCGGCCTGGCGGCCGCCGAGGACCTCGGCGAACAGGGCGTTGGAGTCCGGCTCGGGGTGACAGAACCAGGACAGGCGCGCGTCCGGGCCCAGCAGCGCCACGGAGGCCTGGTTGGACAGCATGGACATGCGCTCGATGGGGGTGGGGCGCTCCCCGAAGACCCAGGACCGGCGCTCGGTGGCCAGGAGGGAGAGGAGGGTCGCGGCGGTCGGGGTGTCGGGGACGCGGTGCGAGGCGACCGTGGGCCCCTCGCCGACCCGCACGCCCGCGTCGGCCCCGGTGTTCAGGTTCATGAACACCGGCTCCTCGCCGTCACCGCCGCCGATGTAGAGGATCGCGGTGGCCTCGACCTGCGCGCGCAGGAGTTCCAGGGCGGCGGACTTGTCCGCGGGCGGGGCGTCGGGGCCGGTGCCGGGGTGGCCGGGGTCGATGGTGAGGTCGGTGTCGAACTCGGTGCCGTAGGCGCCCACGAGGCGGACCTCGGCGGGCAGCCGGGAGAGGACGGCCAGGTCGCGCAGCGGGCGGGCGGAGATGACCGCGCACACCGTGCCGGGCAGGTCCGCGAGGTCGCGCAGGGCGCGGACGGCCTCGGGGAGCGGGCCCCGGTGGTCGGAGTCGAGCGGTGCGAGGGCGCCGTCGTAGTCGCAGGTCACGAGGAGCCGCGAGGTGCGGGCGAGGGCGGAGACACGTTGCCGGACGTCGAGGGGCATGGCCTCAAAGGTCGTTTCGGCTGGTCCCTGCGGGACCCCCGGAGCCGCTTTGACCACCTGGGTGAGCGTCACGTTGCCTCCTCCACTGGTCCATTACCGACCTGGGAAAATAGGTGAGATGTAGGACTCCGCGCGCATGTGTCTGGTTCGCATGGGTCTGGTGTGACGAACGTAGACCCAGGGATGATCGCGCGGGATGAGCTGCGGGGGGCTTTGAACAGACCTAAAGGAATATTTAGCGTGCAACCGGATGAACCGGGCATTCGTGCTCTTCCGGAAAAGGTCAGGTCCCCCAGAAGTCAACGCGAGACTACCCGCGCCCCAGTGGTGTGTGTGCACGAGAGGCTCGTGATGCAGATCACAAGTCGGCTTCTGTTCGGAACCGGCCCGGTTCGGCGATCGCTGGAATACGCCCAGGTCACCGCCTTGGCAGTGGTTCCGGGGCGGTCGAACGGGTCGTGACCTCCGACGGGTTCGACGGGGTGCCGTCGGCCACTCTTCGGTGTGCGGGAGGGGTTTCGGGGGCGGGGGACGTTGCGGTAGAACCTCACATTTTACTCAATACGGTCATGAGGTGTTTTTCTACGCCGTTGCCATCGCCCTCACCGGGGCCGGCCGGCTCGCCCTCCTGCCCCCGGACGGACGAAGCCCCGCCCGCGTCCTGTGGAAACTCGCGAAAAGATATCCACAGGCTGTGGGCGGGGCTCGCGTCCCACGTCCGGTCAGGTGCTGGACGACTCCCACTCCGGCTTGCGCAGGTGGTGCACCCACGCGGGCGGGATGTTGGCGAAGACCTTCTCCGAGCCGATCCCGTAACGGTCGATCCAGTCCTGCACGACCCAGCTCGTCCGGGCCTGGCGCAGGTAGTCCTCGCGCCGGGCGATGACGGCCTTGACCTCCTTGGTGTACAGGTACCCGTAGAAGGACAGGGTCCCGCCGGGGCGGAGCACCGTGAAGTAGTAGTCGAGGATTCCACGCACCTGGTCGGCGGTGAAGTTGGCGAACGGCAGACCCGACACGATCACGTCGTAGGTGCGGTCGGTGCCCATCTCGTCCACGAGGCAGGCGTGCACCTCGGCGCTGTCGGCGATCGGCGACAGCACCGGGTCGGTCTCCAGCAGGTGTTCCACGTAGGAGGCGAACTCGGGGTTGGCCTCCACGAGGTCCACGGTGTCGCCCGGGCGCATCGCGGCGGCGATCCCGCGGCTGATGGCGCCGGTTCCGGCGCCGGCCTCCAGGATGCGCAGGGGCTGGTCGGGGTCGGGTCGGAAGCGGACGTGGTCGGCCATGGCGTGGGCCAGCGCGCTACTGCTGGGCACGATGGAACCCGTCGCGTGGAAGGTGCGCAGCGCCTGGCTGAAGAACAGCCTGGTGTCACGCAGACGCTCATCCAACCTGAGGGCGGAAAAGGGTCCGGCAGGGCTCTGAGTCTCGGACATGACTGAACGCTAACGCCTCAGTGTTGTCCGGGGGAGTCCGCGCCGCCCTTTGTCCGGGAAACACCGCGTGGCCATCACCACCGCCGGAACGGGAACCCCGCGCCGCGCCCGCCGGGCGGCCGGCGCGAAAGCGCACTCCGAGCGGGGACGACCGGGATCCGACACCCTACGCTGAGGCCATGAGCGACGCCGCGAAGACCCCTGGCACCCCTTCCTCCGACCACCCGCGGACCGCGCTGGTCACCGGGGCCTCCAGCGGCATCGGCGAGGAGTACGCCCGCAGGCTCGCCCAGCGCGGGTACGCACTCGTCGTGGTCGCACGCCGCAGCGAGCTGCTGGAAGGGCTCGCGGAGGAGGTCCGGGAGCGGTACGGGACCGCGGTCGAGGTGCTCTCAGCCGACCTCGGCACTCCCGAGGGCGTCGCCGCCGTCGCCGAACGGCTGTCCGCGGACGGCACCGGCGGCCCCGCCCCCGTCGACCTCCTCGTCAACAACGCCGGGCGCGGCGACGGCGGCCCCTTCGTCGAACAGGACCCCGACGAGATCGACGCCATGATCGACCTCAACGTCCGCGCCGTCCTCCGTCTGGCCCGCGCCGTCCTGCCGGTCCAGATCGCCCGCCGCGCCGACGGGTACGGCGGCAGGCTCGGCGTGGTGAACGTGTCGTCGATGGCCGGTGAGATCCCCGCGAACCCCGGCGGCTCCGTCTACGGCGCGGGCAAGAAGTTCGTCACGCTGTGGAGCGAGAGCGTCGCCGCCGAGGTGCGGAAACAGGGCGTCCACGTCACCGTCGTCCTGCCCGGCTTCGTGCGCACCGACATGACCCGGGCCGTCCAGGAGCAGGGGCTGCCCGCCTTCGCCTTCGTGCCCAAGGAGCACATCGTCCGTGACTCCCTGGCCGCCTGGTCCGCCGGGCGCGCGGCGGTCATCCCCGGTGCCCAGTACAAGACCGCCGACGGCATCCTGAGGTTCATGCCCCGCCCGCTGGTGCGCGCCGTCGCCCGCCGCATGGCGTGAGCTGGAACACCAGGCCTTCCCACATGCTGAGACTTCCGGTCCCCAGTTGGTCACGGGTAGCCGGAAGCGCCTAGTGTGGTACCGCACTGTCGGTCGAGGAAAGACACCATGAAGACCTTCGAAGAGCTGTTCGCCGAGCTGTCCGAGAAGGCGCGCTCCCGCCCCGAGGGGTCCGGGACCGTCGCCCAACTCGACGCCGGCGTCCATGCCATCGGCAAGAAGGTCGTCGAGGAGGCCGCTGAGGTCTGGATGGCCGCCGAGTACGAGTCGGACGAGCAGGCCGCCGAAGAGATCTCGCAGCTCCTCTACCACCTCCAGGTTCTGATGCTGGCCCGTGGCCTGCGCCTCGAGGACGTCTACAAGCATCTCTAGGCCGGTGTCCGGCGCCCCCTTCCCGGGGCGCCGGCGCACACCGGCCCACCGGACGTCCCCGAAACACACCAGAGCCACGAAGGAACCCCGATGCCCGACATGCTCAGAATCGCCGTGCCCAACAAGGGCCAGCTGTCCGAACCCGCCGTCCAGATGCTGGGCGAGGCGGGGTACCGCCAGCGCAAGAGCAGCCGCGACCTCGTACTGGTCGACCCCGAGAACAACACCGAGTTCTTCTTCCTGCGCCCCAAGGACATCGCCGTCTACGTCGGCGAGGGCATCCTGCAGGCCGGGATCACCGGCCGCGACATGCTGCTGGACTCCGGCGCCCCGGTGGACGAGGTCCTCCCGCTGGGCTTCGGCGGCTCCACCTTCCGCTTCGCGGCACCCGGCGGCGCGCAGATGAAGGTCTCCGACCTCGACGGCAAGCGCATCGCCACCTCCTTCGACGGCCTGCTCCGCTCCTACCTGGACGAGCAGGGCGTCGACGCCCGCGTCATCCACCTGGACGGCGCCGTGGAGAGCTCGGTCCAGCTCGGTGTGGCCGACGCGGTGGCCGACGTCGTCTCCACCGGGACCACCCTGCGCAACGCGGGCATGGAGACCTTCGGCGACCCGATCCTGGTCTCCGAGGCCGTGGTCATCCGGCCCACGGACGCCCCCGAGGACCAGCAGATCGAACTCCTGCTCCGCCGTCTGCGCGGCGTCCTCGTGGCACGCGACTACGTGATGATGGACTACGACGTGCACGCCGAGAAGCTGGAGGCGGCGGTCGCCCTCACCCCGGGCATGGAGGGGCCGACGGTCTCCCCGCTGCACCGCGAGGGCTGGGTCGCGGTCCGTTCGATGGTGCCGCGCAAGGAGGCCCAGCGCATCATGGACGACCTCTGGCAGCTCGGCGCCCGCGCCATCCTGGTCACCGACATCTACGCCTGCCGCCTCTGACGCCCCGGGCCGTCACTGATCGCTGAGGCCCCGAGCCCCGGCCGGAACCACCCTTCCGGTGCGCGCGTCCCACGACGTGTGCGCGCCGAGGGGAAAGCGTGGTTCGGGTCGGGGCTCTCCCCGTCCGGGTTCGCCACGGCCGCCTTCGCTCCGGTGGCCCGGGTGGTCGTCAAGGGGGAGCCGCCGGCGTCGTCGGCCCGGCCTGACCGGGCGCTTTCCGTGTCGGGGAGGCGATCACTCCGGGGCCACGGTCAGGGTGGTCACCTCGCCGTCGGCCGATCCCGGGACGGTGACGTGCAGGACCCGCATCCGCTCGTCCCACCTCGACGTCCAGGCGTCCCTCCCGCCCGGAGTGTCCACGGTCAGCTCGAACCCTGCTCCGGGGCCCGCGCCGAAGACGTCCTCGGGCAGGTACAGCTCGGTGGCCCCGGACACCTCCGAGCGCTCGGTGTAGCGCACCGACAGCGTGGCACTGGCATCGTCGTAGCCCAGCTCCAGGGGATCACCTGCCACCGTGCGCGGGTAGGCCCGGTTCATCACGTCGGCGAGCGGTCCGGGGGTGAGCTCTTCACCCTCTTCCCGGCTCTCCCACGGGCCCCAGCCGTCGTGGTCGTTGGACCAGTACACGCGCCCGGACGCCATGGCCTCGGTCTCCTCCAGCATCCGCCTGACGAACTCCGGCGCACCAGCTCCGGACATGTCCAGACCGAACTCGCCCAGGACGATCGGCGCCTCCATGCGCTCCCCGACCAGTCGGACGTTGTGCGACCACAGGTCGACGCTGCTGTCGATCCGCTCCTTGGCCTCACCCTCGTAGGGCTGCCCCAGGTCCATGGGCAGCGCGTACATGTGCGGAGCGTAGGCGATCCTCGGTTCGCCCTCGCGCGGGTCGTCGAGGTGGGGCAGGGACGAGGGCAGCCCCCAGTTCACGCCCACCGCCTGGCCCTCCAGGAAGATCCACGATTCCTGGTCGACCAGGCGGATCCGCTCCATGCACCGGCGGTAGAGCTCGGCGAGGGGCCCGGCCTCGAAGTCGGCGCCCTGGAGGCTGCCGCCGAAGGGTTCGTTCATGAGGTCGTAGCCGATCACCGCCGGATTGCCGGAGAACCGGGCGGCCACGTGGCCCCAGGCGTCGGCGTAGGCGTCCATCAGCTCCGGATGCTCGCCGGTGGTGCCCCAGAAGTGGTCGAAGGCCCGCACGACCCCGGGCTCCAGGTAGACGAGCTCCCACGTCTCCTGGCTCTCCACCCGCAGTCCGTCGTTGTGGGTGGCCCACTCGGGTGCGCCGTTGCCGGAGTGCTCCTCGGGACTGGTGTAGCGGCCGTACAGGTCCTGGTGCATGTCGAGCAGCACGTGGTACCCGCGGTCGGCGTACCACTCGACCCGTTCGTCGACGGCGTCCAGGTAGGCCTCGTCGTAGACGCCCTCCTCCGGCTCCAGGGCCTGCCACTGGATGAGGAGGCGAACGAAGTTCGTGCCCATGGCGTCGTACTCGGCCTGGACGTCCTCCTCGGTGATCCACGGCAGCCCGTCGGGGTCGCTCTTGGCCGAGCCGGAGGTGTTGAGGCCGTGGAGGAAGAGCGCCCGTCCCTGGCTGTCGGTGAGGTACCGGGTGGGGCCCGGGGTGTGGCGGGTGGCGGTGGCGACGAGGCCGCCGAGCACCAGAACGAGGACGGTCAGGACAGCCGTGACGAGCCTGCGCTTGTCGGTGCGCTGCATCTCGCTCCTGGGGGTAAGGCGGGGAGGGTGGAGCAGAGGGATGTGGCAATGAGACCTGGATCACTATCATGCAGAGGGTGAATGCTCTTCGCAATAGCCCCCGTGCCCCCAGCGAACCCGCCCCCCACAACGTCCTGACCCTCGTCGTCGCCGCGGCCGCTCCTCTGCTCACCTGTGCGCTCTTCGGCAGCGCCGCCTTCCTCACCTGGCTGGGCGCCCGTGCCGCCTGGCTGATGCTGCCCACGTCGCTGGGCGTGCCCTTCGCCTTCCCCCGGCTCACCTTCCGTCCCCTGGTGGGCCAGCCGGGCTGGCACCTGGGGACCGAACTCCTCGCCGCCGTGGTCCTGGCCGCCGTCGCCGCCTGGTGGGTGCACCGGGCGCTGCTGCGGCGCCCCGGGGCCGACCCGTGGCGGCTCCTGCTCTCCGCCTGGGCCGGGACGCTGCTCGGCCTGGCCCTGGCCAACGCCCTGCGCGCGGTCGCCGCCGTCCTGGCCGCGGGCGCGGGACCGCTGCCGTTCCTCTCCTACGCCTTCGCCGGAGCGCTCACCGGCGTGCTGTGGGCGCTCTGCCTGGGCTGGGTGTGCGCGGTGCCGGTGGCCCTGGTCCACCGGTTCACCGCACGCACACGCTCCGAACCCGCTCCGGCCTGATCAGGCCGGAGCGGCGACCGGTCACCTCGGAGGCTCAGGCCCCGGCCTCCGGCCCGGGACGGGACTGGAGCGCGGCCCAGATCAGCGGAATCTGGAGCGGGACACGGCCCCAGGCGAGGACCTTGTTGTCGGCCACCGCCGGCAGGCGACCGGAACCGGAGTCCAGTGCCATCCGGACGTTGGCCGGCCACACGGCCAGCAGCAGGGCCGCACTGGCAGGGCCGGCCCACTTCCGACGGGTCAACAGGCCCGCGCCGCAGACGAGTTCGACGGCGCCGCTGCCGTACACGAACGCACGGTGGGCGGGCAGCCGGCGCGGCATGATCGCCTCGAACGGCTCGGGGGCGACGAAGTGCAGCACTCCGGCCCCGACGAACAGTCCGCCCAGGGCGAGCGGGGCGGCCCCGCGCAGCTTCTCCAGGCGTCGGCCCATGGTCATGAAGACTCCTCTCGTGGCGCGCCGGGACCTAACCTACTCACCGGTAAGGAAGTGGTTCCGCACCGGCCCGCTCCCAGACGCAGCGGGCCGGGCCGTTTCGAGGGCACAATGTGGGACATGAACCAGCGAACGCGAGACCTCGCCCCCGCACTCGAGGGCGAGACGGTCACCCTGGCCCGGGTGACCGGTGAGACCGGCGGCGACCTGGTGTTGCGCCGGGTGGGCGCCCATTACGAGATCTACTCCAACGGGCTCTTCCTCATGGACACCCGGGACGGGACCTCCGAACGCGAGATGGTGCGCGCGAGCCTGGCCCAGCTCCCCGCGGGCCGCTCGCACGCCCGTGTGCTGGTCGGCGGACTGGGCGTGGGCTTCTCCGCCCGTGAGGCCCTGGACGACCCCAGGGTGTCCAGTGTCGAGGTGGTGGAGCTCGAACCCCAGGTGATCGCCTGGCACGACGACGAGCTCGGTGAGGCCGCCGAGTACGTGCACCGGGACCCGCGCTGCCGTATCCACAACGCCGACATCGTCGCCTGGCTGGAGAAGGCCTCCGCCGCGGAGAAGCCCCGCCGCTACGACGTCATCTGCCTGGACACCGACAACGGCCCGGACTGGACCGTGGTCGAGAACAACAACCGCCTCTACGAGGCGGCCGGGCTGGAACAGCTCACCCGCCTGCTGGCCCCCGGCGGTGTGCTCTCGTTCTGGAGCGCCAACACCGTGGACAGCTTCGAGGAGCTGCTGCGGAGCCGCTTCGGTTCGGTGGAGGTCGTGGAGGTGGTGGTCGCCCGGGGTGTCCCGGACACCGTCTACCTCGCCTCGGACCCGCTCTGACCCGGCCCCGGTCCTGAGCCGGCGGGCAGGAACGACTCCAGGAGTTCACGGACGTCGTCCAGCCCTCGGTAGTGGACCCCGGCCAACCCGGCCTCGCGGGCCGCGGCCACGTTCTCGGCGCTGTCGTCCACGAACAGCACGGAACCGCCGCGGCCCTCGTCCCCCAGGCGGTCCAGCGCGACACGGTAGATCCGCGGGTCCGGCTTGGCCACGCCCACCCGGGAGCTGTTGACCACACCGGTCGCGCAGTCGTCCAGTCCCAGTGCGGCCAGATCGGACTCCAACCGGCTGGTCGCGTTGGAGACCAGGAACACCGGCGCCACACGCCCCACACGGCGCAGCAGCGCGGCCAGCTCGGCGTTGACCCCGGGGACGATCGCGGTCCAGTCGGCGACCACAGCGCGGGCCCGCTCCGGGGAGCACCAGCGGTCGGCCAGCGCCGCCGCGATCCCCTCACGCCACTCCTCGTCGCTCACCGCGCCCGTGATCGCGGGCAGCAGGTGATCGGGGTGGAAGGCCGTGGCCGCCAGGGTGCCCTCGGGGAGCCCGTGGGCGCGGTCCACCCCGGCCATGCCGCCGCCCGCGGGCCAGAGACGCAGAACGCCGTCCACATCGCAGAGGACGGCGCGGAACGGGGCCTCCACCCGGCTCAGCTCTGGTTGCGGGACATGTAGCGGGCGAACTCCTCCAGGGAGATCCGCTGGTCGCCGTCGCCGTCCATCGCGCGCACGACCTCGGCGGCCTGCTCGTCGGTGGTCCGATCGCCCAGGTTGCGCATCAGAGAGGCCAGCTCCTGGGCGGAGATGAGGCCGTCGCCGTCGGTGTCGACGAGGGCGAAGGTGGCGGCGTAGTCGGTGGTCTCGGCCATCGGTGGCTCTCCGGATCTGCTGGGGAACGGGCTCGCGCCAGGCTATCGGGGTCCGTCCTCCGGGGGCCAGTGGGACCGGGCGCCGGGGTTGTCCACAGGCCGGGGTCCGGGCGATTGACTTGAATATGCCCGCGTGCGTCAATGGGAACGCAGAGTGACCCACCAGGAGGCGCGTGTGGCACCCAGGACGGATCAGCACGAGGACACCGACGGCTTACCCGACTTCCCCTTCTCCAGGCCCGACGCCGTCGCACCGCCCTCCGAGTGGGCGGAGCTGCGCGAGGGGTGCCCCATCGCCGACGTCCGGTTGGTCAGCGGAGACCGGGCGCTGCTCCTCACCCGCATCGACGACGTCCGCCAGCTTCTGAAGGACCCCCGTTTCGGCCGCCAGCTGGACCCCGCCAAGGGCGCCGCGCGGTTGTCCACCGCGGACGAGGGCACCGTCTTCACCGGTAGCGCCGACGTCGAGGACCTCATGACCGGAGGGGACCACCCCCGGTGGAGGCGCCTGGTGGGCCGGGCGTTCACCGCGCGGCGGGTCAACGGCCTGCGCCCGGGGATGCGCGCCGTCGCCGAGGCCTGCGTGGACCGGATGCGCGAGAACGGGAACACCGCCGACCTGGTGTCGGAGTACGGGTTCCCGATCCCCGTCCAGGTGATCTGCGCGCTGCTGGGCACCCCGCCCGAGGACGTGGACCGGTTCTCCTACTGGTCCGAGACCATGCTCAGCGAGACCAAGTACGACCAGGACGAGATCCTCGCCGCCCAGGCCGAGTTCGCCGAGTACATGCTGGGCCACATCGCCGACAAGCGCGCCCGGCCCGGCGACGACCTGCTCAGCGAACTGGCCTCCGGTACCGGTGACGCGTGGATGAGCGACGAGCAGCTGATGGTCACCGGGATCGGTCTGCTCGTCGCCGGGCACGAGACCACCGCCAACATGATCGGCAAGATGGTCACCATGCTCCTGGCGGACCGCTCGCGGTGGGAGGCGCTCCTGGCCGACCGGAGCCTCGTCCGTACCGCGACCGAGGAGTCCCTGCGGATGGACGCCAACATGGGGGTCGGCCTGCCGCGCTTCGTCACCGAGGAGACCACGCTGCCCAGTGGCGAGGTCTGCCCGCACAGCACCGTGATCAGCAGCCTGTCCGCCGCGAACCGGGACCCCCGCGCCTTCGAGGACCCGGACCGGATGGACCTGGGCCGCTCGCCCAATCCGCACATCGCCTTCGGCGCCGGGGCGCACTCCTGTATCGGACAGGCGCTGGCCCGCACCGAGCTCCAGGTGGCCCTGGAGGTCCTGTTGGAACAGCTGCCCACCCTGGACCTGGCCGTGCCGGTGTCCGAACTGCAGACCCGTTCCGGGGTGATCGTCGGCGGCCTGGCCGAGCTCCCGGTCCGCTGGTGACCACGGTGGGGGAAGAGGGGAAATGACACGAATGAGCGACGGGATGCGGGTCGAGGTGGACCGGGACCTGTGCTGCGGCGCGGGCCAGTGCGCGCTGATCGTGCCCGAGGTGTTCGACCAGGACGAGGACGACGGCCTGGTGGTCCTGCTGGAGGACGCCCCGGGCCGGGAGCACGAGGAGGCGGTCCGCGAGGCGGGCGCCGTCTGCCCGACCGGGGCGATCACGGTCTCCGGCTGAACCCGGTCCGAAGGGCGCGGGAGCGGACCGGAACACGGAAAAGGGCCGCGCACCCGCCCGAACGGCGGTGGCGGCCCTTCCGCTGTGGAGACAGCCGGTCAGTGGGAGCCGGTGGAAGCCTTCGAGCCGATCCAGCGGGCGACCACGGTGAACGCCAGCACCAGCACGAACAGGCACAGCGCGGCGCCCCAGGCACGGTCGACGCCGGCCTCGAAGGGCTGGGCGGCGCCCCGGTACAGCTGGATGGGGACCGCGCCCTGCGCACTGCCCTGGAAGGCCGTCACGACCAGGCCGGAACCGAAGGCGGTCAGCAGCAGCGGCGCCGTCTCACCGATGCCGCGGGCGATCGCGAGCATCGAACCGGTGGTCAGGCCGGGAGCCGCGGCGGGCAGGACCGTGTGCACGATCGTCTGCCACTTGCGGGCGCCCAGGCCGTAGCTGGCGTTGCGCATCTCGTTCGGGACGAGCCGGAGCATCTCCTCCGCGGACCTGGTCACGATGGGCAGCATCATCACGGCGATGGCCACCGCGCCCACGAAGGTACCGAAGCCCATGCCGCCCCAGCCGATCACCAGCAGGCCGTAGACGAACAGACCCACGAAGATCGACGGGATACCCGTCATCACGTCGGTGAAGAAGCGGATCGCCGAGGTCATCCGGTTGGGGCCGTACTCGACGATGTAGACGGCCGTGGCGATACCGAACGGGATCGACATCACGACGGCCAGCGCCATGATGTAGAGCGTCCCGAAGAAACCGGCCGCGTAGCCGCCGCCCTCACGCCGGGGCGGGGGCTCGGTCTGGGTGATGAAGTCCAGGTTGACCACGCCGATGCCGCGCCGGGTCACCTCGAAGACGATGAGGACCAGCGGGATCATGGCGATCACCATCGCCGCGGTCAGTACCACGGTGGCGCTGCGGTCCTTGAACCGTCGGAAGGACGAGCCCGGGGCCCGGTGGTTCAGCGGAACGTGCTTGCTCGGAGGGGTCGAGGTCATGGTGCTCATACGGCGGCGTCTCCCGTCATGCGCCCCAGCCGCCAGACGATGACGCGGGCGAGGATGTTGACGATCATCGTGACCAGGAACAGGGCGACACCGATCGCCATCAGGGCGGTCCTGGCCTCCGGGGAGGCCTCACCGAAGGTCGCGGCGATGTGCGAGGCCATGCTGCTGCCGGTGCCGAACAGGCTCGCTCCCCAGGCCTGGGAGCCGCCGATCAGCATCAGGACCGCGATGGTCTCGCCCAGCGCGCGTCCCAGACCGAGCATCGCCGCGGCGACGATGCCGGAGAAGCTGGCCGGCAGGACCACGTGGCGCAGGACCTCCCAGCGGGTCGAGCCGAGGGCGTAGGCGGCCATCCTCTGGTCGATCGGGTGCACCACGATGACCTCGCGGATGATGGCGGTCATGATCGGCAGGATCATGATGGCCAGCACGATTCCGGCCGCCAGGTAGCCGACGCCGCGAACCGGTCCCTCGAAGAGGAAGAACCAGCCGAGCACGCCCTCGAGGAGCTCGAAGAAGGGGCGGAGCACGTTCGGCAGGAACCAGTGCAGTCCCCAGAGGCCGAAGATGACGCTCGGCACCGCGGCGAGCAGCTCCACCGTGTAGGAGAGCGGCTTGGCCAGGCGGCGCGGCGCCAGGTGAGTGAGGTAGAAGGCGACCATGATCGCGAGGGGGAGCGCGATCACGATGGCGATGGTCGAGGTCACCAGGGTGCCGTAGATGAACGGCCAGGCACCGTAGGTACCGGTGATCTCGGACCGGGAACCGCCGGAGGTCCACTCGTCACCGAAGAGGAAACCGAAGAAGCCCTCCTTGGCGAAGACGGGCCAGGCCTCGGAGGTGGTGCGCAGGACCATCAGCGCCAGGAGGACCAGCACGATGGTGCCGCAGGCCGTGACGGCCCACTTGAAGAGGGGGTCGGCCATCCTCCCCTTGCTGGACCTCAGTGTGCCCCGCCGGGGTTCCTCCGGGGCCGGGGCCTCGGGGGCCTCAGTGGACATGGTGCGTCTCCTCTTGATGGCTTTCGTGGGAGTGGGAGAGCAGGTCGGCCCTCAGCGGGGCCGGGGGGAGAGGGCCGGGGTGCGCGTGCACCCCGGCCCGGTGGAGTTGCTACTCGTCGGAGCCGTTCTCGGAGTTGGTCTTCTCCAGCTCGGCGATGACGCGGTCGGTCAGGTCCGGACCGAGGGGCGCGTAGCCCAGCTCACCGGCGAGGTCCTGGGCGCCTTCGTCGGTCAGGGCCCAGGTCCAGAAGTCGATGATGGCGTCGGCGTTGGCCTGGTCGTAGCCGCAGGTGTAGGTGAAGATCCAGTTGGTGCCGGCGATCGGGTAGCCCTCGCCACCGATGTTGTCGATGGAGAACTGGAAGTTGTCCGGAACCTCGGCCTCCTCGGAGGCGGCGATGGTGGACTCCAGGGTCGGCTCGATCGGGGTGCCGTCGGCGTTCACGATCGAGGCCACGGCCAGGTCGGCCTCCTGGGCGAAGGACTGGTTGACGTAGCCGATGCCGCCGGGGTTCTGGCTGATGCCCTGCGCCACACCGTCGTTCTGCTGGCCGCCGACCAGGCCGGAGGCCCAGTCGAGCTCCTTGCCCTCGCCGTACTCGTCCGCCCACGACTCGACCTCGGTGGTGAGGTAGTGGGAGAAGACCGCGGTGGTGCCGGAGCTGTCGGAGCGGTGGACCGGGACGATCTCGTCGCTCGGCAGGTCCATGTCCGGGTTGAGCTCGGCGATCGCCGGGTCGTCGAAGGTGGTGATCTCGGTCGAGTAGATGTCCGCGATGGTCTGCGCGTCCAGGACCAGACCGTCGAGGTCGGGGTTGCTGAAGGCGATGACCACGGAGCCGAACACGACCGGGAACTGGACGGCTTCGCAACCGCGGGCGTCGGCGGCGGCGGCGAGGTCCTCCTCGCTGAGGTATTCCTCGGAGGAACCGAAGTCGACGGTCTGCTCCAGGAACTGCTCGACACCGGCGCCGGAACCGACGCTCTGGTAGTTGATGTCGACGCCCTGCTGGACGTCGCTGTTGTAGGTGTAGATCCAGTCCTGGAAGAGGGGATCGGGGAAGCTGGCACCCGCGCCGGTCAGTGACGCGCTGAGGTCACCGCCGCCACCGCCGCCGTCGGCATCGTCGCCGTTGTCACTGCCGCCGTTGCTGCACGCCGCCGCGAGCAGGGGGATGGCCGCCAGAACGGCGAGCTTGGAACGCCCGTTGCGCATGTCGTAGTTCTCCTCGTTGAATCACCGCTGTCGGGGCTGACGTAAAACGACACTAAGCGCGGAGAAAGGCGTGGTGTCATCGAAATGAAGGACATCCGGTAGAAGGCGGGTGAATGGCGAGTGAATGGCGGTCACTATTTGATAACGACACCTGTGTGTGGTGGTGCGTGTGACTGTGTGTGACGCTGGAGGGTGCGTTCTGACCTGCCTGTATGACGGAGGTCTCGGGTTCTCGGCGGTAGCACGACGATCGGGTAAGTGACAACTGCGAGTTCTTGCCACTTCACCCGGGCGTTGGTCTGGGAAAATGTGACCCGTACATGAACGACGGGCCTCTCCGGTGTTTTCCGGAGGGCCCTCGAAAAAGCACGGGAATCCCTACGTGCGCTTACCCGCCGTTCGCCGTGTCGAGCCGGTATCCGATGCCCCGGACCGTGTGGATGAACCGGGGCTGTGACTCGGAGTCGCCCAGCTTGTGCCGCAGACGGCGGATGTGGACGGCGATCGTGTTGTTCACCGGGGGGAGGGGCTTGCGCCAGACCTCGGTCCACAACTCCTCGCGGCTGACCACTCTTCCGCTGTGTCTGAGCAGGAAGTCCATGATGCCGAACTCCCGCAGGGCCAGGTTGACCGGCTGTCCGTCCACGAACAGCCGGTGTCCCAGGGCGTCCAGTTCCAGGTCGCCCGAACGGAGCGCCACCGGTCCGCCGGTGCCCGGTGTCGGAACCCCCTCCGTCCCCGGCAGCGAACCGCGCAGCAGCGCGGCGAGTTCGGGGATGCGGTAGGGGCGGTTCACACAGGCGGTGGCACCCGCGCCCAGCGCCCGCATCGCCCGCTGCGAGTCACCCGGGCCCACCCCGATCAGGATCGGGATGTCCATGGCCCGCCGGGTCACCCGCACCAGCGTCTCCAGGTCCACCTCGGGCGGGGCCGCGTTGGTCAGCAGCGTGTCCGGGCGGACCATGCCCACCCTGAGCAGGGCCTCGGCTCCGTCCACACAGACCGTGATGTCCACGTCGTGGCCGCTCAGGGAGAGCACCAGCTGATGCGACTGCTCCGACTCCGGCTCCACCAGCAGAACCCTCAGCGGGCCCTCCGTCCGCTGTACCCGCACCTCTTCGTCCGGCGCGCCCGAAGGAGGGGGGACCGGTACGGAGGAGGTGAGCGCGGGCATGGGCGGGTCCACTTCGTCGAAGGGGGGCGAGGGCGGGAAAGCTCGGCCTGGTTACCCGAAACGGCCCGAGATGTAGTCCTCGGTGCGCTGGTCGGCGGGCTTGCTGAAGATCGTCGCCGTCTCGTCGAACTCGACGAGGCTGCCGTAGCGGTCGCCCGCGTCGTCCACGCCGGCGGTGAAGAACGCCGTGCGGTCCGAGACGCGGGCCGCCTGCTGCATGTTGTGGGTGACGATGACGATCGTGAACTCCGCCGCCAGCTCGTACATCAGGTCCTCGATCTTCAGCGTGGCGATCGGGTCCAGAGCCGAGCAGGGCTCGTCCATGAGGATGACCTCGGGGTTCACCGCGATGGTGCGCGCGATGCACAGGCGCTGCTGCTGGCCGCCGGAGAGGGCGAAGGCGCTCTCCTTCAGCTTGTCCTTGACCTCGTCCCACAGCGCGGCCTTGGTGAGGGTCTCCTCGACCAGGTCGTCCATGTTGCCGCGGAGACCGTTGATCCGCGGGCCGTAGGCGATGTTGTCGTAGATGGACTTGGGGAACGGGTTGGGCTTCTGGAAGACCATCCCGATCCGGCGGCGGACCTCGATCGGGTCGACCTCGGAGGCGTACAGGTCCTCGCCGTGGTAGGTCACCTTGCCCTCGACCCGCGCCCCCGGGATGAGGTCGTTCATCCGGTTGAGGGTGCGCAGGACCGTGCTCTTGCCACAGCCGGACGGGCCGATCATCGCGGTGATCTGGCGCGGCCCCACCTTCAGGTTCACGTCGCGGACGGCCTTGTTGGCCCCGTAGTAGATCGACAGGTCGGAGATGTCGAAGACGGGGTCGCCCAGGCCGGGGACCTCACGGTTGTACCGGACGGTGTCGGGTGCGATGCCGCGGCCGGACTCGGTGCCTCGCGGGGTCGCGGTGTTGCTGACAGACATGGGGCCACTTCCGGGTCGGACGGAGCTCGGTGTGCACGTGGGGGTGAAACCCGCGTAGCGCGGTGAATACCCATGCAAATATGTCCGCATGAAGGCCGGGTGAACGAACCCCGTGGGCAAGGTGAACGTGGGCGGTGGAGTGGGAAGCCTCCGATGACGTTTCGGTGTCGTCCCCGCTCCCGGACGGGGTCTCAGACGGTGACCACCAGGTCGGGGCGGGTCCGGCGCAGGTGGTCCAGCAGCTGGTGCGAGGAGCCGATCCGGTCCAGGTTCATCAGCAGCACCGGGCGGGTGGACGCGCCGAAGCCCCACTTGCGCTCGCCCGCCATGAGCAGCCGGGCCCAGGAGGGCAGCCGTGTCTCGTGTGTCCACCCGGTACAGGTGGACCTCGATGAGCGTGAAGTGGCGCTTGCCGCTCTTGGCCCGGTGCGAGCCGAGGTGGTGGACGTCCTGCCGGGCCCAGGTGCGCGCGGTCGCCGCGGAACCACCACTTGGGTTCCTGGGTGAAGGTGATCCCTCCCCCGTCCACCATCGGTGACGCCACGGGGCTCGGGTACCGCGGCCAGGGGGTGAACGCGACCGCCCCGACGCTTCCGTGCCGGCGGGCATCGGACGTCGGGGCGGTCGGGTCAGGCTCAGAGGTGGAGGAGTCCGAGCTCCTACTGGGCGGTCTCGCCGCTCTGCTCGGAGACCTTCTTCTTGACTTCCTCCATGTCCAGCTCCCGGGCCTGGGTGATCAGGCTCTCCAGGGCCTCCGAGGGGAGGGCGCCCGGCTCGTTGTAGATGACCGTCTGGTCGCGCACGATCATCAGGGTCGGGATGGACTGGATCTTGAACTCGAAGGCGAGCTCGCGCTGGGCCTCGGTGTCGACCTTGGCGTGCACGATGTCCTCGTGCTTCTCCGAGGACTTGTCGAAGACCGGGGCGAACTGGCGGCAGGGACCGCACCAGTCAGCCCAGAAGTCGATCAGGACGAAGCTGTTGTCCTTCAGCGTTTCCGCGAAGTTGTCTTTGGTGAGTTCGACGGTGGACACGTGGTCTCCTGCTCTTGGTTCGTCTTGTTGGTGTCGACCGGTGGCCAACTGCCATCCTCTTGGGTGCTACAGCGGTAGTGCCCACTCGTTTGTTCCACATGCATCGAAGGCGGTTCGCGTACGCCTCGTGGCCTGGTGATTTCCAACGCAACACGTGTTACATACCGGTTTGGGAGGAAAGACCGCCCGCGGTTACTGTCGGTTGGTGGGACACGGGTTCATTGTCGTGACCAGAGCTCCTGTTGTGGGCCGAACGCCGAAAACCGGGGGGACCGATGAGCGCCGAGGCGCCCGAGAGCGGCGACGGGGTCGACTACCGCTTCACCCTTGCCAACGAACGTACCTTCCTGGCATGGATCAGGACCGCGCTGGCCCTGCTGGCGGGCGCGGTCGCGGTGCTCCACCTGCTCCCCCTGGAGTGGGACGAGACACTGCGTACCGTGGTGGGCCTGATCCTGGCCGTGCTCGCCGCTGTCGTGACCGTGTACGCTCCGCTGCGCTGGTACCGCGTACAACGCGCCATGCGCCGTGGCGAGGGGCTGTCGATGAGCGTCCTCCCCCTGGTCACCACGTTCGCCGTGGGACTGGTGTGTCTACTGGTTCTGGTGGGGAACCTGTTGTGAAACCGAACGACGGATGGCGGGACCCGGGCCTCCAACCCGAACGCACGCTGTTGTCCTGGCAGCGCATGCTGATCCTGCTGGTCGTGGTGGGCCTGCTCTACCTGCGGGGGCCGCTCGAACCCGGTTCCACCGCGGTGCCCGAGGTCGCACCGGTTCTCCGGGTGGGCGTCATGGCCTTCACCCTGCTGCTGGGCGCGGGGCTGGGACTGCACCTGTGGGCGCGGTGGAGGCGTACCGGGCACGGACTGCGCGAACCGGAGACGGGACGGCCGCCGTTGAACCTGGCCCGTCCCTGGGCGATGGTCCTGCTGAGCGCGGGCGTCCTCGCCCTGACCGTGGTCGTGCTGACGACGGTGCTCGTACCGTGAACCGGCGTCCCTGAGCAAGCGGTATGCCCTGTGTACGGGCGTGGCCTCCGGCCGAGGCGAAGGGGACCGGGCGTCCGACTCCCTGCCCTCACACGGGCGGCGGGTTCGTCGGGTCCATGAGGCGGGGACCGGGCCTCGTGGCGTCCCTCCCTGCTGCGCTGCTTCTCCTACTGCGCCGTTCCTGCCGCGCTTCTACCGCACCGGTGTGCGGGGAGGGGACCGCCGGGGTGGCGGGCGCCCGGGGGCGTCCTCCCGCCAGTGGCTGTTCAGACCGGTTCCGGGACCGAGTGGGCCGAACGGCGGTGCTGGACGATGGAGTCGATGATGTCGTTCAGGTCCCGCGTCGGCTCGTAACCGATCAGACGCGCGGCCAGTGAGGTGTCGGGGTAACGGCGCTGCATGTCCTCGTACCCCTCCCCGTAGGCCTGTTCGTAGTCCACGTAGGTGATCGCGCTCGTGGAACCGGTCAGCTGCACGACGCGGTCGGCGAGCCCCTTGATCGAGATCTCCTCGCGGCCGCCCAGGTTGACCGCCCGGTTGTAGGCCTCGGGAGTGTCCATCAGCCTGGTCAGCGTGGGGACCACGTCGTACACGGAACCGAAGCAGCGGCGCTGCGTTCCCGTTCCGTAGACGGTGATGGGCTCGTTCGACAGGGCCTGGTCGACGAATCGGGGAACGACCATCCCGTACCTGCCGGTCTGCCGCGGTCCCACCACGTTGAAGAAACGGGTGATGACGCAGGGCACGCCGGACTCCACGCCGTGGACGTAGGCGACCAGCTCGTCCAGGCCCTTGGCCGCGGCGTAGGACCAGCGGCTCTTGGTCGGCGAGCCGTAGATCCGGTCGTCGTTCTCCTTGAGGCCGTCGGCGTCGTTCTTGCCGTAGACCTCGCTGGTCGAGGCGATCATGTACGGGACGCGGTGCTTGACCGCGGCCTCCACGACGTTCTCGGTGCCGTGCAGGTTGATCCGCAGTGAGCGGAGCGGGTTGTCGACGATGTTGTAGACGCCCACCGCGGCGGCGAGGTGGAAGACGGCGTCCGCCTCCGCGACGAGTTCGTCGACCAGTTCGCGGTCGAGGATGTCTCCCTGGACGAAGCGGAACGCGGTAGAGCCCTCCAACTGGGACAGATTCGACAGGGAACCTGTCGAGAGGTCGTCGAGCACGATGACCTCGTGGCCCTGCGCGACCAGGTGATCGCATAGGTGAGAGCCGATGAACCCGGCTCCACCGGTGATGACAGCCTTCATGGTTTCCCCTCCACTACGGGCGGTGTAGGTGTTCTGTTCTTCACGGGGGATGGGTCTTCGTGTGACAGGTGGGGAGTTCGTGCACCGTCGGAGTCGGTCAGGCCAGACAGCGCAGGACGTGGTAGCCCTCGCCGAGGGCCACTCCGGCCTGCATGCCCCTGAGGACGGCGAGGCTGCGCAGGGTGAGTTCGGAACGGGTGTGCGGGTGCTCGTGGCTCTGTGAGCCGTAGAGCTCCATGCCCTCCAACTTGGCGGCCAGGTCCTCCTCCTCGAGCTCGACGATGAGGTTGGGGGAGTCCACGGCCTCGGTCCGCCACTGGTCGGCGGCCTCCTCGTAGGCCAGCACCAGAGAGGGATGGTGGCGCAGGCGGGTGTTCGAGGGCCGCAGCGCGGTGTGCGCCGCTTCCGCGGCGGCCTGGTGGTCCTGGTTGTAGCTGGTGCTGTGCGGTACGAGCACCACCGTGGGCTTCAGACGCGCGATCGAGAGCGGGCTCTCCCGCTCGATCAGCTGCGTCAGGTCCACCCTGGGGACGGAGTCCAGCCTCAGGTGGTGCGTGTCGCCTGGCAGGGCCATGTGCCAGTCGTCCCAGCGGAAGTGCTCGGAGGCCTTCTTGATCTCGGTGTAGCGCTCCTCGGCGGTCGAGAAGCCCTTCGGGGACTGGTCCGCGGTGTCGCCGACCGTCAGGAACTGCACGAAGACCTCCGCGCCCGCGCGCTTGGCCTTGTGCATCAGGCCGCCGCAGCCGAGGGTCTCGTCGTCGGGGTGGGGGGAGTAGACCAGGAGGCGCTCCTGTGACCAGTCCGTCGTCATGCCGGTTTCCTGTCCTTTGCCGAAAATGGAGGGCGATCGGTTGTTACCCGGGCCGTCGGGACCACTGCGCCCGATGACTCGGGCGGGCGGTGTCCCGCGCACTGATCGAGGTCAGTCGCGGGATCTTGCCTGTCGGAGCACGTGCAGCGCGTCCGGTCCGGCGTTGAGTAGGAGATCGATCGCCGACAGGCGAGGCACGAATTCGTCGGCGGGTCCACGTGTGTGCTGCTGGTACACCGGGTGGTTGAAGCCCTGCCACTCGATGTCGACCCCGTGGCGGTGCATGATCTCGGGGTCCAGGTAGTCCCTCGCGCCGTCGCCAGAGAGCATGGTGTCCGCTCCGGCCTTGGCGCAGATCTGGGCGAGCAGCTCGCTCTTGTGCCCGGGGAAGTCCCCGAGCTCGCTGGCGCGCAGGATGGGTGTGTCGATCCCGAATCCGCGTGTCAGCAGGCGGGTGGTCGCTATGGCCAGGTCTGCGAGGTCCTCCCACTCGGTTTCGTACAGCTGGGCGATTTCCTCTCGGTAATCGACCCAGTACGGTGCCTTGCGGTAACAGTGTTCAGCGAGTGCCCTGTAGTGCTTTTTGCTCCATTTCTGTGTGTTGTCTATCTTTTTGTCGCGGATGCGCTCGTCGCGGCTCGCCTGGGTGACGGGCACGGTAAGCAACACCGGCTTGCCTGGGCCGGCGACGTAGTTTCGGTTCTGCCAACCACGACGTTCGAACTGAACCGTGTCAAGCATGATGAACCGGTCGGAACGGTCAATCTTGTCGATCAACCCCAGCCAGGGCCAGTAGTGCGGTTGGTGGACCGCCGCCCGGACGCGGGCGCTGTCATGGCTGGTCGAAGCGGCGCGCCTGTGGTCAGACTCCGAGGTGTCGTGGGCAGGATCTGGCGAGGGGGATCTCGAGTCGCCGATCACGCCGGGCGTTCTCCTTCTCTCGTCGGGTGATGTTCGGCGAGGATTTACCTGAAGCCTGCACGGCCTTGAATAAACCGGGGGTGGAACCACCTCCGGCACCTCGCCTCAAATATCTTCTAATGGGTACCACCTCACGCAAGCCCATGTATACGATTTGCGTGGCCTACATAGGACGCGAACTCGGGTGAACCTGCCGGTTGTGTAGGGCGTCAACCTAACGCCGACTTTGCGGGTTAATGTCGGTCCGAAACCGATAACTTTCGGAGGGTCCTGGGGCTGTGCGTATCGTGCGTTTCGTCGGCGGGTTGCTGACCGGGTTGATAGCCCTGGTCCTGGCCGTCGCACTCTTTGTCTACTGGTTCGACTTCGCGTCGTCCATGGCCGCCGCCGCGGGGATCGGGGCGCTGGGCTACGTCTTCCTGTGGATGGCCTTCGGCCTGAACCTGCTGCTGTGGACCGTGATCGGCCTGCTCAGGTTGGCCGAGGGCGGTGCGCGCGCGGCCCTCCGCCGAAGGCCGGAGGACCTCCAGCGGAAGGCGGTCGCCGGCGGCCGTGAACGGGAGCGGGTCCTCGTCGGCGCGGGCCGCGGCGGAGGCGACCTCGCCCTGACCGAGGGCGAATCCGAACCCGGGTCCACCGGGGGCGGTGCCGTCGACACCGCGGCACCCGGCGGCGCCCTGACCCCGGACGCCCTCCCGGACGTCACCATCGCGGTCATCATCCCGGCGCACAACGAGGAGCCGGTGATCGACACCGCGATCTCCTCCGCGCTGGGCCTGTTCAACCGCTGGGACATCTACGTCGTCTCGGACTCGTCCAAGGACGCGACCGCCGATATCGCGGCGAAGACCGGGGTGAACGTCCTCGAGCTGCTCACCAACCGGGGCAAGGCCGGGGCCATCGAAGCGGTCATCGAGGAGTTCTCGTTGACCGAAAACTACGACGGTGTCCTGATTCTGGACGCTGACACCGAGCTCGACGCAGGATACGTAGAGGGTGCCAAACGTCAACTGCTCGACCAGGAGGTGGCCGCTGTCGCGGGGTTCGTCGTCTCGGAGTGGAAGCCGAAGGAACGCAACGTCATCGGGCGGATCATCTCGGCCTACCGGGACCGCCTGTACTTCATGCTGCAGTACTTCATGCGTTTCGGGCAGACCTGGAAGCGGACCAACGTCGCCTTCATCGTCCCGGGCTTCGCGAGCGTGTACCGCAGCCGCGCCCTCAGGGAGATCACCGTCAACCCGCCGGGGCTGGTGATCGAGGACTTCAACATGACCTTCGAGGTGCACCGCAAGCGCCTCGGCCGGATCTCTATGCGCCCGGACACCAAGGCCTACAGCCAGGACCCGTTCACGTTCCGGGACTACCGGAAACAGGTGAGCCGCTGGACCCTGGGCTTCTGGCAGACGGTCCGGCGCCACAAGGTGTGGCCGAGCTTCTTCTGGGTGGCCCTGGCCCTGTACATCTTCGAGGTCGTGCTGGTCTCGGTGCTCTTCCTGGTCACCGTGGCGATCGCGGTGTTCGTACTGCTGGGGACGGTCGGCGGGGACGCGGTGGCGGGGCTGCCGTACTTCTCCGACGGGTTCACCGCGGTGACGGCCTTCCTTCCGCTGACCGCCCTGGCCATCGGCCTGTTCATCCCCGACTACATGCTCACCTGCGTCATGACCATGATCCGGCGGCGGCCGTCGTACCTCTTCTACGGCCTGTTCTTCTTCCCGATCCGCGTCGTGGACTCCTACCTCGCCCTGCGCATGATCCCGAAGGCGTGGACGGCCGAGTCCGACGGCCGGTGGAGCAGCCCCACCCGGGTCGCCAACAGGGACAAGAAGTAGGCCGGTCCGGTAGACCCGTTTCGACCTGCGTAGATGTGAGATTGTCCGGGCACGGTCACCCCGGGGACCCGCCGTGCCGGACAGCACTTAGCCTCGATGGAGGGACCCGACCCTCCTCGGGGCGAAGTCGTTGAATGGGTGAAGTCGCTGTGGACAAGAGGCGTGTTTCGTTCGCGTTGTACCGGGTGCTCGCGTACATCACGGGTGTTTTCCTGCTGGGCCTGACCTTCGTGGCCATGCCCGCGAAGTACCTGGTCGGTGAGACCTCGATGTTCGCCCTGGTCGGCGCCCCCGAGGGCTGGGAGCACTGGTTCGGCCCCGAGTCGCCGCTGATGCTCTACGTCGCGATGCCGCACGGCTACATCTACATGGCCTACGTGCTGGTCGTCCTGTGGGTGTCCCTGGACCGCCGCTGGGGCGCCGGCCGCACCCTGGGCGTGGTGCTCGCGGGCACCATCCCGATCCTCGGCTTCGTGGTCGAGCACCGGGTGGTCAAGAGCGAGAAGGCCAAGGAGTCGGCGGCCGGGCAGGCCGCGGGCAACGCCGCGTCGGACGGGGCTCAGGAGCCCGCGACCGCGGGCTGATCCGTGTCCTCGCCGTTCTCCTCCGAGGCCCCGCCCGTCTTCCGGGTGCGGGCCTCGGCCAGTTCGCGGCGCATGAGGATGATCCAGAAGACCACGGCGGAGACACCGAACATGGCCCACTGGACGGAGTAGCTGAGGCTGCGCCAGTTGATCGTGAACTCCGTGGGCGGCTCGGGCGGCGGCAGCGGAGTGAGCCCGTCGACGGCGGGCTCGTGTTCGGGCAGGGTGACGTAGGCCGCGTAGAGCTGGTAGTCCCACTCGCCGACCAGGACGGACGGGGCGATCCGTTCGACCGTTCCCGTCTCGGGGTCGCCCATCGGGACGAAACCCTCCGAGGCATCCTGCGGAGGCTGGAGCCAACCGGTGACGGTGACGTCGCCCGCGGGCGGTTCCGGCAGGTCGGTTCCGTCCTCGGACCAGCCCCGGCTCACGGGTACGGCCACGCCCTCCTCGGTGACGAGGGGGAGGATCACCGCGTAGCCCTCCACCCCGTCGAGGCGCTGGGGGACGAGGAGCTGGGCGCCCGCGTCGAAGTGCCCGGTGGCCTCGACCGCGGTGTTCGCGGTGAGGTTCGGATGCAGGTAGGCCCCGGGTTCGCCGAGTTCGGTGACGGACACGGCGTCGGCCAGGTCCTCCACCGGGTTGGTGATGACGTCGCGGTCGGGTTCGAAGGCGCGCGTGAACTGCCAGTAGGTTCCGGCGACACACACGGCGGCCACGAGAACGGCCGCGAGGTGGAGGCCGAGCCAGCGCGGGCTGAAGAGCGGTGATCTCACCCGACCAGGCTATGTCCGCTCTCCGAGCGCCTGCTCATGACCCCGGGTTGACGATGCCCACAGCCGCTTGGCGCTTCCACGCCCCAGGAATGGCGATCACTTTAAGTAATTCTCCGTGACAGAGGGTTGTTCTTCGTGGGTGTGGTGGGTAGTGTCTCTATCAACGCGGAACGACAAGATCGCTTCCACGTGGCAGACCTTTAAGGCCGCGACTCCAGGGGGGAGGAGTCGCCGGCCGCTTCCCAGAGCGAGGGTTGCCTCCGTACTTTGAGGGGGGATGCGGAGGCGACCCTCGCCACCTCGTAGACGGGGCGGGTC
>NZ_ANBA01000031.1 GCF_000341085.1 Nocardiopsis ganjiahuensis DSM 45031 | reverse complement strand
CCCCCCCCCCGCTCGTGTGTCAGGCCTCGCGGGCCCGCTTCGGCTCGCGGCTCCGGGGCGCCGACTCGGTCCGGCCGCGCTCTCCGAGGGTCTCGGCCCGGCTCCGGTGGCGCGCCGCGAACACCCGCAGCGCCAGGTTGACCGCGTCGTCGTGGTTGCGGGCGCCGGAGAAACGCATGGTCTCCCGGAGGGCCTCGTCGTCGATGTCGATCCAGGTGGGGCTCACTCCGCGCTCCTCGCCGTTCGGGGATGGGGACAACCCATGGTCCCGCATACGGAGAGTGACACGCGCACTACCCGCGCACAGGGTGTCGCAGGTCAGCCCATCGTCTTCTGGCCGTCGATCGACTCGCGGATGATGTCGGCGTGCCCGCAGTGCTGCGCGGTCTCACGGATCAGGTGCAGCAGAACGTCACGCGCGGTCCACGCGGTCTCCTCGGGGAACCAGGGCGCGGGCGGGAGTTTCTGGCTGACCTCCAGGTCCGGCAGGGCGCGGATGCAGGCCTCGGTGGCCTCGGCCGTCTCCGCGTACCCGGACAGGACCCCCTCCACGGTCTCGTCCCCGACCAGGCGGAAGGTGTTCTCGTGGTGGTCGTAGGTCTCCTGGGACTCGTAGTCGACCTCCTTCGAGTCCGGGCCCTCCTCGATGAACCGGAGCCACCCGCGCTCGGCGCCCGACACGTGCTTGACGATGCCGATCAGGTTCAGGACGCTGGCGGTCGGCCGCTCCTGGAGCCGGGCGTCGTCCAGGCCCCTGACCGTGGTGAGCAGGAACTCGCGCTGTTCGGCCAGGAAGGACAGCAGCGCGTCCCGCTCGGCATCGACCCGGTGGTTCGTCTCGGTAACCGTCGCCGTCATGGGAACTCCTCTGTCGTGTCCGTCTCGCTTGACCCGACCCTAGGAAGCATGGCGGTCAGTTACTGTCCTCCACTCAGGCGGAACGGACTGACTTTCTGGCTTCCTCGAAAGCACTGCGGATAACCTGGCGGTCTGGCGACCCGGAGGTTCCATGGCCCTGATACCGCTCCAGTACCGACTCGACGGCCCCAGGCACGCGCCCGTCGTGCTGCTCGTGCCGCCGTTCGGGACGAAGATGTCGGTCTGGGAGCCCCAGATGCCCGAACTCACCCGAAATCGGCAGGTGCTGCGGGTCAACCACCGGGGGCACGGGTTCTCCCCGGCGCCCGAGGGGCCCTACTCCGTCGAGGACCTCGCCCTGGACATCCTGGGGGTCCTGGAGGACCTCGGGTTCTCCCGGGTCTCCGCGGTCGGCGGCGGCTTCGGCGGTTCCCTGCTGCTCTGGATCGCCGCCAACTCCCCGCGCACCCTGGAGCGGCTCGCGCTGCTGGCCGGGACGCCGCGCACCCCGCCCATGCACCGCTGGGACCGGATCGCCTCGAGGGTGCGGGGGAGCGGACTGGACTCGGTCACCGCGGACGTGGTCCTGCCCTGGTTCACCCCGGACCTGACCGACGACCGCCCGGAGGTCGCGGCCCGGTTCACGGAGGACTTCGGCGGCATCGACCCGGGCGCCTTCGCGTCGATCTGCGATGCCGTGGCCGGGATGGACCAGCGCAACCTGGTCTCCGACGTGCGTGTGCCCACCCTGGTGGTCTCAGCCGCGCACGATCCCCTGCTGCCGCCCGGGCACGGGCGCAGGCTGGCCGACGGGCTCTCCGGGGCCCGGTTCGAGGTGGTCTCCGGTGCCGCGCACCTTCTCGGGGTGGAACGCGCCGACCGGGTCAACGAACTGCTCGTGGAGCACATGGCCGCCTGAACACGCGCGACCGCGGGGGTCAGGTCTCTTCGGGGACCGGGATCAGCGGGCAGTTGATCTCCAGGAGGTAGCCGTCCGGGTCGCGGAAGTGCGCGGCCCGGATGCCCCACGCGGTCCAGTCCCGGGGCGCCATCACCTGACGGGCGCCGTCCGCGACCAGCCCGGCGGCGGTCTCGTCCACGTCGTCCACCTCGAAGATGACCGCGAACCGGTCCTGGTGGGGGAGTTCGGGGTCGGCGGTGTCGGTCTCCAGGGCCTCGGCCATCACCTCGCGCTGGTTGATCGCCAGCCGTGTCTGTGAGTGCACGTCGAACTCGGCGTAACGGCTGTTCTCGTCACCCCAGAGGAGGGGGAGCTTGAGGACGTCGGCGTAGAAGCGGAAGCAGGCCTCGTAGTCGTTGACGAGGAGCCTGATGTAGCTGCAGCGCATGGGAGCCTCCTGCCGTGCGGGTTGGTCGTCGGCACCATTCTCACGTCTGAGGGTGACGGATCACTGAGTATCCGTACCCGGATGTCGCGTGGCCGGATGTGGCCACGCCTCTTCGGCCCTCCCTGTTGACCTGTGAGTTCGGGTCCTCAACTCGTTCCGGGACATGTCCGTTGCCAGTCTTCGACGCTTCATAGTCCCTGTGCTCGTGAATGTAGTACATGTACTATCAATCGAAGCAGGGTGATGACGAAGAAGAGGAGGAGTGCTGTGACGAGTCAGATGGCAGCCGGCAGGTCCAGGGCCGGCGCCCTGGCCTCCGGGATCCCGGCCGAGACCGTGCTGAGGGTCAGTGGCCTGCGCATGAACTACGGCAGTACCGAGGTCCTCAAAGGGGTGGACCTCACCGCGCGGCGCGGCGAGGTGATCGCGCTCCTGGGGCCCAACGGCGCGGGCAAGACCACCACCATCGAGATCCTCGAGGGCTTCCGCCGCCGCTCCGCCGGCGAGGTCGACGTCCTCGGCTCCGACCCGGACCACGGCGACGAGGAGTGGCGCTCACGCCTGGGCGTGGTCCTCCAGTCCTGGCGCGACCACGGCGCCTGGCGGGTCCGCGACCTGCTCCACCACTTCGGCCGCTTCTACGCTCCCTACTCCAAGACGGACCACGTCCGCCCCCACGACACAGGAGTCCTCCTGGACCTCGTCGGCCTCACCGAACACGCGAACCAGAAGATCAGAACCCTCTCCGGAGGGCAGCGCCGCCGCCTGGACGTGGCGATCGGCATCGTCGGCCGACCCGAGGTCCTCTTCCTCGACGAACCCACCGCCGGGTTCGATCCCAGGGCCCGCCGGGACTTCCACGACCTCGTGTTCCGGCTCGCAGACGAGGAGGACACCACGATCCTGCTCACCACCCACGACCTCGACGAGGCCGAGAAGCTCGCCGACCGCATCCTCCTCCTGGCCGGGGGCCGGATCGTCGCCGACGGCAGCCCCGACCAGCTCTCCTCCCTGATCGCCAGCGAGAGCGAGGTGGCCTGGACCGTGGGGGAGCAGCGTCACGTCCACGCCACCGACACCCCCGCCCGCCATGTCGCGGAACTGTACGCGCAGCACGGCGAGGACCTCACCGATCTGAGGGTGTCCCGGCCGTCCCTGGAGGACGTGTACATGGCCATGGTCCAGCGGTACGAGAGCGGCGACGCCGAGCGTGCCGCAGACGAGTTCACGAAGGAGATCCGATGAACACCTCCGTCGGCCTCGGGGCCAACGCCGTCCGGGCCGGGCTGTCCCGGGGCCTGATCGAGTTCCGCGGTTCGATGACCAACCCCCAGGAGGTGCTGCTCGGCTACCTGATGCTCCCCGCGATGTTCCTCGGGATGGCGCTGTTCCTCGGTGACAACGAGGCCGGGGGCATCACCTCGGGGATGACGATCATCTTCTCCGGCCTCGTCACGATGATCGCGATGCTGGGGATGGCGACCACCGCCCAGGTGATCGCCACCGAACGCGAGGACGGAACGCTCCTGCGTTGCCGGGCCGTCCCGCACGGCATGATCGGGTACACGGTCGGCAAGACCGTCCACATCCTGTTGATGTCGGTTCTCGCCATGTCCCTGCTGCTGGTCCCGGCGCTGTTGTTCGTCGACGGTGTCGCCGTCCAGGGGTGGACGGGAGCCCTCGCCCTGGTGTGGGTGTGCCTGCTCGGTCTGGCGACGCTGGCCTCGATCGGAGCGATCATCGGAGCTCTCATCAGCAACCCCAGGTTGGTTGTCGGCCTGGCCATGCTGCCCGTCATGGTGCTGGTGGGCATCTCGGGGATCTTCTTCCCGATGGCTTTCCTGCCCGGTTGGCTCCAGACGGTCGCCATGGTCTTTCCGATCTACTGGATCGGCGAGGGATTGCGCGCCGCGCTCTTTCCCGCCGAGGCCCTGGCCGCCGGAGAGTTCGGTGTCGCTCAGTTGCCGCTGGTCGCCGGGGTCCTGGCACTGTGGACGGTGCTCGGGTTCCTCGTCGCGCAACGTGTGCTGCGGCGGATGGCCCGGCGTACGTCGGGGTCGCGGGTCCAGGCGGCCCGAGAGGAAGCGATGAAGCGTGCCTACTGAGAACAAGCAGGGCGGGAACGGCCGCCGCGCCAGGTCGGCGGCCAACACGGAGGCGATCTTCAACCGGATCGCGATGCTGCGGGCCGAACGGAACGTGTCCCGCCGGCAACTGGCCGAGGCCCTGGGGGTCCACTACCAGACCGTCGGCTACCTGGAACGGGGCGAGTACAGCCCCAGCCTCCACCTGGCCCTGCGCATAGCGAAGTACTTCGAGGTCCCGGTCGAGGTGGTGTTCTCCACCGAACCCTTCCCCCGCATCGGCCAGTGACGGCCGCTCCACCCCGAGGAGGTTCCCGATGAACCCGATGAACCAGTTCGATCAGGCGATTCTGGTCTCGCTCGAGACCCCTTCCCTGAACCGCGCCCGAGCCTCCAGGGCCCGCCGACGCCTGCACGTGGTGCTGCTCACCGCGCTGATTCTGACCGTGGCCGTGCTGCTGGCCGTCACGACTCTGCGCAACACCGGCGGTCCGCAGTTCGTCATGCTGGCAGCGGTTGTCAGTCTCGTCGCGGCGCTGCTCTACCTGGTCACCCGGCTGAACAAGATCACCCGGGCCTCCCTGCCGGTACGCCTTCTGGACGAGCGTCAGCGCGAGGAGCGGGATCATGCGAACCGCTTCGGCCAGTCCTTCACGAGTGCGGTCCTGGGGACCAGTTTCATTCTGGTCATCCTCATCACGACCTTCAGCCCCGCGAGCGTGGTCTTCC
The DNA here is from genome assembly GCF_000341085.1 of Nocardiopsis ganjiahuensis DSM 45031. Lineage (GTDB taxonomy): Bacteria > Actinomycetota > Actinomycetes > Streptosporangiales > Streptosporangiaceae > Nocardiopsis > Nocardiopsis ganjiahuensis. The sequence continues at coordinate 86,012 of NZ_ANBA01000031.1, read as the reverse complement.
CCAGCTGGCTGGCCTCCCCGCTGCTGTGGGTGCTGGCGATGGTGCACGCCTCGGCCCCGGCCTTCTACCTGGCCTGGATCCAGCCCGACGAGCTTCCCGACGACGAACCCGCCCAGCCCTGACCCGCTGAAGGCCACGGGCCCCCTGGTCAGCACGACACGGCCGGGCGTTCTGCTCCGAGCTGCCCGGGGTCCTGGCCTCCGATGCCGGCTAGTACGAGAAGGGGTCCGGGCCGGCCCAGCCGTAGGTGTCGCGCCGGCGGACCTCGGCGAGCTCGTCCTCGGAGAGGACGCGGGGCTCGCCGAGGCGGCGGGCGCTCAGGTAGGTGGTGCAGAGCCAGTCGAGCAGCCGGAGGTTCTCCATGGCGTGCTCCAGGTTCCGGCCCAGGGCCAGGCCGCCGTGGTTGGCGAGCAGGGCGGCGCCGCGGCCCTTGAGGGCCTTGACCGCCTGGTCGGCGATGTCGCCGGTGCCGTAGGGCGTGTAGGGGGTCACCGTGACGGCGCCGCCCAGGGCGGCGGCGCGGTGGTGGATCGGGGGGAGCTCGGGGAGGACGGAGGAGACGGCGACGGTGTCGGTGGTGAACGCGTTGACCACGGCCAGGGAATCGCGGCCCTGGTCGGCGGCGTGGCGGTGCACGGCCATGTGGAGCGTGGTCTCGGCGGCGGGGTCGCGCCTGCCCTCGAGCATCCGGTCGTCCAGGGACATGACCGGGCAGTCGTGCGGCTGGAGCTGGTCGAGGGGGACGCCGTGGGGGGTGACGACCACCAGGTCGCCGCTGCGGACGCTGACGGTCCCGGCCTCACCGGGGGCGGTGCCCGGGTGCTGGGCGATGGCGCGGGCGGTCAGGCAGAGATCGCGGCGTTCCTGTTCAAGCAGCATGCGTTCCTCGGTGGGGTGCGCGGGCAGCGGTCCGTGGGGGTGCGTCCGGCAAAGTCGGTCAGACCGACTTAGGTACACCTAAATGTACGTCAAAGAGCTGTCCTTGTATTCCCCCGGTGGGGGATTTCAGGTCACCAGGCCGTGCCGGTAGGCGTACACCACCGCCTGGACGCGGTCGCGCAGGCCGAGTTTGGCCAGGATGCGCGAGACGAAGGTCTTCACGGTCTCCTGGCTGATGAACAGGCTCGACGCGATCTCGCTGTTGGACAGTCCGGTGGCGATCAGGCCGAGGACCTCCAGTTCGCGCGGGGTGAGGGGGGTGTCGACAGCAGGGGAGCCGGTGGGACGGATCCGGGCGGCGAACTTCCCCACGAGCTGGCGGGTGACCTCGGGGTCCAGCAGCGCCGCACCGGAGGCCACGGTGCGGATGCCGTGCAGCAGCTGCGCGGGGGGAGCGTCCTTGAGCAGGAAACCGCTGGCCCCCGCGCGCAGGGCCTCGTAGACGTACTCGTCGAGGTTGAACGTCGTGACCACCAGAACCCTGACGGGGCGGTCCACGCCGGCGCCGGCCAGGCGCCGTGTGGCCTCGATCCCGTCGAGTACGGGCATGCGCACGTCCATCACGACGACGTCGGGGCGCAACCGCTCGGCGAGCTCGACCGCGGCCCGGCCGTCCCCGCACTCACCGGCGACCTCCATGTCGGGCTGGGCGCCGATGATGGTGACCAGGCCGGTGCGGATCAGTACCTGGTCGTCGCAGACCAGGACCCGGATCGGTGCGCTCATACCCGGCTGCCCGCCGGGGCGCGGGCGGGGATGCGCGCGTGCACGGTGAAACCACCGTCGTCGTGCCGGCCGGCGCTGAACTCGCCGCCCAGGACCTCGACGCGTTCGCGCAGGCCGGCCAGCCCGCGTCCGCTGCCGCCGGGGGAGACCCCGGTGGGGCCGGGGCGGTCGGTGCTCACATTCACGGTGATCTCCTCGGGGCGGTGGCGCACGCGCACCGTGGTCCGGCTGCCGTGCGCGTACTTGAGGGCGTTGGTCAGCGATTCCTGCACGACGCGGTGCGCGACGAGGTCGGCGCTGCCGCGCGAGGCGGCCGGCACCCCCTCCTCGCTGAACTCCACCGGCTGCCCGGCCCGGCGGGTGCGCTCCACCACGGTGTGCAGCCCCTCCTCGGGCCCGGGAACGGGTGCGGTGTTGTCGGGGTTGAGCACGTCGAGCAGGTGGCGCAGGTCGCTGATGGCCCGCCGACCGGTGTCGGTGACCGTGGTCAGGGTCGAGTCGAGCCGTTCGGGGTCGGCGGTCAGGTAGCGGGCCGCCTCGGTCTGCACGACCATCGCGGTCACGTGGTGGGTCACGACGTCGTGGAGCTCGGCGGCGATGCGGGCCCGTTCGGCGGCGCGGGTGTCCGCGGCGAGGCGGCGGCGGTGTTCGGCCTCGGCGACGCGGGTGGAGCGCCACCATGATCCGATCCCCCAGGCGAAGGCCAGCGCCGCGAAGAACGTCACCCAGTCGACCGGGGTCTCACCCGTCCCGAGCCGGGTCAGCATCAGGGCCAGCACCACGAAGACCGCCGAGCCCACCGCCATGGCGGTGCGCCGGAACCGGTCCAGGTGGGCGCCGGCGCTCACCAGCGCAACGGGCAGGGCGGCGCCCGCGACCAGGTGGTAGCCGTGCAGCTGGTCCAGGGCGAAGCCGACCGTCACCAGGGCGAGGGTCAGGCCCGGCCACCGTCGCCGCCCGGCCAGCGGCAGGCACTGCAGGATCAGCGCGACGGCGCCGAGGGTGTCGAAGGGGCGGTTGGGCACACCGCCGACCTGGGTCCCGTAGCCGTGAAGCGCGGGGACGAGGGAGACGGTCAGGAAGAGCAGGGCCAGTGGCAGGTCCCGGACGGTGACGTCGAGCCGTTGCCAGAGAGGGGGGAGACGCTGGAGCCAGGTCACTGGGGAAGTGTAGTGGGCGGCGGCCGGGAGGCTGCCAGGAGAACCGGCCCCTGTCCCCCGTGCGAGCTACGCGCAGGTGTCCACCGCGAGGTGACGACCTCCGGCCGCCGGGTCCGTAGCGTTCTCCCCAGCCCTCGCCCCCTCTCGACGCACAGCCTGGAGACCCCCATGATCCGCCCCGTCCGGACGACCGCCCTGACCACCCTGTGCTGCGCCGTGGCGGGCACGCTCGTCGGGTGCGGTGTGTTCTCCGAGGTGGGATCGGACCTGGAGTCCGCCGCCGAGGAGGTGCGGTCCGACCTGGAGACCGCCGCTGAGGAGGTGGTGACCGACGGCGAGCTGTTCACCGGGACGAAGGCACTCGACGTCGACGGCGCCTCCGTGCACCTCTCCTGCTCCGGGACCCCGGCGGACGGGCGGCCGGTCATCGTCCTGATGGCCGGGATGGGAGACGGCCTGGACACCATGGCCGACCTCCAGGAGACCCTGGCCGAGGGCGAGCGGGTCTGCTCCTACGACCGGTTGGGCGAGGGCGGAAGCGACCGGCCGGACGGCCTCCGGAGCGTCGCCGACAGCGGGGAGACGCTCACCGCGGTCCTCGACGACGTCGCCCCTGACGGGCCGGTCGTCCTGGTCGGCCACTCGCTGGGCGGCCTCGTCGCCGCCCGCTACGCGCCCGACCACGACAGGGTCGCGGGGCTGGTCCTGCTGGACGCCACGTCGCCGACGATGCCGGACGACATCACCGACGTGATCCCGGAGTCGGCCACCGGCGAGGGCGCCGAGGTCCGTGCGCAGAACCTCGCGGTGTTCGAGGGGGAGAACCCGGAGAACCTCGTCATCGAGAGCGACCCGCGGGTCCGCTCGGCCGGGGACATTCCGACCGAGGTCGTCCGGCACGGGGTCCCCTACCTGGGTGAGATCGCCGAGTACGGCGACGACCTGGAGCGGGTGTGGGCCGAGGGCTAGGAGAAGTGGCTGGCGGTCTCCGCCAACAGCCGGCTCGGTATCGCCGAGGAGAGCGGTCACTACATCCACGTCGACCAGCCCGAGATCGCCGTCGAGGCCGTCCGCCGAGTCACGGACCAGGCCGCGGCCTGAGCCCCGGGCTCCGGCCGGATCCGCACAAACGCACGTCAAAGTCTCGTTCCGCTGTTCCCCACCGCGGTGTGTCCGGCCCGCGGGCGGGGTGCTCCGGGGCATAGGTGTGTCGGGTAGGGCCCGGTGACCTGAGCCACGGACCAGGCGCCCCGCGGTATGGGAACTTTGTGACATATGTGTCCTATGAGACGAGGCAGTTTGTGACCAGCGAACTTGGGCAAAAGGGCCCCGTGAATCAGAGCTACGAATCCCTGCCCTCCGTGCCGTACCTGTCCGAACCGGGCGCGGCCACGGCCACCAGCCTGTACATCGACGGCCAATGGCGGGCGGCACAGAACGGACGCGTCCGGGAGATCCTGGACCCCGCTGACGCCTCGGTCCTGACCATCGTGAGCGAGGGCGGCAGAGCCGACACGGAGGACGCCATCGCCGCCGCGCGCCGCGCCTTCGACAAGGGCGAGTGGCGCAGCACCCCGGCCGGGGACCGCGGGCGCATCCTCGACCGGATCGCCGACCTGCTCCAGCGCGACCGCGAGGAGATCGCGGTCATGGAGTCGCTGGACACCGGCAAGACCGTCGAGGAGGGCGGGATCGACGTCGACGACGTCACCAACGTCTTCCGCTACTACGCCGGCCTGGCCGACAAGGACGCGGGCCGACTCGTGTCCGCGCCCGAGGGCGTCCACAGCAAGGTCGTCTACGAGCCGGTCGGCGTCTGCGGCATGATCACGCCGTGGAACTACCCGCTGCTCCAACTGGCCTGGAAGATGGCCCCGGCCATCGCGGCGGGCAACACCATGGTGATCAAGCCGAGCGAGGTCACCCCGGTGACCACCGCCAAGCTGGTCGAGCTCACCACCGAGGCGGGCGTCCCCGCGGGCGTGGTCAACCTGGTCCTGGGCAGCGGCCCCGACGCGGGCGCGCCCCTGTCCGAGCACCCCGACGTCGACCTGGTCTCCTTCACCGGCGGCCTGGTCACCGGCCGGCGGATCATGGCGGCCGCCTCGGAGACGGTCAAGAAGATCGCCCTGGAGCTGGGCGGCAAGAACCCGAACATCATCTTCCCCGACGTGGACCTGGACACGGCCGTGGACTACGCGCTCAGCGCCGCGTTCTTCCACTCCGGCCAGGTGTGTTCGGCCGGTGCGCGACTCATCGTGCACAACGACATCCACGACGCCTTCACCACCGAACTCGCCCGCCGCGCCGAGGCCGTCCGGATCGGCCGCGGCCAGGACGAGGGCGTTCGCTGCGGGCCCCTGGTGTCGGCCGAGCACCGCGCCAAGGTCGAGCAGGCCGTGGCGCGCGGTGTCGAGGAGGGCGCCAGGATCATCGCGGGCGGCAAGCGCCCCGAGGACCCGGAGCTCCAGGACGGCTACTTCTACCGCCCCACCGTGTTCGTGGACTGCGACCGGTCCATGGACATCGTGCAGACCGAGGTGTTCGGCCCGGTCGTGACCGTCGAGCGCTTCGAGACCGAGGAGCAGGCGGTCGAGCTGGGCAACGACACCGACTACGGGCTCTCCGGCGGTGTCTGGACCGACGACACCGCCCGCGGCGAGCGCGTGGCCGCGGCCCTGCGCCACGGCACGGTGTGGATCAACGACTACGGCCCCTACTTCCCGGGCGCCGAGTGGGGCGGCTTCGGCCGCAGCGGCGTCGGCCGCGAGCTCGGCCCGTCCGGGCTGGACGAGTACCGCGAGGCCAAGCACATCTACCGGAACCTGTCGCCGGAGCCCCAGCGCTGGTTCGGCTAGCCGCTCTTCCGGGTCACCCGTCGGCGCGGTTCCGTCCTCCGTGCCGACGGGTGCCCCCCTCAACATCAGAAACGAGAGGATTCGGGCCGTGCCCATGCACGAGACCACCTACGACTACGTCATCGTCGGCGGAGGCACCGCGGGATCGGTGATCGCCAACCGGCTCACCGAGGACCCCGGCACCACCGTCTGCGTCATCGAGGGCGGACCCGACGACCGGGACCACGAGAACGTGCTCCGGCTCCGCGACTGGTTGAGCGTCCTCGACAGCGACCTCGACTACGGGTACACCACCACCGAGCAGCCCAACGGCAACTCGCACATCCTGCACTCGCGCGCCCGGGTGCTCGGCGGCTGCTCCTCGCACAACACGCTGATCAGCTTCCGGCCGTTCGCCGAGGACCTGGACGAGTGGGTCGCGGCGGGCGCCGAGGGCTGGGACAACGCCACCGTGCAGTCCTACGCCGACCGGATCAAGTGCAACATCGTCCCGATCGCCGAGAAGGACCGCAACGCGATGGTCAAGGACTGGGTGTCCTCGGCCTCCGAGGCGACCGGGGTCCCGGTCATCGAGGACTTCAACGCCCTGACCTCCCACGGCGGCGGGTTCGCCGACGGCACGGGCTTCCTGTCCATCGCCTACGACCCCTACACCGGCTACCGCTCCTCCGCCTCGGTGGCCTACCTGCACCCGATCATGGGCGTGCGGAAGAACCTCACCGTGCTGCTGGAGACCTGGGCCGGTCAGATCCTCTTCGACGGTGACCGCGCCACCGGCGTGAGCGCCACGACGAAGGACGGCGAGCGGATCACCGTCAACGCCCGCCGTGAGGTCGTCCTCGCCGCCGGCGCCGTCGACAGCCCCCGCCTGCTGATGCTGTCCGGCGTCGGCAACGCCGAGGAGCTGGGTGCGATCGGCGTCGAGAGCCGCCACGACCTGCCGGGCGTGGGAGAGAACCTCCAGGACCACCCCGAGTCGATCATCATGTGGGAGACCAACGAGCGGGTTCCCGAGGAGACCGTGATGGACTCCGACGCGGCTCTGTTCGTGCGGCGCGACAAGAGCGATCCCCGCCCGGACCTGATGTTCCACATCTACCAGATCCCCTTCGACGACAACACGAAGCGACTGGGCTACGACTCGCCCGAGGACGGTTACGCGGTCTGTATGACCCCGAACATCCCCCGGTCCCGAGGGCGCGGCAAGCTCTACCTGACCAGCAGCGACCCCGAGGCGCAGCCCGCCCTGGACTTCCGTTACTTCACCGACCCCGAGGGGTACGACGAGAAGACCATCGTGGACGGGCTGAAGATCGCTCGCGAGGTCGCCGCGACCGAGCCGTTCAAGTCGTGGCTCAAGCGCGAGGTCGCCCCCGGTCCGCAGGTCCGGACGGACGAGGAGCTGTCCGAGTACGGCCGCCGTGCCGCGCACACCGTCTACCACCCGGCCGGTACCTGCAGGATGGGCGCCGCCGACGACGACGCGGCCGTGGTCGACCCCCGCCTGAGGGTGCGCGGGCTGCGCGGCCTCCGGGTCGCCGACGCCTCGGTCTTCCCGACGCTGCCCACACCCAACCCGATGGTCATGGTCCTCGCCCTGGGCGAGCGCGCCGCGGACCTGATCCGCCAGGACCGCGCCGCGGACCCGGCGGCGGACAAGAAGGAGAACCGATGAGCACCCAGGCCACCGAGGCGGCCCCGCCCCAGGGCTCCCCCGACGTGACCTTCTCCGTCCGCAACCTGTGGAAGATCTTCGGCAGGAACGCCGACAGCGTCATCGGCACCGACCTCGAACGGGCCGACCGGGACCTCATCAAGGAGCGGACCGGCTGCACCGTGGCGGTGCGCGACGTCTCCTTCGACGTGCGGCCGGGAGAGATCTTCGTGGTCATGGGCCTGTCCGGGTCCGGCAAGTCCACGCTGATCCGGTGCCTGACCCGGCTGATCGAACCGACCTCCGGGTCGGTGCTGCTCGACGGCGAGGACATCGAGGAGGCCGGCGACCAGCGCCTGCGCGAGCTGCGCAGGCACAAGATCGCCATGGTCTTCCAGCACTTCGGGCTCCTGCCCAACCGCAAGATCATCGACAACGTCGCCTACGGGCTGGAGGTGCGCGGGATGTCGCGCGCCGAACGCCACGCGCGGGCCATGGAGATGATCGACATGGTCGGCCTGTCCGGCTACGAGAACGCCCGCCCCGGTGAACTCTCCGGCGGTATGCAGCAGCGCGTGGGCCTGGCCCGCGCCCTGGCGGTGGACCCGCAGGTCCTGCTGTTCGACGAACCGTTCAGCGCCCTGGACCCGCTGATCCGCCGGGACATGCAGAACGAGGTCGTCCGACTCCAGCGCGAGCTGAACAAGACGGCGGTCTTCATCACCCACGACCTCCAGGAGGCGCTCAAGCTGGGCGACCGCATCGCCATCATGCGCGACGGCGAGCTCGTCCAGGTCGGCACCCCCGAGGAGGTCGTCGGCCGACCGGCCAACGCCTACGTCGCCGACTTCACCTCCGACGTCGCCCGCACCACCGTGCTCACGGCGCGGTGGCTGGTCCGCGACCCCTTCCCCGACGAGCGCACCGACGGTCCGACCACCGAACCGGGCACCGTCCTGGCCCAGATCCTGCCGATGCTCGCCGCGAGCACCGCCCCGGTCCGGGTCGTGGAGGGCGACACCCTCCTCGGCTACGTGGGCCGCGACGACGTGCTCCGCGCCATCGCCGAGGACCAGTTGGAGGGCGCCGACCAGGTGGCCGCCATCGAGGAGGAGACCGTCGAGGAGATCTCCGACGAGGCCACCGACCACGCCGGCCCGGCGCCGGCCGGGGACGGTGGGTGACATGGCCGCGATGACCCGACCCGCCGGTGCCGCGGGCACCGGTGCGAGGAATCCGGGGGGATCGGGCGACTCCGGCGGCCTGCTGCGCAACACGTGGCTCCAGGCCCTGGCCGCGGTCGCGGTGCTGGTCGCGGGCTACTGGGCGGCCCGCTTGCTGGGCAACCCGGCCTGGGCCGGGAGCTTCCCGACCAACGCCGGCGACAGCTTCATGGCCTGGCTCGACGGGGTCTACGCGTGGATCGTCGCCAACCGCAACGACAGTCCGCTGTTCCTGTACTTCTTCAACTACATCTCGGTGGGACTGGGATCGGCCGTCGTGCTGATCAACCAGTTCCTCGACTTCCTCACCTGGGCCGGCGTGACCGTCCTCGGCGTGCTCGCCGCCTGGCGGATCGCCGGATGGCGGGTCGCGCTGCTGGTGCTCGCCGCCTTCGGGGTGTTCGCGCTCACCGGGCTGTGGAACGAGTCGATGACGACGCTGTCGCTCATCATCACCTCGGTCTTCATGGCCCTGCTGTTCGGCATCCCGATGGGTGTCCTCGCCGGGCGCAGCGAACGATTCTACCGGGGCATCCGCCCGGTGCTGGACTTCATGCAGATCATGCCGGCCTTCGCCTACCTGCTGCCGTTCGTGCTGCTGTTCGGTATCGGCAACCCGGCGGCTGCCGTGGTGACCGCGGTCTACGCGTTCCCGCCGGTCGTGCGGATCACCGCGCTGGGGATCCGCGAGGTGAACAAGGGCGCGATCGAGGCGACCACCTCGCTGGGATCGACCCCGTGGCAGATCCTCACCAAGGTTCAGCTGCCGCTGGCCAAACGCACCATCCTGCTGGGTGTCAACCAGACCATCATGCTCGCGGTCTCGATGGTCGTGATCGCGTCGGTGATCGGCGCGGGCGGTCTCGGTGACGCCATCTACCAGGCGCTGTCCAAGATCAACGTGGGCCAGGCCTTCCAGGCCGGTCTGGCGATCGTCATGCTGGCGATCGCCATGGACCGGGTGACCGGAGCCGTCGGCCACGGCGCGCACACTCCGCGGATCCGGGAGAGCCGGCGGATGCCGCTGCTGGCCGGCGGACTCGCACTGGTCATCCTGGTCACCGCGGTCGGCCGCCTGCTCGACCTGGGCGGCTGGCCGCGAGAGCTGTCCGTCCGGCTCGACATCCCGATCAACGCGGCCGACGACGCGATCCAGGCGACCATCGGCGGGGCGACCGCGGCACTGGGGGAGTGGACGCAGAGCGAGATCCTGAGTCCGCTGAACCACCTGCTCACCGGCTCCCCGTGGTGGCTGGTGGTGCTGGTCGCCGCGGCGCTCGGCGGGATCTTCTCCGGCTGGCGCACCGCGCTGGTCTCCGCGGTCTCCTTCGTCGCGATCGGTCTGCTGGGCGTGTGGTCCAACGCCATGGACACCCTGTCGCAGGTGCTGGTCGCCACCGTGCTGACCATCGCGCTGGGCGTGGTGATCGGCGTCCTGATGTCCCGCAGCGACGTGTTCGCGGCGATCCTGCGGCCGGTTCTGGACTTCATGCAGACCCTGCCGCCGTTCGTGTACCTGATCCCGGCGGTGGCGCTGCTCGGTCTGGGGCCCGTTCCGGCCCTGGCCGCGGCGGTGATCTTCGCGCTGCCCCCGGTGATCAGGCTGGTCAACGACGGCATCCGCGGTGTTCCGGCGGGCACGATCGAGGCCGCCGTGTCACAGGGCTCCACCAGGTGGCAGCTGCTCACCAAGGTGGAGCTGCCCATGGCCGTGGGCTCTCTGCGGCTGGCGGTCAACCAGGGCATCATCCTGGTGCTGTCCATGGTGGTCATGGGCGCGCTGGTGGGCGCGGGCGCGCTCGGCAACGATGTGGTGCTCGGCCTCGCCCAGAACGAGCTGGGGCTGGGTATCGCCTCCGGTCTGGCGATCGTCTTCCTCGGCCTGTTCCTGGACCGCGTGACGCAGGGAAGGAGGGCACCCCGTGCCTAGTTTTCTGAGAAGTGACACCCTGCTCCGGCTGTTCGCGGTGGGACTGGCCCTGGTGATGGTGAGCTCCTGCGCGGTGCGCACCGACCAGATCGCCCGTGACCCCAACACCGTGCGGATCGCGGTCAACGGCTGGGTGGGCTACGAGGCCAGCGCCGAGGTGCTGGCCCACATCCTCCGTGAGGAGATGGGGTACGAGGTCCAGCTGGTCCGAGTGGACGAGCAGCCGTCCTGGCAGGCCCTGGACCAGGGCGTCCTGGACATGATCGTGGAGAACTGGGGCCACGAGGACCTGTTCGAGCTGTACGGCCCCGAGGGCAACGGCACCGCCGTCGACGGCGGGCCGACCGGCAACGAGGGCGTGATCGGCTGGTACGTCCCCGCCTACGTGGCGGACGAGTACCCGGAGATCACCACCCTGGAGGGGCTGAAGGAGAACACCGACCTCTTCCGGACCTCCCAGACCGGTGACAAGGGAGAGTTCCTCGCGGGCGCGCCCGGGTTCGTCAGCCAGGACCAGGGGATGATCAACGCCTTCGACCTGGACCTGGAGATGGTCTACGCGGGTTCCGAGGCGGCGCAGATCACCGAGGTCCGGCGCAGGGCCGCCAACGAGGAGCCGGTGCTCTTCTACTTCTACGACCCGCAGTGGTTCCAGGAGGAGATCGACCTGGTCAAGGTCGACTTCCCGGAGTACTACGACGGCTGTGACGCCGACCTGGAGTACGTGGACTGCGACTACCCGGTCTACGACCTGAACAAGATCTTCAGGGCCGGCTTCGTGGAGAACGACGACCACGCCTACCGGTTCCTGGACAACTGGAGGTGGACCAACGCCGACCAGAACGAGGTCGCCGCGATGATCGCCGACGAGGGCATGGACCCGTCGGATGCCGCGGAGGCCTGGGTGGGCGAGAATCGCGACATCTGGCAGGAGTGGCTCCCCGAGGGCTACGAGGACCGCATCTGAGTGCTCGGATGCGAGCAGGGGCGGGACCCGCGGGGGTTCCGCCCTTTCGCTTGCACGCGAAAACCCCGGGTCGGGGGCAGGAAGACCGACCCGGGGCTGATTGACCACCCAAGAACCACGGGCGATCACTGAGGGTCACTCTATCCGTGATCACCGCAACGGGGGACGGTTTTCAGGATTCCCGGTACCCCCGCGTCCGCGCTCAGTGGCGGGGCCGCTCGTAGTGGAGACGGCGGCTCACCCAGTACACGTTCACGCAGGACGCCACGAACCCGAGGCCCAGCACCACGACCAGCCAGGTCTCGTCGGTCCAGACCATGGCGGCCGCCGTGCCCAGTAGGAGCACCAGCGCCCCGAACAGGGCCAGGACCACCCGGAACCCCAGGGCGCTCGCCGGACGGTCGTGACTCCCGAGCGCCCCTTTCAACCTGCCGCGTCTGGCACGTTCCATGCTCAACACCTCCCTGACCCCACTCCTACCCCGGCCCGCCGCGTCCAACAGAACGGGGATGTGAGAAGGGGCGCCCCCTTCGTTCCACGTCCGCGGGGCGGTCAGCGGGACGGTGGACGGCCGCCTCCTGACGGCGCCCCGCGGAGAGGGACAACGGTCTCCCCAGGGTGCGCTCCCATTTTTCGGCCCAGGAGTTGAGGGAGGGGAAGGCGCCTTTCACCGTCCCCTTGTCGAGATGTCCGTGCCCTCCCAGGAAATGACCGGAGTAGCGTTCGGGATGCTCCTGTTTCCAGAACTCGCTGGCCCTCCTGACCAGTGCGGTACTGCTGATGTTGAGGTCGGCATCGCCGAGCCACTCGCGCAGGCGCCGGCGGGCTTCCGGGAGGTGTTCCAGCTCGGACTCGGTCGGCAGCGTCTTGTGGAGCCCGGGGAAGTAATCGGCCCCGCTCACCTTGAGCCGGACGTCGACCTGGGACGGTTGCGCCCCGTCGTGTCCGAGGGCCTCCAACATCTCCCCCGCGGAAGCGCTGATAGAGCTCGGGCGTCGTCCCCATGGGTGCCTCACCGGTGGCCAGCCACCTGACCTGGACCGGTTGGATACCGAGGAAGTCGAGGTCCCGTTTGGTGACGGTGTATCCGGAGTCGTCGCGCGGCCACCAGTCCGGGAACCTCTCCTTCCCGGCGAGGGCGCGCATCAGGTGCGCGTCGAGCGGGTTGCCGGGATCGAGCCGGCCGGTGATCTCCATCGGCCGCCACTGCGAATCGGCGGTCCGCAGCACGGCGAAGCGCTGCTGCTCCGCCTCGCCGGCGACTCCGGGCCCCGGCTCGTTCTCCCGGGCGGAGCTCCGGACAAAACCGATAGCAGCGCTGCGCTCAGGGCGTCCCTGTCGTAGCCGAGCTCCATGTCCACGTTCGCCCGGGTGGACGGACTCAACTCCTGCTGCTGTGCGCCCGTGAGGCCGAACACCTCCTTCGTCGCCTCCTGAAGCGCGAGCGCACGGACGTTGTCACCGCCACCGTGTGACCAGGCGCCCAGCACCTCGCGCACGGAGATCCGCCTCCCAGGGCCTTCGCCTGGTCGCCGTCCAACGGATGGACGTTCTCCGGGGACCGTCGCCCGCCCTGTCGTTCAGCGGTCCCGGAGGAAGTTCTCGGCCTGGAAGCGCAGCGCCTCGGGGGCGGCTGCCCAGGCGGGGGTGCGCATGATCTCGCGCAGTTTGACCTTCTTGACCTCCCTGGGGGCGTCCTCGCGCAGTCCCAGGTGCGGCCACAACTGTTCGAGGGTCTCGTGGGGCGGGTCCCAGGAGACGCCGATCGCGCTCTCGGGGGTGCCGTACGGAGCCGGTGGAACGACGAAGACCTCGTCAGCGGTGGCGGCGGGGACGACATCCAGGATGTGGAGTCCGAACTGTTCGGCGAGGCCTCGGAAGAGGACCCGGTGGTTCTCGACCGTTTCGTCCGAAGGCGGTCCCCCCTGCTTGTCGTAGAACAGGGCGAGTATCCAGCCGGACTCCCCTGTGGTGGCCAGGTCCAGGACCAGTTGGTTTCCGCTGTCGGTGGTGAAGGAGCGGTGCGCGACGCTCATCGCGGCCCCGGGACCCTCGGTACGGGGGGACTCGTCGAGCTGGAGAGAACTGAGCAACTGCTGGTGCTGGTCGTCTGTCAGGCTCCCCTGGGAGAGCATCCGGAGCGCGGGCACGAGCCTCATGGCCGGGGTCTTCCTTCCTCGGTGTTCAGCCGAACGGGACGGTGTTCGGTCCGTGGAGCGGGATGGTGGAGTGTGGGTCTCGGTTCGGGGTCAAGCAGAAGTATGGAACACACGCCCGTGCCGGGCCAGCGTCAGTACGGCCCTACAGGTGGTGTTCGTGCGGTTTCCTCCCCTTGGCACGGTGAGCACGGGCCGCCAGGCCCTTCCTGACCTTTTCCCTGCTCGGCTTCGGCTCCGGTCCCGGGTCGCTCACGGCATCGCGCGCATGCTTCCCGTCCATCGTGGAGGCCCGTTCCCTCGCCTCGCAGGTCGGGGAACAGCCCTTCGGGCGGCGCCGTGCAGGGGAGGGGCTGTCCCGCCTTGTTCTCGTCCTGGCTGCTGCCGAAGGGGCCTTCGGGGTCGAACAGGATCTGCATGTGGTGGTCCGCGTGGTCCCGCCACCAGACGCTCATCCCCGTGGCGGGGTCCAGCCTCAGGTGCTCCCAGGAACGCCACAGACTCTCCAACCGGGAGATGGCCTCGGCCGAACACCACCACTCGGCGGCCCATCTGCGGCTGCCGCGAGGGCCGACCTTGCGCCGGTGGATCGGCACGATCACCTCGCGCACGAACCCGTCCACCGAACCGAAGTACAGTTCGGGCCCGTCGGCTTCCACAGCACGGTGCCGTCCGTGAGGGAACGCGCGGTGAATTCCGATGCGAGGAGTTCGATCCGTGCGTCGTTCGTGAGCTGGTAGACCCCTGAGGCGGGCAGATGCTGGGTCGTACCCCCCGGTCCCAGGGTCGGGTTGTTGACGAACCGACTGTGCCTGTTCTCTTCGATCTCCTGCTCTCCGACGATCTCTCCGGCCGCGGTCAGGGCTGTCTCCGGGCGTCGGTACCGCCAAGTGGGTTCGCCGGTGACACCGTCCAGTGCGATGACACCGTCATCGAGTTGGACGGCGACACCCGAAGGAATCGGGCGGACCGCGGCGACCTCGGCATCCTCCGGCGGAGCCCACTCCCAGGCCGAGCCGGAGGCGGTTCGGGCAAGGGGATGTTCGTCAAGGGGGCCAGTGGTGACGTGGTCGGCGCCTTGAGCGTCCCACCAGAACAGGCCCCCGGCGGCGATCACGGTCAGGGCGGCCCCAGCTGAGCCGATGGCCGTCCAGGGGCGCTTCCGGGAAGAAGACGCGTCGCCGGAGCTCTGTGTTGCGGGCATACTGCTTCCTCTGTGCCTGGTCACGTCTTTCGAACGAGCGACCCGGAAGCGATCCTCGGTCCGGCGCGCGAACCGGTGGATCGCTCACGGGCCAGTCGAAAAGGGTGTCGCGAGGTCACCGGGCACACGGAAGAGGGGACGCCCCCGTCCGGGAACGTCCCCTCTCGCTGAAGGCTTCGGGTCCTACACGCCGTCCATCAGGGCGGGCAGGGCCGCCTCGTAAGCGGTGCGCAGTTCCTCCAGGCCGATCTCCACCACGCCGTTCGCGTGGGTCACGGACAGGCTCTCGCCGCCCACGGAACCGATCTGGGTGACGGGCACGCCGTGCTGATCGGCCAGCGCGACGAACGCCTCCTCCTGGCCCGGACCGACCGCGACGATCGCGCGGGCGCCGGACTCGCTGAACAGCGCCGTGAAGGCGTCGCCGTCCACCTCGACGCGCAGACCCCTGCCGCCGCGCAGGGCGGACTCGGCCAGGGCGACGGCCAGGCCGCCGTCCGAGAGGTCGTGCGCGGCGACGGCCAGCCCCTGCTCGGCGGAGCCCGCGAGGACCTCGCCGAGGGCGGCCTCGGCGGTCAGGTCGACCTGCGGCGGCAGACCGCCCAGGTGGCCGTGGACCACGTCGGCCCAGGCGGAGCCGCTGAACTCGGCGCGGGTCTCACCCAGCAGGAACACACGGGCGCCGTCGGTGTCGAAACCGGAGCGCAGGCGGGTGTTGACGTCGTCGATCACGCCGAGCACACCGATGACCGGGGTCGGGTTGATCGGCACGTCACCGGTCTGGTTGTAGAAGCTGACGTTGCCGCCGGTCACCGGGGTGCCGAGCTGCTGGCAGGCGTCGGCCAGGCCGCGGGTGGTCTCCGCGAACTGCCACATGACCCCGGGGTCCTCGGGGGAGCCGAAGTTGAGGCAGTTGGTGACCGCGAGCGGACGGGCGCCGGTGGCGGAGACGTTCCGGAAGGCCTCGGCGTAGGCCAGCTGGGTGCCCGTGTACGGGTCCAGGAGGGTGAACCGGCCGTTGCCGTCGGTGGCCAGGGCCACCCCGCGGTCGGAGTCCTCGGAGATCCGGATCATGCCGGAGTCGTGCGGGGCGGACACGACCGTGTCGCCGCGCACGTAGCTGTCGTACTGCTGGGTGACCCAGGTCGGGTCGCCGATGCCGGGCGCCCCCAGGACCTTCAGGAGCTGTTCGCGCAGCTCGGCGTCGCCCTCGGGGCGGGCCAGCTTCGCGGCGTCGTCGGCCTGCAGGGCGTCCTGGGACTCCGGGCGGGCGTAGGGGCGCTCGTAGACCGGCCCCTCGTCGGAGGCGGTCCGCGGCGGCATGTCCACCACGGTCTCGCCGTGCCAGGTCATCACCAGGCGGCCGCCGCGCTCGGCCTCCTCGGGGGTCACCTCGGTGACCTCGCCGATCTCGGCGGCGAGGATGCCCCACTTGTCGCAGATCGCGAGGAAGTCGGCCATCTTGGCGGGCTCGACGATCGCCATCATGCGCTCCTGCGACTCACTCATGAGGATCTCCTCGGGAGTGAGCCGGTGGTCGCGCAGCGGGACCCGGTCCAGCTGGATGTTCATGCCGCCGGTGCCGCCCGCGGCGAGTTCGGTGGTGGCACAGGAGACACCCGCCGCACCGAGGTCCTGGATACCGACGACCATGTCCTTGGCGTACAGCTCCAGGCTGCACTCGATGAGCAGCTTCTCCATGAACGGGTCGCCGACCTGGACGCTGGGCCGCTTGGACTCCAACTCGTCGTCGAAGGAGGCGCTGGCCAGGACGGAGGCGCCGCCGATGCCGTCGGGGCCGGTGGTGGAACCGAACAGCACCACCTTGTTGCCCGGGCCGGGGGCCTGGGCGAGCTTGATGTCCTCGTGCTTGAGCACACCCACGCACAGGGCGTTGACCAGCGGGTTGCCGAGGTAGCTCTGGTCGAAGCCGATCTCGCCGCCGATGTTGGGCAGACCGAGGCAGTTGCCGTAGAAGGAGATGCCGGAGGTCACGCCGGGCAGCATCCGCTTGGTGTCGTCGGCGTCGGCCGGGCCGAAGCGCAGCGCGTCCATCACTGCCACGGGGCGGGCGCCCATGGTGAGGATGTCGCGGACGATGCCGCCCACACCGGTGGCCGCACCCTGGTGGGGCTCGACGAAGGACGGGCTGTTGTGCGACTCGATCTTGAACGTGACGGCGTTGCCGTCGCCGACGTCCACGACGCCCGCGTTCTCGCCCATGCCCACGAGCAGGGCGTCGTTCTCCGGGGCCTTCTCGCCGAACTGGCGCAGGTGCACCTTGGAGGACTTGTAGGAGCAGTGCTCGCTCCACATCACCGAGTAGATGGCCAGCTCGGCGGCGGTGGGACGGCGGCCGAGGATCTCGCGGACCCGCTCGTACTCGTCCTTGGCCATGCCCAGTTCGGCGTACGGCTGGGGTGTGTCGGGACTGCCGGTCGCCGTGGCGACGGTGTCGAGACCGGGTGCTTCAGACATGCGGTGGTTCCGTTCGGGTGTCGCGGAGTTGCGCGGAGAGTGGAGGCCGAGCCTTGGCTGTGTCCGCCGCCCGGCACCGGATCAGTAGGCGGGCATGCCCGCGTTGCCGAGCATCAGCACCGGCAGGGCGTCGGCCCCGGGGGCCGTGGAGTCGGCCACCAGGGTCGTGCCGTCGGTGAGGACGGACTCCGAGAGCGCGACGTCGTCGGCGGACTCCGCGTCCGGCGGGAGCTCCTGCTCCCAGCCGTTGGCCAGCAGGTGCTCGTACACCGCCTCCACGGACTCCTCTGCGTCGCCGTCGAGCTCCTCGCCGTCCTCGCCCGCGATGACGATCAGCCGGAAGCACTGCCCCTGGGCGCAGTGGGCCTCGTCCTGGTCCACGTAGGTGAACCCGGACGGGGGACTGCCCAGCGCGCCGACCTCCGGCGGGGGGTCGGGCTGGTCGCCCTGCTGCCCCTGCCCCGGCTGGCCCTGCTGACCCTCCGGGGAGGTGGCGGCGGGGGGCGCGTTGAACGACTGGAAGAGGCCGATGGCCCCGGAGACCACAAGGCCGACCACGACCAGCCCCACCAGTACGTACATCGTTCTCCGGGAGCGCAGCAGCGCCATCATCGCGAGGATCGTCCCCCTGTCGGGTGCGTCGGGCCGGTGTTCGTCAGGCGTGGGCCGGGGCGCCGGCCGCCAGGTGGCTGAGGATCGAGGTGAAGAAGCCCAGGCCCTCGGTGGAGGGTCCGGTCAGCGCCTCGACGGCGTGCTCGGGGTGCGGCATCAGGCCGACCACGTTGCCGTGCTCGTTGGTGATGCCGGCGATGTCGCGGCGCGAGCCGTTGGGGTTGCCCCCGACGTAGCGGGCGATGACCCGGCCCTCGGCCTCGAGGCGGTCCAGGGTCTCCTCGTCGGCGACGTAGCTGCCCTCGCCGCTCTTGAGGACGACCAGGATCTCCTGGCCCTCGGTGTAGCCGTTGGTCCACGCGGTCCGGGCGTTCTCCACCCGCAGGACCTGGTCGCGGTTGACGAACCGCAGCGAGGAGTTGCGGGTGAGCGCACCGGGAAGCAGGTGGCTCTCGCACAGGATCTGGAAACCGTTGCAGATGCCCAGGACCGGCAGGGCGCCCGAACGCGCCGCCGGGACCAGTTCGGACATCAACGGGGCGAACCGGGCGATGGCGCCGCAGCGGAGGTAGTCCCCGTAGGAGAAGCCGCCGGGCAGAACCACGGCGTCCACCCCCTTGAGGTCGGCGTCCGCGTGCCAGAGCGCGACGGGTTCGGCACCCGCCAGGGAGACCGCGCGAGCGGCGTCCTTGTCGTCAAGGGACCCTGGGAAGGTGACGACGCCCACACGGGCTGTCATGAGCACACTCCGAGTTTGTTGTTCGACGGGGAGAAGTCGGTGCCTGGCCCTGTCACGGGGCGGCGCGCCCTACACCCGCAGCGTACCCGCTCACCTGTAGTCGGGTACGACGCTCACCCCCTTCGAGGAGGGGTGGGCTGTGTGATCCTCCCAGGGAAGGCCCGCAGGGAGGGGGTGCGGGTGTGTGACTCGACAGGTCCCGTGGCGTGCGTCACGGAGGCCCGGGCCCGAGTCGGACCCCCGACGGGCTCACAGGAGCGCGAACCGTACGGGGCTGTGCCTTCGGGAGTCGGACCCGCTGCCGGCGGGATCGCAGGTGGTGACGCGCTTTCGCAGGATGACGCTGGTTCGGGGCTCACCGCTGAAGTCGACCTCGTCCATGAGGTAGCGCATCAGCAGAATGCCCCTGCCCGATTCCGCTTCCAGACCCGGGAGGGGCGTGTGTTCCGAGGTGAACCTCTGGACGAGCGCCGCGGTGTCGGGCGCCCGTCCGGTATGGGAGATCTGTAGTTCGCACCAGCCCGGTGCGAGCTCGACCTCGACCTCGTAGTCGGGGGAGGGGCCCCCGTGTTCGACGGCGTTGGCACAGGCTTCGGACGAGGCCAGGAGTATGTCGTCGACACACGCCGGGCACAGGCCGGAACGGCGGAGAATCGCGCCGAGAACGTCGCGTACGACGGCGACCGTGTACGCCTGCCTGGGGAGGGAGATCGAGAAAACGGTGTCCATCCGTGTACCTCTCGTGCTCCGTGTCGGTTACCAGCTCGGCACGTTAGGAACCCTTCCCGAGGCCGCTCCGGGTAAAACGAACAGCCGCGCCCCCAAGGGACGCGGCTGATAAATCCGGACACTTCCGGCGTGCGGAGCGCCGGTTGCCCGGCGGGGGGATCAGGCGGGACGGACCTCGAAGTTCTCGATCACGGTGTTGGCGAGCAGGGTCTCGGCCAGACGGCGGACGTCGGCGAGCTTGGCCTCGTCCACCTCGCCCTCGACCTCGACCTCGAACCGCTTGCCCTGGCGGACCTGTTCGATCCCCTCGAAGCCGAGGCGGGAGCAGGCACCGGCGATGGCCTGGCCCTGGGGGTCCAGGATCTCGGGCTTGAGCATGACGTCAACCACGACGCGGGCCACAGGTCCTCCACAGGAAAAATGGGTATGCCACTGGTCCGCCGTTCGAAGGGCGCCTCGTCTGGACGCGCCTGGCGGGCGTCGCCAGCGTATGACACCCGGGGGCGCGGACGCGTCCTGGCCAGGTGCCACGCAGGGCGTTTACCTCATCCTTGCCGGGGCAGGTGATGGTTTCGGTACGTTCGTGACCCGTATCACTGCAATTGATGTCATCATTGGGAGCGTGATTCTGCGTCTAACAGTGTGGAAGTGATCGTTCGGTCGTCCCGAGGGGGAATCTTGACGACTCTCGAAAAGGATCAGACCTCCACGACCGGTGGGACCCGCGACGAGGACCAGACACTGGACTTCGCCACCGCGGTGACACCGTTCGCAGACCAGCTTTATCCGACGGCCCTGCGGATGACCCGCAATCCGGCCGACGCAGAAGACCTCGTTCAGGAGACGTTCGCCAAGGCCTTCGCCAATTTCCACCAGTTCAGAGCCGGTACCAACCTGCGGGCCTGGCTGTACCGAATCTTGACCAATACTTTTATCAACAGCTATCGGAAGAAGCAGCGGGAACCGCGTCAGGAGACCACTGACGAGATCAAGGACTGGCAGCTCGCCGCCGCGGAGACGCACACGTCGTCCGGCATGCGCTCGGCCGAGACCGAGGTCCTGGACCACCTGCCCGACTCCGACATCAAGCAGGCCCTCGCCCGGCTCCCGGAGGAGTTCCAGGAGGTCATCTACCTCGTGGACATCGAGGGCTACGCCTACAAGGAGGTCGCCGCCCGCATGGGGACGCCTCTGGGAACGGTGATGTCCCGGCTGCACCGGGCCCGCCGCCAGCTCCGCGAGATGCTCGCCGACTACGGTCGCGACCGCGGAATGCGAGTCCCCGCGCCCGGGGCCCGGACCACGTCCGGATAACGCGGGGGCGGAAACCGCCCGGGACGTGTCCGGCGGGTACGCCGGAAGAGGCACGGCGCGCTCCCGGGGAATCGGGAGAGAGCCGTCTCGTACGCGGCGCACCGTGAATCCGTACGGACCGACGACGCTTCAACGGAAAACGCACCGGCAGTGACCCCGTGTCGACGCCGGTGCTTTCGCCGTGCCCGGAAACCTTTGTCCGCTCCCGGTGGCCGGGGCCGGATCAGGCCGTTTCGGGGAAGGGCTCCGAAGCGGTGCGGGGCGGTTCCGAGTGCCGGGTCCGGAACCACACCACGGCCGTGATCACGACGAGGATCACACAGGGCAGGAGCATGACCGGCGAGCCGACACCCGCCGACCGGTCCATTCCCTCGGCGAGGTCGGTGTGCGTGGCGAGCACGAGCAGGAAGGCGACCGTGTTGTTGACCGCGTGGATGACCACCGCCAGCTCCAGGCCCCCGGTCCGCCACGAGATGAGCGCCAGGGTGGCGCCGAAGACGAAGTAGTAGAGGTTCAGCCACGGATCGAACGCGATGTGCGCCACCATGAACAGCAGGCTCGACACCACGACGCCCAGGATGAGCGCCGCCCGCGGTCCGCGCCCCCAGCTCGCGGCGACCCGGAAGGCCAACCCGCGGAAGCCGTACTCCTCACCGGCCGACTGCAGCGGCGTCACCAGCATCACCACGGCGAACATGAGCACGAGGTCGCTGTACAGCCAGTCCGTCTGCTCGTAGGGCGACAGGAAGGTGAAGACGGTCATGTAGACCACCCAGATCGGCAGGATGACCAGGAGTGACCGGCCGAACACCTCCGGGCGGAAGAGTGACAGGACCGAGTGCAGGGAAGCACCCTTCACCCCGTAGAGCCACCGCTGGATCAGCATGCTCCACGGCATGAGCAGGGCGAGCCCGAGCAGGCCCGCCGCCTGGTTCACGGGGGTGATCTCGAACTCGCCCGCGAATATGTTGCCCCGGCCGGTCGCCGCGTCGATCGCGAAGCCGATGATCGTGAACGCGAACGCGAAGACGAGCATTCCGCCCATGAGCAGCACCAGCGCGGCGATGCCCCGCCAGATCTGACGTTTGTCCGTGGTGAGGACCTCGTGGTACTCCCGGCCGGGAGGGACCGGACGCGGACCGCGGCGGCGCTGCGCGGCCGCTCGGGGCGGGACGGGCGGCACGGGCGGGTGGACCGGCGGAGGGGTCGTCGGGGAGTGCGTTTCCGGGGGGTGCTGGCCGTCGCTGTTCATGCCTCGAACCTAAGTCAGGGGCCCGGGCGTCCGGCAGACGCACGAATCACCGGTCGGCGATGCGATCCGCACGGCCCGGGCGATGACAGATGTCATCCGCCCGTCCGCCGACGCTCCGATCCCCGTTGCGGACACGTTGCCACAAAGTAGTTGGAAGACCTTGTAAAAGCTAGGAAGCCCTGGTAGTTGCGCTCTCGGCAGGGTTCGGGATCATGGGTCGAGCAGGTGAAAAGGTGCCGCTGGGGGCTTGCGCTCTCCATAGTGAGGTCTGTCACGATATGGGGAGGGCTGTCCGCGACCACCCAACACCCCGGGTGGACGGACCGTGATCCGGCCGATCAGCGTTCACCCACGCGAAGTCGGCCCCGAGAACCCGAGGAGCGACGTGTCGGACATCGCCGCGCACGAGGAACCGGAGCTCATTCAGCTCCTTACACCGGAAGGGGAGCTCACCGAGCACCCCGACTACCCCCTGGACGTCACCGCGGAGGAGATCCGCGCGCTCTACCGAGACCTGGTTCTGGTTCGCCGGGTCGACAGCGAGGCGATCACCCTGCAGCGCCAGGGCGAGCTGGGCCTGTGGGTCTCGCTGCTGGGTCAGGAGGCCGCCCAGATCGGCTCCGGACGCGCACTCCACGAAGGCGACATGGCCTTCCCCTCCTACCGTGAGCACGGCGTCGCCTGGTGCCGCGGCATCCAGCCCAAGGAACTGCTCAGCATGTTCCGCGGGGCCAGCAACGGAGGCTGGGACCCGCACGAGCACGGCTTCCACCTGTACACGATCGTCATCGGCAGCCAGGCGCTGCACGCCACCGGCTACGCCATGGGCGTCCAGCGCGACGGCGCGGTCGGTGAGGACGGCACCGCCGTCATCTCCTACTTCGGGGACGGGGCCACCAGCCAGGGCGACACCAACGAGGCGTTCAACTTCGCCTCGGTGAACAACGCCCCCGTGGTCTTCTTCTGCCAGAACAACCAGTGGGCCATCTCCGAGCCGCTGGAGCGCCAGTCCCGCGTGCCGATCTACAAGCGCGCGGCCGGCTTCGGCTTCCCGGGCGTACGCGTGGACGGCAACGACGTCCTCGCCTGCCTCGCGGTCACCCGCGCCGCCCTGGACAACGCGCGCACCGGGAACGGCCCCACGCTGATCGAGGCGTTCACCTACCGGATGGGCGCCCACACCACCAACGACGACCCCACCCGGTACCGGGACAAGGGCGAGCTCGACGAGTGGAAGGCCAAGGACCCGATCCTGCGCGTGCGCCGGTACCTGGAGGCCAGCGGCCTGGCCGACGAGGCCTTCTTCGCCGCGATCGAGGAGGAGGCCGACGAGGTCGGCGAGACGGTGCGCACCCAGTGCCGCAACATGCCCGACCCCGAGCCGCTGGACATCTTCCACGAGGTCTACGCCGAACCCAACGTCCACATCGACCGGCAGCGGGCCGAGTTCGCCGACTACCTGTCCTCCTTCGAGGGTGCGGGCGCGGAAGGGGGCCGCTAGGCCATGGGAACCAACCTCACTATCGGCAAGGCCATCAACGCGGGCCTGCGCGCCGCCATGGAACACGACCCCAAGGTCCTGATGATGGGCGAGGACGTCGGCAAGCTCGGCGGCGTCTTCCGGGTCACCGACGGCCTCTACAAGGACTTCGGCGCCGACCGGGTCATCGACACCCCGCTGGCCGAGTCCGGCATCGTCGGCACCGCCATCGGTATGGCCATGCGCGGCTACCGCCCCGTGGTGGAGATCCAGTTCGACGGGTTCTTCTTCCCCGCCGCGAACCAGACCTTCACCCAGCTGGCCAAGATGCGCCGCCGCTCGGCGGGCAAGCTCGCCATGCCGGTCGTCATGCGCATCCCCTACGGCGGCGGCATCGGCGCGGTGGAGCACCACAGCGAGTCGCCGGAGGCCTACTTCCAGCACACCGCGGGCCTGCGCGTGGTCACCGTCGCCAACCCGGAGGACGCCTACTGGATGATCCAGCAGGCGATCCGCTCCGACGACCCGGTCATCTTCCTGGAGCCCAAGCGGCGCTACTACGAGAAGACCGAGGTCGACACCGGGGCCTCCATCGACGAGGTCACCCCGATGGGCGCGGCCCGCGTCGCGCGCTCCGGCACCGACTGCACGCTGCTGGCCTACGGTCCGATGATCAAGACCGCCCTCCAGGCGGCCGAGGCCGACACCGACCACTCCATCGAGGTCGTCGACCTGCGCTCGCTCTCCCCGATCGACTACCCGACCATCACGGAGTCGGTGAAGCGCACGGGCCGCCTCGTCGTGGCGCACGAGGCCACCCTCACCGGCGGCCCCGGCGCGGAGATCGCCGCCCGGGTCACCGAGGAGTGCTTCTACCACCTGGAGTCGCCGGTCATCCGCGTGGCGGCCTTCGACACCCCGTACCCGCAGTCCAGGCTCGAGGAGCACTACCTGCCGGACCTGGACCGTGTCCTGGACGGCGTCGACCGGGCGTTCGCGTACTAGATCGGGGAAACCGCAAGACATGGCGATTCAGAAGAGCACGCCCGCGGTCGACGGCGTGCACGCGTTCAAACTGCCCGACGTCGGTGAGGGTCTGGTCGAGGCCGAACTCCTCACCTGGTACGTCAAGCCGGGTGACACGGTCACCGACGGCCAGATGATCTGTGAGATCGAGACCGCCAAGGCCGTCGTCGAGCTCCCCGTCCCCTTCTCCGGGACGGTCAAGGAGCTGCTCTTCGGCGAGGGCGAGACGGTCGAGGTCGGCTCGGTCATCATCACCGTGGACGACGGCACCGGTGGTTCCGGCGCCGCGGCCGGCACCGAGTCCGGTGACACGGCGGACACGGCGTCCGCCGGCGGGGCCGAGGAGACCGAGGAACGGGAGAAGCCCCTCGTGGGCTACGGCGAGAAGGCGGCGTCCACACAGCGCCGTGCCCGCCGCCGCCCGACCCCCTCGGGCCCGGCGTCCCCGCCCAGGCCGACCGAACCCGCGCCCGCGGTCGTGGCCGTGCCCGCCGGCCCCGCGCCCGCGTCCGGCCGCCCGCTGGCCAAGCCGCCGGTGCGCAAGCTCGCCAAGGACCTCGGGGTGGACCTGGCCGCGGTCGCGCCCACCGGCAAGGGCGGGGTCGTGACCCGCGAGGACGTGCACGCCGCCGCCGGATCCGCCGGGGCCCCGCAGGAGGCCCCCGAGGCCGCCTCTGCCGCTCCGGCCGCCTCGGCCCCGGCGGCCGGTTCGGTCACGGCGCCGGAGGCCGCGCCCGTGCGGGACCGGGCGGCCCGCGAGCGTCGCGTGCCGATCAAGGGCGTACGCAAGCACACGGCCGCGGCCATGGTGAACAGCGCGTTCACCGCGCCGCACGTCACCGAGTTCCTCCAGGTGGACGTCACCAGGACGATGAAGGCGGTGGCCCGGCTGCGCGAGCACCGCGACTTCGCCGACGTCCGGGTGTCGCCGCTCCTGCTGGTGGCCAAGGCCCTGCTCATGGCGGTCCGCCGCCACCCGGAGGTCAACGCCTCCTGGGACGAGGAGGCCCAGGAGATCGTGGTCAAGAACTACGTGAACCTGGGGATCGCGGCCGCCACCGAGCGCGGCCTGGTGGTGCCCAACATCAAGGACGCCGACTCCCAGCCCCTCCCGGAGCTGGCGGCGTCCCTGAAGGCGCTGACCGAGACGGCCCGGGCGGGCAAGACCACCCCGGCCGACATGTCCGGCGGCACCATCACCATCACCAACGTCGGTGTGTTCGGGGTGGACGCCGGTACGCCGATCATCAACCCGGGCGAGGCGGCCATCCTCGCCTTCGGGCAGATCCGGGACACGCCGTGGGTCCACAAGGGCAAGCTCAAGATCCGCAAGGTGACGACCCTGTCGCTCTCCTTCGACCACCGGCTGGTCGACGGAGAGCTCGGGTCCAAGGTGCTGCGTGACATCGGCACCGCCCTGGAGGACCCGGAGCTGACCGCTCTGGCCTGGGGCTAGCCTCCGGAGTCCGAGAAGAGCGAGGGGCCGGTGCGGCCGGGGAGTTCTCCCGGCCGCACCGGCCCCTTCGGCGTGTGCGGGACGCCGACACGTGGACGGGCCCGTCCCCCAAGGGGGTGGGGGCGGACCCTACGGATAGGTGTTCCCGCAACGGGAGCTTGGCCAACCCTTGACCCGCGCTTTTTCCTGGGGATGTTCCCGGAGTCCTCGTGCCCGAAGGGGAGGACCCGCTCCGTGCCGGGCCGAACATCCGGACCGGGCCGTACCGAACGCCGACCGTGATCACGGGGAACGCGGCCAGGGGCGGTGGCGATGGGAGCAGGGAGCCCGGCCCCGTCGGCCGTCCCGGTGGGGCCCACCGGTCATCCCAGCAGGAAGGTGACGGCGAACAGGACCGGGACGGTGAGGACGGTGGTCAGCAGGACCACCTCGCGGGTCATGGTCTCGCCGGTCCGGTACTGGACGGCGTAGTTGAACACGTTCTGCGCGGTGGGCAGGGCGGCCAGGACCACCACCGAGAACAGCACGGCGCCCTCCAGCCCGAAGGCCAGGGAACCCAGCGCCCAGGCGGTCAGCGGCTGTCCCACCGACTTCAGGGCCACGGCCAACAGCACCGGAACCTGGTCGGGGCCGCCGCGGCCCGGCACGGAGCTGCCGTGCAGGGAGATCCCGAAGGCCAGCAGCATCGCCGGGACCGCCATACCGCCGACCAGCTCGAACGGTTCCATCAGCGGGGCGGGCGGCACCCAGCCGGAGGCGGAGAGGGCGACCCCGGCGACGGACGCGATCACCACCGGGTTGCGCACGGGGGTGCCCATGGCGCGGCGCAGCACCGGACCGAAACCGCGGACCCCGCCGTTGCTCAGGTCCAGCACGGTCAGTGAGACCGGAGCGAGCACGAGCAGCTGGAAGAGCAGGATCGGTGCGACCAGGGAGGCGTCCCCGAGCACGTACACGGAGATGGGGATGCCCAGGTTGCCCGCGTTGACGTACGAGGCCCCCAGGACCCCCACGGTCGTGCGGCCGACGCCCCATCGTCGGATGACTCCCACCACGAGGAAGACGAGCCCCACGACCACCACGCTCAGGACGCTCACGAGGACCGGGGCCGACACCAGGATGGACAGGTCGGTGCGGGAGAGGATCGTGAACAGCAGAGCGGGACTGGCCACGTAGAACGCCAGCCTGCTGAGGACCTCCTTGGCCCCCGGCCCGAGCAGGGGGATGCGCCCGAGCATGTAGCCGACCACGACGATGCTGGCGATGACTCCGAACCCGATGATGACCCCGGACAACGGGCGACCTCCGAACAACCGTGCGGCCGAAACCAGCCAAAGCTATCGGAGCTCCGGGGAAAGTGATACGGCCCACGTCACACCACGCGCGGTGACCGCGGGCGCGGGTACTAGGAGCCCGGGCTCTCGCTGGGGTCGGCGTCAGGGTCGGCGGGCGGTTCCTGCGACCAGCGCACGACCAGGGGCCAGCCGTCCATGGAGGTGTCGTGGTAGCGGGGGAAGGCCTCCGCGGTCTCCGTCACCGCGCCGTCCTCCAGGTCCACCCGGAACCACTTCTCCTCGGTCTGGAGCAGGATCGCGTCCCGCTCCGGTGCGAGGGCGTACTGCACGACCGGGCTGGGCTCGTCCTCCAGCAGCCGCGTGGCGCTGTGCCCCTGGTCCTCGACCTCCAGCAGGTAGGCGCCGTTGGGGCCGCCCTCCCCGGTACCGTCGGGGCGGAGCAGGGCCCGCTCACCGCCCCATACAGGGGCGTCGTCGAAGGTCTGCCACTGCTCGCCGCCGGTGTTGAGGGTGGCGTTGACGACGCTGCCGTTGGTCGAACGGACCACGAGGTTGCCCTCGCCGCCGGTCACCTGCTCGGTGGGCACGCTGTTACGGATGTGCAGGGAACCGTCCGGCGTGAGCGTCCAGTCACTGGGCCGCTGTCCTTCGCCGAGGGCGAGGCTGCCCTCCTGGCTGGGGGTGCCCGCGGGCGCCTCCAACGGCACCGACATGAGCTGGGGCGGCTGGCCGGCGCCCTGGGCGGAGGCGAACCAGAGGCGGTCGCCGTGGATCGCCGGTGCTGACAGGGTCTCGTCCCCTCCCGCGGGGATGGACTCGACCGGCAGGTACGAGAACACTCCGGCCTCGCCACCCTCGCCGGCCTCGCCGTCCGCACCCTCGGCCCCGGCCTCCTGCGGATCGGTCAGGACGGCCAGGTGCACGGCGTTGGGTTCGGCGGTGACGAACGCGAAGTACTGCCAGTCCTCGGAGAACTGCTTGTGGACGGGGACTGCGGGCGCCATCGGGTCCAGGGCCCCGTCCGGGAGGTCGATCCTCTGCACGGGCGCCCCGGTGCCGGGGTCGTGGAAGACCAGTACCTGCTCGGTCTCCGGGTCTCCCGCCTCGAAGCCCCGGTGCACCAGGGCCAGCCCGACCAACCCGCCCTCGGCGAGTTCCTCGACGGTTTCCGGCTCCCCGTCGGAGGAGTCCGAGGAGGAATCGCACGCCGTCACGGCGAGCAGGCACACGGCCGAGGCCAAGGCGAGGGAGCGCCGCATGGTTCGCCTTTCGGAGAAGAGGGATCCGGGATGAAGGGGAAGCGAGTGGTTCCAGAGAATGGGATCACCGGCGGGGCGTCACGGTTGTCCCTGATTCCCACGTTATCCGGGGACGGGTCGCGGACCGGCGGCGGTACTCAGTCACGAGGGCTCGGCGAAGGCGACGGCGAGGGCTGCGGGTCGTCTTCCTCCTCCTCTTCCTCCTCTTCGGCGGCCTCCTCCTCGGCCAGGCGGTCGGCCTCGGCCTGGCGTTCGGCCGCACGCGTCGTGCAGACCTCCTCGGCGGGTGCCGAACCGCCGTCGACCGCGACCACGGTGAAGCAGTACTCGGCCTGGGTGTCGTCGACGGTGATCTGCGCGGTCACCGCGCCCGGGCCGGTCCG
Source organism: Nocardiopsis ganjiahuensis DSM 45031 (assembly GCF_000341085.1). Taxonomy (GTDB): domain Bacteria; phylum Actinomycetota; class Actinomycetes; order Streptosporangiales; family Streptosporangiaceae; genus Nocardiopsis; species Nocardiopsis ganjiahuensis. Next base: position 57,172 of record NZ_ANBA01000031.1, on the reverse strand, counting down.
CGCCAGGGTCAGGGGCTCGAAGCCCTGCCTTCCGCCGACGACGAAGTACGAACCCGTGCCGCCGGTGTGGTCGGTCCAGGACACGGTGACGGCGCTGAGGGTGTCCTCCAGCCGGACCTCGGACGGAGGGCTCACCTCGGGCGGGGGCGAGGGCTCGGCCACCGGTTCGGGCGGGGCCTCCTCCGGAGCGGGATCGGCGGCCTCCTCGGTCTCCTCGGCCTCCGCCGCGGCGACCGAGGGCTCGGGGGAGTTGACCGCGCCGAAGGCGCTGGCCGCCAGGCCCACGACGAGGACACCGCAGACCGTCACCGCGATGTGCAGGTGCTCGCGCCAGCGCGGTCGGCCCGGGGGCTCGTGTGCGACCGGATCCCACACCGGTCCGGCCTCGGTCTCGGCCTCGGAATCCTCCTCGTCCACGGGCAGGTAGGAGTCCTCGGTGACGCCCGACCACCCCTTCAGGCGCGACCAGGTGATCAGGGGGGAGATCTCCTCGCCCCGGAGCCGCGCCATGGCGATGTCCGCCGTGGTGTTCGCGGAGGTCTCGGGAACCGCTCCCCGCGCCGCTCGTTCGGCGGGTGTGGGCAGGGCGCGCTCGACCGGGCGGGGCGTCTCGTGGGCCGGCGGAGCACTGGGCGCGGCTGGAGCCGGGTGGTCGGCCTCGACAGGCGGCGGTGGCGGGGGCACAGGTGTGAACGGGACCTGTGGTCCGCTCACGGGAGCGGGGGGCCCGTTGGGCGGGACCTGTGGTCCGCTCATCGGAGGGGTAGGTGTGAGCGGGACCTGGGGTCCGCTCATGGGGGGCGCAGGTGTGATCGGGGTCTGGGGCCCGCTCAGGGGAGCGGGAGGCCCGTTGGGCGGGACCTGGGGTCCGCTCATCGGGGGCGCAGGTGTGAACGGGGCCTGGGGCCCGCTCAGGGGAGCCCTCGGACCCGTCATGGAGCTCTGCGGGCCCGGAGGGGCGGGCTGACCACCGGTCCCGCCGGACACCGTCGTCGCGGGGCGCGAGGTCCGGGCCTGCTCGAAGGCGGCGCTGAACTCCGCCATGGTCGGGTACCGGTGCTCCGCCTGTTTGGAGAGGGCACGGGAGAGGACGCCGCGCAGTTTGCGCGAGACGTCCGAGCGCGGCACCGGCGGCGCGGGTTCGTTGAGGACCCGGCCGGCGTAGGCGCGGGGGTCGAACGGGCTGCCGTCGGTGGCGGCGAAGGGGGCACGGCCCACGAGCAGCGTCCACACTGTCGACGCCAGCATGTAGACGTCGGAGGCGGGGCTCCTGGGCTCACCCCTCAGGGCCTCGGGTGGCGAGTGGACGAACGCCTCAGCTCCCGGCGGGGGCGGGGCCAGGAACTGTCCGGTCGGATGGGTGACACCGAACCCCGTCAGGACCGGGGTCCGGCCGGCCCGCAGGACGTTGCCGGGGGCGACCCCGTTGTGTGTCGAGCCCCGGGCGTGCAGGGCGCCCAGGGCGACCGCGACGCTCCTCGCCACGGCGGAGGCCTCCAGGATGGGTGCCGGCCCCATCCGGGACAGCATGTCCGCGAAGGACCCGTCCGGGTAGTAGGGCAGGGCCACGAACATCTCGCCAGTGGTGGTGTTCCCCGCGTCCACCAGGGGCACCACCCCCGGCACGGAGGACAGGTCGCGCAACCACTCGAGCTCGGTCCGCCCCTCTTCGAGGGAGAGGATCTTGAGGACGACGTCGGCCCCGCTGGTGGTCCGGGTGGCGCGCACGATCCGGGCGCGGAGGCCCTGGCGGACCGGTCCTGCGGTGTCGTACCCAGGGGCCCACGACGGGGCGGGTGCGGAGCCGGACACGGAAGTTTCGCCCCCTGTTCGTGGTGGTGGGTGTATCAGGCCGGTACGTCAGAGCCGGTGCGGCAGCAGGGGCGTGTCGACCACGAGGGCCGGGGCGGACTGCTGGCGGTACTGCCCGATCCCGCGTTCCTCGTTCACCCCCTGCTGCCGGTCGAAGGCTCCGATGAGCGCGATGACCCCGCAGACCAGGGCGGTGAGGATGAGCCCGCCGATCACGGCCGGCCAGACCCGCTGACGGCGGCGCCAGTAGCGGCTCGACCCGTAGAGGATCGCGGACCGCAGCTGGCGATGCCGCAGGGCATCGGCCTGGAGGACGTACTTCTCCTCGTCCGGCGTGTAGTGGAAGGCCTCGGGGAGGTGCGGATCCGGGTCGGCCGGCGGAGGAGAGGGTACGGCGGTAGACATCGTCGGAGATCTTACCGGAGGAAGATCGATTCGAGCTTGCCGTGCATTCCGCGCATCTTGTCGATCACCTCGTCGTTGGCGCCCACGAGGTTCTGGAAAGCGCCCTGCACTTCCTCGTATTTGCTGTTGAACTCTTCGCTGTTGGACATGGCGGTTTCACGACCCGCGCCCTCCCACGCACCGAAGGTGCTGTTGGCGGTGGTCATGAGCGCCTCCATGATGTTCTCGAAACGCCCGTGGGCGTCCGAGAGGTCCATGGAGGTGTTCTCCATCGAACTGATTCTGCTGAAGTGCTGGTCCGACATGTCGTCTTCCTCTCAGGCCTTGAACTGACTACCGATTCGCTGAAGGGGTTCAGCCGTTGACGCCGCGCGCCAGGGGGTCGATCTCGGCGGCCGCGGCGGTGTAGGTCTCCTCCGCCTCACCCGAGATGCGGTTCAGCTCGGCCTGGGCGTCGGACAGGTTCATGCCGTTGGTCTGGCACCAGGTCATCAGGCCGCTGAAGGCCTCCACCAGGCTCGAGCCCGCGGAGCTGAAGGGGGCCTCGGGGCCGCGCAGACCTTCCGGGATGCCCTCGATGTCCCCCACGAGGTTGCGGATGTCCTGGGTCATCGCGTCGGCCTGGTCGAGGGTTCCCGTGCTGCCCTCGCCCATCGCGTTGACGTTCGATAGATCGAGATGGTCGTTGCTCATGGTCAGTTCCTTATCGGGTGATGGGGAATGCGACCGCCGGGTTCAGGGAGAAGACGGTGATGCGAGGGACGTCTTGTGTCGGTCGATGTGGACGATAGTCAAACCGGTGTCGCCCGGTCAACGAACCGGATTCCCGGCGGTGATCAAGGTTTTACCGGTGGTTCCGAACCGAAGGGCACACGCAGGGCTGCCGGTCGGGCACACATGGTTCCTCTCTGTTCCTCAGGCGGGTGGTTCGCTCCACCCCACCTGCAGTAGTTCCGGGCGTTTGCCGCGCAGGGCCAGCTGGGCCCGGCCCGCGGGGAGCTCCTTGGAGGCGATGCCGTTCGAGAGGCGGCCCTCGCGACGGTCCCCGGAGAAGAGGATGCCGGGAGTGGCCATATCGTTCAGCGCCTGGGTCACCGGTTCGAAGAGCGCCCGGCCGGCTCCGCCGGTCCTGCGGGCGGCCACGATGTGCAGCCCCAGGTCGGAGCCCTGGGAGATGAAGGGCGCCAGGGGGGCCAGGGGGTTGTTCCGTGTGCCGAGCATGTCCATGTCGTCGACCACGATGTACAGGTCCAGGCCCTTCCACCAACTGCGCTCGCGGAGCTGGCGGGGGGTCACGTCCGGGCCGGGCAGCCGTTCCTTGAGCGACTTGGCCAGGCTCTTGGCCACGGCCGCCGTCTGGTCCGCGTTGGTGCAGTAGGAGAGCAGGTGGCTTTCGGGAACCAGCTCGAGGTGGCTCCGGCGGAAGTCGACCATCACCACGCCGATCTCCTCCGGGGAGCGTTGGATGATCTGCTTGACCATGCCCCGCACGAACGCGCTCTTGCCGGTCTTCGGATCGCCGAAGGCCAGCACGTGGGGGTCCTTGGCGAGGTTGGTCATGGTGGGGCTCAGCGTGCTCTCCGCCAGGCCCAGGACCAGCTGGTTGTTGCGCCGGCTCATCTGGTGGCCCTTGACGAGGCGGTCCAGCTGCACCTTCTCCGGCAGGGTCCTGACCCCCTGTACCGCGCTCTGCGGCCAACGCTCCCGGACCCGCTTGACCAGGTCCGCGATCCCGTCGGTGACGTCGTCCGTGCTCACGCGGGCGTCGACGCGGGGGAGGGCGATGTGGAAGTGCCGTTCGTCGGCGCGCATGCCGCGTCCGGGGACGTCCTTGGGCAGGGTCTCGGCGACCCTCCGGGAGAGCCCGGAATCCATCGGGTCGCTGAGGCGCAGCTCCATCCGACCGCCGAACAGCGCCTGGAGGCGCGACCGGATCTGGGTGTTCGAGGCCCCCGACAGGATGGTGTGGATGCCCAGGGACGGCCCCCGCGTGGCGATGTCCATGACGAGGTCGTCGGCCTCCTCGTAGTCCTCGCGCACGGCGGCCCAGCCGTCGATCAGGAGGAAGATGTCGCCGATGGTGCCGCGGGGTACGGAGCCGTCCGCGCGCGCCTGGCGCAGCGCCGCCGGTGAGTCGAGGCGGTGCTTGCGCATCAGCCGCTGCCGGCGGTCGAGCTGGGTGCGCACGTCGACGAGCACGCGCTGGACGCGTTCGGGATCGGTGCGGCCGGCCACACCCGCGACGTGCGGAAGGTCCTCCATCGCCTGGAGGGCGCCGCCCCCGTAGTCGATCGCGTACACGGCGACCCGGCCCGGGGGGTAGCGCCAGGCGAGGCCGGCGATGAGGGTGCGCAGCAGTGTCGACTTGCCGGACTGCGGGCCGCCCAGCAGGACGATGTTGCTCTCCCCGCCGGTGAAGTCCAGTTCGGTGGGCACCACCTTCTGCTCGCGCGGGATGTCGGTCAGGCCGATGACCGCCCGGACCTCGGACGGCTCCGGCTCCACGCCCTCGGAGTCCATGCCCTCGGACTCGCCCAGGTGGTGCAGGACGGTGTCGAGCGACAGCACCTCGGGCAGCGGCGGCAGCCAGACCGGGCGCACGCGGTCGGCGCCCGACTCGACGATGCGGTCGATCGTGACCTGCAGCGTGGTCCTGGACTCCTCCTTGGGCTGGGACCGCTCGCCCTTGGCGTCCGGGGCGAGGGAGTCCATCAGCGAGGAGAGGGCCGAACCGGTCCCCAGGGCCTTGTCGAGCCCGTTGTAGGAGAGCAGGGGGAGGACGGGGACCTCCTTCTCCTCCTGCTCCTCCTCGGGCACGGGGGGCACATACGGCTGGGAGACCATGGCGGCCTTGAACCGCTCGAACACCGAGGTGTCCACCTTCAGGTAGCCCGATCCCGGCTCCGGCGGCAGGTGGTAGGCGTCCCCGACCCCGATCGCCTCGCGGCTCTCCGCCTCGGAGAACGTGCGCAGACCCACCCGGTAGGACAGGTGCGACTCCAGGCCCTTGATCTTGCCGGGCTCCAGGCGCTGCGTGGCCAGCAGCAGGTGGACCCCGATGGAACGGCCGATGCGGCCGATGGCCACGAACAGCTCCGCGAAGTCCGGGTGCGCGGTGAGCAGCTCGGAGAACTCGTCGATGATGATGAGCAGATGGGGCATCGGCCGGAGGGTGGGGTCGTTCTCCCTGGCCGCCTCGTAGGCGTGCAGGTTCGGCAGGTTCCCCGCGTCCTTGAGCACCTGCTGGCGCCGGGTCAGCTCTCCGAAGGTCGCCTCACGGAACCGCATCACCAGCGAGTCGTCGTCGGCCAGGTTCGTGATGAGCCCGGCGCTGTGCGGCAGCCGGTCGGTGTCGGCGAAGGTGGCGCCGCCCTTGAAGTCGACGAGCAGCAGCGCGAGGTGCTCGGGGTCGTGGTTGATCACCAACGAGGCGACCATGGTCCGGAGCATCTCCGACTTTCCCGAACCCGTGGCGCCGACCACCAGGCCGTGCGGGCCCATGCCGCCGAACGCCGACTCCTTGAGGTCCAGCAGGACGACGTTGCCGTGCGGGCCGACGCCGATCGGAACCCTGAGGTAGTCGCCGGTACTGCGCGGCCGCCACGTCCGCCCGGTGTCCAGGCGCGCCACGTCCGGCACACCGAGGATCTCGGGCAGGCCGACCGTCTCGTGCATCGCGTCGTCGCTGTCGGCGACCGAGATGCCGAACGGCGCCAGGAGACGGGCCAGCGTGGTCAGGTGGGCGACGCTCGACCGGTCGGCCCGCCCCTTCAGGGGGCTGTGCCCGTCGCCCTCCTCCTCGTGCGCGGGATCGGTGTCCTCGGCCAGGGTGCCGTCCGCGTCGACCACGAGTCGGAGGTCGACCCCTTCGGGCTCCTCCCGCCGGTCGCTCACCAGGGCGATCACGTGGATACCGAGTTCGGCCAGCGAGGTGACGGGAGCCTGGGCGGTCAGGCCCGACAGGGTCGACTGGTGCTCCCCGTCGACGATGACGACCAGCCGCCGGGTGCCGGGGCCCGGCGGCTTCTGGCGGCGCCTCTGCAGGTCGACCGTGCGGGCCTCGATCTCCTCGGCCAGCAGGTCGGCCATCTGCATGCTGTTGACGGTGACCAGACGGGCCGGGAGCGGGCCGTCCTGGGCGTCCTCGAAGGTGTTGTGGGGCAGCCACTTCAGCCACTCCCAGTGGGCGCGCAGCCGTGCGTCGCGGGCCACGCCGATCCGCAGGTCGTGCGGGGAGTGGAAGGCGGCCATCTGGGCGACGAGCGCCCGGGCCAGCCCGCGTCCGGCGGCGCGGTCGCCCACGATGGACACCACACCGTGCTCCCGCAGCGGGATCACCAGCGGCATCTCCGGGACCTGGGCGTAGAGGTCGATCAGCTGCTCGGCCGCGCCCTGGCAGACGGGGTCGTAGACGACCAGGGGGTTGGACGTGTCGACCTTGAGCTGGAGGCGCCGGGTCAGCGGACGCAGCCCGGTTCCGGCCCGGACCTCGAGGAAGTCCGGATCGCTCGCGCGCCGCTCCCATCTTCGGGAACGCGAGCGTGCCGGTGCGGTGAGAAGATCCGGATCCGGATGGCGGAACGCGTTGTCGGCCCGCTGGGTCGAGGCGACGTCCCGGATGATCTCGCGCAGTTGGTCCAGATAGTCCAGGTACCGTTCCCGCTGCTCACGAATGCGCTTGCGGGGGCCGTTGTACTGGGACACGAACATGATGATGCCGACGATCACGCTGGCGACCATGATGAGCACCCCGGCCACGGCCATGAGCGGCCGGTGGCCCATGGTGATGGACATCAGGAGAGAGCCCGAGCCGGTGATGATCGGCATGATGATCATGGCCCCGGAACTGCCCGCGGGGGCGTTCTCGGGGAGCTGTGGTGGTGTCGCTATGACCAGGGACCGGTCCCCTGGGGACTTGGGGGTGGTGCGCGCAGGTCGCGGGACCGATCTGGTCGCCACAAGCTTTCTCTCTTCCGTCCACCGATGGGGGCACTGGTGTCTGAGTGGCTACGTTCAGGATAATCTCGCGATCATCATGAACCGTCCCATTCGCGCATGAGAGCCCGCGAGTAGGACCGAGCCCAGCGTAGAGAACAAAGGAATCCCTGGTGTGAGCGGATACTGCCGAGTCACGGTCACCGGGCCGACGAAGTGGGCCGACCTGGCCCTGCCCGGAACGGTTCCCGTCGCGACGCTGATGCCCCGCATCATCGAGGTCTGCGTCCCGGAGGACGATGGGACCGATCCGGGTTCGTGGACGCTGAGCACCGTCGACGGTGAGCCGATCCACGCCGACGCCCCCCTGGAGAGCGCGGGTGTGTACGACGGGGACGTGCTGACGCTGCACCCGCGTGGGGCTCCCGCCCGCAGGCAGAACGTGGACGACGTGCGGGGCGCGGTCGAGGACGAGGTCGACGAGCACGCGTGGATCTGGAACCCCACGACCACTCTCTCCTTCGGTCTGCTGGTCTCGGCCCTGGGCCCGCTGCTCATGCTCGCCCTGCTGATGTGGCTCCGGCCGTTCGCCGGGCACCTCGCGGTGGCGTCGCTGGGCACCATGTACACCCTCGCGGTCATGGTGTTCGCGGCCCGCAGGCCGCTGCCGGTGGTGGCCCACGTGCTGTTCGCGACGGCGTGCGTGTGGGGCGCCGTCACCGCCGTACTCGCCGGCGGGCTGCTGAGCGGGGACGACCCCCTGGTCCGGGGCGCGTTCGCGCTCTGCGGAGCGCTCCTGGTCGGGATCGTCGGCTGGGCGCTGGACCGGACCGGTCTGGCCTACATCGCCGGGCTCGGTGTCCTGACCCTGGGCGCGGGCGTCCTGGTCACCGTCGGCATCTTCGTCGAACCCGTCCAGGGTGTGCGCGCGATGGCGCTGGTCCTGGTGCTGTGCGTGGGGGTCCTCCCGCGGAGCGCGATGGTCATGGGCGGCCTGTCCGGGCTCGACTACGAGGTCGGGCGGTCCGGGCAGGTGTCCACCGGCCGGTTCGAGGAGACCTTCGACAACAGCGACCGGCTCCTGCTGGGGATCATCACCGGTGCCGGTGCGAGCTCCGGCCTGGTGATGGTGCTGCTGGCCTACTACGCCGAGACCCTCCCCGACCTGCTCCTCTGCGGCCTGATCTCGGTCCTGCTGCTCCTGCGCTCGAGGCTCTTCGACCGGATCCGCCACGTGTTGCCGCTCCGTATCTCCGGGGTGATCGGGATCGGGGCGGCCGGGATCTCCGCCATCGGCGAGTACCCGGTCCTCGGGCCGTGGCTCCCCTTCGCGGTGCTGGTGGGCGGTGCCGTGCTCGGGACCCTGAGCGCGATCCGGTTGGCCGACGTCCCCAGGGCCTCCCTGCGGCGAACGCTCAACTGGACCGAGATCGTGGTGGTCATCGCCATGTTCCCGGTCTTCGCGTGGGCGATGGGCCTCTTCCAGTTCGTCGGAGAGCGCACCGGAACTTTCTGACCCCCAACCGCATCTTTCCCCCCAAAAGAGAGGAAGTGGCTCGTGAGTCTCGATGAAGTCAGTGTGAACAGTTGGGCCGGGATGTCCCGGGCCGAGGAGGCCGAGGCCATGGCAGAAGCCATGGTCGGGCTGTCCGACACCTTCGAACTGCTGATGGGCGAGGCGATCGACAAGGCCGGCTGGATGCTCCGCCCGGGCTTCTACACTTTCGAACGCGAGAACGCCCCGGACATCGAGACCCTGCAGAACAACGGGATCGAGCTGGCCAACGGTATCCAGGGCGGCATCTCCCGAGTGGTGGAGACCGACTACGAGGCCGACGAGACCTACCAGGGCGCGTGGACCGACATCCCGGACGTCAACTTCTGACGCGTGCGAGTGATGGGAACCGTTCCTCCGATGTGCCTCCGTGCCCATGAGCCGGCCGAGGACCGCGGCCAAGGACCGCCGAAGCGCGGCCGGGCGGCCGCCACTGAGACAACCATGGGTGGCAAGTATGGGTGGAGAGCATGAGTAGCAACCGGTCGGTGACGACCAGCGCGGGCGGCGGCGAGGTCACGGCTGTGGAGGTGTCCGGCCAGACCCAGCAGTACAGCTCGATGTCGTACACGCTGTCCATGAACGGGGATCCGGACGTCTACGCGTCCCCGCTCGAAGGTCTGGTCGAGGAGCTGAACCTGTTCACGGCCCGCATCCTCGGCCGGGCGAACGACCTCCACGGCGACTTCGACGACACCGCCCAGCAGTTCTCCGACGTCCTCAAGTGGAGCATCCAGAACTTCTCGGAGGAGGACCTCGCCCTGTGGTCCGAGGTCTCCTCGAACATGAGTTTCTGCGCCGCCATCGTCGAGAACTGGAAGGACGCGGTCAAGACCTACAAGGACGAGCGCCTCCGGATCATCAACCGGTGGAACGAGGAGGCCCCGACCCTCGCGGCCGACCTCGACAAGGCTCCGCCCCGGATCCAGTTCATCTGGAACGACTCCCCCGCCGAGGCCGCGGAGAAGGCCCTGGCGTCACTCAAGCAGGAGCTGGAAGGCGAGGAGCAGACCGCCTACCAGCTGTTCAAGGAGACCGGCGAGCAGCTCTCCGACGACCTGAAGGACGGACCCACCGCCGAGGCCGTGGGGCGCCTGATGGAGGGCGGCTACGTCACGTGGTCGCAGTTCAACCTCGGCGGCTCGGCCGCCGACCTGCCCGACGACGTCGACCCGGTGGCGATGGCCGACAGCATCGTCCCGTACGTCAACGGGGACAAGGAACTCGACGACGACTACTACGAGATGCTCGCCGTGCTCTCAGCCATCGGTTGGCGCGCCGAACAGGCCAACAGCGTCGAGGGCCAGGACATGGACCCCGAGGACATGGAGTTCCTCAAGGAGTTCTACGACCAGCTGGAGGGCGGCCCGGTCCCCGTCGCCGACCTCGCTCGGTTGGCCCCCATGGACGAGTTCATGGGAGAGGACGCGGTGCCCCTGCTGGCCGCGCTCGGCACCGGAATCCTCGTCCTCAGCGACCCGCGCCTGAAGAACGGGGACGACTCCGTACCCGGCGGCTACTACGACCTTCCGGCCAGTGTCCGCGCGGCCGTCGAGGGCGACCCCGACTTCGGTATGCGCGACATCGACTGGGAGGCGGTCGGCAACCTCTTCGGTCACGTCCCCGAAGGAGTCGAGGGCGGCCGTGGACTGTCCCTGACCCTGGGGCTCACCGTCGGCCACGAACTCAGCACCCAGGACACCTATTTCCTCTCCCCCGAGACCATCGAGCACATGCAGGCGGCCCTGGGGGTCGCCACGAGGAACGACGGCGCCAACGCGGACATGATCTCCGGCCCCGGCGACTGGTTCGAGCACCCGCGCCTCGGCGACGTCCACGAGGACGAGAAGCGCGAGGCGGCGTTCGAAGCCATCCTCACGAACCAGTGGCCCGACAACGGCGCCGCGGCGAGCGGCTACACGGACTGGATCATGGAGGCCCGGCAGGAGGCGGGCGACGACACCCGCGCGGTCGACGAGACCGCCAGGGACCTGATCGAGTTCCTCACGGACGACGAGCGCTACGAGCGTATGACCGACCTGACCGGCGGTATGTACACCGACCACTACGGCGAGAGCGGGCTGTCGTTCACGCAGGTGAACCACGAGATGGCGAACGGCCTCGTCAACGTCTTCGGCGCCTACGTGGACGACTTCGGCCTCGCCGGCGAGGAGGGTGTCACCATCAGCGACCGGTCCGGTGCGATGCTCGTCGGTGATGAGGAGAAGGTGAGGTTCCTCGAGTTCATCGCCGGAAGCCCCGAGGCCGCGACGTCGATGACGGCGATCTCCGAGATGAACGCCCACCAGGGCGTCACCGAGATGATGAGCGGGGACCAGTACGCGTCGGTGGAGGGAGACGAGAGGAGCCGTCTGACCCGCGCCATCAACGAGGCGCTGGTCAACGAGGCCTCGTCGAGGCTGAACAGTGAGACCGAGGCCCGTATCGAGGCCCATGAGAGGAAGGTGGCGGGCCGGGAGCTCTTCGTGGACCTCCTCTTCAAGCCCGCTGACCTGATCGACGTCAAGAACCCCGTCGCCGGTCTGGTCGTCGGTGAGCTGGTCGACGCGGCCAAGACCGCGGCGACCGACGCCGCCACGTCCGGACTGGACCTGCAGCTTCCGCCGCCACCGGAGCCGACGGCCGAATTCGACGACTCCGTCATGGGGAACACCGTTTTCACCGGGTCCGCCATTGTCGACCACTACGTGCGCAACGACACCATCACCGCCGAGGACCTCGAGGGCTACGAGTACCTGAGTATCGAGAACGGCGAACTGAAGGTCGAGTACGACGCCGAGATCGAGGCGACGGTGAGAGCCGAGATCGTCGACCTGCTGGCGGATGCCGACGACGGGCTGGGCGGCCTGGTCCTCGAGTCGTACCTGGAGGGATTCCAGCTCCAGCGGGTCGATGACCTGGGTGAGCTCGATCCGGAACTGGCCGAGGAGCTGCAACGGCGGGCGGAGGACAGCGGACAATGAGTAGGACCTGGGCGCTCGCCCGGTGGGCGGGGGCCGGAGCCGCCGTGGTGTTCCTGGCCCCTCTCGGCGCGTGTTCGGTGCCGGGATTCGGGGGTGTCTCGGCCAGTCACCAGGAGTTGGAGGGTGAGTGGTCGGACGCCGCCGTGCCCGGGTCGATCTCTGAGGTGGCCTGGGAGTGGACCGCCGAGGGGTACTCGGGTGATGTCGAGGTGACCGCGCTTCCGCGGGGCGTGTTGGTGCGCTCTGCGCGGGGTGTGGTGGCTCTGGACGGTGTGACGGGTGAGGAGCGGTGGAGCTTCACCGTGGAGGACGAGGACGTCCGTGCGCTGACGGACGTGTCCTCCACCGGTGATCGGGTCCACGTGATGTACCCGAAGGAAGCCCCGGACGAGGACTCTGAGGCGTCCGGCGACGAGGAGCTCTCCCCCGAGGTCGAGTGGCGCCGGGTGGTCCTGGACGGGGTCAGCGGGGAGATCGTCGGCGACTTCGAGGAGCCGATCGCCGCTGACGTCGAGAAGCCCGGGCCTTTCGAGGGGGTCGCGGGTGACGGGGGTGTCTTCCACCTGGAGGGCAGTGACCGGCTCTCGGGGGCGATGCTCTCGGAGGAGGACGGTTCCGAGCTGTGGCGGACCGAGGACCTGTTCACGTGTGAGGGTTCGAAGGTGCACGGGGCCGACCGTCCGGTGGTGTTCTCCGAGGCGGTGGTTGTACGGGCCTGGTGCGGTTCGGGTGATGCCGAACTGCTCGCCCTGGACCCCGCCGACGGGGCGGTGCTGTGGCACCTGGAGGACGCCGAGGCGGAGTTCCTGACCGCGGAACGGGGTTCCGTGCGCGGGGCGGGCGAACTGCTGCCCGTCTACCACGACCGGGGCCCCGAGTACGAGGACGAGCAGTTCAGCGAGCAGTACGTGCTCGACCCGGCTACGGGTGAGGTCGTGGGCGACGCGACAGGGCTGGAGGAGGGCTGGTTCCTGGCCCGCACCCTGGAGGACGGGTTCCTGGTGTCACATCGTGCTCCTCATGACGAGGCCGCCGGGTACGAGCTGCGGCGGTTCGACGGTCAGACCCTGGCCACCGAGGAACAGGCGGTGCCCACGGCGTCGGCCGGCAGCTACGTGCTCGCTCTCGAGGAGGCGGTGGTCAAGCTCGAGCCGGAGGACCCGGAGACACCGGTCAGCGTCACCCCGTGGGGCGGTGGCGAGGCGCACCGGATCGACCTCCCCGAACCGGTCGAGGCGGCCCTGTACTTCGAGGCCAGGCAGCCGGAGGGCCAGTTCGAGGCCGTTCCCGGTGCCGTGCTGCTGGTCGACCGGAGCGACTCCCAGGGTGAGGGCGTCAAGGTCATCGGCCTCCAGTGACATCGCCCGGCGGAGACCTGCCCTTCCCGTCTGTTCGGCCATATCTTGCTTGCAGTGAGACATTTCCACAGAAGCAGTAATGATGCGGTTGGCCTCGAGGTCGATGATGGTCGGGTCCGTGAAAGCTCGAACGAGATGACGTTTCCGCCGCTCATGGATGTGTAGGCGCGAGTCATTGTTGTGCCCGGCGAATGTGATCTTCATGCATGCCGTAGAAAAAACAGTGGTGGATCCAAGATGGTGATGTTCGAGCAGGGCCGGATATGGCTCCCGGAGCTGATGGGGGAAGTCCTGTAACCAGAGATTTCTCGCCAGGCTATGTTGATATGCAAGAACTTCTTGGTGGTGCGAATTGCTCAGGCATTTGGGAATCTTTTTTCTCTTGATTCTATTTATCTCCGGATGTGCTGGCGATGTATCCAAGGAGGAGCGAGAGGGCGAGGAAAATGTAGAGCATTTTGTTGAGGAAGGGGTAACTCCGGGGCCGGTTCCCGGCGGGGTCTCTTCGGTTGCATGGCATAGAATCCTTTCGAGTGAAGAAAAAGTACTTGATGTTCATCCCATTCCAATTGGCATTGCGCTTGTATACGAAGACGGGCTTGTAGCGCTCTCGGGTGTTTCTGGAGAGGAGGTGTGGAGATATCGCGAGGAGGGGAGTAGCCCTAACATACATTTTTCCAACAACGGTGAGATCGCAATCCTCGAGTTCGTCGTCAAGAGCGATTCTGGCGACTCTATTCGTGCATTGATGCTCGATGGCTCCAGCGGGGAAGTCCTAGAAGATGTTGTCCTCGAGGAGAGTTCTGCCGAAAATGCACAGTGGTTTCCTGGGTCTATGTTCTCTCAATTTGATGAAGAGGTTCGTATCGCTACTCCCGCAGGTTGGGGCAGTCACGAATTGATGAGTGCGAAGTCTATTTCCGACGGTAAGGAAATATGGGCTCAGACAGAGCTGATGACATGTTCGTCGTCGAGCGATTTTGAGATGTATCTCGGTTCTCCTGAAGTAATTCCTGGATTTGTGGTCAGGCCGTTGACCTGTGCAGAGACGGTCAGTGCTGACGGGATCACCCCGGGTCCGGATGGATTGATGTCCGCTGGAATCATCGCTTTCGATCTCGAGACCGGGGAAGAAGTCTGGAGATTCGAAGAAGAGTATGAAGGCACTGCGAACACTACTAGGCAGAGAGATGGGCTCGTATTCAGCTCGGATGGCAATTACGTATTTCAGAATATTGATTCTGATGGGACGAATGTGATCAAGATTGATTCCGGAGAGAGGGTCCCATGGGTTTCTGGTGAGGTGCTGGACATCAATATGAGTTCAGGAACTGCCACCGTGTTTCGTGATGGGCACTACCGCCTGATCGAAGAGGAGGGAGAGGTGGCCAAGACATCTCCCTCTGAGGCGTGCCCGGAGAACGCTTCTTTTCGCGATGGGCAAGTGGCGTCCTTGGCGTCAGGAGTCTTGCTTATTTGCGGAGGGGGTGAAACTAATTCCGAAATGTTTGCGCATCAATTTTCCTGGCTGGATGAGGGCAATGAGGCGGTAGAAATTGATTTAACTGCTGATTCTCCTGGGTATTTTGAATCTATTGATCAAATCCTGGTTGTCCCTGGGGCCGTTGTTGCTGTTGCGAAAGATGCCCAGGGAAACCTTTCTGGGATTCTTGGACTTTCTTAGAGTGAATCCCAAAAGCTGTCTGAGATGGGCCAGCTGAGGGCAGCAGAGTAGGCTGCGCAGGACATCCCACTGCTTGAGCTGGGAGGTGGTCCGATCATCAGGGAGTTCGAGGGCGCTCTGTCCGCAGGGAACTGGTCCGGATACAGATCCCACACAGGCGAAAGTAGAGTTCTCAACCCGTATGGAACCAGGCGAACGACCCTTACCAATCTGAACCGCGAGGTCTTCAGGCCCAGGCCGGAGGGAACGAGGAAGCATGATGAGTAGGACTCGGCCGTTTCTTTGGTGGGAGGGGCCGCAGTTGCTTCCCGTGAGTCACGCCCGAGGGCCGCGGTGCGAGGACGAGGCGTTCAGCGAGCGGTACGTGTTCGATCCGGTCACGGGTGAGGTCCGTGGGTGACGCGACAGGGCTCGAGGGGCACCGGATCGACCTCCGGGAGCCGGTCAAGACGGCCGCGTACTTCGATGCCAGGTAGTCGGAGGGGTTCTGGTGATCAAAGAACCCAGAACGGTCGGTGCTGATCTTCCGGCTGGTCCAACTGGGTCTTCTTCGAACTGGGGAGGGGGATCAGATACCGTCGAGGCGGATTTTTTGAAGCTCGACGGTGGAGCCGGGGAGTTCGAGTGGACCAGGATTCCCGGTGCGGTCGTCCTCATGAGCCGGGAGAACCCGGAGGCGGGTCTGATCGCCCTCGGGTGATGCCTCCGGGGGAAGTCCCCCTAACGAACCTCTTCTTGCTGTTGGGCCTGGGCGGCGGCGATGCGCTTGCGGCGGCGGGCCTCCTTCACCGACACGGAGACGATGCGGGTGACCGCGACGGCGGTGATGACGGCCAGCGGAATCGCCAGGGCCGCGGCGGGCTGGCGGATGGGGCGGAAGCTCGCGGAGTCGGGGCTGACGACCAGGAAGCCCGACGGGCGCACCCGGGTGAAGCCCGTGCCTCCGGCGCCGTCGCCGCCGAAGAACGGGATGTTCCCGGTGCCGCCGCCCATGACACTCAGGGAGGTGACCCGCGCGACGGGGACCACGGTGGTGCTGCCGGAGGTCACCGGGGCGCCGAAGGCCGTGGTGGAGCCGGCCAGGGATCGGGTGTTGTCGAGCAGCGAGGTCAGCGCGGCCATCGCGCCGCGCTGGGCCTTGTTCCTGGGCATGCGGTGGTTCCTCTCCGAGGACGGGTGCGTGATGTCACGCTATAGCGGACCTCGCCCGCAGTCGGGATCGTGGGGCGTCTGGAGTGTTCGCCTCATCCGAGGGTGTCGGTGATCTCCAGGGTCTCCGGGTCGATGAGGTTCACGTTCCCGTCGGCGCCGATCCCGGCGATCACCTCGGGGTGGAAGGCGGCACCCAGGAGCATGGGGTCCTCGTTCCCGGCCAGCAGGTCCTCGCCGGTCTCCACGTCCCACAGGTGGGCGCGGTAGAAGGTGGTACGGGCCTCCAGGTCCTCCTCGTCGGAGGTGTACCGCCAGGCGACGTGCACCCGACCGCGGTCGGGGTCGACGGTCATCGCTCTGATAGTGGAGGCGAAGGGACCTTCGGCATGGTCCTCCATGAGGAAGGTACCCAGATGTGAGTCGTCCTCCAGGTCGTGCCAGATCACCTCACTGCCACTGATGTAGACGACCTGGTTCTCACCGGGAAGCGTCTCCATCGCTCTGGTGGAGACGTTACGGATGGTCTGGACCCGCTCTCCGGTCTCCGTGTCCCAGACGATGATGCTGTCGAGTCCGGAGCTGGCGACCCTGGTTTCGCCAAGGAAACCCAGGTAGCTGCTGTGGTCCATGTCGTTGAACGTGCGGACCAGCTCACCGGTCTCCATGTCCACGATCCCGATCGAGTCGTCCCGGTTGACCTCGATGCCGGGGTTGGTACCCAGGGCCAGCCAACGGCCGTCGGAACTGAAGGCGGTGATGTTCACCGAAGTCCGATCCTGGCTTCCGTCCGGGCGCGGCGGGGGCTCCGGGCCCCGATGCTCCAGGGTCTGCCCGCTGGGGATATCGAAGGTGGTCGCTACCCAGTAGTGCTGCCGCTCGTCCTGTTCGTCCTCCTCAAACTCCTTGGCCGAGACGAGTGAGAGCGTGCAGCCGACTGGGGAGAACTCCACCTTGCCGACCCGACCGTCCGTCGGGGCGGCGATCAGCTCTCTTTCGCGCCAGTCCCACAGGCTGAGGCCGTGTTCGAGCCCGGCCAGGGCCAGCACGTCTCCGTCGGGGGAGAAAGCGGCCTCGTCGGCGTTGAGCTCCCCGGTCCACTCGCCCGGTTCGGGGAAGCCGCTTCCGTCGAGACAGCCGGCACCCGGCCCGGAACCCTCGGTGGAGCCGTCGGCGGCTGCCTGGCCGCCGGGACCGGCCAGGCGTCCGTAGCCCCACACCGCGCCGACAGCCGCGACCAGGGTCAGGGCCAGGGCTGCGGCAGTCAGACCGACGAACCGGCCCCGACCGTGAGGCGAGGGAGCGGCGGACTCGGCGGGCAGGGCCTGGCGCATGGCCGCCGCTGAAACCCCGATGACCGAACCCAGCTCCGGTGGCCAGGGCACCGCTGCGGTTGTCCCGCCGAGCATGCTGACCAGGTCGGCGGCACTCGGCCGCAGGTTCGCGTTCTCGCGCAGGCAGGCTTCCACCACGCTGCGCAGCTGGAGGGGGACCCGGTCCAGGCCCTCGGGGCCCTCGATCCCGCTGGCGGCGAAGCACAGGACCGCGGCCCAGGAGAAGACGTCTCCGACCGGGGCCCCGCCGCCCTCGGGCGGGTCGAACACACCTCCCGCGGGGTCGTGGGCCTCGACCGAGGGGAGCAGCCCGGGATCGGCCAGCAGGGCGTGGTCAGCGGTGAGCAGGATGTTCGCGGGGGTCAGGGTGTCGTGTGCGCGCTGCGCGGTGTGCAGGGTGGTCAGCCCCTGGGCGGTGGCCAGAGCGAGGGGGTGCAGGGCGCCGACCGGGAGCGGGCCGTGGGTTCGGACCAAGGTGGCCAGGTCGGGGCCGAAGGGGCGTTCGGTGGCTGCCCAGGGCACGGGGGAGTCCAGGTCGGCATCGACGACCGCGGCCACGTACGCACTGTTCAGCCCTGATGCGCTCTGCACTCGGTGGGTGAAGGCGGAGCGGGTGGTGGGGTCGGTGGCCTGGCCGGAGCGCAGGATGAGGATCCGCGCGGGCGGCCTTCCCGGGGCGGCCCCGAGGTAGGAGCGGGTGCGGGCGTCCTCGCCGAGCCGGGCCAGGAGCCTGTAGCGGCCCGCGGCGGGCGGGTCGTGGGGGTGCAGGGGGAGCATGGCCTCGTCAGTCCGTCCGGCTCACTCGAAGGTCTCGATGGGTTCCAGGGTGACGGCGTCCAGGATGCTGATCTCGTCCAATTCGGGCGAGAGGCTGGCGATGACGTCGCCGTCGGGGTGGACGGTCATGAAGGCGAAGGGGACCCGGTCCTCGTATTCGGGGGTCAGGTCCTCGGCTGTGGAGCGGTGCCAGACCCGCGCGGAGATATAGGCACCTCCGTCCTCGTCCGCCTCACTGATGTAGAGCCCGTAGATCAGGTCGTGCTTCGGGTTGGCCTCCACCTTGGCCAGGACGCCCTCGGGTTCCTCGTCGGGCACGTAGAGGAGGGGGTCGTCGTCGGAGGTGAGGTCGAAGACGACCGGTCCGTCGTCGAGGATGCCCACGACGGTGTCCTCGTCCAGGAAGGCGACCTGGTTCCAGGTGTTCCAGGTCAGCATGCCGGACCTGAGCAGCTGCTCCCGGCTGTCGGTGTCCCACACGGTCAGGGAGTAGCCGGTCATCGCGGCCAGCCGGGTGCCCTCCGGGGAGTAGCGGAGGCTGCGGCCCGCGTCGGAGGAGTAGCGGGGCAGCACCTCTCCGCTGTCCAGGTCCACCGGGTAGGTGCCCCCGTTGCTGTCCTCGAAGGTGTCGTCGGAGACGAGCACGCTGGAACCGTCGGGGGAGAAGGCGAGGGAGCGGGCGCTCCTGCCCTCGAAGTGCACGTTGTGCTCGCCGGTCTCCAGGGAGTACACGTGGGCGCCCGCCTGTGAGGGCACGCCGAGGAAGCAGTTGTCCGGGCTGAACACGATCGGCCGGTAGGCCTCCCCGGGGATCGGGATGTCGGCCAGGGCGGTCCCGGCCTCCCAGTCCCACAGGGAGACGACGTCGTCCCTGCGCTGGACCGCGAGGACCGAGCCGTCGCCCGAGAAGCGGATCGACGAGGCTCCGTCGGGGAAGGACGGTTCGGTGCCGACCGCCTCGGCGTACTCGGGGGCCAGGTGGACGGTCGGGTCGCACTGTTCGCGCCGGGCGGGGGCGGCGTTCTCCTCCGCCTCCGGTTCGTGCTTCCTGGCCGCCGCGGCGTTCTCCCCGCCGCGGTCGAGGGGACCGGTCACGGCCCACAGTCCGGCCCCGGCGACCAGGACGAGGGTCGCTGCGGCGGCTCCGGCCAGGGCGAGCGTGCGCCCTCCGACGCTCCTGTGGGGCGCCGAGCGCGCCTCGAGGAAGGGCCGCAGGGCGGCGCGGTGGTCGTGCTCGACCCCGTCCAGGACGGCGACGGCGGTCTGTGGCAGCCACGCGCTCGCGGAGACCGCGGGCGGTACGGGGCCGCCGAGGGCCTGGAGGACCTGCGCGGCGGTGGGCCTGCGGGTCGGGTCCTTGTCCAGGCAGGCGGAGAGGAGGCCGCGCAGGGACGGCGGCACCCCGTTCAGGTCCGGTTCCCGGTGGCCGATCCGGTAGATCACGGCGGAGGGGTGGCCGTCACCGAACGGGCCCCGGCCGGTGAGCGCGAAGACCAGGACGGCGCCGAGGGCGAACACGTCGGCGGCCAGGCCGGACGCCTCGTCGCGGGTTGTCTCCGGGGCCATGTAGCCGGGGGTACCGGCGAACTCCGCCGCCCCGCTGCCCGGCGACTCGTCCATGGCCCGGGAGATCCCGAGGTCGATCACCTTGGGGCCGACCGCGGCGACCAGGACGTTGCCGGGCTTGAGGTCGCGGTGCACCACCCCGGAGGCGTGCAGGTGGGCGAGGGTCTGGGCGATCGTGCGGCCCAGGTACCGGACGGTGGGTTCGGGCAGGGCGCCGATCCGCCTGACCAGCTCCTGGAGGGAGGGGCCCGGGACGAACTCGGTGGCCAGCCAGGGCGAGGGGCCGACGGTGTCGGCGTCCAGGACGCGGGGGAGGTCGCCGCCGGTCACCTGTAGGGCCCGGTGGACCTCGTGGGCGAAGCGCTCGCGGAACTCGGGTTCGAAGGCGAACTCGGGCCGCACCACCTTGACCGCCACGGGCTGGTCGGCGGGGCCCAGTGCCAGGTGGACGTGGCCCATGCCGCCGGAGCCCAGCGGGGCGACGATCCGGTAGGGACCGATCCGCTCCGGGGGTTCGGTGAGGGATGAGGACATGTCGGTGCTCGCGTTCTCGGTACGGGGTTCCGCGCGGAAGCCTACTGGGTGGATTCGGGCGGTTACGAGGCGGTTCCGTCGGTCGGCCGGCTCAGTTGATCTCGTGGACCACGTCGAAGGTCTCGGCGTCCAGGAAGAGCAGGTCCTGGCCGTCTGCGGTGACGATCAGCTCACCGTCGGGATGGGCGGCGACGGTGTCGTCGAGGATCGTGTGCCCTGAGGTCAGCTCGTCGCCGGTGGCCAGGTCCCAGGCGCGTCCGCCGCTGATGTTCCTGGTCGTGGTGGGGCTGCCCCCGGAGTACAGGGTGCCGCCGTCGGCGGAGAAGGCCAGCGCGTAGACGCTGGTGGGCGATCGGAGCTCCTGGACGGACTCGGCCGTCTCCAGGTCGTACAGGACGACGGTGTCGTGCAGGACGTTCACCGCGATCAGGGGTTCAGTGGGAGACAGGGCGTACCGGTGGACGTCGGAGGCGGTCAGGTCGTCGGGCTCCGTCTCGGGCTCCTCCTCGGGCAGACCGAGGACCTCCTCCCAGTTCTCCGTCTCGTGCACCACGATGCGGGGGTAGAGGTCCCGGTAGGCGATGACCAGGTGGGAGCCGTCGTGGCTGAACCGGGTGGAGGACGGCATCTCCGGGAGTTCGGCGGTGTGCACGACGGTGTCCTCCTCCCAGTCCCACAGGTAGAGGCGGGAGCTCATGTCCTCGGTCGCGACGGTGAGGGCGACCAGGGAGCCGTCGGGGCTCATCGAGGGGGTGTCGTGGAACCGGATGTCCGCGGGGTCCTCCTCGGCGTGCTCGAAGAGGGCGAGGAGTTCGCGGTCGGGGTCCAGGACCGCGACGGTATCGGTGTAGGACGTGACGACGTGGCCGCTGTCGGACAGCACGATCGAACCGGGGCGGGGGTCGAGCCGCTGCAGCATCTCACCGTTCTCCCAGTCCCAGAACGTGGCCTCCACTCCTGTGTGTACGTACAGGCCGGTGCCGTCCGGGGTGAACTGGAGGCTGTAGACGCTGCCCTCGATACCGGCCGCGGTGTCTCCGGGTTCGACCATGCCGTTCGCGTCGCCAGGGCCCTCGGGGGCGCCGGTGCCCCCGTTCCCACCGTCCTCCTCGGATCCGGCGGTTGCCGCGTCGCCCTCCTCGTCGGCCGACCAGGGGGAGGCCACCGCCAGACCGATACCCGCCGCCAGGACCAGTGCCGCGGCTCCGGCGCCGACGGCGATGAGCCCGGTGCGCCGCGGCTTGACCGGGCTGGTCAGAGGGGTCGTGGCGGTCTGGGACGGGCCGCCGGGTGCTGCCTGGACCACCTGGTGGGCCTCGTGCTGGTGGGCGCTGATGGCCTGGTTGACCTGGGCGGGGAGCCAGCCGTGTTCGGCCGGGGGCAGGGGCTGGGCGGAGAGGACGCGGACGATCTCGTCGGCGGTGGGCCGTTCCGCGGGGTCCTTGGCCAGGCAGCGGGCCAGGAAGGGTCGGATGCCGTCCGGGACCCCGTCCAACTGCGGATCCGCGCCGACCACGCGGGGCAGGACCTCGGCGGCGCGGCCGCGGCCGAAGGGCGGTTCGCCGGTGGCGGCGAAGACCACCACCCCGGCGAGGGAGAAGACATCGCTGGCCCGGCTGGTCTCCCGGCCCATCACCTGTTCGGGCGAGGTGTAGGAGGGGGTGCCGAAGGACTGACCGGTCTTGGTGAGGACGGTGCCCTCGACGGCGCGGGCGATGCCGAAGTCGATCACCTGGGGACCGCGCGGCGACAGCAGGACGTTGTCCGGCTTGAGGTCGCGGTGCATGAGTCCGGCCGCGTGGACCGCCTGGAGGGCGTTGGCCAGGCCGATGGCCAGGACCCGTAGCGAGGCCTCGGGGAAAGGGCCGTTCTCCCTGACCGCCTTG
Organism: Nocardiopsis ganjiahuensis DSM 45031; assembly: GCF_000341085.1. Lineage (GTDB taxonomy): Bacteria > Actinomycetota > Actinomycetes > Streptosporangiales > Streptosporangiaceae > Nocardiopsis > Nocardiopsis ganjiahuensis. The sequence goes on along the minus strand of NZ_ANBA01000031.1, from coordinate 35,193 downwards.
CTCAGGGTGGGGCCGGGCACGTACTCGGTGGCCATCCAGGGCAGTTCCGCGTGCGGGTCGGCGTCCACCACGTCGGGGGTGAACGGGCCCGCGACCATCTGGGCGGTGCGGACCTCGCGGGCGAACCGGATCCGGAACTCCTGGTCGCGGCCGAGGTCCTCCTTGACCACCTTGAGCGCGGCGAGGCGGCCGGCCGGGGTACGGGCCAGGTAGACCTCGCCCATGCCGCCCGCGCCGAGGCGGGCGAGGAGCCGGTGGGGGCCGATGTGTGCGGGGTCGGCGGAGGTCAGGGGAAGCACGGGACCGGGATCCTTGCGGTTGCGGTGGTCGGTTCGGGAGAGCGGGGGCCGTCCGGGGGTTATCCGGTGAACTCGTGCAGGACCTCGAAGGTCTCGCTGTCCAGCACGAGGAGGCGGTCGTTGTCGGGCTGGGGGGTGAGGGTCGCGATCACCGTGCCCTCGGGGTGGAAGGCCACCTGGGAGAAGATCTGCACCGCCTCTCCGGTCAGGAGTTCGCCGGTGGCGGTGTCCCACACCCGGCCTCCACGGGCGGCGGCCCCTGTCGTTCCGGCGGCGACCAGCCGGGACCCGTCGGCGGAGAACTGGATCTCGTACAGGTAGTTGCCGCCGGTGTCCGCTTCCTCCAGAGGCTGGATCCCGCCGGTGGACAGGTCGTACAGGGCGATGTCGGTGTTGCTGGTCTTGACGGCGAGCAACGACGGGTCGGTGGGGTGGAAGGCCAGGTACCTCAGGTGCCGGTGCTGGGTGGCCTCGTTCATCACCTCGGGGAAGTCGTCGTTGGGGAACTCCACGACGATCTCCCCGGTGGTCAGGTCCCACACGGTCGACACGTCGTCGTCGGTCGTCTCATTGGCGACCAGGAGGGTACCGTCGGCGTTGATGTCCGGGCTGTTCCCGTAACCCGCGGCCTCGAACTCGAACTCCACCTCCTCCGTCTCCAGGTTCCACACCTGGACCATGGGGTCGTTGTCGGCGTCGCCGACCGAGATCGCCAGCCGGGTGCCGTCCGCGCTCAGCTGGGGGCCGAACCATTGCTGGAGGTCGGGGGACTCCAGGTAGTGGGTGATCTCGCGGTCGGGCCCCCAGACCAGGGTGGCGTCGCCGAAGGCGCCCACGAGGGTGTCGTCGGGGCCCGCGGCCATGCTGTTGGGGCGCGAGTCGAAGCGGTGCAGCTCCTCGCCGGTCCGCCAGTCCACCTGGACCAGATGGTCGGCCCCGGCCACGTACAGGCTCTCCCCGTCGGGGGCGAACGCGACGTCCACGAGGCCGGTGCCGAAGACGTCGGACTGCTGCGGTGCCCCGGGGCCGACGTCCCCGGGCCCGGTGTCCCCCACCGGATCCCCGCCCGACTCCCCGGCCGAGGCGGCCTCCCCCGGCCAGGGGGAGGCGGCGAGCAGGCCGAGGGTTCCGGCCATCGTGACGACGGCCAGTGCGGCGGCCCCGGCGATGAGCGCGGTGCGGGCCCGGCCGCCCGGCGGCGGGGTGAGGGGGGTCCCGGGGGTTGTCCCGCCGGAACCCGGGACCGGCTGCGCCTTCGGAGCGGGAGCCGAGTCGACCACCGCGCGGACCTCCGAGCGGTGGGCCTCGACGGCCTGGTCGACCCGAGGGGGGAGCCAGCCGTGTTCGGCCGACGGCAGGGGCTGGGCGGAGAGGACGCGGACGACCTCGTCGGTGGTGGGCCGTTCAGCGGGGTCCTTGGCCAGGCAGCGGGCCAGCAACGGGCGCAGGGCCTGCGGCACGGCGTCGAGCTCGGGTGCACCGCCCACGACCCGGGCGAGGAGCTCGACCGCCTTGCCGGTGCCGAACGGGGGCCGGCCGGTGGCGGCGAAGACCACCACCCCGGCGAGGGAGAAGACATCGCCGGCCGGTCCGAGACCCTTCCCCACGACCTGCTCGGGGGAGGCGTAGGCGGGCGTTCCGAAGGCCTGGCCGGTCTTGGTGAGGACGGTTCCCTCGACGGCGCGGGCGATGCCGAAGTCGATCACCTGGGGGCCGCGCGGCGACAGCAGGACGTTGCCGGGTTTGAGGTCGCGGTGCATGAGCCCGGCCGCGTGGACCGCTTGGAGCGCGCGGGCCAGGCCCAGGGCCAGGACCCGTAGCGAGGGCTCGGGGAAGGGGCCGTTCTCCCGGACCGCCTCCTTGAGGGTGGGGCCGGGCACGTACTCGGTGGCCATCCACGGCACGGCGGCCTCGGGATCGGCGCTCAGGACCGAGGGGGTGTGGGGTCCGTGCACGCGTTGCGCGGCACGGACCTCGCGGGCGAACCGGGCCCGGAACTCGGGGTCGTGGGCGAGTTCGTCCCGGACCAGCTTGAGCGCGGCCAGGCCGTCGGCGGGGGTGCGGACGAGCAGGACCTCGCCCATGCCGCCCTCCCCGATCCTGGACAGCACCTGGTGGGGGCCGACGCGGGTGGGATCGGCGGGCGAGAGGGGGCGCACGGCGGTTCAGCTCCTCAAGGACGGGGATCGGGTACCAGTTTGCCCGCCTTGGCGGGCTTTCCGGTCCCCGGGGCCCGGTCCGTGTCACTCCGGGTCCCCGAACGGTCGCGCTCCCGCCCCCTGCCGCCGTTCCACCGCGGTCCCGTCAGCCGAGCTCCCTGACCACTTCGAAGGTGTCGGGGTCGACCAGCACCAGGTCGCTCTCCGCGACCGTGGTGGCGGCGAGCACCTCGCCGTCCGGGTGCGGGACGAGGGCGGTGTACTTCCCGATGTTCTCGTTGCCCTCGGCGAGGTTCTCCCCGGTGGCCGTGTCCCAGACGTACGTGGAGTACCGCCACGCGCCCTCACCGGTGGTCACCTGCCAGGTCGCGTACACGCGGTTCCGGGCGGGGTCCGCCAGGAGTTCGGTGAGCAGGGGGTCGTCGTCGGTCTCGTACTCCTCCCGGGTGAAGGACGCGACCTCCTCGCCGGTGGTGTAGTCGCGGACGACGATCTGCCGGTCCGAGGTGAGGTGGACGACCTGGGTCTCACCCGGGACCACCGCCAGCGAGCTGCCGACGGCCCCTTGGACGACGTGGACCTCCTCGCCGGTCTCCGCGTCCCAGACGTGGATCTCACCGCGGTCGTTGGTGGCGAAGTGCCCGTCGTCCACGAACACGGTGCCGTGGTGCACACCCGAGGCCATCGGCTCGCCCGCCTCGCCGGTGGCGGTGTCGACCACCACGGTGCTGTCCTCGCCGTAGCCGGCGCTCACGGTCACCGCCAGGAGGCCTCCGTCCGTGGAGAAGGCCATCCCCGTCACGTCCAGCGGCTTCAGCAGCCACCGGCCGCTGTCGTCCGGGCCGTCCTGCGGGCCCAGGTGCTCGGTGGTGGTGCCGGCGGGCAGGTCGTAGGTGTACCCGACGCTCACCGGGTACTCGCGGCCCTCGTACTCGACCCTCCGGGTGGCGGCCACGGTGCAGCCGACCGGGGAGAACACCGGCTGGGCGAGGGGGGAGGAGTCCTCCGCCGGCCGGGCGACCTCCTCACCCTCCTTCCAGTCCCAGACGGAGAGCCCCGCGCTCGAGGCCGTGACGAGGACGTCCCCGTCCGGTGAGAACCGGGGATCCCGGAAGCTGGTGTCCTCGGGGAGGGGCTCCTCGGGTGCCGGGTACCCCGTGCCGTCCAGGCACCCGGCGTCGGTGATCAGGGCGCCGGCCCCGTCGTCCTCCCCTCCCTGGCTCTGCCGGCCCTGGTCCGCGGCGCCGCCGAGCCGGTTGTGGGCGAACACCGCCCCGGCGGCCGCGACCACCACCAGGGCCAGGACACCCGCGCCCGCGGCCATGAGCCGACCGCGTTTCCGGGTGGGAGGGCCGCCGTCCCCGGTCGAGGCACGGGGGGTGACCGCGGCGGTGCTGAGCATGGACCGCTGGGCGTCGGCGACCGAGTCGATCGCCGCCCGGACCGGCGGTGACCAGTCCTGGGGGCCGGAGGGGCCGCCCAGCATCCGGACCAGGTCGTCCGCGCTGGGGCGCAGCCGGGGGTCCCGTTTGAGGCAGGTGTCGACCAGGCCGCGCAGCTGCAGGGGGACCCGGGCGAGGCCGTCGGGGCCCTCCACGCCGCTGGCGGCGAAGCACAGGGTGGAGGCCCACGAGAACACGTCCGTGGCCGGGGTGGCCCCGCCCTCGGGCGCGGCGAACGCGGGGTGGGGGGCACGCTGTTCGGCGTCGCTGATCGCCCACTCCAGCCCGGGGTCGGCCAGCAGAGCGGTCCGGCCGGACAGCAGCACCCCGTCCGGCCACAGCGAACCGTGCGCACGGTCCGAGGCGTGCAGGTCGGCCAGGCCCTGGGCGAGGGCCAGGGCGAGGGGGTGCAGGGCGTCCACCGGCAGGGGGCCGTTGTGGCGGACCAGGTCGGCCAGGGCGGGGCCGAGCGGCCGGGACACGGCGACCCAGGGCACCGCGCCGCGCAGGTCGGCGTCGCGGACCGCGCACACGTGGGCGCTGTTCAGCCCGTAGGCGGCCTCCACCTGCTGGGTGAAGGCCGAGCGGAAGGCAGGGCTGGTGGCGTACTCCGGTCGGACGACCTTCACCGCGACCGGGTCCTCGACCCCGGCCGCACCCAGGTAGACCCGTGCGTAGGCGTCCTCGCCGAGGCGGGCGTACAGGCGGTGCGGGCCGACGGAGGGCGGGTCGTGCGGGTGCAGAGGGAACATGGGCCTTACCGGGTCAGGAGGGGTGAGGGAGCGGTACGGGGCGGTGCGGGGTTCGGGGAGCGGGGCGCACGGGCCCCGGGCGGACCCGCTAGAAGAAGCGGTCGAGGATGCGCATCTCCTGGGCGTCCACGACCCACATGCCGTTACCGGTGGCGGGGACACCGATGATGACCTCGCCCTGCGGGTGGACGGCGATCTCCCACATGAACCCCTCATCGGCCTCCGCGGTCAGCTCCTCGCCGGTGGAGTACTCCCAGACCTTCATGAACCCCTTCTCCGGGTCGAGGTCCTCGGGGAGGTAGGTGGCGTACACCCGGTCGGCCTCCAGGCTGTACTCGTGTTCGTGCATCGAGAAGCCCTCCTCCAGGTCCTCGGCGAGGAACGAGGTGCTCTGCTCGACGTCGGAGACGACGTTCTGGCTGTGCGCGCCGTTGACGTCGGGGTAGACCAGGGTCTCCTCGTCGGCGAAGCTCAGGGCGCGCGTGTCGGTGTTCGGGATGTCCTCCCCCGAGGCGACGTTCTCCCCGGTCCCGGTGTTCCAGATCGTCGAGGTGTCGAGGATGTCCTGCGCGGCGATGTGTCCGCCGTCCGGGGAGACGGCGACCGACACGATGGTCCGCCCGCCGTCGGTGTAGGTGGTGACCAGCTCCCCGGTCTCCAGGTCGTACACGAGCACGCCGGAGTCCACCTGGAGGTCGTAGTTGCCGACGACCAGCTGGGCGTTGTCGGGGGTGAAGGCGACCGAGCCGACCTCGTACCCCTCGGAGAACACCGTCACCTCCCCGCTCTCCAGCGAGTACACGTACGCGCCGTCGTCGGAGGCGTAGGCGAGGAGGCAGTCGTCGGCGCTGAACTGGGGGTGGCCCTTCAGGGGCGCGATCTCGGTCTCGATCAGCGCGAGCTCCTCCTGCTCCCGCCAGTCCCACAGGGCGACGCCGCCGGTGCCGGCGACCGCGAGGACCTCGCCGTCGTTGGAGAACCCGGTGTGGAACATGCCCTCGTCGTCGTTGGGCGCGGTCATCTCCTCGTTGGCCGCCTCGGTGAACTCGGGGGCGATGTGCTCGGAGGGGTCGCAGACGTCGCGCTGAGGGCTCTCCGGCTCCGGTTCGGGTGCGGCCTCGCCCGGTCCCGAACCGATCAGTCCGGCGTCCCGCGCCGCCCACACACCGACCCCGGCGACCATGACCAGCGCGACGGCGGCGGCCCCGGCGATGAGCAGGCTCCGGCCGAGGGTGCCCTTCCCGCCGGACACGCTCGACGATCGGACCGCGTTCTCGTACTCCCGGGCGACCCCGTCGATCCGTGCGGCGGCGGCCGGGGGCAGCCAGGCGGCGGCGGTGGCTGCGGGCGCGGTGGGCCCGCCGAGGGCCTGGAGGACCTGCGCGGCGTCGGGCCGGCGGCCGGGGTCCTTCTCCAGGCAGGCGGCGACGATCCCGCGCAGCGACGCCGGGACGCCGCTGAGGTCGGGCTCCAGGTTGCCGATCCGGTAGAGCACCGCCGAGGGGTGGCCGTCGCCGAACGGGCCGCTTCCGGTGAGCGCGTGGACCAGGACCCCGCCGAGCGCGAAGACGTCCGCGGCCGGGCCGCTCTCCTCGCCGTTCACGGCCTCGGGGGCCATGTACCCCGGGGTGCCGATGATCCTCTCCTCCTCACCGCCCTGCGCGTCCCCCATAGCGCGGGCGATACCGAAGTCGATCACCTGGGGTCCCGCGGCGGAGACCATGACGTTGCCGGGCTTGAGGTCGCGGTGGACCAGCCCGGTGGCGTGCACCCGCTCCAGGGCCTGGGCGATCCCGCGGCCCATGAAGCGCACCGCGTGCTCGGGCAGGGGCCCGGTGTCCTGGACCAGGTCCTGGAGGGAGGGGCCCATCACGTACTCGGTGGCCAGCCACGGGGTCTGGCCCGAGGTGTCGGCGGCCAGGACCCGGGGCGTGTAGTTGCCGTAGACCCGTTGGGCGAGTTCGAGTTCGCGGGCGAAGCGCTCACGGAAACCGGGGTCGTACGCGTACTCGGCGCGGACGACCTTCACCGCGGCGGGGAAACCCGAGGGGTCCGTTCCGAGGTAGACGCGTCCCATGCCGCCGGAGCCCAGCAGGGCGACGACGCGGTAGTGGCCTACCCGGCTCGGGTCGTTGGGGGCGGGTTGCTGCATGGTGCCTTCCGGGAGATCAGCTCACCTCGGCGACGACGTCGAAGTCGGCGTCCAGGATGAGGATGGTGTAGACGCCCCCCTCGGGGGAGGTGGTGGTGGCGATGAGCTCGCCGTCGGGGTGGACTCCGATGGGGCTGTTGAGCACCAGACCGTCCGTCGGCACGAGGTCACCGCTCTCGGCGTCCCAGACGAACCCCGGTGCGTCACTGAACTCGGAGGTGGCCCCGTAGACCAGGGAGCCGTCGGTGGAGAACTGGACCTCGTAGAGCTCCTCGTACTCCAGACCGGTGGACTCCAGGTCCCGGACCTCTCCGGTCTCGATGTCCGCGATGTGGGCCTCGGTGCGGTCCGTGACCATCGCCAGGCTCGTACCGTCCTCCGCCAACGAGACGTTGTAGAAGTCGGCGCCGTCGAACCGCTGGAGTTCGTCACCGGTCTCGGGGTCCCAGACCAGGACCCCGATGTGGGTCGTGTAGCCGGGCTCGGAGACCACACCCACCAGGGCGGAGTCGTCGGGGGTGTAGAACAGGTCCGTCAGGACGCCCTCGATGGGGAACTCGTTCAGGACCTCCCGGGCCCCGACGTCCCAGACCTGGATGTGCGGAGTGCCCTCGACGGTGCCGTCGTCGGTGCCGAGCGTGGCCACCCGGCTGCCGTCGGCGGTCAGCGCGGGCATGTCGAACTGGCCGCGTTCCTCGTCCTCGCCGTTGCCGAGCACGGCGACCCGGTTGTCGCTGCCGCCGTCCCACACCTCCACGAACTGGCTGTTGGTGCCCGCGACGTACCCGTCGGGCGTCATCATGGCGCCGGTCGGGGTGGGCACGTAGTGGTCGAGCGAGACCCCCTCCCGCCAGTCCCAGGAGGAGAGCGTGTTGGAGCCGAAGACGTGGAGGGCCTCCCCGTCCTCGGAGAAGCCGAGGGTGTAGAGGAATCCCTGGAGCGCGGTCTCCTCGAGTTCGCTCCGGCCGTCCTGCTCCTCCCCGTCCCCGCCTTCGGCGACGTCGTCGCCCTCGGAGCCGGTTCCGTCGTCGGCGGCGTCCGCGGGCGTGTCCTCTGAGCCGAGGGGGAGGGCGGTCAGCGCGAAGGCGCCGCCGCCCAGCAGGAGCAGGGCCGCGGTAGCGGCGGCCACGGCCGTCGCGGTCCGGCCGCGCCACCAGGGCCGTCCGGCCTCCCCGCCCCCGTGGCCCGTCGGTGCCGTCTGCTGACCGGCCCCCGGGTGCAGGGGCACGGTGGTGCGGTCGGCGGCCTCGGCCCGCTGGGTCTCCCCGGCCTTGACGTCGATCTGCTGGTTGACCTGGGAGGGGAGCCATCCGTGTTCGGCGGAGGGCAGCGGGAGCCCGGAGAGTTCACGCTGGACGGTCTCGGCGTCCGGGCGCCGGCCCGGGTCCTTGGCGAAGCACCGGGTGAGCAGGTCGCGCAGCGGGCCCTCGGGGACGGCCTCCAGACGCGGTTCGCCCTTCATGACCTTGTTGAGGGTGCTGATCGGGCTGCCCTCACCGAACGGCGGTGCGCCGCCGGCCGCGAACAGCACGGCGCCCGCCATGGAGAACACGTCGGCGCGCGGGGTCACGTTCTGCCCGGTGATCTGTTCGGGCGAGGTGTAGGAGGGCGTTCCGAAGGTCTGCCCGGTCTTGGTGAGGACGGTGCCCTCGACGGCGCGGGCGATGCCGAAGTCGATCACCTGGGGGCCGCGGGGCGACAGCAGGATGTTGCTGGGCTTGAGGTCGCGGTGCATGAGCCCGGCCGCGTGGATGGTGGACAGTGCGCGGGCCAGGCCCAGGACCAGGACCCGCAGGGACTCCTCGGGAAAGGGGCCGTTCTCCCGGACCGCCTCCTTGAGGGTGGGGCCGGGCACGTACTCGGTGGCCATCCAGGGGGCGGCGGCCTCCGGGTCGGCGTCGACGACCGCGGGGGTGAAGGGGCCGCGCACCCGCTGCGCCGCGCGGACCTCGCGGGCGAACCGGGCCCGGAACTGGCTGTCGTGCGCCAGGTCCTCCTTGACCACCTTCAGAGCGCACAGGTGCCCGTCGGGGGTGCGGGCCAGGTACACCTTGCCCATGCCGCCCGCGCCGAGGCGGGCGAGGAGGCGGTGCGGGCCGATGGCGTTCGGGTCGTCGGAGGTGAGGGGTTGCACGGCTGTGGGGTCCTTACTGCGTGCGGCCGCGGAGAGGGAGCCTGTGTTCCGGCAGGTCCGGAGGGGGGTTGGTGTACCCCGCCAATGTAGCTGGTTGGTGACAAAGCACCCAGGTGTGTGTCCTGTTCCGGCCGGGGGCGGGAGGAGTTCTCGGCCGGTGTGCCGGCGCACGGTGAACCGTCGGGGCCCCGGTACGCGAGAGCGCGGGTGCGAGTGGCGGGTCAGAGGCGCGTGGGCGGGGTGTCCCAGCGATGGGGGTCGAACATGCCGACGGGGAGCTCGGTGCGGCCGTCGCGTGCCAGGTCGGCCACGGCCTGACCGACCGCGGAGGCGAACTTGAAGCCGTGCCCGGAGAAGCCGCCGGCCAGGACCAGGCCGGGCAGTTCGTCGCGGCGGCCGATGAGGAAGTGCTCGTCGGGGGTCATGGTGTACATGCAGGACGCCATGCGTTCGGGCAGGGGCGCCACCCCGCGCAGGCCGGTGGCGAGTTCGCCCAGGCGGTGCGCGTCGGCCTCGTCCGGGGGCCGGGGCCCGGTGTCGGGGTCGACGGGTTCACCCCACTGCGCACCGGGCGGGCGGACAGCGGACGCTCTGACCTCGGGCGACTCCGCGTGCACACCGATCTTCAGGGTCCGGCCGCCGTCCATGCTGGGGAAGCCGTACCAGAGGGTGCCGTCGGGTTCGTCGCGGGCGAAGACGGGTTCGGGGGGTGCGGTGCCGGGAGCGGGCCCGGTGATGCGGAACCAGCCGAGCACACGGCGTTCCACGCGGATTCCGCCGCCCAGGCCGGCGACGCCCGGCACCAGTGCGGGCAGCCAGGCTCCGGCGGTGACGATGACGCGCCGGGCGCGGATCTCGGTGTCACCGATCCGGACCCGGGGACGGTCGGGGTCGGGCTCGATGCGGGTGACGGCCTGGTGGGTCCACACACGGGCACCGGCCTGACGGGCCAGGCGGACGGCGGCGAGGATCGAGGCCTCGGGCAGCACCACACCGGCGGCCTCCTCGAAGACGCCGACCTCGTCGGGGCGCACGGCGTGCCGGGGGTGGCGCTCGGCGAGCGCGGCGGGGGAGAGGTGCTCGTGGGCGAGGCCGTGCTGTTCGGCGGCGGCGATGGAGCCGCTGATCGCGCCGGAGCCGGGCCGACCGAGCATCAGGGCGCCGGACCGGACCACGAGCCGGGAGCCGGAGGCTTCCTCCAGCTCGCCCCAGGCGCGCCAGGCGGCCCGGACGAAGGGCACGTACTCGGCGCCCTCGAGGTAGGCGGTCCGGATGATGCGGGACTCGCCGTGGCTGGAGCCGCGGTCGTGTCCGGGGGAGAACTGCTCGACCCCGATCACGTCGACCCCGTCACGGGCCAGGCGCCACAGCGCCTGGGATCCCATCGCACCCAGACCGACCACGACGGTGTCGGTGTCGACGCGTGTGGTCATGGGGCGGGGGTGCGGCTTCTGGTGAGGGCGCCGGCGGACCGGTCCTCCGCGACACGTCGCGGGAGGGGGCGAGCCGGGTCGGAGTCCGCGCCGCGGGCGGCCGACGGGCGCAGGTCCGCAGCGGGCACGGCTAGGCGGCGACCGGCTGGCGGTGCGTGTAGTAGTGCGCGGGCTCCGGAACCTGGGCGAAGGGGTTCAGGAGGGCGGCGGCACCGGCGGGGTCGCTCGCGGGGTGGGACATCGTGCTGCCGTGGAAGAGGTCGTTCCAGAAGAAGCGGCCGTCGCGGCACCAGACGTTGACGTCGCGCATGACGGAGGCGACGGCCATCTCGGAGGTGCCCGACCAGTACAGCGGACGGGAGGCGACCGAGGAGAGCTCGCCCAGCAATGCCGTGATCGCGCGCTCGGCGCAGAAGGCGTGGCGGGGCTTGTGCTTGATCCGGCTGGCGAGTGCCGACTTCGCCCGGGAGGCCCGGGGGTTGTTCAGACGCCAGTGACTCAAGATCGTCTCCAGTGTGTGTGGGGTGTACCGCGGTTGTGCTGACCGTGTGTGCTTGTTGCGGCCGCGTCGCCGCGGTGCGAGTTCCGTTCACCTCGCCGTTGGCCGGCGTTGGTGACTTCCCTCCGCGAAGTTGGCGAGGCCCGAACGATGTCGTTACCTCGTAGTTATCCTTCGCGTTCCGGATGCTAGCAGTAACTGACCCCTCGTAGTCGAGGCTTCTAAGTGTGACGGATGTCACAACTAACGAATGAATATCGACCTGTTTAGAGTAAGAACCTGCAGGTCAAAATGCCATTTTCGAACACCTGTCCGTGGCGTGATTTTGAGATAAAGGGACTGTAGTCCCGTGCTCACTGTCGTGAGCCTCACCCGATTTGGCGACCCCTGGTGCATTGGTTCTGACTCATAGTGACTTTGCGCTGCTTGCCGGGTCTTTGCCCGTCTGGGGTGAGGCTTTGCCGGACCCACACCCGCCGCAGCCAGGGGCATTCCCGCCCGGTTCGCGTGCCGTGTCACCCCGGTGCGGGGTCCGGTCGGCGGTCTGGAGGACACTGGAGGGTGGCGCAGACAAGGAAAGAAGCAGCGAAGTGACACAGACCCAGACATCCGGTGACCGGACCTCGACACCCGCACGCGTTCCCGTGGAGCCGGTGGGCGGCGCTCGCGCCTGGCTGGTATGGGGTGTCGCGGTGGGCGGTTACTTCCTCGCCATGCTGCAGCGCAACGGCCTGGGCGTGGCCGCCCTGGAGGCGCAGAGCAGGTTCGACGTCGGTCCGGCCCTGCTCTCCCTCCTGCCGATGCTCCAGCTCCTCGTGTACGTCGTCCTCCAGGTGCCCGCCGGGTTGCTCGCCGACCGTCTGGGCCCCAGGTTCACACTGGTCATGGGCATGATCGCGATGGCCCTGGGGTCGTGCCTGTTCGCGCTCGCCCCCGGGATCGAAGTGGCCGTGGCGGGCCGGTTCCTCATCGGCCTCGGTGACGCGCTGGTGTTCCTCAACGTCATCCGCCTCGCCGCCCTGTGGTTCCCCCGCGCCCGCTACGCGCTGGTCAGCGGCCTGACCGGGGTGGTCGGCGGTACCGGTCAGGTCGCCAGCGCCGCCCCGCTGGCCTGGGCCCTCAACGGCGTCGGTTGGGTGGCGGCCTTCATGGCGACCACCGGCCTCACCGTGCTGATGGCCCTCCTGGTCCTCCTGGTGGTCCGTGACCGCCCCTCCGGCGCCGCGGGCCGTTCCACCGTCGCCGACCCCATCTCCGTGTGGGCGTCGCTCAAGGAGGCTCTGAAGGCCGACGGGCCCCGCATCGGCATGGCGCACCACGCGGCCGTCATGGCGCCGTTCACGATGATGATGGTGCTCTGGGGCTACCCGTTCCTCGTCGGCGGCCTGGGGCTGTCCGAGAGCACCGCCGCGCTCACCCTCACCGGTCTGGCGGCCGGGGCCCTCTGGGTCGCCCCGTTCGCCGGAGTCCTGATCGGCCGCCACCCCGGCGTCCGGGTGTACTTCGCCCTGTTCCTCGGCGGGACCCTGAGCCTCGGCTGGCTCCTCCTGGTCGCCTGGCCGGACGGCGCGCCGGTGCCCCTCGGTGTCGCGGTGATGGCCGTGAGCGCGCTCGGACAGACCGTGGCGCCCACCATCTCCTTCGACTTCGCCCGTGACGGCATCCCCGCCAGCCGAACCGGAGTCGCCTCCGGCCTGGTCAACATGAGCGGCTTCAGCACCGCCGTGGCCTGCACCGTGGCGGCCGGAGCCATCCTCCAGGCACTCCCGGACGAGCCCGCCTCCTACCAGCTGGCCTTCGTCCCCATCGCCGTCACCACGCTCCTGTCCACCTGCGTGCTGGCCGTGTTCGTCCGGCGCCGCGTCCGGGACTGACCCCGCCCCGGACGGACCGGGGCCCGCCCGGCGCCCCGGCCCGCCGGTGTCCGGGGCGCGGCTGCCGGGGAGCCGGCAGGGTTCCGGATCAGCCCGCGCGCCAGGTGCCGTCCTGGAGGTCCCCTCCCGCCTGCGGCCCCATCAGCGACAGCCCTCCGTCCACGAAGAGCGAGGCGCCGGTGACGTAGGAGGCCTCGGGCCGGGCGAGGAAGGCGACCGCCTCGGCCACCTCGTAGGCGTGGCCGGGGCGGGGGATGGGGTAGCCGGCTCGCGAGTCCAGCTCGGGCGGCTGTTCGTGCTGGCCGGTCATGGGGGTGGCGATCTCCCCGGGAGCCACCGCGTTCACGGTGATGCCGTACAGGCCCAGCTCGAGGGCGAGGGTCCGGGTGAGGAGCTTCAGCCCGCCCTTGGCGGCGCAGTAGGCGCCGGCGTTCACCCGCGGGTACTCCTCGTGCACGCTGGTGATGTTGACGATGCGCCCGCCGCGCCCGGCGTCGCGCATGTGGCGGGCGGCGATCTGTGAGCACACGAACGGCGCGTCCAGATCGACGGAGAGCACCTCACGCCAGCGCGCGTAGTCGGTGTCCAGCAGCGGTTCGGCGGAGCCGGTACCCGCGTTGTTGACCAGGACGCCCACCCCGCCGAGCTCCTCGATCATCTCGGAGAGGGCCTCGGCGCCCCGCTCCGGCGCGCTGAGGTCGTGCCTGCGAACCGCCACCCGGCGTCCGGTCTCCCTGATCTCGGACTCGGTCCTGCGGATGCCCTCCTCGTCCTGGTGGTAGGTGATGCCGACGTCGAAGCCGGCTTCGGCGAGCCGGATCGCACTCGCACGCCCGATTCCGCTGTCCGCGCCGGTCACCAGAGCCACACGGTCGTACTCGTCGAAGCCCTTCGCCGCCTCGACGCTCTCCGCATCGGGTCGTCCCATGTCCGTTCTCCCTCCTCGTGCGCGCCCGCCGGTCGCACGTGCGCTCGGGATTGCGGCTACCCACCCCTGACCGTCCGTAATCGGGCGCAGGGGGCCCGGCTGCTCAGCGGATGCCGTGGTCGGGATGCTCCTGGTCGTAGGTCCGCCGGGCCCGGGCGATCACGTCCCGGTGCTCCAGCGACCACTCCGACAACGCTTTGACGAGGTGGGTCAGGCTCGCCCCGGTCCCTGTGAGCCGGTAGTCGACCTGGGCGGGCACCGTCGGGTAGACGGTCCGGAGCACCAGCCCGTCGCGCTCCAGCCTGCGCACGGTGAGGGTGAGCATGCGTTGGGAGATCCCGTCGATCGCGCGCTGGAGCTCCCTGAAGCGCCGCGGCCCGTTGGAGAGTTCGACGATGACGAGAACCGACCACTTGTCGCCGACCCGGTCCAGGACGTCGCGGATCCCGCAGTCGGGGTGGTCCGGCTGTCCGCACGGTTCGAGCTCGGCGGCCCCTCCGGCGGTGCCGGGGGTCGGCTCAGCGGTTACCTCTGTGTGCGCCGGTGACATGAAAGTGCCTCCTTGTGGACCGACCGCGTCCGGTTCAGGATCGGGGTGTGGTTACTGAAGAGAACCACGACAGGAGAGTGAGCCGCAATGATCATGGTGACCGGGGCGAACGGACAGTTGTCCTCCCTCGTACTGCAGGAGCTGGCCGGACGGGGGGTACCCGCCCTGGGCGGAAGCCGTACCCCCGCGGCCGGGCAGCGCCGACTGGACTTCGACGAACCCGGTGGGCCGGACCTCACCGGCGTTTCGACACTGGTTCTCGTCTCGGCCGGGTACGCCGAGGACGATCGGGTGGTCGCCCGCCACCGGGCCGCGCTCGACGCCGCGGTGCGCGACGGTGTGACCCATGTGGTGTACACGAGCCTGATCGGATCCGGGGACCACCTCGGGTTCGCACTCCCCCACCGGGCCACGGAGCGGGCGATCAGGGCCGGCGGACTCGAGTGGACCATCCTCCGCAACGGCCTCTACGCGGAACTGTTCGGGTCTCTGCTGAGCTGGACCCCTGAGGGACTGGAGTCCGCGTTCGGTTCCGGTGCCCTGGCGGCGGTCGCACGAACGGACCTGGCGGCCGCCGCGGCCGTGGTCGCCGGCGCGCCCGCCGAGCACGCCGGCAGGGTCTACGAACTGCTCGGCGACCCGATCACCGCGACCGACGTTGCCGCACGGCTACGGGTCCCGCATCACACCATCGGCCTGGGCGAGTACCGCTCCCGCCTGCTCCAGGACGACTCCCTACGGGGGTTCGAAGGGCCGATGCTCGCCTCGATCGCCAGCGCTGTCCGGCACGGATTCCTCGGTGACACCGGGCCGGACCTGCGGGGCCTGCTCGGCCGGCCGCTCACGGATCCGTTGACGGTCGCGGCCGAGAGCGCCGCCGCGCTGCGCCCTGTCGCGTTCTGACCCCGCCGCGCTCCGAGTCCTCCGGTACAACGCCCGAGGGGCGGGACGACGGATCGTCCCGCCCCTCGGCGGTGGTTACTCGGTACCTTGTGGCGCTGCGGCGGGCCTCAGCGGTCCCGGAAGGCTCAGAAGGCCTCCTCGGGGACCTCCATGACGCCCAGGTTCACGGTCCGGGCGACCTTCAGCTCGGACTCCACACGCGGCAGGAACTGCTCGGCGAAGAAGCGCGCGGCGGCGATCTTGCCGGTGTAGAAGTTCTTGTCGTCGTCGCTGGCGCCGTCGATGCTGTTCAGCGCGATCTCGGCCTGGCGGAGCAGCAGCCACGCGAGGACGACGTCACCGAAGGCGAAGAGCAGGCGGACCGAGTTCAGACCGACCTTGTACAGCTCGCGGGAGTCCTCGGCGGAGCTCATCGCGTGGCCGACCATGAGCTCGACGATCTTCTCGGTCTGGCCCAGGGCGGTCAGCAGGAGCGCGCGCTCCTCCTTGAGCTGGCCGTTGCCGGCGTCGCTCTCGGCGAAGGCCCGGATCTCCGCGGACAGCTTGCCGATGGCCGCGCCACCGTTCTTCACGATCTTGCGGAAGAAGAAGTCCTGGGCCTGGATCGCCGTGGTGCCCTCGTAGAGGGTGTCGATCTTGGCGTCCCGGATGTACTGCTCGATCGGGTACTCCTGCAGGAACCCGGAGCCGCCCAGGGTCTGCAGGGACTCGGCGAGCAGCGCGTAGGAGCGCTCCGAGCCCACACCCTTGACGATCGGCAGCAGGAGGTCGTTCATGGCCTCCAGCTCGGTGGCGTCCTCACCCTTGGAGTGCGCGATCTGGATCGCGTCCTGCTGGGTGGCGGTGTAGATGACCAGCGAACGCATGGCCTCCACGTACGCCTTCTGCGTCATGAGGCTGCGACGCACGTCCGGGTGGTGGGTGATGGTGACCTTCGGGGAGTTCTTGTCCCCCGCGATGTCGTTGCCCTGCACGCGGTTCTTGGCGTACTCGAGGGCGTTCAGGTAACCCGTGGACAGGGTCGCGATCGCCTTCGTCCCGACCATCATGCGGGCGTACTCGATGACGAGGAACATCTGGCGGATGCCGTCGTGCTTGTCGCCGACGAGGTAACCGATGGCGGGGTGCTTGTCGCCGAAGGTGAGCTCACAGGTGGTGGAGGCCTTGAGGCCCATCTTGTGTTCGACGTTGGTGACGTAGGCGCCGTTGCGCTCGCCGAGGGAGCCGTCCTCGTTGACCAGGAACTTCGGCACCAGGTAGAGCGAGAGGCCCTTGGTGCCGGGGCCGGCGCCCTCGGGGCGGGCCAGCACCAGGTGGAAGATGTTCTCGGACATGTCGTGCTCGGCCGAGGTGATGAAGCGCTTCACGCCCTCGATGTGCCAGGTGCCGTCACCCTGGTCGACGGCCTTGGTGCGGCCCGCGCCGACGTCCGAGCCGGCGTCCGGCTCGGTCAGCACCATGGTGGCGCCCCACTGCTTCTCGATGGCCTGCTCGGCGAACCTCTTCTGCGCCTCGTTGCCCTCGGAGTTCAGGATGCTCGCGAAGCCGGGACCGGCGGAGTACATGTGGACGGAGGGGTTCGAGCCCAGGATCAGCTCGGCGGCGGCCCACACCAGGGAGCGGGGGGCGCCGAGGCCGCCGAGCTCCTGGGGGAGGTCGAGGTTGTACCAGCCGGCGTCCATGTAGGCCTGGTAGGACTTCTTCAGGCTCTCGGGGACCGCGACCGTGTTGGTCTTGGGGTCGAAGACCGGGGGGTTGCGGTCCGCGTCCTCGAAGGACTCAGCGATGACACCGGTGGCCAGACGGTTGATCTCGTCCAGGATGGTGCGCGCGGTCTCCTCGTCCAGCTCCTCGAACGGGCCCTCGCCCAGTACGTCCTGGCGCTTGAACAGCTCGAAGAGGTTGAACTCGATGTCGCGCAGGTTGCTCTTGTAATGCGTCATGGACAGCTCCGCTGTGTGTCCCAGGCCGCGGTTTCTGTACACGCGGATCTACCGGCTAGTAACAATGCAATGTTACTACCCAGTAGCCAAAGATGCCAGTGACGATGGACACTTGTGTCCCCAAAGCCGTGTCAAGAGTGCGTACGACCTGTTCAAGCGAGATGTCCGGATGTGGCCGCCGTGCCACGGCGCGGGTCAGGGGGCGGGTTCCGACCCGACCGGAATCAGGGTGAGTACTGTCCGGTCCACGCCGTCCAGGTGCAGCAGCGCGTTGGCCGCGTCGTCGGCGAAACCCGACACCACCAGCGAGCGCAGCCCCAGCGCCGCCGCGCACAGCGACAGGTTCTGGGCCAGGTGGCCGCATTCCTGAAGCAGCAACCGCAGCGCACGCTGGCCGTACCCCTCGCGGAGCCGGCCCAGGTCGCCCACCAGGACCACCAGCGCGCCCACTGTTCCGGCCACCGCTCCGGGGCGGCCGTCGGCCTGCTCGCGGAGGAACGGTGAGAGCTCGGTCAGCCGGTCCGTCTCCGTGGGGCCGTCCGCGCGCAGCAGCCGGTGACCCTCGGCCCGGTAGCGGTAGGTCCCCGGTTCGAGCCCGGACACGCACCGCGCCACCACCCACACCTCCGTGGCGTAGGCCGCCCCCGGCGAGGGGTAGGTGCGCGGCGGAACCTGGCGTCCGGGCTGGTCGGAGCGGGTTCGGCTGATTCCCGCCCCGTGGCCGAGCAGTGCCGACAGCTCGGCCAGGTCCAGCCGCGAACCGTAGTCCCCGTGCCCGCTCGACCGTTCGGCCAGCACCTCGCTCAGCGGCGCGGTGAGGGGAGCGGGTTCGGGGAGCGCGACCACAGGGGCCTCCACGGCTCCTTCCCTCGTCCCCTCCGGTGCCACCGGGCGCGGCAGGTGCTCGCCCGCGATCGTGTCCGGGCGGTACTTGCTGGCCGCGGCGTAGGTCCGGTCCGGTGCGTTCACCCCGGGGTCGAAGTAGTCTCCCGGCGGCTCCCACCTGGGGTAGGACAGCGACAGCAGCCAGGCGATCCGGCGTTCGTCGTCGATGTCCAGGCCGAGCCGGTTGTGCGTCATGTGCAGCAACGACCAGACGATCCGGTCCAGACCGCTGGTCAGTCCTTCCTCCGCGCGGATCCGCCGCAGCCGCCCGACCGTGTCCCGCAGCGCCCGGTCCCACAGGTGGTGCGTGGACGCTCCCTCACCCGCGACCAGCCGCTCCACCTGCGGGCGCCGCTGCAGCCAGCGCGAGGGCGCCGAGTGGAACAGCCGCTCCGCCTCGGCCCGCGCCTGGGTCCCGCCGCGCGCGACCTCCGCCGAGTAGTCCCAGGTGGCGTAGTACCCGCGGGCCTGCCGGACCGCCTCCACGTCGTCGAAGCCGAGCGCCCCGAAGGCGAGGGAGGTCAGGTCGGCCGCCACCACCTGCCGCTGGTGCGGCTGCGGCGCCGAACGCAGGACGGCGAGCGCGATCCGCGTGCTCACGGCGAAGAAGTCCTCGCAGACCTCCAGCGCGCGCGGGCCGCCGTACCGCTCCGTCTCGGGCTCGTACACCGCGTCCACCACGTCGCCGTCGGCGTGCCAGCGGGCGGGATCGGCCTGGGGGAGGTTCGTGTAGTAGGCGCCGCTGTCCAGGTCGAGGGCGGCCGCCGAGGTCTCCTCGGCCAGGGCGCGCATCCGGTCGGCGAAGCCCGCTACCGCGTCGCCGTCGGCGTCCAGGAAGCGGGCGCGCAGGTGCGGCCCGCCGTCCCAGTAGCGCAGGTAGAACCAGGCCCGCGCGTGCCCGGCCCCGACCAGCTCCTCCGCCTGCGGGGCCAGGTGCTCCAGGAGGAAGGAGTCGATGTCGGCGCGGCTGCGGTGCAGGTAGACGTACACGGCGGACCAGGTGCGGGTCATGGGAGCTCCGGAGAGGCGGCGTCGACGGGGATGTCCATGTAGGTGCCGCGTTCGGCGCGCACCCACAGCTGGTAGGAGGGGGTCTGCCCGGGGTCCAGCCCCAGGGCCGCCGCCCAGTCCTCCTCGGAGTAGTTGCGCATGGGGCGGGCGCACAGGCCGGTGGCGGCGGCGCCGAGGCAGCCCCACTGGGCGATCCACCCGAGGAGGGTGTGCAGGACCGTCTCCGCGTGTTCGGCCCCGTGGGCCCGGGCCCAGACGGGGAAGTCCACGGCCAGGGTGTAGCCGAGTGTGGCGGAGAAGTTGGTCTCCCCGGTGCGCGGAACCGGGCGTGCGGGCCCGTACGAGCCGTCCGCGAAGAGCTCGCGGACGGCGCGGTCGTCCACCCGGTCACCCTCCAGCACGTGCCGGTACAACCGCAGGGCCCCCGGTTCGGGAAGGACCGCGTGGACCGTGGCAAGCGCACCGACCAGCCCGGACGTCACCGTCGAACCCCGCTCCGGGCTCACGTGGGCGCTCGTCACCAGGTTGGCGGTGGACACCCCGCTGGTCCGCTCGTCCAACCACGTACGCAGCGGTCGCCCCGCGGGGGCGACGGAGGCCGCCACCCGCGCGGTGGTTTCGGGGGAGAGGGCGGTGCCGCGGCCGGGAGCGAGGGTGACGGCCGCGACGGGAACCGTGCCCTCGGGCAGCAGCGGGGCCGCCTCGGCACACGCGGGGTGGGCCGGGTCCGGGTGGGTGCGGGGTCCCAGCCCCGCACGGGTCAGGGTCAGACCGAGGGTCGCCAGCAGGTGGCCCCCCTCCAACCGGGCCAGGGAGGGGCGCAGCCTCCCGTACTCGGGCGGGTAGCGGTGGTGGTCCACCGCCACCACCAGACGGCATCCGGACAGGGCGGCTTCGAGGTCCGGCGGCGCCGCGTGCTTCCCGACCGGCTGGAGCGCGTGCGACTGCGGGTCCGCTCGCAGGCACCACGCGGCCCCCTCGGCCGGCAGGAGGAACAGGTCCGCTCCGAACAGGCCCCGGGGCGAGGGGTAGGCGCGGTGCACCGGATACCGGTCGGCCGCCGAGACCCGGCGCACCCGCACCGCCTCCACGCACGCGGCGAGCAGGCGCTGGGCGGGTGACCACGTTCCACCGAGCACGGGGGTCGCGGCGTCGAGGCCGCGCAGCGGGGACAGCGCCGGCAGGGGCGGCCGGACCTGACCCGGGACCGGCCGGGCCAGGCCGTGGGACGGGCCGGGGCCGAAGAACAGCGTCTCGACCTGGGCCACGTCCTTGTCGTAGGACTGCGCGTGGAAGTGCGCGAGCGCGTCCTCGAGCTCGCCGCGCAGGGTCCCGCCGCTCACGGGAACGGGTGCGGTGCCGGGTACGTCCGGCCGGGTGTCTCCCACGGAACCCCTCCCTCGAACAGCGTGGACGCTCGGGTCAGCCGCTCCAGGGAGCGGGTCCTGCGGTGGGTGTGGCCGAAGGTCATCGGCAGGGCGCCGGGCACGATCACCTTGACCGCGCGGGTCCCGGACGCCTCCGTGTACGGTGCGCTGCTCTGGTCCACGACCACCACGTCCAGCCCCAGCCCGTGGACGGCGGCCAACCGCTCGCGCAGCACCGAGGCGAGGTCGGTCCCGGCGAAGGAGGACGGCCGGCCCGCGGTGAGCCGGTCCATGCCGACGCTTCCGCTCGGGTGGTCCAGGAACTCCCAGAGGGGGCGGGCCTCCCACAGCCCGTGCAGGCCGGTGTGGTCCTCCAGGGTCCGCACCAGGGTGAAGTCGTCGAGCATGGGGCGGCACCGCTCCACCGACACCGACGGCCGCATCCGCACCCACTTGGGGTACATCAGCGCGTTGGTCGCGGTCTCCTCGACCGCGGCCATGAGTGCGCGGCGCGGGTCCGGGTGGGTGCCGGTGGCCAGGCTGAGCGCGGGGGCCCGCCCCTCGCGCACGGCCTCCTCGGGCGCGGTGACCATGGCCAGAACGGTCGGGACCCCCAGGTCGGAGGTGAGGTCGAGCAGGCGCAGGGCCAGACCGCGCTCGGTCAGCAGGTCCGTGAGGTGCAGCAGGTCCGGGTCGTCGGCACCCTCGATCGCCCGCAGCCGGGTGCGCGAGTACCAGGCGAGCAGGAACGCGTCCCGCTCCACCACCTCGAACAGCCCGTACAGGACCGCCTCCGCCAGCGTCCCGCCCACGGCGCAGCCGTTGGACGACTCGTACAGGAAGCGTTCCCCGGCGCTGCCCGCGTGCCAGTACGCCACGTGCTCGGGCACCAGGACACGGCGCCGCTCCCGCGTGGACCAGCCCCACACCCAGGTGGTGGGTGTGTCCGGGGTGTAGGCGACCGGCTCGAAGGAGGGGTGTCCGTACCATTCGGGTTCGTGCAGGCCCAGGTCGGCGGGGTCGACGGCGTCCTCGGCCACGTCCGCGTAGGAGCCGTGCACGACGGGGGCGCCGGAGAGCCGCCGCCCGCCGGTGACCCGCTCCACCCCTTCGAGGAAGGCGGGCACCTCACTGGCGGCGAACCGGGTGGAACGCCCGTACCCGCCCTCCCGCCGGGCGTGTCCGGGAGCGACGGTCTCGCAGGTCATCAGGGCCAGGGGCGACTCCTCGTCCCGGTAGACGTGGGCGACCGGCCCGAACCTGAAGTCGAGCAGCCGGGCCCGGAGGCCGTTCCGGTCCATGGCGCGGGTGCGCAGGGAGTCGCCGACGACCGGAAGCGGGGTTGCGAGGTCGAGGTCGTCGCCCGAGTCCGGCGGCGCGAGCCCCCGCCCGTCGGGGAAGCAGCGGCCGCAGTGGGGATGGGGGACGAACCGGTGCCGGGTCACCTCGCCGGTGCGGCAGTCCAGGGCCAGGAGGCAGAGGCGCAGTCCGGTGGGGGCGGTGGCGGCGGCCAGCTCGTTGAACACGTCCTTCCACAGAGCGAAGAGGTCGTGCGGTGCCGGGCGGTCGGGGGCGTGCTCGCCCTCCACGTCGGCGCGCCAGAGCCCGGCGCAGCGGGAGCAGCCCGAGGATCCGTCGGGGGTCCACGGACCGAGGACGGCCAGGGCGCCGCTCATCGCGGTGTGCAGGAGCCCGCCCGCCGCGCTCACCGTGTACGGGTGCTCCAGGGTCGCGCCGACCGGGGAGAGCCCCAGGGGAACCGGGGCCGGGGTCAGGTCCACGTGGCCACCGCCGAGTGTACTCCGCGGGAGCGCCAGCTGTCGGCCCCGCCGGGCGCGGACACCCGTACCCGGCCCGTCTCGAACGCCCACCGGACCAGCGCCGAGGCCACCGCCTCCGTTCCGGTCGCCGCCGGGGGCAGGACCGCGTGCGGGGCCTCCTCCGCCAGGCGGACCCGCGCGACCGCGCGGAGCAGCGCCTCCTGGACACAGGCGTCGGGTTCGGGTGCCGCGCTCGTCCCCAGCAGTTCACCGCCGTCCGCGACCACTCGCGTTCGCCGGACGCCCGTTCCGTCGAGCTCCTGGAGGGCGAGCTCGACGGGAACGCCGAACCTCAGGGTGAGCGCGGTCCACAGCCGTCGCGCGGCGGGGGACAGGACCGGGGGTTCCACGTCCTTCCACCGTTCCTCGGGCGCCCGCAGGACGAGGTCGCCCACCGCCGCTCCGATCGCGGCGACGGGCGTCAGCCCCAGCCCGCGACCGTCCGCGGCTCCGGAGTCTCCGGCGGTCCTGCCACCGGGTGGTCCGTCGTCCTCGCCCGTGCCGCTTCCACCGGTCCGGGTGCGGGTTCCACCCGTGGCGGTCCCGGTGGCTCCCGGGGTACGCCACACCACGTGGTTCAGGGCGTTGACCAGCGCGTTCTCCCTTGCCTGGGCGGTGGTGAAGCCGCATCCGGCACGGGCGCCCGACAGAGCCAGGCCGACCGGCAGCTGGGACAGGTCCCCGGGGACCGGCTCGTCGACCGGGCCGAAGACGCGGTCCCACAGGCCGGTGACCGCGTCCAGGCGGTCGGGGACCTCCAGCGGCTCGGCCGGCACGGTGTCCAGGGGCTCCGGGGCGGGCAGCGGCTGGGGCGCGGCCGGGTCCAGGGTCTCCGGGGCGAGGAGCGTGTGCGGTTCGCTGACCAGCTCGTCCGTGGTCACCATGAACTCGGGGTCCGCGTCCGGCGCGGTGCCCGCCACGCTCCGTGCCACATGGGCGACCAGGGCCAGTGCCAGCTGGGCGGCGACCAGCGTCCGGGTGACCCGCAGTGCGGAACCGTCCGGTTCCCGGTACGCCGGATCGGGCTCCCGCCGGGCGAACCAGGCGCGCAACCGCCCCGTCAGGTCCGGGGTGCCCGGACGGTTGCGCGGCCCGGCCACCCACAGGCCGCCGTCCGCGGCGACCACGTGTTCGGTCGTCCCGCCCGTTTCCCCCAACCCCGCGGTCAGCAGGACCGGCCCCTCCGGGGCGGGCGCGGTGTCGGCCCGGACCTCACCGAACCCGGCGCGGCCCAGGGCCCGCCGGACCTCCGCTTCCAGCAGCGGGCACGACGAACACACCCGCACCGTGCTCGTGCGCAGCGCGGCCAGTGCGGCGTAGGGGCGGTGGGTCACCGATTCCAGGTGCGGGTAGACGGCCCGCTCGGCCTCGGTGAGGGAGGCGGGTTCGGGTTCGAGCTCGCGGAGGAAACCGTGCTCCGCCAGCTGGTCGAGGATGCCCGCGAGGAAGGGGCGCCCCTGCTCGGGGAAGCGTTCCAGCAGTTCGGGGCGGTGGAACCCGGCGCGCAGGGTCGGCTCCAGCGCCTGCCAGACGGTGTCGGCCCTGACTCCCCTGATGACGACGGCGGTGGCGCCCATGCTCAGGGCCACCCCCTCCGCGGCGAGCGATCGGGCGCGGACGGCGCTCTTGAGCCGCACGGCCGGAGCGGTCCCGGCGGCGGGGAGCGGCTGGGTCTCGGTGGTCTCAGGCATCGCCCACCCACGGCAGGGTCGGCTTCAGTTCGGGGTCGCTGCGCTGGTGGTCGACCACTCTGCGGACCGTCGCCTCCCAGCGCTCGCCCACCACCTCCTGCGCGGCCTCGGTGAACAGGTACGCCACCGAGTACCGCTGGATCGGGGCGACGCCCATCAGCGGCAGCAGGTCGAAGAAGCAGTTGATGAGGAACCGGAACGCGGCGAACCCGTACCCGTCACCGAGCCTGGTGAAGTCGAGCTTGCGGAACTCCTGGTGGAAGTCGCTGTAGGAGCGGTCGTCGGCGCCGCTCCAGCGCACCCGGACGTCGTCGCCGAACTTCGCCGCCTGCTCCTGCCGCTCCGGGTGCGGGAACGGCAGGATGTGCTCCTGCTCGGCGAGGGCGATCGCCTCGGGCAGCCAGCGGTCGACCCATTCGGCCCACGCCAGGGCGAACGGGTCCTCGCCGGTGCGCTCGTGCACCGCGCGCAGGGACTCCACCAGCCCTTCGCGCTGGGTCCGGTAGGAGGCCGCCAGCTGTTCCTGTGCCCTTGCCTCCGGGTCCGACCAGTGGAAGTACTCCTTCCAGTGCGACAGGAAGGCCTGGTAGCCGGATCTGAGCCCCCACTCGGGGTAACGCGTCGCGATCGCCCCCATCCCGGCGAAGACGTTCGCGAACACCGCGCGCTCGCCGCCGCGCCCGCCCACCTGACCGGCCACCCGGGAGAGGCCGTCGGTGAGCACCCGGCCCTTGAGCGCGATCGCCTCGGGGCCGCGCAGGAACGTGTCGACCGGGTCGCCGACCAGCAGCCGCGTGGTGTTGTCCGCCTCGATCGGGGTGTAGGGCCCCTCCACCAGCTCCAGGCGTCCCATGTGACGGGAGAACGCCTCGTACCGGGCGGGGTCGAGCACACTCCGGGAGGGGTGGTGCTCCAGGAAGTCCCGGACCCTTTCCCCGGCCTCGGCCACCGCGGCCTCGACCGCGGCCGGGTCGCCGTCCGTGTAGAGGACGCAGTGCGGGCCGCGCCGCCAGTGCAGGTGCAGCCAGGCCGCGGTGATCCCTTCGCGCGCGGCGGCCCTGCGAGCGGCGGGGACGAGGCAGTCGCCGAGCAGGGCGCTCTTGTCGCTGTCGTGGTAGTTGACTCTGAGTCCGACGGTCAAGGGGTCAGCCTCGCTTCGCCTGGGGGATGGGGGGAGGGAACGGGGGCGGTGCGCGCGGGCGGGGGAACGGTGTGCGCGCCGTGCGGCACCGTGGAGAGTTCGAGGAACAGCTCGCTGGTGTGCGCTCCCGCCGGACTGCGCACCCGGTGGTGGTCCGGGCCGGGGAGCATCTCCTCCACCAGCAGCGCCGGCCCCAGGTGGGCCAGGCGTTTGGCGGCGGTCCCGGTGTGCAGCCTGCTCAGGAAGTCCACGTGCTGGGGTTTGGGCGCCATGGCGCGTTCCAGAGGACCGAGCCGGGCCCCCTGGAGCGGGCGGACGAACACCTGCTCGGGAATGCCCCGGAGTTCGCGTTCCACGTTCAGCCGCCGGTGCAGCTCGGCGGTGGTCTCCTCGGCCCGGAGCGCGAACTCGTCCGTGCCCATGCCCCACCTGCGGCGGAACAGGGTGAGGCCGCCGAAGCAGATCCTGGGGGTCCCGTCCCGGAACCCCTGTTCGGTCCAGCGTTCGTGCAGGTCGATGGTGAGGTCACCGAAGGAGAAGAAGGGTGAGTCCGCGACCATCGCCACGAGCATCTCGTCGTAGGGCAGCGCGTGCGGCACCAGGAAACCGGTGTAGACGGGGTCGATCTCGCGTCCGTCCTCCCGGACCAGGCGCAGGCCCCCAGGGGTGTGCACCAGGGTGAGGTCGCGGGTGGCGGGACCGGGGAGCTGCGTGGGTTCGTCGCGCAGGGACAGTTCTTCGTCGGCCAGCGGGGGCGACAGGTTCGCGTTGAACCCCAGCGCCGACCGCATGTGCACGGTGTCGGCGCCCTCCGGGCCCAGACGCCGCACGTGCTCGGCGACCCGCTCCCGGACCGCCTGCGGCATCTGCCCCAGGAACCGGCTGAAGTAGCGGGCCCGGCCGCCGTAGAGGTGGTTGACCACCAGGCCGCCGTCGCCGCCGCTCCCGCCGGGGACGGCCTGGCCGAACACCGCGAAGGAGCGGCGGGCGGTGAACTCCCGGTCCGGCAGCATCGCCGCGACCTCGTCCACCACCCCCGGGTCGACCTCAGCCCGCTCTCCGCCGGACCGGCCGAGCTCCACCAGGTGGTCCACGGCCCGCCGGCGTGCTGCCAGGACCCGGGTGAGCTCCTCGTCCGCCCCGGCCAGGGCGGCGGGGTCGTCGCCCATGAGCGCCTGGGTCATGGGGAAGGCCGCCCGCGCGTGCTGGGCGAAACCCTCCAGGTCGGAACAGCGCCCGCCCCGGCCGTACCGGGACACGAACACCTGCTCCAACGCGCCCGAGAGCACCCGCTGGTCGTCCAGGGCGAACAGCAGCGGCATGAGCCGCCCCAGATCCGCCGACCACCCCCGGGTCTCGGCGCGTCCCACCGGGACACCGCGTGAGACCAGGCAGTCCTCCACCACGGGTGAGGTGGCCGAACCCTCCGCGCCCACCGCCGCCGACCACAGCCGCTGCAGCCGCAGCACGTCGCCGGCCCGCCCGGCCCCGTCGGAGCTGGAGAAACCGGCCAGTACCCGGTCCGTCTCCTCGAAGGCGGCCGCCACCCGGCCCGCCGCCTCACCCGGAAGCGTCCGGGCCAGCCCGTGCCAGTGGCGCGTGAAGTCCGGGGACTGTTCGGGCACGGGCGGCCGGGGGACCAGGACACCCACCCCGATCAGCTGGTCCAGCACGTCCAGCGCCCGATCGGGACCACAGCCGAGGTCGGCGGCGACCGCGTCGCGCAGCCGGTCCAGCCGCACGGGCACCGCCGCCCGCTTCTCCAGGACCGTGACGAGCCGGTCCCAGCTGCCGGTCAGGGGCAGCCGGACCTCCTCCTCGCCGAAGGCCTCCGCGCGCAGCCCGGCGACGGGCGGGGCCCAGCGCCGTCGACGTACCACCAGGCGTTCGCCCCGGCCGTCGGCTTCCCTGCGGGCTCCTCCGGTGAGCGCCCACTCCAGGCCCAGCCGGGCCTCGGGGTCGGCGGCCAGGGCCCGGGCGGCCTGCCGGGGGAGCAGCCGCCGGAGTTCGGCGTGCGAGGTGAGGCGGAGCGGCTGGTCCGGGTCCGGACCAGCGGTCGGGTCCTCCAACGGCGCGAAGTGCACCGCCGTGTACATCGAGTAC
Source organism: Nocardiopsis ganjiahuensis DSM 45031 (assembly GCF_000341085.1). Lineage (GTDB taxonomy): Bacteria > Actinomycetota > Actinomycetes > Streptosporangiales > Streptosporangiaceae > Nocardiopsis > Nocardiopsis ganjiahuensis. Next base: position 8,107 of record NZ_ANBA01000031.1, on the reverse strand, counting down.
GGGCTGACCTTCACCGTGGACCGGGAGAAGTACCGGACCAGGGCGGCCTCGGCCTTGCGCATCCGCTTGTTCGGAGCCGCCGACGTGGCGGCACGGGCGGCCACCGCGCGGTGCAGGTCGGGGCTGGACAGCGCGGTGGCCCGGTCCACCGCGGGGTCGCGGGCCCACTCGGCCAGAACCGCGCGCTCGGCGTGCAGCGCGGGTTCGTGTTCGGCGTCCACCCGCTCAGCCGCGGCCAGGGCCCGGTGCCAGTTGGCCGCCCACTCGCCCAGGAGCGGGATCTCACGGGTGACGGGGTGGCCGTACAGGTCGTCGCGGGGCGGGCGCCGGTTGAACACCGCACGTTTGGCGGACAGCGCCGCACTCCGGTGCGCGCCCAGCTCAGGGGCGGCCCGGTGCAGGGCTTCGAGGAGTGGTTCGCGCAGGTCGTCGCGCTTGCGCTCCAGTTCGGCGAGGGTACGGAACGGCGCGGCGTCCGCCTCCCCGCCGCGCAGCAGCCGGTGGGGGTACGGGTTCACGCGGGAGACCAGGTAGGGCCCCTCCACGATCTCGAAGGCCCGTGAGGGGTCGGGTGTCAGGGGGATGTCGGTGGAAGGTGTGCTCAAGCCCCGGTCTCCTCGGGCTTCTTGTCCTTGCGCTTGGCCGAACCGAACCCGCGCGGCTCCCGCTCCGAGGCCCACCGGAACCAGCGCAGTGCCACCACGGTTCCCAGCAGCGACCACGCCAGCAGCAGCCACACCGCCGACCAGTCCCACACGGGGCCGGACTCGGACAGGGCGCCCTGGACGAGGAGGGTGAGCGGACGGCCCGGCAGCAGGTCCACGACCGCGCCCACCGTGTCGCCCAGGGGCAGGACCATGAACCCGCCCGCCAGGAACGCGGTCGGGAAGAAGATGCCGTTCACCATGGGCACGGCGGCGTCGGCGTTGGGCGGCAGCAGTGAGACTGCCGCGCCCAGCGGGGCCAGGCACACGAAGCCGAGCAGCAGCGCCGTCAGCAGTTGGGGCAGACGCGCCGGGTCGATGCTCACCCCCATGCCGAGCAGGCCGATCGCGGTCACCACGCCCAGCACGATCACGGCGGTGAGCAGGGTGTTCACCAGGTAGGCGCCCATCACCGTCGCTGGGCTGACCGGAGTGGTGCGGAAGCGTTTGAACAGCCCGTGGTGGCGGCGGATGGCCAGGCCGATCGCGACGTTGGCGAAGGCCACGGACATCAGCGCGAAGCCGAGGACACCGCCGAAGCTCATGTTGGCCTGGGTGATCTCGTGATCGCCCAGGCGCAGGATCGCGTCCGCCTGGGAGCGGAACGCCAGCCCGAAGCCCACGTAGAACATCACCGGCATGAGCACGATGAACGCCAGGGTGATGGGGGAGCGCCAGAACTCCTTGAGCTCGCCGTCCACGTGCAGCCAGAACGTGGACGGGCGGCGTGTGCGTGCCGCGCGGGGGCCGGCCCCGGGGTCGGTCTCGGTGGTGCTCATTCGCTCTTCCCCGCCTTGCTCCTGGCCGTGCCGTTCTCGGCCGTTCCGCTCTCCAACATCGCCACGTAGGCGTCGTCCAGGCTGGGCGGCACGATGGTCAGGCCGCTGATCCGCGTCCCCTCGTCCCTGGCCCAGGACTGCACGCGTTCGACCACCGCGTCCTGGTCGTCCGTGAGGATGCGCACCCGGTCGTCGACCAGCTCGGCCCCCTCGGGCAGGCGGTCGCCGACCCCTGTGGGCCGGGCGAACTCCACCACCGTGAACGCCGCCGAACCGCGGACGAGGTCGCCCGGGGTGCCGGAGGCGATGAAGGCACCGTCCCGGATGACGTCCACGCGGTCGGCGAGCTCCTGCACCTCGGTGAGGTCGTGGGAGGTGAGGACCACGGTCGTGCCGCTCTCCCTCAGCCCGGACACCAGGGCGCGGATCCGGCGGCGTGAGACGGGGTCCAGCCCCGTGGTGGGCTCGTCGAGGAAGAGGAGCTCGGGTCGGCCGGTCAGCGCCAACGCCAGGTCCAGCCGACGGCGCTGGCCGTCGGAGAGCGACTTGACCAGGGCGGACCGCTTCTCGGTGAGCTCCACCTGCTCGAGGGCCTCGTCCACGCCGAGCGGGTCCGGATAGTAGGAGGCGTGGCGGCGCAGGATGTCGCGGACCGACAGCCCCGGCTCCAGCATGGTCTGCTGCAGGACCACGCTCATGCGCGTGCGGAGTTCGGCGAAGTCGCGGCGGTTGCCGGGGTCGAGCCCGAGCACCTCCACCTGTCCCGAGGTGCGTCCCCGGTGGCCCTCCAGGATCTCGATCAGCGTCGTCTTGCCCGCCCCGTTGGGGCCGAGCAGGGCGGCGATCTGTCCGGTGGGCACTTGGTAGGAGATGCCGTGGAGCACCTCTCCCTTCCCGTAGTCCTTGGTGATGTCCGTGGCGTTGATCGCGTACACGTGCGGCCCTCGTCGTGCTTCTTCTGGGGGGTAGGGCATGGGGTGTGCGGGGGTGGGCGGCCCCGGTGGAGGGGCCGCCCGGGTCGACCGGCGGGGTCCGCCGGTCAGCGGTTCATCCGGTCAGCCGCACGAGCCCGACGAGCAGCAGCTGCTGGAGCCGCAGCACGAGGTGGAGGTGCAGGAGCTGGAGCCGCTGGTGGCGCCGGTCTCCGGGACGGCGACCGCCTCGCGGACGCTCATCACCTCCATGTCGTCGAAGTTCAGGTCGGGGAGTTCGATCGTCGGGGATTCCTGAATCGCCATCGGGCACCTTCTTCTGGGTTGTCGGGGGATACGGGCGCGTCACCGTCAAGGGCGCGCCAGGTGGTACGTAGGGGAATTGACGCTTTGATCTGGGGGTTGTGCGTAAATTCCAGTCGGAGGGTTTAAGGGGATGGTGGTCCGGGGACAGTGTGTGGCCCGTCCTCGGGGCTCAGGCGGAGTCCGCGGAGTGCTCCGTCAGCCGCAGGAGCCGCCGGAGCAGCAGCTGCTGGAGCCGCAGCACGAGGTGGAGGTGCAGGAGCTGGAGCCGCTGGTGGCGCCGGTCTCCGGGACGGCGACCGCCTCGCGGACGCTCATCACCTCCATGTCGTCGAAGTTCAGCTCGGGCAGGTCGATCTCTGGCGCCGTCGAATGGGGCATTGTGGCCTCTTCGTTCGTATCTTCCTTGCGGATCCCCCGGGCGGGAAAGAAAATAACATGCGTCGGCGCGAGTCGATAGAGGTTGTATTGATCCTTTTCCCTGGTGTGGCCCCAGGTTCTCCCCCACGTAAGAAGGTAAACACCGGGAAGCAGATATGGGCCCTGGTTCCGAAAGGCACCAGAGCCCGAATTCATGTGTTGCTTTCCGCGGTCAGCAGGAACCCCGTCCAGCGGTCGTGTCGCACAACCCCTGGCCGTCGGTCCACGACAGCGCGTCCCGGGCGTTGCCGCCGAACGGCCGGGTGACGGTCACGTCCACCCCGTGGCCGGAGTCCTCCGCGAGCCAGACGCGGACCTCCTGGGTGCCACCGCCCGACGCCGTCCTGAGCACGTAGAACGGGTGCGGCACGGGGGAGCGGCCGCTGCCCGGCCTGGTCCACCAGTCCGCGCCCTGGGCCCTGGCCACGTCCACGAAGAGGCAGTCGTACGAGGAGCCGCGGAACTCGCACGTGCGCGGTTCGGCGCCGCCGTAGCGGCCCACACCCGGGTCCGAGCCGATCCCGGTGTTCATCGCGCGCCAGTACATGGTGTCGCAGTCGCCGTCGGAGCAGGCGTTCCAGTCCGCCCACGCGGTGGCCCGGGCCGCCGGCGCGGCGGAACCCCCGTTGAGGGCCGTGCAGTACTTGTTCACGATGTAGGGGACCACGAAGTCGGAGACCCACACGGAGTCGATGGCCTCGCCCGCCGTGTTGCCGGCCCCCAACCCCGCCGAGTCCATCTGCCAGAGGCCGACACCGGGGTTGAAGAACAGTCCGTCGCGTCCGGCCGGGTCGTACAGGCCGGACTGGTTGTCGTACCTCGACAGGGTCATGGGTGAGGGCGCCAGGGAGGAGCCCGCGGAGACCTCGGGCCAGACCGGTGCCAGGGCCAGGGCGGTCGCCTGCTCCTGGGAGATCGCGCAGGAGGCCCCGGCGGCCGCGCTCTCGGCGGCGCTCCGTGCGGCCGCGAGGGGCTGGGCGCCGAAGGTCAGCGGCCCGGGAGGGATGGCCGTGGCGGCCAGTTTCTGCTCCAGCGCCTCCCGGTCGGCCTCGGCGCGTTCGGCGGGTGTGTCGGCCGGTGTGGGAACGAACTGGACCGGGGTGTCGGGGTCGTTGTCGGGCGCGGGGGCGGCCAGCGCCGTCTGGGGCGACACGGCGATCAGCACCGCGGCGGCCACGGCGGCGAGGGCCGAGGGAAGGTTCCGGGCAGGCCGGCGGGGGAGGGTCGGGGGAGTGTGCACGCTGTCCACCTCATGTGAGCGGGTTCGAGGGGGCGCTACCGCCAGGGGCAGTGAAGGTAGTTTTCATCCGGGCATCTGATTTCGGAAGGAAGCTACATTCCACTCCGCGGAGGGACAAGACCCGCCACGGCCGGGGTCGGAAAGTGTCACCCGGAGGACAGGTTCAGGGGCGGGCCGGGGGTGCCGAGGGCACGCTCCGGAGGACGGCCTCAGCCGTTGAAGAGGCGCTCGACGAGCGTCCGCCAGCTGTCGGCCAGCCGGCCGCAGTCGGACTCCCCTGCGGGGCCGGCCACCTCTTCCGAGGTCAGGTACAGCATCAGCGGGCCCTCCAGGGCGGCGGCGAGCTGGAGGGCGAGGTGGTCCGAATGGGGCAGGGGCGGATCGGCCTGGCGGAGCAGCATCCGGATGTGCGCCGGTGACATGCTGACGGCCGCCGCGGGGGTCCCGGAGCGGTCCATGGCGGCGCGGACGACGGCGTGGTTGCTCCTGAGCAGACTGATGCGGCCGCTCCCGTAGGCGATCAGGCGCTCCCTCGGGTCGGCGCCGGGCCCCAGGGGCGGCGGGCCGTACAGCACCTGTTCCTGGAAGCGGTGTTCCGCGTCGTCCAGCACGGCCCTGAAGATGCCCGCCCGGGTGCCGAAGCGGCGGAAGACGGTTCCCTTGCCCAGCCCCGCGCGCTCGGCGAGGGCGTCCATGGTCACCTTCTCCGGCCCGTCCTCCGCGATCATCGCGCGGACCGTCGCCAGCAGGTGCTCGCGGTTGCGGGCAGCGTCGGCCCGCTCGCCGCGCGGCTTTCCGAAGGGGACCACAGGCACATCCACGGGTTCAATGTACCCCGGGAATATAAAGCGGGGTAAAGTCCGCTTAACGGCACAAGCGGGGTAAAGTCCGCTTACTGTCCTGTGGAGTCGCATCCGGGCGCCTGCTCGACCCGCGGCCCCGACACCCCTTGGAGAAAGCAGACCCATGAACCTGTTCCGACTGGACGGCAGCATCTTCCCGAGCGTCTCCAGCAGCGCCGAGATCGCTGACCGGGCCGAGGCCGAGTGGACCGCGGCACACCCCGGCGGCACCGTGAACCGCCGCCACCTGGGTGCCGCGCCGCTGCCCGCCGACGCCTGGGTGCAGGCGACCACGGGCGGGGCCACCCCCGAGGATCAGCGCACCCCGGCCCAGAACGAGGCCCTCGCCCTGGCCGCCCGGCTGGCCGAGGAACTGGAGAGCGCCGACGCCGTGATCCTGGCCGTGCCGATGTACAACTTCGGCGTCTCCCAGCACTTCAAGACCTGGGTCGACCTGGTCATCGCCGGCGCAGGGCCCACCAACCCGGTGCTGAAGGGCACCCCCACCGCGCTGGTCACCACCATCGGCGGCGGGTACGGGCCGGGCACCCCGCGTGAGGGCTGGGACCACTCCACGCCCTACCTGAAGCGTGTGGTCGGCGACGTCTGGCAGGCCGACCTCACCCTGATCAAGCGCGAACTCACCCTGGCCGCCACGACCCCGGGGATGGAAGGGCTGAAGGACCTCGCCGAGGAGGAGCACGCCCAGGCCCTGGCCGCCGCCCGTGACATCGGCCGGGTGCTCGCCGGGGTCTGATCCCGGCGTCTGATCCCGTGGGCCGGGACGGGGCGGCACCGCCATGCCGCCCCGTCCCGGCCCCGGTCGCTGCCGAGCTCCGTCCGCATATCCTCTGAGGTGCACCGACCCCGAACCTGGAGAGCGCACGATGCTGGAACTGCTGCCCGGACTCACCCAGATCTACGAGGGCTGGGCGCAGCACCACCCGGACGTCCAGCCGCTGACCATCCAGTTCCCGCCGAGCGGGTCCGAGCAGGGGATCGACGGGGTGCTCGCCTACCCGATGGAGGGGTACTGGCTGCTCGTCACCTTCGGCCTCACCGAACTGGGGGAGAAGACCAGCGAGGAGAAGCGCGTCTCCGGCGCCGGGTTCGAGTTCACCTGCCGGATCCCGCGCGAGGACGGCGACGAGACCGTGCCCGCGTGGATCCTCCGTGTCCTGCACGCCCTGGCCGGGCAGTACGTCGCCGGTGTGCAGCTCGACGTCGGCCACTGGATCGTCACCCCGTCCCCGCTCGGCGGTGAGGAGTCCAACGGCGACATGACCTCGCTGGCCCTCGTCCCCGACGCCGACATGCGCATCCTGGACACCGACAACGGCCTGGTGCTGTTCTTCCAGGTCGTGGGGCTCATGGCCGAGGAGGGCGAGTACGCCCAGCAGGCCGACACGGTCGCCCCGATCATCGCCCTGCTGCGTGACCGCGACCCGAGGATGCTCACCGACGCCAAGCGCGAGACCGTCCGCCTCTAGCGCTATCCGTGCTCGTCGGTGGCTTCCCGGGCCTGCTGTTCCCGCTCCCACTCCCGGAACCCCGGCGCCGCGAGCACGCACACCACCGCGGCGGCCAGGAACAGCGCTCCCGCCACCAGGAACGGCGGCCGCAGGCCGAACAGCGAGGCCAGAGTGCCTCCCAGGAGAGCGCCCAGCGCCAGCCCCGACATCCCCAGAAGGCGGCTCACCGACCCGGCCCGGCCCATCAGCCGTGCCGGGACGGCCTTCTGGCGTACCGAGGCGGCCAGCACGTTCCACACCACCGAGTGGCCGATGTAGACGGCGAGCAGTGCCGCGACCACCACCACGTGGTCGGTCAGAGGTATCGCCGCGAACGCCAGCGCTCCGGTGAGCAGCGCACCGGTGATCGAGCGGTGGTAGCCCCAACGCGCGCGGAGCCTCCCCGCGATCCACGCGCCCGCCAGCCCGCCCACCGCCGAGGCCGACAACAGCAGCCCGTATCCGGTGGGGCCCAGCCCCAGCACCTGTCCCGCGTACAGCACCAGGTACGAGAACGGGATCATGTACGCCACGCTCGCGAGGGCACTGATCACCACCAGCGTGCGGACCACCGGGTCGCGCCACACCCACACCGCGCCCTCGCGGACCTCGGAGAGCACGTTCTCCCGCGGCCCCCCGGCCTGCCGGTAGTCACCCCGCAGCGAGTAGTACGCGACACCCGCCGCGAGGAAGGCGAGTGTGCTGACCGCGCTCGGCGCCAGTGCGGCGGCGGCGAACAGGAACCCGCCCAGCGGCGGCCCCACGAACTCGTCCACCACGATCTGCGTCCCGGCGATCCGCGAGTTCGCCCGGTCCAGACCCTGTGGTCGCACCGCCTGCGGCAGGACCGCGAAGGCAGAACTGTCCGAGACCGTCTCGACCACACCCATCACGGCGAACACCAGGTACAGGACGGTCAGCGGCGCCATGTCCAGCGAGACCAGCAGGGTGAGGAGGCCGAAGACCACGGCCCGCGAGAAGTTCGAGAGGTGGAGGAGGCGCCGCCGGTCCGCCCGGTCCACGAGCACCCCGATCCCCAGCACGGCCAGTACCCGGGGCACGGTGTAGGCGACGCTCAGCCCGGCCACGGCGAGCGGGTCCTGCGTGACCGTCGCGGCCAGCAGCGGCAGCGCGACGAAGGTGATCCCGTCCGCCAGGTTCGAGGACGCGTTGCCCAGCCAGATCCGCCGGAACTCCGGTCCCAGTCGCACAGGGCCCACCTTCCGTTGGCGTCGCCGGAACCCTAGGCCTCCCGACGCCCGCCCCGCATCTGGTTTTGAGGCGCTGCGACAGCCGGTGCGATGGGGCGCAGCCCTAGATCGTTGATGGGAAATCCCTGAAACCCCTGCGGGCATGACGAAGGGCGTCAAGGATCA
>NZ_ANBA01000030.1 GCF_000341085.1 Nocardiopsis ganjiahuensis DSM 45031 | reverse complement strand
GAACCAGTGTTCTGTCTGCTCTTCCGTGGAAGGCTTTCTGCGTTTCAGTCGCTTTCGCGACCGACCCGCTTCGTTGTGTCTTTACTTTATCAGGTATTCCGCGCCCCGCCAAATCGGCGTTTTCGCTTTAAAACCTGATCGGGAGAAAGAATTCCCGCTGCTTCCCCAGCCTAGCGTTTCCACCGAAGTGGTTTTTGCTGGGCTGTTTGAAGCAACTCCCAGAGCCTACCTGCTTCGAGCGAGTGCTCGAACCATCTCGGCGAAGAAGAGTGTGTCTGTGATCGCGGCCCGGTGCTGAGCCGGAACCCAAGAGGTTCCGCTCGCCGTCCCGCAGCGACTCGGTGAGTCTAGGTAACTGGTCCAGCGACGTCAAATCAGTACGGACCGTGGGAGGGACCCCGATCTGTCCGAACGTTCCGCGTTGGCCTGGCGGCCCCCGTCATCTGCGGGTTCTCGCCCTGGTCCGCGGAGCGACGCCCCGGTTCACTCGGCCCTACACACAGGGACCGGTGTTTCGCGTGGCTTGCTTGTCAGACAACATCCATCCTCCCCAGGCCCACACACAGGCAAACACGGGGAGCGGATTTTTCTTTGCGGCCCCTCGAACCGAGGGAGGGGCGGATGCCCGGACCCGTTCGGGTCCCGCACCCGCCCCCACTCACGCCTCACCCTGGTCTGCCTGGGTGAACGTACTGGTCAGACCATCTCGGACAGCTCGCGAGCGAGCTGCCGGAAGGCGATCCCCCGGTGGCTGATCGCGTTCTTCTCCTCGGCCGACAGCTCCGCGGTCGTGCGGACCTCCCCTTCGGGGACGAAGACCGGGTCGTAACCGAACCCGTTCTCACCGCGGCGTTCGCTCACCAGGCGGCCGCGCAGCACGCCTTCGGCGACGGCTTCGGTCCCGTCCGGCATGACCAGGACCGCCGCGCAGACGAACTCCGCTCCCCTGCGCTCGGGCGGGGTGTCGGCGAGCTGGTCGAGCACCAGGTCCAGGTTGGCCCGGTCCTGGTCGCCCGCACCGAAACGGCCGGCCCAGCGGGCGGACAGCACCCCGGGCATGCCCCGGAGTTCGTCCACGCTCAGGCCGGAGTCGTCCGCGACCGCCGGGAGTCCCGTGTGCGCCGCGATCGCCCGCGCCTTCAGCAGTGCGTTGCCGATGAAGGACGGTTCGGTCTCGGGTACCTCGGGCGCGTCCGGGAACGCGTCCAGGGCCAGGACCTCGGCCTCCACCCCGGCCTCGGCCAGGATGGCGCGCATCTCCGGAACCTTCTTCGCGTTGCGCGTGGCCAGGACGAGTTTCACCGTGCCTCCTCCACCGGGAACACCGCCGATGCGTGCACCGGCGCCGCTCGCGGTCCTCACTCCGACAGTGCCTTCTTCTGGATGGCGGTCAGTTCCTCGCACCCGCCGGAGGCGAGGTCGAGCAGCTTGTTGAGCAGTTCGCGGTCGAAGGCGGCGTCCTGGCCCTCGGCCGTGCCCTGCACCTCGACGAACTTGCCGTCGCCGGTCAGCACGACGTTCATGTCGGTGTCGGCGACCGAGTCCTCCAGGTAGTTCAGGTCCAGCCGGGGCTGGCCCTGGACCACACCGACGCTGACCGCCGCGACGGAGCCGGTCAGCGGGTTGTTCTTGAGCTTGCGGCGCTTGCGCAGGTGCTTCATCGCGTCGGCCAGGGCCACGTAGGCGCCGGTGACCGCGGCGGTACGGGTGCCGCCGTCGGCCTGGAGCACGTCGCAGTCCAGGGTGATGGTGTGCTCGCCCATCGCCTTGAAGTCGACGACGGCACGCAGGGAACGACCGATCAGGCGGGAGATCTCGTGGGTACGGCCGCCGATCTTGCCGCGCACCGACTCCCGGGCGCCGCGGGTGTCCGTGGAGCGGGGGAGCATCGCGTACTCGGCGGTGACCCAGCCTTCGCCGGTGCCCCGGCGCCAGCGAGGCACACCGTCCTCGACGGTGGCCGCGCAGAGCACACGGGTGTCCCCGAACTCGATCAGTGCGGAGCCTTCCGCGTGGCGGAGCCAGTTGCGGTGGATGTTCACGGGGCGGAGTTGGGTCGGAACGCGTCCGTCAGGTCGGGCCATGCACACGAGCGTATATCCGGACGGTGTCCCACGGTGCTGGAGCCGGGGGGTACCGGACTCGGTGGGACCTGCGCCACACGGGCCCCACCCTCCCCCGGGCCGGCCGCTGCTCTCACGCGGTCCCGCTCCGGGTCAGACCCCGATCTCCCGGACCTGGCCGCCGCGGGCCAGCTCGATGGGGCCGTCGAAGGTGCTGCGCGCCTCGGCCATCGTGATGTCGTCGTCGTTCCACGGCACCAGGTGGGTGAGCAGGAGCTTGCGGACCCCGGCGCGGGTGGCGTGCTCGCCCGCCTCGCTGCCGGTCAGGTGCATGTCCTTGGGGTGTTCGAGGTGGTCGTGGAAGGCCGCCTCGCACAGGAACAGGTCGGTGTCCCGGGCCAGCTCGACGAGGGAGTCGCAGGAGCCGGTGTCACCGGAGTAGGTGAGGCTGACGCCTTCGTGCTCCAGGCGGATGCCGAAGGCGTCCACGGGGTGGTTGACCCGGGCGACGCGGGCGGTCATCGGGCCGATCGAAAACTCGCCGGGGGTGAGTTCGTGGAAGTCGAAGACCTCGGTCATGCCGGGGTCCGGGTCCAGTCCGTAGATCTCGGCCAGGCGGTCGGCGACACCCGCGGGCCCGTACACGGGAATGGGGGGCTTGGCCCCGCCGGGCGAGTACATGCGGGCGACCCAGTAGGCGCACATGTCCGCGCAGTGGTCGGTGTGCAGGTGGCTGAGGTAGACGGCGTCGACGGAGTAGAGGTCGGCGTAACGCTGGAGAGCGCCGAGCGCACCGTTGCCCAGGTCGAGCAGGAGGCGGAAGCCGTCCACCTCGATCAGGTAACAGGAGGCCGGACTGTCCGGCCCGGGAAAGCTCCCGGAGGACCCGATAATCGTGAGTCGCACGTCGTCGTCGCCTTTTCGATCGGCCGCACTGCCTCCGTGGCCCCTGCGTGACGTGTGCGGGGAGAGCGGTGAGCGGCTGGTTCTGCGGATGTCCCGTTGTTACGGGTGTACCCCAATGGCCGCCCGGGTGGTACAAAATGTGGTCCGCATCTCAGGCGACGTGTGTCACGTGTGAATTTTTCACACCGATTGACCAGATTTGACTGGTTCCCTGGTCCCGGGTTCAGGACAGGGGGTGGGACAGGAACACGACGGTCGTGGAGCAGGCGCGTAGCGGTCGGAGCAGACGCACGACGGATACCCGGTACGTGCACGGCCAGGCGCACGGCGGAAGCGGGACCCGGGCGGCAGGCATGACGAAGGCCGGTCCCCTGTGCGGGAACCGGCCTCGACCGGGGTCAGGCCCAGAGCTGGCCGTCCAGTCGCTCCTCCGCCTCCTCGAGGGTTCCCTCGTAGGCGCCGGTGGAGAGGTACTTCCAGCCCGCGTCAGCGATGACGAACGCGATGTCGGCGCGCTCGCCCGCCTTCTCGGCCTTGCGGGCCATGCCCAGGGCCGCGTGCAGGGCACCGCCCGTGGAGATACCCGCGAAGACGCCCTCCTTCTCCAGGAGCTGCCTGGTGCGTTGGAGCGCGGCGTCCGCCGGCACCGAGAAACGCGTGGTGAGCACGGACTCGTCGTACAGCTCGGGGACGAACCCCTCGTCGATGTTGCGCAGCCCGTAGACCAGCTCGCCGTACCGGGGTTCGGCGGCGACGATCTGGACTCCGGGCCGGTGCTCACGCAGGTAGCGGCCCACACCCATGAGGGTGCCGGTGGTGCCGAGACCCGCCACGAAGTGGGTGATCTCCGGCAGGTCGGCCAGCAGTTCGGGCCCGGTGGTCTCGTAGTGGGCCCGGGCGTTGGCCGGGTTGCCGTACTGGTAGAGCATCACCCAGTCGGGGTGGGCCGCGGCCATCTCCTTGGCGACGCGGACGGCCTCGTTGGAGCCGCCGGCGGCGTCGGAGAAGTGGACCTCGGCGCCCCACATGGCGAGCAGCTGCTTGCGCTCGGCGGAGGTGTTCTCCGGCATGACGCAGACCATGCGGTAGCCGCGCAGCTTGGCGACCATGGCCAGCGAGATGCCGGTGTTCCCCGACGTCGGCTCCAGGATGGTGCAGCCCGGTGAGAGCAGCCCGTCCTTCTCCGCCTGCTCGATCATGAAGTACGCGGCGCGGTCCTTGATCGAGCCGGTGGGGTTGCGGTCCTCCAGCTTCGCCCACAGCCGGACCTCCGGCGAGGGCGAGAGCCGGGGCAGGCCGACCAGCGGCGTGCCACCGAGGGAGTCGAGTAGGGAGTCGTAGCGCATGGCTTCCTTAGCGGGAGCCGCCGGCGACGGCGGGAAGGATGGTCACCTTGTCACCGTCGGAGAGCTTGGCCTCAAGCCCGCCGACGAAGCGGACGTCCTCGTCGTTGAGGTAGACGTTGATGAAGCGGCGCAGCTTCCCGCCGTCCACCAGGCGCTCGGCGATGCCGGGGTGGCTGTTGTCCAGGTCGGCGATCAGCTCGCTGAGGTTGTCACCGGAACCCTCGACGACCTTGGCGTCGCCGGTCAGGTTGCGGAGGATGGTGGGGATGCGGACCTCGATGGCCATGAAGGTGACTCCGTAAACGGTCGTTGTTGTGCGTTCATGTCCAACAGGCGGTTCACCGCTCCCATTCCGGTGCCCTGTGCGGGGTCCCGGGCGTGGTGGCGGGTAACGGCCACCTGTCGGTCGTGCGTACCTGTCGGCGGGTGTTCGTGCCGGCGGGTGGGCCCGTCTACCGGTCGGTGCCGGCCCCGGTGATCTCCACCGGTTCCTCCGTGACCTCGCCGTCGATGATCCGGTAGGACCGGAACTCGGCGGTGTCGGCCTCACGTGTGGACACGAGGACGTAGTGGGCCTGGGGCCACTGGGCGTAGGAGATGTCGGTACGCGAGGGGTAGGCCTCGGTCGCGGTGTGGGAGTGGTAGATCACCACGAACTCCTCGTCCCGGTCCCAGAGTTCGTCGTAGACCTTCTTGTACTCGGTCGAGTCGAACTCGTAGAACGTCGGGGAGCGCGCCGCGTTCAGCATCTCGATGATCCGCTCCGGGCGGTCGGAACCCTCGGGGCCCGCGACGACACCACACGCCTCGTCGGGGTGGTCACGGCGCGCGTGGGCGACGATCTGGTCGTGGATGGAGCGGTCGATCCTCAGCATGGGTCCAGGGTACCCACAACTTCTTTTCTACCAACCAGGTGGGTATTAATGCGGTACGGGTCACTCCGCGCACCGCCCCGATGCAGGTGGGGCACTCGCACCGCCCCTGCCCGAAACACGTAGGCTCCCCCCTATGAGCAAGGACAGCAGCAGCGCGCTGCTCACCGACCACTACGAACTGACGATGCTGCAGGGAGCCCTGCACAGCGGCGCCGCCGCACGCCGGTCGGTGTTCGAGATGTTCGGCCGACGCCTGCCGGAGGGACGCCGCTACGGGATCGTGGGCGGTACCGGCCGCTTCCTGGACCTGTTGGAGCGCTTCCGCTTCGGCTCCGAGGAACTGGACTTCCTGTCCGACAACGGAGTCGTGGACGAGACCACGCTGAACTGGCTCTCGGAGTACCGGTTCTCCGGGAACGTGTGGGGCTACGGCGAGGGTGAGGCCTACTTCCCGGGGTCGCCGATCCTGGTCGTGGAGGGCACCTTCGCCGAGGGTGTGATCCTGGAGACCCTGGCGCTGTCGGTGTACAACCACGACAGCGCGATCGCCTCCGCCGCCACCCGGATGTCCGTGGCCGCGGGCGGAAGGCCGCTGATCGAGATGGGTTCCCGCCGCACCCACGAACGCTCCGCCGTTGCGGCGGCGCGCGCCGCCTACGTGGCCGGGTTCGCGACCTCCTCCAACCTGGAGGCCGGGCGCAGCTACGGGGTGCCGACCGGCGGGACGGCCGCGCACGCCTTCACGCTGCTGCACGACAGCGAGCGGCACGCCTTCAAGGCCCAGCTGGAGTCCATGGGCACCGAGACCACTCTGCTCGTGGACACCTACGACGTGGAACGCGCGGTGCGCCACGCGGTGGAGCTGGCCGGCCCCGGGCTCGGCGCGGTCCGCATCGACTCCGGCGACCTGGCCAAGACCGCCTCCCGTGTCCGCGCCCAACTGGACGCCCTCGGTGCGACCGGGACCCGCGTCGTGGTGACCGGCGACCTGGACGAGCACTCGATCCAGGCCCTGGCCGTGGCGCCGGTGGACGGGTACGGAGTGGGTACGTCCCTGGTGACGGGTTCGGGCGCGCCGACCGTGTCGCTGGTCTACAAGCTGGTGGCGCGGGCACGCGGCCTGGACGAGGGCGCCCCGTTGGAGCCGGTCGCCAAGCGCTCGGTCGGCAAGCCCAGCCGGGGAGGCCGCAAGTGGGCGGTCCGACGGCTGGACGACCAGGGGATCGCCGTGTCCGAGGAGGTGTTCCCGCACGAGCCGGCCGACCTGGTCGGGGCCCGCCCGCTGCTGCGGCCGCTGGTCACCGACGGCGAGGTGGTGGGACACGAGAGCGTGCACGAGGCGCGCGAACGCCACCGGAAGACCGTGGCCGAGCTCCCCGAGCAGGCGCTGCGGATGTCCCGTGGCGACGCCGCGCTGCCGACGGTCTTCCACTGACCCCGGCCGTCCCCGCCGGCCCTCCCATGACAAGACCGCATCCTCGACAAGAAGGCAGGTGCCGAACATGACCAGGGCACTCATCGTGGTGGACGTACAGAACGACTTCTGCGAGGGCGGGAGCCTGGGTGTGAACGGCGGGGCCCGTACTGCGGCCGCCGTCACCCGGCACGCGCGCTCGGGCGGTTACGACCACGTGGTGGCCACTCGTGACCACCACATCGACCCCGGGGACCACTTCTCGGAGGACCCCGACTTCGTGGACAGCTGGCCCCGGCACTGCGAGGTGGGCACGCCCGGCGCGGAGTTCCACGCCGACTTCGACCCCTCCGTGGCCGAGGAGGTCTTCAGCAAGGGCCAGTACACGGCGGCCTACAGCGGTTTCGAGGGCACCGCGGAGGACGGCGGGACGACCCTGGCCGCGTGGCTCCGGGACCGGGGCGTGGACGAGGTGGACGTGGTGGGCATCGCCACCGACCACTGCGTGCGCGCGACCGCGTTGGACGCCAGCAGCGAGGGGTTCCGGACCCGGGTGCTGCTCGGACTGACCGCCGGAGTGGCCGCGCCCACGGTGGACTCGGCGCTGGAGCAGCTGCGCGGGGCGGGCGTGGCCCTGGAGGGCGAGCCGCTGGTCGGCTGAGCCCGAGCGGCCGCCCGGGGCAGCCCTCGGACGGACGCCCTTGCGGACACAACGGCGAAGGGGGCGGAGGTGACCTGGTCACCGCCGCCCCCTTCGTGTGTGCGGTCAGTCGATACCGATGGCCGCGCGGACGTCGCCCAGCACCCGGCGGGCCCGGGCGCGGGCGCGCTCGAGGCCGGAGGCGAGGATGTCGTCGAGCTCGGTCTCGGAGGCCATGAGCTCCTCGTAGCGCTCGCGCTTGGGGCCGAGTTCGGCGTTGACCGCCTCGAACAGCTCCTTCTTGAGGTCGCCCCAGCCCATGCCGCCCGCCTCCAGGCGCTTGCGCACGTCGGCCACCTTGTCGGCGTCGGCGAAGTGCGTGAGCAGCTGGAACGGGATCGAGCTGTCCGGGTCCTTGGGGTCCTCGACCGGGGTGGAGTCCGTGGGGATCCGGTTGATGGCCTTGCGGAGCTTCTTCTCCGGCAGGAAGAGCGGGATGTGGTTGTCGTAGGACTTGCTCATCTTGCGGCCGTCGGTCCCGGGCAGGATGCTCGCGTCGCTGTCGTCGATGACGCCCTTGGGGATCGGGAAGCTGTAGCTGTCCCCGTACCGGTGGTTGAAGTATCCGGCGAGGTCGGCGGTGTACTCGATGTGCTGCGACTGGTCGCGCCCCACGGGGACGCGCTGGCCCTCCATGACGAGGATGTCCGCGGCCATCAGGATGGGGTAGTTGTACAGCCCCATGTTGATGCCGGCGTCGAGCTCGGTGAGCCCGGCCTCGTTGTTGCGGTCGCGCGCGGCCTTGTAGGCGTGTGCGCGGTTCATGAGCCCCTTGGGGGTGAGGGTGCTCAGGATGGTGGTGAGCTCGAAGGTCTCGGGGATGCCGGACTGGCGGTAGATGACCGTGCGCTCGGGGTCGAGTCCGCAGGCCAGCCAGGTGGCAGCGCCCGACCGGATGCTCTGGCGGAGTTCGTCCGCGTCCTTGATGATGTTGAGCGCGTGGTAGTCCGCGATGAAGTAGAACGTCTCGGACGCCTCGGACGCGGCCGCTGCCAGGGCGGGCTTGATCGCGCCGATGTAGTTGCCCAGGTGGAAGTCGCCGGTGGGCTTGATCCCGGTCAGATAGGTGTTCGCTGCCATGTGTCCAGCCTATCGGCGCACGGCGCCCGTTTCCCGCCCGGCGCCCGCCGCCGACGGCGAGCGGCGCCCCCGATGACCTGAGGGCGCCGCTCCCTGCCGGCTCGGGTCAGACCCGGGCGTCGCCGCCGCGGAAGGCGACCCAGTGCTCGATCATGCGACGGGTCTGGCCCTGGGTGAAGTGGGTCATGCAGGCGTCGTCGCTGTAGTTCATGAAGTTGGTGACGGGGTCCTCCCCCGGCAGGTCCGGACAGCTGTCCCGGCCCTTCGGGCAGCCCGCGGCGGCCTCGCGTTCGTACGGGGTGTCGTCCACGTAGTCGCCCGGGCTCCGGCAGCCGTTCTGGAACGTGTGGAACAGTCCCAGCCAGTGGCCCACCTCGTGGGTTCCGGTGTGGCCCTCGTTGAAGCGGTCCCGCTCACCGCCCGGAAGGGTGTCGTGTGCGATCACCACCCCGTCCTGGGACGGCTTGTCCGGGTAGTCCTGCGGGAAGGTCGAGTAGCCGAGCAGGCCGGACTCGAGTTCGGTGGTGTAGATGTTCAGGGTCTCGGGACCGCCCTGGCGCAGGCGGGACCGGATGGTGTCGCGGTACCGGTTGAAGTCGCGGAACCAGGCGTCGTCGGCGTTGCGGGTGACGTCGGCCAGCTCGAAGCGGAAGCCTGTGTCCGTGCCCTCGGAACCGAGTGCGTATTCCCCCCGGTAGGCCTGGTCGAGGACGTCGACCTGCTCCTGGATCCGCCGGTCGCTCACGTCACCGCGGCCGTCCTCGGCGGAGATCACGTGGACGACCACCGGAACCGTGTAGGGCGGGGCGAGTTCGTGGCCGCGCAGGGGGACCAGCGCCTCGCGCAGCTGGTCCTCGTACTCGGCCGCCTGCTCCGGGGTGACCTCCACCCCCTCGGCGGCGTCCGCGCCCGGGTCGGCCACCCGGGTGTGCGCCGCCCGGGCCGCGGTGTCCGCGGCGTCGGAACCCGGTGAGCAGTACGGGTCCGGCTCGGCCGCCGCCCCGGCCCGCACGGGTCCGGGGTCGGTGGGAACTGGCAGCGCGTTCGCCACCAGACCGGTCAGTGCGAGTGCGCACACGGCCAGGCCGGACCAGGTCGCGGCTGAGCCGCCGCGCGGGCTTCGTCCAATCACCTCACGGACTGTAGTTGTACGATTGCCCAACGATGGGCAGCCTTGCGTGGCCTTGCGAAGTATTTGCCCTGTTCGACCGGAAGATGACTGCTTTCGCCCTACTTCTGACCCACGGCCCAGGCACGGAGTTTGGCGATGCGCTCCCGGATCTGCGGTGGACTGGCCTGCGCGACCGGCGGCCCTCCGCAGGCGCGGCGCAGCTCGTTGTGGATCACCCCGTGCGGTTTGCCCGTGCGGTGGTGCCAGGCACCGACCAGGTTGCTGAGCTCCTTGCGCAGTTCGGCGAGGACCTCGTGGGTGGGCCCTGCCTCCTCCTCCGGCTCGGCCCTGCCCTTGGCCTTGAGCCGGCTGGCCTGGAGGTCGGCCTTGCGCTTGCGCAGCAGCTGGGAGACCTGGTCCGGGTCGAGCAGTCCGGGGAGGCCGAGGAAGTCCTCCTCCTCACTGGAACCGGGCGCGCCGCCCCCGCCGTACTCGAGGCCGTCGTAGAGCGCGCGGTCGAACTCCGCGGCGGACTCCATGGTCTCGAAGGGGAGCTCCTCCCCCGCGTCGGGGGAGTCCTTCTTCTTGTTGGCCTCCTTGAGGAGGTCCTCCTCCGGGTACTCGTCGTCCGAGGGCTGCTTGTCGAGGACGTGGTCGCGCTCGCGCTCCATCTCCCCCGCGTACTCCAGCAGGGTCGGCACCGACGGCAGGAACACCGAGGCCACCTCACCGCGCTGGCGCACACGCACGAAACGGCCGATGGCCTGTGCGAAGAACAGCGCCGTACTGGTGGAGGTCGCGTACACGCCCACCATCAGGCGGGGCACGTCCACGCCCTCGGAGACCATCCGGACCGCGACCATCCAGCGGTCGTCACCGTTGGCGAACCGGGTGATCTTCTTGGAGGCGGTCGGGTCGTCGGAGAGCACCACGGTGGCGCCCTTGCCGGTGATCTGGCGCAGGATCCGCGAGTAGGCCCGGGCGTTCTCGTGGTCGCTGGCGATGACCAGGCCGCCCGCGTCCGGGTGGGTCTTGCGCACCTCGGTCAGACGGCGGTCGGCCGCGTGCAGGACCTTCTTGATCCAGTCGCCCTTGGGGTCCAGCGCGGCGCGCCAGGCCTGGGACAGCGCGTCCTGGGTGAGGGGTTCGCCGAGCCTGGCGGCGAGCTCGTCGCCCGCCCGGGTCCGCCAGCGCATCTCGCCGGAGTAGGCCATGAAGATGACCGGGCGCACCACCCCGTCCTCCAGTGCGGGCGCGTACCCGTAGCTGTAGTCCCACGAGCAGCGGCGCACCCCGGCCTGGTCCTGCACGTAGTCCACGAACGGGATGGGGTTGATGTCGGAGCGGAACGGGGTGCCGGTCAGGGACAGCCGGCGCGTGGCCGGGTCGAAGGCCTCCCGGACCGCGTCACCCCAGGACAGGGCGTCGCCCGCGTGGTGGACCTCGTCGAAGACGACCAGGGTCTTGCGCGCCTCGGTGCGGTTGCGGTGCAGCATCGGGTGCGCGGCGATCTGCGCGTAGGTGACGGCCACGCCGACGTACTGGCGGCCGAGCGCGCCCTGCCCGTTCTTGAAGTCGGGGTCGATGGCGATGCCGAACCGGGCCGCCGCCTCGGCCCACTGCTTCTTGAGGTGCTCGGTGGGGCAGACGATGGTGATGGCGCGCACCGCGTGCCGCTGGAGGAGCTCGCTCGCCAGGGTGAGCGCGAAGGTGGTCTTGCCCGCGCCGGGCGTGGCCACCGCGAGGAAGTCGCGTGGCTGCCTGCGGAAGTACTCCTCGAAGGCCTCGCGCTGCCAGGCCCGAAGGCCGCTCAGGCGATCCTCGGGTGTGGTCTGCGTCACCGTCATTCGTTCCGTCCCCCGTTGCTCACTGCTTGAGGTTAGCGGCCGCCGGGGACCGAACCGGGAGCCCCGGCAGTGGTGCCGCGCACAACGGCCCACCCGCGCGCCGCCTCAAGCGCCGCCGCACGACGGCGCGGCACGGTGCTCACCGCACCGCGCCGCGTCGTCGCTCGAAAACCGTCTCGAAAACGTCTTTCCCCGAGGTTCCCTAGGCTCCGTCGCTTTCCTCAGGTACCGCTTCCACCCCGGCACCCTCTCCGTCCTCGGGGACCGCCTCGACCCCACCGGCATCGGGGTCGGCCTCCCCCTCGGGCCCCTCGGTACCGATACCCGTCGTGTCCACCGCACCGTCGTTGAACGGCATGTGCGGGGAGAGCGCCGGGAAGGCGAAGAACCACAGCAGTGCGGCACCGCCGGCCAGCAGGCCCACCGCCATGATGAACTTGGAGGCCCAGGGACCGGGCAGGATGCGCCAGATCAGACCGTACATTCGTGCGTCCCCTCTCCTAGGCGTCCGGTGCCATGTGGGCGATGCTGTCGGGCATGCCCTCGGACTTGGGTGTGGTCTCGGTCAGTTCCGCCCACACGATGAGCCGGTGCGTGTTGTTGAGCTTGGGGGCACACGTGGTGAGGGTGATCAGGGCCCGTCCGGGCTCCTCCTCCGAGGCCTCCTCGAAGGGGTCGGGGGAGACCACCCAGAAGTCCTCGGGCAGGACTGTCTCCTCGCGGAAGACCTCGTAGGTGTAGAAGTTCTCGCCGTCCTCCAGCACCATGACGTCGCCCTCGTCGAGCAGGTCCAGGTCCCAGAAGAGGCCGGGGGTGCGATGCGCCGCGATCCCGTAGTTGCCCAGTTCACCGGGGGCGCTGTCGTACTGGGTGTAGCGGCCGGGGCTGTACTGGATGTCCTCCGGCGTGGTGCCGTTGACCACCACCCAGTCCAGGTCGAGGTCCGGGATGTACAGGCGGCTGTCGGCGCTGCCCGGAAGGGGTTCGGAGTCCGGGCCCCGTTCGTCGACGGCGGCCCATGCCTCGTCCAGGCCGTCGGCCAGGCCCTGCTGCTCCCGGTCGGTCTCCCACTGGGAGCCGTACACCTCGTAGGCGGCGTAGAAGAGCATCAGCAGACCCGCGGTCAGCAGGATCTCGCCGAAGAACCGGACGAACCCGCGGACGACGTCGCCCGGGGTGGCCCTGGGTTTGCGGGCACGCCGCCTTCGGCCCCGTGAGGGCCGCTCCCGCTCCTCGTCCGAGGGGTGGGACTCATCGTGGAACTGCCGTTCAGTTGTGGACACCAATACGACCTACTCCTGTGGACGCTTTCGTGTGCACCCGGGTGACCGGAGGGGGATGACGAGCGGGCCCCCGTACACGGATGCGGCAGAACTTCGACCTCGTGTTGGTACACAGCGCTGAGGAGCGACGAGCTGAACACGTCTGCGGGGGTTCCCTGCGCGGCGACCTGCCCTCCGGAGAGTACCGCCACACGATGGGCGTACGCGGCCGCAAGCCCCAAATCGTGCAGGACCACGATAACCGCCCCACCGTGGGACGCCAGCGTACGCGCGACGGAGAGCACGAGTTCGTGGTCCCGAAAGTCCGTCGCGGCCGGAGCGGGAGCGCACCGGCGGCCCGGCCCGGGACACGACGAAGGCCTCGGCTCACCCGGAAGGGGTGGGTCAAGGCCTTTCGCGCACGACCGGGGGGTCGCCTACTTCATCATCTCCTCGTACGCCCTCTTGCAGTCCGGGCACACGGGGAACTTCTTCGGGTCGCGGTTGGGCACCCAGACCTTGCCGCACAGCGCGATCACCGGGTCGCCGGTCACCGCGCTCTGGGTGATCTTGTCCTTCTGCACGTAGTGGGCGAACCGCTCGCGGTCACCGTCGTCGTGCGAGATGTCCGGCCTGGTCTCGCTGTCCGGAAGAACCTTGTTCAGGACATCCATCGACATCGTCCTCACACCTTTCAACGTCCGTGTACCACGGTATAGGGTGTCGCGGCCCGCCCCACCGGGTGCGGTACCGCCCAGTTCACGTCTGGGGGTCAGTTCATGCTGGGATCGTCAGGATAGGTCGACAGCAGGGCCATCTCACCCCCCTGACGGCGCAGCACCCGGGACCAGAGGGATTCGGGAGCGCCTCCGAAGAGGTCGTCGGCGAGGGCGTCGACCACGTACCAGGCGCCGTCCTCGATCTCCCCCGTCAGCTGCCCCGCGCTCCACCCGGCGTACCCCGCGAACACGCGCAGGGCGCTCAGGGAGGCGCCCAGGACCTCCGTGGGAGCGTCCAGGTCCACCATCCCGACACCGGACAGCTCCGGCCCCGGAACACCCCCCTCGAGCGGGGCCCAGCCGGGTGGCGCCTCGTCCGGAGGCGCGGCCCCGAGGGCGATCCCGGAGTCGGTGCCGACCGGCCCGCCCGAGAACATCACCGCGGGGGCGCTCGCGTAGGCGCCCCAGTCGGTCACCACCTCGTCCACCGGCAGCTCGAGCGGACGGTTGAGGATCACTCCGAGGGTGCCGTCGTCGGCGTCGTCCACGACGAACACCACCGAACGGCGGAAGGAGTCCTCCTGGAGAAGGGGGGCGGCCACCAGCAGGCGCCCGGTCAGAGTCGACTGGTCCATGGTCCACCTTTACCCGGAAATCCCGTCCGTTGGTCGCCCCTCGCCGGGAAGCTCTCCCGAACCGCTGCCCCGGCCCTACTCCGCCTGGTTGCGCTGCGCCACCTCGCGCACCGCGGTGGCCACGTGGTTCGACAGGTCCGAGTGGAAGACGCTCGGGACGATGTAGTTCGGGCCCAGCTCGTCCTCGCTGACCACGTCGGCGAGGGCCTCGGCGGCCGCCACCATCATGTCGGAGGTGACGTGGTGGCTCTGGGCGTCCAGCAGACCGCGGAAGAAGCCGGGGAAGACCAGGACGTTGTTGATCTGGTTCGGGTAGTCGCTGCGACCGGTGGCGACCACGCCCGCGTGCAGGTGCGCGACCTCGGGGTCGACCTCGGGGTCGGGGTTGGCCAGCGCGAAGATGATCGAGTCCTCGTTCATCTCGGCGATGTCCTCACCGCTGAGCAGGTTCGGGGCGGAGACGCCGATGAAGACGTCGGCACCGGCCACGGAACCCTTGAGGTCGCCGCTGTAGCCCTCGGGGTTGGTGTTCTCCGCGATCCAGCGCAGGTTGCTGTCCAGGTCCTCGCGGCCCGCGTGGACGGCGCCCCGGACGTCGCTGACGATGACGTCGCGCGCACCGGCGTGCATGAGCAGCTTGAGGATGGCGGTACCGGCCGCGCCCGCGCCGGACATGGCGATGCGGACCTCGGAGAGCTTCTTGTTCACCACGCGCAGGGCGTTGCGGAGCGCGGCGAGCACGACGATGGCGGTGCCGTGCTGGTCGTCGTGGAAGACGGGGATGTCCAGCAGCTCGCGCAGGCGGGCCTCGACCTCGAAGCAGCGCGGAGCGGAGATGTCCTCCAGGTTGATGCCGCCGAAGCCCGGGGCCAGCAGCTGGACGGTGCGGACGATCTCGTCGACGTCCTGGGTGTCCAGGGCGATGGGCCACGCGTCGATGTCGGCGAAGCGTTTGAACAGGGCCGCCTTGCCCTCCATGACGGGCATGGCGGCCTCGGGGCCGATGTTGCCCAGGCCGAGCACGGCCGATCCGTCGGTGACCACGGCGACGCTGTTGCGCTTGATGGTCAGGCGGCGGGCGTCGTCCTTGTTGGCGGCGATGGCCTGGGAGACGCGGGCCACACCGGGGGTGTAGGCCATCGAGAGCTCGTCGCGGTTGCGCAGCGGCACCTTCGACTTCATCTCGATCTTGCCGCCGAGGTGCATGAGGAAGGTGCGGTCGCTGACCTTGTGGACCACGACCCCCTCGACCGCGCCGAGGGCGTCGACGATGGCCTGGGCGTGCTCGGTGTCGCGGGCGGCGCAGGTGACGTCGATGCGGATGCGCTCGTGCCCAGCGGCCGCCACGTCCAGGGCGGTGATCATGCCGCCGACCTGCTCCACCGCGTTGGTGAGGCTGCCGACAGCGCTGCCTCCGGCGTCCAGTTCGAGTCGGACGGTGATGGAGTACGAAACGCTGGGAAGGGTGGCCACGTATTGCTCCTTGGCTTTTGCTGATGTCATGCGTCCGCGGGGCGCACCGGCGGCCCCTCCCGTGGACGTACGGACCGACGTCGGGACTCCTCCACCGGGGGATCGGGGAACGGCCTGCACTCCGTGGCCCGGTCCGGTGGAGCCTCGTCGGCGCCTGCGCGCCGATCGGACCCGGGTCCGTGACGGTTGCGCGTCCCGCGATGGAACACCCTGTCATCGGGTGTCCGGCACGGGCCTCGGCCTGTGGGCGGGGCGGCACTTGAGAGCCCACAACCGAGTCGCCTCACCTTACCCGAGTCAAGTGGGTGACGTCAGCACAAGGTGACAATTAACGCCTTCGGAAAAAATCGCATAAGTTCTCGTTAAGTCGGGGCGTCCGACAGGGGTCTAAGCGCCCCCTGGCCCCTGAGCGCGGTCGGCCGCGGCGCGCACCACCACGTCGGCGCAGGCGTCGGTGGAGAGCACGGTGGAGTTCACCACCAGGTGGTAGTGGACCGGATCGGCCGGGTCGACGCGGTAGAAGCGGCGCACGTAGGCGGCCCGGGCCCGGTCGTTGTCGTCCAGCAGCCGGGGTGTGGGCCGGGTGGGGCCCCAGCCGTGGCCGCCGCACTCCTCGCGGTCCCCCGCGTCCCACAGCCGGCGCGCCCTGTTCAGGCGCGCCTCCCGGTCCCCGTCGAGGCGGACGTGGAGCGCGCCCGGGTGGTCGGCCAGGACCACCGCGGCGGCCCGGCCCAGGATCACGCCGCCGCCCCGGGCGACGTCGCGGATGACGCGTTCGGTCTGCTCGACGAACTCGTGGTCGTAGAGGAGCCGACCCTCGTCGTTCGTGGTGCCGATGAAGGCGGTGTCCACGCTGCCGAGCGTGACGGTGGGCAGACGGGCGGCGCTGGAGAGCAGCCGTTCGAGTCCGCCGAGGGCGCGGTCGTCGCGCTGGAGCGCCTCGTCGAGGGAGCAGCCGATCTCGGCGGCCACCGCGCTGGGCACCGCGCGGTTGAGGAAGGGCACGTTGAGCCGTGCGGCGACGGCGGGGCCGACCACACTGCCTCCGGCACCGAAGGTCGCCGAGATCGTGACCACGGGGTCAGCGCCGTGCGCGAGGGGAGCGTCGTTCGTCGCCATGGAACACCTGCCGGGTTCGCCACGCGGGCCGGTGGACCGCTGTTGCGAAACTTCTACCCGAAGTCGGTGTGGCTATCCCACGATCTTCAAATCGGTAAATACGTGACGTTTTGCCACTCGTGGTGACATCTCGCCAGAGAACATCCCCCGGGGCGACCGGTGACGACCGCCCCGGGGACGGGGGTCAGAACAGCGCCGAGGTGAGCTTGCGGCGGGCCGCGCCCACCCGGGGGTCGCCCGCGGGCAGCAGGTCGAAGAGGGCCAGCAGGTGCTCACGCACCCGGTCGCGGTCCTCGTCGGCGGTCTGCCTGACCGTCTGGATCAACCGGTCGAAGGCGTCCTCGAACTTGCCGCCGTACATGTCGATGTCGGCGACGGTGATCTGCGCGTCCACGTCGGCCGGGTTGTCGGCAGCGGCCTGGCGCACGGCGGGGCCGTCCACGTCCTGCAGGCGGCCGATCAGCCGGATCTGGGCGAGCTTGGCCTTGAGGTCGGGGTTCTTCGGGTCGGCCCCCAGGGCCTTCTCGAACACCGCCGCGGCGGCCTCGAAGTCACCGCGTTCCAGAGCGGCCTGCGCCTCCGCGGTGACCGGGTCCTCCTCGGACTCGGGCTCGCCGGCCAGGTCCTCCTCCGGCATCGCGGACGGGTCGCCGTCCACCGTGCCGGGGTGCCCGGGGGGCAGCATGCCCTGCTGGGAGAGGGCGGCGAAGACCTGGGTCAGGCCCTCACGCAGCTGCTCCTCGGTGGCCGGTCCCTGCATCAGGGGCATGACCTGGCCCTGGACCGCGATGATGATCGTGGGGGTCCCGGAGACACGGAGCGCCTGCACCAGCTGGGGGCTGGCGTCGCTGTCCACCTTGGCCAGGAGCCAGTTTCCGCCGGAGCCCTTGGAGAGCTTGTCGAGAACCGCCTCGACCTGCTTGGACTGCTCGGACCAGCTCGCCAGCACCGCCAGCACGACCGGAGCGGCCATCGACCGCTCCAGCACCTGCTGGAAGTTGGACTCGTCGGCGTTGACGGAGTAGGGGTTGGTTCGACCGGCCGACTCCTCGGCACGCTGCTTGGCCTCACGTTCCAAGGCCGCCTTGCGCGCCCCGAGGTCAACCGCACTGTTCGGTGAAAAGTCCGAAGGCTGCATGATCCCTATCCTGCCGTATCCCGGAGCGGCGCGGAGACCGCCCCGGGAAGCCTTCAGCGAACCCCCACCCCAGGGAGTTTCCGTGAGGGCGCCGCCAGGGTGCTGCAAAACGAGTCGAGCCGCTGGCGAGGAACGAGCCAGAGTCAGGACTGCGCCGCAGGCGTCCGTTGAGGGTGGTGGCGGGCGACGGGCGGGCGTGGACGAGGATTCTGTGTCTCTTGAACACCGATCCCTGGCTTTCTGGGCGCCCGAACACGCGCCGAAGCGAAGCGGAGGCGCAAGGCTAGAAACGCGGGTCCTCCGTGTAGGTACCGAACTCCTCGCCCATCGTGGCGCAGATCTCGCCGAGGGTGGCCTCGGCCCGGGCGGCGTCCATGATGAGCGGGATCAGGTTGCCGTCGTCGGCGCGGACGCCCTCCAGCAGGCGGGCCAGCGCGCGGTCGACGCTGTCCTTGTCGCGCGCGGAGCGCCGCTCCGCGAGGACGCGCTTCTGCTCGTGCTCGACCTCGTGGCTGATCTTGAGGATGTCCAGCTCGCCGGAGACGGTTCCGGTGTGGCAGTTGACCCCGACGATGCGCTTGTCGCCCTTCTCCAGGGCCTGCTGGTACTGGAAGGCGGATTCGGCGATCTCGGAGCTGAAGTAGCCGTTCTCGATCCCGGCGAGGATGCCGGAGGTCATCGGGCCGATGGCGTGCTCGGCGTCCTCTCCGCCGCCCATCCGGAGGATGTGCTCGAAGATCCGCTCGGCCTCGGCCTCGATCTCGTCGGTGAGGGCCTCCACGTACCAGGATCCGCCGAGCGGGTCGGCGACGTTGACGACCCCGGTCTCCTCCATGAGGACCTGCTGGGTGCGCAGGGCGATCTCGGCGGACTGCTCGGTGGGCAGGGCCAGGGTCTCGTCGAGGGCGTTGGTGTGCAGCGAGTTGGTGCCGCCGAGCACCGCGGAGAGCGCCTCGACGGCGGTGCGCACCACGTTGTTGTAGGGCTGCTGGGCGGTGAGGGAGACCCCTGCGGTCTGGGTGTGGAACCGCAGCCACTGGGCCTTCTCGGTCTTCGCCCCGTAGGTGTCGCGGATCCAGCGGGCCCAGATGCGGCGGGCGGCGCGGAACTTGGCGATCTCCTCGAAGAAGTCGATATGGGCGTCGAAGAAGAAGGACAGCCCCGGGGCGAAGCGGTCGATGTCCAGGCCCCGGGAGAGGCCGAGCTCCACGTAGCCGAACCCGTCGGCCAGGGTGTACGCCAGCTCCTGCGCGGCCGTGGCCCCGGCCTCCCGGATGTGGTACCCGGAGACGGAGAGCGGTTTGAAGGCGGGGATGTGCTCGGCGCAGTACTCCATCAGGTCGCCGATGAGGCGCAGGTGGGGCTCCGGCGGGTACAGCCACTCCTTCTGGGCGATGTACTCCTTGAAGATGTCGGTCTGGAGCGTGCCGTTGAGGCCGCCGATGTCGACGCCCTGGCGTTCGGCGGCGACCAGGTACATGCAGAAGGCCGGGATGGCCGGTCCGCTGATGGTCATGGACGTGGTGGTCTCGCCGAGCGGGATGCCGTCGAAGAGCAGGTCCATGTCGGCGACCGAGTCGATGGCGACTCCGCAGTGGCCGACCTCGCCCAGGGCGTGCGCCGAGTCGGAGTCGTGGCCCATGAGGGTGGGCATGTCGAAGGCCACCGAGAGTCCGCCGCCGCCCTGGGCGAGGATCATCTTGTAGCGCTCGTTGGTCTGCCTGGCGTTGCCGAAGCCGGCGAACTGGCGGATGGTCCAGGCCCGGCCCCGGTACCCGGTGGGGTAGAGGCCGCGGGTGTAGGGGTACTCGCCGGGCCAGCCGATCCGCTCGAAGCCGGGTACCTCGGCGCCGGGGCGGGGTCCGTAGGCGGGTTCGAGGGGGCGCCCGGACAGCGAGGTGAAGTCGGCGTCGCGCTTGCGGGCCGAGTCGTAGCGGCGCTGCCAGCGGTCGCGTCCGGCCTCGATCTCGTGGGCCCCGCCGCCGTTGGTGAGGTCTCCTGTGGTGTTCGCCATACCAAGATAGTAGGACGTCCAACTAATGATGTACAGGCGGGGCGCCCATGGCGTCCATGCCCCCGGAACGGGGCCGGTCAGCGCTGTTCGGCCGCTCCGGCGACAGGGGCGGGGAAGTCGCCGAAATCCACCCTGAGCCGGGTGAACATCTCGTGCATGCGCCAGAGCTCTTCGTCGGAGTAGCACCCGAGGCCGAAGTCCATGCCCAGGAGCGCCTGGGTGGCCTCCTCGGTGACCTCGCGCCCGGCTTCGGTGATCTCCGCCAGCACACCGCGGCCGTCGCTCGGGTTGGGGAGGCGGAGCACCAGCCCCTGCCCCTCCAGCCGGTCGATGGTGTTGGTGACGCTGGTGGGGTGCACCATCAGGCGCTCGCCGATCTTGCCCAGCGGCAGCGAGCCGGAGGAGCTGAAGGTGAGCAGGACCAGCGCTTCGTAACGGGCGAAGGTCAGACCGAACGGCTTGAGGGCGCCGTCCAGCTCGCCGATGAGGATCTGCTGCGCGCGCATGACGGAGGTGACCGCCGCCATGGCGGGCGAGGCACCCCATCTCTGACTCCAGTTGTCGTGAGCGCGCTCGATCGGGTCGAACGGAAGGTTCAAAGGGTTTCCCACGCCGTCACTCTAGGCCGTGTTCCACCGGCGCCGAACGGGGCTTCCGGCACGGATCACACCGGCCCGCCTCCGTCAAGGAGGTTCCGGTGGCCACAAGGGGCCAGCCCCGGCCGAAAGGCACTGGTCCGCACCGCCACCTCGGAAACGCCGCTGGCCGCACGCCCCACACGGGCCCCGGGGGAACCGCACGTGAAAAAAGCCACGAAGAACTCATTGACGAGCCCAGAAACTATTAGTTAACTTTCCTAATAATTTAATACCGCACGTCAGAGGTACCGAGATGCTCCGTAATGACCGCCGAGCCCGTTCTCCACCCCCACCCGCGCCCACGTTCCTGTGCAATCGACCCCCTCCGTCCGACGCCCTCGCGCCGACGGTCGGCACCACTCCCCCACTGCCGTTCACGCACCAGGAGACCTCGCAACGTGAGAACCCCACGCCTTCGAACCCGGCTCGCGGCGCTGTTCGCCGTGATGATCGCCGTCCCCCTCGCCCTGACCCCCGCCACCGCCTCCGCCGAGGCCTCCGACGTCACCGTCACCTACGTGGAGACCAGCCGCTGGGAGAGCGGCTACGGCGGCCAGCTCACCATCGACAACGCCGCCGGCACCGCGCTCACCGACTGGACCGTCGAGTTCACCCTCCCCCAGGGCAGCGCCATCACCAGTCTGTGGAACGCCCGGCACTCCGAGTCCGGCGGCACGCACACCGTCACCGCCCCCTCGTGGGGAGCCCCGGTGCCCGCCGGCGGCAGCTACACCGTCGGTTGGAACGGGACCCACTCCGGCGGCGACACCGCCCCGGAGAACTGCCTCGTCAACGGAAACCCCTGCTCGGGCGAGCCCGGCGAGAAGGACGAGGAAGCGCCCACCGCCCCCGGCGGACCAGCCGTCACCGGCGTCACCGCGAACACGGTGTCGCTGTCCTGGGAGGCCGCCGAGGACAACGTCGCCGTGGCCGGGTACGAGGTCCTCTCCGCCGGTGAGGTGGTCCGCGCGGTCGGCGCCGACACCCTGGACGCCACCGTGAGCGGCCTGGTCCCCGAGACCGGGTACACCTTCACCGTCCGCGCCTACGACACCTCCAACAACCGCGGCCCGGAGAGCGAAGCGGTCACCGCGACCACGGAGAAGGACGACGGCGGACCCACCGACCCGCCCGGGGACCGGCGCGTCGCCTACTTCACCCAGTGGGGCATCTACGACCGCGGCTACCTCGTGAACGACATGGAGACCTCCGGCACCGCCGAGAAGCTCACCCACGTCAACTACGCCTTCGGCAACGTCAACGCCGGCGGTGAGTGCTTCATGGCCAACCAGCTGGGCCAGGGCGACGCCTGGGCCGACTACGGCCGCTCCTTCAGCGCCGACCAGAGCGTGGACGGGGTCGGGGACACCTGGTCCCAGGACCTGCGCGGCAACTTCAACCAGCTGCGCAAGCTCAAGGAGCAGCACCCGGACCTGAAGGTCAACATCTCGCTCGGCGGCTGGACCTGGTCCGAGCACTTCTCCGACGCCGCGCTCACTCCCGAGTCCCGCGAGCGCGTGGTCTCCTCCTGCATCGACCTGTACCTGAAGGGGAACCTGCCGGCCTTCGACGGCGCGGGCGGCCCCGGCTCGGCCAACGGCGTCTTCGACGGCATCGACCTCGACTGGGAGTGGCCCGGCTCCGAGGGGCACGAGCACAACACGGTCCGTCCCGAGGACAAGGAGAACTTCACCGCCCTGGTCCAGGAGTTCCGCGACCAGCTCGACGCCCTGGAGACCGACACCGGGCGCGAGTTCGAACTGACCGCGTTCCTGCCCGCCGACCCGGAGAAGATCGAGCTGGGCTTCGAGATGGACCGGCTCATGCCCAACTTCGACTTCGTCACCGTCCAGGGCTACGACTACCACGGCGCCTGGGAGGACACCACCAACCACCAGTCCAACCTGGTGGAGCACCCCCAGGACCCGGGGCCCGACGTCTTCTCCACCGAGACCACCGTGCAGGCCTACCTGGACCGCGGCGTCGACCCGGCCGACATGGTGCTCGGACTGCCCTTCTACAGCCGCGGCTGGACCGGGGTGCCCGCCGGTCCCGACGGCGACGGCCTCTTCCAGAACGCCACCGGCCCCGCTCCCGGTAGCTACGAGGCGGGCATCGAGGACTGGAAGGTCGTCAAGGACCTGCCCGGTTTCGAGCTGCACCGCGACGACGCCTCCGGGACGGCGTGGCTGTACGACGGCACCACGTTCTGGACCTACGACGACGAGATCGCCCTGGCCCAGAAGACCGGCTGGGCGGTGGACGCCGGCCTCGGCGGGGTCATGATCTGGTCCATCGACGGCGACGACGCGAACGGCAGTCTGATGACCGCCGTGGACACCGCCCTCGGCGGCTAGCCCTTCCCCTCGCTCGCCGGCAACCACAGGAGAAACAGGGGTCCCGGCCTGTACGGCCGGGACCCCTTACTCTTGCGGACCGCAACTCGTCAAGACCTCCGTGTGGCCACAAGGGGACAGTTCCCGTCGCCCCTCACCGGTCCGGCCCGTCAACTCGGCAGATCCGCTGGAAGGACCGGGCGCGGCCCGGAAATCCGCCGAGGGGCCGCAGAAATTTCACGGCAGGCGTTGACGTCACCCGTAATTATTAGTTAAGTTTCCTAAAAATTAATCCCCCCACGTCAGGGCAGCACGAAGCCCCCACGGCCCCTGACTCCGTCCCCCCAGGAGACTCGCGACGTGAGCTCACGACGACTCAGAAACCGCCTCGCGGTGATGGCCGCCGCCGTAGTGGTGGCACCGATGGCACTGTTCGTGCCACCGGTGGCCGCAGAGGAGGCCGACGCCTCCGACCTCAGGGTCACCTACGTCGAGTCGGCCCGCTGGAACACCGGCTACTCCGGCGAGATCACCGTCCACAACCCCACCGGGGCGGACCTGACCGACTGGACCCTGGAGTTCGACCTCCCCGAGGGCAGCAGCGTCCACCAGCTGTGGAACGCCACCCTCGCGGGCTCCGCCGCGGACGGCTACACCGTGACCCCGCCCCACTGGGGCGCCGTGGTCCCCGCCGGCGGCACCTACGAGTTCGGGTTCAACGGAGTCCACACCGGCGGCAACAGCCACCTGGTCGATTGCACCGTCAACGGCTCCCCCTGCTCCGGTGAACCCGACGAGGGCCCCCAGCACGGTGACCTCAGCGTCGCGTACTTCACCCAGTGGGGCGTCGAGGAGCGCGACTACCAGGTCCGCGACCTCATCGAGTCCGGCAGTGCCGAGAAGCTCACGCACATCAACTACGCGTTCGGCAACGTCGGCGCCGACGGCGAGTGCTTCATGACCGACGAGCCCGAGCAGGGCGACGCGCAGGCCGACTACGGCCGGGTCGTCCCCGCTGCGGAGAGCGTCGACGGCGCCGCCGACGGACCCCAGCAGCCCCTGCGCGGCAACTTCAACCAGTTGCGCAAGCTGAAGGAGCGGTACCCGAACCTGGCCGTCAGCGTCTCGCTGGGCGGCTGGAACTGGTCGCGGTACTTCTCCGACGCCGCGCTCACCCCCGAGTCCCGCGAGCGCATGGTGAGCTCCTGCATCGACCTGTACCTGAAGGGGAACCTGCCGGTCATCGGCGGCGCGGGCGGCGAGGGCGTCGGCTACGGCGTCTTCGACGGCATCGACCTCGACTGGGAGTGGCCCGCCTCCGACGGCAACCCGCACAACGTCGTCCGCCCCGAGGACCGGGAGAACTTCACCGCCCTGGTCCAGGAGTTCCGCGACCAGCTCGACGAGCTCGGTGACGAGACCGGCCGCCACTTCGAGCTCAGCTCGTTCATGCCCGCCGGCCCCTGGCGGATCGACACCGGCTACGAGCTGGACGAGATCATGCCCGACCTCGACTTCGTCACCGTCCAGGGCTACGACTACCACGGCACCTGGGAGGCGGTCACCAACCACCATTCCAACCTGGCGCCGGACCCGCGCGATCCGGGCGACGTGATCTCCACCCGGACCACCGTGCAGGCCTACCTCGACCGCGGCGTCGACCCCGAGAAGATCGTTCTGGGCGTGCCCTTCTACAGCCAGGGCTGGACCGGCGTGGAAGCCGGACCGGAGGGCGACGGGCTCTTCCAGCCCGCCGCGGGCCCGGCCCCCGGCACCTACGCCGACGGGACCGAGGAGTACCGGATCCTGAAGGAGCGGAGCGGATTCGACCTCTACCGCGACGACGACCTCGGGACGGCCTGGCTCTACGACGGCGAGACCTTCTGGACCTTCGACGACGAGACCGCCATGACCCAGAAGACCGACTGGGTGACGGAGAACGGCCTCGGCGGCGTGATGATCTGGTCCATCGACGGCGACGACGCCGACGGCAGCCTGATGGCGGCCATCGACGCGGCGCTCGGAAGATAGGACCCACAGACCCCCGTCTCCGGCCTCGGCCGGAATCGGGGACCGCGGTGTCGGTGCTCTGATCCGGGGAGCACCGCCGCCGGGGCCGGGGCGGACCGACGTGCGACGGTCCGCCCCGGCCGCTTCGTGTCTCGGAGCAGGGACCCCAGGACGTGCCTAGGCGTCCGGTTCGGTGCCCAGTTCCTTGAGCAGGAGGTCGGCGGCGGCGTAGGGGTCGCGTTCCCCGGCCGCGACCTCGCGGGCCAGCCCCTCCAGGCCGCTGCCCGCACCCACGCCGCCCATCCGGGCGCGCAGCAGGTCCAGCACGATCGCCTGCACCTCGTCACGGGCGCGTTCGCGGCGCCGCGAGGCGAGCTCACCGGACTTCTCCAGGTGGGCGAAGTGCTCCTCGATCCGGCCCCAGAGTTCGCCGACGCCCTCGTCCTCGGCGGCGACCGTCATGACGATCGGCGGCTTCCACTCCTCGTCGGTGCGGTCCTTCATCGCGACCATCTGGCGCAGCTCGCGCAGGGTCACCTTGGCGCCGTCACGGTCGGCCTTGTTCACCGCGAACACGTCGGCGACCTCCAGCACCCCGGCCTTGGCCGCCTGCACCGAGTCGCCCATCCCGGGCGCGCACAGCACGACGGTGGTGTCCGCCTGACCGGCGATCTCCACCTCGGCCTGGCCCACGCCGACGGTCTCCACGAGGATCACGTCGAACCCGGCCGCGTCCAGCACCCGCAGCGCGTGCGGGGTCGCCCACGACAGACCGCCCAGGTGCCCGCGGTTGGCCATGGACCTGATGTACACGCCCGGGTCGGTGGCGTGCTCCTGCATCCGCACCCGGTCGCCGAGCAGGGCGCCGCCGGTGAAGGGCGACGAGGGGTCCACCGCCAGGACCGCGACCGACAGGCCCCGGGAGCGCACCGCGCGCACCACCGCGTTCGTGGTGGTGGACTTGCCGACCCCGGGAGAACCGGTGAACCCGACCACGCGGGCCCGGCCGGTGTGGGGCGCCAGCCCCGCCATGATCTCGCGCAGTTCGGCGGCACCGTTCTCGACCAGGGTGATCGCCCGGGCCAGCGCCCGGCGGTCACCCCCGCGAACCCGTTCGACCAGCTGGGGGGCGTTCATGCGACTCCTCGACTTTGACGAGCAGAGAGAAAGGGCGGGAGCTTGTGGCCCCCGCCCAGTACGTTCTCACCTCGGCCCGGCCCGCGCACGGACCGGGGGTGGTGTCCTTACCGTCCTACTCGGCGGGAACGGTGAACAGCAGGGCGTCGCCCTGGCCGCCGCCACCGCACAGGGCTGCCGCGCCGAGCCCGCCGCCGCGGCGGCGCAGCTCGTGGACCAGGTGCAGGGCGATGCGCGCGCCGGAGGCGCCGATGGGGTGGCCGATCGCGATGGCGCCGCCGTTGACGTTGACGATGTCGTCGGAGACCCCGAGGTCCTGGATGGACTGGAGGCCGACCGCGGCGAAGGCCTCGTTGATCTCGACGAGGTCCAGGTCCTCGACCGACTTGCCCGCCTTGGCCAGCGCGTGCTTGATCGCGTTGGAGGGCTGGGAGTGCAGCGAGTTGTCCGGGCCCGCGACGTTCCCGTGCGCGCCGATCTCGGCGAGGACCGGAGCGCCGAGCTCCTCGGCCTTGGCGCGGCTCATCACGACCACCGCGGCGGCGCCGTCGGAGATCTGCGAGGAGGAGCCGGCGGTGATGGTGCCCTCGCGGTCGAAGGCCGGGCGCAGCCTGCCCAGGCTCTCGGCGGTGGTGTCGGGGCGGACGCCCTCGTCCGCGGAGAAGACCACCGGGTCGCCCTTGCGCTGCGGGATCTCGACCGGGACGATCTCCTCGTCGAAGCGCCCCTCGGCGGCCGCGGCGGCGGCGCGCTGGTGGGAGCGTGCGGCGAAGGCGTCCTGTTCGGGGCGCCCGATGCCGAGCTTGCTGTTGTGGCGCTCGGTGGAGGCGCCCATCGAGTCGCCCTCGAAGGCGTCGGTGAGGCCGTCGTGCGCCGTGGCGTCCAGGACCTCGATGGAGCCGTACTTGTAGCCCTTGCGGGACTTGGGCAGCAGGTGCGGGGCGTTGGTCATGGACTCCATGCCGCCCGCGACCACGATGTCGAACTCACCCGCGCGGATGAGCTGGTCGGCCAGGGCGATGGCGTCCAGGCCCGACAGGCAGACCTTGTTGATGGTCACGGACGGGACATCCATGGGGATGCCCGCCTTGACCGCGGCCTGGCGGGAGGGGATCTGTCCGGCGCCGGCCTGCAGCACCTGTCCCATGACCACATATCCGACCTGGTCGCCGCTGATCCCGGCGCGCTCCAGCGCGGCCTTGATCGCGAAGCCGCCCAGGTCTGCGGCGGAGAACCCGGCGAGGGAGCCGAGGAGTCGGCCGGTGGGGGTCCGTGCCCCACCGACGATGACGGAACCGGACATCTTAACTGGCCTCCAAGTGATGGGTGACGCACCTGGTCTGCAACGATACCCACACACATCACACTGAAGTTCGGGAGGTTCGCCCAGTGAGTGACGCACCCAGCCCCACCGGCCCGTTCTCCGGCCTGACCCGGTTGGACCACGTGGGGATCGCCTGCCGCGACCTCGACGCGTCCATCGAGTTCTACCGGACGACGTACGGCTTCGAGGTCGAGCACGAGGAGGTCAACGAGGAGCAGGGCGTCCGTGAGGCGATGCTCCGGATCAACGGCACGGACGATGGCGGCGCCACCTGTCTGCAACTGCTGGAGCCGACCCGGGAGGACTCACCCGTCGCGAAGTTCCTGGCCCGCAACGGGGAGGGCGTGCACCACATCGCCTTCGGCACCGGGGACGTGGCCGCGAGCGCGGCCGGGATCGGCGGACGCGGGGTGCGGGTGCTGGACGCCGAACCCCGGACCGGGACCGCGGGTTCGCAGATCGTCTTCCTGCACCCGAAGGACTGTGGCGGGGTCCTCACCGAGTTGGTACAAAGCAACCACCAGCCGCAGATCAGCACACCCTGAGGGCGCGATTCGCCCGGATCACGTCACGGGGACGTTCCGGACACATCACAGCTTGAGTTCCTGCGGGGCGGCTGACCATAGACCCCGCCGGAAGTTACACGAAACCCCCTTCCCAGGGGTTCCGCGCTTGATAAAGTCGGCTAGCTGCCGGATGTACTTTTCTTCCGGCGTTGGTCCATGTCTTGCGGTCCGGTAAGTGAGCCGGGTCGGCCGTATCCGCCGCGTCCACCGCACCGGGACGACCGTCGGAGGCGGTCGGGGCCGTTCGAGAACCCGTCGCACCGGTCCGCCCGCACCTCGTTCGCGCACCCGGGCAACAACCGTCCACCGGGGGCACAGCAGCCGCCCTCCTGCCCTCCCCGGCAGTTTGCAAGTAGCCGTCTCGCACCCGTTCAGGATTCCGCCACATGTCGTCAAACAACATTGACACCCAGCTCAACAACATCTTCGACGAAGACAACACTCCGCCCGAGTTCGACGTGGTGCTGCGTGGCTTTGACCGCACCCAGGTGCAGGACTACCTGGACGGCCTGCGCAACGAGGTCAAGCAGTCGAGCAAGCAGCTCGAAAAGGCCAAGTCGGAACTGGCCGCCAAGAACCGCCAGCTCCAGGAGCGCGAGCGCCCCTCCTACTCCGGCCTGGGCTCGCGTATCGAAGAGCTCCTGCGCCTCGCCGAGGAGCAGGCCAACGAGCTGGTGCAGAGCGCCCAGATCGACGCCAACGACATCCGCTCGACCGCCCAGATCGAGGCCGCCGAGATGCGCGCCGCCGCGGAATCGGAGGCCACCGAGGTCCGGACGCTGGCCCAGCGCGAGGCCGACGAGCTGCGCCAGGCCGCCGAGTCCGAGGCCGAGGAGATCAGCACCACCGCCCGCCGCGAGGCCGACGAGCTGGCCTCCACCACCGAGCGCGAGGTGCAGAAGAAGCGCTCGGCCGTCGACCACGAGATCGCCGAGAAGCGCGCCACCTTCGAGGGTGAGATCGCGAAGCTGCGCACCACCACCGAGCGTGAGTGCGCCCAGGCCCGCGCCGCCGCCAAGCGTGAGCGCGACGAGACCATCCAGGCGGCCAAGAGCCAGGCCGAGGAGCTCCGCAAGAACGCCGAGCGGGCCTACGCCGAGTCCGA
Organism: Nocardiopsis ganjiahuensis DSM 45031; assembly: GCF_000341085.1. GTDB lineage: Bacteria > Actinomycetota > Actinomycetes > Streptosporangiales > Streptosporangiaceae > Nocardiopsis > Nocardiopsis ganjiahuensis. Next base: position 94,447 of record NZ_ANBA01000030.1, on the reverse strand, counting down.
GGCGCGCCGCACCGAGACCGAGGACCAGTTCGAGCTCCAGCTGGCCGACCGCCGTGCCGAGGCCGAGCGTCAGGACGCCGAGCGTCTGGCCGCCGCCCAGGCCGCCACGCAGAAGATGGTCAACGAGGCCGAGGAGCGCGCCGCCAGCGCCGAGCAGCGCGCCACCAACGCCAGCCAGCAGGCCGAGCAGACCCGCCGCGACGCCGAGAACCACGCCAAGCAGCTGGTCAGCAACGCCAAGAAGAACGCCGGGCAGATCGAGGCCGAGGCCAAGTCCAAGGCCGAGCACCAGCTCAGCGACGCCAAGTCCGAGGCCAACCGGGTCATGACCGCCGCCAAGAAGGAGGTCGACGAGCTCAACCGCCAGCGGGACAGCATCCAGTCGCACCTCCAGCAGCTGCGCCAGCTGCTCGGTGGCGGCGGCGCTCCGGCCGCCCCGGCGGCTCCCGCCGCCCCCGCTCCCGCCGCGATCCAGCAGGAGGCCGCCCCGGCCGCTCCCGCGGCGGAGGAGCCCAAGCAGCCGGCCCACTCCGGCAAGGGCTCCGACGACGAGGACTGGTGGCAGGAGTAACGACCGGCCGCCGCTGAAGACGGCTGAGTCGTACTGACACGGCGAAGGGCCCGGCCCCGGGGATGTGAGTCCTCGGCGCCGGGCCCTTCGTCATCCCGCTTCCCTGATGATCTTGCCGCCGGAGGCGGTTTCGGCGCCGGCCTCGTCTCTGGTGGCGAGATCATCGCGGTCGGGGGCGAAGTGGACCGCTAAGGGGTGTCCTTCTCCCAGGGCCCGTCCCACTCGGTGGGCAGCGGATGGGCCTCGGGGTTGACCCGCTTGACGACCTCGTCGAGGACGCGGCGCACGTAGGGTTCGCCGACCCACAGGTGCTTGGCCCCGTCGACGCCGATGATCTCGGCCTGGGTGAGCGGCGCGAAGCGTTCGCGGGCCTCGTCGGGCCGGAGGTAGTCGTCGTGCTCGGGGACCAGCGCCACGACCGGCTTGCCCGAGTCCGCCCACACCTTCATGTCCGCCTCGTCGGCGCGGTGCAGCGGCGGGGACAGCAGGAGCGCGCCCTTGACCTGCGGGTCACAGCCCCACTTGAGGGCGAGCTCGGTGCCGAAGGACCAGCCCAGCAGCCAGGGTTCGGGGAGGTCCTCGAACTCGGTGAACTCGATGGCGGCCATCACGTCGTGCCGCTCGGTCTCCCCCTCGCCGAACTCGCCCTGGCTGGTGCCGTGGCGGGAGCTGGTACCGCGCGTGTTGAAGCGCAGCACGGCGATGTCGGCCAGCGCGGGGAGCCGGAAGGACGCCTTGCGCATGACGTGGCTGTCCATCATGCCCTCGGCGGTGGGCAGCGGGTGCAGGCAGATGATCGTCGCGGCGGGCCTGCGGCCCTCCGGGAGGGCGAGTTCACCGATCAGCTCCAGGCCGTCGGCGGTGTGCAGGGTGACAGGGCGACGTACGGCGGGCAGCACCGTGGTGGCTCGGATCTCCATGGCTCCTCTTGTCTGGTCCGGGTCAGTATCTGGGGGCCCTGGGAGAGCGGTGGGAGCGCCGGTCCCAGCAGGAGGAGTGCCAGTGCCGCCGGTCGCCGCCGTCGCCGTAGGGGCGCCAGGCGACGACGTGGGGCATGCCGGTGGGGATCTCCTGGGCACAGCCCGGGCACCGGTAGACCTTGGTCGCGGCCGCGCCGCTGATCCGGCGCGTCACCCACTCTCCGTCCGACCCCGTCTCTCTGCGCTGCCCTCCGGTGATACGCAGCATGAGGGCGTCTTCGTCCGGGGGACCACCAGGGGCGTTGTTGCCCCGGGCCGCTTTGCGGCGGGGGCTGTTACGGCGCGGGCTCACCCTTCAAGGGTAGGAGAAAACAGACAGTGGCCGCCGTCACACCTCGAAGGTGTCACGGCGGCCACGACCGAATGGTTCGGGCTCCGCCAGGGTGCTGCGGGACGGGTCAAGCCGCCGACGGGGAACAACGGAGCGAGAACTCCGCCGACGCGTCCGTCGAGGGTGGTGGCGGGCGACGGGCGTGTCGAAGCGGAGGCCCGGAGCAGGCAGCGGTCAGCCGTGGCAGGCGCAGCCGCCGCCGTGCGAGGCGCCCTCGTCGGCGTCGGGCAGCAGGTCCATGAGCAGCGGGGCGGGCACCGCGATGGTGGTGAGGCTGTACTCCGACATCGCCACCAGGGTGGTGATGACGGACTCCGCACCGCGCTCCTCCAGGAGCTCGGTCGGGCCCTTCGGGTAGCCGCAGCCGAACCGCATGGCGGTGTCGACGTCCCGCGCGGAGGCGTAGCCGTCGCCGATCATGCGCATGGCGTCGTCGATCTGCGGCGCGACGAGCATCTCGCCCAGGTCGAGGGTCTCCTCCTCGCGCACCATCTCGGCGAAGCGGCCGGTCCGCCGCGGCTCGGGGGCCTCGTCCTTGCCCCCGTAGAAGCCCTGGCCGGTCTTGCGGCCGAGACGGCCCGCGGCGACCATGCGGCGCAGCAGCGGGGACGCGGAGTAGCGCGGGTCGTGGAACTCGGCCCAGAGGACGTCCATGACGGCCAGGCACACGTCCAGGCCGACGAGGTCGGCGAGGGTGAGCGGGCCCATGGGAAGGCCGGCGGCCTTCTTGACCGACTCGTCGATCTCCTCGCGGGTGGCGATCCCCCGCTCGTAGAGGCGGACCGCGTCGTTGATGTAGGGCACCAGCAGGGCGTTGGCGACGAAGCCGCCGCGGTCGCCGACGGTGATCGGGGTCTTGCCGATGCGCTTGGCGACCTCGGTGACGATGTCGACGGTCTCGGCGCTGGTGGCGACGGTCGTGATGACCTCGGCCAGTTTCATGACCGGGGCCGGGTTGAAGAAGTGCAGACCGACGACCTTCTCGGGCCGGTCGGTCAGCGCGGCGATCTCGGTGACCGACAGCGAGGAGGTGTTGGTCGCCAGGATCGTGCCGGGCGCGCAGATCCGGTCGAGGTCACCGAACACGTCGCGCTTGATGTCCATGCGCTCAGGGACGGCCTCGACGACGAAGTCCGCGTCCGCGAGATCCTCCCGGGACGTGCTGAACGTGAGGCGGGCGTCGATTCCCGAACGCTCCTCCTCGGTGAGTTTGCCCTTGCTGACCGCACGCGAGAGGGACTTGTCCACGTGACCACGGCCGCGGTCGAGGGCGGCCTGGTCGATCTCGACCCCGACGACGTTGAACCCGGCCCGGGCGAACACCTCAGCGATGCCCGCACCCATCGTGCCCAGTCCTACGACGCCGACCTTGTCAAATTCCTGCACCATGGGCCCCACCTTAGACGCCTCTCGCGTCTGGCTCGCGCACCGGGACCAGATCTTTACTACTAGCCAGTAGTGGGCGTGGGGCCCAAACCCGGGCGGACCGGCACCACGGCGACGGCCAGTACCGAGAACACCGCGCCCACCGCGAACACGGCGGGCAGTCCCGCGAGCGTGATCACGGCCGCCATCAGCACGGGGGTGACCGTGGTGCTGATCGCCTGGAGCCAGTTCTGCACCGCCAGGGCCCGTCCCGCCCACGCCGTTCCCGCGATCTCCGCCACCGAGAGGAAGGTCAGCCCGTTGTGCCACATCGTCAGAACCAGGCAGACCAGGACCAGCGGGACCGCCGTCCACCCCCAGGCGTTCGGCAGCAGGGTGAGCATGACCAGGCAGACCCCGGAGGCCGCGGCCAGCCAACGGACCGGCCCCATGCGGTTCCCGGTCCGGTCCGACCAGGCGCCGAGCAGCAGCCGCCCCGCCGCCCCGGGGATCTGCGCCGCCGCGACCACCGCGCCTGCGGCGGGCGCGCTCCACCCCTGTTCCTGGACCAGGTAGATGACCGCGTAGACCATCAGGGTGACCTGGGGGACCCCGAGGAGCATGCTCACCCCGTGCACCCGCCAGATGGCCCAGCGGCGGTAGGGGGACTCCTGCGGGACGGTCTCCGGGGCGCTCGCGGCCGGTTCGGGGCTCCCGGTGCCCGGTTCGCCGACCGCGCCGGGCTCCTCCCCGGGGTCGGGAGCGGCCGCCGCGGGCGGGACGGTGGCCATGGCCAGCACGAGCGGCACCGCGACCAGTGCCAGCCCGGCCGGGAGCGTCATCGCCGCGACGAACCCCCACGCGTCGGCCGCCCGGGGCAGCACCAGGGCGGCGACACCCACGCCCAGCGGCAGCGCGGACTGGCGGATGCCCATGGCCAGCCCGCGTTCCCCCTGCGCGAACCAGGTCAGGACCAGTCGCCCGCTGGCCGCGTTCACCGGCCCTCCGACCGCCCCCATCAGCAGCAGGACCGCCGCCGCGCTCCACAGCTCCGAGACGGCCCAGAGCAGCCCGAGCGCGCCCGCGGTGAGGAGCAGGCTCAGCGCCATCGTCGACCGCTCCCCCACCCGGTCGATCACCACGCCCCACAGCAGGAGCGTCAGCAACAACCCGAACGAGGGCAGCCCGGCGAGCATCCCCGCCTGCGCCGTGGTGACCCCGAAGGCCTCGCGCAGCTGCGGCAGCACGACCGGTACCCCGAACATCGCCGAGACACTGGCCACCTGCGCGACCATGCTGACCGACAGGATCATCCAACGGTTTCGCACGAGCATCCCGACAGCCTAGGGAGAACACCCCGCGCCCTCCCACCCCGCCCCCGCCCGGGTTCGCCGCCGAAGCGGCCTCGCGGGCACGGCGGAGGCGGTAACGTGACCTCCCGTGCGTCTCGTCATCGCGCGGTGCAGTGTCGACTATGCCGGCCGGCTCACCGCCCACCTGCCCATGGCTCCCCGCCTGATCCTGATCAAGGCCGACGGGAGCGTGTCCATCCACGCCGACGACCGGGCGTTCAAACCGCTGAACTGGATGAACCCGCCGTGCAAACTGCGCGAGGAGACCGTCGAGGACGGTCCCGACGTGTGGACGGTCACGCACAGCAAGTCCGGTGAGAAGCTCGTGCTGACCATGGAGGAGATCCTCCACGACTCCTCCCACGAGCTCGGCAAGGACCCCGGCCTCCAGAAGGACGGCGTCGAAGCCCACCTCCAGGAACTGCTCGCCGAGCACATCACCACGCTCGGTGAGGGCTACACGCTCATCCGCCGTGAGTACCCCACCGCCATCGGTCCCGTGGACATCCTGTGCCGCGACGGCCGGAGCAACACCGTCGCGGTGGAGCTCAAGCGCCGCGGGGACATCGACGGCGTCGAGCAGCTCACCCGGTACCTCGAACTCCTCAACCGGGACCCCTCCCTGGCCCCGGTGACCGGCGTGTTCGCGGCCCAGGAGATCAAGCCCCAGGCGAAGGTGCTCGCCGAGGACCGCGGCATCACCTGCGTCGTCCTCGACTACGACGAACTGCGCGGCATCGAGCCCGACACCCTGCGCCTCTTCTAGGGCTTCTCCCTGCTCCGCGCCCCTCACCCCTGGAGCAGCCCGTCACCGACCCCGAACCCGTGTCCTCCGAGTGGAGGACACGGGTCGGCCTTCGTGGCGGATACCCCCGGCCCGATCCCCGCGGGAGGCTCGGGTCATGAGCGAATCCGTGATCGAGGTCAGCGACCTCAGGAAGAAGTACGGCGACGTCGAGGCCGTCGCCGGGATCGACTTGAGTATCGAGCGGGGTGAGATCTTCTCCTTCCTCGGCCCCAACGGCGCCGGGAAGAGCACCGCCGTCGAGATCCTGGAGGGCTTCCGCCACCGTGACGGCGGTACCGCCCGGGTCCTGGGCGAGGACCCCGGCAGGGCCGGACGCGCCTGGCGCTCGCGTGTCGGCGTCGTCTGGCAGAAGGAGACCATGGTCCCCAAGATGCCGGTGCGTGACGTCGTCCGGCACTTCGCGGGCTACTACCCGCTCTCCCATGACCCCGACGAGGTCATCGAACGGGTCGGGCTCACCGCCAAGGCCAAGGAGCTGGCCGAGTCGCTCTCCGGCGGGCAGCGGCGCCGGCTGGACGTGGCCCTGGGCATCGTCGGACAGCCCGAACTCCTCTTCCTCGACGAACCCACCACCGGTTTCGACCCCAGGGCCCGGCGCGAGTTCTGGGGCCTCATCCGGGACCTGGCCGACGGCGGCACCACGATCGTGCTCACCACCCACTACCTGGAGGAGGCCGAGGAACTGGCCGACCGGGTGTGTGTGATCGCGCGCGGCCGGATCCGGGCGGTCGACACCCCCGCCGCGCTCGACGGACGCGCCTCGGCCGAGGCGACGGTCGGCTGGCTGGAGGACGGCCGGCGGCGCGAGGTCCGGACGGCCGAACCCACCCGGGTGGTCGCCGAACTGACCGGCCGCTTCGTCGGGGAGATCCCCGAGCTGAGCGTGCACCGCCCCACCCTCGAGGAGATCTACCTCGGGATGATCAACGATTCCGACCGGACCGCCGAGGTCGGCGACGGCGGAGCACAGGAGGCCGCGGCATGAGCACCCCTTCCACGACACAGAAGACCGCCTCCCCGAAGGACGCCGGTCCCGGCGCCCGGTCCGGCGCCGTCCGGACCGGGACCGACGCCTCCCGCGGCCGCCCGCCGGGGGCGCTCCGGGTGGGCCTGTCCCGGGGCTGGGTCGAGATCCGCACCTTCAGCCGCGAGTGGGAGGGGGTCCTGTTCACCTTCATGCTGCCCGCGGTCATCCTGGTGCTCTTCGCGACGGTCATGGGCGGCATGTTCGACATGGAGATGTCGGCCGTCGACTACTTCCTGCCCGGCCTGATGGCCATGGGGCTGATGTCGGTGAGCTTCCAGACCCTGGGCGTCGCGATCGCCGCCGAACGCGAGTACGGCGGGCTCCGGCGCCTGCGGGGCACCCCGATGGCGCCGAGCTCGTACTTCATCGGCAAGACGATCCTGGTGCTGTTCCTCGCCCTGGGACAGGTGGTGCTCCTGCTCGGAGTGGCCCGCCTCTTCTTCGACGCGGCCCTGCCCACCGGTGTGACGGCCTGGGCCACCGTCGCGTGGGTGTTCGTGCTCGGTACCGTCGCCTGCTCCCTGCTCGGCATCGCGATCAGTTCGCTGGCCCGCACCGCCGCTGCCGCGTCGGCCGTGGTCACCTTCCCCTTCCTCGTCCTCCAGTTCATCTCGGGGATCTTCGTCCCCACCGTGGCCCTGCCGGACTGGGTACTGAACGCGGCCGGGCTGTTCCCGCTGCTGTGGATGGCCCAGGGCATGCGCGCCGGGTTCTTCCCCGAGGAGATGGCGCAGCTCGAACCCTCCGGCGCCTGGGATCTGCACCTGGTCGCCCTCGCCCTCGGCACCTGGTGTGTGGTGGGCTTGGTCCTGACCCTGCTGACGTTCCGCTGGAAGACCCGCAAGGACGGATGAGCATGACGACGAACGGGGCTCCGGGTCCGGGGACGGGCCCGGAGCCCGCCACCGACCGCGAGGATTCCGAGGAGTGCCCGGAGGACACCGAACGGCACGCCTTCGACCTGGGCATCTGGTGGGACGTGTACTTCACCGCCGTCATGGTCGGAGTCGTCGTGCTGGCCCTGCTGACCGGGCCCGCGGAGTGGCGGTGGCTGACCGCGGCGCTCGTGTCGTCGGTCGTCGCGCTCCACTTCGGCCTGCTCCGCCCCTACGCCAGGGACGACGGATCGCCCCCCGCCTGGCTCGGCCGCTTCGGCGTGTCCGGTCTCGTCCTCGTGCTCACGCTGCCCGCTGTCATCCTCAACCCTGCCCTGACCTGGATGGTCATCGGCGTGGCCCCGCTGTGTTTCATGACGGTGGGGAGCCTGTTCGCGGTCCCCCTCATGGGGGTGCTCCTGCTCTTCCCCTCGCTGTTGAGAGGGCTGTTCGGCCTGGAGGAGTGGTCGGGGGTCGGACTGACCTTCCTGATCAACGGCCTGCTCCTGGGGTACGCGCTCTGGTTCGGCACCTGGTTCGAACGGATCGTGGAACAGAGCTGGGAGCGCTACTCCCTGATCGAGCGGCTGCGCCGCAGCCAGGAGGAGGCCGCCCTCCTCTCGGAACAGGCCGGGGCGATGGCCGAGCGCGAACGTCTGGCCCGCGAGATGCACGACACCCTCGCCCAGGGGTTCACCAGCATCATCACCCTGACCCAGGCGGTGGAGTCGGAGCTGGACACCGACCCCGCCACCGCCCGCCGCCACCTGGCCCTGATGCGGGAGACCGCCGCGGAGAACCTGGCCGAGGCGCGGGCGATGGTCGCCGCCCGGCAGGCGGTGCCGCTGCAGGGGGACGACCTGGACGGGGCGCTCACCCGGATCAGCGAGCGCCTCGGTCGGGAGCTGGGCATCGAGGTGGCCGCGCACGTCACCGGCTCCCCCGAGGAACTCCCCAACGACCTGCGGGTGTGCCTGCTGCGCACCGCCCAGGAGGCCCTGGCCAACGTCCGCAAGCACGCCGACGCCGGGCACACGCGCGTCACCCTGGCCTACACCGACGTCGGTGTCGCCCTGACCGTGGCCGACGACGGCCGGGGTTTCGACACCGCCAGGCCCTCCGACGGCAACGGCCTGGCCAACATGCGCCACCGCGCCGAGGCGGTCGGCGGGGTCCTGGACCTGGAGAGCACGCCCGGCGGCGGCACCACCGTGCGGCTGACCATCCCCCACGACGACCACGAGGACGCGGACGAGTGATCCGCCCCGAGGAGAAGACCCGCACCATGATCCGTGTCCTGCTGGTGGACGACCACCCCGTGGTCCGCGAAGGCATTCGCGGCATGCTCAGCGCCGAGGCCGACCTCGACGTGGTCGGTGACGCCGGTTCGGGTCCCGAGGCCGTGGCCCGGGTCGCCGAGCTCTCCCCCGACGTGGTCCTGATGGACCTGCGCATGCCCGGCGGCGACGGGGCCGAGGCCACCGCCCGGATCCGTGCCGAGCACCCGGGCGTGCACGTCCTGGTGCTGACCACCTACGACACCGACACCGACATCCTGCGCGCGGTCGAGGCGGGCGCCACCGGCTACCTGCTCAAGGACACCCCGCGCGCGGAGCTGGCCGACGCCGTCCGGTCGGCGGCCCGGGGCGAGACGGTGCTCAGCGGCCGTCTGGCGGGCAAGCTGCTCACCGGGGTCCGCCAGCGCACCGAACCGGCAGGGCCCGCGCTCTCCCCGCGGGAGGTGGAGGTGCTGCGGCTGGCCTCGGAGGGGCGCACCAACGCCGCGATCGGCCGGGCCCTGCACATCAGCCCCACCACGGTGAAGACCCACCTGATGCGGGTCTACGAGAAGCTGGGGGTCGGCGACCGGACCGCCGCGGTGTCCCAGGCGCTGCGCCGAGGGCTGCTGCCCGAACAGTAGGGAGAAAGTAGGGGGCGCCTCAGGGCTTTTCCCGGATGCCGGGGCCTGCCGTGCGGTGGAGAATCGGCATATGGTGGACCAGATGAGCCAAGTCACCCCCCACGATGACGGAAACGGTCGGATGCGCGCCTCGGACGCCGACCGTGACGCCGTCGCGCACCTGCTCCGCGAGGCCCTTGCCGAGGGCCGCCTGGATCCCGACGAGCACAGCGACCGCCTGGACGCGGTGTACCGCGCCAAGACCGTCGGCGAGCTGGTCCCCCTCACCGAGGACCTGCCCGGCGACGGGATCGCTCCGGGTGGCGGCGCCGTTCCCGCACGGGCGCCCTCCGACTTCCGCTCGCCCCGCCCGGTGTACGGAGCCGGCCGGATCGTCGACCAGCCCCCGACCAGCCGCGCGGCCCTGGCCCTCATGGGCGGCGCGGACCGCTCCGGGAGCTGGGTGGTCCCGCCCGTGTTCGTCGCGGCCGCGGTGATGGGCGGCATCGATCTCGACCTGCGCGAGGCCCGGTTCACCCAGCGCGAGACCACCATCTGGATCTGCACGACCATGGGCGGCATCGGGATCACCGTGCCCGACGACATCCAGGTGCGGGTGCACGGACTGCCGATCATGGGGGGTTTCGGCATCGACGGGAACACCCCCAGCGTGGTGGAACCGGACGCCCCGATCGTGCACGTCCGCGGTATCGCGGTGATGGGCGGGGTCGGGGTCGAGTACAAACCACGCAAGTACCAGGAGGACGACGAGGGCTGACGGGCCGTCCCCGACGGCCCCTCTGCCTCCCCGCCTCGAGAACCCGCACGGCGAGACGATTCGGACTCCTCGAGCCGACCATCCAACCACAGCGCGCACCTTCGCGTAAGGTCTGTGGCTGATTGTGGCAATGTCCCGTGCCATCTCTTGCCGCCGCACCGGCCTCCTGCGAGGCTTCTCCGGTACCTCGCCCACCCCAGGTGTCCATCCCCCAACACCATGGAGCGATGGACCCCCGTGAACCGGAGGAAGACCGTGCATCCGAGCAACCCTGGGAACCCGCTCCACAGAGCGGGTGCCTCCCCCTCCCGCAGACGGCCCACCGCCGTCACCGCCGGACTCGCAGCTCTGTTGATGACCGCCGGCACCCTGGCGGGCTCACCGGCCCACGCCGATGAGATCGCGCTTCCCGACCTGGTGACCGCCGAGGCCATCGAGGCGCACCTGGTCAACCTCAACACCATCGCCGAGTACAACGGGGGCAACCGCGCCAGCGGCACCGCCGGATACGACGTGGCCGCGCTGTACATCGAGGACCAGCTCGAACGGGCCGGGTACGAGCCCTACCGCCACGAGTACGACTACGAGGCCTGGCGTGAGAACACGCCCCCCGTCCTGTCCCAGACCACCCCGGAGAAGATCGACTACGAGCCCGGGGAACACTTCGAGACCATGTCCTACTCCGGTCCGGGCAGCGTCCGCGGCAACAAGGTGACCGCGGTCGACACCGGCGCCGCGGACAGCGGCTGCACCGCCGAGCAGTTCGCGGACTTCCCCGAGGGGAACATCGCCCTGATCAAACGCGGCGCCTGCGCGTTCGGGCAGAAGGTACAGAACGCCGCCGACGCCGGGGCCTCGGCCGCCCTGGTCTACAACAACGAGGACGAGGTCTTCCTCGGCACCGTCGAGACCGAGTCCGACATCCCCGCGATCGGTGTCTCCGGCGTACTCGGCGAGGAGCTGGTCTCTCTCACGCGCCACCTGCGCCTCAAGATCGAGGTCGACTCCGAGGTCAGCCAGGAGAGCTCCTACAGCATCCTCGCCGAGACCTCCGGCGGCCGTGACGACAACGTGGTGGTCGTGGGCGGCCACCTGGACAGCGTCGAAGACGGTCCGGGCATCAACGACAACGGCAGCGGATCGGCCTTCCTGCTGGAGACCGCCATCCAGCTGGCCCAGCAGGAGGACCCGAACAACCAGGTCCGCTTCGCCTTCTGGGGCACCGAGGAGTCCGGGCTGGTCGGCTCCAACGAGTACGTCGCCGGACTGACCGAGGAGGAGCTCGACGACATCGCGCTCTACCTCAACTTCGACATGATCGGCTCGCACAACTACGGCCGCTTCGTGCTCGACGGCCGGATGGAGCTGCCGGAATCCGGCGGCGCCCCCTCCGGCTCCGGTGCCATCGCCAAGGTCTTCGAGGACTACTTCGAGGGCCGGGGCCAGGTCAGCGAACCCGGTGTGCTCAGCGGCCGCAGCGACTACCTCGCCTTCATGCAGGCCGGCGTGGCCTCCGGCGGCCTGTTCAGCGGTGCCGACGGCACCAAGTCCGAGGAGCAGGTCGAGTGGTACGGCGGTACCGCGGGCGAGATGTTCGACCCGTACTACCACACGCCCGAGGACACCCTGGAGAACATCAACTGGGACTCGGTCGCCGAGTTGTCGGCCGCGGGCGCGCACGGCGTGGAGTTCTTCGCCGAGAGCACCCTGCCGGTCAACGGTGTGCTGAGCATGTCCGCCGTCGACGTGGACCTGCCCCGCAAGGGCGAGGCCTGGCTCCGCTAGGCTCTGACGCACCGGTGGTCCGAGTCCTCGGAGACCAGTGCAGCAGAAGGGGCGGGCGGCGTGAACCCCCCGGTTCCACGCCTCCCGCCCCTCACGGTGTCTCCCCCTCGCGCGGCCTCCCGAGCAGTCCCCCTCAGTTCCACTCGGGTACCCATGCGTGAACACCGTCGGAAACTACTGTGTGTAGCTCCCTTGTATCTCAAGGTATCAGTGAGCCAGGTCACCTTCACCCCCTGATACTGAACAGTTATCCTCCGTGATTCCCCCGTGTTCGGAGGCCCTCCGGAGCTACCGGGACAAGGGCTGGCCCTAGGGTGATCCCATGACCAAAAGGGACACGGACAAGCCGGTCGTGCTGTCGAAGATCTACACGCGCACCGGTGACGCCGGGACGACGGCACTCGGCGACATGAGCAGGACCTCCAAGAACGACACCCGCCTCGTCGGCTACGCGGACACGGAGGAGGCCAACGCCGCCATCGGCACCGCGCTGGCCCTGGGTGACCTCCCCGAGGACGTACGCGTCCTGCTGCGGCGCGTCCAGAACGAACTCTTCGACCTGGGCGCGGACCTGTCCACACCCATCGTGCCCGACCCCGAGTTCCCGCCGCTGCGCGTCCTGCCGGAGTACGTCACCCGGCTGGAGGAGGCCTGCGACACCTACAACGCGGACCTGCCGACCCTGCGCAGCTTCATCCTGCCCGGCGGCTCCCCCACCGTCGCCCTGGTGCACACCGCCCGCATCGTGGTCCGCCGCGCCGAGCGGTCCGTCTGGGCCGCGATCGAGGAGCACGGCGACAGCGTCAACCCGCTCACCGCCCAGTACCTGAACCGTCTCTCGGACCTGCTGTTCATCCTCGGCCGGTACGTCGCCGAGGACGGCGACGAGGTCCTGTGGAAGCCCGGCGGAGAGCGGTAGGGCGCTCTGCGGGCCCCGAACCCCGTATCGGGGGCAGCGGGAGCACGCCCACGGACGTGCGAGAACGGAACTTCTTCCGCACAAGGCGTGTGAGCGGCGGGAGAACGGCTAGGGCTTCGGGTGAGCCGTTCCCCCTACCCGGAGAGGAAGAAGCCACATGAACACCCCAGCCAGGCCCGGCAGTGTGGTCGCCGTTCTGGTACTGCTGATCCTGATCGCCGCCTACCAGATCATCTACGGGATCTTCGGCCTCATCGGGGCGGCGACCATCGACTCCGGAGCCCTGAACGACATGCTCCCGGCCGACCAGGTCCAGCAGATGGAGGAGCTCGGCGGGCAGGTCTGGGCCGCCTACCTGGGGGCGGGCTTCGCCCTGGTGTACGGTGTCGCCGCCGTGGTGCTCGCGGTGATGGTCGGCAAGGGCGCCCCCCGGGCGCGGACCGCCTCGCTCGGTGTCAACGCCGTCGCCGGAGTCGTCATCCTGGCGCTGCTGATCACCCCCGCCTACAGCCTCGGAGGGATCGTCTCGGCGGCCTTCGCCTTCACCGTGGTGGCTCTGCTCTACAACAGGTCCGCGAAGGAGTACTTCGCCGCCCGGGCCGCCGCGCCCGCGGTGGGCTGACCCGAAGAAGGGCGGTACCCGGGCCCGGGTACCGCCCTTTCGTCGAAGAACTACCCGAGGTCGTCGAGTTCGCGCTCGACGGCCTCCACCTTGGTACGCAGGCCGTCGGTGACACCGTCACGGATGTCGGCCTTCAGGGTCAGGCTGACCCGGGAGGAGCCCTCGCCCGCGGCCTCGACCGCGCGCTTGACGACAGCCATCACCTCGTCCCACTCACCCTCGATACTGGTGAACATGGCGGAGGTCTCGTTCGGCAGACCGCTCTCTCGGACGACCTTGACGGCACGGGCCACTGCGGGAGCCACGGAGTCGCCGTTGTCGAGCGGGGACACGGAAAAAGCCACGATGGTACTCATGCGCCCATGCAAACACACTGTCACCGCCCCTGTGAACCTCCCGCGAGGGCGGGTCCCCGGAGAGTCAGGCCTGCCAGTGGGTTCCCGGCGGCATCGACTCGATCCAGGACAGGAACCCGGTGAGCGCGCTCTCGCCCATGGCGACCTCGTAGGCCGCCTCCTCGGGGTCGGCGCCGTCCGCGGCGATCCAACCGATCTCCAGGACCGTGACGTCGGCGGGCAGCTGTGTGTCGTCGGCGCCGGGGGCGCGACGCCCCACAACGACAAGACCGCGGCGCGACAGCCTGGCTGTCGGCCGCGGTCTGAGTGAGAGGATCGGGAACCATCCGAGGTTCTCCGAGCCGTATCGGCCGAAGCCGATCCGCCAGGAGCCCCGACGTCCCTTCACCCCGCACGCACGCAGGTAACACTCGATGGCACCACCGCTGCGCAGCAGTACGTACCGTCGCATGACGCCGGTGGCCAGCACCAGCGCGGCGGCAACGAGCAGGGCGAGGAAAACCCACCACAAGGACTCCAACCACGGCGTTCCCTGAAGCGGTTCCACACCCACGACTCGTTGCCTCCCGGCTTCGCTAGGCGACTTCCTCGCCCACAGCACGCAGGCGGCTGCGCGCACGAGCACCGGCCAGGCTGTCGCCCGACTCGCTCGCGCCCTTCAGCGCCTGGCGCGCACGGTCCACATCGATGTCCTCGGCGAGCTCCGCGGTCTCGGCGAGGATGGAGATCCGACCCTCACCCGAAACCGAGATGAACCCGCCGTGGGCGGCTGCCCGGATCTCTCCGGTCTCACGCGCGCCCAGAACGCGAACGACCGCGTCCTCGGCCAGAAGCGACAGCACCGGGACGTGCCCGGGCTGAACGCCGATCTCGCCCTCGACGGTCTTCGCGATGACCATGTCGCCCTCGCCCGCCCAAACCTCACGGTCCGGAGAGACGATCTCGACGAAAAGCTTCTTCGACACTGCCACAAACTCCTCGGCTAGCGGGTGGGTTCGGCGGGGTCGAGTACGAACCGATACTCGACCCCGCCCAAGAACTAGCCCCGCCCGTCACCCCCGCCTCGGGCGGGGGGACGTGCAGTACTAGCCTTCCTGAAGCTGCTTGGCCTTCTCGACGACCATGTCGATGTTGCCGACGTCGAGGAAAGCCTGCTCGGGAAGGTGGTCGTACTCGCCGTCACACAGACCCTTGAAGGAGGCGATGGTCTCCTCGAGGGGAACGAACACGCCCGGCGTACCGGTGAACTTCTCCGCCACGAACATGTTCTGGGAGAGGAAACGCTCCAGGCGACGAGCCCGGTTGACGATGATCTTGTCCTCTTCGGACAGCTCGTCCATACCCAGAATGGCGATCTGGTCCTGCAGGTCGTTGTTGCGCTGCAGGATCTCCTTGACGCGCTGGGCCACCTGGTAGTGCTCCTCGCCCACGTACTGCGGGTCGAGGATGCGGGAGCTGGAGGCCAGCGGGTCGACCGCCGGGTAGATGCCCTTCTGCGAGATCGGGCGGGAGAGCTCGGTCGTCGCGTCCAGGTGGGCGAAGGTGGTCGCCGGAGCGGGGTCGGTGTAGTCGTCCGCGGGGACGTAGATCGCCTGCATCGAGGTGATCGAGTGACCACGCGTCGAGGTGATCCGCTCCTGCAGCTGACCCATCTCGTCAGCCAGGTTGGGCTGGTAACCCACGGCCGAGGGCATACGGCCCAGCAGCGTGGAGACCTCCATACCGGCCTGGGTGAAACGGAAGATGTTGTCGATGAAGAGCAGCACGTCCTGACCCTGGACGTCGCGGAAGTACTCCGCCATCGTCAGAGCGGACAGCGCCACGCGCAGACGGGTGCCCGGGGGCTCGTCCATCTGGCCGAAGACGAGCGCGGTGTCCTGGAGGACGCCCATCTCGTCCATCTCCAGGAAGAGGTCCGTACCCTCACGGGTGCGCTCACCG
Source organism: Nocardiopsis ganjiahuensis DSM 45031 (assembly GCF_000341085.1). GTDB lineage: Bacteria > Actinomycetota > Actinomycetes > Streptosporangiales > Streptosporangiaceae > Nocardiopsis > Nocardiopsis ganjiahuensis. Next base: position 78,837 of record NZ_ANBA01000030.1, on the reverse strand, counting down.
ACACCGGCGAACACGGACACACCACCGAAGTTACGGGCGATACGGGTGATCATCTCCTGGATGAGCACCGTCTTGCCCACACCAGCGCCGCCGAAGAGGCCGATCTTCCCACCGCGCACGTACGGGGTGAGGAGGTCGATCACCTTGATGCCCGTGACCATCATCTCGGTCTTGGACTCGAGCTGGTCGAAGGCGGGCGCCTTGCGGTGGATCGGCCAGCGCTCGGTCACGCCGAGCTCGGCCGTGGGCACGTCCATGGACTCGCCCAGGGTGTTGAACACGTGGCCCTTGACGATGTCGCCGACGGGCACGCTGATGGGCGCACCGGTGTCGCGCACCTCGGCGCCGCGGACCATGCCGTCCTGCGGGGCGAGGGAGATGGCGCGCACCAGGTTGTCACCCAGGTGCTGGGCGACCTCCAGGGTGACGACCTTCTCCTTGCCGCCGATGCTCACATCGGTGTGCAGGGCGTTGTAGATGCCGGGCAGGGAACCGACGGGGAACTCCACGTCGACGACCGGGCCGGTGACCCGGGCGATGCGGCCGGTGGCGGTGCCAGCGCCGGCCGAACCTTCAACTGTCGCAGTCACTTCTGTTACTCACTTCCCGCGCTGGACCCAGAGAGTGCATCGGCACCGCCGACAATCTCACTGATCTCATTGGTGATCTCGGCCTGACGTGCCTGGTTGGCCAGGCTGGTCAGGTTCTTGACGAGTTCTTCCGCGTTGTCGGTCGCGGCCTTCATGGCCGCGCGACGGGACGCCTGCTGGGAGGCGGCGGACTCGAGGAGGGAGGCGTAGATCCGGTTGACCACGTACTGCGGGAGCAGCTGGTCGAGAACGTCCTCCGCGGAGGGCTCGAACTCGTAGAGCGGCAGCGCCTGGCCGCCGTGGCTCTCCTCGAGCTCCTCGGCCTCCACCTCTTCCACCTCCAGCGGAAGAGCGCGGACCGCCCCGGCCCGCTGGGTCAGCATCGACACGAACTCCGTGGAGACCACGTGGATCTCGTCGACACCACCCTCAGCGGTGTCCAGGGAGAACCTCTCCATCAGAGCGGAGCCGATCTCCTGGGCGTGCGCGTAGGTCGGACGCTCGGTGAAGCCCTCCCACGATTCCTCGACCTCGCGGTCGCGGAACCTGTAGAACGTGGCACCCTTGCGGCCCACCATGTAGGTGAGGACCTCCTTGCCCTGCTCCTTGAGGAGCTGGGTGAGGGCCTCGGCCTCCTTGATGACATTGGTCGAGAAGGCGCCGGCCAGACCCTTGTCACTGGTGATGACCAGGACGGCCGCGCGGGTGGGGTTCTCGGCCTCGGTCAGCAGCGGGTGATCGGTCACCCGGCTGGCCAGAGCCGACACCGCCCGCGTGATCTCCCGTGCGTAGGGACCGGCAGCCTCGGCCGCGCGCTGCGCCTTGGTGATGCGCGTTGCGGCGATGAGCTCCATCGCACGGGTGATCTTCGCCGTCGCCTTCGTCGCGCGGATCCTCCGGCGATAGACGCGAAGCTGTGCACCCATGGGTTACTTCCCGCCCTTGGCGACCTTGATGGTCTCCTGGCCGACCTTCTCCTCAGCGAGAGCCTCGGCCTCGGCCTCGGTGCCCAGGAGGGTACCGGCGGAGGTCTGGAAGCTCTGCTTGAACTTCTCGATGGCGGCCTGGAGCGTCTTCTGGCTGTCGTCCTCGAACTTGCCGGTGTCCCGGATGGTGTCGAGGACGGCCTTGTGCTCGCGGTCCAGGAAGGACAGGAAGTCGTCCTCGAAGCGGCGTACGTCCTCGACCGGGACCTCGTCGATCAGGCCGGTGTTACCCATCCAGATCGAGACGACGGTCTTCTCCATGGAGAAGGGCGAGTACTGGCCCTGCTTGAGGAGCTCCATCATCCGGGCACCACGCGCGAGCTGCTGCTTGGAGACGGCGTCCAGGTCCGAACCGAAGGCGGAGAACGCCTCGAGCTCGCGGTACTGGGCCAGGCCCAGACGCAGCGTGCCGGAGACCTTCTTGGTGGCCTTGGTCTGGGCGGCGCCACCGACTCGGGAGACGGAGACACCGACGTCGATCGCCGGACGCTGGCCCTGGTTGAACAGGTCCGAGTTCAGGAAGACCTGACCGTCGGTGATCGAGATGACGTTGGTGGGGATGTACGCCGAGACGTCGCCCGCCTTGGTCTCGATGATCGGCAGGGCCGTCATCGAACCGGCGCCCAGCTCGTCGGAGAGCTTCGCGCAGCGCTCCAGGAGACGGGAGTGGAGGTAGAAGACGTCACCCGGGTAGGCCTCACGCCCCGGCGGGCGGCGCAGCAGGAGGGAGACCGCGCGGTAGGCCTCGGCCTGCTTGGTCAGGTCGTCGAAGACGATGAGGACGTGCTTGCCCTGGTACATCCAGTGCTGGCCCAGGGCCGAACCGGTGTACGGGGAGAGGTACTTGAAGCCGGCCGGGTCGGACGCCGGGGAGGCGACGATGGTGGTGTACTCCATCGCGCCGGCCTCTTCGAGGGCGCCTCGCACGCTGGCGATGGTCGAGCCCTTCTGACCGACCGCGACGTAGATGCAGCGCACCTGCTTCGTGGGGTCGCCGGTCTCCCAGTTCGCCTTCTGGTTGATGATCGCGTCGATACCGATCGCGGTCTTACCGGTCTGCCGGTCACCGATGACCAGCTGGCGCTGGCCGCGGCCGACCGGGGTCATGGTGTCGATCGACTTGATACCGGTCTGGAGCGGCTCGCCGACCGGCTGGCGCTCCATCACGGTCGCGGCCTGGAGCTCGAGCTCGCGGCTCTCAGTCGTCTCGATCTCGCCCTTGCCGTCGATGGGGTTACCCAGGGGGTCCACCACACGGCCGAGGAAGTTGTCGCCCACCGGAACGGAGAGGAGCTTGCCGGTGCGACGCACCTTCTGCCCCTCCTCGATACCGGTGAAGTCACCCAGCACCACGACACCGATCTCGCCGATCTCAAGGTTCTGGGCCATGCCCAGTGTGCCGTCCTCGAACTCCAGCAGCTCGTTCGCCATCGCCGAGGGAAGGCCACCGACGCGGGCGATGCCGTCACCGGAGTAGGTGACGGTTCCGACCTCTTCCGCGCGGGTGGCGTCAGGCTCGTACGACTGGACGAAGCGCTGTAGCGCGTCCCGGATCTCATCCGGCCGGATCGTCAGCTCCGCCATCTCTACGTTGTCCTTGCTCTCAAATGGCGCCGGGCCGGCGCCGTGCGTGCTTGCCTTGCGTTTTTTCGCGTGTGTCAGCTAGCCAGACGGCGCTGGACCTCAGCGATGCGCCCGGCGATGGTGCCGTCGATGACCTCGTCGCCCACCTGGATGGAGAGTCCACCCACGATTTCGGGGACGACCTCGGTGTTCAGGTGGATCTCACGGCCGTACTTGCGCTGGAGGAGCGCCTGCAGACGCTGCTGGTGCGCCTCACTCAGCGGAACCGCGCTGCGCACCACTGCGACGTAGCGCTGGGCGCGCTCGGCGACCAGCTGCCCGAAGTTCTCGAGTGCCTGCTCCAGGGTACGTCCCCGGGGGCGGGTGACCGCTTCGCTGATCAGGGCCAGCGTCGCGGAGCTCACCTTGCCCGAAAGCAGGTTCTCGACCAGGGAGTGCAGGTGCGAGACGGCCACACCGTCACGGGTGAGCGCCGCCCGCAGGTCCTGCTGCGCGATGACGATCCGCTCGAAGCGGAACAGTTCGTCCTCGAGCTCGTCCAGGCGGGTGCCCTCGACGGAGGCCACGGTCGCGTAGACCGCGAGGCGCTCCAGAGCGTCCACCATGTCGCGGGGGCCGGCCCACGGCTGGGACACGACGTCGTTGACCACGATGACCGTGGACGGCGACACCTTGCCCTCGAGGATCTGACCGATCAGACCGGTCTTCCGCTCGGCCGGGTTGGCCTGGTCCGCGAGCCAGCGACGCAGCGAGTGCTCGTTGCCGAGCAGGGCGACGACCTCGAAGAGCTCGCCGCCGAGGGAGACCGCGTGCTGGGAGGCGTCCGCCGACGCCAGGACGTTCTCGTCCAGGCGTCGGGTCGCCTCAGCCAGGGAGCTACGGCTGATACCACGCATCAGCGCACCTCGGCTTGCTTCGCGCTCTCGTCCTGCTCCAGTTCCTCCAGGAACCGGTCCACCACGCGATTCTGAGCGGCGCTGTCACTGAGCGTCTCGCCGACGATGCGGCTCGCGAGCTCGGTGGACAGGGAGCCGATCTCGGCGCGCAGCTGGACGACGGCCTGCTGGCGGTCGGCCTCGATCTGCGCCTTGGCAGCCTCGATGATCCGGGTCGCCTCGGTCTGGGCCTCCTCGCGAGCCTCGGCGATGATCGCCGCGCGCTGCTCCTTGGCCTTCTCGAGCTCCTGGGCGTACTCGCGGTGCGACTCTTCGAGCTTCTCGCGGTACTGCTGGCGGATCTCCTCGGCCTCGGCCTCGGCACGCTTGGCCCGCTCGATGCCGCCCTCGATGGCGTCGTGACGCTCGTCGAGGACCTTCATCACCTTGGGGACCGCCTTGCGGACCACAAAGAAGTAGACCACGGCCAGAGCGATCGCACCGAAGGTGAACTTCACCCAGTCGATCCGCAGAATGTTGTATTCGGCTGCCAACTCAATCAACATGGTCAGCCCTCCTTCGCGTCAGTTGCCATCAGGAAACGGTTGGCAATTCCGACTAGGCGGTGGGAGCCGCGAAGGCGAGAACGAAGCCCAGGATGGCGAGGGCCTCGACCATGGCCATACCGAGGTAGATGTTGGTCTGCAGCGGGCCGCGGGCCTCGGGCTGACGGGCGATGGCCTGCATACCGAGACCGAAGACGATACCCACACCAATACCGGCGCCGATGACGCTGATGCCGTAACCGATGGTGTTGATGTTGCCGGTGATCGCAGCGATGTCCATTGTGTTTCCCTTTACTCGACGTCCGGCGTTGCGGTAAGCAGTTGGTCAGTTCGCCGGTGTGGACGGGTGTGAAGCACTCCTCGCCCCTGGTCCAACCATGGGGTCGGGGGGAACGCGGAGGGGGTCTTAGTGAGCCGCTTCGAGCGACTGGCTGAGGTACAGGCTCGCCAGGAGTGTGAAGACGAAGGCCTGGATCACCATGATCAGGATCTCGAAGACGAAGAACGTGATGTAGCCGAGCAGCGCGGCACCGGAGAAGACCACGGAGACCGCGGCGAGCATCGGCTCCGCCGTCAGGTTCAGCATGTACCAGCCGCCGTAGGCGAACACGGCCAGCAGCAGGCTGCCCGCGAACATGGTCGCGAACAGACGCAGGGCGTGCGTCACCGGGCGGATGAGGAAGACCGAGAGAAGCTCGATCGGGGTGATGATGATGTAGAAGACCTTGGGCATCCCGGCCGGGAACAGCTGGTTCTTGAAGTAACCCCAGCCGCCCTGGTTCCTCATACCGATGATGATCGTCATCACGTAGATGGTCAGCGCGAACATCACCGTGAAGGCGAGGTTGCTGTTGACCGGCAGCATGCCCGGGATCAACCCGGTGAAGTTCATGGCCAGGATGAGCGTGAAGATGCCGGTCATGAAGGGGATGAAGCTGTCGCCCTTGGCACCCATGGTCGGCCGGGTGATGTTGTCCCGAATGAACAGGATGAGCATCTCCGCGACGCTCTGCCTGCGGCCGGGGACGAGGCTCAGCTTCTTGCTGAACCACGACCACAGAAGCAGGGATGCACCGACCGCGACGACCAACAGCACCAGGTACAGGTCGATGCCCGCGCTGAGAGGAATGTTGGCGAACCACGGCTCCGGGAAGAACATCCCGATGGTGGGAGCCTCGAACCCGCAACCGTTGTCGCCGAAGAGGTGGCAACCCGGTTCGGCCGCGAGAATGCGCACGTCAGCACTCACGGCGAATCCTTTCGTCGTGACGCAAGAAAGCCTCGTTGATGGTTGTAACTGCTAGCGTCGTCGCGCTTGCGGGCGACGCGGGACTGCGGAGCGCTCAGATGTGGCGTGTCTTGACGACGATCAGATAGATCGCGCCAGCCATGCCGAGAACGGCCCCGATGGGCAGGAAGAGTGCCTGGAAACCCAGGAGCTTGTCCGCGCCCCAGCCGACCGCGCTCCACAGGAGCACACCCGAAAGCAGAGTGGAGAAGAGCGCCCAGCCGTCGGCCTCCCGTGGCGCCGGGGGCGCGCTGGAGTCCTTCTTCTTGGCTGGCTCGCTGCTCATCTCGCTCCGGAATATAGCATGTGGGGCTTGGCTGGAACGTGGCTGCCCGCCCGCCCTGGAACAGGTTATTACGCCCGTTCCGACGGACCGCGGCGGGGCACCCCATCACGTGTTCCCCGGACTCTCGTCGGGGTCCACGCTCAGGATCTTCGCCTTGGAGGTGGCCAGGGTCTGTCCGCCGAGCCACACCAGAACGACGGCCAACGCGCTGTAGACGAAGGCGTTGCGGCTCAGGTCTGCCATGAGCGGACTGTTTCCGAGGGTCACCAGGAGAACGCCCAGCAGCGCCATCTTGACGGCGAAGCCGAGCACGTTCGCGGCGAGGAACAGGTCCTTGTTGCGGCGGGTCACCATGATGACCGCCCACTGCCCCAGACCGAAGCAGGCGAGGACGATCGCGACCGCGAGGGCCGAACTCAGAGCTCCGGCAGTGCCGGCGAAAAAGGTCGAGACCGCGATGGCCAGGACCCCGCACGCGGCGCTCGGAAGCGCGGCGCCGCGGAGAATCCGGGCGTCGTGTTCCTGCATGACGAAGCTCCGTGGGGTTCAGTGGTTACCTGCTCGTGAAAGCTATCACAAGGATTTTGGTGCCAAATCCCGGGGTTCCTTAACGCACCCTTAACGCCTCGCGAAAGGCCCGCTCTGCGGCCACTTCGGACCTTGTGTCACCTTGACCACACTTGCCGCGACCTTCACACCAGCGCACATCCGGTGTCCCCGTCGGGACCTCCGTCCCGAACGTGACCGCGCATTTATCCATCGGATGGCTGATGGTGATCTGACTTCGCCGGGGACTTCTTCTCCCGCCCCCACGGCAGCAGCCCGCGGCGGCGCAGCCGCGGAAGCGCGATGAGACCGACCGCACAGGTAGCCACCAGCACCGTGACCGTCAGCACGATGAACGCGGAGTCGAAGATGGACAGCGACACCGCGGCGAAGGCGACGATCCCCGCCCACAGGTACATCAGCAGCACCGCACGGGTGTGCGTGTGCCCCATGTCGAGGAGCCGGTGGTGGAGGTGGCCGCGGTCCGGGGCGAATGGGGACCGCCCGGACAGGGTCCGGCGCAGGACCGCCAGGACCAGGTCGGCCAGGGGCAGCGCGATCACCAGCAGGGGCAGCGCGACCGGCAGGAAGACCACCAGGCCGGAGGAGTTGAACTCCTCCCGGGCGGTGTTGGCGTCGAACTGTCCGGTCACCGTGATGGTGATGGAGGTCAGCAGCAGCCCGAGCAGCATGGAGCCCGTGTCGCCCATGAACACCCGGGCCGGGTGGAAGTTGTGGAAGAGGAAGCCCACGCAGGTGCCGGCCAGGATGATGGCGATCATCGCGGGGTAGGACTGGCGGACGAAACCCTGCTCGACAGCGACCACGTAGTAGTACGCGAAGAACGCCAGGGACGAGATGCCGACGATCCCCGCGGCCAGTCCGTCCAGGCCGTCCGCGAAGTTGACCGCGTTGATGGTCACCACGATGAGCAGGATCGAGACCATCGCGCCGAGCCACGGGCCCAGCGAGAGCTGGGTGCCGGGAAGCGGCAGCCACAGCAGCTGGACGCCCTGCGAGACGAGGATGCCCGCCGCGGCGACCTGGCCGGCCAGCTTGCTCAGGGCGTCCATGCCCCACCGGTCGTCGATGACACCGATGACCGTGATGAGGCCGCCCGCCAACAGCAGGCCGATCCAGGTCTTGGCGACGAACACGTTCTGCAGGTGCGGCAGCTGCGCGGAGATCAGCAGCGCCGCCGCGAACCCGCCGTAGATGGCCAACCCGCCCAGCCTGGGGATGGGTTCGGTGTGCACGTCGCGGTCGCGCACCGGAGGTGCCGCGCCGAAGGCGATGGCCAGTCGGCGCACCAGTGGCACCAGCAGGTAGGTCACCGCGGCTGCGATGACGAAGGTGAGCGCGTACTCCCGCACGGCCTGACCCCTCTAGCTCTCGGAGCGTTCGGTGTCCTCGGACGCGGGTGTGTCCGACTCGGGTGCCTCGGGCACGGGCTTGTCGGCAGGCTTCTCCGAAGCGGACTCCGCGGACGCGGACGCCCCGGAGCCGGATCCCTCGGACGCGGGCTCCTCGGCCCCGGCCGTCTGCTCGGCGTCCTCCCCCTCGGCCTTCTTCGGCTTGGTACGGCCCTTGCGCAGCTCACCGATCACGGTGCCGCAGACCGCGCGCAGCTGCTCGATGGAGATCGCGCCGGAGCGCAGCACCCGCGGGACCGCGTAGGTGAGGTCGACGATGGTGGAGGCCACCGGGCTGTCGGTCTCCCCGCCGTCGAGGTAGACCGCGACGTCCTCGTCACCGAGCTGTTCGAGCGCCTCCCCCGCGCTGGTCGCGGCGGGCTGACCCGACTTGTTGGCGCTGCTCACCGCCATGGGCCCGGTCTCCTTGAGGAGCTCCAGGGCCACCGGGTCCATCGGCATCCGCACGGCCACGGTGCCCTTGGTGTCACCCAGGTCCCAGGACAGGCTGGGGGTGGCGGTGCACACCAGGGTGAGCGGGCCGGGCCAGAACTCCTCCATGAGGTCGCGGCCGTGGTTACCCAGGTCCTCGATGAGGGCGGTCGCGGCGCGCATGGAACCCACCAGCACCGGCGGCGGCATGTCCCGGCCGCGCCCCTTGGTCTCCAGGAGGTTGGCCACGGCCTTCGGGCTGAAGGCGTCGGTGCCGATGCCGTACACGGTGTCCGTCGGCAGCACCACAAGGTCGCCTCGGCGTACCGCGGACGCGGCGTCAGCGATGCCGTCCTTGCGGGCGGTCTCGTCCGCGCAGTCGTAGATGCGGCTCACCTGCGTTCACCTCAATCTCGAACGGGTCGACCGAACGGAGCCGTCGGTCGGGCGGTGGGGATGGGGGGTGAGGAAGGGCGCACGGGGCTAACCGTCGCCGTCGGCCCTGCGCATGACCACGAAGCGGTCGCGCCGGGCCATGTCCTTGCGGTTGAGGACGTCGCGCCAGCCCTTGTCCTCGGGAAACAGCCAGGGGATGTCGATGCCCTGGCCGTCGTGGTGCTCGACGGCCATGGCGCCGCCGGGACGCAGCAGCCTGCGGCCGACGGCCTCCAGCTCACGGATCATGTCCAGACCGTCCGCACCCGACCACAGGGCGGGGGCGGGGTCGTAGTCGCGCACCTCGGGCGGGATCACGCCGGCCTCGTCGGTGGGCACGTAGGGGGGATTGCTGATGAGCAGGTCGACGCGGCCGTTGAGTTCGGGCAGTGCGGTGCGCATGTCGCCCTCGTGGGCGGTGACGCGGTCGGCGTGCCCGCTGGCGTCGATGTTCCGGCGGGCCCACTTCAGGGCCTCGGGGTCGATCTCCACGGTGTGCACCCGGGAGCGGGGCACCTCCTGGGCGATGGAGATCGCGATGGCGCCGGATCCGGCGCCCAGGTCCACGACGAGCGGGTCGGCCACGTCCATGGAGCGCAGGGTCTCGATCGCCCAGTCGACCATGATCTCGGTCTCCGGCCTGGGGACGAAGACCCCCGGGCCGACCTGGAGCTCCAGGTAACGGAAGTAGGCGCGACCGGTGATGTGCTGGAGGGGCTCGCGCGCCTCACGTCGGGAGACACACTCCCAGTAACGCGCGTCGAAGTCGGCGTCCGCCACGGTGTGGAGTTCCCCTCGACGGACACCGTGCACGAACGCCGCGAGTTCCTCGGCGTCCGTACGGGGTGAGGCCACACCCGCCTCCGCGAGCCTCAGTGCGGCGCGGGCGACCTCGTCGAGCAGGAAGTTCATGATTGGGCGGCTTCGAGCCTCTCCTTGGTGTCCGCGTCCACCAGGGCCTTGACGACCCCGTCCAGTTCCCCGTCGAGGACCTGGTCGAGGTTGTAGGCCTTGTAGCCGACCCGGTGGTCGGAGATGCGGTTCTCCGGGAAATTGTAGGTGCGCACGCGCTCGGAGCGGTCCACGGTGCGGACCTGGCTCTTGCGCTCGGCGGAGGCCTCGGCGTCCGCGCTGGCCTGGGCCTCGGCGTAGATGCGGGCGCGCAGGATGCGCATGGCCTGCTCCTTGTTCTGGAGCTGGCTCTTCTCGTTCTGGCAGGAGGCGACGATGCCGGTCGGCAGGTGGGTGATGCGGACCGCGGAGTCGGTGGTGTTGACGCTCTGCCCGCCGGGCCCGGAGGAGCGGTAGACGTCGATGCGCAGGTCGTTGGCGTTGATGACGATCTCGACCTCCTCCGCCTCGGGGACCACGAGGACCCCGGCCGCGGAGGTGTGGATGCGCCCCTGGGACTCGGTGACCGGGACGCGCTGGACCCGGTGGACACCGCCCTCGAACTTGAGCTTGGGCCACACGCCGGCGCCCGGTTCGGGGTTGCCCCGGTTCTTGAAGGCGATCGTGATGTCCTTGTACCCGCCCAGGTCGGAGTGGGTGGCGTCGATGACCTCGGTCTTCCACCCCTGGCGCTCGGCGTAGCGCAGGTACATGCGGACCAGGTCGCCCGCGAACAGGGCGGACTCCTCGCCGCCCTCGCCGGCCTTGACCTCCATGATGAGGTTCTTGTCGTCGGCGGGGTCGCGCGGGACGAGGAGGACGCGCAGGCGCTCGGTGAGCCGCTCGGCCTCCTCCGTCAGACGGTCGGCCTCCTCCGCGAAGGAGGAGTCCTCGGCGGCCAGCTCACGGGCGGCGTCGATGTCGTTCTCGACCTCCTTGAGCTGACGGTAGGCCTCGATGATCGGGGTGAGCTGTGAGTAGCGCTTGCCCAGCGTGCGCGCCTTCGCCTGGTTGGCGTGCACCTCGGGGTCGGCGAGCTGCTGTTCCAGCTCGTAGTACTCCCCAAGAAGGTCGTCCAGCTTCACTTTCCCACGTTCCCGTCTTCTCGCTTGCCCTGTCCGTCGCCCCTCTCACAGCGAGCATGGCCCGTCTGAGAGGCTGCCTGGCCCGACGGCGCCGCCCGCCTCCGCGAGGAGGGGCGGCGCCGCCGGGCGGAGGGCAGCGCTACTTGCGCTTGCCGAAGCGCTTCTCGAAGCGGGCGACCCGGCCACCGGTGTCGAGGATCTTCTGCTTGCCGGTGTAGAACGGGTGGCACTCGGAGCACACGTCGGCGCGCACCTTGCCCTCGGGGTTCGTGCTGCGGGTCACGAACTGGGCCCCGCAGGTGCAGGTCACCTCGGTCGGGACGTACGTGGGGTGAATGTCGGCCTGCATGTGTGTCTCCTTCTCAGGGCGCGACCGCCGGACGCATGACGACCGCACCACCGTCGGGGGTGGGGCGGTGTGTGACCATGCGCGAACCGGTGCCGCGGCGATCCAGGTAAGAGGGCGGCGTGCTCTCCCTGCCGGGAGGACGGCCGTTCCCTGATACCAGTTTGCCAGACCCACAACCATGCCGGGACCAGTACCTATTCCCGCTCACCCCCGTCCGGGGTCCTGAGGTGGCGCGGAAGCGGCTTCCCGGAGTCCACCCGGCGCAGGAGCAGGACCACCCCGACCAGTGCCGCGAGGACCAGGGCGAGCATCACCGTTCCGGCGTTGGGACCGAACCCGTAGATGAGGACGTAGCTCACCGAACCCGCGAGGAGCAGGTAGTAGGTCAGCGGGAAGATCGTCTGGCGGATCAGGTCGCCCTCGCGTCCCACCAGGCCGACCACCGCGGAGGCGGCGACGATGTTGTGCACCGTGATCATGTTGCCCGCGGCCCCGCCGACGGCCTGGGTGGCCACCACGGTCTCCGGGACGACCCCGATCTGCTCGGCGGTGGAGAACTGGAAGAGGGAGAACATCAGGTTGGAGACGGTGTTGGAGCCCGCGACGAAGGCGCCGAGGGCACCGATCCAGGGGGCGTAGAGCGGCCAGGCGGCACCGCCCAGTTCGGCGGCACCGGTGGCCAGGGTGAGGGGCATGCTCGCCATCGCCGTGTCCCCGAAGTCGGACCCGGTGTTGATGAAGACCCGGACCAGGGGCACGGCGAAGAGCAGGGCGACCGCGGCTCCCGCCAGTTGGGAGCCGGCCATCTTCCAGGAGGCGAGGATCTCGCGCCCCTTCATGCGGTGCAGCCCGTAGGTGATGAGGCAGACCAGGACGAAGGTCGCCCCGGGTGAGTAGAGGGGTTCGACGACCTGGGCGATCCCGGTGCCCAGGATGTCGGAGGAGCCCACGCTGATCCCGGTCAGCCACTCCTTGACGGGGTCGATGACGCGTGTCGCGACCAGCACCCCGGCCACCAGCAGGTAGGGGGCCCAGGCGCGGAGCAGACCCATCTGACGGCCGTCCGCGGCCAGGACGTCTCCCTCACCGGGCTGGATCCTGCCCGTCCAGCGGGCGAGCCAGTCCTCACGGGGCGGGAAGTCCCAGGCCCGCTCGGGCATGAGGAAGCCCTTGCGGGCGGCGAGGACGACGATGACGAGCCCGGTGAGACCGCCGAGGAGGCTGGTGAACTCGACGCCGAGGAAGAAGTTGTACAGGACCGAGGGGACGGTCATGGCGAAGGCGCTGAACAGTGCGAACTTCCAGACGCCGAGGCCGTCGGAGAAGCGGCGGTTCTCGCCGTAGAAGCCGCACAGCATGCAGCAGATGAAGAGGGGGATCAGGGTCCCGGCTGTGGCGTGCAGCAGCACGGTCTGGAAGCCGATGCCGCTGATGTACTCGGGCATGGTGACGCCGAGGACGGTGATCCGCTCGGCGACGGCGGGCGAGCCCTCCAGGCCGCCGGAGACGCCGACGAGGATCGGGGTGCCGACCGCGCCGAAGCTGACGGGGGTGCTCTGGATGACCAGGCCGACCATGACGGCGGCCATGGCGGGGAAGCCCAGGGCCAGCAGGAGGGGCGCGACCACGGCGGCGGGGGTGCCGAACCCGGAGGCGCCCTCGATGAAGCTGCCGAACAGCCAGCCGATGATGATCGCCTGGACCCGTCGGTCGGGGGTGATGTCGGTGAAGGTTCGGCGGATGGTGGCGATGGCGCCGCTCTTGGTGAGGGTCGAGAGCAGGAGCAGCGCCCCGAAGATGATGTAGAGCAGGCCGGCGGCGAGGACCAGGCCTTGGAGGGTGGAGGCCGCGACGGCCATCCAGTCGGTCTGCCAGAAGACGACGGCGATACCGACCACGACGACGTATCCGGCGGGCATCGCGTACATGGCCGGGAGCCGGAATCCGACGAGCAGGACTCCGACCAGCAGGATCGGGACGAGCGCGAGAAGGCTGAGCAGGGCGAGGTTGTCCATCCAGGCGGCTCCCTGGTAGGGGGTGTGCACTCTGGCTGGCGCGACCCTACGCAGGTGGGAGCTCTCCCACCATCCCCCTAGTGTGATCCGAGACACACCGGTGACCATGCGGTTCCACATAGCGGGAACCAGGCCGGAAAGAGCTCCCGAAGACGCGGAAAGGCCCCCTCCCCGAGCGGGGAGGGGGCCTCACGAAGCCTGGTTCACCGCTCGGGGCCCACCGTGGTCTTCTGGATCTGCATCAGGAACTCCGCGTTGCTCTTGGACTCCTTCATCTTGTCCAGGAGCAGCTCGATGGCCTGCTGCGTGTCGAGCGCGTGCAGCACCCGGCGGAGCTTCCAGACGACGCCCAGCTCCTCGGGCGACATCAGGATCTCCTCCTTACGCGTGCTGGAGGCGTCCACGTCAACGGCCGGGAAGATCCGCTTGTCCGCCAGGGACCGGTTGAGCTTGAGCTCCATGTTGCCGGTGCCCTTGAACTCCTCGAAGATCACCTCGTCGGCGCGCGAACCGGTCTCGACCAGTGCGGTGGCCAGGATGGTCAGCGAGCCGCCGCCCTCGATGTTGCGGGCCGCACCGAAGAAGCGCTTCGGCGGGTAGAGGGCGGTGGAGTCCACACCACCGGACATGATGCGTCCGCTGGCGGGGGCGGCGAGGTTGTACGCACGACCCAGACGGGTGATGGAGTCGAGCAGGACGACCACGTCCATGCCCATCTCCACGAGCCGCTTGGCGCGCTCGATCGCCAGGTCCGCGACGACCGTGTGGTCCTCGGCCGGGCGGTCGAAGGTCGAGTGGATGACCTCGCCCTTGACCGTGCGCTGCATGTCGGTGACTTCTTCCGGTCGCTCGTCGACCAGGATCACCATCAGGTAGCACTCGGGGTTGTTCTCGGTGATCGCGTTGGCGATCGACTGCATCACCATCGTCTTACCGGCCTTGGGCGGCGAGACGATCAGACCGCGCTGGCCCTTGCCGATGGGCGCGACGAGGTCGATGATGCGCGTGGTGAGGATGTTCGGCTCGGTCTCCAGGCGCAGGCGCTCCTGGGGGTAGAGCGGAACGAGCTTGGAGAACTCCTGGCGGCCACGGGCCTGGTCCGGCGACATGCCGTTGACCGAGTCCAGGCGCACCAGGGCGTTGAACTTCTCGCGCCGCTCGCCGTCCTTGGGCTGGCGGACCGCACCGATGATGTGGTCGCCCTTGCGCAGACCGTGCTTGCGCACCTGGGCCAGGGAGACGTAGACGTCGCTCTGCCCGGGCAGGTAGCCGGTGGTGCGGACGAAGGCGTAGTTGTCCAGGATGTCCAGGATGCCCGCGACCGGCAGCAGGACGTCGTCCTCGCTGATGACCGGCTCCGGCTCCTGGCCCTGGCTACGACCGCCTCGGCGGTCCCGACGGTCCCGACGGCGTCCGCGGCGGCGGCCGCCGCCGAAGTCGTCGTCGTCGTTGTCGTTGCGGTTGTTCCCGCTGTTGCCGCGGCCCTGGTTCTGGCCGCCGCCACCGCCGCCGCCGCCCTGCTGGCGGTCCTGCTGGCGGTCCTGTTGGCGGTCCTGCTGACGATCGGAGTTGTTGTTCGTGTTCTGGTCGTCACCGCCGCGGTTGCGGTTGCGACGGTTGCGCTGGCGCTCGCGACCCTGCCCGGACCTGGTGTCACGGTCCTCGGAGTCGGGGCCGTTCTTCTGGGGGGTGCTGGATGTCTTGGTCACGCTGCTCGCGGAGGTTGAGGAGTCGGCGCCGTCCACCGAGCGGGGCTGGTCACCGGACTCGTCGCCGCGCCTGCGGGACGAGCGGCGGTTGCGGGAGGGCTTGTCGGCCTTCCCACCCTGGGTCTCGGTCACGGCCTGGTCCGACGACCGCTCATCCGCGCTCTTGCGCGGGGCCTCGTCCGTGCCCGACTTGGCGGGAGACTGGTCTTCGGCCGGGCCGTCAGTTGCCTCGACCTTACCGGCCTTGGGCGCGGTCTCGGCTTTCTTTGATGATTTGGCCTTCGCCGGGCCGCCGACAGGGCCGCCCGACTTGGCCTCGATCGCAGCGATCACATCGCTCTTGCGCATGCGCCCCGTGCCGGTGATGCCCATGCTCGACGCGAGCTTCTGGAGCTCGGGGAGCTTCTGGGCGGCGAGCCCGGTACCGCGCGATGCCGCGCGGGACCGTGTGGCGGTCGCGGCTTCGCCGGCCTCCGAGGAGGCGTCGGCGCTCTTCTTGCTGTCGACCGCCGCGTCCGTTCGGAGTTCGGTGGTGTCGCTCACTAAGGGTCCTTCCCAAGGAGCGGGCTTCGGCCGTCAGCGGTTTGCTTGATCGGCCGGCCCGGTGGTGCGAACCGGCAGGGGCCGGGTAGGGCGTGCCCCACGTGGATGTCGGAAACCGGCGAAAACGGTCCCCTACCCAATCGCGGCGGGCTCTGGGTACAGCCAGACGTCGGGGCGGATGGCTCGGAGGTGATGCCCGTCAACCGTGATGACACGCTCATCCAAGGAGGAGGAGCGGACTTTGAAGACGTGGGCACAGTCGCGGGGATACCGCTGACTCGACACGTGGGCCACCGCTTCCGACAGGTCGAGAGATCGGACCGTCGGAGTATGGGACGCGGAAGCCGTTGTGGCGGATGAGCACACGCCCCGCAACGGGGCATCTGGTGCTTCACCAAGCCTAACATCACCAGAGGCCACGGCTATTCCTCGACACAGATGCTACGGATGGGGAGATGGGGTCCGCACCCCCGCCGGCTCGATGTGCAGGGGGCGTATGTCCCAATCATTACCCGCCCTCCGACGAATCGAATCAACCTGGCGCACGATTTCCGGCGAATCCTCCCGCGCCGCCCCCTCGGAGACGGAGCACAGCACGAGCACCGTGGGCCCCGCACCGGAGACGACAGCCGGAAGTTTCCCGTGTTCGCGCAGGTCACCGATGAGGTCCAGGGTACGCGGCATGGCCGGAGCCCGGTAGGCCTCGTGTAGCCGATCCTCGGTGGCCGCGTACAGGGATCCGGGCTGGCCACAAACGGCCGCCGTCATCAGCGCGGCGCGGCCCGCGTTGAAGGCCGCGTCGGCGTGGGAGACGGTCTCGGGGAGGAGTCCCCGAGCGCGTTCGGTGGAGAGTTTCCAAGCCGGCACGCACAGGACGGGCAGGATCCGCTCGTCCGGGGTGAGCCGGGCGGCGCCCCAGGAGCCGCCGTCGCGGTAGGCGACGGTGTACCCGCCGTAGACGCACGGGGCCACGTTGTCCGGGTGGCCCTCGATGTCCGCGGCGATCTGGTAGATCCAGTCCCGGTCCGGGCCGCCTGCGGGCCCTGTGCGGCCCAGCAGCGCGGCGGCGGCCGCGACCCCGCCGACGATCGCCGACGAGGACGAGCCGAGGCCACGGGCGTGCGGGATGCGGTTCACGCAGTGCAGGTCCAGGCCCGGAAGCTTCTCACCGACCCGGTCGAAGGCCTCCCGCATGGCGCGGACGACGAGGTGGCGCCGGTCGAGCGGCACCTCGCCCGACCCCTCCCCCTCGACCCGGATGCGGAGTTCGTCGTCGGCGCGGCGCGCGACGTCGAACTCGTTGTACAGCTGGACGGCCAACCCGAGGGCGTCGAAGCCCGGCCCGAGGTTGGCGCTGGTCGCCGGGGCCCGGACGGACACCCGGTCGGGACGTGGTGAGGTCACACGACTCTCCCAATGGTTCTTGAAGCATCAGCCACGGGGGGTTGCCGTTCGGGCGCCGGCAGGTGGTGTTGCAGGAAACCCGGGGAGGTGCTGGAAGTGGGATTGCCCGGAAAGTACCGTCGGCCGCCAGGCCGCCCGTTGAGGGCGGTGGCGGGCGACGGGCGGGCGAGCCATCACACTGTAAGCACCGAAGGTTCCTGCCCTTGCTTTTGGCGCCCGAACAGAGAAGGAACCGTCGGCCGCCAGGCCGTCCGTTGAGGGCGGTGGCGGGCGACGGGTGGGCCGAAGCGAAGCGGAGGCCCAGATCAGACGAGATCGAGGGCCTTGGCGGCGGCCTGGGCGTCGACGGGCACGGTGGTGGCGGAGGAGGCTCCGGCCAGCGCCCAGTCGGGGTCCTTGAGGCCGTTTCCGGTCACGGTGCACACGATCCGGCTGCCCTTGGGAACCTGCCCGGCCTCCGCGGCCTGGAGGAGTCCGGCCACGCTCGCGGCGGAGGCGAGTTCGACGAACACGCCCTCCTCGGCCGCGAGGAGCTTGTAGGCGGCCATGATCTGGCGGTCGGTGACCTTGTCGATGAGGCCGCCGGACTCGTCACGGGCCTGCTCCGCGAGCTTCCAGGAGGCCGGGTTGCCGATGCGGATCGCGGTGGCGATGGTGCTCGGGCTGGTGACCGGGGCGCCGTCGACGATGGGCGCCGAACCGCTGGCCTGGAAGCCGAGCATGCGCGGGGCCCTGGTGGAGATCCCGTCCTTGGCGTACTCGGTGTAGCCCATCCAGTAGGCGGTGATGTTGCCGGCGTTGCCGACCGGGATGCAGTGGATGTCCGGGGCATCGCCGAGGGCGTCCACGATCTCGAAGGCCGCGGTCTTCTGCCCCTGGAGGCGGTAGGGGTTGACCGAGTTCACCAGGGCGACCGGGTAGTCGACGCTGAGCTTGCGGGCCAGTTCCAGGCAGTCGTCGAAGTTGCCGTCGACCTGGAGCAGCCGGGCGCCGTGCACGAGCGCCTGGGCGAGCTTGCCCATGGCGATCTTGCCCTGAGGCACCAGCACCGCGCAGGTCATGCCCGCGCGGATGGCGTAGGCGGCGGCGCTGGCGCTGGTGTTGCCGGTGGAGGCGCAGATGACCGCCTTGGCGCCGTCCTCGGCCGCCTTGCTGATGGCCATGGTCATGCCGCGGTCCTTGAACGAACCGGTGGGGTTGAGGCCCTCGACCTTGAGGAAGACCTCGCATCCCGTGAGCTCGGATACGCGCGTGGCAGGCAGCAGGGGTGTGCCGCCCTCCTGGAGGGTGACGACGGGGGTGTTCTCGTTGACGGGAAGGCGGTCGCGGTACTCCTCGACGATGCCTCGCCACGCCCGTGCCATGCTCACGACGGTGTCCCTTTCGGGTGGATGCGGTTTCGCTTGACGCGCGGCCGGACTCGGCGCGCGCGGAGATGCGGGCGGGGCGTCGCGGAGGCGATCCGTCCCCACCAGCTACGAGTCTATGACGCCGCCCGAGTCGTCTTGCATCCCGGGCATGACTTTCTCACGATGTGGACATTTCAGGGGTGGCCGGTCGGCCCGGGGACCGTGCGGACACGGCCCCCGGACCTGCGCGGCCGGGGAGTTCGACGGCCGGGGAACACTCCCTAGTCCTGGAAGGTCTCCACACGCATGACGCTGGCGACCTCGCGGACCATCGGGTGCACACTGAGCCGCTCGACGGTGCTGCGGAGTGCGGCGTCGGGGGCGGGGTGGCTGACCAGCACGAGCGTGGCGTCGTCCCCGGTCCCCTCCTGGCGCACGTTCTTGATGGACACCCCGTGGTCGGCGAAGATCTCGGCGACCTTGGAGAGCACACCCGGGCGGTCGGCCACGTCCAGCGCCACGTGGTAGCTGGTAATGGTCTGGCCCATGTCGTGCACCGGCAGTCCGGTGTCGTGGGCGCCCTCCCCCACCGAGGTGTCGGCCAGGCGGTTGCGGGCCACCGCCACCATGTCGCCCAGGACGGCGCTGGCGGTGGGCGTACCCCCCGCCCCGGCACCGTAGAACATGAGGCGTCCGGCGGACTCGGCCTCGACGAACACCGCGTTGTAGGCCTCCTTGACGCCGGCCAGCGGGTGCTCGACCGGCAGCATCACCGGGTGGACGCGGACGCCCACCGACTGCCCGTCCTGCGAGCGCTGGCAGATCGCCAGGAGTTTGACGACGCAGCCCATCGCCCGGGCGCTGGCGATGTCGGCGGCCGACACCCCCGTGATGCCCTCCCGGTGGACGTCGGCCGCGGTGACCCGCTGGGTGTGGAAGGCCAGCCTGGCCAGGATCGCGGCCTTCGCGGCGGCGTCGAAGCCCTCGACGTCGGCGGTCGGGTCGGCCTCGGCGTACCCGAGAGACTGGGCCTCCTCCAGGGATTCGGTGAACCCGGCGCCCAGGGAGTCCATGCGGTCCAGCACGTAGTTCGTGGTGCCGTTGACGATGCCGAGGACCCGGTTGACCTTGTCACCGGCCAGGGAGTCGCGCAGCGGGCGCAGCAGCGGGATCGCGCCCGCCACGGACGCCTCGTAGTAGAGGTCGACCCCGGCGTCGCGCGCCGCGGCCTGGAGTGTCTGTCCGTCCTCGGCGAGCAGGGCCTTGTTGGCCGTGACCACCGACTTGCCCGTCTTGATCGCGGCGAGCATCAGCGAACGGGCCGGTTCGATCCCGCCGATGACCTCCACCACGATGTCGATGTCCGGGCGGGTGACCAGCGCCGTGGCGTCGGTGGTCAGCAGCGCCGGGTCGACGCCGCGGTCGCGGTCCAGCCGGCGGACCGCGATCCCACCGATCTCGATCGGCGTGCCGATCCGCGCGGCCAGTTCCTCGGACTGCTCGTTGACCAGGCGGACGACTTCCGAACCCACAACGCCGCATCCGAGCAGCGCCACCTTCATCGCCATTTGGGCGTGACTCCCACTTCTCTCGTGTCCGGCCCCGGCGGGCGCCGGGACGGCGCCCGCGGAACGGACGGTTCAGCCTACGTCGAGGCGGAGGAGGTCCTCCTCGTTCTCCCTGCGCACGATCACGCGTGCGTTCGCGTCCCGGACCGCCACCATGGCGGGGCGGGGCAGGTGGTTGTAGTTGCTCGCCATGGAGTAGCAGTAGGCACCCGTGGCGGCGACCGCCACCAGGTCGCCCGGCCGCAGATCGGCGGGCAGGTAGAGGTCGTGCACGATGATGTCACCGCTCTCGCAGTGCTTGCCGACCAGGCGGGAGAGCATCGGCTCGGCATCGCTCTCACGGGAGACCAGCTGGCTGGTGTACTCGGAGCCGTACAGGGCGGTACGGATGTTGTCGCTCATGCCGCCGTCGACGCTGACGTAGGTGCGGATGCCCTCGACGTCCTTGACGGTACCGACCTCGTAGACGGTGATCCCGGCCGGGCCCGCCACGGCGCGGCCCGGTTCGACCGCGATGCGCGGCATGGGCAGCCCGGCCTCGGTGCACTCGCGGCGCACGATGGCGGTGAGGCTGGCGGCGATGGTCTTGGGGTCCAGCGGGTCGTCACCCGCGGTGTAGGCGATGCCCAGTCCGCCGCCGAGGTCGAGTTCGGCGAGGGTGACGTCGAGTTCCTCGTGGATCTGGGTGAGGAACCGGGTGACGCGGCGGGCGGCGACCTCGAAGCCCGAGGTGTCGAAGATCTGCGAGCCGATGTGCGAGTGCAGTCCGACCAGTTCCAGGTGGTCGGCGGCGAGGACTCGGCGAACCGCCTCGGCCGCGGAGCCGGTGCTCATCGCGAAGCCGAACTTCTGGTCGTCGTGCGCGGTGGCGACGAACTCGTGGGTGTGCGCCTCCACGCCGGTGGTGACCCGGATGAGCACCTTGGGGCGCGCACCGGACTCGGCGGCCACCGACTCCAGGCGGTCGATCTCGTCGAGGGAGTCCAGGATGATCCGGCCGACCCCGACCTCGACGGCGCGGCGCAGCTCGGAGACCGACTTGTTGTTGCCGTGCATGGCGATGCGGTCGGTGGGGACCTCGGCGGCCAGCGCCACGGCCAGCTCGCCGCCGGAGCACACGTCGAGCTTGAGCCCCTCCTCGACCACCCAGCGGGCGACGGCCTTGGTCAGCAGGGCCTTGCCCGCGTAGTAGACGTCGGCGTCGGCGAAGGCGGTGGAGTAGTCGCGGGCGCGGGCTCGGAAGTCCTCCTCGTCCATGACGAAGAGCGGGGTCCCGTACTCGGCGGCGAGGGCGCGCACGCCGACGCCGCCGACGGTGACCTCACCGTCCGAACGGCGCGCGGTGGCGGGCCACACACGCGGGTTCAGCGTGTTGAGGTCCTCGGGAGGCAGCGGCGGGTTGTCCTCCGGCAGGACCTCCGCGTGGCGGGATCCGGCGGGGTGGGCGTAGCGGCTCATGACGGTCTTTCGGCTGGGACTTCGGTGGTTCTTGCTGCGCTGTGCGGGTTCTGGCCGTGCTGTGCCGGCCTGGTCTCGGCTCGTCTGCGGAGGAGGCCGCCGGGGTCGGCCCCGGCACTCATTGTCCACCAAGCCGATCGGAACACGGGGGTTGGCCCGGTCCCACCGGGTTCACGGGAGCGGGATGTCTACAGCCTTGTGGGCGCTGACACTCCGAGCAGGAAGAGTCCGGTGTTGAGCACACCGGCGACAGCCGCGGGCAGAGCCGGGTCGAGGGCGGCCCGCGTCGGTTCCGGCCCCGTGCCCGGTTCGGCATCGGCGGTGGAACCCGTCCGCCACTCATCGTAGGCACTGGTCAGCGCCTCCAGGTATCTGACCAGGATATGGGGTTCCTCTCGGCGCGCAGCGGTGTCCAGGACGCTGGGGCCGTCGAAGAGGAGTCCGCGCACCTTCGCCCCGTGCCGGTGGTGGCATCCGCCCGCCTGCGGTGTCGGGGTCTCGGCGGCCCAGCGGAGGCTGCTCAGGGCGTGGGCGTGGGCGTAACGCAGCCGGAAGGCGGGGTTGGCGTCGGTGAGCCGGACCCAGGCCCCGGGGTTCTCCGCAGAAGGCAGGACCGGCAGGTCGCTACCGGTGGTCTCACCCTCACGGGGCCTTTCGGGGACCGAGCGGCAGAAGGCCACCCGGGCGCTGTCCTCCCCGATCCGGCCGAGTGCCCGGCCCGCGGGGGTGAACAGTCCGGCCCGGTCGGTGTCCAGGTAGCGGTCGCGCCAGGAGACCTCGCCCTCGGGGCCGGGCGGCGGGGCCTGTCCGCCCACCGCCATGGCGATGCGGGCCCGTGCGTCGGCGCGGGCGTAGCGGCGGGCCTGGGCGATCGGTCCGGCCTCGTGCAGCTCGGAGCGGGGCCACTCCCCCGTACCGGTCCAGGACCGGCCGGTGAGGTAGTCGGGCCCGTCGGCGGCGGCCAGAAGAAGGTTCTGGCGCTGCTCGCAGGTGAAGGTGAAGTGGGCGAAGCCGCGCTTGTCCGTGAGGACCCGCGCGAACCCGGCGTCGGGCTCCCCCTCGTCGGCCATCGCGCTGACCTGGGCGGTGATCCGCCCGGACACGATGACCCTGTAGGTGTTCTCCCGGCCTTCGGGGAGCTCCTCGCGGACGCGGCCGACCAGGCGCGGGGCCAGGGCCACAGCGGCGTCGGCCCCCTCGTCCGCGTGGTCGCCGCGCGGCCACACGAAGGGGACGTCCGCCTCGCCGAGGCCGAAGGCGCGCAGGGCGGCGCGCCGGACGACCGCCTCCAGTCTCCGTGGGGTCACGCGGCTCCCCCGATCCCGCCGTCGCCCTCCCCGAGGAGCGCCCGGATGAGGTCGACCAGTTCGTCCGGGTCGAAGGGTTTGGTCAGGTAGTCGTCGACACCGATCCGCTCACCGCGCCTGCGGTCGTCGGCCTGCGCCCGGGCGGTCACCATGACGATGCGTCGGTCGTAGCCGTCGGACCGCAGCCGCTCGACCGTGGACCAGCCGTCGAGCCGGGGCATCATCACGTCCATGGTGATCACGTCGGGGTCGACGTGGCCGACACGGTCCAGGCAGTCCTGGCCGTCCATGGCGGTGAACACCTCGAACCCCTCCAGTTCGAGGTTGAGGCGGATGAGTTCGCGGATCACCTCGTCGTCCTCGACGACGAGAACCCGTACGGGAAGGGCGTTCACGCCCGTGACACTACCGCCGCGGAGCGCGGCTGCACCACTGGAATCCGTTATCTGTCGGGGCCTGGCGACATGTCCTCCAAACATGTGGACGAGCATCCCGCAACCCCTGCTACAGTTGTTCACGCAGCAGCGAGCCCCCATAGCTCAGGGGATAGAGCACCGGCCTCCGGAGCCGGGTGCGGAGGTTCGAATCCTCCTGGGGGCACAGCAGGGAACACCTTTCGGGGTGTTCCCTTTCTGCTTTTCCGGACGCGGTACACCTCCACGCCGCCCCGCCCCGCCGACGCGGTACACCTCCACGCCGCCCCGCCCCGCCCCCGATCGACACCTCCGTACACCGTGCGGACCCGGCTCCGGCGAGTGTCAGGT
This sequence comes from Nocardiopsis ganjiahuensis DSM 45031, assembly GCF_000341085.1. Classification (GTDB taxonomy): domain Bacteria; phylum Actinomycetota; class Actinomycetes; order Streptosporangiales; family Streptosporangiaceae; genus Nocardiopsis; species Nocardiopsis ganjiahuensis. The sequence goes on along the minus strand of NZ_ANBA01000030.1, from coordinate 55,395 downwards.
GTTGGTGGAGTAGGCGTGGGCCCCGGCCCCGGCCAGCTTGCCTCCGTCCACGATGAGGTACTCGTCGCGGATGTCCGTGCCGCCGAACCACGACTCCAGGATCTCCCTGGTCCCGGCGGCGTAGCGGGTCTGGGCGGACAGCGAGGACCCGGAGATGTGCGGGGTCATGCCGTGGTGGGGCATGCTCCGCCACGGGTGGTCGGGCGGGGCGGGCTGCGGGAACCACACGTCACCGGCGTACCCGGCGAGCCGGCCGCTCTCCAGGGCCCGCACGATCGCGTCCTCGTCGCAGATGCGGGCGCGCGCGGTGTTGATCAGGTACGCGCCCCGCTTCATGGTGGAGAGCAGCCGGTCACCGAACAGGCCCTCCGTCTCGGGGTGGAGCGGTGCGTTGACGGTCACCACGTCGCAGACGGGCACCATGTCCTCGGCGCTCTCGTGGAAGGTGAGGTTCAGTTCCTCCTCGACCTCGCGCGGCAGCCGGTGCCGGTCGGTGTAGTGCAGGTGCACGTCGAAGGGGGCCAGCCTGCGCAGCACCGCCAGGCCGATGCGGCCCGCGGCGACGGTGCCCACGTGCATGCCCTCGAGGTCGTAGGAGCGGGAGACGGCGTCGGCGATGTTCCAGCCGCCGTCGAGCACGATCCGGTGGGAGGGCAGGTAGTTGCGCACCAGCGACAGGATCATCATGACCACGTGCTCGGAGACGCTGATGCTGTTGCAGTAGGTGACCTCGGCAACGGTGACCCCGTACTGGATGGCCGCGTCCAGGTCGACGTGGTCGGAACCGATGCCGGCGGTGACCGCCAGCTTGAGCTTGGGTGCGCGGGCGATGCGCTCGGCGGTGAGGTAGGCGGGCCAGAACGGCTGGGAGATGACCACGTCGGCGTCGGCCAGCTCGCGTTCGAAGACCGAGTCGGGCCCGTCCTTGTCGGAGGTCACGACCAGGGTGTGCCCCTGGGCCTCGAGGAACCCGCGGAGTCCGAGCTCACCGGAGACGCTGCCCAGCAGTGCCCCCGGGGTGAAGTCGACGCCGCCGGGCGTGGGCAGGGTTTGGCCGCCGGGGTAGTGGTCGAGGTGGGGCAGGCCGTCACGGGCGTAGGTGTCGGGGTACCCGCCCTCCGGGTCTGCATACAGTACACAGAGAATCTTCGCCATGGTGCGCTCCATCCGAGGGGGTGGCCGGGGTGGCTGTTCTCCTCAAGCCTCACCGAGCGCCGGCCGGCGGTCAAAGCGAAAGTTCCTATGGGCCGACAGCCCGCGCCTATGCGTCAGGGGCGAGGTGGCGCTGGAGCAGGCGCTCCAGGTCTCCCCGCACGTCCGTGCGGCGGACCACGTCCAGCAGCGCCCCCGCCAACAGGGGTTCGGGGTGCCGGTCGGCGACGATGAGTCCGATCCTGGGGAAGCGGGGCGGCGCCTCCAGCCGGACGAGGCGCATGCCCTCGGGTACCCCGAACATGTTCAGCCAGGCGTGGGAGACCACGCTCGACCAGCGCCGGGTGGCCACGTGCGCGTACAGCGCGGCGACCGTGTCGGTCTCGATCGCCGGAACCACGGTCGCCCCGGCCCCGGCGAAGAAGCCGTCGAGGATACGCCGGTTGCGCATGTCCTGGGTGAGCAGGCACAGGGGCAGGGCCGCGGCCTCGGCCCAGCGCACCGTGCCCCGGTCCGCGAACCTGCCGTCCTTCGGGGTGAGGAGCAGGTAGCGCTCCTCGTAGAGCGGGGTGATCCGGACGTCGCCCACCTCGCCGTCGTCGACGTAGGTGAGTGCGGCGTCGAGCTCGAACTCGCCCAGGCGGCGGGAGATCTCCCGGGAGGACAGCGACTCCAGTGACACCCGGGCGTGCGGGTGGCGCTCGCAGAAGGGTGTGGTGATCAGGGGCGTCACGGCCAGGGCCGTCGGGATCGCCCCCACACGCAGTACCCCGGACAGGCTTCCGGCCATGGAGGACAGGTCCTCGCGCAGGGCCTCGCACTCGGCGAGGATGCGGTGGGCCCATCCCAGGACGCGCTCCCCCTCGGCCGTGAGCCCTGCGTACCGCTGCCCTCTGAGCACGAGGGACACCCCGAGGTCGCGTTCCAGTTTGCGGATACCGGCCGAGAGGGAGGGCTGGGAGACGTGGCAGGCGTCGGCCGCCCGCGCGAAGTGCCTCTCCCGGGCGAGGGCCGACAGGTATTCCAGCTGACGCAAGAGCACGGTCCAGGATGGCGGTTGCGCCGCCCGCCCGTCCAGGGGTCCGGGTCAGGCGGGGTTCACTCGGTGGCGGGGATCAGCGGCCAGGAGCCGTCGACCACGGCTTCGGGGTTCCGGCGGCGCAGGTACTCCTGGAAGCTCGCGGACTGTTCGGCCTTCCACTTGACCTGCGCCAGGTGCAGGTCCTCTGCGGACATCTCCGCGATCTCGGGGTGGGTGGCGGCGATCCGCCAGGCGAGGCGGGCGGCGGCCAGGGCGTCGGCGGCGGCCCCGTGAGCCTCCTCCTGGGCGAGGGGGACCTCGTAGTGGGCGCAGACGTCGACGAGCTTGCGGGAGCCCCTGCGGAAGGTGTCCACCTGCTTGTCCAGGACGAACGGGTCCACCACCAGGGGCTGGGCGGCCAGGGGCGAGCCCGGGCGGTGGAGCGCGATCTCGCGGTCGAGGAGGGTGAGGTCGTAGGGGGCGTTGTAGACCACCACGGGCCTCCCCTCCGCGGTGACGGCCTCCAGCGCGGCGGCGATCTCGGGGACCACCTCGGCGGCCGGACGGCCCTCGGCCCTGGCGTGGGCGGTGGTGATGCCGTGGATCTCGGTGGCCTCCTCCGGAATCTCGATCCCGGGATCGGCCAGCCAGGTGGTGACCTCCTTGGTCCCGTGCGCGGGGTCGATGCGCCACAGGGCAGCGGTGACGATCCGGTCCCCCTCGACGTTCAGGCCGGTGGTCTCGATGTCGAAGGCGGCCATGGGCCGGGTGTGCCAGGGAGTGTTCACGTGGTTCCTCGTGGGTTCGGAGCGGTGGTGCGGTCGTCGGGCGCACCGGTGCGGTCGATGCGGTCGGTGAGCGCGGTGACGCAGGCTCGGATCGCCGGGGTCTCGGCGTCGGCCCGCCACACGGCTTTGATGGTCCTACGGAGCGGTGGGACGGTGGGCAGGAATCGGACTCCTTCGGGTGCGGTGCGCCGGCCGAGGTCCGGGACCAGGGCCACGGCCAGCCCGGAGGCCACCAGTTCCAGCTGGGAGGGGATCTCGGCGAGCGTGTACCTGATGTCGGGTTCCACACCGCGGGAGCGCAGGGCCTGGAGGATCGCCTCGTAGGGCTCGGTGCCCTCGGGGCAGCTCGCCCACGGAAGGCCGCCGGGGGCCGTGCCGCTGCCGGAGTCGGAGAGACGGGCGAGGTCGACGGCGTCCCGGTCGCCGAAGGGGTGGCCGGGCGGGAGGGCCAGGCACACGCGTTCGTCCAGGAGCTCCACCGTCCGGACCCCGGCGGGGAGCGCGACCGGGCGGCTGGACCAGCTCTCGGCCAGGACCAGGTCCAGTTCGCCGCGCAGCAGCGGCGGCAGCAGCGACACGACCTCGCCGTCGCGGACCGTGGGGGTCAGCCGGGGGTGCGCGGTGAGCAGGGCGGACAGCGCGCCCGGGAGGAGGGTGCGCACGGCACTGCCCACCCCGCCCAGGCGGAGCGGCCCGAGGATCTGGCTGTCGAGGGCGGCGAGGTCGCTCTGCGCCTCGCTGATCTGGGCGAGCACACGGTCGGCGTGCCCGGCCAGGACCCGCCCGGCGTGGGTCAGCCGCACGGTGCGGCCGGCGGGTTCGAGCAGGCGCTGGCCCGCCTCCCGCTCCAACTTGGTGAGCTGCTGGGACATCCCCGACGGGGTCACGTGCAGAACCCTCGCCGCGTGTGCGATGGAGCCGTGGGTCCGTACGGCGGCCAGCGCCCTCAGTCGTTCGATGCTGAACACGTAAGCAACACTACTGATTACCTGCGACAAAACATCGCTTTTGTTTCTGAGTGGGGGGCGGCAGGCTGGATCATACGACCCCATGTCTACATCCCGGGTCGGACGACGACGGCGGGGAGCGCGGAGCGAGTGGCGGGCACAGACACGAAACGGACATCCCCGCAGGGCTCGGTGCTGGACCGGGCCGACCCGGTCGTCCTGGCCGTGGTGGGATCGGGCTGCACCTCGGCGACGGGTGTGTTCGTGAAGCTCTCCGGGGCCAACACGGGGACCGCGGCCTTCCTGAGGTGCGCGCTGGCGCTGTTCGTCCTGGTGCCGATGGCCGTGGCCGAAGTCCGCAGGGTCGGCCCGCGGGCGCTCCGGCTGGTGGGCCTGGACGCGGCGGCCGGGCTGCTGCTGGGTGTGGACTACGTGTTCTGGGTGGCGAGCATCCAGCACGTGGGGGCGGGGATGGCGACCGTCCTGCTCAACATCCAGGTGGTGGTCTTCCCCCTGCTGGCGTGGGTGTTCCTGGGCGACCGCGCACCGCTGAGGTTCCTGCTCGCGGTGCCGGTGATGCTGGCCGGGGTCGCCCTGACCGCCGGAGTGGTCGACCCGGGCGGCGCGTCGGGTGCGGTCCCCGAGGGGGACCCGTGGCTCGGGCTGGCCTACGGATGCGCGGCCGGGGTGACCTACGCCGGTTACCTCTTCCTGTCCCGGCTCGGCGGCGGGCGGGGGCACACGGTGACCCCGGTGTGTGTCTCGACCGCCACCGCGGCGCTGGCCGCCGGCTTGCTGGGCGCCCTGTGGAGCGGGATCGACCTGGCCTCGCTGGACGCACGGGCCTGGGTGTGGCTGGCGCTGCTGGCGCTGACCGGGCAGGTCCTGACCTGGCTGCTGGTCGGCTCGGCCCTGCCCCGGCTGACCGCGAGCACCGGCGCGGCGATCCTGGTGCTCCCTCCGGTCCTGGCGGTGGCCATGGGCGCCGTCTTCCTGGGCGAGCGGGTGACACCCGTCCAACTGGTCGGCTGTGCACTGGTGGTCCTGGCGATCTGGGTGTCCCAACGGCAGGGTTTCCGGTCAGGGCGCCCCGACCGGTTCCGCGGCGGGGGCGGGGGCGTATTCACCCCCGCGCAGGCGTACCGCGACCGTGATCACGGCCAGGCCCACGAAGGTGATCAGGGCGCCCGCCCACAGGGGCGAGGTGTACCCCAGCCCGGCGGCCAGTCCCAGACCGCCGACCCAGGCACCCAGGGCGTTGCCGACGTTGAACGCCGCGATGTTGGCACCCGAGGCGAGCGTCGGCGCCTCGGCGGCGAAGTCCATGATGCGCATCTGGAGCCCGGGCACGGTCGCGAAGCCGAGGAAGCCCATGAGCAGCAGAGCCGCCAGGGCCGCCCACTTCAGGTGCGCGACCAGGGCGAACACGGCCAGGACCAGAGTGAGAAGGGTGAACAGCACCAGCAGGGTCCGGCCGAGGTTCCGATCAGCGACACGGCCGCCGAGGATGTTGCCCGCGAACAGGCCCACACCGAACAGGACCAGCAGCCACGGCACCGTGGTGGCGGCGAACCCGCTGACCTCGGTGAGGGTGAAGGCGATGTAGGTGAACCCGCCGAACATGCCGCCGAAGCCGAGGACCGTGGCCACCAGGGAGAACCAGACCTGGGTGCTGCGGAAGGCGGAGAGTTCGGTGCGCAGGCTGGGCGCGGGTGCCGGCGGGGCCGCACCGCCGGCACCCGCCGTGGCCGCGGTCGCGCGGGTGGCCGGGACCAGGGCGGTGATGCCCGCGAAGGCGAGCACGCCGATCACGGTGATGGCCCAGAAGGTGGAGCGCCAGCCGAAGGCCTGGCCGAGGAAGGTGCCGAAGGGCACGCCGAGCACGGTGGCGGTGGTGAGTCCGGCGAACATGATCGAGATCGCGGCGGCCTTGCGGTGCGCGGGGACCAGGGAGGCGGCCAGGACCGCGCCGATCCCGAAGAACGCCCCGTGGCACAGGGCCGCGAGGACGCGCCCGGCGAGCATGATCTCGTAGGCGGGTGCGAGCGCCGAGGTCAGGTTGCCCGCGATGAACAGGACCATGAGCAGAAGCAGCGCGCGTTTGCGGTCGACCCTGTTGAGCAGCGCGGTCAGGCCGACGCCGCCGACCGCCACAGCGAGGGCGTAACCGGAGATCAGGTAGCCGGCGACGGTGGGCGTGACACCGAAGTCGGCGCCGACCTCGGGCAGGAGCCCCATGATGACGAACTCGGTGAGTCCGATCCCGAAACCCCCGATGGCGAGGGCGTAGAGCGCGAGCGGCATGAGGAGTGCTCCTCGAAGAGAGATGATTCGTTGCGCGTGCACTAGTTGCACGCGCAACAAAAATAGTTGCATGCGCGCTCTATGTGCGCAAGCTAGGATGATGTGCGACCAGCCACGAGGAGGTGGGGCGGCCATGGGAATCGCCGACGACGCCGTAGAGATCCGTGCGCACGGATGGCGCACGCTCGCCGCCGTGCACGGACTGATCGACACCGCTCTGGAGCGCGCCCTCCAGTCGGAGCACGGGATCTCCGTGGTGGAGTACACCGTCATGGACGCCCTGAACCGCCAGGACGGCTGGCACATGCGGATGCGCCAGCTCGCCCGCGCCGCCGCCCTGTCCAACAGCGCCACCACGCGCCTGGTCACCCGCCTGGAGGACCGGGGCCTGCTCACCCGCATCCTGTGCGCCGACGACCGGCGCGGGATCTACACCGAGCTGACCTCCGCCGGGATGGACCTCCTCACCCGGGCCCGGCCCACCCACGACGCGGTGCTGCACCAGGCCCTGGACGAGGCGGCCCGGTCCCCCGAACTCGCCCCGTTGGTGGGCGCCCTGCGCGGGCTCACCCCCGCATCGGGCGAGCCCGTCGGCTGAGGGCGGCCCGAAGCACTGCCGGGCCTGCCATCTGCGGTTCTGGTGGCCGGTGGCGCGGTCTACTAGCGTCGGGGCATGAAGTTCCTGGTACGTGAACGTGTTTTCGACATCGGCGACGATTTCTGGGTGACCGACGAACAGGGCACCAAGGTGTTCTGGGTGGACGGCAAGGCGCTGCGTGTGCGCACCACCTTCGAGCTCAAGGACCCCAAGGGCGAGGTCCTCATGGTGATCCGCAAGAAGCTCATGAAGGTCCGGGACCAGATGCGGGTGGAGCACGACGGCAAGACCGTCGCGACCGTCCGCAAGCGGCTCTTCAACCCCGTCCGGGACAAGCTCAACGTGGAGGTCAAGGGCGGTCCCGACTGGGAGGTGGTCGGGAGCTTCCTCGACAAGGAGTACTCGATCAGCGACAAGGCGGGCACCGTCGCGGTCGTGTCCCGCAAGTGGTTCCGGATGCGGGACACCTACGCGGTGGACGTCAACACCCATCGCACGGACCTCGCCGGGGATCCCGCCCTGGTGGTCAGTGTGGCGGTGGCCGTGGACGCCCTCACGAGCGACGACTGACGGAAGCCGGGTGTCCCCGGCGTACGGGCGGGACGGTCCCCCGACCGCCCCGCCCGCCTTCCCCGAATGCGCCTCAGGCGTCACGCCTGTGGAACAGCAGCGCCGCCAGCAGCCAGACGCCCGCCACCCAGGCGGCCATCACCAGTCCGCCCTGGACCGCGCTGAGCCCGATCCCCGGCTCGAACGCCTCCAGGAACATCAGCTGACCCGCGCGGTCCGGCAGCAGCTCCGCGTAGTCGGTGAACTCGGCCAGAACATGGGACAGAGCCAGTACCAGGGCGCCCAGGACCGCCAGGGGCGCCACCGCGTTGCGGGCGATGACGGTCGCGCCCGCCGCCAGCAGGGCGAGCAGGGTCCAGTACAGCACCGCCCCGGCCAGACGGCCGAGGACGTCGGCTTCGGCGAGGGCTCCGAGCTCGAGTCCGTAGTCGCCCAGCGCCGCCTGTGTGGCGACGAAGGCCGAGGGCACCACGGCCAGCGAGGCCACCAGGGCCATCAGAGCCACGACCAGTGCCTTCGACACCAGGAAGCGTCCCCGGCCGGGCACCGCCATCAGGGAGGTGCGGACCTGGGTGTTGGTGAACTCACTGCTCACAGCCAGCACCCCCAGCACCACCATCCCCAGTTGCCCCATGTAGACCCCGTTGAACCCCTCTTCCACGGGGTCGAAGGCCGCGGCCAGGGCCGGGTCGGCGTCGAGATAGGCGGGTGTGTTCTGGCTGGCGATCGCGGACAGGCCGACCGTCACCGCGAAGGTGGCGAGCACCGCCAGCGGGACGAACGGCAGAGTGGTGAGTTTGCGGCCTTCGGAGCGCACGGACAGCAGCATCAGGACACCGCTTCCCCGGCCTCGGCGGTGAGCGCGAAGAACGCGTCCTCCAGGGAGTCGTGGCCCGCGGTCAGCTCGTCGGGCGCCCCCGCGGCGACGAGTCGTCCGTGGTCGATGACCACCAGGTGGTCGGCGACCTTCGCGATCTCGGTCATGAGGTGGCTGGACAGGAGCACGGTACGGCCCTCGTCCGCCAGCCGGCGGGTGAAGGAGCGCATCCACCGGATACCCGCGGGGTCGAGGCCGTTGACCGGCTCGTCCATGATGACCGTCGTCGGGTCCCCCAGGAGGGCGGCGGCCAGGTTGAGCCGCTGCCCCATTCCCAGGGAGAACGTGCGCACCCGGGCCCGGGCCGCCCGCTCCAGCTCCACCTCGTCCAGGACCTCGTCGACCCGCTCCAGGGGGATGCCGCTGGCACGGGCGATCCACGACAGGTGGGCGCGGGCGGTGTGCTGGGGGTGGGCCCCGCCGATGTCGAGCTGGGCGCCGACCACCGTGGCCGGTCGGCGCAGTGAGGTGTAGGGCACCCCGTTGACGGTGGCCCGCCCCCCGTCGATCCGGTCCAGGCCGAGCAGCATCCGCAGGGTGCTGGACTTGCCCGCCCCGTTGGGGCCGAGGAACCCGGTGACCAGCCCGGGGGCGGCGGTGAAGGACAGTCGGTCCACGACGGTGCGGGCACCGTGGCGTTTGGTGAGTCCGCGTATCTCGATCATGGACCCATCGTCGTTTTTCGAGGGGGCCCGGCACATCGCCCCTGGGGGGACAGTCCGGGTGTCAACTCCGGGGGACGTCCGGAGGGCGGGCCGGAGGGCGGACGGGGTCGGGGCGCCGGCTCAGTGCGCCTGGACCAGCCCGTTCTCGTAGGCGAACACCACCAGCTGGGCTCGGTCGCGGGCGGCGACCTTGGTGCGCAGCCGGCTGACGTAGGTCTTGACCGTGGCGTGGCTGAGGTGCAGGTCCGCCGCGATCTCGTGGTTGGCCCGTCCGCGTGCGATGAGGATCAGGACCTCTCGTTCGCGCGGGGTCAGCCGGGGTGCGGTCACCGGCCACGGCGGGCGTTCGGGGTGGCCGGGCCGGGAGCGGACGAGCTCCGCGATGAGGCGCCCGGTGACCTCGGGGGCGAGCAGCGCCTGCCCGTCGGCCACCACGTGGACGGCGCGCAGGAGCTCCTCGGGGCTGGTGTTCTTGAGGAGGAAGCCGCTGGCGCCCGCCCGCAGCGCGGCGTAGACGTACTCGTCCAGGTCGAACATGGTCAGCACGATCACGCGGGTGGAGTCGGAGGCCGCGCAGATCTCCCGGGTGGCGGCCAGGCCGTCGAGTTCGGGCATGCGGATGTCCATGAGCACGAGGTCCGGCCGGGTGCTCACCGCGAGGTCGACCGCCTCTCGCCCGGTGCGCGCCTCGGCGACGACGGTCAGTGCGGGATCGCTGTCCACCAGCATGCGCAGCGAGCCGCGCAGGAGGTCCTGGTCGTCGGCGACCAGCACCCGAACCCTCTCCTGCGGCGGTCGGTCCGGGGCGGGCGCGGGTTCGGTCACGGGGACTCCTCCAAGGTGTCGGCGCTGTTCTCGGATCCGGACTCGGGCTCTGCGCCGGTTCCGGCGACCGCGGCGCCGGGCGGGGCGCCGGGGTCGAGGGGTATGCGCGCGCGGACACGGTATCCCCCGCCGCGGACCGGCCCGGCCGTGAACGTTCCCCCGAGGAGGGCGACCCGCTCACTCATACCCAGCTGACCGGTGCCGCTCCCCGGTGCCCGCGGGTGGGCCGCGCCGTCGGCGGGGCCGGTGTCGGCCACCTCGACCGTCACCGCACCGGGTTCCCCGGCCACGGTGACCGTGCAGGTGGTGCCGGGCGCGTGTCGGATCGCGTTGGTGACCGATTCCTGGACCAGCCGGAACACACTGACCGCGACGGCCCCGGGCAGCGCGTCCACCCCGTGCGCGCTGACCGTGCACTCCAGGCCGGCCGCCCGCGCGGTGTCGGCGATCTCCTCGAGGTCGGCCGGCCCGGGTTGGGGCCGCAGGGGCGCCTCTCCCTCCACGCGCAGGGCCCTCAGGACGAGGCGCAGCTCGTCCGTGGCGGCCCGGCTGACCTGTTCGATCTCCTCGAGGGCCGCCCTGAGCGCACGGGGGTCGTCACCGTGGACGTGGCGGCCCACTCCGGCACGGACGCCGACCACGCCCAGAGCGTGCGAGACGACGTCGTGGACCTCTCTCGCCACACGCAGGCGTTCCCGGTTCCGGGCCCGGGCGATCGCGTCAGCCGTCTCGTGTCTCTCCCTCAGGTGGCGTTCGCGCACCACACGCCCCAGGAGCCAGGCCAGGGCGAACGGGCACAGCATGACGATCGGGGGGAGCAGGGCGAGCGGTGAGAACGCGGCGAGCATGTCCATCACCCGCCCGGCGTCCCAGAGCAGTGCGGCGCCCGACAGGACGACGGGGACAGCGGCCGCGATCCCCCATCCCACCGGACGGGGGCGCAGGCGGTCGGGCACGCCCTCCGAGGTCAGGGCGAGGGGGTACAGGGCCCAGGCCGCGGCCACCGGAGGGGCGTTGCCCCAACCGCCGAGCAGCGAGGCGAGGGTGGCGGTGAGAACGGTGAGGAAGGCCGCCCTCGGGTACTTCCAGCGCAGGACGACCCCGGCCGGGATCGCGAGGAGCAGAGCCAGGACCGCCCACTCCCGGGGATCGGTCCCGGCCTGGCCCAGGGTCGTGAGCCGCTGCGAGGTGGCAGGGTCCACGAAGACGTAGAAGAGGGCGAAGGCGACGTCCACGGCGTACCTGGCGGGCGTGGCCCCACCGGTTCCTCCCATGGAGGTCCAGTGGGTCCCGGAGGCGCCCGGGGTCACGGTGCGTCCCCGCGTCCGGGAGGGAGCAGATCGCGTTCCCAGGAGAACGGGGTGCGGTTCCCGGGCAGCAGCCGCGGGCGTGGGGCGCGGCCCTCCAGCACGCACGCAGCGATCTCGGCGGCGAGGAGCTCCCCGAGCAGGCGGAAGGAGCGCGGGCCGGAGTCCACCGGGTGCCAGAGGGCATCGGTGATCCGGATCCTCGCCGAGTGACCCGGTCCGGGCCCGTCTCCGTCCGTCCAGGCGCTGGACAGGCCCTCCCCGAGCGCCGCCGGGTACTCCGCGGGGAAGCGTTCCCCGTCCACCCGGCGGCTCACCTCGTCGACGATCTCGATCCCGCTCCGGCCAGGGCCGAGCGGTTCCGCGTCCGCCCACACCACGGCGAAGAGCCCGGCGCAGCTCTGCCGGACGGCTCTGGCGTACAGGCCGGGCAGGGCACGCCGCAGGGGGACCGCGTCGGACAGCCGACAGCGGAACGGGGGGTCAGCGGTCACGGGGCTCCGCCTCTCTCGGATGGACGACTCAGTGGCCGGTGGCTCCGTCGATGCTCTCTCTCAACAGGTCCGCGTGACCGTTGTGACGGGCGTACTCGGCGATGAGTTTCACCAGAACGGATCTCAGCTGGACGGGCCGACCGGATCGGTGCTCCGTCCCGGTCTCGTCCAGCGACCCCGCCGCCGCGACGATCTCCCGGGACCGGGCCACCTCGGCCCGCCAGGTCGCGAAGGCCTCGGCCGGGTCGCCGCCGAGGTCGTCGAAGTCCTGGTCCGGGTCGTCGTCGGAGTAGTACAGCATCGGCAGGTCCTCACCCGCGAACTGGATGCGGAACCACCAGCGCTCGACCCCGGCCAGGTGGCGGACCAGCCCGTGCAGGCTGAGCGCCGAGGCGGGGACGGCCCGCGCGCGGAGCTGTTCGGCGGTGAGCCCCTCGCACTTGGCCTCCAGGGTCGTGCGGTGCCAGTCGAGGTAGGCGCCGAGCACCTCGGCCTCCGTCCCCGCCAGGGGCGGCGCGGGACGGTCGTCGGCGGGCCACACACCCGCGTAGTTCTGTGCTGGGATCCGGTTCATGCCTCCAGTCTGCGCCGGAGCACCGACAAGCGGGAGGGCCTCTCGCGAGCTGTGGACAAGGGCGGAGGTCACCGAGGACGGGCACGGCGGGGTGGACGAGACCGCCGGGACGGTCCCCGGGTGGTCCGGAGGCCGCCCCGGGCCCCGGGCCTCCCGAGGCCCGGGTGCGCTCTACACCGCCTCGGCCTCGGCCTTCTCCTCCCGGGCGTTGCGGCGGGTCAGCAGGGCTCCGACCCCGGCGGCCGTGAAGAACATCAGCACGCCGTAGACCGCCGAGGGGATCGCGATCTCCGTGCTGTTGAGGACGGTCACCGCGATGGTCAGCGACAGCGTCGTGTTGTGCAGGCCGATCTCCATGCAGGAGGCGACGGCCTCGGGGCGCCCGGTCCCGACCATGCGCGGGGCCCAGTAGCCGATGGTCAGGCTGACCAGGTTGAAGACCAGGACCATCAGCCCGACCGAGACGATGTACTCCGGCAGGTTGGCCCATTCAGCGGCGATCGCGCCGACGATGACGGCGACGAGCACGAAGACGGATCCGAGTTTGACCGGCTTCTCCATGCGCTCGGCGAAGGAGGTCATCCTCGCCCGGACGAACATGCCGATGGCGACCGGGACGAGGATGACCGCGAAGACCTGGATCATCTTGTCGGTCTGGAGCCCGATGGAACCGCCCTCGGTGAAGTAGCCGAGCGAGAAACCGGTGATCAGCGGCAGGGTCACCATGGCGGTGAGCGAGTTGATCGCGGTCAGCGAGATGTTGAGCGCGACGTTGCCCTTGAAGAGGTAGCTGTACAGGCTCGCGGTGGTCCCGCCCGGGGAGGCGGCCATCATCATCATGCCCACCGCCAGCAGCGGTGAGAGGTCGAAGTAGTTGACGAAGAACAGGACCAGGCCGAAGCAGAAGACCGGCAGCAGGAAGATCTGGCAGCCCAGGATCAAGGCGATGGTCCAGGGCATGGAGAGCAGCCGGGTGAAGTCCTTGACGGACAGGGACAGTCCCAGGCCGAGCATGATGATGCCGAGGGCGATCGGGAGACCGATCGTCGTGAGGGCGGAGTCCATGGGGCACCTTGGGGGAAGGGCCGCCGGGCGGGCGGCGCGGGGGGGCGTGCACAGGCGACCGCACGACCCGGACCGTGCCCTGGGTCACAAAGTTACCTATAAGTAGGGAATAGTGACACGCGTCACGCCCGCTGACAAGACCCGGCCCAGCTCAGGCGGCGGGCCAGGAACTGCCCGTCATGTCGTAGGCCAGGTGGAACCAGACCTTGCGGATGCTGGGGTGCCCGTTGTCCCCCCACGTGGTGGCGAAGCTGTCGATCAGCGCCAGCCCGCGCCCGTCCTCCGCGGTGAGCCGGTCCTCGGGGGGCGAGGCGAACAGCTGGCCGCCCTCGTCGGTGAGCGCGTTGACCGGGGTCCCGTTGTCGCGGCAGGTCACCGTCAGCCCGTTGGGCCCGCGGTCCACCCGGACCACGAAGGTCTGGCCCGGCTCCCCCGAGCGGCTGTGCCGGATCGCGTTGGTGGCCAGCTCCGCGCCGAGCAGGGTGAACACGTACTGGTAGTCGGAGTCGCGTCCCGCGGCACAGGTCTCCAGGAAGGCCCGGACCATCGGCACGCTCACCGGCTCCCCCGCGAACTCCCAGCGGCGTTTGGCGAACGGCACCGGTACCCGCCCGTTGAAGTAGTGCCGGTACTCGTCCGGAACCCTCCCAAGGACACTGTCCTCGTTCTTGATGAGGGCGGGCACGGCAACGAGCGTGGGCATGGCTGACTCCTTCGGCGGGGCGGCTCAGTGGACGGACGAGCCGGAACAGGGGCGGCTGCGGGAGTGTCCGAGGGGGGAGGGAGGCTCGAACCGGTATGACCTTACGCGATGACATCGTCGCGGAACAGGGGAGACCGGTGTGGCGAGTTCCCCGAATTCACCGCCGGACCCCCTCCGCTCACTCCGCGGCGGCCAGGGCCTCCCTCGCCGCGGCCTCCGCCAGCTGCCGGTCCGCGTCGACCAGGGCGATCCGACTGCGGCGTTCCAGCAGGTCCGCGACGTTCAGGGCGCCCTCGTGGCGCACCCCGAAGCGGAGTTCGGCGGGGGTGATCCCCCGGGCGACCGGGATCAGCAGCGCGGGGTCCCCCTCCGCCTCGGCGACCACGTCGACCGCCTCGGTCCCGTACCGCGCCACCAGACGGCGCGGGGCGTCCAGGGAATCGAGCTCCTCGTGGGAGGCGGCGCCGACCAGCGGGATCCCCCGGGTACGGCAGGGACCCGCGGGCAGGCGGTGGACGTCGACCAGCGTGTCCACGGCCTCCTCCGCCATCGCGCGGTACGTGGTGAGCTTGCCCCCGACGACGGTCACCGCACCGTTGGGCGCGACCGAGACGGAGTGTTCGCGGGACAGGTCGGCACTGGAGCCGTCACCGTGCAGCAGCGGCCGCAGCCCGGCGAAGGAGCCGATGACGTCCGCGCGGGTCAGCTCGGTGGAGAGCGCCCGGTTGAACTGCGCGAGGAGGAAGTCCACGTCCTCCTCCGGGACCTCGGGGACCCGTGCGGCGGGGCCGGCCACGGGTTCGTCGGTGAGCCCGGCGAAGACCCGGCCGTCCGACTGCGGCAGCGCGAACACGAACCGGCTCACGCTGTCTCCGAGCGGGACGGTCAGCGCGGCCTTGGGGTGCCCGAGCGAGGCCCCGTCCAGGACCAGGTGGGTGCCTCGGCTGGGGCTCAGCCGGATGCCGGGGTCGAGGGCGTCGGCGTGCACACCGGTCGCGTTGACCACCGCGCGCGGCCGCACCGGGATGATCGTCCCGGTGTTCTCGTCACGCAGGACGACGCCGTCGGGGCTGATGCTGTCGGCGGAGCAGCGGGTGATGATCCGGGCGCCCTCGCGGGCCGCGGTGCGGGCGATGCCCAGGACCAGGCGGGCGTCGTCGACGAGCTGGCCGTCGAAGGACAGGACGCCGCCGAGCAGCCCTTCGGTCCTGACGCCGGGCAGGAGGCGGACGGTCTGGCGGGCGTTGAGGATCCGGGGCGGGGGGAGCACCGAGGCGGGGGTGCGGGACAGGACGCGCAGGAGGTCGCCCATGCCCGTTCCGGCACGGACGAGCAGGGCGCGGGCCAGGCCGGAGTCCCTGTGGACGGGGACGACCATGGGCATGGGCCGGACCAGGTGGGGCGCGGTGACGCGCATGAGGACGTCGCGCTCGCGTGCGCTCTCGTAGGCGATGCCGACCTGCCCCTTGGCGAGGTAGCGCAGCCCGCCGTGGACCAGTTTGGAGCTCCAGCGGCTGGTGCCGAACGCCAGGTCCTCGCGTTCGACGAGCACGGTGGACAGACCGCGGGACGCGGCGTCCAGGGCCACTCCGGCCCCGGTGACTCCCCCGCCGACCACCAGGACGTCCACTTCGGGGCGTGCTTCCAGTTCGGCGAGGTCGGTGGCGCGCTGGACGGCGTTGAGGGAGGTGGACCGGGTGTGCTGACGCATCGGGGCGTCCTTTCCGGGGGATGGCGGATCGGGGCCTGGGGGTCCAGGCCCTCAGGGTCGGAGGGCCGCTCCGGTCAGGGCCGCAGGTAGCCGTCCAGCAGGACGGACAGTTCGTCGACCAGCCCGCCCGAGTCGAGCACGTCGGTGAACAGGCGGCGGGAGGTCACGGTGTTCTGCACGGTGACCATGAACAGGTGGGCCAGGACGGCGGGGTCGCCCTCCCGGACCGACCCCTC
This sequence comes from Nocardiopsis ganjiahuensis DSM 45031, assembly GCF_000341085.1. GTDB lineage: Bacteria > Actinomycetota > Actinomycetes > Streptosporangiales > Streptosporangiaceae > Nocardiopsis > Nocardiopsis ganjiahuensis. Next base: position 39,558 of record NZ_ANBA01000030.1, on the reverse strand, counting down.
GGCCTGGCCCGCGGCGATGGCCGGTTCGACCAGGTCGAAGGCGGCCCGGTGGCTGCTGCCCAGCCGGTGGAACGTGTAGGTGGCCAGGAGTTCGGGTTCGGTGTCGACGATGCGGTTGACCAGGGGGTGGGCGAGCATCGCCCGGGCGACCCCGGCGGCGTGCCGGACCAGCTGGGTCCGGACGTTGTCCGCCGGACCCTTTTCCGTCGTGGCGCCCTCCCCTGCCGCGCCGGCCCCTGCCCGGGCCTCGCCTTCGGCCTTCGCCTCCTCGGCGACGAGGATGCGTCTCAGCTCACGGGTGAGCAGGTCGGCGACCAGGGCGGTCACGTCGGGCCAGCGCCGGTAGACGGTGGGCCGGCTGACCCCGGCGCGCCGGGCCACGTCGGTCAGGGTGGTCCGGCGGACCCCGAAGGCTTCGACACAGACTCGGGCCGCGTCGAGGATCTCGTCCTCTACGTTACGTTTTGACGCCATGTGTAAAACTGTAGAGCATGACCCACGACACCCGCACTGAACCCGCCGACACCGCACCGGACATGAGCTGGTTCGCCTGGGGTGACCCGGCCAAGGCCGAGGAGCTCGCCCCCGACCTGCGTGAGCTCGTCTCCCAGGTGCTGCGCACCCGGACCAGCGACATGCCCCCGGTCGCCCGGGACGACGTGTCCCTGCCTGCGTCCCGGCTGGACGGACGCCTGCTGGAGGTGTTCACCGGGGCCGTGGGAGCCGAGAACGTACGCACGGACGACACGACCCGCCTGCTCCACAGCGGCGGGAAGAGCACCCCGGACCTGCTCGCCCGCCGGGCCGGGCGGGCCTCCCCCGCCCCCGACGCCGTGCTGTACCCGGCCGACCACGAACAGGTCGAACGGCTTCTGGCGCTCTGCTCGGCCGAGCGCGTGGCCGTGGTGCCCTTCGGCGGCGGCACCAGCGTGGTGGGCGGGGTCTCCCCGCTCGACGGCGGCTTCCCGGCCGTCGTCAGCCTCGACCTGCGCCGCCTGAACCGGCTGGTCTCCCTGGACACCACCTCGCTGACCGCGGTCCTCGGCGCGGGCGTGCGCACCCCGCACGCCGAGGCGATGCTGGCCGAGCACGGGCTCACCCTCGGACACATGCCGCAGAGCTACGAGTACGCGACCATCGGCGGGTACGCCGCCACGCGTTCCAGCGGGCAGGCCTCGGCCGGGTACGGAAGGTTCGAGGACATGGTGGTGGGTCTTCGGGTGGCCACCCCGCGCGGCACGCTGGAGGCGGGCGGCCCTCCGGCCTCCGCCGCGGGGCCGGACCTGCGCCGCCTCCTCGTGGGCTCGGAGGGCACGCTGGGCGTGATCACCGAGGTGGCCGTGCGCGTGCGGCCGAGGCCGGAGCGGGTCCTGGACGAGGCCTGGTCCTTCCCCGACTACGCCACCGGGGTGGACGCGCTGCGCGCCCTCGCCCAGTCGGACACCCGGCCCACCATGGCGCGGCTGTCCGACGAGACCGAGACCTTCGTGAACGCGGCCCTCGGCGGGCGCGAGGCCGTCCCCGGCTGTCAGGCGGTGCTGGGCTTCGAGGGCACCGCCGCCGAGGTCGGGGCGCGCGCGGCCGTGGTCCGCGAGGCGATGGCGGCCGCGGGCGGCACCCCGCTGGGCCCGGACCCCGTGGCGCACTGGCGCGGGACCCGCTTCCACGCGCCCTACCTGCGCGACACCCTGCTGTCCGCCGGCATCCTCGCCGAGACCCTGGAGACCGCCGCGTCCTGGAGCGACCTGCTGCCGTTGTACACGGCCGTGGCGGGCGCGCTGACCGGCGCCCTGGAGGACGACGAGAGCGGAGCCGTGGTGCAGTGCCACGTCTCGCACACCTACGCGACCGGCGCCTCGCTCTACTTCACCGTGGCCACGGGCGCGGGCGAGGACCCGGCCGCGCGCTGGGACCGCGCCAAGCGGGCCGCCTCGGAGGCGATCGTGGCCAACGGCGGGACCATCACGCACCACCACGCCGTGGGCACCGACCACCGCCCGTGGATGGCGGCGGAGCTCGGCCCGCTGGGCGGTGAGGTGCTGCGCGCGGTGAAGGCGGCGCTGGACCCGGAGGGCGTGCTCAACCCGGGCAAGCTCATCCCGGAGGCCTGACCCGGCCGGGGACGGAACCGCGCGTGTCGCCGTCGGCCCGTTCCCGGCTCCGCTCCTTCCGTCCCCGGTCCTCCGGCTACCGCTCGGCCACGCGCGGGATCTGCTTGACGACCGCGCCCGCAGCCGCCGCCGCGGTCTCGTAGAGCTCCTCGACGTCCGGCGGCGACGCTGACCCGGAGTAGTCGACGCCCACAGCGATGACGGCGTTGTTCTTCTGGACGAACGCCACACCGAACTCCGACATGTAGCTGTCGCCCCTGCCGTCGTCCATCCCGAGGGCCACGCTCCGGTCACCGAGGGAGGGGTCGTCCCAGTAGCCCCGTGCCCGGTCGCCCCCGAAACCGAAGTCGTGGTCGACGGCCTCGCCGCGCGGGACGTTCCCCTCGACCAGGTCGTCGAGCCCGCCCAGGGTGTCCCCGAAGTACTCCAGTGTGTCCCCGAAGCCGTGGTCCGGGTCCCAGCCCGACCTCTCACGGTCGACCAGCACGGTGACGACGGTCAGATCCACGTCGTCGGTCACGGCCAGGCAGGCCATGACCCCGTGGAGGGACGCCGGGAAGTCGTCGAGGTCGGAGGTGCCCCTTTCGTACGTGCCCTCCATCCTCGGCGGCGAGCCGTCGAAGACGTCGTCGAGGACGTCCTGTCCGACCACCTCCGGGCAGTCGCCGGGCAGGGAGAGGTAGTCGCGGCCGGTGTTGACGGACACCAGGGTGCCGCCGATGATCAGCAGCACCGCGGCACCGATCGCACCGCCGACGATCAGGCCGATCCTCTTCTTCGGAGCGCCGGGGCCGGGGCCCTGGGGTCCGAACCCGGGCGGGTACTGCCCGGAGGGACCCTGCGGGGGCGGCCCTTGCGGAGGGAACTGTCCGGGCGGTCCCTGAGGGGGCTGCGGGGGCTGCGGGGGCTGCGGGGGCTGCTGACCGTAGCCCGGGGGCGGGGCCTGCGGTGCGTACTGCCCCGGCTGGCCGGGAAAGGGCTGCGTCCCCGGCTGGCCGGGGAAGGGCTGCTGGCCGGGTCGGCCGGGGAAGGGGCCCTGCGGGCCGTGCGGGGTCGGGGGCTGTCCCATGAAGGTGCCTCGTGGATCCATGTCACTGGAAGATCCGTGTCACTCGACGACCGGTGTCTTCGAAGGGGAGGAAACGAACTCCTCACTTCTACCGGACACCGAACGTGCCGGACCGGCCACGGGCCTCCCACGGCCGGTCCCGGCCACCACCGGACCCGGAGTTCCCGGGACCGGGCCCCGGAACCGGCCGCCCGGCCCCGCACGACCCGACGCGGGGTCGCGCCCCGCCGACTACTTCTCGGCCGCGTTCGTGAGCTCGCGGGCCAGGTCACCGCTGGCGGAGTCGACGGCGTCGAACAGGTCCTGCACGTCGCGGCCGCCCTCGCTGTCGTTCACCATGAAGCCGCCGGCGATGTTGTCCGTGAGGAAGGCTCCGAGGGCGAAGCTGTTCGAGACACCGGCGAGCTCCTCGTCCCCGTTGGTGGTCATGGCCAGCACCACGCTCTCGTCACCGACGGAGGTGTTGTCCCACAGGATCGACGCGGTCATGCCGTAGCCGTAGTCCTCCTCACTCACCTCACCGGCCGGGACCCCGGATTCCAGGTACTCCTCGGTGAGCTGGTCCCCGTCCATGATCCCCTCCAGCTCCTCCAGGGCCTGCGGGTTCTCCAGGTCCAGGAGCTCGGCGTAGATCTCGACGGTGACACCCTCGGACTCGCCCTCGCACTCCAGCAGGCCGTAGACCCCGCGGTCGTTGACGTCGCTCTCGGTGAAACCACCGCTCAGCGTGGGCGCGGCGCCTTCGAAGAAGGGGGCCAGCACGGAGCTGTCGACCGCCTGCGAGCAATCGTCGGGCATGGCGACGTACTCGCCTCCGGAGTTGACGAGGATCAGGGCACCGGCGCCGCCACCGACCAGCAGCAGGGCGCCGACCACCGCTCCGACGACCAGGCCGGTCCTCTTCGGGGTACCGGCTCCCTGCGGGGCGTAGCCGGGCGGGTACTGCCCGGGCGCGCCCTGCGGCGGACCGTAGCCGGGCGGGGCCTGCGGAGGCTGCGGACCCTGACCGTAACCCGGGGGCGGTCCTTGGGAGGGCCCGCCGGGCTGCCCCTGGTAGGGGCCCTGGGAGTGGCCGTGCCCCTGCGGCGGACCCTGCGGAGGCGTCCCCTGCGGCGGGCCGTAGCCGGGCGGGGCCTGCGGGGGCTGCGGACCCTGTCCGTAACCCGGTGGCGGACCTTGAGGGGGCCGGCCGGGCTGCCCTGGGAAGGGACCCTGCGGGCCGTGCGGGGGCGGGGGCTGTCCCATGGGGATACCTCGTGGTCTGCTCTGGTGAAAAAGGGCTCTTCAGTTCTACCGGACACAAGCCGTGAAGGATCAGTCATGGTCCTCTTTCGGTCACGTCCCGTTGCCGGGATCACACCGGAACGAGAGCGGGCCCGGTGCCCCGCACCCACAATGGGAGACGTGAAAGGAACACTCCGCATCCACCTGGGTTCGGCCCCCGGTGTCGGAACCACACACCACGCGCTGGCCGAGGCGCGGCGCCGGGCCGAACGCGGGACCGACGTCGTGGTCGGAGCGGTCCACACCCACCGCCGGGTCCACACCTCGGCCCTGCTCGAAGGGCTGGAGACCGTACCGCCGCTGCCCAACGGGTCCGTGGACACCGCCGCGGTGATCACCCGGGCGCCCGAACTCGTGCTCGTGGACGACCTGGCCCGCCCCAACGAACCCGGCTCCCCCAACGCCACCCGCTGGCAGGACGTGGAGGAGCTGCTCGCAGCGGGGATCGACGTCCTGTCCACGGTGGGCATCCACCACCTGGACTCGCTCTACGACGTCGTCCACCAGATCACCGGCGCCCGGCCCGAGTACACGGTCCCCGACCGGGTGGTGCGCGGCGCCGGGGAGATCGAACTCGTCGACGTCACCCCCCAGGAACTGCGCCGCCGGATGGCCCGGGGCGACCTGCACCCGGCGGAGCGGGTGGACGCGGCGCTGGCCGACTACTACCGCGAGGGCAACCTGGCGGCTCTGCGCGAGCTCGCACTGCTCTGGACCGCCGACCGGGTCGAGGAAGGGCTCACCCGGTACCGCGGTGAACACAAGATCCACAACACCTGGGAGGCCCGGGAGCGAGTGGTCGTCGCACTGACCGGCGGCCCCGAGGGCGAGACGCTGATCCGCCGAGCCGCCCGGGTCGCGGCCCGGTCCCGCGGCGGCCGTCCCCAGCCGAGCCACCTCTTGGCGGTGCACGTGGTCCCGCCGAGCGGTATCGGCGAGCGGCCCACCGGGGACCTGCTGCGGCAGCGGCACCTGCTCGCCGAACTGGGCGGCACCTACCACCAGGTCGTGGGGGCCGACGTGCCCTCGGCCCTGCTGGAGTTCGCGCGCGGCGCCCACGCCACCCAGATCGTCCTCGGGTCCTCCCGCAGACGTGCCTGGCAGTACGTGTTCGGTCCCGGGGTGGGCACGATCGTGGCGCGCGAGTCCGGTGACATCGACGTGCACATCGTCACGCACGAGGAGGTGGGCCGGGGTCGCTGGCCGCTGCCCCCGCCGGGCCGCGGCCTGAACGAGCACCGCCGGGTGTGGGGGTGGACGCTGGCCCTCACCGCCCCGCCGTTCCTCACCCTGGTGCTGGCGCTGCCGCTCTTCGCCGAGGTGGGCCCGGCCTCGGATCCCCTGCTGCTGTTGCTCATCACGGTGGCCACCGCGGCCGTGGGGGGACTGCCCCCGGCCGTGGCCTCGGCGCTCTGGAGCGCGATCCTGCTCACGGTGCTGCTGTCACCGCTGCACGGCCGGCCGTCGGTCTCCCTGGACAACTTCCTGGCGATGGCGGTGTTCGTCCTGGTGGGCGCGTTGGTGGCGGTGATGGTGGAGATGGCGGCCCGCCGGTCGGCGCAGGCGGTGCGCGGCCGGGCGGAGGCGGACGCGGTCGCGCTGCTGGCGGCGAGCGTGCTGTCCGGGAACGAACCGCTCCAGGCGCTGCTGCGGCGGATCCGGGAGACCTTCGGGCAGCGGTCGGCGACCCTCCTGGAACGGTTGGACGACGGCCGCTGGCACGCGGTGCACAGTGTGGGCGCCCCGGCCTGCGACTCACCGGAGGAGGCCGACGCGCTGGTGTCGGTCTCCGACACGGTGGCACTGGGGTTGCGCGGCCGGGTGCTGCCCGCCGCCGACCGCGGTGTGCTGGAGGCCTTCGCCACCCACGCGGGAATCGCCCTGGAGCACCAGCGGCTGGCCTGGGACGCGGCCGAGGCACGCGGCCAGGTGGCGGGCAACCGCATCCGCACGGCGCTGCTGGCCGCGGTCTCGCACGACCTGCGCACCCCGCTGACCTCCATCAAGGCGAGCGTGTCCAGCCTGCGGGCCACCGACATCCGGCTTTCCGACGAGGACCGCGCGGAGCTGTTGGAGACCGTCGAGGAGTCGGCGGACCGGCTGGACCGGCTCATCGGGAACCTGCTGGACATGAGCCGGGTGCAGACCGACAGCGTGCGCCCCCAACTGCGTTCGGTGGGGCTGGAGGAGGTGCTTCCGGCGACGCTGCTGGGGGTGCCGACCGACGCGGTGGTGGTGGACGTCCCGGACGGCCTGCCCCGCGTACGGGTGGACGCGGGGCTGCTGGACCGGGCCGTGGCCAACGTGGTCACCAACGCGGTGCGGTACAACCCCGATCCCCGGACCCCCGTGCTGGTGGCGGCCAGCGCGCACGGTGACAGCGTGCAGTTGAGGGTGGTGGACCGGGGGCCGGGCGTCTCGGACGAGGCCAAGCAGCGGATGTTCGAGGCCTTCCAGCGCCTGGGCGACGCACCCCAGGGCACAGGGGTGGGTCTGGGCCTGGCGGTGGCACGTGGTTTCGTTGAGGCGATGCACGGCACCCTCGCCCCCGAGGACACCCCGGGCGGCGGACTGACCATGGTGTTCACCCTGCGTGCGGTGGACCGCGAGGACGAAGAGGAGCGGCATGCGGGTCCTGGTCGTTGACGACGACGTGCAGATCATCCGGGCCATGCGGATCAACCTGAGGGCGCGCGGTTACGACGTGGACACCGCGGCGGACGGCGCGAGCGCCCTCCGACTGGCCACGGAACACCTCCCCCAGGTGGTGCTGCTGGACCTGGGGCTGCCGGACATGGAGGGTGTCGAGGTCATCCAACGGCTGCGCGGCTGGTCGCAGGTGCCCATCATCGTGCTGTCCGCCCGGCACTCCGCCGGGGAGAAGGTGCGCTGCCTGGACTCGGGCGCGGACGACTACGTCACCAAACCGTTCGGGATGGACGAGCTGCTGGCCCGGATGCGCGCCGCCGAGCGCCGGGCGGTCCCGCTCGAGGAGGCCCCGGTGGTGCGCACCGGCTCCTTCGAGGTGGACCTGGGCGCCAAGCGGGTGCTCCGGAACGGCGAGGAGGTGCGGCTCACCCCCACGGAGTGGCACATCCTGGAACTCCTGGCCCGCAACGCCGGGCAGCTGGTCAGCCAGCGCCAGATCCTGCACGACGTGTGGGGCCCCAACTACCAGAACGAGACCAACTACCTGCGGGTCTACCTGGCCCAGCTGCGCCGCAAACTCGAACCGGACCCGGCCCACCCCCGCTACCTCATCACCGAGGCCGGCCGCGGCTACCGCTTCGAACGAGAGGGCTGACCGCCCACCCGTCGACCACCAGCCTCAGCGGGCACGCCTCGCGTACGGTGGCTCCCTCTGACGAATGCCTCCGGCGCGGTACCTTTCCCCAGCCCTGCGCGCAACGCCCGGCCGTGTCGCGGCTGATGGATGCAAGTGGCGGAACAGCGGCAGCGAAGGCGAGCGGTGGGCCCAGGCTGGCACTCCCGTGCAGACCGAAACCCGACCGCCGGGGCATCCACTGCCCCGAGCAGCGTCCGAAAGCAAACGATCTTGCTCCCAGCGCCACTTTCGGCGCCGAAAGTGGCGCTGGGAGCAAGATCATCTTGGGAGAGGGGCCGGAACCCGTCCGGGGCGCCGGTTCCCGTCCGCCTTCGCTGCCGTTGTTCCGCCGGCAAGCGTGACCGGCCGCGACACGGGGAGCGCTGGGCGCCGAGCAGGGGAAGCTCCCGCCTTCGCCGCCGCTTCTCGTCAGGTGCGTGACCGGCCGCGACACGGCCAGGCGTTGAGCACCGCCCTGGGGGAACAGCGCCCTCTCTCAGCGGCAGGATCGGCCAGATGATCTAGGCGGCCGCCCCGCACAGGCCCATCATCAGGTCGAACTCGACCGAGTCGGCCTGCCCGCGGTTGGCCTTGGCGACCGCGAAGCAGGGCGCGAAGGCGCGCACCCACTCCATCATCCGCTCGCCGTCCACCGCCATGACGTCGGAGAGCACACCCACGCGGTGCTCCACCTCGGCGATGTCGGCCGCCTTCCACACGGCCCAGTCGACCGCGTCCGCGGCACCGTCGCCCAGGCAGGCGCGCGGGTCGAGGACGACCAGTCCGCGCGCTCCGCCGTCGATGACGTTGCCGGGGTGCAGGTCCCCGTGCAGCGGAACGACATCGTCCTCCCCGTGGGCCAGGTCCCGGGCCTTGGCCGCGCCCCGGTGCATCACGGCGGCCGGGACGAGGTCGGCGGCGGCGCCCTCGACGCGCTCCCGCCCCCACACGTCGAACACGAACTGCACCCGAGCGGAGAGCGGGCGCAGCTCCATCCGCTCCGCCGGACTGACCTCGACCGCGTGCAGCCGGGCGATGAGGCCGCCGATGGTCTCCATCGGCGGGACCACCCCGGTCTCCGCGACCGTGTCGCCCTCGACCCGCTCCATGAGGACGGCACCGTGTTCGGCGTTCACGCCCCACACGTCGGGGACGTGCGGGGAGGACTCCCACATCCGCAGGAGGCCGGCCTCGGAGACGGCCAACCCGCTGTCCGGGGAGAGCTTGAGGACACCTTCGCTGTCGGCGCGGCGGACGTAGAGCACCACGGACGTGCGCCCGTGCGGCGCGGGGCCCTCGACGGTCAGCCGCCACTCGGCGGCCAGCTTCTCGACGACGGCGGGGAGCTCCGCCAGCCAATCGGTGACGTGGGCCCCGAAGCGCCGTTCCAGGCGGCGCCGCTGCCGGCTGTCGACGAACTGCGCTGTGACGTCGTTCATACATCCACCTTAGGTTCGCTCACGTCGATGCCTGCCGGAGCCGGACCTGTCTCGGGTCGGCGAACGGGGAAATCCGCGGAAGGCAAGCGTCTTCGAGACGTGGACCGGCCTCGGGGGGAGCTCCGCACCGGTCTGACGTGCACGAACCTTGCGAAGGGGCCGCGCCCGGACCGTCGCCGCACCGCCTGGGTGTCGACACGGCGGCGAATACCGCACAGCGGGTGCGGGAAGTTCCCGCCCGTGAGGCACATACCCATCCTCGTGGTTCGGGTAACGACGTCGCGGCTGTTCTCGGCGGGGCACCGCCGTGCGCTGTCGGACCGGGCGTCTCAGCTGAGGCGCCCCTTGGCCGCCCGGTGCTGGGCGAGGAGGGTGTCCACGACCAGTTCGGAGGGCCACAGCGGAGTTGTGATGGCGGTGACGTCGAGCCCGCGGAGCAGGTCGAAGTCGGGCCCGTCGACCAGCCTCCAGGCGGCCACCGCGACCCTGTCGCGGTCGTCACGGCGCAGCCGGTCGACCGCGTCGAAGACCGAGGGCGCCCAGGTGCGCAGATAACCGACCTGGACCGGGGAGGAGAGGCGCCGGCTGAGCATCCGCGCCACGTCCATGACCACCTGGCGCTCCTCGGTGCCGGTGGTGCCGTCGGCGGCCAGGACCACGCCGTCCTCGGCCTTCCATCCCGACTCGGACAGTCGGCCGGCGAGGTCGGCGACGATGGACGGGACCGCGCCCAGCGGTGAGGTCTGGCAGGAGTTCTCCAGGCGGCCGAGCTCGAGCCGGGAGAGCAGGTGCGCGCTGGCGACGTCGCCCCCGGCGACGAAGGCGGGCACCACCACCTTGGGACCGCGGACGGAGTGGATCGTGGCGTTGACCTCGTCGGGGCTGCCGAAAGCCGCCGTGACGGGTGCCTCACCGCGTTCGGCCACCGCCTCGGCCAGCCCGCAGAGGGCCTCACGTCGGTGGGCGTCACGCGAATCATCGGCTACGAGAACCATCGTGGGGACCATGCACGGCTCCTTGGAATCGCTGAAAGTGCTGCCGTTGCCCACCGAGCGTAAAGTGGCGTAGTTTCAGGGGAGTGGCCTTGTGTTACGCGGAGGAAAACAGCGGACAATGGCTGTATTGGTTATCACCAGGGGGAGTCTTGGTGAATCATAACAATCCAGGAAAAACCACGGCGTGTCCACTTCCCGCGAGAGTGTCGTACGCCTCACGACAGCACGCACGGGACGCGGGCAAAGCTCCACCCATTCCTCGATCACCTCACTGAACTGCTGGAACGCCAGAAGTCATCATCCGGCAACGTCGCTACCAATGAGTAGAACGTGCTGGATGCCACTTTCCCACGCATCCCTCTCGACAAACCCGTTGAATTCACGGAAGTTCTCCAGAGAAATGCACGCACAAAGACAGCAGATGCAAATGCACGAAGCAGATGCACGGGACTGTTGCACGTGCGGAGGAATGGGCGTCCGCCCCCGCGGGTGCACCGGCTTCGGACGTGTCCCCGAGCGCTTCGTCGGCGCGCCGAGGCATCCACTGCCACATTCCGGAGCCGCCTGTCAAGGGTGCGCACTCCCCCTCCCCGGCATTACCGCACACCACTTGACGTGGGGAGACAGGGTGCAGGTCCGGCGTGATCACTTGCCATCCCCCAGGACCCGGACCACACTTGGAAACCGACGGAAGGGAACCCGGGTCCCATCAGCACCCCGGGGCCCCTCCCGCGTACGTGATTCGGAGGGCGTCCCCAGCGCGCGCGGGCGCGGCCCTCCGCCCACGTCCCACACCAGCACCGAATACCCGCCGAACCGTTCCAGACTGGAGTTGAGCATGGCTGTCCACCCTCGGGTGCAGACGCTGACCCAGGCTTTCCTCGCCAATGCCGACCAGGAGGCCCCCGGCCTGGTCCAGGGCCTCTACCTGACCGGTTCGGTCGCTCTCGGCGACTTCCGTCCGCACACCAGCGATGTCGACTTCGTCGTCGTGACCGGCCGCCGTTCCGGGGAGGACGTCGACGCCCTGCGCCGTATCCACTCCCGAACCCGAAACCAGGTGCCCCACCCCCAGTTCAACGGTGTGCACGTCACCTGGGACGAACTCAACCAGGACCCCGGCGACTGCGGTCCCGTGCCCTCCGTCATCAACGGCCGGTTCCGCAACAGCGCGTCGGTGGACGTCAACCCGGTCACCTGGCACGTCCTGGCCGACCGGGGCGTCACCGTGCGCGGACCGCACCCCCTGGAACTGGACGTGTGGGACGAACCGGAGAGCCTGCGCACCTGGTCCCTGGGCTCGCTCGACGAGCAGTGGAGCCGCTGGCGGGAGAAGGCCGGCCGACTGGTCACCCCGCGCGGCCTCGCCGTCCTCGGCTCCCTGGCCCCGTCGTGGAGCGTGCTGAGCGTGAGCCGCCTGCACTTCACGCTCAAGACCGGCGAGATCACCTCCAAGTCCGGAGCGGGCGCCTACGCCCTGCACGCCTTCCCCGAACGCTGGCAGCGCATCGTCAACGAGTGCCTGCGCGTCCGCCGCGGCGTCCAGTCCCCCTCCCTGTACGAGAACGCCCTGGCCCGCCGCCGGGCCGCCCTGGACTACATCGAGATGGTGCTGGACGAGTCCCTGCGCCCCGGGCTGGCCACCTGACCCCGTCCCCCGGGCCGCCCCGCTGCGAGCGGCCCCGCAGAGCCGGGCAACCCACCGAGGCGGGCTACTAACCTTGGGAGCATGACCATGCGCCCCATCGTCCGTTTCGGCGACCCCGTCCTCGTGACCAAGACCGCACCCGTGACCACCTTCGACCAGCGCACGGAGAAGCTGGTCCGCGACCTGCTCGAAACGGTGGACGCCCCCGGGCGCGCCGGGTTGGCCGCCAACCAGATCGGTGTGGGTTCGCGTGTGTTCAGCTACGCCATCGAGGACCGGATCGGGTACGTGATCAACCCGGAACTCGTCGAACTCTCCGAGGAGCTCCAGGACTGCGACGAGGGCTGCCTCTCCATCCCTCGGCTCTGGTACCGGTCCAAGCGCGCCGAGCGGGCCGTGGTCAGGGGTGTGGACCTGCGCAACGAGCCGGTGACCGTCGAGGGCACCGGGCTGATGGCGCAGTGCCTCCAGCACGAGACCGACCACCTGGACGGCATGCTCTACATCGACCGGCTGGACTCCGAGACCCGCAAGCTGGCCCTGCGCGACATCCGCCGCTCCGACTGGTTCCTGCCCTCCGAGCAGCCCGCCCCCACGACCTCCGTGCGCCTGCCCAGCGCCTTCGGCGGAAACGGCTGAACCGACCGGACCGCCGTCCGGTCCGGTCCCCCGGTCCGGGTATCTTCTGGACAGACCCCCGCTCACACCCCCACAGCAACGCGAGTCAACTCACTGTGCACGTAACGCCAAGATCTCGTATGGTCTCCTGAGTAACTCCCCTCCCGTGGCGGCACAGCCCGTCCCCCCGGCGAAGCGGATGATCTCGGACCATCCACGGAGCAGACATGACATCCACTCCTCGTAACGCCCCCTGCCGCGGCCGGATCACAGCGTCCATCGCCGCGGTCACCGTTGTCGCCCTCATCGGCCTGCCCGGTGCGGCCCACGCGGACCCGGACGACGTCGACATCGACGAACTGACCGAGCGTGCGGAGGAGCTGGAGGAGACCTACGACGGCGAACTGCTCCAGTACACCGAGATCAAGGACCGGGCGGAGGCCGCCGAAGAGGCACTCGAGGAGCTCGATGAGCGCCTCGAGGCCTCCCGTGGCGGGGTGTCGGCGATCGCGGCCGCCCGGTACAAGGGCGACGGGTTCGACCCGGCCCTCCAGATCGTCTTCTCCAGCGACCCCGAGGACATGTTCGTCGACGCCGCGACCGTCGACTACCTGGGGCAGAACCAGGCCGAGCAGATCTCCGAGCTCATCGAGCTCCGCGACGAGCAGGCCGAGCTCACCGAGGAGCTCCAGGGCGAGATGACCGAGGCCTCCGACCTGATCGACGAGCTCGAGGAGCAGCGCGAGGAGGTCGAGAAGCGCATCGAGGAGTACGAGGCCGAGCAGGTCCCGGAGACCCCCGGCAACGGCACGATCCCCGACAGCGCGCGCGGCGGCGGCTGGGAGCAGACCCAGCCCCGGATGGCGGCCATCCGCGACGAGATCATCATGGAGTTCGGCGCGCCCTTCCCGGTGGGCTGCTGGCGTCCGAGCGCCGACGACCACGGCAGCGGTAACGCCTGCGACTTCATGATGAGCGCCAACGGCGCCGCGCCCTCAGCGGAGAACAAGGCCCTGGGGCAGCAGATCTCCGACTACGGCATCGCCAACGCCGACCGTCTGGGCATCAAGTACATCATCTGGGAGCAGCAGATCTGGCAGTCGACGTCGCGCCAGTGGACGTGGATGAACGACCGCGGCGACCTGACCCAGAACCACTACGACCACGTGCACATCAGCTCGTACTGATCCGCGCACGGCGGTCGGCCTCGCCCTGACCGCCGCCCCGGGGCCCGCTAGCCGCGGCGCAGGGCGAGCGGCACGACCGCGGCCAGGGCCACGGCGACCACCGCGAAGGCGGGGCCGTAGCCCATGAGCTGGATCACCAGCCCGAGTCCGATCGCTCCCGCCCCGGTACCCGCGTCGTAGCCGATGTTCCACACCGCGCTGGCCCGGCCGTAGCCGGTCGGACCGGCGCGGCCCAGCATCACCGTGACGGTCTCGTTCTGCACCGCGCCGAACCCGAGCCCGAACAGGGCCGTGCCGCCGAGCACCAGCGAGGCGACGCCCGCGCCCGGGGACCCGCCGCCGTTGGCCCACAGCCCGGCGGTGAGGAGGCCCATGCCCACGACCGCGGCGGCCGTGCCGGGCAGCAGCAGGACGGTGCGCCGGTACCGGTCGTACATGACCCCCGCGGTCCACCTGCCGGTGACGAGGGCGAGCGCGTAGGCCGCCAGCAGTGCGCTGACCAGCCAGGCCGCCTGTTCGAGCGGGATAGCGAGAAAGGTGACGACGGCGCTGGCGGCCGAGGACACCACCAGCATGATGACCAGCGGCGCGGCCAGGGCGGCCAGGAGCGGCAGGCCGCGCAGGTCTCTGGACGCTTCGGTCCTCTCCTTGCCCTTCTCCGAGCCCGCGCCGCGCAGCGCCGCCCGGTTGCGGCCGCCGTCGGCGAACCAGACCCCGGAGGCCAGCACCGCCGCCACCACACCGCAGATCCCGGTGAGCCAGAAGGCGGTGTCGAACCCGATGTTGAGCGCCAGCGCCACCCCGCCGGGCAGGATGACGATCTGCGGCAGCCCGACCGCCAGGCCGTAGTAGCCGGTGGCCCGGCCGACCTGTTCCTTGACGACCAGGCGGGCGGCGAGCGCCGTGCCGGCCACGGTCACCATCCCGAAGCCCACTCCGCGCACCGCCGAGATCGCCACCAGCGGCCCGAGGTCGGTGGTGAGGGCGAACAGCGGCATGGGCAGGCCCATGACGAGGGAGCCGACCGGGAACGTCCACCGGTAGCCGCCCGCGTGGTCCAGCAGCCAGGGCATGCCCAGCTGGGTGAGGACCGTGGTGAGCATGAACGCGGCGGTGGTGCCGCCCGCGCCGAACTCGCCTGCCCCGCCCCGGCTCGCCCACAACGGCACCAGGGGCAGGACGGCGGCGAACCCGCACAGGCCGACAGCGGTGGCCATGATGAGCAGGGCGAAGCCCCGCCCCTTGAGACCGGGGAGGTCGGCGTCGGTGAACTCGGGGGCACCGTTCCCGGCCGAGGAGGAGCGAGATCGGATCATCCGTCCTTTCTAACCGAGTCACGGTGCTCTGTCGACGCGACCCGGTCCCGCCCCGCTCTGCTAGCCGGGCTGCTCCTGCTGGGGCAGCCGCTCGTCCAGCCACCCGCGCAGCCGGGCCACCAGGTCGGGGGTGACAGCCCGCTCCGCGTGACCCATGTCCGGGATGATCCACAGGTCCTTGGGCTCGCGGGCGGCGTCGTAGACGGCGGTGGCGTGCGCCACCGGGAAGTAGCTGTCGGCGTCGCCGTGCACGACCAGGAGCGGAGCCGGTGAGACCTCACCGGCGATCTCCCGGGGTTCGGCGGGAGTGGGGTCCCAGCGCTGGTCGGTGACGCGGACCTTGCGGAAGCGCCGCAGGAAGGCACGGCCCATCGCCTTGCCGATCCCGATGTGCAGCAGGCGCATGGCCCGGGTGCCCTGGTAGTACCAGCGGCTGGGGCCGCTCACGGACACGACGGCGCGGACACCGCCGTAGATGGCGGCGTGCCGGATCGCGACCGCGGCTCCCATGGAGAAGCCCACGGTGGCGATGTGGGTGTAGCCGAGCTCGCGCAGGCGGCTCACCACCGCTTCGAGGTCGTGGATCTCGGCGTTGCCGACGGTGCTGCGCCCGCCGGAACCGTGGTGGCCCCGGAAGTCGAAGGTCATCACGTCGCCCACGGCCAGCAGCCCTTCGGCGACGGTGCGCGTGTGCGGGCTCCGGTAGGTCCCGGTGAAACCGTTGGCGAGGACCACCGCGGTCGTCCGGGGTGCGGCTCGGCGCAACAGCACGGCGTCGATCCCCACCCCGTCCGAGGTGGTCAGCCAGAAGCGGTTCTCCTGGGGTTGGGCGATGGGGTGGTCAATGGCGTCGGACACCACTCCATCGTGCACGATCAGTCCCGGTACGGGGAATCCGGCCCCGGTGTGTCGCCTTCGGGGCCGTGGTGCCGGTCGATCCATTCGTCCGGGTACAGGCGGTGTCCGGCCTTGTCACCGCTGGGGTCCGGGTACGGCGCGGAGAGCGGGTCGGCCCCGTGGCCGGGACCGGACAGGAAGTCGCCGGGGTCGTGCGCGGGCGGGTGGGCCGGTGCGGGCGGGACGGGACCCTGCGGACCGAAGCCCTGCGGCGGACCGGGGGGCGGTCCCGGGCGGGGTCCCGGGCCCGGGGGGCCGTACCCCGGGGGCGGGCCCTGCGGAGGCGGGGGCGGACCCTGCGGGAACCGGCCGGGCGGCGGGCCCTGGGGGGACGGCGGGCCCTGGGGGCCGTATCCCGGGGGCGGACCCTGGGGGAACCGGCCGGGGGGCGGACCCTGGGGCGGGCCTTGAGGACCGTACCCCGGGGGCGGGCCCTGAGCGTTCGGTGGGGCCGGAGGCTCCTCCGAGACCCCCTCCACTGCTCCGACCGGCTCGACCGCGTCGAACTCGCCGGTCCGCCCGTAGTCGTCCTCGTACTCGCCCTCGTACTCGTCGTCGTAGTGGTCGGCGGAGTAGTAGGCCTCCTCCGCCGCCGCCAGGTCCGCGGCAGGGGGGAAGACCACCGAGCGCAGGTTCAGCGCCACGTGGACCAGGACCGGGACGACCAGGCTGCCCGTGCCCAGGTACAGGACGGTGAACAGGGTCCCCGAGAAGCCCGCGCTGAGCAGCCCCCACCAGCCCTGGTAGGCGTGCGCCACGGCGAAGAGCAGGATCGACAGCACGGCGGCGCCCCACAGCGGGACACCCATGCTGGCGACCAGGGTGATGAACAAGCCCCGGTACAGGAGTTCGCCGAACACGCCGGCGGTGACCGCCATGCCCGCGGCCAGCCACCGCTCGCGACGGGTGCGCGGCAGCAGCAGGTACTGCCGGTGCCCGGGTTCGGGCAGGATCATGGGCTTGGCGGCGCTCCTGCGCCCGCGGTGGCCGCTTCCGCGTCCCCCGCGGCTCCCTCGGCGCCGGCCGCCGGAACCGCCCTCCGCCTCGTCCTCGGCACCGTCGCCGTCCTTCGCGGACCCGCGCTCGGGCAGCCGGGCCAGGATCGGGAGGCGTTCCTTGGTGGGCAGGCCGTTGACCAGCACCCAGAAGACCGCCAGGGCGACGATCCCGCCGACCGCGGCGCCCACGAGCGGGCCGAACGCGTCCGGGGTCCGCAGCCCCAGGTCCACCAGGTTCAGAGCGGGTGACAGCAGCAGCACCGCGAGGACCAGCAGGCCCCACAGGACGTGGATCGCCGTCGTGACTGCGTACAGCAGCCCGAGGGCGCGTTCGTCGCCGTCCCGACGGCGCGACAGCCACGCGAACGCGCGCCGACCGAGCAGGGGCTCACCGACCGCCGCGAAGAACAGCAGCAGGACCGTGAGAAGGGTCCCGGCGAGACTGAATTGAGGAAGACTCTCCGACCATGGCACGGGCACAGCCTAGAAGAACAACCCGGGTCACACGGACCCGAAAGCCCCCAAGCCGGATATCAACCGGGTGACCTCTTGTGATCGGGGCCGTGAAGAGCGAACGTAGAGAGTGTCACAGGTCACACTCTCGGTGGTCCTGGTCGACCACCGCTCGGACCCCGAAGGGCTGGGTAAGCAGGATGGCAGACCGAGCCGTAGCCGTACCGAGGGCCGAAAGGCCCCAGAACATCCGCAACGTCGCGCTGGTCGGCCCGACCGGCGCCGGCAAGACGAGCCTGGTCGAGGCGCTGCTCCTCGCCGCCGGGGAGATCAAGCGCCCCGGCCGCGTGGAGGAGGGCACGACCGTCAGCGACCACGACGAGGTCGAGATCCGCCAGAAGCGGTCCGTGCACCTGACCGTCAGTCCGGTGATGGTGGGCGACGTCAAGGTCAACCTGCTGGACACCCCCGGGTACGCCGACTTCATCGGGGCGATGCGTGCCGGGCTGCGCGGCGCCGACGCCGCCCTGTTCGTGATCTCCGCCCTGGACGGCGTGGACGGGCGCACCCGGATGCTGTGGGAGGAGTGCGCCGCCGTCGGTATGCCCCGGGCGGTCGCCGTCACCAAGATCGACCATCCCCGCGCCGACTTCGACGAGATGGTGGCGCAGTGCCAGGACGCGTTCGGCCCCGGCGTGCACGCCGCCTACGTCCCCGCGGTGCGGGGGTCGGGCGACCAACGCGAGTTGGTGGGGCTCTGGGGCCTGGTCTCGGAGCGCTACTACGACTACTCCGAGGGGGGCGGGCCGGAGTCCGCCCCCTCTTCGTGTCCGGCACCCGACTGGCTCCGCGAGCAGGCCGGCCCGCTGAGAGAGACCCTCATCGAGGAGGTCATCACCGAGAGCGAGGACGAGGCGCTCATGGAGCGCTACATGGAGGGCGGTGAACTCGACCCGGACCTGCTCATCGCCGACCTCAAGAAGGCGGTGGCCGCGGGCGGGTTCCACCCGGTGCTGGCGCTGAGCCCGACCCGCGGCGTGGGCGTACGCGAGCTGCTGCGCGAACTCCCGCTGTCCTGTCCGGACCCGACCCGGAGCCCGTTCCCCTCGGTGACCCGGCCCGACGGCCGCCCCGTCGAGGGCCTGTCCTGCGATCCGGCGGGACCGCTGGCCGCCGAGGTCCTCAGCACCACGAGCGACCCCTACGTGGGCCGGGTCAGTCTGGTCCGGGTCTTCTCCGGCACGCTGACGCCCGACGTCGACGTCCATCTGCACGGCCACGGTGTGCGCACGGGGCTGGGCAACTCCGAGGACCTGGACCGGACCGGGGACGAGGAGCGGCTGGGTTCGCTCTCGGTACCGCTCGGCAGGGAGGCCCGGCCCGTGGGCGAGGTGGTCGCCGGCGACCTGTGCCTGGTGTCGAAGCTGCCCGCCGCCAGGACCGGGGACACCCTGTCCGCGCCCGAGCTGCCGTTCCGGGTGTCGCCCTGGCGGTTCCCCGACCCGACGATGCCGGTGGCGATCCGCGCGGCCTCGGCCTCCGACGAGGACAAGTTGTCCCAGTCGGTGACCCGGTTGGTGTCGGAGGACCCGTCTCTGCGGGTGCGGATCAACCCGGAGACCCACCAGATGGTGCTGTGGAGCCTGGGCGAGGCGCACCTGGACGCCGCCCTGGACCGGCTGGAGCACCGCTACGGGGTCCGCGTGGCGACCGAGGACCTGCGCATCCCGTTGCGGGAGACCTTCACCTCACCCGGCCAGGGCATGGGGCGC
This sequence comes from Nocardiopsis ganjiahuensis DSM 45031, assembly GCF_000341085.1. Taxonomy (GTDB): domain Bacteria; phylum Actinomycetota; class Actinomycetes; order Streptosporangiales; family Streptosporangiaceae; genus Nocardiopsis; species Nocardiopsis ganjiahuensis. Next base: position 20,446 of record NZ_ANBA01000030.1, on the reverse strand, counting down.
AACGTCAAGCAGAGCGGCGGGCACGGGGAGTTCGGGGTGTGCCGGATCCGGGTGGAGCCGCTGGAGTCCGGGGCCGGGCTGGAGTTCGTCGACCGGATCGTGGGCGGGGTCGTCCCCCGCCAGTACGTGCCGTCGGTGGAGAAGGGCGTCCGCGCGCAGATGGCCGACGGCGTGGGCGACGGGTATCCGCTGGTGGACCTGCGCGTCACCCTGTACGACGGCAAGGCGCACTCGGTGGACTCCTCCGACATGGCCTTCCAGAAGGCCGGCCGGCTCGCGCTGCGGGACGCCGCGACCACCTCGGAACTGGCCGTCCTGGAGCCGGTGGACACCGTGACGGTGGAGGTCGACGACGCCTACCTGGGGTCGGTCCTGAGCGACCTGTCGGCCCGGCGCGGGCGTGTGGTGGGCACCGAGGCGACAGCGGGCGGGCGGGTGGTCATCAGGGCGGAGGTGCCCGAACTGGAGATCGTGCGCTACGCCGTGGAACTGCGGTCGGTCTCGCACGGCACCGGGGTGTTCACCCGCGACTACCTGCGCCACGAGCGCCTGCCCGAGCAGGTGGGCCGGCGGCTCACCAAGGCGAAGGCGTAAGCCCGTAGAGCCCACCCACCCGCCGCAACCACAAGGGGTTACCGTTCGGACGCCGGGAGGCCGATCCTCTGCAACACAGGGCAAGACGAGTCAAGCCGCTAGCGAGGAACGAGCTGGAGGCAGGGGCTGCGCCGTAGGCGTCCGTTGAGGGTGGTGGCGGGCGACGGGTGGGCGTAGACGAGGACACGGTGTTGCCTTGAACCCAAACCCCTCCGCAAAGGCGCCGAACACGCATCGAAGCGAAGCGGAGATGCCCAAAAAACGGAGTTAGCCCACCCATCCGCCGCAACCACAAGGGGTTGCCGTTCGGACGCCGGGAGGGTTCTGCAAGACGAGTCAAGCCGCTAGCGAGGAACGAGCGTCAGGCGCAGACGAGGATGAAGAACCCCTCCGCAAAGGCGCCGAACACGCATCGAAGCGAAGCGGAGATGCCCGAAAAACACAGTCACAGCACCCGGCCGGGTCTGGAGCGGTCGGCCAGGGCGGCGAACCGGAACGTGTTCACCGGGTGGCTGGACAGGAAGTTGACCAGCAGCACGAAGAAGCCGGTGTCGGTGGCGGCGCGCGCGGCGATGTCGTCGAAGTCCACCGCCGGGTAGAGGTACTTGCCCGCGGCCAGCACGCGCATCCCCGGCACGCCCTCGGGACAGAACTCGTAGGCGTGGTTGTCGGCGGTGTACTCCTGGGCGCGGCCGAGCGTGCTGCCCACCCCCGGGATCACCTGGGCGATCGAGATCGAGAACTGCCGCCAGAAGGAGGTGTGTCCGGCCGCGATGTGGCCGACCTCGTGGCCGATCACGAACCGCAGCGCGTCGGGGTCGCCGAGGCGGCCGCCCACCTCGAACAGGTCGCTGTGGATCGCCACGTAGCGCCGGAAGCCGTGCCCGGAGGCGAACGCGTTGATGGTGCCGTTGCCCAGCACGATGTAGGCCTCCGGGACGCGGCGCATCCCGAAGAACGCCGCCGCCTCGGCCACCATCCGGTACGCCTCCGGGAACTGCGCCTCGGTGATGCGCACCCCGTTGACGCGCTGGCGGGCGTAGAGCTGCCCGCGCACGAAGTACACCAGCGCGGGGATGCTCAGGAGCAGCAGCGGCTCGTTGGGATCGCCGGACAGGGCACGGCTGACGGCCCCCACGACGGCGAGCAGCGTGACACCGATACAACCCACCAGCAGGGTGGTCTCCCGGTGGTGCCGCAGGGACCGGCGCACGCGGGGGTCACCCCATCGCCAAGGGATGGCCCCCACCTGCGTTCAGAGCCGGTACTGGGCGTCGGGCAGATCGTCGTCCGGCCCGGGGGGCGGCGGCGCGGAGTGCGCGCTGCCCGCCGGCGGCGGACCCCCGTAGGCCGGCCCGGCGGGCGGGCCCGACGGCGGCGGTGGCGCGGGGGCCTCGTCCTCGTCCAGGATCGCGGCCATGTCGGCGGACAGGGTCGACTCCTCGGCCTTGTCGCTGCGCCACTCGTCGCGGATCTCCTGGTCCTGTGCGCCCATCACCGAGTCCATGTCGGCGTCGTAGGTGGACTTGGAGGGCTCCTCCGGCCAGGAGGCGGCTGCGAGGAACGCGCTGTCGTAGGCGTCGTTGGCCTCGTCCGAGAAGCTCGGCTCCGAGGGGCGCGGCCCGGTCAGCGGGTCCGAGAACGGGTCGGCCGGTGCGGGCGCCTCCCCCGGGGGCGGTGTGTCCCCCGGGTAGTCGGTCCCGTAGCTGGTCCCGTAGCCGGTCCCGCCGAAGCCCGCGGCGCCGGGGTCGGTGTTGCCGCGCGGGTCAGCGGTCTCGGTGGGAGCCGGGCCGGGGAAGGGCACGCCCATCGGGGCCGCGGCGGGCTCCGGGGCCAGGGCGGACGGGTTCTTGTTGTCGCTGCCCAGGTAGGAGAGGGCGGCGACGGTGAGCGCGGCGAGCCCGGCGCGCAGGGTGGGCTCGCGGTCGGGCGAGAAGAACGGCGAGTGGTTGCTCGGGACGTTGCCCATCTTCTCGTAGGGGGTGTCCCCGGGGGCGCTGTCCCACACGTCGTGCGGGGTGGCGCCGACGAACCAGAACACGTACGGGATGGGCTGCGGGTCCCCGGGCAGACCGAAGCGGCAGAAGTCCTCGGTCGCCGGGGAGGGGTCCGGCAGGTGGATGACGTAGTCGGGACCGAAGTAGGCGTGGTGGGCGGCGGCCACGTCGGCGGTGCTGGCCGGGTCGTTGTGGGTGACCCCACTGCCCTGGAAGCGCTCGACCTCGGGCTCGCGGCCGGCGCCGGAGGCGGCCGCCTCGGCGCGCACGACACGCTCGATGGCCTGCTGCAGCTGGTCCGCGACGTTGTCGTTGAGGGCCCTGGTGTTGATCTCCAGGTAGGCCTCGTCGGGGATGATGTTGGCCTTGGTGCCCGCCTGGAGCTTGCCGACGGTGAGCACCGCCATCTCGCTGGGGCTGATCTCGCGGGAGACCACGCCCTGGAGCCGGGTGACGATGTTGGCGGCGATCAGCACCGGGTCGACGGTGGTGTGCGGCTGGGAGGCGTGGCCGCCCTCGCCGAAGATCCGCACCCGGTAGGAGCTGGAGGAACCGAGGATGATGCCGGCCCGGTGGGAGATGAGCCCGGCGGGCTGCGGCCCGAGGTGCTGGCCGAGGACCACGTCGGGGCGGCCGAAGCGGTCGAACAGCCCGTCGTCGATCATCCTCTGGGCGCCGTCGAGGGTCTCCTCGCCGGGCTGGGCCACGATCATGACCGTCCCGGCCCACTCCTCGCGGGTCTCCGAGAGCAGGTCCGCGACACCGATCAGGCACGCGGTGTGCGCGTCGTGCCCGCAGGCGTGCATGACCGGGACCTCGACGCCGTCGGGGTCCAGGGCCCTGGCCGTGCTGGCGTAGGGCAGACCGGTCTTCTCCTCCAGGGGGAGGGCGTCCATGTCCGCCCGGAGCATCACCGTGGGGCCGGGGCCGTTGCGGAGGATGCCGACCACACCGGTGCCGCCGACGCCCCTGTGGACCTCGTAGCCGGTTCGGTTCAGCCACTCCGCGACGACGCTGGCGGTGCGCTGTTCGGAGTGGGAGAGCTCCGGGTTCTTGTGCAGGTCGACGTAGACCCCCTCCACGAGCGGGAAGAGCTCGTCGAGGAGTCGCATGACCACGCTTCCGTGCTGGGCTGCACGGTTCGGGTCCACCGCGTGCGGCACGGTTTCCACCGCCTTCTTCGTTCTCGACTGGCGGGCAGTAAAAGGTTGTCAGGGGGTTCAGCCGCCTGGGGGCAGCCTATCGGCGCGCCCACCGACGGTTCACACCGACATGTTCGCGCACGGGTGTGCGGAGGTCGTCCGTGGTGGGGACCATGGGTTAGGGTCTGCACACGGTAAGCCATCCCAGGCCCGTCTCCACGGGCCACGAGCCCTCATGTGCCCCGCCTCGTCGGGCCCGAGTAGGCCGCGGGAACTTTTACCTGATTTGTGCGAACCACTGGCATACCCCAGTATGTCTCAGTAAGGTAACGGAACCAAGTTCGCGCAACAGCTCCGCCCGGTGCCCCCCTCGCGCGCCACGCGGCACCACACCACCGGTCTCCTGTCCCCGACCAGTCGGACGTCCCCAATCCCGCACAGAGGGTGGCGGGACCGATACCCATAGCCCAGAAATCAGTGATCTCGGAGTCCCTAGTGGCCTCATCCATGACCAGTCCGGCCCCCCAGTCCTCGGAGAACGGGCACGGCGCGACCGCCCGGGCCTCCGCAGAACAGGCCGGTGTGACAACTCAGCCGTCGGAGCGCGACGCCCGGCTGGACAACGCCAAGTTCATCCTCATCGCGCTGGTCGTCGTCGGCCACGCGATCGAACCGCTCACCGACTACGGGCCCGCCAGTGCCCTCTACTACTGGATCTACTTCTTCCACATGCCCGCGTTCATCTTGATCAGCGGCTACCTCTCCCGGTCCTTCGACGCCTCGTCGAACCGCGTGGAGAAGCTGGTCCTGTCGCTGGCCGTTCCCTACCTCATCTTCTGGACCGCGCACCAGACCATCTACACGGTCGAGCGCGGAGGGCTCCCGGACGCCGTCTCCGTCCTCAAGCCGACCTGGACCCTGTGGTTCCTGGTCGCCCTCTTCCTCTGGCGCCTGAGCGTGCCGTTGTGGCAGCGGCTGCGCTGGCCCGTCGCGATCGCGGTGGTCATCTCCGTGTTCGGGGCCATGTCGAGCCTGGGAGAGACCCTGTCGATGGGACGCGTCGTCAGCTTCCTGCCCTTCTTCGTACTGGGCCTGAGCCTGCGCCGCGAGCACTTCGCGTACCTGGACCGCTTCTGGATTCGAGTGAGTTCGCTGCTGGTCCTGGGCGTCACCGCCGTCCTGGCGGTGCCGATCTCGGACCGCCTGAGCCGGGACTGGCTGTTCTGGCGGGACAGCCTCACCGACCGCGACATCGACCCGCTGCTGCCGAGCATCGGCATCCGGTTGGCCTTCATGGGCCTGGCCCTGGCCATGACCGTCGCGATACTGGCGCTCACCCCGAAGCAGCGGACCTGGTACACGTCTCTGGGCGCCTACACGCTGTTCGTCTACCTGGGCCACTCGGTGTTCCTGCTCCTGCTGAAGAACACCCCCTGGTACGACATGATGTCCGGCCCCGTGGCCCTGGTCACCACTCTGGTGATGGCGGTGGGACTGACTCTGCTGCTGTGCGCCCCGTGGGTGCGCAGGTGCCTGCAGTGGGCGGTCGAACCGCAGCCGACCTGGTTCCTGCGCCAGGACGACAAGGGACTCGCGCGGAAGGAGGCCGACGCCAGCAGGCGGGCGGCCGAGCGGGAGAAGAGCACCGTCTAGGGAGTACCGCCCGGACGGCACCACAACGCCGAAGGGGGCGTTCCGCACCACGCGGAACGCCCCCTTCTGTGTCACGGACCGGCTGTGCCGCCGGCCGACCGCGCCTCGGGCCGGCCGCGCCTGGGACCGGCCGGGCCCCGGATCAGCTGCCGCTGTCCGTGCCGGTCGGGGTCGCGGCGGCCAGCTGGCGGCGGCGCGCCTCGAAGCGCTGGGACTCCTTGTACAGGCGGCCCACCAGTACCACCTCGAAGAAGGCCAGGGCGAGGACGGAGAAGACCGCCACCGGGATGATGAGGCTGTTCAGCGGGGTGAAGAAGGCCACCAGCACGGTCACCGGCGCCACCACGCACAGGAACATCTCGAACTCGATACCGCTGAACAGGTGCGGGCGCACCCGGTGCTGGAGCAGGAAGGCGCGCACCCGCTGGTAGAGGCCCTGCCGCGCCGGTGTGTCCGCGTTGGCCGGTGCGTCCGACATCTCGTCGTCCTCGGGGTCGGACACGTCGGGGTCGGTGGCCTCCGCGCGCAGCCGCTCGGTGTCACCCGAGGCCACGGCGAGGGCCTGTTTCATGGTCTTGCGCGTCTTGGCGACCTGGGACCCGTTGAGGTAGCGCAGCAGGTCGAAGAAGACCACCACGGGGGCGACGATCAGGTAGGCGGCGTTGCCCGTGACCAGCCACTGGCCGATCAGCAGCGCCATCACGCAACCGAAGAAGCGGATGCGGTCGAAGACGAAGTCGACCCAGCTCCCGAAGACCGAACCGGTGCCCTTCAGCCGGGCGATCTTGCCGTCCATGCAGTCCAGGACGAAGCTCAGGTGGAACAGCAGCGCGCCGGCCAGCAGCCACGCCCAACCCAGGTCGCCCGCCCAGATCGGGGCCGCGAAGCAGATCGCGGACAGCAGGCCCAGCACACCGGCGCCGAGGGTCAGCTGGTTCGGTGTGATGTTGGTCCTGTTCGCCGTCCACACCACCAGCCGACCCGCCAGCGGATCGACCAGGAAGACCGTCCACCAGGCGTCCTTCGCCTTGTAGGTCTCTTCCTTGACTTGCGCGAGAGTGAAACGCGACATGCGGGGTTCTCCTGGAAGGCCCAGCCCCCGGAAACGCCTACGGCGCACGGGATACGACCGCCGATTCATGGCAGGGGCGAGGGCCGGGTAGAGGCGGGAATCGAGTCATCATGCCAGACGGGGGTACCCCCAACCTAATCAGTGACGGCATACTTGACTGGTAAGAGGGGGATCAACAGGGTGCCGCCTGCGCTGACCGCGGCGGAGTGGTCCACCCCCTTCGGTCTCGACCGAGGTAGAGGCATTGCGTTTTCTCAACGACCAGGTCCCCAGCCAGGACCTGACCTACAGCGACGTGTTCATGGTCCCGGGCCGCAGCGCCGTGGGTTCCCGGCTCAGCGTCGACCTGTCGTCCCCTGACGGCACCGGCACCACTGTGCCGCTGGTCGTCGCGAACATGACCGCTGTCGCGGGCCGCAGGATGGCCGAGACGGTCGCCCGCCGCGGCGGCGTCGCCGTCATCCCGCAGGACATCCCCTTCGAGGTGGTGTCCGACGTCATCTCCTGGACCAAGCAGCGCGACCTGGTCTACGACACCGCCATCACCCTGAACCCTGCCAGCACGGTCGGCGAGGCGCTCAACCTGCTGCCCAAGCGGGCGCACAACGCCGTGATCGTCGTCGACGACGATCGCCGTCCGGTCGGTGTGGTCACCGAGGCGGACTGCGCCGGCGTGGACCGCTTCGCGCAGCTGCGCGACGTGATGTCCACCGAGCTGCTGACCATTCCCGCGGGCACCGAACCGCAGGAGGCGTTCGGGACACTGCACGACTTCCGGCACCGGCTCGCCCCGGTCGTCGACGGCGAGGGCGCCCTGGTGGGCGTGCTCACCCGTACCGGCGCCCTGCGCTCCACCCTGTACAAGCCGGCCGTCGACGCGCGGAACCGGCTGCGGGTGGCCGCCGCCGTGGGCATCAACGGCGACGTGGCCGGCAAGGCCGCCGAACTGCTGGCCGCCGGTGTGGACACCCTGGTGATCGACACCGCGCACGGCCACCAGGAGAAGATGATCACGGCGATCCGGAAGGTCCGCGCCCTCTCGCCGGACGTGCCGATCGTCGCGGGCAACATCGTCACCGCGCAGGGCACCCGGGACCTCATCGAGGCCGGGGCCGACATCGTCAAGGTGGGTGTGGGCCCGGGCGCGATGTGCACCACCCGGATGATGACCGCGGTGGGCCGCCCCCAGTTCTCCGCCGTGCTGGAGTGCGCGGCCGCCGCCCGCGAGCTCGGCAAGCACGTGTGGGCGGACGGCGGTGTGCGCCACCCGCGCGACGTCGCCCTCGCCCTGGCCGCCGGCGCCTCCAACGTGATGGTCGGCTCCTGGTTCGCCGGGACCTACGAGTCCCCCGGTGACGTCATGCGCGACGCCCAGGGCCGCCAGTACAAGGAGAGCTTCGGGATGGCCTCCGCCCGCGCGGTGCGTCTGCGCACCTCGGACGACTCCCCCTTCGAGCGGGCCCGCAAGGCGCTGTTCGAGGAGGGCATCTCCACCGGCCGGATGTACCTGGACGCGGAGCGCCCGGGGGTCGAGGACCTGATCGACCAGATCATCGCCGGTGTGCGCAGCTCCATGACGTACGCGGGCGCCACCTCGCTGGCGGAGTTCCAGGAGCGCGCCGTGGTCGGCGTGCAGAGCGCCGCCGGGTACAACGAGGGCCGCCCCGTGGAGAACGGCTGGTAGTCCGGTACCGACCCGGAGGACAGTGACGGGGAGGGGCCTTCGGGCCCCTCCCCTTCTGTGTGCCCTACCCCTCGGCTGTGCGTGCCTTGTGCTCCTTGCGGTACTGCCCGCAGAGGCGGTCCGCGTGCCGGATGGGTTCGGGGATCCGGTACTTGGGCGACATGCGCAGGACGAGCTCGGCGGATCCGGCCAGGTCCACGCGGTGGCCCACGGAGACGTAGACGGGTTTGGTCCTGGCGCGTGTGCGCAGGGCCCGGCCGATGACCTCGGCCCCCTCCGCGGCGAGGCTCTCGGTGTCCTCGACCAGTTCGGAGCGCCCGGCGACCATGGGGGTCCACGCGCCGCGCTCCTCCCCCGGCAGGGAGTTCTTCCCGTAGAGCACGGACTTGGCGGAGCCGACCACCGGGGCGTCGATGAGCACGCCGAGGTGGCTGGCGACCCCGAAGCGGCGGGGGTGGGCCAGGCCGAAGCCGTCGCAGACGAACACGTCGGGGGTGACGGACAGGCCCTCGATCGCCTTGAGCACCGGCGGCAGCTCCCGGAAGCCGAACAGCCCGGAGATGTAGGGGAAGGACGGGGTGTCGGCGACCAGGGAGGTGTCGACGACCTCCAGGGTGCGTGCATCCAGGACCACGGCGGCCGCGGCGAGCTCGGTGTCCCCCACGCCGTAGCTGACGTCCAGCCCGGCGACATGGCGCACGGAGTCCGGGTCGAAAGGTGCGGTGCGCACGAGGTCGGCCAGCCGGCGCTGGCGGGTCACGGCCTCCTTGGGATCGGACGGCCAGTTCTCCGGGTCGTCCAGGGCCTTGGCCGCCCGTTCCGCGATATCGCTCACGTGTCCTCCTCCGATGACCTCTCGGCCGTCCCCTGTCGGATGCGCTGTCGAGGCGCAGTCTAGGACGGGAGGGGCCGTTCAGCTCGGATCGGGCGCGGGTGTGTGGAAGGGTTCCCCGGCGGAGGGGACCCCCACGCCGGTCCAGGTGAAGGGGACGCCCTTGGCGAAGGCGATCCGCGGGTGGTCCATCAGCTGGAAGTGCAGATGGGGTTCGCTGGAGTTCCCCGAGTTCCCGCACAGCGCGATCCGCTGCCCGACGGTGACCCGGTCCCCGGCCGCGACCTCGATCGAACCCTGCTTGAGGTGGGCGTAGGCGGCATGGACGCCGTCGCCCAGGTCCAGGACGACGTGGTTGCCGAAGATCCGTCGCGCGCCGCCGATCGAGCGGCCGATGCCCTCGATCACGTGCAGGTAGAGGAGCCCGGGCCAGCTGTTGCGGCTGAGGTGGTCGCGCTGGCCGTCGGAGACGTGCACGACCGTGGCGTCGGCGACCGCCAGGATCGGCCGGCCGAACGCCGGGAACCCGTCGTCGGGGCGGCGCATGGCGGGCCACCAGCCGTCGACCAGGGGCCTGCCGGAATCCATGAAGACGTCGATCGCGTACTCCTGGCCCAGACCGTGCACACCGTGGCTGGGCACCCTGTCGGCCGGGCTGTTCACCGCGATCCACTCACCGCTCACCGGCGGGGCGACCTCGACGGCCTCCCGGTGCTCCTCGGACCGGGTCCGGGGCCACAGCGCGGATCCGAGGATCAGCGCGATCGCGACCCCGAGCAGGGCGAACGCGGGCAGCGCGGAGAGCTCGGACGCGGGCCCCCAGAAGAGCAGGGCCAGGTAGGCGAAGTAGGCGAGCAGAAAACAGTAACCGGTGATCGCGGCCTTGCGGCGCATGAGTGGTTCCTCTGGGAGTCGAACTCGTGCGTACTAATACGTAATTACGTATCAACGTACCTCACGATCGCCCAACCGGAAAGCACAGCCCCGCCTCCTCCGCGGACCCCTCGGCCCCAGCGTGTCGCGCTGTGCCGGAGGACACAGGCCCGAACGTCCGGCACCGCCGCCCCGGAGCAGTACGGTGGAGCCGTAAATTTGTACTGACTGGTCAGTTCAAAAATGGGAGGCCGCAAGGATGCGTCGGGCCACCGGAGCTCGCGTGCGCGCCGAGGGCGTCACGCTCACCACCCGCGAGGGACCCGTCTACACGGGGATCGACCTCACCGCCCGGCCGGGAACGCTCACCGCCTTCCAGGCCGACTCCGGGGGCGGGCGCAGCGCACTGCTGCTCACCCTCTCCGGCCGGATGAGGCCCACCGGGGGAACCCTGCACGTGGACGGCTACGCCCTGCCCGAACAGGCCCGGAAGGTCCGGCGGATCAGCGCGCTCGGGCTGATGGACGACGTCAACGCCCTCGACGAACGCCTGCGGATCAGCGAGCACCTCTCCGAGGCCCGGCTGCTGCGGACGCGGCCCGCCGCCCGGTCCGTGGCCGACTCCGCGATGACCGCCGCCGGGCTGGCCGACCTGGACCGCCGGACCATGGTCAAGGAGCTCTCGATGCTGGAACGGCGGCGCCTCGGCGTGGCCCTGGCGCTGGTCACCGAACCGCGCCTGCTCGTGGTGGACAACGTGGACGGCGGGCTCGGCAGCGAGCACCGGGCCGACATGTGGCGCTGCCTGAAGGACCTCTCCGAGGAAGGGCTGACCGTGATCGCCACCTGCGCGGACGCCCGGGAACTCGACACCGTGGCCGACCGCGACACCCAGGGCCCCCTCCCCATCGGGCAGGGCACGAACGAGGACACGAACGGAGGCGGACGGCATGCGCGCCCCTAGGAGATCCGGCACCCCCCGCTACCGCTTCCTGGCCGTCCCCCGGCTCGGGCTGCTCACCGCGCGGTCGTTCCTGCGGTCGCCGCTGCCCGCCGCGGCGCTCGCCGCGCTCATGCTCATCCCCCTGCTCTACTCCGGGATGTACCTGTGGTCGTTCTGGGACCCCTTCGACCGGATGGAGCACCTGCCGGTCGCCCTGGTGAACGAGGACGAGGGCGCAGAGGTCGACGACGAGGAGGTCAACGCGGGCGAGGAGCTCGCCGAGACGCTCCTGGACCGCGGTGACCTCGACTGGCACCTCGTGGACGCGCAGGAGGCCGCCCGCGGGCTGGGCGACGGCACGTACTACGTGACCCTGACCGTCCCCGCGCACTTCAGCGAGGCCGTCACCTCCCCCTCACGGGACCGGGAGGACCCGGTCCCCGCCCTGCTGGTCGCCAACTACAACGACTCCAACAGCTACATCGTGCGCCAGCTCGCCGGAAGCGCCTTCAAGGAGATCCGCGAGGCGGCGGCGGGCTCCGCGATCAGCGACTACCTCGACCAGATCTTCCTGGGCTTCAACGAGATCCACGGAAAGACGGAGGAGGCCTCGGAGGGGGCCGACGAGATCGCCGGCGGTGCCGACGACGCCGAGAGCGGCTCGGGCGAGCTCGCCGGGGGCATCGACGGCGCGCACGAGGGCGCGGGTTCGCTCAACAGCGGGATCGGACAGCTCTACGAGGGTTCGAAGACCCTCGCCGGCGGCGCCACGACCGCCTCCGACGGCGTCTCCGAGAAGGTGGACGAACTCGACGACCTGGTCGACGAGTGGCTCCCCCAGCTGGAGGAGGACATCCCCGCCGTCCAGGAGCGCGCCGCGGAGGCCGAGAAGGTCTCCGCCGCGGTGTCCGAGGCCCTGGGGGAGCTGCCCGAGGAGATCGACGTCACCGCACTCGGCGAGGTCGACGGGCGGCTCGACGCCTACCTGGAGGACCACCCCGAGCTGGAGGAGGAGCAGCCCGACCTGTACGCGCTGATGACGGACCTCCAGGGGGCCATGGACACCGCGCTGTCGGTGGCCGGGTTCGTCAACGACAACCGCGAGGACATCGACGACACGGCCGCCGAGGCCGCCGCCCTGAGCTCGAAGGCCGCGAGCCTGTCCGAGGACCTGCCCGACCTCGTCGAGGACGCCGAGGGTGCGCGGGAGCAGGTCGACGAGCTCGCCGAAGGGCTGGAGGAGCTGGCCGAGGGTTCCCGAGCCCTGCGCGACGGGCTCTCCGACGCCGCCGAGGGAGCCGGGGAGCTCGACACGGGGCTGGGCACGCTCAGCGGCGGCGCCGGTGAACTCCACGAAGGGCTGGGCACCCTGGCCTCGGGCACCGACGAGCTCGCCGAGGGACTGGCCGAGGGGGCCGACGAGATCCCCACCTACTCCGACCAGGGCCGGGTCGACGCCGCCGACATGATGAGCGAACCGGTCCGGCTCGACAGCGAGGTGGACAACGAGGTGCCCGACTACGGCACCGGTTTCGCGCCGTTCTTCGTGCCCCTGTCGCTGTGGGTGGGCGCCATGGTGGTGTTCATGGTGCTGCCCCCGCTGTCCAGCCGGGCACTGGCCTCCTCCGCCGCGTCCTGGCGGGTCGCCCTGGCGGGGCGGGTGGTCCCGCTGCTGCTCGGCTGGGCCCAGGTGGCGGTCATGATGACCGTCCTGCACCTGGCACTGGGACTGGAGTCCCAGAACTGGCTCCTGCTGATCGCGTTCCTCGTGTTGACCTCGGCCGCGTTCACCGCCACCGTGCAGTACCTGAACGTGCGGTTCAACGCGGCGGGCCGGGTGGTCGCGCTGGCGCTGCTGGTCCTCCAGCTGACGTCGGCGGGCGGCACCTATCCGATCGAGACGAGCCCCGCCTTCTTCCAGGCCATCGGCCCGTACCTGCCCCTGCACTGGGGGGTGACCGCCATGCGCCACCTGGTCGGCGGCGGTGACACGGCCCTGGTCGCGCAGGCCTTCGGGGTGATGGCGCTCTGGCTGGTGGTGCCCCTGCTGCTCACCTGGCGGGCCGTGGCCCGGAAACGGGTGTGGACGATGTCCGCGCTCTACCCTGCACTGAAGGTCTGACCGCCCCGGGGCAGGGCACGTAGGCATCAGGGAACTGCACGAACCCGCGTGTCCGTTGAGGGTGATGGCGGACGACGGGCGGAACCCACCCGAGCAGGGAAGAACGGAACGGATCAACGTGAGCACACCCGGACCGGGTAGGCCCCTCAGCGGCCGCCGCGAGGCCACCAGGCGCAAACTGTTCGAGGCGGCGGTCACGCTGATCTCCGAACAGGGCTACGGCGCCACCACCGTCGACGAGATCGCCGAGCGGGCCGGTGTCGCCAAGGGCACCGTCTACTACAACTTCGGGGGCAAGAACGAGCTGTACGCGGCCCTGATGGAATGGGGCGTGACCCGGCTGGCCGACACCCTGAGGGACGCGGTCCCCGACCCCGCGCGGGGCGTCGGCCCCCGTGAGGCCCTGACCGCGGTGCTGCGGGCCGGCGTCGTGTTCATCAGCACCCACGAGGCGCTGGCCCGGCTGCTGATGGCCGAGGCCTGGCGTACCAACCGCGCCTGGTACGCGACCGTCCGGCAGATCCGCACCGAGGCCATCGGCGTCATCACCGGCCAGCTCGACGCCATGGTCGAACAGGGGTCGACCCGTCCGGACCTGGACACCGCCCTTGCGGGGTCCGCGCTGTTCGGCATGGTGGTAACAGTGGCCCTCGACTGGCGTACCCTCCAACCGGAGCGCCCCGTGGAGGAGATCCACACCACCCTGGCGCACATGGCCGACGGACTGATCGGCTCCCCCGCCTCCCCGCGCTGAACTTCCGCAAGCAGAACCCCGGAGAGGACTCCCCCGCCATGGTCGACCTGTACCCGCTTCTGCCCATCTCGGTCGGCGTGATCCTGTTGTGGATCGTCACCCGCGACACCCGCACGGAGCTGCGCCTGGTCCGCAACGGAGTGCGCGCCAAGGGGCGGGTGATCGGCTACCACGAGACGTCGGTGGCCTCCCGGATGATCGTGCAGTTCCGGACCGAGGACGGCCGGGAGGTCCACGCCGAACACGAGAACACCGGCTGGATGGCCTCCCGCGCCGGTGAGATCGTCACCGTCTCCTACGACCCTGAGTCCCCCGAGCGAGCCCGGATCGTCTCCGCCCCCTGGCTGAGCCACTGGGTCCGGGGCATGTTCGGCAGCCTCGGCCTGATCCTGGTCCTCATCGGGGCGTTCCTGGGCTACCTGCACTGGGCCGAATAGTTTCGCGCCTCCGCCGGCGGCTCGGCTGCTCCGGGACCGGGTCTGCCGCACCCCGGACCCACCGGCGCTCGAACGGACCCCTGCGGCTCAGGCCGGGGAGGGAACCCCCTCCGGCGGGGGGACGTAGCGGACGAGGCGGCGGGGCAGGCCGCCGTCCAGGCTGGACCTGGTGCGGACCCGCACACGGCAGACCAGGTCGGCCAGGCCCGCACCGTCCGGGCGGACCACAGCGGTGCCGGCGTGCACCGCGACGACGAGGAGCGCGAACCAGGGCAGCCCGAACGCGATCAGCGCGGCCACCGGCGCGGACAGCAGGGCCGCGCGGGCGAGGACGCGGTGGCGGGCCGCGGGGCGCGGCGAGCTCCACTCGGTCAGGGACAGGTGGACCGAGGCGCGGCCTGGGGTGCAGCGGTCGCGGCGCAGCAGGGGCAGGAAGAGGCCGAAGAGCGCCGCCAGGCCCAGGAGGGTTCCGGTGAGGACCTGCGCCTCCGTACCGGGGCGGACCGCGCCGTAGGCGTGCAGCAGGGCGACGAGGGTCGCCGAGCCGAACCACCACAGGCCGAGGTCGACCAGGGTGCCGAGCATGCGGCGGGCGAGGTCGGGAGCGACCCTGTCCGGGACCGCGGCGGGCCAGGAGCGGTGCGGACCGAACGGCCAGACCACCGGCACCCAGCGGGCGAGCAGCCAGCCCAGGAGGGTTCCGGCGACACCGATCCCGGCGGTCTCGGGCGCGGCGGCGTTGTAGGCGCAGGGGTAGAGGCCGAGGACCCCGGTGGCGCGGACGACGGTCACCGCCACGGCCAGCGCGGTACCGATGGCCACCGTGACGAACAGGCCGCGGCGGAACCGGGACCGGGCCAGGACGCCGACCGGCAGGAACACCCCCAGCGCCAGGGCGGCGTCACGGAGCTCCAGCGGCGGAGCCGGCACGGGTTCGACCGGGCAGAGTCCGTCGGCCGAGGCGGGCAGCGGCCAGACCGCGTACGTCGCCAGTCCGAGCCCGACGAGCAGCGCGGCGAGGGTGAGCTGCCCCGGCCAGCCGACCAGGCGCCCGTAGCGGCGGTGCTGTGCGCTCAGGTAGAGCGCGGACCCGATGACCATCAACAGCGGTATGGCGGCGACCGCCACCTCGATG
This sequence comes from Nocardiopsis ganjiahuensis DSM 45031, assembly GCF_000341085.1. Classification (GTDB taxonomy): domain Bacteria; phylum Actinomycetota; class Actinomycetes; order Streptosporangiales; family Streptosporangiaceae; genus Nocardiopsis; species Nocardiopsis ganjiahuensis. Next base: position 5,208 of record NZ_ANBA01000030.1, on the reverse strand, counting down.
GCGGCCTGTGCTCCGCCGAACGGTTGCCCCATGGCGTGTGCGTTCCCCCCGCTCGTTCCCGGTGCGCCACGCTAGTACGGTCCGCGCCGACGCGTGGCGGGAACGGCGATATCGCTTCGCGAGTGCGGTTCGGAACGACTGGCGAGGCCCGCAAAGTGGCACCCGGATCCACATGTGACGTTTGTCCCATAGGGTTCGGGACAACCCGAACCCCCTTCTCCAGGCGCCATACCTGCAGTTGTGTGAACATTTCACAACTTCATGGCAGACTGCCTGCTGCACCCGGATATTCCGCTGTTTCCCAGGCGAGATACGATCCCCAACGCCAAAACCCCCAAATTTGGTTACTCTGCGGTAAGTCCGGCGTTGACCACCCTCGGATGCCGACCAAGCGGTCCACGGGGGTGAAGAGGCCCGCGTGCGCGCACGCCGTCCGCCCCCCGGGGCGGCCAGGCGACCACCCGGCCCCGGCGCCACCCGAGAAGACTTTGACGCGGATCGACAGGAGAACCGTGCAGGCAGTACCGAAAAAACGTGGGCGGACGATCACCGCCCGTATCCGCGCCATGGTCATGATCCCCACTACCGCGCTGGTCGCGCTGTGGCTGATCCTCACTTTCGCCCTCGGCGGCGACGCGGCCCTGAAACTGATCCGGTCCAAGGCCACCGACGACCTCGTCACCCCCGCGGCCATCGGTCTCGTGGACGCGATGTCGGAGCGGTCCGCGACGATCGCCTTCATCGAGAACCCCGATGACGCGGACCTGGCCCAAGGGCTCGCGGAAGCACGCGAAGCCACCGACGACTCCCTCGGCGCCGTCGTCGACGACCTCATCGGGTTCGTCGACTACGCCCCCGAGGAGACCGGCATGCACATCGAGATGCTGCACGGCATGTACCAGGAGGTCGGCGAGATCCGCGAGGCCGTCGACAACGGTGACGCGAGCCGTGACGACGTCCTGGACTACTACAACGAACTCATCCTGCACGGCGCCGACAGCTTCGACAGCCAGGGCCGGGAGGGCAACGAGGGCGACGCCATCAGCCCCGGTTTCACCGCGGTCTACCTGTTCCGCGCCGTGGACGTGGGCGCCCGGGCCGACGCCCAGATCGCCCGCGCCTTCGCCACCGGCGAGCTCACCACCGAGGACCAGCGCGAGTTCACCGCTCAGCTGGGGGCCTTCGAGACCCTTCTGGACGCCAACGCCCCCTACCTCGGGGGAGAGGGCCACCTGGAGCGGTACGAGGCGGTGCGGGAGAGCTCCGAGTTCGCCGCCCTCACCAGGCTCTCGGACGAGATCATCGACCGCGAGGTCGAGACCACCACGGTCACCGACCCGGTCACCCTCGCCCCGCAGACGGTCGACGACCTCTCCATGCCGGTCGACGAGGCCGAGTGGGACGCCGCGTACGGCCACGTGCTCACCGAGCTCACCGCCCTGGGCGCGGACGAGGCGCTGCACTCCGCCCAGCTGGCCCGGGAGGACGCCAACGGGGCCGTGCTCCTCGCCATCGGCGGCAGCCTCGGCGTCGCCGCCGCCATCGTGGTCGCCTTCTACCTGGCCCGCCGCTCCTCGCGGAACCTCACCGAGCGCCTGCTCACCCTGCGCGAGGAGTCCCAGGACCTCGCCGAGAACAGGCTGCCCGAGATCATGGGCCGCCTGCACCGGGGCGAGCGTGTGGACACCGCCACCTCGCTCCCCGAGCTCAAGGCCGAGGACGACGAGATCGGCGACGTCGCCCGTGCGTTCAACACCGCCCAGCGCGCCGCCGTCGAGGAGGCCGTCCAGCAGACCGAGCTGCGCCAGGGCGTCAACCGCGTCTTCCTCAACATCGCCCACCGCAGCCAGACTCTGGTGCACCGCCAGCTCCGGCTGCTGGACAAGATGGAGCGCGAGCAGGAGGACCCGGACCAGCTCGCCCAGCTGTTCAAGCTGGACCACCTCGCGACCCGCTCCCGCCGCAACGCGGAGAACCTGCTGATCCTCGGCGGCGAGGCTCCGGGCCGTACCTGGCACCGGCCGATGCCGCTGATCGACGTCCTGCGCGGCGCGATCTCGGAGTCCGGCGACTACACGCGGGTCAAGCGCGAGCGCATCGCCCGGGTGAACCTCAACGGCCCGGCCGTCGCCGACGTCATCCACCTGGTCGCCGAGCTGGTCGACAACGCCGCCATGTTCTCGCCGCCGCACACGCATGTGCGCCTGAGCAGCGAGGACGTGCCCAACGGCGTGACCATCGAGATCGAGGACCGCGGCCTGGGCATGACCGACGGCGAGTTCGCCTCGGCCAACTCCCTGCTGGCGGACCCGCCCGAGTTCGACGTGATGCGCCTCAACGAGAAGATGCGCCTCGGCCTCTTCGTGGTCTCCCACCTGGCGCACCGCCACGGCATCCGGGTGCACCTGCGCCCGTCGCCGTACGGCGGCGTTCAGGCCATCGTGCTGCTCCCGCAGGAGCTGATCTCGGGTGACCGCACCCCGCTGCCCTCCTCCGAGGACACCGGCGAGGACATCTGGGAGGTGCGGGAGATCGTCGACCGCACTCCCGACACCGCCCTGGAGGCGGGCCGGGGCAACCGGTCCGGAAAGCCTCTCCTGACCTCGGTCTCCACCTCCTCCCGAACCTCCGGATCCGGTTCCGGAAGCGGGGCCGAGCAGGCGTCCGCCCCCGCTGACACCGCCTCCGAGAGCGACCTTCTCAGCGCACCCGCGAAGGACGAGAGCCGTCCCGTCCTGCCCAGCCGCGGCTCCCGGATCAGCGCGGTGCCGGACGTCCCCGAGACCCCGCCCTCCAGCGCCCCGTCCTCCGAGACCCCCTCCTCCCTCGAGACCTCCCCCGCCCGGGAGCCGGAGCAGAGCGAGACGGTCGAGGCCGGCGGTGGCCGCCCAGCGCTGCCCAAGCGGCGCCCTCAGGAGAACCTGGCGCCCCAGTTGGCGACCGACCCCTCCGAGACGGGTAAGACCGGCCCCGCTGCCGGTGGTACCGCATCCTCCGCACCGACCCTCGACGGCACCGAACGGCTGGCGCGCCTGCGCCAGAACATGTCCGCGTTCCAGCAGGGCACGGACCGCGGGCGGCGCGATGGCAAGCAGAACACCAACGACACCGACAAGGACGCGTAACCGTGACGAGTACCGAAAGCTCCGAGCGCGGCAGCGGAAGCGCCGCGGGCAAGAAGGACATCAACTGGCTGCTCGACGAGTTGCTCGACCGGGCCGTGGGCTCCCGCCACGCGATCGTCCTCTCCGCTGACGGCCTGCTCATCGGCCGTTCCCGCGACCTGGTCAAGGAGGACGCAGAGCACCTGTCCGCAGTGGCCTCCGCGTTCCAGAGCCTGGCCCGGGGCACCGGCCGCCACTTCGGCGGCGGTGAGGTCCTCCAGACCGTCGTCGAGATGGAGAGCGCCTACCTCTTCGTCACCGGCGCGGGCCGCGGCGCCTGCCTGGCCGTACTGGCCGAGGAGAGCTCCGATGTCGGCCTCATCGCCTACGAGATGAACGTCCTGGTCGAGCAGGTCGGCCGTTACCTCGACGCCGCGCCCCGCCACGAGGGTGCAGCCGGGGAAGCCACGCGTTAGGGGACGGTATGCAAGCGCACAACGAGTTCGATCCGGGCGGAACCCCGCACAGCCTGCCGCACCGTGACGCGATCGGCGGTTACGGCGACGACGGCCCCGAGGCCGACGAGGCGGGGCCGCTGGTCCGGCCGTACGTGATCGCGCAGGGCCGCGACCACGCCGACGCCGTCCAGCTGGACATGATCAGTGTGGTGATCGCGGCCAAGCGCGCCGAGGTCGACGAGATGGCGCTCGAACCGGAGCAGCTCCGCATCCTGGAGCTGTGCCGCCGCCCCCAGTCGGTGGCCGAGGTGTCCGCCCACCTGAACATCCCGGTCGCCGTCGTCAAGGTCCTGCTCAGCGACCTGCTCAACCGCGGACTGGCCCTGGCCCGCGCCCCCTACACAGCTAAGAGCCCGGTCAGCCGGGACGTACTCCAGGCGGTTCTCGATGGCATCCAGAGACTCTGACCCGGGCCCCGAGGCCCCTGTCCCCTCGGCACTGAAGATTCTGGTGGCCGGTGGTTTCGGCGCCGGCAAGACCACCCTGGTCGGTGCGGTCAGCGAGATCGCGCCGCTCAGCACCGAGGAGGTGATGACCGAGGCCAGCTACGGGGTCGACGACCTGTCCGGTGTGGAGTCCAAGACCACCACCACCGTGGCGCTGGACTTCGGCCGGATCACCATCAGCCCCAGCCTGGTGCTGTACCTGTTCGGCACCCCCGGACAGGAGCGCTTCTGGTTCATGTGGGAGGAGCTCTCCGAGGGGGCCCTGGGCGCGATCGTCATCGCCGACACCCGCCGCCTGGAGACCTGCTTCGCCGCGGTCGACTTCTTCGAGCGGCGCGGGGTGCCGTTCGTGGTCGCGGTGAACTGCTTCGACGGAGCCCACGAGTACGAGGCCGACGAGGTGCGCGAGGCGCTGAGCCTGAGCCCCGACATCCCGGTGGCGCTGTGCGACGCCCGTCGGCGCGAGTCCGCCAAGCAGGTGCTGCTGACCCTGGTGGGACGGGTCGCGGAGCGCGTCACCGCGTAGGCGCGGCGGTACGCGTACGAGCGGTACGGGCATGAACGATGGCGGGTGGTGAAGGGCTCCGGGAGCCCTTCACCACCCGCCATCCCGCGCTTTCGGGAACATTCCGGACACGGTTCCGCCCTCGGATCGGGGCAGCACGCTCTCGGGCCGCTGTACACGTGAAGCGTCCAGGTAAAGTGCGGGGCGGTGGAACGTCTCCGTGGCAGGCGTTTCGAGTACCCGACGACCATGGACCCGTCTCGGGCGGGCCCGGACGAAGGTGGAGTTCCCCCATGAAGCGTTTCGAATGGCGCGACACGATCCACAGCCTGGACGCCGAGGCCGACTGTGAGCGGATCGTCCAGATCCTGGGCGCACACGAGTTCCCCTGGGACATCGAGCAGGCCCTGGGGCTGGCGCTGTACCGCACCTACGCCGTGCCCTCCATCGGCCGACTGCTCGGGGACACCCGTGAGTTCACCGAACGCACCCAGCACCGCTACGACGACACCGCGCTCATCCTCAACGACATCCTGGAGTTCGGATTCGAGCCCGGCCGCGGGCGCGACGCGCTGCGCCGGATGAACCAGATGCACCGGTCCTACGACATCAGCAACGACGACTACCGCTACGTG
>NZ_ANBA01000029.1 GCF_000341085.1 Nocardiopsis ganjiahuensis DSM 45031 | reverse complement strand
GTTCTCAAGAAACAATCACTCTTCCCGTACAAGCGCCAGAACCAGTGTTCTGTCTGCTCTTCCCTGGAAGGCTTTCTGCGTTTCAGCCGCTTTCGCGACCGTTCCGCTTCGTTGTGTCTTTACTTTATCAGGTGTTCCGCGCCCCGCCAAATCGGCGTTTTCGCTTTAAAACCTGATCGGGAGAAAGAATTCCCGCTGCTTCCTCAGCCTAGCGTTTCCACCGAAGTGGTTTTTGCTGGGCTGTTTGAAGCAACTCCCCGAGCTTACCTGTTCCGAGCGAGTGCTCGAACCATCTCGGCGAAGAGGAGGATGTCTGTGATCGCGGCCCGGTGCTGAGCAAGAATCCAAGAGGTTCCGCTCGCCGTCCCGCAGCGACTCTTACGACTATAGGCAGCTCTGGAGCGGACGTCAAGTCAGGACCCGGATCAGGCGCCGTCTCGGCGATCCGGGCCTCGATCACCCCTGTTCGGGTGGCTTCTCAAGGCCCTGACGTACGCGGTCCTCACACCAGGTCCACGTTGTTACGTCGGCTGTTGTCAGACATCGTCCATCTTGCCCGAATGATGCCAAGAGCAAACCTCCGCTTTTGCTCCTGCCCCAGAGCGCCGAGACTCAGAGCCCCGATACCCAGAGCCCGCCGCCCGGGGCCAGGCCCCAGAACCCCGCCCGGACAGATCCGCCCGCCGCACTCCCCCCCTCGCACCCGCATGCGGACATGCGGAAGGGCCGGCCCCTCGGCGGAGGCCGGCCCTCGATGACGCGCGTGTCCTGGGGACGACTGACTGGGCCCGAGGCCCATCACCCCTTGAGAACGACACCGCCGATGTTGCGCTTGCCCTTGCGGAGCACGACGAAGCGGTCGGCGAGCACGTCGTCCGCGCTGAGCCTGGCCTCGACGTCGGTCACCTTCACGTTGTTCACGTAGGCGCCGCCCTCCTGGACGGCACGGCGGGCCGCCGACTTGCTCGGGGTCAGACCGCTCTGCGCGAACAGGTCGGTGACGAGCAGGTCCTCGACCGGTCCGTCCACCTCAGCCTTGGGCACCTCGGCCAGAGCCGCGTCCAGGGTGCGCCCGTCCAGTTCGGACAGGTCGGCACGGCCGAACAGGGCCAGGCTGGCGTCCTTGACCTTGCGGGTCTCCTCCTCGCCGTGGACCAGCGTCGTCAGCGTCTCCGCCAGGGTGCGCTGGGCCGCGCGGGCCTGCGGGCGCTCCTCCGTCTGGCGCTCGAGGTCCTCGATCTCCTCACGTGAGAGGAAGCTGAACACCTTGAGGTAGCGGATGACGTCGCGGTCGTCGGCGTTGAACCAGAACTGGTAGAAGGCGTACGGCGAGGTGAGCTCGGGGTCGAGCCAGACCGTGCCGGTCTCGGTCTTGCCGAACTTGGTGCCGTCGGCCTTCGTGAGCAGGTTCGTGGTCAGACCGTGCGCCGGTCCGTGCGGCTCGTTGCCCTCGATCCGGCGGACCAGGTCCAGGCCCGCGGTGATGTTGCCCCACTGGTCGGAACCGCCGGTCTGCAGCGTGCAGCCGTAGCGCCGGTAGAGCTCGACGAAGTCGTAGGACTGGAGCAGCACGTAGCTGAACTCGGTGTAGCTCATGCCCTCACCGTCGAGGCGGCTCTTGACCGTCTCCCGCGCCAGCATCTGGTTGATGCTGAAGTGCTTGCCCACGTCACGGAGCAGCTCGATCGCGTTGATCCCGCCGAGCCAGTCGCCGTTGTTGGCGAGGATGGCGTCGGTGGGGCCCGCCTGCTCGCCCTCAGGGGTGAAACGCAGGAAGGCCGAGAGCTGTCCGGCCAGGTTCTCGACCCAGCCCCGCACCGTCTCGAGCGAGTTCATCTGACGCTCGGCGTTGGGCTTGGGGTCGCCGATCAGGCCCGTGCCACCGCCGACGAGAGCGATGGGCCGGTGCCCGGCCTGCTGGAAGCGGGCCAGGGTGAGGGCCTGGGTGAGGTGGCCGACGTGCAGGCTGCCCGCGGTCGGGTCGAATCCGCAATAGAGGGTGATCGGACCATCGGCCAGCGCCTTGCGGAGTGCGTCAAGGTCGGTCGTCTGCGCGATCAGGCCGCGCCACTGGAGTTCGTCGATGATGTCGATCACTGTGCAGCTCTCTGTTGTGTAGGCGGGCCCTTCGGCCCGATCTGCCTAGCAGTGTAGGTCGGGTGTGCACGTAGATCACCCGGTTACCTCGCACACCGCCACGCTATCGGCTGGATCTCACCCCGGTTCACACCACGACCCGAACACCTCTCCCCGGCCTGACCCGCCCTCCCTCGCGGGAGGTCTCGGAACAAGCCCCTTGACGCCGTTAGCTATTGGCGTTAGCTTTCTAGCTATGGGCATGAGCCACAGGGCGCAGGCCGCGAACGGACCGAGGAGCACCTCCATGCACCACCTCCAGCGCCCCGAGGGGCGGATCGCCTACGACCTCTACGGTGCCCGGAACACCGGAACGCTCGTGATCTGCGTTCCCGGCATGTTCGACCACCGCGCCTCCTTCCGGTTCGCGGGCGCCGCCCTCGCCGAGGCGGGGTACCGGGTCGCCGCCATGGACCTGCGCGGCCACGGGGACAGCGACATCACCTTCAGCGACCACACCGACCACGCCGCGTCGACCGACGCGATCGCCCTCGCCGAGGAGCTGGGCGGAGAGCGGACCGTCATGGTCGGCAACTCGTTGGGGGCCGGCGCGGTGACCATCGCCGCCCTCGAACGCCCCGACCTCGTGGCCGGGCTCGCCCTGCTCGGGCCCTTCCTGCGAATGCCGAGGACCGGCTGGGCGGGGAACCTCATGCAGAAGGCCCTGCTCGTCCGCCCCTGGGCACCCCGCGCGCTGACCTTCTTCTACAACAGGCTCCACGCGGGACGGACTCCCGAGGGACACGACGAGCAACTGGAGAGAATCCTCGGGATGCTGCGCCCCGCCGACCGCTACCGTGCGGTCCTGGCGACCATCAACGGCCCGAAGAGGACCGTCGAGTGGCTCGACAGGATCACGGGGACCGAAGGGGCCGAACCTCCGGCCGCCGAGACCGTCGTGATCATGGGTGAACAGGACCCCGATTGGAAGGACCCCCGAGCCGAGGCCCGGTGGGTGGCCTCCGTCACCGGCGGCCGCGTGGTCATGGTGCCCGAGTGCGGGCACTACCCGCAGTCCCAGCGGCCCGACGTCGTGGCGCCCGTCCTCGTCGACCTCGTCGAGAAGGTGAACGCCGGTGCCTAGGGCAGGACTGACCCCTGACCTGGTCGTGGCCGAGGCCTCCCGGCTGAGCGACGAGAAGGGGTTCGAGGCGCTCTCGCTCGCGGCGGTGGCCAAACGGTTCGGGGTCGCGACCCCGAGCCTGTACAAACACGTCGACGGTCTGACCGGGCTGCGCCGCGAGGTGTCCCTTCGCGCCGTGACCGAACTGGGCGACCGCCTCCAGGGCGCCGCGGTCGGTCGGTCCGGGCCCGACGCCGTCCGCGCGCTCTTCGGGGCCTACCGGGCCTACGCCCACGAACACCCGGGCGGCTACGCCGCGACCCAGCGGGGTGCGGCCCCCACGGACCACGAGGCCTACGCGGCCTTCGCCAGACCCGTCGAGGTGATCGCCGCGGTACTGCGTGGTTTCGACATCCCCGAGGCCCGGATGGTGCACACCATCCGGGCCCTGCGCAGCGCCGTCCACGGGTTCGTCGACCTGGAGGCCCACGGCGGGTTCAGGATGCCCGAGGACATCGACGAGAGCTACGACGTGCTGGTGGAGGGCTTCATCCACGTCCTGGAACGCCGGCCCGGACACACAGGACACGGCGCGGAAGAAGCAGAAGAGGGAGAGAACTGATGCTGGCCGGACACTTCGGAGTGGCGGGGATCGTCAAGGCATGGCGCCCCGGAATCCCCATGGCGGCGCTGCTGGTCGCCACCCAGTTGACCGACCTGGTCACCCTGCCCCTGGCAGCGGCCGGGGTCGAGACCCTCGAACCCGCCGAACCCGGCCTCACGGGTTACGGCTCCCTGCTCATCACCGCCGAGTACTCGCACTCGCTGTCGGTGAACGTCCTCCTCGCCGTCCTGGTGGGCGGACTCGTGCACTATTTCCTGAGGGACCGGTGGGGGCGCGACGCGGGGCTGGTCGTGGGCGGTGTGATGCTCAGCCACTGGCTGCTCGACCTGCTGGTGCACCGCCCGGACCTGCCCTTCCTGCCGGGCAACGCGGGCGACCTCCCACTGCTCGGGTTCGGGCTGTGGGAGACCCCGGTGGCGGCCGCCGCGGTCGAGGGGGCCCTGGTCCTGGCCGGGGTCGTGCTCTACACCTGGCGCACCCTCCGCGACCAGCCCGGCCGGGGAAGAGCCTGGGGTTACAGCGCGGGCATCGCCCTGCTGCTGGTGGGCTCCTTCGTCTTCGACCTCCTGGGGTAGAGCTCCCCCGGTCCTTCCCAGGGCCCTTCTCCCGAGCCGAATCCTCCGAGGCGTCGGCCTTTCAGAACCCCGGCCCCCCGCCACCGGCCCGACCGGAACCCTGACACCTCCCCGCCGGAGGCTTCGGCAAGGGAGATCCGACCCGGGGCGCTGTTATGAGACGGCCGTGTGATGGGCCAAGCTGGGAGGACCCGGATCGGACGACCCGCCCGTCACGGGAGGCAAGACAGTGTTGGAGTTCCCTGATGGCCAAGAAGTCCTCCGCCAAATCCCCCAGGTCAGCAGGCAGGGGCGGTAAGCCCGCCTCCAAGCTGACCGCGCTCATCGGTACGGTCGTCGGCGTCCTGGTGATCGCCGCCTTCGTGCTGCAGCAGATGGGGGTGATCGACCTGGAGACCGGCGAGCCCTCCACCGAGCCGCAGGGGTCCCCCGACGGCGGCTCCTCCTCCGGCGTCGAGCAGGCCGGACAACAGATGGAGGAACTCCGGATCGAGGACGAGGAGGACCCGCCCGGCTACGACCGCGCGCTCTTCCCCCACTGGGACTCCGGAGTCGAGGACAACTGCACCACCCGCCAGGTCGTGCTGCTCCGCGACGGTGAGGACGTGCAGACCGACGACAACTGCCAGCCGGTGTCCGGCTCCTGGTACAGCGCTTACGACGGGGAGACCTTCACCGACGCCCAGGACATCGACATCGACCACATGGTGGCCCTCAAGGAGGGGTGGCGGTCGGGCGCCCACGCCTGGCCGACCGAGAAACGGCAGAAGTTCGCCAACGACCTCGAGTCCTCCCAGCTGTGGGCGGTGAGCGCCTCGTCCAACCGTTCCAAGGGCGACGCGGACCCGGCGAACTGGCTGCCGCCGCTGGAGTCCTCGCACTGCGACTACGTGGTCTCGTGGATCGAGGTCAAGCACGTGTGGGACCTGACCGTGGACCCGGCCGAGGAGACCGCGCTGCGTGAGGTCCTCGAGGGCTGCTGACCCCGGTCCGGGCGGGCCGGCTCAAGCGCCCCCGGCGTCCGCCGGCCCGCCCCCGTCCCGGCGTCCTCCGGAAGGGGCTATGCCGGGTTCTCCGGACCGATCCCCCGTGCGGTGGCGAGCAGTTCCTCCTCGCCGATGAGGCCGAAGGGGTCGCGGACCTCGACCGCGACCCCCGGCTGCGGAGTCCAGAAGGCCTCGGACCCTCCGTACAGGCCGCCGGTGCCGTGGTTGTCGAAGTCCTCCAGCTCCCAGGTGTCGGGATCCCGCTCGTGGTACTCGGCGAGGAAGGAGCGGACCGCCGCCAGGTCGGTGAGCTCCTCCCCCCGCAGGACCAGGACCTGGAGCACCACCTGGAAGCCGCCGCCCTCCTTGGCCTGTTCCCAGAAGCGGGCGGTGAAGGAGACGTCCTCCCACTCGTAGTGGGAGTCCATCGTCGATGTCTCCGTCCCGACCCGGGCGGGCAGGTGTCCGATCGTGAATCCGTCCAAGGGTCCTCCTCGGGGACCGACGGCGGGCGCGGCCGCCGTGAGTACGAGTGCGAGCACGATGGCGAGAGCCACCGGGGCCCACCTGGTCAGGAGCATGGTCGCCTCCACCGGTCGGCCACGGGGCCGTCCCGCGGTACCGGTCACTCCATGCTCCGCTGGGACAGCGGACAGTACCAGGGTGTGTTCGAACCTGTGGATAACTCCGTTCCGACACACCCTGGGCGTCTCATCCCCTCGTGGGCGACTCGTGTTCCGCCGTGCCCGGCCTTCGACGCGCTCGGCCCCTGTCCCGGCCACTCAGCGTTTCAGTGACCGTTGACGTGGTTGTCGTACAGGAACTCGGCGATCGCCAGGGACGAGGTGGCCGCGGGTGAGGGGGCGTTGCGCACGCACACGACCCTCCCGTGGGTGTCCACGTGGAAGTCGTCCAGGAGCGCCCCGTCCCGGCCCAGGGCCTGTGCCCGGACCCCGGCGGGCGCCGGACGCAGGTCGGCGGTGGTGAGTTCGGGGAGCAGGCGTCGGGCCTGGCCGGCGAACACCGCCCGGGAGGCCGACACCAGGGTCTCCCGGGCTCCGACGGTCCAGTGCCTGCGCGCCAACCGCCAGAAGCCGGGCCAGGCGAGGGTCTGTGCGAGTTCGCGGGTGCGCAGGTCGCGGGCGCGGTAGCCCTCACGGGCCAGGGCGAGGATGGCGTTGGGCCCGGCCATGACCTCGCCGTGGACGTGTCGGGTCAGGTGCACGCCCAGGAAGGGGTACTGCGGGTCGGGGACCGGGTAGAGGAGGCCCCGCACGAGGTCGCGGCGTTCGGGGACCAGCTCGTGGTAGTGCCCGCGGAAGGGGACGACCCGGGGGTCCGCCGAACCGCCGGCCATGCGTGCGAGCTGGTCGCTCTGGAGTCCGCCGCACAGGACCAGCCGGTCGAACCGGTGGATGACCCGCTCCCCCTTGGGGTCTCCGGTGAGGACCTCCGTGCCGTCATGGTCCTGGCGCAGGTCGATGACGGGGGTGTTGAGCAGGACCCGTCCACCGGAACGGCGCACGTCGTCGGCGATCTGCTCTGCGACCGCGACGAAGTCCGTGATGGCGGTGGTCGGCGAGTGCAGTGCCGCGATCCCCGCCGCGTGGGGTTCGATCTCGCGGAGTCCCTCGGGGCCCAGGCGGGTGACTCCGGGGACACCGTTCTCCTCGGCCTTCTGTTCGATGTCGTCCAGGCGCGCCTCCTCCTCGGAGTCCACCGCGACGAGGAGCTTGCCCGCCTCTTCGTAGGGCAGGCCGTTCTCCGCGCAGTAGTCCTTGAGAAGCCCGACCCCTCTGCGGCACAGGGTGGCCTTGAGGGAGCCCGGACGGTAGTAGAGCCCGGCGTGGACGACACCGCTGTTGTGTCCGGTCTGGTGCGCGGCGACCCGGTTCTCCTTCTCGAGGACGGTGACCCGGGTGCCGGGGCGGCGGAGGGCGATGTGGCGGGCCAGGGCCAGCCCGACGATCCCCGCTCCGATGATGCCGATGTGTTCGGTGCTGCGCATGGGCGCACGCTAGCAACCCGGGGTCCGGCACCCGGGACGAGGGCCCGGCACAGAGGCCGCCGGGGCTGGAACTCACAGGGAACGCAGCCCGACGAGGACGGCGTGCAGGATGTCCTGGCGGCCCAGGGGACGGGAGGGCCCGCAGCGCTGGAGTGAGCCGTCGGCGACCATCTCGGCGACCATGACGCGGACCTGGCCCACGGGGAGCCCGACCTCCGCGGCCAGCTCCGCCACCGTCCTGGCTCTCAGCGCATGGTTGAGGATGGTCTCCCGCTCGGGACGCAACCACTCGTGGCGGCCGGGGGTACGGGCGGCCATGACGAGGGCGAGCAGGTCGAGGTCGGCGGGGCCGGTGGTGCCTGCGGTGGTGGGTGGCACGGCCTCCGCGGTTCCGACGTCGACGGCGTAGGGGCGCAGGAACCTCTCGTACTCCGCGTCCTCCCTGCCGTCGTCGGGTCTGGGTTCGTTCCCGTCGGTGCTGCTGTCCGTGCCGCGGTCCGTCAGGCGACGGGCGTGGCGGCCCTCAGCGCTCACTGTGTCCTCCTCGTGGCGGTGTCGGGAAGGGTGTGGTGGTGGGTGAGGAGGGCCCGAACCCGCTCGGCGGCCCCGGGAAGCCGTTCCGGGGCTGCGGCCCCGAGTGGCCCGGAGGGCCTTGGGGACCGGAGGGCCCGAACGGGCCCGGTACCCCGAAGTGTCCGGCCTGCGGCTGGGACCCGATCTGTTGGGACCCCACCTGCTGCTGCGGCCCGCTCTGGGTTCGGGGGTCGGCCTGACCGGGGACCCCCTGAGGCCCGGAGTGCCCGAACGGCCCCTGGGGACCTGACGGGGGCACCGGCCCCTGAGGGCTCAGATGGCCCAGGGCGCCGGGGAAGGAGGGCACCCCGGCAGGGGCGCCGGTGACCGCGACCGGGTTGTCCACGGGCTCCAGCAGGCTGTCCGGGATGAGCGCGGTGGCCAGGGTTCCGCCGTAGGGCGAGGGGTGCAGCCACACGCGGATGCCGTGCCGTTCGGCCAGTCGGGCCACGACGAACAGACCCAGACGGGGATCGTCGGGCAGGGCCATCACGTCGAACTCCGGCGGCCGGGTGAGCGTGCGTTCGGCGGCCGCGTACCCCTGCTCGGACATGCCCAGCCCTCGGTCCTCGATCTCCACGACCAGTCCGCCGGCGACCGGGGTGCACCCGACGTCGACCGGGGTTCCGGCGGGCGAGAACTGGGTGGCGTTCTCCACCAGCTCCGCGAGGAGGTGGACGACGTCCGCCACGACCTGGCCGTGCATGAGCACCCGGGGCGCGGAGGTCAGGCGGACCCGCTCGAAGTCCTCGGTCTCCGCGATGGAGGCGCGCAGCACGTCCACGAGGGGCCGGGGCTGGCGCCAGCGGCGGGCGGACTGGCCCCCGCCCAGGATGATGAGGTTGTCGGCGTACCGGCGGGCCCGGGTGGCCAGGTGGTCCAGACGGAAGAGGCGCCGCAGCGCCTCGGGGTCCTGTTCGTTGTACTCGATCTCGTCGAGCAGGCGCAGTTGGCGCTGGACCAGGGTCTGGTTGCGGAAGGCGATCCCCAGGAAGGCGCGGTTGGCGCCGCGGCGGATCTCGGCCTGCCGGACGGCGGCCTCCACCGCGGTGATCTGGGCACTGTCGAAGGCCTCGGCGACCTGACCGATCTCGTCGTCGCCCTCCTCGTCCAGGGCCGGGAGTTCGTCCACGACGTCGACCTTGCTGCCCCGTTGGGCCCGTTCGATGATGTCGGGCAGGTCGGCGTCCCGTTCCAGGATCTGTTCGCGCAGGCAGGTGAGGCGCTCGGTGAGGCGGCGTGAGGAGCGGCTCACCAGGGAGATGGCGACCGCCCCGCCGAGCAGGGTGACGGCCGCGGCAGCGACCCCGAGGGTGACTCTCAGAAGGGCGGCGCTCCAGGCCAGGTCCACGGTGCGTGCGGTCTGGGCGTCGGCGATGTCGTCCAGGGCCAGGGCGGCGACGGCCGAGGACTCGTCCCAGGCATCGGCCTCGACATCGATGGCGGAGTTCCACTCGGTCAGCGGTGCCTGCCCGGGGACCGTCTCGTCGGCCTCGGCGACCGGGGGCCGGGTGACCACCCTCCGGCTGAGTCCTTCGGCGGCCGTCCAGATCCTCTGCTGGACCAGGGCCTCGTGATCGGCCCTGACGCTGGGGTGCATGGCGTGGCTGACGGTGTCCAGGGTGGCGCGGTAGGAGGCAGTGAGAAAGGTGAAGTGGGCGGTCTCCTCGTAGGTCATCCGTCCCGCGGGGATGACCCCGGCGAGCAGGGCGTCCGCTGCCGCGTAGTCCTCGTGTGCCGCGAGGAGTTCCCTGGTGAGCACGGCGTCGGTGAGGTTCTCGCCGCCTTCGGTGGTGTGCAGGAGTGCGATGGCGGTGTCGGTCAGGGTCTCGAGGAAGTTCCCGTAGGTGACGAGGGTCTCCTCCCGGTTGGCGCTGCGGTCGTCGACCGACGCCCGCAGGGCTGTGACGCCGTCCGGGATCTCGGTCACCGCGGCGGCGTTGCGGTTCACCTCGTCGTCCCTGCCGCCCTGCAGCCGGCCGGCGAGGCCCACCGCCTCTGCGAGGGCTCCGTCCGTGCTCTCCCTCTGTTCCTCGAGGTCGCTGAGGACGGTCGAGTCCCCGCCGCCGTCCTGGATCCCCAGATGGACCATGGACAGGCGGCGCTCGACCCGGAGTTCGGTCGCGGCCTCGGAGAGGATCTCGGTGCCCTCCCGGGCTTGGCCGACGGCGCCCATCAGCTGTGCGGCCTGCGCGGTGCCGAGCGTGGCCACGATGAGCCAGAGCGCCAGGAAGCACAGGCTCGGGATGAGCACGATACGGGTGAGCTGTCCGCGGATCGTCCGGGTGGACGCGTGAGTTCTTCGCATGGCCCCCTCCGGCCCGTGCGGGTGCCGTGGCGTCCTGGAGGGGCGCCTCGGCGGCTTACGGTCCTGCCGAGGCTATCGAAAAACCATTGCCGTACGTTGTCAAACAATCACGAATAGTTATCCAACATCTCGGAGCATCCGGGGCCCGGCATGTTAGAGGGCGCCGAAAACGGAACGAAAGAGCAGGTCACACCCGATCGACGCGACAGGGCCGCCCGGAGGTCCGGGCGGCCCTGTACAACGAGGTCCTGGCGAGGCGTGTCGCGGAATCAGGACTCCGGACGGTGTCGGGAGCCCACCGGAGCGGGCAGCTCCTCCGCGGTGGGGGGCTGCTCCACCCCGAGCGAGTTCAGCACCTCGGCATAGCGCAGCGCGGCGATCTTGCCCAGGAGGCTGTCCGCGCCCAGGGGCGCACCGGCCCGGGCGCCGAAGCGCTCGGCGAGGCCGGAGAGCTGTGCGGCGGAGATCTCCGGGCCCAGAGCGCTGGGCGCGATGACCGGGCGCCGGCAGCCGCCCTGGCGGAGCTGGGCGACGACCTGCTCGAGAGCGGCTTCGTTCTCCAGGTCCGCGGGAAGCACGGTCAGACCGAGCCGGGCCGCGAGCAGGACGGCGGTCACACCGGCCGCGCCCACGGCCCCCTCACCACCGACGGCACCGACGACGACGCCGTCGGCCATGGTGGTGTTGCGGGCGGTCACGCTGATCAGGCGCATACGGTCGGCGCGCACGAACCCGGACTCGGCCAGGCGCAGGTGCAGCACCTCGGCCAGCATCGGGTGCGGGCCCAGGCCCTCGGTGACGCGGACGTCGGCCCCGGCCTCGGCCACAGCGGTCGCGATCGCGGCACTGGTCCCCGCGTGCGGGGCCGTGACCAGCGGGACCACGACTCCGGCGAGGGGCCGGTCCCCGGACTTCTCCAGGCCGGCGAGGGCCTCGCCGAGGCTGTGCTCGTGGCCCTCGGTGTGTCCGAACCTGATGGTGACCTCGGGGCGGTAGGCCCGGACGAGGTCGGCCATTCGGGCACCGATCAACTCACCGTCGGCGTCCCTGGCCTGTTCGGCCGTGCCCGGGACCGCCATGATCAGAGCGGGGGTACCGAACCAGTTGTCGAAGGACAGCGGGTTGCGGTGGCGTCCGGAACGCCGCTTGGGCAGTTCGCGTGGGGGAAGTCGGTCAGAGTTTCGCATACCAGGATTCAGACGAGAGGCGGATGGGTGCGCTGTCAAAGCGGGTGGTCACTGCCGCGACATTGTAGCGTTCAACACCACATTCACGGGCGTATCTCCTGAACGTATACCGGACCGACGTGGTCGCGGGGGGCGGGGTCGCCCGGTCAGCCGCTCATCGCCGGACGGCGGCTGTCGATGATGTGGGTGACCAGCGCCACGAGGACCTCCTTGGAGGACTCGCGTTCCCGGGCGTCCGCCATCACGACGGGGACACCGGCCGAGACGTCGAGGGCCTCGCGCACCTCCTCGGTCTCGTACACGGCGGCCCCCTCGAACCGGTTGACCGCGACGACGAACGGCACCCCGCGGCGTTCGAAGAAGTCCACCGCGTGGAAGCAGGTGTCCAGACGCCGGGTGTCGGCCAGGACCACGGCCCCCAGAGCGCCCTCCACCAGTTCGTCCCACATGAACCAGAAGCGGTCCTGCCCCGGTGTGCCGAACAGGTACAGCACGATGTCGTCGTTGATGGTGATGCGCCCGAAGTCCAGGGCGACCGTCGTGGTGGTCTTGTTCTCCACTCCCCCGAGGTCGTCGACCCCCTGGCTGGCCTCGGTCATCACCTCCTCCGTGCTGAGCGGGGTGATCTCACTGACGGAGGCCACCATCGTGGTCTTGCCCGCACCGAACCCCCCGGCGACGATGATCTTGACGGCCTGGGGGATCGCCTCCTGCGTGCCCGGCCGGTTCTCAGAGTCTGCGGATGCCATCGAGTACCGCCTGAAGTACTTTCTTCTCGGGAAGCTGGGTCACGGGCAGCGCTGCCCGGGTGTGGACGTCGCCCTCGGCCACGAGGTCGCCGAGGAGCACCTTGACCACCGTCAGCGGCACCTCCAGGCGCGCGGAGATCTCCGCGACCGATATGGGCCTGCGGCACAGCGCCAGGATCGCCTGGAGTTCGGGGCCACGGGTGCGCTCCGCCCGGTCGCGGGCGGCCATCACGATGGTGATCAGGTCGAGTCCGCGCCCCTCCGCGCCGGGCCGGGTCCGTCCCTTGGTCATCGTGTAGGGCCGTACCAGCGGGCCGGCCGGGGCGTCGCCCGGGTTCACCCCGGCGGAGGGTCCCTCGGAACTCGGGTGCCCCCGGCCCCGGTGCCAGGTCGAGGGTTGTCGGCGAAGCGGCCCCTGGTGCTCCCGGTCCTCGGCGACAGGCGCCACACTCGACAGCGGTGCGCTCCGGTGCCTGGCCCCCTGCTGTTCCGTGCCCGACGGTTCGCCCCCCGGGGGGTTGCCGGTCTGCCGACCGCCCCCCTGACGATCGGCCCTGCGCTGTTCGGCTCTGCGCTGTCGGACCCCGTACTGTTCACCGGATTCGCTCACGAGCCCCCACCTCCCATGGCCGTGAGGTGCCCCGGGTGCCGGGGCGGCGCGGTGAGGAACTGGCCCACCCGCTTGACCCGCAGGTTCATCTCGTAGGCGACCAGGCCCACGTCGGCGTCCTCCGTCGCCAGGACGGCCAGACAGGCACCGGTGCCCGCCGCGGTGACGAACAGGTACGAATGCTCCATCTCCACCACGGTCTGGCGGACGTCCCCGCCGCCGAAGTGGCGCCCGGTTCCCCGGGCCAGGCTCTGGAACGCCGAGGCCAGTGCTGCCAGGTGTTCGGCGTCCTCCGGGTCCAGCCCCCGGGAGCGCCCGAGCAACAGTCCGTCAGCCGACAGCACGATCGCGTGGCTGGACCCCACGACGCGGTCGACCAGGTCGTCCAGGAGCCAGTCCAGGTTGTCCGCGGCCTTGCTCTTGCCCACCATCTCAGTCGCTCTCTCCTGTGTGCTCGTCGGCGCCTGCACCGACCTGGTCATCACTGCTGTGCCCGGGCCCGTCGCGATCGACCTCCTCGGCCCGGCCGCGTCGGGTTCCCGCGCTGAAGGCGTCCATCATCCGGCGCGCCTGTTCGGGACTGCGCTGGGGTAGCGGATCCGGTTCGCGTGTACCGCCGGAGGGGGCCGGTCCGTCTCGGAGCTGGGGTGCGAGGTTGGCCTGCCTTCTGCGTCGGGGCAGGCCCGCCCGTTCCGGCCCCGCACCGACCCGTGTGTCGTCGGCGCCCCGTTCGGGCAGCGGGGCCGGGAACCGCTCCCGAACCCTTTCCTCCGGTTCGGGTTCCAGGTCGGGAACCTGGCGGAGCAGCGGGGCGCCCGGGGCGTGGTCGTGGAGTTCGGTTCCGCGGGCCCGGTCTCCGTGTTCGGGGACCGAGCGCAGCACGGGGCGGGCCTGCCGGGCTCCCGCTTCGGCGGAGAGCAGGTCCGCGGGATCGGCCGGTTCGGAGGCGCCCGCGTGCTCCCGGAGGACGGCGTTGGAACGGGCGAGCACGGCCGCCCGGGGGCTCTCGGAGGAGGCGCCGCCGGAGGCGACCACCAGGGCTCCGGGAACGAGCACCACGGCCCGGGTGCCCCCGTACGGCGAGGGCCGCAGGTGCACGCCGATGTCGTGCTTGCGCGCGAGCCTGGCCACGACGAACAGGCCGAGGCGGCCGTCCGTGCCGGGGGTCATGACGTCGAACTCCGGCGCCTTGAAGAGCGTGGCGTTGTTCTCGGCGAGTGCTTCCTCCGTCATCCCCAGGCCGCGGTCCTCGATCTCGATCACCACGCCCTTGGGGACGTTGTCGGTGGCGATGGTGACTTCGGTGTGGGGCGGAGAGTAGGCGGTCGCGTTCTCGACCAGCTCCGCGAGGAGGTGGATGACGTCGGCCACGACCGCGCCGACCAGCGACAGGTCCGGGACGGAGGTGAGCTCGACCCGGGCGTACTCGTCGGTCTCGGAGATGGCTCCGCGCAGGATGTCCACGAGTGGGACGGGGTGGCGCCAGCGGCGGCCGGGCTGGGCCCCGCCGAGGATGATGAGGTTCTCCGCGTGGCGGCGTCCCCGGGTCGCCAGGTGGTCGAGCTGGAAGAGGCTCTCCAGCAGGTCGGGGTCCTCCTCCTCGCGCTCCACCCGGTCCAACAGCTGGAGCTGGCGCTGCACGAGGGACTGGTTGCGGTGGGCGATCCCCAGGAAGACCCGGTTGACCCCGGCCCGGATCTCGGACTGTTTGACGGCGGCGCTGACCGCGGTGCGCTGGGCGGTGTTGAAGGCGTCGGCGACCTGGCCGACCTCGTCGGTGCCGTGGTCGAGCTGCTTCATCTCGGTGTCGAGGTCGACGCTCTCCCCCGCCTCCAGACGGCGCACGATCCTGGGGAGGTCGTTGCGGGCGATGGCCAGGGTCTCCGCCCGGAGCCTGGCCAGCCGGTAGGTCAGGCGGCCGGCCGAGCGGGCGGCCACCCCGTAGGCGACCGTTCCGGCGAACATGGAGATGATGCCGCCGCCGAGGGCCATCGTGAACATCCACGAACTGGCCTCCTCGGTGGTGGCGACGACGGTGCCCACCTGGGCCTCGGTGACCGCCGCCAGCTCGGTGCCGACCTCGTCGGCCGCCTCCCGCCAGCCGGCGAGCCCGCCCGGAGGCTCGGTGCTGCGGGTCTGCTCGCCGGTGAAGAGGTCGACGTCGACCTGTGCCTCGTGTCGGACGAGGGTGTCGGCCATCTCCATGGCGGCCGACCAGGCCTCTCCCCGGGTGATTTCCCCGACGGTGGAGAGCCGGCCCGCGTCCGTCCCGGGGTCCGCTTCGGGGCCGGCCCCGGACAGCTCCTGTGCCCGCTCCTGTGCCCGTTCCTCCGCGGCCGGCTGCCCGCTGGCGTCCAGGCGGCGGCTCGCGTCCCCGGCCAGGAAGGCGATCTCGGCCTGCTCGTCCCGGGTGAGGACGCCCTCCGCGAGGACCGCGGTGACGACGGCGTCGGTGTGACCGAAGCTCTCCTGGGCCCACAGCAGGTCGTCGGCGGCCGAGGCGGCGTCGGAGGCGGGTCCGTCGTCCAGCCCTCGGACGGTCTCCGTGTAGAGGCCGATGCCCTGGTGGATCGCCCCGGTGTAGGTCTCCAGGGCGTCCGCGGCCGGCCCCGGGTCGGTGAGGTTGTCCGAGCGCAGCGCCAGGACGTCCTCCACGGATCCGAAGAACTCCTGGGCGAGGGGGGTCGGGACGTCGGCGTCTCCCTCGAGGGTCCGGCGCACCTCCCGGACCCTGGTGAGTGCCTCGTCGGTGCTCTCCGCTGCGCCGACCAGCGCCTGGCGGGTGTCACCGGTGGGATCGGTGAGGAACTCGACGCTGCGGAGGCGTTCGTTCTGGAGTGCGGTGAGCGCCTCGGCGAGGTCGGCCCCGGCCCGGCCGTCAGTGACCGACGACCGCAGGGACACGGCCTGGGCGAGGGTGGCCGCGCTCAGGACGACGAACAACGCGAGGAAGGTGACACTGGGGATCAGCACGATCCTGTTGAGCTGTGTCCTGATCCCGGTCCTGGCTCCGCGCCCCGCACCCCCTGGCTGACCCACTGCGCTCCTCCCACGGACTCGGCGCGGGCACCGGAGCCCACGCGTGGTGCGTGCCGGTTCCCGCGCGGGTCGTCACGGAACGCGCAGAGGGGAACACGTGTGGTGCCCGCAGACTCAGGACGCTACCGCACTCTCCTCAGCGGTGAGGGGGGAATTCCAGATTGGCTCTCCGCCGGAACGCCCCCGGGAGCTCCGGAACCTCCGCGGTCGGCACCGGCACTGGCCTGCATTCGGAGCATAGAATCATGCCCATGACGCAAGAGGATCGCGAACTCGACAGCTTGGTGCGCAATCGCATCCGTGCCCTGCGGGTGGCCCAGGGCTGGTCCCTGGAGGAGCTGGCCGCCCGCGCCCGGCTCAGTCAGTCCACACTCAGCCGCATCGAGAACGGCCAGCGCCGCCTCGCCCTCGACAGCCTCGTCACCCTCGCACGCGCCCTGGACACCACCCTGGACCAGCTCGTCGAGACCGCCTCCGACGACGTCGTCACCAGTCCGATGATCGACGCCGCCCACGGGACGATGCGCTGGCCCGTCAAGGCCGATCCCGGGATGACCGTCGTGCGGCAGAGACTGACCGAACCGCCGCCGGACAACCCCGCGCGCATGCGGGCGCACCCCGGCCGGGAGTGGCTGGTGGTGCTCTCCGGCACCGCGGTCCTCCTTCTGGGCCACCGGCGTTTCCGGATGGAGGCCGATCAGGCCGCGGAGTTCCCGACCATGCTGCCGCACGCCATCGGGGCCGAGGGCGGCCCCTGCGAGATCCTGGGGATCTTCGATCGCGACGCCCGCCGGGGCCACCGGTCGAGCGGGGACGAGACCCAGGACACCCCCGTATGACGTCCGGGGACCGGCACACTTGCGTGTTCGGCAGCGTCCGCCGCCATCGTCTTGCGTTTGGCGAAAGATATGCTGCCGGAAGCGCATGACCCGCTTAACGTGGTCCTATGACGCACACACACTCGCACCCAACTCACGCTGCTGAGCAGCACGGTCACCCGCACTCATCGGCCGCCGACGGGCAGGCCGAGCTCCTCGACCTGGACGCACAGGTCCTCGCCCGGCACACCGGCTCCGTCATCGATTGGCTGCCCCTCGGTGAGGACCCGCGCGAGATCGTCGACCTGGGCTGCGGAACCGGGGCCGGCACCTTCGCGCTCCTCAGCCGCTTCCCGCAGGCGCGCGTGACCGCCGTCGACTCCTCGGACGAGCACCTCGTCCGCCTGCGGGAGAAGGCCCGCGCGGCGGGGCTGGAGGAACGCGTGCGCACCGTGCGCGCCGACCTCGACCAGGCCGAATGGCCCGACCTCGGCACCCCGGACCTGGTGTGGTCCTCGGCCGCCCTGCACCACATGGCCGACCCTGACCGCGCTCTGCGCCAGGTACACGGCCTGATCGCGCCCGGCGGACTCCTCGCGGTGGTGGAACTGTCCGGTTTCCCGCGTTTCCTGCCCGCGGACGCCCCCGAGGACCGGCCCGGGTTGGAGGAACGCTGCCACGCCGCGGGCGACCACAAGTACGCCGGGCACCTGCCCCACCGCGGCGCCGACTGGGGCCCGAAGCTGACCGCCGCCGGGTTCTCCCTCGAGGGCGAGCGCACGATCACCGTGAACGCCGGGAGTTCGGAGGACGAGGCGGTCGGCGTGTACGCCCTCAGCGCTCTGCGGCGCATCCGCCACGGTGTCGCCGACGCTCTCGCGCCCGAGGACCTCGCCGCGCTCGACCGCCTGCTCGACACCGGGGGCCCGCACAGCATCCTGCTCCGTGACGACCTCGCCGTGCGGACCGAACGCACCGTCTGGGCCGCCCGCCGCGGCGCCTGAGACCCGCCTTCCCCGGCACACACGCTGTTCGAAACCCCGAAGGGGGCCTTCCGGTTCCGGAAGGCCCCCTTCGTGTACCGCGTCGGCTGCTACGCCTGGGTCGCGAAGGCCTTGCGGTGCTCCTCGACGTCCGAGCGGAGCCGCTCGAGCTGTTCCGCGACCCGGACCGGGGCGGTGCCGCCCCTGCCCGAGCGGGAGGCCAGCGAGCCCGGCACGCTCAGGACCTCCCGGACGCCCGGGGTCAGGTGCTCGGAGATCTCCGCGAAGTCGGCCGCGGTGAGGTCGGGCAGGTCGATGCCGCGCTCCTCGCACACGCGCACGCAGGTGCCCGCGATCTCGTGGGCCTCACGGAAGGGGACCCGCTCCCGCACCAGCCACTCGGCGATGTCGGTGGCCAGGGAGAAGCCCTGCGGGGCCAGCTCGGCCATCCGGTCGGTGTGGAAGGTCAGGGTGGCGACCATGCCGGTCATGGCGGGCAGCAGCAGGTGCAGGCTGTCCACGGCGTCGAAGACCGGCTCCTTGTCCTCCTGGAGGTCCCGGTTGTAGGCCAGCGGGAGCCCCTTGAGGGTGGTGAGCAGGCCCGTGAGGTCGCCGACCAGCCGGCCCGCCTTGCCGCGGGCGAGCTCGGCGACGTCGGGGTTCTTCTTCTGCGGCATGATCGAGGAGCCGGTGGAGAAGGCGTCGTCGAGGGTGATGAAGGAGAACTCCTTCGTCGCCCAGAGGATGATCTCCTCCGACAGCCGGGACAGGTCCACGCCGATCATGGCGGTGACGAAGGCGAACTCGGCGACGACGTCGCGGGCAGCGGTGCCGTCGATGGAGTTCTCCGAGGACGCCGGGAAGCCGAGTTCGGCGGCGACCGCCTCGGGGTCCAGGCCGAGGGAGGAACCGGCCAGGGCGCCGGAGCCGTAGGGCGACACCGCGGCGCGGCGGTCCCAGTCGCGGAGCCGCTCGACGTCGCGGACCAGCGGCCAGGCGTGCGCCATCAGGTGGTGGGCGAGCAGGACCGGCTGGGCGTGCTGGAGGTGGGTGCGGCCCGGCATGGCGGCGTCGGGGTGGGCTCCGGCCTGGTCGGCGAGGGCGCGCACGAGGTCGAGGAGCTGGTCGGCGATGGACCGGGCCTCCTCGCGCAGGTACATGCGGACCAGGGTGGCGATCTGGTCGTTGCGGGAACGTCCGGCGCGCAGCCGCCCGCCCAGTTCGGTGCCGACCCGCTCGATGAACCCGCGCTCCAGCGCGGTGTGCACGTCCTCGTCCTCGAGAACGGGGGTGAACTCCCCCGAGGCGACGTCGGTCTCCAGCCGGTCCAGGCCCGCGATCATGCGGTCGAGCTCGTCGGCCGTGAGCAGTCCGGCGCGGTGCAGGGCACGGGCGTGGGCGCGTGAGCCCGCGATGTCGTGGCGGGCGAGGCGCCAGTCGAAGTGGGTGCTCAGCGAGAGGCGGGCCAGAGCCTGGTCCGGTCCTCCCTCGAAGCGGCCGCCCCACAGGCGCAGGGCCTCGGGCTGGTCGGCCATCGTGGTCTCCTTAGTGAACGTTCGAGTGGTGCCTGGCGGCGCGCGGTCCCCCCGGCGCGCCGGCGGGCCGGTCGCCCCGCGGCCGCGGGGCCGTCAGGGTCGGCGGTCGGCCAGCCGCAGGAGCGCCGCGGCCAGGTCCTCGCCGCCCTGGGGGTCGCGGGAGATCACCATGATGGTGTCGTCTCCGGCGATGGTGCCCAGGATGGCGTGGAAGTCGGTGTGGTCGATGGCCGAGGCCAGGTACTGCGCCGCTCCCGGCGGGGTGCGGACGACGACCATGTTGGCGGAGGCCTGGGCCGAGACGAGCAGGTCCTCGGCCAGCCTGGTGAGGCGGGCCCCGGAGACCTGTTCGAGGCCGAGGGTGTCGGGGCGGGTGCGCTGGAGGCGTTCCCCGCCCTCCCCCGGCAGTACGTAGGCCAGGTGGCCGTCGGCGGTGCGGAGTTTGACCGCGCCCAGTTCGTCCAGGTCGCGGGAGAGCGTGGCCTGGGTGACCTGGACCCCCGCCTCGGAGAGGCGGCGGGCCAGTTCCCCCTGGGAGCGGACGTCCTCGCGGGTGAGGACGTCCGTGATGCGGGCGTGCCGGGCGGCCTTGGTCATCGGGGCCGAACCGGTCTGGTCGTTGGTCATGGTGTCTCGGGGCGGGGGTTGTCGCTGCTTTCGAGGAGGAAGGCGAGCAGGGCCTTCTGGACGTGGCGACGGTTCTCGGCCTCGTCCCAGACCACGCTCTGCGGGCCGTCGATGACCCCGGCGGTGATCTCCTTGCCCCGGTAGGCGGGCAGGCAGTGCAGGACGATCGCCTCGGGGTCCGCGGCGGCCAGGAGCTCCTCGTTGACGGCGTAGGGGCGGAAGGGGGCCTCGCGGTCCTCCTTCTCGTCCTCCTGGCCCATGGAGACCCAGGTGTCGGTGGCCAGGACGTCGACGCCCTCGGCGGCCTCGCGGGCGTCGGTGGTGACGAGGACCGAACCGCCGGTGCTCCCGGCGATCTCCACGGCCCGGGTCAGGACGACCGGGTCGGGGTGGTAGCCCTCGGGGGCGCCGATCCGCACGTGCATACCGGCGGTGGCGCAGCCCAGCAGGTAGGAGTGGGACATGTTGTTGCCGCCGTCGCCGAGGTAGGCGAGGGTGAGCCCGGCCAGGGTGCCCTTGTGCTCGCGGACGGTCTGGAGGTCGGCGAGGATCTGGCACGGGTGGAACTCGTCGGTGAGCGAGTTGACCACCGGGACGTTGATGTGCCGGGCGAGGTTCTCGATGTCGGTCTGGGCGAAGGTGCGCCAGACGACGGCGGCGACCTGGCGTTCCAGGACCTTGGCCGTGTCCTCCAGGGGTTCGCCGCGACCCATCTGGGTGCTTTCGGAGTCCAGGACCAGCGGGCTTCCGCCGAGGTCGGCGACGCCCACGGAGAAGGACAGGCGGGTCCGTGTGGAGGGCTTGTCGAAGATGAGGGCGACGGTCCGCGGCCCGGCCAGGGGGCTGTGCCCGAAGCGGTCCCTCTTCATCTCGTCGGCCAGGTCGAGGACGAAGGCCTGTTCCCGGGGTGTGAGGTCGTCGTCACGCAGGAAGTGCCGGGTCATGACTGGTTCTCCTTCGTCGCGGCGGCCTCGGCGGCGTCCAGGACGGTCGGCAGGGCCTCGATGAACACGCCGATCTGCTCGGGTGTGATGACCAGCGGCGGGGCCAGGCGGATCGCGGAGGGGGTGACGGCGTTGACGAGGAAGCCGCGGACGGCGGCCTGTTCCTGGACGTGGGCCGAGTGCGGTCCGGTGAGTTCGAGGGCGCGCCAGAGGCCGCTGCCGCGCTGCCCTGCGAGAAGGGGGTGGTCGATGCCCTCGATCTGCTCGGCGAGCAGGTCGCCCATCACGGCGGTGTGGGCGAGCAGGCCCTCGCTCTCGATGGTGTCGATGACGGCGAGCGCGGCGGCGCAGGCGATGGGGTTGCCGCCGAAGGTGGAGCCGTGGTCGCCCTTGCCGAAGGCGTCGGCGAAGCGGCCGAAACCGACGCAGGCGCCGATCGGCAGCCCGCCGCCCAGGCCCTTGGCGAGGGTGAGGACGTCGGGGCGCACACCCTCCTCCTGGTGGGCGAACCACCGGCCGGTGCGGCCGATACCGCTCTGGATCTCGTCGAGGACGAAGGCGGCGCCGGTCTCGTCGCACAGGGCGCGGACGCCGGCGAGGTAACCCTCGGGGGCGGGGACGACCCCGGCCTCACCCTGGGTGGGCTCGACGAACACCGCGACGCAGTTCTCGTCGACCGCCTCGGTCAGGGCCGCGAGGTCGCCGTGGGGCACGAAGCGCACGTCCATGCCGAAGGGGCCGAAGGGCTCGCGGATGGCTTCCTTGCCGGTCAGGGCGAGGGAGCCGGCGGAGCGGCCGTGGAATCCGTTGTCGGCGGCGACGAAGTAGTGGCGGCCCGGTCCGGCGGCGCGCTTGACCAGCTTCAGGGCGGCCTCGTTGGCCTCGGTGCCGGAGTTGGCGAAGTAGACCTTGGCGTCTCCGCCGAGCAGCCCGGTCAGGCGCTCGGCCAGCTCGACCTCGCGCTCGTGCACGAAGAGGTTGCTGGTGTGGGCGAGCGTGGCTGCCTGGTGTGCGACCGCCTTGACCAGGGCGGGGTGCCCGTGGCCCAGGCTGGAGACCGCGATGCCCGCGATGAGGTCGAGGTACTGGCGGCCGTCGGCGTCGTAGACCTCGCAGCCGCGTCCGAGGGTGAGGGCCACGGGCGGAACGCCGTAGTTGGGCATGAGTGAGGCGGCGAAGCGCTCCCTCAGTTCGCTGCTGGTCACTTGACTGCTCCCGGGTTCTGGTCAGTGGTGGTGTCGGTGGGGCGCCAGGGGCGCGGGTAGTGGCCGTTCCCTGCGAGGAGCTCGGCTTCCAGTTCCTCGTCGGCGACCATCGTGCCGACCCCCTGGTCGGTGAAGACCTCGAGGAGCAGGGAGTGCGGGACACGGCCGTCGATGATGTGGGCCTGGGGCACACCGCCCTCGACCGCGGTCAGGCAGGCCTCCATCTTGGGGAGCATGCCCGAGGACAGGGAGGGCAGAACGGCGCGCAGCTCGTCCACGTTCAGACGCCGGATCAGGTCCGTGTTGGCCGGGTAGTCGGCGAACAGGCCCTCGACGTCGGTGAGCATGATGAGTTTGCTGGCGCCCAGGGCGACCGCGAGCGCGGACGCCGCGGTGTCGGCGTTGATGTTGTAGACGCCGCCGTCGTCGGCGCGGGCGACGCTGGAGACCACCGGGATGCGGCCGTCGGCGATGAGCGCGGAGACGGCGCCGGGATTGACCCCGCTGACCTCGCCGACCCGGCCGATGTCGACGGTCTCGCCGTCCACCTCGACGCTCTTGCGCTCGGCGTAGAGGAGGTTGGCGTCCTCGCCGGACATGCCGACGGCGAAGGGGCCGTGCTGGTTGATGAGCCCAACGATGTCGCGGTTGACCTGGCCGGTCAGGACCATGCGGACGATGTCCATGGCCTCGTCGGTGGTCACCCGGAGTCCGGCGGTGAAGGTGGACTCCACCCCGGAACGGTCCAGCATGGCGCTGATCTGCGGTCCGCCGCCGTGGACGACGACGGGGCGCAGGCCCGCGTAGTGGAGGAAGACGATGGACTCGGCGAAGCGGACCCTCAGCTCCTCGCTGACCATGGCGTTGCCGCCGTACTTGACGACGACCGTGCGGCCGTGGAAGCGGGAGAGCCAGGGCAGCGCCTCGATGAGGTTGGCCGCCTTGTCCATGGCCTGGGCCTGGTCCTGGCTGGGGTTGTCGGTGAGCCGGGAGTTCACGGGTGCGCCTGCCTGTCCTCGGGGGTTCCTGTGTCGGGTGTGTCCGCAGCGACCTGGGCGGCGAGCTCCTCGCACACCCGGTTGAGCAGGACGGCGACAGCCCCCTCGTCCGGAGTGGTGGGGGCGGCCCCGCTGGCCATGAGCAGGACGGTGTCGTTGGTGCCGGTCAGCGGGGCGAGGGTCTTGGCCGCCGCGTCGGCGACCAGGCGCCGGCACTGCTCCGCGCTGAGGTCGGCGTCGGTGGTCAGGACGCACAGGACCGAGCCGACGGAGGCGTCCGGCCCTTTGGCCATACCGCCGACGGTGACGCCCTCACCGCGCAGGAAAGCGAACTTGGCGACGGTGTCCCCGGTCCGGATGGCGTCGGCGGCGGGCAACCCGCCGCCCCGGCCGGCCTCGGCGAGGGCGCTGGTCACCCCGGCGTTGACCGTGTCGCTCGGCAGGGTGGTCCCCACCGGGCCGGCGGAGCACAGCACGATCTCGGCCGCGGAGTCGGCCAGCAGGTCGGCGGTGTGCTCGGCTGCGGCGTGGACGGCCTGGAAGCCGAGGGGCCCCGTGCCCGCGTTGGCGCAGCCGGAGTTGAGGACGGCGGCGCGCACGCGTCCGCCCGAGACGACCTGTCGGGACCACAGGACCGGTGCGGCGGGATCGGAGTGGTCGGTGAAGACCGCCCCGGCGGCGCGGGAGGGGCCGTCGTTGACGACGACGGCGACGTCTCGGGCCTGGGCGGCGCTGATCCCGGCGGCCACGCCCGCGGCGCGGAACCCCTGGGGTGCGGTGACACTCACGTCGGAACCCTCGTCTCTAGGGAGCGACCGCGGCGAGCGGAAGGCCGGTGTCCTCGGGCAGGCCCAGGGCGATGTTGGTGCTCTGGATCGCGCCGCCCGCGGTGCCCTTGGTGAGGTTGTCCAGGGCGGCGACGGCCACCATGCGGTTCGCGTCCGGGTCCACGGTGACCTGCACGAGGGTGGTGTTGGCCGCGAGCGTCATGGCGGTGTTGGGCCAGGTGCCCTCGGGGAGCAGGTGGACGAAGGGCTCGTCGGCGTAGGTGCTCTCGTAGGCGGCGCGGACCTGGTCCGCGGTCACGCCGGGCTTGAGGGGGGCGGTGCAGGTGGCGAGGATGCCCCGGGGCAGCGGGGCGAGGACCGGTGTGAAGGAGAGGCGGACCGGCTCTCCGGTGACGGAGGTGAGGTTCTGGACGATCTCGGGGTTGTGCCTGTGCGTGCCGCCGACCCCGTAGGGGCTGAGCGCGCCCATGATCTCGCTGCCGACCAGGTTGGGCTTGGGTGCCTTGCCCGCGCCGGAGGTGCCGGTGACGGCGACCACGGTGAGGTCGGTCTCGACGAGCTGCTCGGCCAGGGCGGGGAAGAGCCCGAGGGTGGCGACGGTGACGTGGCAGCCGGGAACGGCGACCCGCCGGGCGCCGGTGAGGCGCTCCCGCTGTCCGGGCAGTTCCGGGAGCCCGTAGGGCCAGGTTCCGGCGTGGGGTGTGCCGTAGAAGCGTTCCCAGGCGGCTGCGTCGTTGAGGCGGAAGTCGGCGCCGCAGTCCACGACCAGGACGTCCTCGCCGAGCTGCTGGGCGATGTCGGCGGACTGTCCGTGCGGCAGGGCGAGGAAGACGACGTCGTGGCCGCGGAGCTCCTCGACGGTGGTGGGCGCGAGGATCCGGTCGGCCAGCGGCAGCAGGTGCGGCTGGTGTTGGATGAGGGGGGTGCCGGCGTTGCTTCCGGCGGTGACGGTGCCGATCTCGATCTGGGGGTGGCCCAGGAGCAGACGCAGCAGCTCGCCCCCGGCGTAGCCGCTGGCTCCGGCGATGGCCGCTGTGTATCCCATGGTGAGACCCTCTCTTCCCGCTTGGACTGAACCATCATGCATGACCTTGCAAGTTTATGCAACCAGGTTCGAGGCGACCCCGCGCGGTTCGGGACCGAACCGTACGGGGCGATGGTTCCGCGGGGAGGTGTTCCGTGGGTGCTTTCGCCGGGCCGAGCGGAG
The DNA here is from genome assembly GCF_000341085.1 of Nocardiopsis ganjiahuensis DSM 45031. GTDB lineage: Bacteria > Actinomycetota > Actinomycetes > Streptosporangiales > Streptosporangiaceae > Nocardiopsis > Nocardiopsis ganjiahuensis. The sequence continues at coordinate 99,176 of NZ_ANBA01000029.1, read as the reverse complement.
GGGCCGGTCGGGCGGGTCGCTCAGTTGCCGGGCATCCGGGTGGCCAGGCCGGCGAAACGGGAGGTGTGCCCGTTGCCCTCGGTCCTGGACTCACGGCGGTCGGCCGTTCTGTAGAGCCCGCGCACGACCTGGGTACCCACCCAGCGCAGCGGCTCGGGCTCCCAGCCGCGCACCTCGTGACCGACCCACGGAAGGCGGGTGAGGTCGGTGCTGCGGCCCAGGATCAGGTCGCGCAGGGTGCGGCCGGCCAGGTTGCTGGTGGAGACCCCGCTGCTGGAGTATCCGCCCGCCCAGCCCAGCCCGGAGCCGGTGTCCAGGTTCACGGTCGGGGACCAGTCCCGGGGCACCCCGAGCACCCCGGACCAGGCGTGCTCGACCGGCACGTCCGCGACGTCGGGGAACATCCCGGTCAGGGAGCGCCAGAGTTCGGCGATGGCCTGCGGCTGGGTGGCGCCCTCCTTGTCCTCCGAGCCCCCGAACCGGTGGGGCACGCCACGGCCTCCGATCGCGATGCGGTCGTCGGCTGTGCGCTGGGCGTAGACGTAGGAGTGCGCGGAGTCCCTCAGGAGCTCGCGGCCCTCCCAGCCGATCCGCTCCCACAGTTCGGGGGCGATCGGCTCGGTGACGATCATCGAGGAGTACATGGGGCGCCAGCGGCGGCGCTGGCCGCGCAGTGTGGAGGTGAAGCCCTCGGTGGCGCGGACCACGTGGTCGGCGCGGACGGTGCCGTGTTCGGTGACCACCGTCGGACGGTCGGCCCCCTCACGGGGCCGGATCTCCGTCACGGCGGTGTCCTCGAAGATCTCCACGCCCAGCGCCTCGACCACCCGGGCCAGACCGGTGACCAGCTTGGCGGGGTGGACACGGGCGGCGTGCGGCGAGTACCCGGCCGCCACGGCGCCGTGCACCGAGACCGGGGGTGCGTGGTCCAGGTCCACCATGTGGATGTCGTCGGGCCAGTAGCCCCACTCCTGGAGGTAGTCGATGTGTGTCTCGAGCCGCTCGCGCTGTGCCGCGTTGCTCGCGATCAGACGCACACCGCCCTTGACGACGTCGGCGTCGATGTCCTCGGCGCGGGCGACCGTGACGACCTCGTCCACGGTGTTCATCAGCGCGCGTTGCAGGGCGACCATGGCGGCCTTGCCGTGTGACCGCGCGTAGTCCTCCTGGGAACCCGAGAACTCGGCCGAAAGCCACCCTCCGTTACGGCCGGAGGCGCCGAAGCCGGCGAACTCCCGCTCGACGACGCAGACTCTCAGGTCCGGCTGGTCCTTCTTGAGGTAGTAGGCGGTCCAGAGGCCGGTGTAACCGGCTCCGACCACGCAGACGTCGTAGTCCCCGTCGCCCGGAAGCGGCGCCCTCCGCTCAGGGAGACCGTTCTCCCTGAACCAGAAGGAGACCCCGCCGTTGGCGAAGCGCGAGGATCGGGGAATAGGCCTCATCTGGGCAGCAGTGGTGAACAGCCTCATCATTCCCCCCGGAACCTCAGTGCTCCCGACCCACCCCGCGTTGGGCCCCCGAACTCTGGCCAACCTACATGGGAACGAAGGCGCGTGGGATGTTTTCTGCACATTCGCGAGGATCGACGCGCCGCTTCAGCGGGGATTCGACTACGCAGAGTCCCGTCCTGTTGCCCAGTTCAGTCGAGAGAGCTGTCACGGAGCGTACGCGCGATGGTGGCCAGTTGTCGAACCCCTCCGTCCCCGAGCGGGGTGAGCACGTGCTCCCGAAGGCGTTCGACGTGACGGATCCGAGCGGCACCGATGAAGTCCAGGCCCGCCTCCGTGAGGGTGGCGTAGACGACCCGGCGGTCGCTGGCACAGTTGTGTCGTTCCAGGTAGCCCTCCTTCTCCAGGCGGTCGGCCAGCTTGGTGAACCCTCCCGTGCTGAGACTGACCTCGCGGGCCAGACGGCTCATCGGCAGCTGGTACCCCGGGGTGCGCTGCAGGCGGATGAGGACCTCGAACCACGGGCCCGCCATGTCCTTGCCGTCGGGGGTTATCCCGTGCAGGAGCTTGGGCTGGATCGCGTTCATCGCCTCGTGGACCAGTCCCCAGGCCGTGATCAGATCGTCGTCACTGGGACCGGTCTCCCGGGTCGCCTCCACGTCCGCATCGGTCGGCTGTGCCGTCATTCCCTGCCCCCTGTCGTGCCGGCGGGGAGAGCGCGCTACCCAACCCCGAAGAAGTATCTTCCCAGCAAATATTACTGCAAGATATCAGCACTCGACAGAGGTTTCCTAGGAAAATAAACAACCCACCGGTGTGCGACACGACACCGGTGGGTTCAACAGGGCCCTCTCGTGTGGGAGCCCGGGCGGTCGCCGGACTCCCTCCGCTCAGTGACGGGCCATCACCGCGTCCAGGGACCCCGCCAGGGTGGACGCCAGGTGGTCGATCTGCTCCCAGGTGATGACCAGGGGCGGCGACACCAGCAGCGCCTTGGGCACCGGCCGGACGATGACACCGCGGGCCCGGGCCTCGGCGAAGACCTCCGCCGTGGTGATCCCCCGCTCCATGAGCGCCTCCTCGGTGAGTTCCACCGCGCCCATCACCCCCGTCCCGGAACGGACCTCGGCGACCAGCGGGTGGTCGGCCAGCCCGCGCAGAGCCGAGTCCAGGTGGGTCTCCACCTCGCGCGAGACCGTGAACAGGTCCTCGCGCTCCAGGATGTCCAGGTTGGCCATGGCCGCCGCGCAGGCCGTCGGGTGCCCGGCGTAGGTGGTGCCGTGCAGGAACGGGTTGCCCGCCTCGTTCCAGAACGGGTCGGCCACCCGGCCGTTGACCACGACGCCGCCCAGCGGCAGGTAGCCGCTGGAGACGCCCTTGGCGAAGACGATCATGTCCGGGCTCACACCGAACCGCTCGATCCCGAACCAGTTGCCCATCCGGGCGAAACCGCAGATCACGCTGTCCACGACGAACAGCACGCCGTACTTCTGACAGATCCGCGCCACGTCGGTGAAGTAGTTCTCCGGCGGGATGAACACCCCGCCCGCCCCGATCACGGGTTCGGCGAAGAAGGCGGCGACACGGTCCGCGCCGACCCGCAGGATCTCGGCCTCCAGGGCGGCGGCGGAGTCGTGCGGGACCACGGAGGTGTCCTCGATGAGCTTCCCGTAGCCGGAACGGAAGCGCTCCATCCCGATGATGCTGGTACCGAAGCCGTTGAGGCCGTGGTAGCCGCCGGTCCGGCTGATCAGGTGCTGGCGCTCCGGCTGGCCCTGCGTGGCCCAGTAGCTGCGCGCCAGCTTGGCGGCGGTGTCGATCGACTCCCCTCCCCCGCAGGTGAGGATGACGCGCGGGTCCTCGACCGGTGCGTGCGCGGCCAGGCGGTCACTGAGTTCCATGGCGGGCACGTTGGCGAAGTCACCGTAGACGGTGTAGGCGTCGAGAGTGCTCATCTGCCGGTGGACCGCGTCCGCGATCTCGGCCCGGCCGTGTCCGACGTTGCAGTACCAGAGACTGGCGGTGCCGTCGAGGTAACGGTCACCGAACTGGTCCCAGAGCCACACGCCCTCGGCGCGGGCCACCACGAACTCCGGGCCCTTGGCCACGGTGTTCATATCGCAGAAGGTATGCCAGAGACGGCTGGGCTCCCGGTGTTCCTTGGGAGTGAGCGCGGACGAGACAACCGTTTCGGTCATATGGCGACCTCCGAGCCGTGACATGCGCGAGAACGCGCAGCGGAAAACGGATCTGACCTCTTACCCGGGCGCCCAGGTTGTGGCAGCTACTCGCAGGCTAAGTTCTCGGACCGCTCCACAGCAAGAGCCAAAACGACCTTTCATGCCCCGAAACCCAAACTTCATTCCGGCTACCCTCGGCCCTCAGCGCCAAAACCCCTACTACGCTGGAAAAACACGGCCACAATTTTCTTGGAATCCGGGCTCTGCGATCGCTCGTTTCGCTACACACCAGGGTTTGTCGGCGACTTCTCCGGCGTGGTGTCCGACCCCGCAGCACCGTCTTAACACAAGAGGGCGGGGCGGGTCTCCCCCCTGGGAGTAACCGCCCCGCCCCGCCGTGTTAACACTGTGTTTCGTTGCAGCTGGCGCTGCGTGTCGGCCGAGGTCAGCCGCGCAGGACCGCGCCCGTGCGCTCGGTGGCCAGGGCCACGGCCGCGTCGCGCGCGGCGCCGGCCTCCTCCGCGGTCAGCGTCCGGTCGCCGGCCCGGAAGCGCAGGGCGAACGCGACGGACTTGCGTCCCTCACCGACCTGCTCACCGGTGTAGACGTCGAACAGCCGCACGCTCTCCAGCAGCGGGCCCGCGCCCTCGGCCAGGGCGGCGCTGATCTCACCGACCGGCACCGAGGCGTCCACGACCAGGGCCACGTCCTGGGTGGCCACCGGATAGGTGGACACCACCGGGGCGGGCGTGTCGGCACGGGCGCTCTCGACGCGGTCCAGGTCGATCTCCATCGCGGCGGTGCGGTCCGGGAGGCCGAACGCCTTGACGACCCGGGGGTGCAGCTCGCCGGCGTGGCCGACGAGCACGCGCTCGCCCTCCACCCGCACGTACAGCGCGGCGCAACGGCCCGGGTGCCACGGAGCGTGGGTGTCGGCCTCGACCTCCAGGCCGACCCCGGCGACCCGGGCGATGTCGCGGGCGGCCTGGACCGCGTCGGCCCAGGTGGCCGCGCGGCCCTCGCCCCACCAGCCGGCGCGCTCGGCGTCACCGGTGACGACCACGCCCACGCGGCGCGGCTGTTCGGGCAGGGCGGCGTCGAGGAGCGCGAGCTCCTCGGCGCCGGGCCCCCGGTCCACCGGCAGGATCGGGGCACGGGTGGCACCCGGCCTGGGCCGGTACACCAGGCCGGTCTCGAACAGGGCGACGTCCGTCATGCCCCGGCCGACGTTGCGGGCCAGCGCCTTGAACAGTCCCGGCAGCAAGGTGGTCCGCAGCAGCGGCTCCTCCTCGTTGAGCGGGTTGGCCAGGCGCAGGGCGGTACGGCGCGGGTCGCCGGCGGCCAGCTGGAGGCCGTCGAGGTCGCGCTCGCTGGTGAACGGGTAGGACAGCACCTCGTTGTGACCGGTGTCGGCGAGGACGCGGCCGACCGCCCGGCGCAGGCGCTGGCCGGAGGTCAGCCCCCGCCCGGAGCCGCTGGGCCGGATCGAGGGGATGTTCTCGTACCCCTCGAAGCGGATGATCTCCTCGGCGAGGTCGTTGGGGTCGGTGATGTCGGACCGCCACGTGGGCGGGGTGACCTTCAGGAGCTCCCCGTCGGCCTCGACGGCGCAGCCGATGGCACGCAGCCACCGCTCGCTGGTGCCCTCGGGGTAGTCGACCCCGGCCACGCTGCCCGCGTGGGAGGCCCTGACGACGATCGGCTCGCGCGCCTTCGAGCGGTCCACGATCGTGTAGGCCGGTTCCACCGAGGCGCCGCCGAGCTCGGCCAGCAGTTCCACGGCACGGGTGGCCGCGGCCAGCTGTCCGGCCGAGTCGATGCCGCGCTCGAAGCGCCGGGAGGCCTCCGAGGACAGCTGGTGCCGGCGCGAGGCGCGCGCGATGCTCATGGCGTCGAAGTGGGCGGCCTCGACCAGGACCTCGGAGGAGGACAGCCCGATCTCGGTGTGGAGGCCACCCATCACACCGGCGATCGCCTGGGCGCCGGAGTCGTCGGCGATGACGATGTCGTCGGCGTCCAGGGAGCGCTGGACGTGGTCCAGGGTCTCCAGCTTCTCCCCCGCCTCGGCCTGCCGGACGCGGATCGGGCCGTCGACCTTCTCGCGGTCCCAGGCGTGCAGGGGCTGACCGAGTTCGAGCATCACGTAGTTGGTGACGTCCACGGCCAGGGAGACGGGGCGAACCCCGCTCTGGTGCAGGCGGCGCTTCATCCACAGCGGCGTGGGCGCCTCCGGGTCGAAGCCGGTGGCACCGCGCAGCACGAGGCGGTCGCAGCGCTCCGCGTCGTCGATGACACCCGGGTGGCCGGCGCCGGCGGGTACCGCGACGGTGACGTCCGCGGGATCGCGGAACTCGGCTCCGTACAGGGCGGCGACGTCGCGCGCCACACCGCGCATCGACAGCGCGTAACCCCGGTCGGGGGTGACGGCGATGTCGAGGACGTCCTCACGCAGGCCGAGGATCGCGATGGCGTCGGTGCCGGTCTCGGCGAAGCCCTCGGGCAGCACGACGATGCCGGTGTGGTCCTCCCACAGGCCGAGCTCGGTGGCCGAGCAGATCATGCCGGCCGACATCTTGCCGTAGGTCTTGCGGGCTCCGATCTTGAACCCGCCGGGCAGTTCGGCGCCGGGCAGGGACACCACGACGAGGTCGCCCTCGGCGAAGTTGCGGGCGCCGCAGACGATCTCCTGCGGCTCACCGCTGCCGTTGGCCTGTCCGACGTCCACCCTGCAGTAGCGGATGGGCTTCTTGAAGCCGGTGAGCTCCTCGATCTCCAGCACCCGGCCGAAGACGATGGGTCCGGTCAGGTCGGAGCCGAGCTCGTCGACGGTCTCGACCTCCAGCCCGGCCAAGGTCAGCCGGGAGGCGAGGTCTCGGGCGGAGACGTCGGCCGGAAGCTCGACGTACTCACGCAGCCAGGTCAGGGGGACGCGCATCAGTTCTCACTCCCGAAGGCCGAGGTGAAGCGGATGTCGCCCTCGACCATGTCGTGCATGTCGCGCACACCGTGCGCGAACATCAGTGTCCGTTCGATTCCCAGGCCGAAGGCCCAGCCGCTGTAGACCTCCGGGTCCACTCCGGCGGCGGTGAGCACGCGCGGGTTGACCACGCCGCAGCCGCCGATCTCGATCCAGCCCTCGCTGGAGCAGGTACGGCAGGGCTCGTCCGGGTTGCCCACGGACGCGCCGCGGCAGACGAAGCACTCGATGTCCACCTCGGCGGAGGGCTCGGTGAACGGGAAGTAGGAGGCCCGGAAGCGGGTCTTCAGCCCCTCACCGAACACGGACTCGACGAAGGCGTCGATGGCGCCGCGCAGGTGCGCGAGGGTGATGCCCTTGTCGACGACCAGGCCCTCCAACTGGTGGAAGACCGGGCTGTGGGTGGCGTCCAGCTCGTCGGTGCGGAAGGTCTTGCCGGGCGCGACCACGTACACCGGGAGCTCACGCGAGAGGAGCGCGCGGATCTGTACCGGGGAGGTGTGGGTGCGCATGACCAGACCGGACTCGCCGCCGTCGGGCCCCTCGACGAAGAAGGTGTCCTGCATGCTGCGGGCCGGGTGGTCGGGCTGGAAGTTGAGGGCGTCGAAGTTGAACCACTCCGCCTCGATCTCGGGCCCCTCGGCGACCTCGAAGCCCATACCGACGAAGACGTCGGTCATCCGCTCCGCGACGGTGGTCAGGGGGTGGCGGGCGCCTCGGGGCGTGCGGTCCCAGGGCAGGGTGACGTCGACGCGCTCCTCCACCAGGACACGCTCGTCGCGCTCGGTCTCCAGCACCGCCTGGCGGGCCTTGAGCGCCTGCCCGACGTCGCGTCGGGCGCCGCCGACGCGCTTGCCGGCGTCGGCCTTGGCGGCCGGGGGCAGCGCGCCGATCTCACGGTTGGCCAGGGCCAGCGGGGAGCGGTCCGAGGCGTGCGCGAGCCGGACCTCCTTGAGTTCGGCGAGGTCGGCGGCGGCCTCGATGGCGGCCAACGCCTCCTCGCGCATGCGGGCGACCTCGTCGGGGTGCAGGGGGGTCACCTCGACCGGGTCGAAGGAATTGTTCGGTGCAGACATGGTTGGTTGCCTCGCCGCCACCGTTCCCCACGGATCAGGGGACGGGACGGCAGTCACGGTCCGCCACGGGGCGGACGAAGCCGACAGGAAAAGCACAGGCGGTTTTCGGGCAGCCCGGGAAAGGTCCGTTGCGGGGTCCGGGACATGCCGCGTGCGCCCGCCGGGGAGGCCGAAGGGTCTGAGGGCTCAGACGAACTCGGGCGTCCCGGCGGGCATGGTAAATCGGAACTCGGCGCCGCCGTTGGGAGCGCGCCCGACGGTGATCGTGCCGCCGTGGGCCTCGACGAGGCCCTTGACGATGAACAGTCCGAGGCCGGTCCCGCCACGGCGCTTGCTGCGCCAGAACTGGCGGAAGACGCGCGGAATGGTCTCGGGTGCTATGCCCTGGCCTTCGTCGCGCACCGACACCGCTGCTCCTCCTTCACACGGCTCGATCACGATACTGACAGTACCAGCGCCGTGCCGCACCCCGTTTTCCACGAGGTTGGAGAGGATCTGTTCCAGCTTGTCCGCGTCCAGCCACATCTGCGGGAGCTCGCCGTGGGTCTCGACCCGGAAGCGCTCCTCCGGTTCGCCCGAGGTGACGCGCCTGGCGACGAGGCGGCGCACCGCGGCGGGCAGGTCGACGACCTGGCGGCGCACCTCCAGGCGCCCGGACTCGATGCGGGAGACGTCCAACAGGTCGTGGATGAGCCGGGTGACGCGGTCGGCGTCGGCGTTGACCGTCTCCAGCATGAACAGCTTCTGCTTGTCGGTGAGCCGCTCCCACTTGTTGAGCAGGGTGGAGGTGAAACCCTTCACGCTGGTGAGCGGGGAGCGCAGCTCGTGCGCGACCTCGGACACCAGGTCGGCGCGGGAGCGTTCGGCCCGCGCGGAGGCGTCCCGGAGGGTGACGACCAGGCGCACGAGCGCCCCGCCGGGCCTGGCCCGCACGTAGCGGGCGGCCACCAGGATCTCGCGTTCGTCGGGCAGGCAGAGCACCCGCTCGGGCTGCCGGGTGCGTTCGCGGTCACCGCCGTAGGGGTCGCTGGACTCCCACCAGTTGTTGCCGTCGAGACCGTTGAGGGGCAGGGCGGCGCGGTAGTCGCGGCCCAGCGCCGACTCCGCCGGAACCCCGGTGAGCTGCGCGGCCAGGGAGTTGAAGAGGACGACCCGGCCCCGGGCGTCGGCGACGACCACCCCGTCGGGGAGGTCGTCGGCGTGCAGGGCGGGTTCGCCCGGTCCCGCCGAGGCGGTGTCGACGTCCCACAGGGCGGGTGCGCTCCCCTGCCGCCGTCCGGCACGGGCCGGTCCCTGGGGGGCGTCCTCCCGTTCGGCGGGAACGTCGGTGGTGTTCTCGTCCCCGGCGGGGTCTTCCGAGGATCGCGCCGCCGCACCGTCGGAGCCCTCCGCCGGTTGGCCTACGTGCCGGCCGCTGCCCACGCCTCTCCCCGCTCCCCTCCGAAGGTCCGCGACCACAGGACTCCTGGGTCGGGATCGCTGACCGGTCGTGTCCGTCGCTCTCTCCCCCGGACACCACCGCAGATCTACCCTGCACTCCCACCTGGTACGCCTCATGACACGGGATACGGCCCCACCCGGATCCGGGACGACGGGTCATCCGGTGCACCGTCGTCCGCCCCGGGCGGTCGGCCCCGTTCGCGCCGGAACCCGTCCTGCGGCGTCGGGAGCATTGTGTGCTCACAGCGCGTCGCCAAGCCTGCCGTGTCGTCGCGGCCACGCGCACCGCCCTACCCGTGACACGGGTCGGGTGAAGGCGGCCAAGCGGGATGCGCATGAACCACCGTGGTACTGGCCCGACCCTATCGACACTCGGGCCCCGTGCACGTGCATTTCGGATGGTTGAGACAACCTGTTACCGAGCGTGTATACCGTCTCATCCTCCGCCCCGGGTCAGGGGCGTGACCATCACCGGGAGTGACTGCTCAGGGATGACGGCAGCACGCGCGAGAACCGGCGCGGAGGGGGTTCAGGAGCTCCGCTGCTGTCTCGCGGTCGTGTAGAGACAGACCGCCGCGGCCGTGGCCAGATTCAGGCTTTCGGCCTCGCCGTAGATCGGAACGCTGACAGCGCCGTCGGTCAGCTGGACGATCTCCTCGGGCAGGCCCCAGGCCTCGTTGCCGAAGACCCAGCCGACCGGGCCGTCCAGGTCGCCGTCATCGGCCAGCTGGTGCAGGTCGCGGTCGCCGCCGCCGTCCGCAGCCCAGACCTTGGCCTGGGTGCCGCGGAGGAAGTCCACCGCCCGGGCCACCGGGACTCCCACCACCACGGGAAGGTGGAACAGGCTTCCGGCGGAGGCCCGCACGCACTTGCCGTTGTAGGGGTCGACCGAGGCGTCGGTGAAGATGACGACGTCGGCGCCGGCCGCGTCGGCGGTGCGCAGGACCGTTCCGGCGTTGCCGGGGTCGCGCACGTGGGAGAGGACGACGGCGAGCCGCACGTCGGTGATGCTCTCCAGTGGCACGTCGACGAACTCGCAGACCGCGATGACCCCCTGCGGGGTGATGGTCTGCGCCAGTTCGGACATGACGTCGAGACTGACCCGGTGGGTGGGCACGCCCGCGGTGTGGGCGGCGTCCATCAGGTCGATGTGGCGTTGCATGGCCTCCGCCGTGGCGTAGACCTCGACAACGCCGTGGGCGGCCCCACCGTAGGGGGACCGCCCGTCGCCGCCGTTGACGGCGGCCAGGGCCTCCCGCACAGCCTGCGGCCCTTCCGCGAGGAAGCGCCGTTCACGCTGACGGAAGGTGCGCTTGGCGAGCCGCCGAACCCCCTTGATCCTGGGTGACCGGACACTCGTGAACTCGTGGCTCGCCATCGCTACCCGTCTGCTGCTTCTTTCTCTGCCTGCTAGGCCGCGGCGGAGGTGGGGAGGGCCTGCTTGGCCTTCTCCACGAGCGCGGCGAAGGCGGCCTCGTCGTTGACGGCCAGGTCGGCCAGCATGCGACGGTCGACCTCGATCTCAGCCAGCTTCAGACCCTGGATGAGACGGTTGTAGGTCAGGCCGTGAGCGCGGGAGGCGGCGTTGATGCGCTGGATCCACAGACGACGGAACTGCCCCTTGCGGTCCTTGCGGTCCCGGTAGGAGTAGGTCATCGAGTGGAGCATCTGCTCCTTGGCCTTGCGGTACAGACGCGAGCGCTGCCCGCGGTAACCACTGGCCCGGTCGAGAACGACCTTGCGCTTCTTCTTGGCGTTGAGAGCCCGCTTCACGCGTGCCACAGTGACTCCCTCATTGGTTCTTCCGGCGCGCACGGCGCGCCGACCGGTCCGGCCAGGACGCACCCAGCGACCGTGTTCGCTTCAGGTGGGTGTCCTCCGGGCGCCTCAGCGCGCCGACCGGGTCGGGCGCACGGGCATGCCAAGGAGGACGGAAGAGACTCTGGGCTACATGCCCAGGAGCTTCTTGATGTTCTTGGTGTCAGCCGGAGCGAGCTCGGCCTCCGTGCCCAGCTTCCGCTTGCGCTTGGAGGTCTTGTGCTCAAGGATGTGGTTCTTGTTGGCACGGCGGCGCATGATCTTGCCGGAGCCGGTGACCTTGAAACGGTCCTTGGCTCCGCTGTGGGACTTGTTCTTCGGCATGTCGCCGTCGTCTCCTACTCCGTCGGCGCGGCACCCGTACTCAAACGAATGTCGCGATTGTTCCGCCACTACGGCGGGGTCCCGTCGCACACCGGTGCATCACGGGCTGTTCGCGCACAGCCCACCCCACCACCCGGTTCCGCCTTCACGACGGCCGGGCGGTGGGGGACTTCCCCTGGCGCCTTACGCCTGGTCGCTCTCGTCGCGGCGGGTCTTGTCCCCCGCCGCGGCACGGGCCTCGGCCTTGTGCTCGGAACGCCGCTTGTGCGGACCGATCACCATGACCATGTTGCGGCCGTCCTGCTTGGGCTGGGACTCGACCGTGCCAAGATCCTGGACGTCCTCGGCCAGACGCGCCAGCAGCCTGCGCCCGAGCTCGGGCCGGGACTGCTCGCGGCCACGGAACATGATCGTCACCTTGACCTTGTCCCCGCTCTTGAGGAACCGAACGACGTGACCCTTCTTGGTCTCGTAGTCGTGCGGGTCGATCTTCGGGCGGAGCTTGATCTCCTTGATGATCGTGTTCGACTGGTTCTTGCGCGACTCACGGGCCTTGACCGCGGACTCGTACTTGAACTTGCCGTAGTCCATCAGCTTCGCGACCGGCGGGCGCGCGGTCGGTGCGACCTCGACGAGGTCGAGGTCGGACTCCTGGGCCAGACGCAGCGCGTCCTGCACGGAGACGATTCCGACCTGCTCACCGTTGGGTCCGACAAGTCGGACCTCGGGCACCCGGATACGGTCATTGATGCGGGGCTCTGTGCTGATGAGACCCCTCCCTAGCTTTCTCGGATTACCTGGGACCGGCCGCCCACCGTGTGGTGGTCGGCCTGTTCGACCGGGTCGCCCGTGCTTGTTCAGGCCACCCGCCCGCGTTGGGATCTCACCAAAAAGCGAAAACCCCGCCAGCGTGTGCAAGCGGGGCGATCCGACCGGATGTGCACGACGGAGACGCCACACGTTCCGCGGGCCTTCTCCGAAGGAGCGCCCGACGGACACCGAATGGTGCGTCCATCGTCTGACCGGGACCCACACGGGCGGGGCCCGGTAGGTGGGAGGATCATCTCCGCTTGCGGTTCCGGAGTGCCGAGCACACCGGACCAAGTCGATTACGTCCAATATAGCAGGGCTCGGGGACCGGCGGAGCACCGTGCTCCTGTGGTCAGCCCCCGACCCGGGTGGAGCGCCGCAGGAGTTCGGCCTCGCCCGCGGCCCGCATGGCCCCGACCGGGACGTCCTCCACCCCGGTCATCAGCCTGACCTGGGCCACAGCCTGGTGCAGGAGCATCGGGAAACCCCCGACCACCCGTCCGCCCCGGGCCGTTACGGCCTCGGCCGCGGCGGTCGGCCATGGGGCGTAGATCACGTCGAACAGGTCGGCCCGGCAGGCCGCGAGCCGTTCGGCGTGCGCGTCCGCCGCGCCCGAGGGCAGGGTGGAGACCACGAGGTCGGCGTCCAGGTACCGGTCGATGTCCGCCAGCGGCGCCACCCCCACCGACAGTCCCAGGCGGTCGGCCGCGGCGGTGACCTCGCCGGTGCGGGCGGTGTCGCGGGCCAGGACGGTGACCGGTCCGGTCGCGCCCAGTTCCCTCAGTGCCGCCAGGGCGGAGGCCGCCGTGGCCCCCGCCCCCAGAACGACCGTGCCGTCCGGGGCGGGGACGCCGGCCTCGGTGAGCGCGGTGGCGATCCCCTCGACGTCCGTGTTGTGCGCCGCCCAGCCCTCACCCGCGCGGACCAGGGTGTTGGCCCCGCCGACCGCGGTGGCCAGCTCCGTGACCTCGGCCGCCAGCTCCATGGCCCGCCGCTTGAGCGGCATGGTCAGGGACAGCCCGGCCCACTCGGACCGGTCCAGCCCGTCGAGGAAGGGCGCCAGCCCCTTCTCGTCGCACTCGAACAGCCCGTAGGACCACTCCGTGAGGCCCATGGCCGCGTGGGCCGCGGAGTGCAGGACCGGGGAGAGGGAGTGGGCCACCGGCGAGCCCAGGACGGCGGCGCGCATCACTCCTCGCTCCCGCCGCCCCAGGTCTCCTGGAACCGCTGCTTGAGCACCTCGAACTCCTCGTAGGTCTCGGCGAACTCGGTGACACCGTTCTCCGGGTCGGTGGCCACGAAGTACAGCCAGTCGCCCTCCTCCGGCTCCAGGGCCGCCTCGATGGCGTCCTGACCGGGGGCCACGAACGGGCCGGGGGGCAGACCGGGCTTGTGGTAGGTGTCGAACCCGCTGGTGTCCGCCTCGCACGCGGCCAACTGGTCGTTGTCGAGCGCGATGCCGTACTCGCCGATGGCGTAGAAGCAGGTGCTGTCCATCTGGAGCGCCATGCCGTCCTCCAGGCGGTTGTGCACCACCCGGGAGATCTTCGGCATGTCCTCGGCCCCGCCGCTCTCGGCCTGGACGATGGAGGCGATCGCCATGATCTCGTTGGCGTCGTAGCCGAGTGCCTCGGCCTTGCTCTCCAGCTCCAGCTCCTCGGCGACCCGTGTGTGCTGGGTGACCATGGTGCGCAGCATCGAGAGGGCCTCGGTGTCCGGGTCGAACCGGTACGTGGACGGGAACAGGTAACCCGCGGGCCCCTCCGTCGCGTAGTCGGGCAGACCGAGCTCGTCCGTCTGCTCGTACGCCGCCTGCAGCTCCTCCAGGGACAGGCCCGTGTTCTCGGACAGTTTCTGCAGAACCTGTTCGGAGCGCAGGCCCTCGCGGATGGTGACGCCCCTCCCGATGCGGTTCTCGGGGTCGAGCAGCGCCGCCACGGCGCTCTCACCGCTCATGCCCTCGGCCAGGGAGTAGGTGCCGGGCACCACACCCTCGCCCTCCTGCGAGTCGAGGGCGTTGGTGAAGGCGCGCACGCTGGCGACGACCCCCTCGTCCACCAGGCTCTGGGCGACGGCGGTGCCGCTCTGCCCCTCCTCGATGGTGAAGACGACCTCGCCCTCGCCCTCGCCGGAGAAGTCGGGCGGGAACACGTAGGTGCGCATGACGCCGTAGCCGCCGCCGGCGACCACGAGCATCAGGACCAGGGCGAGCAGGATCATCAGACCCTTGCTCCTGCGCTTCTTGGGCTTGCCCGCCTTGCGGCGGGCGGCCTGCGCGGCCTTGGCCCGCTTGGCGCGCTTGCGGTTGGCGCGGCTGTCGCCGTAGGAGGCGGCGATGTCCTCGAGGCTGTCCTCCTCGTAGAGGTCCTCGTCCTCCAGCTCCCGGGATTCCTCCTCGGCCGACGGCTCGGGGGCGGGTTCCGGCTCGGCGCGGCGGCCGCGGCGGGCACGACGGCGGCCTCCCCGCCCCTTCGGCGCCTCGTCCTCCGGCTCCTGGGCGGGGAAGGACCCGGTGTCTCGCACCGGCTCCTGCCGGTCCGGGTCGGACAGCTCGGCGAAGGCGCCGGTGTCGGCGACCGGAGCGGCGGGGGCCGCGGCGAAGGCGCCGCTGTCGTGCGGCTCCTCCTCGGCGGCGCGGCGGGCGCGACGGCGACCGCGGCGCCCGGCGGGCTCCTCGGCTTCCTGGGCCGCGAAGGCCCCGGTGTCACGCACGGGCTGCTCGGCGTCGGCCTGCTTGGCGCGTTTGCGGCGGGCGCGGCGGCCCTTGGGCTCCTCGTCCTCCGGAACCGCGAAGGCCCCGGTGTCGTGCGGCGGCCCTTCCTCGGGCTCCTTCGCGCGTTTGCGGCGGGCGCGGCGCCCCCTGGGCTCCTCGTCGGGTTCGTCGGCGAGGAAGGCGGGGGTGGGTTCGTCGGCGTCGTCGCCCCAGAAGGCCGAACGCGGTTCCCCCGCGTCCTCGGAGCGCGAGCGCCGGGACCTGCGGGGAGGCTGGTCGCGGGCCGGGTCCTCGGCCGGACCGCGCGCGGACTCACCGCGAGCGCCGGGGGAGGTCGGGGGGCCCTGGGAGGGCCGGGGCCCCTGCGGGGCCGACGGGCTCTGGGCGCCGCCGAGGTTGGCGAGGGCCGCGAGGGCGTCCTGGGTCGGATCACTGCCCGGGCGCTGGTGGCTGCCGGTGTCCGAGGGCGATCCCTGAACGGGACGCTGGTGACTGCCCGTGTCCGAGGGCGATCCCTGGGTCGGGCGCTGGTGGCTGCCGGTGTCCGAGGGCGATCCCTGAGCGGGACGCTGCGGGCCCTGGCCTCCGCCGCGGGCCGCCCGGCTGCCGCGCAGCGCGTCGGCCGCGCCGAAGCGGCGGGGCGGGGCCGTCGGCTGCTCACCGCTCCAGGGGGCCTCGTCCGCGGGCGGCTCGGCCCTGCGGCGGCGGCCGGGGGGCGGAGCGGACCGGTTCTGCGTGTCGAACTCACCCGACTCCGGAGCTGTGTACCGGGGGGTGCGGAACTCCCCGGTGGACGGCTCGGTGTGCTGGAACTCACCCGTGCCCGGCTGATCGGCCCAGGGGCTCGTCTGCGGTTCCGGACGCGCCCGGCGGCCGCGCGAGGGCGGCTGCGCCGGAAGCGGGTCGGTCAGCGGGTCGTAGTCGTAGCCGCCTTCACGGTCGGCACGTCCACGGTAGGGATCGGGGTAGTCATCCCTGTCGGTCATGAATCTCCCTGGCTGGCACGGACGATCTCGCCCGGGGGATGGCCTGTTGACCGTTCCTGGTCCAAGGCACTCTGCAAGAGCACGGTGGCCGCGGCCTGGTCGATGACCGAGCGGCGGGCGCGGCCCCCCTTGGCGCCCTTCTTTCCGAAGGAGGCGCCGGAGAGCAGCTGTCCCTGGGCGGTCACCGTGGTGAGTCGTTCGTCCACGAGCCTGACGGGGACGGGGGCGAGGAGCCGGGCCAAGGTGTTCGCGAACTCGCGAGCGGACCGGGCTGCGGGTCCCTCTTGGCCGGACAGTGAAGCAGGGTAGCCCACGACGACTTCGCGGGCCTCCCTCTCCAACACGAGAAGAGCGATGCGCTGCACGTCGCCTCTGCCGCGCGGGACGGTCTCGACCGGACTGGCGAGCACGCCGCTCGGGTCGCTGGCCGCGACCCCGATACGCGCGTTGCCCGGATCGATCGCCAGGCGTACACCTTGCCTCAAGAGGACGCCTCCCCCTGGGTGGGGGCGCTGCTCAGGCGGGCTGTGCCGTCGACGGCGCAGCACCGCTGCCGGGAAATCCTCAACACGGTGGTCCTGTTCATCAGCTGGATCGCGGGAGTCTCCGCGCAGACAGCCATGTGATCGGCTGTGACGCGCCACAGTATGCCCGATTCGTTGACCGTGCGCAGCCTCACCCATGGAACGCCCGCTGGCCCTCTCCGACCGGGCCTCGCACCTCGGGTCGGGCTGTCACGGCGGGAGCCGGGGCGCACACGTACCGTCCGAGTGTAAGTCACAGCGGTCACAGCCCGGGGCAACCGGGGTGCGTACGAGTGTTCCGGAACGTTTTGTCAGTGTCTCCGACCCCGGCACCGCGGTGGAATCCCGGCACGGGTACGCAGGACGGAGGCGCCGTCCGGGCGCGCGTGCGCCGGCCCGGGCTCTCCGGTGGACGTGAGGGGGGACACCGAAAACAGCGGCCCGGGCGGATTCCGCACCGGGGTGGAGGGTGTGGGGGACGAAGAACGCCGGGGCCGGCCTCTGCGGACCGGGCCCCGGCGCCCTCGAACGACCTCGGAGGGTCAGGAGCACCTGGTCACTCAGGCGCCCGCGACGCGCGCCTCCACGGCACGCAGGGCCTCGTCGATCCTGCTCGGGTCGCTGCCGCCGCCCTGGGCGATGTCCGGCTTGCCGCCGCCACCGCCGCCGAGGGCACGGGCCGCGACACCCACGAGCTCGCCCGCCTTGATCCCGGCCTTCTGCGCGGCCTTGTTCGCGGCGATCACCACGACCGGTCGGTCCTTGGGCACGGCGGTCATCGCCACGACCACGGGCTCGTCCTCACCGAGGCGTCCGCGCACGTCCAGCACCAGCTTGCGCAGGTCGTCACCGCTGGCGCCCTCCGGCGCCTCGGTGGCCACGACCAGGGCCGAGCCGTGACGGCGCGCGCCCTCGGCGATCGTGCCGGCGGCCTGGAGCACCTGAGCGGCGCGCATCCTCTCGATCTCCTTCTCCGCGGCGCGCAGCCGGGAGACCATCGACTCGATCCGCTCGGGCAGTTCCTCGCGCGGCGTCTTGAGCTGTTCGGAGAGCTGGCCGACCAGGGCCGACTCCTTGGACAGGCGCTTGAACGCGTCCACGCCCACAGCCGCCTCGACCCGGCGCACGCCCGAGCCGATGGAGGACTCCCCCAGCAGCTTGACGATGCCGAGCTTGGCGGTGGAGCCCACGTGCGTACCGCCGCAGAGCTCGACCGAGTAGTCGCTCATCTCCACGACCCGCACGCGGTCGCCGTACTTCTCGCCGAACATGGCAAGGGCGCCCATCTTCAGCGCCTCGTCCAGGCTCTTCTCCTCGGTCTGGACCGAGATGTCACCGGCGAGGACGGTGTTGACCTCCTCCTCGACCTGGGCCAGGCGCTCGCCGCCGAGCGCGTTGTCGGCGGTGAAGTCGAACCGCAGCTGGCCGGGGCGGTTCTCCGAGCCGGCCTGTCCGGCCGAGGGGCCGATCGCGTTGCGCAGGGCCGAGTGGATGAGGTGGGTCGCCGAGTGGGACCGCTCGATCGCGTGACGGCGGCCGGCGTCGATCGCCGCGTGCACGGTGTCGTCCAGGACGACCTCTCCCGAACGCACGGTGCCTCGGTGCACGAACAGGCCCGGAAGCGGCTTCTGGACGTCCTCGACGTCCACCACGCCGCGTCCGTCCACGGTCAGCGTGCCGGTGTCGGCGAGCTGGCCGCCGCTCTCCCCGTAGAACGGGGTGCGGTCCAGGACGATCTCGACCTGGTCGCCCGCGCGCGCGGCCGGGACCCCGACCCCGTCCACGACGAGGCCCTTGACGTGCGACTCGCTCTCGGAGTCGGTGTAGCCGAGGAATTCGGTGTTCCCGGCCTGCTCGTGCATCCGGGCGTACAGCGAGATGTCCGCGTTGCCGAGCTTCTTCGCCTTGGCGTCGGCCTTGGCGGTGTCCTTCTGGCGCTGCATGAGGTCGCGGAAGGCGCCCTCGTCCACGCTCAGGCCCTGCTCGGCGGCCATCTCCAGGGTGAGGTCGATGGGGAAGCCGTAGGTGTCGTGGAGCTGGAAGGCGTCCACGCCGGAGAAGACGGTGCCGCCCTGGGCGCGGGTGCGCTCGGCCGCCCGGCCGAAGAGCGTGGTGCCCGCGCGGAGGGTGTCCGCGAAGTTGCGCTCCTCGTTGTCGATGACACCGTGGATGACGTCGGCCTTGTCGAGCAGGTCCGGGTAGATGTCCTTCATCGCGTCGATGCTGACCTCGGACAGCTCGTGCAGGAAGAAGGTGTCGGTGCCGGAGAGCAGGCGCAGGTTGCGGATCGAGCGGCGCAGGATGCGGCGCAGGACGTATCCGGCCTTCTCGTTGCCGGGCTTGACGCCGTCGCCGACGAGCATGACGGCGCTGCGCACGTGGTCGGCGACCACGCGGAGCATGACGTCCTGCTCGTGGTCGTCGCCGTAGGAGGTGCCGGTCAGCTCGGCGGCGCGGTGCAGCACGCGGCCGATGATGTCGGTCTCGTAGATGTTGTCGACGCCCTGCAGGACCGCCGCGAGGCGCTCCAGCCCCAGGCCGGTGTCGATGTTCTTCTTGGGCAGGTCACCGAGGATCGGGAAGCCGCTCTTGTCGCCGCCCTCACCCCGCTCGTACTGCATGAAGACGAGGTTCCAGATCTCGATGTAGCGGTTCTCGTCCGCCTCGGGACCGCCCTCGACACCGAACTCGGGGCCGCGGTCGTAGAAGATCTCGGAGCAGGGGCCACAGGGTCCGGGGACCCCCATGGACCAGTAGTTCTCCTCCATGCCCATGCGCTGGATGCGCTCGGGACGGACCCCGACCTTGTCACGCCAGATCGCCTCGGCCTCGTCGTCGTCGAGGTAGACGGTCACCCACAGCTTCTCCGGGTCGATCCCGAAGCCGCCGTCCTCCACCGGGGTGGTGACGAGCTCCCACGCCAGCGGGATCGCCTGCTCCTTGAAGTAGTCACCGAAGGAGAAGTTGCCCAGCATCTGGAAGAAGGTGGCGTGCCGGGAGGTCTTGCCGACCTCCTCGATGTCCTTGGTGCGGATGCACTTCTGGACGCTGGTGGCGGTGCTGTAGGAGGGCGTGCGCTGACCCAGGAAGTAGGGCTTGAAGGGGACCATGCCTGCCGGCACCAGCAGCAGCGTGGGATCCTCGGCGATCAGGCTTGCCGAGGGCACCACGGTGTGTCCGTTCTTCTCGAAGAAACTGAGGAAGCGGCGCGCGATCTCTGCCGTCTCCATTGATGCCCTCCTGTGCTTGGCTCCGCCGCCCGGTGGCGACGGGGTTGTCCCTGGGTGGGACCGTGGTCACGCGTGGTCGATAGGGGCCCATCGTAGAGGGAACCGCCACGCCTGCGCGCATGGTTTGCTGTGGCCGCCGAAGACCCGCACCGTTGAGGACAACGGCGGCGGTCCGGCCATTCCAAGGCTATCGCCGCTGGCCACTGACACATCCCCGTGGCAACGGCGAAGGGCCCGGCGGTCTCCCGCCGGGCCCTGCCCGCACCGGTCGTTCCGGCCGGTCGGTGTCCGTGTCCGGATCGGTCTGCCGTGACCCGCGTCTCTAGGAGTTGTAGAACGCCCGCACGTTCGGCGCGAACATGAGGCCGGTCATGACCCCGTGGAAGACGACCGGGATCAGCACCGAGGCGCCTCCCGCGCCCATGGAGATCATGAGGACGATGTTGAGCGCCAGGACCGCCAACGCGGCGATGTTGAAGATGACGACGGCACGGTGCACCTTGGGCGTGCGACGGCCCATGACGGCGGCGATCCAGATCGAGGCCACGCCGTAGGCCAGGGGGATCAGGGCGCCGACCGCACCCATCGCGCCCATCGTGCCCAGGGCTGCGGTCGGCGAGTCGACCTGCGCCGCAGCGCCGGCGGCGGCGGTGAGGCCGACGCCGAACAGGGTGACCGCGGCCACGACGAAGAAGAGGATGATGCCGCACGGGCCGCCGATGAACATCAGGATGCGGACCGCGAGGGCCTGCCCCGGCATCGCATCGGTGCTGCCGGGGCTGCCGTTGAACTGCGGCGGAGGCGGGACCGGGCTCCCCGGGACGCCGTAGGGCCGACCCGGCCCGGGGTTCTGCCCGGGGGCCTGGGGCAGCGGCGGCTGGGGGTAGCCCTGACCGCCCTGCTGGAACTGCTGCGGCGGCTGGGGATATCCCTGACCACCCTGCTGGAGGTGCTGCGAGGGCTGGCCCTGGCCGTGGGGCTGATCGGGGCCGCTGGGGGGTGAGGGGTGCACCGTGGTCCTCTCTAAGGAACGTGTGACAGCACGAGAACTCTACAGAGAATGATCAGGGCAGTACCAAACGTGCTGGTACGGGGGCCCAGCCCGCCCGTCAGCCCCCGGGCCGGAGGTTCAGTACCCGGTGTAGGGGTTGGCCGGCTGCGGCGTGTAGAAGGCGCGGGAGGCCGGGACCACCATCAGGACGATCATCCCGATCGCGAAGAGCAGCGGGATGAACATCAGGAAGCCGCCGAGGACGGCACCGAGCAGCAGCAACAGGCCGGCCAGGACCTGGAAGACGACGATCAGCCACAGGACCGCCGCACTGCGCTTGCCCATGAACGAGGCGAGGGCGGTGGAGAAGATGCCGTACGCGAGGACGACGACCCCGAAGAGCACCATCCCGGCGGCGATGTCCGTGGGGTCGATGTAGCCGCCCGTCTCCTGGACGCCCTCGGCGAAGCCCTCCGCGAACGCGTTGTCACCGCCGGCCGCAGCTCCCATCAGCAGGACCAGCCCGCCGAACAGCAGGCCGACGACGCCTCCGATGAACATGAGCACCCGGACGGTGATCACGGTACCGGGCATCTTGCCCGACTCCTGCTGGGGAACACCCGGGTACGCGGGCTGTCCCTGCTGGTAGGGGTCGTGTCCCCCCTGGGGACCGTAGGGCGGCTGCTGGGGCGGGTACATGGCGTTTCCTCACGTCATCGACTGGTTCGTCCATACCTACAGACGCACGTCGGAGGGCGACGGTTCGCCGATTCGACACAAAAGTCCATGATCGCCCGATTTTCTCCCCCGCACCGGTGACCACCAGCGGTTACTCGCGGTCGGAGAGCCCTCGGGGCGTACCGTCCGCGGAGCGCAGGACCCGGCGCCTGGGCGCGTAGCGGCGCATCATCTCCGCCTCCTCCTGCCGGACCGCCTCGGCGAGGTCCTCATTGAGCTCCTGGAGGGCGCCCCGGTACTCGCTGACCCGCCCCTCGACCCGGTCGGCGATGCCGCCGGGGGTCAGGGCGTTGCGTGCCCGGTTCACCCGGTGGACCACGTAACCGCCGAGCGCGGCCCCCGCGGCGAGGTAGAACAGACGGCCGATCACCGGTTCTCCTTCCGCCTGCGTCCGCGCATGACGGCCAGGGCCTTGCGGCGCCCCAGGACCTGGCGGACGGCGTAGGAGAACGAGGCGACCTTCACCAGCGGCCCGGTGAACACCGAGCGGGTGAGCGCGGTCATCGTGGAGACGTCCTCCGAGGAGGCCTGCACGTTGGCAGTGATCTCCTCGACCCGCTCGAGCGAGGTGTTGGTGCGCTCCACCGTGGAGGCCATGTCGTCCAGCAGCGGCGGGGTCCGTTCCCCCAGTTCCGCGACGACCTTGGTGGTCTCGTTGATGAGCTTGATCAGTTTGACGAGCGCCACGCACATGAACGTGGCCAGCACCGCCCAGACCACCGCGGCGACGAGTGCGGCGACCTCTCCTCCGGTCAGCATGAAGGCTCCGTAGGGCAGATAGAGGGTTGCTTCGAGGGTGTGCGAACGGTCCCGGAGCGCACTCGGGCGCGCGCCGGACACCGGGATCGGGTACGGGGGCCAGCGACTGCGCCGGGTCGGGACTCCCGAGCCGTGTCCGCCGCCCCCGCCTGGAAGGGACGGGGCGGCCGGTTTCGGCTGACCCTATCGCGTCCACCGGCAGGGTGTGCGGGCACGCCACGGTGTGGCTCTCGATGGAACAGGTCACGTATCCGGTACGCCCCGCTTCCGTACTGGCCGGTGGAGGCCGCGGGGATCGACGGACGGGAGGCCTTCCGCGAGAATCACTGCAGAGCGGGATCTTCACTACGATGTCCGGACACCACAGTCGCCCGCTGGCCCAGAAGCACCGACAGGACACCCATGAGCCCTCGTTCTCCCCGAGAGATCTCCGTACTGGTACCACCGGACCTGGCCCCCCTCTACCCGGACGACCCGTCGCGGATCGGCCCCTACCTCGTCCTCGGTCGGCTGGGCCAGGGTTCCACCGGCACCGTGTACGCCGCGGTGGACACCGCCTCCACCAGCTCCGGCGACCGCCTGGTCGCCGTGAAGCTGCTCAGGTCCCCCGAACTGGAGTCGCCGGACGTCTACCCCGCCCTGGCGCAGAGGCTCCGCAACCTGTCCGCGGTCGACTCCCACCGGGTGGTCACCCCCCTGGCCTTCGACGCGGACGCCAACCCCCCGTGGCTGTCCATGCCCTACATCGCCGGGCAGCGCCTCTCCCACTACGTGACGAAGCGGGGCGGACTCGGGGTCGGGAAGCTGATCGCGCTGGCCACCGCGCTGGCCGAGGGACTGTCCGCGCTGCACGCGCGGGGGGTGGCCCACGGTTCGCTGCGACCCAGCGAGGTCCTCCTGGAGTCGCACGGTCCGCACATCATGGAGTGCGCCGTGGCCGCGGACTCCGAGCGGCTGCGCGGTTCGGGTGCCACCTGGCTGGGCCCCGAGCGGTACCGGGGCGGCGTGGCCACCCCGGCCGCGGACGTCTTCGCCTGG
Source organism: Nocardiopsis ganjiahuensis DSM 45031 (assembly GCF_000341085.1). Classification (GTDB taxonomy): domain Bacteria; phylum Actinomycetota; class Actinomycetes; order Streptosporangiales; family Streptosporangiaceae; genus Nocardiopsis; species Nocardiopsis ganjiahuensis. Next base: position 76,124 of record NZ_ANBA01000029.1, on the reverse strand, counting down.
GGCGCCGTGGTGGCGTTCGCCGGAACCGGGCGCCTGCCCTTCGGTCCGGGCGAGCCCGAGGAGATCTCCCAGCGCGTGGCCTCCGGCTCCTTCTCCCTGGACGGCCTGCCCAAGGGGCTGCGCCCGGTCGTGGGTCGTGCCCTGGATCCGAACCCGGACCGGCGGCCCAGCCTGCGCGAGGTGATCGGCGCGGTCATCGCGGTCTGGCAGACCGAGAACACCGAGGCGGGCGAGGTCCCCGGGACCGACAGCCGCGAGGAGATCGGCCGCATCCTCGAACGCGAGTGGCACGGGGTGGAGCCGCCCCCGCGGGTGCCCGAGGTGATCCGGTTGGAGGGACGCATGTCCAACCACCGACCCACCCGGACCCTGTTCCTGGCGGGCGCGGTCACGGTGGCCGCCGTGCTGATCGGTGGCGGCGTCTGGGGCATCTCCCAGCTGACCGGCGGGGGCACCGAGGCCGGACCGGTGGCCGACGACATCTCGGATGTGCCCGAGGAGGATCCCGCCGAAGAGGAAGAGGATCCGGGCACCCTGGTGGTCCGGTTCGACCCCGCGGAGCAGGAGGAGTCGGAGGCCGGGGAGGAGGAGCGGGCCTGGACCTATACCCCGGTCACGCGGGAGGACGACATCCCCCGCAACCAGGGCATTCCGAGCCACGAGGCCTGGGCCGAGCAGTGGGAGGAGGACGGCGACCCCGCCGAGGCCGTCATCCGGCCCGACGCCGAGGTGAAGTGCGCCAAGTTCTGCGCCGCCGCCGAGCACGTCTTCCTCGACGAGGACGCTCGCGGCACCTGGGACCTGACCGGGAGCGACTTCGTCGGTTACCTGTCCTGGGGGCCGGTGATGATCGTCGAGATCACCTTCGCCGAGGACCAGGAGGGTGACGGGCCCCGCGAGGTGGTGAAGGTCGTCGAGCTGTTCTCCGACTGAGCCCTTCCCCGGAGCGGAGGGCCCCGGCGCATGCGCCGGGGCCCTCCGCTCGGCCGGTCCGCCGACCGCTAACCGCCCTTGAGGACGCCCTTGATCTTCTGGAGGACCTCGCTGAAGCGGCGCTCGGCCCCGTGCTGGGTGGGCCGGTAGTACTCGCGTCCGGTGAGCCCTTCGGGGGCGTGCTGCTGGGGGGCGACGCCGCCGGGGAAGTCGTGCGCGTAGCGGTAGCCCTTGCCGTGCCCGAGGTCGGCCGCGCCCTTGTAGTGGCCGTCGCGCAGGTGTGCGGGAACAGCGCCGGCCCTGCCCGCGCGTACGTCGCCCATGGCCTCGTCGATGGCGGTGATCACCGCGTTGGACTTCGGGGCGAGACTGATGTGGATGACCGCCTGGGCGAGGTTGATCCGGGCCTCGGGCATGCCGATGAGCTCGACCGCCTGGGCGGCGGCGACCGCGGTCTGCAGGGCGGTGGGATCGGCCATGCCGACGTCCTCGCTGGCGTGCACGACCAGGCGGCGGGCGATGAACCGGGGGTCCTCCCCCGCCTCGATCATGCGTGCCAGGTAGTGCAGCGCGGCGTCCGCGTCGGAGCCGCGCATGCTCTTGATGAAGGCGCTGATGACGTCGTAGTGCTGGTCACCGGAGCGGTCGTAGCGCACGGCGTGGCGGTCCACGGCGCGCTCGACGTGCTCGGCGGTGATCTCCACCCGCTCCTCGGCAGGGGGAAGCCCTGCGCCGGAGGCGTCCGTCGAGGGTTGGCGGCGGGCGACGGGCGGGCCGGCGACGAGGGCGCCTGCCTCCAGGTAGGTCAGGGAGCGGCGTCCGTCTCCCCCGGCCAGCCGGACGAGGTGGTCGGCGCCCTCCTCGGTGAGGGTGTACCGGTCGTCCAGTCCGCGCTCGTCCGTCAGGGCGCGGTCCACCAGGGCGCGGATGTCGGAGTCGTCGAGGGACTCCAGGGACAACAGCAGGGAGCGCGACAGCAGCGGGCTGACCACGGAGAAGAAGGGGTTCTCGGTGGTGGCGCCGATGAAGCTGACCCAGCGGTTCTCCACGGCGGGCAGCAGCGCGTCCTGCTGGGTCTTGTTGAAGCGGTGGACCTCGTCGACGAAGAGCAGGGTGCGCGTGCCGTGCATGCCCATGCGGCGCTTGGCCTCGTCGACGACGGCGCGCACGTCCTTGACGCCCGCGTTGACCGCTGACAACTCCACGAACCTGCGCTGGGTGACCCGGCTGACCACGGTGGCCAGGGTGGTCTTGCCGGTCCCCGGAGGGCCCCACAGGAACACGGACATGGGCGCGTCGTCCTCGACCAGGCGGCGCAGCGGACTGCCCTCGCCCAGGAGGTGGCGTTGGCCCACGACCTCGTCGAGGGAGCGCGGCCGCATGCGCACGGCCAGCGGTTCCTGTCCCTTGGCGGCCTCGGCCCCGGCATCGTCGAACAGTGTTTCGGGCACCCCACCAGGGTAGGCGAGCCCGGGGACGTCTCCGGCCGGTTCAGACCGGCCGGACGGACAGGTTCTCCGGGCTCTCCGCCTGCTCGGGCGGCGGGGTGGCGCGCGGGATCATGCGGGTGACCAGGAGCGCGATGTCGTCGCCCCGGCCCGCCGGTGCCATCTCGGCCAGGACCTGCGCGGCGGCCTTGGGGTTCTCCCCGTGCTGGGCGAGGGCCTCCCCGACCTGGGCCAGTCCGTCCTGCATGGTGACCTCGGAACTCTCCACGAGTCCGTCGGAGCACAGCAGCAGTGTGGTGCCCGGAGCCAGGACCCGGGTGGTGACGGTGTACTCGGTGTCCGCGAGCACGCCCAGGGGTGGCCCGGTCTCGGGCGACCACAGCTCGTAGGCGCCCTTGGCCGCGAGCACGGCCGGGGGCTGGCCGGCCCAGGCGGCCTGCATGACGCCGCTCCCCCGGTCCACCACGAGGTAGCCGCAGGTGGCGAAGACGATCTCGCCGGTCTCGGTGAGCAGCCGGTTGGTCTCGCCCAGGACCACGCCGGGATCGGACTGGTTGGTGGCGTAGGCGCGGAAGGCGACCCGGATCTGGCCCATGGCCGCGGCCGCCTCCACGCCGTGGCCCTGCACGTCGCCGACGAGGAGCCCCACCTTGTTGTCGGGGAGCTCGATCACGTCGTAGAAGTCGCCGCAGATCCGCCACTCCGCGCGGGAGGGCAGGTACTTGGTGGCGATATCCATGTCGGGGAAGCTCGCCACCTGGCGGGGCAGCATACGGCGCTGGACGGCGTCGGCCAGCTCCAGCTCGGCCTGCTGGGCCTTGATCCGCTGGAGCGCCTGTCCGGCCAGACCGGCGAAGGTGAGCATGAGCGCGCGTTCGTCGCGGCTGGCGTGGTGGGGCCGGTCCCAGACCATCTGCCACACGCCGAGGGCGATCTTGCCGTCCCCGAAGATCGGCACGGTGGCCCAGGCCTGGCCGCGGACCGAACGCATCATCTCGGCGGCGGCGGGAAAGCGGCTGACGATCTCGGCGCGGCTCTCGAAGAAGCGGGGCTGGCGGTCCTGGATGACCGCCCCCATCGGGTAGTCGGTGTCGTCGGCGCGGCGGCCGTCTATGTGCTGGAGGTTGCCGCGCTCACGAACGCTCGGGGAGGTGCGCAGCAGACCGTCCTCGACGTAGAGCGCCCCGGCGGCCACACCGCCGAAGATCGGCAGGAACTCCTCGCTGAGCAGGTCCATCACCTTGTCGACGGTGGTGGCCGAGACGAGCTTGGAGGACAGTTCGGTGACCAGGCGGCCGTGTTCGGCCTCGGTGCGCCGGCGGTCGGCGAGCCTGCGCACCAGCTGGACGTGTTCGGTGACGTCGTCGATGATCCCGACGAGGCGGTCGGGCTGGCCGGGGACGTACCGGGCGCGCACGTGAAGGGAGCGCTCGTCGCCGAGGCGGTCGAAGATCCGGAAGCGCTGCTCGTAGTCGCGCCCGGCGAAGGAGGCCGCCATGGCGTCGCGCACACGGGCCGTGTCGTCGGGGTGTATGCGTTCGAGGATGCGTTCCAGCTCGCGGTCGTTCCCGGACAGGAGCGCACCCAGCGGGGTGGGCCCGAACAGTTCGCGCAGGCGCCCGTTGCTCAGGTCGAGGCTCCACAGGACGGAGTCGGAGTTGTCGGTGCGCAGGTCACCGACGACGCGCAGGTCCGCCTCCTCCGTGGAGAGCACGTGGAAGAGCACGACCAGGGGGGTGGCGCCGCCGTCGGCGGTGACAGGAACGGGTCGGAGCTCGACCTCCGCCAGCCGGGAGGACTTGTCCGTGATCACCAGACGCAGCCGGGAGCGGCGGCTCCAGTTTCCGGACAACGCGTCCCGGTGGGCCTGCGCACCGTGTTCGACGTCGGCGGGGTCCAGGAGCTCGAACCAGGTCCGACCGGTGAGTTCGGCGGGAGCGCGGCCGAACAGTCCGGTGAGCGCGTGGTTGGCGTGCTGGATCGCGCCGTCGGCCCCGGTGACCGCCATGGGCTCGGGTGCATGACGGAACGCCTCCGCGAGAGCACCCTCGGAGCCATCGCCTGAAGCGCGTTTTCCGTTCACGTATGACTCATCCTCATGTCGGCTCGGACGTCACACCCGCGCTCATGGCGCGGTCACCCCTGGAACGTACCGATTCGGCTCATTGTAGTGTCCGGAACGGGCCCGGCCCGGGTAGGGAACCGGGCCGGGCGCGCTGGCGCCCGTCTCCCGTCGACTGCGTCACCTCGTCGAACACGGACCCTGATGGTCCATCGACGTGATGGGGTAACGGCCGGTTCCACTCCGGGGCCGTACCCTACCGACCCCAAGACGCGAATCGTTACGCCCGTGTGACTCGGTAGCGCAGAAATGCACTCCGCTCCCACCTCGCCCCCAATGGGAATGGGCCCGTTGATGCACCGTGTTCACTCCAGGACACGTGCGGCTCTCGGCGTGGGAGGGTGATTCGCCCCCAACGGTAGGGGATGACGGGCCCGGCCGCATCCGCGTGTCGTTCTCTTCCCCTTTACGGGCGGTCTTTTTGACCCGTTTATAACCACTTTTCGCTTTTTAGCCAAATGTGGCACGTTCAAAGGACGTTCTTTACGGGCACCGAACCGGTCGGCCGAGAACTCGCCTCACCCCCGAGGGCTCACCCCCGAGGGCTCACCCCGCGCCGCCGCGCCGAGACCGAGGCGCTCCCAGGAACCGACGTCGCGCTGGAGCCCGCGGTCGTGGGTGGCCAGCACCACCGCCGCGTCGACGGCGCCGAGACCCTCGGTGAGCTCGTCGACGAGCGGGATCGAGAGGTGGTTGGTCGGCTCGTCGAGCAGCAGGACGTGCGGCCGCGACGCCAGGGTCAGGGCGAGGTCGAGCCTGCGTTGCTGGCCCATGGACAGCTCACGCAGCGGCTTTCCGAGCTCCGCGGACGAGAGCAGCCCGAGGGAGCTCGGAGAGACCGTCTCGTCCTCCCCGATCACACCCTCGCTGACGAGTCGGCCCACGTGGTCCGCGAACACGTCGTGGGCGCGTCGGGAACCGGCGCGCGGCGACTCCTGCGCCAGCAGCCGCACCCGGGCCGTACGCGCGGTGCGCACGCTTCCCCCGGTCGGCTCGATCCGCCCGGCGAGCACTGCCAGCAGTGTCGACTTGCCCGCGCCGTTGGGCCCGGTGACCACGAGCCGCGAACCCGACTCCAGGGCGAGTGTGACCGGCGAGTCCAACCTGCCCTCGACGGCGACCTCCTCCGCCCTCAGCAGGACCGTCCCGGGCCGGGCGGGCAGCTCCGGCATCCGGAACCTCAGCGGGGGCGGCGGCATGGTGACCGCGTGCGCCTCGAGGTCGTCGCGGCGCCGGTGTACTGCGCGGACCAGCCCGGGCGCCCGGGTCGCCCGCTGGTGCTTGCCGGTGCCCTTGTCCGGGCGCCATCCGCTGACCAGCCGGTTCTGCGCCTCGGACAGGTCCTGGGTCAGGCGTGCGTGCTCGGCCCGCTGCTGTTCGTACTCCTGGGCCCAGCGCTCCCGCTCCGCGCGCCGCCCCTCCTGGTAGCCGGCGAAGCCCCCGCCGTAGACACGGGGTCCCCCGTCACGGCTGGGGTCGAGGTCGAACATGGTGGTGGCCACGTCCGAGAGCAGGGCCCGGTCATGGCTGACGAGCACCACACCGCCCGGGTGGCCGCGCAGTTGGTCGGTCAGGAAGTCGAGCCCGGCGGCGTCCAGGTGGTTCGTGGGCTCGTCCAGGAGAAGGAAGTCGTGTGAGGCGCCCAGGAGACAGGCCAGCCGGACTCTGTACCGCTGTCCGACCGACAGTGACGCCAGGGGCCGTGACCGGTCGGTGACGGCGCCGAGGTTCTCCAGGGCGAGGTCGACCCGGCGGTCGGCGTCCCATGCGCCCAGCACCTCGGCGGTGACCAGGGCCTCGGTATACCTCTCCGCGGCCCGGGGATCGCCGGTGGCGAGCCCTTCGGCAGCGGCGTCGAGAGCGACCAGGGCGGCACGGGCGTCGGTGAGTTCGACGTCGATCAGGTTCCCGACGGTGCGCCCGTCGACGGACGCCATCTCCTGTTCGGCGACGCCGAGGGTGCCGATCCGCCGGACGGTGCCCGAGTCGGGTTCGAGCGCCCCGGCGAGGATGTGCAGCAGCGTGGACTTCCCACGGCCGTTCTCGCCGACGACGCCCCATCGGGACCGGGACGAGACGGTCATGTCGACGCCGGACAGGACGGTACGGCCGCCCCGGGCGATGCGGATACCGGTCGCGGTGAGCTGGGCCCGCTCTCCGGCGGGCAGTCCGGATACGGATCTGGGGTCGAGGGTGGCCAATGTTCCTCCGAACAGAGCTCCGCCCGGTGAGGTCACAGCGCGGGATCACCGTGCGGAATCGCGCCGCGAGGTCACGTCGGGGTGTGTGAGCTCATCGAGCTGACGAAGAGACCCGGAAGGGGTCAGGACATGCGTCAGGCACCCGTGGCCACGCAGATGCGGGGACGGGCGCCGGGGCTCGATCAGAGGAACAGAAGAGGAAACACGGGCCCAGGTTAACAAGGGGGCGGGCCGGACATCCAGGCAATAAGAACGAGGCGCCGGTCACCGGACGGATCCGGCTTCCGACGCCCCGTTCGACCCCGGGACCACCCGGTTACTTCTTCTTCTCCTCCGGAACGACCGTGCGGATGTGCACGTCGCGGAGCTGCTGGTCGGAGACGACCGCGGGCGCGCCCATCATCAGGTCCTGCGCGTTCTGGTTCAGCGGGAAGGCGATGGTCTCGCGGATGTTGGGCTCGTCCGCGAGGAGCATGACGATCCGGTCGATGCCGGGGGCGATGCCGCCGTGCGGCGGAGCGCCGAACTTCAGCGCCTTGAGCATGCCGCCGAACTCCGCCTCGACCGCGTCCTTGTCGTAGCCCGCGATGTCGAAGGCCTTGTACATGATCTCGGGCGAGTGGTTCCGGATCGCGCCGGAGGACAGCTCCGTACCGTTGCAGACGATGTCGTACTGCCAGGCGAGGATGTCCAGCGGGTCCTGGTTCTCCAGCGCGTCCATCCCGCCCTGCGGCATGGAGAACGGGTTGTGGCTGAACTCGATGCTGCCTTCATCGGAGCGCTCGAACATCGGGAAGTCCACGATCCAGCAGAAGCGGTAAACCTTGTCCTCGAACAGGTCGGCGCGCTTGGCGGCCTCGACGCGGACGGGGGCCATGATCCGGTTGATCTCGTCCTCGTCCTCGCTGGCGCAGAAGAACAGGCCGTAGCCGGGGCCTGCGCCCAGGGTCTCGAGGAGCTCGTCGGTGATCTCGGTGACGAACTTGGCGATGGGGCCGGTGAGCTCGCCGTTCTCGCCGACCTTGAGCCAGGCCAGGCCCTTGGCGCCCTGCTCGACGGCGTAGTCGCCGATGCCGTCGAAGAACTTGCGGGGCTTGTCGCCGACCTGGGGCACGGCCAGGGCGCGGACCTTCTTGCCCGCGAAGGCGCGGAAGTCGGTCTTGCCGAAGAGCTCGCTGACGTCGAGCATCTTCATCGGCGCGCGAAGGTCCGGCTTGTCGGTGCCGTACCACTGCAGGGCGTCGCGGTAGGCGATCCGCGGGAACGGGGAGGTGATCTCCCAGTCCGTGGAGAACTCGCGGAAGACGTCGGTCATGACCTTCTCGATGACCTCGAAGACGTCCTCCTGCTCGACGAAGCTCATCTCGACGTCGAGCTGGTAGAACTCGCCGGGCGAGCGGTCGGCGCGGCTGTCCTCGTCGCGGAAGCAGGGCGCGATCTGGAAGTAGCGGTCGAACCCGGCGATCATCAGCAGCTGCTTGAACTGCTGCGGCGCCTGCGGGAGGGCGAAGAACTCACCCGGGTGCAGGCGGGAGGGCACGAGGAAGTCGCGGGCGCCCTCGGGGCTGGAGCTGGTGAGGATGGGGGTCTGGAACTCGTTGAAGCCCAGGTCCGTCATCTTCTGGCGGATGTAGGCCACCACCTGCGAGCGCAGCATGACGTTGCGGTGCATCCGCTCGCGGCGCAGGTCCAGGAAGCGGTAGGTGAGCCGGCGCTCCTCCGAGGTGTTGTCCTCGGGGAAGACGGTCAGCGGCAGCTCCTCGGTGGTGCCGAGGACCTCCACCTCCGTCGCCTCGATCTCGATCTCGCCGGTGGGCAGGTTCGGGTTGACGTTCTCCGTGCTGCGGGCGGCGACCAGACCGGTGACCTGGATCACCGACTCCTTGGAGATCCTGCTGAGCTCCTCGAACACCGGGGACTCGGGGCGGGCCATGAGCTGCGTGACCCCGTAGTGGTCGCGCAGGTCGACGAAGAGCAGACCACCGAGATCCCGGCGATTGTGCACCCAACCAGAAAGGCGCACCTGCTGCCCGACGTGCTCCTTACGGAGCTGACCACACGAATGAGTCCTGTAACGATGCATGAGTTACCAAGTCCACTAACTACGCGGCTGAGCGAGGATGCCGGGGAGCCCGAGACCGGGCCCGGCTGAAGGCATGGCATTGCCCCTTGAACATCTGGAATCCTACCGCCAACGGCACCGCCGGTCTCCCGGTTGAGGTGGGAGGGCCGACGGCCGGCCCGTGGTCAGCCCGCGACGCCGCGCAGGTACGGGTTGGTGGCGCGCTCGCGCCCCACCGTCGTGGCGGGGCCGTGCCCGGGGAGGACCTGGGTGTCGTCGCCGCGCGCCAGGACGGCCTGGGCGAGGCTGGCCGTCATCGCGGCTCCGTCCCCGCCGGGGAAGTCCGTGCGGCCGACGGAACCGGCGAAGACCAGGTCCCCGGCGAACATCACCGGCACCCCGTCCCCGGTGCGCGTGACATAGACGACCGAACCCGGTGTGTGGCCGGGGGTGTGCTCCACGGTGAACTCCATGCCGACCAGGGTGAGGGTCTCACCGCCCGAGAGCTCCACCAGCTGGGCGGGCTCGGGGTGGGGGCCCGGTCCCAGGAGCATCTGGAGCTGGGCCGCGAAACCGGCGTCGACCCCCGCGGCGGGTTCGGTGAGCAGCCCGCGGTCGGAACCGTGCAGGTACACCGGGATCCCGTGGCGGTCGGCGAGTTCGGCGGCCGACCAGACGTGGTCGAAGTGCCCGTGGGTCAGCAGGACCGCGGCCGGGGCGAGTCCGTGCTCGGTCAGGGCACGGGCCACCTGCGGCGCCGCCTCCTGACCGGGGTCGACGATGACGCACTCGCCGCCCGGGGCGGGTGCGGCCACGTAGCAGTTCGCGGCGAGGGGCCCGGTGGGAAGAGCGGCGATGAGCACGGCGGTGGTGGTCCTGTCCTGGTGGTCGCTACTGGCTCGGGAGGGCGCCCGACCACAGCCGGAACACACCTTCCCCAGCCGGAGAGCCTACCGATCCGGGTCGGGGCGGGCGAACCGGGAGCCGCCGGTGGGAACGCGTTTGATCACCATTCGATCACCGCGCGCGCCCGGGCTCTTTGCCAAAGCGCGCGGCAATGCCATATTGGTCACCGTCGTCGTATACACCGAGGCCTTCGACCTGCGCCTCCTCCGAGGCGGATGGCGGGCCCGGACGACGGCACGACAGCGGGAGCAGAACTCTCGATCTGCGTTGATGTGAAACACGGCGCGTCGTTGTCCGCCGAAACGTATGGATATCGTGCTGGTGCACGGTGGTTCCCATCACGAACAGGCGCGGTACCGCCGCGACGACCCGAACCCGACCTCGACCGGCCGGGTTCATGACAGCAGGAGGACACGGTGACCACGGACCCTTGGGGCCGCGTAGACGAAGACGGCACGGTCTATGTGCGCACAGGCGAAGGCGAACGGGTCGTCGGATCCTGGCAGGCGGGAGCGCCGGAGGAGGCCCTGGCCTTCTTCCGGCGCAAGTACGACTCTCTGGTCACCGAGGTGGAGCTGCTGGAGAAGCGCCTCCGCAGCACCGACCTGTCCGCCTCCGCCGCGATGGCCAACATCGACAAGCTGCGCTCCGCGGTCAAGGACGCGAACGCGGTCGGTGACCTGGACTCGCTGATGCGGCGTCTGGACGACCTGGCCGGTCGCGCCGAGGAGCGCAAGGTCGAGCAGAAGCAGGCCCAGGAGGAGGCTCGCGGACAGGCCCGCGAGACCAAGGAGCGGATCGTCGCCGAGGCCGAGCGCGTCGCGGCGGAGACCACGCACTGGAAGTCCGGCGGCGAGCGGATGCTCCAGCTCATCGAGGAGTGGAAGAAGGCTCCCCGGGCCGACCGCCCCACCGAGCAGGCCCTGTGGAAGCGCATGTCCGCGGCCCGCAACTCCTTCTCCAAGCGGCGCAAGGCCTACTTCGCCAGCCTGGACCAGCAGCGGGAGGGCGTGCGCGCCGACAAGGAGCGCATCGTCGCCGAGGCCGAGGCCCTGTCGAGCTCGACCGACTGGGGGCCCACCGCCCGCGCCTACCGCGACCTGATGCAGCGCTGGAAGTCCACCGGCCGGGCCGACCGGGCCAGCGAGGACAAGCTGTGGACCCGGTTCAAGGCCGCCCAGGACACCTTCTTCGACGCCCGCAACGCGACCTTCGCCGAGCGTGACGCCGAGCTGCGGGTGAACGCGGAGGCCAAGGAGCAGATCCTGGCCGAGGCCAAGGCGGAGATCCCCGGCATCTCCGACCCGCGCCGTGCCCGCGCCCGCCTGCGTGACTTCCAGGAGGCCTGGGAGGAGGCCGGCGAACTGCCCCGTGACGTGCGCGACCAGATGGAGGGCGCGTTCCGTCAGATCGAGGACAGCGTGCGCCGCGCCGAGGACGCCGAGTGGGAGCGGACCAACCCCGAGGCGCTGGCCCGCGCCAAGGACACCGTCGACCAGCTGTCGACGGCGATCGCGGGGCTGGAGGCCAAGCTGGAGAAGGCGAAGGCCAACAACGACGCCCGCCGGATCAAGGAGCACGAGGCCGCCCTCGAGGCACGCCGCTCCTGGCTGGCCGAGGCGGAGAAGGCACTGGGCGAGATGAGCTGAGGCTCTTCTCCCTGAAGCGCTGACGGGCCGCACCCCTTTCCCGGGGTGCGGCCCGTTCGTGTGTCCGGCTAGCGGTCGGCCGTCACTCGGAGGACCTGCGGCGGCCCAGAACCATGGCGAGGGCACCGGTCACAGCCGTGACCAGACCGCCCACCGCGGGGATGGCGACCGGCGCACCGGTCTGTGCGAGAACGGGCTGCTCCGGGTGCTCGGACTTCGAGTGCTCGGACTTCAAGTGCTCAGGCTGCTCGGGCTTCGGGTGCTCGGGGTCGTCGTTCTTGCCGTCCTCACCAGGCTTACCGGGCTTGCCATCTTCACCAGGCTTACCCGGCTTGCCGTCCTCACCAGGCTTACCCGGCTTACCGTCCTCACCAGGCTTACCGGGCTTGCCATCCTCACCAGGCTTACCGGGCTTGCCATCCTCACCAGGCTTACCGGGCTTGCCGTCCTCACCAGGCTTACCCGGCTTACCGTCCTCACCAGGCTTACCCGGCTTACCGTCCTCACCAGGCTTACCGGGCTTCCCGTCCTCACCAGGCTTACCGGGCTTCCCGTCCTCACCAGGCTTACCGGGCTTCCCGTCCTCACCAGGCTTACCGGGCTTCCCGTCCTCACCAGGCTTACCGGGCTTCCCGTCCTCACCAGGCTTGCCCGGCTTACCGTCCTCCCCAGGCTTACCCGGCTTACCGTCCTCACCAGGCTTACCCGGCTTACCGTCCTCACCAGGCTTACCGGGCTTGTACTCCTGACCCTTCTGCGAACTCTCAGCCACTCCGGTGGAGGCGGTGTCCGGAGCCTCGACCTGAGCCCTGACCTCGTAGGGAACCTGGTCCGGCAGGGTGTTGGCGACGAGGTCGGGGAGTTCGACGGCCACCGGAGCGGCGGGGTCCTCGAAGGCGGATCCGGACGGCTCGCCGGCCGACTCGACCGCCTGGTCCGCGCGTTCGATGTCGTCGGCCAGAGCAGGGCTCATCCCCCAGAGAAACGGAGCCACGATCGCGGCGCTGGCCGAGACGGCGGCCATCCGGATCAGGCTGCGGGCGCTGACGGTGGAAACAGGCGCCTTGGGCGCGTATGCACAGGAGTCATCCATACGCACAGTGTGTTCTTCCAATTACAGTAAGTCACACAATGGCGTTGGTTCCGCGTGGAAAGCTCCGGCAAATCCATGACATCTCTGGAACATGAAAACGGGCCGCACCCCTCCGGGTGCGGCCCTCCGGCTTCCGACTACCGATGGGCGTCCAGGTGATAGACGGGCGCCCTGCCCGGAAAGGTGCGGATATTGGGCACCGAACCCGGACTGTGGTTGCTCGGCACCTCCGGCTCCGGCCTCGGTCTGCGCGTCCCCCGATAGCGCAGGTAGCCGCCCGCGGCGACCGCAGCGCACAACACGAGGGACAGGCCCGCCAGCACCCAGACGAGGGGCAGGACGCGCTTGACCTGGTGGACGGAGGCGGCACAGGAGGTGAGGGCGGCGTCGGCCGCCGGACGCAGGCACACCGTGGAGACCGGCTGCTGGGCGCCCTCGGGCACCTCGGAGAGCTCACCGACCACGGTGACAACGGCGCGCTCACCCGGCTCCAAGGGCTGGCCCCACTCCGCCCGCCCCTCCTCGACCCCTTCCGGCGCCCCGGAGACGTAACGCATCGAAGGCGGCAGGAACTGCACGATCTGCGCGTCCGGCAGGGCCTCGTACCCGGCGTTGCGCACCTTGATGGTGTACTCCACCCGGTCGCCCGGGCGCAGGCGGCCCTCCGACCGGTCCTGGACGGTGACGTGCAGGCTCCCGGCCCCGGGGACCGCCCCCTCGTCCGTCTGAACCGGTTGCCCGGGCAGCGCGATCATCGCGGCCAACCCGACTGCCGACACCACCGCTGGCACGGCCATGGTGCTCCCCCTCCGCATGGCGGCACAACTAATGACTTTCTGTGAACAATTAATAACACAGAGTAGTCAAATGGGGCGTAAGGCGTGCGGAGGGCCCCGAACACACCGAGGACGGGCGGCCACGGGGACCGCCCGTCCTCGACGGGTTCGACTGGTGTGAGGTCTAGACGCCCACGAACGAACGCAGCGCCGCGGCGCGGTCGGTGCGCTCCCAGGTGAACTCCGGCAGCTCACGGCCGAAGTGACCGTAGGCGGCGGTCTTGGAGTAGATCGGACGCAGCAGGTCCAGGTCGCGCACGATGGCGGCGGGACGCAGGTCGAAGACCTCCTTGACGGCCTTCTCGATCAGCTCCGGGGCCACCCTCTCGGTACCGAAGGTCTCGATGAACACACCCACCGGGTGCGCCTTGCCGATCGCGTAGGCCACCTGGACCTCGGCGCGCTCGGCCAGCTCGGCCGCGACGATGTTCTTCGCGACCCAGCGGGTGGCGTAGGCGGCCGAACGGTCGACCTTCGACGGGTCCTTGCCGGAGAAGGCACCGCCGCCGTGGCGGGCGTAACCGCCGTAGGTGTCGACGATGATCTTGCGACCGGTCAGGCCGGCGTCGCCCATCGGGCCGCCGATCTCGAAGCGGCCGGTCGGGTTGACCAGGAGGCGGTAGTCGTCCGCGTCCAGGCCGTAGGCCGCGACCACGGGCTCGATGACGTGCTCCCGGATGTCCGGGGTCAGCATCTCGTCGAGGTTAATGTCCGCGGAGTGCTGGCTGGAGACCACGACGGTGTCGAGGCGGACCGGGGTCTGGCCCTCGTACTCGACGGTGACCTGGGTCTTGCCGTCAGGGCGCAGGTAGGGCACCGTGCCGTTGCGGCGGACCTCGGCGAGCCGCTCGGAGAGCGAGTGCGCCAGCTTGATCGGCAGCGGCATCAGCTCGGGTGTCTCGCGGTTGGCGTAGCCGAACATCAGGCCCTGGTCACCAGCGCCCTGCCGGTTGAGGGCGTCGTCCTCGTGCTCGACGCGCGCCTCGTAGGCGGTGTCGACGCCCTGGGCGATGTCCGGAGACTGCGCGTCGATGGAGACGTTGACCCCACAGGAGTCACCGTCGAACCCCTTGGCGGAGGAGTCGTATCCGATCTGGAGGATCTTCTCGCGCACGATGGCGGGGATGTCGACGTAGGTCTGGGTGGTGACCTCACCCGCGATGTGGACCTGACCGGTGGTGATCAGCGTCTCGACCGCGACCCGGCTGCCGGGGTCGGTGGTGAGCATCGCGTCGAGGATCGCGTCACTGATCTGGTCGGCCATCTTGTCGGGATGGCCTTCGGTGACCGACTCGGAGGTGAAAAGGCGGCGGGACACGTTGCGTGACTCCTTGCAGCGGCTGCTGGCTGACATGTGTCGGTGCGGCGTCGTCCGTTCCTCGGCTCCTGCCGGGGCGGCAATACCGACCGACGCGGTTGGATATTGGTCCACTGTAACGGGCATGGTGGGGGCGGTCGCCCGGCGGTCGGCCTCGTCAGCCGTTCGCGGGCACCCGAAGGAAGTGTGTCGTACTCAGCGGTAGGAATCCAGCGCGGCAGGCGGGAGATTTACCGCCGGGGCCCCACCGGGGCGCCGGAAGGCGCCGTACGGCGGGGGTTCCCGCGTCGAGGGTGGCGATCATCCCGGAAGCCGTTCGACCACCAGGTCCCACACCCGGTCCGCGAGGTCCTCCTTGGGACCTGTGGGAATGTCCACGACGATCCCGTCGGAACCGAGCACGGTCGCCTGGTTGTCGTCGGTGCCGAACGCCCTGCCGCCGCCGACCTGGTTGACCACGAGCAGGTCGCAGCCCTTGCGGGCCAGCTTGGCCCGGCCGTTCTCGATCACGTTGTCCGTCTCGGCGGCGAAGCCCACGATCGTCTGCGCGGTCCCCTCCTTCTCCCGCGACCCGACCAGCCCGGCGAGGATGTCGGGGTTCTCCACGAGCTCGATGGGCGCCGGGGCGTCACCGGACTTCTTGATCTTGGAGGCGGCGCTGTTGACCGGGCGGAAGTCGGCGACGGCCGCGGTCATCACCACGGCGTCGGCACCGGCCCGCTCGGCGTCCATGGCCTCGGCCAGCTCCACGGCGGAGCCCACGCGCACCAGACGCACCCCGGCGGGGTCGGGCAGGCTGACGTTGGCGGCGACCAGGGTCACGTCGGCGCCGCGGGCGGCCGCGGTGCGCGCCAGGGCGTAGCCCTGACGGCCGGAGGAGTGGTTGCCCAGGAAACGGACCGGGTCGATGGCCTCTCGCGTGCCTCCGGCGGAGACGACCACTCGGCGGCCCGCGAGGTCGGGTCCGGCGTCGGCGCCGCGGCGCAGCACCAGGCGCGCGGCCTCGTACAGCTCGGCGGGTTCGGGGAGGCGCCCGCGGCCGGTGTCGGCCCCGGTGAGGCGGCCCACGGCCGGGTCCAGGACGATGGCGCCGCGCGAGCGCAGGGTCGCCACGTTGGCCTGGGTGGCGGGGTGCTCCCACATCTCGGTGTGCATCGCCGGGGCGAACACGACCGGGCAGCGCGCGGTGAGAAGGGTGTTGGTCAGCAGGTCGTCGGCCAGACCGGCGGCGGCCTTGGCCATGAGGTTGGCGGTGGCCGGGGCGACGAAGACGAGGTCGGCCGACTGGCCGATGCGCACGTGCGGGACCTCGTGGACCTCGTCCCACACACCGGTGTCGACGGGCTGGCCGGACAGGGCGGCCCAGGTGGGCGCACCGACGAAGCGCAGGGCCTCGGCGGTGGGCACGACCCGGACCCGGTGGCCGGACTCGGTCAGTCGTCGGAGCAGCTCGCACACCTTGTAGGCGGCGATGCCCCCGCCGACGCCGAGGACCACCTGGGGAACGGAATCTGTGTCACTCACACATGGAGTTCTACCAGGCCGCGCCCGGCACACGCCCCGGGTGGGGGTGCGCCGGGCGCGGTCGGTGCCCCGGGCGTGCGCCCGACGGGTACGTGCTCAGGGTGTTGCTCAGGTGCCCTCGTACGGCTCGGCGGTGAGCAGGCCGGCCTTGACCTCGCGCAGGGCGATGGACAGGGACTTCTCCTGGACCTGGGTCTCCACCAGCGGGCCGACGTACTCCAGCAGGCCCTCGCCCAGCTGGGCGTAGTAGGCGTTGATCTGGCGGGCCCGCTTGGAGGCCATGGTGACCAGGCTGTACTTGCTGTCGACGCACTCCAGCAGGTCGTCGATCGGCGGGTTGGTGATGCCTTCGGCGACGGGCTCGGTACCAGCCACTTTGTTACCCCCAGGGACGGTCTCCGGCTCGTCGAAAGCCGTGACGTTGGTTGGATGTGCTCTTGGAACTCAGGTTCTCAGGGCCCGGTGCGGGGCGCTGCCACCGATCGCTCGGCGCGCCTGCTATCACACCTTGGGTGCGGTCATCAACGCTAGCAGCTCGTCGCACACTTCCTGTACGGACGTGTTGACGAGGGTTGTGTCGAATTCCTTCTCCGCGGCGAGCTCGACCTTGGCGACCTCCAGCCGGCGCTGGATCACCTCGTCGGACTCGGTGCCGCGACCGGTCAGCCTGCGCACCAGCTCCTCCCAGGAGGGCGGGGCGAGGAAGACGTGCAGGGCGTCGTCCATGGACTCGCGCACCTGGCGCGCGCCCTGGAGCTCGATCTCCAGCAGCACGGGGGTGCCCATCGCGAGGCGCTCCTCGACGGGCCCGCGCGGGGTGCCGTAGCGGTTGCCCGCGAACTGGGCCCATTCCAGGAGCTGGTTCTCGGCGACCAGGCGGTCGAACTCCTCGTCGGTGACGAAGTGGTACTGGACCCCGTCGCGCTCGCCGGGGCGGGGCTTGCGGGTGGTCACCGACACCGAGAGCCACACGTCGGGGTTGACCTGTCGCAGATGGGCGACGACCGTGCTCTTTCCCACGCCGGAGGGGCCGGACAGGACGGTCAGCCGCTTCTCGGCCGGTCGGGACTGGTCTGCGGTCTGCGCAGGCATGTGAGTATCAGGCTTCCATTCGGCTCTCCGCCACGCGGTGGGCCGTGGGCCTCGTGTGCGCTGCCTGGGACCGGGCTCGCGGTCCGGCACTTACGCGTCGCGGGCGGCTCGTGCTGGCGCTCTGGTGCGCAGCGTACGGTCGCGGGAAGCTCCCTTTATACCACCGAGCCGCGGTGCGACGGACGGGGTGTGACCTGGGGCCCACCCGTCCGCCGACCGCGGCGTCGGGTTGCTGCTCACCGCCTGCCGCCACTAGGTGCGACGGCTCCGGGCGTCTGTGGGGGACGCGTCGGCGACGGTGCTGGCCGGTGTCTTCACCGGACCGGTGTTACTTGGTGAGGTCGCCGAACTCGCTCTCCAGGGCGGCACGCTGGTTGGTACCCAGGCCCCGGACACGACGCGACTCAGCGATGTTGAGCCGCTCCATGATCTGCTTGGCGCGCACCTTGCCGACACCGGGGAGGGATTCCAGCAGAGCCGAAACCTTCATCTTGCCGATGACGTCGTCCTTGAGTCCGTTGGAGAGGACCTCGGACAGCGAGATGCCGCCGTTCTTGAGCTTGTTCTTGACCTCCGCGCGCTCTTTTCTGGCCTTGGCGGCCTTCTCGAGAGCCGCGCTGCGCTGCTCGGGTGTGAGGGGAGGAAGGGCCACGCCGGGTCACCTCGGATTTCTACTCGTTTGTAGAGGGCGGACGCCTGCGCAAGTTAGTAGGTCTGACCCCTGTTAGGCAACGTAAAGTGCCCTTTCAAGGGCTATTTCATTGAAGGAACTACTCAGAGTTACCTTCCCATTGCGGTCGGAGACGAAAATCAGGACTTTGGTCCCGATTGACGAGCTGGGAAAGCGTGTCACCAGCGCAGGTCACCCAGCGGTGACTCGGGTCACTCTTCGCCATGTTTCCCTAGTTTTGGTCACGCCTAATAGGTGACCGTCCGTGATCCACAACTGTGCGTGATGGGACAGGTGCGACAAACGTGCCCACCCCTGCCCGAACCCCGCAGAGTTCGCGCAGGGCACGGACACGCAACCCCCGTGAAGGGGTTTCAGACACGGACCCCGGCGCGTCGGACGGCCGCCGCGATGGAGGCCGCCGCCGCACCGGGGTCCGCGGCACGGGTGATCGGGCGACCGATGACCAGAAGGTCCGCCCCTGCCTCGATCGCCTCCTCCGGAGTGGCCACCCGCGACTGGTCGCCCCTGTCCGCACCGGCCGGGCGGACGCCCGGGGTGATCAGGGTGATGTCCGGGCCCACCTCGGCTCGTACGAGCGCGACCTCCTGCGGCGAGCACACCAGTGCGCGCGCGCCCGCGCCCACCGAGAGCGCCGCCAGGCGTCGCACCGCGTCCCGTGCCGGACCGAGCAGCCCCACCTGCTCCAGGTCCGTCTCGTTCATGGAGGTGAGCACCGTCACCGCCGCGATCTTGGTGTCCGGCGCGGCCTCGACCGCCGCCCGGACCATGTCCGCTCCCCCGGTGGCGTGGACCGTGAGGATCGAGGGCCTCAGGCCCGCGACGCTGCGCGTCGCCCCGGCGACGGTGGCCGGGATGTCGTGCAGCTTCAGGTCGAGGAAGACCCCCACCCGGTTGGCGCCGCGCACGGCGCTGACCACCTCGGGGCCGTACCGCAGGTACAGCTCCAGGCCCACCTTCACCGTGCTCACGTGCGGGGCGACCGCAGAGGCCCAGGTCGCCGCGGTCTCGATCTCGTTGGCGTCGATCGCGACGGCGATGGGCGCGGAGGGCGCGGTCATGTCGGTATCTCCAATCGTGTGCCGCCGGCGTTCGGAGCCGGCGCCAGAAAACTTCCGGTTCGTGCCTTACGTCCGTACTTGCGTATGTGCTTACACAAGCACCGTCCGATGCACGTTCACTGTCATGTGCACACCATCAAGATGTGCGGTTCCCAGGATGGAGCGCTTCATGCACGCATTCCGCGTCACTTCCCCGTAACGGCCACTCAAACGGCCACAGGCGCGCTTCCCCCGCGAACCCATGTCCGCATCCATGGCGCACCCGCTCGGCCACACAGAGCCATCTCAACGCCGTTCAGGCCGGTCAGGGCGCCGCGGACCCGTGCACTGTCCGTCACACGCCCGTTCCCGCCCTGTGAGCGGCCCCCACGACCTCCGACGCCCGGGAGACACCGCGCGCGTCCAGCGCCTCGTTGAACTCCCGGAGCACCCTCGTGCAGGCGGAGGGATCGGAGAAGTTCACCGTTCCCACGCCCACGGCGCTGGCCCCCGCCGCCATGAACTCCAGGACGTCGGTCCCCGTACGCACACCGCCCACACCGATGATCGGCACTTCGGGGAAGGCCTCGTGGACACGGTAGACACACCCCACGGCGAGAGGGCGGATCGCCGGGCCGGAGAGCCCGCCCATGCCCCCGGCCACCGCCGGGCGCAGGGTGCGGGTGTCCACGCTCATGCCCCGCAGGGTGTTGATCATGGTCAGCCCGTCTGCGCGGGCCGTGACACAGGCGCCGGCCAGTTCCACCACGTCGGGGACGTCCGCCGAGAGCTTGGCCAGGACCGGCAGGTCCGACCTCGCGTGAGAGCGCACCGTCTGCACCACCGTCGCGGCCTGGGCCGCGTCGTCGGCGAAGCGGCGCCCCGCCGGGTCGGCCGGATTCGGGCAGGAGAGGTTGACCTCGATGGCGCCGACCCCCTCCGCCTCGGAGACCCGTCGGGCCAGTTCACCGAACTCGCCCACCCCGGCCCCCGCGATGGAGACGATCGCCCGGCCGCCCCGGGAGAGCAGCCAGGGCAGGTCGCGCTGGAGGAACACGTCGATCCCCGGCCCCTGCATGCCTGTGGTGCTGAGCATCCCGCTGGGGGTCTCGGCCATGCGCGGCGCGGGCCGTCCCGCGCGCGGTTCCAGCATCAACGACTTGGTGGTGACGGCGCCGATCTCCGCGATGTCGAAGAACTGCTCCAGTTCGCGCCCCGAACCCGCGCACCCGGCGGCGGTGACCACCGGGTTCGGGAGACGGAGGGAGCCCAGCCTGGTCCTGAGGTCTGCGTTCACTTGCCTTCGCTCACTCGTGGCCTACCGTCGGCACTGCCGCGGTCTCTCATGGCGCTTTCTGTGTCGGGCGAGGTCGGAGGGATCAGGCGATGTCCCGGGCCGACTCCGCGGCACGGGCGGCGCTGGACCCCTTCCAGCCGGGCGCGCCCAGGGCGTCGAAGGGGATCGTGCCGACGTCGTCGAAGCGCACCTGCTCGCCCCGGAAGACCGGGCCGTCCACGCAGGAGCGCACCATCCGGGTGATGCCGTCCTCCCCCACCACCGGGATCACGCAGGTCATGCAGATCCCGATGCCGCACGCCATGGTCTCCTCCACCGCGACCTGCACGGGGATCCCGTGGTTGCCCGCCACGGCGGTGACCGCGCGCAGCATCGGCATGGGCCCGCAGGCGTACACCGCGTCGGAGCGGGACTCCTCGATCACCCGGCCCAGGACGTCGGTGACCCGCCCGCGCGTGCCGAAGGAGCCGTCGTCGGTGGTGAAGGCGGCGGTCTCGGCGATGCGGCGGGCGGTGATGGCGCTGAACACGCGGTCGGCGGAGGCGCCCCCCAGCACGAAGTCCACCCGGCAGCCGCGCCTGCGCAGCGACTGCGCGAGCGGGAACAGGGGCGCGCTTCCGGAGCCCCCGCCCACGAGCACGCAGTTGACGGGGTCGCGGGGCAGCGGGAAGGGGCGGCCGAGGGGGCCGACCACGTCGAGCAGGTCGCGTGATCTTCGCTCGGCCAGCCAGGCGGTCCCGCTGCCGCGCACCGCGAACAGGAACTCGACGGTGCCGCCGTAGTCGGGTTTGACGTCGTGGATGGCGAAGGGGCGGCGCAACAGCGTGCTGGAGTGGTCCCCGCCCACCGCCACCGACACGAACTGCCCGGACCGGAACCGTTCGGCGATTCCCGGCGCGACGACGGTGATGGCGTAGTAGGCGTCCACCCTGCGCACGTTCAGCACGGGGCACCTGGTCTGCACCGGTCCGTTGTCGCTCATGTGTGGTGGTGGCCTCTCTGGAACTCAGCTGTACGGCCGGTGCCGCGGGGGACGGTGCCCCCGCGGCACGCGGACCATGCCTTCCCGGGCCTCCGCTCCGCTTCGGCCCGGGCTGACTACAGCCTAGGAGCTCCGGCGGCTCTCCGTGAGCGCGTGGGCGTGCTCCTGGAGGGAGCGCACCCCGATGTCGCCGCGCACGTACGCCTCGATCGCCTGGACCGCGGCGGCCAGACCCTGCACGGTGGTGACGCTGGGCACACCGCGCGCGATGGCCGCGGTCCGGATCTCGTACCCGTCCAGACGCGGACCGGCCTGGCCCGCGCTGCCGAACGGGGTGTTGACGATCAGGTCGACGCCGCCCTCGTGGATGAGCTGCACGATGGTGGGCTCGCCCTTGGGACCGGTGCCCGTGCTGTGCTTGCGCACCACGGTGGCGTGGACGCCGTTGCGGCGCAGCACCACGGCGGTGCCCTCGGTCGCCAGGATCTCGAAGCCGAGGTCGGCCAGGCGCTTGACCGGGAAGATCATCGAGCGCTTGTCGCGGTTGGCGACCGAGACGAACACCTTGCCCTCGGTGGGCACGTTGCCGTTGACCGCCAGCTGGGACTTGGCGTACGCCGAGCCGAAGTCGGTGTCCAGGCCCATGACCTCGCCGGTGGAGCGCATCTCGGGGCCGAGGACGGTGTCGACGCCCTCGCCCTCCTTGTTGATGAACCGGTTGAAGGGCAGCACCGCTTCCTTCACCGACACCGGGGCGTCGGCGGGCAGGTCGCCGCCGTCGCCCTTGGCGGGCAGCATGCCCTCGGCACGCAGTTCGGCGATGCTGGTCCCGGCCATGACGCGGGCGGCGGCCTTGGCCAGCGGCACCGCGGTGGCCTTGGAGACGAACGGGACCGTGCGGGAGGCGCGCGGGTTCGCCTCGAGGACGTTGAGGACGCCGGAGGCGAGCGCGTACTGGACGTTGAGCAGGCCCCGGACCCCGGTACCGCGCGCGATGGCCTCGGTGGAGTAGCGGATGCGCTCGATGTCCTCGCTGCCCAGGGTGATCGAGGGCAGGGTGCACGCCGAGTCGCCGGAGTGGATGCCGGCCTCCTCGATGTGCTCCATGACGCCGCCCAGGTACAGGTCCTTGCCGTCGTAGAGGGCGTCGACGTCGATCTCGATGGCGTCGTCGAGGAAGCGGTCGATCAGGACCGGGTGCTCGGGGCTGACCTCGGCGTTGCGCTCGATGTAGTCGGCGAGCATCGTCTCGCTGTAGACGATCTCCATGCCGCGGCCGCCCAGCACGTAGGACGGGCGGACCATGACCGGGTAGCCGATCTCGTCCGCGGCGGCCTTGGCCTCGGCGAAGGAGTAGGCCATGCCGTACTTGGGCGCGGGCAGCCCGGCGTCGGCCAGGACCTTACCGAAGGCGCCGCGGTCCTCGGCCAGGTCGATGGCCTCGGGGCTGGTGCCGATGATCGGCACTCCGGCGGCCTTGAGGCGGCGGGCCAGGCCGAGCGGGGTCTGGCCGCCCAGCTGGACGATGACACCGACGACCGGCCCGGCGGCCTGCTCGGCGCGCACGACCTCGAGCACGTCCTCCAGGGTGAGCGGCTCGAAGTAGAGCCGGTCGCTGGTGTCGTAGTCGGTGGAGACGGTCTCGGGGTTGCAGTTGACCATGACGGTCTCGAACCCGACGTCGGACAGCGCGAAGGAGGCGTGGACGCAGGAGTAGTCGAACTCCACGCCCTGGCCGATGCGGTTAGGCCCCGAGCCCAGGATGATGATCTTGGGCTTGTCCCCGGTGGGGACCTCGGTCTCCTCGTCGTAGCTGGAGTACAGGTACGGCGTCCGGGCCTTGAACTCGGCGGCGCAGGTGTCCACGGTCAGGTAGACGGGGTGGATGCCCAGGGCGTGCCGGAGCTCGCGGACGACCTCCTCGGACCGGCCGGTGATCTCGCCGATCTGGACGTCGGAGAAGCCGAGTCCCTTGGCGTCGCGGAGCAGGACGGCGTCGAGCTTGGGGGCGGTGGCCAGGACGCGGGCCATCTCCTCCAGGCGCAGCATCTGGTCCAGGAACCACGGGTCGATCTTGGTGGCGTCGTGCAGCTCCTCGACCGTGGCGCCCGCGCGGAAGGCCTGCTGGACCTGGCGCAGGCGGTGCTCGGTGGGCTGGGCGGAGCGGCGCAGGAGATCGTCCTTGTCGCCGGGCTCCCCGGCCCAGGTGAGGCCGACGCCCGCCTTCTCCAGGGAGCGCATGGCCTTCTGGAGCGCCTCGGGGAAGGACCGGCCGATGGCCATGGCCTCGCCCACCGACTTCATGGTGGTGGTGAGGGTGGGGTCGGCGCCGGGGAACTTCTCGAAGGCGAATCGGGGGACCTTGACGACCACGTAGTCGAGCGTGGGCTCGAAGCTGGCCGGGGTCTCCTTGGTGATGTCGTTGGGGATCTCGTCCAGCGTGTAGCCGACGGCGAGCTTGGCGGCGATCTTGGCGATCGGGAAGCCGGTGGCCTTGGAGGCCAGCGCCGAGGAGCGGGACACGCGGGGGTTCATCTCGATGACGATGACCCGGCCGGTGGTGGGGTGGACGGCGAACTGGATGTTGCAGCCGCCGGTGTCCACGCCGACCTCGCGGATGACCGCGATGCCGATGTCGCGGAGCTTCTGGTACTCGCGGTCGGTGAGGGTCATGGCGGGGGCCACGGTGATGGAGTCACCGGTGTGCACGCCCATGGGGTCGAGGTTCTCGATGGAGCACACGACCACGACGTTGTCGTTGGTGTCGCGCATCAGCTCCAGCTCGTACTCCTTCCAGCCGAGGATGGACTCCTCCAGGAGCACCTCGGTGGTCGGGGAGAGAGCGAGGCCCTGGCTGGCCATCCGGCGCAGCTCGGTCTCGTTGTGGGCGAAGCCCGACCCGGCGCCGCCCATGGTGAAGGAGGGGCGCACCACGACCGGGTAGCTGAGCTCCTCGGCCGCGTCCAGGCACTCCTGGAGGGTGTGGCAGATGCGCGAGCGGGCGGACTCGCCGCCGATGCGCTCGACGATCTGCTTGAAGATCTCGCGGTCCTCACCGGACTGGATGGCCTCGATGTTGGCGCCGATGAGCTCGACGCCGTACTTGGCCAGGATCCCGGCCTCGTCAAGGTCGACGGCGGCGTTGAGCGCGGTCTGGCCGCCCAGGGTGGGCAGGAGCGCGTCGGGGCGCTCCTTGGCGATGATCTTCTCGATCATCTCGGGGGTGATCGGCTCGACGTAGGTGGCGTCGGCGATCTCCGGGTCGGTCATGATCGTGGCCGGGTTGGAGTTGACCAGGATGACCCGGAGGCCCTCGGCCCGCAGTACACGGCAGGCCTGGGTGCCCGAGTAGTCGAACTCGGCCGCCTGCCCGATCACGATCGGACCGGAGCCGATCACGAGGACGGATGAAAGGTCACTACGGCGCGGCATGCTCTGTTCCTCTTACTACTTGGCAGCCGGTGCGGGCTGGGCGGACATCAGGTCGACGAACTCGTCGAAGAGCTCGGCGGCGTCGTGGGGGCCTGCAGCGGCCTCCGGGTGGAACTGGACGCTGAACGCGGGGCGGTCCAGCAACCGCAGGCCCTCGACGACCTGGTCGTTGAGGCCGATGTGGCTGACCTCGGCCCGGCCGTAGGGGGTGTCGAAGGGGGTGTCGAGCGGGGCGTCGACGGCGAAGCCGTGGTTCTGGCTGGTGATCGCCACCTTCTTGG
The DNA here is from genome assembly GCF_000341085.1 of Nocardiopsis ganjiahuensis DSM 45031. Lineage (GTDB taxonomy): Bacteria > Actinomycetota > Actinomycetes > Streptosporangiales > Streptosporangiaceae > Nocardiopsis > Nocardiopsis ganjiahuensis. The sequence continues at coordinate 51,217 of NZ_ANBA01000029.1, read as the reverse complement.
AGCTGGTGTCGATGACCGGCTGGTTGATGCCCCGGTGGCCGAAGGGCAGCTTGTAGGTGCCCAGGCCCAGGGAGCGGCCCAGGATCTGGTTGCCGAAGCAGATGCCGAAGAGCGGCTTGCCCGCGTCCAGGACGCCGCGCATGGCGTTCACCGGGTGGTCGGCGGTGGCGGGGTCGCCGGGGCCGTTGCTGAAGAAGACGCCGTCCGGGTCCAGCGCGAGGATGTCCTCGGCGGTGGCGGAGGCGGGCAGCACGGTGACCTTGCAGCCGCGCTCGGCGAGGCGCTGGGGGGTCATCGCCTTGATGCCGAGGTCGACCGCGGCGACGTGGAAGCGGGTCTCCACGCCCTGGGGCGGCAGGATCTCGTAGGCGGTGTCGGTGCTGACCTCGGCGGCCAGGTCGGAACCGGCCATGCGGGGCTGCTCCAGGATGCGGGCGAGCAGCGCCTCGGGGTCGGTCTCGACACTGCTGACCGCCGCGCGCATGGCGCCGCGGTCGCGCAGGTGGCGGGTGAGGGCCCGGGTGCCGGTCAGGGCGATACCGACCACGTTCTGGCGGCGCAGCTCCTCGTCGAGGGTGCGCTGGGCGCGCCAGTTGGAGGGGATGCGCGCGGGCTCGCGGACGACGTAGCCCGCGACCCAGATCCGGCCGGACTCGGGGTCGTCGTCGTTGACCCCGGTGTTACCGATGTGCGGTGCGGTCATCACCACGATCTGCCGGTGGTACGAGGGGTCGGTGAGGGTCTCCTGGTAACCGGTCATGCCGGTGTTGAAGACGGCCTCTCCGAAGGTCTCACCGGTGGCGCCGAAGGAGCGGCCGTGGAACACACGCCCGTCCTCAAGCACCAGAATCGCCGGACCGCCGGTCTCCTCGGACACGTTTCCCCCCTCTGCCGCACCAGGACTGGCCTGGGCGTTCACTGCGTTCTCTGTGCTTGCTCGGTCTGGACTCACTTGATCTTCCCCTCCAGGACGGTGGGCACGCCGCGCAGGAACGTGGCGCGGACCCCGCCGGGCAGGGTCATGCCCCGGAAGGGGGTGTTGCTGCTCTTGGTGACCATGGCCCCGCCGTCGATCTCGACCGGCGCCGCGGGGTCGTACAGGACGACGTTGGCGGGCTCGCCGACGGCCAGTTCACGGCCGTGTCCGTCGACCCGGCCGATGCGGGCGGGCGCGGTGGACATGCGGTCGGCGACCTGCGCCCAGGTGAGCAGCCCGGTGTCGACCATGGTCCGCTGCACGACCGCCAACGCGGTCTCCAGTCCGACCATTCCCATGGCGGCCGTGGACCACTCGGTCTCCTTGGCCTCCACGGGGTGGGGGGCGTGGTCGGTGGCGACGATGTCGATCGTGCCGTCGGCCAGGCCCTCGCGCAGCGCCTGGACGTCCTCGGCGGTGCGCAGGGGCGGGTTGACCTTGTAGATCGGGTCGTAGCTCTCCACCAGTTCGTCGGTGAGGAGCAGGTGGTGGGGGGTGACCTCGGCGGTGACGTCGCAGCCGCGCTCCTTGGCCCAGCGGATGATGTCCACCGAACCCTTGGTGGAGACGTGGCACACGTGCAGGCGCGAGCCGACGTGCTGGGCGAGCAGGCAGTCGCGGGCGATGATCGCCTCCTCGGCGACCGCGGGCCAGCCGGGCAGGCCGAGGCGGTCGGAGACGCAGCCCTCGTTCATCTGGGCGCCCTCGGTGAGGCGGGGCTCCTGGGCATGCTGGGCGATGACACCGTCGAAGGCCTTGACGTACTCCAGGGCCCGGCGCATGAGCAGGGCGTCGGAGACGCAGATGCCGTCGTCGGAGAAGACCCGGACCTGAGCGGCGGAGTCGGCCATGGCGCCGATCTCGGAGAGCTGCTCGCCGGCGAGGCCGACGGTGACGGCGCCGACGGGGCGCACGTCGCAGTAGCCGGCCTCGCGGCCCAGGCGCCAGACCTGCTCGACCACGCCGGCGGTGTCGGCGACGGGGTCGGTGTTGGCCATGGCGTGCACGGAGGTGTAGCCGCCCATGGCTGCGGAGCGGGAGCCCGAGGCGACGGTCTCGGCGTCCTCGCGTCCGGGCTCGCGCAGGTGGGTGTGGAGGTCCACGAGTCCGGGCAGGGCGATCAGGCCGGTGGCGTCCACGGTCCGGGCGCCCTCGGGGGCCTCCAGGTCGGGGCCGATCGCGGCGATCCGGCCGTCGACGAACAGCAGGTCGACGGGGTCGCCGCCGAGCGGGCGGGCGCCGCGGATCAGGTGCGGTCCGTTGGTGTCGGGCATGGGTGTGTCGGCTTTCTTGTGTTCGTGGAGAATTCGTGGGCGGCCCGGTCGGTGCCGGCGAGCGCCTGGGGGCGCGTTCGGGCACCCGTTCGGGCGTCGGCGGGTGGTGGCGCAAGAAACCCGGGGAGGTGCCGGAGGTGTGATGGCGAGGAACGAGCCATCGCACCGGAGGCGCCGAAGGTCCCCGCCTTGCTTCCTGGCGCCCGAACAGGGGCGGAAGCGAAGCGGAGGCCCGGGACGAGCACGGCTAGGAGCCGCCGAGCAGCAGGTAGAGCACGGCCATGCGCAGGCTGACGCCGTTGGTGACCTGCTCGGTGACGGTGCAGCGGGGGGAGTCGGCCACCTCGGCCGAGATCTCCATGCCGCGGACCATGGGGCCGGGGTGCATGACGATGGCCTCGGAGGGCATCTTGCCCAGGCGCTCTCCGTCGAGCCCGTAGTTGCGGCTGTACTCACGCACGGAGGGGAAGAAGGAGTCGCGCATGCGCTCGGCCTGGACGCGCAGCATCATGACCACGTCGGACTTGGGCAGCACCTCGTCGAGGTCGTAGGAGACCTCGCACGACCAGGTGTGCACCGAGACCGGAAGCAGGGTGGGCGGCGCGACCAGGGTCACGTGCGCACCCAGGGTGGTCAGCAGCAGCACGTTGGAGCGGGCGACCCGGCTGTGCAGGATGTCGCCGACCACCGCCACGCGCAGGCCCTCCAGGCGGCCCAGGCGGTCGCGCATGGTGTAGGCGTCGAGCAGGGCCTGTGTGGGGTGTTCGTGGGTGCCGTCGCCCGCGTTGAGGACGGAGCCGTCCACCCAGTTGGCCAGGCGGTGCGCGGCACCGGAGGCGCTGTGCCGGATGACGACGGCGTCGGCTCCCATGGCCTGGAGGGTGAGCGCGGTGTCCTTGAGGCTCTCGCCCTTGGAGACGCTGGATCCCTTGGCCGAGAAGTTGATGACGTCGGCGGACAGGCGCTTGGCCGCCAGCTCGAACGAGGTGCGGGTGCGGGTGGAGTCCTCGTAGAAGAGGTTGACCACCGTGCGGCCGCGCAGGGTGGGGAGCTTCTTGACGGAGCGGTCCCCGACCTGGGCCAGCTCCGCGGCGGTGTCCAGGATGAGGGTGGCCTCGTCGCGGCTGAGGTCGCCGGTGGAGAGCAGGTGGCGCATCAGGCGTCGTCCCCTTCCGTTTCCGTGGTACCCGGATGTGACGAGGAACTGGGCCGCAGGCCGCGGTTGAGGGCGGTGGAGGGCGACGGGCGGGCTTTCGAGGGGCCGAGGAGGACGGCGTCCTGGCCGTCGGTCTCGTCCAGGCGGACGGTGACGCCCTCGCGCAGGGAGGTGGGCAGGTTCTTGCCCACGTAGTCGGCGCGGATGGGGAGTTCGCGGTGGCCGCGGTCGACGAGGACGGCGAGCTGGACCGCGCGGGGGCGGCCGAGGTCGCCGAGGGCGTCGAGGGCCGCACGGACGGTCCGGCCGGAGAAGAGGACGTCGTCGACGAGGACGACGACGCGGTCGTCGAGGCCGCCGGTCGGGATCTCGGTCCTGCCGAGGGCGCGGGCCGGGGCCAGGTGCAGGTCGTCGCGGTACATCGTGATGTCGAGGGAGCCGACGGGGACGCTGAGGTCCTCGACCCGTTCGATGCGCCGGGCCAGGCGCTGCGCGAGCGGTACGCCGCGCGAGGGGATGCCCAGGAGGGTGACGTGCTCTCCGCCCTTGGTGCGTTCGAGCACCTCGTGGGCGATGCGGGTCAGTGCCCGGTTGATCTCGTTGCCGTCGAGGACGGCTCTGGTGCCTTCGGGTACCTCGGGGGCTTCCGGTACCTCGGGTGTCGGTACGGGGACACCAGGACCCGTATCGCTCTGTGTCGGTTTTTGCGCACGCAAAGTATTGACCCCTTCCCTGCCTCACAGAACAGGTCGTTAAAGGATGTCGATCGAAGCCACGCTACCAGCGCGGACGGAGGAGCCCTCGGGCGTGTTCCACGCCGTGAGACCATGAATGTGATGCTCATCACACTGCATGCCATCGATTGCCCAACTAAGAGTATCGATTTCATGACACTACGGATTCGCACCCCATTCGGGGGAAACACGAAATTCCCTGCAGGAGCGGGCTTTCCGCCCTCCAGGAGTGCCCTACTCGCCCCCACTGCTCCCCAAATGAGAGGCGTCTCACCTACGCACGGTTTGGCCACTGATTAGTCGCGTTTCACACCAACGGCTTGACCTGGACACCAGCCCCCCTCTACCGTCACTGTCTGTAACCACTACCGGGTGGGGTTGCACCCCGTGACCATCCGCTGGACCGCTCAGGCGGCCCGCCGAGTACGAGCGGACGTCTCCCCCACTCCGCCAGCCACCGTCACGGCCGGGAGCGACAAGAAAATGCCATCCGAATACGCCAAGTCCCTCGGTGCGCGACTGCGTGCCATCCGCACCCAGCAGGGCCTTTCCCTGCACGGGGTGGAGGAGAAGTCCCACGGACGCTGGAAGGCCGTCGTGGTGGGCTCCTACGAGCGCGGCGACCGCGCCGTCACCGTGCAGAAGCTGGCCGAGCTGGCCGACTTCTACGGGGTGCCCATGTCGGAGCTGCTGCCCGGCGGCGCCGCACCCACCCCGCTGGGCCCGACACCCAAGCTGGTCATCGACCTGGAGCGCATGCAGCAGCTCCCGCAGGAGAAGGCCGGGCCGCTCTCCCGCTACGTCGCCACCATCCAGAGTCAGCGGGGCGACTACAACGGGCGAGTGCTGTCCATCCGCCAGGAGGACCTGCGCTCACTCGCGGTCATCTACGACAAGTCCCCCGGGGACCTGACCGAGGAGCTCATCAACTGGGGCGTCCTCGACCCGGAGGCCCGTCGCGCCGTCGACGCCTTCTAAGAAGCAGGACCGCTGCCGCACACGCGGCCCCGCACACAGAAGCCGGGCTCCCCTCCCTCGGGGTGCTCGGCTTTCGTGTGCGCGGAAGAGCCCTCGTCCGGACCGAAGAGCTTTCGTACGTGCCGTCAAGAGCGCGGCCGGGCAGGGGCTTCCCCTCCCCGACCCGGCCGCGCCGCTGTCCGCCGGCCGAACCGGCGGATCTCGTCGAACTGATGTTCGACTCGCACCAGTTAACACTCCCCGGCCGGGAGACGTCAAGGAGACACACGAGGGCCGGGGCGGCGCGCACCCCGGCCCCTTCGGTCCGGCGCACAGGAAGACCGGCGCCGAGGGCCGCCAAGCCCTAGGCTGGGAACGTGGCAGCCGACACCGAGTTACGCGAACTCGCCCCCCCAGCGTTCACACACGCCGTCCCCGCGCTCCTGGAGGTCTACGCGGCGGCCATGCGTCCGCCGCCCGCGCAGCTCCCCGGGCGGGCCGCGGTGATGGGCAGCCACGCCGCCTACCCCGGGTTCAGGTCCGTGGTGGCGTTGAACGACGAACAGCCCGTCGGTTTCGCCTACGCTTTCCACGGCCGCGCGGGGCAGTGGTGGCACGACGTCGTCACCGAGGGGCTGCGCGACCGGGGCCGTTCACGGCACGTGCGCCGCTACCTCACCGATCCCCTGGAGATCGCCGAGGTCCACGTGCACCCGGACGCGCAGAACCGCGGCATCGGCCGCTCCCTCCTGCACGCCCTGTGCTCGGGGCGGCCGGAGCGCACCGCGGTGCTGTCCACGCGTACGGGGCCCTCCGCGGCGCGCCACCTCTACCGCTCGTGCGGGTTCGTCGAGGTGCTGGAGTCCTTCTCGTTCCCCGGCACCCCCGACCAGCCCTTCTCGATCATGGCCGCTCGGCTTCCGCTCGTCGGACCCGGGGACCGGCGATCTCGCGATAGATCTGCCTGGTGGCCGTGGACTGGTTCGAGGTGATGAAGTGGATGCCCGGGGCGCCCTCGGCGAGCAGCCGCTCGCACATGCGCTGGGCGTACTCGATGCCGAAGGCCCGCACCGCCTCGGTGTCGTCGCCGAAGCTCTCGAACTTCTCCGCCAGGGCGCGCGGGAACGGTGCCCCCGACAGCTGCTCCGAACGCGGGATGAAGGACGTGCGCACCACGGGGAAGACCTCGGGCAGGAGGGGGACGTCACAGCCGCGGGCGGCCACCCGGTCGCGCAGACGCAGGTAGTCCTCGGGGTCGAAGAACATCTGGGTGATGGCGTAGTCCGCGCCCGCCTCGCACTTGCGCACGAAGTAGTCGGTGTCGGTCTCCACGTCGGCGGACCGGGGGTGCTTGTAGGGAAAGGCCGCCACCCCCACACAGAAGTCGCCGCTCTCCTTGAGGAGCCGGACCAGCTCCTCGGCGTAGGTGAGCCCTTCGGGATGGGAGACCCACTCGCCGTCGGGGTCGCCGGGCGGGTCCCCCCGCACCGCCAGCATGTTGGACACCCCCGCGTCGGCCAGGCGGCCGATGAGGTGGCGGAGCTCGGCGACGGAGTGGTCCACCAGCGTCATGTGGGCCACGGGCAGCAGGGTGGTGTCGGCGGCGATGCGCTCGGTGGTCTCCACCGTCATGCCCCGGGTGCTGCCGCCCGCGCCGTAGGTCACGGAGACGAAGGACGGGCCCAGGGCCTCGATCTCGCGGATCGCACGCCACAGGCGTTCGTTGGCCGCGGGCGTCCGGGGCGGGAAGAACTCGAAGGAGAACATCGGCTCGCCCGAGTCGAGCAGGTCACGGATATGACGCGGCTTGGAGGCCGGGGTTCGGGGCGCCGCAGGGCGGGTCGGTGCAGCCAGCATGCCTTCAACCTTAGGCGAGATCCTCCTCCCACCCGGACACCGCATCCCACCTTGTGAGACCGATGACAGTGTGACCTTCCGTTTTCCAGAATGCGAGACGAAGAACGCGTTATTCGCGACATCCGTCTCTCACGATGAACAGGGGTGGTCTCACGGGACCCTCCTCAATCCCTCGGGACCACTCTCCCGGAACGGGGACGCCGCCCTGCGGGCAGCCGATAATGTGCAGGGTATGGCCGCTTCCTCTTCTTCCTCCGCCACGTCCGTCATCCGTTCCGAGGTGGACCGCGAACTCACCTCCTTCTGCGCCTCGCACCGCGAGCTGCTGCTGGATATCGGTGAGGAACTGGCCCCGGCGATGGACTCCCTGGAGGTGATGGTCTCCGGGGGCAAACGCCTGCGCCCCACCTTCGCGTACTGGGGATGGCGCGGGGCGGGCGGCGCCGTCGGCGACGAGCGGATGATCCGGGCCGCGGCCTCCCTGGAGTTCCTCCAGGCGTGCGCGCTGGTCCACGACGACGTGATCGACAACAGCGACACCCGGCGCGGACGCCCCGCCACGCACAAGCGCATGGCCAAGCTCCACGCGGACCAGGGCTGGAGCGGTGACAGCGAGGGGTTCGGCGAGGGTGCCGCGATCCTCATCGGCGACCTGTGCCTGGCCTGGTCCGACGAGATGTACCAGGCGAGCGGCTTCTCCCCGAACACGCTCCGGGACGGCCGGGCCCCCTTCGACGCGATGCGCACCGAGGTGATGGCCGGGCAGTACCTGGACACCCTGGAGCAGGTCCGGGGCACGGCCACCCGCGAGGCGGCCCTGCGGGTGATGCGTTACAAGGCGGCGAAGTACACGGTGGAGCGCCCACTGCACCTGGGCGCCGCCCTCGCCGGGCGCCACGAGGAACTGGCCGGTGTCTACACCGACTACGGCATCCCTCTGGGGATCGCCTTCCAGCTGCGCGACGACGTGCTCGGCGTGTTCGGCGACCCGTCCACCACGGGCAAGCCCGCCGGCGACGACCTGCGCGAGGGCAAGCGCACCCTGGTCGTGGCCGAGACGCTCGCCCGCTCCGGCGAGGCCGACGCCGAGCGCTTCCGGTCCCTGCTGGGCGCGCCCGACCTCGAGGTGGACTCGGTGGAGTGGATGTGCGCCCTGATCGAGTCCTCCGGTGCCCTGGCCGCGTGCGAGACGATGGTCTCCGAGTACGCGGAGCAGGCGGTCGCCGCCCTGGACAGCCCGGAGCTGGACGAGTCCGCCCGCGGCCCGCTCGGTGATCTGGTCGTGGCCGCGACGCGGCGCTCGCACTGACCCCTTCCACCGGGCCGGTCCGCCGCTGAGCTCCCGTCGCTGAGCCGAGACCCCCGAAGTTCCAGGCCCCTAGGGGCTTTCCCTGGCTGCTTCGGGGGTTTTCCCATGCCCTTTCCGGGTTGCGCCCTTCACCCCGCTCCGAGTTGAATCGACATTCACGATAGATCTCGATCGGAGCCCTCCCATGTCCAGACACACCGCCGTGCTCGGACCGACCGGCCCGGCCGATCGGGCACTCGCCCCCGACCTCGCGCGCGGCTTCATGCTGCTGTTCATCGCCCTGGCCAACTCGGTCTGGTACCTGTGGGCGGCGCCGAGCAGCGGGGCCACCATGCACCCCGACCCCGGGGGCGCCCTGGACAGCGCCGCGCAGTTCTTCACCGTCGCGGCCGTGGACATGCGCAGCTATCCGATGTTCGCCTTCCTGTTCGGCTACGGCATGGTGCAGCTGGCCAGGCGCCAGGAGGCGGCCGGCGTCGACGCCCGGAGCGTCAATGCGCTGCTGCGCCGCCGCAACCTGTGGCTGATCGCCTTCGGCTTCTTCCACGCCCTGCTGCTGTGGATGGGTGACGTGCTCGGCGCCTACGGTCTGGCCGGGCTGCTCCTGGGATGGCTGTTCTTCCGGCGCAGGGACGTGACGCTGCTCGTGTGGGGCGGTGTGCTGACCGGCCTCATGGCGCTGCTGGCCGTGTTCAGCCTGCTGGCCCTGCCGTTCGTGGGCGAGGCCGACGCCGGTACGAGCGGTTTCGACATGAGCGCCACCGCCGCCAACATCGGCGACCCGTCCCTGGTCTCCGCGGCGCTGCTGCGGGTGGCGACCTGGCCGCTCGTCACCGTCGGCCAGGGGCTGCTGGGCCTGGCCGTGCCCACCGCGATCCTGCTCGGCTTCTGGGCCGCGCGCCGCCGTTTCCTGGAGGAGCCCGGGCGGCACCTGAACCTGCTGCGCGTGGTGGCGGTCACGGGCATCTCGGTCGGCTGGCTCGGCGGCCTGCCGATGGCTCTGGCCCAGATCGGGGTGTGGGACCTGTCCGCGACCCAGGGGCAGATGCTGACCATGCCGCACATGCTGACCGGCCTGTTCTGCGGGATCGGGTACGTCGCGCTGATCGCACTGATCGCCCACCGCCTCCAGGAGCGGGGTCGGACCCCGGGGGTCGTGGTGACCGCTCTGAGCGCCACCGGGAAGCGTTCCCTGAGCGCCTACCTGGCCCAGTCGGTGCTGTGCGCGCCGGTCCTGGCCGCCTGGGGTCTGGGGCTGGCCGCGCACATGTCCTCGTGGACGATGTTCCTGTACGCGGTCGGGGTGTGGCTGGTGACGGTGGCCGCCGCCTACGCGATGGAGCGCGCGGACCGGCGCGGGCCGGCGGAGGTCCTGCTGCGCAGGCTGTCCTACCGGCGCACGGCCGGGGCGGCCGGTCCCCCTCCCGGGAAGGCTCCGGAGGGTGAGTCCCAAGAGCGCACCACCCCCTGACCGGCAGGCGCAAAAAGGGGCGTGCCGATGAGCGCTCCACGGCCACTCGTACCCCAGGATGGGTTTTCATGGGCGACGATCACATGACAAACCACACCATAGGGGTGACCGGGGCCACCGGTGCGCTGGGCGGGCGTGTGGCCGCCCGGATCGCGAGACTCGGGTTGGCGCAGCGCCTCATCGTGCGTGACATCAACCGGGCGCCGGAGTACCCGGAGAGCAGCGCGGCGATGGCGGTCTACGAGGACACCGACGCCTTCGAGCGGGCCTGCCGCGGCGTGGACACGCTCTTCCTGGTCTCGGCGACCGAGTCCGAGGACCGGGTGGAGACCCACCTGAGCGCGGTGGACGGTGCGGTCCGGGCAGGGGTGTCCAGGATCGTGTACCTGTCGTTCCTCGGCGCGGGCCCGGCCTCCACGTTCACGTTCGCCCGTACGCACTTCTTCACGGAGGCGCACATCCGGTCGACGGGGGTCTCGCACACGTTCCTGAGACCCAGCCTGTACCTGGACCTGCTGCCCCACTGGGTGGACGGCGAGGGCGTGGTGCGCGGGCCGGCCGGGGACGGCAGGGTCGCGTGGGTCTCACGGGACGACGTGGCGGACGTGGCCACGGCCGTGCTGACCGACCCCGTGGTGGTCGCCGCCTCCGAGGAGACGACCTACGACGTGACCGGGCCCGAGGCCCTGTCGGTGGGCGCCACCGTGGAGAAGCTGGGCCGGCTGACCGGCCGGAGCATCCGGTACGTGCCCGAGACCTGGGAGGAAGCGCTGGAGTCGCGCCGTGGCACCGGGGCCGCAGAGTGGGAGATCGAGGGCTGGGCCTCCTCGTACGCGGCGATCGCGGCCGGGGAGATGGACACGGTCGCGCCCACCGTCCCGAAGCTGACCGGGCATCCGGCACAGTCCATAGAGGGTTTCCTGCGCCGCCATCCGAGCGCGCTCTCCCACGTCGCGGTCTGACCGCGTCCCTTGCCTTCGCCACCGCCGTGCCCGCGCGCGGCGGTTCTGTCTTTTTCGGCCCCGCCCCTTGACCTGAACATTAGTTGAGGAAGCACTCTGGGTTCTGGGGGAACGGCCCCCGAAACGGAGTGTGGTGAAGATGCGCGCGGTACGAGTGGACGAGTTCGGCGGACCCGAGGTACTGGTGGCCCGGGAGCTGCCCGACCCGGAACCCGGCCCCGGAGAGGTTCTGTTGGAGGTGACCGGCGCCAACGTCATGTACCTGGACACCCTCGTCCGTTCCGGCTGGGCCACGGACCACTTCCCGGTCGCCCCTCCGTACGTGCCCGGCGGGGGCGTGTCGGGCAGGGTCGTCGGAGTGGGCCCGGGAGCGGACCCGGCCTGGATGGGCCTGGAGGTCGTCGGGGAGACGGGCAGGCCCGAGGGCGGCGACGGCAAGGGCAACCTGCCGGTCGACGGCTACGCGGAACGGGCGGTGGTCCACGAGGACTCGCTCCTCAGGGTGCCCGAAGGGGTGGACGCCCACGAAGCCCTCGCCCTGATGACCGACGGGTCCACCGCCCTCATGCTCGAACGGGCTGCACGGTTCACCCCGGACTCCTGGGTCCTGGTGCTGGCCGCCACCGGGGGCGCGGGCAGCCTGGTCGTGCAGCTCGCCCGCCTCGCGGGGGCGCGGGTGATCGGCGCGGCCAGGGGCCCGGAGAAGCTGGCCCTGGCCCGGAAGCTGGGCGCGGAGGAGACGGTCGACTACTCCGAACCCGGCTGGGTGGAGCGGGTCGTCGGGATCACCGGCCGCGGGGCGGACGTGGTGATCGACGGCGCCGGCGGAGCACTGGGCACGGCCGCCTTCGCCGCCACCGCCGACGGCGGCCGGTTCATCAGCTACGGGACCTCCAGCGGGGAATTCGCCGAAGCCGACGAGGCGGAGGCCGAGCGCCGCGGGATCACTTCCCTGGGGCTGTTCGACCTGGAAGGCGCGGACGGAACGAGCCGATGGGACCTGGCCCGGCTGGCCATGGAGGAGGGCAGGGCCGGGCGGGTGCGGCCGCACGTGGGGCTGACGCTGCCGCTGGAGCGGGCCGCCGAGGCGCACGCCGCCCTCGAGGGGCGCCGGGTGCTCGGCAAGGTGCTCCTGGTGCCCTGACGAAGCGTGCTCTCGCCGCCCGGGCGCTCAGGCCCGGGCGGCCCCAGTGGCTGTTCCACCGGGCCGGACGTCGCTGAGCAGCACCGGGCCCGCCCCTCCCCTCTCGGACCGAACCCCGCTCTGGTCAAGCTGACTATGGAGATATATAGTCAGCACACGCCAGCACCCCAGGGAGGGGCAGTCATGATCGAAGCCGTCATCGTGGACGCGGTCCGCACACCCGTGGGCCGGGGCAAGCCGGACGGGGCACTGCACGACGTCAACTCCGTGGACCTGCTCGCGCACAGTCTGCGCGCGCTCGTGGACCGCACCGGGATCGACCCGGCCGTGATCGACGACGTCATCGGCGGGGTGGTCACCCAGGTCGGCGAACAGGCCTTCAACATCACCCGAAGGGCCCTGCTCGCCGCCGGGTACCCCGAGTCCGTGCCGGGGGTGAGCGTGGACCGCCAGTGCGGAAGCAGCCAGCAGTCGCTGCACTTCGCCGCACAGGGCGTGATGTCGGGCGCCTACGACGTGGTCGTGGCCGCCGGGGTGGAGTCCATGGGCCGGGTGCCGATGGGGGCCAACCTGGTCGGCTCCGACGACCCCCTGGGCGAGGGGTTCCGCGCCCGCTACCCGGAGGGGTGGGTCGGCCAGGGGATCTCGGCGGAACTCATCGCCGCCAAGTGGGACCTGTCCCGCACCCGTCTGGACGAGTTCGCGCTGACCAGCCACGCCAGGGCCGCGGAGGCCACCGCACGGGGAGCCTTCGACACCCAGCTCGCGCCGCTCAACGGGCTCGACCGGGACGAGGGCGTCCGCGAGGGCGGTGACCTGGAGACCCTGGCCCGGCTTCGCCCCGCCTACTTCGACGAGGCGACGGGGCGCCGCTTCCCCGAGATCGACTGGCGGGTGACCGCGGCCAACGCCAGCCCTCTCAGCGACGGCAGCGCGGCCGTGCTGGTGATGAGCCGGACCCGGGCCGAGGAGCTGGGGCTGACCCCGCTCGCCCGGTTCCACTCCTTCGCGGTGGCCGCCGACGACCCGCTGTACATGCTCACCGCGATCATCCCCGCCACCGAGAAGCTCCTGGCCCGCGCGGGCCTGGCCGTGTCCGACATCGACCTGTTCGAGGTCAACGAGGCCTTCTCCCCCGTGGTGCTGGCTTGGGCCGACGAGCTGGGCGCGGACCTGTCGCGGGTGAACGCCAACGGCGGGGCCATCGCGATCGGCCACCCGCTCGGTGCCAGCGGCGCCCGCCTGGCCACCACCCTCACCCACGGCCTGCACGAACACGGCGGCCGCTTCGGGCTCCAGGTGATGTGCGAGGCGGGCGGGCTGGCCAACGCCATGGTCGTCGAACGGCTCTGAGCCGCCCCGGACCGACCGGGGCCCGGAACGTGCCGTCGCCCCGAGGGCGGCCTCCCGCAGGGGCGGCGGCACACACGGAACGGCCCCGGGACCCTCAGGGGGTTCCGGGGCCGTTCCGGCGTTCCGCCGGAGGCCTCAGGCGGTGGCCGGGCGGGCGGTCAGCTTCGCCTTGAACGCGGCGGACGCGGCACGCGGGTCCTCCGCCTCGGTGATCGCGCGCACCACGACCACCCTGGTGGCTCCGGCGCTCAGCACCCGGTCCACGTTGTCGAGGTCGATACCGCCGATCGCGAACCACGGCCGGTCGGTGCCCAGCGCCGCGGTCCGCTCCACCAGCCCGAGCCCGGCCGCCGGACGGCCCGGCTTGGTCGGGGTCGCCCAGGTCGGGCCCACGCAGAAGTAGTCGGTCCCGGGCTCCTCCGCGGAGAGCGCGGCCGCCTCGGGATCGTTGTTGGACCGGCCGATGACCGGGTCGGCGCCGATGATGTCGCGGGCCATGGGCACCGGCAGGTCGCACTGGCCCAGGTGCAGGACGTCGGCGCGCACCGCACGGGCGATGTCCGCGCGGTCGTTGACCGCGAGCAGGGCTCCGTGGCGCTCACAGGCCTCCCGGAGGACCTCGAGGGCGGCCAGCTCCTGGCGCGCCTCCAGGCCCTTGTCCCGGAGCTGGATGACGTCCACCCCTCCGGCCAGGGCGGCGTCCGCGAACTCCGCGAGATCACCGCGCCCGGTCCGGGCGTCGGTGCACAGGTACAGAAGGGATGCGTCCAGGCGCTTGCGCAGGCTGGTTCCGTGGCTGGTCCTCACCCGCCCCACCCTAGTGCGTGCTCGGCGGAGCGGTCCGGGCCGGGCGGGCCCCTAGAAGGCCATGCTCTGGGCCCGGCGGCGCACCTCGGTGCCCCGGTTCTCGTGCATGGCCTGGATCGGCGTGCCCGGCAGGGTGTCGTCCGGGGTGAACAGCCAACGCAGGGCCTCCTCGGTGGAGAAACCGGCGTCGGCGAGCAGCACGATGGTGCCCGAGAGGCCCTTGACCAGGTCCGGGCCGTCCAGGAAGGCGGCGGGGATGCAGAGCTCTCCGCCCCGGACCACGCCCATCAGGCGGTTCTCGCGGATGAGGGTCTTGATCCGGTTGGGGCTCACGCCCAGCGGCACGGCCGCCTCACGCAGGGTCAGCCATTCGCCGACGAGTTCGTCGAGTTCACGATCGCTTTGTGTCACCTCACCAATCTGCCACACCCGGCCGTGCCCCGGAGACCATCCGGCGGCGTGGGGGCTCCTCCGCCCCGGAGATCCCCGCCACTCCGCCCCTGGACACGCTGTCCTAGGATGGGGAACCGAACAGACACGTCCCGCGGGAGCCGGGTGGACCCGGCTGAGAGGGAGGCTCACCGCCTCCGACCGCACGAACCTGATCCGGATCATGCCGGCGAAGGGAGTGGAACACGGCGCCGTGCGCACCTTCGACGTTCCCCCTCACGAGAAGATTCGTCCTACCAATACCGTCGTCGTGATCGGCGGCGGGGTCATCGGGCGGGTCACCGCCTGGCGGGCCGCCCAGCGCGGCCTCGCCGTCACCCTGGTCGAACCCGACCCCGTCACCGAGCCCTCCGCAGCCCGCGCGTCCTCCACCGTCGCCGCGGGCATGCTCACCCCCGCCACCGAGGCGGTGTTCGGTGAGGAGGAGCTGATGGAGTTCGGCGTGCGCTCGGCGCGCCTGTACGACGACTTCGTCACCGAACTGCAGGAGGTCTCGGGTGTCGACGTCGGCCACCGGCGCACCGGGACGCTCCTGGTCGCCTTCGACCGCGACGACCTGGCGGTCCTCACCGACCTGCACGCCCTCCAGGAACGCCTGGGCATCGCCACTGAACGGCTGACCAGCCGTGGGTGCCGACGCCTCGAACCCACACTCGCGCCCGGCGTGCGCGGCGGCGTGCTCGCCCCCGAGGACCACTCCGTGGACCCGCGCCGCCTGCTCCTGGCGCTGGCACGCGCCGGGGAGCGGGCCGGGGTGCGCGAGGTCCGCGGCTACGCGGAGGAGGTCACCTCCCCCGGCCCGGACGGCGCCCGCCTGGGTGTGCGGCTGGCCGACGGTTCCGTGCTGTCGGCCCACCAGGTGGTGCTGTCCGCGGGCTGCTGGGGCGACGCCGTCGAGGTGCCCGAGCCGGTGGTGCCCCCGCTGCGCCCGGTCAAGGGGCAGCTGCTGCGCGCCCGGGTACCCGACGGTGAACCGCCGCTGGTCAACCGCACCGTGCGCGGCCTGGTCCGCGGGTTCCCCGTCTACCTCGTGCCCCGGGCCGACGGCGAGGTGATCGTGGGCGCGACCCAGGAGGAACTGGGCCACGACACCTCCCTCACCGTGGGCGGGCTCTGGCAGGTCCTGCGGGACGCGCGCGAACTCGTACCGGGGGTGAGCGAGCTGGAGGTCACCGAGACCTGCGTGGGACTGCGTCCGGGCTCGCCCGACAACGAACCCCTGCTGGGGCCCACCCGGGTCCCCGGCCTGCACCTGGCCGCCGGGCACTTCCGGCACGGGGTGCTGCTGGCACCGGTGACCGGAGAGGTCATGGCCGAGGCCCTCACCACCGGAGCGCTGCCCGCGTACGCGCGCCGGTTCGCGGCCGACAGGCGGGCGTGGGAGTAGACGTGGAAGGAGCCGGAGAAGTGGGAGAGGCAGTGGAACTGATCATCAACGGCCAGGCGCAGGAGTCCTCGGCGACCACGGTGGAGGCGGTCGTGCGCGACCTGACCTCCGCCGGGGACGGCGAGATCCGCGGTGGGATCGCGGTCGCGGTCAACGACGAGGTGGTGCGCCGCACCGCGTGGGCGCACACCGCGCTGGCCGCGGGCGACCGCGTGGACGTACTCACCGCAGTACAGGGAGGCTGAACCATGTCCCAGAACACCGTGACATCCCGGAACACCGTGACCGAGACGACCCCGGCCCCCGTCCTCGACGACCCGCTCGTCATCGCCGGTGTCTCCTTCGGCTCGCGCCTGATCACCGGGACCGGCGGAGCGCCCTCCCTGGAGGTCCTGGAGGAGGCCCTCCTGGCCTCGGAGACCGAACTCACCACCGTGGCCATGCGCCGGATCACCCCGGGCACCCAGGGGTCGGTGTGGGACGTCCTGGAGCGCAACCGGATCCGTCCGCTGCCCAACACCGCCGGCTGCTTCACCGCGACCGACGCCGTGCGCACCGCCCGGCTCGGCCGCGAGGCCCTGGGCACCGACTGGGTGAAGCTGGAGGTGGTCGCCGACGAGCACACCCTCCTGCCCGACCCCGTGGAGCTGCTGGACGCCGCCGAGGCCCTGGTCGACGACGGGTTCACCGTCCTGCCCTACACCAACGACGACCCCGTACTGGCGCGCCGCCTGGAGCAGCTGGGCTGCGCCGCCGTCATGCCGCTGGCCGCGCCGATCGGCTCCGGGCTGGGCATCCGCAACCCGCACAACCTGGAACTGATCGTCGAACAGGCCGGTGTCCCGGTGATCGTGGACGCGGGGATCGGCACCGCCAGTGACGCCGCCCTGGCGATGGAACTGGGGTGCGACGCGGTGTTGTTGGCCACGGCCGTGACCCGCGCCCAGGAGCCGGTGCGCATGGCCGCGGCGATGCGCGACGCCGTCCGGGCCGGGCGCGGAGCCCGGTTGGCCGGCCGCATCCCGATCCGCCGACACGCCCGGGCCTCCAGCCCCGACGTGGTCTGACCCGGAGCGGGCGCGGGAGTTCGCGGAGGTGGGGGGCCGTGGCGGGCACCGAGCGGGAAAAGCGCCACGGCCGGGTTTGGTCCCGTCCCTTACCGTGGGTGGGGTGTGCGTGCCGCCGGACGGCACCGCACCGACAGACCGCCCAGGCGCGAACGTCCCGCACCGACTCGCATGTCGGCTTCCACGCCGTTGGACACAGGGGCGCCGCGACCGTGAACCGCGGGGCAGACCTGACACCGGTTTCCGCTATCGTGTCGGTTCGACACCAGGTGTCGGGTACGCGCCACCGGCCGCGAACGCCCGCGCTCCCCGCAGCAAGGACACTACTCCGCCGTGGACATGACGACTTCAGACCCGCTAGTAGGCGCGACGCTGGACCGTCGCTACTTCGTCGAGTCAAGGATCGCCGGTGGCGGCATGGCGACGGTCTACGTCGCCCACGACCTGAGGCTGGACCGGCGGCTGGCCCTGAAGGTCATGCACCCCTCCCTGGCCCAGGACCCCACCTTCGTCCAGCGCTTCATCAACGAGGCCCACTCGGTCGCCAAGCTCTCCCACCCCAACGTCGTGCAGGTCTTCGACCAGGGCGAGGACCAGGGACACGTCTTCCTGGCCATGGAGTACGTCCCCGGCCAGACCCTGCGCGACCTGCTCAAGGACCACGGTCGGCTGGCCCCGAAACAGGCCCTGAACTTCATGGCCTCGGTACTGGCCGCGCTGGGCGCCGCCCACCAGGCCGGCATGGTCCACCGCGACGTCAAGCCCGAGAACGTCCTCATCAGCAAGGACGGCCGGGTCAAGGTGGCCGACTTCGGTCTGGCCCGCGCCGTGGAGCAGTCCAACCAGGGCCTGACCCGCACCGGCACGCTCATGGGCACCGCCGCCTACCTGGCCCCCGAGCAGATCGAGAGGGGCGTGGCCGACGCGCGCAGCGACGTCTACGCCGCGGGCATCATGCTCTACGAGCTGCTCACCGGCGGCCAGCCGCACACGGGCGAGACGCCGATCGCGATCGCCTACCAGCACGTGAACGAGGACGTCCCGCGGCCCTCGCACTTCCTGCCCAACCTGCCGCCCGAGGTGGACGCGCTGGTCACCAAGGCCACCGAGCGCGACCCCCGGTACCGGCCGAGCAACGCCGGCCAGTACCTGGCCAAGGTCCTGGATGTGCTGCGGACCCTGCCGGACACCGTCACGGGCTCGTCCGCCCCGCTGGCCCCCGTGGCGCCGCAGGCCAACTCCGCGGCCACCATGACCGCACCCCAGCTGATCGCCGGGGGCGCCGGCCCCGGCACCGAGAACGCCACCATGGTCGTCGACATGAACGGCGCCGACCTGGGGCGCGGCGACTACGACGACTACGACGACGATTACCCCGCGGGGGGCGGCTCGTGGTTCTCACGCAACCGCCTCCTGGTGGTCGGCGCGGCCGTCATGGCCCTGGTCGTGGGCGTGGTGGGCTGGTGGTTCCTCATCGGCCGGTTCGAGCCCGTCCCGGACGTGGTGGGGCTGGGCCCCGAGGCCGCCAGTGAGCAGATCCGCGGCGCCGGGCTCGTCTTCGAACTGTCCGAGGACACCGTCTACAGCGACGACGTGGCCGTCGGCGAGGTCGGCGGCACCGACCCCGACGTCGGCGAGCGCCTCTCCCCCGGCGACCAGGTGACGGTGCTGCTGTCCAAGGGTCCGCAGGAGGTGTCCATGCCCGACCTGGTCGGCGCGGACGAGGCCAACGCCCTCAAGGACCTGGAGGACCTCGGCTTCGACGAGGACAGCATCGTCCAGGAGAAGCAGGACTCCCCGGACAACGACCCGGGCGAGGTCCTGGCCACCGTCCCCGGGGCGGGTGAGCAGGCCGACCGGGAGGGGACGGTGACGCTCACCATCAGCAGCGGCATCCCCGTGCCCAGCCTGGCCGGCGAGGAGCTGGAGGACGCCGAGCAGGCCCTCGACGACCTGGGGCTCGTGGCCAAGGTCGTCGAGGAGGAGAGCGAGAGCATCGCGGAGGGCACGGTGATCAGCCAGAGCCCCGACACCGGCACCAACGTCGGCCCCGGTGCCGAGGTCACCCTGACCGTCTCCAGCGGCCCGCCCGAGATCGAGATCCCGGACGTGGTCGGCGACTACATCAAGGACGCCCGCAAGGCCCTGGAGGACGCCGGGTTCGAGGTCGAGGTGGACCGGATCCTGGGCGGCCGGACCATCTCCCACCAGTCACACACCGGTACCGCGCCGGAGGGCACCAAGATCAAGCTCACCGCCACACCCGCCGGGATCGATCTGGGCGACATCGACGACGATGACGACGACAACGGGAACGGCCGGGGCAACGGGAACGGCCGGGGCAACGACTGACCCGGCGGCTGGTCGCCCGAGGCCGACCGGGCAGCTGCGGCTCCCTTCCCCTGTGCGGGAGGGGAGCCGCGCGCTATGGTCAGCGGCATGAGCGGCGAGACGAACGGCGACGGCATCCGGGTCCTGGTGGTGGACGACCATCCCATGTGGCGGGACGCGGTGGCGCGCGACCTGGAGGAGGCGGGCCTGCAGGTGGTGGGGACCGCGGGCGACGGCGCCAAGGCGCTGCGGATCGCTCCCGCCGCCCGGCCCACCCTGGCCGTGGTGGACCTGCACCTGCCCGACACCGGCGGGGTGGAGCTGACCGCGGCCCTGGTGGCGCTGCCCGAACCGCCCCGGGTCCTGGTGCTGTCGGCCAGCGGGGAGAGCGACGACGTGCTGGCCGCGGTGAAGGCCGGGGCCACCGGCTACCTCGTGAAGTCGGCCGGGCGGGAGGAGCTCCTGGACGCCGTCCGGCGGGTCCACGCCGGCGAGGCGGTCTACACCCCCGGGCTGGCCGGTCTGGTGCTCGGCGAGTACCGGCGGCTGTCGGCCGGGGGCGACCGGTCCCCCGCCGAGGCCGACACGGCCCCCGTGCTGACCCCCCGTGAGACCGAGGTGCTGCGGCTGGTCGCCAAAGGGCTCGCGTACAAGCAGATCGCGCGCCGCCTCACCATCTCCCACCGCACGGTCCAGAACCACGTCCAGAACACCCTGACCAAACTGCACCTGCACAACCGCGTGGAACTGGTGCGCTACGCCATCGACCAGGGCCTGGACGAATGATCCCTGCGGAGCGTCCCCTCCGGCCCTGTCGGCCGCGTCCGCGACACGACGGCCCCGGTGCCGGGCCCCGGGGTATTACGGAAAGCCGGCTGTCAGAAAGTCCGGAGTTTCGGCAAGGTTCTTTCCGCAGGGGTTGGCCTGGGCTCCCCCTGCCCACTATGGTCTAGACCATATGGCGCCTTGCGCCGTGAACAACCACAACGTCGAGGAGAATTCGTATGCGAGTCGGGGTGCTGACCGGCGGTGGAGACTGCCCTGGTCTGAACGCGGTCATCCGCGCCGTGGTCCGCAAGGGCATCAAGGACTACGGGTACGAGTTCATCGGTTTCCGGGACGGCTGGCGCGGCCCCCTGGAGGGCGACACCATGCCGCTGGACGTCAGCGCGGTGCGCGGCATCCTCCCGCGCGGCGGCACGATCCTGGGCTCCTCCCGCACCAACCTGATGAAGATCGAGGGCGGTGTCGAGCGGGTCAAGGACAACATGGCCGGGCTGGGCGTGGACGCCCTGGTCGCCATCGGCGGCGAGGACACCCTCGGCGTGGCCCGCCAGCTGCACGACCGCGGCGTCAACGTGGTGGGCGTGCCCAAGACCATCGACAACGACCTCAACGCCACGGACTACACGTTCGGCTTCGACACCGCGGTCAACATCGCCATGGAGGCGATCGACCGCCTGCACACGACGGCGGAGTCGCACCACCGCGCCCTCGTCGTGGAGGTCATGGGCCGCCACGCCGGGTGGATCGCCCTGCACTCGGGCATGGCCGCCGGCGCCAACGTCATCCTGATCCCCGAGCGCCCGTTCGACATGGACGAGGTCGTCCGCCACGTCGAGAGCCGCTTCGAGACCCAGTACGCGCCCATCATCGTGGTCGCCGAGGGCGCCCACGCCAAGGAGGGGCAGCTGGAGCTGGCCACCGGTGAGAAGGACTCCTTCGGCCACGTGCGCCTGGGCGGTATCGGCCAGACCCTGGCCGAGGAGATCGAGAAGCGCACCGGCAAGGAGGCCCGCTCGGTGGTGCTGGGCCACGTCCAGCGCGGCGGCACCCCCACCGCCTTCGACCGGGTGCTCGCCACCCGCCTGGGCGTGAACGCCATCGACGCCGTCCACGACAAGTCCTTCGGCAAGATGGTCGGCCTCCAGGGCACCGACATCGTGCGCGTGGACCTGGCCGAGGCCACCGACACCCTCAAGACCGTCCCCGCGGAGCGCTACGAAGAGGCCGAGGTCTTCTTCGGCTAGTCCCGGACCCGCGGTCGCGGCCCCTCCCCGCCCCGGGGAGGGGCCGCGCTGCTTTCGCCGCGCCGTCCCCGATCGCCGCCTCCAAGCCGACCCGCCTCCGAGCCGACCCGCCTCCGTCCCGGCCGTGTCCGGGGTCTCACCGGGCAAGCCGAACCCGAAAACGGGAATGGACGGAGCGGTCCGGGGATTGTTCGATACTGGAAGGCATCGTTCCATCAGGAAACCCCAGGCAACATCCTCCGGAGGTAGCACCATGTCCGCGTCGCTGGAGTCCGCGCCGCTCCCCGTAACCGAGGTCGGAGCCGAGGCCGGGCTCGGCGAGCTCTGCGTGCTCATGAAGCTCGGCGAGATCGTTCTCAAGGGCTCCAACCGCAAGCTGTTCGAGCGCCGTCTGCACAACAACATCCGGAACTCCGTGCGTGACCTGGGCGACGTCCGCCTGTCCCAGCGCGGCGCCGGTGTGATCATCGTGCGCAAGCCCGGAGCCTCCGATCTGGAGGTCGCCGAGATCGCCGACCGCATGGCCAACGTCATGGGCGTGGTCTGGGTGCACCTGGTGCGCCGCGTGGCCAAGGACCTGGACGCCATCGTCGACATCGGCGTGCGTTCGCTGGCCGGCCGCGAGGGCACCTTCGCGGTGCGCGCCCGCCGCCGCGACAAGCGCTTCGAGATGAACTCCGGCGAGCTGGCCGGGTACCTCGGGTCGAAGATCATCGAGGCGCACGGCTACAAGGTCAACCTCAAGCGCCCCGACAACACCCTCTACGTCGAGGTCGACAAGGACGAGGCGTTCGTCTTCACCGACGGCATCCCCGGCCAGGGCGGTCTCCCCGCCGGGATGAGCGGGCGCGGGCTGGTGCTGATGTCAGGCGGCATCGACTCCCCCGTCGCCGCCCACCGGATGATCCGGCGCGGGCTGAAGGTCGACTTCCTGCACTTCTCCGGTATGCCCTTCACCGGACCCGAGTCCATCTACAAGGCGTACAGCCTGGTCCGCCAGCTGGACCGCTACCAGGTGGGTTCGCGCCTGTTCGTGGTGCCCTTCGGCAAGGCCCAGCAGCAGCTGAAGAGCTCCGGCATCGAACGGCTCCAGATCGTCGCCCAGCGGCGCCTGATGCTCAAGACCGCCGAGGCCCTGGCCGACGACCTCAACGCGGAGTGCCTGATCACGGGTGACGCGCTGGGTCAGGTCTCCAGCCAGACGATGACCAACCTCACCGCCCTGGACGACGCGGTGGACCTGCCGATCCTGCGACCGCTCATCGGTATGGACAAGACCGAGATCATGGACCAGGCCCGCAGGATCGGGACGCTGGCCATCTCGGAGCTGCCCGACGAGGACTGCTGCACGATGCTCACGCCGCGGCAGGTGGAGACGGCCGCCAAGATCCCCGACCTGCGCCAGATCGAGAAGCGTCTGGACGCCGAGGAGCTGGCCGAGCAGCTGGTCGCCAGCGCTCAGCTGCACAAGCCCAGCTTCCTGGGTGAGGCCGCGCCCCAGCGCGTCACCCCGAGCACCGCCAAGGCCGCCGTCCCCGCCCCGGCCCTGTAACAGGGGCCCGGAAACGGCAGGACGCACGAAGGTGCCCCGGACGCTCACGAGCGTCCGGGGCACCTTCGTCGCGTTACGGCCGGTGGCGGCCGGGTTCAGGGCGTCACAGCGCCGCGAGCTCGCGGCCGGGCGCCGGGGTGAGGACGCGCCCGCTCAGGGTGGCCAGGGTGCCCGCCAGGTCCCGGAGCTCGGCCAGGTCCTCCTCCAGCAGCGCCTGGGGGCCGTCGCACAGCGCGGTCTCCGGGCTGGGGTGGACGTCCACGATCACGCCGTCGGCGCCGATCGCGATGGCCGCGCGTGAGAGCGGCAGGACCAGCTCGCGCTTGCCGCCGGAGTGCGACGGGTCCACGATCACCGGCAGGTGGGTCAGGCTCTGCGCCACCGGGACGGCACTGATGTCCAGGGTGTTGCGGGTGGACTTCTCGAAGGTGCGGATGCCCCGCTCGCACAGGACGATGTCGAGGTTGCCGCGCTGGGCGATGTACTCGGCGGCCATCAACCACTCCTCGATGGTGGCGCTCATGCCGCGCTTGAGCAGGACCGGCTTGCCGGCGTCGCCGACCGCCTGGAGCAGGGCGAAGTTCTGCATGTTGCGGGTGCCGACCTGGAGCATGTCCGCGTAGGAGGCGACGAGCTCGACGTCGGCGGCGTCCACGACCTCGGTGACGACGGGCATGCCGGTCTTCTCACGCACGTCGGCGAGAATCTTCAGGCCCTCCTCGCCCAGCCCCTGGAAGGCGTACGGGGAGGTACGGGGCTTGTAGGCGCCGCCGCGCAGGAGCGCGGCACCGGCTGCCTTGGCCATCCGGGCGGCCTCGAGGGTCTGCTCGGGGGTCTCGACCGCGCAGGGCCCGGCGATGACGGTCATGTTGTCGCCGCCGATCGGGACGCCGCGCACGCTGACCACGGTACGGCTGTCGTGGTTCTCGCGGCTGACGAGCTTGTACGGGGCCGAGATGCGCAGAACGTCGCTGACACCGGGCTTGGCCGCCAGGCCGAGGTCCTGGAAGCGTTCGACGTCGCCGACCAGGCCGATGATCGTACGGCTCACACCGCGCGTCACGTAGGCCTCGCCTCCGGCGGAGGTGACCAGCTCGACGAGCGCGTCGATGTTGTCGGCGGTGGCGCCCGGCGCCATAACGATGACCATGTGGGTTGTCCCTGTTCGTCGATGGTGTGGCTGAGCCGCGCGGAGTTCGCGCCGTGGACGGGCGGTCCCGACCCGGAGCGAAAACAAAGGAGCCCCGGACCGATACCGGCCCGGGGCTCCTTGGAAGTCGTCTGTGTCAGCGCAGCGCTTTACAGGCGACCGGGGAGTGGGGCCGGTAGCCATAAAAGCGCCAAAAGTTTCGCTGCATGGCTGTGACTATAGCGCACAGTCAGCACTCCCCCACACAACCGGGGGGAGTGACCTAGCTCTCTCCGGCGCCTGGCAGGATGTCAGGACGCCGTCGTCTCCCCTGCGGGCGGGGGACGCAGAGGCCCGAAGCGGCCGGGCGAGGGGACCGATTCGAGGGATGGGGGACGGGTTGTCCGAGGGCACGGAGGCCGGCGGCCTGACCGGGGGGCAGCGACTGCGGTTGCCTCCCGGCCAGGCGGTCCGGCACGAGCACAAACCGCTGCACTACGGCCGGGTCCCCACCTTCCGGCCCGAACGCTGGGACTTCCGTGTGTTCGGTGCCACCGAGTCCCTGGGCACCTACCGGTGGACCTGGGAGGAGTTCGGCGGGCTCCCGCGCGCGGACGTGGTGCGCGACTTCCACTGCGTGATGCGGTTCAGCGTGCCCGACGTCCCCTGGGGCGGGGTCCGCGCCGCCGACCTCGTCCTGCAGGCCCCGCCCTCCCCCGAGGTCACACACGTGATGGCCTGGGGCGAGTACGGCTACAGCGCCAACATGCGCCTGGACGACTTCCTCGACGACGGGGTCCTGCTCGCCACCCACCGCGACGGGGCCCCGCTCGCCCCCGAACACGGTTTCCCGCTGCGCCTGGTGGTGCCGCACCTGTACGGGTGGAAGAGCGTCAAGTGGCTGCGGTCGGTGGAGTACATGGTGGGCGACCGGCGCGGATTCTGGGAGGAGCGCGGGTACCACAACCGGGCCGACCCCTGGAACGAGGAGCGCTTCTCCCATCAGGAGGGCCCCGGGACCGGACCGCCGCTCCCGTGAGCGCGCCGGGCCGGCCACCCGGGCCCTGGTCCTGGCCGAGGTCGGCACCCTCGCCCTGGCCGCGGGGCTGTCGCGGGAGGAACTGGCGGCGATGCACGGGGTGGGGCCCAAGGCGGTCCGGGTCCTCGAAGAGACGCTGACGGACGCCCGACTCGGGTTCGCCGACCCTTCCTGACAGGGCTCAGCTCCGCGGGACGGCCATCTCGATCTCGGTGCCCTCACCCGGCTCCGAGTACAGACCGGTGGTGCCACCGAGGTCGCGGATCCGGCCGAGGATGGACTGGGCGACCCCGAGGCGGCCCTGCGCACAGGCCTCTTCCACACGGCCGGGCGGCATGCCGGGACCGTCGTCGCGCACGGTCACCGTGACCGCGTGCTCCTCGTCCTCCACCAGAACCCAGGCCCGGGTGCCGGGCGGGCAGTGCCGTTCCACGTTGTCCAGCGCGGCGGCCACCGCGGCGGCCAGCTCGGCGGCCGTGCGCCCGGGCAGGAGCACCGGGGTGGCGGGGGCCGACACCGAGACCCGTACGGACTCCAGGCGGCGCAGCGGGTCCCTCAGGTCCACCGGGAGGTCCGGCCCGGCCCCGCCGTCGGGCCCGGAGGGGACCACCGCCCCCAGACCGTTGGTGAGCAGTGAGCGCAGCCGCACCTCCTGCTCACCGGCCGTCCGGCCCAGTTCCGCCGCCTCTCCCCCGATCTCCTCCCCCCTCCGGCGTACCAGGGCGAGCACCTGCAGCACCGAGTCGTGGATGGACCGGGCGAGCTGTTCGCGTTCGCGGATGCGCGCCTCCAGGGTCACCGCCTGGGTGAAGCGCTCCTCGGCCTGCTCGGCGACCCGGGCCATGTAGCCCACGGCCAGGCAGGCCAGCAGGAGCAGCACGACGCCCCGGACGGTGGCGGCGGTGACGTCGGCGTCCATGACCACGCGCAGGGCGATGTCGGCGAACCCGTAGGCGAGGGCGACCGTGGCGGCACCGCGCCGGCCCCAGATGACACTCGCCGACAGCGCGGCGCCGGCGAACCAGTAGGAGCTCAGCGGCGGCGACTGGGTGAGGTAGTAGGGGGTGGCGGCCAGGCCGGTGGCGAACAGGCAGCCGAAGGCCACGGCGAGGTCGGCGGTGAGCAGGCGCCAGGTGCGCCAGGCCGGGCGGGCGTAGGCATAGGTCGTCAGCACGGTCCAGCCGGACATGACGACGAGCACCGCCCAGGCCACCCAGGGCCTGGCCAGGTGCTCGTGGTGCTGGACGACCAGCACCAGGGCGTAGACCAGGGCGGCGGCGCGGTAGAGGGCGAAGGCGCGCCAGAGGGGGACGTCGAAGCCCAGGGGTCAGACCACCGCCCCGTTGTCCGGCCCGCTGTCGCCGGGTGGACGGGCGTCGGTCATCCGCAGGATGAGTACGACGAAGCTGGTCAGGAAGGCCGCGACGGCCAGGAACATGATCCAGTTGGGCAGCGAGATCCCCAGGAAGGCGGCGCCGAACAGCAGCACGGGGCCGCCGAGGAGCCCGAACCAGGCGGCGATGCCCACCCGGTCGCCCTGGAGCAGGGGCGGCGGGGGCGGGGGTTCGTAGTGTCCCTCCAGCTCCGCCTCGGCCCTGCGCCGGTCCTCCTCGCGCGACTCCTCGTCGTCGTCCTCGTCGGAGTCGCGGGGCAGGTTGGCCAGGATGTCACCGAGCCGCGTGCGGCGCTCGTCCGGGGCGCTGAGGTTCTCCGCGTCGGGCCAGGCCACACGGCCGCGCTGCTCGCCGGTCCCCTCGCTGTCGTCGTAGAAGCGGGCGACCAGGTCGTTCCAGACGTCGTCCTCGGCGCTGGGGCGCGCCGGAGGCGCCCCGGGGTCCGCGTCGGTCGGCGGACCGTCCAGCAGGTCACCGCCGACCGGGGGCTCGTTGCCCTCGTGCGCGGCCGACGCCTCCTGGCCCTGTTCCTCGCCCTCGGCCTCCGCCCGGGCCTCGCTGCGCGGGGCCAGCAGGTCGGGTCCGGCCTCGCGTTCACGGTCGCCCAGGTCGGGCAGCTCGGAGCCGAGCACCTGCTCGGCGGCGCTGCGCTCCTCGGCGTCGACGTAGAGGTGGTCGGTGGGCGGGTCCTCGACCTGGCCGCCGGTGGGCTCCAGCACGTCCTCCTCCAGGGGGACCGCGTAGGCGGCGATCCCGCTGCGGCGGAGCGCCTCCAGCATGAGGTCGGCGTGTGAGGGTGCGAGCAGGATCAGGGGAACATAGGCGTCGGCGAGCAGGCCGTTGCCCCGACGTTGTGTCATCGGTCGGCTCCTTCCCCGCTTCTACTGCGCTCGCGCACGAACGCAAGGCTTCCTTCGAAGATGGTGGCGGCGTCATGGTCGAGGGTCGCCACGTGGTAGCTGTCGTGAAGCAGGTGGATCGTCAGCCGGGTGTTGACCGCTCTCCTAGCGAGGATACGCAGACTGTCGGGTCCCACAACGTGGTCCTGTGCGCTCCGGTAGGCCAGAACAGGCGCCCGCAAACCGGACATGCCGTCCTGAACTGCGCGCCACAGCTTCGGGAGTGTCGCGGCCGCGGCGGTGGGGATCCGGTCGTACCCGCCCTCGGAGGCCGCGTTCAGGGCCACGTCGCTGCCGATTCCCGAGGTGGAGGGCAGGAGGCGGGAGGCCAGGAGGCGGATCGGGGCGATGATCGGGAGTCTGCGGTCCTCCACCACCAGGGAGGGGTTGACCAGGACGACGCCCTTGACGATCCCGGGGTGTTCCTGGGCCAGGCGCAGGGTGAGCGCGCCGCCCATGGACAGTCCCATGACGAACACCTCGTCGCATCTGCGCGAGAGGTCGAGCAGCGCCGCCTCCACCTCGGAGTACCAGTCGTCGCTGGTGGTGGTGGCCATGTCCTGCCAGGTGGTGCCGTGCCCGGGCAGTCGCGGAAGCTCGACGGTGAGACCGGCCTCCGCCAGGTGTTCGGCCCAGGGGCGCATCGAGTACGGGGAGCCGGTGAAACCGTGGCAGAGCAGGACGCCGACGCCTGAACCCGCGTGACTGAAGGGGTCCGCACCCGGGATCAAGGGGATGGCGTTGGTCGGTCTCACAGATCTGCTCCCGGGATCGTACGGCGGAGGGATTCGGTGCCGGCGGGCTTCCCCGCCCGTGAGGCTAGTCGCTCGGGTGAGCTTTTGTCATGAGAGAACGTTAGCGTTCCCCTGCCCGAACCCCGTGGGGGCCCGGCGTGTTCCCGGCTCCGGTTCCCGGCGCGGGGCGGGTCAGCCGCGAAGTGCTCCACCTGTGGTGAGTATCCTCGACTGTGCCCCCCGCGGTGCGGCCCCTCTTCAGACATGACGGACGTCCATGTCCGTTCCGGGCGCTTTGGCGGTTACCCGCACGTGGTGGGAAGATGACGCTTGTCAGCCTTTCCCGCATCCGCGGTGGGGGTTCCGGACGATGTTGGCCGAGCGGGACAGTGAGACGTGGCAGACCCTGCCCAGTGTGCTCCCCGCGTGTGCAGGGGTGATCCGAAGCAATGTTCTACTGGGTGGTCAAGGCGATCCTGGGGCCGGTTCTGGCCGTGTTGTGGCAACCCCGCGCGGAGGGCGTGGAGAACGTGCCCCGGCGCGGTCCGGCCATCATGGTCAGCAACCACCTGTCGTTCTCCGACCACTTCTTCGGTCCGCTGCCGCTGCCGCGCAAGATCACGTTCCTGGCCAAGGCCGAGTACTTCACCGGCACCGGCGTGAAGGGGTTCCTCAGCAAGGCCTTCTTCACCGGCGTGGGACAGATCCCGATCGACCGTTCCGGGGGCAAGGCCAGCGAGGCCGCCCTGCGCACGGGCCTGCGTGTGCTCAAGCGCGGTGACCTGCTGGGCATCTACCCCGAGGGCACCCGCTCCCCCGACGGCAAGCTGTACCGGGGGCGTACCGGCGTGGCCCGTCTGGCGCTGGAGGCCAAGGCCCCGGTGGTCCCGATGGCGATGATCAACCTCGAGAAGATCATGCCCCCCGGCCGCACCGTTCCCAAGCTGGGCGTGCGTCCCAAGGTGGTGTTCGGCAAACCTCTCGACTTCTCCCGTTACTACGGCATGGAGAAGGACCAGCGGGTCCTTCGTGCCATCACCGACGAGATCATGTACGCCCTGATGGAGCTCTCCGGCCAGGAGTACGTGGACCGCTACGCGCAGGCGGTCAAGGCCGAGATCGAGGCCGAGGAGAAGGAGGCCCGGCGCGAGCAGCAGGCCAGCGCGAAGGACCAGCGCCGGACCGAGCGCTCCGAGCGCAAGGCCGAGCGCAGGACCCGCAAGGAGGCCAAACGCGCCGAGAAGAAGGCCGCCAAGGAGTCCGCGAAGGACGCCGCCCAGGAGGACGCCGGCTAGCGGCTGCGTCTGAGAGGCACACAAGGGGCGGCCACCGGAGAACCCGGTGGCCGCCCCTGCTGTTTCCGGAACCCCGCCTCCAGCACCTGGTGCTTCCGCGGGTCAGTGCTTCCGGAGCTCAGTGCCGGGCGAGGTCGCCCGCGCCGACGATGCCGGCCTCGCCGCCGAGCTCGGCGATCCGGACCTCGGCCAGACGGCGGCCGGGACGCCCGGAGACGTGCCGGGCGAAGGAGTCGCGCACGGGGTCGAGGATGATGTCGCCCGTGTCGGAGACCCCGCCGCCGAGCACGAAGCACTCGGGGTCCAGGATCGCGGCGAGGTCGGCCAGGCCCATACCGGTCCAGTCGCCCACGGTCCTGAAGCACTCCAGGGCCCCGGCGTCGCCCTCCATCGCGGCCTGGGTGATGCACTCGCCCCCGATCTGCTCCACGGCGCCGTCCGCGATCTTGAGCATGCGCTCGGCGCGCTGGGGGTCGGTGCGGGCCAGGTCCTGTGCCTCGGCGACCAGCGCGCGACCGCTGGCGTACTGTTCCCAGCAGCCGTGGTTGCCGCAGGCGCAGCGGCGTCCGTAGGGAACCATCCGGTAGTGGCCGACCTCGGCCGCCACACCGTAGCGGCCCCGGTGCAGGGCGCCGCCGAGCACCAGTCCGCCGCCGATCCCGGTTCCCAGGGTGACGCAGACGATGTGGTCGCTGCCGCGCCCCGCCCCGAAGCGGGCCTCGGCCCAGGCCGCGGCGTTCGCGTCGTTCTCGATGACCACGGGCAGGTCCACGTGCTGGCGCACGCGTTCCCTGAGCGGTTCGTCGCGCAGGCCGAGGTTGACCGCGACCTGGACGGTCGCGCGGTCCTCGTCGACGAACCCGGCCACCCCCACGCCCACGGCGCTGACCTCTCCGCGGGGATTGCGCGAACGGAGCTCCTCCACGGCCCTGCCGACGACCTCGGCCAGCCCTCGGGGGTCGTTGGCCGGGGTGGGGTACTTGACCTTGTCCAGGATCTGCCCGTCGTGGTCGACGACACCGGCGGCGACCTTGGTTCCGCCGATGTCTACGCCAATGGTCAGCATGGGGGCAGCTCCTTCTACTTACGCCCGAACTCTGACATAAGTCTCAAGGTTCATGGCAGAGTGTTTTCAAATGGTGTAAACCATTCGATTAAACCAGGCTCAGCCTGCGACGAACACCCCGAGCTCGCATACCTCCGCGTTCGCCCTACTCACCCGTCGTGACCTGCTTGTCCGCACCGCCCCGGCCGCCCTCCCCGGAACCGGAGGGGGATTCGCGGCGGGCCTGTGCATCGCGCTCACGGTCGGCCCGCTCCCGGTCCTCCCGCTCCTGCCGCGCCCTGGCCGCCTCCTCCCTGCCCTGCTCGAACGAGCGCTCCACCACGCCCCAGGTCCGCCCCACCGCGTCGGCGAGGGACAGTCCGGCCCGACCGAGGTGCCCGGCGACCTCGGGTGCGCTCTTGCGCACGATCTCGACGAACTCCTCCAGCGGGGGGCGCTCCTCCTTGGTCTCGACCCGGATGGCCTCCTCCCACACGTCGCCCTTGGGCGGGGGGTTGGTGACCGCGCTGACCCCGCGCTTGACCCCGGCGACCAGGAGCTTGCGCTGGAGGCTGTCGACCAGACGCAGGGCGTCGTCGATGAGATCGGGGCTGTCCGAGCGGCCGTTGCCGTTGTTCGGACGCTCCGAGCGTCCAGCGTTGTTGTCGGTCATGTCCGTGAGCCTCCTGTTGGTGCGTCCTCTGGCATCACGTTAACCGCACGAACCGGGCACCGGCAGGTGTCTCAGGGCAGGTTCAGGGGAGAACTCAGGGCAGCGGGGGGAGAACTCAGGGGAGGAACGAGGCTGCGCCCGGGGATGACCCGGAGGGCCGTC
The DNA here is from genome assembly GCF_000341085.1 of Nocardiopsis ganjiahuensis DSM 45031. GTDB lineage: Bacteria > Actinomycetota > Actinomycetes > Streptosporangiales > Streptosporangiaceae > Nocardiopsis > Nocardiopsis ganjiahuensis. The sequence goes on along the minus strand of NZ_ANBA01000029.1, from coordinate 20,030 downwards.
CGCGTTAGGGGGTCGTGGAGGATACACGCCGACAAAGCGGATTCCACGCCCCTTGGGGCACACAGGGCGCAGATTTAACCGGATGTGCACAAAGACCCCGGCAGGCGATAGTCTCGGCTCCGCGCGAGAAGTAACCGGGATCACCCGCTTGACCTGCGCACTCCCGGCCAGCCCGACGGAGGTCGACCGATCTCCCGCCGGGCAGGATCACGCCTACAACACCACAGGGGGACGGCCCGGGCCGGCCGCACGCGACTGCCGACGCACGCTCGACCGAGACGCGCTCTTGGCTGAACAGCGCGTTCGCTCTCATTCGTGCGTCAAGCTCCGATCACCGTTGGGTACCGAACGCAAACCTGTTCTACTCATGAGTAGGTTCCTGTTGTTACGGTCGTCACGTCCCCACTACCAAGAACCCGTACACGTCCAGGAGCACCACGTGCGCGAATACAGCTCTCCCGCGAAGGCTGAGATCTCCGATGACGCGCGGCTGACCGACACGCTCTTTGCGCGCGCGGCCAGCGAGCCGAACGCCGTCGCCGCCCGCCGTCAGGAGGAAGTCGGATCCGGCCAGTGGCGCGACGTGACCGTCGAGCAGCTGCACGGCGACATCGTCGGATACGCCAAGGCCCTGATCCACGCGGGAATCGGGCAGGGCGACCGCGTCGCCGTCATGTCGCGCACCCGCTACGAGTGGACCGCTGTCGACTACGCGATCTGGTCGATCGGCGCCGTCACCGTACCGATCTACGAGACCTCCTCCGCCGAACAGATCGAGTGGATCCTCTCCGACTCCGGCGCCAAGGCCGCCTTCGTCGAGACCGGCGCCCACGCCGAGCGCGTGGAGTCCGTCCGGGCCAACACCCCCGAACTGGCCGACATCTGGAAGTTCGACGGCGGTGACCTGGAGGCCCTGACCGCCACCGGCACCGACGTCTCCGACGAGGACCTCGAGAAGCGCCGCACCGCGGTCGGCGCCGACTCCCTCGCCACCCTCATCTACACCTCCGGCACCACGGGCCGCCCCAAGGGTTGCGAGCTCACCCACCGCAACTTCCTCTTCATCGCCCACTCGGCACTGGAGGGCCCCGCCAAACCGATCATCCTGGAGCACGAGGGCACCCCGTCCACGATGCTCTTCCTTCCCCTGGCGCACGTCTTCGCGCGTTTCGTCCAGGTCATGGTCATCGAGGGCAAGGCCGTCCTGGGCCACTACCCCAGCACCGGCCCGGACCTGATCGACCAGTTCTCGGTCTTCAAGCCCACCTTCCTCCTCGCGGTCCCGCGCGTGTTCGAGAAGGTCTTCACCAAGGCCCAGCAGAAGGCCGAGGGCGAGGGCAAGGGCAAGATCTTCAACATCGCCGCCGAGACCGCCATCGCCTACAGCAAGGCGCTGGCGACGGGGAACATCCCGTTCACCCTCAAGCTCAAGCACGGCCTGTTCAAGAAGCTGGTCTACTCCAAGCTCATGGACCGCCTCGGCAACGAGGCCAAGTACGCGGTCTCGGGCGGCTCCGCCCTGGGCGAGCGCCTCGGCCACTTCTTCCGCGGCGCCGGCCTGACCATCGTCGAGGGCTACGGTCTCACCGAGACCACCGCCCCGACCTCGGTCAACAGCCCCGGCTTCAACAAGATCGGCACCGTCGGCCAGCCCATGCCGGGCACCAGCGTGCGCATCGCGGACGACGGCGAGATCCTGCTCAAGGGCGACCACATCATGGTCGGCTACTGGCAGAACGAGAAGGCCACCAAGGAGGCCTTCGAGGACGGCTACTACCGCACCGGTGACCTCGGCGCGCTGGACGAGGACGGGTTCCTCAGCATCACCGGCCGCAAGAAGGAGATCATCGTGACCGCGGGCGGCAAGAACGTCGCCCCGGCCGTCCTGGAGGACCGCATCCGCGCCCACGCCCTGGTCAGCCAGTGCATGGTCGTCGGTGACAACCGCAAGTTCATCGCGGCCCTGGTCACGATCGACCCCGAGTCGTTCGAGCTCTGGAAGGCCGCGAACAACAAGACCGGCGAGATCGCGGAGCTGACCGAGGACGCCGACCTCCAGGCCGCCGTCCAGTCCGCCGTGGACGACGCCAACAAGGCCGTCTCCAAGGCCGAGGGCATCAAGAAGTTCAAGATCCTGCCGAGCGACTTCACCGAGGAGGGCGGCCAGATGACCGCCTCCCTGAAGGTCAAGCGCCACGTCGTCAGCAAGCAGTGGAGCAAGGAGATCGACGACATCTACGCGGGCTGAGCTCCGACCCCGCGCTCCTGATCCGAGGGGGCCGGCCGCCTACGGGCGGTCGGCCCCCTTTCGCGTGCCCGGGCCGGTACCGCTGGGGAAGCCGGTGCCGCCGGGGAACACGCGCCCGTGATCCTTCCGGCGGGGAACGCGGCGGTGCTCTTCGTCCGGCGGCTGACCGCCACGCGGGCCGTCCGGCTCAGCGGGACCCGTTCGGCGGCTGCTGACGGCTCACCGTCGCGCTGAGGCCCCCCTGGGCGGCACCTCCCCCGGACACACGACGGACCCGGCCGCGCGATGCGGCCGGGTCCGTCGTCACGACAGGTGGACTCTAGTGAGCCTTGTCGTCTCCGTGGTCAGCGGAGTGGTGCAGGTGGTGACCCGTGTGGGCCTGCACTCCGTCGAAGGACACGTTGTCCTTCGTGTACCAGTGAGCCAGGGCCCGGCGGAACTTGCCCATCGGCTTGCGCGCCGCGGGGTTCTCCACGCCCTTCTCGTCGGTCGCGTCCTCTTCCAGAGCGGTCGAAGTGATGACCGGCTTGCTCTCCAGCACGGCAACGGTGTCCTCGGAGCTCTCCTTGTGGACCTCGATGAACTCACCGCTGGGCAGCTGCTGGACGGTGCCGCTCTCGTAACCGTGCTCCAGGGTCTCCCGGTCACGGCGCTGGAGGCCCAGGCAGATCCGCTTGGTCACGATGAACGCCACGACCGGCCCCACGAAGACCAGCACACGGAAGATGTACGTGGTCAGGTAGAGCGAGATCGAGAACGTCTCCGACAGGACGTCGTTGGACCCGGCGAGCCAGAGCACACCGTAGACGGTGATGCCGGCGACGCCCAGCGCGGTGCGGACCGGGGCGTTGCGGGGGCGGTCGGCCATGTTCTTGGCGGCCTTGTCCCCGGTGATCCACTGCTCGATGAACGGCCACGCGCCGAGCGCGCCGAAGAGCAGACCCATCGCGCCCAGTCCCGGAACCAGGACCGACGTCAGGATCGGGTACCCGAAGATCTGGAAGTCCAGGGTGTTCGGGAAGAGCCGGAGCGAACCCTCCAGGAAGCCCATGTACCAGTCCGGCTGGAGGCCGGAGGTGATGGACGTCGGGGTGAAGGGGCCGAACAGGTGGATCGGGTTGATCTGCACGAAGGCGCTCAGGCCCGCGATCACGGCGAACGTGAAGAAGAAGAACCCGCCGGCCTTGACCGCGAAACCCGGGAACATGGGTGTCCCGACCACGGCCTTCTCCGATCGTCCCTGCCCTGGATACTGCGTGTGCTTCTGGATCCACACGATGAAGACGTGCGCGACGATCAGCGCGAGCAGGATCGCCGGGATCAGCAGCACGTGCAGCATGTACAGGCGCGTGATGATGTCCTCGCCGGGGAACTCCCCGCCGAAGAGGAACATCGAGATGTACGAACCCACCAGCGGGATCGACAGCATCACGCCCTGGAGGATGCGCACACCCATGCCCGAGGGCAGGTCGTCCGGCAGCGAGTAGCCGAAGAGGCCCTCGACGATCGCCAGAGCGAAGATGAGCACACCGATGATCCAGTTGAGTTCGCGCGGCTTGCGGAACGCACCGGTGAAGAAGTTGCGGAGCATGTGCACCACGAGGGAGGCCAGGAAGATCAGCGCGGCCCAGTGGTGGATCTGTCGAACGAGGAACCCGCCGCGGACATCGAAGTCGATGTACAGGGTCGAGGCGAACGCCTCACTCATGGGAACGCCCTGGAGGCGCTCGTAGGAGCCGTCGTAGACGACCTCCACCATGCTCGGCTTGAACCAGAGCGTGAGGAAGACGCCGGTGACGAGCAGGATGATGAACGAGTACAGCGCGATCTCGCCCAGCATGAAGGACCAGTGGTTCGGGAAGACCTTGCGAAGGTTCTTCTCACCGGTCTTCGCCAGGTGGAAGCGGTCGTCGATGAAGTTTCCGACGCCGCGCAGCGCCTTGGGTGCTTGCGTGGTCTTACTCATCGACTAGTCCTTCGCGTATTCCCAGAACGTCGGCCCGGTCGGCTCGTTGAAGTCACCCCGGGCGACGAGGTAGCCCTCGTCGTCGACGCCGATCGGGAGCTGCGGCAGCGCGCGGTGCGCGGGGCCGAAGACGACCTTGGCGGCGTCGGCCGCGTCGAACGTGGACTGGTGGCACGGGCACAGGATCCGGTGCGTGGTGCGCTCGTAGAGCGCGGCCGGGCAACCGACGTGCGTGCAGATCTTCGAGTACGCCACGATGCCCTGGTGCGTCCAGTTCAGGTGGGTCTCGTCGCTGCCCTCGCGGACGGGACTGTCCATCCCGTCCTTCCAGTCGTCCTCCGGCATCTTGATGAGCAGGATGACGGACTTGGCCTGGTCGTTGAGGCTGATCCCGTGCGGGTACTCCTCGTCGTTCAGCGCGGGCAGGGCGGAGATCATCCCGTACGGGTCGTTCTCCAGGTCCTCGGCCCTGATGTACCGGTGGGTCCCCTCGACATACATGCGCATGCCGTCGGCCCAGCGGGTGTGCTTCATCAGGTCGCCCGGCACGGGGCCGGTGTCACGCAGCAGAACGATCGGCGCGATGCCCAGCGGCAGCATGGCCGCGATGAGCGTACGCCGCATCAGAGGACGCTTGGTGATGCCGCTCTCGTCGGCGCTCTTCATGAAGAAGTCGCTGAACGAGCTCTTCTCCTCCTCCTTCGACGGCATCTCGTCGTAGGGCGAGGCCACCTCGTAGTGAGGCATGATGTTGCGCGCCCACACCGTCATACCGGCACCGATACCGAACAGGGCCACGGTGAGCGTGCCACCGAGCAGCATGTTCGAGTACTGGCTGATCTGCGGGTCGGCGATGGCCGGCCCCTCAGCCGTCGGCGGGAAGAGGAAGTACGAGACGATGAAACCGATGCCGCCGAGGAAGGCGAGGATGAACCACAGCGAGGCGATCTTCTCGCCGCGCCGCTGCTGCTCCTCCCCGCGGGGGTGGGTCTCCGAGGCGAGGTAGGGCCCGTTGTGCTCACTCTCCGCCCCGGCGGGAACCTCGGTCACCACGTCAGCGGTGTCCGTCGGGGTGCCGACGACGCGCTGGTTGGCGCCGTCCCCCGTGTTGTCGTTGTTGTTGTTCTCAGTCATGGGCACGCTGCTTCGCGGTGATCCAGATCGCGCAGGCGATGATCAGGGAGAGACCGACGGTCCAGGAGATGAAGCCCTCCGCCACCTGGCCGACTCGCTGCAGGTCGAAGATGCCGCCGGCGTTGGGTTCTGCCTGCAGCGTCTTCACGTAGGAGATGAGTTCCTGCTTCTCCTCGGGCGAGATGGCGCCGTCGCTGAACATCGGCATGGCGCCGGGTCCGCTGACCATGGCCTCGTAGATCTCCCGCGGAGTCGAGTCATGGATCTCGGGAGCCCAGCGGCCGTCGGTGAGGGCACCGCCGCCACCGGACCAGCTGTGGCAGTGCGCGCAGTTGGTCAGGTAGAGCTTCATGCCCATGTCGACGTCGTCGGCGCCCTCGATGTAGGCGTCGTACTCGTCCTCGTACTCGGCGAGGGCCTCCTCGTAGGACTCCTCGTCATCGAAGTCCGCACGCTGCGGAGCGATGTCGGGCACCTCGTAGGGCACGTCGGCGCCGGCACCGTCGGTCCTGATCTGCGCGTCGTAGTACGCGATCAGGTTGGCCAGTTCCTCCTCGGTCATGACCATCGGCTTGCGCGGCATCTGGTTGTTCGGGTCCATCGACGGCATACGGCCGGTGCTGACCTGGAAGTCGATCGCGGCCGAGCCGACCTCGCGCAGGTCGGGCCCGTTGAGGTCGGACCCTGAACCGTCCAGGCCGTGGCACGAGGCGCACGTCTGGTCGAAGATGGTCTTGCCCTGGGCGATGTCCACGTCGTCCGCGGACGGCGCCTCAGCGGCAAGGGTCTGCGCCTGCGCCTGGTCGGCGGTGGGAGCCAGAGCGGCGTACCCCACCCCGAACAGGGCTAGCGCGAGGATGACGACGACATACCCCGCCAGGGGATGCCGTCGCCGCGCGGTAATCCATTTCACGGTTTCCCCGTTTCGGGTTACTGGATGAAGTAGATGGTGAAGAACAAAGCGACCCAGACGACGTCGACGAAGTGCCAGTAGTAGGACACGACGATCGCACTGGTCGCCTGTTGGTGAGTGAAGCGCTTCGCGGCGTACGTGCGTCCCAGCATGATGAGGAACGCGATCAAACCACCGATGACGTGGAGTCCGTGGAAGCCCGTGGTCAGGTAGAACATCGACCCGTAGGCGCTCGACTGGAGAGTCAGGCCCTCGTGGAAGATGAGCTCGTAGTACTCGTAAGCCTGTCCAAGGATGAAGAACAGGCCCATGAGGAACGTGATGTAGAACCACATGCGCAGCTTCTTGACGTCGCCGCGCTCTGCGGCCCAGACGCCGAACTGCGCGGTGAAGCTGGAGGCCACCAGGACAACGGTGATCGTGGAGGCCCACGGCACGTTGAGGTGGACGTCCGCCCACTCGCCGAGCTCGGGGTTCCCGTTGGTCACCGATCGGATGGTGAAGTACATCGCGAACAGCGCAGCGAAGAACATGAGTTCGTTGGCCAGCCACACGATGGTGCCAACACTCACCAGGTCAGGACGCTTTGCCGCACCATGCGCTGATGCGGTTGCTGTTTTTGGGTTCGCGGTTGCTGTCGCCACGGGAGCATTATTACGGCTTCTCGCGAAGGTCCGTACCCGACCCCCCGTAAGGAGACGGATCGGTCCCGGTATCGACCGCCGTCAGGGCCCGGAGCATCCGTCTCGTTGTGACTCGGGCGTTACTGTAACCACTCGCACGCCCTGCGTCGGCATCCGACGCGCTCAGATGCGCGGAAAAGCTCGAACCGGGGCGGCTGAGGCGTTCTGTACCCGGCGGGAAGCCGCCTGAACCCCCTCCAGCCTACGCCGAGGTATCGAAACGATCACCGTTGGGCAACGCCGCCTCGGGGGTCGGTTAGCGAAGCCCCTCACGACCCTGGCATCCTGTGGTGTCGAAGGTCTCAACACCTTCACCGGTCCCCCGGCGCCCGTTCTGGGCCGGGCGGCCCCGAGGCAATACAGTCATAGGCATACAGCCAACGAACGCCACGGCCGCACCCCCCACGGCGGCGGCCGCGGACAGACGCGATGGGACGGTTGCGCGATGGTGGTCAGCGGTACGGACACGGGTGCCAAAATGCGCGTGCTGGTCTACAGCGACAAGGCGGACACCCGTGAGCAGGTGCGGCTGGCGATCGGCCGCCGCCCCGCCACCGATGTCCCCAGGGTCGAGTTCGTCGAGTGCGCGACCGCGCCCGGCGTCCTGCGCCTGCTGGAGTCCAAGGACCCGGCCGAGCGCATCGACGTGGCCATCTTCGACGGTGAGGCCGCGCCCACCGGCGGGATGGGCCTGTGCCGCCAGGTCAAGGACGAGATCTTCCGCTGCCCGCCGGTGCTCCTGCTGGTGGGCCGGCGTGACGACGGCTGGCTGGGGACCTGGTCGCAGGCCGACCAGGTGGTGAGCCACCCGATCGACCCCGTCGCGCTCGCCGAGTCGCTGGCCGAGCTCATGCGCCGGCGCGTCGCGGCGCTCAGCGGGTGAACCCAGTGCGTGGCGACCGGTGGCGTGAGGACCACGGCCGGTTGACGGCTGAAGCTGAAGGGGACAACGGCGAGAGGGACATGCGCCGTCGACTCGTGGTGGGCGGAGCGTTGAACCATGGCGCCGACATCGGGCGATGGCGCGGCCGCGCCGACTTCGACCTCCTCCCCGCCCAGGGCCGCTGAGAGAGGCGGGCACCCCTGCCGTGCCCGCCCCGGCGGCCCCTTCCCACAGCCTTCAGTCAGGAGTCCGCATGAACGTCCCCGCATCCTCGGCCGCCCCGGCCGAGAACAACGCGGTCGATACCAACGCCAGGGAGACCTCCTCCGTCGAGGAGCGGACCTGGTCCAACCTGATCACCGCACTGTTGGGCGGGGTCACCCTCAGCGCCGCCGACACCGAGTGGGCGATGAACGAGATCATGTCGGGCTCGGCGACCGACGCCCAGATCGCGGGCTTCGCGATCGCCCTGCGCGCCAAGGGCGAGAGCGTGTCCGAGGTGAGCGGTCTGGCCCAGGGCATGCTCGACAACGCCGTGCGGATCAGCGTCGACGGCCCGACCCTGGACATCGTCGGGACCGGTGGCGACCGGGCCCACACCGTGAACGTGTCCACGATGGCGGCGGTCGTCGCCTCGGCCGCGGGCGCGCGCGTGGTCAAGCACGGCAACCGCGCGGCGTCCTCGTCCTGCGGGACCGCCGACGTGCTGGAGCGGTTGGGCGTGGTCCTGGACCTGCCGCCGGAGCTGACCGTGCGGGTGGCCGACGAAGCGGGCATCACCTTCTGCTTCGCCCCGCTGTTCCACCCCTCGCTGCGCCACGCCGCCAAGCCGCGCCGTGAGCTGGCGGTGCCGACGGTGTTCAACTTCCTCGGTCCGCTGACCAACCCCGCCCAGCCGACCACTTCGGCGATCGGTGTGTTCGACGAGCGCATGTGCGAGGTGATCGCGGGGGTGTTCGCCCGCCGCGGCTCCTCGGCCCTGGTGTTCCGGGGCGACGACGGCCTGGACGAGCTGACCACGGCCACCACGTCCACGGTCTGGGTGGTCGCCGACGGGCAGGCCCGGCGCGAGCGGCTGGACCCTGCCGACCTGGGGATCGAGCGCTCCGCCCCGGACGCCCTGCGCGGCGGCGACGTGGAGTTCAACGCCCAGGCGGTGCGCGACCTGGTCGCGGGACGGCCGGGCCCGGTGCGCGACGCGGTGCTGCTCAACGCCGGCGCCGCGCTGGCCGCCGTGGACGGGGTGGACGGGGACCTGACCGAGGCGGTGCGCGCCGGCTACGACCGGGCCGCCGCGGCGGTGGACAGCGGCGCAGCCGAGCGCCGTCTGGCCTCCTGGGTGGAGACCAGCCAGAGCTTCGCCAAGGCCCTCTGAGGGGCCCTGGGAACTCCTGAGGGGCACGGTGGGGCGTCCACCGTGCCCCTCACGCGTGCGTGCCCGGGCTGCCGACCGTTGCCGCCCGGCTACCAGCCGAGGGCGAAGGCCGACTCCAGGTCGTGCTTGGAGTAGGTCTGGAAGGAGATGTGGGTGTCGGAGGAGATCACACCGGGCACCTTGTTGACCCGGCCCGGGATCACGTCGGCGAGGTCCTCGTGGCGGCGCACCCGCACCATGGCGATGAGGTCGACCCCGCCGGTGACGGAGTAGACCTCGCTGACCCCGTCGATCTCGGCGATGGCCTCGGCGACCTCGGGGATGCGGTGGACGTCGGCCTTGATCATGACGATCGCGGTGATCACTGTGCCTCCTGGGCGGTTCGGTGCGGCGGAGCTGGGGCCCGCCCGGCCGGGGCGCGCTAGTAGACGTCGGAGAGCCGCGTCCCGGAGCGCCATCGCAGCCGGTAGACCACCAGTCCCGCGATCACTCCCGCGACGAACCCGTAGACGTGTGCCGCGTAGGCCACGTTGGATCCGGCGCCGGGGGCGGTCGAGGATGTGACGTAGAGAAGATACTGAAGCGCGAAGTAGCTGCCCACCACGGCCCACCCGGGCAGACGCATCGGGACGACCCCGAACACCAGCGTGGTGACCCTGCTGCGGAACTGCACCACCAGGTACGCGCCGAGCACGCCCGAGATCGCCCCGGAGGCGCCGACCATGGGCACGGTGCCGTCCGCGTCGACCAGCGCGAAGCCGAAGGCGGCCACGATCCCGGTGCCCAGGTACAGGCCCAGGAAGCGGAGCTTGCCGATGCGGTCCTCGACGACCGGCCCGAACACGAACAGGTAGACCATGTTGCCCAGCAGGTGCATGGGGCCCGCGTGCAGGAACATCGCGCTGACGACGGAGAACCAGACGGACTTGCCCTCGATGCCGCCGCATTCGGGCATCAGCGGTTCGGCCAGGGCGACGCGTCCCAGCATCTCCTCGGGGATCGCGCCCCAGCGCATGAAGTAGTCGTCGATCGCGCAGAAGCGCCCGATCATGTCCGCCGGGTACCAGACGGCGGTGGCCGACTGGGGCGAGAGCAGGTAGACGAGGACGTTGGCCGCGATCAGCCCGAAGGCGACGACGGGTGCGCGACGGACGGGGTAGTCGTCATTGAGTGGAAGCGCGGCCATGGGCCCAGTGTGTCATCCCGGTGTGCGCTTCGGCGCTCCGCAACGGGCATGTCCACTCGCCTTCGATCTCGACCAGGCGGGTCTGCGGGCGGGTGAGCCAGTTCAGGACCAGTTCGGTCTCCCCCGCCGTGGCGTTGGGGACCGGGCCGTACCCTGCGCGGACGCGTTCGGCGGTGGCGGTGAGGGAGGCGAGGAAGGCCTCGGGATCGGTGCCCGGTTCGAGGACCGCGCTGGCCGCCAGGCGGCCGTGGCGGACCACGACGGTCTCCCACCCGGTGGCACCGGGAGCGGTGGCGACCAGGTGCGGGACGGCCGCGATCGCGGTGAGCCGCTGGGCGCGGCGGGCGCCGCGCAGGAAGGCGGTGAGCCGGTCGCGCAGGCTCGCGGCCTCCTCGTAGCGCAGTTCGGCGGCGAGCTCGCGGATGCGGTCGGTGAGGGCGTCCACGACCACGGCGGGGTCGCCGGTCATGGCGGTGCGGGCGGCGTCGGCGTGCGCGGTGTAGGCGGTGGGCGTCTCGGTGCCGTCGCAGGGGGCGCCGCAGCGGCCCAGCTGCGCGAGGACGCACCGGCTGACCGGCTTCTCCGGGGTGAACGTGTGGGTGCACTGGCGGAGCGGGAGGGCGTGCAGGATCGCCTCCTTGGCTTCCTCCGCCTCCCTGGGCGAGTTGTAGGGGCCCAGGTAGGGCGCGCCGTCGTCCTTGATCACGCGCACCACGGACAGTCGCGGGTAGGCGTCGGTGGTGAGCTTGACCCAGGCGGCGCGTTCGGGGTGGCGCGAGCGGCGGTTGAACGGCGGTTTGCGTTCGGCGATGATGCGCAGCTCGCGGACCGAGGCCTCCAGGTCGGTGGTGCACACGATGGGTGTGACCCCCTCGACCAGCCCGGCCATCTCCCTGATCCGCCTGCGGGACTCGGCGGCGGTGAAGTAGGTGGCGACCCGGCGGCGCAGGTTGTTGCTCTTGCCGACGTACAGGCTCTGGCCGCGGGCGTCGGTGAACACGTACACGCCGGGGCGTTCGGGCAGGTCCTCGGCCAGGTGCCGTTTGGCCCGCTGGGCGCGGGTGGGGGGTTTGCTGACCGCCCGCAGCTCCTCCAGGCTGGTCACCCCCATGGGCGCGAGCCGGGCCAGGAGCCCCTTGAGGACGTCGACGGTGGCGCGGGCGTCGTCCAGGGCCCGGTGGTTGGGGGTCGTCGGGGTGCCGAAGAAGGCGGCCAGGGTGCCCAGCCGATGGTTGTGGACCTCGGGCCGGACCAGGACGGCCCGGGCCAGGCGCAGGGTGTCCACGACCGGGTAGGCGGGCCACTCGACGGCCTCGCGCTCGCAGGCGGCCTTGAGGAAGCCCGTGTCGAAGGCGGCGTTGTGCGCCACCAGGACGGTGTCGGGGTCGGCGGACAGGAAGGCGAGCAGGTCCGGCAGCGCCTCGGCGATCGGCGGGGCGGTGGCCACCATCGACTGGGTGATCCCGGTCAGCAGGGTGACCTCGGCCGGGATGAGGATGCCGGGGTCGACCAGGGTGGTGAACTCGTCCACGGCCCGCCCGTCGCGCACGCGGACCGCGCCGATCTCGGTGATCCGGGACTTCGAGGCACTCGTGCCGGTGGTCTCCAGGTCGACGACGACGAAGGACACCTCGGCCAGCGGTGTGCCGAGGTCTCCGATGCTGGTTTGGACGCCGAGGGGCGCCGCGGACTGTCGAACCACGCGGTCAGAGTAGTCGGGGCCCACGACCAAACACCTCCGGTCTACGGCCCGACCCGCCCGACATGGAAAGATGTGGGTGACGGGTCGGCAGAGTCCGCCGTCCCGTGACGAAGACGAAGCAAGGAGGAACCCCGTGGGGATCGCGATGCCGGGTGACAATGAGCGTTGGCGATGCACCGGGTGCGGGAATCTCACGCGGTTCGACGTGACCCGGACGGTCCGTTCCCAGGACTTCGTGCACCAGGAGCTCTCCGGTGCGGGCGCGGTCGAGGAGCGCACGGTGCTCTCCGAGACGGTCGAGCGGGTGAAGTGCCGCTGGTGCGGTGCCACCGACAGCGTGGAGATCGTCCCCCGTCCCGACGCCGACAAGTCGGTCTCCGACTCCTCGGCGGAGAGCCCGACGGGTCGGGCATGAGCGCCCGCCCGGACGCGGGCGGCGAGGCCGACGGTACCGATCCGGCCGGCGGGAACGGTACCGCCGGTCCGGTGACCCCTGACGAGGGCGCGGAGCGTCTGCGCCGCCCCCTGCCCGAGCCGGTGCGCGCCCGTGTCATCGAGTACGGCTCCGACGTGTTGGGCGGGATGCGCTCCTCCGACCTGCCCCCCGTGCTGCGCAGGGTCGCCAAGTTCGAACCCCGCCGCAGGGCCCGGCTGGCCGGTCCGCAGATCGCCGCCCAGCTGGAGAACGACCACGGCTTCCGGAGCATGGTCGCCGCCCGGGTGGAACAGGTGTGGCCCGAGCTGGCCGAGGGCATGCGCGCAGGGGTGGTCCCGCCCGCCGCCGACCCGGTGGCGGTCGCGGCCAGTGCCTACCTGCTGCGCCCCGAGGGCTGGCCCGAGATCATCGAGGGCGTCCACGAGGAGTTGGAGCGGCAGACCAGCGCCAAGGAGGTGGACGAGGCCGCCGAGGCGCTCGACGACGTCCGCCGGCGACTGGAGGAGGCCCAGCGCGACCACCAGGCGGAGCTGGAGCGCCTGCGGGGCCAGATCGGAGAGCAGCGCACGGAGATCGCCGAGCTGCGCCGCAAGGTGCACTCCGAGCGCCAGCGCGCGAAGAAGGCGGCCGCGGAGGCGGAGCGGGTGCTGACCGAGGCCGCCGACCGGCGCCACGAGAACGAGAGCCAGGTCAGCGCCCTGGAGGTCGAGAACCGCCGGCTCCGGTCCAGGCTCGCCGACGCCGAGGCCCAGGTGGAGAACGCCCGGAGGGCGGTCCGCACCGGCCGCAACGCCGACGAGGCCCGCCTGCGTGTGCTCCTGGACGTGCTGGTGGACGCCTCGCACGGACTGCGCCGTGAACTGGCGCTGCCCACCGCGCTGGACAGCCCCGCCGACCTGGTCGCCGAGGCCCAGGAGGAGCGCCGCCGGGTGTCGCTGGGCGGTCTGCCCGACGACGACCCCGGTCTGATGGAGCACCTGCTGACGGTCCCCCGCGTGCACCTGCTGGTGGACGGCTACAACGTCACCAAGACCGGGTACGGGACCCTGCCGCTGGCCGACCAGCGCAACCGGCTGCTCAATTCCCTGGAAGGGCTCGCCAGCCGGACCAAGGCGGAGATCACCTGTGTGTTCGACGGCGCCGACGTGGAGGCCCCGCCGGTGGTGCCCAGCCGCCGGGTGCGGTTGCTGTTCAGCGCCCCCGGGGAGACCGCCGACACGCTGATCGTGCGGCTGGTGCGGGCCGAACCACCCGGCCGCCCGATCGCGGTGGTGACCTCCGACAAGGAGATCGTGACGGCGGTGCGGCGGGTGGGTGCCCGGGCGGTGCCCTCCACGATCTTCCTGCGCCGCCTGGAGTCCCACGGCTGAGGCGCGGACCGGGTCCGGTACCCCGTTCCGGCACGCCTGACCGGGTGAGAGCCGCGCCACGCGCGGGCACGTACCGGATCCGTCCCGCCCTCGGTCCCGGGTCCCGCTCAACCGCCTGATCACACCCTCTCCACGCGGGTGGAACGTCCCCTTCCGGGACGGTGGGGCATTCGGAGTCGGGCGGTGCCCGTTTCATGTCGTGGTTGAGCGGGGCAGGCCTGTCCGCTAGGTTCTTCCAGGAACGTGAGTGCTCCGTCGGACAGTAGGCCACCCCTGTGGCTCCCCCCGCCGGCGGCAGGCCCGCACACTCGCGTGAGGCCCGTGCCCACACACGGGTTCCCTCTGCTTTTCCGTATCCCAAGCACCCCATGCGGACTTCTCAATCTCAAGGAGCGTGGACCGCCATGAAGAATCCCGGTGGTCGGCGTACGGCTCGCCGAATCGCTACGACCGGCCTAGGCGTGGTTGCCGCCGGTACCTTCATCGCCCCCGGCATCGCACACGCGGAGCCGACCCAGGACGAGGTCGAGGACCGCATCGAGGAGCTCAACGCAGAAGCTTCCACCGCGGTCGAGACCTTCAACCAGGCCGAAGAGGACTACGAGGCGGCCAAGGCCGCCTACGACGAGCTCGACGGCCAGGTCGGCGACGAGCAGGACCGCTACGACGAACTGCGGGAGAAGGTCCAGCAGTTCGCCAGCGCCACCTACCAGAGCGGTGATCTCGACTCCACCGCCAACGTGCTGACCTCCGACGGCCCCGAGGCGCTGCTGGAGCAGAACGCCGACCTGAACTACCTGTCGGAGAACCAGCAGACCCAGCTCGACGACTTCGGTGAGTCCGCCGAGCGCCTGTTCGCGCTCAAGGAGGAGGCCGAGAAGGCCCTCGAGGACGCCGAGGAGGCCAAGGACAAGGCCGAGGAGACCAAGGACGAGGTCGAGGAGGCGATCGAGGAGCAGCAGGAGATCCTGGCGCAGTTCCCCGAGGCCGACGCCTCCGCCGAGGACGCCAACGACAGCGCGGGCCAGAGCCACGCCGGCAGCGGCAGCGCCTCGGCCGCACTGGACTTCGCCTACTCCAAGGTGGGCCTGCCCTACGTCTACGGCGGCACCGGCCCCAACGGCTACGACTGCTCCGGCCTGGTCCAGGCGGCCTGGCGCCACGCGGGCGTCGACCTGCCGCGCACCACCTACGCGCAGGCCGAGGTCGGCACCCGGATCAACGACATGAGCGCGCTCCAGCCGGGCGACATCATGTTCTTCTCCGGGGTGGGCCACAACGGGCTCTACGCGGGCAACGGCCAGATGGTGCACGCCCCGCGCACCGGCCGCAACCTCGAGGTCGTCGGCCTGGCCGCCTACTGGGGCGGCCAGTTCGAGTTCGCCGTGCGCCTGTAGGTTCCGCGCACCGCACCACAGCGTGAGGCCGCCGTCCCGTCCGGGGCGGCGGCCTTCTGCGCGGGACCGGGCCACGGGATTCCCGGGGTGCGTTCAGGGACAGGGGCCGGATTTTCGGACAGGCCTCGTCTTTCACTGGAACGTCACGAAACAGTTGAGAGCGTCCCAAGAAATGCACTAGTGTTCATCGCCGAGCGTGGTTGCTCCCTTTTCGCCGCCCCCCGGCGGTGACAGCCGCGCCCGGGTCGGGCACACCCCCACACCGTTTTCGGCCACCCGCTCTGGCCTCCCAGGACCCCACCCGGTGCAGTCCCTTGATCCCGAACGGCCTGGGACAAGGGGAGAAAGGTGTTTCAGTGTCTGCATCCCGTGGCGACCGCCGGCGCCGAACAGCGGTCATCGCCTCCTTCGCTCTCGGAGCCTTCCTCCTTCCCACCGCCGTGGCCCACGCCGAGCCGACGGCCGAAGAGGTCCAGGAGGAGATCGAGAGCCTCGAAGAGGAGTTCATCGAACTCAACGCGACCTACAACGAGGCCAAGGAGACCTACGAGGCGGCCGAGGAGAAGCTCGAGGGCATCCTCGCCGACATCGAGACCGCCGAGGACAAGGTCGAGTCCCTCAGCACCGGCGTCCGCACCCTGGCCAACACCGTCTACACCGGCGTGGACCTGACCTCCCCCGCCCAGCTGATCGGGGCCACCGGCCCGGAGGAGGCCCTGGAGCACCAGGCCGACCTCGCCTACCTCTCCGACCAGCACCAGGAGAGCCTCTCCCAGTACGTGGAGGAGCTCGACCACCTGGAGACCCTGCGCACCGAGGCCGAGGCCACCGAGGAGGCCGCCGCCGACGCCCTGGAGGAGTCGGAGGAGGCCACCGAGGCCGCCGAGGAGGCCATCCAGGAGCAGGAGGAGCTCCTCTCGGAGCTGACCGCCGAAGAGCAGGCGGCCGCCACCGAGAACGTCAGCTCGGATGACAGCGGCGGCGGCAGTGGCGGCGGTGGCGGTGGCGGCAGCAGCTACACCGGCCCGGCCTCCGGCAACGCCCAGACCGTGTTGAACTTCGCCTACGAACAGATCGGCAAGCCCTACATCTGGGGCGGCACCGGCCCCAACGGCTACGACTGCTCCGGACTGACCCAGGCCGCCTGGGCCCAGGCCGGCGTGAACCTGCCGCGCACCACCTTCGACCAGGTCAACGCGGGACAGCGCGTCTCCTGGGAGAACAAGCAGCCCGGTGACCTGCTGTTCTTCTACGGCGCCAGCCCGAGCCACGTGGGCCTGTACGCGGGCGACGGTGTGATGGTCCACGCCTCCACCTCCTCGCGCCCCATCGGCACGGTCCAGCTGAGCGACTACTACCGCTCCAACTTCGTCACCGCCGTCCGCCCCTAGGGACGCACGGCTCGCAGGGCCTCCGGGAACCGCGGTTCGCACCGAACCGCCCCGGGGGCCCTTCGCCGTACACGCCCGCCCCCGCCCTCACGCGCCCGCCGAGCCCTCCCGCGCCCTAGACTCGCGGGGTGTCGCGAACCCTGATCATCACCAACGACTTCCCTCCGCGCGCGGGCGGCATCGAGTCCTTCGTGCACGAGCTGGCCCGGCGCCGACCCGAGGGGTCGGTCCTGGTCTACAGCTCCTCCCCCGCCCCCGCGGACCACCGCGCCGACCCGCACTTCGACCTGCTGCAGCCGTTCCCCGTCGTGCGGGACGCCGCCGAGGTACTGCTGCCCACCCCGAGGGTGGCCCGCCGTGCCCGGGTCATCGCCGAGTTGGAGGGGTGCGACTCGGTGCTCTACGGGGCCGCCGCCCCGCTGGGGCTGGTCGCCGCCGGACTGCGCTCACAGGTGCGGCGCCAGGTGGCGCTCACCCACGGGCACGAGACCGGCTGGACGGTGGTCCCCGGGGCGAGTTCGGCACTGCGGCGCATCGGTGACACCGTCGACACCGTCACCTACCTGGGCGAGTACACCCGGCGGCGGCTGGCCCGCTCGCTCTCGCCCGCGGCCACCGCCCGGATGCGCCGTCTGGCCCCCGGTGTGGACACCGACCGCTTCCGCCCCGGGGCCGGCGGCGAAGAGGTGCGCGGACAGCTGGGCCTGGGAGCGCGGCCCGTGGTCGTCTGCGTGTCCCGCATGGTGCCCCGCAAGGGCCAGGACACCCTCATCCGCGCCTGGCCCCGGGTGCTGGCGGACGTGCCCGACGCCGTCCTGCTGTTCGTCGGCGACGGCCCCTACGCCCCGAAGCTCCGCTCGGCCGCGCTGGGCCTGGACTCGGTGCGCTTCACCGGCCCGGTCGCCGCCGACGCCCTGCCCTCGTACTACGACGCCGGCGACGTCTTCGCCATGCCCTGCCGCACGCGTCGGGGCGGCCTGGACGTGGAAGGGCTCGGCATGGTCTACCTGGAGGCGTCCGCCGCCGGGCTGCCGGTGGTCGCCGGCGCCTCGGGCGGCGCCCCGGACGCGGTCCTGGAGGGCGAGACCGGGCACGTGGTCGACGGTTCGCTGCCCGGTCCAACGGCCCGCGCGCTCGTCCGGCTCCTGAAGGACCCCGACCGCGCCGCCCTGATGGGCGCACGCGGCCGGGAGTGGGTCCGGGCGGAGTGGTCCTGGGATCGCACCCTCGAGCGCCTGGACGGCCTTCTCAGCGGCGCGGAGAACGTCTAGAGGTTCTCGCCGTGGACGGAACCGGGGGTTCCGGAGCCGTCGGTCCTCTGGGGCTCGCCGGTCTCGCTGTGGGACAGCCATTCCTCCCAGGAGCGCTGGTAGAAGCCCCACCCGTTGTCCCACTCCAGCTCACGGTCGGTCCCGGTGGTCTCCAGGACGTCGCCCATGAGTGACTGGTTGTGGAACCAGCGGGCGTCCTCGACGGACATGTTGGTGCAGCCGTTGGAGGTGTTCGCGCTGCCCAGGTTGCCGGAGTTCCAGGGGGCCGCGTGGGTGAACTCCCCGCTGTTGGAGGTGCGCACCGCCCAGTCCACGTCCAGCCGGTAGTAGCCGGGCGAGCCCTCGGGGATGCCGACGGTCGCGGAGTCCATGATCAGCGACTGGTACTTCTCCATGGTCAGGTGGGTACCGGAGGTCGTGGTGTTGAAGCGTTCCTCGGCGGCCCCGTTGCTGACCGGGATGCTGCGGACGGTCTCTCCGTCCACGGCCACCTCCATCCGGTGGTCGGGCACGTGCATCGTGGAGATCAGCTCGCGGCCCACCTCGAACTCGATGCGGTGGTTCCCGACGCCGTAGACGCCGTCGGAGGCCTCGACCCCGTCCAGGCGCAGGTCGACGGTGATCTCCTGGTAGGGGTCCCAGTACTCCTTGGGCCGGAAGACGGCCATCTCGTCGGTGACCCAGTTCCAGGCGCCCTCCGTGTCCTCCTCGGCCGTGACCTCGATGGAGTTCTCCACCTGCTGCTTGTGGGTGACGGGCAGGTCGAAGTTGACGATGACGGGCATGCCGACCCCGACCACGTCACCACTGGAGGGGAAGTTGGAGGCGAGTTCGAGGCGCCGGCCCGGGACGGCCTCCAGGGTGGTGAACTCCGAGACGACCTCGGTCTCCTCGCCGCCGGCGTCCGCGGCGGTGGCGATGACGGTGACGGCGGCCCCGGGGCGCAGGTTCCAGTCGCTGACCCAGGTGTCCTCGGCCTCGTTGAGCGTGCCGGTGACGGGGAAGGGGTCGTCCTCCCCGCCGACTCCCTCCGCGGCCTCGGAACCGTCCGGGGCGACCTCGTCCGGGGTGGCCTGTTCGATCCGGACGTCGGTGAGCGTGCCGTGGGCGGCCTCGACCCGGACCGGGCTGTTGGGCGGGACCTCGGTGGCCCCGGGTTCGGGGGTGATCTCCACCTCCGGCCCCTGCTCCTGCTCCTCGGGCGCGGAGGTGCTCCCGGGCTCGTCGTCCCCGCCGGAGGTGCACCCCGTCGCGAGGAGCACGAGGGCGGCGACCGCCACTGCCAGTCGGGGATGGGTGGTTCGTCGCTTCACACCAAGGACCTCCAGCGTCCGTCTCGGCGGGGCCCGGGCGTGCGCGGAGCGGATGCGAACCGGTGTGACGCCGTCAGGGCCTGGATGCGGCGTGACCTGTGCAGGGTCACGTGGGGGTCACCGGAAAAGAGTACCCCGGTGCCCGGAGGTCCGTCCTGGGACGGACCTCCGGCCACCGGGGCGGTGACTCTCACATCTTACCCTGCGTAGTGATCCACTCTCAAAGAGTAATCACAGCGTCGGGTGCGCACCTCAGTGCTGGAACTCCTTGCGGTAGTACTCGAAGACCCAGCCGATCGCGGTGAGCATGATGGCGAAGAAACCGGTGATGACCATCCACCAGCCGATCGCCACGCCGACCGCCGTGAAGGCGACGGCCAGGGCGACGAACATCGGCCACCAGCTGTGCGGGCTGAAGAAGCCGTACTCGCCGGCGTTCTCGGCGATCTCGCCGTCGAGACGCTCCTCGGCCGGGAGGCCGTGGTGGTGTTCGCTGCGGCGGGCCGCCTGCCAGAGCCAGAAACCGATCATCCAGCCGAAGCCGATGGAGACGACCAGGGCGGTGGTGCCCGCCCACTCGATCTGACCGGTGTCCTGGAGGGACCAGTAGATGTACAGCGCGGCAGCAAGACCGAAGAAGGTCGAGATGCCCATGAACAGATAGGCCTGCATCTTCATGCCGTACTCACCTAGTTCCTCTCCGGGTCGGTCGCGGCCGGGGACGCGGCGTGCGGGTGGTTGAGGTCGAAGGCCGGACGCTCG
>NZ_ANBA01000028.1 GCF_000341085.1 Nocardiopsis ganjiahuensis DSM 45031 | reverse complement strand
CCCGTACAAGCGCCAGAACCAGTGTTCTGTCTGCTCTTCCGTGGAAGGCTTTCTGCGTTTCAGCCGCTTTCGCGACCGGCCCACCGCGTTAGCGGCGGAGACGCTGTGTTGTGTCTTTACTTTATCAGGTGTTCCGCGCCCCGCCAAATCGGCGGTTTGTGTCGACCAGATCGGGGTAAAGCCCGTTTTGCTTTTCCCAGTCTAGCGTTTCCTTCGCGGTGTTTTCACCGCGTTGTTTCCGCTGGTCTGTTCGAAGCAACTCCCCGAGCTTACCCGCTCCGAGCGACTGCTCGAACCGGTGTGTTTCGGAGAGGTGGACCGGCCCGCCCGCGGAAGAAACCGCGTTCGTCTCGCTCGGTCTTGCCCAACTCTACCCCCGGGTCGGAGTGCTCGTGACGGGTTCGGGGAAACTCGCCGGTGTCCTGGCTTACACGCCCGGCTCCGCGCCGGGATCGGCGGCGCCGCCTTCCGTGTCCGCCCGCTCCGGAGCTTCTGCTCTAGAGCTTCTCGATCGGGGCGTACTTGACGAGGAAGTCCTTCTCGCCGATGTCGGCGCCGAAGTCGATCCGGGCCTTGGTCTTGTCGCCGGCACCGTCGACCAGCTGGACCCGGCCCATGCCGAAGGAGTCGTGGTTGACCAGGTCGCCGACGCTGAGCGCGGGCGCCTCCTTGGCGGCCTTCTTCCTTCCGCTGCCGAAGGTGCTCCCGAAACCACCGCCGGCACCGCCGAAACCGCCGCCCGAACGACCGCCGATGGTACGGCTGGGCGGTGCGGAGAGCGTGGACTCGGCTCGGCGCCAGTCGATGAGGGCCGACGGGATCTCGTCCAGGAACCGTGAGGCCGGGTTGTACGAGGGCGTCCCCCAGGCGCTGCGCACCGCGGCGCGACTGACGTAGAGCCGCTGTTCGGCGCGGGTGATGCCCACGTAGGCCAGGCGCCGCTCCTCCTCCAGCTCGGTCTTGTCCCCGAGGGTGCGGGTGTGCGGGAAGACCCCGTCCTCCATGCCGGTGAGGAAGACCGCCGGGAACTCCAGCCCCTTGGCGGCGTGCAGGGTCATCAGCGTGACCACCCCGCCCTCGTCGTCCTCGTCCGGGATCTGGTCGGTGTCGGCCACCAGGGCGATGCGCTCCAGGAAGTCGACCAGGGTCGGCTCCCCCGGGTCGATGCCCTGGTTCTCCTCGCCCTCCAGCTCCGCCTCGTCCTCGAGGAGCGCGGCGAAGGTGTGCTCGAACTCCCGGGCGACGTCGACGAACTCCTCCAGGTTCTCCACCCGGCTCTCGTCCTGGAGGTCCTTGGACTCGGCCAGTTCGGAGAGGTACCCGGTCTTGCTGAGCACCGCCTCGACGATCTCCGCCGGGGTGCTGCCGGGAACGACCTCGGCGAGCTCGTCCAGCAGGGCGGTGAAGTTCTTGATCGCCTTGGCGGAACGGGCGGCGATGCCCGGGGCCTCGTCCACGCGGCGCAGCGCCTTGGAGAAGGAGATGCGTTCCCGGGCGGCGAGGAGTTCGACGGACTCCTCCGCGCGGGCGCCGATGCCGCGCTTGGGCACGTTGAGGATGCGGCGCAGGCTCACCGTGTCCTCGGGGTTGGCCAGCACCCGCAGGTAGGCCAGGATGTCGCGGATCTCCTTGCGCTCGTAGAAGCGCACACCGCCGACGATCTTGTACGGCAGGCCGGTCCGGATGAACACGTCCTCGAACACACGGGACTGCGCGTTGGTCCGGTAGAACACCGCGACCTGGCTGGGCTTGACCACGCCCTCGTCGGTGAGCTTGTCGATCTCCCCGACCACGAACGCCGCCTCGTCGTGCTCGTTGTCGGCGACGTACCCGGTGATCCTCGGTCCTTCTCCCTGCTCCGACCACAGGTTCTTGGGCGGGCGCCCCTCGTTGCGGTCGATGACCGTGTTGGCCGCGGAGAGGATGTTCTGGGTGGAGCGGTAGTTCTGCTCCAGCAGGATGGTGCGCGCCTTGGGGAAGTCGCGCTCGAACTCCAGGATGTTGCGGATGGTCGCGCCCCGGAAGGCGTAGATCGACTGGTCGGCGTCGCCCACCACGCAGAGTTCGGCGGGCGGGACCACGGCCGAGGCCGCGTCCTCCGCCGCGCCGACGAGTTCGCGGATGAACGCGTACTGGGCGTGGTTGGTGTCCTGGTACTCGTCGACCATCACGTGCCGGAAGCGGCGCCGGTAGTACTCAGCGACGTCCGGGAACATCTGGAACAGGTTGACCGTGATCATGATCAGGTCGTCGAAGTCCATGGCGCCCGCCTCGTGGAGGCGGCGCTGGTACAGCTGGTAGGCCTCGGCGAGCTTCTTCTCCTGCTCGGTCTGGGCCTGCTCGGCGAAGGTGTCGTAGTCGACGAGCTCGTTCTTGAGGTTGGAGACCTGGAAGCTGAAGGACTTGGGCGGGAACCGCTTGGGGTCCAGGTCCATCTCCTTGCAGACCAGCTGCATGAGGCGCTGTGAGTCCGCGGCGTCGTAGATGGTGAAGCTGCTCGGGTAGCCGAGCCGGTGCGCCTCCCTGCGCAGGATGCGCACGCACGCCGAGTGGAAGGTCATCGTCCACATGGTGTTGGCGGCGCGGCTGCCGAGGAGGGCCTCGATGCGCTCCTTCATCTCGGCGGCGGCCTTGTTGGTGAAGGTGATCGCGAGGATCTCCCCCGGGCGCACCCCGCGTTCCGCCATGAGGTGGGCGATGCGGTGGGTCAGGACACGGGTCTTGCCCGAGCCCGCGCCCGCCACGATCAGGAGCGGCGCGCCTGCGTGGGTGACGGCGTCGCGCTGGGGACCGTTCAGACCTTCGAGAAGCTGTTCTTGGGAGGACACGTCTACCAGGTTACGGCCGACCGGTGACGGGACCGTCCACCCCGTCGGCCGGGTGGTCCCGGTCTCCTGCCGGCGTCGTGTCCACGACCGGTACCGTCCTCGGATTACTCTGTTTTCATACCTGCCAAGCCCTTTTGCCTGGTTGGTCCGTGTCTTGTTCGGGGGAGACTGGTCTTGACTGACCGAGAGTCCATGCGTGTGTTCGTTGACTGCGACCCGGGGATCGACGACGCCGTCGCGCTCGCCTACCTGGCCGCGCGGCCGGAGGTGGAGATCGTCGGAATCGGTGCCGTGTTCGGCAACAACGCGGTCGACGTGACCGCCCAGAACGCCCTGCGCCTGCTCGACCTCTACGGCCGTCCGGACGTTCCGGTCGCCGTGGGTGCCGCCCGCCCGCTGGTGCAGGAGCCGAAACTGGCCGGGCACGTGCACGGCGACAACGGCCTGGGCGACGTCGAGCTGCCCGAGCCCACACGTACGCCGGTGCCGGAGACCGCCGCCGAGCTGCTCGTCCGGCTGGTCCGGGAGAACCCGGGTGAGATCGACGTGCTGGCCGTCGGCCCCCTGACCAACCTCGCGCTGGCGCTCGGCCTGGAGCCGCGCCTGCCGGAACTGGTCCGGCGCCTGGTCGTGATGGGCGGCGCCGTCGAGGCGCCCGGGAACGTGTCCTCGCACGCCGAGGCCAACATCTC
This sequence comes from Nocardiopsis ganjiahuensis DSM 45031, assembly GCF_000341085.1. Lineage (GTDB taxonomy): Bacteria > Actinomycetota > Actinomycetes > Streptosporangiales > Streptosporangiaceae > Nocardiopsis > Nocardiopsis ganjiahuensis. Next base: position 121,668 of record NZ_ANBA01000028.1, on the reverse strand, counting down.
CAACGACCCGGAGGCGGCCGAGGCCGTGTTCGCGGCCGGGTTCGAGACGGACCTCATCGCGTTGGACATCACCATGAGGACGGTGGCGCCCGGGTCCTGGCTGGACCGGCTGAAGGAGGTCCCCGGGGCGCGCGCCCAGAACACGTCCGCGTTCCTGGACTTCTACGCGGAGTTCTACCGGGGCGTCTTCGGGGTGCGGCAGTGCGCGATGCACGACCCGCTGGCCGCGGCGGTGCTGGTGGACCCGCACCTGGTGACCTCGGCGTTCGACGCGCCGATCCGGGTGGAGCTCACCGGCGGGCTCACCCGCGGCATGACCGTCGCCGACCGGCGGCCGCGGCCGCGCAAGGACGAGCGCCGCCCGGTGCGGGTGGTCACCGGGGTACGCGAGGACGAGTTCCTCGACCGGATGCTCGACTCGCTGCGCTGAGCCCGAGACGCCGCTCGCCCACAGGAAACGGCCGCTCCCGTCCGGGGGCGGCCGTTCGTGTTCCCGGGTCCCCGGGTCCCCGGGCCGGGCTCAGACCAGGCGGCGGGCGGTGGCCCAGCGGCTGAGCTCGTGGCGGTTGGACAGCTGGAGCTTGCGCAGCACCGAGGAGACGTGGGTCTCGACCGTCTTGACCGAGATGAACAGCTCCTTGGCGACCTCCTTGTACGCGTAGCCGCGGGCGATGTGCCGCAGGACCTCGCGCTCGCGCTGGGTGAGGCGGTCCAGCTCGGGGTCGACCGGGGGCGCGTCGGTGGCGGAGAAGGCGTCCAGCACGAAACCGGCCAGGCGCGGGGAGAACACGGCGTCGCCGTCGGCGACCCGGACGATGGCGTTGGCCAGCTCCTTGCCGGAGATGGTCTTGGTGACGTAGCCGCGGGCTCCGCCGCGCACCACGCCGATGACGTCCTCGGCGGCGTCGGAGACCGACAGTGCGAGGAACCGGATCTGCGGGTGCTTGGCGAGGACCCGCCGGAGCACCTCCACTCCCCCGCCGCCGGGCAGGTGGACGTCGAGGAGCACGAGGTCGGGGAGTGTCTCTCCGATGACGTGCACCGCGCTGTCGACGTCCCCGGCCTCGCCGATGACGTTGACGGCGTCACCGAGCTCGCCGCGCACCCCGCTGCGGAACAGCCGGTGGTCGTCCACGATCACGACGCGGGGTACCGCGTCCCCGTCACTGAAGTTGGTGCTCTCTTCTCCCACACCTGGACCCTACCCAGGGAACTCACCGAGCGGGTAGTGGGACCCCGGCCCTTTGCGGCCGTCTTCGGCCACATCCGGCCGCACGCGGCCACATACGGCTGCCCACGGCCGCGCGCGGCTACATCTCGGCGATGCGCGGCATACGGAGCTGGACCTCGGTGCCCTCACCGGGCTCGGTGCGGATGCGCGCCGAACCGCCGTGGCGTTCCATCCGGCCGATGATGGAGCCGCGCACGCCCATGCGGTCCTCGGGAATGTCTCCGAGGTCGAACCCGGCGCCCCGGTCGCGGACGAACACGAGGACCTCGCCCTCGTCGACCTCCCCGAACACGGAGATGCTGTCGGTCCCGGCGTACTTGGACGCGTTGACCATGGCCTCGCGGGCGGCGCGGAGCATCGCGCTGATCCCGTCGTCGATGGGCGCGTCGCCGACGCAGACCACCTCGATGGGCACGCCGTGCTCCTCCTCGACCTCGGCCGCCACCCGTTCCAGCCCCGGTGTGACGGTGGTCTCGGCGTCGGCGGGGCGCTGGTAGAGCCAGCTGCGCAGGGCGCGTTCCTGGACACGGGCCAGGCGCTGGACCTCCCGGGGGTCGTCGGCGCGGCGCTGGATGAGGGTCAGGGTGTGCAGGACGGAGTCGTGGATGTGCGCGGCCAGTTCGGCGCGTTCGGCGTTGCGGATGCGCTCGCGGCGCTCGGAGTCGCGTTCGCGGATGAGCCCGACGATCCAGGGGGCGGCGATCAGCGATATCCCGGCGATGAGCGTGAACGCGAAGGTCAGGCCGGCTCGGGCCTCCTGGAGCTGTTGTTGGAAGACCAGGAAGCCGATGACGCCGACGACGACGAGCAGGACGCCGGCGGTGGTGCGCATGACGCTTTTGGGTCGTGAGCGGCTGACGGTGGTGTTCATCCACTCGTCGCGTTCGGCGGGGTTGGCCTGCTGCCAGAGGATGGTCGCCCCGAGCGCGCCGAAGATGACGAACCACAGCAAGGGGTCGTAGACGCCGCCGAAGATCAGGAAGAGGATGCCCAGCCCCGCCGCGAGGCCGACGTAGGCGATGAGCTGCGAGATGTCGCGGCCCTTGCGCCTGGCCTCCTCGGCCGGTTCGGAGCCCTCCTCCGTGACCTCCTCCCGGGGGACGAGGAAGTACAGGGCGACGTAGACGGCCACGCCGAGGCCGCCGACGGCGAGCGCCATGAACGCGAGCCGGACCACGACCGGTTCCAGGCCCAGGTGTCGGGCGATCCCCGAGGCGACGCCGCCGAGGAGCCTTCCGTCGACCGCGCGCGTGAGCCGCGGGGTCTCCACGGCTGTCGTTGGCACCGCCCGATCACCGCTTTCGTCTGTGGCGCGAGGGCTGGTTCTCCGACGCGCGCGTGGTTGGTGGACGGTTCCAGCATGCACTGTGTGAACCTCGTGGGGCATCGGGGGCGCGTCCCTGGTCCTGCCCTGGTCTCCCGGTCAGGGCAGGTTCAGGGTCGTCCCGGATTCCCACGCGACGCATCAGAGGTCACGATGGTTCCATGAGGAAAGTGTGGTGAGCGTCCATGACTGACGGTGAGACGCCGGCCGGAGCCTCCGGGGGGAGCCACCTCTTCACGGACGGCTCCGCGAGTGGTGCCCCGGAGGGCGGGACCACCGCTCCCGTCGGCCCCGAGCTGCGCCGGAACGACGACCGGCGGGCCCTCGCCGGTGTGTGCGCCGGGCTGGGCGAGTACACGCGGGTGGACCCCGTGGTGTGGCGTACCGCGTTCGTGCTGACGGCCTTCGCCGGCGGGTCCGGACTGCTGCTGTACATCGCGGCGTGGATGCTCATGCGGGACCCCCAGGGCGGTCCGGCCACCTTCGAGCAGATGCTGAACCGGAGCATCCCGCCGTACGCGGTGCTGAAGCTGCTGACCGTGGGCCTGGCCGTCGCGACCGGGTTCAGCCTGGTGGGCGGCTTCGGATGGGGAACGCTGCTGCTGGCGATCCCGCTGGTCCTGGGGTTGCTGACCGCCCGGAACCGGGGTGTGGACCTGCGCACCTCGCTGATGGCGCTGCGCTCGGACCTGGCCGCGCACGAACCTCCTCCCACCGGCCCGGTACCGCAGCCGGTGCCCGCCTACTACAACCCGGCCCAGCCGTGGGCCTCGGCCACGAAGGGCCCCGTCGACCTGGCGGTGGTGTCCGAACGCACCTCGTTGGGCGCGGACGACGAGGACGAGGACGGCGAGGAGGAAGAGGAAGACCGCGGGGACCGATGGGACCACGGGGGCGCCCGGGACCACAAGGGTCGCGGGGGCAGCGCGAAGCAACGGCAACCCAAGCGGGCGGCGCTGGCCTCCTACGCCCTGTGGACCGTGGTGACGATGGCGGTGGTGTGGGCGCTCGCCGCCCCCGAGCTGGGCGCCCCGTTCTCGGAGGCGTCGACCACGGAGCTGCTGTTCGGCCCGGAGTTCGGCGTCTACTTCATGGCCGCGGCGCTGGGGGTGATCGGCCTCTACTCGTTGCTCGGCACCTGGGCGGGCCATCCGCGCGGGCTCGCGTTCCTGGGCACCCTGGCCGTGCTGGCCGGGATCCTGGTGGCCTCGGTCGACACCACCCGGCTGCGGCTCGGTGAGGAGAGGTGGGCCCCCTCCTCGGCCGCCGAGGCCGCGTCCGACGACATGTGGCTGAACGTGGGCGCGGGGCGGCTCGACCTGACCGCGTTGCCCGCAGGGCTCGAACCCGGGCAGAGCGTGGACGTCGCGGCCCGGGTGGACGTCGGCGACCTGACCCTGGTGCTCCCCGATGACGCACGCGTCAACCTGGTCGCGCAGATCGGGATCGGTTCGCTCCAGGAGCCCGACGCGGAGGACGACTCCCGGTTCGGGGTCTCCCTCACCCACGAGCAGACCTTCGAGCCGATGGGGCCGCTGGAGCCCGTCGACGGCGTCGGGGACACCGGGGCGGACGAGGACCCCGGAGGGACGGACGAGGACGGTGAGACGGAAGAGCCCGTTGACGGGGCTGACGACGGAGCGGGACAGGACGGGGTACCGGTGATCAACGTGCACACCAGTACCAAGGCCGGGACATTGGAGGTTCGGTATGACCAAGCGCAGAACTGACTGGGGTTCGTTCGTCGCGGGACTGCTGTTCCTCGGGCTGGCGGTCGCGTTCGTCGTCCAGGGGAGCGGATCGTGGGAGTTCAACGCGCTGTGGCTCCTGCCCGTCCTGGCCCTGGGCCTGGGCGTGGCCGGGGTGGCGCGGGCGCTGTTCCGGTCCCGGCCGAGGGACACCGGGGAGCTTCCGCCGCCGGAGCAGAAGTGACCTGACCTTCTCCGCACCGGCGGTCACGGACCACCGGACAGGGGCGCCCTCCGCGGAGGGCGCCCCTGATCATGTCCCCTGTGTCACCGGCTGACGTGTCACCGGCTGAGCGGGACCCGCTCCGGAGCGGGCCGGATCACTCCGGGCGGTGCTCGGCGATCGCGGTGAACTCCTCGATGCCCAGGGACTCGCCCCTGGCCTTCGGGTCCACACCGGCGGCGCGCAGGGCCTCCTCGGCGGCGGGGGCCGAGCCCGCCCAGCCGGACAGGGCGGCGCGCAGGGTCTTGCGGCGCTGCGCGAAGGCGGCGTCGATCACCTTGAACACCTCCTTGCGCGGAGCCTCGGTGCTCGGCGCGGGGCGGCGGATCAGCTCCACCAGGCCGGAGTCGACGTTGGGCGCGGGCCAGAAGACGCTGCGGCCGACCGCACCGGCCCGGCGGGCGGTGGCGTACCAGGCGACCTTGGCCGAGGGCACGCCGTAGATCCGCCCCCCGGGTGTGGCGGTGATCCGGTCGGCGACCTCGGCCTGCACCATGACGAGGACCCGCTCCAGGCTGGGCAGGAGTTCGAGCAGGTGCAGCAGGACCGGCACGGAGACGTTGTAGGGCAGGTTGGCCACGAGCGCGGTGGGTGCGGGGCCGGGCACCTCGGTGATGCGCATGGCATCGCCGGGGACCACGGTGAGCCGGTCGGCGAGGTCGGGTGCGTGGTCGGCGACGGTGCCGGGCAGCGCCTCGGCCAGCGCCGGGTCGATCTCGATCGCGGTGACCTGGCGCACGTGCGGCAGCAGGGCGAGGGTGAGCGAGCCGAGCCCGGGTCCCACCTCGACGACCACGTCGTCGGCGCCGACGCCCGCGACGCGGACGATGCGGCGGACGGTGCCGTGGTCGATGACGAAGTTCTGGCCCAGGGTCTTGGTGGGCCGGATACCGAACCGCTCGGCGAGCGCCCGCACGTCGGCGGGGGTGAGCAGGCGGGAACGGTCGGCGGGGTCGGGTGCGGGTGTCTGTGTCACCCACACATCTTGCCAGCCGCCGCCCACCCGCTCGTCCCCCTCGGCCGGACGTGTCCCGCCCGGCCGGTCCGCTCGTCCCGCTCGGACCGGCGCGGCTCGGCCGGAGGGGCGGTTCAGTCGAAGAGGTGGACCCCGCAGTGCGGCCACTGGCTCTGCCAGTCCCCGCCGACGGTGTCGTAGAGCTGCTGGGCGCGCTGGGTCTGCTCGGCGGCACTGGCCTCGGAGGGCAGGCCGCTGCCGCCGACGGACGCCCAGGTGGTGGTGCTGAACTGGTAGAGGCCGTAGTAACCGCCCGCGGAGTTCACTGCGGAGGGGTTGCCGTTGGACTCGCACTCGGCGAGCCCGGCCCAGTTGAGGCCGCCCGCCTCACCGCCGCCCTCGGGCGGGGAGGACGTGTCCTCCTCGACCTTGGTGCCGACCTCCACCAGGCCCTCGACGGGTTCGGTGACGACCTCCTCGGACAACTGGTGCTCGACCTCCTCCCCGTGGCGCAGGACGAGGAGCGTGGTGACCTCCTTGACCCCGTCCTCGGGTTCGGTGATGACCTCGCGTTCGCCCTCGGGGAGGTCGGGGTTGTCGCGTTCCACGGTCTCGGCCTCGATGACCACCTCCTCCGTCTCGGGTTCGCCGAGGGCGGGCAGGACGCGCACGACCATGTCGGGTTCGGCGGGCTCGTCGGGTTCCGGGGTGACGATGTCGTGCTCCCCCGTCTCGACTCCGGCAGCGCTCAGGACCTCGGCGACGGTCTCGCCGGTGGTGCGCGTCTCGGTGCGGACCGTGTCGTGCATGACGACCATGCGGGGCGCGCGTTCGGCGCTGACGGAGAGCCCGTCCTCGGGGATGGGGGTGTCGTGTGCCCGGGAGAGTTCGACGCCCTCGGGGTCGAGCCCGATCTGGTGGAGGGCCTCGCTGAGGGTGGCGGCGTTGACCCGGTGTGCGTGTTCGTGGCCGTCGAGGTCGACGGTCACTTCCCTCGGGGAGCGCACGACGACGTGGTCGCCCGCGCTGACGGAGGTGTCCGGGGAGGGCGCGACCACGTCGTGTTCGTCGAGTTCGATCCCGGCGGAGTCGAGGACGTCCTGGACGGTGTCGCCGAAGGTCCGGACCCGGGTCTGCTCACCGTCGGCGTCCAGGCTGACGCTCTTCTCCATGGCCAGGGCGGTGCCGCCGCCGGCCACGGCCAGGACCACGGCGACGGCAGCAGCCAGGAGGGGGACGGGGAGGAGGAGGGCCGGCCGGGAGCGTCGGCGCCCCTTGGCACGGCGACCGCTTCCTTTCCTACCGGATTTTCCGGGCATGGCTTACAAACCCTTCTTCAAGGGGATGGCGTGTGGGAATTCCAGGTACCGCGCCCGTTTCGGCGCTTTTGCGTACCTGGTGGCGTCCTCGCTGTTCGGCCTCGGTGCGTGGGGGGGAACACGGTCGGGCGCACCGAGCACTTCGGCGCGCTCTCGGGCAGGCCGCGGACAGCTGGACAGGGTCACATTAACATCACTCCCAGGGGTTATTTTTAAACTGACCGAAAACCATTCTCGGCCAAATGCCCCAAGAACGGCCTTTCCTTTCTCCGGCCCTCCGGTTCCGCCCCTCCGCCCAGGGGCGGACTGGTGCCCGCGAGGCATACCCTGCACAATGAACCGAACGACGTTCTAGTCAGTCCTCACACCCAGCCCGAGCCCCGGAGGCACCATGGGACCCCTCAACGGAATCCGCGTCGTCGAGTTCACCGGGATCGGCCCGGCGCCGATGACCGGAATGCTCCTCGCCGACATGGGCGCCAGCGTCATCCGCGTCGACCGCCCCCGGGCCGCCGACGCCATGAACGCCGGCTCCGGCGGCCCGCACATGAGCGAGGGGCGCACCGTGCTGGGCGCCGACCTCAAGTCCGAGGAAGGGCTCGCCCACGCACGCGAGCTCGTCTCCCGGGCCGACGTCCTCCTGGAGGGCTTCCGCCCCGGGGTCATGGAGCGGCGCGGGCTGGGCCCCGACGACTGCCTGGAGCTCAACCCCCGCCTGGTGTACGCGCGGGTCACCGGCTGGGGCCAGGACGGTCCGCTGGCCCACACCGCCGGCCACGACATGAACTACGTGTCCGTCAACGGCGCCCTGCACGCGATCGGCCGCGCGGGCGGTCCGCCCGTCCCCCCGATCAACCTCCTCGGCGACTTCGCCGGCGGCACGATGTTCACGGTCACCGGCATCCTCGCCGCCCTGCTGGAACGGCAGAACTCCGGACGCGGCCAGGTCGTGGACGCCGCGATGGTCGACGGCAGCGCCCTGCTGATGTCGATGGTGCACGAGGACCGGGCGCGCGGTTCGTGGACCGACGAGCGCGGCACCAACTACCTCGACACCGGGGCCCCCTGGTACGACGTCTACGAGTGCTCCGACGGCCGCCACCTGTCCGTCGGCTGCATCGAGCCGCAGTTCTACGCGGAGTTCCTGGAGCGCACCGGGCTGGCCGGGGAGGACCTGCCCGACCAGTGGGACACCGCGGGCTGGCCCCGGCTGCGCGAGCGCTTCGCCGAGGTGCTGGGCTCCCGCACCCGTGACGAGTGGGGTGCGGTGTTCGAGGGCACCGACGCCTGCGTGATGCCGATCCTGTCCATGGAGGAGGCGCCCGACCACCCGCACGTGCGGGCCCGGGGCTCACTCGTCCGTGAGGGCGACCGGATCGTTTCCGGGCCGGCGCCGAGGTTCAGCCGCACCCCCGGCGGTGTCACCCGGGGACTCCCCCTGCCCGACGCCGACGAGACCCTCAAGGAATGGGGCATCGCCCCCTGACGCCGTTCCGGCCCCGGCTCCGCGGTCGCTCCGTCCTGACCCGCGCCGTCTCGCCCGGAATCGCCGTTTTCCCCGTTCAGCGCCGCCTGATCACTAGTGTGGGCCGCCAGTAGTGGGGTGATCACGCGATCGGGGGGACCGCCATGTCACCGAGTCGACGGCTCGGCGTGCGCTCGGAAGGGTGCCCGGAAGGGCTTCAGCGGCGACGCCCTGGAGGGCGCCTGTGCGCGCTCCTGCTGACGGTGGTGGTGCTGGTGTGCACGGCTCCCGCCGCCGCGGGCGCCGGGGCCCCCGGGCTGGACCCGGACGTCGACGACCGGCGCACCGGACCCGTCGTCCTGGTGGGGGTCCCGGGGCTGCTCTGGGAGGACGTCACCCCCGAGCACACGCCCGCGCTGTGGGACCTGGCCGGGGCGGGGGCCATCGGCAACGTGTCGATCCGCACCGCCACCTCCCGGACCTGCCCCACGGACGGCTGGCTCTCGGTCTCGGCGGGACAGCGCGCCCTGTCGGAGCGTGAGCGCTTCACCGTGTGCGAACCCGCGCCGGAGCCGGTCGCGGACGGTTCGGGCGCGGCCGTGCCCGGGTACCGGTCCTACGTCGAGCGCAACGCGGAGTCGGTCTTCGCCGCACCGGTCGGCATGCTCGGCCAGACCGTGCGCGACCGGGGCGGCCTCACCCTGGCCGCCGGGCCGGGCGCGGCCCTGGGCGCCGCCGACGAGTCGGGGCGGGTCGACCACTACGTCGACTCGGCGCGCGACCTCACCGCGGAGCGGCTTCAAGGCGTTTCCCTCGCGGTGGTGGAGCTGCCCGAGCTCACCCGCCTGTACCCCGACTCCGCCCCCGTCGGGGCCGGGGGCGGCGGGGAGCCGCCGGAGCCCGACCCCGGGGACGTGCCGGAACAGGTGCGCGAGGACACCCTGGAGACACTCGACGCCCGGCTGTCCGCCCTGACCGCAACCCTGCCCGTCGGGGCGTCGCTGATGGTCGTCGGGGTCTCCATGGACACCGGGCCCTCGCAGCTGACCGTGGCCCTGACCGGCGAGATGACCGAACGGGGCCTGGTCGGACCCGCCGCCTACCTGGCCTCGGAATCGACCCGGCGCCCCGGTCTGGTGGCCCTGACCGACACCACCGTGACCGTGCTGACCGCCCTGGGGATGCGTCCGGCCGAGCCCACCGGGGGCCGGGTCTGGCAGCTGAAGGACCGCCCCGAACCCGCCGAGGAGGCGGTGGGCCGCCTGGTGGACTTCAACACCGCTGCCGTGGTGGTGGGCACCGCCATCCCCGGGTTCTTCAGCGGCCTGGTCGCGCTCCAGCTGCTCATCTACGCGGCGGCCGCCTACACGCTGCACCGGTACTCCGGGGCCGAGCGCGGGAAACGGGCCCTGGTGCTGTCGGTGACCAGGATCGTCGCACTGGCGGGCGCGGCCTTCCCGGTGGCGAGCTACCTGGCCAACCTCATCCCGTGGTGGGCCGCGAGCACACCGCTGCTGGCGCTCCTGGCCTCGGTCCTGGCCGTGGACGCCCTGGTGGTGGCGCTGGCGGTGGCCGGACCGTGGCGCAGGAGCGCCCTCGGCCCGATGACGGTGGTGGCCGGCGCGACCACCGCGGTGCTCTTCCTCGACCTCTGCTTCGGCGCGCATCTGCAGATGAACTCGCCCACCGGGTACTCGCCGATCGTGGCCGGCCGGTTCTACGGGATCGGCAACATCGCCTTCGCGACCTTCGCGACCGGCATGCTCATGACGATCGCGGGCATCACCCACGTGCTGATCCGCCGAGGCAGGCGGCGGGCCGCGGTGGCCACGACCCTCGTGATCGGGACGGCCTCGGTGCTGATCGTCGGCTGGCCGGGGCTGGGCACCGACTTCGGCGGGGTGATCGCGCTCATCCCGGGGGTGGCGGTGACCACGATGATGATCGCCGGCGTACGGATCACCGCGACGCGCCTGGCCGCGGTGGGCGCGGCGGCGCTCACGTCGATCTCCCTGTTGGCCTGGATGGACTACCTCCGGCCTGTGGAGGACCAGAGCCACTTCGGCGCGTTCGCCGCGCAGGTGGTGAACGGGGACGCCGGGACGGTGCTGACCCGCAAGCTCGGCGCGATGCTGGGCACCCTGGGCAACTGGCACCTCACCCTGCTGGCCGCCGGCGCCCTGCTGTTCCTCTTCGCTGTCCTCAACCGGCCAGGAAACTGGCGGATCGGGGCGCTCCAGCGGGCCTACGAGTACGCCCCGACGCTCCGGGCGGGGCTGACGGGCTCCCTCGTGACGGCGCTGGTGGGTTTCGCGGCCAACGACTCGGGCGTGGCGATCCCCGCCCTGGCGCTGACCGTGGCGGTCCCGCTCACCCTGTCAGCCTGCGTCTGGGCGCTCCAACAGCAGGAACAGGAGCCGGAGGAACCGAACCCGGAGGGGACCGTGTGCGTCCAAAGGACATGACCCATACACCAGCAGCCCCGGAAACGGCAAAGCGCACGGGCACGACCTTGCGTCTCTCACGTCACGAATCGGCCACGGCCCTGTGATAAAGTCCGAGGCTGAACGACCCCGGTGGCAGTAGATCCCGGCGTCTCCGCGGAGTGGGCGGAGGCCGGGAGCACCAGGGGAGAACGCAGGGGAGAACCGGCCCAGCCGCAGTCCCCTCCGGTGCCCGCCGGGGAATGCCCGCCGACTCAGGCGGGTTCTTACGAGCGCAGGGCCGGGCACGGCCTCCGGGTCCTGGCGCACCAGCCGGGCACGGGGGCAACGAACACCAGCCTCCGAGCCCTCGAGCGCACCTCACACCGACTCACGTCACACCGATGACACGCACGGCGCCAGGAACTTTCGGACCGGGTCCGCGCGTTTCGAAGATGCCGTGACTTTCCGAGCAAACCAGGTGAGAAAGGCGTTTCCTCCCCCGGTTTCCAGCCCGGGGCACCACGCAAGGAACTTGATGAACCATCAGCTTGGCTCACGCGGTAACGCAACCAACGCACCGGTCACCACCCGTCCCCGGTGGGGCGACGTACGGCCTGCCTCGCCGACCCTTCGGGCACGGCCCGAGTACGCCGGAGTCGCAATGCCCGACCTGACCATTTCCTCCACCCTCCACGAGTCCGGACGCGTCCTGGCCCTGGACGGGGAGATCGACATGGCCACCGAGAACCGCTTCCAGGAGGCGGTCACGGAGGCGTTGACGACGCAGCCCTTCGGTCGCGTCGTGCTGGACTGCTCCGACCTGCGGTTCATCGACTCCAGCGGTCTGCGCGTACTCATCCGCGCCCACAAGACCGCCAAGGAGCAGCAGGCCCTTCTGGTGATCGCCGCCCCGCTGCCGCGGGTCCTGCAGACCCTGCGCGTGACCTCCCTGGACACCCGTATCCCGGTGTTCCCCTCGGTCGCCCAGGCACTCGCCGCCCCGCAGACCGCCAACTAGGTCGCGTCGGCGCCCGGCCGGCCCCACGGGGCCGGGCCGCGCACCAGCCCGGACAGCGCGAAGGCCCCGCGTCGCAACGCGGGGCCCGCAGTCATGTCCGGGACCGGTGTCCCGGGCCCTGGATCAGAAGAACAGCAGCCACACACCCAGCGCGGTGACGGCCAGGTTCACCAGCAGGAACACCATCACCCAGAAGGTGCCCGGCAGTCCGGTGAGGCGGGCCAGCTGGTCCGCGTCGGAGTGCGGGGAGGGGTTGCGGCTGCGCTGCGACTGGAGCTCGATGACCGGGCGCACCCCGGCGAAGAGCAGGAACCAGATGAACAGGTAGGCGAAGGCCCCCTGGACCTCGTGCGGGGTGAACCAGCTGACGCCGAAGACCACCGCCCCGGTGACCACGATCGACAGCACACCGTAGAAGTTGCGGATCATCACCAGCATCGCGGCGAGGAAGACGATGCTCAGCCACAGCAGCGCGGTGATGTGGCCCGACATCAGCATGAGGATGCCGAGCAGGCCGACCACGCTGGAGGCGACGTACCCGGCGAAGACCGTGAAGATCATGCCGATGCCCGTGGGCCTGCCCCGGGAGACCGTCACCCCGGACGTGTCCGAGTGCAGCCGGATACCGGTCAGCTGGCGCCCGCTGAGCAGGGCCACGAGTGCGTGCCCGCCCTCGTGGGCGATGGTGACGACGTTGCGCGCCACCCGCCAGGGCGGACCCAGCAGCACGGTCGCCAGGGCCACCACCGCCGTCGTGACGATGATCCACTGCTCCGGGTCGGGCTGGACGGACAGCACGTCCTGCCACACGTCACCCAAGCTCGTTCCCACCACTACTGGTCTCCCGACTTCCCGCATCGACCGGCACACCTGTCAACGGACCCGTTCAGCCGACACCGCGGCGGCCGGGAGGCGCGGAGAACGCGGGCCCTTGCCGAACTTTAGGGCATTTCGGTGGGCCCCGTGTCTGGACGTCGGCCCGCCCCGGAACCGGGAACTCCGTGACGTCGGGCCTCGATGAACTGGCCGAACACGATCCACCCACCCACAGTCACGACTGACAGTGCCCAACTGGGCACCCGAAGTAAGAATTTCGGCTACGGCTACTACTAGCCCCGGCCGAACAGACGCACACGTCCGGCCCCGGTCGCGCGACCGGGGCCGGACGTGTGTCCCGCGGAGGTGGTTCCGGCAGGACCGCTTCCCGAGGGGTGGAGCGGCGCCAGGCCTACGCGGCCCCGTCCGCCTCCGCCGCCTCCTTGAGGCGCTGGAGCGTGCGCTCGATGTCACGGGCGTTGCGCGCCGGGGCCCCGGTGAGGATGTAGAGGGCCGCCTGCCCCCGCGAGTAGTCGAAGGTCTCGGTGACGAGGGTCCCGCCCTGCGGCAGCTCCTCGAACTCGTAGCGCCAGCGGTGCGAGCCGGTGTGCCTCCAGGCGATGAGCCGTCCCTCCTCGAACTCCACCACCCGGTTGGTCATCCGGTAGGGAAGCCCGAGCATCTTCATGTCCATGCCGAACTCGGAGCCCAGCTCCAGACGCTCCGGGCCGAAAAGGGCCCCCTGGACGGTCCCCGAACCGTCCAGCACGGGGTGCCGGGACGGTGCGGCGACGAGGTCGAAGATCCTCTTGGCCGGGGCGTCGACGACGACGCTCCGAGCCACCATGTGTTTGGCCATGACCGCATCATGTCACCGCCCCGGACCACTCCCCCACCGGGGCCGACCGCCCGTGCTCACTCCCGGACGCCGTGCCGCTCCACCCCCGCCAGGACCCCGTCCTGGGACACGTGCACGACCCAGAACGAACCCTTGCGCAGACCGCGCTGCTGCGACAGCGGGGCGCCCAGCCGGGTGAGCGCCTCGGTCATCAGGTGCGGGACCAGCTCCCCGTGTGTGCACACCACGGCGGGCCGTCCCTCCGCCAGGATCCGGGCGAAGGCCTCCCTGGCCTCCTCCACCTCGTAGCCCTTCCCCTCGGGCCCCACCGTGAAGGCGCGTTCGGTGCGCATCGGGACGTCGCACTCGACGGTGTACGGCAGCAGGGACTCCGTGCAGCGCGCCGCGGCCGACGACACCGCGCCGGGGCTCCCGTAGGCGGCCAGCACCCGTGGCAGGGCCAGTGCGTCCGCCCTGCCGGTCCCGTCGAGCGGGCGCAGCAGGTCGTTGCCGGTCCAGGAGCGCTTGTCCCCCGCCGACAGGTGCCGCAGCAGGATGACCGGGAAGGTCCGCGCGGGCCCGACCCGGAAGTTGTCGAGGACCTGGACGTCGTGGTCGTAGGTGAGCTGTCCGCGGGCCTCCTCGACGGGGACCCACTCCACGGCGTCCACCTCCTCGTTGGGTTCGTAGTCGAGGGCCCCGCCCGCCCGGGCCGGGGTGGCCGCCCACCACTCCACCTGTTTGGGCCAGCCGTCCTTGAGGTAGCGCTGCGGCGGGAGGCGGCGCCCCATCACGGGGACCAGGCCGGTCTCCTCCTCGACCTCGCGGACGGCGCCGATGATCGGGTGCTCACCGTTCTTGAGCTTGCCCTTGGGCAGGGTCCAGTCGCCGCGGTCCGGTCGGCGGATGAGGACGACCTCCCTCCCCCGTCCGGTGTCCCGCCAGAGCACCGCCCCGCCCGCCCGGATCGGCTCCAGGTACCCGCCCACCGCGGTCTCCCGCGGAGGGAAGGCACTGGTCACGCGGATGTCGGAACCGTCCACGACGGAGCCTTCGGTGTCGGGGCCTTCGACACAGGCCCCGGACTCTTGGGTATTCACCCGTCCACCACTCTCAGGTGCCGGTCGCCCCGCAGGGTGTCCTGGAGGTCGACCAGCGGTTGTCCCTCCTCGTCGTGGGTGACCCGAGTCCATGTGCCGTCGGGTTCGAGCCGCCATGAGGAGGTGTTGTCGGACATCGCCAGGTCCATGATGCCCACCAAGCGGCGGCACTGCTCGGGATCGGCGATCCGGACCAGCGCCTCCACCCGCCGGTCCAGGTTCCGGGGCATGAGGTCGGCGCTGCCGATCCACACCTTGGGCCGCCAGCCGTTGGCGAAGACGAACACCCGCGAGTGTTCGAGGAAGCGGCCGAGGATGCTGCGCACCCGGATGTTGTCCGAGAGTCCGGGAACTCCTGCGCGCAGCACGCAGCTGCCGCGTACCCACAGGTCGACGTTGACCCCGGCCTGCGAGGCCCGGTAGAGGGAGTCGATGATCTCCTCGTCGACCAGGGAGTTCACCTTGATCCGGATGTGGGCGGGCTCGCCCTTGAGGCGGTTCTCGATCTCGGTGTCGATCTGCTGGAGCAGGCCCTTGCGCAGGGCGGCGGGCGCGACCAGGAGCCTGCGGTAGTGCTTCTTCCGGGTGAACCCGGTCAGGCTGTTGAACAGGTCGCTGACGTCCTCGCCCACCTCCGAGTCCGCGCTGAACAGGCCGAGGTCCTCGTAGGTGCGCGCGGTGCTCGGGTTGTAGTTGCCGGTGCCGACGTGGCAGTAGCGGCGCAGCAGCCCGTCGTCGTCCTGGCGGATGACCATGGAGAGCTTGCAGTGGGTCTTGAGGCCGACGACCCCGTAGACCACGTGGCAGCCCGCGCGTTCGAGCTTGCGGGCCCACTGGATGTTGTTCTGTTCGTCGAAGCGGGCCTTGATCTCGACCAGGACCACGACCTCCTTGCCCTCGCGGGCCGCCTCGATGAGCGACTCGACGATGGGCGAGTCCCCGCTGGTGCGGTACAGGGTCTGCTTGATCGCCACGACCTTGGGGTCCGTGGAGGCCAGCGCCAGGAACCGTTCGGTGGTGGTGGAGAACGACTCGTAGGGGTGGTGGACCAGGATCTCGCGTTCGCGGATGCTCGCGAACAGGTCGCCCGAGGTGAGCGCGCGCGGTTCGACCGGGACCATGGGCGGGTAGCTCAGTTCGGGGCGGTCGGTGTCGGCGATCTGGGCGAGCCCGGCCAGGTTGAGCGGTCCGGGGACCCGGTAGATCTCCTCCTCCTCCGCGCCCAGCTCCTCGCGGAGGATCAGCAGGACCTCGTCGCTGATGGTCTGTTCGACCTCGAGGCGCACGAGCGGGCCGAAACGGCGGCGCAGGAGTTCGTTCTCCAGGGACTGGACGAGGTCGTCGGTCTCGTCCTCGTCGACCTCCAGGTCGGCGTTGCGGGTGACCCGGAAGGCGTGGTGCTCGACCACCTGCATGCCCTCGAAGAGCTGCGGCAGGTGCGCGGCGATGATGTCCTCGACCGGGACGAAGCGGCCGCCGCCGCGCGCGGTGAGCTCGATGAACCGGGGCAGGGCGCTGGGCACCTTGACCCGGGCGAACATGTGCCGTTCGTCACGGGGGTCCCGCACGGTGACGGCGAGGTTGAGCGAGCGTCCGGAGATGTACGGGAACGGATGCGCGGAGTCGACCGCGAACGGCGTCACCAGCGGGTAGATGGAGCGGCGGAAGTAGCCGTGCAGGTACTCGCGCTCGGCGGTGTCCAGTTCGTTCCACCGGACGATGCGGATGCCCTCCTCCGCCAGTGCCGGCGCGACGCTGTCCTCGAAGCAGGCCGTCTGGCGCAGCATGAGGTCGTGGGTGAACAGGGAGACGCGTTCGAGCAGGTCCCTCGGGTGGTGCCCGCTGGCCGAGGGGACGGACAGGCCGGTGGCCAGACGGCGTTTGAGCCCGGCGACCCGGACCATGAAGAACTCGTCGAGGTTGTTGGAGAAGATCGCGAGGAACCGCGTCCGCTCGAGCAGCGGGATGTTCTCGTCCTCGGCGAGTTCGAGGACCCGCTGGTTGAAGCGGAGCCATCCCTCCTCTCGGTCCATGAACCTGTCGACGGGAAGTTCGGTGGTGGTTGGACCCGCTGGCGTTGGCGCTGATTCCGTGCTCACAGTGGGCAGACTCCCCCTCTTTCATGACCGCACGGTGACAACCCCATGAGGGGAAAATGACCGCAACGCGACTGCTATGGAGCTTCTGTACCCATATCCCACCCGTTCCCCTGGGAATCGGGGCGAATTTTCACTCACCACGTGACAACGCGCCCCACCTGACCTGGTGGGACGCGCTGCGCGAAGGATTCCGCGGCCGCTGTGGGAAAGGTTCCGCGGGTTCGGCCGGAGGTCTACTGGGCGATACCGATCTGCAGCTCGGGCGGCAGGATGATCACGAACACCGCCACGCGCATGAGGACGTTGAGCCACGTGTTGCGGAAGCACGCCCAGAGGTAGCCGTAGAGCAGGCCGGCGGCGCCGTAGGTGAGCACGGCCATGCCGGCGTCGTGCAGGAGGTCGTGGCCGGGCAGTTGGGAGACGGCGTCGTAGGGCTGGATGAGCGCGTAGGTCAGCGCGAACACCAGCGAGGTCATCACGATGCCGCCCCAGCGCCCCAGGATCAGCTCCAGACGGGTCTGCATCATGCCGCGGAAGAAGATCTCCTCGCACACCGCGATCACGGTGAAGGCGATCAGCATCCCGTACAGGGTCAGGGAGGGCTCGGGCAGCCCGATGTGCGGTGTGATCAGGTAACCGATCAGCCCCACCGAGAACACCACCGGGACCAGACCGAGCCAGCGCCAGGGTTCGGCCACCTTCAGCGCGATGGAGGGCATGGCGGTGCCCTTGCCGTCGACCGTGACCCCCGAGCGGTCCATGATCAGCAGCGGGACGGCGAACAGGAACAGCAGCCGCGAGACCAGGGACACCGACATCGCCAGATCCGGCGCGATGCCGGTCTCCGCCCCGTAGAAGGCGAAGATCCCCGACAACAGGACCATCGACAGGACGAACCCGGCCAGCAGGAGCACCAACCAACCGAGTTCGCGGTAGACGGGATGCCCGTCCATGGCCAGGACGGTCCGGCGGTCCAGCTCGTCCCGTCGGCCGAACGCCTGCACGAGCCCCCAGGCCATCACCCCGCCGATCAGCATCGGCAGCCAGGAGATCAGGAACAGCAGGGACGACTTCCCGAGGACGTCGTCCCGCAGAACGGGATGGGCGAGCAGCGCCCCCGCGATCAGGACCGCGGCGAAGGCGACCCCCCAAGCGAGCCCCCATCTTCGCACCATGGTCACAAGAGTCCCTCCAGTCTCAGAACACACATTCTGCACCAGGGGAAACTAAAAGCGACTTAATGACTACGGTATGTCGTCACCTCGCCGCTACCAGGGCTTCGACACGCAGTGGAACCGGTTCCGGCACCGCTGAACGCGGTGCGAACACGCTCGCGACCGCGCCCGTGGCCGCACCGGCCCCGAACGGGGCGAGGGCGTCGGCCCGGTCGCGGTGGCGACCCGGCCGACGCCCTCGGCGCTGACGGGAACTTCCTAGTGCCCGTTCTCCAGAACCGACTTGAGGAAGGACTTGGTCCGGTCCTCACGGGGGTCGCCGAAGATCTGGTCGGGGTGACCCTCCTCGGCGATCTGGCCCTTGTCGAACATCAGGACGCGGTGGGACACGTCCCGCGCGAAGCCCATCTCGTGGGTCACGCACAGCATCGTGATGTCGGTGGTCTCGGCCACCTCCCGCAGCACGTCCAGCACGCCCGCCACCAGCTCCGGGTCGAGGGCCGAGGTGACCTCGTCCAGGAGGAGGATCTCCGGGCGCATGGCCAGGGCCCGGGCGATCGCCACGCGCTGCTGCTGGCCACCGGACAGCTGGGTCGGGTGGGCGTCGATCTTGTCGCCCAGGCCCACCAGGTCCAGCAGCTCCGCAGCCCGCTCGCTGGCCTCGTCCTTGCTCAGGCCCAGGACGTGGACCGGCGCCTCCATGATGTTCTTGCGAACCGTCATGTTGGGGAACAGGTTGAACTGCTGGAACACCATGCCGATGCTCTTGCGGCGCTGCCGCAGGTAGCTCTCGCTGGCGGGGACCAGGCCGCTGCCGCGCGGCATGTGGCTGAACGGCTCCCCGCCGATGTTGATGTGCCCCTCGGTGACCTTCTCCAGCGTCATGAGCAGGCGCAGGATGGTGGTCTTGCCCGAACCGCTCGGCCCGATCAGGGTGACGCGTTCGCCGGCTTCCACGTTGAAGTCGAGGTGGTCGAGGACGGTGAGGTCGCCGAAGCGCTTCACCACCTTGTCGAAGACGATCAGCGGAGCGTCGGCGGCATTGCCCTCGACACCCGGTGCCGTCGTGTTCTCGGGGGTATCAGACGGCGACATATCGCTTCTCCAGTCGTCGAATCAGAATCGCGGAGGGGATGCTCACCACAAGGAAGAGGAGGCCGACGACGGTGAACGTGTCCACGTAGCGGAAGTCCCTGCTGCCGACCTGCTGCGCCACGGCCAGCAGTTCCACCACACCGATGGCGAAGAGCAAGGGTGTGTCCTTGAACATCGCGATGAGGTAGTTGCCCAGTGCCGGGATGACCTTGCGGATCGCCTGCGGGAGCACGACCGCTCCCCAGGTGCGCGAGGTCGGCAGGCTCAGGGCCCGCGACGCCTCCCACTGCCCCTTGGCCACGCCCTCGATGCCCGAGCGGTACACCTCGGCGGTGTAGGCCGCGTAGTGGATACCGAGGACGACGACGCCGATGGTGAACGGCGAGAAGTTGGCGGGGGCCATCGCGAAGACGAACACCAGCTGGATCACGAGGGGTGTGGTCCTGATGAACTCCATCAGGAAGTGCAGGAGGGAGCCGAAGACCGGCACCCTCCGAACCACCGCGATGAGCAGCCCGAGGGTCAGCGCGATGGCGTACCCGATCACGGTCGCCTGGACCGTGATCTGCAGGCCGCCCAGCAGGTCGGGCATGATCTGCCCGGTGTACTCGAAGTCCAAGAAGCCGCTCACTTGGCCATCCCCACCTTCGTACCGACAGTCGGGGGTCGCAACAGCCCGATGAGCCCGCCGCCGGAGGGCGGCGTCCTACCCAGCTTGTGGTTGGCCCGGCGTTCGAGCAGCCGTACACAGAAGATCAGGACCTGGGCGACCAGGTAGTAGAGGGCGAAGGCCACCAGGAAGACCGGGATCGTGTCCCCGGAGAGGCGGCGGAGGTCGTCCGCCACCCACGAGAGGTCGTGCAACCCCACCAGGTAGACCACGGCCGTGGCCTTCATCAGCTCCACCACGAGGTTGCCGAACGTCGGCAGCATCTGCGCCCACGCCTGCGGCAGGACCACCAGTCGCGTGCGCTGCAACCAGGACATGTTCAGTGAGACGGTCGCCTCGATCTGCGCCTTGGGGACGGCGTTGATCGAGGAACGCACCACCTCGGCCCCGTAGGCGCCCAGGTTCAGGCCCAGCGCCAGGATCGCGGCGAACATGTCGTCCAGCTGGAAGCCGGTCGCCAGCGGCAGGGCGTAGATGAACCAGTACATGACGACCAGCGCCGCGATGCCCCGGAACACCTCCACGTACACCGTGGCCACGGCCCTGGGCAGCCAGTGCCCCACCGTGCCCAGGATGCCGAAGAACATGGCCAGGACGAAGGACAGGACGATGCCGCCGAGCGTGAGCTGAATCGTGAGCCACGCGCCGTCGAGGAAGCGCGGCCACTGTGAGATCACAAACTCCACGGGGGATCAGCCCTCGCAGAGTTCAGCTGTGGTGGTGTCGTCGGGAAGGTCGTCCTCGGTGAAGCCCCACTCCTCTCCGAGCTCCAGCAGGCGGCCGCTCTCCTTGAACTCACCGATGACCCGGTTGATCTCCGAGAGCAGCTCCTCGTCCTCCTGGCGGACGCACAGACCGCCCCAGCCCTTCTCCTCGTTGCCGTCCATCACGGGGTAGAAGGGCTCGGTGACGGTGTACTCGTCCTCCATCTCGCGCTCGATCAGCAGGTAGGTGTGGGACACCGCCAGCATGGACACCGCGTCGACCCGGCCGGACTGCAGCAGCTCGAAGCCGCGGGTCTGGTCCGGGATGAGCTCGAGCTGGTCCCCGGGCACCCCGAAGTACTCGGCGTAGGTCTGCTCCACGGAACCGTTGAGCACCGCGAGCGTGAGGTCGGGGTTGTCGACGAAGTCCTCGAAGTGCTGGATGTCGTGGGGGTTGTCCTTGTCCACCAGGAACGCTTCGGGGGACGTCGCGGTCGGTTCGCTGAACGCGACCTCCTGGCAGCGCTCGGGGGTGATGAACACACCGGCCGCGATGACGTCGTAACGGTTGGCCTGCAGACCCGGGATCAGACCGTCCCAGGTGGTCGCCGAGGCCTGGATCTCCGGGACGCCCAGTTCCTCGAAGACGGCCTTGGCCACCGCCGGGGACTGCCCGGCGGCCTCACCGGTGGAGTCGACGAAGCCGAAGGGCACCTCGTTGGCCAGCGCCACCGCCACGAAGCCCTGTTCGCGGAGGCGTTCGAGAGTGGACTGGCCCCCCTCGCCGTCTCCGCCGCCGCCACCGGAGTCATCGACTCGGCTGCACGCCGCGAGGCCGGCCACAGCGAGCCCGGCGCCTCCCAGTCGAAGGGCGTCTCGACGCCCCCAGGTTCCCCGCCGACGCGCTGGTCCCTGATTGTTCACGACTGCTCCTCGAAAACTCGCGAGTGCGGAGCCTTCGCCCGAAGGACAGGGCGAGGGCGCCGCTCATTCGAATGGTGGATCGCCTCGTGTGGGCGCTTCCGCGGCGCGGTGCCGCGGCCGTGGCCGTTGCCCGGGTGCTCGGGACGACGGCACTGGTACGGGGTCTCCCTCCCCGGGCCCGCCGTGCAGTAACTGAACATGTTTAGTCCGTTATGCACTGGTTATGAGTCATGGCCCGTCGGGTGACCCGATGACACACCCCCTCCGAGCTGGTCACCTGTGCTTGGTGACTATGGGTTCCTGTGCCCGTCACCCAGGGGTTCCTACCGTGCGCACGCGAACGGGCGGGGTCCGAACCCTCGGACCCCGCCCGTTTTGTCAACGCTGTGTGTCCTCCGGACTACGCGGAGGCGTCCTCCTCGACGACCAGCGGGTAGACGCCGTTCTCGTCGTGGACCTCACGCCCGGTGACGGGCGGGTTGAACACGCACAGGACGCGGAAGTCCGTCTTGGGGCGGACCGTGTGCTTCTCGTGGCCGTTGAGCAGGTAGAGGGTGCCCGGGGTGATGGTGTGCTTCTCCCCGGTCTCCTCGTTGGTCAGCTCGGCCTCGCCCTCGATGCAGTGCACGAGTTCGATGTGGTTGGCGTACCAGAACGTCGACTCGGTGCCCGCGTAGAGGACGGTCTCGTGGAAGGAGAAGCCGACCTTCTCCTTGGCCAGGACGATCCGACGGCTGCGCCAGTTCTCGGTCTTGATGTCGGCGTCGGTGTCGTTGACCTCGTCCAGACTGCGAACGATCACTTGTGTCTCCTTCACGCTCTGATGCGCGCTGTATGCGCTGGTGATACACGGTACGGGGCCGACCGGCACCCCGGATGGGGATACCGACCGGCCCCGTCACCGAATTCGGTGGAACCCGTCGGACCGCAACCACCGCGAACGGTGGCCGGAGGGTCCTCAGGCGGGCTGGGACACCTTGACGGCGGCGCGCGCGGCGTCGGCCATGATGTCCAGTCCGGCGGTCAGCTCCTCCTCCGTCGCCGTGAGCGGCGGGAGGAGCTTGGCGACCTCGTCCTCGGGACCGGAGGTCTCGAGGAGCAGGCCGCGGTCGAAGGACTCGGCGGCGACCTTCTTGGCGATGCCGCCCTCGGCGTCGAAGGCCAGGCCGCGGGCCAGGCCGCGACCGCGCACGTGCGCACCGAACTCGGCGTGCTCGGCGGCCATCTCGGCGAGGCGGGCCTCGACCATGTCGCCCTTGGCCTTGGTGGCCTCGGAGAAGGCGTCGTCGGTCCAGAAGCGGCGCAGCGCCTCGGCACCGGTGACCATGGCGGGGTTGAAGCCGCGGAAGGTGCCGTTGTGCTCTCCCGGCTCCCAGACGTCCAGCTCGCGCTTGAACAGCGTGAGCGCCATCGGCAGACCGTAGCCGCTGATGGACTTGGACAGGGTGACGATGTCCGGGGTGATGCCGGCCTCTTCGAAGCTGAAGAACTTGCCGGTGCGGCCGCAGCCCATCTGGATGTCGTCGAGGATCAGCAGGATCCCGTACTCCTTGCAGAGCTCGGAGAGCCCGCGGAGCCACTCGGCGCTGGCGACGTTGATGCCGCCCTCACCCTGGACGGCCTCGACGATGACGGCCGCCGGGGCGTCCAGGCCGCTGCCGCTGTCCTCGAGGAGGCTGCGCAGCCACAGGAAGTCCGGGGTCTTGCCGTCGAGGTAGTTGTCGAACGGCATGGTGGCCACGTGGTCGAGCGGCACACCGGCGCCGCCGCGCTTCATGGAGTTGCCGGTGACGGCCAGGGCGCCCAGGGTCATGCCGTGGAAGCCGTTGGTGAAGTTGATGATGGTCTGGCGACCGGTGTACTTGCGGGCCAGTTTGAGCGCGGCCTCGACCGCGTTGTTCCCCGCGGGGCCGGGGAACTGGATCTTGTAGTCCAGGTTCCTCGGTTTGAGGACGACGTCCTCGAAGGTTTTCAGGAAGTCGCGTTTGGCCGTGCTGTAGGCGTCGAGGCTGTGGACGATCCGGTCGTCCGTCAGGTACTCGATGAGCGAGGTCTTCAACTCGGGGTTGTTGTGACCGTAGTTGAGCGATCCGGCCCCGGCGAAGAAGTCCAGGTACGGCTTGCCCGACTCGTCGTAGACGTGGCTGCCGACGGCCTTGTCGAAGACGACAGGCCAGTTCCGGCAGTATCCGCGGACTTCGGACTCGAGGCGCTGGAAGGTCTCCATCGTGATGTTCCTTGGTTCCTTTCCCCAACTTCGTGGGCTCATGGCTTAGACGAGGGGTGGGTGCAGGATCGCGTTCGATCCGGTACGGACGGTCAGTCGTCGGTGTCGGGGTGCGAGCCGAAGGGCCCGATGCGGACGAGGTCCTCGGGTTCGTGGGGCTCCTCGCCGTGCTTCGGGAAGTGCTCCTCGCCGAAGAGCGGGCTCCACACGGCCTCGGTCCGCCTGCTCCTCGCGAAGGAGGCGAAGAGGGCCCGGGAGGCCTCGTTGTCGGGAGTGACGGTCGCTTCGAGGTACTGAAGGCCCTGCTCGGCGATCGCGTCGCCGATGAAGTCGAGCATCCGGCGGGCCAGCCGCTGACCCCGGTACGCGGAGTCGACGGCCACCTGCCAGAGGAAGTACGTGTCCGGGCTGTCGGGACGGACGTAACCGGTGACGTAGGCCGCCACCCGGCCGTCGGTGTCCCGCGCCACGACGCTGGTCGCGGCGAAGTCCCGGCACCAGAGCGTGTAGGCGTACGGGGAGTTGACGTCCATCCCCGTCTCGCCGGCCAACCGCCACATGTGCGGCCCGTCCTCCGGGGAAGGGTGCGAAAGGCGCACGCCCTCACGGCCCGCGGCCTCTGCGGTCCGGGAGCTCATGGCCCCGCCTTCAGTTCGGTCGCGTGCTTGGAGGTTCGTTCGTAGATGTGGCACGTCGATCGAACTTAGCGAACGAAGGTCAAGGGCGTTTCAGCGAGATTCCGCGCAGATGTTTAAGAGGATCCGTATTGGGTAGGACTCGTTTATTTAGCAGCTTGAAACCGCTCTGACCTGGGCTTTCAGGTGACGCGGGGTAGCCGCCAAGCGCCCTGTTCACGCCCTGCCCATCAGGGGGTTCGACCCCGGGAGCGGGTCCGCGTCGCACAGGGTGAGATCGCTCCTGTCAACGGGCTGTCGACAACCGTCAGGGTCAAACATAGAGCCTCGGCGAGGAATATTAAGCGTGCGTTAAGTCACATCAATTCGGTGGAAACCTCGCGACATAACGCGCAAGCGGGACTGCCCCGCACGTCACACGCTACGCCCGCGGACTCTCGAAAGCCCCTGTGTGCAGGAAATTCCTCCGCGACCGGAGCGACACGCCGGCTTGTCATCTCCTGCCCCGATCGCCCCGCTCCCTTGACACCGACGGGGGCACAAGGGAGCCAACCACCGCTGAACGTCCTTGATGTATCGCCGGTTTTCCATCAGACTCTGTGTAGTACGACCTCATGTAGTACTACAATTAGTCGCACCGCTTCGCCGCAGCCCATGAGGGTCGGGAACGCCCGGGACGGCAGTGCGGCCACGTACTTCACTGACTCGCCGTGGGAACACGGCGAGGACCACTGACCAGGGATCGGAGGCGCCCGTGAACCGCCTGTACCACGAGAGCGAGGACTGGGTCGAGCAGGGAAACTGCCGCTCGTACGACCCCGAGATCTTCTTCCCGGTGAGCAGCACCGGGATCGGCCGCACCGACACGGAGCAGGCCCTGGACGTCTGCCGCAGCTGTACTGTTCGCCCGGAATGCCTGCGGTGGGCCCTTCGCGCCGGTGAAGCTCACGGAGTCTGGGGTGGGACCACCCCGGAACAGCGCCGCTACATGCGCCGCGAGCTGGTACCGGCGGGATAGGCGGGTGGCGGAGCCGCCGGCGCGCGAGGGATCGCGCCCGGCGGCTCCACTCTGCTTCCGCGGTCGGAGCTCCCGCGTACGCGGGTCTTGCGACCCCCGGGAGCACGGCCTAGGTTCACTATCGTGCGACCCGCTCACGGCACACTCCGCCTCACACGCACGGCGCTCCTCGCCGGTGCGTGCACAGGCCTTGCCTGGGTCGGCCACAACCTCTGGGCCGAGAGCCCGGCCGGAGCCGGGGGCTTCCTCCTGGCGACGGCCTTCCTCTTCGGCCTCCTGTGGCGGTTCACCCGGATCATGCGGGGCTTCGGCGACATCTTCGCCGTGATGGCCCTCGCACAGGTCGCCCTGCACCTGATCCTCCAGACGGCGGGGCCCGGCCTCGTCGCGCTCGAGCCCGGAACCGACCACAGCGGGCACGGTCTGCTCTCCCACACCCTCGGCCTCGCGCCGGGGATGCTGTTCGCACACCTGTGGGCGGCCCTGCTCGCCTCGGCGCTGCTGGCCCACGGCGAGTCCGCGCTCTGGTCCCTGGCCACAGCCGTCTCCCGGTCCCTGCCGCGCCTGCTGCGCGTCCCCGGCCTCGTGCTCGAGGTGCCCGGGCAGACGTTCACCGCGCCGTTGCCCACCGCGCCCTCTCCCCCCGAGCCGTCGGCGCACGGCCCCCGCGGACCTCCCGGTTCGTCCGCGTTCCGCCTCTGACCCGGGCCCGGCCCTCCGGGGTCCCGGGCCACCGGGGCGGACGCAGTCGAGAGATCCGGACGAGCACGGGCCCGCCCCGTGCGCTCCGGTCGTGAACCGCACCCGCAACGGCCTGAGAGAAGACCATGAGAAAGCTCCACACCGCAGCCCTGATCGCCCCGTTCGCCGCGGCGCTGCTGCTGGCCCCCGCCCCCGCCTTCGCCCACGACGTGCTCACCGGCTCCAACCCGAAGGACGAGGAGACCCTCGACACCGTCCCCGAGGAGGTCGTACTGACCTTCAACAACTCCCCCATGGAGGGCGGGAGCGGCAGCGCCGTCGTGGTGACCGGCCCCGACGGCGAGGAGCACCAGGAGGGCGACCTGACCTTCGACGGCACCGACGTGTCCGTGGGCCTGGCACCGCTCGCCGAGGCCGGCGAGTACAGCATCGCCTTCCGCGTGGTCTCCTCCGACGGGCACCCCATCCAGGACACCCTGACCTTCTCGGTCACCGAGGACGCCGTCGCGGCGGCCGCCCCCGAGGAGCCCGAGGAGGACCCGGCCGGGGCCGAGGAGGAAGCCGGAGAGAACGCGGAGACCGTCGACGAGTCCCCCGCCGCGGCCGAGGAGGACCCCGCCGCACAGGAGAGCGGTACCTCTCCGGTGATGGTGCTGGCCGGCATCGTCGTGGCGGTCGCCGCCATCGGTGCGGTCGTGCTGGTCGTGGTGCGCATGCGCAACCGCCCCGGAACGGGCTCGGGAGAGGGATCGGCGCAGAAGTAGACCGAGCGCCCGCTCACCGCGCCTGAGGGGCCCGACAACGACCGAGGGGCCCGCACGCCGACGCGTGCGGGCCCCTCCCGTGTCCGTGTGCCTCCGGGGATCTCGGAAGCCCTCGGAGAGGCGCGTTCAGCCGGGGGCCGCCCTGGCTCCCGGAGACGGGCCGAGGCGAAGGCCCGAAGCAGTCACGCGTCAGCGGCGGCGGGCCAGCAGGATGCTGATGTTGTCCTTGCCGCCCGCCTCCATCGCGGCCTGCCACAGGGCGTGCACGGCCGCCTCGTCGCTGCCCGCCTCGGCGATCATCCGCTCCATCTCCTCGGGCAGCACCAGGTCCGACAGGCCGTCGCTGCACATGAGCCAGGCGCTGGGGTCCGCGGCGTCGTCCCGGCCCACGTGGGGGACCATCGACCCGCCCGAGCTGCCGCCCAGGGACTGGGTGATGAAGTTGGTGGTGACGGGACGGCCGTCCTCGGAGGGGGGCAGGGCCGGGGAGTCGTCCTCGGAGAGCTGACGCAGGTGGCGGCCCTCCAGGCGGTAGGTGCGGGAGTCACCCACGTTGAACCAGAAGTTGCCGTCGCTGTTGAGCAGGACCCCCGCGACCGTGGTCCCCATGCCGGAGAACTCGGTGTGTTGGAGGGCGTGGTCCTTGATCTCCTCGTCGATGTTGGTGAGGAGCTGGGCGATCTCCTCCGGCCCGTTCAGTCGCGGCCCCATCTCGGCCATGCGGTGAACCGCGTGCTCGGAGGCGATCTCTCCCGCGGCCTGGCCACCGATCCCGTCCGCGACCGCGAGGATGACGGGCTCACTCACCGGCAGCACGCAGCGGACCGGGGAGGTCATGTTCGCGCTGGCGACGGTGAGAGCTCCCATGACCACGGAGTCCTCGTTGGCGGGGCGGATAGCGCCCCGGTGCGTGAGGGCCGTGACAATGACTTCCCCACCAGCGACACCCATACGCCCTTCCTCCCGTTTCATCGGCCGTGGCCGGTTGCCCGGCGTCTGGCGCCGGGACTTGGTCGAGTCCCGTACAACGTCTGGATCCTGCAACCGTATCGATCCGTCTCGCCGGAGTCGGTCAAAATCCCGCTACATCATGGCGGAAAACCTACGGTTACGCAGTTCCCGAACCGGTTTTCGCCGCCAAAAGTGTTGTGGCGGTTCAACCTGGGACGTGTGTTGTGCCGTCGTCCGGTTCCGGTCTGACAGTAGCGCTGCTGGGACCCGCTCAACAGGGCCTGCCGCCAGGTTCGGTCAACCCGCAGACCAGAGGCCCTGCACGGGAAGCCGTTCGGAAACCGCCGGAGGGGTTCCGGTCGGGTCAGGGGTACCCGGGGGCGAGCGGACCCACGTTGTCGCCTCGCTCACTGTCTGGCAGAATAGGCCGCGTTGGGTGTCTAAGACGCAGACACACACGACCCGCCCCGTGCGGCCCCTGGGCTCAGGACTCGAGCCCTCAGGCGCCCCGGTGGCTCGAACTCTCCCTCGACGGTCGTTTGGTGTGGTCTTGTCGTGCGTCGCTCCCATCTTCTCCACTCTCCGGTATCCACCGTCCGTGCGCCCTGCGCCCGCGCGATGCTCAGCGCTGCCTGGCACCCTCCTCCACCGGTTCCCGGGCCGGCCTTCTCGTCGCCCTGAACCGGCACCGGCCCCGTGAGCCCCTGTCCCCCCGCCCCGTACCGGGCGGCCCGGCACCCCTCACAGCGGCCGGAGAACAGCACACAGTCACACCCGTGAGGATTCCGACTCCCCGCTCCGGAGTCCCCCGGGCCCATCCACGACGGACACCACGGCGGTGTCCAAGGAGTTCAGCCCAGTGAAGATCGCTATGGTCGCCGAACACGCCAACCCCCTTCCCGCCCACCGGGGCGAGCCGGCCTGCCCCGCGAGTCTGCACGCGTGTGCGCTCTCCCGCCAGCTCGCCAAACGCGGTCACAAGGTGACCGTCTACGTGCGCCGCAGTGACCCCGAACAGCCCGACGGCCGCACCCGCATGGCCCGCGGCGTCTCCGTCGCCTACCTGGACGCCGGGCCCGCCCGCCCGCTCGACGACAGTGAGCAGGCCGAGCACACCGGGGCCTTCGGCACCGCGCTCGCCTCCGTCCTCGACGAGGACGTCCCCGACGTCCTGCACGCCATCGGCTGGACCAGCGGACTGGCCGCCCTGCACGCCCAGGCGCACAGCGAGAAGGACCAGAGCGGAACGCCCATCGTCCAGACCTTCCACTCCCTCAACGCCAGCGAGCAGCGCTCCGGCCTCGCCCACCGGCCCGACCGCGCCCGCATGGAGACGATCCTCGCCTCCCGCGCCGACCACGTCCTGGTCAACTCCACCGACCAGCAGGGCGAACTGGCCCGCCTCGGGGTGCCCCGCCACCACGTGAGCGTCGTCCCCTTCGGCGTCGACCCCGACCACTTCAGCGTCGAGGGCAGCGCCTCCGCCGAACCGTGGCAGGCCCGTCGCGAGGAGCGGCCCCGGCTGATCTCCGTGACCTCCCTGACCGGGTCCGGGGGCGCCGAGCGCCTGGTCGAGGCCATGACCCGCCTCCCCGAGGCCGAGCTCCTGCTCGTCTCCACCGCGGACGACCAGGATGTGGCCCTGGACGAGAACGCCCGCAGGATCGAGCTGCTCGCCAAGGAGGCCGGGGTCGACGACCGCGTGCACATGACCGGTCCGGTGGAGCGCAAGGAGCTCCCCCGTCTGCTGCGCTCCGCCGACGTGTACGTCTCCGCCGCCTCCTACGACCCCTACGGCGGCGCCGTCCTGGAGGCCATGGCCTGCGGCCTGCCCGTGGTGGCCACCGCCACCGGCGCGGTCCCCGGGGCCGTCCTGCACCGCACCAGCGGCGTGCTCATGCGCTTCGGCCGCCCCGACGAGGTCGCCCGCTCCGTCCGCGCCGTCCTGAACACGCCGACCATGAGCACGGCCTACGGCATCGCCGCCGTGGACCGCGCCCGCTCCCGGTTCACCTGGCAGCGCATCGCCGTCGAGACCGAGATCGCCTACCAGCGCTCCCGTCCCCAGCAGTCGGACCGGGACGAGGTCGAGGAGGACGAGGCCGACCTCCTCCTGTCCGGTTCGTCGAACTGAACGGCCCTCACACCGATGACGTTCGAACACCAGGGACTGCTCTTTCACCGTGAGAGACGGTTCCACGAGGTGACACGGGAGCGGCTGCGGTCCGCCGTACGCGAGAACGCGCACGTCGTACTCGCCGTCACCGACCCGGCCGTGCTCCTGGGCGGGCTCGACCCGCACGAGCGCGGCCGGGTGCACGTCATCGGACGGGACACCCTCTACGACGCCCCCGGCCGCACCCTGGCCGCCCTGCACCGGCTGGCCCTGGTCCACGGCCCCGTTCCGGTCAGCGTGGTCGCCGAGCCCCCGGTCACCGGCGGTTCGACGATGGAGCTGCGGGAGTGGCACCGGCTGGAGTCGGTACTGAGCACGGCGCTGGCGCCGATGCGCATGCGGTTGCTGTGCGTTCACGACCTGCGCCCCCTGGGGCCGGGCGCCCGCGCCGCGGTCCGCGCCACCCACCCGACGCTCCTGGAGGCGGAGGGCCCCCGCCCCAATCCGGCCTACCTCGGCACCCAGGCCTTCGGGCACCGCCCCCCGGCGCCGGAACCGCTCCCCGTGCGGGGGCCGGTGCACCGGTTGGAGATCGGCCAGTCACTGCCGCGCCTGCGTGAGGACCTCACGTCCTTGGGCACCGGGCTCGGGCTCCCCTCCGATCGGGTGGAAAGCCTGGTCGTGGCGGTGAACGAACTCGCCGCGAACGTGCTCGAGCACGGGGCGGGCAAGGGCAGCGTCCAGGTGTGGCGGGGCGAGGACCGGTGGGTGTGCGACGTCTTCGACGAACGCGGCGGCCTCAGCGACCCGCTCGCCGGCTACCGCCCGGCCGACACCCTCAGACCACGCGGCTACGGGTTGTGGATCACCCGGCAGACCTGCGACTTCCTGGAGATCAGCGGAAGCGGGGAGGGTTCGCTGGTGCGGTTGCACTTCTTGGATCAGGAGCGTGCCGACAGGGCACAGCCGGACGGGACGCGTTCCGACGGGTCACGGGCGGACCACGGAGGACGGCGGGGGCAGGAGGCCCGGCTCACCCCCTGAGCGTCTCCACGGCGTTGTCGGTGCTCGTGTCGATCGGGATGACCTGGTCGATCCCGGCTATCACGAACAGGCGGTTCACCTGCTGCTGGGGTTCGGCGACGACCAGCCCCAACCCGAGGTCGCGGGCCTGCCTGAAGGCCGAGACCAGGACGCCGATGCAGCGGGAGTCGCAGAAGCCCACCTTGGCGAGGTCGACCACCACCCCCGCGGGCAGGGGCGCCGCCAGGACCTCGTCCAGGGCGTCCGCGAGCGCGGGCGAGGTGACGGCGTCCATCTCCCCCACTGGTGTCACGATGACGACGCCATCTTCGCGGCGGATCGAGATGTCTGACGTCACGCTCGGTTCTCCTTGTCGTTCACGTGCACCGCTCGGAGTTCGGCGCTCCCCCGGCCGGACCGACCGCCACTGCTTGCCGCAACGGACGCGAACCCTCATCATGACGGCTTACGGTCACGCTCTGGACTCATCCCGACCTCGGACCCGACCGGGTTCCCGGCCCGTCAGCGCCCGTCCGGCCGGGGCCGGCGCGACCGCTGCGGCCCGGTGTTCTCCGAAACCAGGTCACGGGCCACGTCCACGACCTTCTTGCGGTTGCGCTGGGCCACCTCCCGCAGGGCGGCGAAGGCGGTGTCGGCGTCACAGCCCCGGGCGTGCATGATGATGCCCTTGGCCTGGTCGATCACCGTGCGCGCGGACATCGCGCGGCGCATGTGGGCGGACTCCCGGGCGGCGTCGGCCTGACGGCCGGCGGTGTTCAGGGCCATCGCGGCGTGCTCGGCGAGCAGTGCGGTGAGCTGGGTGACCACCTCCTCGTCGAAGGCGTCGGCCCGACCCGAGTGCACTCCGAAGGTGAGGATCCGGTCCTCGTCCCCGTCGCCGTCCCCGGAGAGCTTGCTGGGCTGGGTGACGGAGGAGCGGTCGCCGCACTGGACCGCCATGCTCGTGTACCGGGGCCAGCGGTGTTCGCGCAGCACGTCGGCGACCCGGACCTGGCGCATCTCCCGGACGGCCTCCACAGTGGGGCCCTCGTCGGTCGTGTACTGGTGTTCCAGGGCCTCGGAGAGATCGGAGTGTGACGCACCGTAGTCGGCGACCACATGGCGGATGGATCCGTCCGATCCCACCACCTCGCGCCAGACCACCACCAGGGCGGCCGAGCACCCGGGCACCCCGAGGGCGGCGGCCCTGCTCATCTGGTCCAGGGCCCGTTCGAGCGTGGTGTTCTCCGCCTGTCCCAGCGCGCCGATGTCACGGGCGAGGTGTTCGATCCACACCGTCCGAACCTCCTCCAGAAGTCCCGGGTTCCAGCACCAAAGGTAACCTTCGGGGGACCCTCGACCGGACAGCAGTCAGCTTCGGCCGGGAGACATCGGAGACAACGGTGTCAGGCCCGCCCCTGACGGGTACTGGCAAGACGCCCTCGAAGATGACCGGGAGACCGTGAGCGTGTCGGAGAACCTCGCCGATCTGCAACGCGAGATCGCTGCGCTGAGTGAACGCATAGCCGCACTGCGCAATACGCACGCCATGTACCCGGACGACGCCCAGGGCACCGCCGAGGCCGCCCTGGCCGAACTGGAGTACACCGAGCGCCTGCTCGGGGCGGCCGGGGCCGAACTGGCCCGCGCGCACAGTGAGCCGCCCGAACCCCGCAGGCCCCCCGAGGACGGTGACCGCGCCCTGCTGCGCGCCGTCTTCAACGAACTCAGCGTTCCGGTGCTCCTGCTGGACCACGACGGATACGTCCGCAGGATCAACAACGCCGGGGCCACCCAGCTGGGCAGCGCGCCCGGCTACCTCACCGGCAAACCCTTCGCCCACTTCGTGGACCTGCGCAAGCGTGCGGCCATGCGGTCGTGGCTGGCCGCGGTGCTGCGCGGGGACGGCCCCGCGCACCTGGAGTCGCGGCTGGCCCAGCGCGGCTGGGCGGAGGACGTGCACCTGACCCTCACCCGCCTGGAGCTGCCCACCGAGGCGCATCCGCTGGTACTGGTGGCGATGTCCCCGCCCATGAACGGCACCGAGGAGGAGGGCCCCGCCCCGCTGGAGTCGGAGGTCGAGGACCAGGTCGTGGTGCTGGCCGCCCGCCGGCTGGACGTGCTGACCCGGATGACCCGGCTCCTGCTGCGCGGCACCACCCCGACCAGGGACCTCGCGCTGACCGACGCGGGGGACCTGTTGGCCGACTCGTACGCGGACTGGGTGATCGTCGACGTCTGCGACCTGCCCGGGGACCCGAAGGCGGCCCGCCGGGCGGCCGTGGTGGGCCCGGCCGACGCCCCGGAGGGCCAGTGCGAGGAGGTCCGGGCACTGCTCCCGGGCGACTCGGACATCCCCGGCGAGGTCCTGGGGCGCGGCCAGTCGCTGCTGTTCCCGCTGATCGAGGACGAGACGGTCCTGGGCCACACGGGAGCGGGAGCCCCACTGCTGTCCGTGCTCGGCGCGGGTTCGCTGCTCTCGGTGCCGCTGAGGGGCAGCCGCGGCGTCCGGGGCGCCCTCACCCTGATCCGCCGCAGCAACCGGGGCAGCTTCCGCCTGGCCGACCTCGGCCTCATCGAGGAGATCGGCGAGCACATCGGCCTGGCCCTGCCGCCACGCCCCCAGTGAGGGAGCCCGCGCCGCTCCCGCACGGCCCCGCTGCTGCGGCCGGGCGCCGGGCCCGGCGGGAACCCGGACACCGCCTCCGCACCGGGGACGCGCGCGGCTCCGGCCTCTCGGGGTTCGACACGGGACGGGAGTGTCCGCGGGTGCCCCCGGTCCCTCTTACCCGCCGGTCCTATTCGTCGGGGCCGTGGAGGGTGTCGACCAGGGTGGACAGGCGGGAGGCCGAGCGGTCCACGCGGCGGACGGCGTCCACCAGGGGCTGGTCGACGTCCTGGTAGTTGTCCACGACGTGCTCGCGCAGCGAGGCCAGGTCGGACTGGACCTGGCGGGAGCGCTGGGCGAGCTGTTCGGCGAGGACCTTCCCGGGCTCGCCGGTCTCCTGGTTGAGGATGCGCTGGAGCGACCTGGCCTGTTCGCGCATCTGCGCCTTGAGCTGGTGCAGCTCCACGAACACCTCGACCTTGGAGCGCAGCACCCACGGGTCGAACGGCTTGATCAGGAAGTCCACCGCCCGCGAGGAGTAGCCGCGGAAGACCTGGTGCCGGTCGACCTCCTGGGCGGTCAGGAAGATGATCGGCACGTCCTTGGTCTTCTCGCGCTGCTTGATGTGCGCGGCGGTCTCGTACCCGTCCATGCCGGGCATGATCACGTCGAGCAGGATGACCGCGAAGTCGGTGCCCAGAAGGTGCTTCAGCGCCTCCTCGCCGGAGTTGGCCCGGACCAGGTTCTGGTCGAGGGAGGTGAGGGCCGCCTCCAAAGCGATGAGGTTCTCGTCGCGGTCGTCGACGAGAAGGATGTTGGCCTTCTGAGTCACTGCTGGCTACTCCGAGTCGTTGGGCGGGGCGCTACCGGTGCTGCCAGTGTCCCCGTTCGCTTCGCTGTTATCCCTGGTGTCGCTGTGAGCCTTGTGATCCGTGGCGCCATTGTGCCCGTCCGAGGACTCCGCCGTGCCGGCGGCCCTCAGATCGTCGCCCGCGGCACCGGCCCTGGTCTCCTCCGGATCCGCCGTGAGCCACCTGCGCATCACGTCCAGGAGGTGGTCCAGGTCCACCGGCTTGGTCACGTAGTCGGTGGCGCCCGCCGCGAGGCTGCGCTCCCGGTCGCCCTGCATGGCCTTGGCCGTGAGGGAGATGATCGGCAGGTCCTCGAACTGCGGCATCTCACGGATCCGCTGAGTGGTCTGGTTGCCGTCCAGCTCGGGCATCATCACGTCCATCAGGACGAGTGAGATGTCCTCGTTGGCCTCCAGCTTCTCGATCCCCGTGTGGCCGTTGTCAGCGTAGAGGACCTCCAGGCCCTGGGCTTCGAGGGCGCTGGTCAGCGCGAAGACGTTGCGCACGTCGTCGTCGACGATCAGCACCCGCTGGCCGGTGAGGACGGCGCGGCGCTCCGGGTCGGGCCGGGCCTCGGCCGCCTCCTGGGAGGCCTCCTGCTCCGCGCCGGTGGTCTCGGCGGGTTCGGGGGACTTGAGCACCTGCACCATCGGCAGCGGTTCGACCGACTCGCCGGCGTCGGTCAGGGCCGCCACGACCGCGTCGAAGTCCTCGTCCGGCAGGTCGAGGTCGCTGTCGCCGAGGTCCGGCAGGGAGTCGTAGTCGATCCGGCTCTGTTCGAGCGCGGGGATCGGCTCCATCGCGGGGATCTCGTCGGCGGTCTCCCCCGCGTCCTCGGGCAGGCGCACCGGGAGCAGCAGGGTGAAGGTGGACCCCTGGTTGGCCACGCTCTGCACCCGGATCTCACCGCCGAGCAGGCGGGCGAAGTTCCGGCTGATGGAGAGCCCCAGCCCGGTGCCGCCGAAGCGCCGGGAGGTACCGCCGTCGCCCTGGTGGAAGGCCTCGAAGATCACCTGGAGCTTGTCCTCGGCGATCCCGATGCCGGTGTCGGCGACCGTGAACGCGATGACCTCCTCGTTTTCCACGAACATGTCGAGGTCGGTGTCCTCCAGCGCCCAGGCCGGTTCGATCAGCAGCCGCACCTCGCCCTGCGGGGTGAACTTGACCGCGTTGGAGAGCAGGTTGCGCAGGATCTGCTGGAGGCGCTGCTCGTCGGTCCACAGGGTGCCGGGGATGTCCGGGGAGACGTCCACCGCGAACGCCAGCCCCTGCTCGCCGGTGACCGGCCGGAAGGTGGCCTCCACGTAGTCGACGAGCTGCGCGATCGAGACCTCGCTGGGCTGCACCTCGGCGCGGCCCGCCTCCACCTTGGACAGGTCGAGGATCTCGTCGATGAGCAGCAGCAGGTCGCTGCCGGCCTTGTGGATGGTCTGGGCGAACTCCACCTGCTTGGCGGACAGGTTCTGCTCGGCGTTGTCGGCGAGCAGCCGGGCCAGGATCAGCAGGCTGTTCAGCGGGGTGCGCAGCTCGTGCGACATGTTCGCCAGGAACTCGGACTTGTACTTGGACGAGACCTGGAGCTGGTGGGCGCGCTCCTCCAGGGCGTTGCGGGAACGCTGGATCTGCTGGTTCTGGAGTTCGATCGCGCGGTTCTGGTTGGCCAGCTGGGTGGCCTTCTGGCGCAGCTCCGCGTTCTTGCCGCGCAGCTCCTCCTGCTGGCGCTGGAGCTCGTTGGAGCGCTCGCGCAGCTGGCTGGTGAGCTGCTGGGACTGCTCGAGCAGGTGCTCGGTGCGGTTGTTGGCCAGGATGGTGTTGATGGTGGTGCCGAGCAGGGCGACCAGCTGGCGCAGGAAGTTCTTGTGGATCTCGCGGAACTCGTCGTAGGAGCCGAACTCCACCACGCCCAGCGAGCGCCCCTCCGTCACGATCGGCAGGATGTACAGGTGGCGCGGCTGGGCACCGCCCAACCCGGACTCGACCATCACGTACCCGGGCGGGATGTTGGAGATCTGCTGCTCGACCTGCTGGGACAGGGCCTCCCCGGCCAGGCCGACGCCCTTGCGGATGCGCTTGCGCTCCTCGGGCGGGTCGAAGCCGAAGCCCGCGTAGAGGCGGAAGACGCCCTCGTTGTCCTGGTCCTCGGGCAGGTAGCAGGCACCGTGCTGGGCGCCGATCAGCGGCGTGACCTCGGTCATGATCAGGCGGGCGAGCTCGTTGAGGTCGCGGTGGCCCTGGATGTGGCCGGAGATGCGGGCCAGGTTGGACTTGAGCCAGTCGGCGTCGTTCTGGTCCGCGGTGGTCTCGCGCAGGTTGGACACCATCAGGTTGATGTTGTCCTTGAGCTGTTCCATCTCGCCGCGGGTGTCGACCTGGATGTTGCGGGTCAGGTCGCCCTTGGCCACGGCGTTGGCGACCTCGGCGATCGCGCGGACCTGGGTGGTGAGGTTGCCCGCCAGGCCGTTCACGCTGTCGGTGAGCTGCTTCCACGTGCCGGTGACGCCCTCGACCTTGGCCTGTCCGCCCAGCTGCCCCTGGCTGCCCACCTCGTGCGCCACCCGGGTGACCTCGGTGGCGAAGGCCGACAGCTGGTCCACCATCGTGTTCACCGTCGTCTTCACCTCCAGGATCTCGCCCTGGGCGTTGACGTCGATCTTCTTGTTGAGGTCACCGGCGGCGACCGCGGTCGTGACCTCGGAGATGTTGCGCACCTGGGTGGTGAGGTTGTGCGACATCGAGTTCACGTTCTCGGTGAGGTCGTTCCAGATGCCGGAGACGCCCTTGACGCTGGCGCGCCCGCCGAGCTTGCCCTCGGTGCCCACCTCGCGGGCCACGCGCGTGACCTCGTCGGCGAACGCGGACAGCTGGTCGACCATCACGTTGATGGTCTCCTTCAGCTCCAGCATCTCGCCCTTGGCGTTGACGGTGACCTTCTTCGACAGGTCGCCGGCGGCGACCGCCCGGGTGACCATGGAGATCTGCCGCACCTGGTAGGTCAGGTTGTTGGCCATCGAGTTCACGTTGTCCGTGAGGTCCTTCCAGACCCCGGACACGTCGCGCACGTGGGCCTGGCCGGCCAGCTTGCCCTCGGTACCCACCTCACGGGCCACCCTGGTGACCTCGTCCGCGAACGTGGACAGCTGGTCCACCATCTTGTTGATGGTGTCCTTCATGTCGAGCATCTCGCCCTGGGCGTCGACGGTGATCTTCTTGCTCAGGTCGCCCTTGGCGACCGCCGTCGTCACCTGCGAGATGTTGCGGACCTGGTAGGTGAGGCTGTTGGCCATCGAGTTGACGTTGTCGGTCAGGTCCTTCCAGATGCCCGACACGCCCTTGACGTTGGCGCGGCCGCCCAGCTTGCCCTCGGTACCCACCTCACGGGCCACCCTGGTGACCTCGTCCGCGAGGGAGTCGAGCTGGTCGACCATGGTGTTCACGGTGTTCTTCAGGGCCAGCATCTCGCCCTGGACGTCCACCTCGACCTTGCGGGTCAGGTCGCCCCGGGCCACCGCCGTCGTCACCTTGGAGATGTCGCGGACCTGGTTGGTCAGGTTGTCCGCCATGGAGTTCACGTTGTCCGTGAGGTTCTTCCAGATGCCCTGGACCCCTCGGACGTTGGCGCGGCCGCCCAGCTTGCCCTCGGTGCCTACCTCGCGGGCCACGCGCGTGACCTCGTCCGCGAACGTGGACAGCTGGTCCACCATCGTGTTGAACGTGTCCTTGAGCTCGAGCATCTCGCCCTGGACGTCGATGGTGATCTTCTTGCTGAGGTCGCCCCGGGCGACGGCGGTGGTGACGGTGGAGATGTCGCGGACCTGGAGGGTGAGGCGGGAGGCCATCTGGTTGACCGACTCGGTGACCTCGCGCCAGGCGCCGGAGACGTCCTCGACGTTGGCGCTGCCGCCCAGCTTGCCCTCGGTGCCCACCTCGCGGGCCACGCGGGTGACCTCCTCGGTGAAGCCGCTCATCTGGTCGGCCATCCGGTTCACCGTGTTGGCCAGCCGCAGCAGGTCGCCCTTGAGCTCGCCCCGGCGGCCCTCGGTGGAGGCCCTGCGGTTCAGTTCGCCCTCGGCGACCGAGTCCAGGACCCGGGCGACGTCGGTGACGGGTTCGGCGACCTCGTCCAGGAGGACGTTGAGGGCTCTGGCGCTGTTGCCCCAGGCGCCCCGGGCCGGATGGACGTTGACCCGCTCGTTGAGCCGGCCCTCGTCGCGCACGACGTCGCCGACCCGCTGAAGCTCGGTGCTGAGCTGCTCGCTGTGGTCGATCACCTCGTTGAACACCGAGGTGATCTCGCGAATCCTGCCGCTGCCACGCGACCTGAGCCGGACGCTGAAGTCACCGTCACGCATCCGGTACAGGGCACTCAGGATCTCGTCGAGCTGGTCGTCGGCCAGTTCCGTGACCGCCTCGGGCATGAACCCCTCCTCAATCCCGCACGTCTTCTCGGCTGCCGAACCCGCGCGGCCAGACCCGCCCGGCCCGCGGTGGGCCGGTCCCGTACGAACCGCACGCACGGGACACACAGGCACGCATGTCTCATGCGAGCCCTCGGCGACACCCCGTCACGCTATCGTCGCGAGGTACCACCCGAAAGAAGCGGATGTGTCGTCTTACACTAACTGGCCACGGCATTGTGCACAGGAGGGTTCGCCATGTTCCCCTTGTGCCCGCGACCGACCGGTCGGAAGCGTGCCCGCCCGCCCCGGCGATCGGAGGGGCCACCAGGCGGGTTCCGTGTGGATCCCGGTTCCCCGGGGGAACAGCACGCGTATCGTGGCAGTGGCCACCACTCCCACACCCGCGCCCAGTGACGAAGGACACCGACGGCTTGGCAGCACAAGACGCGTTGAAGGTCGCTCGACGAGAGTTCCCCCCTGCTCCCGAGACCGCGGCGGCCGCCCGAGAGTTCGTGTACGACACCCTCCTGACCTGGGGTGTGCCCGACCCCTTCGACGACATCATCCTGCTGGTCAGCGAATTGGTCACCAACGCCGTCATCCACGCGGACTCGGCGCTGGAGGTGACCGTGCGCCGTTCGGAGGGTTCGACCGAGGTCATGGTCACCGACTCCGCGCCCGAGCGGGCCGTCCCGCAGGCCGGGCCGCTGGCCGTGGACACCTCGCCCTCCACCGGTGAGGAACGCAGCGGCGGCCTGGGCCTGGCCCTGGCGTCGGCGATCGCCTCCAGCTGGGGCGTGAGCTACGGGCGCAACGACAAGGCCGTGTGGTTCCGGATCGAGGACAAGGCCGGCGATCACCCTTCGCTGGAGTCCCCTCCGGTGCGCAGGGGCCCCTCCCGCCCCGTGCGGCCGCCCGCGTGGTCGGCCCTGGACTCGGCGCTGAACTCCCGGCTGTCCCTGCCCCAGCTGCTGGAACGCACCGTGGAGTACGCGACCACGGCGCTGAGCGGGGACTCCGCCTACATCGCGCTGGCCACCTCCGACGAGACCATGTGGGAGGTGCGCGCGGCGGTCGGTCTGACCGGTGGAGCGCACTGGCGTCCGCTGCGGGTGCGCACCGAGGAGATCTTCCCGTCGGCCGCGCCCGAGCAGGGCCCGGTGATCAACGACGACCTGATGATCGCCCGCGCCACGCGGGGCGCCCTGGCCAGGGGCGGGATGCGTTCGCTGGTGACGGCGCCGCTGATCGTCGACGGCCGGGTGACCGGGCTGCTCGGTGTGGCCTCGACCCGGGCCAGGCACTTCGGTCCGGCGGCGGCCAAACGGCTCCAGGAGGGCGCGGACCTGATCGCGCTCCCGGTGGAGCGGTCCCGGCTGGCCGAGGTCGAACTGAGCCGCCGCGCCTCGCTGAGCTTCCTGGCCGAGGCCAGCGACCTGCTCGCGGGCACCCTGGACGAGCGGATGACGGGCGCGCTGGCCGCGCAGCTGATCACCTCGCGGATGGGCCGGTGGTGCGCCATCCACACCATCAACGAACTGGGTGTCTCCAAGCTGACGCACGTGGTGCACGGCGACGAGAACCTCAACGACCTCCTGCGGTCCCTGCTGACCGCGCTGCCCCCGCGTGAGCAGCGCGAGCCCGGACCGCTGTGGTCGCACCAGGAACTGGTGCAGGAGGGGCTGGACGAGCAGATCACCGGCTCGATCGCCCGGGGCCCGGCGATCAGCATTCCGCTGGTCGCGCACGGCCGGGCGCTGGGCCGGATGACGATCGGCAAGAACGATTCGGACGACTTCACCCGCGAGGAGGCCGACGTCGCCGACGACCTCAGCCGCCGGGTGGCGTCGGCGATGGAGAACGCCCGGCTGCACGAGCGGCACACGTCGATGAGCACGGCGCTCCAGCGCAGCCTCCTTCCGCCCAAGGACAAGGAGCCGGTGATCCCCGGTGTGGACCACGCGGTCTACTACCGGCCCTCGGACGAGCGCAGCGAGGTGGGCGGCGACTTCTACGACGTGTTCTCCGCGAGCGGGCGCTGGTGCTTCGCGATCGGCGACGTGTGCGGCACCGGCCCGGAGGCCGCCGCGGTCACCGGCCTGGCCCGGCACACCCTGCGCGCCCTGGCCCGGGAGGGCTTCACCCCGGCGCACATCATGCAGCGGCTGAACCTGGCGATCCTGGACGAGAACACCTCGACCCGGTTCCTGACCATGCTGTACGGCGAGATGACCCCGGCCACGGACGCCGCGGGCGGCATGCGGGTGCGCATGGTCTCGGCCGGGCACCCGCTGCCGATGCGCCTCAACCAGAAGGGCGAGGTGGAGTCCTTCGGTACGTCGCAGCCGCTGCTGGGCGCCTTCGAGGACGTCGGCTTCAGCACGGAGAGCGTGGACATCCGCCCCGGCGAGGTGGTGCTCGCGGTCACCGACGGCGTCACCGAGCGGCGCAGCGGTTCGGACATGCTCGGCGACGAGGGACTGGAGAAGATCTTCTCCGGCGCGGCCGGGCTGACCGCCCAGGCGGTGATCAGCCGTATCGAGCGCGAACTCGAGGAGTACGCCCCCGGCGGCAACAAGGACGACACCGCGATGCTCGTGCTGCGCTTCCTCTAGGGAGTGTTCCGCGGATGCTTTCGGTGGGCTCGGCGCTTGCGTCGATGTCCGTGAGCGGCCGTCCAGGCAATCTCTCGCCAGACGATGAGCGAAGGTCAGCCTGGGTTTGGCTGTCCGAGTGATATCGGTGCAGCGAGAGGCAGCCTGGTGGTCGCGAACCCGAAATGATCCAAGGAACACGATCTAGGGAGTCCCCGGGGTCGGCGGGGCCGGGTCCGGTCAGAGCCAGCCCATGTCCTGGGCGGTGCGGATGGCGGCCATGCGGTTGTCGGCGCCGGTCTTGCCGATGGCGTTGGACAGGTAGTTGCGCACCGTGCCCTCGGTGAGGTGCAGGCTCTTGGCGATGCGGGCGACGGTGGCGCCGTCGGCGGCGGCGCGCAGCACCTCGGCCTCGCGGTCGGTGAGCGGGCTCTCCCCGCCGACCATCGCCGCGGCGGCGAGTTCGGTGTCGATGTAGCGGCCGCCCTCGTGGACCTTGCGGATGGCGCCGGCGAGCTGCTCGACGGGGGCGTCCTTGGCGAGGAAGCCGCGGGCTCCCGAGGCCAGGGCGCGGCGCAGGTAGCCGGGGCGGCCGAAGCTGGTGAGGATGACGACCCCGCAGCCGGGGGCCCGCTTCTTCAGCTCCGCGGCGGCCTCCAGGCCGGTGGCCCCGGGCATCTCGATGTCCAGGACCGCGATGGCGGCGTCGTGCTCGAGGACGGTGTCCACCACCTGGTCCCCCCGGCCGACCTCGGCGACGACCTCCAGGTCCTCCTCCAGGCCGAGCAGTGCGGCGATCGCTCCGCGCACGAGGTGTTCGTCGTCGGCCAGCACGAGCTTGATCACGGGTGGACCTTCCCTGTCGCAGCCGCGTTTCGGGGGCGCGGGCACGGTATCGTTCCGGACATTGTGGTGCATACGACCCTGAAATCGCAGGGGAGTAGCCACCGGGGTCGCGCGTTCGGGTGATCGGGGGCGCCGCCGACCAGCATCGGAGCGGACTCGAAACCACGCTGTATGGGGCTCTCACCCTGTT
Organism: Nocardiopsis ganjiahuensis DSM 45031; assembly: GCF_000341085.1. GTDB lineage: Bacteria > Actinomycetota > Actinomycetes > Streptosporangiales > Streptosporangiaceae > Nocardiopsis > Nocardiopsis ganjiahuensis. The sequence goes on along the minus strand of NZ_ANBA01000028.1, from coordinate 79,616 downwards.
CTAACCCACGCGCCCCAAGATGAAGCATGTCAGTACATCGTCCCGCCAGTTGGAGGATGAGTTGCACCCGAACGACCCGAGTGACGGTCCGGAGACCGGTGCTGGAGCCGAGCACGGCGACGCCGAGCACGGTCGCACCGGGTCCGGTGCCCCGAATCAGACCAGCGCCGAGCAGGCCGACGAGGCGCAGGCGCGCTCCTTCGAGAACTCGCTCTTCGACGACCGCGCCGCGGACGACGTCGGCACGGCGGAACAGGTGACACCGGACGCACCCGAGGCCTCCGAGGCCCCGGGGTCCGATGCCGTCGCGGCCTCCGCGTTCACCGAGACACCCGATCCCGCTGAGGCGTCCGGGGCCCAGAGCCCGGCCGCGCCGCGTTTGTCGCCGCCCGAGGGCTCCGAGCCCGGCTGGGCGACCGGCCCCAACAACACCGACCGGGCCTCCTACGTCTTCCCCGGCCCCGACGAGGGCCGGCCCGGGGCCGCCCCCGGCGCCCCGCAGAACTTCCCCGGGTCCGCACCCGAGGCGGGCCAGAACGGCCCCCGGCCCGGCGCCTTCGGCTCCCCTCACGGTCACAGCGCGCACCAGGGGCACCCGGGGCAGCAGGGTTCGCACACCGCGGCCTTCGCCTCCGTGGGCCACGGCGACGGGTCCGGCGCCTTCGGCGGCCCGCAGGGGCCCGGCGGCTTCAACGGACCCCGGCCCGGCGACCCGCACCAGGGCGGCCTTCCCCCGTTCGGTCCGCCCGGGCAGTCGCACTACAACCAGTTCGGGCAGGGCCCCTACCCCGGCCACCCCCAGGAGCCCCGCAAGAAGCGCGGCACCGGCCGGATCGTGGGCATCGCCGCGGCGACCGCCCTGGTCACCAGTCTGATCGTGGGCCCGGCGGCCGCGCTGGGCACCGCCTACCTGATGCCCGGAGGGGTCAGCTCGCCGATCAGCTCGCTCACCGGCGAGCAGGGTTCGAGCGCGACAGAGGGAGCCGTCGGCGAGGTCGCCGAGCAGGTCCTGCCCAGCGTGGTCTCCATCCAGACCGGATCGGGCGGCGGCAGCGGTGTGATCATCTCCTCCGACGGACAGATCCTCACCAACTCACACGTGGTGGAGGCGGGCGGGGGCGGCCCCATCCAGGTGCGGTTCAACGACGGCAGCGCGGCCGAGGCGGAGGTGCTCGGGTCCGACCCGGTCTCCGACATCGCCGTGATCCAGGCCAAGGACCGCAACGACCTCACCCCGGCGACGCTCGGCGACTCCGACCAGGTCGGCGTGGGCGGTGAGGTGGTGGCGATCGGTTCGCCGCTCGGCCTGTCCGGCACCGTGACCACGGGTGTGGTGAGCGCGCTCAACCGCCCGGTCAACACCGGCGCCACCGAGAGCGGCGACGGCCAGACCGCGACGGTGATCAACGCGATCCAGACCGACGCCGCGATCAACCCCGGCAACTCCGGCGGCCCGCTGGTGAACATGGCCGGTGAGGTGATCGGCGTCAACACCGCGATCGCCGGGCTCTCCCAGGAGAGCGGTTCGGTGGGTCTGGGGTTCGCCATCCCGATCAACCAGGTCCAGCCGATCGCCGAGCAGCTGATCGAGGGCGGCAGCGCGAGCTACCCGGCCATCCAGGCCACCATCGCGCCCAGCCGGACCGGCGGGGCCGAGATCATGGAGCTGACCGAGGGCGGGGCCGCCGACGAGGCGGGCCTGGAGCCCGGCGACGTGGTCGTGTCCGTGGACGGTGAGGCCGTGACCTCGCCCGACCAGCTGATCGCGCAGATCCGCGCCCGCCAGCCCGGTGACGAGGTCACCCTGGGCGTACTGTCCGGCGGCAGCGGCTCGGAGCAGGACGTGACCGTGACACTCGGCGAGCAGGGTGCCGCCACGGCCACGGAGGAGGCTTCGGAGGCCGAGGAGGACTGACGGGGGCGTCTTTCTTCACGGTCTCCGGAAGACGAGCGGGGGCGGACGGGCCAGCGGGCCGGTCCGCCCCCGCCCGCATGCCGGGGCGGTCGGCGCCTCTGTGACTTGACACACAAAGTCGAACACGAAGAGTATTCTTCCCTGCGCCGTGTGCTACGTCATCGGTCTTCTCAGCGTCACCGGAAGGTCGGCGACGGTCCATGACCGTGGCCCACACTCGTGGTGGTCCCCACCGGACCGGAGCACGGCCCAGCCGCTCGACGCCCCCAGGAGAACCGGTATGTCCACGTCCTTCGCACCGCAGTCCCCGGCCGTTGCCCGCGTTTCGGGAAACGGCCGGGGGCCGAGCCGCGTCCGGGTGCTCATCGGTACCGACACCTACCCGCCCGACGTGAACGGTGCCGCCTACTTCACCGCCCGGCTCGCCCGGGGCCTCGCCGAACGCGGCGCCGAGGTGCACGTCCTGTGCCCCTCCCCCGACGGCCGCCCGTACGTGGCGGAGCGGGGAGGGGTGGTCGAGCACCGGCTGCGCTCCGTGCCGTCGCTGGCCCACGAGAGCGTGCGCCTGACACTGCCGCCCGGGGTCCGCGGCCACCTGAACCGCCTCCTGGCCCGGCTGCGCCCGGACGCCGTGCACGTCCAGAACCACTTCATCGTCGGCCGGATGCTCGTCAACGCCGCACACGACCACGGCATCCCGGTGGTGGCCACCAACCACTTCATGCCCGAGAACCTGTTCGACCCCCTGCGGGTTCCCGAGGCACTGCGCCCGTACGCGGCCCGCCTGGCCTGGTGGGACCTGGGCCGGGTGCTGTCACGCGCCGAACACGTGACCACGCCGACCCCGGCCGCGGCCGGCCTCCTGCTGGAACAGGGGTTCGCCCGGCCGGTGGAACCGGTCTCCTGCGGCATCGACCTGGTCCGGTTCGAGCCGCTCCCCGAACCCCGCCCCGGAAGCCGGGCCTCCGGCGAGCGGCGCCGCCTCCGCGCCCGACTGGGTGTACCCGACCGCACGACGATGCTGTTCGTGGGCCGTCTGGACGAGGAGAAGCGCATCGACGAACTCGTCCGCGCGGTGGCCCTCCTCCCGGACGTGCAACTGCTGCTCGCGGGGCACGGCGCGCACCGGGCCAGGCTGGAGGAGCTCGCCCGGGAGGAGGGGGTGGGCGACCGGGTGGTCTTCCTCGGCTTCGTGGCCCACGGGGACCTGCCCGACGTGTACCGGTGCGCGGACGTGTTCACCATCGCGGGCATCGCCGAACTCCAGAGCATCGCCACCCTGGAGGCCATGGCCAGCGGGCTGCCGGTGGTGGCCGCCGACGCCATGGCCCTGCCCCACCTGGTGGAGGAGGGCCGCAACGGGTACCTGTACCCGCCGGGGCGGGCGGCCGATCTCGCCGACCGGGTGGGTTCGGTGGTGTCGGAGGAGGCCGTGCGGGCGCGGATGGGCGCCCACAGCCGGGCGATGGCCTCGCGGCACCGGCTGGAGGACTCCCTGGAACGCTTCGAGCGGATCTACCGCGACGCGGTGACCGGGGTGCGCTCGCAGGTGGCCGCCCGGCCGTAGGCCGCGCCGCGGTGCCTCACGCGGCGGGACCGGGGGCGGAACTCCGCCGAGCGGTGTCCTTCCGGGCGACGGCCTCCGCGACCTCGTCGACGGTGGTGCGCAGGGTGTCTCCGTAGGGCCCCTCCGGAAGGTTCGGGGCGTACGCCCTGGCCGCGTCGGCGTGCTCGGCTGCGGCCTCGAAGGACCCGAGACGGCGGAGGTTGTCGGCCAGGTTCAGGTGCAGCGAGGGGTAGAAGCCGGCGACGTACAGGCCGGCGTGGTGTTCCTGGACGCGCTCGTCGGTCGCGGCGTCGGCGGCGTCCAGGGCACGGACGTCCCAGACCAGGGCCCGTGCGGGGTCCTCGTACAGGTCCGCCAGGTAGTGCGCGAGGGCACAGCGGTGCAGCGGGTCACCGGTCACTCCGATCCCGGCCCACAGGTCCAGGAGCCGGCGGCGGGCGGAGGCGGGGTCTCCGGCCCGGCCCTCGGTGACGGCGCGGCCGATGGCCTCCATCGTCGGGTCGGGGGCGGCGGGAGCGGTGGTCATGACGGGTTCCTGTTCGGTTCGGGCGGGTCGGCCGGGTGGACGGAGACGGGTGGACCGGTGGCCGGGTGGCCGGGGCGGTCAGGTCGGGTGCGTCGGCCGGACCGGCATGGCCAGGGTGGTGAGGTCGCCGCGGTCGGCGGAGCGGATCGTGACCGGCTGTTCGCTCCCTCGAAGGTCGAACAGCACGTCGGGGCCCACGGCGGTGCTCACGGCGGGGTAGAGGGTGGTCAGCTCGAACCGGATCCGCAGCTCCGGTCCGCTCGTGGCGGCGGGGAGCCGGGTGGCGGGGTGGTCCCCGTCCACGGTCTCCTCCGACAGGACGGCCACCCCGTGAGCGCTCACGTGCAGGGCCACGCGCTCCCCGGGGTGCTCCTCCAGGGCCCTCAGCAGCGGCTCCTTGGGCACCGTCGCACGGGTGGTGGCCTCGGGCAGCGACGCGAGCATCAGCCGGTAGTCGGGGAACACCTCCGACAGCGTGCCGCAGTACCGGTCGCCGCGGCCGGTCAGACGGAACCACACCCCGTGCGGCGCCGCCTCGATCCGCACCAGCGCGCTGCGGCGGACCTCCGCGGCCGCGTCCCGGAGCTGTCCGCCGTCGAGGGTGGCGGCCCAGGTCATCGCGGGCGGTTCGGCGGGGACCAGGGTCCGGACGGAGAGCCGGTAGCGGTCGGTGGCGGTCAGGGTGAGCGCCTCCTGGCTCGCCTCGACCCGTACCCCGGACAGGACCGGCGCCCCCGGCTCGCGCGCGGTCGCGGTCAGGACCTGCTCGACCGCGTCGGCCAGCACGGGGCCCTTCAGCGCGGCGATCGGCAGGCCCGGAGGTTCGATCGGCGGGGCCTCCCCGGCATCCGGGACGGAGAGCGAGGCCTTGGCTGCGGCGGCCCTGTGCCGCGCGGCCTCCGCCTCCCCGAGCACCTTCGCGACATGGCCGTCGATCAGCCGGGACGCCTCCGCGGGGTCGGCGTCCAGCACCTCCTCGACCCCGGCGAGGGGCATGGCGATCTCGCGGAGCCGCCGCAGCGCGGTCGCCCTCGCCACCTGACCGGCGGAGTAGTAGCGGTAGCCCGAGACCGGGTCGACCTCGGCGGGGCGCAGCAGCCCGGAGTCGGCGTAGAACCGCAGGGCGCTGGAGGTCAGCCCGCTGCGCTGGGCGAAGACGCCGATCGGCATCAGCTCGTCGTTTGGCACTCCCCCATCATTGGGCTTCGACCAACCTGAAGGTCAACCCGCCGTGTGGCTGCCCCGCCGGGCCCTGCCGGACCTGCGGGGTCCGGTGGGCCCGACGGCGGCCGGGTCCGGAGCAGCTGGTCCCGGAGCTTTCAGTCCTGGAGCGGCTGGTGGACCGGCAGGTGGAAGCCGATGACGGTGCCGCCGCCTTCGCGGTTGCGGGCGAACACCTGGCCTCCGTGCGCCTGGGCGATCTCCTTGACCATGGCCAGCCCCAGACCTGAGCCGGGGAGGCTGCGGGCGACCGTGGCCCGGAAGAAGCGTTCGAAGAGGTGCCCGATCTCCTCGGGGTCCACACCCGGGCCGCGGTCGAGTACCTCCACCACCCCTTCCCGGATGCGGATCTCTATCGGCGCGCTCCCGTCGGGGTCGAACTTCGCGGAGTTCTCCACCGGGTTGGCCAGGGCCCGTTCGAGGGCGCCCGGGCGGCCCCACACGACGCTGCCGTCCGCGTCCACCAGGATCTCCCGGCCGGTGCGGCGCCGGCTGCGGGCCGCCACCCGTTCGGCGACGTCGGCGAGGACCACCGCGCTCGGTGACTCGTCCTCGTGGTTCCCGGTGGCCAGCCCGACCAGTTCGTTGACGAGGTCGGCGAGCTCGCGGGTCTCCCCCTGGAGGTCGTCGATGAGGCGCTGCCGGGCTTCCGGGCTGAGCCGGTCCACCCTGCCGAGCACCTGGACGTTGGTGCGCAGGCTGGTGAGCGGGGTGCGCAGTTCGTGCGCGGCGTCCTGGACCAGGCGGCGCTGTTCGTCCTTGGAGCGGGCCAGGCGGGCCAGCATCGCGTTGAAGGCGCTGCCGAGGCGGCCCACCTCGTCGTGGCCCGGTTCCTCCGGGGCGCCCCGGCCGTTGCCGGAGCGGTCCGAGGTGACGGGGTCGAGGCGGCCGGTGGAACTGACGTACTCGGCGGCGTCGGTGAGCCGGACCAGGCGGCCGGTGATGCTGTGGCCGACCAGCCAGCCCACGGAGGCCGCGCACAGGGCGACGAACAGGCCCACCCACAGGATCTGGGTGGCCAGCCGCCCGATCATCTGCTCCACCGGTGACAGCCGCTGCAGGAGCTGGATGGCGCCGTGCCCGTCGCCCAGGGAGACCGTGCCCACCCGGTACTCCTGGCCCTTGACCTGGGTCTCGTGGGTGTCCACGACCCCGGCCTCGGCGGCCCGGGCGACCTCCAGGTCCGCTTCGGTGGGCTGGAAGGAGGAGAGCTCGTGGCGGTTGGTGAGCAGCTGGGCCCAGGTGCCGTCCGGGGTGAGGACCTGCGCGTCGAGGCTGCCCGGGGCCAGGAAGTTGAAGGTGGTGCTGTCCGGGGTGCCCTGGTTGTTCTCCGCGGAGACCACCAGCTGCCGGGACAGGTTCTGCACGGCGGCCTCGAACTCGCTCTTGGAGTCCGCGCGGATGAGCGCCGCAGCGGTGCTGTAGGCGAGGGTGCCGACGAGGGCGATGGTGACCGCCGCGACCAGGGCGAACAGAACGGCGAACCGGGTGCCCAGCCGCCACTCGCCCGGTTTCAGGAGGACACCGCCGCGGGAGGCGCCCGCGGGGGCACCGCCCGACGGCGTACCGCCCGCGGCAGCGCTGTCAGCGGGGCCCGCGCCGGCGGGGACGCTGTCGGACATGCGGATCACCCCTGGGGACGCAGTGTGTACCCGACGCCCCGCACCGTCTGGATCATCGGCGGTCCGCCGTCCTCCAGCTTGCGGCGCAGGTAGCTGATGTAGACCGCGAGGTTCTTGGACTCCGGGCCGAAGTCGTAGCCCCAGATGCGGTCGTAGATGGTGGCGTGGTCCAGGACGATCCCGGCGTTGCGCATGAGGAGTTCGAGGAGGTCGAACTCGGTCTTGGACAGGTCGATCTCACGCTCGCCCCGCCACACCCGGCGGGCCCGGGTGTCCAGGCGGAGCTCGCCCACCCGCAGCGGGCCCTCCTCGCCGGCCTCCTCGGGGACGACGGCGGCGCGGCGCAGCAGGGCGCGCAGCCGGGCGAGGAGTTCGTCGAGCTCGAAGGGCTTGGCGAGGTAGTCGTCGGCACCGGCGTCCAGGCCCGCCACCCGGTCCGGGGTCTCCACCCGGGCGGTGAGCATGAGGATGGGGGTCCGGTCGTGCTCCGCGCGCAGGACACGGGCCACGCCGAGGCCGTCGACCCCGGGCATCATGACGTCGAGGACGAGCAGGTCCACGGGGTCGGCGTGGACGGCGGCCAGTGTCTGGACCCCGTCCGCCGCCGTCCGCACCGTGTACCCCTCGAGCTGGAGGGCGCGTTCCAGGGACTCCCTGATGGCCCGGTCGTCGTCGGCGACCAGGACGGTGGCGGTGCTTTCCATGCCCCCATGCTCTCCCACCTTGGTGAGAGGCCGGTAAGAGGCGGGTCGGAAGGCCGAGTGATCAGGATCCGGGGTCGAAGGAGCGGGTCCGGGACAGTCCGGCGGCCCGGCCCTTGCCCGCCACGACCAGCGCCATCTTCCGGGAGGCCTCGTCGAGCATCTCCTCGCCGAGCATCACGGCGCCGCGCCGGTCCACGGTGGTGGCGTGCGCGTAGGCGTCCAGGATCAGCTCGGCGTGGTCGTAGTCCTCCTGGGAGGGTGCGAACACCTCGTTGGCGGCCTCCACCTGGAGCGGGTGCAGCACCCACTTGCCGTCGAACCCGAGCGCGGCGGTGCGCCCGGCCGCCCGGCGGAAGGCGTCGACGTCGCGGATCTGCAGGTAGGGGCCGTCCACGGCCTGGAGCCCGTGGGCGCGGGCCGCCACGAGGATGCGCATGAGGACGTGGTGGTAGGCGTCGCCGGTGTCGTAGCCGGGCGGCTGCTCCCCCACGACCAGGCTCTTCATGTTGATCGAGGCCATGAAGTCGGCGGGCCCGTAGACCAGGGTCTCCAGGCGGGGCGAGGCGGCGGCGATCCCGTCCACGTTCACCAGGCCCTTGGCGTCCTCGATCTGCGCCTCGATCCCGATCCGTCCGACGGGCAGGTCCGCGGCGCGTTCGATCTGGGTGAGGAGGGTGTCCAGCCAGTGGACGTCCCGGGCGGCGGTCACCTTCGGCAGTACGAGGGTGTCCAGGTGGGCCCCGGCGCCCTCGACCACGGTGATGACGTCGCGGTAGGCCCATTCCGTGGAGACGTCGTTGACGCGGACCGAGCGGACCCGGCCCTCCCAGCCGCCGTCGTTGAGCGCCTTCACCACGTTGTCCCTGGCGGAGGCCTTCTCCAGCGGTGCCACCGCGTCCTCCAGGTCCAGGAAGAACGCGTCCGTCTCCAGCCCTCGGGCCTTCTCCACGAACCGGGGGTTGGACCCCGGCACCGCGAGTACCGACCTTCGTGACCTGAGCTCGCCCATTGCCGTCCCGCTCCCCTGTCGCTGGTGTCGTCCCGTGCCCGCGCCACCGCCGGTGTACCCCGGTTTTCACCGACGGCCGCCGGCGTCCGCTGACGCCTGCCGGATCCCGTCGGCGCCTGTCGGCCCCTGCCGGATCCCGCTGTGCGGATCATCATCGCACCGTGTCCGGCCGGGGCACGAGGCACGGTCCCCGAGCTGCGTAGAGTGTGTTCCGGGACGGGGAACCACACCGGCCCGGGACCAACGGGAGTGCACATGTCCGCGACGCTTCGCCCGACCAGCGCCCACTGGGGCAGCTACCAGGTCGAGGTCCACGACGACCGGGTGGTCGGGGTCCGCGCCAACCCGGACGACCCCGCGGCGGCCCCCGTCATGGGCAACACCCCCGTGGCCCAGCACCACCGCACCCGGGTGGCCCGTCCGGCCGTGCGCCGCCGCTGGCTGGACCACGGCCCCGGTCCCGACCCGCGCCGCGGCGACCCCGAGGACGCCTACGTGGAGGTGGAGTGGTCCACGGTGCTGGACCTGCTCGCCCGCGAGCTGGAGCGGGTCCGCACCGAACACGGCAACTCCGCGATCTACGGCGGCTCCTACGGCTGGGGCAGCGCGGGCCGCGTCCACCACGCGCAGAGCCAGCTGCACCGCTTCCTGAACACCGTCGGCGGCTACACGCGGTCCGTGAACACCTACAGCCACGGCGCCCTGGAGGTGCTGTTCCCGCACCTGATCGGCACCCCCGCGGCCAACCGGCTGTTCAGCCGGGTGCCGTCCTGGGAGCGCATCCGCGAGCACACGGAGCTGCTGGTCAGCTTCGGCGGGCTGCGGGTCTCCAACACGTGGACGTCCTCCGGCGGCCGGGCCGCCCAGACCGCGGGCCCGGCGATGAGCGCGGCCGCGGACGCCGGCGTGGAGTTCGTGTCGGTGTCCCCGCTGCGCGACGACACCGCCGACGAGGTGAAGTCGGAGTGGGTCTCCCTCAGACCGGGCACCGACACCGCAGTGCTGCTGGGCCTCATGCACGTGCTGTTCAGCGAGGGCCTGGCCGACACCGCCTTCCTCGACCGCTACACCGTGGGCGCCGACCGGCTGCGCGCCTACGTGATGGGCGGCCGGGACGAGCACGGGAACCCGGGCGGGACCGAACGCTCCCCCGAGTGGGCCGAACGGGTGAGCGGGGTCCCCGCCTCCGACCTGCGGGCGCTGGCCCGGCGGATGGCCGAGAAGCGCACGCTGGTCAACGTCGGCTGGTCCGTGCAGCGCGCCCGGTACGGCGAACAGCCGCTGTGGGCGGGGTTCGCCCTGGCCTGCTGCCTGGGGCAGGTGGGGCTCCCCGGCGCGGGGTTCGCGTCCGGCTACGGGTCCATGGGCAACTACGGCGGCGGGGCGACCCCGCTGGGGCTGCCGCGCATGCCGCAGGGCAACAACGCGGTGCGGGACTTCATCCCGGTGGCCAAGGTCTCCGACATGCTGCTGCACCCCGGAGAGCCCTACGACTTCAACGGCGAGCGCCGCAGCTACCCGGACATCAGGCTGGTGTACTGGGCGGGCGGCAACCCCTTCCACCACCACCAGGACCTGTCCCGGCTGACCAGGGCCTTCGGCCGCCCGGACACCGTGGTGGTGCACGAGACGCACTGGACGGCCACCGCCCGGCACGCCGACATCGTGATCCCCGCGACCACCGTGCTGGAGCGCGACGACTTCGCCGCCAGCCACGGGGACCTGGCACTGCGGGCGATGCCCAGGGTCCTCCCGCCGCACGGGCGGGCCCGCGACGAGTACGACACCTACGCGGACCTGGCCGAGCGGTTGGGTGTGCGCGAGGAGTTCACCGAGGGGCGGACCAGCCGCGAGTGGATGCGGGTGGCCTACGAGCGCTGGCGCGCGCTGTTGGCCCGCCGGGACCTGGAGGTCCCCGGCTTCGACGAGTTCTGGGAGCGGGGCCGGATCGACATGCCCGCCCGGGTCGAGGACGAGACCCATCTGGGCGAGTTCCGCGAGGACCCGGAGGCGAACGCGCTGCGCACCCCGAGCGGGCGGATCGAACTGTACTCGGAGACCATCGCGTCCTTCGGCTACGAGGACTGCCCGGGCCACCCGGTGTGGCTGGCCGGGCCCGCGGTGACCGGCCGGGTCGGGAGGCACCGCGCGGACGGCCCGAGCGACGGCGGGCCCGCGGACCGGCCCCTGGTCCTGGTCGCCAACCAGCCCAACACGCGCCTGCACAGCCAGCAGGACATGGGCGGGTACAGCACCTCCCGGAAGGTCGGCGGCCGCGACCCGCTGCGGATGCACCCGGAGGACGCCGCCCGGGCCGGGGTCGTGGAGGGCGACGTGGTGCGCGTATCCAGTCCGCGGGGCTCGTGCCTGGCGGGGCTGGTGGTGAGCGACGCCCTCAGGCCCGGCGTGGTGCAGCTGTCGACCGGCGCCTGGTACGACCCGTCGGGGTCCGACGTCACCTGTGTGCACGGCAACCCGAACGCCCTCACCGAGGACGTGGGCACATCGTCCCTGTCCCAGGGCTGCACCGGCCAGCTGGTCCGGGTGAAGGTGGAACCGTACGAGGACGCGCTGCCTCCGGTCCGGGCCTTCGACCCCCCGGTCGGCGTGGAGCCCTTCGAGGGCTGACCGGGGTGCGGCCCCGCCGACCGGGGCGCGGCCCCACCGCTCCGGACACGGCTCTGTCGGTCAGCGGCGGATGAGGCGGTTGACCCTTCTGGGCAGGATCAGGCCGACCAGGCCCAGCAGCGCGTACCCGACCTGGCCCGGGGCGAGCATGCCGAGGATCGCGCCCGTGTTGGCGGTGGGCGCCCGGAGGAACTCGCCCATGCGGGGGTGCGCGTGCGGGACCGCGTTGCCCATGGTGAGCAGGCTCAGGACGGCCAGGCCGGTGAGCGCGGTCCACACCGTGGCCGTCGTGTCGGCCGCGGCGAGCCAGCCCTGGAACCCCTCCAGCGCCCGTACCGCGTAGGCGGGCGTCCCCTCCCCGGCCGTACCCGGGACCGGGGCGGGGCCGAGAGCGAGGCAGCCCAGGACCAGCAACCCGGCTGCGACCACCACGATGCCGCCGGTGCCGGCCAGGCCGATGCGGCGGGCCAGGTCCTCGGCGTTGTCGGCCAGCTCCTCCTGGGAGGGGTAGCGGCGCCAGCTCCTCCCCCTCGACCGGGCCTCCCCCATGGCGTTGGCCCGGCGCCAGCGCAGGAACCGCAGGGCGTCGCACAGCGCGCCCGGGCCCTGTTTCGCGGCCATGGTGGCGGTGGCGAGTTCGTGCACGACGGTGGTGAGCGTGGTCGCGAGGGTGACCGGGAGGTTCACCCACGACAACGCGATCCGACGGAACAGCGGTGCGATGTCGGCGGGGATGCGCACCCGCATGGCCACCGACCTGCCGTGCGCCCAGCGGCGCAGCCCCGGCATCGGGGTCCGGCCGGGCAGCGGCGGTGTGGTCTCGGCCGCCGTTCCGATCACCCGGTAGTCCATGGCCACCGCGAAGACCAGGGTGAGCAGCAGCAGCCACGGGGTGAGCGCGCCACCGCCGAGCACGGTGTGCACGAAGGTGGAGACCGGGTCGAGCTGGGCCCCGGCCGCCCGCGCGTTCGTGTGCAGGTGCTCCAGGAACACCAGACCGGTGGCCAGGACCGGCAGCAGCCACAGCCAGCCCCCGTACCTGCGGCCGACGACGGCCAGGCCGAGGGTGGCGCCGATGAGGCCGGTGACGACGGCGTGCCCGGTGAAGGCCCCGGGGTCCGCGCCCCCCACCCCGGTGACGGGGTCCACCGCCGGGGCGACGATCCCGTTGAGCAGCTGCTCGGCCAGTTGGAACCCGGCCCCGGAAGCCGCCGCGAGGAGCAGGAAGTCGACCGCGGAGAGCCGGCGCACGCGTCGCCGGGCCAGGAGCAGGAAGAGCAGCAGCGGGACGAGTTTGCCCGCCTCCTCGACGGTGACCGCCACGTAGGTCTGGCTCACCACGTGAGTGACGTCCAGCCCGAGCAGACCGCTGACCAGAGCGGACAGCAGAGCGATCGGCCACAGCAGGAGGGCTCCCAGAGCGGTCACCCGCAGGAGCGTCGCGAACGAGACGGTCCGGGAGCGCGCCGACAGGGCCAGCTGGAACACCAGCAGGAACGTGAGAAAGAGCGCGGGCAGGGCCGTACCGAGCGCCGGGACGGCCAGGGGGACCAGCAGCAACGCGGCCAGCATGAGCCAGCCCCACGTGCCGCGCAGTCCGCGCAGGAAGCGGACCAGCCCGGGGGTGCGTTCGCGGGCGCGTTCGGCCCTGCGGGTGATCCGTTCGGCCAGGTCGGGTCCGGGGCCGCGGGAGACGCGCGCGTGCCGGGCGCCGGGTTCGACGCAGTTGTAGTGCTGGGCGGCCCGGAGCAGTTCCGGCCTGTTGCCGTCCAGGGCCTTCTCGGCGAACTCGGCGCGGGCCCGGGGAATGTCCGGGCCGACGATCTCCCGCACGAAGTCGACCGGTCCCGCGGCGACCGTGAGTTCGCCGGAGGTGACCAGGACCGCGGCGGAGAAGTCCTCCACGCAGACGAGGAAGTCGGTGGGGTCGGGCCCCCAACCGCGGATGAGGTCGATGAGGGTGTCGGTGTCGAGGGGGACCTCGGTCACCGGGTCGTAGGAGAACTCGGCTCGGGTGCGGCAGACCAGGAGCCGGTCGACGCCCATGGCCCGCCCTGCGGCGACCACGCCCCGGATCAGGTTGCGGTCGCGCGGCACCGCGAAGGGGGTGGTGACCTTCCCCCGGGCCCGGATCCACTGGGGGTCGAACTCGGTGGCGCCGGCACAGACGCGCAGCACGAGGTCGCGCGCGAGCATCGCCTGTTCTTCCATGGACTTCCTCGTGCCGGAGGGCTGGTTCTGGGGGCTGACCGGGCGGGGCGGCCATGTCCGGAGTTGTCCGGCAGGTGCGGGTGGCCCCGCACGAGCATAACGGCGAAGGCGTCCAACAGAACATGCGAATTCGGGGCTTTTATTCTCTTTGTGGGTTTGTGTCAGGTATTGGCAACCGCAACAGCTGGTGAAACAGTTTCGTGCGTTTTCCTGGAAGGGCGCGGACCAGCACCGAAGGCGTCCCCGCACAACTGGGCGAAGTGGCGCAGCACCGGCAGGGACAGGGCCCAGCCGACCATCGCCCACCCCAGGGCGAGGTGCTCCAGGGCCCTTGCCAGAGCGGCCACCCCGCTCCACCGGACACCCTCCTCGCTCTCGTAGGTGAGCCGGTACAGCACCTCCGGGTGGTCCGCGGCCGGGCGCATCGCCAGCGCCGTGGGCCCGCGCACCGCCAACCAGCTGCCCAGGCCCCGGCACATGCCGCAGTCCATCGCGACGTACAGCGTGCCCCGGGCCCGGCCGGCCCACGGGCGCCACCGCGGCAGCCACGCGCGCACCCCGGCGCGGTAGGTGTCCCACTCCGCCCCGAACGCCGCCCGCAGCTGACCTCCCTCGTGCCACGAGGCGAACCCGGCCCCGTAGGCGAAGGCCGCCAGGGCTCCCACCAGCAGCGGCGGCTGGAGGGCGCCGAGCCCCAGGTAGAGCAGCACGATCGTGAGCTGCATCGGGTTGCGCACGTAGGCGTAGGGGCCGCTGGTGACCAGGCGTTCGGGCGGGTCGTAGGGCAGCGGGGTCCCCTTTCCGACCGCCGCGAACTCGCGTGCCGCCGCCAGACCGGGCAGGCAGAGCAGGGCGAGGAGCTGGACGCCGACGGTGAGGGCCTCGGGTGAGGCTGCGGCGCGGGCCCAGACCCCGCCCGCCAGCCACGACTCCGCCGGGGACAGGGGCTCCCCGGCCGCCGGTCCCCCGACCACCCCGCCGGTCAGCCCGGGCAGCCCGGACAGCCCGGACAGCAGGGACGGCACCGTGGCCAGCACGTACAGCGGCAGGGCGACCATCAGCCCGAAGGCGAGCAGCGCCTGCGCCCACATCCGGGCGTGCACCAACTGGCGGCGCCGGGTCCAGAAGGCCAGCATCAGCGCGGGGATCAGGCACAGTGCGGCGCCCAGGATCTCACCGAGCAGCCACAGCGCCCCCAGCACCACCACCGGTTCGGCCAGCGGCATGAGGATCACGTCCAGCCACACCAGCAGCCCGGTGACCAGCGGGACCGGCAGCAGACGGAGCATGAGGGCGGGCAGGGCACCCCACAGCAGGACCCAGGCGAGCAGCAGGTCGACCGGCATCCCCTGCCACACGGCGCCCTCGGCGTGGAAGGACCACCAGCCGGCCCGCTGCGCGACCAGGTTCAGCGGGACGAGGGTGAGCAGCGCCCAGCCGGAGGCCACGATCATCGTGGCGGTCTCCCTCCGACTCGGCGCCCGCCACAGGCACAGCCCGATGATCACGAGGAGCGGCAGGAGCAGGCCCGCGCCGCGGACGAGGAGGGCGGGGAGCTCCGTGGCGGGGGCGAGGAGGGCGGGGAGCTCCGTGGCGGGGGCGAGGCCCCGGGCGAGGGCGGGGCCCGGCCCGAACGGGAGCTCCGTCACGAGCCCGGTGGTGAGCTCGGGGATCACGGCCGGGGTTCCTCTCCGGACTCCGCGGGCGCCAGGGCGGCGTCCCGGAAGGTCCCGGCGAGGTAGTCGGCGGCCAGCCCCGTGGCGTAGGCCTGCACGGGCCCGAAGTACCAGGAGGGGTCGTAGGTGCGCCGGTAGTCGATCTCCCAGGTCAGGCGGGTCCGGTCGGCCTCACCCGCCACGGCCTCCGTCTGCCACGTGGCCACGGCCCGCTCCATCTCCATCCAGTTGGCGAAGGCGGTGTCCTCGGTGACCTCGAAGACCACCCGGCCCCCGTCGTCGCCCACCTCGCTCTCCACGATCTCCAGCTCCAGGTGGCGCGGGGTGGCTTCGGCGCCGAGCGCGAGGGTCCGGCGCGGGGTGAAGTGGACGAGGCGGGTGTCGCCCACCGCCAGGCCCTCGCCGACCGCCTCGACCGGCTCGGGGAAGGGGACGGCGCGCAGGAGGAGGGCGCTCGGGGGCGCGTACTCGGGCGGGGCCGCCAGGGCGGCGGCGACGTCGGCGGGGGCCGCTTCGACCAGCACCGAACCCGTGCCGGTGTCCTCGCGCGGCAGCAGCGAGAACCCGCCGATCCCCTCCATGGTGAGGGCGAACAGGATCGGGACCGCGACCAGCGCGTTCGGGTGCCGCTGGTCGGACCGGAACAGCGCGACGCCCAACCAGGTGACCAGGGCTGTGATCCCGTAGATGAGCGGCGCGGAGATGACCAGGCAGACCATGCCCTCGCCGAGCAGCGGCCCGGCCAGCAGCAGGCCGAGGGTGGTGACGACCATGGCGACGCCGACCGCGCTGCGTGCTCGGCAGCCGAAGACGACGAGCAGGGCCAGGAGTGCGGGCAGTCCGACGTAGAACAGGGCGGTCTGGTCGAGGCCGCCGAACCTGGTCACCCGGACGGCGAGCAGGCCGACGAAGGCCGCGAGCACCACCCCGGCCAGGATCCACCGGGCGGGCGTGGGCCTGGGGAGATCGCTCTGCCTCCCCCTGGTGTCCCTGAGCGGGCGGCCGGAGGCGTAGCGCTCGGCGGCCTCCCGGTCGGCTCGCCGGTCGGCTTCGGACGGCTGGTCCGACGCGGTCGGCTCGGCCGGTTCCCGGGGTTCGGGTGGTTCGGGTGGCTGCGTCACGGTGGGGGGCTCCTTGCTGTGGCACGATCCCGCGAACTTTCTTGACGCCATGATTAAAGCACACGGTTTAATCACTCGATTAAACCGTATGATGAAGGCCGACCCAGAGGGAGGACCATGGCCAGGAGCGGCGGCGCAGGCCGCAGGAACAGTGCCGACACCAAGGAACGCCTGCTCACGGCGGCGAGCGAGATCCTGCGCGAGGAGGGGTACGCCGGTGCGTCGGCCCGGGCGATCGCCACCCGGGCGGAGGCCAACTCGGCGCTGGTCTTCTACCACTTCGGCGGGGTCGACCAGCTGCTGCTCGCGGCCCTCGACCGCTCCAGCCTGGAACGCATGGCCATGTACCGGGAGCTCGCCGGGCAGGCCCGCACCCTGGAGGAGCTCGTGGAGGTCGCCACCCGCATCTACCGGATCGACCTGGAACGCGGTTACATCGCCGAGTTCTCCGAGCTGGTCGCGGCGGCGGTCACCAAACCCGAGCTGCGCACGGAGATCAACCAGCGCTCAGAGCCCTGGATCGACTTCATCGCGGGGGAATGGGATCGTGTGCTCGGGGGCTCGCCCCTGGGGAAGCTGCTTCCCGCACGCGAGGTCGCGTACGCGGCGATCACCTTCTACCTGGGGGTCAACCTCTTCTCGGTGCTGGACGAGGACCAGAGCCGCACCGAGGGCGTGTTCGAACTGGCCGGAGCGCTCGCCCCGCGCGCCAGACTGCTCACCCTGCGCCTGCCCCGCCGCGGGACCGAACCCAGGCAAGCCCCGTGAAGGAGAACAGTGTGAACGTGGAGATCGCCGAGGGGATCGAGTTCCCCGACACCGCCGACGGCCGGATGTGGGTCGCCGGGGCCGTGATCGTCGACGACCGGGGGAACGCGTTCGCCCAGCGCCGGTCGGCCACCCGGAAGGTGTTCCCGAACTGCTGGGACGTGGTCGGCGGTCACGTCGAGGACGGCGAGACCATGCTCC
This sequence comes from Nocardiopsis ganjiahuensis DSM 45031, assembly GCF_000341085.1. Taxonomy (GTDB): domain Bacteria; phylum Actinomycetota; class Actinomycetes; order Streptosporangiales; family Streptosporangiaceae; genus Nocardiopsis; species Nocardiopsis ganjiahuensis. Next base: position 62,447 of record NZ_ANBA01000028.1, on the reverse strand, counting down.
AGGCGCTGGCCCGCGAGGTCCACGAGGAGACCGGCTGGACGCTGTCCGCGGTGGTGGCCGAGCTGTACCGGTTGGACTGGGACCCGGGCGACGGCCGCACCCGCAGCGAGGTGGACTACCTGGTCCGGGTGGACGGCGACCTGGCCGACCCGACCCTGGAGGCGGACAAGCACACCGAGTTCATGTGGGTCGACGAGACCGGGCTGGACCTGCTGCGCGACTCCCGCGACCCCGGCGAGTACTTCATCAGGGACATCGTCGAGAAGGGCCTGGCCGCCGCCCGCGAACTGCGCTGACCGGAGCACCCGGGCCCGGACGAGTGCTTCCGGGGGTGCCGGCCGTCGCTGTTCGTGCCTCGAACCCGGGTCGAGGGCCCGGGCGCTCGGCAGACGCACGAATCACCGGTCGGCACCGCGATCCGCGCGACTCGGCCGATGACAGATGTCATCCGGCGGTGGGGGACACCGTTTCGGTGCGCCACCAGGATCTCGACGCGCCGCGCATCGACCACGCCGCGACGGTCGCCAGGGCGAGGACGAGGGCCGCCGCGAAGTAGGGAGCGGACGGGGCGTACTGCTGGAACAGCCAGCCGCCGAGGAGCGGGCCGATGACCCGGGCACCGGCGTTGACGGACTGCGACACCCCGAAGATCTCCCCCTGCCGGTTCTGCGGAGTGACCCGTGAGAGCGCGGCCATGGTGGTCGGCGCGTAGGTGGCGTTGCCCGCGGCGACCAGGGCGGCGGGCAGCGCCACGTGCCACCAGTCCTGGGTGAACGGAACCAGGAGGGCCCCCAGGGCGAGCACCAGCGCACCCACCGAGATCAGGGTGACCTCGCCGATCCTGCTCGACAGCCACCGGGTGGCGGTGAGCTGGACCAGGACGATGAGCACCCCGACGTACATGAACAGCAGACCGTTCTCCACCTCGGCGAAGCCCAGCCGGTCCGCGGTGAAGAGCGGGAACTGGGAGTCGATCATGGAAAAACCCACCATGATCAGGCCGGAGAGGGCGAGCAGGGGGAACAGGCCGGGAAAGGCGCGCAGACTCCGCACCCCCAGCCCCCCGCTCGGGGTCCCGGTGCCACGCGGCAGGGCCGCGAGCGCCCAGACGATGTTGACCAGGCACAAGCCCGCGGCCGCGAAGAACGGAAGCCGCTCGTCGCCCAAGGCCACGAGCAGTGACGCGATCCCGGGCCCGAGCACGATCCCCAGACCGATCCCGCCACCCACGACCGCCATCCCGCCCGCGCGGCGTTCGGGGGGCAACACGTCCGCCACCACGCCCTGGGCCGCGGCGGTGCTCGCCGCGCAGGCCCCGGACAGGATCCGTCCGATGAACACCAGGAGCAGGGTGCTCGCGAAGCCGAGCGTCAGGTAGGCGACGGCGCCACCCGCGGCCGTGGCGGCGATGACCGGACCCCGGCCCCAGCGGTCCGAGGCGCGTCCGACCACCGGTGCCAACAACAACTGGGCCAGCGAGTAGCTCGCGATGAGCACGCCGATGGTGGCGGGCGAGGCGTCGAATTCACGAGCGTAGGTCGGCAGGATCGGAACGACCATTCCGAACCCGAGCATGTCGACGAAGACCGTGATGAAAACAGCCCCGAGCGCACGCTTGGGGGTGACCTTTTCTTTCATTCGACTACCTTGATAATAAGAATAAACGGTGCACATCCCATTGACACGGGAAAAATCTATCCCTAACTTATCTCCATGCGCAACCCCCCTGAAGCTGTTTCGCGGCCCCCGCGGAGCGTGGCGATCATCGGCGTCACCGGCCACCTTGGTCGTGAACTTTTATCCACCATGTTTCACGAATACAGGGAAACAAAGTTCTTACTCATGGCCCGGGCGGATTCGGAAGGGCACCTGCGGGCGCGCCTGGACGAGGCCGTGGACTGGTCCCTCGGACCCTTGAGCGACCTCGACAGATCACGCATCTCCTACGCACGCGTCGATCTGACGCAACGTGACCTCGGGCTCGACAGCCTGGGATCCTCCCTGCTCGAAGGCGTGGAAGACCTGTACTCCCTCGCTTCGAACATCTCTTTCTCCATGTCGGCGGAGCAGGCCAGGGAAGCCAATGTCGAAACTGTGAACAATCTTGTCCATTCCTGCCGCAAACTTCGGGAGGACGGATCCCTTCGAGTTCTCCACTACGTTTCTACCGCGTATGTCGCCACAACAAGAAAACCCGTGGCCGAACCCGTTCCGGCAGACCTGGGCGAGCGGTTCAGGAACACCTACGAGCGTTCGAAGGCGCACGCCGAACAGCTCATACGTGAATCAGAAATACCCTTCCTCATCTACCGCCCATCGATTATCGTCGGTTCGTCGAGGACAGGCAGGGCTTTCGGATTCGACACCGTATACAACTTCGTCCGCTCCTACGCCAGGGGGACACTCCCCTTCGTCCCGGCCACACCCGGGCACAGACTGGACATCGTTCCCTCGGACTACGTCGCCAGGGCCATGACCGCGCTGGCGGACGCGCCGCCGGGGGAGACGTTCCACGTCACCGCGGGCGCGGGGGCACCGAGCGTCCGGGAGGTCTACGAAAGCGTGCGGGCCGCAGTGGGTGCGCACCAAGGCCAACACAGCGGTCTCGACCTGCGGTTCTTCCCGCCTGAGCTGATCGCACGGGCCGAGTCCGCTCCCCCCGGCCTGGCCTCGTCACGGTTGAAGCGCACGGCGCGGCTCATCTCGACCTATCTGCCCTTCCTCGACACCGGGGTGCCCGAGTTCGACAACACGGCGACGATCCGCGCCACCGGCCTCCACCCCCCGAAGCTGAAGGACTACGGAACCCGTGTGTGGTCCTACGCCCTGGAACACGACTTCGGGAGCCGCAACGGTGACGCGCGGAAACCGGCGAGGGCGAAGGCGGGCGGCGGCCGTGCGACCACGACACCGCGTCCGGACCCCCGGAGCCTCGACGGGGTGATCCTCCACGCGGCGCGGCACCGGCCCGACGGGCCCGCGATCGTGAACGCGGACACGGTACTCACCTACACCGAACTGGCCCGCGAGGTCCATGAACGCGCCCGTCTCCTCGAGGAACAGGGGATCGCCTCGGGAACCCGTGTGGCCCTGGCCATGGCCCACGACTCCGCTTCCGTGGTCACCTTCCTGGCGGCGCTTCGCGCCGGTGCGAATGTCCTCCTCCTGCCCGAAGACGCGGCTCCGCCACCGGTGTGGGGCCCCACCCTGACGCTGCGAGCGCATGAGCCCCCTCGGGGCCACCTCGATCCGTCGGTGCTCTCCCCCCACGCCGGGGGCTGTGCCTTCGCGACCTCGGGCACGACCGGTCGGCCCAAGCTGGTCCAGCATCCGGCCGGCTCCCTGCCGGCGAGCGGCCGCTCCACAGCCGACGCCGTCGGGCTGGACGGAAGCGAGAGGGTCGCCCTCTTCCTTCCGCTGTACCACGCCTTCGCCTCGGGGATAGTGCTGCCCTCGGCGCTGTACGCGGGCTGCGCCGTCGTGCTCCCCCCGGCGCACTGGACGGGTCTGGAGACCCTGTCGAGGACCCGGGTGACGCACGCGGTCGGCGTGCCCACACACTTCCACTCCTTGGTCGAGGAGTGGCGAGAGCGTGAACGCACCGGCGACACCGGCCTCCGGTTGTCCCGGTGGACGGTCAGCATCTGCGGGGACGACCCCGTCCTCCCCGCGCTGCGCGACGACTTCGAGCGGACTTTCCTGCGCCCCCTGGCCCAGGGGTACGGACTGAGTGAGGTGCTCCTTTCGTGCTTCACCGCCGCCGCCGACGCGGAGGCCCCCGACTGTGTCGGCATGCCCTTGCCCGGTACCGAGATCTCCGTCCGTGATCCGCTGGGCCGGACCCTGCCCAGCGGGAGCCAGGGGCGCGTCTGGGTGAGCACACCGACCTCCATGGTGGGATACGTCGGTTCGGAGCCGAGGGAGTCGCGATGGACCGACACCGGTGACATCGGCTGGGTCGACGCTCACGGACGTCTGCACGTGAGTGGCCGTCTCCTGCGCCAGGACGGGATCTGTGAGGTGACCGAGGTCAACGGCCGGAGCTTCACCAGCCGCCAGGTGGAGAACATCCTGTTGTGCTCGGGCAAGTTCCGCCGGGTGAAGGTGGTGTTCGCCGGGAGGACCGCGCACGCCTTCGTGGTCGTTGAGCCGGGGGCCGGTGACCACGACCCGCGTGAGCTGGCCGGAGCGTTCGCCGGGCCGATCAGGATCACGCCCGTCTCCCGCCTGCCGGAGACACCGGTCGGCAAGGTCGATCGCACCGCCCTGCACGGGATGATCCCCTAGATGAGTGTTTCCGCAGGGTCAGTGGTCGCGGGACCGGTTGCCCGGTGCGGTCGTTGCGCCAGGTCGCTGCGGTCAGTGCCGGGCGCCGTTGGAGCATCCGGTCTCCCCGCCCGGAGCGGGTCCGCCGTGGGGCGTTGGGCGGTCAGGCCGGGGGCGGCCCCGAACATGTCCGCCGGGTGGTGTCCGTGGAGCGCGCGGGCGAGGGAGTTCAGGTCTTGCGTCACAGCATGCCCATGGGCTCCCCCGCCTCGTGCTCGGACCACTCACCCCTCGGAATCACTCGTCTGGTCGGGCAGTACCAGGCGGACACGGCTCGGGTCCCGCTCCGCCCAGACGATGTCGACGGTCTGGTCCACCCGCACCCCGTGCCCGTCCAGGTGGACCCACTCGGTACGGGGCAGGCCGTCCACCTCGTACTCGATCACGGCCCCTCTGCCGCAGCCCCTGTCGCTGTACACCGGGGTGCAACCGAGGGCGGTGACCCTGGCCTCGCCCTCCTGGGGGTTCCTCGGATCGCCGCCCATCAACAGGCCGACCGGGATCGCCAGCAGGAAGAGCCCGAAGAAGCCGATCCAGAACCACATGATCCAGCTGTGAGCCAACGCCGCCACCGGACCGCTCGGCGGGCCGCCTCTCCCGTGGCGGTGGGCCCGGTCTGATACGCCTTGCGGCGGAGCCGGTAGAGAACCACTCGCGGCCCTTCAGGGGCCAGCAGCATGACGGCGATCGCCACCGCCAGAGCGATCGCGCCCCAGAGGATCGGGGGGATCCACATCCCGTTCTCGAGCGCTGCCTCCGAGGGGTCACCGGCCAGGTAGGTGACTTCCACGTCCGTTTCGGCCCCCCGCTCGAACGTTCCCCGCGCCGTGGTGACCACGGGAACGAAGCCGTTCTCCTCAGGAAGGAACTCCACCACCGGGGAGCCGGCCACGATCTCGACGACCGTGCCCGGCGCCGTCAGCGCGTCCGTCTCGTAGGCGATCCGGGTCTGCAGATCGTGAACCCCGAGTGCGACCCCGATCACGAGGACGACCCCGAGGACAGGCAGACCCAACAGGTTCAGCCAGAGGGAGTCCTTCCGGGACATCAGCGGGAAGAAGGGGACGTGACGTCTCACGGGGAACTTTCCGTTCAGGGCAGGGGCGGGGCCGCGGAAGACGCGGAGAAGGCCAGCGGATCGGGTTGGTCAGAAAGGCGGTCGGCCGACCAGGCGGACCACGTCGGGGCGGGTGGCACCGAACTCCACGGCGACCGTCTCCCGTTCCCGGTAGTCGTCGATGTCGGAGCAGGAGATCCGGATACGGTCCTCGTAACGCAGACCGTGTGCCTCGTACTCCACGGTCACGAACCCGCGACAGCCGCCACGGCTACCGCTCTCCCGACCGGTATCGAGCACCGGGGCGTCCACCACGTGTGAGTCGGCCAGGGCGGCGTAGCGAAGGCCGGTATGCACCGCGAACCCCACCGGGAGGCTGAGGATCCCGCAGATGAGCAGGACGAACGGGAGCCAGAATCCCCAGAGCCGGGAACCGGATCGGGAGCGAGGGCCGGAGTCGGCTCGGGAACGGGAACGAAAGCGGCGCCGAAACAGCAGGAAGCCGCCAGCACCGAGGCCGACCGCCGCCAGAAGCCCCAGCGCGGCGGGCACGGCCTGCCATGACCAGCGGTGGTCCTCCCGATAGGCGCGGTTCGGATCCTCCGGAAGGTACTGAACCACCAGTTCGCGGGGGTCGTCAGGGGTGAAGGAGCCTGGGAGGAGCGTCCGCACCGTGGCTCCTTCCTCGGTGAGGAAGACCACCTCGGCCTCGCCGCGCACCACCCCGACCACCGTCGCGGCCGTGCTCACGGCCCGCTCCTCGAAGGCGGCCTCCTCGGCTCGCCCCTGGAGCGACTCCCCCAGCAGCCCTGCGACCAGGAACAGGGCGATGCCGCAGGAGAACACTGCCAGCAGGACCGGGCCGATCACCCGCTGCCAGGCGCGGCGCAGCGGCCCTCCGGGCGGTGTCTCCGGGGCGGACGGCGGTTCAGGGATCGGTTGACCGTGGAAGGGCCCCCGGTCCCGAAGTTTCCTGAGCTGCCACTCCGGGGTCCGGTGGGGCCTGTTGGAACGACGCTTCCTGGTCACGGGCCCACCAGCCTGACCTGGCTGGGGTCGTCCCGGTCCCAGGCGACGGCGACCGTCTCCCGGGCGACGAACTCGTCCAGCCCCAGGAGGTCGACGACCACCCGCTCCCGGTAGTCCATCCCGTTCGCGCGGTACTCCAGCACCACGTACGCCTCACAGGCGGATCCGCTTCTGACCTGGGAGCAGCCGTCGTCCACGATCCTCGCCCGACCGGGGACCTCGACCCCGGAGCTGGGCGGTTCGGACTCGTTCCCGAGCGGCAGGGCCGAGAACGTGACGACGATCGCGGCCATCAGCAGCACGGGGGACGCCCAACGGACCGCGCCACGGGGCAGCAGCCGGAAGGGGCGCGGCGGGTTCGGGACCGGGGCGGTGTCGGCGTACTGGTAGAGAGCTCCGCGCAGGAAACTGACCCCGAAGGCCAGGGCTACGGATGCGAACATCGCCCAGATCTCGGGGGAACTCACCAGGGCCGCACCGAGCATCACCAGGCCGCCCAGGGTCAGCGCCGCCCCTACGACACCCGGGGCCCAGGGGGCGTGGACCACGCGGTCCTTCCCCTGGTAGACACCGGGGCGCCGGTTCAGCGGCCTGCGCTGTTCGGAGCGGGTCAGCGGACCCTTCACCATGGTTCGGGCACGCCGCCAGAACCACCCGGCGCGCAGCCCGCGCCGGTGGAACAGCTCGAACAGCACCCAGGCCGCCAAGAGCAGGAGGAGTACCGGCCCCGCGAAGGTCCGGGGGTGGTCGGCCGCGATCGCGTCCTTCGGATGGTTGACCCGGTAGACCACCTCCAGGGTCCGGGAGCCGTCGTCGCGAGGGCTGTCGAACAGCCGGGCGTGGACGGACTCACCGTCCTCGGTGGTGTACCGGACCACCGGATTCCCGTACTCGGTCCGCACCACCTCGGCCTCGGTGGTGCGGGTCGGCCCGACGTCGAAGGCCACTTGGCGCAGTGCGGCCCCCGCGGGAAAGGAGAGGAGGAGGGCCACCATCCAGACGAACACGCCGATGAACAGACCGTCGCGGCAGCCTGAGCCCTCACCTCTCCGGTCCTTGCTCTGGGTCCGGGCCAGCTCGTTCGTGAACTCCACGAAACCGGGCGGCAGGTCGCGGCTCATCGCTTCTCCCAGCGGACGTCGGAGGGGTCGGTACTGTCCCAGCTCACCGGGGCCTCGGCCGCGCGGATCAGGTCCTCGGCGGCCGCGGGCTCCCGGACCCGGATCGTGCCCCGGTGCGGTAGCCCGTCCGCCTCGTACTCCACGGTCAGGCGGTAGGTGCAGCTGCGCCCGTGGGAGGCGCACTCGTAGTCCACGACCTCGGCGGTACCGTGCCGGCGCTCTCCGTCGGGGAGAAGAGGGAAGAACAGGGTGAAGAGCAGGAGGAGCGCGCCGGGGACCAGCAGGCCCGCGACCAGCACCAGGTAGACGGACCAGCGCGGCACCGGCCGGAACATCCGTGGAGCGTGGTGCACGGGTGCGTGTTCGGCGTGGAGGTACAGCGCCTGGACGCCGAGGCCCAGCCCGTAGACGACGAGCGCCGCCCCGAACCCGCACAGCTGAAGCGGCACCGCACCGGTCACCGGACCGAGCAGCGGCAGGGTGTACAGCCCGATCCCCACCGCCACGAGCGCCCCGCCCGGGACCGCCCAGGGCAGGGACCGCCGCCACGGGGAGCCCTGCCCCGGGGTCCCCCCAGCGCAGGACCCGGACCCGGCGGCGGAACCAGCCCGCCCGGACTCCGGCCCGGTGCTGGAGGACCAGGAAGCCGAGCAGCAGGAGCCCGGCCGGGACCGCCCAGGGCCACAGCGGCCACCGGTGGTCGGTGAGGGCGACCTGCTCGGGGTCCTCGGGGAGGTGGACGACGTCCGGCCGGAGCGGAGTGTTCGAGGTGTGCTCGCCTCGTGCGAGGGCGGTGACCTCGGCGCCGTCGGCGGTGGTGAACCGCACCACCGGCCGCCCGTGGTCGACCCTGACGACCTCCGCCTCGGTCACCACCCCGTGCCGGACGAACGCTGCCTGCCAGGCCAGCCGCTCGGTGGCGTGGAAGACCACCACCCCGACCAGCAGCCCGAGGACCAGGACACAGCCGCGGACGAAGGCCGGGTAGCGGTCGACGGCGGGCGGCCGGGGTGACAGGGAGCGCCGGTGGGACTCCAGGTCACGGGCGAAGGCGTTGAAGCCGGACGGAAGGGGGACACGACTCACGGGGGATGCCTTCCAGGGGCGAGGGCTCGGGATTCGGGATTCGGTGAGATGGAGGGCCGGGACTCAGAGGGCCAGCAGCAGGAACACCCCCAGCCAGAGGAAGGCGAGTTCGAACGGCAGCTCCCGGTCCCGCTGAACCTTCCGCTGCGGCACGGGCCCCAGTCCGGCTCGGGTGTGGCCGAGGAACCGGGAGATCCGCTCGGCATCCAGGTCGACCCCTGTGAGTACCGCCCTTCCGTCGCTCAGGTGCAGTCGCCGGGCCTCCACACGTTCCACCAGCTCCACCGGCACGTAAGTCACGTGGAGGCGGTGCACCACCCGGATCCAGCTGCCGGACAGGCTGACCCGGGCGAGCGCCAGGTGCAGCAGGTAGACGCCCAGGCAGGCGACCGGCAGCCCGGCCAGGAGCGCGACCAGCGGCCACCACGGGGGTATCGGTTCCAGGGCCGCCAGGCCCAGTGCGCCCCAGACCGTCGCCACGACCGCGCCCGCGGCGAGGAGGAGCCCGGTCGCCGCACGCCCCCGGTTCAGGAGCGTGCCGCCCCCGGGTTGGGGGACTCTCCGGTCCCACGGGTCGGCGTCGGCGTCCGGACCGGTCCCGGCCCGAACCATCTGATGCTCCCTCCCCGGCCCGCGGACCCCGACCAGCCCCATGAACAGAAGCAGGACGGCCCCCGGAGCCGCAGCGTCGGTACCTTCCCCGAACACCAGCGGGGCCAGGCAGAGGAATCCGCAGATCCCGCACCAGAAACGGACCCGGGCGCCGGGCAGCAGTGCGGCGCGCAGCAGGTCCCGCCGGGTCGGCGCCGGAACACGACCGCGGTGGCGGGGGTCGCCACGCCGGTCGACCAGGATGCGGTGTTCGGAACGCAGCGCCAGTAGGACCACCACGGTCGAGATCAGGACGAGCACCAGGCTGAGGGGCCACGGCATGGAGGATGCCTTCCAGGGGCGGGGCAGGGACCTGAGGGGTCATCGAAGAGACGCCGGGGCGAGCGCTTCGGTTCCACAGCTCAGCTCCAACGGGGTCGGGAGAACACGCTCAAGGAACGCCGCGGCGCTCATCCGGCCGGTCTCACCCGCGTGGGATCGACGTCACTGATTCCCAGGGGCACCACCGCACCGGCACGGAAGGAACCCGCATCGGAGCAGTGGACGGAGACGGAGCGCTCGTGCGGCATCCCGGCGGCCTCGTAGGACAGGCGCGCCGAGTACCAGCAACCGCCGCCGCTCTCCTTGGTCACCTCGTGAACGGTGGCCTGGACAGTGCTGCCCTCGGCGATCTCGCGCTCTTCCAGAAAATAAGCCGCGGCCGCGCTCGCGGGCACCACGAACACCGGCAGGCAGACCAGCACCAGGCCGACCACCACCGCCCTGGTCGACGGCTCCGGGTAGGTACGCCGGGGACGGGTGCGGGCGGCATACCTGGCGAGGGCGGTGCGGGCCAGGACCACCGCGGTGAGCAGCGCCGTCGTGGCAGCCGCGAACCATGTGCCCCCGGGGTCGAGGCGCAGCAGATCAGCCGGGGCGGTGCCCAGGAAGGGCCGCGCGTACAGTGCCGCTGCGGCACCGAGGCACAGCACCGCGGGCAGGGCCCAGCGGGCGACGGGCAACCGCGCGGGCTTCCTGACCAGGCGTCGACGTTCGCGGCCCGGCAGGCCGCCCCGGTACCAGGTGTCCGCGCACCAGGCCACCGCGCACACAAGCAGCAGAACCGGCACCAGCAGCCAGGACGAGGGGCCCGACGGCCGTAGCTGAACCTCGTGCGGGGCGTCGGGCAGGTAACGGACCGTGACTGTCCGGGTGTCCTCGATCGGGTTGTAGGCACCGCCGGCGACGGTCTCCACCCGGTGGCCGTAGTCGGTGGTGAAGGCGAGCAGGGCCCGGCCCTCGACGGTTTCACCGACCTGTGCCTGAACCTCGACGCTCGGTCCGGCTTCACGAAACACGGCGTCGCGGACCAAGGGGGAGGCGACCAGGCCGAGGGCGATCCCGCCGATGATGCCCAGTACGGCCACGAGCACGGCGATGCCGCCCACTGCGACCGCCCGGCCGAGGATCACCTCATCGTCCCTGGCCCAGTGCTCACGGGCCTTGGCCAGCAGGGCTCGGGGCGATCGGCTCGGGGGCCCAACCCTCCGGGAGGGGGCGGCTCCGGGGTGGCGTCTCAGATGGTGCTTCTTGCGCGCACGGCTCATGGTGAGAGTCCCGGGGTCGAGAGATTCGGAAAACACGAAGCGCGCCGCCACCCGGTGGGTGACGGCGCGCCGTGGAACTTGAGGAGCACAGGGGGTGCCTTGTCTGACCGCGAGCACGAACCCGGTTCGTCCGGCTCCAAAGCGTCCACCCTAGAAAGGTCAGGTCACATCGCGGGCGCCTACCGGTGACTCCTCGGTCCCGGGTTCGCCGACACCTCCGACGGGCCCGGAACCCGCCTCCGCCGGAACCTCCGTGTCCGAGGTAGCCGAGGTGTCCGAGGCCTCCGAGGCCTCCGAGGCCTCCGAAGCATCCGGGTCGTCCGGATCACCGAGCATCCCCTTCTCGGTCCCGGCGATGATGCGGGTGCCGGTCAGGTCGCCGGTGATGTTGCACATGGTTCTCGCCATGTCGAGGATCGCGTCGACGCCGGCCACCAGGGCGACGGGAGCCATCGGCAGGCCCACCGAGGTCACCGCCATGGTCAGCATGATGAGCCCCGACCCCGGGACCCCCGCCGTGCCGATCGAGGCCAGCACGCCGGTGAGCACCACCGTGGCGATCTGCGCGGTGGTCAGGTCCACACCGGCGATGTTGGCGACGAACACGGTGGCGGCGCCGACGTAGATGGCGGTGCCGTCCATGTTGATGGTCGCGCCCAGAGGCAGCGTGAAGCCGTACACGCCCTCCCTGACGCCCATCTTCTCGGCCGCCCGGGTGGAGACCGGTAGGGTGCCGCTGCTGGAGCGCGTGACGAAGGCCGTGAGCATCGGTTCCTTCGCGGCGGCGAAGAACCGGGCCACGCCCGCGCGGAACAGCATCAGCAGGACCGCGTACACGAGGACCATGACGACGATGGAGCCGTACACCGCCCCGGTGAGCTTGAGCAGCGGCCCGACGGCCTCGGTGCCGGTCTCCGCCAGGACCACGGCGATCAGCGCGAACACGCCGATCGGGGCGTACTCCAGGACACCCTTGACCACGCGGAAGACCAGTTCCACGGCGCCGTCCACGCCGCGGCGGAGGAAGATCCCCAGTTCGCGGGTGCGGTGTTCATCGCTGTTGACCATGAAGGTCAGCGCGAGGCCGAAGGCGATGGCGGCGAACATGATGCCGAGGACGTTTCCCTCGACCAGGGCCTGGAACGGGTTGGCGGGGACGATGTCGAGCAGCGTCTCGGAGATCGCCGGGACCTCGGCGCCCTCCTCACCGCCGTCGCCGGGCATGTCCAGTCCGCTCCCCGGGGAGACGGCCAGAGCCACGCCGAGGCCGATCGTGATCGCGAACGCCGAGGTCACGAGGTAGAAGGCGAAGACCTTGAGCCCGATCCGCCCCAGGCGCTGCGGGGAGATGGAGACCACGCCCGCGATGAGGGTCGTGATGATCAGCGGGAACACCAGCATCTGGAGCAGGCGCAGGAAGATCTCCCCCAGCGTGTCCAGGACCGGCAGGGTCCACGCCTGGGTACCGGTGGCCGAGATCGCCAGGCCGACGGCGGCGCCCGTGACGAGGGCGACGGCCATCTTCCAGATCAGGGGGAAGTCCAGGTACCGGCGCCACAGCCCGGGTGGGCTCGGGGGCCTCTCGTGCACGTCCGCGGACATCGTCGTCCTCACTCAGTAGGCAATACCAACAGAAAGCAAATGTCCGCTTTATACCTGAATGGCGCCTTTTAACACGTCACGATCCGGTCACTGAAAGCAACCGCCCCTCATGCCGACAGAACCTCCGCCACCGCCAGCGGCAGCGCGTCCAACAGGTCCGACGCGCTGATCGGCGCCCCGTCCCGGGCCAGCACCGCCGCCCGCCCGTGCAGGTAGGCGGCGCACGTCCCCGCGTCCTGGGCGGACAGCCCCGCCGCCAGCAGCGCGCCCGCCGCCCCGGACAGCACGTCCCCCGAGCCCGCCGTCGCCAGCAGAGGAGTCCCGGTCGGGTTCACCACCGCCGGGGCACCGGGATGCGCGATCACCGTCGTCGACCCCTTCAGCAGCACCGTCGACCGGTACAGCCCCGCCGCGCGCTCGGCCTGCTCCAGCCGGTGCGCCTCGATCTCGGCGCGGTCGGTGTCCGGCAGCAGGCGGGACATCTCCCCCGCGTGCGGAGTGAGCAGAGTGTGCGCCCGGCGCCGACGCACCAGATCGGCCAGGGACGCGCTCTCCGCCACCAGGGTGAGCGCGTCGGCGTCGAGCAGCGCCGGAACATCGCTCTCCAACAGCGCGCGCAGCTCGTCGGCGTCGGCCGGGTCCGTGCCGCGGCCCGAGCCGACCACCACCGCCGAGACCCGCCCGGGCCCCAGGCCGGTACCGCTCGCCGGGTCCAGGTGCACCCCCACCGTCTCCGGCCACCGCGCGATCACCTGCGCGAGGACCTCCTCGCCGCCCCCGTAGCGGACCATGCCCGCGCCGGTCCGCAGCGCGCCGCCGACGCACAGGACGGCGGCGCCCCGGTACCGGTCGGACCCGGCGCGTACGGCGAGCACACCCCGGCGGTACTTGTCGTCCTCGGCCGAAGGGGTCGGGAGGAGCCGGGCGATGTCCACAGCCTGTGGACGGAGCAACGTCGCTCCGGGCAGTTCCGGGGCCAGGCCGATGTCCACGAAGTGGACCCGGCCCGCCCTCTCCGCGCCCGGGTCGACGAACAGGCCGGGCTTGTACGTGCCGAAGGTGACCGTGGCGTCCGCCCGCACCGCGCTGCCCGCAACCACCCCGGTGTCGGCGTCCACCCCGCTCGGGAGGTCGACCGCGACCACCGGGGCCGGTGAGTTCGAGGCCAGGGCGGCGAGCGCGGCGAAGGGTTCGCGCAGTCCGCCGCGGCCGCCGATACCGAGGAGGCCGTCGACGATGAGGTCGGTGTCGAAGAGCGCCGACTCCGCCTCCTCGGAGATCCGCGCCCGGTGGACCTCACGGTTCTCTGCGGACCCAGAATTTTCTGTGGCCCTGGCCTCCCCTGCCGCCCCAGAGGGCGTGGAGGAACCGGCCGCGGCGGCCGGCCCGTCCCCGATCACCCGGCCGCCCGCCGCGCGCAGGGCCGCCAACCCGCCCGGATGGGCCCTCTTGCCGGCGAGCACCGCCCGTACGAACGCACCGCGCGCGGCCAGGTCCGCTCCCGCGAACAGGGCGTCGCCGCCGTTGTCGCCGCCGCCGACCATCAGGGTGACGCGGGAACCGTAGACGCGGGGCAGCATACGGGCGCAGTGGACGGCCAGACCGGTGGCAGCGCGGCGCATGAGGGCACCTTCGGGCAGTCGGTCCATGAGGGCCTGTTCGGCCTCCCGGACGACGCTGACGGCGTGGGCGGAGAGCACCGGTCACCTCCGAGGGGTGGGGTTCGAGGGTCGGATCTCCCATCGTGGCGCATCCGGTTCGGAACACACCCGCACCGCCACGCACACCCGTCCCGGAGATCCGGGTGCTTTCCGGCGGACCCGTGATGCGGCGTGCCCCGCGCCGAAAGAGGCGCGGCTCCACGGAACATAAATCACTTTCGACTCATATAGCCCGTTGTCACTGGTTCACCACCTAGAGAAGTCTTCGCTGGAGACAATGGGTGTATGCCTCGACCGAGCAAATACGTATCCAGGTCCGATCTGGGCTGGGGCACCTCCCCCGCCTCCCGAGCCACTCCCCGCTCCGGTCTCGTCATCCACTACGACAGCGCGAACCAGGGGCTCTCCGGCAAGAACCACTCCGCCTGCCTCACCTACTGGCGCAACACCCGCAACTTCCACACCGGCCCCTCCCGGGGATGGGTGGACATCGGGTACTGCGTGGACGAGGAGACGGAGATCCTCACCGAGGACGGCTGGCGGTCGTTCCGGCAGGTCCGCGCGGGCGACACCGTGCTCACCCTCGACCACACGACCGGGGCCTCCCAGTGGCAGCCGGTCCAGGCCGTCAACGTCTTCCCGGCCACCGAACGCACCCTCGTCCGCATGGAGGGCCACTCACACTCCTCCCTGACGACCACGCACCACCGCTGGCCGGTGGAGCGCTTCTACCGGCGAACCGGAACACAACGCCAGAAGTCAGCTGACGGCAAGTGGGCTGCCACAGGCCGCGCTGAACGAACGCAGCAGGGCCGGGAACGTGTTTGGACAACCACCGAGTCCCTGACTTACTGGGACCGCATTCCCCTAGCGGCTCCTTGTGACAGCCTGCCGACCGATCCCAAGTGGTCGGATTCCCTGGTCGAGTTGGTGGCATGGTTCTGGGCGGAAGGGCACATCAAACCCCAGAGCCGTAGCCGCCTCCCCAGCAAAGGCGTTGTCATCTACCAGTCGGAAGAGAAGAACCCGGAGAACGTCACCCGAATCAGGGCCGCGCTTCGGACCCTTCTCGGTCCGCCCTCTGAGGGGTTTCCCCGGACAGGGCAGGTATCTGATGGCGTTCCCCGATGGAGGGAGGCCCGCAACCGCCACCTCGTGGAATTCCACCTGTCCACAGATGCCGGACCGGTCCTTCTCGAACAGGCACCCGAGCGTGTGCCCTCCTACGCGTTTCTTCGCTCACTGACCAGAGCCCAGCTCGAACTGTTCATCCGTGTCTCACTGTTGGCGGACGGGCACAACAACCGAACGGTCAACGCACAGGCCCTCAGCCAGAAGAGCCGGGCGGCTGCAGAGGCATTCCAATTCGCCGCAACGCTGGCAGGACACGCGACCTCGCTGCATCGTCGTCCCCCCACCAAGTCCACGAAGTACGACATGTGGAAGGTCGAACTGCGGAGGAAAACCCACTTCTCTCCCAAAGCAGCGGCTGCACGCAAGTCAGCGTTCTCCATCACCGAGGAGACCTACGGCGGGCACATCTGGTGTCCCACCACCCCCAACGGCACCTGGCTGGCCCGGCGGCGGGGGACGGTGTACTTCACCGGCAACTCCTTCATGGCCTGCGCGCACGGATACGTGCTCGAGGGGCGCGGGCTGTACCGCACCCAGGCGGCCCAACCCGGCGGGAACTCCTCGCACTACTCCTGCACGCTGGCGACCGGTCCGACCGACGCCATCACCCCCGAACAGATCAACGCGGTCCGGGCGCTCCGCCAGTGGCTGATGGAACCCGACACCTCCGTCGCCGGGACCGTCCTCGGGCACCGCGACTTCATCTCCACCTCCTGCCCTGGCGACAAGGCCTACCAGCT
This sequence comes from Nocardiopsis ganjiahuensis DSM 45031, assembly GCF_000341085.1. Taxonomy (GTDB): domain Bacteria; phylum Actinomycetota; class Actinomycetes; order Streptosporangiales; family Streptosporangiaceae; genus Nocardiopsis; species Nocardiopsis ganjiahuensis. Next base: position 46,493 of record NZ_ANBA01000028.1, on the reverse strand, counting down.
CGTTCAGGACGGCACATTCGCAGAGCCCCCCGGGGCCGTCACGGAAGGACTCGACTTGCTCGGACTCAAGGAAGGCGACGGCATCCCCACCCCCTCGGAGGGGGTCAAGGCCGTCCAGCGACTGATCGTGGCCGCCGGTTTCGGTGAGCACCTGGAGCCCCACGGGGTCGACGGCCAGTGGGGGAAGGGCACCAGCGCGGGCCTGCTCGCGGCCCGCCGCTACGTGGGGTCGGGCGTCTCCTCAATCAAGTCCATGACCGGCGAGTCCTACGCCCAGCTCATCCGGGCGTGCGCCCGGCGGGAGGCGGAGCGGGCCGTCAAGGCGCTGGAGAGCTCCGCCGGCTGAGGTGAGGCCCGCCCGGCACGGAAACCGTCCAGGCGTACGACCGGCCCGCCACCGAGCGGCGGGAGACCCGGGGTCGGGGCACTCCCCCGCCGGGGTCCGGTCGTACGCCTTCCGCCCGCCCGGCCTCACCGGGGACGCCCCGGTCCCCGATCACCAGCGGTCCGGACCCGCGCCCCCACAGGACCCTTCGTCTGCGCGGCCCTCCGTCGACACGGCCCTCCGCCAGCGCGGCCCTCCGCCGGCCGCGGGGTCCGCTCCGCCCTTCGGCCGACAGCACCCCAAGGGGTTCGAGCCCCGCACGCACACTCCGCACGCACGCCCCCGCACACCCCCACGGACCGGGTACGAGGCAGTACACCTGAGGTACTACAGTCTGTCGTAGTTTGGTTCGGTCCGCTGACATGGGCGGGCACACGGAGTACCCGAGTGGAGGCGGCGTGGTCGACTGGCTGACCATGACCATTCAGATGGTGTCGTTGGCGATGGCCGTGTGGTGCCTCGTCTCCACCTTCCGCGACCAGCCGATGCTGGTCCCCCATCTGGTGGGCATGGGTGTCCTGTGGCTGCTGGTGCTCGGGCAGGTCGGCGCGACCGTCGTGACGATGGTGGGTGGCGAACGGCCCGAGGAGATGATCATGTTCATCTCCTACGTCGCGACCGTCGCACTGCTGCCGCCCGCCTGCGCCGTGTGGGGGTTCATGGAGCGCAGCAAGTGGGGCCCGGCCGTGATCGCCTTCGCCTGCCTGATCCTCCCGGTCCTCCTGGTCCGCCTCGAGCAGCTGTGGAGCCCCGTTGTCTGACACCGCCGGAACCGGTTCCGCCTCCGGTCCGAACACCGCGTCCGACCCCGTCGGCGACCGCACCCTGCGCACCGGCCCCGGCCGCGTGCTGGTGGCGGTGTACGCGGTGTTCGCGCTCGCCGCGACCGCTCGGGGCAGCTACCAGCTGGCGACCCGGTTCGACGAGGCGCCGCTGGCGTACGGGCTGTCCGTGCTCGCCGGTGTGGTCTATCTGATCGCCGCGGTCGGCCTGGCCCGGGCGGGACGCACCTCGCGCCTGGTGGCGTTGGTCTCGGTTTCGGTGGAGATGGCCGGGGTACTCGTGGTGGGCGCGCTGAGCGTGTTCGCCTCCGGGGTCTTCCCGGACGACACCGTGTGGTCCGGGTTCGGCAGCGGCTACCTGTTCATCCCGCTGGTCCTGCCGGTTCTGGGGCTGTGGTGGATCCTGCACGTCCACCGGATGGACCGGGCGACACGGGCGGCAGCGGCTTCCTGAACCCCGCCGCACAGCCGCTCCCTCCTCGGAAACAGGTTGACGGAGCGTAGGACACGATCCGGCCGCGAGGGCATGGATCAGGATCTTCCGGGCATGGGTTGCGGATATGGAGGCACACACCCGTACCCTCAGCCGGACTCCCACCACCCCCGCCGCGGTGGGCGGTCCCGCCCTTCTCGTCGTCGGCCTCGGACTGACCCTCTGGGCCTGGAACGCCGCCGTGCCCGACCCCGCGCGGCACCAGATCTTCCTCTCCCTGTGGCTGCTGGGCGTCGCGATCCTGGCGGTCCGGCTGTTCCTCGACGGACTGCCCACCTCCCCCCGGTACCTGTCCCGCGGCGCGGTGATGTTCGGGATCGGTACGGTGGCCGCGGCCGCCGTGACCACGATGCCCTGGTCGGACCTGGGCTCGGTGTTCTGGTACCAGCTGTGGTTCTCGGTCCCGCTGCTGGCCGGGCTGGCCGCGGTCGCCTTCCGACCCTCGGCGCACCGGTGCCTCCCCCTTCCGACTCCGCACTGAGAGCCCTCCTCCGCCACCCGGGGCCGGGAACGGCGCCGGTACCCCGGGCCAGTACCCGGGGCAGGGAACCCGGAGCTCCGCCTCCGCCACCCGCACTCGCCGTCCGGGAGCGCCACCCGGGAGCACCACCCGGGGTCGGCACCGAGAGTACGGACACGGCGACTCTCCGAAAGGTGACCGCTACTAGGCTGTCGCCATGTCCGATCAGACTCTGTCCCTTCCGGTGGCCGTTTCGGCCGCCTGGCTCCGTGAGCACCGTGACGAGGTCGTCCTCGTCGACTCCCGTTGGTACCTCGACGGCCGCTCCGGCCACGAGGCCTACCTGAACGGCCATATCCCCGGCGCCGTGCACGCCGACGTGGACTCCGACCTCGCCGCACCGGCCAGTGCCGAGGGCGGCCGCCACCCGCTGCCGGCCGCCGCCGACTTCGCCCGCACCCTGGGCCGCCTGGGTATCGGCGACCGCTCCTCCGTGGTCGTCTACGACGACGCGAACGGCTCGGTGGCCGCGCGGCTGGTGTGGATGCTCCGCGTCATCGGCACCCCCGCCGCCTTCCTCGACGGCGGCCTCCAGGCCTGGACCGGCGAGCTGGAGAAGGGCGAGGTCACCGCCGAGCCCGTGCACCGGACCGCTCTCCCCTGGCCGGCCGGCCGCCTGGTCGGCACCGAGGAGCTCCAGCAGGAGCTCGCCGACCCGGACCGGCTCCTCCTGGACGCCCGGGTGCACGGCCGGTTCACCGGCGAACAGCCCGCGCCGGTCGACGCCCGCGCCGGGCACATCCCCGGTGCCCGCAGCGCCGAGTGGCCCGCCAACCTGACCCCGGACGGCCTGCTCGCCGCACCCGGGGTCCTGCGTGAGCGCTTCGCCGCCCTGGGCGCGGACTCGGCGCGCACGGTCACCGCCTACTGCGGTTCCGGGGTGACCGCCTGCCACGACCTCCTGGCCCTGGAGCACGCGGGGTTCGCCGACACCCGCCTCTACCCGGGGTCGTGGAGCCGCTGGGGCGGGGACGACTCCCTCCCCCTGGAAACCGGCGACCCCCGGGCCTGACCGGAGCGCCCCCAGCTGCGACAACCGTCCGAAACCCCGCCGGGGCCCGCTCTTCCGGAGCGGGCCCCGCACCGTTTCCAGTACGTTTCCGGCCGGTCCCCCCACCGGCCCGAAAACCACCTACTGTGGGGTCAGGACCAAAGTCCGAAAGACCCGAAAAGCGCGGACCGTTCAACACCTCCCTCACAGGGGCGGTCCCCTCCCCACCTCTTCGTTCCTGACCGGATCCGGCCGGATCCGGAACCAGAACCCCCGAGCCGGCGTCAGACCGAACAGCAGGACTGCCCCGCCCCGGAAACAAAAAGACGTGCTTCACCGCGAAACGAGGAACACTGGTGATCGAACTCCTTCTGCTACTGATTCTCATCGTTGGGATCGTGATCGGAGTCCTGATCTACAAACAGCGCTCGGCCGCGCGTAAGCAGGACACCGCGCCCCCGCCGCCCCAGGACCCCTTCGCCGGCCCCTCCACCACGGACACCGCCGGTGACCCGCGCAACATCAAGGCGGGCGACATGATCGACTGGGGTACCGAGCGCACCTGGATCCGGGGCACCCTGCGCCTGTCCGAGGGCGGCTACGTCTGGTCCGAGCACTTCCTCGAGGTCGAGGGCGGCAAGCGCTGGCTCTCGGTCGAGGAGGACCCGGACGTCGAACTCGCCCTGTGGACCGGCCGCCCGGACCTGACGATGGTCCCCCAGGGCAAGAGCATCGAGCTCGAGGGCGTCACCTACAAGCTCGAGGAGAAGGGCTCCGGTTCCTACCGGTCCGAGGGCACCACCGGCCTCAAGGCCGAGGGCGGCATGGACTACGCGGACTACGAGTCCGCCGACGGCAAGCTGCTCGCCTTCGAGCGCTTCGACCACGGAAGCTGGGAAGTCAGCACCGGCGAGAAGATCCACGCCGGCACCTTCACGATCTTCCCCGGGAGCTGATGCCCACATGCGCGCGAGCATCAGCGCCCCCTTCGTCGACACCAAGGCCGACGACCTGGTCTGGACCCTGAGCCACCCGTTGGTCGAACCCCTCGCCACCCGCACCGTCACGGTGCCGGGTCTCGAGGTCGAGCTCCGGGTGCTCGGCGCCTCGCACCAGGTGGTCCTGCGGCCCGCGTCCGACGGCGGGGAGCTGGTGGAGACGGTCGCCTGTCTGCCGGGGGTTCCCGGCGGGCTACCCGGCAACGCCGAGCACCCCCTGCCTGGGGTGGGCGACTACCGCTTCGACTCCGTCGTCGAGTCGCTGCCTCGCGCCGAACTGGCCCGGCGGGTGACGGAGATCCACGACGAGACCTCCGACTCACCCGGCGGGCTGCTCGTCGCCTTCCCCGGTGATCCGCTGGCGATCACCGCGCTGCACCTGACCTCTGGCAGCGAGGCGTCGCTGCGCTGGCGTACCTGGCACGCCTACCCGCAGAGCGACGAACTGGTGACGACGACCACAACCCTGACCCTCTAAGAGGAGGCCGAGATGGCCACGACCAAGATCCGAGGAGCACGCGCTCCACGACACAAGATCGCCGCGATCGGCGGCGCCACGGCGCTGCTGGTCCTGCTCTCGGCGTGTTCGGGCGGCAGCAACAACGCTGACTGCGAGCCGAGTGACAGCGCCACTTCCAGTACGTCGAGCACGTCCGGCACGTCGAACTCGACGACCTCGGCCTCCGGAAGCACACCCACACCCACGCCCAGCGCGACACCGACCGACGACTGCGACAACGGCCGCAGCGGTGGCGGTGGCGGTTTCTTCTTCTTCGGCGGCTTCGGCGGTGGAGGCAACAACAACTCCAACAGCGGCGGCAGCGGAAGCGACAACCGCGGCGGGGGTTCGGGCTTCGGCAAGTAGTCTGCCGGTCAGGGGGCGGGACTGTTCTCGCAGTCCAACCCCCTGACACCCGAAGCACTCCTACACGGACAAGGCCATGAACGAGATCCTCACCAGCTCCCTCTACGCCCTGGGTTACGGCGTGGTCGGCACGGTCATCATGCTCCTCGGCTACCTGATCACCGACCTGCTCACCCCCGGCAAGCTGCACAAGCTGATCTGGGAGGACCGCAATCCGAACGCGATCCTGCTGGTGTCCGCGAACACCCTCGGGGCGTCGATCGTGGTCGTCTCCGCGATCCTGTCCAGCTACTCGGAGCTGGGCCTGGTCCCCGGACTGCTGTCCGCGACGGTCTTCGGCCTCATCGGCCTGGTCGTCATGGCCCTGTCCTTCCTGCTGATCGACCTGATGACCCCGGGCAAGGTCAGCCACATGATCAGCAACAACGAATGGCACCCGGCGACGTGGGTCAGCGCGACCGCACACGTCTCCATCGCCCTGGTCGTGGCAGCGGCCATCTCCTAGGGCGCCCGGGGTCCGGGGCCAGGTGCCCCGTCCCGGCAGGTCCACCGTGTCCGCACGGACCCGTGGGCCACCCTCATCGTTCCTCGAGAAAGCAGTACCTTGAGCGAGACCACGGCCCACGCGCGGCCCCGACTCCCGGTTCCGCCGCGTGCGGCCCGGTTCTTCGTTCTGCTGGCGGTGTTCATCTGCGCCGCCTGCGGCCTGGTGTACGAGCTGGCACTCGTCGCGATCGGCAGCTACCTGCTCGGCGACACCATCACCCAGGCCTCGGTGGTCCTGTCCGTGATGGTGTTCGCCATGGGTGTGGGTTCGCTGCTGTCCAAGCGGTACCAGGCCCGGCCGGCGCTGTCGTTCGCCGTCGTTGAGGGCCTGCTGTCACTGATCGGCGGCCTGTCCGTCCTGCTGCTGTACGGGTCCTTCGCCTGGCTGTCCGCCGCCGCCTACCAGCCCACGCTGGTGCTGCTGGCGTTCGTCATCGGCACGCTGATCGGCATCGAGATCCCGCTGCTGATGACGCTCATCCAGCGCATCCGCAAGCAGGAGGCCTCCGAGGCGGTCGCGGACCTGTTCGCCGCCGACTACGTGGGCGGCCTGATCGGCGGCCTGGCCTTCCCGTTCCTGCTGCTGCCGCTGCTGGGGCTGCCCAAGGGCGCCGTGATGGTGGGCGTGCTGAACGCGGTCATCGGTGTGGCCGTGGTTCTGTGGCTGTTCCGTACGGACCTGACCAGGAAGGCCTACGCGGGTCTGAGCGTGGGGCTGGCGTTCATCGTCACCGTGCTGGGCCTGGCCTACTACTACGCCGAGACCTTCGAGGTGGACGCCCGGCAGGCCATGTACCGGGACCCGATCGCGTACGCCGAGCGCAGCGAGTACCAGGAGATCGTGCTCACCCAGTCCCTGGACGGCCGGGACGTGCGCATGTTCCTCAACGGGGACCTGCAGTTCTCCACCCTGGACGAGTACCGGTACCACGAGTCGCTCATCCACCCCGCGATGGACGGACCGCGCGAGGACGTGCTGGTGCTGGGCGGCGGCGACGGTCTGGCCATCCGGGAACTGCTGCGCTACGACGACGTCGAGTCGGTGACCCTCGTGGACCTGGACCCGGCCGTCATCGAGCTGGCCTCCACGAACCAGGTGATCCGCGAACTCAACGACGACTCCTTCCAGGACCCGAGGGTGGAGGTGGTCAACGCCGACGCCTTCCAGTGGCTGCGCGACAACCCGGACAACTTCGACGTGGTCATCGCCGACCTGCCGGACGGTACCGACGTGGGCACCTCGAAGCTGTACACGATCGAGTTCTACGCGCTGTTGGAGCAGGCCCTGGAACCGGAGGGCCGGGTGGTGGTGCAGGCCGGTTCGCCGTTCTTCGCCCCGAACGCCTACTGGAGTGTGGGCCACTCCCTGAGGGAGGCCGGGATCGAGGTCACCCCGTACAACGTGGACGTGCCCACCTTCGGGAACTGGGGTTTCTACCTGGGGGTGTCCGAGAGTGAGCCGGGCGGCGCCCCGGAGCTGACGCTGCCGGAGGACGCTCCCGAACTGCGTTTCCTGGACGACGACCTGTTGCGGGCCGCGCTGGTGTTCCCGATCGACCGCCAGGAGGGCGAGGTGGAGGCCTCGACGATGATGGTCCCGAAGATCATCGGCTACCACCAGGACCGCCAGGCCTGGCGAGGGTACTGACGGGGGTACTGATTCGAGCGGAAATGCAGGGGACCCCCACCAGAACTCGATTGCCTGGTGGGGGTCCTCTGTTCTTGGAGTCGCTTGGAGCCGTTAGCGACCGGCCTCGGTCTTCAACAGCGCGGACCACTCGAAGGCGGAGAAGGACAGGTGGCCCGCCTCCCGGTTCTGGGTGTCACGGATGGCTACCCCGGTGGGCAGATCAGCCACCTCGACGCAGTTCTCCTGTCGGCCGCTGCTATACGAGGACTTCCGGAACCGCGCCACCTCGACGCAGTCACTCCGGTCGCTGTAGCTGGACTTGTAGAAGGTGAGCTCTTCGATGGGGACATGCATGCCTGAGTCCTTCTCTGGGAGTGGGAGCACTGACTGACTCATCCGCACTCCTGCCCAGAGCTGCACCCCGAGTTCAGAGGAAAAAGTCCCGAACCCCTGGCCGTCTACGGCCAACGACGTCTGCTTCCCGCGCCGGGATGCCGGGGGTACAGTGTTCGCGGGAATGAGCAAAGGGAGCCCTCGCCGCTGCGGGGGCTCCCTTCTGTTGTGCCTACGATCGCGTGGTGCGCAGCAGCGCGACCCACTCCGGGCCGGAGAACGGCAGGTAGCCGCGCTCAGGGTGCTTGGAGTCGCGGACCACAGCGCCCCCGGGAACGTCGGCGACGGCGACACAGTTACTTCGGTCGCTGTAGCTGGACGTGCGGAAATCAAGGACGTCGGGGTTGGGAATGAGGTTCACGGGTGCTCTCTCAGGGTGCTTTGGCTATCTCGCGCAGGTAGGCGACGCTCTCGTCGACGTTGAGTGACCTGCTCACGAGGTGGTTGAAAAGGTTTCGGTACCGAGTGACTTCGTCTGGCTCCTCCAGAAAGAGGCCGTCCTGATCCATTTCGAGGTACACCACCGGATCCGCTGCAGCGAAGTCCATCAGAACGAAGCTGCCCTTGGCTCCAGCGTGGATTCCCGCGCTGAACGGGACCACCTGGACCGTGATTCCGTCGCCGTTGTCTGCCATATCAGCCAGGTGGCTGACCTGTTCACGGCACACCTCAGGTATAGAGCGCAGTCGCTCAACCGCGCCCGCGTCGATGACCGCCCACAGGTCGGGCCCGTCCGCGCGGGCGAGAATTTCCTGTCGACGGCGTCGCGCATCGACCACACGCAGAATGTCGACCGGGTCTCGGACCAGATTCCCTGAGCGGGTCAGAAGCTCTACGTAACCCGGTGTCTGCAGTAGCCCCGGGATGATCATCGGTTCGTAAGTGCTGATCGCTGTGGCGTCGGACTCCAGAACGGGGAACTCGTCTGGGAAGACGTCACTGTACTTGGTCCACCAGCCCTTCTTGCCTGCCTGCCGAGTGATCGCGAAGAGGGCCTGGCGGCGCTGTTCGTCGGTCACCTCGTAGACGTCGAGCAAGGCTCGCACCTCGACCACGCTGGGCCGAAGCCGGACACCGGTCTCGATGTTGGAGACCTTGCCGACGCTCCATTCGGTAGCGGCTGCCGCATCGTCCAGGGTCATGCCCGCTGCGTTCCGGTAGCGGCGAAGCTCCTCCGAGAGTCGTCGCCTGCGAACGCTCGGGCGTGATGGGTCAGACATGGGCTCTCTCCTGGGGGTGGTGTCTCTCAGGATGTTACGGCTGGTCGGCGATTCGGGCATCCAGTTACAGACAGGATGAATTCCTCACACCCTGTGTATCTAAAAATCTAGTTTTATTGAAACCCTGAGGATTTCATGATTCTCTGAGCTTACTCATTCCCACGCTGGGCTTCCCACCTGGCACTTGAGCACCAGGAGTGCACCTATGCCGCGCTACCTCAACTTGTCCGAACTGGCGCATGTGCGCTGGTCGGCCTCCGAGGCGATGCGTCGCCGCCGCCCCCGCCGGGCCCGCCGCGTACGCAGCTACGCCCCTGCTCACCGAACCCTGAGCTCGGGACAGCCGTTGTGCTCTCCCCGCCCGCCACGGATCCCGATGCCCCGTCGGCCGCTGGACTCCGCACCCCTGCACATCCTTCAGCTGCTTCTGGCGGGGCTGCGCCGGCTGGGGGTGGGGCTCTGATGCTCGACATCTACACCGACGACCTGCTCACCGTCGCCGAGGAAGCCCTGCAACCGCCCGCGCACCTGACCCCCGCACAGCTGGCCGAGTGGCACGCCCACACCCTCCGGAACCGGCTCCCCCTGATCCGGGAAGCGCTGCGCATCACCCGCGAGGAACGGGACTGCGAGCTGGCCACCGACCTCGTCAACCAGGCCATCGCCGAGCACCCCAACCCGCCCCACGCGCTCAAGGCGGTCGGCGGTGACGGGGCGCGCATGCCGTTTTCCTCGCAGATGAACGCCTCCGCCTGCGAGGACGAGCTGCCCATCCCCGAGCACATCCTGTGCCCGCTCCTCTACCGGCACTGGAACCTGACCATCGAGGGCGCCTCGCCCCACGAGACCTACGTCGCCCGGCGCCCGATCGGCTGGACGGGTGAGGGCGACCCCTTCGAGCGGATCACCGCGCCCACCCGCCACGAACTCCTGCGCCTGCTCGGCCGCCGACTCCTGGGCCTCAGCTCCTCGCCCGACTCCTAGAACCCGGTTCGCCCTCAAGACCCAGTGCGTCCGCCTTTTGGCCTTCAGTACTCATGAAAAAGCTCTGGCGGGTGCGCCAACACCCCCAGAGCAGGCCGACAACCAACACCCGTTTCAACAGAAAGCGAGTTGCCGACATGACCAGTCTGCCGCACGTGCGCCCCCCGCTCCACACCTCCACAGAACCCTTCGCCGGACGCCGCTGGCCCTCGCGCCTCTACCCCGGTGACCTGGCCCAGACCTCCTGGGTGCGCACGGATCTGACCGCCGACCTGCACCGCCTGTCCGGAATGGACCAGGAGACCAGCGAGAACATGGTGTTCTGCGCCAGCGAGATGTTTTCGAACTCCGTCGACCACTCCCGCTCCGGCCAGGACACCGAAGGCCGCGTCGTCCGCACCCTGCACATGCCCACCGCCACCACCCTCCAGGTCGCGATCATCGACGACGGCATGCGCACCGACACCACCGAGTTCCAGGACCCGCAGACCCCCCAGCACACCCTGGAGGAGTGGGCCCACGCCGAGCGCGGCCGGGGCCTGATGCTCATCGACCGCCTCGCCGACAGCTGGGGTACTCGATCGGTGATCGACTTCCCCTTCTGCCAGGGTCTGGGCACCGTGATCTGGGCCGAGTTCAACCTCCCCGAGGCCAACCGGTGACCGGCCCCAGCCAGGTGAGTTCCGGAGTGCGCCAGAGGCTGGCCGCACCCCGGGGCCACCGCTTCTCCCGCCCCGGCAGCAACCGCCAGTCGGCTGCCCCGCCCGGGCCTCACCGACCCCAGCAGCAACAGACGACCCTGATCGAACTCTGGGGTCCGCACTCCCACCCGCCAGCCACTCCGCCCGAATCCCACCGATCCCGCCAGGAACGGCTGCTGCGCCAGATGGAAGGCGACCCCCGCCTGGCCTACAGGCTCCAGCACCACGCGGTCCCGCACTGGACCGAGGTCACCCGACAGCGCCAGGAACAGGCCGAACAGAGGGTTCGACAGGCACCGCAGGCCCGGGAAGCTATCGGGACCTCGCCCACGGCCCCGACCAGCACCGCTCGGGGTCGCCACCGTGCGCCGCGCCGGTGGTGGGCCTGGCCCGCCATGGCCATCAGCGCCGTCTTGCTCTTCGCGCACTCCCAGGCCGAGACGCTCGGCGAGGCAGTCTTCCAGGTCGAGTTCCCGCTCTAACCGCAGTCACAGCACAGCGTGCAAAAAGGAAGGAAGGCCCCCTGACAGCCGTCAGGGGGCACTCGCAGGAAGCGCCCGCCAGCGCCAAGGGGAGCGGGTGACGCCCAAGCTCCGCCAAACCCACAAACCCCGCGGGCCCACTGATCCACAACCGCGACAGCGCCGGCCTGTCCACCCGAGCCGCCAACAGAGTGGTCACCGCCTTGGGCGCCGCAGCGGGGATCGGGCCAGCCGACGACGGGGAGGCGTTCGGCCCGCACGTGCTGCGCCACACCTTCGGCACCGACCTCGTGCGAGGCCGCGGCGACCTCGTCGCCGCACCGGTCGACGTGGTCCTGGTGGCCGAACTGATGGGCCACGCTGATTTGAACACCACCCGCCGCTACGCCCTGCCGAGCGAGGCCGACAAGACCCGTGCCCTGGAGGCGCTCACCACCGACCGGTGAGAGCTCGGAGGTCTATCGCTAAATCCTGTTCCGATGTTCTTCGACCTCCAGTTCGTGCCGTCGACCTGGTGAGCGGGCAGGGTGATCTTCACCTGCCCCGGAACCGCTGAAGCCGCCGGGGCAGGTGAGGCTGCTGGACACGTGGCATCGACCGGTACGGCCACAAGCACGATGGCCTCAAATTCCCCGCCAGTCAGGAGAAACGGGGGCCTTGCACCACCCACTTTTGATAAGTTCATTTCGCTGAGGCCAGGGCTTATCAACTTAAGAAGGGTGCCGCGTGGGACGAGGAAGGCCGAGCCGGGCCACCGTCTACCAACGGCTCGAGAAGGCCATTGAGGACCTGCAACGGTACGGAGGCCTGCCCGATCCACGCGAGGCCAGGGCTGTCTGGGACGACATCTGGCATCTTGAAGCGCACCACTCGACGGCGTTGGAGGGCAACACGCTCGTCCTGCGCGAGGTCGAAGCTCTGCTGGACCAAGGGCGCGCGGTGGGCGCCAAGCCGTTGAAGGAGTACACCGAGGTCCGCGGCTACGCCGACGCGGCTCGCTGGGTCTACCGGCAGGCGCTGGAACCAGGCGAGTGGCACGACGGCCGGCTGCTGACCATCGGCGAGGTCCGGCACATCCACCAGCTCGCCATGACACCGGTGTGGGATGTGGCGCCCCATCCGGACGCCACCGACCGGGAGGGACCGGGCAACTTCCGTGAACACGACATCCGCCCGTTCTCGGCCGGTATGACTCCGCCTCAGTGGCCTCTTGTTCCCGCTGGTATGGACGACTGGATCAGCCAGGTCCGTCGGTTGGAACTCGAGAGCGCCAGCACCAAGGACCGCGAGCCCCTGCCGGAGAAGCTCGCCCTGCTCCACAACACCTTCGAGCAGATTCACCCCTTCATCGACGGCAACGGGCGCACGGGGCGGTTGGTGCTCAACCTCATCCTGGTTCGCCTGGGGTATCCCCCGGTCATCATCCTCAAGCGGCAGCGCCCCACGTACCTGACCGCGATGGAACGAGCCGATGCCGGGGACCCTGGTTCGTTGGGGGAGTTGATCGCGCGTGCGATGATCGACAACCTTGAACGGTTCATCGTGCCCAACGTGGCGGGGCCCGCACGCATGGTCCCGCTCGCCGCGCTCGTCAATGAGGAGTTCTCGCTGGCCGCGTTGCGTCAGGCCGCGCAGCGCGGACGGTTGGAGGCCTTCCAGAGCCGCGATGGAACATGGCAGAGCTCGCGGAAGGCCCTGGACGCTTACCGAAAGTCAAAGCACAAGCGCAAGGGACGTCCCCGTTGACCCCACAGCCGGGGCCGTGTCGACCAGTTCGACCGACGGTCGACCACGCCTACGTGTCAGGGGTTGAGGAACATCGGAACGGAAACCCGCGCTAAGCGCCGGATCCTGTTCCGATGTTCCTCAACCCTGAAGAAGAGTCTGCAGGCACGCTCCCTCACCTGTACCCGGGTCCATCCCCGCCTGCGCGGGGAGCAGAACTATCCGGAAAGTACGGGGGGTGACTGGTGGGGTCCATCCCCGCGTGCGCGGGGAGCAGCGCCTTCTTGTCGCCGCCCTCCTTGTCGTTGCGGGTCCATCCCCGCGTGCGCGGGGAGCAGTTCCGGGTGCGCTCCGACTCGGCCGATCTGGCGGGTCCATCCCCGCGTGCGCGGGGAGCAGGGAATTACCGAGTCCTCGTCAGCGGCGAAGAAGGGTCCATCCCCGCGTGCGCGGGGAGCAGCTCGAGCACCTTCTAGAACGTGAAGACGCGCCGGGTCCATCCCCGCGTGCGCGGGGAGCAGGCCTTGGAGGTGCGCCGGCCTTCGGCGACCTCGGGTCCATCCCCGCGTGCGCGGGGAGCAGCCCCCGCCGTGGTGGCGGGGGCCGTAGTGGGGGGGTCCATCCCCGCGTGCGCGGGGAGCAGCCATCAGCAGAGCGGCGACCACTACCACTGACAGGTCCATCCCCGCGTGCGCGGGGAGCAGTCTCGGTGACCTGCGGGTCTAGATCGCCAAGAGGCCAAAATCTGCACGTTGTTGACACTCGGACACCGAAGACAAATCACCCAAAATGGTCACCCTCAATCAACCTTCAACCCCAACCTACTGCTCCCTTGCCAGGAAAAAGAAGGCGCCGAGGAACACCCCTCCCCCAGGCCTGGAGAGCACGCTGTCCTCTCACTGCCGGACCCCGCGCGAGACCCTCGGGTGAACGCGAACGGCGCCCGTGCCGGGGCACGGGCGCCGTTCGGAGCAAACACCGCGCGGCCTTGAAATTTGGGCCAGTGGGCGGCCACGCGGTGGGTTCGGGTGAGGAGGGTCGGCCCGCGGGAGGAGCTGGGTCACCTTCGGTAACTCCCCCGCGGCCCGCTGCCCATACTCACCCCGGCCGGATGACCTGCGCGTACGCCACGCCGTCCGCATCGCCCCACATGGCAACCCTTGGCACAGCATTACCGATCCTTGCCGGAAACAGCCGGTTTCCGGTCGGGTGTGCCCGAGTGGCCGGATCGGACCCGCCCCGAATCTCCGAAGCCGGTCAGCTGTCGAAACCCATGCCCACCGCGTCCAGGCCCCGCAGCCACAGGTTGCGCCGTCCCCCGTTGCGGTCGGCGGCGGCCGTGGCCCGCAGGGTGAGCTCGATACCCAGGGAACGGACCGGCTCCGGCGGGAACGGAAGCGGCTTCTCCCTGACCATCCGCAACCTCGTGCGCTCGGTGTCCAGGCCGTCCAGCTTGTCCAGCATCACCTGCGCCCCGAACCGGGTGGCGCCCACGCCCAAACCGGTGTACCCGGCGGCGTAGGCCAGCCGCCCGCCGTAGGCGTCACCGAAGAACACCGAGAAGCGGCTGCACGTGTCGATGACCCCGCCCCAGGTGTGCCCGAAGCGGATCCCCCTCAACTGCGGGAAGGTCTCCAGGAAGTGCTCGGCCAGCTTCTGGAAGGTCTCCGGCCGCTGCTCGTACTCGGGGCGCACCTTGCCGCCGTAGTGGTGCACGATGTCGTAACCGCCCCACAGGATGCGGTTGTCCGCGGTGAGCCGGTAGTAGTGGAAGAAGTTCGCGGAGTCCGAAACCCCCTGGCGGCCCTCCCAGCCGACGGAGGCCATCTGCTCGTCGGTGAGCGGTTCGGTCATCAGCGCGTAGTCGTAGACCGGCGCCAGGTAGTGCTTGAGCCGGCGCAGCGGACCTGGGAAGGCCCCGCCGCCCCAGGCCACCCTGCGCGCGTGCAGCGTCCCCGACCGGGTCTCCAGGCGCAGCCCGGCGGGCACCGAGCTGATGGCGCGCACGGGGGTGTTCTCGAAGATCCGCACACCGAGCCGCTCGCACACCGCGCGCAGACCCCAGGCGAGCTTGGCGGGGTGGATCATCGCGACGCCGTCGGACTCGTGGTACCCGCCCACGTAGGTGGGCGAGTCGATCCGTCGGCGCACCTCCTCGGCGTCCCACACCTGGACCTTCTGGCCCTTGGCCCGCTGGGCCGCGGCCGCCTCCTCGAACCACTCGGCCTGCCAGGGCTCGGTGGCCACGAGGGTCTCGCCGGTGCGCTCGAACTCGCAGTCGATGCCGTACCTGCGGACGGTCTCCTCGATGGCGTCGAGGTTGGCCGCGCCTTGGCGTTCGAGTTCCTCGATCTCCTCCGGCCAGCGCTCGGCCCCGTTGTCGTAGCCGTGGGTCAGGCTGGCCGCGCAGAAGCCGCCGTTGCGGCCCGAGGCCGCCCAGCCGGTGGTGCGGGCCTCCACCAGGACCACGTCCCGGTCGGGGTCGCGCTCCTTGGCGATGAGCGCCGCCCACAGCCCGCTGAAACCCGCCCCGACCACGGCCAGGTCCGCGTGCACGTCGCCGACCAGCGCCGGAGCGGGTTCGGGGACGTCGTGCCCGGGGATGTCGGGGTCCAGCCAGAACACCCGCGGGCGTGCTCCTTCCAGGGCCCGTGCCGCATCGGCGCGCGTGCTGTCGGCCATGGCTCTCACTCGTCTCTCGTCGATCGACCGGCCGCCGGGTCCGGCGGCCGGTGCTTGTGTCATGGGAGTCGGGAATCCCCGCCGGGGTTCACCTGCGGCGGTTGGCCATGACGACGTTGACCACCGCCATGATCAGCCCGACCCCGAACAGCAGTGTGCCCATCACGTTGACCTGCGGCGGGATACCGACCCGCGTGGCGCCCCAGACCCACAGCGGGAACGTGGTGACGTCGCCGCTGACGAAGGTCGTGATGATGTAGTCGTCGATGGACAGGGCGAAGGCCAGCAGCCCGCCCGCCATGATCGCGGGGAAGAGCATGGGCAGGGTGACCAGTCGGAACGTGGTGAACGGCCCCGCCCCGAGGTCGCGGGCGGCCTCCTCCAGCGCCGGGTCCAGGGTGATCACCCGCGCCCGCACGGTGATGGCCACGAAGGACACGCAGAACATCACGTGCGCGACGACGGTCGTCCAGTAGCCGGTGGTCACGTTCATCATCAGGAACGTGGACAGCAGGGCGGCGCCGAGCACCACCTCGGGGGCGCTGATCGCGGAGAACATCACCAGGTTGGTGAGCTGCTTTCCGCGGAACGAGAACCGGCCCAGCGCCAGCCCGAGCAGGCTGCCGAGCGCGCCCGCGATCAGCATGCTCAGCAGCGCGATGCTCACGGAGTTGAACATCGCCTCGTTGAGCGTGGGGTGCGCGAAGGCGTTGGCGTACCACTTGAAGGTGAAGCCCTGCCAGGTGATGTTGTGCTTGCCCGCGGGGTCGTTGAAGCTGAACGCCACCATGAACACGATGGGTGTGAACAGCCAGGCCAGGACCAGCCAGGTGTAGTAGCGGCCCCAGTCGATCCGGCGCCGGGGGCCGCGCGTGCGCCCGGTGCCGCCGAGCCGGGCCGGGGGCGGTGGGGGTGCGGAGGGTGGTTCCGTGCCGAGTCGGACGCTCATCAGGTGTGCACCTCCATGACCCGCTCCGTGCCCAGGGCGCGCGCGTAGCTGAAGATGCCCGCGAGCAGCAGCCCCATGAGGACGAAGGTGATCGACGCGGCGATCGGGTAGTTGTTGTTGACCAGGTACTGCGTCTGAATGACGTTGCCGATCATCGTGTTGTGGGTGCCGCCCAGCACCGAGGCGTTGACGTAGTCGGCGCTGGTGGGGATGAAGGTCATCAGCACCCCCGCGAACACCCCGGGCAGGGACACCGGCAGGATCACGCGGACGAAGGCCTGGAACCGGCCGGCGTAGAGGTCGTGCGCGGCCTCCACCAGGCGCGGGTCCATCCGTTCGAGGACCGCGTAGATCGGCAGCACCATGAACGGCAGGAAGTTGTAGGCCAGTCCCATGACCACCGCCGGGGCGGAGTTGAGCAGCTGGAGGTCGGCGGGGACCAGCCCGACCGACTTCAGCGACCCCAGGACGACGCCGTTGTCGGCCAGCAGGAACCGCCAGGAGATCGTGCGGAGCACGAACGACACGAAGAACGGCAGCAGGATCAGCAGCAGGTACGTGGACTTGTGCGGTCCGGCGCGGAAGGCGATCCAGTAGGCCATGGGGTAGCCCACGGCGATGCAGAGCAGCGTGGCGCACGCACCGTAGAACAGGGAGCGCAGGATCTGCTCCCAGTAGGTGCTGACGGCCGTGACGTAGTTGCCCACCTCGAAGGTCTGCTGGAAGCCGGTGACCACGTTTCCCGTGGTCAGCGACAACGACAGCATCCCGCCGATGGGGACCACGAAGAACAGCGCCAGCCAGATCCACGCCGGGAGGACCAGGACGTAGGGCGTCGTCGTGCGGTTTCTCATGGGATCAGCTCGGGATCGGTCGGGAGGGGTCAGCTCCGGGTCGGTCAGAGACGTGGGTCAGCTCTGGGTGATGGCCTGGAAGATCGAGGAGAACTCGTCCTGCTGGTCGGTCTCCAGGGCGACGTAGTTGTGGAGCCGCTGGTAGTCGCTCTCCTCGGGGAAGACCAGGTTGCTCTCCGCCAGCTCCCTGAGGGCCTCGGCGCGCTCGCCGTCGTCCTCGGCGTCGGCCCACTCGGCCATGACCTCCTGGGCGTTCGGGACCGGCGGGATGTAGCTGATGTACTCGGTCAGCCCGGTGGCGATCTCGGGGTCGTAGAGGAAGTCCATGAGCTTGATCGCGTCGACCGGGGCCCGCGAGGTGAAGGGGATCAGCAGGTTGTCGGTCCAGAGGGTGGCGCCCTCCTCGGGGATGACGAACTTCAGGTTCGTGCCCTCCTCGGCGTTCTGCTGGTAGATGTCGCCGGACCAGGCCATGGTGAGCCACAGGTCGCCGTTGGTGAGCGGCTGGATGAAGTCCTGGTCGTAGTAGGCGCGCACCACCCCGGACTCGCGCTGCTCCCGGAGCTTCTCGGCCGCGGCCTCCCAGTCCTCCCTGGTGGAGTCGGCCGGGTCGACCCCGTTGAGGAGGAGGCCGAAGTTGGCGATCTCCTGCGGGTCGGCGAACATACCGACCTTGCCTTCGAAGGCGGTGTCCCACAGGTCGGCGATGCTGGTGATCTCACGGTCGACGTAGTCCGCGTTGTAGGCGATCCCGGTGATGCCCGAGGTGTAGGGGACGCTGTACTTGTTGCCCGGGTCGTAGGCGCTGTTCTTGTAGACCTCGCCCGCGTGCTCCGCGAAGTTGGGCAGCCGCGCGTGGTCGAGCTGGACCACGTAGCCGAGCTCCACGAGCTTGCTGAACTCGAAGCCGTTGGGGAGGGTCATCAGGTCGTAGCCGATGTCGTCCCCGTTGGCGAGCTTGGGCTGGATCTGCCCGAAGAACGACGCCGCCTCCTGGACGTCCTCGTGGTACTCCACGTCGGTGCCGGTGGACTCCTTGAACTGCGCGAGCTGGGTGCGCTCGGGGTCCATGTACAGGGGCCAGTTGGCCCAGCGCAGCGAGCCCGTCTCCTCCTTGTCCGCCCAGTAGTCGGCGTCGGCCTCCGGGTCGCGCTGCTGGCCGCCGACACCGCAGGCGGACAGGGCGAGCGCGGCGGCAGCGGCGCCGCCGGCCTGGAGGGTGCGGCGACGGGAGAGGCCGGGCAGCGCGGGCAGGCCGGGGCCGGTGCGCCGGGCCCTGGTGAGGCCGCGCAGGAGGGCCGGGTTCAGGTGCGCTCGCGAGGGGTGGTTCATGTCGTCGTTCCCTACTTCGGGTGTGGGGGTCTGCCGGTCGTCGGGGCGGGGAGTGGCCGGGCCGGGGTCGGCGGAAGGGCGCGGGGCGGGCTCAGACGGGCAGCGCGTACGAGTGGCGCGGAGCCCAGGAGAGCCAGACCGCCTCGCCGCGGCCGGCGACCAGGGTGGAGTCCGAGGAGTTCTGTTGGTAGACGGTCACCTCGGCCCCGTTGGCCAGGGACACCTGGTAGTGCGTGGCCGAGCCCATGTAGACGGTCTCGGCGACGGTGCCGGGCAGGATGCTGAGGTCGCCCCCGGGCCGTTCCAGGCCGATCCGGACCTTCTCCGGGCGGACGGTCAGGTGGGCCCGGTCCCCGGCCGAGAGCCCTTTGGGGAGTTCGGCGACCAGGGCGGTGAGGTCGTGGCCCAGCTCGACCCGGTGGTGGCCGGCGGCGTCGGCGGCACCGATCGTGCCGGTGAGCAGGTTGCTGGTGCCGATGAAGTCGGCGACGAACCGGGTGGCGGGGCGCTCGTAGATCTCGGCCGGGGTGCCCAGCTGCTCCACGAGGCCGTTGTTCATCACCGCGACCCGGTCGGACATGGTCAGGGCCTCGCCCTGGTCGTGGGTGACGTAGACGAAGGTGATGCCGACCTCGCGCTGGATGCGCTTGAGCTCGACCTGCATGGACTGGCGGAGCTTGAGGTCCAGCGCGCCGAGGGGTTCGTCGAGCAGGAGGGCGCCGGGCTCGTTGACCAGGGCCCGGGCCAGGGCGACCCGCTGCTGCTGTCCGCCGGAGAGCTGGGCCGGGCGGTGCTTGGCGCGGTGGCCCAGCTCGACGAGTTCGAGCATCTCCCCCACCCTGCGGCGGATCTCCGCCTTCGGGACCCGCTTGCGCTCCAGGCCGAAGGCGACGTTGGCCTCGACCGTCATGTGGGGGAAGAGCGCGTAGCTCTGGAAGACCATGTTGACGTCGCGTCGGTTGGCCGGGACGCCGGTGACGTCCCGGCCGGACAGGCGCACGACACCCTCGGTGGGTTCCTCGAACCCGGCGATCATCCGCATGGTGGTGGTCTTGCCGCATCCGGAGGGGCCCAGCAGTGAGAAGAACTCGCCGCGGGCGATCTCCAGGTCGACGCCGCCGACCGCGCGGACGGTGTCCGAGCCGGTCCGGTAGGCCTTGACGACCCGCTCCAGGCTGATCTCCGGGCCCTGCTCCGAGGGGTTCGGCGAGTCCTGGGCCGACGCGTCCTGGGCCGTCACCGCGGGCTCCTCTGTGCTGCTGTTCGCTGTCGTGACCATGGGGTGTTCCTGTCGGTTCTGGTGGGTGGGCTCCGGTCAGGAACCGATGTAGCTCATGACGTGCTTGACCCGGGTGTACTCCTCGAACGAGTACGTCGACAGGTCCTTGCCGTAGCCGGAGTGCTTGAAGCCGCCGTGCGGCATCTCGGCCGTGACGGGGATGTGGGTGTTGATCCACACGCAGCCGAAGTCGAGGCGGCGCGAGACCCGCAGGGCGCGTGCGTGGTCCTTGGTCCAGACGCTGGAGGCGAGGCCGTACTCGACCGCGTTGGCCCAGGCCACGGCGGTGTCCTCGTCGGTGAAGCGCTGGACGGTCAGGACCGGGCCGAAGATCTCGTCGGTGACCAGTTCGTCGCCCTGGCGCAGACCGGACACGACCGTGGGCGCGTAGAAGAAGCCCTCGTCGCCGACCCTGGTTCCGCCGGTGAGGATCTCGGCGTGGTCGGGGACGCGCTCCAGGAACCCGGTGACGCGGGCCAGCTGGTTCGCGTTGTTGACCGGACCGTAGGCGGCGTCGGGGTTGTCCGGCCCGGCGGTGACGGTGCCGCGGGCCTGCTCGGCGAGGGCGGCGGCGAGGTCGTCGTGGATGCCGGGGGCGGCGAGGATGCGGGTGGCGGCGGTGCAGTCCTGGCCCGCGTTGAAGTAGCCGGCCTCGGCGATCCCCGCGGCAGCCTGTTCAACGTCGGCGTCGTCGAAGACGATCACGGGCGCCTTGCCGCCGAGTTCGAGGTGGAGGCGCTTGAGGTCGCGGGACCCGGCCTGGGCGACCTCGAACCCGGCCCGGGTGGAACCGGTGAGGGAGATCAGCGCCGGGATCGGGTGGTCGACGAGGGCGCGGCCGGTGTCGCGGTCGCCGCAGACCACGTTGAACACGCCCGGGGGCAGGAACTCGGCGGCGATCTCGGCGAGGAGGAGCGTGGAGACCGGGGTGGTGTCCGAGGGCTTGAGGACGATCGTGTTCCCGGCGGCGAGGGCGGGGCCGATCTTCCAGGCCGCCATGGCCATCGGGTAGTTCCAGGGGGTGATCTGGCCGACCACGCCGAGGGGCTCGCGGCGGATCCAGGAGGTGTGGTCGCGCAGGTACTCGCCCGCGGCGCGGCCCTCCAGGTTCCGGGTGGCCCCGGCGAAGAAGCGGAGGGCGTCGAGGACCTGGCCGATCTCCTCGGACCTGGTGAGGCCGATCGGCTTGCCGCAGTTGCGGACCTCGGCGGCGACGAGCTCGTCGGCGCGGGCCTCGACGGCGTCGGCGAACCTGTTGAGCGCGATCTGGCGTTCGGCGGGTGTCCAGTCGCGCCAGCCGTCGTCGAAGGCCCTCCGTGCGGCCCGGAAGGCGGCGTCGACGTCCTCGGGGCCGGAGACGGGAGCGGTGGCGAAGACCCGCCCCGTGGCCGGGTCGACGAGTTCGCTCCGACGGCCCTGCGCGGTGTCGGCGTACCCGCCGTTGACGAAGTTGCGGAGGTGGTCGGTCTCGGGCCCTTGGGTCACGGCGGCTCCCCTGAGTTCGGGCGCGCCGGAGCGCGCTGGTGGGTGTGTTGGGTCACATTGCCACCCCCTTCCAGGGACTTCAAGGGATTCCGTTGTGAAGATTGGATTACTCGACGGATACTTGACAGAAGCCCCATGGATGCGACTATTTCTATTGAGTAGGGCGCGTAGGGTACGTGGTGACCGCCCCCGGTCCCCATGCCTGCCTCCCGTACCACCCAGAGAACTCGGAGAGCCGAAGTGGAACCGCGTCTGAACTCGGAGAACCTGCAACGGGCCGCCAAGGACCACCTGTGGATGCACTTCACGGAAATGGCCGCCTACGACAACGCCGAGGTCCCGGTGATCACCCGTGGCGAGGGTGAGTACGTCTACGACGACCACGGAAACCGCTATCTGGACGGACTGTCCGGGCTGTTCGTGTCCCAGCTGGGGCACGGGCGCACCGAGATCGCCGACGCCATCGCCGAACAGGCCCGCGAACTGGCCTACTTCCCGATCTGGACCTACGCCCACCCCCGGGCCGTCGAGCTCGCCGACCGCCTGGCCGAACTGGCACCGGGCGACCTCAACCGGGTGTTCTTCACCGGCAGCGGCTCCGAGGCCGTGGAGTCGGCGTGGAAGCTGGCCCGCCAGTACTTCAAGGCGATCGGCCAGCCCACCCGGCACAAGGTGATCAGCCGCAACATCGCCTACCACGGGACCAGCCTGGGAGCCCTGTCCATCACCGGACTCCAGGCGATCAAGAGCCCCTTCGAGCCGCTGGTCCCGAGCACCATCCAGGTGCCGAACACCAACTTCTACCGGGCGCCCGTGCACTCCGACGACCTGGAGGCGTTCGGCCGCTGGGCCGCGGACCAGATCGAGGAGGCCATCCTCCAGAACGACCCCGAGACCATCGCGGCCGTGTACGTCGAGCCGGTCCAGAACTCCGGCGGCTGCTTCCCGCCGCCGCCCGGCTACCTCCAGCGTGTGCGCGAGATCTGCGACCGCCACGGCGTCCTGATGGTCTCCGACGAGGTCATCTGCGCGTTCGGGCGGCTGGGTGAGTACTTCGGTGCGACCAGGTACGGCTACCTGCCCGACATGATCACCTTCGCCAAGGGAGCCACCAGCGGATACGTACCGCTGGGCGGGGTGATCGCCCGCGAGAAGCTCATGGAGCCCTTCAAGGAGGAGGGTGTCGCGTTCCTGCACGGCATCACCTTCGCCGGCCACCCCGTGGCGGCCGCGGCGGCGCTGGCCAACCTCGACCTGTTCGAGAGCGAGGCCGTCCTGGACAACGTCCGCTCGAACGGACCCGTCTTCCGGGCAACCCTGGAGCGGCTGCTGGACCTGCCCATCGTCGGTGACGTCCGCGGCGACGGCTTCTTCTACGGCATCGAGCTGGTCAAGGACAAGGAGACCAAGGAGTCCTTCTCCGCCGAGGAGTCCAAGACCCTTCTGAAGGGGTTCATCTCCTCGGCCCTGTTCGAGGCGGGGCTGGTCTGCCGGGCCGACGACCGCGGCGAGCCGGTGATCCAGCTGTCGCCGCCGCTGACCTGCGGCCCCGAGCACTTCGACGAGATCGAACGCATCCTGCGCAAGGTCCTCACCGAGGCCTGGGCGAAGCTCTAGGCCCGGATCCGCACGGACCACCAGACCTGGGCGGACAGCCAGGGAGGGCCCGCCGTCCCGTTCGGGGCGGCGGGCCCTCAGCCGTTCACCGGGGGCCGGCCCGCCCCCGTGGGCGGGCCGTGTCCGGGAGCTAGGTGATGTACTCGGCGCGGACCGCGTAGATGGCGGCCTCGGTGCGGGAGTGGACCTGGAGCTTCTCCAGGATGTTGCGGACGTGGTTCTTCACCGTGTTCTCGGTGATGAACAGGCGCTCGCCGATCTCCCGGTTGTTCAGGGACCGCGCCAGGAGTTTGAGCACCTCGGTCTCCCGGGGGGTGAGTTCGGGGATGGCGGGTGCGGCCTTCGGGGTCTTCTCCTGTTTCGCCAGTTCCGCGAACTCACCGATGAGCTTGACGGCCATCGCCGGGTTGATGAAGGACTGCCCCTCGGCGATGGCGCGGACCGCGCGGGCGATGTCGGTGACCGCGATCTCCTTGAGCAGGTAGCCGGTGGCCCCCGCCTTGAGCGCCTCGAACAGGTCGTCCTCGTCCTCGCTCATGGTCAGCATGACGAACTTGACCTCGGGGACCGCCGCGCGGATGCGGGCGCAGGCCTCGATGCCGGTGGAGTTCGGCATCATCACGTCCATCAGCACCACGTCGGGGCGCAGCCGGGTGGCCAGCTCCACCGCCTCGTCGCCGTCCCCGGCCTCGTCGACCACGTCGATATCGGTCTCGTCGTTCAGGACCGAAACCAATCCCCGCCGGAACAGCGCGTGGTCGTCCACCACCAGCACCCGGATGGGCGCGGCCGGGGCGGACTCCTCCTCGGGCGCGTAGGTCAGCTGTACGGGGGACGGGGGGTGAGGGCTCACCAGAACTCCTCTTACGTATAAACCGGAATATCGGGTGTCCAGTTCCTCCCGACGAGGACGTGACCGAAATTCTGACGAAAGGGGAAGACCACCGTCACGTCCTCCTGCAGCGAGGCTGCCCCCACTCTCCCATAAGTGGTCAGAGAATGGTATGTGCTTGGAATTTTCCCCCGACGGGCCCGCCCACGGAGCCCGCCCGGTAGGCCTCCGGGGCGGCCACCGGGTGAGCGAGTACCGAACTCGGGCCACTTCTCCCGTGAAACACCTCATGAAGCCACCCCTTCCCCTTTAACCTCAAAGGTCAGGCCCGACAAGAAAGGTTTCCCGTGTACTGCAACTACTGCGGAAGCTGGAACGGCGGCGTCAACCAGAAGTGTCGGAACTGCCAACGCACCCTCAGCGTTCGGCTGCTCCCGCCCACCGTGGAGGGCCGCCCCTGATGCCACCGCCCACCCCGGAACCGACCGAGGTGATCGCCGCCTGGATCCCGCACGACGCGCGTTGGCACAGCCAGGCCAGGAAGTGCGCCCACCAGGGCTGGGAACACCTGCGCGGCTACGTGGTCGGACTGGTCCGCGACCACCGGGACGGCACCGTCCCCGTCACGGACGACGAGGACCTGCGCACCCTCAAGGCCGTCGTGGAGGACCTGCGCTCCGACGGCCTCGGTGACGTGGACTGGCGCCAGGTGGCCCTCGCCCTCACCCGCCCCGGCGGACGCTGACCCGTGCCCCCGCCGGTCTCAACCGGCGAAGAGGGAGAGCACGAACCCCGCGGCGAGGGGGACCTGGCAGGCCAGGAAGGCCCAGAGGGCCGGGAGCACCGGCGGGGTGAACACGATCTCGGAGGCGCGGCCGGTCGCCGCCCCCTCGCCGATCCGCTCGCGGAAGGCCTCGATCCGCCGGACCACGCGCCGGTGGTGCCGGTAGCGTATGAGATCCCCGCCGAGCGACTGCCCGTAGTGGAAGTGGTCGGCCGCCCGCCGCCCACCACCCTCAAAGGTCGCCTCCGGCGCAGTCCCTTCCCGGGTTTCCCGATCGTCGGGGAGACCGACCACGAACCTGCCCCGGCCCTCCGCGTCCAGGGTCTCGACCTCCGCCCAGGGCACGAACGCGGTCGTCAGGACGCCCCGCAGCTCGAGGCCCTCCTCGGACAGCCGCACCAGCGGGTGGACTCCGAGCACGTAGGAGAAGGCGCCGAAGAGGCCCACGACGACGAAGACGACCCAGGCCTCGCCCGGGAGCGCCCCCTCATCGGCCGCGACGCCCCCCGGAGCGAACACGAGCATCGACGCGAAACCGAGCGCCATCAGGAGGATGATGCCGCAGACCAACACGAAGCCGCGGTTGCGGATCGTGACGGGCGAGGGAGGCGGGGACAGGGCTTCGTGCACGGGGGATGCCGATCCGTCGGGGCTCCCACGGTCGGGAGCCGTCAGTGGAGCACCCCAAAAATAACCACCCGCCGCGTCCGGTGGCCACACGGGCCGCCCCGCTCACGTGCTACGCCCGCGCCTCCGCGTGTTCCAGGGCGGCGAGGGCGGTGACCGCGCCCAGCTCCCAGCAGGACTCGCGGGCGGCCGCGTCCGGACGGCCCGTGACGGTGACCGGGGGCCGGTGCCGGCTCCACCCCATGCCCTTGGCGACGGACTCCACCGAGCGCACCGCCCCCGAGGTGTCGTTGTCGCCGTGCACGTAGAGCGTGTACGGCAGCCCCAGGGTGTCCGCCTGGGCCTGGTAGTACACCGTGTCGAAGAAGTGCTTCAGGGCACCGGACATGTAGCCGATGTTGGCCGGGGTGCCGAGGACCACCGCGTCGGCCTCCAGGAGGTCCGTGACGGTCGCGGCCAGCGCAGCCTTGACCTGGACTCGTACGCCTTCGATATCGTCGGTACGGGCACCGTCGAGCACCCCGTCCAGAAGTTCCCGGGTGGCGGGTGAAACCGTGTGGTGAACGATGAGCAGTCGTGCCATGCACCCACAGTAGGGAGTGCCCGAGCCGGAACCGGTCGGCCTTCGGCCGCGTCAGAGACTTCGGTGCGGACCAGGCCCCCTGACTCCGGCCATCCGGCCCGGACGGGCTCGCAGTTCAGCCGTCCTCGCATCCCCCCGGTCGCACGCTCCCGCTCTCAGCAACCACCGTGGAAGAAAGTCCAGGACCGCATGAACCAGCCTCCTCCCAACGGCCCCGGCGGCCCCTACCAGGGCCCGCCGAACGGCATGCCCCCGACCGGCGGCCAGCCGCCCATGGGCCCCCCGCCCCAGGGCGGGATGCCGCCCGGCGGCGGTCAGCCCCCGATGGGCCCTCCCCCGCCCGGCGGGATGCCCCCCGGCGGCCCCTACGGCGGTGACCCGTACGGCGGCGGGCCCGGCGGCCCCTACGGCGGTGGACCCGGTGGCCCGGGTGGCCCCTACGGCGGTGACCCGTACGGCGGAAACCCCCAGGGAGGCCCCTACGGCGGCGCCTACCCCCCGCCGCCCCCCGCGGCCAAGAAGACCTCCCCGTGGCTGTGGATCAGCCTGGGCTGCGGCGGCCTCTTCGTCATCGGCGTGGTCCTGGTCCTGCTGCTCGTCTTCGTCTTCGCCGACAGTGACGACTCCGGCGGCTCCAGCGGCCCCTCCACGACCGAGGAGGGCGAGGGGGGCGGGTCCGCCGGCGCGACCAGCACCGGCCTCGGGAACGAGGAGCGCTCGAACCCGGACATGCCCGCGCTGAACGAGCAGATCGAGCACAACGGCATGCTCTTCACCATCGTGGAGGTCGAGACCGGCCTCACCGAGGTCGGGTACTTCACCCCGCTCCACGAGTACGTGGTGATGCACGTCGAGGTGGCGCCCGCCGGCACCGAGGACATCGAGTTCTGGCGCGACGAGCAGCACCTGTACACGTACTCGGGCCAGGAGATCGGCGAGGACTACAGCGCCACCCTGAGCTACGACGACAGCGTGCCCATGGGTGTCGAGGTCTCCCCGGGCGAGTCCGTGGTGGTGGCGATCGTCTTCGACGTGCAGGACCCCTCGGAGGTCTCCCACATGGGTCTGAGCGCCGAGTACCTGGGCGGCGACGAGGTCGACGTCGACGTGACGGGCTGACGCCGCCGAGCACACGTGGATGAGGGCCGCCGGGCATCCGCCCGGTGGCCCTCCGTCATATGTGCGCAGACATGAAATTCGCGAGTCCTGGGTGGTGAAACCTGTCGGTTCCTCTGAATCGATACCACCACAGAAAGGACATGCTCCCCACGCGTCACCCCTGCACACGCGGTTCGTCCATGCGTATCGGAGCCGCGGGGATGTCGGACATTGACCTGCCGTTCCCCTCTTACCTAGGGTGCGACCTCTACGACGCGCCAACCAGCTCGCACACGGTGTACCGGCCCGGTCCTCGGCCCGGGCGGCGACCCGGAGCACACCCGGGCCGCACCGGTGCGGACAGGCCACACGCGGATGCACCAAGCGTTCTCCGCCGCCCCGAACCGGGCGGCGCTCGAAGAGGAGCGAGGGAACCATGCCGCACACCGTCCGGGCCGCACTCGTACAGACCGAGTGGACCGGGGACTCCGCATCCATGACGGCCGCCCACGAGAAGTACGCGCGGGACGCCGCCGCACAGGGGGCGAAGGTCATCGGGTTCCAGGAGGTCTTCAACGCCCCCTACTTCTGCCAGGTGCAGGAGGCCGAGCACTACCGCTGGGCCGAGGCCGTCCCCGACGGCCCCACGATCACCCGCTTCAAGGCGCTCGCCGAGGAGCTGAACATGGTGATGGTGCTGCCGGTCTTCGAGGTCGACCAGCCCGGCTTCTACTACAACACCGCCGCCGTCATCGACACCGACGGGACCTATCTCGGCAAGTACCGCAAGCACCACATCCCCCAGGTCAAGGGCTTCTGGGAGAAGTACTACTTCCGTCCCGGCAACCTCGGCTGGCCGGTCTTCGACACGGCGGTCGGCAGGATCGGCGTCTACATCTGCTACGACCGGCACTTCCCCGAGGGCTGGCGCGCGCTCGGCCTGGCCGGGGCCCAGCTGGTCTACAACCCGTCGGCGACCCACCGCGGCCTGTCCTCCTACCTGTGGAAGCTGGAACAGCCCGCCTCCGCGGTCGCCAACGCCTACTTCGTCGCGGCCATCAACCGGGTGGGCCGGGAGGAGTACGGCGACAACGACTTCTACGGCACCAGTTACTTCGTGGACCCGCGCGGCCAGTTCGTCGGCGACGTCGCCTCCGACACCGATGCCGAGCTGGTCGTACGCGACCTCGACCTCGGCCTGATCGACGAGGTCCGCCAGCAGTGGGCGTTCTACCGGGACCGCCGCCCGGACGCCTACGGCCCCCTGGTCGAGGGGTAGGGGCCCATGACACGAACCCTCATCAGCGGCGGGCTGGTCGTCACCGCGTCCGAGGAGCTGGAGGCGGACGTCCTCGTCGAGGACGGCAAGGTCGCCGCCCTCGCCCTGCGCGGCAGCGAACCGGCCCGGACCTGGGCCGACAGCGGCGCCGAGACGATCGACGCCACCGGCCACTACGTCGTCCCGGGCGGGGTCGACGGCCACACCCACATGGAGATGCCGTTCGGCGGCACCTACTCCGCCGACACCTTCGAGACCGGCACCCGGGCCGCGGCCTGGGGCGGCACCACCACCATCGTCGACTTCGCCATCCAGCGGCCCGGCGAGTCCGTACGCGCGGGGGTGGACGCGTGGATGGCCAAGGCCGACGGCAACTGCGCGATCGACTACGCCTTCCACGCCATCCTGTCCGACGTCAACGAGTCCTCCCTCAAGGAGATGGACGTGCTCGTCGACGAGGGCATCACCTCGTTCAAGCTCTTCATGGCCTACCCGGGCGTGTTCTACAGCGACGACGGCCAAATCCTGCGGGCCATGCAGCGCGGCGCCGCCAACGGCGCGCTCACCATGATGCACGCCGAGAACGGCATCGCCATCGACGTCCTGGTCGAACAGGCCCTGGCCGAGGGAAAGACGGATCCGCGCTACCACGGCGAGGTCCGCAAGGCCCTGCTGGAGTCCGAGGCCACCCACCGCGCCATCCAGCTGGCCCGGGTGGCGGGCGCGCCCCTGTACGTCGTGCACGTGTCCGCGAACGAGGCCGTGGAGGAGCTGTCCCGGGCCCGGGACAAGGGCCTCAACGTGTTCGGGGAGACCTGTCCGCAGTACCTGTTCCTGTCCACGGACAACCTCGCCGAGCCGGACTTCGAGGGCGCCAAGTACGTGTGCTCCACGCCGCTGCGGCCCAAGGAGCACCAGGCGCACCTGTGGCGGGCACTGCGCACCAACGACCTGTCCGTGGTCTCCACCGACCACTGCCCCTTCTGCTTCGTCGGGCAGAAGGACATGGGCGTGGGCGACTTCTCCAAGATCCCCAACGGCATGCCGGGTGTGGAGCACCGGATGGACCTGCTGCACCAGGCCGTGGTGGAGGGGCACATCAGCCGCAGGCGGTGGATCGAGCTGGCCTGCGCCACCCCGGCGCGCATGTTCGGGATGTACCCGAAGAAGGGCACCGTCGCCCCGGGCGCCGACGCCGACCTGGTGGTCTACGACCCCGGCGCCGAGCAGACCCTCTCCGCCGAGACCCACCACATGAACGTGGACTACTCCGCGTACGAGGGCAGGAAGGTGACGGGCCGGGCCCGCACCGTGCTCTCGCGGGGCCGCGTGATCGTGGACCGGGGCTCCTACCTGGGCAGCGCCGGCGACGGCCGGTACGTGCCCAGGTCCACCTGCCAGTACCTGATCTGAGGAGGGTTCACATGGACATCGGACTCGTCCTCCAGACGGACCCGCCCGCCGACCTGCTGGTGGAGCGGATGGTGCGCGCCGAGAGGCAGGGGTTCACGCACGGCTGGACCTTCGACTCGGTGGTGCTCTGGCAGGAGCCGTTCGTCATCTACAGCCGCATCCTGGACCGGACCGAGAACCTGACGGTCGGTCCCATGGTGACCAACCCGGGCACCCGCACGTGGGAGGTGACGGCGTCGCTGTTCGCCACCCTCAACGACATGTACGGGAACCGGACGGTGTGCGGGATCGGCCGCGGGGACTCGGCGATGCGGGTCGCGGGCCGCAGGCCCGCCACCCTGGCCCGGCTCTCCGAGGCGATGACCGCGATCAAGGACCTCGCCGAGGGCCGCGAGGCGGACGTCGACGGCGCGAACATGCGCATCCCCTGGGTGCGCGACGGCTCCCTTCCGGTGTGGATGGGCGCCTACGGCCCCAAGGCACTGGACCTGGTCGGCCGCCAGGCGGACGGCTTCATCCTCCAGCTCGCCGACCCGTACCTGACCGAGTGGATGGTCCGGGCGGTGCGCGCGGCCGCCGCGGACGCCGGACGCGACCCCGACGAGGTGAAGGTGTGCGTGGCGGCCCCCGCCTACGTCACCGACGGCTCCGAGGCCGGCCTGGCACACGCCCGGGAGCAGTGCCGCTGGTTCGGCGGGATGGTCGGCAACCACGTCGCCGACCTCGTGGCCCGGTACGGCGAGCACTCGGACATGGTGCCCCAGGAGCTCACGGACTACGTCAAGGCCCGCGAGGGCTACGACTACAGCCACCACGGCCGGGTCGACAACCCGGACACCGACTTCGTGCCCGACGCCATCGTGGACCGGTTCTGCCTGGTCGGCCCGGTGTCGGCGCACGTGGAGAAGTTGGAGCGGCTGCGCGCCGCGGGGGTGGACCAGTTCGCGGTCTACGCGATGCACGACGACGTCGACGGTGTGATCGACGCCTACGGACGGGACGTCGTCCCTGCGGTGTCGGGAGAGACCGTGCCCTGACCCGGCTCCCGAAACACCGCTCCGACCGACGTCGCGCACACCGTCCACGCGCGGCACCGGCAGCACGGTCCGCGGGCCGCCCCGCCGCAGCGGGGACCGGCCCGCGGGCCCGCACCACGGAGTCCGCGCGGAGCCGAGTCCCCGCGCCACGGATGACGTGCGAGGATATTCGACGGCCTGGAAGCGTTCCGGGGCCTTCGGGTGCCACCGCAGGCCCCGCCACCGGTCCCCACCACAGGCCCCGCACGCGCGGGCCCAGTGCCACCGCCCGCGCACACCGCTCCCCGTCAGCACCACCGAACCGACGCAGGTGACCCATGTCCTCAGCACCTCCCACACCCGAACCCCCCGCGCCCGGGCCCGCCGCCTCCGGTGCGACCGCACCCGAGTCGACCTCGCAGGTCACCCACCCCGACGGCCGTGTGTCGATGCCCGAGGGCACCACACTGCCCGCGAGCCCGTTCGTCAACGACGACCTCCAGCCCGTCCCCATGTCCGAGCGGACCTGGGGCACCGGGAGCTTCACCGCCCTGTGGGTGAGCATGTCGGTCAGCATCCCCGCGTGGACGCTGGCCAGCGGGCTGATCGCGGCGGGGATGGACTGGCGCCAGGCGATGGTCACGATCGTCCTGGGCAACCTCGTCGTGCTGCTGCCGATGGTGCTGACCGGTCACGCCGGCGCCAAGTACGGCATCCCGTTCCCCGTGTTCGCGCGCTCCTCCTTCGGCCTGCGCGGCGCCAACCTGCCGGCCCTGCTGCGCGGCGCGGTCGCCTGCGGCTGGTACGGCATCCAGACGTGGATCGGCGGTCAGGGCGTGTACGTCCTGACCGGCCGCCTGTTCGGTGACAGCTGGATGAACGCGTCCGAGATCGGCGGCAACCCCTGGACCCTGTGGCTGTCCTTCGGGCTGTTCTGGCTGGTGCAGGTCGCGATCATCCTCTGGGGCATGGAGGGTGTGCGCCGGGTCCAGGTGTGGGCCGCCCCGCTGATGGCGGTCGGCGGTGTCGCCCTGCTGGTGTGGATGGCGGTCGAGGCGGGCGGCTTCGGTCCGATGCTGGCCGCCGAGGGCGGCGTGGACTGGGGCCCGTCCTTCTGGCTGCTGTTCTTCCCGTCCCTGATGGGTGTGATCGGCTACTGGGCGACCCTGACCCTGAACATCAGCGACTTCACCCGGTTCGCCTCCTCGCAGCGCGCGCAGGTCGTGGGCCAGTCGCTGGGCCTGCCCACCACGATGGCGCTGTTCTCACTGATCGCGGTCATGGTGACCGCCGGTACCTCCGTCGTGTACGACGCCCCGCTGTGGAACCCGATCGACGTCGTCAACCAGATGGAGAGCGGCATCGGCCTGCTCTTCTCGATCTTCGTCGTGCTGCTGGCGACCGTCTCCACCAACATCGCCGCGAACCTGGTGGGCCCCGCCTACGACCTGGCCAACCTGAAGCCGAGCTGGATCAGCTTCCGTACCGGCGCGATCATCACGTCCTTCCTCGGCGTCATGATCTTCCCCTGGAAGCTCATCGAGAACGAGAACGTGTACATCTTCACCTGGCTGGGCACGGTCGGCAGCCTGCTCGGCGCCGTCGCCGGCATCCTGCTCGCGGACTACTGGCTGCTGCGCCGCACGCGGATCAACCTGCCCGCGCTGTACACGCGCGGCTCCGAGTACTGGTACTCGGGCGGCTGGAACTGGCGCGCCATGGTCGCCTTCGGCACGGGCGCCCTGCTGGCCGTGGGCGGCGCCGACCTGCCCGTGGGCCCGGAGGGGCCGTTCATCGGCTTCCTGGCCCCGCTGGCCGACTACGGCTGGGTGGTGGCCCTGATCAGCGCGCTGCTGCTGCACTGGGCCCTGGGCCGGTTCCTCCCCGACCGGCGCCAGGTGGCGGCCGAGCGCGACGCCGCCGAGCGAACGGCCGACCCCGCCTCCTGAGCCGGCCCCGCCTCCAGGGCGCCGCTCGGCGGTCTCCGCCGGGCGGCGCCCTTCGTGTGTCCGCCCTCGACACCGCTTCTTGTTCGGAAGCCCGTGCCCTGCGGCCGGTCAGAGACGTCCATCCAGTTGCCCCAGGCGCCGTTCAGCGCCCATCCGGTGACGACCAGGTGAAATCCGGCCACCGCGACCGTCGTCCGATAGATCGCCCGCGGCTCCCCCGGACGGGCGTTGTCGTTCAACTGGTAGAGGCGGGCACCGAGGCCGGCACAGGCCGCGGCGAACAGCACCGACCAGCCCACGCCACCCCGCAGCAGGGCCTTCTGAAGCTCCTTCTCCGGACCCGAGCGCAGGAAGCTGCCGTTCAGGTCGTTGTAGGCGACAAGCGCGACGACCGCGGTGATCAGGCTGATCACCGCCACCGCCCAGACCAGGAACGACAGCCCCAAGGCGCCGATCCACCCGACCCGATTGCCCCCGGGAGCCCGAAACCGCCCCGGTGGCCGCATACAGCCGCACGGACGCACGCGCGTCACACGCGAATCACGGGTTACACGCCCGCGCCGCCGACGAGACACACACCATAAATCTGGCACCAAGTTTGCTCAACTTGCTCGAGCCCAGAGTTAGAGAGAGCAGCCAAAACGCGCGATAAACCCTGAAAACAAAGAGGATCTGCACGCCTTCTGCCCTCCGATCACCCTTGCAACTTTTGCAAACTTTGGCTAACTTGCTCTTGCTTGCCTGCTCGCTCGTGAACGGAGAACCGTGCTCATCCCCTGTGACGTCCCCTCCTGCGCCAATCCGATCGCCGACGACGCCTACGTGTGCGCCGGATGCACGGAGGAGTTGCGCCTGGCCCTCCTCAAGGTCGGCGAAGAGGACGGGCTGGCGGTCGACCTGGACCTGACGCTGGCCCGGCAGCACCGCACCGGACCGGGAAACCTGGGGCGCCGCTCCACCGAGACCCCGCTGGCCTACGACCCCCGGGCGTCCGAGGCGGCCGCGGTCCTGCGCAACACGCTCTCCACCTGGTGCCGGCTCCTCCAGGAGGAGATCGGCGGCGGGCTCCCGCAGGACGACCTCGCGTCCATGGCACGCTGGCTGGGCCGCTTCGTCCAGTGGCTGCGCCGCTCCGACATCGGCGCGGAGTGCGTCGACGAGATCGTCTCCGCCGTGGCTCAGGCCGAACGCTCCGTGGACCTGCCCACGGAACGCGTCCTGGCCGGCGTGTGCGCAAGGTGCGGAAAACCCTGTTACGCCCGCGCCGGGGCCGACCGCACCCGCTGCCGTGAATGCGGGACCGAGCTCACGGTCTCCGAAGGCCGTGAACGCCTGCTGCGCGCCGCCGGGGACCGGCTCGTCACCGCAGCCGAGGGCGCCCGCTCCCTGCGCGTGCTCGGTCACGACGTGAGCGCCGCGGCCGTGCGCGGTTACGCCCGCCGGGGCAGGATCACCGTGAAGCAGCGAGGGTCGGCCGACCGGCCGCTGTACTCGCTGGGGGACGTCCTGGACGCCTATCTGGACTCCTCCGCCGCCTGAACGGCACCGCAGCGGCGCACACCGCGAAGAGTCAGGTCTCCAGCTGGATCCGGGCCAGTTCGACCACCTTGCGCAGCTCCTTCTCCACCTGCTCCCGGGAACGGCCGTCCCGCACCACCAGGCGCGCGGAGAAGGGATTGCCACCGATACTGCGTGTGAGTTCGTAACACGTCGCGTCCCCGTCGGCCCACCAGCTCAGCCCGTCCGAGGCACCCGCGGGCGGCGGTGCGGCCGCCACCTCAGGTTCGTCCCCCCGGAGTACGCGCTGGATGGATCCGCGGTTCCAGCCGAGGGCGTCTTCGAGGTTGCGGGCAGTGAGATCCCTGGGCACGCTGCGCCCTCGCCTGATGTCGCGCAGCGCCTGCCCGGACAGGCCCGCCCGGTCGGCGAGGTCACGCCATCGCATACCCAGCGCCAGCCGCCGCTCGTCCATGGCCCGGTCGAGAAGGTCGTAGTGGAGATCAGTGAGTGGGGTTTCCTTCGACATAACCCAACACTAAGCCAAACTTGACCCAATTGATGCATAGTTTGGCAAAGTTGCCCAATAGCGGACCCCCGGAAACAGCTGGAAGATGCCAACCAAATCCCGATGGCTGGGGAAGTCGAAGAAACCTCGACCATCCACCCTGGTTACAACTTTGCCAAAGTTTGCCAGTTACACCTTCGAGTACTCGACCCCCTCGGCCCTCGCGACCCTGCGACCGTCGAGCCACCCGCGAAGGGCCACCAGCCGCACCTCGTCCAACAGGGCTCGGGCGTCTGCCATCACCTCACTCACGGGCACCCCCTCGCGAACGAGAACGACCAGCCCAGCGGGCCCGCCCACGGTGACCACCACTCCCGGCAGTTCCTCCGGAGCACGGGCTTGGAAGACCACCCGGCCCTCTTCAGTCACACCCCGGCCCAAAGCCATCAGAATTCGTACCTCGTTCCACTACTCTCATGCCAAACGTCCATAGATGATCACCGAACACGATCGGATCGCAAGGGGCAAGGGGAAACCAGAGGTGTTATCGAACGCACGTTCGATACATTCGAGAGGTGGGACCCCGTCGCACCTGGGACTTCTTTCCTCAGCGTCAAATGGCCGCTTTCGGCCATCGCAACGAGTAAACCCACCCACCCCCTTGTCACCGCCCCGGCCCGATGGCAGAATCCGCACGCCGAAAACGGGCGTGCGCGAAAGAAGCTCCGCGCACGCCCGTCCCCGCTCACCTCATCGGAATCCCCCAGCCCGTGTGCCCGTCCGGGGTCGTGTACCGGTCCGAGTTCAGCAGTGCGTTCAGCACCCCGCGACTCTCCTGCCCGACCGAGCCGTCCGACAGCAGGCCGTGATCGCTCTGGAAGGCCATGACCGCGTCGACCGTCTCGTTTCCGTAGTCGCCGTCGGCGCCGAACTGCGGCAGCTCGTACCCGGCCGCCAGGAGGTCCTCCTGGAGCAGGGTCACCTCACGGGTGAACTCCGAGCCGTGGCGCAGGATCGCGCTCCCCGGCCAGGGGCCGGAACCCGCCCGGAGCTGGATCATCCAAGCCGTGTGCCCCGCGGGCACGGCGACCGCCACCCGGTCGCCCGTGCCCGTGGCCGGCCCCTCGGCCTCCAGGTCGGGGGCGGTCAGTTCGGGGTTGCGGTGGTTGAGCCGGTAGTCCGTACCTTCCGAACGCACCCTGATCTGTGCCCGGACCAGCCGGCCCCGGGCCCGGGCGTCCTCC
Source organism: Nocardiopsis ganjiahuensis DSM 45031 (assembly GCF_000341085.1). GTDB lineage: Bacteria > Actinomycetota > Actinomycetes > Streptosporangiales > Streptosporangiaceae > Nocardiopsis > Nocardiopsis ganjiahuensis. The sequence continues at coordinate 10,750 of NZ_ANBA01000028.1, read as the reverse complement.
GCTTCCGGCAACTGCTGCCCGCCGAGCCGCAACGCGTCAGCGTCCCACTCGACGGCCGGTGCCGAACCGCCGGCACGCCGCAGGGAGAGCACGCACCGGCCCCCGGCGGGCACCCACAGGTAGACCGAGACCGTGCTCACCCCCGCCGCAGGCAGCTCGACCGAGGAGGGCCCCGCGACCGGCGAGCCCAGGCGGATGGCGGGCCAGGAACGGTCCGGCCGCTCGTCATAGGCCACATGCCCTTCGACGGCGTGCCAGGCGTCGCCGTGGGGGTTCTCTCCCCCCGCGGTGACCAGGTGCCCCGGAGCGCCGCCGCAGGTGTTGAAGGCGAAGGTCGGCATCAGAACACCCGCACTTCCACCGTGAGCGCACGAGCGCCGGCGTCACCCTGCACCACACGGGTTTGCAGGTACTCCCCGGCCCCCAGGGACTCCTGCAGCCCCACCACCGGGGACGAGTGAGCGCCTCCCGGGATCGTGGCGACTCCGATCTGCGTACCGTTGCGGTCCAGGGCCACCACGATGTCGGCGTTGCCGACGGTACCCACCGCGGCGTGCAGGGAGACCAGCTCGCGCTCCTCTCCCAGGGTGTTGTGGTGGCGGTGCGCCACGGCCTGCGGCGGGTCGGCGCCCCCGTGCGGCGCCGACCAGGTCCAGGACGCGTCCCCGGCCTGCCCCCGGTCTCCGCGCGGGCCGCGCGGACCGGTCTCGCCGTCGGTGCCGTCGCTGCCGGCCGGGCCGGTGATGTCGGCCAGGTCCACCAGGTCCGACCACTCCTGCCCGGTGCGGCGCCACTGGAGGGCGTCCTGGCCCCTGCGGAGGTGGACGTCGCGCCCGTCCGCACCCCGTAGCGGTCCCGTGTCCTGCCAGGCGTCGCCGTTCCAAGCGTGCAGGGCCCCGTCGATCAGGTAGGCGTCGCCCAGGCGTTCACCCTCCTCGGGCAGGTCGCCGGTACTCTCGAGCTCGCCCAGCGGGGCCAGGCCGGGGCCGACCGGTCCGCGCGGACCGGTCTCGCCCCGGGGGCCGCGTTCGCCCTCGGGGCCCTGCTCGCCCTGCGGCCCCTGGTCGCCCTGGTGCCCCCGTTCTCCGGGCGGCCCCTCGGGAACGTACACGTGGCCGGTCTCCCCGTTCACGCTGAGAACGTAGGGCTCGGGCGGTTCGGGGTGTTCGGGACCGGGCGGGATCACCGCCGACAGGTCCACCTCCTCCGCGGCGTGCGGGACCACGAGGGAGAACTCGTAGGGGTCCAGCCCGGGGATCTCCACCACCACCTCGTAGTGGAAGGGGGTACCGACCAGGCCGGGGTCGTCGGTGGCGGGCAGTTTAAGGTCCACCTCGCCCTGAGCGTCGATAGGTTCGACCAGGTCGACACCCATGATGATCAGGTCGTGTTCGGGGGAGATCAGCCATTCGACACTGGGGCGGAAGGTGACCATGCCCTGGGCGTGCTCGCCGCGGAGCAGCGCCCAGCGGCCGCGGACGCGGACGCGGTGGAAGTCGTCGGGCAGGTTGGACAGGGGGACAGGCAAGGCGGGCTCCTTCGGAGAGAAGAGAAAGGGGTCGGACGGCGGCCGGGTCCCGGCCGCGGTGCGGGCGGGACCCGGCGGGCGTCAGCCGATCAGGGCGGTGAGGACCGCGCCCAGAGCGGCCAGGGCGGCGCTTATCCCGGTGATCGGGAGTGCGTAGCGCCAGCGCTCCAGGGCGGTGAGTCGGTGTTTGAACTCGGCGTGCTCCCGTTCCAGGGCCGTCAGCCGGGTCAGGGCGTTGCGTACGTCGGCCTGGGTCTCGCGGGTCGCGTCGTAGACGTCGCGCGCGGTGACCACGGAGGAGAAGGGATTGCTCTGGGGTTCAGGGGATGTCACATGCTCTCCCCTGGTTCCCTCGGCGGAACGAGCTGGTCCCGGAACTCCGCTCGGAGTTCGGCGATCAAGGGCTCGTTCCGGAGCCGGCCCAGGACCTCCTCATGGGACGCGGCCTCCTCGGCGAGCAGGGAGGCCGGGCCGGATCGGCCCATCGCCACGGCACCGCTCACCACGGCGGCCGCGGACCGGCCCGCCCCCGGTTCGGGGGCGCCCAGCTGCGTGCGCGCCCTGCGGCGGGCCGCGTCCAGCGCCGCGTCCAGAGGGGACTCCGCGGCGGCCCCGATCCCGTCGGCACTGGTGCCGCCGGAGAGCAGTTCCGCCCCGGCCGTTCCGCTCCGGGGTGCGGAGTGCTCCGTGCCCTGGGCGTCCCGGTAGCCCCGTTCCCGTCTCAGGTACGGCAGATAGGCGTCGTAGACCTGGTCGTAGGGGTGCGAGTCGTCGTCCTCAACCTGATCCATTTCGGCCAGGCAGGCCGCCAGGCCGTCGGCCGGATCGGTGTATCCCAGGAGTTCCACCCGGGTCGCCACCGCCTCCAGCGGAACCGACCTGATCCGCTCCCCCTCGACGAGGTCCACCCGGTCGTCGTCCCGGTAGTACATGCGCACAGTCGTCATTCGCCGTGCCCTCCTTCCTTGAGAACAGCCCACAGGTAGTAGTGCTGACTTCCTGACGGGCGCTTTTCGACCCTGAACCCGGTGGAGTTCGCCCCGCTGACGGAAATGGACATGCCGCTGGGGTCGCCGGAGCGGAGCTGAACGAAGAGGATGGCGGACCGCCCCGAGGGGATCGGCGTCCCCCAGGACCACTGCCACCCCGTCCACCTCTCCCCCTGGGGGTCGAAGCCCCGGGCCATGAAGGTGTTGGTGCCCCCCAGCATCCCGGTGGGCAGGGCCCCCCGGAATCTGAGCGTCCGGCCTGCCTTGTGCATCCCCACCTGGCCGTTGGCCCCGTGATTCTGGATCAGCTTGAAATCGCCGCCGGGCTCCAGGACCAGGTCGGCGCGGCCGGTGTTGTTGACCCTCTCCTCACGGCCGCTCACCACCAGGGAACCGTCGGGGAACCCGTCCGACTGCTGGCCCATCGCGAAGACACTGGGCTGCGCCTGGCTGCTGTCACCCGTGTGCAGCTCCATCCGCGGACGGCCCCGGAGGTTGCCGTCGATCCACACCCGGTTCCCGCTGGCGGCGGTCTGGAACCGACCCGTGGCCAGGACGTTGCCCGTGCCGGTGCTGGCGTTGAAGGTCACCTGGTTGCTCCGGTTCCAGAACCGGATCCCGTTGCCGTCCGCCTGCCAGCGCGGGCCCGGCCCGGCCGAGGACCGCACCACGGCACCGGTGATCGTCTTGCCGTTGACGGCGTCGGCGGTGATGTGCCTGCTCTCGACGGCCCCGGCCCGGATGTGCCCGGCGTCGATCGCGCCGACGTCGATCTTGTCCGCCGTCACCGCGTTGGCCCGGATGTGGGCGGCCCTGACGGTGCCGGGGTGGAGGTCGACGTCGACCAGGGGTTCGGTCCGGACCGCCCCTTCCGCGCTCGGGTCGGACTCGTTGCCCGAACGGTCGACGGCGGTCAGCCGGAACCAGCGGGGCGTGTTGTAGGGCTGTCCGGCCACGGTGACCGCGGTCGCCCCTTCCAGGAGCGCGATCGGCTCCCAGGTGTCCGTGGCGGGGACACGTGCCTCACTCAGGACGACACCGATGCCCTCGATGGCGAACCGGGTGCCGAACCGCTGTCCCCAGGCCAGCGGGGCGTCGTGGACGGGGGTTCCGTCCAGCCACGCCCTGACCCGGGCCCCCTGGGTCTGGATCCGCACGACGACGCTCTGGCCCAGGGGTACCTCGTAGAGGTCGACCGGGACCTCGGGGGTGTAGTGGCTCCCCCGCTCCGGGGCGTCGCCCGCACGGGGTGCCAGCCACAGGGTGCCCCGGTCCTCGTCGACACGGCGCGCCACCAACTCCAGTGTCTGGTCGAGACCGCCCAGGTCACGGACCAGAGTGGCCGAGCCGTTCAGCGAAAGCCCTTCGGCCGTGACCGTGAGGGCACCGTGTTCGACCGTCCACGGATCCCGGGGCGGCCCCTGGTAGTCGAACCGGTGCTCCCAGCCCTGGTCGCCGCGCATCCACAGGCGGGCGTGCCGGAAGTCGGCGGGCATGGGCTCGCCCTCGGCTCCGGCGCCGTCCCACTCGGCGCTGATCACGCCCAGGCGGGTGGACAGCAGCGGGACGGAGGGCACCGGCGGCGCCTCCGTGTCACTGGCCAGGGTCACCACCTCCTGCGGCCCGAACGGTCCGGCCAGCCCGTTGCGGGAGGACACCGCACGGACCTTGAAGGCCCACTCCTGGCCGACCGGCAGGGGCGAGACGCCGACCGTGGTGTCGGGATGGTCCACCGACACCAGGCGGCGCCACACCTCACCGGTGACGTTGCGGCGCCCGTACACCTGGTACGCGCCCGTGTCGACGGCACCGCCGTCGATGGCCGAGTCCACGGGCGACCAGGTGAGTCCGGCGTACCCCTGGGCCGCGCCGTCGGCGTCCAGGTAGGCGTCGCTGTGCACGATCAGCCCTTGGGGAGCCACGGGGCGCCTGGTGTCCGGGCCCTCCGGAGCGGGTTGCGCTCCGCTGCCGCCGTTGCCGACGCTTCCGCCGGTCAGGGCGGTGGTGCGTCGGGCCCGACGGATCTCGGCCTCCAGGAAGCGGTCGTTGAGGACCAGGTTCCCGGTGACCGCCCCGTCCTGGTCGCGGGACAGGGTGATCTGGCGCAGCCGCAGCGACGCCATGCGGCCCTCCCCGTCCGGGGCCAGGAGCAGGTCGCCGGGGCGGTAGTCCCGCCAGGGCAGCCATCGGGCGCCTCCCAGCATCAGCCCCCGGGTGATCTGGACCCGTTCCCGGGCCCCGCGCTGGAGGGCGGCTCCGGCGAGCAGCCGCGCCGTGCCCTCGTCGCTGACCCCGCCCTGGGTGAGGTAGTCCTCCCAGCGCCCCCAGGGCATCTGCGCCCCGGGGTTGTCCACCTCCAGCCGGAAACCCTCGTCCCCCGCCACGAACAGGTGGGAGACCAGGTCCTCAAGGCTGGCGTCGGTGGGGGCCTCGGTGATATCACGGCCCAGCCTGAGATCGACCGGGGCCGGCCCCGAGGCCAGGTCGCGGGCCATCACGGTGTCGGGGGCGAACACCCGCAGGGTCCGTCCCTCGAACCGCCAGTCGCACACTCCCTGCTCGGCCATCCCCTCCAGGACGGAGAGCAGGTCGGTGCCGAGTTCGTAGTCGAGGGTCAGGGCGGTGTCCCACTCCCGGCCCGCGGAGTCCCGCTGGGTGTCGAAGTCGGCCTCCAGGCCGGGCAGGGCGCCCCGGGAGCGCCCCTCGTTGATCCAGGTGCGCAGGACCGTGCCGACCGTGGCGCCCGCGAAGGCGCGCTTGCCTTCCTCGGTCTCCGTGCCGGTGGCGGACGGGTAGAGGCGGAGCTTGCGCAGCTGCCACCCGTAACCGGGCATCTGGTAGGAGCGGACACCGGTCGGGTCGGTCAGGTCCCCGGAGCGCTTGACCCGCAGGAACCGGGAGTCGGGCCCCTCGGTCCACTCCCCGGTCCCGGGGTCGTAGGTCTGGACGGCCACCTCGCAGGGCCGCTCCAGGTGAGAGGCGCCCGGGGCGTGGGCGGAGTAGTCCACGCGCAGGGACGGCAGGTCGTTGTAGGGCTGGCCCACCTCGACACTGTTCGGATACGGCAGCGGCCCCAGCTCCTCCCCGTTGGGAGCCAGGGCCACCAGGCGGATGTCGAATCCGTTCACAGGAAGGACCTCCTCGCGCTGATCCGGATCTCGGTCGCCTCACCCGCGGAGACCGCGTCCGCACGGACCCTGACGTGCCGCTGGTGCGGGTTGCCGCGCACCAGTGCCGGGGTGAGGTGGAGCCATCGGGAGGCCGAGCCCGGTCCGATCCCGCTGACCAGGCCGGTGACGTCCTCACGCTCCCCGGGGGAATCCAGCGGGAAGCGGTGGGCGCGCATGGCCGCGCAGTCCACCGCCAGCCCCTGGTTCGGACTGAGCGCCCCGGGCCAGGTGAAGCCGCCGCCGGTGGCCACGTCCACGACCGTGGGACGGTCTACCCGGCCGTGGATCTCCACCTGCGCGTCGGTGATGGGCGCGGTCGAACCGGAGAGCCAGCTGACCACGGTCCCCTCTTCGGGCGGGTCGGTGAGCAGGCGGGCCTGCCAGGTGGACAGGTCCGTCCCCCGCCAGTACACGCCCGGGATCCGGACGAGCACGGTCAGGCGGGCACGGGCCGAGGCCACGTCGACCTCGGGTTCGGCCGAGGAGATCACCTCGGCGTCCGCACGGCGGGTGGTGCGCGCGTCGACGTGGTAGCGCAGGTCCAGGAGGCGGTGCCGGGTCCCGAAGAGACCGGTCAGGGCCTCCAGGTTGCCTTCGAGCCCGGGGAAACCGCCCCGGCGCCCCTGGTGGTCGCGGTCGGTGACGTTGAGGGTCAGGCCGAGGCTGGTGGCCTCGTGGTCCAGGCCCAGGACGGGTACGTCCCCGGCCCGGCCGGGCAGCCGGACCTCGACGGACCGGACCGCGGGCAGGGGTCGCAGCTGGGTTCCGGGGGCCAGGTGCCACCCCGGAGAGTCCAGGGCGACCCCGTCCACTGAATAGGTGGGAAAGGGCATGATCACACCACTCCGATCGCGGCGGCGTACTGGAGGGAACGGTTGACGGTGGCCGAGGTCGGCTCGGCCTGGGGGTAGTGGTTGACCACCTGGATGGTGGGCTGGGCCGCGGCGGCCCCTCCCGTACTCGCGGCGTGGCGACGGACCTCGATGGAGGCGGGCACCCTGGCGTGGATGGTGTCGGCGAGGCCGAGCGCCGCGCGGTCCACCGCGCGGGTCTCGTCGGCCAGACCGTCGGCGAGGTAGCGGGCGATGTTGCGCCCGCCCCGGTGCGGGGGGTAGCGGCGCAGGGGACCGTCCTTGGCCGGGCTGAACGGGAGTTTGTCCCGGATGCTCTGCGCGATGTCGGACATGGTGCCGCTGACACCGGAGATCATGGACTTGAGGCCGTCGATCAGGCCCCGGACCACGTTCTTGCCCGCGTTGAAGAGCTTGCTCTTGAGACCGTTGACCAGGTTGAGCACGACGGTCACCGCTCTGGACACCGGTCCGCGGACCGCGTTCCAGATGCTGTTCCAGATGCCCATGAGGGCGGTCTTCAGACCGTTGAAGACACCGACGAGCGCCTGCCAGAGACCCTGGGCGATGCCGACGAGGGCGGTTCCGACGCCGGAGAAGATCTGTTTGATCCCCTCCCAGACCCGGGACCAGTCACCGGTCAGGACACCCGCGAAGACGTTGATGATCCCCTGGATGACCCCGAGGGCGCCCTCGATGATGCCCTGGATCATGGTCCAGACCCCGCTGAGGACACCGACGAGGGCCGTCCAGACGCCGGACCAGATGGCGGAGACGAACCCGAGGAACATCTGGACGACGGCCATGATCGTGTCGCCGTGCTCGCTCCACAGCGCGCTGATGATGTCCAGGACCCCCTGGAAGATATCGGCGAGCTGGGTCATGCGCTCACCGATCCAGTCGGTGATCTCGGTGATCTTCTCCGAGAAGGCGCCGCCCTCCTCACCCATTCCCGCGAAGAACTCCTTGACCGCCTCGACCACGGGCGCAGCCGCTTCCAGGAGGCGGTTCCAGCCCTCGACCAGGAGCGGCCAGACCGTCTCCTGGAAGAACGAGACCACGGGTTCGACCGCGCTCATCAGCCCTTCCCAGAGCGCGTCCACGACGTTCCGGAAACCCTCGAAGTTGTTGTAGGCGTAGATCAGGCCCGCCACCAGGGCGGCGATACCGGCGATGAGCATGCCGATGGGGTGTCCCAGGAACGAGGCCCTGAGAAGGTTGTTGGCGATCGTCATGAGCTGGATCGCTCCGGTCGCCAGCCCCAGGCCGACCACGAAGGTACCGATGGCCGTCGCGAACAGGGCGACGATCTCCTTGTTCTCGCGCAGGAAGGCCGTGAAGTTCTCGAAGTGGGGAGCCAGCGCGGCGAGTGCCTCCCGGGCCAGCCCCAGGGCGGTACCGAGAGCCGAACCGATCTGCTGCGCGAGTGGAGCGAAAACGGCGCCGAGGTTGCTCATGGCCGGTCCGAACAGCGCGGACATCTCGGCCATGAAGTCGGGGAGCCGTTGCAGCTTCTCGATGACCCAGTCGACCCCGCTGCTGATCGGCCCTTGGAGGGGCGCGAAGAGCGTGCCCAGGGCGGCGAGGGCCTCGTCCTTGAGCCTGCGGAAGGAGCCGCCCACCGTGTTGTTGAGGTCGTTCATGGACCCGGCCAGGGAATCGGACCCCTCGGAGAGGCCGGCCACCAACATGTCCATGGCTTCCTGAGAGCCAATCGCACCGTTCGAGATTTGCTGTGCCATTTCCGCGGAGGACATTCCGGACTGTTTGGCGAGGATGTCGAGCGCGTTGATCCCGAGTCTGCTCATTGAGTCCAGGTGGGTCTGGGAGACGGTGCCCGCCCGGGACATCTCCAGGAAGGCGTTGCCGACCTCGTCGAACCCGGCAGCGGTGGTCTTCCCGGTGTGCGCGGCGATGTTGCCAATCGCCTCCAGGGTTGGGATCAGCCGCTGGCCGTTGACCCCGGCCTCCAGGAGCCGGGCGCCGAAGTTGCCCACCGTCGCCTGGTCGAAGCTGAACCGGGAGGCACTCTGGGCGAGGTCGGAGATGACCTTGGCGGCCTGCTGCCCACTCCCGGTGATGCGTTCGAGCCGGGAGGAGAGCATGTCCATGCCGTCCAGCCGGGCGAAACCGGCGGCGATGCCCTTGCCGATGTTCTCCAGATTGAGGTTGGGAACCAGCTTGGTGAGCCCCTTGAACGCCTGGGCGAAGACGTTGGTGATGCCCTTGGAGGCATTCGCGGCGCTCTGCCACATCTGGTTGAAACCGTTGGTGGCGACGGTCTTCAGGAAGTTGAAGGCGTTGGCGGCCGAGGCCCGGATCCCACCGAAGGCGGTGGCGGCCGCGGAGGCCCCCGTACGCAGGCCGTTCCACAGGCTGCTGACCGCGCCCCTGAACCCACCGATGTCCTTCCATGCCTGACCGATGTTCGTGCGCAGGCTCGTCAGCGCGGCCGCCCCGGCGGAGAAGCCGTCCTTCATCCTCTGGCCGAGCGCGCTCATGACCCCGGTGAAACCGCCCGCCTCGGTCCAGGCCTGCTTGAGGTTCGAGGTGAAGGTCTTCACCGACTCGATACCCGCGCGGAAGCCGTTGCTGATGGTGTCCCGGAGCTCCTTCATCCGTTTGCTGACGGACCTCAGGCCGTTCCCCGCTGCCTCCACCACGCTGTGGCCGAAGTTGATCGCCCTGACCTGTGCGGCCAGGAACCCGACCTGGAGAGCCCGCAGCGTGGAACCGCCCACCTGGCCCACGGCCCTCAGCCGGGGAAGGAGGCCGTCATAGGACTGCCAGGCCGCCAGAACACCGTTGGCGACGAGGCGGGCCCCCTCGGACATCTGGTGGAAGGCCTTGTACCCGCCCTTGCCCAGGCTCGCCGTCCCACGGCTGAGCGCCCGGACACCACCCAGGAGCCCGGAACCGACCCGCACGGCTGTATTGTCGATCGTCTTCGACAGGTCGTCGAAGCCCTTCTCGGCCGCGGTGACCGACGTGCGGGCCGCACCGCCGAGCCGACCCGCCACACCGGTGAAAGCGCTCGCCGCCTGCCGGGCGTCGGAGAAGCCCGCGGAGAAGTTGGCGATGGCCCGATCTATGGGCCCCGTAGCCTGGGTGAAGCTCTGGGCCATCCGGTGCCCGCTCTTGGTGAAGGCGACCGTCTGTTTGGTGAAACCCTTGGTCAGTTTCTGCCCGATCGACTCCCCAACCTTCTCTGCGGGAGCGAGTGCTTTCTTCAACTGCTTTTCAATTTCCGAACCGACCTTACTCAGGTCGGTGATGAGCACAACGGCTATCTGTTTCTCCGTCATCGTCCTTCTTCCTTTTGTTCGCACAGCGGAAAATAAAACGGCACCGGTTGACTCGAACCAGGGCGAGCAGGTCGGATCTTGATAAGGTAGACGCGGCATGCAACGGCTGGTCCAGCGACCGCCACCCTCTCGATGGAAAGCCCCCACATGAATCCACCGAACAGATCCGGCTTCTCCCTGAACAGCCTCAGCACGAAAGCCAAGGTCGGGATCGGCTGCGGAGGCTTCTTCGCGCTGATGTTCATCACGGCGAGCTGCGCCGCGATCGTCGACACCCTGGCCAACGGGGCTCCGGAGGAGGAGCCCGCCGTGGCGGAGGCCAGTCAGAGCCCTGAGCCCGAGCCGGAGGCGCCCGCCGAGGAGGAGACGGAGGAGGCCCCGGAACCCGAGGTCTCCCTCATCGAGGATGTCGAGGCACAGGCCGTTGTGACCCTGGGGCCCGGACAGGACGGGGAGCGCGAACCCCGGGAGTGGTGGGACCTGGTCACCGGCTGGGAGGAAGGAGAGCCCGGCGAGATCCTGGTCAACACGTCACTCCCGTACGACAGCCCATACGTCAACGGAGAGGACGGGCAGACTTCCAGTGAGGTGGCCTACGAAATCTGCGTCGAGGTGGCCGCCCTCAAGGCCTTCGACCTGGAGGACATCGAGGCGGTCAAGGTTCGAAACGAGTCCGACCTGGCTGTCCGGGGCTGCGAACCTCTCCTCTAAAAGCTATTCGCCGAGGGCCCGAACCGTGGGCACCGGCGACCTGATCGGCTGAGCCGTCGAGAGAAGGGCCCGTTCACACCAGGGTGAACGGGCCCGGTCAGTCACTCCTCGCCTTCACCCTCTCCACCATCGCCGACACCGGAGTTGGCGCGGCCCTTGTAGGTGTAGAACAGGGTGGACTTGCCGTCCTCGTCGG
>NZ_ANBA01000027.1 GCF_000341085.1 Nocardiopsis ganjiahuensis DSM 45031 | reverse complement strand
GAGAATAGGGGGAGGGGTTCGTCTTTCGGGGCGGGCTCCTCCTTCTTTTTGTTTTTTGCCATGGCTTGTGAACATGTGAATTTCACTGGAGAGCCAGCGGTCGGCACTGGGTTCATGTCCAGGACGGAGGAGCTCTGTCGGCGATCCACGTCCCGGGGAGGCACTGCCCACCGCGGAGGGGTGTGGCGCTGACGCGCGAGAGGGAGAGGTCGCGCTGAGGCCCGGGCGGAGCGGGTTCGGTCCGGAGGACGAGGGTGCCGACAGCCGGCGGGAATCGGGCGGTGCGGGCGGGGCCCTCCGGCCGGGGGCGCGACGTGGCCTTCGCCGAGCACGACGGTGTCGTGTACCTGGCGGTCGACGGCTCCGGGACCCGGGGCAGGGCGCGGTTCCGCCGTCATCCGGCCCCGCGGTCGGAGCGTACGGATCCGAATTACCGGTGAGGAACCCCTCGTCACCGGAAACCCGGCGAGGGCGCACCGCTGGGAGGCTCGACCGACGGCGGTGGCGGGGCACAGCCGAGGAGGCCGGCCACACGGCCGGGCGGTCTTCGGGGGATCACCGTCCCCGCGGGGTGAGGGGCGGTCAGGGGTCGGGGGAACCGTTGCGTCAGCGGACCGAGCCGTCGGCAGGGAACCGGCGGCAGGGCCCTTCGCTAGTCCTCGTCGGCTTCCGGGGTTTCGATGAGCTGCCTCAGCAGCGCCACGAAGTCGTCCTCGCTCATCGTCGACCAGTCCACGTGCTCGTTCATGTTCAGCGGTCTCCCCAAACTCTCGCCCCATAAGCCTCTGGGGGCCGTATCGGTTCGAGAAGTCTGGGTTAACACCGCGTTTATGCAGGTGGCGAAGGTGGCCGGAATGGGCCGTGCGGGGTTTCGGGCCGTCAGACGCGCTGTTGGAGGGCGCTCCGGCACTCGGGGCAGCGGCAGCGCTTGTTGTACCCGGTGACGCTGCCGTGGGGCAGGGACGGGTCGCGCTGGTCGGTGAGGGTCGCGTCGAGCTGCTCGCCGAAGGGCTTGAGGACGCGCGCGGTCGAGAAGACCTGCTTGGGGCTGATGCCCAGCTCTCCCGCCGCGTCGTCGATGTGCTTACCCATACGGAGTTTGGCGATGAGGCGTGACCGGGTGCTCGGGGGCATCTGGGCCTCCGCGTTCGCGATCAGCTGCTCGGTGTCGTCAAGCGGGTAGCTCATGGGTTTCCTCTACGTGTGCGGGTACGCCCGCCGGGACGGGCACCTCAAGCATCGTACGCGCTTTCCCACCGTGGGTATCGGGCTGAGACATACGTGACACCGGGCCACAAAGCCCTCATCGTGGGCGCTGCCGGAGCTGGCCGCGGGCCCCCGGTGCTCGACCGCGTCGTACGAGGTGCTGGCGGGGCCCTTGTGGCCCAGGGAAAGGATGTTGGATTCTCACTCTCGTGTGACTCCCTGATATGCAACTCCAGTCACTTATTGTAACAAATCTTCGTTTTTTCCCAGAGGGCAGGCCTGTCGGCTCGGCCCCTAAAGCATCGAAACGGTCGCTCTTTTCTAGAAACTCATTGCTAGATGCTAGATGCCGTGTTTCGCTGGAGGCATAACCCGACACTCTGCGTCATTGGATCAGTGTTATGACCAGCCCCACGGTTCGTCGACGGCGACTGTCAGCCGAACTCCGCCGCCGCCGTGTGCAGGCTGGGATGACCCTCAACGACGTGGCGGAGGAACTGGAGTGGTCGCCGGCCAAGCTCGGCCACATAGAGACCGGTATCCGCAAGTGGCCGTCGGTCATGGAGGTCTCCGCGCTGCTGCGCCTGTACGGGGTCACCGGGGGACAGCGCGAGGCCGTTCTGACGCTCGTGCGCGAGTCGAGGCTGCGGCCGTGGTGGACCGAGTACGAGGACGTCCTCTCCTCCGCGTACGTGGGGAACGAGGCCGGGGCGGTCTCCCTCCGGACCTACGCGGGCATCCTGGTGCCGGACCTCCTCCAGACCCCTGACTACACCGCCACCCTGGCGCGTGCCCTCGGCCACGGGGAACAGGCCGTCGAGCGGATGGTCGCCGCCTACCTGAAACGCCAGGAGATCCTCGACCCCGGCTCCCCGCTCCGCTACCACGCGGTGGTGGAGGAGGACGCCCTGCAGCGCGTCTCCGCCGACCTGGGCCTGCTGCGTGCCCAGGCAGGCAGGATCGTCGAGCTGGCCACCGGGTCCGAACGTGTGACGGTCCAGCTGCTGCCGACCTCCGCCGGGCCGCACCCGGGCCTGGCCGGGCCCTTCTCCGTCCTGGAGTTCGAGGAGGACGAGGCCGACCTCGCCTATGTCGAGGCCACCCAGGGCGGGAGGATCGTCGAATCCGAGGACGCGGTCCGCTCATGTCGGCGAGTCTGGGACGATCTCACCCGAATCGCCGCGTCCCCGCAGGCCACAGTGGGAATCCTGCGCCGTATGGCGCTGCTGACATGACCGTGCGGAACCGGCTCAGGGCGGATCAGGGGAAGAAGCCGGTGTGAATCGGTCCACCATGGCAGGGACCGCCCGCCACGGCTTGCTAGTCTGCTAGGTGACAACCTCATAAAGTTGCCCGCGGAGCCCTCGCCCCAGGGTGGGAGCCCGTGTGTACGACCGGTTTTCCAACAGAGAAAGGGTCCGGACAGTGAAGAAGATCATCGTTCTGGCGCTGGTGGCCCTCGGGGCTTTCGCCGTCTACCGCAAGATCCAGGCGGACCGTGCCGAGCTCGACCTGTGGACGGAAGCCACCGCGGCCAGCGAGAGCTGATCAGCGGACCCCATCGGCCACCGTCAGGGGCCGGGAGGTTTCCATGAGCGGGTCGACGGTGTACACCCACGCGGGTCACCGAGCGTCCGTTTGAGAGTGACACGAAGACGTGGGTGGGCCGACAGTCCCGTGGTGCGACCCACGGCTTTGTGCTGCGTCCGGTTCTTGGCAGCCCCCGGACCCCGGGTTTTCCCGCTCCATGACCGGGGCAGCTTTCGGATGCGGGTATGCTCTCCAGGTGACCAGGGCGCGAGCCCGGGTTCGACGGGGCCATAGCTCAGCTGGCAGAGCGCCGGTTTTGCATACCGGAGGTCAGGGGTTCGACTCCCCTTGGCTCCACAAGCGTTTACGCACGTCACGGACGTGAAGACGGCCACCCAGGCGAACAGCCCGGGTGGCCGTTGCACATTCAGTGCACATTCCTCGTACGGTCAGGCGGCCCGACCGGGCTCCCCGTTCGAGTCCCCCGACTCACGCAGCGCGGCGTCACGCCTCTCCCCCATCTTCCGGGGGACCTCGTCCAGGCGGTCCGGGAACAGGTGCCCGAAGGCCGTACTACTTGGCATCATGACGCGCCTCAGAGACGAACGGTTGCCGTTCGGGTGAAAGCGGATCAGGATGGGACAGGCTTTGGACCGCCGAGTCATGCGGGCGACCGACCATGGTCGAGACCTGGTGGTACCAGAGGGCTCAGCGCCCCTGGACCCCCGAGCCCGCATGGAACCTGGCGCGACACAGGACGCGCGGTAGTACAGACCGATCGCGCCAGAACCCATACGGGACCGAGACCGTGGTGCCCGCCCCAAATGGTTGCCGTAGTGGCCTCTCGGCTGAGCGAACCGATAACCCGTCCGAGATCAGTCACCATGCCGACCGAACCTCAGGAAGTGCCCGTGCCCGAGGACTGGGACCGTATCGATGCGCTGATCTTCAGCGAACACCTCATCCAAGCCCTACAAGCGATCAGGGACCAACGCGGCCCCATCCCCTTGCCCGACGCCATCGACGTCCTTAATGAGCGTTTCTTGCACCTACGCGACACCCGCCCCGACGAGTTCACGGTGAGCCTCGACGGCTACGGGGACAACTTCTACTCGTAGGCATTTCCGTGCCACATTTGTGCCACACGGGGCGGTCAACGGCGGGGAACCACGGGGATTCATGGGGAGACGGGCCGCATCCTCGCAGGTAGGCGATTTGCGAGGTCAGCCGTCCGAGGCGTTCTCGGCTTCCCGAGCTGATGACGTGCTCAGATCCCGACGCACCCGATAGCGCGACTCGCACTGTCTCGGGTGACCAGTTCCGGCGCCGTGCCGAGTCCGCTCAGCTCCTCGGAGGCCCGTGGGCCACACGTGCGCCCGGGACCCCTCGCACTCGTGGTGGTCTGGGGGACCCGCGCACTGGGTATGACCAAGAGTCCACGCCAACGGCAGCCCCGTCTGTTTTCAGGTCGACGACGAAGACGGCCACCCCCATCCCCGATCCGTGCTGCGGACAGCCAGGCCCGAGTCGACGCCCAACAGCCACCCCTTGCCTCAAGTCGTGCGTGGCGTCTCTCGGTACCCCTCCTGGCCCCGTGGTGCGACTGGGCCCACCGCTGGCGCACCGACGAGCCATAAGAGGTGATCGGATGCGACTGGGATTCGCACGATCGGAAGATCCGAACGACGGCCGGGTGGGAGCCACGCCCGAGACCGTCGCGACCCTGACCGGGCGCGGACTGGAAGTCGAGGTGGAGGCCGGGGCCGGGACGGCCGCCGGCCACTCCGACGAGGACTACACGGAGGCAGGGGCCCAGATCGTGGACGGCGACAAGCTGTTCGCCCGGGCCGAGACACTGGTGGTGGTGGGCCCGCCCACGATCGAGAGGCTGGCCACCATCGCCGAGGGCGCCGCCCTGATCGGGTTCCTGCGCCCGGTCCACGCCTTGGACCTGGCACGGGTCCTGGCCGAGCGCCGGGTCACCGCGCTGGCCGTGGAACTCATCCCGCGTATCAGCAAGGCCCAGTCCATGGACGCGCTTTCGTCCCAGGCCGGGGTCGCCGGCTACAAGGCCGTGCTCATGGCGGCCAACCGGATGGACAAGCTCTTCCCGCTCTCCATGACCGCGGCCGGGACCGTGAGACCGGCCCGGGTGGTGGTCCTGGGGGTCGGTGTCGCGGGCCTGCAGGCGATCGCGACCGCCAAACGCCTGGGTGCCACCGTCAAGGCCAACGACGTCCGGGCCGCGGCCGCGGGCGAGGTCGAGTCCCTGGGCGCCGACTTCATCCACATCCCCGGCGTCACCGACCAGGCCGAGGGGGCCTACGCCAAGAAACTCGGGGAGGAGCTCACCCGGGCGCAGCACGAGGCCCTCGCCCCCCACATCGCCCAGGCCGACGCCGTCATCTGCACGGCGCAGATCCCCGGCCGGGCGGCACCGATCCTGCTCACCGCCGAGATGGTCGAGCGGATGCCCGCCGGTTCCGTGGTCGTGGACCTGGCCGCCGAGGACGGCGGCAACTGCGACCTGACCGATCCCGACGGGCCGACCGACCACGGCGGGGTGCGGATCATCCCCGCACCGCAGCTGGCGCGCAGCCTCCCGAAGGAGGCCAGCGCCCTGTACGCCCGTAACATCGCCCACCTGCTCGCCCGGATCGTCACCGACGAGGGCGAGCTCGACGTGGACGCCGACGCCGAACTCACCGGGTTCCTGCTCGCCAGGGACGGAGAGGTGCTGCACGCACCCACGGCGGCCGCGCTCGCGGCCGCGGGACCGAACGACCTGGAGGCCGCTTCATGACCGGAACACTCGTCCTCGCCGTCTATGTCTTCGTGTTGGCCGCCTTCCTCGGCTACGAACTGCTGACCAAGGTCCCGCCGATGCTGCACACCCCGCTGATGTCGGGGGCCAACGCCATGTCGGGTGTGGCGGTCATCGGGGCCCTCATCCTGGCCGGGACCACGACCGGGGTGGCCGCGACCGTCTTCGCCACGTCGGCGGTTGCTCTGGCCACGGCCAACGTGGTGGGCGGGTTCATGGTCACCGACCGCATGCTGAGCAGCTTCACCGTCAAGAGGGAGCGCGCATGAACGCCGAGGAACTGGTGCTGGTGGCCTATCTGGTCCCCGTGGCGCTGTTCGTCATCGGGCTCAAGCGGCTGTCCAAGGTGCGGACCGCGCGCCGGGGCAACTTCATGCTGGCAGCCGGGGTGATGCTGGCCGTCGTCATCACCCTCGTGGAGATGGGGGTGGTCGACTACACCTGGATCCTGGTCGGGCTGGCGGTCGGGGCGACGGTCGGCGCGGTCATCGTGCTGTGGGCCTCCGCCACCTCGATGCCGCAGGTCGTCGCGAGGTTCAACGGGTTCGGCGGTGCCGCGGCCGCGCTGATCGGCATGTCCCTCTTCTGGGACGCCGTGGTGGACCGGGACGCCGGAACGACACCGCTGGCCGCCCTGGGGGCACTGGAGTCGGTGGCCCTCGCGGTCTCCGTGGTGATCGGGGCGGTGACCTTCTCCGGTTCGCTCCTCGCCGAGGTCAAACTGTGGGGTCGGCTGAGCCGCCTCACCAGGATCCCGGGGCGCGCCCCGCTGCTCGTGGCGAGCTCCGTCCTGACAGCGGCCGCCGCGGTCGCCGGACTGCTCCTCGCGGACGTCCGGTGGGCGGCCCTGAGCATGGTCGGGCTGCTGGTGTTCAGCCTCCTGGCCGGGTTCTTCGCGGTCGCCCCCGTGGGCGGCGCGGACATGCCGGTGATGATCTCGCTCCTCAACTCGGTCTCGGGGATCGCGGTCGCCGCGAGCGGGTTCGCGATCGGCAACACGATGCTGATCATGGGCGGCATCATCGTCGGCGCCGCCGGCCTCATGCTCACCCAGATCATGTGTGTGGCGATGAACCGCACCTTGCTGAGTGTCTTCGCGGGAGGGCTGGGCGACGGCGGTTCCTCGGACGGCGGGAGCGACACCTACGAGAACGTGGTGAGCTCCGACCCGGAGGAGGCGGCGATGGTCCTGGAGGTGGCCCGGAGCGTGGTGATCGTCCCCGGGTACGGTCTGGCCGCGGCCCGCGCACAGCAGGCCGCGGCGGACCTGGCCGGCGTGCTGGCGGCGCAGGGGGTGGAGGTGCGGTTCGCCATCCACCCGGTCGCCGGGCGGATGCCGGGGCACATGAACGTCGTGCTGGCCGAGGCCGACGTCCCCTACGACCGTCTGGTGGAGATGGACCGGATCAACAGCGACTTCCCCAACGTCGACGTCGTGATCGTGGTGGGCGCCAACGACGTGGTGAACCCGGCAGCCAACGAGGCCACCGGTTCGCCGATCGCCGGGATGCCCATCCTGGACGTCGAGAACGCCCGGCGGGTCATGGTGATCAAGCGCAGCCTGTCCCCGGGTTACGCGGGCATCAAGAACGAGCTGTTCGAACGGGACCACTGCACGATGCTCTTCGGCGACGCCAAACAGGTCCTGGACGACCTGACCCGTGAGCTGAAGGCCAACGTCCCGGTCTGACCGGGGCCCGACCGGACCCGCCGCCCGACCAAGCCACGGTCGGGCGGCGGGGCTGTTCAGGGAGTGCTGCGTTCCGGGAGGTCCTGCGGCCGGTGCTGGGAGAAGGCGACCACGGCGACCGCGGCCACCAGGTAGGCCAGGGCGAGGAGCAGCGCCCATCTGGGTGACTCGGCCAGGTCGGGGACCGGCAGGACCGCCACGGCCGCGTTGTGCGCCATGTGGGCCACGATGACCAGCGGCAGGCTCCGGGTCGTGCGGAACAGCCAGCCGTAGACCACCGAGGCCGAGACGAGGCGGATGCAGGTGTGCAGCGGTTCCAGCGGGGTGAACTCGGCCAGGCCGCCGGGGGTGAGCAGCGGCCACAGGTGCCACGTGGCCCACACCAGGCCCACGATCACGCTCGCTGTGATCCAGCCGGTGCGCTCCTCGAGGAGGGGTTGGGCGAACCCCCGCCACGCGGGTTCCTCCAGGGCCCCGCTGATCATCGGTCCGGCCGTTCCGGCCAGGACCGCGGCAGGGGGCAGCGCCCACCACCCTCCCGGCGGTGGCGGCCCGCCCGTGGCCGTGTGGGCCAGGTTGACGGCGACCACGAGGGCGAAGGGGAGCAGCAGGGCCAGCGCCCACAGGCGCGGGTCGGCCCGCCAGGTGGTCAGGTGGCGCCAGATCCCCCGCAGCCCGGGGCGGCTCAGCGGGGCCACCGCCAGGGTCGCCAGCAGCGGGGCGAAGGTGACCAGGACCAGCGCCGCGGACGCCTCCTCGGGCGACTCGACGAACCACAGGCCGATGCCGGCCAGGGCGGACAGGACCAGGAGCCACAGGGACCATGCGGCCGCCGGAGAGAGTCCTCGGACGAGGCTCAGGGTCGTGTCGTCGTCGCGCACGGGGCCGTCCTTCGGTGTCGGGGCTGCTGGGGGACGCTGCGTCTCCGGAACGGCCGAGGGCCGGGGCCTTGAGGGACGGTTGCCTCGAATCGAAGCCTATGAACTATTCGTGTGGAAATCCATAAGATGGGACCTTTGGCCAGATTGACAAGGGACTTCTTGCTCAAAGGGGGCGAATTTTCGGGGGTTACTAAACAGTAGTTCTGGGTTCGTTCGGGTGGGAGGGAAATGGGTGGCCCGTGGGGTTGCTCTGCGTGTCTGTCCGGGGGGTCCGCATAGCCCGTTCGGGTGGGGTCAGTGCCGAGGTGTCCAGTTGGGGTGGGCCTGTCGCGGTGGGGAGACTCGCTCATGGGATGACGTGAAGTCGCAGGTCATCATGGTTTTCAGGGAAAGGTCTGAGACTGACCTTTCATTGCGGTTGCACGGGGGCGCCTGTACCACATGCAATGACTCTCCGTGTGTGTATGATGACACTTCCTTAAGAGGCAATGGTCCTAGTGGGCCATATGAGAAATAGGCCTCTTGGGGCCTGTTGGTGAACTCGGACGATCCGTAGTTTCGACACCAACGACAACGAGGAACACAGCACGCCGAAACGATCGACCCCCGAAGGCGAGCCGTGCGGCCCCCCGCCCGGCATCGTGCATCGTCCTCGCATCGGCCAGCTGTCCCTCGTCCACCGACGGCCGTGCCGACCGGTGGGTTCCGATCACCACACATGCTGATCTTGGGAGTGGGGCAACATGTGGAATGAGAAGATGGCGGCTCGTGCCAAGTGCCGCGAAATCGACCCTGACGCCCTGTTTGTTCAGGGTGCCGCGCAGAACCGCGCGAAGCTGATCTGCCGGGGCTGCCCGGTACGGACCCAGTGCCTCGCCGAGGCGCTGGACAGCCGAATCGAGTTCGGTGTCTGGGGAGGCATGACCGAACGGGAGCGCCGCGCCCTGCTGCGTCGGCGCAAGGACGTCACCAGCTGGTACGACCTGCTCACCAGCGCGGAACGGCGCTACGAGGAGGAGCGGACCCAGCCGGAGCCGGTACGCACCGGGGTGCCCGTCGTCGCACGCCAGTGACGAGGGGAGCCGCCGGGGAGGGGAGCCCGGGCGGCTGAGGGCCTGACGGCCGAGTACGAGGATGTTCGCGAGCAGCCATGACGGCGGCCGCGGTGGTGCGTGGCGCGTTCCGACCAAAGTCGATGCCGGCCTCCTCCCTCGGGGGGAGGGACGGATCAGGGGAGGATCAGGGACGCCCCCCATATCCGCACCCCGTGTTATGCCGCATCATGGAGGAGGGCGCGGTCATCCTCGTACGGCCGTGCTCGTCAGAGCACCTTGGGAGTGGGGATGGCCGTGCAGAACCCTCAGAAGCCGCAGAGGCGGAACCCGTGGGATCAGGGCCCCGTCGCGCCTCAGACGCAGATCCGGCTCACACACGAGGACCGGGACGCCGTGGCCGAGGTGCTCCGCGAGGCCTACTCGCACGGACAGCTGGACGAGGACGAGTTCGGTGAACGGCTCGACCAGGCCATGCGGGCCAAGTTCAGCGCCGATCTCGTGCCCCTCACCTCGGACCTCGGTGTGCAGGTCTCACCCGGGGGCACCGGCAGCACCCCCGGCGTCGTCCACCAGAACGCGGAGCAGTCCGGGAGCAAGGGCAAGGACCGGGGGCCGACCTCGGACAACCCGGTGGAGAAGGTCGCCGCCGCGGCCGGGCACCTGTCCGCCTGGTTCCTGCCCTTCGTGACCCCGCTGCTCCTTCTGCTGGTCAGCGGAGAACTGTCGCCCTACCTGCGGCGGCAGGCGATGGAAGCGCTCAACTTCCAGCTCTTCTGCCTGATCGGTGCGATCGCGTGCGGCCTGCTCTTCTGGCTGGTCCTCCCGGTCGTCGTCCTGGTCGGCGTCGGTATCGCCTGGGTCGTCATGCCGATCCTCGCGACCGCCGCCGGCATGATGGGCAAGGCCTGGAAGTACCCGCTGGTCTACCGCATCATCAAGGACAACTGAGTCCTCCGGGCCACTGAGCCCTCCCGGTCACCGAGTCCTCCGAGCGGGTCGGGCCCCAGGACGGACCGGGCCCCCGGACGACGGAAGCCGCGCCGAAGGATCGACGCGGCTCACCGTCCGGCTGCTGCGGACCCCCCGGAGGGGCATCGCCCACCCCGGGAGGGGGCGGTCAGCGTCCGGGGCGACCGTTGTCCTGCGCACGGCCCTCGTTGGTCGCGGCACGCACGGTCTCCTTCACCTTGGCCTTGGTGGCCTTGGCGCCCTCGGCCGCGCTGTCAGCCGCGTCCGAGGCCTTCTCCTCCAGGTTCTCGCGGGTCTCGCGGACCTGCTCACGGGCCTGGTCCAGGTGTTCCTGCCACTCGGCGTCCTGGGAGGCCTGCCGCATGCGGATCAGCGAGTACACGAGCACGCCGCCGACCACGGCGGCGCCACCGATCAGAACCCCGCGGGGGATGCGGCGGTTTCCGCTTCGGAACAACCGCAGACCGCGGCGACCCGGGTTCGGGTCGATCCGCTGTGCGGCCGTGGTCAGCAGCTCGGCCACCCGCGGCGCCACCGTGTCCTCGACACGGAGTGCGGCCGTCTCAAGCCGGGGGGCGGTCCAACCACGCGCCTGGAGGAGCTTGAGGGCTGCCTGGTCCCGCGCCTGGTCGGCGTAGGGGCCGATCCGATCGGTCTGCTCCTTGGCCAGGTCCTGCAGGCGGGCGAGGGTCGCTTCCGCCTCCTTGCGTGCCTTGCGACGATTGGCAGTGATAGGCACGTCGTCAGCTCCTTCGATCGTTCACCGGTTCGTACGGTCCCACCACCCGGCGGCCGACGCTTCACGGCCGCTGAGGGCGGCTTCTCGTCGTCCTTCCCCGTTATCCGGGTGTTATCTCAACATACGTCCTCTGCGTCTGTGATCTACGTTTCGACACCGCCCACCGCGACGAGTCTTGGGGGCGGACGCCCCGGCCCGGGTCGGGCCGGCCGCGGCACCGCTCCCGGAAGCTGACCCGGGCGGTCGGGTTCAGGCGAAACGCGGTGGGCGGAAGGGTAACGTGAGCACGTAAATCTCACTCGACGAAAGGCACTGAGGTGTCGGACTCCACGGGTCAGCCCACCGCGCGGCTGAACACCTCCAAGGGAACCATCGTTGTCAAGCTCTTCGAGGAGCAGGCACCGGAGACGGTCGCCAACTTCATCGGGCTGGCCGACGGTTCCAAGCAGTGGATGGACCCCGCCACGGGCAAGCCGTCCAACAACAGCCTCTACGAGGGCACGATCTTCCACCGTGTCATCGACGGCTTCATGGTCCAGGGCGGGGACCCGCTGGGCACCGGTCGCGGTGGCCCCGGCTACACCTTCAAGGACGAGATCCACAAGGACCTGCGCTTCGACCGTCCGTTCCTGCTGGCCATGGCCAACGCCGGTCCGGGCACCAACGGCTCGCAGTTCTTCATCACCGTCGGCGAGCCGAACTGGCTCAACGGCCGCCACACCATCTTCGGCGAGGTCGTCGAGGGCAGTGACGTCGTCACCGAGATCACCAAGGTCTCGACCGACGCCCAGGACCGTCCCCACGAGGACATCGTGATCAACAGCATCGAGATCACCCGATAGTGCGGATGTGCCAGCGGTGAGACCCAGAGGAGTGACGACCCACCCATGACCGCATCTCCCCCTCCGCCCGGAACCCCGCCCGGACCCGGCTCCGAGCCGGGAGCGCCCCGTACCTGCTACCGGCACACCGGACGCGAGACCGGGGTCAGCTGTACCCGGTGCTCACGGCCGATCTGCCCGGACTGCATGGTCGAGGCGTCGGTCGGGTTCCAGTGCCCCGAGTGCGTGGCGGAGGGAAACCGGAAGGTGCGGTCCGCGCGGACCGCTTTCGGGGGCAGGGTCGTACGGAAGCCGTACGTGACCTGGACGATCCTGGCCATGATGGGTGTGGGCTTCCTGCTCCAGCTGGGCACCTCGGAGCCCGTGGGCCAGGCCGGGCTGTCGCCGGTCACCGGCATGTTCAGCATGTACGGCCTCGCCGTGGTGCTGGACGGCCAGTGGTACCGGATGATCACCTCGGCCTTCCTGCACGGCGGGGTCATGCACCTGTTGTTCAACGGGTACGCGATGTTCCTGCTCGGGCAGCAGCTGGAACGCTGGCTCGGTCACGGCCGCTTCCTCACCCTGTGGGTGGTGGGCGCCCTGGCCGGTTCCGTGGTGAGCCTGCTCTTCGCACCGGGACAGCCCTCCGTGGGCGCCTCCGGTGCGATCTTCGCCCTCTTCGGGGCGGTGTTCGTGATCGGGCGCCGCCTCCGGCTGGACATGCGGATGATCCTGGTCCTGCTGGGGCTCAACCTGGTCATCACGTTCCTGGTCCCCAACATCGCCTGGACCGCCCACATCGGCGGTCTGGTGGCGGGGCTGGCCGTCGGGGCGATCTTCGCCTACCTGCCGGCCCGCACGGGCCGGGCGGGCGGGAGCACGCTCGTGCACGCGCTCGCGGTCGCCCTGTTCGTGGTGCTGCTGGCGGTCCTGGCGGTTCTGGCCCCGGCGGTCTGGTCCATGGTGCTGACCGCCTGAGCGGGTCTCACGAAGCATGCGGAAGGCCCCCGGAGAGATCTCTCCGGGGGCCTTCCGCGTACGCACGAACCGCGACCGCCACGGGTGGCCTGCCCGGGGCCGTGCGCGGGAACGGGCGGCCCGGTTCCGGGCATGCGAACAGAGCTACCCACAGCCTGTGGATAACCCTGTGGAAAACCTGATCAAGGCTGGTCGAACGCCCGTGAGGGGGCGTTGGTGCCGTTGTCGGAACCCGCGTGCGACAGGGGGCGTCGCACCCGCGTGCGGGAGAGGCGGGTCAGTGCCAGCGCGTGGACAGGACGACGGCCACGATGATCCCGCTGAAGCCGATCAGCAGGTTCCAGTTGTGCCAGTCCTGCATGTACGGCACCTGGGCACCCGCGATGTAGTAGACCGCGATCCAGAGAATGCCCAGGATGAAGAAGCCCAGCATCGTCGGCACGAGCCAACGCGGACTGACCTTCGGCTTCTCTTTGGAAGGAGGCGGTGTGTAAACAGCCTTCTTCTTGCGATCGTTGCGGGACTTGGGCACGGTCGCTGCTCCAGGATGTGGGGCGGTTCGGAACGGAACACAGTCTACGCGCAGGGTGGGGCGCACGTCACCGGCGGGAGATCCCAAAAGCCCAACGGTTGCCGGGAAGGACCGGCGGACACGAAGGCGGGCGGGGCTCCTCGGAGCACCCGCCCGCCTTCGTGCGATCGCCTGTCCGCGCCGCCTAGCCGCGCCGGAAGACGAACCCGTCGTCACCCGGCGGGAACGGGATCTCGGGGCCCGGGTCCTCGGGATCCGTGGGGTCCTCCGGATCCGTGGGCTCCTCCGGGTCGGTCGGCTGCTCGGCCGGGGCCACCGCGATCGTCACGGTCACCGTGGTGCCCGCGTTCACGTTCTGCCCGGCGGCGGGCGACTGGCTGATGACGGTGTTCTCCGCGGCCTCGCCGTTCTCCTGGTCCTGGAACTGCGGGGTCAGCCCGGCCTGCTCCAGCGCGGACTGGGCCTGTTCGCGTGTCATCCCCTGCAGGTCCGGCACCCCCACCTGGTCGGGGCCGGAGGAGATGATCAGGGTGAGCTCGTCGGAGGGGTCGGCCTCGCTGCCCGCGGACGGGTCGGTGCCCACCGCGCTGCCCTCGGCGATGCTGTCGTTGGCCCTGCGGTCCGTGGTGACGTTCTCGAAGCCGGCGTCGGTCAGCGTCGACTTCGCCTCGCTCTCGCTCTGCCCCTCCACGTTCGGGATCTCCAGGGCGCCCGGGCCGGAGGAGACGTGGATGACGATCGCGTCGGTGGCCTCGATCTCCGAGCCCGCCTCGGGGTCGGTCTCGATGACCGTCCCCTCCTCGACCTCGTCGTCGGAGCGTTCCTCGGACCGGTAGTTCTCGAACCCGTCCTCGGTGAGCTGGGCCTCCGCGGCCTCGAGCGTGCTCCCGGAGAGGTCGGGGACGGCGATCGTCTCGACCTCGGGGCGGTCGTTGCCGGACATGAGGAAGAAGACCAGGACGATGGAGCCGATCACCCCCAGCGCCAGGAGGATCCACAGGGCCGCCTTGCCCCCGTTGCCCTTCTTCTCGTCCCGGTAGTCGTCGTCGTAGTCGTAATCGTCGTACTCGTCGTCGTAGCGGCCGCCACCCGCGGGCGGCATCGCCGTGGTCGCGCCCGCCGCGGCCATCGCCATGGTGCCCGCCTGAGTGGGCATCCCGGCCAGGCCGCGCTGGATGTCGGCGCGCATCTCCGCGGCGTTCTGGTACCGCTCCTCGCGGTCCTTGGTCATCGCGCGGAGGGTGACGTCCTCCAGCCACTCCGGGATCTGCGGGTCCACCTCGGACGGCGGAACCGGGTCCTCGCGGACGTGCTGGTAGGCGATCGAGACGGGGGAGTCGCCGGTGAACGGCGGACGGCTGGTGAGCAGCTCGTAGAGCACACAGCCGGTGGAGTAGATGTCGCTGCGCGGGTCGACCCGCTCACCGCGCGCCTGCTCCGGGGAGAGGTACTGCGCGGTACCGATGACCTGCGAGGTCTGGGTCATCGTCGCCTGGTTGTCGTCCATGGACCGGGCGATGCCGAAGTCCATCACCTTGACCTCGGCGCCCTTGGTCAGCATGACGTTCGCGGGCTTGATGTCCCGGTGGACGATCCCGTTGTCGTGGCTGTACTCGAGAGCCTTGAGGATCCCGTCCACCAGCTCCGCCGAACGCTCCGGCAGCAGCTTGCGGTCGTCGTCGAGGAGCTCCTTGAGGGTGCGGCCGTCCACGTACTCCATGACGATGTACGGGATGGACACCCCGTCGACCATGTCCTCGCCGGTGTCGTACACCGCGATGATCGCCGGGTGGTTGAGCGAGGCCGCCGACTGCGCCTCCCTTCGGAAGCGCGCCTGGAAGACGTGGTCGCGCGCCATGTCGTGCCGGAGGGTCTTGATGGCGACGAGCCGGTCGAGCCGGAGGTCGCGTGCGCGGTATACCTCGGCCATGCCGCCGCGCCCGACCACTGTGTCGAGTTCGTAGCGTCCGCCGAGAAGCCGGGGCTGGGACATGTCGTGCACTAATCCTCGTGTCTTCCGGAAGCCGCCCGCGGGCCGCCGCCTACCCTGATCGTCTCTCGCTCACTGGCCACGTTCACTAATTCTCACCGTTGCCCGGCCCGCCGCCCGAACCGCCGCCCGGATTGCCGCCACCACCGTTGTCGTCCTCTCCGCCACCGGGGTTCTCGGGTTCAGGGTCCTCGGGGCTGGGTACCTCTTCCTCGCCCCCGTCGCCCTCGCCGTCCTCGGAGGGATCGGTCTCCTCCTCGCCCTCACCGGGCAAGGGGCTCTCGGTCTCTTCCCACTCGTCGGGCTGGGGCGTCCACGCAGGTGTGTCCTCGACGTGGACCGGCTCCTCGTAGTCCTCCTCCGGCTCCGACTCCTCGGTGGGGGTCGGGGTGGGGGAGCTGTTCGAGGCAGGGGGCTGCCTGCTGTCGTTGACGTTCTCGGCGCCGTCCGGGCCGCCGAGGACGAATCCGGCAGCGGCCGCGGCCACGATGAGGACGGTCGCCGCCACCGCGGCCAGGACCACGGGGGTCCTGACCCGGCGCTCGGGTGCCGAACCCTCGTCCAGGCCGGTCGCGCCCCCGTCCTGGACCGGTGCCACGGCGGGCTGCCCGGCGGTCCGCCGCGCCGTTCCGGACGCGCCGAACGTTCCGGACGCGCCGGAGCGCGGGCCGCTGTCCGGGACCGCGCCGACCACCATCGTCTGGGCCATGCCGTTGAACCCGGTGGACGGGGTGGGCGGCCCGGTGCCCGCGTTGGAGCGGATGACCGCCGCCAGGTGGGCGACCTCGCCGGCCGAGGACGGGCGGTCCTCCGGGTTCTTCTGCAACAGCGAGAAGACCAGGTTGTCGATCTCGGCGGGGACGTGCTCGGGGAGCTCGGGCGGATCGTCACGCGTGTGCGCGAGCGCCAGGGCCACGGGGCTGTCACCGGTGAAGGGCGGCGTCCCGGCCAGGCACTCGTAGGCCACCACACCGAGCGCGTAGAGGTCGGAGGCCCCGCTCGCGGGCCGGCCCGACGCCTGTTCGGGCGAGATGTACTGGGCGGTGCCCATGACCATGCCGGTCTGCGTCAGGGTGACCGACGTGTCCCCCCGCGCGATGCCGAAGTCGGTCAGCTTGAGCTGGCCGTCCTCGGTCACCAGCAGGTTGCCGGGCTTGATGTCGCGGTGGACCACACCGCGGGCGTGCGCCGCGGCGAGCGCCTTGGCCGCCTGGCACACGAAGTCGAGGGTCCGGTCGGCGCTGAGGCGGCCCTGCTCGCGCAGTACCTGGGAGAGGGGTTCGCTGACCACCAGCTCCATGATCAGGTACGCGCGGCCCTCCTCCTCGCCGTAGTCGTAGACCTGGGCGATACCCGGGTGGGACAGACCGGCGGTGATTCTGCCCTCCGTCCGGAAACGCTCTCGTGCCGTCGGTTCGGCCATCTGGGCCGGGTGGAGCAGCTTCACCGCGACGGATCGGTTGAGCAGTGTGTCGGTCGCCCGCCACACGGTGCCCATCCCCCCGGAGCCGATCTGCTCCTCCAGGCGGTAACGGTTGCTCAGAACGGCCCCGGTCAGTCCACCGGGGCCGCTCTGGGAAGACGGCTCGTAGGCGCTCACTACAGGACCACTGCCTCCATCATCTGGCGGGCGATCGGCGCGGCCAGGGAACCACCGCTGCCGCCACCGTGCTCGATCACCACCGCGACCGCGATCTCCGGGTCGTCGGCGGGTGCGAAACCGATGAACCAGTTGTGGGTTCCGAGCTCACCGCCGGTCTCGGCGGTACCGGTCTTGCCGGCGACGTCAACGCCCGGGATGGCGGCGTTGGGACCGGACCCGTCGGGGCCGGTCACCAGCACCATCATGTCCTTGAGCATAGACGCGGTACTGGCGCTCGTGGCCTGGCTGTACACCTCGGGGCTGGTCTGGGTGACCACCGAGCGGTCCGCGTCACGGACCGAGTCGACCAGGTACGGGTGCATGACCTCACCGGAGTTGGCCACACCGGCGGCGACCATGGCCATCTGGAGCGGCGTCGACTCGACGTTGGACTGGCCGATGCCGGCGCGGCCGAGGATGCTGTCCTCGCTCTCCACCGGGGCCAGGCTCGGGATCACGTTCAGCGGGACGTTGAACTCCTCGCCCTCCTCCGGGTTGAACCCGAAGGCCGTCGCCTGCTCGGACAGGGCCTCACCGCCCATCTCGATCGCCCAGTTGGCGAACGAGGTGTTGCAGGAGATCTGGATCGAGTGCGCCAGAGTGTCCGGGCTGCCGCCGTTGCAGGTGCCGCCCGGGGTCGCGTTGGGCAGGTTCGGACCGCTGTTGAACGACAGGTTGTCCGGAGCGTCCTGGGTGCTGTCCGGGCCCGCGTCCAGGTGCTCGATGGCCGCGGCCGCGGTCACGATCTTGAACGTCGAACCCGGCGCGTAGCGCTCGCGCAGCGCCCGGTTCAGCAGCGGCTGGTCCTCCTGGTTCTCGAGGGCGACGTAGTTCTCGCCGGCCTCGGTGATGTCGGTGATGCTCACGACGTCGTTGGCGTCGTAGGACGGGTACGAGACCGAACCGAGGATCGCCCCGGTGTCGGGCTCGATGGCGACCGCGGCACCGTTCATCCCGAGCTGCTCGAACCCCTTGAACCCGGCCTCCTGGACCGCGGGGTCGATGGTCAGCTCGACGCGTGCGCCCTCGGGCTCGCGGCCCGTGATCATGTCGCGGAAGTTGCGTACGGCCAGCCGGTCGTCGCTGCCGTCCAACAGCGCGTTCTCGGTGTACTCGATCCCCGAGGCGCCGTAGCTGCGGAAGGAGCCCACGACCGGCGTGTACATGGTGCCGCCCGCGTACTCCCGCTGGAAGCGCGCCGGTTCGTCCTCCTCGGAGATGTCCGTGGAGAAGGCGACGTTCTCGTCGCCGATGACGATCGGCCCCCGCTGCTCGGTGAGGCGCTCGGTGTACTGGCGCGAGTTCAGCGGGTCCTCGCGGATCGCCTCCGCCTGGAACCCCTGGATCCAGGTCAGCTGGAGCATCAGGGCGCCGAAGAGGAGCATCGCGAAGACGCTGAGGCGTCGGATGGGAGTGTTCATCGTCGGATCACCTGCGTGGCCCCCTCGTCCTGGATGGCCTGCGGGGCGGGACGCCGCGCGTTGTCGCTCATCCGGAGCAACAGGCCGATCATCAGCCAGCTGGACATCAGGGCTGAACCGCCCGCGGCCAGGAAGGGTGTGGTCATACCGGTCAGCGGGATGATGCGGGTCAGACCGCCGAGCACCACGAACACCTGGAAGCACATGACGAAGGCCAGGCCGCTCGCCAGCATCTTGACGAACAGCTCACGCGAGGCCAGCGCGATGCGCATGCCCCGTTGCACCAGGAGGAAGATGACGAGCAGGATCGCCATGAGCCCGGTCAGGCCGAGGTCCTCGCCCAGGGAGGCGAGGATGAAGTCGCTGTCCGCGGCGAAGATGCGGTGTGCCTGACCACCGCCCATGCCGGTACCGAACACACCTCCGTAGGCCATGCCGATCTGGCCCTTGACCAGCTGTTCGCTGCCGCCCAGCCGACCGTAGACCTCCGGGTCGAAGGCGTAGAACCAGATGTCGACGCGCTGTCGGAAGTGCCAGAAGATCTGGAAGGCGAGCGCCGCCGCCCCCAAGAACACGCTGACGCCGATGATCACCCAGGAGGAGCGCTGCGTGGCGACGTACAGCATCGCCAGGAAGGTGCCGAAGAGCAGCAGCGACGTGCCGAGGTCCTTGGTGATGACCAGAAGGCCGATCGCGGCGACCCAGCCGACGACCATCGGCATGAAGTCGCGGGCGCGCGGCAGGTCCATGACCTTGAACCGGCCGATCTTGATCTGCCTGGCCGCGAGTGAGAGCACCTGCCGTTTGGTGACCAGATAGGACGCCAGGAAGATCACCAGGGCGATCTTCGCGAACTCGGAGGGCTGGAGGGTGCGGCCGGCGATACCGATCCAGCGGCGGGCGCCGAACTCGGAGACACCCAGGCCGGGGACCATCGGCAGCGCGATGAGGATGAGCGCCGCCAGAGCGCTGATGTAGGTGTAGCGCTGGAGGACCCGCGGTTCCTTCAGGAAGAACAGCAGGGCGATGCACATGACCATGCCGACCGCGGTCCAGATCAGCTGCATGCCCACACCGGCGTGCTCGATGTCCCCGGAGTCGGCGGCGTCCAGACGCCAGATCATCGCGACGCCGATGCCGTTCAGGAACAGCGCGCAGGGCAGGATCAGCGGGTCGGCGTAGGGGGCGATGAAGCGAAGCGCGACGTGCGTGGCGAGCGCCAGCGCACCGAAGATCAGACCGTAACCCCACATGGCTCCGGGGATGGAGCCGTTGAGGTTGAGCCCTGAGACCGCCATCGCGCTCATGGTGATGACGATCGTGATCCCGATGAGGACCAGCTCCGCGTTGCGGCGTTGGATCGGGGGTAGCGCTGTGGGTGCCTCAGGGGCGGTGGTGCTCACAGGGTCACCCCGATTCCTCGGTCTCGGTCTCCTGGTCGGCGCTGTCGCCCGAGTCCGCCTCGAGGTCGCTGACAATGCTCTTGGCGTCGGCCAGGTCGTCCGCCGTCCAGGTGTTCTGGATCGCCTCGCGGTCGGTCGGGGTGAGCGAGTCCACCTGGATCTCGGTGCCCTCGACCTCCTCGGACAGGCTGAAGCCGGCGATGTCGGTGTCGATGCCCTGGTAGATGCTGACGGTCCGGCCGTCCGGGGAGATACCCACGTAGTACTGGCTGTCCACGTACTGGCGGCCGAAGTAGTAGCCACCGCCCGCGACCAGGGCCACCACCACGAGGAAGACCAGGATGATCGGCCACCAGCTGCGCGTGCGGTACTCCGGCTCGGAGGCCTGTCCGCGCGCGGTCGGCGCGTCGTAGTCGTCGTGGGTGTTGTACGGCTCCTCGTGGGGGGCGCCGTAGGCGGGGTTCCCGTCGTGGCCCGGGTGGTCCTGTCGGCCCGGGATCTCCGCCTGGACCGGGTCCATCTCGGCGGTGTCGCCGCCGGTGCCGCGCAGCTCCTGCGCCCGTCTGGCGGGGCTGCTCTCGTTGGGCCCCGTCGATTCGTCGCGCTGGTCCGCGGCACCGACCGTCTGGGAGGCGGGCGTCGGCCCCTCGCGGTCGGTGTCCGTCTCGATGACGTCCGCGACGACCGCGGTGATGTTGTCCGGTCCGCCACCGCGGATGGCCAGCTCGATGAGCTTCTTCGCGGCCGCCCGGGGGTCGCTCTCGGTGGCGAGCGTCTCGTGGATGGTCTTCTTGCTGACCACACCGGACAGCCCGTCCGAGCAGAGCAGGTAGCGGTCGCCGACCTTCGCCTTGCTGATGGAGATGTCCGGGTCGACCGGGGTCTTGCCGTCCAGCGCGCGCAGGATCAGGGACCGCTGCGGGTGGGTGGCGACCTCCTCCTCGGTGATCTTGCCCTCGTCGACGAGGGTCTGCACCAGGGTGTGGTCGTGGGTGATCTGCTCGAAGCGCGGACCGCGCAGCAGGTAGGCGCGCGAGTCGCCGATGTGGATCAGCGCGACCTGGGAGCCCGACCACAGCATGGCGGTCAGGGTGGTGCCCATGTTCTCGAGCTGGGGTTCCTGCCGGATGCGGATGGCGAGGGACTCGTTGGCGTGCTCGACGGCCCGCTGGAGGACCTCGGCCATCTCCTCGGCCCGGGGGTCGTCCCGGGTGTCGAGCTGGCGGATGGACGAGATGGCGATGGAGCTGGCCACCTCACCGCCCGCGTAACCGCCCATGCCGTCGGCTACCGCGAGGAGGTGTTGGCCGGCGTAGCCGGAGTCTTCGTTGCCTTCGCGGAGGCATCCTACGTCGGAGTACGCCGCGTATCGGAGAGCGATTGTCATTTGCGCAGTTCCAGGACGGTTTTGCCGATACGGATGGGCTGACCCACCGTGATGGGCTGGGGGCGGTTCAGCTTCTGCTGGCCGAGGTAGGTGCCGTTGGTGGAGTTCAGGTCCTCGACGAACCAGCGGCCGTTTTCGGAGTAGACACGCGCGTGGCGGCCCGACGCGTAGTCATCGGTGATGACCAGGGTCGAGTCCGGGGCGCGCCCGATGAGGATGGGCTGTGAGGCCAGGTTGACCGTGGTGCCGGAGAGAGACCCCTGGGTCACGGCCAGGACCGTGGGCTCGTTGCGGCGCGGACGCTGCGGTCGCTCCTGTGACGACGACGGCGCCCGGCGCTGGGGCGGACGCGCCGCAGGGCGGGGTTTCTTCTTGGCCTTCTTCTTCGACTGGCCGAAGAGGTCCGTGCGGATGACGCCGACCGCCATGAGGACGAACAGCCAAAGCACCGCGAGGTACGCGATCTTGATCAATATGAGGGTCAAGTTGGACATCGAACTGCTCTTCAGCCCCTGTCGTGCTTCGGCCGGGGTGGCGGTCATCGGCGCCGCCACCGTGTCTGCCCCACCTTCGAGTCGGTGAGTCTAGGTCGCTGATCCGCGGCCCAGCCGGCCGCGGCCATTCTGCCCGATCGGTCAGGTCTTCGCGGAGACTACCCTCCCGGCCGGATATCCGACACAGGTCCTTATCGGTCCTGACCCGGACTTCGACCTCTCAGACGCCGGTTTGGGGCGGTTGGTTGCGGTCCGGTTGGTCCGGATCGTCCGACTGGTCGGGGTCGGGTGATCAGTCCCGGCGGAAGGTCATGGTGGTACGACCCAGACTGATCCGGGTGCCGTCCACCAGCCTGGCCTGCCTGACCTGCTGTCCGTTGACGAAGGTTCCGTTCGTGGATCCCTTGTCCTCCAGGATGACCTCTTCGCCGTCGACCCGGATCTCCACGTGGTGACGGGAGACGCCGTTGTCGACCAGGCGCAGGTCGCAGTCGGTGCCGCGGCCCAACAAGGTGACCGGTGTGGTCAGTTCGAAGGACTGCTGCATGCCCTGGCTTGCGATGTTGCCTTCAGCGGTCGCACCGCCGGGCGAGATGAGCAGACGAGGACGGCCGGTCTGGCGCTGTCCTGCGCCCGGACCCGGATCACCGACCGGCTGACGGACCTCGCCGTCCTTCACCATGGTCCCGCGCACGACACCGGAACGGATTCGGAAGCGGCCCGTCTTGAGGCCGTCGTCCGACCTGAACTGGACCCGCACCGGACCGACGAAGGAATAGCCCTGCTCGGTCGCGTAGTCGCGAGCCAGCTTGGACAGCTCCTGTCCGAGGCTGTCGGCGTAGACCTCCAGGCGCTCCTTGTCACTGGCTGAGAGCTCGACGATGAAGTCGTTCGGGACCAGTGTGCGTCCCTGGGCCACGATCGCTGCCCGCTCGTCCATTTCCCGCTGGACCGCGCTCGCGACCTCGACCGGCTGGAGCTCAGACTTGAAGGCCATCGCGAAGGTGCCTTCGATCATGCCCTCGAGCCTGCGCTCGAAGCGTTGGAGCACTCCCACGAGGTACCTCCCTTTGTACTCCACTCCGTATGTGTAGACGATCGTAACCGGGCCGGGGTGCCCCTGGTTTCAGGCGCACCCCTGTGAGGGCCCTCTCCGAGCCCCGATCCGGGCCCGCCGCAAACGGTGTGCAACCCGCCTCCAAGCCGTGCTAGCCTTATTCATGTCGCCAGGGGGAACAGGCAAAAGCCCGGATCACCTGGCAACACAACTGAATGCATGTCACTCGGGCGGGTGGCGGAACGGTAGACGCGCACGGTTCAGGTCCGTGTGTCCGAAAGGATGTGAGGGTTCAAATCCCTCCTCGCCCACTCGACTCCAGACGACCCTGGTAGCAAGCTAGCGCTTGTTCCCAGGGTCGTCTTCGTCGTGCCCTTGGGGGACGACCCCCAACCCCCCGGTGTGCCGCTCGGCCTCCGGCCGTCGCGCTTCGCGGCACGACCGTGGCTGACCTGGTCTTTCGGCTCCCCTGCTGGGGTTGGGCGCTGCTTTTCGCCTCCGGGTCGGGGTTGGGTACCGCGGCCGGCTCCCCGGGCGCGGCTGACCTGGGTTCTTCGCTCTCCCACCGGGTTCGGGTGCTGCTTTTCGCTTCCCGGCCGGGGTTGGGCACCGCGGTTGTCGTCCCGGTGGCTGAGCTGGTCTTTTTGCTCCCCGGCTGGGGTCGGGCACTGCTTTTTGCCTTCGGGGCGTGATCGGGTTCCGCGGTTGGTTCTTCGGGGTCCGAACCGGCTTTCGGGCCCTTCCTCTGAGAACGGCCGCTACTTTCTGCTTTTGAATGGTGGCAGCGCGTTGTCTTTTGTTGTGGGGGCCACCCCATGGCGACTCGGGGCGTGGACATGGGGTGGCTCCTGGGGGGATTTCGGGTTGGTCTTAATCCGGGTGAGGCGTGATCAACGATCTTGGATCGTTAGCTTCCGGGCAACCCGCCGTCCGGGGCCGGAAGCGGTCAATCCCCCTGCCGCCCGCGTGTCAGGTCCCGAAGGCCCACGTCGGCCAGGGGCTTGGGGTCGGGGTCGCCGTCGGCGATCACCACCGCGTAGCGGTAGGCGAGGGTCTGGCCGGGGGCGGCGTCCACTTCCTCGTCGAAGAACGGGGCCGGGCTGACACAGGCGTACATGCCGTTGCGGACGAACCACCGGGTCGGGTGGCCGGGGTTGGTCGGGCAGTCGACGAACACCAGGGTGGACGTGTGGTCGCTGCCGTCGTGCTGTCCGGTGAACGCCAGCCAGGGGGAGCGCTCGCCCATCAGGTCGTCGCCCCCTTCGCGGTGCTCGTTGCGGGCCCTGCCGTTGGTGAAGGAGCGCGGACCGCGCCAGAAGAGGCCGCCGTAGCCGGCGTTCGGCCTGCCCTCGGTGGTGGGGCTGCCGAACCGGATCGTGGTGTCGGTGCGGTTGGTGAAGGACGTCTCGAAGACCAGGGTCCAGGAGTCCGGGGAGACGGTGGCGGTGAAGGAGCGGCGCTCCGAGAACCAGGTCTCGCCCTGCTGGGTGACCCATTCGAGGAGTTCGGTGACGGTGGCCCGCTCCGGGGTGACGGTGACCTCCTCGAACTCCAGGTGGTCGGTGGAGCCGTTGTTGTCGAGCTGTTGGTAGCCGCCGTCGCGGAGGTAGGTGGGCCCGCCCCAGAAGTTGGCCGGGCCGACGTTGGGCAGGGACCAGGCGATTCCCTTGTGCCAGACGTGGTCGTGCGGTCGGTACAGGCTGACCGTGGCCCCCGAGAGGGTGCGCAGGGGGTGGAAGTAGGGGCGGGGCGACTCCAGCTGGGCGTCCCAGGGCCGGTAGACGTAGCGCAGCAGCTCCTGGTCGTCGTGGCTCAGCCGCAGGGAGCGGTCCTGTTCGTGGACGAGGGACAGACCTCGGGGACGGGGTTCCACGTTCACCTCACTGCTCGATGAAGTACTGCTCGGGGTTGGTGGGTCCGGGGTCGTTGTAGACCGAGGAGGACGGCATGGAGTCCGGCACGTTGCGGAAGTCGTCGGCGACGATCCCGTAGCCGGTCGGGCTGAGGCTGATGCCCATCGCGTAGAACTGCTCCTGGGAGACGGCCAGCAGCTCCTCCATGAGTTCGAGACGGAGCTCGGGGTCGGCCTCGGCCTCGACCGCGTCGTACATCTCCATGTGCTCCCGCACGTCCTGGGGCGGCTCGACGGAACGGCTGTCCTCGCCGTCGGAGACGTACCACTTGGCCCACGGGATGGCGAAGTTGGACTCGCCGTCGTGGAACGGGCCGTACCAGCGGGGGTCGTGGACGGCGTCCATCAGACCGGCGTCACCGGACCACACGTTCGCGTCGTGGTTGTTGTCCTCGCGGTTGCTCTGCCACAGGGCGCGGTCCTCGGTGTTGAGGTCCACGTCGATGTCCAGGTCGCCCCAGAAGCCCACGACCATCTCCATGGAGTCGACGATGTCGGGGCGGAAGTCCGTGGGCACGGACAGGCTGAAGCGGACGGGGGTGCCGCCGGGGCTGACCCGGACGCCGTTCTCGACCTCGTAGCCCGCTTCGTCGAGGATCTCGTTGGCGAGGTCGACGTCGTACTCGGTGTACTGCTTGGCGAGCTCCTCGCTGAAGAAGGGGGTGTCCTCGCGCGGGGCGCCCTGCCAGGGCTCGCCCTGTTCCTGGTAGACGACGTCGATGATGTCCTGGCGGTTGATGGCGTGCGACAGGGCGATCCTGAAGTCCTTGTCGTTGAAGATCTCCCGCAGCCCCTCGTCCTCGTGGGTGAGGTTGAGGGAGATCATCGCGGTGTTCATCTCGCCGGGCACCAGCTCGAAGAAGTCGTAGCCGCCGGACTCGCGGTTCTCGGCCAGCGTGGGCCGGTTGGCCAGGGTGTTGAAGTGGCGGGAGTGCATGTGGAACTCGCCGTTGAGGGCGCGGACCAGCATGACCTCCTCGTCCTGGAGGATGTCGAAGTTGACCCGGTCGATGTAGGGCAGCTGGTTGCCCTCGGTGTCGACCTTCCAGTAGTAGGGGTTGCGCTCCAGGACCATCCGCCCGGAGTCGGCCAGCGGCTCCACCACCCGCCAGGCGCGCAGGGTGGGCATGTCGGGGTTCTGCCAGTACTGGGCGGAGTTCAGCACGCCCGCCTTGTCGTCGAGCATCTCGATCCAGTCGGTGTACCCCTCCTCCTCGGCGAGCTCGTCGGCGTCGGGGTTGTACTCGATGTGGAACTGCTCCAGGTAGTGCTTGGGCTTCTCCAGCAGCTGGTAGAGGATGAAGTCGTTCTCGATCCACAGGGCGTTGCCCTCGTCGAACGTGATCGTGAGGGTGTGGTCGTCGACCTTCTCCCCGACTCCGGGGTTCGAGGCCGCCATGGGGCTGACGTCGTGGTTGTTGAAGATGTCGTTCAGCGCGAACAGGACGTCGTCCGAGGTGAAAGGCTCGCCGTCGGACCAGCGGACGCCCTCGCGGAGGGTGATGGTGATCTCAGTGGAGTCGTCGTTGTACTCCCACTCGGTGGCGAGGTTGGGCACGGCCTCCTCCCACCCGGGGTCCCATCGGACGAAGTTCTCGTACCCGACGGTCCGGCCGAGCCAGGGCCAGTCGTGCACGCCGAGGATCGCGGTGTTCCACTCGCCCCCGTACCGGCCGATCTCCTCGTGCGGCTCCACGACGAGGGGTTCGTCGGGCAGCCTCTCCTCGAGCGGTGGGAGGTCGCCGCTGTCGACGAGGGCGGCGAGCACGGGCGCCTCGCCGACCCCCTCGGCCTGGTCGGCGCTCTCGGTGTCGGGGTCGAACGAGAAGAACGAGCATCCGGTGGCCATCACGACCGCCGCTGCTCCGGCGGTGACTCCCAGGAGTCTCCGGTGTGGTCTCATTGCCTACTCCTGCCTCAGTGCGGTGGTTGCCCGGGTCAGGCCGGGCGGGGGATCGCTGGGGCCGGTGATCCCGGCCAGGTCGAGGTCGTCGGCGTGGTGACAGGCGACTTCGCGTCCCTGGCCCATGGGGCGCGGGACGGGTACCTCGGTGGCGCACAGCTCGGTGGCGTAGCGGCACCGGGGGTGGAAGGGGCAGCCCGAGGGCGGCCGGGAGGGGTCCGGGACCTCTCCGGTGAGGCGGATGCGCTCGCGCTTCCCGCGCAGCCGGGGGTCGGGGACCGGCAGGGCCGAGATGAGCGCCTCGGTGTAGGGGTGCCGGGGCGCCTCGAAGATCTGCCGGGTGGGTGCGACCTCCACGATCCGGCCCAGGTACATGACCGCGACGCGGTCGCAGACGTGCTCGACCACGGACAGGTCGTGCGAGATGAACAGGTAGGTCAGGCCCATCTCGTCCTGGAGGTCCTGCATCAGGTTGAGGATCTGGGACCGGACCGACGTGTCCAGGGCGCTGACCGCCTCGTCGGCCACGACCAGGCGGGGCCCGGGGACGAGCGCCCGGGCGATGCTCACGCGCTGGCGCTGGCCGCCGGAGAAGGCGTGCGGGTACCGGCGCAGGTGGTTGGGGTGCAGTCCGACGCGCTCCATGACGTCGCGCACCCGCGCCTCCAGCTCCTCCCCCCGCAGGTCGGTGAGCATGCGCAGCGGTTCGCCGACGATGTCGCGCAGGGTCATGCGCGGGTTCAGGGAGGAGTGCGGGTCCTGGAAGACCATGCGCACCTCGCGCTGGTAGACCGGCTCGTCCTCGCGCGGCAGGGACAGGGCGTCCAGGAGGCGGCCCTGCCCGTCGCGGTAGCTGATGGTGCCGGTGGCCTCGGGGCGGACCCGCATGACGCTCGAACCGAGCGTGGTCTTCCCGCAGCCGGACTCCCCCACCAGGCCGAGGGTCTCCCCGGCGCTGATGTCGAGGTCCACTCCGGTCACGGCGCGCACGTAGCGGGCCTCGCGCCGCGACCTGCGGCCCCGTACCGGGTAGGCGACCTCCAGCCCGCGCACGCTCAGGACGGTTTCGGGTGTGTCAGTCGGCATCGACGGTCTCCTCGCTGTCGGCCGGTGCGGTGGGGCCCTCCCGGAGCAGACAGCGGATCCGCCGGCCCGGGCCGGGGACGGTGACCGGCGGGACGGTGGTGTCGCACAGGCCCTCGACGGCCTCGGGGCACCGGGTGCGGAACACGCATCCGGAGGGCTGGTCGCCCGGGTCGGGGATGCTGCCCCGGATGGTGGGCAGGCGGCCCTTCCGCGCGGCTCCGAACCGGGGGACCGCCTCCAGCAGGGCGCGCGTGTAGGGGTGCTGGGGGTCGTGGAAGATCGCGTCGACCGGACCCTGCTCGACCACGGTCCCGAGGTACATCACGGCGACCTCGTCGGCGATCTCGGCGACCACCCCCATGTCGTGGGTGATGAACATGACCCCCATGCCGCTGTCGCGCCGCAGGTCCGCGAACAGGTCGAGGATCTGCGCCTGTGTGGTCACGTCCAGGGCGGTGGTCGGTTCGTCGGCGATGAGCACGCGCGGGCCGCAGGCGAGCGCCATCGCGATCATGACCCGCTGCCGCATGCCGCCGGACAGCTGGAAGGGGTAGGAGTCCACGACGCGTTCCGCGCCGGGCACCCGGACCCGTTCCAGCAGCTCGACCGAGCGTGCGCGCGCCTGTTTGCGGGAGAGCCCGGTGTGCACGCGCAGTGCCTCGCCGATCTGGTTGCCGACCGTGTGCACCAGGGACAGCGACGACATCGGCTCCTGGAACACCATGGCCACGTCGTTGCCGCGGACCGCTCTGATCTCGCGGCTCGTGGGTCCGAGGGCGGCCAGGTCCACCGGCTCCCCCGCGCCGTCGGGCCGCAGGAACACGTGCCCGTCCACCACCCGGCCGGGCGGCTCCACCAACTGGAGGACCGAGCGCGCCATGGCGCTCTTCCCGCACCCGCTCTCCCCGACCACGCACAGGGTGCGCCCCCGGTGGACGCGCAGGTCGACACCGTCGACGGCGCGGATCACCGAGTCATCGGTCAGGAAGTGCGTGCGCAGGCCGCGGATGTCCAGCACGGTCTCTTCGGCCGTGTCGGTGTGTTCGGTCATCGTCGGCCTCCCTACCTGTACGGGTCGGCGGCGTCGCGGACACCGTCGCCGACGAAGTTGAGTGCCAGGACCGCCACCGTCACCGCGGCCCCGGGCAGCAGCACCCAGGGGGCGCCCGAGATCGAGTGGATGTTCTGCGCCTCCTGGAGGAGCACGCCCCAGCTCACGACGGGCGCCTGCAGTCCCAGGCCGAGGAAGGACAACGAGGTCTCGGCGAGGATCATGAACGGCACGGCCAGCGTGAGCGAGGCGATGATGTGGCTGGTGAAGGACGGCAGCATGTGCCGGCCGATGATCCGCCCGCTGCGGCAGCCGTCCAGCCTGGCCGCCGTCACGAAGTCCTCCTGCCGTAAGGACAGGAACCGGCCGCGCACCACGCGCGCCAGGTCGGTCCAGCCGATGAGCGAGAGGATCACGGTGATCGCCAGGTAGGTCTGGATCGCGCCCCACTCCCGGGGGACGGCCGCGGACAGGCCCATCCACAGGGGGATCGTGGGGACGGACATCAGGAACTCGATGACCCGCTGGATGAGGTTGTCGATCCGGCCCCCGAAGTATCCGGAGATCCCGCCGAGGACCAGACCGAGCACGAACGACATCGCGACACCGGCCAACCCGATCGACATCGACACCCGGGTGCCGTAGACGATGCGCGAGGCCATGTCGCGGCCGTTGCGGTCGGCACCGAGGAAGTACACCTCCTGTGCGGGGTCCTTGGCGCCGATCAGGTGCCGGTCCATGGGGACGAGCCCCCACATCTCGTAGGGCTGCCCCTGGACGAAGAACCCCACGGGGATCTTGGTGGACTCGTCCACGGTGTAGTTGTTGGCGAAGGTCTCCGGGTCGCGTTCGACCTCGAAGCCGTGGACGTACATCCCGAGCTCGAAGCCGTCGTCGGTGTCCGCGAAGTGCAGCCGCTGGGGCGGGGCGTGGGTGCGTGAGGCGTCGTAGGCGTGCGGGGTGCTCGGCGCCACGAACTCGGAGAAGACCGACACCAGGACGAACCCGCACAGCACCAGCGCACCGATCACGGCCAGCTTGTTGCGGAGGAAGCGCCGCCGGACGAGGACCCGCTGGGGGACGTCGCCGGGGGCCCTCCCCGGATCGGCCCCGGTCCCGGTCGGGGCCGGCGGCGGGAGGTTGGGGGTGCGCACCATGGGTCAGACCCTCTCGACGTGTTGGTGCCGGATCCGCGGGTCCCACCAGGCCAGCAGCAGATCGGACAGGAGCGTGCCGACGACGGTCAGCACACCGAGGACGAGGATGAAGCTCCCGGCCAGGTACATGTCCTGGTTGCGCAGCGCCTCCACCAGGAGCGGGCCGGTCGTCTCCAGGCTCAGGACGATGGAGACCAGCACCTCCCCGCCGATCAGCGTGGGCAGGATCCACCCGATGGTGCTGATGAACGGGCTCAGGGACATGCGCACCGGGTACTTGAGGATGAGCCGCCACTCCGGCAGCCCCTTGGCCCGTGCGGTGGTCACGTAGGGCTTGCGCAGCTCGTCGAGCAGGTTGGCGCGCAGCACCCGGACCAGGGCCGCCGTGCCCGCGGTGGCGATGATCACCACCGGCACCCACAGGTTGGACATCGCGTCCAGGAGCTTGCCGAGGTTCCACGCGGCGTCGGCGTACTCCGGGGAGAAGACGCCGCCGACGCTCTGCCCGAAGTAGCGGAACGACACCCAGGCGAACAGCAGCGCGAGCATGAAGTTCGGGGTGGCCAGACCGACGAAGCCGATGAACGTGACGACGTAGTCGCCCACCGAGTACTGGCGCACCGCCGAGTACACGCCGATGGGGAAGGCGATCGCCCAGCTCAGCAGGAGCGTGCTGAGCGCCAGGATCAGGGTGAGGCCGATCCGGTTCCAGATCAGTTCGGAGACGTCGCGCCGGAACTGGAAGGACTGCCCGAAGTCGCCCCTGGTGACGATCCCGGAGATCCACTTCCAGTACTGGACGACGACCGGGTCGTTGAGCCCGTACCGCTCCTCCAGCGCGCGGATCTGTGCGCCGTCCACGCCCTGCCCCTGTGCGGACAGCTGCGCGATGTAGGTGGTCAGGAAGTTGCCCGGGGGCAGCTGGATGACCAGGAACGCGACCACGGAGATGGCGAACAGGGTCGGGACCATGTACAGGCAGCGGCGGATCACGTAGTCGCGCACACCGGGCCCCCTTCCGCGGCGGCCCCCGCACGGGCGCTCACAGCGAACGGCCCCCGTTCATGCGGTCGTGGAACGGGGAGCCGGGCCCCAGGTCGGCGGGGGCGACCGGGCGCCCCTCGAAGGAGGAGGCGTACACGGCCGCGACCAGCCGCAGGGAACTCAGGGCGTCCTGCGAGGTCACCGGGGGCGGGGTGCCCGCGCGGACCGCGTCCAGGACCTGGACGACCTGTGCGTGGTGGCCGCTGGAGACTCCGTGCTCCCCCGCCTCCCAGGCCGCGGTGACCTCGTCCTCGAACCCCGGAGCCGGGGTGAGGCGCCAGTCGTCGTCCCCGTAGCCGTACAGGTGGGTCAGCTCGACCGTCGCGCGCTCGAAGTCGATCCGGATCCGGCTCTCCTCC
Organism: Nocardiopsis ganjiahuensis DSM 45031; assembly: GCF_000341085.1. Lineage (GTDB taxonomy): Bacteria > Actinomycetota > Actinomycetes > Streptosporangiales > Streptosporangiaceae > Nocardiopsis > Nocardiopsis ganjiahuensis. The sequence goes on along the minus strand of NZ_ANBA01000027.1, from coordinate 98,645 downwards.
TGCGGGGAGAGCAGGCTGGTGACGACACTCGCGACCGCGCCGTTGGCGAAGTCGACCCGGGCGACGGACACGTCCTCGGTCTCGATGTCGCGGGCCTGGCGGCGCACGACGGCCGACACCTCCGTCCACTCCCCCAGCAGCGCGAGGAGGAGGTCCGTCTGGTGGATGCCGTGGCCCAGGGTCGGCCCGCCGCCCTCGGTCTTCCACCGTCCCCGCCACGGGAGGTCGAAGTAGTCCTGGGGCCGGAACCAGGTGGTGTGGCAGGTGGCCACCAGGGGACGCCCCAGGGCCCCCGAGTCCATGAGCGCCCGCACCCTGAGCGCACCCGAACCGAAGCGGTGCTGGAAGACCGTCGCCATCCACGGGCCGCGGTCCCCGCCCTCGGCGGCGGCCATCTTCTCCGCCTCGGCCAGGCTCAGCGCCGGGGGTTTCTCCACCAGGACCGACGCTCCGGCGCCGAGGCAGGCCTCCACCTGGGCGCGGTGAAGTCCGGGCGGGGTGCACACGTGGACCAGGTCCGGCCGCTCCGCGGTGAGCATCGACTCGAGGCCGGCGTAGCCGCGCGGTATCGAGTGCCGGACCCGGAAGGCGTCCAGCGCGTCCGGGTCGACGTCGACGGCCGCGACGAGCACGGCGCGTTCGGGTTCGGCGAGCAGCGCCTGGGCGTGGAACCGGGCGATGTTCCCGGTGCCGACGATCGCGACGCGAAGGGGCGCCGTTTCGGGGGCGGGAGCGGACTCCGCTGACGGGGGGTTCATGACGGGGGGACCTCCTCGGGGGACGGGGCGGGGGCCTGATCGAGCCGGATGTCGCAGGTGAGCCTGCGGGTGTGGTCCACGGTGCGAACGTCGCCGGTGAGGCACACGGTGACGGGCAGCCCGGCGTCTCCGCTGGAGGCGGCCAGGGTGAGGCGGAGCTCGCCCGGTTCGACGATCCGCCGGCCCGCGGGCCCGGTGTAGGAGGCCAGGTCCGCGTGGACGGTGAAGCCGACCGAGCGCGCCTCACCGGGGGCGAGGGGGACCCGGGCGTAGCCGACGAGCCGGCGGACCGGCTGCGCCACCCGGGCCACCGGATCGGACAGGTAGAGCTGGACGACCTCGGTGCCCGCCACGGCACCGGAGTTGCGGACGGTGCACCCGACCGTCACGGACCCGTCGGTGTCCACTTCGGTCGGCCGGTCCGGTCGCGGGGAAGCACCGTCGACCCGTGGGTCCGAGCACTCGAAGCGGGTGTAGGACAGGCCGTGGCCGAACGGGTGCCGCGCGGTCGGGTCGACCGAGCTGACCTGGCTGCGGTGGGCCAGGGGCGGGCCCAGGTAGGAGGACGGCTGGCCGCCGGGCGTGCGGGGGACCGACACGGGCAGGCGCCCGCTGGGGTTCACCCGGCCGGAGAGCACACCGGCCACGGCGGGCCCGCCCTCCTCCCCGGGAAAGAAGGCCTGGACCGTCGCGGCCAGCCGGTCGGCCACCGCGCCCAGGGCGTACGGGCGCCCGGTGAGGAGCACGGCGACCACGGGGGTGCCGGTCTCCGCGAGCGCCTCCAGGAACTCCTGTTGGACGCCTGGAAGGGTGAGGTCGGTGGCGTCGCAGCCCTCGCCGGTGGTACCCCGGCCGAAGAGGTCGGAGCGGTCTCCGAGGACCGCCACGCACACCTCGGCCGAGCGGGCCGAGGCCAGGGCCTCGGCGAACCCGTCGGTGTCCTCGCCGTCGACGGAACAGCCCTCGGCGTGTTCGATCCGCGCCCGCGGCAGCTCCCCGACCAGGGATTCCAGGAGGGTGGGGATCTCGACGCCCCTGGCCACTCCGGGGTGGTGGCGCCCGACGTGGGCGGGGAACGAGTAGCAGCCGAGCATGGCGTCGGCGGTGTGCGCGAGCGGTCCGACCACGGCCACGCTCCCGGTGCCGGTGAGGGGGAGCAGCCCGTCGGGGTTCTCCAGGAGGACCACGGACTCCTCGGCCAGGCGTCGGGCGAGGGCCCGGTGTTCGTCCGGGTCCAGGTCGAGACCCTCCTCGCCGCCCGGCCGGCCGTTGCCCGCCGCGGCTCCTGCGGCCGGTTCCGCTGTGCCTGCGGCCGGCGGCCCTTCCGGGGACCAGCCGGGGTCGAGCATCCCGAGCGCGCACTTCTGCCGCAGGACGCGCCGCGCGGCCCGGTCGACCGTCTCCTCGGGGACCCGGCCGGCCCGGACCTCCTCGACGAGCCGGTCTCCGTAGCAGGCCACGGTCGGGAGCTCGACGTCCACGCCCGCGTCGAGGGCCAGCGCCCCGGCCTGGGCGGGGGTCCCGGCCACGTTGTGGAGGGTGTGCAGGAAGGAGACCCCGAAGTAGTCGGCGACGACGGTCCCCTCGAAACCCCACGTGTCCCGCAGCAGTCGGGTCAGCAGGCCGGGGTCGGCAGCGGCGGGGAGCCCGTCGTTGTCGTTGTAGGCGTGCATGACGGACCCGGCCGCACCCTCGCGCACGGCCATCTCGAACGGGGGGAGCAGGACGTCCGCGAACTCCCGCGGGCCGACGGACACGGGCGCGAGGTTGCGGCCGGCCCGGGAGGCGGAGTGCCCGGCGAAGTGTTTGAGGGTGGCCACGATCCCGGCGGACTGGAGGCCGCGTACGTAGGCGGTGCCGACGGTGGCGACCAGGTGGGGGTCCTCGCCGATGGTCTCCTCGGTCCGGCCCCAGCGGGGGTCCCGGGTGACGTCGAGCACCGGTGCGAGCCCCTGGTGGACACCGACGTCACGCATGCTCCGCCCGATCTGGGCGGCCATCCGCTCGACGAGGACGGGATCGAAGCTGGCGCCCCAGGCGAGGGGCACGGGATAGACGGTGGCCGTCCAGGCGGCGAACCCGGTGAGGCACTCCTCGTGGGCGACGGCCGGGATCGCGAACCGGTTGGCCGCCATGATCTCCCGCTGGCTCCGGGCCAGGGACGTGCGTCCCGCGGCGGGGTCCACCGGGACCGTGCCGAAGGGGCGCGTGAGCTGGCCCAGGCCCCGGTCGATGGCCTCGTCCCATACGGGGGGTTCCTGCGCCAGGTCGTGCTGGTGCGGGGCGACCGGTGCGCCGGAGGTGTTCGCGCTGACCCACAGCCCGTGCAGCTGGGAGACCTTCTCCTCCAGGGTCATCGCGGCCAGGAGCAGCTCGACACGCCTCTCGGGGGGCGCCGAGGGGTCCCGCCATCCGGGGTCGGCTGCCGTCTGGTCCGCTGTGTCCGTGTGGCCGGTGGGTCGGGTCAAGGAAGACCTTCCTCGGGTGGGTTCGGGAGGTGTCCGGGCGCACCCGAATGCTCCGAAAGTTTCGTAAATTTTCGCGAAACATGTTGGCCGCGAATGTACGTCCGAGTGACTGGAAGGGTCAACCCGTTCAGAGACAGAAATCACATCCGATGACTGAAGTCCCTGTTCTGATGGGGTGAGATAAATCGGTACCGGGTACCGAAAGTTTCGCTCGCGTGCCGGTCGCCGCTTCGATAAGTTTCGAAGCCCCGAGGGCCGGTGGATGCCAGGGCTTGGGGCGAAACCACCCGGGTGGGACACTCCGGGCGTGGGAATCATCGAGAGACTTCATGAGATCGGGCGGCCGCTGGTCGCCGAACAGCTCGCACACCCGACCGTCGCCGGGATCGCCCGGGGCGACCTCGACGAGCGGGCCTTCCGGTACTGGCTGGAGCAGGACCACCTCTACCTGCTGGACTACGCCCGCGCCTTCTCCCGGCTGGCCTGGCAGGCTCCGGACGGGCACCTGGCGGAGCTGGTCGGGATCGCGCACAGCACCCTCAACGAGGAACTGGAGCTGCACCGCTCCCTGTCAGGGGACTTCGGCGCCGACCTCACCAGCAAGGACAAGGGCCCTGCCTGCGCGGCCTACACGGCCTGGCTCCTGGACGCCGCGGCGGACTACCGGGACGGGCTCGCCGCCGTCTACCCCTGCATGTGGGGCTACAACCAGCTGGGGATCGAGCTGGCCGAATCCAGGCCGGAGGACCCGCGCTACCGGCGCTGGGTGGACACCTACGCCGACCCCGGTTTCACCGACCTGACCGCGAAGTACGGGCGCATGCTGGAGGAGGCCGAACCCGACCCGGAGCGCGCGGAGCGCTACTTCCTGGAGGGGATGCGCCACGAGGTCGCCTTCTGGGACACGCCCTACACGTAGGCCGTCCCGCGCACGGGAGGCGTCCCGCGCACAAGGAAGAGGGGCGGACCGGGTGGTCCGCCCCTCTCCACGGGGTCGTCCTGGGGGTGCGGAGGGCCTAGGGGTTGAGTACCGAGTGGACCTGCTCGAAGCGGTCGATCTCGCAGCCGTTGCGCTTGTTGAACTCGGTGTCGATCTCGGTGCCGTCCACCTGGCCGGTGACGTGCACCACCTCGGGGCCGCCGATCTGCATCGTGCACATCATGTCGGAGGTGTCCATGGTGAACGGTTCGGTCCCGGCCTCCTCGATCTCGGCGCAGGCCGCATCGGGGTCGGGGTGGTCACCGCCCGCGGGGGCGCAGGTGAGGGTCCACTCGCCCTCCTCGTAGCCCTCCTCGGCGGTCAGGGCGTCGTCCTCGGACAGGGAGCGTTCGATCACGAGCTCCACTTCGGCGGACTCGTCGGGGGTCGTCTCGTCAGGGGCGTCGGACTCGGTCTCGGGCGATGTCGCGGTCACCTCGGTGGGCTCGTTGCCGCAGGCCGTGATAAGCAGGCCAAGAGCTGCGAGTGCGGCGAGGCGGGTCGGCAGGGCCGTTGCGAAGGTGTGCTTACGCATACTGCTTGGACGCGGGCCCCGGAACCGGGGTTCCACCGGTTCTCACCTTTTTCGAACACATCTGACACAGGGGGTCACCATCATGTTCGGCGGACAGGTCGCAGAGGTTCTCGTCAACGAGGTTCCCGAGGGCGTCTACCTTCTTGACGTCCGGGAGGACGACGAGTGGCGGGCGGGCCACGCGCCCGACGCCGTGCACATCCCGCTGGGGACGCTGGGGGAGCGCGCCGGAGAGGTGCCCAAGGACCAGAAGGTCTACGTCGTCTGCCGGGCGGGCGGACGCTCTGCCCAGGCCGTGATGGCGCTCAACCAGGCGGGCTGGGACGCGGTGAACGTCGCCGGCGGCATGCAGGCGTGGGAGCACGCAGCCCGGGAGATGAAGGCGGAGGACGAGGGCGAGCCCCGCGTCATCTAGAGCGGACCCAGCGTCACCCGAGGCGTCGAATTTGGACGGATTGTGCGAAGCCCTGCCACTCGGGGCCCCGCGGGTGGCACTATGACGACGTGAGTTCCGAGCGCGCGCCCCTCAGCGCCGAAGCCGTGCTGGCCTCTTCAGCGGACGCGGTGATCGGCATTGACGGCGAGCTCCGGGTCACGGTGTGGAACCCGGCCGCCGAACGGATGTTCGGCTGGACCGCGGCGGAGGTGCTCGGCGGTGAACTGCCGATCATCCCCCGGGAGCTGCGGCCGGAGTACGGCGCCGTGCTCGAACAGGTGCGCGCCGGAACCCCGTTGACGATCTTCACCCGCCGCCTGCGCAAGGACGGCACCGCCGTCGACGTGCGGGTCAGCACCGGTTGTGTGCACGACGAGCAGGGGCGGCACGCCGGGTGGGCCCTCGTGCTCTACCCGAGCGAGAAGGAGGTCCAGGCGCAGACCTCCGCGATGGAGCGCGCCCGGCTGGTGCGCCGGCTCACCGACGTGGTGGCCGACATCAACGCCGACCTCAGCCTGAAGTCGGTCCTGGACCGCATCATCAGCAGCCTGACCGAGCTCACCGGTGCCGACGCGGGCGGGTTCGTCCTGCTCAACGAGAACCGGGTCGAGCTGGTCAGCCTCACCCACCTGTCCGACGAGCTGTACGGGGTCAGCGCACCCCTGGAGTCGAGCCTGTTCGGCGAGCTCCTGCGCAGCGGGAAGTCCGTGCTGCTGGCCAACAGCGCCACCCGCAGCCTGGAGGACCTGGTCTGGGCCGACCTGCCCGGCCTGCACACCATCGCCCTGTGCGTGTCCAACGTGCAGGGCCGCCCCTACGGCGCCCTCTACGCGCTGTACAGCCAGCGCAAGGTCGGGCACGTCGAGCTGGAGCTCCTGGAGCTGCTCGCCGAGCACGCCGGGGTGGCGATCGGCAACGCGATGGCCTACGAGGAGCTCAAGCTCCAGCGGGCCAGGGAACAAGCGGTGTCGGACTCCAGCGCCGACGGAATCGCGGTCCTGGACTCCAGCGGCAAGGTCCGCAAGTGGAACCGTTCGGCTGCGGAGCTGACCGGCTACACCTCCGAGCAGATGGAGGGGCGGCACCCTCCGTTCCCGATCCCCGCCGCGCACGGCGAACCGGTCAAGCACCGGAACCGGGGCGGTCGGTGGCTGGAGATCCTCATGGCGCGGATCCCGGACACCGACGAGTGGGTCGTGGACTTCCGCGACATCACCGCGCAGAAGGCGCTGGAGGAGGAGCGGGAGTTCTTCCTGGCCAGCACCGGGCACGAGCTGAGGACCCCGGTCACGGTGATCCAGGGGTACGCGGCCCTGCTGTCCCGCAAGGGCGAGCGGCTGGGCCCGGAGGGGCGCCAGGAGGCGAGCGAGATCATCCTGGACCGCGCCCGCTCGCTCACCAAGCTGGTGGAGCGGCTCCGGCTGGGTTCGGACGTGGCCAGCGGTGAGATGACGGTCGACAAGGTCCCCTTCGACCTCGTGGAGCTGCTCGGCCAGTCCGTCACGGCCTTCCGCCCGCTGGCCGAACGGCAGGACCTGACCCTCGACTCCGGCGGGACCCTCTGGACCGTCGGGGACCCGCTGGTCACCGGGATGGTCATCGACCAGCTGCTGGAGAACGCCCTGAAGTTCTCCCCCAGCGGCGGGACAGTCCGGGTCGAGGTGGAGGAGGGCGAGGACACCGTCACGATCCACGTCGACGACGAGGGCATCGGCATCGACCCCGGCGACGAGGAACGGATCTTCGAACGCTTCTTCCAGAGCGGGGAACGCGGCGACCGCAGGGGGTACAGCGGCCTCGGGATCGGCCTGTACATCGTGCGCCAGCTGGTACGGGAACAGGGCGGTGAGGTGACCGCCCACCGCCTGGAGAACGGCACCCGGATGCGGGTCACCCTGCCCCGGCACAGGGGCGAGGAAGCCGAGCTCGGCACTGTGGTGTCCGAAACACCGAAGGGGAGGGGCGGAGCGGAGATCCCGTCCGCAAAGGCGTAGAACGGTCACCACCCTTCGCAGGAAACAACAAAAACCTCAGAAGCCCCCGAAGCCCTGCGCTGTCGGAGATACACGTCTTCGCGACGGGGAGCGCCCCCGTTGATTCATCTCTCAGCGGGTTTCCCTCGCGGTGGATCGGGGCATTTCCACCCCTGGTGGAATTCGCCGACACACTTCGGGCGGGTTCCGGGCTGACCGAGAAGCACGAACTCGCAGGGACGAAAGCTGTGTCAGGAGACAACGCCGAACGCGGCACCGGGGATCCCCGGAGCCCTCGGAAGGTCGAGCGAAGCGTCGTTCTTCCCTATGCTCCAGAGAGCGTCACCGGGGCCAGACAGGGACTGTGCGCCGATCTGCGCGCCCTGAAGATCCGCACCGACCGCGTCGACGACGCCGCCCTCATCCTCAGCGAACTGGTCAGCAACGCCCTCAGACACGCGAGCCCCCTGCCCGGCCACACCGTGGGTGTGTCCTGGCGGATCGAGGGCGCCCCGGACGCTCCGACCGCCGACTGGTTGGAGATCTCGGTGCGCGACGGCGGCTCCAGCACCATGCCGCGGGTGGCACGGCCCTCCCTGTCCGGCCTGGGCGGGCGCGGCCTGAGCATCGTGCAGTCCCTGGCGGGCCGCTGGGGCACCGAGATGGACGCGACGACGACCACGGTGTGGGCGGTGCTGGAGATCGCCTCCGAAGAGGTGGCCGAGGACCGGAACGGCACCGCCACCGACCTGCCCGTCTCCACCGCGGAGGAGCGGTACGGCCTTCCGGACGCGGCCGACGTGGTCGAGTTCGACCTCCGGGTCGGAGGGGGCGCGCCCGCCTGGGGCGCCCTGCTCTGAGAGGCCGGGCCGAGGCGCTCCGGCCGACCGGCTCACGCGGCTCCCGCGAGCCTGTCCGCACCGTTCCGAGCAGCTGTTTCGGCCTCTCGGGGCGGAGGAACGTGATTGATGGAGCGAAACGCCGCCAACGAGGTGGCCTGGCCACGGCCTGGGCGCTACAGTCGCGACCGTGGAGTTGAAGATATCAAGCCGATCTCAAGATGACGTCGCAGTGGTAACCGTGGGCGGTGAGATTGATCTGTACACGGCCCCCCAGCTGCGCAACGAGCTCGTCGGGGCCCTGGAGGTGGGGGCACGGCGCCTCGTCATCGACATGTCGAGGACGGAGTTCTGCGACTCGACGGGGATCAGTGTCCTGCTCTCCGCGATGAAGCGCTCCCGTGACCGGGGCGGGGACCTGGAACTCGTGGCGCCCAAACCGGCGGTCATGAAGGTCCTCCAGGTCACCGGACTGAACGAGGTCTTCGTCATCCACGCCGATCTCGACGCGTTGCCGGTGGCCGCGGGGACCGGCACCGCGCAGTAGCCGGTGCCAGTGACGCGGAGCGGGCCCGAGGGGCCGACCGGGGCGGGGGTCGCCGTGGTGATCGCCGCCAAGAACGAGGCCGACCGTATCGGCACCACCGTCACCGCGGCGCGCACCCTCCCCGGGGTCGACCTGGTCGTGGTGGTCGACGACGGTTCCAGTGACCGCACCACCGACCTGGCCCTGGAGGCCGGGGCCCGGGTGTTCGGACACAGCCGCAACCGGGGCAAGGGCGCGGCCATGGAGACGGGCGCCGAGGGCGTGCGTCTGGTGGAGGAACGGGAAGCGGCCGAAGGGGCCCCGGGGGTCCCGAGGCACCTGCTCTTCCTCGACGCCGACCTGGGGGCGACCGCCAAGAACGCGGCACCCCTGGTGGAGCCTGTCCTCGAAGGCGCGGCGGACATGACCATCGCGCTGTTCCCCGCCACCCGGATGCGACTGGGCGGGCACGGCTTCGTGGTCCGCCTGGCCCGGGAGGGCGTGCGCAGGACCACCGGTTGGGAGCCGGAGCAGCCGCTGAACGGTCAGCGCTGCCTGACCCGTGCCGCCTTCGACGCGGCCCGTCCGCTCGCCCCCGGCTTCGGCGTGGAGACCGGGCTGACCATCGACGTCCTGCACGGAGGCTTCCGGGTGGTCGAGGTCGAGGTCCCGTTGGAGCACCGCGCGACCGGCACGGACGTGCGGGCCCAACTGCACCGGGCACACCAGTTCGTGGACGTGGCGCGGGCCCTGGCCGCACGGGAGCTGCGACCGACCCTGCACCGGACCTGGCAGGGCGTGACGGAACGGACGCGCGGCACCGGACGTGAACTGTCCCGAAAACTCGGGCACATTGCTCGCAAAAATCGCTAAGACCACACCATGAACGCGATGTGTAGCGATACGCTCGCGCTGTGTTCACTACGATCATGGTTTCCATCGCTCTGCTCGCCGGGCTGGGTGGGCTCGCCCTTGGCCTCTACGCGCTGAACCGGACCCGTGAGATCCGCGGCGAGTACCAGGTACTGGCCCAACGGGCCCTCGCGGTCAACACCTCGGGGGCCGATCCCCGTGCCGTCCGCGACGTGGCCGTGCTGCACTACGACGCCCTGGAGGAGATGTCGGGCGCCCGCTCCTTCTCCCTGGCCATGCTCAACAGCCACGGCGACGGGGTGGTCGTCACCTCCATCAACGGGCGCACCGAGACACGCACCTACGCCAAGGCCGTCACCCGCGGCGAGGCCGACCACCTGCTCAGCCCCGAGGAGTACCGGGTGATCCGCTCGGCCCGCCTGGGCAACGGGGTCGGCGCCGCGCTGCCCGAACCCGCCGCACCGGAACCGGCCCGTACCGGGACCGCCGATGCCGGCACCGCCGACGCCGACACGGGTGCCGGCGCCGAAGAGGACGCGGAGGCACTGGTCACCGTGGTCCAGGGACCGGAGAAATCCGAGGCCGGCCGCGACGGCACGACCGATCGCGACGGTCCGGCCGACGTCCCGGCGGGCACCCCGGCCGAAGGTTCGGCGGACGTCACGGCGGCAGCCGCAGCGGCTCGGACCGCCGCTGACGGGGCCACCGGAGACGGCGGACCCCGGGCGCCGCGGCCCCGTCCCGAAAGCTGACCCGGGGACGGGCCGGGAACCGGCCACCCCCGGGCACCGGGTCCGTATAGCCTGAACAGCATGCCCAACCGTTACGCCTACCTCGGTCCCGAGGGCACCTTCACCGAAGCGGCCCTGCGCGACCTGCGTCCCGACGCCGACGACCGGTCCCGCATCCCGTGTGACGGGGTGGGTGCGGTCTTCGAGGCGGTCCGCGCCGGGGTCGTGGACGGCGGGGTCGTCCCGCTGGAGAACTCGGTGGAGGGCGGCGTCACCACCACGATCGCCGAACTGGTCAACGGCGAACCCCTGCTCATCACCGGTGAGACCGCGGTCCCGGTCGAGTTCGCGCTGTTCGCCCGGCCCGGAACCGTGCTGGAGGACGTCAAACGGGTGGCCACCCACCCCCACGCCCTCGCCCAGTGCCGGGGCTGGCTCGCACGCAACCTCCCGGACGCCGACACCCACACCGTCTCCTCCACGGCAGCCGCCGCGCGCGCCGTGGCCGAGCCGGGCGCGCCCTACGAAGCCGCGATCTGCGCGGTCATCGCGGGGGAGCGCTACGGGCTGCACTCCCTGGCGACCGGGGTCGGCGACCGCTCCGACGCGGCCACCCGCTTCATCTACCTGTCGCGGGCCGGCACGCTCCCCGAACCCACCGGCGCCGACCGCACCTCCCTGGTCGCCTTCATCACCGACGACCACCCCGGTGCGCTCATCGAGGTGCTCAACCAGTTCGCGGTCCGCGGCGTCAACCTCACCCGCCTGGAGTCGCGCCCCATCGGCGACGGCCTGGGCAGCTACTGCTTCTGCATCGACGCCGAAGGCCACGTGGCCGAAGCCCGCGTGGGCGAGGCGCTCATGGGCATCCGACGGGTCTGCCGGGACGTGCGCTTCCTGGGCAGCTACCCGCGCGGCGGCCGGAACACCGAGATCACCCCGGCGATGCGGCCGCGCTCCGCCACCGACGCGGATTTCGCGGAGGCCGAACTCTGGCTCGCCCGTATCCGCGCCGGCGACATCGACTGAGGGCTGTGCCTTTTTGGGCCTCCGCTTCGCTTCGGCCCGTGTTCGGCGCCTTTGCGGAGGGATTCTTCATCCTCGTCCACGCCTGGCTCGTCCCTCGCTGGCGGCTTGACTCGTCTTGCAGAACCCTCCCGGCGCTCGAACGAGAACCCCTTTGGGCCTCCGCTTCGCTTCGGCCCGTGTTCGGGCGCCCAGAAGGGGAGGAACCTTCGGCGTCTACGGTGTGATGGCTCGTTCCTCGCGATCCCACCTTCGGCACCTCCAGAACCCTCCCGGCGCCCTCACGGCAACCCCTTTGGGCCTCCGCTTCGCTTCGGCCCGTGTTCGGCGCCTTTGCGGAGGGATTCTTCATCCTCGTCCACGCCTGGCTCGTTCCTCGCTGGCGGCTTGACTCGTCTTGCAGAACCCTCCCGGCGCCCTCACGGCAACCCCCTTGGGCCTCCGCTTCGCTTTTTGGGCCTCCGTTTCGCTCCGGCCCGTTCCAGGTCCCGGACCGTCCCGCCTCAGCCCTCGGACCGGCCCTGGCCCGCGGTGGCCTTCGCCTCGGTGCCGTCGCTCTCCGACCCGTCCTCGAAGAGCCACTCGTCGGCGGCGGCCCGGCGCAGCTCCAGGTACAGCGCCAGCCGTAGCGCGGTGTCCTTCGGGCGCGCGTCGTCGAGCGCCTCCAGGGCTTCGGTGAGTTCCTCGGTGGTCATCTCACCCAGCGGTTTCACGACTACTCCCCACGGTCGGTGTGCCGCCGGGAGCTCGTGTACCCCGACCGGCCCTTCGACGGAGATACGGCGCCGGGCACGGTTCATGACGTCACTGTCGGCAAAAGATGTGGGCCGGGGGTGAGGTGGGCGGTAACCTGCAAGACGTGATCGACCTTCGCGCTCTTCGAGAAGACCCCGAACGACTCCGTGCTTCGCAGCGGGCCCGCGGTGAGGACCCCGCCGTGGCCGACCAGCTGCTCGAACTGGACTCCAGCCGCCGTTCCGCGCTGGCCCGGTTCGAGAACCTGCGCGCCGAGCAGAAGAGTGTCGGCAAGTCCGTCTCCAAGGCGTCGCCGGAGGAGCGCGAGGAGCTCCTCACCCGGGCCAAGGCGCTCTCCGCCGAGGTCAAGAAGGCGGAGGCCGAGGCCGGACAGCTCGGTGACGAGCTCGACGCCGTCCTGAAGCGCGTGCCCAACCTCGTCGAGGAGGGTGCCCCCGCGGGCGGTGTGGACGACTTCGTGGTCCTGGAGACCGTGGGCGAGCCCCGCAGGTTCGACTTCACCCCGCGCGACCACCTGGAGCTGGGCGAGATGCTCGGCGCCATCGACATGGAGCGCGGCGCCAAGGTCTCCGGCGCACGGTTCTACTTCCTCAAGGGTGTGGGCGCCCAGCTGGAGCTGGCCCTGCTCAACATGGCGATGAACCAGGCCATCGAGGCCGGTTTCACCGCGATGATCCCGCCGGTGCTGGTCAAGCCCGAGACCATGGAGGGCACCGGGTTCCTCGGTGAGCACTCCGACGAGGTCTACAACCTGCCCGCCGACGACCTCTACCTCGTGGGCACCTCCGAGGTGGCTCTGGCCGGGTACCACGGCGGCGAGATCCTGCCCGCCGACGCTCTGCCCAACCGGTACGTCGGCTGGTCGTCCTGCTTCCGCCGCGAGGCCGGTTCCTACGGCAAGGACACCCGCGGCATCATCCGCGTCCACCAGTTCAACAAGGTGGAGATGTTCGTCTACACCCGTCCCGACCAGGCGCACGAGGAGCACAAGCGGCTCCTGGCCTGGGAGCGGGAGATGCTGGACAAGCTCGACCTGCCCTACCGCGTGGTCGACATCGCCGGCGGCGACCTCGGCACCAGCGCGGCCCGCAAGTACGACTGCGAGGCGTGGGTCCCCACCCAGGAGACCTACCGCGAGCTCACCTCGACCTCGAACTGCACCGAGTTCCAGGCCCGCCGCCTCAACGTGCGCTACCGGGACGAGGACGGTAAGCCCCGCTTCGCCGCCACTCTGAACGGCACGCTCGCCACGACGCGGTGGATCGTCGCGATCCTGGAGAACCACCAGCGCGAGGACGGCTCCGTGGTCGTCCCCGAGGCCCTGCGCCCCTACCTGGGCAAGGACGTCCTCGAGCCGGTCCAGGCCGCGAAGAGCAAGAAGTAGGCACCGCGCAAGAAGCAGGCACCGCGCAGGAAGCAGGCGCGGTGCAGGAGGAACGGTGCAGGAGGAACGGTGCCGGAAGCAGCAGCGCTGACCGCACCGCCGGACGCCTGACAGCAGGAACGGAGCCCGCCCCCCGAGCGAGGGGCGGGCTCCGTCCGTGTGGTCGTCGTCGCGGGTCCCGTTACAGGTAGGGCCCCGAACCCATGTGCGGCTGCTCCTCCTGGGCCTCGGCCCCGGGACCCTGGGCCTGGAGCCCGGACATCCCCGGCGGGAGCGCCTTGCGCATGTTCTCCAACTGGGCACGGGCCGCCATCTGCTGGGCGAACAGCGTGGTCTGGATGCCGTGGAAGAGGCCCTCCAGCCAGCCCACCAGCTGGGCCTGGGCGATGCGCAGCTCGGCGTCGCTGGGCGCCGAACCGTCGGCGAACGGCAGGGTCAGCCGGTCCAGCTCCTCGATGAGCTCGGGTGCGAGCCCGTCCTCGAGCTCCTTGATCGAGGAGGTGTGGATCTCCTTCAGGCGGGTGCGGCTGGCCTCGTCCAGCGGGGCCGCCTTCACCTCGTCCAGCAGCTGACGGATCATGCTGCCGATCCGCATCACCTTGGCGGGCTGCTCCACCATGTCGGCGAGCGAGCGCGGTTCCCCCGAACCGTCGTCACCCCCGGATCCGTGGTCCTCGTCGGTTTCGACCACCAGGACCTGTGGTTCCTTCTGGTTGTCTGCGTTGCTCATCGATCCCCTAGTTCGGCTGTGTCCGGCACGCTGTCAACGGGTGAGAAGGATCTTGCCGGTGTGCGCGCTCGATTCCATGACGCGATGCGCCTCCGCCGCTTCTCCGATGGGCAGTGTGCGGTCCACGACGGGGCGGATGGCTCCTTCCTCTACCAACGGCCAAACCTGCTCCAGTACTCCCGAGACGATGGCCGCCTTCTCCGCTTTCGGCCGAGAGCGCAGCGTGGTCGCCTGGACGGAGAGCCGTTTGGCCAGCATGCGGCCCAGATCGATCTCGGTCTTGCGTCCGCCCATCAGGCCGATGATCACCACGCGGCCGTTTGTGGCCAGAGAGCGCAGGTTCGCGTCCAGGTAGGAACCGCCCATGATGTCGAGGATCAGGTCGGCTCCGCCCTCGGCCCGCAGCACCTCGGTGAAGTCCTCGGTCCGGTAGTTCACGGTGATCTCGGCGCCCAGCTCGCGGCAGCGCTCCAGCTTCTCGTCGCTGCCGGCGGTGACCGCCACCCGGGCGCCCAGGGCCCGGGCGAACTGGATGGCGAACGTGCCGATCCCGCTGCCGCCGCCGTGCAGGAGGACGGTCTGCCCGGAGCGCAGGCCGCCGACCATCACCAGGTTGGACCACACGGTGCAGGCCACCTCGGGCAGCGCCGCCGCCTCGACCAGGCCCACGCCGCGTGGGACCGGCAGGAGCTGGCCGACCGGTACGGCGACCCGCTCGGCGTAGCCGCCCCCGGTGAGCAGGGCGCACACTTGGTCGCCGACGGACCAGCCGGACTCCGCCGTTCCGGGACCGAGTTCGGCGATGGTGCCCGAGCACTCCAGGCCCGGGTACTCGGAGGCGCCGGGCGGTGGCGGGTAGTTGCCCTGGCGCTGGGCCACGTCGGCCCGGTTGACTGCGGTGGCGGCCACGTCCACCAGGACCTCGCCCTCCTGGAGGACGGGATCGGGGACCTCGGACCAGGACAGGGCCTCGGGGCCGCCCGGTTCAGTGATTCGGATCGCGTGCATGGGGCCGACAGTACCCAGCTCCGGAACGGAGCGGGAGGAGGGATCTCTCTGTTCAGCGCACCCGCGAGGATGCTTTGCTGTGTCTGTGCGGGTAAGAGAACCCCGAGGGCCCACCCCCGACGATCCCGAAAGGGTCCTTCCTCCACAGAACACCCCCTTCACGCAGGAGAGCCCCGGTGGCACAGCACGAACAGAACGGGTCAGGCGCCGAACAGGAGCCGCACGAGCGCACGGAGTCGGCCTGGCGCCGGACGGACGACTCGGAGGAGTTCGGCGATCCGGCGACCGAGACCACCCAGGGCCCGTCCGCGTCCGTCCCCACACCCAGGGAACAGTGGTTCGGCGGGTTCGAGGGCGCTGCCCCGCCTCCGCCGCCCTACGCCCGCATCCCCCAGGACACCCCGCCGCCGTTGCGGGGGACCGCCTTCCGGGCGCCGGCCCCCGAGGAGGAAGACGAGGAGACCCTCGGCGACCTGGCCGAACCCGCCCTCGACGACTCCGAGGAGACCGTTCCCGAGGAGCCCGACGAGCCCGCCGAGCCCGCCGAGGACCCGGAGGAGATGCGCAGCAGCACGGTCCGGCTCATGCCGGGAGCCCGTGACCGACCCCGGAACCCGGAGCCCTGGCAGGAGGAGCGCCGCCCCCAGCGGCCCCAGCGCCCCTCCCGGCCGGGGGAGGAACAGGACCCCCTGGGCCCGCGCAAACTGCGCCACGACTCCGACGTCCCCGAACCCGAACAGCTGCCCCCGCTGGAGGCCGAACGCACCGAGCGGCTGGCACCGGCGCCGGGGTCACCACCGCCGGATGCCTCCCCTTCCTCCTTCTCCTCCCCCTGGACGGAGCCCGCCCAGGGGTCGCGCTGGCAACCGGGGGTCACGCAGAACAGCGAGGCCGCCGAGCCCACGGGTACCGAGGCCGCCGACAGGCAGGACCCGGGCGCCCCCGACCCCTGGGACGAACCCGGGAACGGGGCGGCCCCGGTGGGACGGACCGAACCGCTCCCTGACAGGCCGAGCCCGCCGCCGTCCCTGACCGGGCCGCGCGCCACCGGGGCGGAACCCCCGCCCTGGGGCGGGTCCGGTGCGTCCGGCGGGTCGGGCGGGTTCGGCGCACCCGGCCAGTCACGCGCGCCCCGCCAGGACGCCGACCACGGGGAGACCTCCGACTCGCTCAACGCGGCCACCCTGGTCCGCAACCGCCGCCAGGGCCCCAGCGGCGGCTGGCGCAGAGCCGTGCACAGCGCCAGCCTCGGTCTGATCAACCCGGGCGAGTCCCCCAAGGTGCTGCGCGAACGCGAGCTCGTCGCCCGCGCCTGCACACCGGTCGCGTCCGGCCACCACCGGGTGGCGGTCCTCAGCCTCAAGGGCGGGGTCGGCAAGACCACCACCACGGTCGCCCTGGGCGCCACCCTGGCCTCCCTGCGCGGAGACCGGGTCCTGGCCGTCGACGCCAACCCCGACCGCGGCACGCTCTCGGACAAGGTGCGTCTGGAGACCGCGGCGACCATCCGGGACCTGCTCAACGAACGACACCTGGTGTCGCGCTACGCCGACATCCGCGGCTTCACCTCCCAGGCCCCCAGCCGACTGGAGATCCTCGCCTCCGACCGCGACCCGGCGGTCTCGGAGGCGTTCAGTGACGCCGACTACCGCGAGGTGGCCCGGATCGTCGAGCACTTCTACTCCATCTGCATCACCGACTGCGGGACCGGGCTCCTGCACGCCGCCATGCGCGGAGTGCTCGGCCTCGCCGACCAGGTGGTGCTGGTGAGCTCGGCCTCCGTCGACGGGGCGCGCAGCGCCAGCGCCACCCTCGACTGGCTGGAGGCCCACGGCCACGGCGGGCTGGTCCGCAGCGCCGTCGTGGTGCTGTCCATGGTCCGCTCCAACAGCAAGAGCAGCGTCGACCTCAACCGGCTGGAGGAGCACTTCGCCGGACGCTGCCGCGCCGTCGTGCGGGTCCCCTGGGACGGACACCTGGAGGAGGGCGCCGAAGTGGACCTGGAGCAGCTCGCGCCGACCACCAAGGACGCCTACCTGCAACTGGCCGCGAGCGTGGGAGAGGCCTTCGCGCGCTAGCGAGGGCTCCGCAGGGAGAGCCGGAGAGGGAGGCCCGACAACGCGCGTCCCTTCCCTCTCTGGTTTCTCACCGCACTGTCACGACAATGGAAGGGAGGGGAAGAGGTGGACATGAACGCACAGGAACGCCCGCCGGCGGTCATCGTGGGGGTGGACGGCTCGACCGCCGCCCACGCGGCCCTGGTCTGGGCGACGGAGGCGGCCGCCAGACGCGGGGAACAGCTCCGGATCGTGCACGGCCTCGGCACGCCGATGGCGATGGGAACCTTCTCCGACTCGAAGGCGGGGCGGGACAGGACCGGCGAAGCGCTCCGGGACGCCGGGCACACGCTGCTCACCCAGAGCGCCGACCACGCGCGCGGGGCCAGGCCCGGCCTGGACGTGGCGACGGTACTGGCCCCGGAGGACGCCCCCGGGGCCCTGCTCGACGAGGCCGGGCACGGGGACGTCATCGTCGTCGGCTCACGCGGACTGGGAGCGGTACGGGCGATCATGCTCGGCTCCGTGAGCGTACGGACCTCGTCGCACGCGCCCTGCCCGGTGGTGGTCGTGCCCGAGGCGGACGACCGGGACCGGCACCGGGGCAGGGTGGTGGTCGGGGTGGACGGCTCGGACTCCTCCCACCGGGCCCTGCGCTTCGCCCTGAACCACGCGCTGGCCACGGATTCGGAAGTAGTGGTGGTCAACAGCTGGGAAGTGCCGCTCCCCGCGGACGAGGCCTCACTGGCCGCCGACGAGCAGTCGCTGCACGAGGAGGTGTTCGACCGCCAGTCCGAGGAGGTGGTCGCCGGGGTGCTGGCCGAGGTGATCGACGACCGGACCGAGAACCTGGAGATCAGCGCCGTCCGGATGCAGGCCGACCCGGTGGAGGCCCTGCTCAAGGCCGGGGAGGACGCCGACCTGATCGTCGTCGGGTCCCGTGGGCGCGGAGGGGTCCGGGGGCTGGTCATGGGCTCCACGAGCCAGGGGGTCCTGCACCAGGCACACGGACCGGTCGCGGTGCTGCCGCCGCACTCCGACGAGACCGGCTGACCGACCGGCGACGAAGGTCCCTGTGGAGGGGGTCTCTTTCCCCTGCGCCGCTCCCGCATGAATTCGTTCTACTCGGTGATGATGGTGGGCAGCTCTGGATCACGTCTCGAGGGGGAACTATGGCAAGCAGCCAGGAACGTTCGGCCAGGGTGGTCGTGGGCGCGGACGGCTCCGACCACTCGCGGGCGGCCCTCGAATGGGCCGCCGCGGAGTCCGTGCGCCGCGGGGTTCCGCTCCACATCGTGCACGCGCTGGGCATGCCGCTGATCGTGTCCGCCTACGGCGGCCCGACCCGGTTCGAACCCACCGACGAGATCTCGGGGCAGGCCACCGTCGTCCTCACCAACGCCGTCGACCTGGTCCAGAAGGCCCAGCCGACCGCCCAGGTCGAGTCGGTGACCGCTCTTGAAGAGGCGCCGACGGCGCTGCTCCACCACAGCGGACCCGGTGATCTGATCGTCCTGGGCACCCGCGGCCTGGGCACGGTCAAGTCGATGTTCGTCGGCTCCGTCAGCGTCCGCGTCGCCGCCCAGGCCCCGTGCCCCGTCGTGGTGGTCCCGTCCGACGACAAGGGCGAGCCGGCCACCACCGAGCTCGACCGCATCGTCGTCGGCGTCGACGACTCCGAGACCGCCCGTCGGGCCCTGGGCCTGGCCGTGAGCCTGGCCGCCGAGACCGACGGCGAGGTCGTGGTGGTCAACAGCTGGGAAGTGCCGTACCCGTACGATCCGCTCGCGATGGCCGCCGCGGGCTACCAGCCGCAGGAGAGCGTGTTCGACCAGCAGTCCGAGGTGATGGTCGCCGAACTCATCGCCGATGTCATGGACGAGCAGCGCGAGGACGTCGACGTCCAGGTCACCGTGGTGCGTACGCAGTCCAACCCGGTCGAGGCCCTCCTCGAGGCCTCGACCGAAGCCGACGCCGTCGTCGTGGGCTCCCGGGGCCGGGGCACCGTGCGGGGGCTCCTCCTCGGCTCGGTGAGCCAGGGCGTCCTGCACCGCAGCAAGATCCCCGTGGTGGTTCTGCCCAAGCACGCCGACGAGGGCGAGTAGCACCCGGCGAAGGGGCCCGGCCGAAGAAGGAACGGTCGGGCCCCTTTCCTGTGTCCGGCGGATTTGGCACCATGTCGACATGACCACACGAAAGGCCGATGCCGCGTAGACGCCCCGGCGCCCTACGCGCGGAACGCCTCCGCCCGACAGCGCCCCGCCCCCACATCCGAGGGCTCTCCTCCGCCACCTGCCACGCCATCCACCTGGTGGAGCGGCGTTCTCGCCACCCTGCCCACTCCGTCGGCTTCACCGCCAAGGCCCTGAACCGGTACGAGCGGTTCTTGGCAGCAAGCCGCCGCGAGGACCCCTTCCCGGACATCGAGGTCTCTGACTGTCCGGGCTGCACCCTCAACAACGTTCGGCACTTCCGCGACGTCCTCGAGCACGTCCTGCGAAAGCTCCCCAGAGGAGCCCGCAGAGAACTGAGCCGCCACCTGGTTCCCCTGGACGCCCGGTACCTCCGCCGCACCCTCCCCAACCCCTTCGCCTACCCGGATCAGCCTTGGTGGCACCGCCGCTTCGACGCCGACTGACCGACGTGATCGCCAAGTCTCAAGGCGTGCGGTCGCCGCGCAGGCGAATGGTGTACACCCGAGCTCCGCGCTCCCCGGATTCCGCCGGGATGGTCCACTCGACGTCGATCGCCGCGGATCACGAAGGCCGCCCGCGAACCCCGTGGGCGGCCTTCTGGCCTCTTTCGGCCAGTCGACACTTCTGGTGCCGCTCCGAGTGCCTTGTCAGACTCGAATCAGCCGTCAGCCGCTGTCCCGGTTGGACGACCGGTAGTCACTTCGAGCCTCTGTGAGCGCCATGCACCCCTCTCAGCCGGACGGTCCTGCCCACCTCGTCGCAGCCCTGGGGCGCGTGCCCGAGGAGGCTGCGGAGTTGTTGGTATGGATCGGAGCCTTTCCCGGTCCTGACCTGCCCACATCGATCATCGTCCAGGCAATGTCGGGCAACGGCCTGGACGAGGAGCCGGTCGACCCACTGAAGGAGCGGGTCGCGCAGATCCTCGACCTTCTGCACGGTCTTGCCCGGCAAGGGCTGATCGCCCGTGCTCCTGACATAGGGCCCGAGCGTTGGACCCTGGACCCCGAACAGGGCGACTTCGCGCGCCGACTGGCCGCCGCCAAAATCGCGTCGGATCAGCAGGAGATCAACTCGTGGGCGGAGAATGCCACCGAGACTCCGGAGCGTTCTGAGGAGAGCCCGGACGACCTTTTCGCGGCGACGATGGAGGAACTGTTCGGACAGGAGCTGAGGATCTACATGGCACAGGAACTCCAGACCATGTCCCGGGAGTCCGGTGACCGTCACAGGGAAGCGGTGGCGACCAACAATCTCGGCCATGTGCTGTGCGATTTCGGACGCTACTCCGAGGCGGTCGGCCTGCTCGAGGCCGCTGAGCGCCTGTACGCCGAGACCGGTGACCACGTCTGGAGCGCGCGTGCGAGGGAGAAGCTGGAGGAGGCCCGTCGTCTCTCCGAATCCTGAGACCGGGCCGGGGCCGGCCGGCCCCGGCGGGGCCGTTTTCACGGAGCGGCTGCGGCTCGAACCGGTCGACTCCGCGAACGCCGCCGACCTGTGGCGGGTGCACCGCGACGACGACGTGTGGCCCTGGTACGGCGACCGCAGGCCGAGCCGGGAACAGGTGGAACGGTCGGCCGCGTTCATGGGCGAATCGTGGCGCCATCACGGTGTGCACAAGTGGATCGCCTATGACCGTGAGAGCGGCGAGGCCGTCGGCCGCGGCGGACTCTCCCGCACACCGGTCGACGACGACTGGGGGCAGCTCCACGCGTTCCTGCCCGCGGAACCGTGGGTGGGCGCCGCACACGAGTCCGAGCGCCCGTTCACCGCGCACGCGAACTGGCTGGAGATCGGCTGGGCGCTCCGGGGCGGGTTCCGGGGCTGCGGCTACGCGTCCGAGATCGGCCGCGCCGGCCTGGGGTTCGCCTTCGACGTCCTCGGAGTGCGGGCCGTGGTCTCGTGCACGGTCCGGCACAACGTGCGTTCGCGCGCCGTCATGGAGCGCATCGGTATGCGGTACGCCGGGGAGATCCGCAGCCGCGGTGTGGTCGAAGGGATCGGCGAACAGGACGACGCTCCGCACGCGGTCTGCGTGCTGCTGCGGGAGGACTGGCAGCGGTAGGGCTCTGACACGGCGAAGGCCGCCCACCGTGCCGGTGGGCGGCCTTCGCTTCTGCGGAGGGTATGGGATTTGAACCCATGAAGCCCCGTTGCACCGGGGGACCCTAACGACCTGTCGACAAAGCGACGAATAGCTTTGTGACCTGCGCTGACGTTCCGGGAGCTTCCCGGCGGTTCCGGGGTCCTCTCGGAGCTATGTGCACTGAATGTGCATCGCGGGGCGTGATCGGGCAGAGGAAGTCGCGCCGGTACCCCAGGAAACAGCAACCACGGGTTCGGTCCCGCGCGGGTTCTGGCGCGGTCGGCCTGAGCTCCCGCACGTCCGGTGTCGCGCCAGGTTCCGTGTGGGCTCGCGGGGTCCATGGGGGCGCGAGCCCTCTGGTACCACCAGTGCTTGATCGATCTCTCTGCGGGGAGTTGCTGACCTAAAGCGGTATTCGATTGTTTTCAGGCTAGTGCACGAGTAACGCTCGAAGACTGCAAAAAATCACCGCCCCTCGAGTTTTTCCCGACCAGGATTGCTTTGATTGATGTCCTCCGCTAGGCATCGAAATAACTCATTCTTCTTCTTGTAAAAATCTATTTTGCAGAGATGTATGCTTGAAAGAAATTCCTGCCGACGGGATTCTCTTTCTTTGTTCGACGGTTCGTATTTCTCGGAGTTGATTATGGGAGAGTCGGGGCGAGGGCCGTACTTATCATTTATCAGACCTTGGGCAGGGTTGTGCAAGTTGGTGAACTCATTGATGGCACGGTATAGTGCTTCTCGAGTTCTATCGGAGAGTAGGTACATTCTTCTTGAGATGGCCCTACTGGGCCGCGAACTCCCCCAGGGAATGTCGTCGACCTTCATTCTCATGGACCGGGCATCTTTCGATTTTGCACGGTCGGATTCGTGAATGTCGGCAATCACATCGTCAATATAAACTTCTAGGTCATGCATCCATTCGCTGACGTCGCTGTAGAGCTCTGTTTGTTCTTTAAGTAGAAAGATGCTCCGCTCTTTCTTGGTTTGTAACTCGATTTGATCGATCGCGCTTTCTGCTTGCAGTTTTCCGGATATTATTGCTGAGTTGATTGATGCCTTTGCTCCTGTCCTTGCCGCAAAATATGCGATTAGTGCTGAGAGGGCGGCGGTGGAAGTTAATGTAGTGATTAGTGTCTGTAGCAAGGATGAGTCTTTCTTTCAGTAGGGACTCAGTCGACTCGGGACCGGGCGCCAGCCCGCAGCCCGAGCCGCTGCGACGGCGCTCGCGCCGTCGCCTTGATCCCATACAGCCCAACTCGGCAAAGCTATCTTAGCGTGTGATATGAATTCTTTCCGGCATCAGTCACATGAGCATGGGAAAGGCTTCGTATTTTTTCTTGCGGTTATCGAATGCAGGCTTTGTTCCTTCCAGGACATCAACAGCGAAGCGTGCTACGTCGACTTCTGATATGCAACCACTGCTGACGGACAAGGTGCGATTATCTGCCTGGCAGTGAATAATTTGGTCTGCATCTCCAACCACTGCAAGATTGGCATTATGTGTTACCACGATTGTCTGCCTTCGGCCAGCAGCTTCATGAATTGCTGGCACTAGGAGTGAAGCTATCGTCGCATTATCAAGATTCTCTTCTGGTTGATCTAGGATCAACGGAGAATTTCGTCGGTCCACAACAAGATAGAATAGCGCCAAAATGAGTCCGCGTTGACCGGGGGAGAGCTGAGATAGAGGAAGGCCATCCCCAGTGATGCCAAAGCGAACTTCTAGCCATGTAAGGTCGAGAAGTTTGGTAAGAAAATCTTCTATCGAAGTTGCTGTGCGGAGAGATAGTTTGGGGTTTCGATGCGCCTCATCGGGGTCTCCTTTCTCATGTTCAAGGCGAATCAGCGAGTTTTTTAGATCATGGCCAAGATGCTCCCAATCTGTGCTTTCAACTCGATTCGGGAAGCTGTTTAGCCATTCCGGAAAGTCTCCGTTTCGTCGGCCATCTAGACTGCTAGATATGCTTCTCCAACTAGGCAAGATCCTAAGCTCTGCTTTGAATTGAAGCCCAGCGTTCTTGACTACACTCGAATCTGCAATGAAGCGGGAGGCCGGCTCATAGAGATCCTGAACGGCAAAAAGCTGCCCGTACAAAGCGTTATGAATCAATCCAGCATGATTGATGAGCGCCTCACGAGCATCATCAATCAATGAAGGGGTTTGGGCTATACGTTCCTTTAGGTGCTCTAGGCCGAGCAAAGAATCCTGGTCATTTTTGCTTCCTATAAGAGAACGTAGGTACTCTTCAGCCTGTAGTACTTCTTGGCGAGCCCGTTCCCTGGCAGCGTCTGCTGAGGCCAGGTCTGACTCGACATTCTTTATCTGGCCCTCTATATTTTTTATCTCGTCGGCCATGGCGCGCTGTTGCTTTTGTATTTCTAGGTTTGCAGTATTGAGGTTATCGAACCAAGTTTCGTAATTGCTAAGGGTTACAGTTAGAGATAGTTCGTGGGCTTCGGATTCCGACTGATCCTGGAAGAATCCTCTGATTTTGAGGTTTAGATTACTCACCTCATCTTTTATCCTGTCAATTTCTTGGGTTACGTTTTCCATGAAAGCTTTATCTCGCTTCATGTCAGCGGATCGGCGATCCATGGAGTTCTTTCGCTCGCAAGCCTCACGATGCTGATCGTCTAGCAGTCGTGATTTCTCCCTTAGTTCTTCGAGTTCTTCATCCTCCCTGCTATTTGCATCGAGCGTCGCAAGCCTCACCGAAGCCTCATTCAAAGCCGATTTGGCATTATTGGTTTGTTCGTTCTTTAGGAATATCTTCGTGTCGACATCTTGTGCATGATTGTCAGCTCGGAATTGAGTAAGGTCGACGTAGGATGCGATTAGTGGACGCAGTCCGCTTCGAAGGCGGTCGATATTATCTTGAGCGCTCCCAGATTTTTGACGTAGAAGTGCATCGAAGTTTGTTTCTCCTGCGCGGTCTTCTTTGCTTATGTGAGTGAAAAGAACGTCCCGCAACTCCTTTTCAAATTCGTCAGCATCTCCCGAAAGCGGATCCGAACTGCAAACTCTTTCGACGAATGATTGGGGGAGGTATTCGACGGATACTGGGGATGAATAGTCCAGTTTGGAATCTAGTTGAACTGTACGGGGCGTACCAGAAGCCCAGTGGATTTTTACGCTGTACTCTCGAGCTGCGGGTCGATTACCTGAGTTCAAGAATCGCTTAGGGTTCAGGAAAGCGAACTCGTGTTGACGTGATGAGTTTCCTGCCAGTGCAATACAGTCCAGTAGCGCTGACTTGCCCTGCCCTTTGTTTCCTACGACGGCAACAAAACCGCTGTTAAGAGGTACCTCATAATCGAATACAGGGTTCTCGATAGGATGGTTTGGCCGGATGGAGACATTTGAAATGAATCGGTCAGGATTTTTCCTGATACGAGTCAAATTTGGCGGCTCATTCCCTACATACACTCGACGGTCGAACTCCTCAAGGGCATGAACGAGACCTGCAAAAGTCGGTGTTGTGTTCATCCAGGTATGGCAAGAGCCGATTCGATCCTTTTCCTTGGAATCTGAAAAGTGGTGGGCGTCGCTACAATCAAGCAGCCTATGGTTAACGTTTGATGCCCGAAGTTTCTCTACTTGCTTACGCCAGGTCGAGATATCTTTGAAGGCAGTGAAAACCAAGCTGGATGAGTTTATGATGCTCTTTTTGGCTGCAATGGATTGGTTGTTCCACTTGACATCAGCCCACTCCGTTTTTCCTATTCCAAGAATTGCGCGACCTTGGAAGTATGACTTCTCTAGAGCTTTTTGGACAGTTTCAAAAGGCACGTTGAAGTTGTTGAATCCTTCAATGGCATCTGCCCCATAATTGTGAACTTCACTCTCGGGAACGCTGGCTTTGATTTTCCTTCCGATATCCGCGAATGCGTCCGGTGTTACGATCCCCTTCCATGAATATGATTCGGAAAAAGGATTTAGCCTGAATTCAGCAGAAAGGGCTGCTATGAACTGCGATTCGATAGTCTCTGGGGGAATTTCAGGATCAAAGATAACATGCAAATTGACGCGTGAGAGATTGCCGTCTGTTCCGCCAAACTGGGGAATCCTCATTTCGACTACAGGGAATACCTGATAAAGATTCTGAAGTCGCCCCTTCGAGCGAGCTTCGATCACTTTTTTGTAGCCCTCAAGGAACCAATAGTCATTGATTCCAATTACTCGGACATCTTTTGGGAGTGATTCCAAATCATCTAGGAATTTATCCCAGGTTTCTTGGTTGTCTGGGCCGTAGTCCTGCACTATTGATGATGGTGTGTGTACATGGAGATCCCAGATTCCCCATTGTGTGCCAGATTTATTTTTCATGATGCCCATGATGGATTTCTTCTGTCTTGTTTTGGGGATTATTTAAAGACTTTGGTTGCGTATTTCAAGGAGAGTGTCCAAGGGAA
The DNA here is from genome assembly GCF_000341085.1 of Nocardiopsis ganjiahuensis DSM 45031. Lineage (GTDB taxonomy): Bacteria > Actinomycetota > Actinomycetes > Streptosporangiales > Streptosporangiaceae > Nocardiopsis > Nocardiopsis ganjiahuensis. The sequence continues at coordinate 72,869 of NZ_ANBA01000027.1, read as the reverse complement.
TTTGTTTTTTGCATTCGATCCGCTTCCAGGATCATGCGGTGTGAATCCCTCTGGGTCGATGAGTACGAGGGCTTGTTCCCCACGTAGTTTTTCAACGCTTGCCTTGAATGGTGCACGGTTGGCGTAAGCCGTGTTAACGAAGGGGAGGATTACGGTTGGTACACCGAGGCCGATTGCCTCGTTGACGACGTCCAACACGTAGTTGTCGGCGATGCCGTTGGCCAGCTTGTTGATGGTGTTGAATGTGGCCGGGGCGAGGATGATGGCGTCTGCTTTGGGAGATCGAGGGTCTCCCGGCGCTCGATGTTGGCTGCGGACTGGGCGGCCGGTTTGCTTCTCTAGCGCCTTGACGTCAATGAAGCTGACTGCGGCCGGTGTAGCCATGACCTGAACGGTCCAGCCTTGGTCTTGAGCCAAGCTAATCAGTGTGCCGACTTCCGAGGCCGGCCCTGCCGCGCACACCACCACGTAGAGCGTCTTTTGGTCGCTCACTGAGTTCAGGCACCGACCCTTTCCGCGAGTTCGCTGACGTTCCCGTACAGGTGCCCGCTGGCGCGGGTACGGATGTCGTTGATCAACTGGTGCACGACCGGTCGCGCGGTTAGTTCCTCGCTCGCCATCTCCTCGGCGTTGCGCAACGCGTGGTAGGCATGTTCGGTCTTCCCCCACTGCTGGTAGGCACGGGCCGCGTCGATGAACAGCGTTACCTTGCGCTCCATGACCTCGATGTTGTCCAACTGCACCTGACGCGCATAGTCAATGGCTCTGCCCGCATCACCCAGCTCGACAGCTGCACTGACACGGTGAAGGAGAACGTTGGTGGGGCCGAAGGCGGTCCACTGGTAATTGAAGTCGCCGCCGAGTCGTTCGCCCGCGCTGCCGGCCTCGTCAAGCAGGCTGAGTGCCTGGCCCCGGTCCTCGCGCTTGGCCGCTGATACCGCGCCGCTCAGGAGAAGTGACCCGTACACCGACAGGGATTCCGGCGTGGGCTCGTCCATGGCGCTGTCCACACGTTCGGCCGTGTTGGTTGCCAGTTCCGTCGCTGCCTTGTAGTGCCTTTCACGCATGAGCGCTCGGGTGAACGCTCGGGCGCTGGCTCCCACGACCGCGGGGCTCTCGCTGTCCTCAGCGGCTCGCATGCTCCGATCGGCTGCGAGGTAGGACAATCCCCGCTCCTCGCACTTGAGTAGCAGGCTCGCCGCGACGTGATACGCCTCCGCGCGGAGCGCGTGGACCTGGGCGACGTCGTCCCCGTCTACTCCGGTGGCAGCATCATCCAGGTTCCGAAGCAACTCGGGGAGCTGCTTGGCTACGGCCGTGTAGTGGCACGCCTGATATCCGACCTTGGCGGAGTGCGTCCGCTGGGCGAGTTCTCTCAGACTGGTCGCCGCTCGGGCGGTGCTTCGGTTGGCTCCCGCGTACCTGGTGAGTGCCGCTGCGATCTCGTCCATGTCCAGCATCGAACCACCTGTGGCTTGGAAAAGGGCCGTTCCGGCCAGTCCGAGGAATTTGCGGCGGCGCACCTTTGAGACCTCCCCTGAGCCTGGGCTCCTCTGCGCGGGCAAGCTCGGGACTGCCGAGGCCACCGCGCTCTCATGTCCAGTGAACGCGCCCGGGTTCCTCGGGGCAAGGCCGAACATCATCCGAGACGTGTCGGGCATGCTGATGCCCTCGGCGATCCGCTCGTACACCTCGAAAGACGTGACGGTCTTGCGGCCGTTCAGAATCTCGCTGACCCGTCCCTGAGACAGACCGGTCGCCGCCGAGATCACCATCTGGCTCGCGCCGCCGTACTGGCGCACGAACTGGAAAAGCGCCTGGACATCGCGCCTACGCAGGAACTCGGCCGTGTGTTCTCGCTCCCATGCCCACGACGGGATGGTGATCCGGCTCGTCGGGTGTCCCTGCATCCTGACTCCTCGGCGCTGCGAGTACGGGGACCGCCAGTATCCCTCTTTGTCATCCCGAGGAGGAATGGGTTTCGGAATCCCAACCCGGGATGGTTGGCCCTATGGATGCCAGGAACGGAATGAAGTGCAGGTCATGCCGTGGGCGGGGTTGGAAGTCCGTCCGACCGCGACGACTGGTCGTCGTTCGATCTGTGCCTGGTGAGAAGCAGGCAACGCGTGCAGCGGCCTGTCCCTTTTGCAAGGGGACGGGAGAGGGCTCCGTCACGGCTGAGCCCTCCACTGACAGCGGTCTCGCCTGCTGATCCATGACATGACAGACCCCCGCGACGCGTGCGAGGCGTCCGGGGGCGCGGCCAACCTGAGAAAGCAGGCTGACGTGAGCGACCTTATCGCCCTGATTCGGGCTCTGGTGACTCTGATACGACCCAAACCACGGGGGAGGCATCACCGGACCGGGCCCCGGACGGTGCACCTGCCCCCACCTGTGCGGGTGGACCTGTGGCCCGCACCGGAACCCATCGTGATGGACAGTGGCGACCCCCGTGCCTACAACCTCCTGCGCGGCCCCTACGCGCACTTCGAGCGCAAGCGCACTGCGCATTGGAACGAACGGGACAGGCGGGGGCTGCGTCTGCTCGAACAGATCTCGGCTCCGCCCTCGGCAGTCGATGACATGGCCGAGTTGCGTGACCTGGTGCGCACGGCCATCGCGGTCGGGGCGGTGCGTTCATGAGTGGCGAACACGCCTCACCTCCGGCGGATCGTGCCGCGTTCTACGCCTGGTCTCGCGCCCATGGTGTGCGGGTACGAGTGGCCTGCGAGGACTGGCAGTCCATCACCTACGAAACCGTGGGTACCGGCCCTGACGGGAAACCGGTGGTGCAACGCCTGCGGTGTGAGTTGCCGCCCCAAGTGGCCCGGCGCCGGCTGCGGCTGTCCTACGTCGTGGGCCTGTCCCACGTGGTGGACGGTGCGGTGTGCAACCACGTCCGCACGGTCACCCCTCCTGTGCTGACCTCAGGTGAGGTCGCCGCCCGGCATGACGTGAGTCTTGTGGCCGCTGCCCTGGTTGAGGGCGAACGCCGTGGCCTCTGCGGTGCCACGGTGGAGAACCTGAGCGTCTATGTCGTGGAACGGGCCGCGAACTGGCGACCGTTCTAGATACCCCCGCGTGCCCTGACGTCTCGCCCGAGACCACGGAGGCCAGGGCACGCGGGCTCTCCTCCTCCGGCGATGTGCGCACCTGCTCCGGTTGCGCTTCCCGCCCTCTCCCGGTCGCCGTGCGGGGTTCAAATGTGCCCCCACCTGCTGACAGGGCCATGCAACGCGAGTAAGCTACTCGACCATACGAGTACTAGAGTCACCAGGTGGACATCATGTCGAGTCTGGAGTTCGCTCCGCCCAAGTACGTACAGATCGTGCGGGCGATCCAAGAGCGCATCGAAGACGGGACCTATCCCGTGGGGGAGATGCTTCCCTCCGAGTCCCGAATGGTCCGCGAGTTCGGGGCTGGACGCTCCACGGTCGTACGGGCGCTGCAAATCCTGAGCATGCAGGGCTGGATCGAACGCGAACACGGGCGCGGCTCGTTCGTGCGCGGCGTCCCTCAGCAGACCTCCGAGCGCTCCCATGCCGGGGCCAGTGCCTTCGACGCCTCCGAAGACGCCAGGAACAACCGGATCCTCAACGCTGGTCGTGCTCCTGTCCCTGCCTCTCTGGCCGAGACCCTGGACGTGCCCGCTGAGTCCCCAGCGGTGACGCGCCGCCGCCTGGTCCTGGACGCCGATGGCGGGCCGAGTGAACTGGTCACTCTCTGGTTCCCCCTGGACGTGGCAGAGGGAACCGACCTCGGATCTGAGGCACCGATCAGCATCGGGGCGCGCGACCACGTGCAGATGGTCAAGCAGCTTCGCCCCGCCCGCGTCGTGGAACGCCTGTGCGCCCGAGCAGCCACCGGTCAAGAGCGCGAGATTCTGGAACTGGACGAGGCGACGCCCGTTCTGGGCATCACCGCGCGGATACTGGACGCCTCTGATCGCATCATCTCCGTTGCTGAGATCGTCCTGCCCGGTGACCTGCACGAATTGGAAGACTCCTACCCGGCGGTGTAACCGCCTCAGCTTGTGCCCGCCTTCTTATCCACTTGTCCGGACGAGTAAGGCGGGCTATTCTGACATCCACTTGACCGAACAAGTGGTTGAGTGGACATCAACTGAGAGGCTGATCAGATGGCTATTCAGGGAGCGCTGCCGGTCGCGTTCGGCGCGGTCTTCCCGCACGGTGCGTTCGCGCTCGGGGTGGAAGCGATCACCGATTTCGAGACCAAGCGTCCGCAGATGGACAAGGACACCGGGCTGCCGCTGTGGGCGGTGGACGTGATCGACGCCGACCCCGAAGCGCGAGGCAAGGCCAAGTCGGTGAAGGTCAAGGTCGCCGCGAACGTGTGCCCCACCCTGCCGGACGAGGTTCCGGGGCTGCCCTTCCGCCCGATCGAGTTCGAAGCGATGGCCGTCATGCCCTACGTGGACGACTCCGGCCGTCGCCCCCGGGTGGCGTACTCGCTCCGGGCTCGGGGTGTGAAGGCTCCCGGCGCTGCTGGTGGTCGTCGTGCCCCCGCCACCAAGGAAGCGGCCTGACCGCCTCTTGACACATAAAGCGGGGCGGCCTGGTGCTCCAACACCTAGCCGCCCCTTAACCCCCTGCTGGACTGCGAAATCTCAGAAGAGGTGCCCCCAGTATGTCCGAGAACCGAACCAACCTGTCCGCTCTGACCGGCCCTGAGCTGGTCCGGGTGTTCCTGGCCGAGTACGACAAGCCCCGCACCACTCCCGAGGAGCGGGCGGAGTTCTTCGACTTCAAGTCCCGTGTCTTCGCCGCGATCGCTGAGCGGGACGGCAACCCCGACGCTGCCCGCTTCGCCGCGTGCGCCAAGGCTGACTCCGACCTGCTGTGGGCGGAGATCGCTGCCGCTGAGGCTCTGAACGGTGGTGGTCGGTGATGATGCGCCAACCCAAGATCGGGGCTTCCCAATCCTCCCCGACCCTGCCCACCCCGGCGCAGGGGGTGCGGTGGACGACTCCGATCGTGGAGACCCCCGGAATCGTCGTCCTGGGCTCCTGGGTCTGGCGGCTGGTGCTGCTGCTGGTGCTGCTGCCGTTCCGCTTCCCCGTCATGGTCGCTTCGATCACGGCCGTGGTGGCCTGCTGGTGGTACCTGTCCTGGCCCGGACTGGCTGGTCTGGCTGGGGTCCTGGCAACGGTGTCGCTGGTGTGGTGGCGTACCTGGCCGGGCTCTTACCGGTGCTGCGTCACGTGGCGTCTGCTGGCCTGGTGGCGACACCTGGCCGTGTACCGGCGTCATTGGCAACCGGTCCTGGTTATCTCCGGGCTGGCCGAGTCCTATCAGGAACGCCGCTACCTGCCCCGCATCCGCTCCGTCCGCTGCAACGACCGGGCCGACTACGTCCGGGTCTCCCTCGTGGCCGGAACCTCCCCGACCGACTTCGAACATCGGGTGGTGGAGCTGGCGCACGGGTTCGCCGCACCCTCCTGCCGGGTCACCGTGAACGGGCCGCGTGATGTCACCTTGGAGTTCCCCCGACACGACACCCTCGCGGACCCCCTCGACGCGCTCCCCGTCCCCGAGTGCCCGGACCTGGCGGCATTGCCGGTCGGCAAACGGGAAGACGGCACCCCGTGGAAGCTCCGGCTGCACGGCACCCACGTCCTAATCGTCGGCGTCACCGGGGCGGGCAAGGGCTCGGTGCTGTGGTCGGCGGTGCGCGCCATGCTCCCCGCCATCGCGGACGGGACGGCGCAGGTGTGGGGGATCGACCCCAAACGGATGGAGCTGGCCTACGGACGCGCGTTGTTCGCCCACTACGCCGATGACGGCGAATCCGCGGTGGAACTCCTCGAACACGCGGTGGCCCAGATGCAGGAACGCGCGCAGCGCTACGCGGGCAAGCAGCGCTCGCACACCCCCACCACGGCTGATCCGTTCGTGGTCGTGGTCCTGGACGAGGTCGCGTTCCTGACCGCCTACCACCCCGACCGGGACGTGCGGAAAAGGTCGGAGTACGCCATCGCCACCCTGACCTCACAAGGACGCTCGGTCGGCTTCTGCGTGCTGGCCGCGTTGCAGGACCCTCGTAAGGAGGTGATGAACCTGCGCAACCTGTTCCCGGACAAGATCGCGCTTCGTCTGGATGAGGCATCGCAGGTGGACATGGTCCTCGGAGAAGGCGCTCGGGAACGTGGCGCTGAGGCGCACCTGATCGACCCCACCCTTCCCGGGGTGGCCTACGTCCGCCTGGAAACCTCACCCTCCCCGGTACGGGTACGGGCCGCATTCGTCTCCGATGACGACATCACTGCGATGGCCAGCTCCTATGAGGAGGACTGATGAGCAAGGTACGCGTGCCGGGCCTGGACGTACGCCTTCCTGCGTTGGACGAAGAGAATCGCGGTGATCATGGCCCACGCCATGGTGATGACCAGGCCGCTCCATTGGCCATAGGTGAGGAACGCAACAAGGCTCACAGCGGCAAGGGCGACTTGTACTACCAGGGCGATCGCCAACGTGACGTGCAGCCATTTACGTGGCGGTTGATGCCGCATCTGCTGAGGGCTCCCGCTCTGTGGTTGTGGGTGTGGCGCTGATGCCGACTCCTACCGGTAAGTCCACCCGGGCCGAACGACTCGCGCAACCCCTGGCCCGGGAAGTGGCCGAACAGGTCGCTGCCGATCACGGCGTGTGCATCCGGCCCGTTTCCCTTCGGCGTACCGGCATCGGGACCGGTCAAACACAGGTGATCGACGTCCCCTGCGGATCAACCCTGGAGTCACGATGTCCGGCCTGCGCAAAGAGGAAACGGTCTCTGCGCAGAACTCAGTGTGAAGTGGGCTGGCACCTGGAAGCAGAACCCGTGGTGGAACCTGACCCACCCACGGAGCAGCAACAGGCGTGGGTGGAACAGCGCGCCATGGTCACCGCCGAACGCGACCGCCTCGCCGCCACCGGGGCCGCTGAACCCCAACAGCTCGCCGCACTCGATGGGGCCATCGCGGACCTGGACGAGGAGATCACCGCCTCCGGGCTCCGGGGATCGGTCACCCGCTCCGCCTCCTCCGAGTCGGGGCCGCGTCGGGTGCGCTCCACCAAACGCCGTCAGGACGCCCCGGATCTGCCCAAGCGACCCATGACGAGGAAGACGGTCGGTCGGGCGTTCACCGATCCAGCCTCGGGAAAGGTGTTCCGGCCCTCCCTGTTCCTGACGCTCACCCTGGACTCCTACGGGCGGGTGCGCTCGGACGGCACCCCCGTCGACTTCCCGACCTATGACTACCGGCGGGCCGCTCGGGACACCCTGCACTTCTCCAAGCTCGTGGACCGGTTCGTGCAGAACCTCCGCCGAGTGGCCGGGTTCGACGTGCAGTACTTCGCCTCCGTCGAACCACAACGCCGCCTCGCTCCGCACCTGCACATGGCCACACGCGGCACCCTGCCCCGGGCTGAACTGCGCCAGATCGCCGCCGCGACCTACCACCAGGTGTGGTGGCCTGCCGCTGACACGGTGCGATACGAGGGCGAAAACCTGCCTGCCTGGGAGGAACCCATAGGTGGCTATGTCGACATGACGACTGGTCAAGTGCTTCCGACCTGGGATGAGGCACTGGACGAGATCGACGCCCAACCCGACCCGGAACCCTTCCACGTGGTGCGATTCGGCCGACAGGTGGACGCCAAAGGGGTCGTGGCCGGCACCGAGGACGCCGCGCGGTGTGTGCGCTACCTGGCCAAGTACCTGACCAAGGACATCGCCGACTGCCACGCCGCCGAGACCACTCGGCAGGAACAGCACGTGGACCGGCTCATGGAAACCCTGCGCTTCGAACCCTGCTCGCCTCGGTGCTCTAACTGGCTGCGCTACGGCATCCAACCCCAGGACCCCAAAGCCGGTCAGCGTCCCGGGTTCTGCCGCTCCAAAGCCCACCGACGCGAACACCTCGGCTACGCGGGCCGCCGCGTCCTGGTCTCCCGCAAGTGGTCCGGCAAGACCCTGGCCGATCACAAGGCCGACCGGCTGGCCTGGGTCCTGGAAGCGCTCGGTGTTAACGGCGTTAAGAACGACCCCGCCAACGAGGACCAGGGCGACAACGAACATCCGCGTCCCCCGGTGCTGACCTCGGTCAACTCCGGTGACTTCGCCTGGGAAGTGGCCCGAGCCACCGACCCTGACGTGGCTCCCCGAGAACAACGCCTCCTCCGGGCTGTCGGCGAAGCACTCAAACGCCGAACCCAACTCCACGCCGCACGCACCCCCGAAGATTCGGCAACCACAGGGACGAGGGCCGCATGAGAACCGCTGGCACCACTCCAACCGTTCCCCGGCCCCGGACTGACGAAGTGCTCTGGTCGGTCACCGACACCGCCGCCTACCTCCGAGTGCCGCCCAAGACCCTCTACGAGTGGCGCTACAAGGGCGACGGACCACCCTCCCACCGCATCGGCCGCTACGTGCGCTACGTGCCCGCTGAGGTCCACGCCTGGGTCCGCACCCGGTAACCCTCCAAGGAGACTGACTATGGCCCGTGCCTGGGTCTACGACCGCACCAAGGACAAGGCGTACACCGAAGCCGTACGCAAGGCCAAAGCTGCCAAGCGCACCCCTCCCGCCCGGTGGATGGTCCGCTACTACGACCCCTCCGGGAGGATCAAGAGCGCCGGCACCTACAAGAAGAAGCCGGACGCCGAGAAGCGGCAGACCGAGATCGAGAACAGCCTGCGCGAAGGCTCCTACCGCGACCCCAACGCCGCGAAGGTCACCCTCGGGCAGATGGCCGAGAAGTGGCTGACCACCCGGACCGACATCAAGCGGTCCACTTGGTGGCAGTACCGGGCCGTGCTCGACAACCATGTGCTTCCGCGCTGGGGAGACCAACCGCTCTCGGCAATCCACGGGGAGGTCATCGCCGTGTGGGTGGCCCGGTTGCAGAAGCCGCGGGACGAGGGCGGATCGAACCTCGGGGCCTCGCAGACCAGGCACGCGCACGTCGTGCTGTCGATGGTGCTCGGCTGGTGCGTGCCCCGGCGCATCCCCTACAACCCGGCCAAGGGTGTTCCGCTGCCCAAGCCCTCCGAGGCCGAACACGTCTACCTCGACCACGTCCAGGTGGAGGCTCTGGCCAACGCCGCTGGCGGGCTGCGCACCAAGTACGGGCAGATCGCATCGAGTGCTCCGGTCAACCGCGCGCTGATCCTCCTGCTGGCCTACACGGGTCTGCGCTTCAACGAGGCTGCTGCCCTGCGGGTGGGAAGGATGGATCTGGAGCGGCGCCGGGTGCGGGTGGTGGTGGCCTTCGCAGAGGTGGAGGGCGAACTCATCGAACAGACCCCCAAGACGGGCAAGCCCCGCACGGTGCCCGTTCCTCCCTCGCTGGTGCCCGAACTGCGGCCGCTCCTGGAAGGGCGCGACCCTGGCGAACTGGTGTTCACGACGCGTCGGGGTGCGCCGCTGCGCATCCGTAACTGGCGCTACCGGGAGTTCGGCAAGGCGGTGAAGGCGGCCGGCCTGGCGGGCATGGGGCTCACTCCGCACAAGCTCCGGCACACAGCCGCCTCGCTCGCCATCGCCTCTGGGGCCGACGTGAAGGTGGTGCAGTCGATGCTCGGCCATGCCACGGCCACGATGACCCTGGACCGGTACGGGCACCTCTTCCCGGACCGCCTGGACGAGGTCGCAGAAGCGATGGACGTCGCCCGCCTCGCCGCGCTGGCCGCGTGACCCCCTCCTCAACGGGGACGGCACCAGACACACCGAAGGCCGGTGGCCTGCGGACCGTGTGCACTGAATGTGCACCGGCCCGGGACCACCGGCCTTCGCCGTGTTCCGTGGAAGCCTCCCACCTGGGAAAACTTCCTGATTCTGCGGAGGGTATGGGATTTGAACCCATGAAGCCCCGTCAAGGACTTGGTGCTTTTCAAGAGCACTGCACTCGGCCGCTATGCGAACCCTCCCGGGGAGAGTGACTCTCCGCCAGACATGGTAGCCCACGGCGGGGACGGGTTCGCGGGGGTATTCCGGGTTGTCTTCCCGACGGCCGGCCGGGGGTGGCACAACTTGGTTACTCACGAGTAACCTGAGGGTATGACGAAAATGGACGCCGAGACGGCGGAGTTTGTGAAGTCCGGGTTCCTGGACGCGGTTCCCTTCGTGCGACACCTGGGGATCGAGTTCACCGACCTGGACCACGGGACCGCCAGCATGCGGCTCACCGACCAGGCGGACCACCACAACCACGTCGGCGGTCCGCACGCGGGCGCGATGTTCACCCTGGCCGAGTCCGCCTCCGGCGCCATCATCATCGGTACCTTCGGCGACCAGCTGAACCGTGCCGTGCCGTTCCCGACCACCGCCGAGATCAGTTTCCTCAAGGTGGCCATGGGCGACATCACCGCCAAGGCCACCCTGGGCCGCTCGCGGGACGAGATCGTCGCCGAGCTCGACGAGGGCAAGCGCCCGGTCTTCCCGATCGAGGTCGAGCTGAGCACCGAGGACGGCACCGTCACCGGGAAGATGACCATCATCTGGACGCTCAAGCCCAACCGGAAGTAGCCCCTTCCGAGCCGTGCGGCCCTCTCCCGGGCCGGGCGGCACCTCCCGGTTCCGGCCCCGGTCAGACGCCTCTTCCGCACGTCTGACCGGGGCCTTCGTGTGTCCGCGGCCCGGTTCGGCCAGAACCGGTCGATTGTCGGTATCGCTGGGTACGTTGACCGAAAGGGAAACAGGTCGACCGGGAGGCAGTCCAGTGAGACTTCGAGTGGATCGCGACGCGTTCGCGGAGGCGGTCGCATGGACCGCTCGGGCTCTGCCGACCAGGCACTCGGTACCCGTGCTCGCGGGGATGCGGATGGAGGTCTCCGCGGACGGGAGCTCCCTGCACCTGTCCGGCTTCGACTACGAGGTCTCCACCCGGGCCTCGGTCGAGGTGCTGTCGGAGGAGCCCGGGGCCACGCTGGTCCCCGGCCGCCTGCTGGCCGAGATCGTGAACACCCTTCCCTCGGGCACGGTGTACATCGACACCGACGGCCCCAAGGTGCTGGTCAGCGCGGGCGCCGCCAAGTTCACCCTGATCACCATGCCGTTGGAGGACTACCCGAGCCTGCCCGGGATGCCCGACCGGATCGGATCGGTGCCCGCGGACGCGTTCACCGCCGCGGTGCGCCAGGTGACCCCGGCGGCGAGCAGGGACGACACCCTGCCGATGCTCACCGGCGCCTACCTGGACTTCTCCGGGGACACCCTCAAGGTGGTGGCCACCGACCGCTACCGCATCGCGGTCCGCGAACTCTGGTGGCACCCGGAGGACACCGGGATCGACGTGTCCGCGCTGGTGCCCGCCCGAACCCTGTCCAACACCGTCCGAGGGCTCATCAACCAGAGCAACGTGGACATCGCCCTGTCCACCGTCCAGGCGGGCGAGGGGGTCAGCCTCTCGCCGGGGGAGGGCATGATCGGCTTCGCGAACGGTGAGCGCCGCACCACCACGCGGCTGATCGACAGCGACTTCATCAAGTACGGCACCTGGTTCCCCACCGAGTTCTCCGCCCGGGCCGAGGTGACGATCGCCCCGCTGCTGGACGCGGTCAAACGGGTCGCTTTGGTGGCTGACCGAAACACGCCGCTCCGGCTCGCCTTCACGGAGGGTGAGGTCGTGCTGGAGGCGGGTTCGGGAGAGGACGCGCAGGCCGTCGAGGCCATCGAGGTCGGCTACGAGGGGGACCCGATCCGGCTCGCGTTCCGCCCCGACTACCTGGTGGACGGGCTCAACGGCGTGGAGACCGACACCGCCTACCTGAACTTCACCGAGCCGATCAAACCCGCCGTGTTCACCGACGTTCCGGCGAAGGAGGGTGAGGAGCCCGCGTTCCGCTACCTCGTCCAGCCCCTTCGAGTTACTTGACCTGCAGTTTTACTGCTCTTGGGAAAGTTCCCCACAGGACTGTCCACAGGTTATCCACAGGCTTCTTCCTCAGCCTGTGGATAACCCCGGGTGATCGGCCCTCTCAGGGACCCGAACGCCCTCTCGAATCGGCTCGCATTTCCGCTTTGACATGGGAAAACAGCGTCCCTGGGGATTCTGTGCACAGCCTGTGGACAACTTGGGGTGAAGAGCTATTCGCCCTCAGCCAGAGTGGACGCCCGTCCGCTGGTCACCGGGGTGTCCAAGCCCAGCTCCGCCTGGCGTCCGCGGCGGTATCCGGCCCGGTATCCGGCCGCGCTGTGGGTGCGCTCGGGTCGGTGTTTGCGCAACTGTGGGAATTGCTTGTGGAACTCTTCGTTCACACGGTGCAGATCGTCCTGGAGAACCAACTCCGCACCACGTGTTGAACCGTTCTCACCGTTACCCTCGGTGACTCCTGCCTCTCCGTCATGAGAGGCCATTTCCTGGAGCCGTGCCCGGAACTCACGAATGCGTTCGGCCACCGCCCGCCCGTAGGCGCGCACGAAGGACCGGTAGTAACGCTTGCGCTCGGTCTCCAGTTCGGACCGCGTGTAGTTGCGCAGTTCCCGGATATCGGCCACGTGCGAGGAACTCATGAACTTGGCCGAGGCCTCCATCTGCATGGAGATCGAGGGCATGAGCATGCGCAGCGCGTCCAGGGCGCTGACCGTCCCCACCAGGATGATGGTCCGGTCGGTGTTCTCGGAGTTGTTGCCGCGTACCGCCGACTGGCATCCGTAGGCGGCGGCGATGTCGGCCAGGGCCCGGACCCGTGCCTTCCCGTGGCCGCCCACCCCCGGGACGGTGTAGTCCATACGGCTGATCGCGTCCGGTTCCTCGCCTCTTTCGGCGCGGGCCTCGGCCTCTGCGATCGCGTGGCGGGTCATCAGCTCGGCGGCCTTGGCGGTGAACGCCTGGCTCTCGGCATCAGTGACCGAGGGGTCCTCCGCCATGCGAAGGAGCCCTCGGACCCGCTCGACCATCTTCTGACGAGCAGCTTCAGTCATCGGCGCCGGTTGTCTCCCGTAGGTGAGGTGTGGTCCATCCGCTCCTTGGCGGAAAACATTGAGCCTAGGCCCTTCTGTTCCCCGCCACCATCACGGTGGCGCAGAACCACCACCCGAAAGCGCCTACTTCTTGTCCCCCGCGACCATGGCCACGACGCCGATGATGAGCCACAGGGCAAGGCCCGCGCCCAGACCCGCGAAGAGGCCGCCGAACAGTCCGCTGAAGATCGCGAACTCGGTGATCACGGCCATGACGTAGCTCACCACGGCGACGGCGCCACCACCGATGACGGCCGGGGCGCTCGCGTAGCGGAAGGGGTAGGTGGCGGCCCAGCGGCGGCCGCGACGGTCGCCCTTCTTGCTCAGTACACCGCCGACTCCGCCGACCAGGGCGAAGAAGAAGATGCCGGTGGTCACCGCGGCGGGGATGCCGGCCAGACCGAAGTTGGTCAGGAAGGAGAGGGCACCGGCCACGGTGCCGCCGATCAGGGACGCCCCCCACGGCCAGATCATCGTCGCCGAGGCGACGGGAGTGAATGCGTTACCGCGCTCCAGCGTCATGTTCACAGCTCCAGTCGAATCGCGTGGCACCCGCTCTTCGCAGGGCCGTCCCCTCAAGGATGCGGGGCAGAGGCACCCGGCACATCAGGGCCCGCCCCTGACTTACCCCCTAGTCGGTGCCTTGGCACCTGACCCGGTGAGGAAAGCCGACACGAATCATCCCAGAGTGGTGCGGCTGGTGCCTCTTCCGGTACCAACGACCAGCCGGACCCGGAAGTGCCCGCCCCGCAAGGATGGTGCGTCCCGGTTTCCCCGCTGTGCAGTCCCTGTCGTGCCACCGCCTGCCTCCGGCCCTCAGCCCCCGGTCCCGCCGTGCCGCCGTCCGCCCCGGTCCCGCCGTGCCGCCGTCCGCCCCGGCCCCGCCGTTCCGGGGGCGCTTGTCGGCACCCGCTGTTCCGCAGGCGGATCGCGTCAGGTCCCGCGCGGGGTCGTCGCGGCCCGCCGGAACCCGCTCGGGCTCATGCCGACGACCGACGAGAAGTCACGCGTGAAGTGGGCCTGGTCGGCGTACCCGAGGTCGGCCGCGAGTCCGGCGAGGACCTGGTCCGGATGGGTGCGCAGCTCGTGGGCGGCCTCCTGGAGGCGCCGCCGGCGGATGAGCCATTTGGGTGAGATCCCGATCCGGTCGTGCAGCAGGCGCTGGAGCCGCCGCTCCGCGATGCCGAAGCCCTCGCACAGCTGCGAGACCCGGGTCAGCGACGGATCGGTCTCGACGCGCTCGCAGACCGCGTCGACCAGGTCTGCCTCGTCGTCACGCTCCACGACCGCGTCGACAGCGGCCTCGACCAGCGCGAGGCAGGAACGGTGAGCCTCGGTGTCGTGCGGGTCGTCGGCCATCGCGCCACGGATCGCGGCGGTGAGCTCCGCGCCGTCGAGAGCGGACAGCCGGTCGAGGCCGAGGTGGCTGTCGACGAGTTCGGCCATCGGTCGGCCGAGCAGCGGCCTGCCCGACGACGGCTGGAGCGCCACGCCGAACGCCCACCCGCGTCCGGAGAGCTCCACCGAGGAGAGGCCGGTGGCGACGCCGTAGAAGCGCGCGTAGGACGAGGACACCACGATCAGCGCGTGCGGGTACTGGAGGGTGCGCTGCGGCCACGAGGAGCCCTCGGGGATGTCCCACACGGGGACCCAGGCGTGCCGCACCGCGGGGGAGGCCGACGGGTGGCGGTAGATCGGCGGGCTCGGCGCGAGCATGTTGGTGAGGTGGCCGCGGGGCACGGTGTCACCGGAGACGCCGGCGCCACCCGGGGATCCGGTCCGGGACTGTCGGAAATCATCAAGACCGGCACCGTTCCCGGAGGAGAGGCTGGGCCCATGTCGACTATCCATGAGACCTATCGTGCCGCAGCCCGTCCTCTCGGTGAGCTCCTCCGTACCGTCCCGGCGGAGCGGTGGTCCGCCCCCTCGCCCTGCGAGGGGTGGTCCGCCGCCGACGTCGTACACCACGTGATCGAGACCCAGAGCTCGCTCCTGGAGGGCGCGGGCGTCACGCCGCCGGACCGCCCCGGCACCGGTGCCGACCCGGCCGACGCGTGGGCCGCCCACGAGAAGGGCGTGCTCGACCTGCTCGCCGACCCCGACGTCACCGGCAGGGTCTACGAGGGCGTGTTCGGCCCGACCACTCTCGGCCGGACACTCGACACCTACTACGTCTTCGACATGATCGTCCACCGGTGGGACGTCGCCCGGTCCGTCGGCGGCGACACCGGGTTCACCGACCAGGAGGTCGAACGGCTCGAGGCCGCCGTCGACGGTTTCGGCGAGCACGCGTACACGGAGGGGGTCTTCGTGCGCGGGCCGGAGGCGGCCCCCGACGCCTCGCGGCAGGAACGCGTCCTCGCCAGGATGGGGCGGAGCGCGTAGCCCGACGCCGGAGTGAGGAGCACGCGGTCCTTCGCGGGGCGAGGAGCCCGCGGGTGGCGGTGGGACCGGTCGCGGTCCGCCGGTTGGGCGGGGAGCGCCCGATCTGTGGCCGGGGCGCGGGCGGGCCCAGAACCCGGGCGGAGGGGCCCGCCCGGAGGCCCGTGGGCGCGCCTCAGCCGCCCCCTGGGGCGTTCGCGCCGTCCGAGTCGTGCGGAGCCGCTGCCCCGACCGTCGCCGAGCGCAGGCCGGCCAGCAGGTGCGGCCACGCGGAGCGGAAGGCGGGCAGCAGGGGGAGCCCTTCGGTCGCGTCGACCCGGACCCACCGGATCTCCTTGCTCTCAGAGTTCCCCGGGCGGAACGGGGTCAGAGCGGGCACGCGCAGCAGAAACGTGTCGTAGCGCCACACGGCCAGGTCCTGTTCGTGGCTGCCCAGGAGCGAGTACTCCCCGAGGTCACCCGAGACCTCCTCGCGGAACTCCCGCACGGCGGCCTCCAACGGAGTCTCGTCCCGGTTGCGGGCCCCGCCGGGGATGCCCCAGGTCCCGCCCATGTGCGTCCAGCCCGCGCGGTGCTGGAGCAGAACATGACCGGAACCGGCCACGTCAGTGGCGTACAGCAGCAACCCGGCGGCTCCGTAGACACCCCACCGCCGAGTCCCGTCGGGCAGGCTCACCCAGCCGTTTCCGTCGCCCTCCTGCATCAAGCCCCTCCAACCAGAGCGGTTGCTCGTGTCCGTCGATCACACGCCCGCTCGTCCACAGCCTGTGGACAACCGGAAGTCACAGGGATCATTCCCGCTAATCTCATGAACCTATGGCCCGGCTGACCTCTTCCACAGCGATTCTGCCCGCGTACACCTTCGTCCTCCTCGGACGGTACTGGGCACCCCTGCTGTGCGCCTACAGCGTGGGGTACATGGTGCACTGGTGGCTCATGCGCGGGCTGGTCCGGGTCGCCGGGGTGCACCAGGCGATCGGCCTCGCCGGCCTCGGCCTGACCCTGCTGGTCACCCTCGCCACCACCATCATCATGTTCCACCTGGTCCGGCCCAGCCTCCACCTGGTCGACTCGGAACTGAGCAACGACCCCGCCTCGAAGGGGCGCACCACGATGGCCCAGCGGGAGCGGCGCGTGGTGGACGGGGTCGCCCTGGCGATCCTGCCGTTCCTGCTCTTCTACAGCGCCTGGGGCCTGATCGGCGAGGAGTTCGAGGAATACAGCGTCGGGTTGCTCAACGACGGCGGCATCGACTCGTTCGCCGCCCCGCACGAGGTCAACGCGGTAGGCCTGCCGCTCCTGGTCGCGCTGGTCGCCTGGCTGCTGCGCCGGGTGTGCGAGTACTTCTACCGCAGGGGCGGCAACGGTCTGCTGGGCCTGCTCACCGCGCTGTTCGAAGCGGTGTGGATGTTCATGTTCGTGTTCTCCATCGGTGTGGCGCTGAACCGCTTGGAGGTGTGGGTGAAGGGCCGGGTGGCCTGGGCCGGCTTCCAGGACGCGCTCAGCCTTTCGTTCAACTGGGCGGGGAGCCTCGTCGGGTTCGCGGACGTCGACGTGTACGTGGCGCTGCTCGGGCTGTGGGCGTCCCTGTGGGCGACGGTCAAGTCCGGCCTGCTGGCCCCGCTGCTGTGGCTGACCATCGCGGCGGTCGTCTACCGGGCCGAGATCGACGAGGACGCGGCGCTGTTCGAGCGGCGCCGCAGATCCCGGATCGGCCGGACGCTCAGCCGGTTCAGCCGGTTCAGCCGCGGCTTGGGCCGGGCGGGCGGGAAGGACCTGATGGACAAGTACACGCCGTTCCTGAACGCCTTCCGGTTCGTGCTCACCGTCGGACCGGTGTTCTACCTGACCTTCGCCTTCTGCTACGTGCTCATCGAGGTCGGGTTCAGCCGGTTGCACCGGCTGGTGTTCGTGCTCGGCGGCCCCGGCGACTTCCTGGCCGACTGGTGGGTGTGGCTGGCGCCGATCGACTTCCTCGTCGAAGCCGGGAGGGAGCTGCTGAGGATCTGCCTGCTCGCTGCGGCCTTCGAGGTCGCCCTGCGCAAGGTGGACGAGGGGGCGGTCGGGCACCGGGGACGCACGGTCGTCACGCACGTGCTCAGCCGGTCAGCACGCCGACGCTGAGTCAGTCCTCTCCGCCCAACTCGTCGGCGGAGAACAGCAGCGCGGCCGGGCTGGGCGCGTCCGGTTCCGGCCGGGTGGCGACCCGCACCTCGTAGCGCAGCTCCTCCACCACGCCGGCGGGGACCTTGAACGTCACGAGCAGCAGCTGGTCCTCTCCGGGGGTGATCGGTTCGGAGTCGGCGTTCTTGCAGCCGAACGTGATGTCTCCGGGGGTGAGGTCGCCGGTGTCACGCGACGAGAACTCGTTGGTGGGCTCCCAGGTCCGCCCCTGCCCGTCCACCGCGCGGAACCGGCACAGGTTCTCCAGCAGTCCGCTCGCCCGGTCGTCGCCGGGGACGACGTGGAAACCGACGTCGACCGCGGCCAGGCCCGCCTGATCGGGATCCTCGCCGAGGGAACTCAGGCCGTACCCGGTCACGTACCACTCACTGCCGGCGAGGTCGACGCTCTCACCCGCCGCGACGGGCTGCGGTTCGGGATCCGTCCAGCCGCGTTCGGCGCCGAGCGTGGCCTCGGTCCAGTACGGGACGCCGAGCGCGAGGGGCAGGAGGACCAGCAGCGCCACCGCGTAGGGGAGCTTGAGCTCCTTCCACAGGGGGCGGGCGTGCCGGGGCCTGCCTCCTTCGCCGGGAGGAGACGGCGTGTGCGGTGGCCGGGGCCCGGGCGGCCCTGAACGGTGAGCGTGCCTCGGGCCCTGGGGGCTGGGCGGTACGGGCGGTCCTTGGGGCGGCGGTTGAGCGGGTCCCTGGTGGGGTGGCTGAACCGGCCCCTGGGTGCGCTGCGGGGCCGGTCCCTGCCCGGGGGGAGGGGCCGGACGCCGCGTGCGGGGAAACGCCGGATCACGGCGGTCCGGAGGGACGGGCCCGTTCGGAGGGAGGGCGCGGTTCGGGGGTACCGGCCCCTGCTGGTGGCCCGGGGGCCGCGCGGGGCGGCCGGGGACCGCCCGCCGCGGGTCCTGGGGCGGCGGGTACCACGGGCGGTGCCGCGGATCACGCGGATCACGGGGGTCAGGCGGGTGCATCGGTGCTCTCCCCCAGGCGGGTCTCGGGTTCGGCCAACTCGGCTCCGCCGCGCTCACCCTCCAGGTCGTCGGCGTCGATCCCGAGGTCGACGGAGGCCTGCGCGGCCAGCCGTGCTCCTCCCCTGTCCGTGTGGGTGAGCAGCAGGGAAGGGGAGTCCAGCCGGTCCTCGGGGACCTCGAAGACGAAGGTGCCGTGTGTGGGTAGGGCGGTGGCGAACTCGGTGGAGCCGCTGATGGCGCTCTGGAACCAGGTCGACTCCGAGTAGGTCGTGCCGTCGGCCATCTCCAACTCGACCCGGGTGGCACGGATGGGGGAGCGCGTCGCGGTGACGCTCGCCCCCACGAGGACCCACACCCCGTTGGCCTCGACGGTCTCGGGTTCGAGGTGGGCGGTGTCGGTGACGGTGTCGGCCAGCCGCACGTCGGTCACCTCGACGGTGAACTCGTCCGTGGCCACCACCTCGCCGTGCTCGCCGGACGAGGTGATCGGGCCGACGACCTCGTGGTCGGCGACCTGGAACCGTTGGAGGACCAGGGTCGCCACGACCAGGACCAAACACAGCAGGAACCGGAGCGGAGCGCGGTGGGAGCGGGAGGCGCCGCGGGGACGGGGGGTCACTTCAGTTCCCGTCCAGGGGGAGCAGCGCGGTGCCGACCACCGTGCCGCCGCGGACCCAGAGGGGCCCGGAGTCGCCGCTGCCCGTGATCTTCTCCGCCTTGTGCACCGTGAGGAGCACGTCCACCGCGCCCTCGAGCTCGGAGGGGTCCTCCAGGGGCCAGGCCAGGACGGCCTCCTCGGGCATGTGCGGCTGGAGGGCCGTGATGTCGCGGGAGGGGTACCGGAGGAAGCGGAGCGAGGGTGACGTGAGCTCGGTACCGCCGGGTTCGAGGGTCAGCCGGGAGGTGGTCCCGAGGTCGAAGGAGGGGATCGGCTCGGAGTCACCGTTCTCGATGTCGACCCGTACCTGGACCTCGGTGGCGAAGTCGGCCTCGACCACAGCGGCCTCGATCGGCGTGATCTTGTACCGACCGGTGTCCAGTTCGGTCCCCGGGGGCAGAGCGCCGGTCCGCGCGTCCGCCGCTTCGAACCCGCCGAGCACGGTCACACCGAGCAGAGCGGCCGCCGCCACCGCCGCGGTGCACGACAGGAGCGCGAACCGCGCGTACGGGTCACGGGGGAAGAAGGACCGGCTGGGGATGTCTTCGGGGAGGACATGGTGGACCACGAGGCGCAAGTGTAGAGGGAGAGCGGGTCAATTCTTCCGGGATGTGCACGTATCCCCGAAGGTGGCCGATAGAGGCCAGCGAAAGATCGTCGAAGGCCCGGGGCGGGCGTGGTTCCGGACGCACGATTTCGGGGGCGGAGGCGTCGTTTTCCGGTCAGGGGATGCCCGAAGAGGTTCTTCCTGCCGTCGGCGGGGTACCGGCGACAACCGTGGCACGTGGATTCACCGATACGTGGATTCGCCGGTTTTTCGGGAAACCCGTCACTTCCCCTTCCGGATCCTTCTCCGGAGAGGGATCGAAAACATGGCGAATCGTGTTCGCTCAGTTACTCGAAGCATGGAGCGGTGCTTCGAAAAGCTCCTGGGTAACCAGGGGCGAACAGCGGGTAGCGACGGTGTGACCTTGGGTTTTCCACTTCCGGCTGAAAGCCGGTTGAAAGCGGAGCGCAAGAAGATCTCTCTAGTGTGAAGCACGTTCGCCGGACCGGTAGCTGCGTGAGGACGGCTCGCAGCTCCCCCACAGGTCGGCGTCCGTCGGACACATGCCATCCGTGGCGTAGCTGAGGCGGAAGCGCCACGGATGGCGGCTCCGTCGGAAGGCGGTGGCCCATGATGCTTCGTAGAAGACGTAGAGCTACATTGCGGCTCTACACGAGTGCTGTACGCAAAGGAGTTCGAGTGCCGAAGATGCTGACCGTGGACGAGCAGTTCGAGGCGATCGTCGTCGGAGCCGAGACCACGGCGAAGCTGAACCCTTACCAGGAGCCCAATCCCGAGCAGGGTTCCCCCTCCGAGGAGAAGCCCGCCGAGTCCGCTCCTGCCGAGGAGAAGCCCTCCGAGGAGAAGTAACACCTTGTGAGGTAGACCAACGGTCACTCCGAGTACCAGGATGGAGGGGGGTACTCGGAGCCGTTGGCATGCGCTCCTTCTGCTTTTCCGCTAATTCACCTTGCTAGTGTTACTGCTTGTGGAATTCGGAGTGCTTGGCCCCATCACCGTCCGGTCCGATGGCCATTCGATCCCGGTCGGTGGACCGCGTCAGCGCTGTGTCCTCGGAGCCCTCCTGGTCAATGTGGGCCGTGAGGTCACCGTTGACCAGATCATCAGCTATCTCTGGAGCGACGACCCGCCGCGCACCGCGCGTTCGGTAATCCAGGTACAGATCTCCCACCTGCGCAGAATCCTGCCGGACAGTATCGCCACGACCTCCGGCGGTTATGTCCTCGACGTCGACCCGGAATCTGTCGACCTCCACCGTTTTCGCCGCCTGAGGAAAAGCGCGGCGGGTTCTGACGCCGAGACAGCGGTCGTGTTGTTGGACCAGGCCCTGGACTGCTGGCGCGGGGTCCCCTTCTCCGGTGTCGGGTCCGAGTACCTCGACCACTCCGTGGTCGCCCCCCTGCGGGAGGAGCGGGCCTCGGCGGTGATCGAATGGGGTGGCCACGCCTTGGACCTGGGGCGATACCGGGACGTGGCCTCCCGGTTGACGTCCTTCGTGAGCGAGGAACCCTTCCGCGAGCGTCTGCACCACCTGCTCATCACCGCGCTGTGGCGGGACAACGAGCGTGCCGGGGCGCTCTCGGCGTACGAGGAGTTCCGTTCCCGGCTCGCCGATGAACTGGGGGTGGACCCCGGTCCCGAACTCGTCGCCCTGTACAACCGGATGCTCCAGGAGGAGGGCACCCCCCAGGAGAGCCTCGCTGCGAGCCGGGCACCGGAGACGGGCTTCACCTACCTGGTTCGAAACGACCTGCCCAGGGATCTGCCTGATTTCACGGGGCGCCAGGAACCGCTGCGGCAGCTGGAGGAACTCGCCTCCGCCGAGGACGGCCGGGCGAAGGTCTGTGTCATCACGGGTGCCGGGGGTGAGGGCAAGACCGCCACGGCGGTCCGGTTCGGTTACGAGGCCGCCAAGCGTTACCCCGACGGACAATTGTTCATCGACCTCTACGGTTACACCTCGAACAAGGAGCCGTTGGACCCGGCTTCGGCTCTGGGCGCTCTGCTGCGCGCCGTGGGTGTCGACGCGGGCGATGTTCCCGAGTCCCTCGATGAACGCTCCGCGCTGTGGCGGGCGACGTTGATGGGGCGCAAGGCACTGCTCGTCCTGGACAACGTCTCCAGCTACGCCCAGGTCAGCCCGCTTCTCCCCTCGTCCCCCGGGTCGCTGACGCTGATCACGACCCGTAACGAGCTATCCGGGGTGAGCGGAGCGCGTTTCCTCACTTTGGGGATGCTCGACGAAGCGTCCTCCCTGGAGCTGCTCGGCCGCATCCTGGGTGAGGAACGTGTCCGGAGGGAGCCTGAACAGGCACACGAGATCGCGCGGATCTGCGGCGGGCTCCCCTTGGCCCTCCGCGTGATCGCCGGCCGCATGCTCAGTCGTCCGAAGTGGACGTTCGCACATGTGGCACGGAGGATGAACGAGCAGAACCGCAAGTTCCGTGAGCTCCAGGTGGAGGGGCAGAGCGTCGAGTCTGTGATCGACCTCTCCTTCCAGAGCCTCAACAGCGAGCAGCGCAACGCGTTCCTCCTGCTGGGGCTGATGGTCGGGAACACTATCGACCTCGCCGGTGGCGCGGCCCTGCTGAAGGTGACGGTCGAGGACGCGGACGACATCCTCCAGGAACTCGTCGGGATGTGCCTGCTGGACGAACCCCAGGGTGACGTCTATCGGATGCACGACCTGATCAGGGAGTTCTCGCTGGCGCGCGCGGTGTCCGCCTTCGGGAGCGGGGACGTAGCCGACGCCAGGACGAGGCTGGCCGAGTACTATCTGTCGACCGCTCAGAAGGCCGCCGATCTGCTCGGTCCCCGAGCTCTCAGTGAGGAACCGGGAACGGAAGTCGAATATCGAACCGAACTCCTGAACCGGGAGGACGCGGAGAACTGGTTCTCCCTCCACCAGGAGAACCTGGCCGGGGCGATCGACTACTTCGCCGCGACTGACAACGGGGAACTCGCCTGGCGCATGGCCGAGGCGGTGTGGCGGTTCTATGCCCTGCACGGTGAGATGGGGCTGCTGATCAGCTCCCACGAACGGGCGCTGCAGATCAGTGAGAAACAGGGGAACCACCGCGGCCGGGCCGTCACCCTGATCGGTCTGGGTATCGCCTACTGCTTCTCCGGCCGTTTCAACGAGTCGATCTCCCTGCTCTCCGAGGCTCGGGACCTTCTGGAATCGGTCGGTGACCGCAGGGGGGTCGTCCGGGCTCTGGCCAACCTGGGGATGGCATACGAACGTGTCGGGCGGTTGGTGGATTCGGTCGGTGCCATCCAGGGAGTGATGGACAACGCGATCGAGCTGGGCGACCTGCGCCTCGAAGCTATTCAATGGGGGAACCTAGCGGTCCTTCGACAGACCTTGGGAGAACACG
The DNA here is from genome assembly GCF_000341085.1 of Nocardiopsis ganjiahuensis DSM 45031. Lineage (GTDB taxonomy): Bacteria > Actinomycetota > Actinomycetes > Streptosporangiales > Streptosporangiaceae > Nocardiopsis > Nocardiopsis ganjiahuensis. The sequence goes on along the minus strand of NZ_ANBA01000027.1, from coordinate 49,776 downwards.
AGGAGGCGATCCGGTGCGCGGAACAAGCCATCGCACAAGCCCTTGGTGAAGACCACTCCGAAGTCAGAGCCCATGCCAAACGCGTCATGGGTGAGGCCCGGGCCGGCCTGGGGCAGTTGGAGCCCGCCTTCCAGGACCTGAACGAGGCCATGGAACTGTCACACGCGCTTCGGCTGGACGGGCCGCGAATATATGTCCACAATTCCTTGGGGCTGGCCTACAGGTCGGCCCGGTGCTGGGAGGAGGCCGTGGAGGCCCACTCCGAAGCGTTGGCCCTGGCAGAGAAGAGCGGTAACCGCAGCGGGGACTCCGAGATCCTGACCGACCTCGGGATCACCTACTCCGCCGCCGTCCGGTACGAGGAGGCCGCCGAGACCCTGGAGAAGGCCCTGGCCACCGCGACCGAGCGCGACGAGCGCTACATGGCGGCCCGGGCCTCGCTCGCGCTGGGGAAGCTCCCCGAGCCGGTGGTCGGCGCCGAGCGGGCCCGGGAGCTGCTCACGGACGCCCTTCGGACCTTCGAGGAGCTGGGACTGCCCGAGGCCGACCAGGCTCGGGAAGCTCTGAAGCAGCTCTGAACCCCCTCCCGGGCCGGGCTCAGCTCACCCGGCTTCCGTGGCCGCCGCCCCGGCCGTTCCTTCCGCCCTTCGCCGGTCTCCCCGACGGCTTCACCGGCTTCCATCCCTTGTTCTTCCGGAGGGACCGCATGTACAGCGTGGCGGGCAGGGAGCGCACCGTCTTCGGCAGGCGCGGGTAGACCGCCCGGGTGAGACGCATCAGGCGGTCGAACCTGCGCTGGTGGGCCCGTGACCAAGGGATCTCGAACTCGCGCCGCAGCTCCGGCGTCAGCAGCCCTCCGCTGAGGAACCTCTGAGTCAGGGTGAGCGGCCACAGCAGGCGGTTGTTCGGACGGAAGAGCTCCCGGGCCAGTTCCCGGGCCTGCGGGCCGACCTCCAGGCGCTCGGACGCGCGCTCCCAGTAGGCGTCGAACTCCGCCGGGTTTCGCGGCCACTGCTCGGGGGGTAGGCCGAGGGCGGTGGCATACACCGCGGCCTCGCGCAGGAAGCCCTCGCGCTCCTCCGCGCTCAGGTCGGCGACGGTCAGCTCGTAGAGGCGCACCGCGCTCCGGTGGAGGGTCGCCGCGACCCACAGCAGCAGCTCGGGGTCGAGGGCGTCGTAACCTGGCCCCCGGACCTTGCGGTGTACGGCTCGCACGATGGAGTGCACGCGTTCGCGCTCCTCCTCGGTCCCGTGCGCGGTCCCGTAGACGTAGTACAGGGTGCCGCGCAGGCGGTCGAGGGGGCGGGAGGCGAAGTCGCTGTGCTCGGCCACGCCCCGGGCGACGCTGGGGTGCGCGATCTGGAGCAGGACCGCGTAGCCGGCGCCGCCCAGCAGGCTGGCCTCGGCGTTGACGCGCCGGAACGTTGATTCGTCGGACGATCGGTCCATGTCTGGATCGTAGGGCAACGCCCTCGGCCGTCGCCGGTGACGCGCCCATCCTGGTTTGTGGTGAAAGATTCCCCCGGGGAGTGGCCCCGGAGAACCCGCTCATGGGCGGTTCCGGGCGGGCCCGCTCATGGGTCGCTCATGGGCGGCGGAGCCGGTCCACGGACGCGGACGCGCGGCGGGCCAGGGTGACGTCCTCCAGGGCGTCGGTGCTGTCCAGGTACTGGTCGACGGCGCCCACCGGCGGCCTGCCGACGAGTTCGGGGTCCTCGATCCCGGCCAGGAGCGCCTCGGTGAACCGCCGGGCGTCCAGAACCGGGTACGGCCGGGAGTGGAAGGGCCGCGGCTCGGGGGAGAGCTCCTCGGCCAGCCCGGTCCGATTCTGCCAGGAAGCGACCAGGCGGTAGGCCTCGGCCAGGTCGTGCTGGGGGTCCGCGGAGGTGAGTGCCCGGCGCAGTACCGGGGCCGTCTCGGCCGCCTCCGGGAGTGCGGAGAAGGCCGAGCCCAGCCACTTGGAGTAGGGCGGATAGCGGCGGGCCAGCAGCAGGCACAGCCGCATGAGGTCGCGGACCAGGCGCGCTGCGACCACCCGTTGGCCGAGATCGTCGCCGGCCTCCGCGCAGCGGCCCACGAACGGCTCCTCCTGGGCGATGCGCAGCCACTGGCAGGCCAGCACGTAACGCCAGACGTCGGTCGGGTACCAGGCCAGGGCCTCCCGTGCGGCGACCAGCTCTCCGGTGCCGTCATGGAAGACCGCCCCGCCGACGAGCCCGGCCAGCCGCTGCGTCGGGGCGGCCAGCCAGTCGGCGGTGCCCACCCCGGCGCGCGGGTCGAAACCCAGCCACTCGTCGAACCAGGGACCGAACCCGACCACGTCCACGAGGTGGTGCCCCGTCGGCGCGTCGGTGAGCTGCCAGACCCCCGGGTCGCCGGGGGCGGGCGCGTACCGGGTGGGCCAGCCTCGCACCCGCCGTGGCAGGGCCGCCCCGATCCGCTCGCGGAGCAGGGCGGGGTACTCGGGGGCGCAGCCATCGGGCAGGAACAGCTGGAGCCGGGGACCCCAGTCGTGGTCGGTGGAGCGCTCGGTGTCCAAACCGAGGACCTCCGAACCCGCGCCCACCCGGGCCGCCGCGTGCGGCACCCCCTCCAGCAGAGGGGCCACCCCCTCCTCGTACAGGGCGCGGGACAGCTCCAGGCCGGGCAGGAACGGGGGTTTCCCCGACCGGCGCGTCTCGGACCGGCACGCTTCGGTCCGGCACGCTTCGGACCGGTGCACCTCGGGCGGGTGCGCAGCGGAGGGGGCCGCCTCGGTCAGGGGTGCTTCGGACGGGGGTGCTTCGTCGACCATGGCCGTTCTCTCCGCTCTCGACGTCCCGTGCCGGTCCTCCCGCAGGGTCGGGTCCTGTTCTGCCACCCCCGCTCCGGCCCTGTCCAAGGGTTTTCGCCGGCCTTTCCGACGGGTGGGGGTAAGGAAAATATGACCTTCAGGTGAGGTCTGGTGGGGCGCGCGAAAGGTCGACCTATTGGTCTAGTCCTTTCCTCGGCAGACCGGTACCGAGCGCCGGTGATCATCGAGCCAGTTCGGGGCGCAGAGGGCTACTCACGCCCCACCAGTACCAGTGCCCGGAACCCCGCCGCTGGGCCCTTCCGCTGGTATGGGCGGAGCCCCTCAACCCCCGGTAGCAGGGATCTTGACGGGCGGTGACAACCTCTTTACCGTCTTCGGCACCGGGTGGACGGAAAGTCCCGAAACCCACGGGAACATCCCCGGGTACCCCGACCTGGGGACTCACGGAAATAACCGGCCGTGAGCGCATCCCACCCGCCCTGGGCCGGAAACGGTCCGGGTCACCCCGCTACGGCCTTCCGAGGTCGTGACCCAGCAAGAAGGGCTCCCTTCATGAGAATGCGCAACAAGATCCGCTCCACCGCGGCCGTCGGCGCCGCAACTGCCCTGGCCTTCACCCTGATGCCCGCGGGCGCCGCCAGCGCCCACGGCTACATCGACACCCCGGCCAGCCGACAGGCCCAGTGCGCCGCGGGCACCGTCTCGTGCGGGCCGATCCAGTGGGAGCCGCAGAGCGTCGAGGGCCCCAAGGGCCTGATGAGCTGCTCCGGCGGCAACGAGGCCTTCTCCGAGCTGGACGACGACAACTACGGCTGGGACGTCACCCCCGTCGGTACCACCGCCACGTTCGACTGGACGATCACCGCCGCCCACTCGACCGCCACGTGGGAGTACTTCATCGACGGCCAGCTGATCGAGAGCTTCGACGACGGCGGTGCGCAGCCGCCGTGGAACTTCTCCCACGACGTCGACCTGTCCGGCTACAGCGGCGAGCAGACCGTGCTGGCCCGCTGGAACGTCGCGGACACCCCGATGGCCTTCTACGTCTGCGTCGACGTGAACGTCGGCGCCCTCTAAGGGTTCCGGGGACACCTCCCGCACGTCGTGATCCCCTGTGCCAGGGAACCCCGCCCCGGTCCGGCCCAGTGAGCCGGACCGGGGCGCACCCGTGAACAGAGTTCTCCGCCCGAGCAGCGGGCCCGCGGCTGTTCTCTTATGGCCGGAATCGGCCGCGATCGACCCAACGGCTACCGGTGCCCGTTTCGGTGGTGACGTCATGGGACCATGCATGGGGTCAGGTCACGACTACTCCCGGACGGACCCTCTCGTATGGGACAGCCCTTCCCGCCGCCTTCCCCCGGCCACTCCGGCGACCAGGGACAGCCTCCGCTCCCGGCCGGGAGCTCCGGCTACCCGGACCAACAGAACCAGTTTCCGCAGCAGCCTCCGGGCCGGCCCCAGCAGCCCCCGCAGCCGGGTCACCCCCAGTACCAAGGCCAACCCCCGCAGCCGGGTCACCCCCAGTACCCGGGCCAGCCCCAGCAGCAGCCCCAGTACCCGGGTCAGCCCCCGCACCCGCCCGGACACCCCGGCGCGCCCGGCGGACCCCCGCCCGGCGGACGCCGTCCCCGGACCCTGCTGACCGTCGCCCTCACCGCCTCCGTCACCCTCGCCGTCCTCGGTTCCCTCACCTGGGTGGTCGCCACCTCCTACGGTTCCTCCACCGGGGTGGGCTCCGTCGGCGGTCTGCCCACCGACGACCCCTGCGCGGTCGTCGACGAAGGCACGCTTTCCGCTCTGGACGGGGAAGTCGCCTCCTGGCACACGAACACCTACGGCAACGGGTGCAGCTGGACGGTCACCCTGGACGACGAGGGTGAGACCTCCCTCTACTACAGCCGTTCCGTGCCCATGTCCGGGACCGACGCCGACCTGGTGGAGGAGTTCGACGACGAGCTCGAGGTACCCCGGGACGTCGACGCCCTCTACGAGCGCTCGGTCGAAGGCGCCGCCGAACTCGCGTACACGACGGACACCATGTCCGTCTCCGGTACCCGGGACCGGCCCCTCCAGTTCGGGGACGAGAGCGTGATCGTCCTGACCGACATCTCCTACGGGAGCGCGGGCTCCGGCAGCCAGCGCGTCTACGTCGTCGTCCGGGAGGGAGGGGTCGTCAGCCAGCTCAACTACACCCTGACCGTCCTGGACGACGAGAGCATCGACCTGGACGAGGCCGAAGAGCTGATCAGCGACGTGGCCGCCGACGCGTTCGGATGACCGCCGGCACTTTCCTCCCCTTTCCCTGAAACGTGCATGGACGACGTCCAGAACAGGAGACCGCCGTGTACAACGGCCCATCCCAGCAGTTCCCGCCGCAGCCCCAGCCGGGACCCCACCCCGTTCCCGGATCCCACCCCGCACCGTCCCCGCGCCGGGGCGGCACCGGGCGCACCATCGGGATCACCCTGGCCGCGACGGTCGGTGTCTACGCCCTGGTCGCCGGGGGCATCTGGCTGCTGGCCCCCTCCAGCGCCTCCGTGACGGGGCCCGAGTTCGAAGGGCTCCCCGGCGACCCCTGCGCCGTACCGACCGGCTCCCAGCTCAACTCCCTCTCCGCGAGGATGCCGAGCGCCCAGCTGTCCGCGGCCGACTCCAGGTGCTCGTGGAGCGTCGAGTACTCCGACGGGACCCGGGGCAGCCTGAACGTCAGGTACTGGTTCCCCACGGACGACGACAACCAGCCGAAGCGAGGCTCTTCGGAGGTCGAGGAGGCGTACGAGGACAGGGCCGAACAACTGCTCGACGGCACGAACGGGGAGGACGACTACTGGACGGTGGAGGTCCAGGAGTCACACGAGCCGGACTTCGGCGACCAGGCGGTGGTGTCGCACTTCCGGGAGGGCTACGAGGACCTTCGGGGCGGCGCCGAGGTGCTGGTCCTGGCCGACGGTGTACTGATCGAGGTCGCGGCCAAGGAGGTCGGGGAGGAGACCTCCGGACGCCCCGACTTCACCGGTGACGAGGACACCCTGGTCGCCGTCGCCGAACGCGCCGTCGCCCACCTGGAGTGACCCCGCCGCCCCGGCGGTCCCGCGGGCGAGGGGCGTCAGCTCCGGAGGCGGGCCTGCCGGAGACGGGCCCGGAGGCCGCGGGAGCGGAGAGCGCGGGACCGGACCTCCTCGTGAGGAGGTCCGGCGCTGACCGGCGAGTGGCCCCCCTCTAGGCTGACCACCATGGAAAGCGTGTGGAGATGACCCGCGTCCTGGACGGGTTGGAGCGGCGCATCGCAGCCGCGCTGCAGGTCGACGGGCGGGCCTCCTGGCGCGGGATCGCGTCGGTGCTCGCCGAACCCGAGCGCACCGTGGCCCGCCGCGGGAACGAACTGCTGGCCTCCGGAGCCGTGGCCGTCGTGGGGATACTGCCCCACGCTGACGCCGCGGTGCTGAGGGTCAGCTGCTCCCCCGGCACCGCGCGGATGGCCACCGAGTCGCTGGCCCAGCGCTCCGACTGCACCTTCGCCTACATGACCACGGGCTCCACCGACTGCGTCGCCGAGCTGATGTTCGACTCCGGGAAGCTCCCCCAGGTGCTCGGAACGGAGGTCCCCGCGACCGTGGGCCTGCTGACCGCGGTCAGCTACCCGGTCCTGCGCTACTTCCGCACGATCCGCGGCTGGCGCTCCGGACCGCTGACCGAGGCCCAGGTCGCCGCGCTGACCTCCGAGTACTCCACCGACCACACCGAGATGCCGGACAGCTCCGAGCTCACGCCCCAGGACCTGCGGATCGCCGAGGTGCTGGCCGAGAACGGGCGGGCCGGGTACGAGGAGATCGCCCGGCGGACCGGTACCTCCGAGAGCACGGCGAGCCGCCGCACCGACTGGCTGCTGCGGCACGGCCACGTCCACCTGCGCGCCCTCGTGGAGCCCGCGCTGGTGGGCCTGCCCGTGGAGGCCGTGCTGTGGATCCGCGCCGCGCCGAACCGGGTGGACGGGATCGGCCGGGAACTGTCCGCGCAGCGGGAGGTCCGGTACGCCGCCGCGCTTGCGGGCGACCACCAGCTCGTCGCCAACGTGACGGTCCCGGACAACGCCGCGCTCTACCGGTTCACCACCGAGTCGGCCTGGGCCGCCCGCGCCGAGAGCGTCGAGACCACACTGCTGCTGCACGCCCGCAAGCGCGGAGGCAGGATGCTGCCCGTCGCCTGACGGAAGGGCCGGGCGGCGCTGACCCGGCAGCGCCGCCCGGCGGTGCTCACCCGGCGGCCGCCGTCACCACCGGGCGCACGTCCTGCCCCGCCCGGGTCTCCGGTCGGCGGTCGGTGCAGCGCGTACGGTCCTCGAACGCCTTGGCGTAGCGCAGCAGCTCCACGTCCCGGTAGTGGTTCACGGCCATCTGGAAGCCCACGGGGAGCCCGGACGCGGTGAAGCCGGCCGGCATCGCCAGCACCGGGAGCCCGGTGGCGGAGAGCACGCAGGCCGAGCGCATCCAGTCCAGGTAGGTCTCGGGCCTTACCCCGTTGATCTCCGACGGGTAGCGCAGCCGTGCGTCGAAGGGGAGCACCTGCGCGCCCGGGCTCAGGAAGAGGTCGTAGCGCGAGTAGAAGGCGCGGACGGCCGCGGCCAACCGGGTCCGCGCGGCGGTCGCGTCCATGATCTGCTGCGCGGTCAGCTCCCAGCCGGACTCCACGTTCCAGACGACCTCGGGCTTGATGAGCTCCCGGTACTCGCGCACCAGCGGGCCCAGCCCGGAGGCGAAGTCGAGGGCACGGGTGGTCCGGAAGACCTCGTCGGCACCGGTGAGGTCCGGTGCGGCCTCCTCCACGGTCGCCCCGGCCTCCTCGAAGACGCGCAACTGCCGGGCGAGCACCTCCAGGACCTCGGTCTCGACGGGGATCCCGAGTCCGAAGTCCGGGCTCCAGGCGATCCGGACACCGCTCAGGTCACCGACCACCGGTCCGGCGAAGTCGGCTCCGGTCAACGGGGCCGGAGGCAGGACCCGGTCCGAAGGGCCGGCGACGGCGGACATGAACAGGGCGATGTCGGACACCTCGCGGGCCATCGGGCCGGTGCGCCCCAGCCAAGCCCAGTCGTTGTTCACCGACGGCGCGGGGAGCACCCCGTAGGAGGGGCGGAAGCCCACCACGTTGCAGAACGACGCCGGGATGCGCAGCGAGCCGCCCATGTCCGATCCCTCGCCCAGCGGCTGGATGCCGGCGGCGACGGCCGCGGCCACCCCGCCGGAGGAGCCACCCGCGCTGCGTGTGGGGTCGTACGGGTTGGTGGTGGTGCCGAAGACGTCGTTGAAGGTGTGCGACCCGGCCCCGAACTCCGGCACGTTCGACTTCCCGGTGGCGACGACACCCGCCTCCCGCAGCCGGGCGACGACGGCGTCGTCCTCGGCGGGCACGAGGTCCGCGAAGACCCGGGAACCGTTGGTGCTGCGCATCCCGGCCACCGCGTGGGTGTCCTTGTGGGTCATCGGCAGCCCGTGCAGGGGAGGGAGTTCGGCCCCGGAACCGGTGCGCCGGTCAGCGGCGTCAGCGGCGGCGAGGGCCTGTTCCGGTTCCACGGTGACCACGGCGTTGACGGCGGGGTTGACCGCGTCGATCCGCTCCAGGTGAGAGGCGACGGCCTCCCGTGCGGAGACCTCGCGACGGCGGATCGCGCCCACCAGGTCGGTCGCTGACATCTGCTGGATCTCGTTCATGGTCGCTTGCTGGCTCCTTCACCGCTGCGGCGTCTGCCGGGTCCGTCGGGAGCCGGGGAGATCCGGCGGGTCGGTCGGGGCCCGCCGGGTCCCCCCGGCTCGTGGGCCCAGTCTCCGCCGCGGCCGGGCGATCCGGAACGGCCCCCGGGTGATCGGCGCCATATTGACGGAAACGGCCATGTTCGTGGCCTTTTCCGCCAGGTATTGCCACCCCCGACGCGCCTGCCGGAAGGTGTCTGGATCAGGGGCAAGAAAAGTGTCGCCCGTCACAGGAAAGAAGGAGCGTCCCTGTCCATGGCATCCCTGAACCCGGGTCCGTCGGAGGGCCTGTCAGCGGTCCTGCCGCCGGGCCCGCCCCCAGCCCCGTCAGCGGCTCCGCCGACCGCGGACGGGGCCACCGACCTCCTCTCGGTGGCCAACTCCCCGGTGATCTGGCTGTGCGCGCTCGGCGTCTTCGCCGCCATCTTCGTCCAGACCTTCGTCTACATGCGGGCGGCCCGTACCGTCGGCCCCGAGGTCGGGATGAGCCGGACGGACCTCACCGGCGCCTTCCGAGCCGGTGCCGTGGCCTCGATCGGCCCGTCCCTCGCCGTCGTCCTGGTGGCGGTCGCCCTCCTGGCGCTGTTCGGCACCCCCGCCGTACTCGCGCGCATCGGACTGATCGGGTCGGCGGGCACCGAGGTCGCGTCCGCGGGGATCGCCACGGGCACGGCCGGGGCGACCCTGGGCGGAACCGGGTACGACGCGTCCGTCTTCGCCCTGGCCTTCATCGCGATGAGCCTGTCCGGGGGCATGTGGATGCTGGCCACCCTGCTGCTCACCCCGGTGCTCGAACGGGGCGGGAAGAAGCTGGCTTCGGCGAACCCCGCCCTCATGGCGATCCTCCCCTGCGGCGCCCTGCTCGGCGCCTTCAGCATGCTGACGGTCACCGAGATCCCCAAGTCGGGCATCCACCTGGTCACCGTCATCGCCTCCGCCGGCGTGATGGTCGGCTGCCTGCTCCTGGCCAGGGCGCTCGACGCGCGCTGGCTCAAGGAGTGGGCGCTCGGTTTCTCCGTCATCGCGGCCCTGGCCGTCGCCTACCTGGCCCACGCCGCGTGATCCCCGGTTCCGGAGAAGGGAACACCATGACCACGGAAACCTCCCAGCGCGCCGACGCCGGCATGGCCGCGTTCGTCAGCACCACCTCGCGGTGGGGGCGGATCACCATGACCACCGCCCTGCTGCTGTCCCTGGCCGGCCCGGTCCACCTCGTCGCCTTCACGGGTGTGGAGGTCGGCGGGGCCCAGATCTGGATCGCGTTCGCCGCCGTCGCCGCCACCTTCGGGGTGATCTGGGTACTGGAACCGCTGACGTACTACCCCATCCTGGGGCCGGCGGCGATGTACCAGGCGTTCATGATCGGCAACATCTCCAACAAGCTCCTGCCCGCGGCGATCGTCGCCCAGGACAGCGTGAACGCCGCCCCCGGGACACGGCGCGGGGACCTGGCCGCGGTGATGGCCATCTGCGGTGCGGCCGTCGTCCACCTGACCTCGCTGCTGGTCTTCGTGGGGCTGCTGGGGAACTGGCTCCTCTCGATCCTGCCCGCCGAACTGATCGAGGTGGCCCGCCTCTACATCCTCCCCGCCGTCCTGGGGGCGGTGCTCGTGCAGTGCGTGGCCACGATGCGCCGGCCCCGGCCCACCGTCATCGCGGTCGTCGCGGCGCTGCTGATCCAGTTCGCCCTGATCCCGGTGCTCCCGGGGCTGGCCATGTACGCCACGGCCCTGTGCGTGGCGACGACGATGGCCCTGTCCTGGTTCCTGCGCGACCGCCGTCCGCCCGGTGAAGCCCTTCAGGAGGGGGACACCGACCCCGTTCCGTCCGACCCCCACACCCAGCCCGCGAAGGAAGGCCGCTGAATGACCACCCCGACCCCGACCACCCCGAACGAGACCGGGCCGGGCTCCGTCCTGGCCGGCCTGGACGCCGAGCACATGCACGGGATCTACCTGCACCTGCACGCCCACCCCGAACTCTCCATGCAGGAGCACGCCACCGCCGACTACGTCGCGGCCGAACTGGACGGCCTCGGCATCGAGAACTTCCGCTGCGGCGGCACCGGGGTAGTGGGGATCATCCGCAACGGTGAGGGCCCTGTGGTGGCGTTCCGCGCCGACACGGACGGGCTGCCCATCGCCGAGGACACCGGACTGGACTACGCGAGCACGGTCACCGGCACCCTCGAGGACGGCACCGCCGTGCCGGTCATGCACGGCTGCGGGCACGACACCCACGTCACGTCCCTGCTCACGGCGGCCCGTCTGCTCGCGGACCGCACCGACGCGTGGTCCGGAACCCTGGTGCTGGTGTTCCAGCCCGGCGAGGAGACCGCGGCGGGCGCCCGGGCGATGGTCGACGACGGTCTCTGGGACCGCGCCCCGCGTCCCGAGGTCGTCCTCGGCCAGCACGTGATGCCGGGCCAGGCCGGGACCGTGAACCTCTCCCACGGCACCGCGATGGCCATGGCCGACGCGCTGCGGGTGACGGTGTACGGCAAACAGTCGCACGGTTCGCAGCCGCAGGCCTCGATCGACCCGATCGTGCTCGGCGCGCACATGATCGCCCGGCTGCAGACGATCGTCTCCCGCGAGATCGACCCCCGCTCCCCGGCCGTGGTCACCTCCGGTACCTTCCACGCGGGCCTGAAGGAGAACATCATCCCGGACCGGGCGGAGTTCACTCTGAACATCCGCACGTTCGAGCAGGAGGTGCGCTCCCAGGCCCTCGCCGCGGTCCGTCGGATCGTCATCGGCGAGGCCGCCGTCTCCGGCGCCCCGGAGCCGCTGATCGAGGAGATCTACACCTTCCCGCGCTGCCACAACGACCCGGCCGAGGCCGAGCGGATCGAGTCCGCCCTGCGGGCCGAGCTCGGCGAGGAGAACGTGGCCGTCTCCGAACCGGTGATGGGGAGCGAGGACTTCGGCCACCTCGCCGACTCCATCGGGGTGCCCTCGGTCTTCTGGATGTTCGGCGGGTTCGACCTCGGCGAGGGCGAACCGCCGGTGAACCACTCCCCGTTCTTCGGCCCCGCCATGGAACCGACCCTGACCACCGGCACCCGCGCCGCGGTCACCGGCATCCTGGCCTACCTGGGCACCAAACCCTGAGGGGCCGGAAAACAGGCCGCCTCCGGAACCGCGGCCGGTGCTAACGTGAGTCAATCGTGCTCCACCCCCTCCGTTCCGGAGCACGGAAGGGAACCGTCATGGCAGACCCGACCAGTACCGCTGGTGACCGATCCGCGCCCGGGGAGCCGGAGGACGAGGGTGTCGAGGTGAGCGTGCAAAGCCTGCCCCCGGCTGAGGGCGGTCCCGCTTGGGAGGCGTCGGCCGTCACCGACGACGAACGGCTCGGCACGGTCCAGCGCAACCAGCTCTTCGAGGCGATGGGTGACACCCCCGAAACCGCCTGAGGCCCCGGCACCCGGCCCTTGGCGGCTGGGCGCTCAGCCCTCATGAACGCCGAGAGGCCGGTCCCGAAGGACCGGCCTCTCGCTCTGTCGGGGTGGCGGGATTTGAACCCACGGCCTCTTTCCGTACTTGGGCCCTGCGGTGGCCTGTGGGTGAACTCCGAGAACCGGCCCTGACCTCGTCCTTCGTCCTGGTCGGTTTTCGCCTTTTTGGGGCTCTCCCGGAGCCATGCGCACTGAATGTGCATTGACAGCGGGGCTCCCGCGGCTCCGGTCAGACCTGGGTCTGGCGCTGTTCCTTCACAAGGGTGCGGAGCTGGTCGACGGTCAGCCAGGGCTTGGACACGTGGATCATGCGGTGGCAGTTGGCACACAGGAGCGCGAGGTCGTCGAGTCGTGTCTCGCTCTCCCCGATGTGGTGGAGGGGGACGATGTGGTGCACCTCGATGTAGTTGCTGCCGCGGTCGCCGTAGGCCGTCGCGAAGTCGAAGCTGCACGCCTCGCAGGAGATGGGCTTTCCCTCGGCCCGGATCCTGGCGATCTTCCGGGTGCGGAGCTTGCGGCTGCGCTCGCGTGCGTAGTGCTTCCGGACGAGCAGCCGGCCCTCGGGAGCGCTGATCTCCTCGTCCGCTTCCTCCTCCTCGAACGCGGGCAGATCAGCGAGGTCGCCCGAGAGGACACCTGCACGAATGCTCTTGGCCGCGGCGTGCATGCGCTCGGGATCTTCGAGGAATGCCTCGCCGATCCTGCGGTCCAGCACGCCGCCATTGGTCTTCTTCGTCGTGTGCGAGGGGTGCCAGTCGCGGATGTTCGCCATCTTCAGCCTGACGCTCGATGGGCTGCGGAAGTTAGCGGGACGCTGCTCCACGGGGTGCAGGGGCAGGAGCCGAAGGATCTCGGACAGATCGACCACCTCCGGCCTGGAGGTGTCCAGCGTCTTCCAGCCGTGCCGTGCCAACAGGTCGCAGGCCAGTATCAGCTCGTCCCATACCCACGGAAGGTTGGTTCGGGCGTGAAACTTGAAACCGAGCGAGTTCAGAGTCTTGGCCACGGTGGCTGCTCCTCCTGAGAACTCCGAGGCCGGAAGAGGCCGGCCGTTCGCGTACTTGTGGGCTACTCCGCAGATGGCCTTGGAGTCGTACTCCCTGCCTTCGTAGAGCAGCGTGTACGAGCGTGCGGGCTTGAACCCGTAGGTGTCGAGGAAGACGTCCTGGCCGAGTTCGTCGTACTCGGCGATCGCCTTGAGAACCGCATCCTGTGTGATGTCCGCCAGACCCATGGCGTAAGCCTAGAAGCGGCTGACGACACGTAAGAGCGGATGTGTTCGTCCTGTCCTACGACGCGGTTGAAAGCGCCTGCGGTCGGTACTCGGATCACCACTGTTTCGGTCCGAGGTGCCCGACAGCGCTGGAGCCAGACACCCGAGCCGGACGCTTCCGCTGCCGGGACGGCACTCGCGCCGTCGCCTTGATGAGGCATCCCAGGTGGACATGGTCCTCGGCGAAGGCGCTCGGGAACGCGGAGCCCAGGCGCACCTGATCGACCCCACCCTCCCCGGGGTGGCCTACGTCCGCCTGGAAACCTCACCCTCCCCGGTACGGGTACGGGCCGCCTACGTCTCGGACGAGGACATCACCGCTATGACGAGTGGTTACGGACGGGGCGTCTCCTCGCATGAGGAAGTGGCGTGATGTCGGCGGTACTCAACCCACTCATGTACGTAGAGGATCGCGCACGCTACCAAGGCGAGCAGGGAACAGACGAATGCGGCCCAGATGCTGTCTGTTCGCAGCAAATCCTCGGCCCAGAGCAGGAGGCTCGTCGTCAACGCGACGGTAGCGACAGCAAAGAGCAGAAGCCATGGCTGGGGACGCCTACTGCGCATGTATCGGTCTCTCTCCTGGGTCAACTGCGGGGATCGGGGGAATCCGCTCTGTGCTTGCAGGGCTGGTCCGGTGGTGCTGTGTCAGAGCGGTGCGTCTTCCTGCTGAGGGGCCGCTCTGTACCTCAGGTGGGCGCGGATCTCCTGGAAGAGATTGATCAGGTGGATCAGCGCACTCAACCCCACGGCCCACATTCCTCGCGGGTGCTCGATCCACACGAAGACACCGATCGCGGCGGTCAGCACCAGGCCGACGATCGAAAACTTGACCAGCCACCGGTTTGCGGGCTCGGGAGTGGTCGTTGCACGCTCGCGCTTCATGACCTCGCGTTCGAGCTTCCTGGCCTCGGGGTCGTCAGGCGCGCGATGCCGACCGGCCACGTGGGGGATCCTTTCCGAGCCGTGCGGGCGTGGTGCTCCTGGGATGCGGAGCGGTTCTGGGTGGTGGGTTGATGCCGACTCCTACCGGTAAGTCCACCCGGGCCGAACGACTCGCGCAACCCCTGGCCCGGGAAGTGGCCGAACAGGTCACCGCCGATCACGGGGTGTGCATCCGGCCCGTTTCCCTTCGACGTACGAACATCGCGACCGGTGCCACCGAGGTGATCGACGTCCCCAGCGGGTCCATGCTCGAATCACGCTGTTTGGCCTGTGCAAAGAGAAAACGCTCGCTGCGCAGAACCCAGTGTGAAGAAGACTGGCACCTGGAAGCCGAGCCTGTCGTGGAATTTGATCCACCCACCGAACAGCAACAAAGCTGGGTGGAGCAGCGCGCCATGGTCACAGCAGCACCGCGACCACGGAGATCGTGTACCGGAAGGAGCTCCGGTCGGTCATCACGGAGGGCGCGGAGGTGAGGGGAGACCTCTTCGGATAGATCCAGAAAAGTGACTTGCGACACATGAGTGATTGGTGGTTCTGGTTGGGGTGGCGCGCGGCTTCCGAGGGCTGCGCAGGTCAAGCGCCGCTCCCGTCTTCTGATAACCAGTTTCTAGACCTAGGGTTTGACCTGCGAATTTCAGGTACAGAAATTCAAGCTGTCTGGGAAGGCGCTAAATTTAGGAACGAGGATCCTTCGTTCTCCACTCACGAGATCTCCGCCAGATGTAGTGCTGGCGGCTAAAGAACGCCTGCAAGGTGCAGGTGTTTCAGAGAGGAGAAAGTATGGATCCGGTTCACAGGCCCCCCAGGTGGCGCGAGCCTGGGCTTTGGCGCTTCATGGAGGCCCTGTGTCGCCTCCTGATGGAGATCATCAGGAGTAGCTAGGCCGACCCCTCCTGTGTGGAGGGGCCGACCATTTGGCGGGTAGGGCCTCGGCTTTTGCTTTGCTGGCGGTGTCGAGGCTCTGCCTGGCCTTCATATCAATCTGATACGAAAGAATCAGATTGATATAGATGTAGATTACACCCGTTTTCACTGAGGCCCACGCTTAGGACCACTACATGCTTCATAGGATCATGGGATCTATCCTGCGAGGCGTCGGCTCGTTGCGCTGGTCGCTGGGAGCAGCCTGGTGAGACTACTGGCCCCCTATTTGGCCCTCAACACGACGAAGGCCGGTCCCGTAGGACCGGCCTTCGTGCTGGTCGGGGTGGCGGGATTTGAACCCACGACCTCTTCGTCCCGAACGAAGCGCGCTGCCAAGCTGCGCTACACCCCGAAGCAACGTCCCCAAGTCTAGCGGACTCGGGGAGTGCTTGTGCACGCCAATTTCGCCGGGGCGGAATCGGCTGCTCAGGGGCGGGCGACGAGGTCCAGGAGCGAGGCCTCGGGGCGGCAGCAGAACCGCACCGGGGCGTACGGGGACGTGCCCAGGCCGCCGGACACGTGCAGCCACGCGTCGCCGTACCCGTTGAGCCCCCAGGCCCGCTTCCGGTCGATCCCGCAGTTGGTGACCAGCGTCCCGTAGAACGGCAGGCACAGCTGGCCGCCGTGCGTGTGGCCGGCGAGGAGCAGCTGGTAGCCGTCGGCCTCGAAGCGGTCGAGGTTCGCGGGCTCCGGTGAGTGCAGGACACCCAGCCGGATGTCGGCCGCGGGGTCGGCCGGGCCCGCGACGTCGTCGTAGCGGTCCAGCTTGATGTGCGAGTCGTGCACACCGGCCAGGGCCACGTCCAGGCCGTTGGCCTTCAGGGAGCCCTTGTGGTTGTTCAGGTCGAGCCAGCCCGAGGCCGACATCGCCGATCCCAGCTCACGCCAGGGCAGGTCCGGCACCCGGCGCTTGTTGTAGTCCGTCTTGCTGGTCCGCCACAGGTAGCGCGCCGGGTTCTTCAGCTGGGGCGAGAACAGGTCGTTGGACCCGTACACGAACGCGCCCGGCCGGTCCAGGAGCGGGCCCAGGGCGTCCATGAAGGGCCCCACCGCCTCCGGGTGGGCCAGCGAGTCACCGGTGTTGACCACCAGGTCGGGCTCGTAGGCCTCCAGGCCGCGGATCCAGTCGATGAGCATCTTCCGGCCCGGCGTCAGGTGCGCGTCGGACAGGTGCAGGACGCGCAGGCGCGGGCTGCCGGGAGGCAGCAGGGGGAGTTCGTACCGGCGGAGCCGGAACCAGTTTCGTTCGATCACCGAGGCGTACCCCAGTCCGGCCGCACCGACCGCGCCGGTGATCGCGGCCGCGCGCCCGATCCGGCGCAGGAGCGGTCTGTTGTCGGATCCCATCCGGCCCTCCTTCGTCGTCGACCGATCGTCTCAGATCCGTCGGCCGCCCCGTGCGCAAACCGTTGGTGGGGTCGGTCGGCGCGGTCATAGGATCAGGTCATGTCCGAACTCAAAGCCCGCCTCAAGTCCGACCTGACCACCGCCATGAAGGCCAAGGACAAGGTCCGCACCGCCACCCTGCGCATGGTGCTCACGACCATCGCCACCGAGGAGTCCGCGGGCTCCTCCCAGCGGACCCTCAGCGACGACGAGGTCACCAAGCTCCTGATCCGCGAGGCCAAGAAGCGCCGCGAGGCCGCCGAGGCCTTCGACAAGGGTGACCGCCCCGAGGCCGCCGCCAACGAGCGGGCCGAGAGCGAGGTCCTCTCGGACTACCTGCCCAAGCCCCTCACCGACGACGAACTCTCCCAGCTGGTGGCCGCCGCGGTCGCCGAGACCGGAGCCACCGGGATGAAGGAGATGGGCAAGGTCATGAAGATCGTCAACCCCCAGATCGCCGGCCGGGCCGACGGCGCCCGCGTGGCCGCCGAGGTCAAGAGCCAGCTGGCCTAACCGCTCCCGGCTCTTCCGGCTGAGCCCGGACCCGCCCGGCTTCGGACGGTCCCGGGCCCTCCACGAGGGCCTGTGGCAGCGATGAGGGGGCGGTGGTGACCAGGTCACCACCGCCCCCTCATCGTGTTTTCCGTTCCCTGCGGGATCAGTCCCCGTCGTCCCGGGCGGTCGCGGGCGTCACCGGGTACCAGTCACCGTTGTCGGGGGAGTGGTCGGTGTTGGCCCGGCCGCCGCCGCTGCTCAGGAACACGTTGACGGTGGCACCCTCGGGAAGCCGGGTGCCCGGGTTCGGGTTGACCGCGGCCACCGAACCCTCCGACTCGGCGGACCGGACGGCCGTCCCCGACACGTTCACCACGTAACCGGCGCCCTCGAGCGCGGCCACCGCGGCCGACTCGGTCATGCCCACCACGTCCGGCACACCGCCGTCGTCGCTGGCCGGGCTGGCCTCCTCGTCCCCGTCGTCGTCATCGTCGTCCGGCTCCGGAGCGCGCGGCTCGGAGGTCGAGCCGAACTTGCCCGGCGCGGACGCCAGCTGCTCGGTCTCCAGGCCCTCGTGGGCGCCGCGCATGGTCTCCTGCCAGATCGGTCCGGGGATCGTCGCCCCGTACACGACCCCGTAGGGGCGACCGCCGATGTTGACGTTGCGCAGCGGGTACTGCTGGGGACCGCGCGGGTCTCCGACGAACACGCTGCTGGCCATCTGCGGGGTGAACCCGGCGAACCAGGCCGCCGCTGAACCGTCGGTGGTACCGGTCTTGCCCGCCGCCGGACGCCCGATGCCCAGGCTGGAGGCGGTACCGCCGTTGAAGGTCTGCGACAGCAGGTAGCTGGTGCCGTCGGCGACCTCCTCGTCGATCACGCGCTCGCACTGCGGCTCGATGTCGATGGTGGCGCCCGCCTGGCGGTCCTCGATCTGGGTGATGGCCTGCGGCTCGCAGTACGTGCCGCCGGAGGCGAAGGTCGCGTACGCGTTGGCCACCCGCAGCGGGGAGACCTCCTCGCTGCCGAGGGTGAAGCTGCTGTTGGCGAGGGAGTTGTCGTTCTCCGTGAACAGGGTGCCGTCGGCGCGCTTCAGGCCGAGCTTCTCCGCCATCTCCATCGTGTTGCACAGTCCGGCTCGGGCCTGGAGCTGGGCGAAGTAGGTGTTGGAGGAGGCCTTGGTGCCGGACACCATGTTGTGGTTGCCCGCGTTGCTGTCACCGGCGTTGCTCAGCGACCACGACTCCAGCCGCCCGCCCTTGCAGGAGACCTGTCCGCTCACCGTGGTGGAGCTCGGCGAGTTGAACGAGGTGCTGAAGGGCATCCCCTGCTCCAGCGCCGCCGCCAGGGTGAACGCCTTGAAGGTCGATCCCGCCTGGAAGCCGCTGCTGCCGCCGCGGTCCGAGTCGGTGGTGAAGTTGATCGAGGTCTCGCCGAGCTTGCTCTCGTCGGGACCGTAGTTGCGGCTCTGCATCATGCCGAGGATGTGGCCGGTGCCCGGTTCGACGACCGCCTGCGCGGCCACCTTGCGGGACTCGTTCTCGCGCGGAACCCACTTGTCCACGGCCTTCTGCCCCGCCTCCTGCGTCTGCGGGTCCAGGGTCGTGTGGATCTCCAGGCCCGCGGTGCGCAGCCAGCGGGCCCGTTCGGTCTCGTTGGGGCCGAACCGCTCGTCCTGTTCGATCTCCTGCACCACGTAGTCGCAGAAGAACGGCTGGTCGCTGGGGACGCACCCGTTGGGCGGGGTGTCCAGCTCCAGCTCCATGTCCTCGGCCTTGGCCTCCTCGGCCTCCGCCTCGGTGATGGCGCCGGTGGCGACCATGCGGTCGAGGACGACGTTGCGCCGCTCGGTGGTCTGCTCCGGGAAGAAGCGCGGGTTGTACAGGTACGGGTAGCGCACGAGGCCGGCGATGGTCGCGGCCTGGTGCAGCTCCAGTTCGCTCGCGGGCACCTGGAAGAAGTGCTGCGCGGCGGACTCGACGCCGTAGGCGCCGTCACTGAAGTAGGCGATGTTGAGGTAGCCCTCGAGGATCTCGTCCTTCGACATCCGCTGTTCCAGGGCGACCGCGTAGCGCAGTTCCCGGATCTTGCGGGCGATGGTCTCCTCGCGGGCCTCGTCCAGTTCCTCCTGGGAGGTCGCGGCCTCGATCTGCACGTTCTTCACGTACTGCTGGGTGATCGAGGAGGCGCCCTCGGTGTTCCCGCCCACGGTCCGGAGAGCGGCACGCAGTGTGCCGGACACGTCCAGGCCGCCGTGGTCGTAGAAGCGGGCGTCCTCGATCGCCAGGATCGCGTCGACCATCACCGGTGAGATGTCGTCGATGTCGACGAGCTCGCGGTTCTGGTCGAAGATCTCGGCGATCACGCCGCCTTCGCTGTCATAGATGGTGGACCGCTGCGGGGGCGGCGGTGTCTCGAGTTGGCTGGGCATGTCCAGGAAGCCGCTGGCGATGTTGCGGGCCGTGATCCCCATGCCGCCGACTGCCGGGAGGGCCAGTGCGGCGACGAGGAGACCGGCGATCACGCCGACGACCACCAGTTGGCTGATTCTTTGAAGCAATGTCCCCTGACCCACCCCATCAGACTAAGTGACCACGAACGCTCAAAAACGGTGCTGTCGGCGACGGACGGTGCGTTCTCACGCCGAATCGCCCAAGCCGACGCACGAGCCGTGCCCCCGGACCATCTTTCCACGGTTATCGCTGACCGGTCCCGGCGCGGTTCGGCAGATATGTACCCCTGCCCCGGTCGGGGAGGGGGTCCGGTCGGCCACGCAATGGCCCGCTCGGGCCATATCCCTGAGACGGAAAGTGGGTCGAGTGGGTTCTGTTGGCGCGGCGATCCGAACCGTAATTTCGAGATAACGGGGGGTGCCGTGACAGCACGTGTACGTCGCACCCCACGCGGTAGCGGGAGGCCACCGTGTTCACCTCCACTCAACCAGAGCACACCAACCACCTGTGACCGCGAGCGCAAGCACACGTCTGGGAAGTGGGCCACATGTGGACCAATCAGTGGACGACGAAGGCTCTGTGCCGACGAATCGACCCCGACGCCCTCTTCGTTCAGGGGGCCGCGCAGAACCGGGCCAAGCTCTTCTGCCACGGCTGCCCCGTGCGCAACGAGTGCCTGGCAGACGCGCTCGACCACCGGGTCGAGTTCGGGGTCTGGGGCGGTATGACCGAACGCGAGCGCCGCTCCCTGCTGCGCAAGCACCCCGAGGTCACTGACTGGGGTCCCCTCCTGGAGGAGGCGCGAAGAGAGGGCGAGGACGATCTCTCCCGCTACGCGCGGACCCTGGGGGACCCAGCCGCCTGAGACCCGGCCCGAAACCCGTCGGGTCTCAGTGGTCCTCCTGCCCGGTCCCGTCGCCTTCCCTCCGCCGGGTCCCCTCACCGGTCTGTCCGGCCTCCCCGGCGAGCGCCGAGCCGATCCCGCGCAGCCCGGCCAGGTCGTGCACGTCCTCGGGCCGTGCCGCGACCTCGGACACCCGGACCCCCCGGTGCGCCGACAGCAGCCGGGCCCGCAGCCGTGTCTCGCGCTCGTGGGTCCGAACCCGCTCCGCGTGCAGCCGCAGCGCCGCCACCGCCAGCGGGTGGGTGCCGGCCTCCGCGAGGTCCCCCGCCGCGGCCAGCGCCTCGGCGGACCCCAGGCGCGCCCCGGGGCCGGACGGCAGCGGATGGGTCCGGTTGATCACCAGCCCGGCCAAGGGCATGGACTCCTGCGCCAGCCGGTCCACGAAGTAGGAGGCCTCACGCATCGCGTCCGTGTCCGGGACCGCCACCACCACGAACGCCGTCCCCGGTGTCTGGAGCAGCCGGTAGGTGCGCTCGGCCCGCTCCTGGAAACCGCCGAACACCGTGTCGAAGGCCGAGACGAAGGAACGCAGGTCGGCCAGGAACTGGGCGCCGACGATCTTGCCCACCACCGAACTCACCACGTTGAACCCGGCCCCCAGCAGCCGGAACGCCCCGCTCGCGGGGGTGCTCAGGAAGCGGATGAGCTTGCCGTCCAGGAACCGGCCGAGCCGCTCGGGCGCGTCGAGGAAGTCCAGCGCCGACCTGCTGGGCGGGGTGTCCACCACGATCAGGTCCCACTCGTCGGACTGGCGCAGCTGCCCCAGCTTCTCCATCGCCATGTACTCCTGCGTGCCGGAGAAGCTCGTGGAGAGGGTCTGGTAGAAGGGGTTGGCCAGGATCTGGCGGGCCCGTTCGGGGTCGGCGTGCTCCTTCACGACCTCGTCGAAGGTCCGCTTCATGTCGAGCATCATGGCGTGCAGGCTGCCCCGGGCCGTCTCGGGGAGCGGCACCGGACGCGGAGTGTTGTCCAGTTCCGCCAGCCCCATCGACTGCGCCAGGCGCCGGGCCGGGTCCACGGTGATCACCACGGCCCGCCGTCCGCGTTCGGCGGCCCGCAGCCCCAGTGCGGCCGCGGTGGTGGTCTTTCCGACCCCGCCCGCACCGCAGCACACGACGATCCGTGTCCGGGGGCTGTCGAGGAGTGCGTCCACGTCCAGTCGGGCGGTCTCCCGCACGTCGTTCGTCTCCGTCACTGTCCCGCCCCCTGCTCGGCGAACCCGCGCGCCAGGTGGGACAGCGCGTCGCGGTCCACCCCGCCCTCCAGCCTGGGCAGCTCCACCAACGGGCGGCCCAACCCCTCGAGCTCCCCGCGGACCCTCTCCTCCAGGAGGTGGCGCAGCGCGTGCGCCCGCACCTCCTCCGCGAGGTCCGCCGCCAGTGCCTCGTGCTCCCCCGTGCGAGCGGTGTCCAGCCGCGCGGCCTTCAGCCCCGCGGCGAGTTCCGCGGTGTCCAGCTCCCCGGCCGCGGCGGCGGCCAGACCGGCCCCGTCGAGCAGCGGCGGGGACACCATGTTCACCACGACCGCACCCACGTCGAGCCCCATGCCCCGGATCTCGGCGATGCCGTCCCGGGTCTCCTGGGCGGGCATCTCCTCCAGCAGGGTCACGAAGTGCACGCGGGTCTGCTCGGAGCGGATGACCTCCATGACCCGGTCGGCGTGGTTGCGGATCGGCCCGACCCGGGCGAGCCCGGCCACCTCGGAGTTGACGTTCAGGAACTGGGCGATCCGCCCGGTGGGCGGCGCGTCCATGACCACCGCGCCGTAGTGGAAGGGGGCGTCGGCGGGGGTGTCCGTGGAGCGGCGCCGTCCGCCCGCGCGCCGCCGGACCGCCTCGGTGGCCTTGCCGGTGAGCAGGACGTCCCGGAGGCCGGGCGCGATGGTGGTGGCGAAGTCCACGGCGCCCAGCCGGGTGAGCGCCTGACCGGCCCGCCGCATCCCGTAGAACATCTCGAGGTACTCCAGCAGGGCCGCCTCGGCGTCCGCCGCCAGCACGTGCACGGAGCCGCCGTTCGGCGCGGAGATCATCTCGCGCTCCTCGTAGGGCAGGGCGGGGCTCCCGAGCAGGGTGGCCACGCCCTGGCGGCCCTCCACCTCGACCAGGAGCACGCGTCCGCCCCGGGAGGCCAGGGAGAGCGCCAGCGCCGTGGCCGCCGTCGTCTTCCCCGTGCCGCCCTTGCCCGTCACGATGTGCAGTCGGGCACCGGCGAACGCCGCCCCCGGGCCGCTGGTCCGCGGTCCCTGTTCACGATCGTTCACCCAACGGAGTCTATGTGCGGGCACTGCCCCCGGCGCGGGCGAGGTGTCACCGGGTCGGCCTGGACTGCCGGGTGGGTGCGGGTGAGTAAGGTGAGCGGCGTTGAGGTGCGGTCCCACAGGGCCGCCGGCGACCGAGAGGGGTAGACCGATGAGCAAGTGGGAGTACCAGAGCGTGGCTCTGCTGTCGCACGCCACCAAGCAGATCCTGGACAACTGGGGCGAGGACGGCTGGGAGCTCGTCTCCGTCGTGCCCGCGCCGCTGCCCGAGGGGACCGACCCGCGCAACCAGCAGTACGTCGCCTACATGAAGCGGGCCAAGTAGATGGCGACCCCCGAGGACCGGATCGCCGAACTCGGTCTGACCCTTCCCGAGGTGGTCCCCCCGGTCGCGGTGTACCAGCCGGCCGTCCGCAGCGGTGACCACGTCTACGTCTCCGGCCAGCTGCCGTTCGTCGGGGGCGAGCTGCCCGCGACCGGCAAGGTCGGGGCCGAGGTCGACGCCGAGGCCGCCAAGGACCTGGCCGCCGTGTGCGCGCTCAACGCCATCGCGGCGGTGCGCGCCGAGGTCGGGGAGCTGTCCAAGGTGGTGCGGATCGTGAAGGTGGGCGGTTTCGTCGCCAGCGCCCCCGACTTCACCGGCCACCCCGGTGTGATCAACGGGGCCAGCGAGCTGCTCGGTCAGGTCTTCGGGGAGGCCGGGGTGCACGCCCGCGCCGCCGTCGGTGTCGCGGCCCTGCCGTTGGACGCCCCGGTCGAGGTTGACATGATCGTCGAGGTCCGCTGACCGGACCCGAGGACGACCCGGGCCACAGCGGGGCTTTCGCGAACGACAGGAGTACGTCGATGACCGAGAACGACGGTGTGGCCCGGCCCCGACCCGCCGCCACCGTGATGCTTCTGCGTCCGGCGGCGGGCACCGCGGCCCCCACGGCCGCCGGGGGATCCCGGGCGGAGGGCTCCATGGAGGTCCTGCTCATGCGCAGGGTCTCCTCCATGGGCTTCGCCCCGGGCGCCTATGTCTTTCCCGGCGGCCGGGTGGACGAGCGCGACGCCGACGGCGACCTTCCGTGGACCGGCCCGAGCCCCGGCGAGTGGGCGCGGACCCTGGGCACCGACGTGCCGATGGCCCGGGCCCTGGTCTGTGCCGCCGTCCGGGAGACCTTCGAGGAGACCGGCGTCCTGCTGGCCAGCGAACCGGAGCGGGCCGGGGAGGAGGCCATCACCCTGGACACCGCCACCGAGGACTGGGAACGGGACCGGGTCGGCCTCATCGACCACACCCACTCCTTCACCGAGGTGTTGCGGCGGCGCGGGCTCGTGCTGCGCTCGGAGTGGCTGCGCGCCTGGGCCCGGTGGATCACCCCGAAGGACCAGCCGCGCCGCTTCGACACCTGGTTCTTCACCGCCGAGCTCCCCCCGGGGCAGACCTCGCGCGACGTCGGCGGGGAGGCCGACCTCACCCGGTGGACGGACCCGTCCGTGGTCGCCGGTGAATGGCGGGCCGGGCGGATGCCGATGCTGCCGCCGACCGTGATCGCCTGCGCTGAGCTGGCGGACCGGCGGACCCTCCGAGGTGTGCGACAGGCCCGACGGGATATCGTTCCCATCGAACCGGACGTTCGTGTGATCGACGGCCAGATCCGTGTCGTTGCCCCGGACGGGAGCGACTTCCCCCTACCGAAACCCGACGCGACGCCCTGAGCGTCCTCACCCAGCGGTGTGGATCGCCTCGTCACGGATAGGTTTCCCAGCATGTCCTCTTGGCCGTCCTTCAGACCAGTCCGGTTTCGGCGAGCGAAGCGAGGTGCGATGAGGATCGACGGTTCCGGGACACTGCGCGCCGGCTGCGTACTGTGCCCCAACCCAGGCCCGATGACGTTGGAGGGAACCAACACCTGGATCCTGCGGGAACCGGGTGCGCGCGGGGTCGTGGTCGTCGACCCCGGGCCGCACGACGAGCGGCACCTGGAGCGGGTGGCGCGGACCGTGCAGGAGCAGGGCGCCCAGGTTCTGATGACGGTGGTGACCCACCGGCACTTCGACCACACGGAGGGTTCGCGGTACTTCTCCGACCTGACCGGCGCCCCCGTGCACGCGGTCGACCCGGAGATGCGGGTGAGCGGTTCGGGGCTGGAGGACGGCCAGCTGCTCGACGCGGACGGGCTGGAGGTCCGGGTCATCACGACCCCCGGGCACACCGACGACTCGGTCTGCCTGTTCGTGGAGGCCGACAGCGCCGTCCTGACCGGCGACACGATCCTGGGCCACGGCACCACGGTGATCGACGGCGACGACGGCCTGGCCCCCTACATGGACTCGCTGTACAAGCTCCGCGACCTGGTCAGGGAACACCAGGTGCGGACCCTGCTGCCGGGCCACGGCCCGATCCTGACGTCTCCGCTGGCGGCGCTCAACTCCTACATCGACCACCGCGAGTCGCGCCTGGCCCAGGTGCGGGACGCGGTGGAGGCTGGCGCGACCGCGGTCGACGAGATCATCGACCGCGTCTACCCGGACGTCGTGGAGCGGATCCGTCCCGCGGCCGCCTCCTCGGTCCGGGCGCAGCTGCGCTACCTGGCGACCAGGGGCGAACTCCCCGAGGGCGTCGAGAACTGATCCGGGGCCCGGACGCGGTCAGGGTCCGAGGCCGGTCCGGCAGGGTTCCCTCTGCCCCGGCGCGGTCCCGGGTGCCTCTGCGCGGCCCCGACTGCCCCGGTGCGGACCCGAGTCGCCTCCGCGCGGCGCTGAGAGGCCTCCAGGAGGCCGGGACAGCGCTGCGGCCGCCACCCCCGAAGGGTGACGGCCGCACAGCGTCTTGAGTTCTGCTGAAGCGGTCTAGCGGGCGCGGCGGCGCATGCGCTCGACGTCCAGCAGGACCACGGCCTTGGCCTCGATCCGCAGCCAGCCGCGGAGGGCGAACTCGGCGAGGGCCTTGTTGACCGTCTCACGGGAGGCGCCCACCAGCTGGGCCAGCTCCTCCTGGGTGAGGTCGTGGTGAACGTGCAGGCCGTCGTCGCCCTCCTTGCCGAACTTGTCGGCGAGCTCGAGCAGGGCCTTGGCCACACGGCCGGGCACGTCGGTGAAGACCAGGTCGGCCATCACGTCGTTGGTGCGGCGCAGACGGGCGGCCAGCGACTTGAGCAGCTGGAGCCCCACCTGCGGGCGGCTGGACAGGAACGGCCGCAGGTCGTCGTGGCCGAGCCCGGCGAGCACGGAGTCGGTGACGGCCACGGCGCTCGCGGTACGCGGGCGCGGGTCGAACAGCGACAGTTCACCGAACATCTCGCTGGGGCCGAGCACGCCCAGCAGGTTCTCGCGGCCGTCCACGGCCGTGCGGGTCAGTTTCACCTTCCCGCTGAGGATCACGTACAGGCGGTCGCCCTCGTCACCCTCGTTGAACAGGGTCTGACCGCGACCGAGACGCACCTCGTTCACCGAGGAGCGGAGCGCGGCCGTGTCCTCCTCGTCCAGCGCCTCGAACAGAGGGGCCTTCCGGAGCACCTCGTTGATCTCGTCCACACGTCCTCCTAAAACCTGACCGTCAACAGTGTGACGTATATCGCAACCGGGTGTGAAACCAGGTCGTTACCTCGGCTTGTCCGCCGGGAGACAACGTGCCCACAACAGCCGACGTCAGCCCATGCGATCTTAGTCGTAATCGGTCTGTGTCAGGGCTTGCCCGCGCCGTGTGACCGGACATTGGTTACATAATCTCGGTCACCAGTCGAAATGTCGGCGCGTCACCGAATTCCGACGACCCGGGTGTGCCCCCGCAATCGGACGCCTACCCTGTGACGATGCCTCGTGACACCCCAGATGCCCGCGACGCCGCGCCCAGCGGCACCGCGGCCGTGCCCGCGGAGAACACCACGCCCACCGGCGAGAGCCGACTCGCGTTGGTCCGCCGTGCTCGAAAGACGTACCGGAAGCTCTCGGAGCTGTATCCGGACGCCCACGCCGAACTGAACTTCACCACCCCGCTGGAGCTCCTGGTCGCGACGATCCTGTCCGCGCAGTGCACGGACAAGCGGGTCAACCAGGTCACCCCGGCGCTCTTCGCGCGCTATCCCGACGCCGAGGCCTACGCGTCGGCCCGGCGTGAGGACCTGGAGGAGATGATCCGTTCGACGGGGTTCTTCCGGGCCAAGGCCAACAGTCTGCTGGGGCTGGGCCAGGCCCTGTGCGAACGGCACGGCGGCGAGGTTCCGGGAAACCTCGCCGACCTGGTCAAACTACCGGGTGTAGGGCGAAAAACCGCAAACGTACTGCTCGGTAACGCCTTCGGTGTGCCGGGTATCACGGTCGACACCCACTTCGGTCGGCTCGTCCGGCGTTTCGGGTGGACCGACGAGCAGGACCCGGTCAAGGTCGAGCACGCGGTCGGTGAACTCTTCCCGCCCAAGGACTGGACGATGCTGTCCCACCGCGTGGTGTGGCACGGCCGCCGCGTCTGCCACGCACGCAGGCCCGCCTGCGGGGCCTGCGGCGTGGCCCAGTGGTGCCCGTCCTTCGGTGAGGGTCCCACGGACCCCGCCACCGCCGGGAAACTGCTCCGCATGCGCTCGTTCGCGTGAGCGGGAGGAGCCGCGGAACACGCCCCCGGTCCGCCGGCACACGGGGCGAGCCGGTACGGCGCGGATGGGCCCCACCGGTGCGCGGAACCGGTAGCGGCGGGCACAGGTCGCGGCAGTTTGTACCCTGATTCACGTGAGTGCGCACACATCGGCCCCCGAGGCGTCCGCACCCGTACCCCACGTCGGCGCGACAACCCCCGGAACAGGTTCTTCGAATGAACTCGACCCCGCTCTGGCTGTCCGCGCTCGCGGACGCCGCCCGGACGATGCCGGTGCCCGAACCGATGCGCCCGCCGGAACAGGGCGGCCGCGAGTCGGCCGTCCTCATCCTCTTCGGTGAGACCGACAGGGGTCCCGACCTGCTGCTCATCCAGCGCAACGCCGGGCTGCGCCGCCACGCGGGCCAACCGGCCTTCCCCGGCGGCCGGATCGAGCCGACCGACCCCTCACCCGAGGCCGCCGCGCTGCGCGAGGCCGAGGAGGAGACCGGCGCCGTCCCCGCGGGGATCGACGTGGTCGGACGCCTGCCCGAGCTCTACCTGAGCTTCAGCGACTTCCGGGTCGCCCCCGTCCTCGGCTGGTGGCGTGAGCCCTCCGAGGTGCGTGCCGCCGACACCGGTGAGGTCGCCGCGGTCTCCAGGGTGCCCGTCGCCGACCTCGCCGACCCGGCCAACCGGGTCGAGGTCCGCTACGGGGGAGGGCCGGTGTGGGGCCCGGGCTTCAGGGTGGACAACATGCTCGTATGGGGCTTCACCGGTGCGATCATCGACAACCTGCTCGCTCTCGGGGGTTGGGAACTTCCGTGGCGTGACAGGGGTCTAACCGACGTGTTCGAAGCCACCCCGCAGGGCCTCCGGCCGGTCGGGTAACGCTCACTTCTTGGAGGGCATCCGTGCTCGACGCGGTTCTGGTCATCCTGTTGCTGCTCTTCGCGGTGACCGGCTACCGGCAGGGTTTCATCGTCGGAGTCTTCAGCTTCGTCGGTTTCATCGGAGGGGGGATCCTCGCGGCCGTCACCGCCCCGGGCCTCATCCAGGACTGGGTGGCGGACCCCGGCCGGCAGGCCCTGCTGGCCATCGCCGTGGTGTTCCTGTCCGCCGCGCTGGGCCAGTTCCTCGCCTCCTACCTGGGCACCCTGGTCCGCAACAAGGTCACCTGGGACTCGGCGCGGGTCGTGGACGCGTTGGGCGGGGCGCTGGTCAGCGGGCTCTCGGTGCTCCTGGTCGCCTGGTTCATCGGCAGTACGGTGGCCAACTCGGCCCTGCCGTACGTGTCCAGCCAGGTCAAGGACTCGCGCATCCTCCAGTCGGTGGACGCGCTGATGCCCAACGCCGCACACCAGGGCTTCTCGACCTTCCGCCGGGTCGTGGACCAGAGCGCCTTCCCGCAGGTCTTCAGCGGTCTGGGCACCGGTGAACTCGCCGAGGTCGAACCGCCGGACCCCGACGTCCTCACCACCCCGGAACTCATCGAGTCCAGCCGCAGCGTCGTCAAGGTCCTGGGCACCGCACCCTCCTGCCAGCGGCGGGTGGAGGGCACCGGCTTCGCCTACGGCGAGGACCGGATCATGACCAACGCGCACGTGGTCGCCGGGGTCACCGAGGACCTGCGCGTGGTGACCCGGGACGGGCACCAGCTGGAGGCCACCCTGGTGCTGTTCGACGCCCAGCAGGACCTGGCCGTGCTGCACGTTCCGGGGATGGACCTGGAACCGCTCGAGTTCAACGGTGAGGCCGCCCAGGGCGACGACGCGGTGGTGGCGGGCTTCCCGCGCAACAGCGGGTTCACCGCCGTACCCGCGCGCATCAGGGCCAAGCAGACCGCTCAGGGCTCGGACTTCTACCACTCGCAGCAGGTGAGCCGGGAGATCTACCAGGTGCGCGCGGTCGTGCGCCCCGGAAACTCCGGCGGTCCGCTGCTGGCCCCCGACGGCACGGTGTACGGGGTCGTGTTCGCCGCCGCCACCAACGAGGACGAGACCGGCTACGTGCTGACCTACGAGGAGATCGCGGACAACGTCGAGGCGGGGCTGACGGCCTCCTCGGAGGTCTCCTCCCAGACCTGCGACTAGGTCCTGGCCAGGGGCCGGGCTCCTGGCCCTTCCGCACGAACGACGAGGGGGCGCCTCCCGCACCGGGAGGCGCCCCCTCGTGACGTGCTGACAGATCTGAGCTAGTTCGAGCTCGGGTTCTGGGTCTGGTCCGCCTGCAGCGGCCAGCTCATCCGGACGACCGTGCCCGCGTCGTTGGGTTCGATGGTCACCTCGTCCGCGAGGCCCGTGATCACCGCCAGGCCGAGGCCGGGGGAGAACCCGGAGATACCACCGGGAGGGGTGTCCTCGCCGTCCAGGAAGAGGCCGTCCAGCAAGGGCTCCAGGTGGTTGGCCGTCTCCTCGGTGTCCTTCGCCGGGGCACGGTCGGAGACGACGACCTCGAAACGTCGTGTGGCGCTCCCGTTGGCGCGCAGCGTTCGGCTCGAGGTGTCGGTGCGGGGGTCCGACACCGGATCAGTTCCGCTGTCGTCGATCAGCTGGAGCAGGATCGGCTGTGTGGGGCAGTGCAGCTTGTGTGCCGCCACCGCCCGGGAACACGCCTCTCCGACCGCCAGCCTGATCTCGTCGATCGCGGAGGCGGCGATACCCGCCCGCCGCGCGACGGTCGCGGCCATGAGCCGCGCCGTACGCACGTGGGCGGGAAGCGCACTGATCGTGAGCGTGATGGTTGCCATCGCTCGCTCTGGGCTACTTCGAGGAACGCTTGTCGATGGCTTCCTGCACCGAGCTGTGGATACCGAACACCTTGGTCAGCCCGGTGATCCGGAAGATCTTCAGAATCCGTTCCTGGGTGCAGACCAGATCCAGGGTCCCGTCGTGAGCACGGACCCGCTTCAACCCGCCCACAAGCACACCGAGGCCCGTCGAGTCCAGGAACTCCACCTTCTCCATGTTGACCACGAGGTGGAAGTTGCCCTTGTTGACCAGGTCGATCAGCAGCTCGCGGAGCCGGGGCGCGGTATAGACATCGATCTCACCCTCAACGACGACGATCTCGGTGTCGCCCTCGGTGTAATGATCAAGCTTCAAATCCACAAGTCCTCCAGCGCCGAACCGCGAAATATCGCGAAGTATCTCTGCCGGGCGTTACCCCACCAGCACGCATTCAACCACGGGTGTCCTGAGTGTCTCCCCGTCATGCACAGGAAAACGGTGACCCCGCGCCACTCTTCCCCCGGATGTCACACTGAAACCGATGTCGACCGGCGCCCCGACCTCGGGACGAGGACCAGCGACTCGTGAACGTGTCCAGTGAGGAGGGGTCTCGATGAGGCGATCGGAGCCCGTGCTCCCCGGTGTGTGGCGTGACGACACCCGGTACCCGCAGGTCACCCATATCGAGCATGTGGCCCGGAACGCAGGAGTGAGCGGGGACTGGCCGGAGTGGACAGCCTCCCACCTGGTCGAGCGGTTGGCCGAACGGGGGATCACGGGTCCGTGGTCCCACCAGGCAGCCGCCGCCGACCTCGCACGCTCGGGCCGTGATGTGATCATAGCCACGGGCACCGCCTCGGGGAAGTCGCTTGGCTTCCTTATGCCCGCAGTGGAGGCGGTTGACTCCGGTGAAACGGTGCTCTACCTCTCCCCGACCAAAGCGCTCGCCCAGGACCAACTCAGATGGATTACGGACCTGGGACTTTCGGGCATGCGCGCGTCCGTCTACGACGGGGACACCACCCCGGAGGAACGCTCCTGGGTGCGCGAGCACGGGAACTACGTCCTGACCAACCCGGACATGCTGCACCACGGGATCCTCCCCCGGCACGGGGCGTGGGCGAGGTTCCTGCGGCGGCTCCGTTACGTGGTGATCGACGAGGCGCACCGGTACCGCGGGGTCTTCGGCTCGCACGTCGCCCAGATCCTGCGGCGAC
Organism: Nocardiopsis ganjiahuensis DSM 45031; assembly: GCF_000341085.1. Taxonomy (GTDB): domain Bacteria; phylum Actinomycetota; class Actinomycetes; order Streptosporangiales; family Streptosporangiaceae; genus Nocardiopsis; species Nocardiopsis ganjiahuensis. The sequence goes on along the minus strand of NZ_ANBA01000027.1, from coordinate 18,635 downwards.
TGCGGAGGGTGTGCGCCCGCTACCGGTCCGAGCCGGTGTTCGTCCTGGCCTCGGCGACCTCGGGTTCACCCGCTGAGAGCGCCACCCGGCTGACCGGGGTCCCGGTCACCGCGGTGAGCGAGGACGGCTCGCCGCGGCCGGGGATGTCCGTCGCCCTGGTCGAGCCGGAGCTCACCGACCTGACCGGGGAGCACGGTGCCCCGGTGCGCCGTACCGCTCCCTCACAGGCCGCCGAGATGCTGGTCGACCTGGTCCGGGACGGGGTGCGCACGCTGGTGTTCGTGCGTTCGCGCCAAGGGGCCGAGGTGGTCGCGATCAACGCCCGGCGCATGCTGACCGAGAACGGTGAGCACGACCTCGCCGACCGGGTGGCCGCCTACCGCGGCGGGTACCTGGCGAGTGAGCGCCGGGAGCTGGAGGAGGCCCTGCGCTCGGGGGAGCTCCTCGGGCTGGCCAGCACCAACGCGCTGGAACTCGGTGTGGACATCAGCGGGCTGGACGCCGTGCTCATCGCCGGCTGGCCGGGCACGCTGGCGTCCCTGTGGCAGCAGGCGGGCCGTGCGGGACGGCGCGGCGAGGACGCCCTGGCGGTGTTCATCGCCCGGGACGACCCCCTGGACACCTACCTGGCCCACCACCCCGAGGCTATTTTCGGGCGCTCGGTCGAGGCCACCGTCCTTGACCCGGAAAACCCGCACATCCTCGGTCCGCACCTGTGCGCGGCCGCCCAGGAGCTCCCGATCACGCGTGACGACTTCGCCCTTTTCGGTGAGACGACCGAGGGACAACTCGCCGAACTCGTGCATTGCGGACTACTCAGGAAGCGTCCGAGGGGTTGGTTCTGGACAAGCAATGAGCGTGCGAGTGACCTGGCCGATATCCGTGGGGCCGGTGGGCCGCCGATCCAGATCGTCGACACCGGCAGCGGACAACTGCTCGGCGAGATCGACGAGGCGGCCGCCCACGGCACCGTCCACACGGGCGCGGTCTACCTCCACCGGGGGGCGACCTACCTGGTGGACGACCTCGACCTGGACGAGGGGGTGGCCCTGGTGCACGCGGCGGAGCCGCCCTACAGCACCTGGGCGAGGGACACCACGGACATCACCGTGCTGTCGGTTCTGCGGCAGGAGACCTGGCCGAGCGGGGCCGTGGTGCACTTCGGCGAGGTGGAGGTGGCCCGCCAGGTGGTGGGCTTCCTCAAACGGGACGTACGCACCGGATCCGTCCTCGGGGAACAGCCCCTGGAGATGCCCGAGCGCACCCTCCGGACCCGCGCGGTCTGGTGGACCCTGCCCCAGGAGGGCGAGGACCGGCTGCGCAAGGAGGACGTGGCGCTGCTGGGGGCCGCACACGCCGCCGAGCACGCGGCGATCGGCCTGCTGCCGCTGCTGGCCACCTGCGACCGCTGGGACATCGGCGGGGTGTCCACCGCCGTGCACAGGGACACCGGGAAGCTCACGGTGTTCGTCTACGACGGCTACGAGGGCGGAGCCGGGTTCGCCGAACGCGGCTACGCGGCCGCCCGGGAGTGGCTCTCCGCCACCCGGTCCGCCATCGCCGACTGCGAGTGTGATCAGGGCTGCCCCTCGTGCATCCAGTCGCCCAAGTGCGGGACCGGCAACGAACCGCTGAGCAAGTCCGGCGCCCTGCGCCTCCTGGACGAGGTGCTGGGCGAGGTCGGGGACCGCGACCACGGGGACGCCGAGGGATGACGCGCCGGGCCTGAGGAGGCGGCAGCAGGGGAGCCGGTGCGGCCCCGGCCCTCCTCACCCTCCGAGGAGCCCTCCGGGCAGGGCCGACCAACCGTCGGGGGACAGCTGCCTCGCAGGAACGGGACCGGAACGCGGGGGTGCGGGGACGGGTCCTCTGCCGACCACCCCCACCAGCATGATCTCGAGTTCGCGGTCGTGCTGGACCGAGGTCAGGCCGAACCAGCGCTCCGAGCCGGAGAGCTGCCAGACCCGCAGTTCGCGGAAGGCGTCCTGGAGGGAGGCGAACGGCTCGGCCACCGCCTCGTTCCTGAGTGCGGCCGCCTCGTACCAGGGGCGCGGATCCAGGATCCCGTGCGCACCCCAGCGGTTGTCGAGGGCCGTGGTGAGCTCGTCCCCGGCTCCCCGGATCTCCTCCTCCGCTGCCTCCACGGCCTCGACCGAGCCGTCCTCCCAGAAGTCCCGGCTCATGGCCAGCACGACCAGGTGGTGGTCGGGACTCCCGGACAGGTGTCCCCCGGGGAGGTGCCGCGAGGGGAACGGGGAGCCGACGACCTCCTCGACGGTGCTCAGCCGCTGGGCGGGCGAGGAGGGTACGGAGTTCACCATGGGCGGCACCCTAGGGGCTCGGGGCGGAGTTATCCACAGGCTGGGGAGGGCCGCTTCCCTTCCGGCCGGGCTCGGCGCAGTCTGGAAGGGCCGGGGCGGAACCGTTCCCGCCCGGCTCACCAGGGAGGTCCCATGTTCTCTTCGCCGTGCCCGAATCCGCCCGCTGCCACCCCCGCTCCCGCCCCCGCTCGCGACCGGGGCATGAGCACCGCCGAGTACGCGATGGGCACCATCGCGGCGGTCGCCCTCGCCGGGGTCCTCTACTTCGTCGTCACCAGCGACGCGGTCAGTGCCGCCCTCACCTCGATCGTCGTCGATGCGCTCCAGTCCAGCCCCTGACCGCGGGTCCGTGACGATGGAGGCCGCGATGGTGCTGCCCTCCCTGCTGCTCGTGCTGGCCGTCGCCCTCGGCGCGGTCGGCGCGGCGGCCGCACAACTCTCCTGCGCCGACGCCGCCCGGCTCGGGGCCCGGGCCCTGGCCCGCGGAGAGCCACCCGAACACGCCCGTGCCCTCGCCCTGGCCGCCGCACCGGCTCAGGCCCGGGTCCACCTGGCGGAGAGCGACGGCACGGCCCGGGTCACCGTCCGGGCCGAACTCAGGATCGGGCCGCTCCGGGCACCGCCCCTGGAAGTCGACGGCAGCGCGGCGGTTCCGCTGGAACCGGGCCGGTGAGATCCGCGGGGCGCCAGAGGGCGGGGCCGGGCCCGGCGGACGGCGGCTCGGCCACCGTCTGGTGGATCTCCCTGTGCCTGGCGCTGTGGTTCCTCACCTACGCCGTACTCCTCACCGCCGCGGCCCGCCTGGACCGGGACCGTGCCGCGACCGCCGCCGACCTCGCCGCGCTCGCGGCGGCGGCCCGGGCCCACGAGGGCGCCGGTGCGGCCTGCGCCGTTGCCGAACGGACCGCCTCGGCCAACGGGGCCGCCCTCGACACCTGCGACCTGAACGGCCTCACGGTCACGGTGAGGGTCTCCCTCCCCGCGTCCGCCCTGCCCCACGAGGTCGGTGCCCGCTCCAGGGCCGGACCCGCCCATGACCCCGCCGAGGAGGTGGAATGACCGCCCCACCGGTCCTGGTGTGTGTTCTCCTGCTCTGCGGTCCGGCCCTGACCGGCATCGGACCCGGGCCCGAACCCTGTACCGGGGCGCCCGCCACGGTGCGGGGGTCGGACCCGGAGGCGGAAGCGGACGTCGAGGCGGACCCGGACGCGGGAGCGGCTTCGGACGCGGAAGCGGGACCGGAAACGGGTCCCGAACCCCGGTCGGCCCCGGGCAGCTCAGAACCGGCCCTTCCCGAGCGGCCGCCCTCCTCGGCCGATCCGTCCGAACCGCCGCGCCCCCCGCCCGAGTCGAGCGCCGTCGCCGAACCCTGCCCCTCCGGCCCCGAACCCCTCGACGCGCCGCAGGAGGGGCCCGGGACAGGTCCGGCCGAGGGACCTCCTCGGAGCTGGGCCGGGGCACAGGGGCAGACGGAGGAGAAACCCCCGGAGTCCGCAGGGGCCGGACCCGCCGGGGAACCGGCGGCCCGGGCCTCCTCCGATCCCCCGGAGGCGATTGGACCCCCGGAGGCGACCGAACCCCCGCAGAGGAGCGGCCCGACCTCCCAGAGGCCGGACCCAGGTCTCGCGCCACCGGCTGACCGTGTCACCGCCACAGTTCCCGCGCCGCCGGAGGAGGCGGCCCCGGATCCGGTCGGGCACTTCGCCTTCGAGGACCCCGCCCGAGCGGGGACGGTCGGCCGTGTGGTCGGGACCGCATCCACCGCCCTGTTGCTTCTGCTGGGGACAGGCACCCTGATCCTGCGTCTGACCGTCGGCTGGCCGCGCTTCCCCGCGCGTTACCTGGGCCGCCGCCGTGAGAGGCGGACCGGGCAGCACGGAGGCGGCGGGCCGGGGGCTCTGTGAGCGGGAGGGGTCGCACACGGCTCAGCGAGACAGCGCCGAGGTGAGGAGCTCGGCGGCCATCGGGACCACCCCGATGAGGATGAAGGCGGGCAGGAAGCACAGACCCAGCGGGGCGACCACCAGCACACCCAGACGTTCGATCCGGGCGGTGGTCCGGGCCTTCAGCCGGCGGCGCAGATCCGCCACGTGCCGGTCGAGCAGGTCGGCCGCCGGAGCGCCGGTCTCGGCGGCTCGGGCCAGGTCCCGGCCGACCTCGACCAACGGCTCGGGCAGCGCCGACCGCTGCCAGGCCAGAACGGGTTCGGAGCCCAACCGAAGACGCTCGGAGACCGCGGCCAGCTCGGTGCCCAAACCGTCGCGGGCGGCCCGGGACACCGCGGTCAGGCAGGCCGGGACGGTCGCCCCGGCGCGGATGCCCGACGCGATCAGCCCGATGAGCACCGGGAGGTCGTCGGTGACCGGCAGCCGCTCGAGGCGCTCCCGGGCCCTCCGGGCGCGCAGCCACAGGAAGGCGCCGCCGCAGACCACGGCCACCGCGCCCACCGCGCCCAGCAGGGCCACCAGCAGGGCCGCGGCGCCGCTCCCGGCGAGCAGCCGGAGCCAGGGGCGCACTACCGGCCGCCGGGCGCCCTCGTCCGCCACACGCCCCCTCCCGCCGGCCCTCGCACCGGCCTCCGTGCCGGACCTCGCGCCGACCGCCAGGCCCGGTACCCGACGACGGTCCGAACCGCACAGGACCCACACCGCCGCCACCGCGCACAGCACGGTTGCCACCTCGAAGAACATCCCTCTCCCCTTCCTCCCGGGCCCCGTGCTCTCAGGGCACCGCGCTCCGGACCATCCGCAGGGTCCACCAGGCACCCACCAGGTCGAGCAGCACACCGAGGCCCAGGCAGAGCAGGCCCAGCGGTGTGGTGAACAGGAACACCAGCGGGGACCCGCCGAGCCCCGCGGACATCGCCATCCCGAGCAGCGGCAGCCCGCTCAGCACGAGCGCGGTGGTGCGCGGGCCCGCGGTCCTGGCGGACACCTCCTCCCGCTGTTCCTCGCGTTCGGTCAGGCTGACCGCCAGCGCGTCCACCACCCCGGCCATCCCCGCACCGGTCTCCGCCGCCACCTCCCAGCACGCCGCCAGGTAGGCCAGTGCCCACAGGTCCTCCTCCCGATCGGCCGCTCGGCGCAGCGAATCCGCGTCCGTGACCTCTCCCACCAGCGGACCGGCCTCCAGAGCCGCCACCCGCAACGCCACCTCCGGAGGCTGTCCGGCGCGGAGCTCGGCCGCCGTCACCCGGCACAGCAGGACCACGGCCCGCCGCCGGTCCGCCCCCTCGTTCCGGCGGTCGAGGAACGCCTGGAGCGAGGGCCGGGGGAGCCGTGGACGGGGCGCCGCGGGAAACAGCCAGGCCAGTCGGCGGCGTCCGGTGAGGGGCAGCGCCCACACCAGGGCCGCTGCCAGCGCGAACACCACCACAGGGGTCACCGGCGCCACCCCTGGCCCAGGCGGGAGATCACCTCCGCCACCCCCGAGTACTCGTGCCGACGCCCGTCCGGGGTGAAGGCCACCGCCGGTACTGCCCGCACCAGCCCGGAGTCCTCCTGGCGCAGGACCCGCACCTCGGACAGGCGGCGCCCCCGACCGTCCCTGACCAGGTGGACCACCAGGACCCTGGTGGCGGCGAGCTGGCTGTGCACCGCGCCCCGGCCGAGTCCGGCGGCGCACCCCATCGCCTCCACCCGGGCGGGCACGTCCTCGGCCCCGTTGGCGTGCAGGGTGCCGGCCCCGCCCCGGTGACCCGTGTTGAGAGCACCCAGCAAGGACACGATCTCCGGCCCCCGGGCCTCGCCGACCACCAACCGGTCCGGGCGCATCCGCAGCCCCTGGCGGACCAGCGACGCCAGTGAGACCTCCCCGCTGCCCTCGATGTTGGGCGGCCGGGTCTGGAGCCGAACCACGTGCGGGTGCTCGGGTCGCAGTTCGGGGGAGTCCTCGGCGAGCACGATCCGTTCACCCGGGTGCACCAGCGACAGCAGGGAGGAGAGCAGCGTGGTCTTTCCCGTGCCGGTACCGCCGCTGATCAGGAAGGGCACCTGTTGGGCGATCAGCGCCCGCAGCAGGTCCGCCCCGGAGGGGGTCAGGGTCCCGCAGGCGGTCAGCTCCTCCAGTCCGAACACCCTCCGGGGCGGCATCCTCAGGGACAGGCAGGCACCCTGGGGGGAGATCGGCGGCAGTACGGCGTGCAGCCGGGCCCCGTTCGGCAACCGGGCGTCCACGTAGGGCGCGGCCGCGTCGAGCCGCCGCCCTGCCTGGAAGGCCAGCCGCTGAGCGAGTCTGCGCACCTCGTCAGCGGAACCGAAGCGCACGTCGTTCACCCTGCGCAGCCCGTCCCCGGCGTCCACCCAGACCTGGTCCGGGCCGTTGACCAGGACATCGGTGACGTCCGCGGTGAGCAGTTCCTCCAGAGGACCGGCGCCGGAGAGGTCGGCGGCCAGTCTGCGGGTCATGGCGAGCAGTTCCCGGTCGCCCAGGGCCCCGCCCTCGGCGCGCAGCGCGGCCGCGACATTGGCCGGGGTCACCGGCACCCCGGTGGCCACGAACCTGTCACGCACCCGCTCCAGTACGGCGCTCTCGTCCCTGAGCGCGGCCGGGGGAACGGTCCCGGCCCGGGGTGCCCCGTCCGCCTGGGCAGCCCACCCCCGCCAGACACCCGGGTCAGGTCCGGGAGCCCGAGCGGCACCGAAGGCGGTCCGGTCGCCAGCGGGGTGTGCCGGCTGCTTGGGGTGGGCCCGCTCGGTCAGGCGTTCCCAGAAGGTCGTCCCCGTCCTGCTCACCGGGCCTCCCGCGCACCGACGAGGGCGCCGACGACCCGGTCGGCGTACCGCGCCAGCGGGGAGCGGGGGTGCTGTGCGGGGACGTCACCGACCCGCAGCAGCCGGGACAACCCCGGTTCCGGGGGCAGGTCGGCGCCGAGTTCGACCCCGAGGCTCTTGGCCACGACCTCCGTGGACAGGCCGCCCCCGGCCCCGCGCACCACCACCCGCACCCGGTCGGCCTCCTGCCGGAGCCGGTGGGTCATGCGGGCGGCGGACACCACCGAGTACACGTCGGCGGGGACCACCACGAGCACGAGCGCGGAGTGGTTGAGGAAGACCGTGGTGGCGGGGTCGAAGGACCGCGGCAGGTCCGCGACCACCAGGTCGGTGCCCCGTCGTGCGGAGGCCAGGACCGTCCGGGCCGCGCCGACGGGCAGCGGCCGCCCCTGTCCGGCACCGTTGCTCCGGGCCCAGGTCAGCACGTCCACACGGCCGACCTTGGGAAGGCCGTCCCGCAGTGTTCGCCAGGGCATCCGGCCGCGTTGCCGCAGCAGGTCGTCCCAGCCGGTCCGGGCGTCCGAGGCGGTGTGGTCGCAGCCGAGGTAGATGTCCGGTCCGCAGCCCAGGGGGTCGGCGTCGAGCAGGGCCGTGGCCAGCCCCGCCCGCTCACCGGCGAGGGAGAGCGCGACCGCGAGGAGGCTGGCGCCGGCACCGCCCCGGCCGCCGACGACGGACACCACGGGTGCGGGCGGCCGGTCGGACACCGAGGCGAACAGGTCGACGAGGGCGGACTCGTCCCGGGGGAGCAGGTGGGTGACGTTCCCGCCTGTTCCGGCCGTGACACCCGGGCCGGCTGTGGGGCCCGTGCCGACCGTGCCACCCGTACGGCCTGTGCCGCCGGTGCCCTCCACATGCTCTGCGCTGCCCGTGCCGCCGGTGCCGGACGGGGGCGCTCCGGAGCGGGCCACGACCGCCACCCTGGGGTGCGGAGGGGGTTCGGCGGCACGGAGGGTGCGGACCAGGTCGCGGCCGACCACGACGAGCGGGGCGCGGTCCCAGGCCCGCAGGGCCTGTTCGGGGCCGGGAGCGATGGTGACCTCGGCGGCGGCCGCCGAGGCGAGCCGGAGGAGGTCGTCGAGGAGGGCGGGGTCGGCGGTGGCGATCAGGGGTCGCTGCGGGACGTCCATCGGACCTTCCGGGGAGGGCGGGAACCTTCCCTTCCGACCCTCGCCGAACCGGGGGCGCGGCGGAAGCCACCATTTCCGATCTGTGGATAACTCCGTCGGCTCGGCGGGGGCGGACACCGCGCAGGCACGAGGAACAGAGACGAGAAAGGGGGCGGAGCGGCCCACCCGGCGGGCGGGACACACGTACGGGGGCTGTCGTGTGTCCCAGCCCGTCAGGCGAGACGGAGCGGATGGCGTCGGACGGACCCCGCAGGGGGGAACTGGGGGCCGACCGGTTCCGGCCTCGGGGGGACAGGCCGGAGTCCGCTCTCCTGGGAGAGGTTCGTCGGGAGCGGTCGTCCGATCCCGTACTCGCCCCGTGTGGGGCGCTCGAGTTCGCACTTCCCGCGAAGAACGATGGCTGTTCCGTTCCTTCGGCACAATGTCCGCATTGGCGGTCTGTGCCCATAAAGGCCGGGTAACCCGGGGATTTGGCCCGACGCTGTCGGTCCTTCGCTCAACTCCAGAACAGACGCTACCACGCGACGCTGTGTATGGGTTCGGGAATCCAACAGAAAAACTTCGGTCAACCACCTTTTCGGAGAAGGGTCCCCGGCGTACAAAGGAAAGCAGCAGGTGGCTTGAGACCCACCCCGACACAGAGGACGGGAACCCACGCTCCACTGGGCCCCATAGGGCCTGTCCAGGGCTGATGGAACCGACTTCCACCAGGTCGGACTAGAGATAGTGACGCTTGCTAACCCGCTCCTGTGGGTCGGAAACGGCGCCCCGGACCAAGGTCCGAGGCGCCGTTCGCCATGCATGTGCACAGGCGCGAAGCAATCGGGAAACATTCGCGAACGATCAAGTGTGATCGAAATGATATGCATCCGGCTGGCTACTTGTTAGTAAATAAACTACTTCGCAGGCCTGGGAGTTTTTCTCCGAACCAGTCGAACCCGGTCGACCCGTCCGGAGTGGTCCGCCCTGATCAGCCGCGCTTGAGCGCCTCGCACGTGGCCAACGAGTCCTGTGCGCCCGCCCGGACCGCGCGGCAGCAGTACACAACCCACTCGGCCACGCCCTCGGGGGTGCCGGCCATGTACCCGCGCAGGGCCGGGCCGTACTCGTCCTTCAGAGTCTGGTGCCCGAGCTCGGAGGTGACCAGGGACTTGGGGTCCAGGCCGCGCTCGACCAGCGTCAGCCGCTCGGCGGCGCGCGCCACGAGCCCGTCTCCCCAGCCGAACGGCCGGATCGCCATCAGCTCGCCGTGGACCAGCGCCGAGGTCACCAGGGCGGGGACCTTCGTCCGCGAGCCCAGGAGCGCGTACAGGCCCTCCAGCCGGGCAGTGGCCGCGGCGGCGCTCGGCGCGGGGCCGAGCTCGAGGGGGTCCTCGACCCGCTCGCCCTCCAGCCGCGGGCGGCCCAGAGCGTCCTCGGCCACGGCGTCGGCCGCGGCCAGGGTGTGCAGCCGCGCCAGCGCCTGCCGGGGTGTCCGGGGCCAGGTGTCCACCAGGGTGCCCAGCTCGCCGCCGATGCGCAGCGCGCCCTTGATCCGGGTGTCGTACACGTGCCCGTCACGGATCTCGTCCATCGAGACCTCGGCGCCCTCGAGCGCGGCCGACGCACACGCGCCGCGCAGCGAGGACTCCATGGACACGTCGCTGCTCCGGCGGCGCAGGATGCGGTGCCCCAGCAGCCGGTCGACCAGGGTCCGCGTCTCTTCGACCGCGTCGCTCACCCCCGGCAGTTCGGCGATCCGGAAGAGTGGGTCGGACAGGGAGGCAGAAGTCGATTCGCTCACGAAAAACAACACTACGCGTCGGTAACACCGTGTGCTCCACTGCCGTGCCGGGCACTACGGGACCGCTCGTCGCGGACCGGCGACCGTTCACCGACCGTTCGTCGCGTGCCCGGCCCCCACTGCCGATGGACGTCGCCCCGCCTGTTCACGCGGTATGGACCACATGATTAATTGGACTTATCGTCAACGTAAGGAGAATCACAGTGGCCGACAGCACTCCCCCGAGCCAGGAGACACTGTCCAACCTTCTCCACGAGACCCGAAGCTTCCCGCCGCCCGCGGACCTCGCCGCGAACGCCAACGTCAAGGCGGACGCCTATGACACCGCGGCGCAGGACCGCCTCGGCTTCTGGGAGGAGCAGGCCCGGAGGCTCCAGTGGGAGCAGCCCTGGGACACGGTCCTGGACTGGAACCCGCCCTACGCCAAGTGGTTCGTCGGCGGCAAGATCAACGCCTCCGTGAACTGCGTGGACCGGCACGTCGCGGCCGGTGTCGGTGACCGCGTGGCCCTCCAGTGGGAGGGCGAGCCCGGCGACAGCCGCAGCATCACCTACGCCGAGCTCAAGGACCAGGTCTCCCAGGCCGCCAACGCCCTCACCTCGCTGGGCGTGGCCAAGGGCGACCGCGTCGCCATCTACATGCCGATGATCCCCGAGACCGTCGTCGCCATGCTCGCCTGCGCCCGCATCGGCGCCGTGCACATGGTCGTCTTCGGCGGCTTCTCCGTGGACGCCCTCGGCCAGCGCCTGGACGACAGCCAGGCCAAGCTCGTCATCACGGCGGACGGCGGCTACCGGCGCGGCAAGCCCAGCGCCCTCAAGCCCGCCGTCGACGGCGCCGTCGCGGACCGCCCCGCGGTCGAGAACGTCCTCGTCGTCCGCCGCACCGGCCAGGACGTCGAGTGGACCGACCGCGACGTGTGGTGGCACGACGTCGTCGACACCGCCAGCACCGAGCACACCCCCGAGGGCCACGACGCCGAGGACCCGCTGTACATCATGTACACCAGCGGAACCACGGCCAAGCCCAAGGGCATCCTGCACACCACCGGCGGCTACCTCACGCAGGCCTCCTACACCCACTGGGCGGTCTTCGACCTCAAGCCGGAGACCGACGTCTACTGGTGCGCCGCCGACATCGGCTGGGTGACCGGCCACTCCTACATCGTCTACGGGCCGCTCTCCAACGCGGCGACCGTCGTCATGTACGAGGGCACCCCGGACACCCCGCACAAGGGCCGCTTCTGGGAGATCATCGAGAAGTACAAGGTCACCATCGCCTACATGGCGCCCACGGCGATCCGCACCTTCATGAAGTGGGGTGACGAGATCCCCGCCAAGTACGACCTGTCGAGCCTGCGCGTCATCGGCTCGGTCGGTGAGCCGATCAACCCCGAGGCCTACATGTGGTACCGGGAGAACATCGGCGGCGGGACGGCCCCGGTCGTGGACACCTGGTGGCAGACCGAGACCGGCGCGATCATGGTCAGCCCGCTGCCCGGTGTCACCGCGGGCAAGCCGGGCGCCGCGATGCGCGCCCTCCCGGGCATCGTCGCCGACGTGGTGGACGAGGAGGGCAACTCCGTCCCCGACGGCGACGGCGGCTTCATCGTCATCCGGGAGCCCTGGCCGTCCATGCTCCGCGGCATCTGGGGCGACGACCAGCGCTACAAGGACACCTACTGGTCGCGCTTCGAGGGCCTCTACTTCCCGGGCGACGGCGCCAAGAAGGACGAGGAAGGCGACATGTGGCTGCTCGGCCGCGTGGATGACGTCATGCTCGTCTCCGGCCACAACATCTCCACCACCGAGGTGGAGTCCGCGCTGGTCTCCCACCCCAAGGTCGCGGAGGCCGCGGTCGTGGGCGCCGCCGACAAGGTGACCGGTCAGACCATCGTCGGCTTCGTCATCCTGCGCGGCGGCCTGGAGGAGGTCCCCGAGGACCTGGTCCAGGAACTGCGCAACCACGTCGGCACCTCGCTCGGCCCCATCGCCAAGCCGACCCGGCTCCTCGCGGTGCCCGAGCTGCCCAAGACCCGCTCGGGCAAGATCATGCGCCGCCTGCTGCGCGACATCGCCGAGGAGCGGGCGGTCGGGGACACCTCGACCCTCACCGACTCCTCGATCATGGACGTGATCGCCAAGCAGTTGCCCTCCGTGAAGAGGGGCGACTGACCCTTTCCCTGCCACACCGTCCCCCGCCCGCCGTCCGGGCGGGGGACACCACGGCGCCCCGCCCCTTCCGAAGGGGCGGGGCGCCGTTCCCGCTCACCCGCGTGACGAAACCGAACCCCGTTGTTTTGCGTGCCGTGAGAGACATGAGTGGGAGGGCATGTGCGAGGATGCGGAGGATCATTCACGTGTACGGACCGAGAGAAGGGAACTCCACGATGGTGGACAAGCCGGGTGCCGGCCAACCTGGCGCTGCCAGCGATTCCGAGCGTTCCATCGGTGCGCTGGTCTCCGACGCCACCGACAACCTCTCCCGCATCGTGCGGCTCGAGATCAAGCTCGCCAAGCTCGAAGCCAAGGCTGACGCGGTCAAGATCGGCAAGAGCCTCGGGGAGTTCGGGGCCGCCGCCTTCTTCCTCCACCTCGTACTGATCCTCTTCTCGGTCACCGTGGGCCTCTTCCTCGCCGAGGTGTTCGGGTGGGCCTTCTGGCTCTCCTTCCTGACCGTCACCGGCTTCTACCTGCTGATCGCCGCCGTCCTCATCCTGATCGCCGTGATCAACCTGAAGCGCCGCCAGGGCCTGGCCCGCACCGCGGTCACCACCTCGCGCCTCATGGGGATCCTGCGCGGCGAGGTCCGACCGCCCAGTAGCGGCAGCAACGCGGGGGCTACCGCGGTCAGTGACACTTCGGCGTCCACCCACAGCTAGTCACCCCGGTGCTGGACGAATCGGCCGCCTACGTCGACGGTCCCTGGACCCACCGGACGGTCAGTGCCGCCGGCGCCCGGTTCCACGTGGCCGAGCTCGGCGAGGGACCCCTCGTCCTCCTCCTGCACGGCTTTCCCCAGTTCTGGTGGGCCTGGCGCGCCCAGATGACCGGGCTGGCCGAGGCCGGTTACCGGGCCGTCGCGGTCGACCTGCGCGGCTACGGGGCCAGTGACAAGACACCGCGCGGCTACGACCTGGTCGGGCTGGCCCAGGACATGGCGAGCCTGGTCCGCGCGCTCGGCGCCGCGGACGCCGTCGTGGTCGGCCACGGTGTCGGCGGACTCGTCGGATGGACCATGACCGCCTACCACCCGGGCGGGGTACGCGCCCTGGCCGCTGTCTCCGCCCCCCACCCCCGGCGTGCGGCACGGGTCCTGTTCTCCGGAGGCCCGGGCGTCCGGCACATGCTCCGCGCCCAGTTGCCGATCCTGCCGGAACACCGCCTCCTCGCCGACGGCTGTGTCCGTGTGGGAGAGCTCCTGGACGAGTGGTCCGCCCCGGGCTGGCCGGACCGGGAGGCGCGGGAGCGCTACCGGCTCGCGTTCTCGATCCCGAAGGTCTCGCACTGCTCCCTGGAGTACCACCGCTGGATCTTCCGGTCGCGCTGGCGTGCGGACGGATTCAGGTACGGGAACCGGATGCGGCGGCCGGTCCGGATCCCCGTGCTCCAACTGCACGGTTCCCTGGACCCCGTGTGCCCGCCCGAGACCGCCCGTTCCTCGCGGAAACTGGTCTCGGGGCCGTTCCGGTGGGCGGCCGTTCAGGGCGCCGGGCACTTCCCGCACGAGGAGCGCCCGCACGAGGTGGAGGCGGCTCTCGTAGGGTGGTTGCGGGAGCTCGACAGCGAACACCTGACGGCGAACGACGGCGAACGGCGGTGAGGCACGTATGACCATGAGACCTCGGCCCGGTGCGGACGGCGTCCGCGACCGCAACGAGACCGGTCAGGCGCAGAACCAGCGACCGAGGGACCGCTACGGCCGCCCCATGCTGCACGGCAGCACGGGTGAGGTCGACCGTGTCCCCGACGACGCGGTGTTCACCGTGGAGGAGGGGATCGCCGAGGCGCAGCGCCTGCTCGACGGCGGGTTCGCCTTCACCGCGCACGAGGTGCTCGAAGCCGTGTGGAAGTCCGCTCCCGAGCCGGAGCGGGAACTGTGGCGGGGGCTCGCGCAGACAGCGGTCGGCGTCACCCACGCCCAACGCGGCAACCGGGTCGGCGCGGCCCGCCTGCTCAGGCGCGGCGCGGACCGGGTGGAGGTCTTCGGCCCGGACGCCCCGCACGGTGTGGACGTGACCGGTGTGGCGGCCTTCGCCCGAGGGCTGGCCGACGACCTCGACTCCGGACGCGCGAGCTCGGGTGACGGGATCGACCCCTCCGGGATGCGGTTGCGCGGCGCCTAGCTCTGCGTCTGTGCCGCCCTGGCGGCGTCTCGGCTCCTGGTGCTCCAGGGCTTCCTGAGGCATGTGTGGAACCTGGGGCCTAAGGGACAACTTCCCCTTTTGTGCTGCTTGCGTGCTTTAACGTTAACATCGAATTAATGCATTATACGAGATCATGTGCGGCCGATGATGTCGATAAAGGCATTTATGTGATTCCCGGGATCACCGTGAGATCACATCTTTAACCACTCTTGGGTAAATGCCGAACCGGCCCTCTGCTTTATTCCTTTCCGTGCGTAGAATCCCCGGATCACCGTCCGCGCGTGTGTGACTGCGGGCGGCGTGCACCACACAGAAAGGTGGCACTGCTTCGACCCCTGCAAGCGTGCCGTCGAGCCAGTTCAGAAGCCTTCCGAACGGCGGTACGTCCACGGCGGTGCGCGGCACCGGAGCCCACGGGGCAAACGTTCCGCACACCTTCGACGAGGGGCCGAAATGGACGTGCCCGTCTCAAGGAGGACGGATTGTCTGGGCTCAACCTCGCCACTCAAGGTGGCATGGCACTAGCGCTCGAGGGGAGGGACCTCACCCTCGTCATCATCGTCATGGTGGTCGCGCTTCTCGCGCTCGCCGTCGCGGGAATGCTGGTTCGTGAGGTCCTCGCCGCCGGTCAGGGCACCGAGCGAATGCGCAACATCGCGGTCGCGGTCCAGGAAGGAGCCGCGGCCTACCTGAAACGGCAGTTCCGAACCCTCGCGGTGTTCGTCGTCGCCATCCCCCTTCTCCTTCTCCTGCTGCCGGCGGACAGCTGGGCCATCGCCATCGGGCGGTCGGTCTTCTTCGCTCTCGGCGCGCTGCTCTCCGCGGCCACCGGGTTCATCGGCATGTGGCTCGCGGTGCGCGGCAACGTCCGGGTCGCCGCTGCCGCGCGGGGCGGCACCGAGGGCGACAACCACAACGCCATGCGGATCGCCTTCCGCACAGGCGGCGTCGCCGGCATGATCACCGTCGGCCTCGGCCTGTTCGGCGCCGCGCTCGTCGTCATCCTCTACCGGGGTGAGGCGCCCATCGTCCTGGAGGGCTTCGGCTTCGGCGCCGCGCTCCTGGCGATGTTCATGCGTGTCGGCGGCGGCATCTTCACCAAGGCCGCCGACGTCGGCGCCGACCTCGTCGGCAAGGTCGAACAGGGCATCCCCGAGGACGACCCGCGCAACGCGGCCACCATCGCGGACAACGTCGGCGACAACGTCGGCGACTGCGCGGGTATGGCCGCCGACCTCTTCGAGTCCTACGCCGTGGTCCTCGTCGCCTCGCTCATCCTCGGCCGGGTCGCGTTCGGCACCGAGGGCCTGGTCTTCCCGCTGCTGGTCCCGATGATCGGTGTGCTCACCGCGATCATCGGCATCTTCATCGTGGCGCCCAGGGCCAAGGACAAGTCCGCGATGACCGCGATCAACCGCGGCTTCTTCATCTCCGCGGCGATCTCCGCCGTCCTGGTCACCGCGACCGCCTTCTGGTACCTGCCCGGCAGCTTCGACGAGTTGAACGGGGTCAGCGAGAGCGTCCTGGCCGAGATCGCCGAGGCCGGCACCAACCCCGACCCGAGGTTCATCGCGGTCGCAGCGGTGCTCATCGGCCTGGTGCTCGCCGCCGCCATCCAGCTGCTCACCGGCTACTTCACCGAGACCGACAGGCGCCCGGTCAAGGACATCGGCGAGAGCTCGCAGACCGGTGCCGCCACCGTCATCCTGTCCGGTATCTCCGTGGGCCTGGAGTCCGCGGTCTACTCCGCCCTGCTCATCGCGGGCGCCGTGTACGCGGCGTTCCTGCTCGGCGGCGGCTCGATCACCCTGAGCCTGTTCGCCGTGGCCCTCGCCGGAACCGGGCTCCTGACCACCGTCGGCATCATCGTCGCGATGGACACCTTCGGTCCGGTCTCCGACAACGCCCAGGGCATCGCGGAGATGTCCGGGGACGTCGAGGGCAAGGGCGCCGAGATCCTCACCGGCCTCGACGCCGTCGGCAACACCACCAAGGCCATCACCAAGGGCATCGCGATCGCCACCGCGGTGCTGGCCGCCACCGCCCTCTTCGGGGCGTTCCGCACCTCGGTCCAGGAACAGCTCAGCCTCGCCGGGCTGGACCCCGACTCCTTCTCCCTCTCCATCGACCAGCCGGACGTGCTCGTCGGCGTCATCATCGGCGCCAGCGTCGTGTTCTTCTTCTCCGGCCTGGCGATCATGGCGGTGGGCCGCGCCGCCCAGCGCGTGGTCCTGGAGGTGCGCAACCAGTTCCGCACCCGCCCGGGGATCATGGACGGCACGGAGAAGCCGGAGTACGCGCGGGTGGTCGACATCTGCACCAAGGACTCGCTGCGAGAGCTGGTCACCCCCGGCCTCCTCGCGGTCCTGGCCCCGATCGCGGTCGGCTTCGCCTTCGGGTACGCCCCGCTCGGCGCCTTCCTCGGCGGCGCCATCGCCGCCGGTGTGCTCATGGCGGTGTTCCTGTCCAACTCCGGCGGTGCCTGGGACAACGCCAAGAAGCTCGTGGAGGACGGCCACCACGGCGGCAAGGGCTCCGCCGCCCACGAGGCCACGATCATCGGTGACACCGTCGGCGACCCCTTCAAGGACACCGCGGGCCCGGCCATCAACCCGCTGTTGAAGGTGATGAACCTCGTCGCCCTGATCGTCGCGCCCAGCGTGGTGCTCTACGCGGACAACGTCGCCCTGCGGGTCGGCGTGACCGTGGTCGCCGTCGGCGTGCTGGTGGGTGCGGTGCTCTGGTCGAAGAACAGGGGTTCGGGTACGGAGACCGACCTCGCCGAGATCGGCGGGAACTCCGCGCCCCAGGACGCCCCCGAGGCCGGTGACGGTGGCGCCGTCACCGAGGACGGGGAGAAGGCCGGGGCCGACGACGGCACCGGCCCGGAGACGGAGAGCAAGGACGGGGACCGCAAGGAGGAGGCCCGGGCCGGAGACGCCGGCAAGGGCTGACACCCACCTCGCCGAACGGCGCAGGGCGCAAATGACGTCCCTTCGTCCGACCCTCGTGGAACCGAACACGCGGCCGCCCGGAGCACTCCGGGCGGCCGCGTCGCGGTCTGGGCGGACGGTGCCCCGGGTGGGGCCGACGAAGTCCCGGTGGGGGCGGAGCGGCCGGCCCGGGGGGCGCACCTAACCTGGTGTCGCAGGTCGAGCAGTCGGCGGGCCAGGAGAAGGCCAACGGTCAGGGGAGTGGTGCAGCGGTGTCGGGACTGAAGGGTTTGTTGGTCATCGTGGGGGCGATGGTGGGCTTCATGGTCCTGCTCGCCGTGGTCGCGACGGTGTTGACGTCATGAGTGCGGATACGGGCACGGACAAGAGCCGGACGCTGCTGTTGATGCGCCACGCCCAGGCCGAGGAGGGCTACGGCGTCACGGACTACGACCGTGAACTCACCGACAAGGGGAGGAGGCAGGCCGAACGGGTCGGTCGCCTGCTCTCCGAGCGGGGGTACGCGCCGGACCACGTCATCTGCTCCGCCGCCAAGCGGACCCGCCAGACCCTGGACGGCGTCCTGGGTGCCATGGGCCCTTCCGTGCGGCCGGAGATCGACTACGCGGAGACCGCCTACCTCGCGGGGGCGGACGAACTCCTGGAGCTCGTCAACCAAGTGGACGCCGACGCGAGCACGGTCCTGGTGGTCGGACACAACCCGACCGTCGCCCAGGTGGCCGCGTCCTTCGTGGGGAGCGAGGCCCTGGTCGCCTACTCCCCGGCGACCGTGGCCGCCGTGGAACTCGAGGTGGAGTGGCTGTACGCCGCCCCGGGAACAGGCGCCGGCAGCATCCTCGACTGATCGCCCGAGGCGATCCGTCAAGATGTGATCCAGGACACGCTCAGAAGCGTTTGCGTCGCCCCGAAGCGAGGGGTAATGTTCTCCGAGTCGCCTCCGACCGGCCCAAGGCCGCGAGGGGGGTCAGGATCTTCTCGATCGAAACGAACGCGGGTTCTCCGTGAGCGTGATCGGATCTTCGATTTCAGACACTCTCCGAAACACACCGGTTCGAGCACTGCTCGGGCCATGTAAACTCAGAGAGTTGCTCCGAACAGACCAGCGCGAACAACGCGGTGAAAACACCGCGAAGGAAACGCTAGACTGGGAAAAGCAAAACGGGCTTTACCCCGATCTGGTTCACACAAACCGCCGATTTGGCGGGGCGCGGAACACCTGATAAAGTAAAGACACAACGAAGCGGGCCGGTCGCGAAAGCGACTGAAACGCAGAAAGCCTTCCACGGAAGAGCAGACAGAACACTGGTTC
>NZ_ANBA01000026.1 GCF_000341085.1 Nocardiopsis ganjiahuensis DSM 45031 | reverse complement strand
GTCAGGGGCGCCAGGGCTCGCTTCACCCACGGGCATGACCGGATGCGGCCCCGACAACAGTTGTCACAGGGCAACTACCCTGTGACACGCTTAAGACACTGAAGGCAATCGCAGTTGTTGTGCAGACCTCCCCCGCTTCTTCGCCATCACCATCGGACGCTCCCCGGGGTTGCGTGCTCCGTTTGCGCTCCGCAGTTCTGGACCGGGACGTCACCGGGCGGTACCCCTTGACACGAAACGACAGTAGTGTTCGGATGGATTGGGACGAAACGGCATCCTGTGGCATGTATGGGCACGAAAGCATCGGACTTCTCATCCGATGATTCTCGCCATCTCCAGGAAGCCTCAGGGCTGACTGCACGAAGGTCCCAGCCAACTGAGTTACAAGATCGGTCCTTCCCGCGCGTCGAATCCGGTGCTGCCTTTGCGCACGGCTGCTAGTGACGCTCAGCTAGCGCAGAAGCAAACTTTTCGGAGGGCTTCTTGCGCCAGCAGAGCCCGCGTTCCTTCACCAACCTCCCCCAACGCGCCTTTCAGCAGAAGCACTCAGCGATCTGTGCCCCCGTCGGCAGTTTCCCAGTCTCCCGTTCTCACTCCAGCGCCCACTCACAAGCACGGGCCTGAAAGGGCGACAAAGCCTTTCCGCTCACCAATCCGCCCACGTCGTTCACGACCTGGAAACCGGAAGCCTCTGTCACCTCAGATGCGGTTCCTCTCTGTGTGTTGACGAACTCCGCACCTGTGGCCTCAACAGGGCCTTGCTCATCGTCTGCGTACGCCTCGCGCCGCCGTGCGGAGGACGCGGCCGAGCCGATGATCAACAGAGCCCACGGCAGCACACCACCCTTGCGTCCGTGGCGGGCGTCGCTGAGCGGGGTCATGGAAACACCGACGATCATGCCGTCCACCGAGAGCGGGAACAAGGCCCTTCTCCACAGGGGTTCGCCGTGGCGCAGGGCGAGTTCGTACATGTGCGAGTAGGACACCACCGCGGCGATGGTCGCCGTTCGTGAACAACGGGCGGGTTCCATTTCGGCGCTCCGCTCTCGTGATGGGGCCGGGAACGCCTGGCACGCGGGACTTTCGGGACATAGGGGGCGGGTATCCGCGTTCCTCGGGTGCGTGTGGACCGGTTTCCCTAGGCTCGCTCGGAAAAGACCCCTGAGGAGCTTGGATGTCCACCTCCCCCGATCGGCGCCTTCCGCCCAACCCGTACCGGAACCTGGTCCTGCTCGCCCTGGTCGCCCTCTCCGGGCAC
Organism: Nocardiopsis ganjiahuensis DSM 45031; assembly: GCF_000341085.1. Taxonomy (GTDB): domain Bacteria; phylum Actinomycetota; class Actinomycetes; order Streptosporangiales; family Streptosporangiaceae; genus Nocardiopsis; species Nocardiopsis ganjiahuensis. Next base: position 67,773 of record NZ_ANBA01000026.1, on the reverse strand, counting down.
CGGGCGTCCCCCGGCCTGCTGGAGGACGCCCACCGGCTGGTGACCGGGGCGCTTCCGCGCGGGCGGCGCCACCCGCGCCCCCACGAGTACCCGAGAATCCGCCGCCGTGTGCTGCGCCGGTCGCTGTTCCCGCGCGGATGGCACCCGCGCGGCCAGGCGGGGCTGCGGGTCTCCCCCGTGGACGGGATCGGCGGCGAGGCCCGGGCCCTGGAGGCCCTGAACGGTCTGGACGCCCCGGCCCGGGCGGCCTACGCGCTGATGCGGCTGGAGTCCCTGGACGCCCGGAGCGCCACCGAACTCCTCGCCTCGCTCGGGGTCCGCGACGCCGCCGTCGCGGTGGAACGCGCCCGGGAGGTACCGGCGACGCTGCGCCTGCCCGACCCCACGGTCGCGCGGGTCAGCGGCCGGGGCTACCTGGTGCACCGCCGCGGTCTGCTCGGGGCGGCGGGCGCGCTGGTCCTGGCTGTGGCCGCTCTGGGACTGACCACTGCCGACCCCGGCGCCGGGGTCGGCGCCACGACGTTCACCGTTCCCCCGCCCCAGCTGGCCGGGGCGGTCGCCCCGGACTCCTGGCGGGAGAGCTTCCGGCTCGACCTGACCGCCTGGCACCCGCGGGGCGACGCCGTCGACGACACCGCCCTCACGCAGCGGGCCCTGGCCGCCTGGTCCGAGCAGGAGGGCCTCGGCCCGGGCCTCGCTCCCAGCTCACCCGCGCTGCTGTTCGCCGGTGAGGTGGCCGGCCGGGACGTCGTGCTCCTGCACGACGGCCCCCGGGTCGCCCGCTACACCCGGGAAGGCGGCGAGGAGCGGGTGGAGGTGTTCGCCGAGCCCGGCAACGGCGTGGCCAACTGGCCCGCCCTGCGCCTGGCCGACACCGACGCGGGCACCCACTACCTGCTGCCGCCGTGGGTGACCGAGGCCGACACCGCCCCGCTGGGCCAGGCCGGTGCGAGCTGGTCCGGGGTCGACCACGAGGAGGGGGTGACCGAGGCACTGCCCACCGGCGAGCACTGCGACGTGGGCCCGGTGCTGCGGCTGCGCGCCCCCGAGGTGGCCCACGGCCAGCCCTACACGGCGATCGACCTGGGCGGACTGGACACCGCCCACCTGGGGTATATGCCTCCCCCGCCCGCGGAGATCCGGCGGTTGGGGCCGCACGAGGTCCTCGACCCGGCCCAGGGTTTCGACCTGTGGGGCGAGCTGGCCTGCGCCGGCGCCCCGCCCGAGGGGCCGGTGCGCACCGCCACGGCCTGGGAGTTCGCCGTCCAGGAACTGCCGGGCGGCGGTGACGGCCGCTGGACGTGCGTGCGGTTCGGCGGCCACGACGGCGGCGGGCTGGCCCGTGCGGTCCTGGTCACGGAGACCGACGAGGGCACCGAGACCGTCGTGGCCGGGGAGAGCGAGGGGGGTTGGGACTGCAGCAACCTCAACCGCCAGGTGGCCGCGGGCACCTGGTGGCAGGACGCCGACGGCCGGTGGCACTACCTGGCCGCCGCATCCCGCGAGGTCGCCGCGCTCACCGCCGAGGGAGGGGCCGAGGGCACCAGCGAGGACGGCACGGGCGTGCTGGCGGTGAGCGGTCCGCGCTCGGAGACCCGGCCCGCGGCGGAGGTCACCCTGACCGCCGTCGACGTGCACGGCGAGGAGATGACCGTGCTGTCGCCCTGACCCGCCCCGCGTCCCGACCGTCGGAGCGGCCGTAGCCCCGGGGGCCGCGCCGCGCGAACGCGTCGAAGGCGGGGCTCGCGTCGATGGACTCGGAGCGCACGGCACCGCGTGGTTGCGTGTCGTCCCGTACGGCGTCCGCCGACTCGAAAGCGGGTACGGTGCCCCGCCCGACCGGGACACCGGGCACCGCCCCCGGCACCCCGCGGGCGGTCCTTCGCGGACCACCGCTCCGAAAGCCGTACCAATGGCCGCTTCCGGCCATCCACACGTGAGCATGCACGTGCAGGTGCACCGTCGGTGATATCACTGGGAACCACGGTCCCTACCCCGACCGGGGAAGCCAGGGCGCTGCGAACCGGGAATTCCAGGTCGGTTTCGCTTTGTCGCGAAACCTCCCTGGTTCCCCCTACGCAGCTCCCTGGATTCGGGCCGACTCCGCTCTCGGCCCCGGGCCGTAGTTAGGGTGAACGCATGTCGATATGGGCGCGGGGAGACCGCACCGGGAGGGTCGGAGAGGCCCTTCTGATGCTGGAGGGCCAGGGGATCATCGACGGTCTGGAGATTCTGCCCGCCGAGGACAAGCCCTATCGTGTGCGCATCCCCGCCGGGATCGTCCACATGGACGAGGACGAGGCGTCCATGTTCGCGCTGGGGGCGGTCGTCGGCTCCTTCGGCAAGTTGGCCCGGCAGCGGGCCTGACCTCCCCGGCCTCGCGCTCTTCCGCTCACCCGGGCACGTGGTTCCGCGGGGCCTCGTGCTGCTCCGCGTCCACCTCCCGTACCAGTTCCAGGGCCCTGCCCAGGGTGGCCAGCCGTTCGCGGAGGTCCTTCCCGGACGGGTAGAGGCGGACCGTGTCCACCCCCGCGTCGCGCCAGACGCGCAGGCGCTCGCGCACCCGCTCCTCGGTCCCGATCAGGGTGGTGGCCAACACCATCTCGTCGGTGACCAGCGCCGTCGCGCCGTCCCGGTCACCCGCCTGCCAGCGTTCGTGGACCTGGGCGGCGGTCTCGGCCCACCCCTGGCGCCCGTACGCGGCGTTGTAGAAGTTGGTCGTGGCCGAACCCATGCCGCCGAGGCTGAACGCCAACTCCCGTCTGCGGCCGTCGACCATCGCCGCCTGGGCCTCCTCGTCCTCGGCGAAGGCCACCTCGGCGCCCTGGCACATATCGAGGTCGGAGCGGGTACGACCGGCCTCGGCCAGGCCCGCGTCCAGGTGGTCGAAGTAGGCCTCCTTGGCACCTTCGGGAACGAAGCTGGTGCCGAGCCAGCCGTCGGCGATCCGACCGGTGAGCTCGAGCATGCGCGGTGACATGCTGGCGAGGTAGACCGGGATCGGGTACTCGGACCGCATGGACAGGCGCATCGGCCGCGACCGTCCTCCCGGGAGCGGGATCTGGAACTCCTCTCCCCGGTGGACGACCTTCTCTCCGCTGGCCGCCGCGCGAACGATCTCGACCGTCTCGCGGGTCCGGCGCAGGGGCCGGTCGAAGGGGGTGCCGTGCAGCCCTTCGATCACCTGGGGTCCCGAGGGGCCCAGCCCCAGGAGGAAGCGCCCCTGGGAGATCTGGGACAGGGTGATGGCGGACCGGGCGACGGCCATCGGTGTGCGGGTGCCCACCTGCATGATCCCGGAGCCGAGCAGCAGGCGTTCGGTGCGGGCCGCCAGGAAGCCGAGCGGGGAGGGCGCCTCCGAGCCCCAGGCCTCGGCCACCCAGCAGATGTCCAGACCCAGCCGCTCGGCCTCGACGACGAACTCCACCGTCTCGGTCCAGTCGGCGCCCGAGGCCTCGATCGTGGTCGCGGTACGCATCAGACACTCTCCTTCGCGGCGGCTTCGGCCCGGTCCCTGATCGCCGCGAGCGTGTCCCGGATGCCGGCCTCCAGCTCGCGCATGCGGACGAACACGATCTTCTGTTCCTTGTCCGGCATGAGGTCGATCGCGTAGGAGAGCCCCGAGCGGCCCGGCCCCAGGCGCATCCACTGGCGCAGCACGGTGGCGCCGTCCTCGGGTTCGAGGGTGAACCTCCAGGTGGCCGAGGGGTCCTCGGGTTCGCCGACCGCCCAGGCGAGGGTCCGGGGCGCCTCGTACTCGACGATGGTGGAGGTGGTGGACCACTCCCCCAGGTCCTTGTGGGCGTTGTGGCCGACGAAGCGGGCGCCGACCTCGGGGCCGGTCCAGCCCTGCGCCCACTCGACCGACCTGAGTTCCTTGCTGGTGCCGGGCATCAGGGTGATGTCCCCGACCAGCCCCCAGACGGTCTCGGGGGGCGCGTCGATCCGGATCTGTTCCTCGATGGTCGGTGTGTCCGCGTAGCGTGCGCCGGTCCACTCCACTGGGTCTCCTCGGGGTTGTTCGGGGGTCGGGGGTCGGGGGTCGGGGGTCGGGGGCGGGCGGTGTCCGACGGATCGTTCCGCGCTCGTGTCGATGCCGGATCCGCCGACACGAGTGAGAGCCCCCGCCGCACACGCCCTAGGCAGAAAAGCCCAGAAAATGCTTCTAGCTCCAAAGTTGCTCAAAGAGACTCACTTGTCAAGGGAGGGTCCCCGAAAGGTCATCGGGGAGGGGGCGAGGTCAGGCCCCGAAGCGCGCCCGCACCTCGGGGCGCTCCGCGATGTGCGGCGGGTACCCCGGGCCCAGGCGAGGACTGACGTTCTCCGAGGTCAGGGGGTCACCACAGCAATCGCACACCACCTTGGGCCGGGTCCGCTTCCCGCAGTCGTCATGCAGGAAGTCCACCGGCGGGCCCTCGTCCCCGGACAGCCAGCGGTCGCCCCAGGCGTTCATGGTGAGCAGCACGGTGCGGAAGTCACGGCCCATCTCGGTGAGCACGTAGTCGTGGCGCAGCGGCTCGGTCTGGTAGGGGCGCCGCTCCATGAGGCCCGCCTCGACCAGGGTCGAGAGCCGGTCGGTGAGGGTGTTGCGGGCGATGCCCAGGGAGCTCTGGAAGGCGTCGAACCTGGTGATGCCGTAGAAGGCCTCCCGCAGCACCAACGGGGTCCACCCGTCGCGCAGAAGATCCATCGTCCGGGCGACGGAGCACGGCCAGTTCGCGAAGGAAGTACGCCTCATACCCTCAGAATAGGCCCACCGGGAACGCCCTTCCCGAACGGGCGCCCCAGCGGTCTCCGTGAATCCGGGCTCCGGAGGCCCGCACCCGGCCCCGAGAACCCCCGCCCCGGAGGCCCGCCCCGGCCCCAAGGGCGCGACCGGCGACTGCCCGCCACCGCTCGCCGGCGCCCGCGACCACTCGCAGCCACGTGCGGCTACTTGCGGCCCATGGTGCGCAGGATCGCGTCGAGCAGCAGGTCCCTGACCATCGTGCGGTGCTCGGCGGTGTGCTGGACGGTGAGCTCGTTGTTGAAGGTGGACAGGCACAGCCCCACCGTCATCTCCGCCAGGGGAAGCGCCGGGCGGCCGTCCTTGGGGAGCTCCTCCACGAAGCGGGCCACCTCGATCGCCTCCCGGACCGCCTCGATCCACGGCTCGGTCCGCTCACGCCACCACTGGCGCTGCGGGCCGGGCTCCGCGCCCAGGCCCGAGGCGGCCGCGAGCAGCCCGCCCGACTCCAGCCACAGCTCCGTCCAGGCGTCCACCAGGCGCCCCATGTACCCGTCGATCGACTCCATCCGGCCGAACGTGAGGTCGACCTGGGAGGCGAAGGCGGTCAGCCGCACGTCCACGGCGGCCTGGAGCACCTGGTTCTTGTGGTTGTAGTAGCGGTAGACGGTGGACCGGTCGATGTCGACGCCCTCGGTGATCTCCTTGTAGGTGATCTGGCTGAAGGGCTTGGTCCTCAGCAGCTCCACCAGGCTGTTCTGCAGCTGGAGCATCCGCTGTGCGGCCCGGAGGCTTCCGCTGGTCCCCGGGCTCGGGTCCAGCGGCGCCGCCCTGCCTGATCCGTCCGTCATAAGCCCCCGCAGCCCTCGTGTGCCGACACCCTCCAGCTTGCCCCAGAACCGAACGTATGCCAACACGCCGTTGGGTGGCCCGGGACCCCTGTGGGCCCAGGTCCCGGGCCACCCCGTCGAGCTCAGAAGGGCCGGCCCCCGGTCACTCCCCCTGGTTCCTGCGGGCCCGGTGCGAGGCCAGGTAGTCCCGGTACCAGTGGTAGCTGTCCTTGGGGTGGCGCTCCAGGGAGTCGTAGTCCACGCGCACCAGCCCGAACCTGCGCTCGTACCCGTAGGCCCACTCGAAGTTGTCCAGCAGCGACCACACGAAGTACCCCCGCACGTCCACCCCGGCCTCGATCGCGCGTCCCAGCGCGGCCAGGTGGGCGCGCAGGTAGGCGACGCGGTCCCCGTCGTGGACCCGGCCGTCGCCGTCGGGCTCGTCCGCCTCGGCCGAGCCGTTCTCGGTGATGAGGATCGGCGGGAGCCCCGGATAGCGGCGGTCCAGGTCCACGAGCAGTTCCTCGAAGCTCTCCGGGACCACGGGCCAGCCCATGGTGGTGTGCCGGACACCGTCGAAGGCGACCTGTTCGGTGCCGATGTCCGCGGCCGTGCGCAGGGCCGGGTCGGGCTGCGTGTGCGGGGCGTCGCGCAGCATGATCGGCCGGTAGAAGTTGACGCCGAGGAAGTCCAGGGGCCGGCCGATGACCTCCAGGTCGCCCTCCCGCCGGTAGGAGCCGTCGGCCAGTTCGCCCCAGGTCTCCTTCTCGTTGTCGGGGTAGGCGCCGGTGAACAGCGGGTCGAACCAGGTCCGGTTGTGCAGGGTGCGGGCGCGCTCGACGGCGGCCCGGTCGGCCTCGGAACCGGTGGCGGGCAGGAGGTGGTCGGGGTTGAGGGTGATGCCGACCTCACCGGCGCCTGCGGCGCGGAGTTCACCGACGGCGGTGCCGTGGGCGAGGAGCAGGTGGTGGGCGGCGGCCAGGGCGGGGGTGCCCTCCCGGGTCCCGGGGGCGTGGCGGCCGACGGCGTGCCCGACGAAGGCGGAGCAGAAGGGTTCGTTGAGGGTGATCCAGCGGTTGACCCGGTCGCCGAGACGCTCCGCGACGATCCTCGTGTACTCGCCGAACCGGCGCGCGGTGTCGCGGACGCGCCACCCGCCCTCGTCCTCCAGGGTCTGGGGCAGGTCCCAGTGGTAGAGGGTCAGGGCCGGTTCGATCCCCGCCTCGAGGACGGCGTCGACCAGGCGGTCGTAGAAGGCCAGGCCCTCGGCGTTGGGCCGCCCCTTCCCGTCGGGCTGGACGCGGGGCCAGGAGACGGAGAAGCGGTACAGGTCCACGCCGAGGTCGGCGAGCAGGGCGACGTCCTCGCGGTAGCGGTGGTAGTGGTCGCAGGCCACGTCGCCGCTCTCCCCGCGGGCCACGCGTCCGGGGGTGCGGCAGTAGGTGTCCCAGATCGACGGCCCCCGGCCGCCCTCGTCGGCGGCGCCCTCCACCTGGTAGGCGGCGGTGGCGGTACCGAACAGCAGGTTCGGGGGGAGCTTGGGTTCGTGCATGGGGATCCTTCATATTGGGAGCGCTCCCAGTCTGGTTCAGAACAGGGATCGGGACAACCCCCAGAACCAGACCGGTCCCGCCGCCGTCACAACTCCCAGCGCGCCCCGTCGCCCCGGGCGCGCAGGGAAAGGGAACCACGAATGAGTTGGACCGACTACTCGCAGAACGTGCGTATCAGGGAACTCCAGGAGGACCTGAGTTCCGCGTACTCACAGATGGCCCGCGAACGCAGCCGCATGCGCTCGGAACTGGGCCGGGTCCGCGGAACCCTCGAACAGCGGCTCGACCGGGTCTCGGCGACCCTGGACGCCTTCATCGAACTCAGTGACGTCCGCGCCACCCTGACGATGTTCGACGACGCCGCGATCGCCCGCCACCGCACCCTCCAGATGCTGAACGGCGCGGCCCTGCCCACCCTGGACGTCAAGGACGTGCCCGGGTACTGGCTGGTCCCCGCCGCCCGCGGCCTGCACGCCCTGCTGCGCGACGACCTCTCCCAGGCCCGGCTGCGCTTCGACGAGGCCGCCGGCATCGACCAGGAGCGGGCCCGCTGCTTCGCCGCGCTGGCCTCCGCCCTCACCCGCGCCGAGCACGCCCGTACCCTGGGCGAGAGCGTCTCCGCCGACCTGCTCCCCCACCTTCCCGAACCGGGCGTCCAACTGAACCGCGCCCAGCGCGCCCTGTGGCTGCTGACCGCCGACGGCTCCTTCGGCGACGACGCCCGCGAACACCTGCTGCTGTCGACCCTGCGCCTGTGGTCCGTCGAGGACGTCAGGGTTCCGCCGGTCGACGAGTGGGCTGTCTCCCTCGCCTCCCCCTCCGGCGGCGGGTCCGCGGCCCCGCGACGGGGACGGCGCGGCGGCGGCCCGGCCGGCGCCGGCGTCCCCCAGCGCCAGGCCGCCCAGGCCGTCGCCCACCTGCGCGAGCGGATCACCAAGGTCACCGCCCTAGGGAGCGAGGACACCCCGATGGAGGTGCTGAGCCCCGACGAGGTCAGCTCCGACTTCCTCCAGGAGACCCTGCGCCTGCTCGTCGAGGAGGGCAGCCCGGAGGAGGCTCCCCTGCTGGCCGAGGCCACCCGGCTGCGCACGGTGATCGAGAACAGCGGGCAGGAGGGCGCCCTGCCCGCGTGGAGCGACACCGTCGGCAGCGTCGGCTCGCTCCTCCGGCAGGACCTGACCCGTGAGGAGGCGCCCGCGCACCGCCGCACCTTCGCGCTGGTCCTCCAGCGCGCCGCCGTCCTGGACACCGCCGAGGAACTGGTGGCCAAGGCCACCCACCAGCTCCCCGAGGCGACGGAGCTGACCGTCCAGGGGGTGTCCGTCGGCATCACCGCCTCCGGCCCCGACCGGGCGCAGGCCGAACGCGCCCGGCAGCGGCTGCGCGAGCGCAACCTCCCCGAGGGAGGCGGACGGACCGTCTTCTGGGGGTGCTTGAGCGGCACCGTGCTGGTGTTCGTCCTGGCCCTGCTGACGGTGAGCGCCCTCATGTGGGTCCTGACCCTGGTCGGGGCGGTCGCCACCGGTGTCACCTACTTCAGCTCCGAACGGGAGCGGACCGACGGCGAGGCCCTGTTCCACACCCAGAGCCGGAAACTGGACCAGCAGATCACCCAGGCCGTCGAGGAGTGGCGCCGGACCAGGACCGAGATCGAGGAGCAGGGGGCCGCCGCCAGGCGCGACCTGGACGAGATCCGCACGCTGCTCAACCCCTGAGAGGCTGTCCCTTTCGCCGACCACACGGAGGGAGGCCCGCCATGGGCCTGTTTCGCCGGAAGGAGCTCCGGCTCCGCAGTGACCCGCGCGGAGTCTTCGAAGGGGAGTTCGCGCACGCCCTGGCCTGCGGCGCGCACATGCCCGTCACCGGGGGCGGGGTCTGGAACGCGTTCGCCGGGTCCTGTTCGTGCTGTTCTCCCGAGGACGAGCGGGACAAGCTCCGCGAGTCCTGGGGGATCACCGACACCCAGGGGTGGGATCGTGCCCTGCGCGAGCTGGTGGTCGGGGGCCGCATCCCCTCGGACGTCTCCGTCGTCCTGGACCTGCGGGTGCAGGCCTGCGCGCGCACCCCGGGCCTCCCCTTCGACGCCGGGACCTGGCCGGACCTGATCGGCCACTGGTGCCGGAGCTCGGGTGCCGACGCGGCGAAGTACGAGGCACTGGTCCTGACGGCCGCCCGGGTGTGGGAGTACGAGGAGCGGATGGTCCAGGACGGTGCGCTGCCGCCGGGCGCCAAGGTCCGTACCGTGCTCGCCTACGACCTGGGCCGGGCGGTCAACCTGGCCCGGTGGGGCTTCAACGCCGGTTACGCCGAAATGATGGCGGCGGGGGAGCACATCATCCGGGCCGGGGCGACGGCGATGCTCAACCACGGGTCGTGGGGTGAGCTGTCGGCGGGGTTCGTCCTGGGCCGCGCCCTGGCCTTCGACGAGGGCGCTTTCGGCCCGTACTACACCGACTCCGTGGCCGCCCACCGCGTGCTCACCACGGACCCCATGAGCCCTTGGCTCAACATCCCCTGGCGCATGTGAGCCGCCGCTGACCAGGCGATCCCCCATTAGAGAGCGGTTGACCTGCGAAAGCAGGGCTCCCACCGGGAAGGGATAGCCAGGGGCGAAACACCTCCTCCGCCTCGTTCCCCCTGCACGGACCCGCGACAGGCGGCTTCACCGGCGAACACCCCACCGAGGATCCAGTGCTGCCCCTGTAGGGCGCGCTGGAGGTCCAGGTCCGCGGTCAAAGGGTCCTCAGCTGCTCTCCGCAGCGCGGCGAGGCCAGCCGGGCGCCTCTGAATCTCTCCGCCCTGAGAAGCGTCGAACCGTCCTCATCGGACGCCGACACGTCCCACACCTCTGGGTTCGCGCCGATCCGACTTGCGGCTTCGCGGGGTCCTCGACATCGGTGCGCTCGCGCATGACTCGTGCGAGCCGCGCCGTCATCTCAACGCGCCCACCAGAAGCGATTTCGCCACCCCACGCCCACCCGGCAGAGCCCTCGACGGCCGCCTCACCTGATCGGTATCACTCCCGGCGAGAGAGAAGACGCGCAACGTAGGAGACGGAAAGATCTCAAAACGTCTCACAAGTCAACGGATGATCCGACCTACCCGTCTCTGTTCTGGCCCGGACGGAACTCAGTACCACCAGGCCCGTCGCCCGTAACGGGACAGCACAGCAGAGGGATCCACGCACATGGCCTTGACATCGCGCTTCAAGAACACCGGAGAACGGCTCCTGCCCGCCGCCACCCGCGAGCGCCGCCAGGCCGAACGCGAACAGGCCGCCGCCCAGGCAGCCCAGGACAAGCGGCTGGCCAAGATCGCCGAACGCCGCCGACAACTCCGCGATGACGACCCCACCGTGCGCCCCTTCACCCTGAACGGGGACGAGTACCTGGGCCGGACCCTGGACCGCTTCACCGCCGCAGGCGCCTCGGCCCACAACCTCGAACTGGTCACCCGCGCCCTGGAACACGCCGGGATCGACTACTTCCTCGTCCGCGGCCGCTCCCCCCTGCGCCACGTGGTCGGGGTGCACCGCAGCGAACGCAAACAGCTCCTGGACGCCATGCGCGAGCTGTACGCCAGCAGCCCCCTGTTCGCGGTCAAACCCGGCCCCGGCGGTGTGGTCGCTGCCTTCTCCCCCTACGTGGACGGGGCCCTGGCCGAGGAGATCAAGTCCGGCCTGATCATCCGCTTCGCCGAACCCCTGCTCTCCCCCGCCGGACGCCTGATGGCCGGACTCGAGTACGGGTGCGACGTCCAGTTCTGGCGCCAGGGAGCCAAGCTCCTGGAACGCGACAACGCCGAGGAGCTCCTGGGCCGGCTGCGCGTGCAGGCACCCCCACAGGTGCTGGCCGACTCCCTGGTCGCCCCCACCAACAACAAGGTCGCGGACGTGCTGCCCACTGCCCAGCGCAAACCCGCCACCTGCACGGTGCGCGAGCGGCAGTACCCCACGTTCGAGCCCTTCACCTGGAAGCTCCCCCTTGAGGCCGACTTCCCCGTGGACGCGGTCTACACCTGGGTGGACGGAGACGACCCCGCCCACGCCGCCAAGCGGGCCCGCCACCGGGGTGAGTCCGACACCGTGCACGAGACGGCCGCCAACGCCGCCCGTTTCACCAGCCGCGACGAACTGCGCTACTCGCTGCGCTCGTTGGAGGCCTACGCGCCGTTCGTGCGCCACGTCTGGCTGGTCACCGACCAACAGGTGCCCGCCTGGCTGGACACCGAGGCGTCGGGGATCACCGTCGTGGACCACCGCGACATCCTGCCCGCCAGTGCGCTGCCCACCTTCAACTCCCACGCGATCGAGTCGCGGCTGCACCGCATCCCCGGTCTGGCCGAGCGCTACCTGTACCTGAACGACGACGTGTTCTTCACCCGCCCCGCCCGCACCGAGCAGTTCTTCCACGCCAACGGCATCGCCCAGGTGCCCTTCTCACCGTTCCAGTTCGGCACCGGAGACCCGGTGGCCGGCGAGCCCGCCCCGAACTCGGCGGGCAAGAACGTGCGTGCGCTGTTGGAGCGCGACTTCGGCCGGGCCATCATCCACAAGTTCAAGCACGCCCCGCACCCGCAGATCCGCCAGGTCGCTGAGGAGTTGGAGGAGCGCTACCGCGAGGAGATGGACCGCACCGCCCACAGCCGGTTCCGTTCCCTGGACCACGTGGCCGTGGCCGCGACCCTGCACCACCACTATGCGTTGTTCACCGGGCGCGCCGTGCCCGGTGAGTACCGGATGCGCTACGTCAACATCGGGGCCCCGGACGCGACCGAGCGCCTCGCGGCGGTGGAGGAGAGCGAGGAGGTGGACTTTTTGTGCCTCAACGACGTCGACACCCCGCCCGAACGCCAGGAAGAGGTGACCGCCATGATCCACACGTTCCTGGAGTCCCGGTTCCCCTTCCCCTCCCGCTACGAAAAGACCACCTGACAGAACAACCCACGACCCAGCGGTGTCTCGTGCCGGGTTCGTCGGAGGCGAGGAACCAACGCTTCGACTTCCATCGTCACGATGACCGGCGCCGACCTGCCTGACCTGCGGCGTGGAACGTGTGGGCGGCGTGCCCGGGCTGCCGGCCGTGGAACCCTGTGGTCACGGATCACGTGGCTTCATCGTGGTCATGATGACGAGCAGACCGGCGAGCATGAAGACGGCGGCGACGGAGAAGCCGAGGGACCAACCCCGGACGACGGCTTCCGTTGTGGGCTCGGCGGAGCCGGGCGGGGTCAGGCCGGAGGTGCGGATGGCGCTGACAGCCGTCAGAGCAGCGAGACCGAGCGCCGCGCCGATCTGTTGTCCGGCGTTGAACAGGGCCGCGGCGATCCCGCTGTCGCCGGGGGAGGCGGAGCCGACGGCGGCCGCTGTGAGTGCGACGAACGCCAGTCCGAGCCCCACGCCGACCAGCAGGAGCGGGGGCAGGAGCGTGCCGGGGTAGCTGCTCTGCAGATCGATGCGGGTCAAGCCCGCGAACGCGACAGCGACGAGCAGAACCGAGATCACGAGGACCGGCCGGATGCCTAGACGCGGCAGCAGTGACGCCGCGCCGGCCGAGGCTGCTGCGATGGCGATCGTCATCGGCAGGAAGGCCAGCCCGGTGGCGACAGGTCCGTAGCCGAGGACGCCTCCCATGAACAGGCTCAGGAAGTAGAACAGGGAGTAGAGCGAGGCGGCGAGGATCAGGCCGACGGCATCGGCGCCCACGAGCGTCCGGTTGCGCAGCAGCCGGATCGGCACGAGGGCATGGGGCCGCACCGATTGCATGCGCGCGAACGCTCCCAGGAGAGCCAGCGACACCAACATCACCGGCAACGCGGGCACCAAGCCGTTCTCCGCCCCCGTGACCAGCCCGTAGACGAGGCCGAGCACTCCGGCGGTGCCGAGCAGCGCACCCGCGACGTCGAATCGCTCGGGCTGCTTCGAGCGCGCTTCGGGGAGCAGGAACCGTGCTGCGGGTACGGCGACCATGACGATCGGGACGTTGACCCAGAACACCCAGTGCCATGACAGGGCCTGGGTGAGGACTCCACCGAGGATCAGGCCCAGAGCCGTTCCGCCTGCCGAAACGCCGCCCCATACGGCGAGCGCGCGGTGGCGGTCGCGGCCTTCGGGGAACACGGTCATCAGGAGCGACAGCGCGGCCGGGGCCAGGACAGCGGCCGCCAACCCCTGAAGTGCCCGTCCGGCGAACAGGACGGCGGCCCCGTGGGCGTATCCGGCGAGCAGTGACCCCAGTCCGAAGACGGCGGCACTCGCGATGAACATGCGACGCCGCCCGTAGCGGTCCGCCAAGCGGCCGCCGAGGAGCAGGAAGCCGCCGAAGGCCAGGACGTAGAAGGTGACGGTCCACTGCAACTCGGCGACGGAGAGGTCCAGGTCGGCCCGGATCGCTGTCAACGCCACGTTGACGACGGTCGCGTCGAGGACGATGAGCAGTTGGCTACCCGCCAGGACGGCCAGGGCGAGCCAGCGGCGCGCGTGAGGAGGCCTGGCGGGTGCGGCGTTCGAGGGAGGGCCCTCTGCGGGTGATTTCACTCAACAAACGTAGAGCGAATTCTCAATTGGGTCAACGCGTGTAGAGTCAACCCATGAGCGGGGACACGGACCAGGCATCACCGACCAGGGCCGAACGCAGGCATCGCAGTGAAGCAGCGATCCTCACCGCGGCCAGGGCACTGTTCGCAGAACACGGCTTCGAGCGCACGACGATTCGGGCGGTAGCGGACCGCGCGGAGGTCGACCCGGCATTGGTGATGCAGAACTTCGGCAGCAAGAACGCGCTGTTCGAAGCGGCGGCACGGTGGGCCGTCCCCACCGAGGGCCTCGTACTGGCCGACCGTTCCGAGTTGCCGCGCGCGGCGCTGCAGCACGTGCTCGACTCCTTCGACGACGTCGACCGGCGGCCGGAGGCCGAAGCGCTGCTCCGGAGCGCCCTCACGCACCCGGCGGCCCAGGCCCAGCTGCGTGATCACGTCATGGGCGAAACGCAGGAACGCGTGGCGGCGACGATCGGCGGGCCGGACGCCGAACTCCGAGCCGCCCTGCTCAACGCCTGCACGCTCGGCCTGACGATCAGCCGTTACCTGATCGGTGTCCAGGTCCTCGCCGACGCCGATCCCCGTGATCTGAAACGCATCCTCGAGCCGGCACTGGAGTCGATCGTCGACTCGCCGTGAGCACGGCCCTGGGCGCCGGCGATCACCCGTGGAGCGTCCGTCGCTGAGCGGGGACCGGCGCACGAGGGCTCACCACGCCGAGCTCGTCGAGATCATCCCCCAGGAAACGACGGACCACCGGACCGGCGCAGCGACCGGATCGGACATGCCCCGAGGAGAGAACCCCACAGCGCGAAGCGGGTATCCCCAGGACAGGACGTCCGTCGAATCGCGGGAAGCACCGCTGACCCCCCCGGGTGACCGCTACTCGCACGGACCGCCCCGGTCCGTATTCACCCGGGTGACGGCTCTCGTTCAAACAGGGGACGGACGTCCCGGATAGAAACCGTGGGTACCACTCCCCCGCAACGAGGAGCCCTCATGGCACGCACCCACCTCTCACGCCGATCCGCCCTGCGTCTGGGCGCCACGGGCACCGCGGGCATCCTCCTGGCCGGAGGCGCGGCCGCTCCCGCCCTGGCCCAGGGCCGCAACCGCCCGGTCCTGACGCACGGCATCCAGCTCGGCGACCCCCGCGCCGACGGGGCCGTGGTCTGGACACGGGCCGACCGCCCCGCGCGCATGGTCGTCGAGGTCGCCACCCGGCCCGACTTCCGCGACGCGCGCACGCTCCGCGGGCCGCAGCTCACCCCGGCCGGTGACGGCACGGGACGGGTCCGCATCACCGGGCTCGACGCGGGCCAGGAGGTGCACGTGCGGGTGCACGCCGAAAGCGGACAGCACACCAGTGAGGTCCTCGAAGGCAGCTTCCGTACCGCCGGGGGCACCGACGGCCCGATCCGTTTCGTCTTCTCCGGAGACGTCGCGGGCCAGGGATGGGGCATCAACCCCGACATCGGCGGCATGCCGATCTTCGCCGCCATGGCCGACCGCGACCCGGACTTCTTCCTCCACCTGGGCGATGCCGTCTACGCCGACGGCCCGCTCGAGGAGAGCGTCGCCCTGCCCGACGGGCGCACGTGGCGCAACGTGGTCACCGAGGAGAAGGCGGCGGTCGCCCAGACGCTGGCCGAGTACCGCGGCCAGTACGCCTACAACCTGCTCGACGACACGCTGCGCGGCTTCGCCGCCCGGGTTCCGCAGATCGTGCAGTGGGACGACCACGAGGTCGTCAACAACTGGTACCCGGGGGAGATCCTCGACGACGACCGCTACACCGAGACCGATGTCGACCTCCTGGCCCGGCGGGCCCACCGGGCCTTCCACGAGTGGATGCCCATCATCCCGTCCGAGGCGGTGGACGGCAGGATCTACCGCAAGCTGCCCTACGGCCCCGACCTGGACGTCTTCGTCATCGACATGCGGCCCTACCGCGACGCCAACTCGCCGGGAACCTCCGCTTTCGAACACGTCCTCGGAGACGCTCAGGCACGCTGGCTGGTCGACGAGGTCTCAGCGTCCACCGCGACCTGGAAGGTGATCGCCTCCGACATGCCGCTCGGCCTGGTCGTGCCCGACGGCGACGACATCGAGGCGGTGGCCAACGGCCTGCCCGGCGAACCGCGCGGGCGCGAGGCCGAACTCGACGGGGTGCTGCACGGCCTGCACCGCCGGGGCGCACGGAACGTGGTGTGGGTGACGGCCGACGTCCACTACACCGCCGCGCACCACTACTCCCCCGAGCGCGCGAGCAGCCGCGAGTTCACCCCGTTCTGGGAGTTCGTCTCCGGGCCGCTGCACGCCGGCGCGTTCGGACCGAACGAACTCGACCCCACCTTCGGGCCCGAAGTGGTCTTCCAGAACGCCCCGCCTACGGCGAACACCTCGCCGCTCGACGGCTACCAGCACTTCGGCGAGATCGAGATCGACCGGAACAGCAAGGAGCTCACCGTCTTCCTGCGCGACGCCAACGGCGACTCCCTCTGGACGAGAACCCTCACCCCCGAGGGCCGCTGATGCCGACCGAGGCCTCCTGGTCGGGGCCCTGACTCCACCTCTGGAGCACCGAGGAGTCAGCGGGTGCCGGTCGGAATCCCTGAACCGGGCGAACCTCGGCGTACGGCTCGAGGTCGCCCTGGAACCGCGCCACTCAGGAGCGGACTCGAGCTGGACGCGGACGGCCGGTGCCGATGACGGCCTGCCCAGCCGGCGAGCACGCGGCCTCGAGGTCACGGGTGCCCTCCAGCAGGTGGACATCGTCTTGGGCCAGGTCCAAGACGATGCACCGGAACTCTGCGAGGTGTCCACGACGCCTCACGAGGCCCTCCTTCAAAGGCCACGTGGTCTCAAGGGCCGAAATTCGACTCCGGAAAACACGGTCCCACCACACCTGAGCGGCTACCCCTCGCACGATCCCGTCCAGGATCAGCCGATAGTGTCCGCCTGATGAAAACGAACCTCTTCAACGACGTGCCCGACGGCCTGACCAGCAGGGCTCGTTACTTTGTCGGCGTGCATGGCGTCAAGATCGACGTCCGCCCCGTCGATGGGCACAGACAGTGGTTGCTCGAGCGAAACATTCCAGCAGTGGTGATCGACCGGATGGCCGCCTACCAAGAGCGCTGGGGTGGTCTGCTCCTTCCACCCGCGCCGCAGTACGACGGAGGTCCAAAATACCTCGATCCGGACTCACCCGAAGGTTCACCGTCCGAAGGGTGGTTGTTCGAAGCAGGCATGCAGCGGACCGCGGTCCCCTACTCCTTCATGATCGGGCCTTCGGGTGAGTTCGGCATTCACACAGATAGGTGGACGCCCCTCCACGCGGCCATCGAGGGTTGGGTGGAATCGCTGGCCCTGGCCCACCACGCAGCTACGACGGCGAAACAGATCACCAAGCTCGTCGGAGATGCCGTCGACGACATCGCGTTGGACGACTACGAACCGGTGCCCGAGGTATTGGGCCTGGCGGACACCTGGTGGAGAGGACCCGACTCGCTGGTAGCGATCTATTCAGGCGAGGCGGAGAGCCTCGAATTTCCCGGAGGCCGCATCGCGCTGATCTACTCCGGCCTTGATGGGTAAGGCCTCCACGGAAGCGTGCAGAACGGAGACGGTTGACAACCACCGCCCGTGTCCGGCAATCGTCCGACACCGACCGAAGGATCAGCAATAACACAAAAATCCAGAAATCTGTTCCTCAAACTGCAAAATAACTTCCCCGAGGACATCCTCAAAATCCCTCTCGAGAAGTATTATCGGCTCGAAGAACCCCTCACCCCATACAGCATCTTGGCCAATTAAATCTACCTTATTAAAATCCAAAAAACGCACACTATTCAGGAGTGAAGCCGGGAGAGCGATCGTCAAAGGTTGCGGAGACAGCGAGCTCGGCAGCTGCGAGACGGGCTTCCTCACGCACGTTCGGGCAGAAATGGTGCAGGAAGGGCTCGATCAGTGGCCGTGCTCGCGGGTCCCGCGTGGCACCGAAGATGTACAGGGCGTACTCGAGGAGTTCGGGTTCCAGAGTCCTCACGACCGAGGCCAGCGGTTCGACGAGGTCCAAGGGCAGGCTGTAGTGATCGAATGCTTCGCTGACCGCGTTCAGGGCGGACTCACGGACCTCGGTCACGGGTTCGGTGACGGCCAGGCCGACCAGTCGCCCGACGACCAGCCGGGCTGTGGCCGCGTCAAGCGCGGCACCGCGTAGGAAGTCCCCGAGCGCCTCGGCAGCGAGGTCTCGCCGGTCCGGAGCGCAGCCGGTCAGCGCTTCAAGCGCTATGAGCACGTCCTTCACGCGACACCCGCCTCCACCCGCTCGAGCAGTGCTCCGTGCTCCAGAACACCCTGGCGGCAGATGAAGAACAACGGTGTGGGCCGCATGGGCACCATCTCCTGGAAGTGTCGCGGTCCGTTCTCCATCGTGTGACGGAGGGTAGCTCTCGGAATCGGCGGCCCGCTCTCGTCCCAGTGGAGGGTGTGCCAGGGCTGAGAGCTGCGCAGGTCTGGAGGACCGACTTCCAGCCATGGTACGGATCGGGCTGCGCGGCCCCTTCCTCGGCGCCTGTGGGAGCGGCGGAGTACACAGAGGGTGGAAGGAGGATTCGTACGCTCAGGGCTTCCCTCGGTTCGAGCGGGCCGTGGGTGCGGGTGATGTGTGGTTCTCCCTCGCCCTGATCGCCCCACTCCCGGTTCAGGCGGTCCTTCGCGGAACCGACCCGGCAGATGAACGCCGCATCCTGGGAGGCGGCCGGGTCGCCTGCCACGTCCGGGAAGGAGAAGGAGGCGCGGGTGTGTTCGATGGGGACCGTCCATCCGGTGCCGACGATGTCGCCGCAGTACCGGGTCCTCTGGTCCTCGTCCTCCTCGGGGAGGGTGGTGAGGCGTTCGTAGGTGTAGCTGACTTCGAGAAGGCCGGCACGGGCGGCCAGCGGAACACCCAGTGGTCGCCGGGATCGGGGGCGGTGTCCATGCCGAAGACCGACGAGATCAGCGTGGGGACGACCAGGATGCCGCCCCAGGAGGACACCTTCTTCATGGCCTCGTTCCGGGAGTGGCCGATGAGGGCGCTGTGGACCTCGGTGATGTTCTCGAGCAGCTGGCGGAACCCGTCGACGTGCTCCCGGACTACTCCCCCGAGGGCCGCTGACGCCGACCGAGGCCCCGGGAATCCGTCCTCCACCTTCCATCCCATCCCGACGACTTCCCTCTGCTCGGGATCTGCGCCGCGCCGCGATGCGGATCCCGAGCAGTGGTCACCGTGTGCGGGGCCTGTCACCTCCGATAACGCTGCGCCACCGCCTCGAAGGCGGCCTTGGGTTCCCATTCCATGTCGGGGTAGGTCTGCCCCCGGTGCCCTTCGAGGAGTTTGACGATGCCCAGGCCCGCCCGGTCCAAGTCGTCCCTGGGGTCGCCGTCCGGGCGGTGGGGGTAGCCGGGCAAGGCGAACAAGAACACGAACGCGCTGTCCACGCCCTCCGTCTCGAAGATCTCCAGCAGTTCGCTCAGATACGCGGCCTGGCCGGGCTCGTCGCGCTCGTACATGCCGTTCAGTCGCACCGGGGCCCTGGTCTCCGGGTCGTGCTCGACCACTTCCAGCACCCGCCCACCGCGGTCCCCCGCCCCGCGGTAGGCCGCGGTGCCGAACCCGGTGACGGCGAGCGGCTTCGGGCCCTGGGCCAGGGTGCGCACCGCGTCCCGGAACCGGTCGGCGACCTCGGCGGAGCGGATCAGCTCGAACGTCACGATGTCGAAGGGAGTCCAGTCGACCTGCTCGAACTGGATGGATGCGTAGGTGAGCTTGCCCTGGAAGCGCTCACGGACCGTGGCCGCGGCGTCGCGGAGGAAGGTGTTGATGCCCACGCCGAGTTCGCGCATCGCTTCGGCCCGCCGCTCGGGTGGGCTCATCAGCTGCTCGACCCGCTCCTCCGGGCTCTCTCCGGACAGGAACCCGCGGTTCATGACACTCAGCTCGACCCCTGCGACGAACACGACTGTGGCCCCCTGCTGCCGGAGCCGTTCCGCTCGCGTGGCGCAGTCGCGGAAGAGCGTGAGGATCTGCTCCGGCTCCAGCTCCAGCGGATAGGGCGAGAACCAGACCTCCAGGCCGAGCTCGGCGGCGGCACCGGCGGCCAGCTCCAGTCGGTCCGGGTCACCGCCGATGATCTGGACCGCGTTGCAGTGCAGGTCGTCGCGGATGATGGCGAGCTCGCGCCGGACCACCGCGGGGTCGTAGTGCTCACGGGATATCCGGCCGTGCGCGACGAATCCGGTGTCGTAGGTCATTCCTCTTGCTCGCACGGTGACGGTCCTCTCTGTCGGTCTCGGTCGGGTCGAGGCTGACAGGAAAAGTGCGTGCGCGCAAGTTTGCATCTACGCAAACTTGCGTGCGCGCAGCTCCGTGTGGAACGCTGACACCGTGACGACACCACCACCAGGGTTGCGGGAGCGGAAGAAGCAGGCCACGCGAGAGGCGCTGCGCGAGGCGGCCCTGCGCCTGGCCGTCGAGCACGGACCGGACCGGGTGCGGGTCGAGGACATCGCCGAGGCGGCCGGGGTCTCGCCGCGCACCTACAACAACTACTTCGCCAGCCGCGAGCAGGCGATCGTCTCCGCTGTGACCGCGGACCGGGAGGCGCGGATCGCGGCGGCGATCGCGGCCCGGCCCGCAGGGGTGCGCCTGGCCGACGCCGTCACCGAAGCAGTGGTCGAGCAGTACACGAACACCGGTGAGCGCGGACACGAGGCGCTGCTGCTGATCACCACCCGGACCGCGCTGCGCGAAGCGTTCCTCGACACCACCGCCGGCATCGAGCGCCCTCTCGCGGCGGTGATCACCGACCGCCTGGACGACACCGAAACGCACACAGCCCGCGTTCTCGCGGCAAGCGTCGCCACGGCGGTTCGCATCGCGCTGGAAGGCTGGCTCCGGCCGACCGGGAACGCGGACGCCGCCGGGAGCTTCGAGGCCGGAGGACTGGTCGTGCCCTCCGGCTCACTGCCCGACCAGCTCCGCGCGGCGCTGGCCCCGCTCGCGCCCGCGTTCGACGCCGCCGAGCAACGCACCCAGCCGTAGGGACGACCCGAGTGACCCGGAACATGCCGATGCACTGGATCGTCGCCATCCCGGTCAGCCGGTTCAACGTGGACGACGCCGTGTCAGGACGCGATGTACGACTGGAGCACCAGGGGAAGTGAACCAGCTCGGACGAAACACCTTCCCTGATTCATCTCTTTCGCGAGAGAACGCCGGAGCGAAACTGCCCCGAGGAAAAGGGTGGCCCGGAATAACTCCTACCCACGCGCTGAACACATGCGCATCGGCGTAGGGCAGGGCAGGCGCGCTTCGCCCCGCTCCACGGCCTACAACCAGCCGTTGCGGCGGAACAGGAGGTAGAGCAGCAGCGAGGAGAGCGCCATGAAGGCCAGCACGAGCGGCCAGCTGAACACCCAGTGGTAGCCGGGCTCGGGGGCGATGTTCATGCCGAAGACCGACGAGATCAGCGTGGGGACGACCAGGATGCCGCCCCAGGAGGAGACCTTCTTCATGGCCTCGTTCTGGGACTGGCCGATGAGGGCGCTGTGGACCTCGGTGATGTTCTCGAGCAGCTGGCGGAACCCGTCGACGTGCTCCCGGGTCGCGGCGACGTGGTCGGCGACGTCGCGCAGGTAGTTGCGGAGCTCGGCGCGGTGCTCCTGCCCCGGCCGGGGCATGTGGGACCGGAACCGTTCCGGGTGCTCCAGGGGCGCCATGAGCCTGTCGAGGACCTCGGCCAGGGGGTCGACGGCGCGTTGGAGCCGGATGACCTGGCGGGCCAGGCGGTAGGTGCGCCGGGAGGCGTCGCGGTCACCGTCGAAGACCTCGCTCTCCACCTCGTCGATGTCGTCCTGGAGTTCGGCGACGGCGGGGGCGTAGGCGTCCACGACCTGGTCCAGGACGCCGTAGAGCACAGCCAGCGGGCCGTGCGTGAGCATCTGCGGCTCGGCTTCGAGGCGCTCCCGGATCACCGTGAAGTCGATCTGCCTGGTGTGCCGGATGGTGATCACGAAGTCGCGTGAGCCGAAGACGTGGATCTCCCCGACGTCCACGGTCTCCGCGTCCTCGTCGTAGCGGGCCGGGCGCAGGACGACGAACAGCACGTCGCCGTAGGTCTCCACCTTGGGCCGCTGGTGGGCGACGATCGCGTCCTCCATGGCCAGCCGGGGCAGGGCGAAGCGGTCGGCGGCCTCCAGCAGCTGCTCCCGGTCGGGGTCGGTCATGCCGACCCACGCCACCAGGTCCCGGTCGGCCTGGACGGCCTCGGCCGCGTCGGCGAGCGAGTCGGCCTCGCGCTCGCGGTGCCCGTGGCGGTACAGCACGGTCCAGACCTCCCCGGGCGGGGCGCCGGCCGGGAGGGCGGACTTCTCCCGGCCCAGGGCCATGGTGCGTTCGGGCGCGGATGCGGATTCGTTCATGGGCTGCCCTCCCCGGCCTGGCCTGTGTCCGGCCGCTACCCGGCCTGACCTGCCGATCCTGACCCGGGGGCGGCACGGGCGCGCGCCGACACGCCGGGCCCGGCCGGCTGGGGAGGGCCAGACGGTCGGGGTCGGCCCGGCCGGGTCCGGTGCCCTGGTCGGCGATCAGCGCGTGGCGCCCGGGGCAGGGCCGCGGTTCGGGGCCGCCCGGTCAGCCGGGCAGGCCGGAGGCGCGGACGGTGATGTTGAGTCTGCCGTCGAGGCCGAGCCCGGGGTCCGCGGTGCCCGGGCGGGTGCGGGGCACTCCGTGGTAGGCCATGCGGGAGGGGCCGCCGAAGACGAACAGGTCGCCGCTGCGGAGTTCGACGTCGGTGTAGGGGCGGGTGCGGGTCTCGGTGTTGCCGAACCGGAAGACGCAGCTGTCGCCCAGGCTGAGCGAGACCACCGGGGCGCGGGAGAGTTCGTCGCGGTCCTGGTGCATGCCCATGCGGGCGTCGGCGTCGTAGAAGTTGACCAGGGCGACGTCGTAGGGGTCGCCCTCGTGCGGTGTCCCGTAGGCGGCCTCGACGGCGCGGGCGGCCAGGTCGCCGAGCAGGTCGGGGAAGGGCTGGACCGGGGTGCCGTCGGGCAGGGTCCGGGAGTACGAGTACGGGACCCAGTGCCAGCCGAGCGAGGTCATCGAAACGCTCATCACCCCGCCGCGCGGCATGGGGTGGCGGCGGGTCCCGGCGGGTCCGCGGGCCCAGTCGCGGCAGCGCCGGACCAGGTCGATCTGGGTCTGCTGGGTCAGCCATCCGGGCAGGTGGACGGCGCCCGGGGCCACGGTGACGGGCGGTGGGCCGAACAACGCATCATCCATGCACCCATCCTGCCCCGCGCGGGCGACAGAACCGCGCGGGGCGTTCGGGCGTGCGTTCGGGACGGCGCCCCCGCGGGTCAGCGGCGCATCAGGTCGCGGATGTTGACCACGAGGAGCACGACCACGATGACCACGATGGGGACGGTGACGGCGATGCGCCAGTCGGCGATGAAGGCGGCCACCACCCCCACGATCAGGCCGATGACCACGGCGGCGATCGCGATCCCGGTGGCGTACTGGACGAACTTGCGGCGGGCGACGGAGTCGATCGCGGCGAAGGCCAGCACGACCCCGAGCATGGCCCACAGGGTCATCTGCCCGTCGAGCAGGAACAGGGTCAGGGCCAGGGAGATCAGCAGCAGGGGAGTGCTCAGCGCGACCCACAGGTGCAGGAAGCGGTTGGCGCGCTGCTCACCCGAGGCGTAGGGCATGTGCGGTGCGTGGAGGTGCCCGGTCGGGGAGGGCGACAGCGGGGTGTCGCTGTCCAGGGAGCGCACGAGGGTGTCGCGTTCGTCGGCGAGCAGGACCCGCTTCTCGTAGACCTCGGCGAGCTCCTTCTCGAGCTTGCCGATCCGCTGGGCGTACTCGCGGGCGCGGGGCCGGGACTGGGCCTCGCGTTCGAGGACCATGCGGGCCGAGTCGAGCTGGCGGAGCTTGTCGCGGCGTCTGACGATCTCCCCGTCCATGTCGCGCAGGCGCGTCTCCAGGCCGCGCACGTGCGAGCGGAGTTCGGAGCGGGCCGCGCTCTCGCTGGGGGCGACCTTCTGGAGGCCGACCCAGGCCAGCGGGTCGGCCCAGGAGCGGCGGATGGTGCCGTCGCGCTCGTAGCGGGGTCCGCTGGGGGCGCGCTCGCCGTCGAAGAAGTCACGGGTGTCGCGGCCCCACAGGCCGCGGAAGCCGCACACCCAGGGGGTGTCGTCGTCGATGAGGACGGCGTTCCACTCGCGGTC
Source organism: Nocardiopsis ganjiahuensis DSM 45031 (assembly GCF_000341085.1). GTDB lineage: Bacteria > Actinomycetota > Actinomycetes > Streptosporangiales > Streptosporangiaceae > Nocardiopsis > Nocardiopsis ganjiahuensis. The sequence goes on along the minus strand of NZ_ANBA01000026.1, from coordinate 43,849 downwards.
GCCGCCGGGGCCGAGCCGTTCGCCGTCGCCGCGCGCGTAGTCGACGAAGGGCACGCCGATGCCGTGCTGGTTGATGACGCTGTCGGCGCGGAAGAGCCGCTGGGTGAACCGGCGCCAGCCGCGGACGAGGCCGCGCAGGAAGGACGGGTCGACCTGGATGAGGTAGTCGCCGGGGAGCATCTGGTGCGAGTGCGAGCCCGCGCCGACGTAGATCATCGGGTGGGGGCCGTCGCGGTGCAGGTCGGGGTCGACCCAGGAACGGCGCAGGTCGTCGCCGTGGTACTCGTGCGAGGAGGCGCCGACCCACACGGGGCGGGTGGTCCCGTCGGGGTTCTCCACGACGTAGACGGTGACGCGCTCCCAGTCGGCCTCGTGGTCGTTGACCCCGCCGTAGATGGTGCGCCAGTCGTTCATCGCGTAGAAGAACCAGTACTGGAGGATGATGTAGCCGCCCTCGCGGGTGACGCGCCCGTAGTAGGTGGCGCCGCCGTTGTCCACGCGCTCGCGGTAGCGGGTGACCGCGGCGAAGGTGACGCCGCCGGGGACCGCACCGCGGATGAGCAGCGAGAGCTTCATCAGGATGTCGAGGACGCGGCCGAGCACGCCCACGGCGGCCAGGCGGCCGCTCTTGGGGATGACCGAGCGCGCGATGCCCTTGAAGCGGCGGGCCTCCTCGCGCAGCGTCTCCTCCTGCACGAAGCGCAGGTGCTTGTGGCGCCCGGGCCACTCCTCCTCCGCTCGGGAGAGCCGGTCGAGGGTGAGTTCTCCGGCGGGGACGATGACGCTCTCACGTCCGCCGGGTTCCTCGATCCAGAGACTGCAGCTGCGTACGTAGGCGTCCACGTCGGTGGGGAAGAAGAGTTCCCCCTTGGTGCACATGAGCACCGGTTCGTGGGCGCGCAGGAGTTCGAGGTCAGATGTGGCCGCCATGATTCGGTCCAAGTTAGTGCATTCGGAGGCCCCTGCGCGCCTTGGAGTGCCGTGCCGTCGGGTGGGACCCGTCATGCCGTGTTTCTGTCCGGTTCGGGAACTTTCGCGGGATCTTGACTTGCCATGTTGGAAAGTGAGTGACACGATGGAAATATGACGACGGCGGAGGGGATGCGTATGCGCAGGGAAGAGGCCTGGGACGCCCTGGAACAGGCCGGGGCGATGGACGCGAAGGTGCGCCCGATGGGGCGCTGGTACGCGCTGTACGGGATCGGGTTCGGCCTGACCAGCATGATTCTGCTGTTGATCATCGGCATCAGCGACTCCGTCGCGGGCGTGGTCGTCGGAATGACGTTCTACGCGATCGCGCTGTCCGCGCTCGTCGTCTACAGCACGACCCGGCCCGTGAAGCCGCTCGGCTACAACAGACTGCACCTCTGGGGCATCGGCGTGTGGACCCCCGCCTATGTCACCGCCGTTGTGGTGGGTTCGATCCTCTTCAGGGGCGAGCTGCTCTGGTGGGTGCCCATGGCGGTTCTGAGCGCCGTCCCGACGTCCGTGGTGGGACTGATCGTCCTACGCCGCAGCAGGAGCGCCCAGTGAACCACCCCCGCAGCCGACTGGACGAGGTCATCCACTCCCCCGTCCGGTTCTCCGTCGTGGCCGCGCTGGCCTCGGCCGGCCAGATCGAGTTCCGGGTCCTGCGGGACCTGGTGGAGGTCAGCGACTCCGTGCTCTCCAAGCAGATCGCGACCCTGGAGGAGGCCGAGTACGTGGGCGTGACCAAGTTCCGGGTGGGGCGCCGCACCCGGACGTCCCTGGCACTCACCCCGCAGGGCCGCAAGGCCTTCACACAGCACGTCCAGGCGCTGCGCGACATCGCCGACGGTGTGGAGCTGCCCCTGCCCGACGCCGACTGAGACCCGCCGCCCCTCGGTCGCCGCCGTGTCCCAGGCCCCTGCCTCGCGCGGTTCCCACGCGTCCGGGAGCAGCTCCGGAACCGCCTCGAACCGGTCCCGATCGTCGGTCTCCGGCGGGAAGGGCGCCACACGGCCGCCGGAGCGGGGCCGGGCCGGAGTGAAAATCTGACGGTCCTTCGCCGCGCTGCGTCCGCCCTCGCGGGGCTCGCGGCGAAGGACCGGGTTCAGGCGGCCCGCTCGTGCAGGCGGACCTCCCGGTCGGATGACCCGGGGGCGCCGTCCTTCGCCCCCGGGTCGGTCTCGGTGTGCCGTGTCCGTACCCTCTTCACGGTCTTGCGCCCGGGCACGGCGGGGCCTGAGCCCCGGTCCCCTCGGGCGGCACCGATCCCGGCGACCACCACCAGCCCCATCCCCACCAGCTGCACGGCGACCGGCGCCTGACCGATGACGACCAGGCCCATCACCAGGGCGACGGCCGGTTCCAGGCTGGAGAAGGTGCTGTAGGCGGTCCGGCTCATCCGTTGGAGGGCGATCATCTCCAGCAGGAACGGCACCATCGGGAAGAGCAGCGCGATGAGCAGAGTGAACACGATCAGTTCGAGGTCGGGCTCGGCGATCACGGCAGGAGCGCCCAGCGGCGCGGTGACCAGCGCGCCGACGGTCATCGCCAGGGCGAGACCGTGCACGGCGTTGAACCCGGCGCCGACCCTCTGGGTGAGCACGATGTAGCCGACCACGCAGACCGCCCCGGCCAGCGCGAAGCCGATGCCCACCAGGTCGAGGTCGCCCTGCCAGGGTCGGGTCAGGCAGACCACGCCGGCCACCGCGGCGACGATCCACACGAGTTCGCGGCGGCGGCGCATGGCCGCGACGGCGACCACGAGGGTGCCGAGGAACTCGATGGAGGTGGCGGTGCCCAGTTCGATCCGTGCCGTCGCCTCGGAGTAGAACAGCATCATCCCCGCGCTCGCTGTGCCCAGGATCACCACGGAACCCAGTTCACGCGGTGTCGCGGCACGCACGGCCCGCCACAGAGAGGGGCCGCCGAGCGCCAGGAGCATCAGTGCGGCCCACGTCAGCCGGAGCCAGGTGACCGCGGCCGGACTGGCGTGTTCGAAGGCCGTGACGGCCAGGGCGCTGCCCGTGTGCAGCGTGAACATGGCGACGAGCAGCATCAGCGGCGCCGGGACCTGCATCCGGGCGCGACGGGGCGAGGTGAGGAAGGAGGGGATCACCCGACCATTGGATCCAAGTGGTTCGTTTCTGTCCACGGACTGTTGGTTGATGAACCGTGTACTTTTGGTTGATGGACTTCACCCGACTCCGACTGCTCGTCGAACTGGAACGACTCGGCACGATGGCCGCTGTGTCTGAGGTCACAGGCATGAGCACCTCGGCGGTCTCCAAACACTTCGCGGTTCTGGAGAAGGAGGCGGGGGTCCCGCTTCTGGTCCCGGACGGACGGCGGGTGCGGCTCACCCCGGCCGGGCGGCGGCTCGCCGAGCACGCCGTGGACATCCTCGCGCGGGTGGAGACGGCCCAGGCCGAGTTCGACGGCGACACCGACCCCGTGGGCCGCGTGGACCTGGTGATGTTCACGTCCGCGGCGCCGATGGTGCTTCCGGCCGTGCGCCGTCTGCGGCGCGACCACCCCGGGATCGACATCCGCCTGACCGAGTACGAATCGGACCAGGCGCTGGACCTCCTCCAAGACGGCGGGGCGGATCTGGGGGTGGTGTACCAGTACAGTCTTCTCCCCCGGGAATTCCCGGGCACGCTGACGGTGTATCCGGTGGGAACGGAGGCGCTCCTGCTCTCCCAGCCCGCCGAGGGGGCGGACAGCCGGACCCTGACCCGGCGCCGCCTGCGCGAGCTCGCGGACGCCTCCTGGATCGCCAGCCCCTACCGGGGCGACGAGGAGGCCCTGCTGCAGCGCATGTGCGCCGACGCCGGGTTCACCCCCCGGATCAGGCACCGCGTCGACACCCTGGAGCTGTTCGAGGAGCTGGTGGCCACCGGGGCGGGCGTGGGTGTCGTGCCCCGCCTGTCGACCACCACCCGGCGCGGGGTCGCGCACGCGCCGCTGGGCGAGCTGGGCGGGGTCCGGCAGGTCTACCTGGCCGGGCGCACCGGCGGCTGGGCCTGGCGGCCGATCCGGGTGGTCGCCTCGTACCTGCACCAGGCCGCCGAGGACGTGCTCGACGACGTCCCGCCGCTCCCGTTCTGAACGCTGCCGCCGACGGGCTCCGTCGGCGGGCGCGGACCGCGGTCGGAACCGGTGTCGACCGACCGGCTCGGCCCGCAGCGGCCTCCCGGGTCAGCCAGCGACGGCGAAGGGGCCGACCGAGGGGACCGGGACCTTGCTGGCGGCCTCGCGGACGGCGGTGAGCAGCGGTTCGGGGACGGATCCGGCCCGGGACAGCACGATGATGTGGCGGCGCGCGGTCTCGCGTACCCCGCGCACGACGATCTGGGGGTGGTTCAGCCCGGTCCAGGCCAGACGGGGCATCAGGGCGATCCCCAGGCCCGCCTGGACCATGGAGAAGACGGCGCTGAAGTCGTCGACGGTGTGCACGATCCGGGGCTGGAAGCCGGCCTGGTTGGCGGCGGCGGTCACACAGGCGTTCCAGGCGGTGCCCGGCGCGGACAGGATCCAGTCCTCCTCGGCCAGGTCGTCGGCCAGGTGCAGGCTGGTGCGGGTGGCCAGGGGGTGCTGGTAGGGCAGGATCGCGTCGAAGAGCTCGACCATGACCGGGTCGCTGCGGAAGTCCGGGTCGCCCGCGGCCGGCAGGTGGCTGGTGGACATGGTGACGGCCACGTCCAGGCGCCCCGAGCGCACCATCTCGGCGCTCTCCTCGGGTTCGGCCTGCACGACCTCGAAGCTCCACCCGGGGTGGCTGCCGCGCAGGCGGGCCAGGGCCGGGGCGACCAGGTCGCTGATACCCGTGGAGAAGGAGCCCACCCGGACGACCCCGCGGTCGCCGTCGGCGTACTCGGCCAGGTCGGCGGTGGCGCGCTCCATCTCCGCGAAGATCACGTGCGCGCGCTTGAGCAGGACCCGGGCGGCCCCGGTGAGCAGGAAGCGGCGGCCCTGGCGTTCGACGAGGGGGACCCCGGCCTCCTTGGCCAGCGCCGCGAGTTGCTGGGAGACCGCCGAAGGGGTGACGTTGAGCGCCTCCGCGGTGGCTGCCACCGTGCGGTGGTGGTCAAGGGCCTGAAGGAGCTGCAACCGCCGAACGTCGATCATGTCCTCCAATTTAGGACAGAACGAACAGGTTTCGATGGCGTTTCGGACTGATTACCCACTCTTTGTGGGTGATTCCGTACACACCGTCCAGACCGCCCCTACCAGCCCCACACAGAAGACCTCGGAAGAAAGATTCAAGATTTTTTCTCTATAGGGATGTCGCGCGCGGTTTTTCTTCGTGTCGCACCTGTTCCGGCGGAAACCGGCACGTACAGTCAGACCCAGCAGCTCAACCACGGGGCCGCAGAACGCGGCCCCCGGGGATCAGCACCCAATGCTGGTGGAACGGGTGAGAAGAAAATGCAAACTTCGCTGATGACCAAACCTCGTTCAACGAACGTCGGCGTCCTTGGCTTCCGCTACCTCGGAGCACACGAGGTGGAGGAACTGGCCGACCTGTGGGGCGCCCTGCACCAGCAGCACACGGTGACCGCTCCGCACCTCGAGGACATCATCAGCGCGGTGAGCCTGGACGAGTCCTGGCGCCGCCGCCGCGCCCAGTACCTGGCCTGGCTCCGCGACCCCGAGACGATGGCCATCCTCGCCGAGCACGACGGGGACCTGGCCGGGTACGCGATGGTGACCATCCGCGAGAACGCCCAGGGCAGCTGGGACCGCGGTGAGCGGGTCGCCGTCGTGCAGACCTTCGCCATCGACCCCGAGTACACCGGCGCCGGCGTGGGCTCCAAGCTCCTGGAGGAGGTGCGCCGCCAGCTCGCCGCCATGGGCATCCGCGACATCGAGTTCTCCGCGCTGGCCACCGCCTCCGAGGACATCACCTTCCTGGAGCAGGAGGGCTTCCGCCCCTTCGTCACCACGATGGTCTGCCGGGTCGACGGCTTCGGCGCCCACGACTAGCCACTCCCCCAGCCGTTTCCCGGCGCACCGGTCACCGGTGCGCCGCCCGGAACCAGCCCCCGCGCGGTCATACCCACGTCCCGCGCGGGGGCTTCTCCATGCCCGCGTCCCGCCCGTGCCCTGCCCTCGCCCCGTCGGCGAGCGGGCCGCGCACTGCCTGCGAGCGGGCCCGGCCCCGCGACACACCCGCTCCGCACGGCCCGGCAGGAGCCGGGCCCGAAGCGCTACGCTCGGCCCGTGGCCTCCTCCGACTCCAGCACCTGCATCTTCCCCGGCTGTACGCGCCCGGTCCCCCGCGGCTCCTCCCCCGGGCGCCCGCCGCAGTACTGCGATCTGCCCGAACACACCCGCTGGCGGGCGTGGAAGGAACGCCAGCGCCTGGCACAGGAGGCGGAGAACGCCGAGGAGGCGGTCCGCTCCGAACAGGACGAGAACTCCCCCTCCCCCGGTCCCGCCCAGGGCGGTGAGCCCGTCACCGCGGCCCGGCTGCGCGCCGACGACCTCCTCACCCGGTTCGCCGTCCAGGCCGAGCAGCTCAGCGCGACCCTGGACTCGGCCACCGAGGCCTTCGCGACCATGTCCGACCCGGCGGCAGCCGAGGCGCAGGTCGAGGCGGCCCGGCTGGCCGCCGCCCGCCAGGTGTCGGAGGCCGACTCCGCCCGCCTGGAGGCGGAGAACCGCCGCCGGGAGGCCGAGGCGGCCCGCCGTTCGGCGGAGGAGACCACGGCCGCCGCCGTGACCGCCACCCAGGAGGCCGAGCGCATGGCCGAGGAGGCCCTGCGCCGCAGGGACGCGGCCGAGGCCGAACGCGACCGCCGGGTGGAGCTGGCCGACACCGCCGCCCGGGAGCGCGACGCGGCCGTGGCCGAGGCCAACGCCGGACTGGCCTCGGCAGAACGCCGGATCACCGAGACGGCCGAGCGGGCCCGCACCGAGCTGGAACGCGAGCGGGCCGAGTCGGCCAGGGCCCTGGAGCGCGCCCACACGGAGACCGAGCGCCTGCGCACGGAGCTGGCCGAGCAGTCCCGCCGCCGGGACGAGGCCGAGCTGGCCGAACGCGGCGCGCTGGCCCGGGCCGAGCGCGCCGAGGAGCAGGCCGCGCGCGACGCCCGGACGCTGGAGAGCGAGCGCTCCCGGTTCGGTACCGAGCTGGAGCGCGCCCACCAGCGGCTGGAGTCCGACCGCGCGGCCGCCGAGGCCGAACGCGCGCGCCTGACCGCGGAGCTGAACCGTCTGACGGCGGACCGCGAACGCCTCGTCACCGAGCTGGACACCCAGCGCCGCAACGCCGAACTCACGCTCGCGGAGGCCCGTGAGGCCGCCGCCGCGCGCCTGTCCGTGGCCGAGGAGGCCCGCGACCGGGCACTGGAGCGGGCCGAGCGCGCTGAGGCCGCCCTCGAGGGCGCACGTGAGGAAGCTGTCACCGGCCGCTCCTGACCAGGGCCGGAACGGTGCGGGGCCGCTCCGGCCCCGCACCGACTACGTCCCCGTTCGTCCTGTTCGGCTTAGGATGGGCCCCGTGCGAGATCTGGGAACCACTGGTGAGACCGGCCCGATGAACCTGGGCGGGGACGACGACGCCAAGGGCCCGGAACGGGTCACGGTGGGTGAGCGTCCACGACCGCGCGTCGACCTCAAGGCGGTGTTCGGCCTGGAGTCGGGCCCCTGGGCCTGGACGACCGCGGTTCAGGCCGCGGTCGCGATGACGGTCTCCTTCGCCCTGGCCGCGCTGATCTTCGGACCCCAGATCGGCACCCTCGCCGCTCTGGGTTCCATGACCGTCCTGTACGAGAAGAAGACCCCCTACGCCTACCGTGCGGCGGCCCTGGCCCTGGTCGGTCTGGGATTCGTCGCGGCGGTCACCCTCAACTCGCTGGCCGCCTCGATCTCACCGTGGGCGGCGGTGGTCTCCATCGGGCTGACCGCTGGGGTCGCCACCTGGGTGTGCGCCGCCTGGCGGGTGGACAAACCCGGAACGATGTTCTTCGTCCTGGTCGCCACCATCTCCACGATCGCCCCGGGCGGGCTGGCCGAGGTGCCCCTGCACGCTCTGGTCGCCGCGCTGGGGGCCGCCGTGGGGTGGACGGTGTCGATGTCCGGCGCCCCGCTGCGCGCCCGCCACCCCGAGTACCGTGCGGTGGCCGGGGCCTACCGGGCGCTGGCCTCGCTGCTGCGGTCGGTGGGCACACCCGACCTCGACCACGCCCAGCACACGTCCTCGGTCGCCCTCGCCGAGGCGTGGCGGATCGTGCTGCTCGGCCAGACCCGCGGCTACCGGACCACACCCGAGGCGGCCCGGCTGCGCGCCCTGCTGCGCTGGGTCTCCGACATCCACCTGGCCGCGACCCAGGTGTGCATGGCACGGCCCACCACGCTGCCCGACGAGGCCGCGGAGTTCGCCGACCGGATGGCGCTGGCCGTCGCCGACCCGAGCAGTGCCCCCGACCCGGACTCGCTGGACGAACTCCGCCGGGGCATGCGGCCGCGTTCGCTGGAGGCCCGGCTGTACAACCTGCTGTCGAGGGCCGCCCAGGCAGCGCGCCGCGGCCACGACGAGGAGGAGGACGAGGACGACAAGCGCACCACCGCCCTGGAAGACGACCGCTATCCCGCCCTGTGGAGTTCCCTGCGGTCCAGTCTGAGCGGTGACTCCCTGATCCGCCCGACCGCGCTGCGCATGTGGCTGACGGTGACCCTCGCGGGCGCGTTCGGCCTGTGGATGGGCCTGGACCACTACTACTGGGTGGCCCTGACCACGACCGCGGTCCTTCAGGGCGGCAACGTGGTGCTGACCATGAACCGTTCGGTGCAGCGGTCCCTGGGGACGCTGCTCGGTGTGCTGGGCGGGGTCGCGCTGCTCACGCTGGACCTGCCGCTGGCCGCGGTGATCCTCCTGGCCGGGCTGCTCCAGGGCGCCACCCAGCTGGTCGTGGGCCGCAACTTCTTCTACGGCTCGGTGCTGCTGACCCCGATGGCGCTGATGCTGTCCTACACCGCCCACCCCTATCCCGTCACCGAACTGGCGGGGTCCAGGATCATCGACACCCTGGTGGGTTCGGCCTTCGGCATGCTGGGCGCGCTGCTGCTGTGGCGCAAGGCCTCGGCGGCCCGGCTGCCGCAGGCCATCTCGGGCGTGCTGGAGAGCACCCGCCAGTGCATGATGCTGGTGCTGGACCAGGACGTGGAGATCACCGAGAAGCGCCGCTACCAGCTGCGCCGGGACATGCGGGCCTCCCTGGTGAACCTGCGCGGTGTCTACGAGAGCGCCATCGGCGACGTGCCCCGCGCCGCCTCCACCCGTCCGCTGTGGCCGGTGGTGGTGGCCACCCAGCGCATCGGTTACCTGGCGTTGGCGGCGCTGTCCCAGGACCGCAGCCCGGAGCCCGCGGGCACGATCACCCTGCAACGGGTGGACCTGGCCTTCCACGAGCTCATCGCCTCGATGGAGGAGCGCCGTACCCCGCGGCTGGGCGCCCTGCCGCGCCTGCCCGCCTACCCCCGGATCAACATGGAGCTGCGGGCGCTGGCCAATTCGATGACCAGCGCCGTCGCCCAGGACGAGCGGGCCGCCCAGCAGGAGGCCGAGCGCCGGGCCCAGCGCGAACAGCGCCGCGCCCAGAAGGACGTCGACGCCGACCTCTAGCCACGGATGGCCGCTCACGCCCAGCGGCAGAGGGTTGCCGTTCGGGCGCCGGCAGGTGGTGTTGCAGGAAGCCCGAGGAGGTGCCGGAGGTGGGATTGCCCGGGAAGTACCGTCGGCCTCCAGGCCGCCCGTTGAGGGCGGTGGCGGGCGACGGGTGGGCGGAGGCCCAAGGGGGTGCTTTCGTTCGGGCGCCGGCAGGGTTTTGGAGGTGCCGGAGGTGGGATGGCGAGGAACGAGCCATCACACCGTAGGTACCGAAAGTTCCTGCCATCATTGGCGCCCGAACACGGGCCGAAGCGAAGCGGAGGCCCAAGAAGACAGGCCTCAGCCGGTGAGGGCGAAGGCCCGTACGGGGAAGGCGGCCACGCCGCGGACCTTGGCGGGGACCGCGTAGAAGGAGAAGCCGTCCGCGGGGAGCTGGTCGAGCAGGCACAGGTGCGTGACGATCGGGATGCCCGCCGCGAGCAGGGCGGCCTGGGCGGGTCGGGCGCCCTCGGCGGCGGGGGAGGTGTCGTCGACACTGACCGAGTCGATGCCCACCAGGACGGCTCCGGCCTCGACGAGGGTCTTGGCCGCCGTCTCGGTCAGGTGGGGGTGGTCGGGCCGCCCGTAGGCCTCGGTACGCCAGTGCCGGTCCCAGCCGGTGCGCACCAGGACGGCGCGGCCGCGCAGGTCGAGGCCGGTGAAGGCCTCGGGGCCGATCTGGCGGCCCTCGGTGGCGGTGACCACGACTCCGGGGAGGTCGGCGACCCGTTCCAGGTCCAGGTCGGCCGGGTCCGCCCCGTCCCGGTAGCGGTGGGCGGGCATCTCGACGTAGGTGCCGGTGGCTCCGACCATCGTGACCCGGCCGCTGCTGTTCCCGTGCCCCGGGACCCCTCCCGCGACGGTGGTGCTCTCCTCGATCACGGGTTCGGGCAGGCCCGGACAGGTGGTCATCCCGTCGGTGATCTGGTGGCTGACATCGACCAGTTTCGGCATGGCTGTCTTCCTCACTCGCATCCGGAGAAGCCCTCCGACCGGAGCCAGAGGTCTAGACCATCAGCGTAGCGCGTGTGGCCTGGGTCACGGGAGTGGTAGGGAGTTCTCTCTTGGGAGACCTCGCCCCCGCGACCCCGCGCCGAACCCGGATAAGCTCTGGTGGCACGACAGCGGACCGACGGTCCCGCCCGTGCGTCCACACCCCGCGCGAATCCGCCACCCACCGAGAAGGGGCGACTTCATAGTGTCACTGTACGGAGCGGCCAAGGCCGTTGTCGCACCCGCCAGCCGCGTGCTGTGGCCCCAGCGGGTGGAGGGCGCGCACCACGTCCCGGCGCAGGGACCGGTGATCCTGGCAGCCAACCACCTGTCGATCATCGACCCCCTCTTCATCGGGGTGGCCTGCCCCAGACCGGTGCGCTTCATCGCCAAGAAGGAGCTCTTCGACGAGAGCACCCTGGTCAAGCGGATGGTGTCCCGGACCCTGCGGGCCCTGGGTCCGGTGTCGGTGGACCGCCGCCCGGGCCAGAGCTCCCAGGAGGCGATGGACAACAGCGTGGAGGTCATCAACGGCGGCGAGGTCTTCGGGATCTTCCCCGAGGGCACCCGCTCCCCCGACGGCCACCTGTACAAGGGGCAGACCGGCCTGGCCTGGCTGGCACTGAGCACCGGGGCGCCCGTGGTCCCGGTCGCGCTCACCGGCACCGGGCGCATCCTGCCGCCCGGCCGCAAGATCCCCTCGTTCAACCGCGTGGGCGTGAGCTTCGGCGAACCGGTCGACCTGTCCCCCTGGACGGGCCGGGCGGACAAGGCCAAGCCCCGGCGGGAGGCCACCGACGCCATCATGGACGCGATCGCCAAGCTGTCGGGCCAGGATCAGATCGCCCGGTACGCCGCCTCGGTCAAGGCCGAGATCGAGGGCAAGTGACTTTCCCCACAGCCGGCGCCGGGCTGATTCGGCCTTGACGGGGCGTTGACCCCAGACTGAAGGCCCTTTCAGCGAACCCGGATCGGGCCCCCTGCCTGGAATGCCGTCGGCGAACGGCACTCCGGAGCGCAATCGCCTCCCCGGAGGCGAGAGCAGAATTCCCTACCCCTATAGTGGGTTTTTCCGGTGGCGACATCGGATAGATTAGGCGAGCCTTACCTATGGCGTCCGACCCTGGCGCGAAGACTTGGAGCTGTGCGATGACGCGACCACTGCGAGTGGGAATCGTGGGTGCGGGCCCGGCGGGAATCTACGCCGCGGACCTGCTCACCAAGGACGAAACCCTGTCCGCGTGCGGCACGTCCGTCAGCATCGACATCCTCGACAAGCTGCCGTCGCCCTACGGCCTGGTCCGCTACGGCGTGGCCCCGGACCACCCCCGGATCAAGCAGATCCAGGGTGCGCTGCACAAGATCCTCGACAAGCCGGAGATCACCTTCTACGGCAACGTCGAGTACGGAGTGGACCTCAAGCTCGAGGACCTGCGCCGCCACTACGACGCGGTCGTCTTCGCCACCGGCAGCGACCGCGACCGCACGCTCGACATCCCCGGCGTCGACCTGCCCGGCAGCCACGGCGCCGCCGACTTCGTCTTCTGGTACGACTCGCACCCGGACGTCAACCCGTCCTGGCACGTCGACGGCACCAGCGTGGCCGTGATCGGCGCGGGCAACGTCGCCGTGGACGTCGCGCGCATCCTGGCCAAGGACGCCGACGACCTGCTGTCCACCGACATCACGGACAACGTCTACGAGGGCCTGCGCGCCAAGCAGATCACCGACGTGCACGTGTTCGCCCGGCGCGGCATCGCCCAGTGCAAGGCCACCCCGATGGAGCTGCGCGAGCTGGACAAGCAGCCCGGCGTCGAGGTCCTGGTCTACGCCGAGGACTTCGAGATGGACGAGGGCAGCCTCAAGGCCTGCGAGGAGTCCAACCAGGTCAAGACCAACGTCAAGGTCCTCCAGAACTGGGCGATCCGCGACGAGCGCGGCGCCGACCGCCGCCTGCACCTGCACTTCCTGCACTCGCCCGTGGAGATCCTCGGCGAGGACAGGGTGACCGGTATCCGTACCGAGCGCATGGAGCTGACCGGCGACGGCAACGTCAAGGGCACCGGCGAGTTCGTCGACACCGAGGTCCAGGCCGTCTACCGCGCCATCGGCTACCTGGGCTCGCCCCTGGCCGACCTGCCCTTCGACGATGAGCGCGGGGTCGTCCCGAACTCCGAGGGCCGGGTCCTGGACCTGGACGAGGAGCACGTCGACGGCGTGTACGCCACCGGTTGGATCAAACGCGGCCCGGTCGGCCTGATCGGCCACACCAAGGGCGACGCCCTGGAGACCGTGACCAACCTGGTCGCCGACCGCGAGTCCTTCACGCCGGCCGCAGAGCCGGACCCCGTCGCCTTCCAGGCGCTGCTCGCCGAGCGCGGTGTCGAGTACACCACCTGGGAGGGCTGGAAGCGGATCGAGGCCAAGGAGGAGGAGCTGGGCGCCGAGCGCGGCCGCAAGCGCCTCAAGCTGCTCAGCCGCGAGGAACAGACCAGCGTCGCACGGCAGGCCTAGGGTCTCCACAACCCCGGAGCCCCGTGTGAGCGTCCCGGCCGGTCCCGTACCCCTTTGCGGGACCGGCCCTTTGTCTTTACCCGATCCGCGCCGCCTCTCACCGTGAGATTGCGCATGCGGCTCTCCTGTGCCTCGTGGAACAACTCCCCGGACGGATGGGTTAGAGTCACTGTTGGTCGGTGTGGTAGCAAGTGTCCCCCGGGCCTCAACTATTGCCTTCGCGGAATACCGCGTCCGGCACCCGCTCCTCGCGGGCGGGCTGATCGGACGGCCAGGAGCCCCGTTGTGCCCCGCGCCGAGAGGCGACCGCCATGCCGACCATCATCCTCGTGCCCCGCTCCCACCGAGGTGGGAGCGGGGCATCGTGGTATCTCCAGGAAACGTAACGAAGGACGGTCAGGCGTGGACGAACGGTCCCCCCGGCAGCCGGATTCCTCCGGGCCGCCCGAGGATTCGGATGGCACAGAGGCGCGTCAACCGCGCCCGGAGAACCCCTACCGCATCCCCCAGCGACCTCCCGGGGCCCGCCCCGCGGAGACCGGAGGCCTCGGCTTCGAGCCCTCGGGGCCCGTTCGGCAGGAGGGCGCCGTCGAACCGGCGCCGCCGGCCGACCGGCCGGACGAGGCCGCGGAACCCTGGGGCACCCCCTACCGGGGGTCGCACCAGGCCCCCGCGCCCGAACCCGGAGCCGAGCCCGCTTCGTGGAACGAGCCCGAGCCCGAGCAAGCTTCGTGGGCCGCGCCCGAGGCCGAACAGCCCTCGTGGAACGCGCCCGACGCCGATCGCTCCTCGTGGAACGAACCCGAGGCCGAACAGCCCTCGTGGAACGAACCCGAGGCCGAACAGCCCTCGTGGAACGCGCCCGACACCGTGAACGAGCCCTGGCAGGAGCCCCGCACGAGCCGGGACCAGCCCGAGCAGCAGTGGGGGCAGCCCGCGCAGAACCCCGACCAGGGGTGGCCCGCGCCCGAGGAGCCCTCCGCGGAGCGCCCTCCCGAGCCTTCGCAGGCCTGGAACAGTCCCGACACGGTCGCCCAGTCCTCCTGGGGCCGGCCGGTCGAGCCCCCCACCGACGAACCCCACGAGCCGTGGGGCACCCCGGTCGCGCCGCGGCCCGCCCAGGCGGACCGGAACGGTCCCGCCGGGCAGCAGGCCCCTCAGGAGTCCTGGGACGACCCCGGGACCGGAGCCCAGGAGGGCTGGGCCGCCCAGGCCGCCCAGGGTTACGACGGCCCGGGACACGACAGCTCGGGGTACGACAGCCAGGGGTACGGCACTCCGGGGTACGAGACCCCCGGTTACGCGAGCCCCGGTTACGACCACTCCGACCACTCCGGCTACGGGTCCCAGGGGAACGAGAGCCAGGGTCACGAGGCGCACCGGCCCGAGGGTGCCGCGGTCTCCCCCGAGGCGTGGGAGACCCCGTACGCGGGCCAGCCCGCATACCAGGGCGACACTCCCTACCCCGGATCCGCTCCGGAGCCGTCCGCCCACCACGACCCGCAGGAGGAGGGGCGGAGCCGCAGCGACAGCTACGAGTTCCTCTACAGCGGTCAGGGCGGCTACGGCGGCCCCGAAGGGCCGGGCGGCCACACCGGCCCCGGTGGTCCCGGTGGTCCCGGTGGTCCCCAGGGCCCCGACGACCCCTATGACGACGACGCCTACGACCCCGGCCCGCCGCCGCCCCGGAAGAAGTCCCGCCGCGGGCTGATCATCGGCGTGGTCGCGAGCGTGGTCGTCCTGGCGCTGCTCGGCGGTGCCGCCGGCTGGTACGTGTACACACTGCCCCAGCCCGAGGAGGCCACGGCCGAGTACGAGGCCGCCTGGGAGGACCAGGACTTCGCCCGGCTGGCCGCCGTCACCACCGGTGACGACGCCGAGGAGATCCTCGGTGGGATCGACGCCGGTCTGGGTGTCGACGGCGTCGAGGTCGAGATCGGCACGCCCACCACGGAGGGCAGCACCGGCAGCGCGCCCTACGAGGTGACCGTGGCACTGACCAACGCCGACGACTGGGGTTGGGAGGGCGAGCTCCCGCTCGTGCGCGAGGACGGCGAGTGGTGGGTGGACTTCTCACCCGAGGTCGCCTACCCCGGGCTCGGCGAGGGCCAGGTCCTGGCCCGTACCGCGGTGTGGGGTGAGCGCGGCCAGATCCAGGCCGCCGACGGCACCCAGCTGGACACCCCGGAGCTCTCCGGTTCGCTCCAGATGATCGTGGGCGAGCTGGGCGAGGCCGACGAGGACGACGTCGAGCGGCTCGGCCCGGCCTACAGCGTCGGCGACACCGTCGGCAAGACCGGCCTCCAGCGCACCTACGAGGAGCGGCTGGCCGGTGAGGCCGCGACCACCATCGTGATGGTGGACGCCGCCGAGGCCGAGGAGCTCGACTCCCTGGAGGTCACCGAGGAGAACACCGTCACGACCCTGGACGGTTCCGACGGCGAGTCCGTCACCACCAGCATCGACATGACGGTCCAGAACGCCGCGGCCAACGCCGTCATCGACTCCGACAAGGACACCGGGATGGTGGCGATCCGCCCCTCCACCGGTGAGATCCTCGCGGCGGTGAACGTGCCCGGCGGGTTCAACCGGGCCTTCGAGGGCCAGTACCCGCCCGGCTCCTCCTTCAAGATCGTCACCTACAGCTCGCTGTTGGACAACGGTCTGTCGGTGGACGCCACCATGGACTGCCCCAAGGAGTACGACCTGGGCGGCTGGCCGTTCCGCAACGCGGGCGAGGCCGAGTACGGGGAGCAGACGGTGACGGAGGCGTTCGCGACCTCCTGCAACACCGCGCTGGCGCACGAGATCGGTCAGCACCTGAGCCCGGAGAACCTCCAGGCCAGCGCCGAGCAGTTCGGGATGAACGCCCCGCTGGACATCGGTGTGAACACCCACGAGCCGAGCTTCCCGCCCGTGGACAGCGCCACCATGATGGGTGCCCAGGGCATCGGCCAGGGCCAGATCCTCACCTCACCGCTGCACATGGCGACGGTGCCCGCTGCGGTCGCCGACGGTTCCTGGCGGCACCCGGTGCTGGTCACCGAGCCCGCCCGGGAGGACCTGCCCGAGCCCAACCCGATCGGCAACGCCGAGGCCCTGCGTCCGATGATGCGCGCGGTGATCACCGAGGGCACCGCCAAGGACGCCGGTTTCCAGGGCGAGGTGTACGGCAAGACGGGCAGTGCCGAGTTCGGCACCGCCGACGACGCCGACGAGGACGGCGAGCTGCCCAGCCACGCGTGGATGGTCGGCTACAAGGGCGACGTGGCCTTCGCCGTGGTGGTCGACGGCGGTGGCGGCGGCGGTTCCGTGGCCGGCCCGCTGGGAGCCAAGTTCACCAACGCTCTCTGACCGCGAGCACGTCAGGCCCCGTCCGGAACACGCTTCCGGGCGGGGCCTTTCCCGTGCGGTCCGGCGCCGCGCGGACCGGCGGCGTTCTCCGAGCCCCGGGGGACGTGGGGCCCGGAGGTCAGCTGACCGGTTCGGCCGGTTCGGGCGGCCCCTCCACCGGGTCGCCCTCCGGCGCCGGATCGGGCGCGTTCTCCTGCGAGGTCTCGGCGGGCCGGGGGACGTCGGGCTGGGGCGCGCTCGGTGTGAGCACGAACAGCAGGACGAGCAGCCCCGCGGTGACCACCGCGATCAGCCCGCAGGCCACCCATGGTTTCCAGCTCCGCAGCCCTGGGTCGGCCGGGGCGTCGGGGTCGTCGGTCCCGAAGGCCTCCAGACGTCCGGCAAGGTCCGGGGCGTCCTCGCTGAGCTGCCGCTCGATCTCCTCGAGGATCCTTCGCTCATGCTCTCTCAGGGACATGGAACCCTCCTCGGCCGTTGGGGGAAGGACTGTCGTCACCGGGTGTCCTACAGTCTCCCCCGGGTGAGGGGTGGATATCCAAGTGTCCACAGGATTTCCGTACCCGTTTTTCACGGTTGGGACCGAAAGGACACTGTTCGTTCCGACATGTGGGAGCCGTGTCTCACCGGAGGGCGGGCCCCGGGCCCCTCCAGGCGGGCGGATCCGCTTCCCCTGCCCGGCTCAAGCCGGGTAGCACTCGACCTCGGAGGCCTTGACCCCCGCCCAGACCGTGTCGCCCCGGGACAGCCCGAGCTCGGCCAGGGCCGCGGGGGTGATGTCCGCTGCCAGAGACGGCGGGCCGTCCAGGTGCACGCGGACCTGGTCGCCGAAACGCTCGATCCCGTCCACCGTCAGCCGCCACACGTTGCGTGTGCTGCCGCGGGGGTGCTCGGGGTACAGCGCCACCGCGCGCGGCGGGAAGGCCACCAGGGCCGGACCGCGGTGCGGCTCGCGCACCGCCACCCGGGCGGGCCCGTCAGGGGCCGCCCCCTCCAGGACCACCGTCTCCCCCTCGCCCCGCCCCTGGAAGAGGTTGAGCCCCACCAGGCGGGCCACGTAGGAGGTACGCGGCCGTCGGGCCACCTCGGCGGGCTCGCCCCGCTGCACGACCCGGCCGGACTCGATCACAGCGATGCGGTCGGCCAGCACCATGGCGTCCAGCGGGTCGTGGGTGACCAGCACCGTCACTCCGTCGAAGTCCTCCAACAGGTGGCGCAGCCGGGCCCGGACGTCGATGCGGGTACTGGCGTCCAGCGCCGCCATCGGCTCGTCCAGCAGGAGAAGGCGGGGGCGGACCGCCAGCGCGCGGGCCAGGGCCACCCGCTGGGCCTGGCCGCCGGAGAGCTGCCGGGGCCGCGAGCGGGCGTGCGCGGTCAGGCCCATGTGGTCGAGCAGTTCGGCGGCGCGGGCACGCGCCTCGGCCTTGCTCGCGCCCTGGCAGCGGGGGCCGAAGGCGACGTTGTCCAGGGCGCTCATGTGCTCGAAGAGCAGGTAGTCCTGGAAGACCATGCCGATGGGGCGGTGTTCGACGGCCGTGGTGGTCTCGTCCGCGCCGTCCAGGAGCACGTGCCCGCCGGTGAGGGGGGCCAGCCCGGCCAGGGCGCGCAGCGCGGAGGACTTGCCCGCTCCGTTGGGCCCCAGCAGGGCGAGGATCTCGCCGGGGGCCGCGGTCAGGTCCACGTCGAGGGTGAAGTCCCCCCGCCGCACACGCAGTCCGGCGTCGAGCGCGAAGGTGTCGGGGGCCGGGGCGGCCGGCCCGGTCGGCCTCACGCGGCGTTCACCCACCTCTCGCGCAGGGTGGCCAGGACCACCAGGGACACCAGGAGCAGGACCAGGCTCAACACGACGGCGGCCTCCGGGTCGCGCTGCATGGCCATGTAGACGGCCAGCGGCATGGTCTGGGTGGTACCGGGGAAGTTCCCCGCGAAGGTGATGGTCGCGCCGAACTCACCCAGGGCGCGCGCCCAGCACAGCACCGCGCCGGCCCCGATCCCGGGCAGGACCATGGGCAGGGTGACCCGGGTGAAGATCGTGACGCGGTCGGCTCCGAGGGTGGCGGCGGCCTCCTCGTAGCGGCGGTCGGCCCCGCGCAGGGCCCCCTCCACGCTGATCACCAGGAAGGGCATGGCCACGAACACCTGGGCGATGACCACGGCGGCGGGGGTGAAGGGCAGGGTCAGTCCGAACCAGGCGTCCAGGTACCGGCCGACGAGGCCGTTGCGGCCCAGGACCATCAGCAGGGCCACACCGCCCACCACGGGCGGGATCACCAGGGGGACGGTGACCAGGGCCCGCACGAACCGGCGGCCGGGGAACCCGGTGCGGGCCAGCATCCAGGCCAGGGGGATGCCGAAGACCAGCGAGACGACGGTGGCCGCGGTGGCGGTGGACAGTGACAGCCACAGGGCGCGGAGCACGTCGGGTTCGGTGATGCGGGCGCCCATGGTGGGCCAGGGGGCGCGGACGAGCATCCCGGCGAAGGGCAGGACCAGGAAGAGGACGCCGACCACCGCTGGGACGACGAGGACCCAGGGGATGCGCCCGGACCTGGTGCGCGGGGCCCGGGTCCGCGGAGCGCGTACGACCGGCGCGTTCCCCGGCGGGCGGGGTGTCCCGGTGGTCACGGGGCGCCGAACCCCGCCTCGCCCAGGACGGCCGCGCCCTCGGCGGAGGTGACCGCCTCGATCCAGGCGGCGGCGAGTCCGGGGCCGGCCGGGCCCGGGAGCGCGCCGATCGGGTAGTCGTTGACCGCGTCCTCGGCCTCGGGGAACTCCAGGCCCTCGACCCGGCCCTCGGCGGCGACGACGTCGGAGGCGTAGACCAGGCCGGCGTCGACCTCGCCCAGTTCGACCTTGGTCAGGACGGCGCGGACGTCCTCCTCGTAGGTGACCGGGGTGATGTCCAGGCCGGAGGCCTCCAGGGCGGTGGCCGTGGCGGAGCCGCAGGGCACCTCCTCGGCGCAGAAGGCCGTCCGGACGTCGTCTCCGGCCAGGTCCTCCAGGTTCTCGATCCCGGCGGGGTTGTCCGACGGCACGGCGATCCGCAGGGTGTTGGTGGCGAAGACCCGTCCGCTCCCGCCGTGCTCGGCGGCCCAGTCGGCGTCCAGGCCCTCGCCCTCCACGACCTGTTCCATCGTCGCGGTGTCGGCGGCGGCGAACACGTCCGCGGGCGCACCGGAGTTGATCTGCTGGGCCAGTTCACTGCTGCCCGCGAAGTTGAAGGTGACCTCGACCCCGGGATACCGCTCCTGGAAGTCCTCGGCGATCTCGGTGAAGGCGTCGGTGAGGGAGGCCGCGGCGAACACGGTCAGCCCGCCGCTGAGCGCGCCGCCGGGCGCCGCGGTGTCCCCGTCGGAGGAGGTGTCCCCGGCGCCGCAGGCGGCCAGGCCCACGGCGAGCGCGGCGGCGGCGAACACGGTGACCGGGCCGCGGCCCCGCCCGGCTCGGGGGGCGGTGTCACGCATGGTGTCCTCCGGTGGTCTCGATCACGACGTTGGTGGACTTGACGACGGCCGTGGCCTGGCTCCCGACCTCCAGGCCGAGCTCGTCGGCGGCCTCACGGCTCATCAGGGAGACCACCCGGTGCGGCCCGGCCTGGATCTCGACACTGGCCATGACCCGGTCGCGGACCACGTTGGTGACCAGTCCCTGGAAGCGGTTGCGGGCGGAGGAGACCCGGCGGCCGGGGTCCTCGTCGGCCCCGGCGCGCATGAACGCGGCGAGTTCGGCGCCGTCGAGGAGTCGGCGGCCGGAGGCGTCCCGGGAGGCGGCCAGACGACCGGAGTCGACCCATCGGCGCACGGTGTCGGCGCTGACGCCGAGCAGGTCGGCGGCCTCACTGATCTGGAAGGTCGGCATGGGAAGAACCTACTACTCGCACATGCAAGGGCGTCACGTGTATGTGGGTAGCACATCGTAACTTTTCACGGGGATTCTTGGTGGATATGCCAGTTGCCCGTCGGGGGGACGGCCCTTCGGATACACGGAGAACGGGCCCGCCCCCTGTGGGGAGCGGGCCCGTCCGGCCTGCGGGTCGCTTCGGTGGTCAGCCGCGCGGGTCCGCGATGTCGCTGACCGGCCCCTCGGCCCGGTAGTCGTCCAGGGCGGTGACCACGTAACCGGCTCCGTCCTCGAGGGGCTCGGTGTCGGTCAGGGCGGAGCCTCCGGTCATGCCGACCAGGTTCTCCGGGGCCAGCGCGGCGCAGTAGGCCTCGTCGTCACCGGCCTCCAGGGCCTGGGCGGCCTCGGCCGTCAGCCGGTAGACCGCGTAGAAGCGGGCGTCCTCGATGGCCTGCCACGCGACCTCCACCCCGTCGTCCTCGGTCTGGGCGGAGACGTCGGTGGGCGCGCCGACCAGCGGCCCCTCGCCCTCGGGTGAGTCGATCACCGGGGGCAGCGCGGGCCGGGTGTAATGGGTGTCGAGCAGGTGGTCGACCGCGTCGGGGTTGTCCCGCATGCTCTTGATGGAGAAGTAGATGTCCCCGGCGACCTGGTCGAGCTCTCCCGAGTAGTCGAGCTGGTTGCTCAGCGCGTCGTCGCCGGTCCAGCCGCTCTCACCGAGGCGGTACGCGCCCTGGCCCACGTACAGGTCGACGCCGGTGCCCTCGACCTCGTCGGCCCACCAGTCGGTCAGGGCCTCGTAGTCGGCGGTGGAGAAGCCCCGCTCCCAGTACAGCTGGGGAGCGACGTAGTCGACGGTGCCCTCCTCGATCCAGGTGCGGGTGTCCGCGTACTGGGCGTCGTAGGACTGCAGGCCCGAACTGGGCGAACCGCTGGGGTCGGTGGAGTCGTTGCGCCAGATTCCGAACGGGGAGACGCCGAAGCTCACCCAGGGCTTGGTCTCCTGGATCCGGCCGTGCACGTCGCGCATGAGCTGGTCGACGTTGTCGCGCCGCCAGTCGCCGCGGTCGTCGAAACCGCCGCCGTACTCCTCCCAGCTGGCGTCGTCGTCGAAGGTGGCGCCGTCCTGCGGGTACGGGTAGAAGAAGTCGTCGAAGTGCATGCCGTCGATGTCGTAGCGCTCGACCACGTCCATGATGACGGAAGTGACCCACTCGCGGACCTCGGGGTTGCCGGGGTCGACGTAGGCCTCCTTGCCGAAGTCGACCAGCCAGTCCGGGTTCTGCTTGACGGGGTGACTGTCGACGAGGTTCTCGACGTCCGGGTCCTGCAGGCCCACCCGGTACGGGTTGAACCAGGCGTGCAGCTCCAGGCCGCGCTCGTGCGCCTCCTCGACCGCGTACTCCAGCGGGTCGTAGCCGGGATCCCCGCCCTGCTCGCCGGTGAGGTAGCGGGCCCAGGGCTCCAGGTCGGAGTCGTAGACGGCGTCGGCTGTGGGCCGGGCGTGCAGGAAGACGGCGTTGAGTCCCATGTCGACGGACTCGTCGAGCCACTCGTCGAGCTCGGCCTTCTGCTCGTCGGCGGACAGTCCCGGCTCGGAGGGCCAGTCGATGTTGCGGACCGTGGTGAGCCAGGCGCCGCGCATCTGGCGCTTGTCCCCGTCGGCGCCGCACTGGGCGGGAGCGGCCAGGCCCTCACCGCCGGGGGCGGGGGCGTCGGTCCCGGAGTCGTCCTCCTTCGCGGAGCAGCCGGCCAACAGCACCGTGGTCGCGGCGGCGGCCACCGCCCACCGTGCTCCGGCGCGCGGCGTGGTCACGGCCCGTGCCATCGAACGCATCAACAGGTTCTCCTCCGGGAAGTTCGCGCACCGCCGTCCCCCTGGCGCCGCGCCGCGACCCAGAGTAGAGCAAGATGTCAATTTTCAGACACGATTCAGCCAATGTGTGGACAACGTCGCACAATGTGGCGGACGGGAATCTTTTCGCAGGTCAACGAAGCACCGCACAGCAGGGGTTGCGGACCCCCTACACCCGTTCCGGGGCAAAGGTCCCCCTACCGCACACGAACCGTTCCGGGAACGGAGAGTGACCGGACCGCCCCCAACGGGTCGGAACAGGCCGAACCAGGACACGGGTTCCGAGGCCACGTCCTAGAATCAGGATCTGTGAACGCCGTGCCGAACTCTCAGAATCCTCAGTCGCCGCGCGCCGGAAAACTGTTCGTCCGCACCGTCTCCCTGCGTGACCGCGCCGACAGTCTCGTCCGGCGCCTGCCCTCCGGCGCCCCCCTGGCCTGGCTGACCGGAGACGACGGCGTCGTCGGCTGGGGTGAGGCCGCCCGCCTGGAGCCCCGAGCGCAACCGGAGGGCACCCCGCCCACCGACACCACCCGGTTCACCGAGGCGGCCCAGTGGCTGAACGGCCTGCTGGAGAACACCGAGGTCGAGGACGAGGTCGACCTGCCCGGAACCGGCCTGATCACCTTCGGCACGTTCACCTTCACGCCCACATCGCACGGCTCGGCGCTGATCGTCCCCCGTGTGGTCGTGGGTCGCCGCGAGGGCCGGGCCTGGCTGACGACCATCACCGACGAACCCGGGGCGCACCCCGAGGAGCTGCTGCGCCCGCGGTCCGCGCCCCGCCCGGTCGGCCCCGTGGAGTGGCGGCCCGGGTCGCTGACCCGTGAGGAGTGGATGGGCGCGGTGGCCGGGAGCGTCGAGCGCATCCGCTCCGGTGGACTGGAGAAGGCCGTACTGGCCCGGGACTCCTTCGCCGACGCGCACTCCCCCATCGACGTGCGCGTCCTGCTGGAGCGGCTGCGCACCCGCTTCCCCGCCTGTTTCACCTTCTCCGTCGGCGGGATGGTCGGGGCCACCCCCGAACTCCTGCTGCGCCGCGAGGGCGACCAGCTGACCTCGCTGGTGCTGGCCGGGACCCGCCCCCGGGGCGAGGACGCCGAGTCCGACCACCGGCTGGGCCAGGAGATGCTGGCCTCGGCCAAGGACATCGAGGAGCACGGGCTGGCGGTGGACTCGCTTCGCAGCGCGTTGGAGCCGCTCGCCGACGAGCTCGTCGTCCCCGCCTGGCCGCACCTGCTCAAGCTCGCCAACGTCCAGCACCTGGCCACCCGCGCCCATGCCCGGCTCGCCCCCGGGGTGTCCGCGCTGGACGCGGTGGCCGCCCTGCACCCCACGGCCGCCGTGGGCGGGACCCCCACCGAGACGGCGATGCGGCTCATCGCCGAGGTCGAGGGCATGGACCGGGGCGGATACGCCGGGCCGGTCGGCTGGCTGGACGGCGCGGGCAACGCCGAGTGGGGGATCGCGCTGCGCTGCGCCCACGTGGACGGTTCGCGCGCGCGGCTGTACGCGGGCTGCGGGATCGTGGCCGGTTCGGACCCCGCCTCGGAGGTCGCCGAGGCCGAGTCCAAGTTCCGTGTGATGCGCGAGGCCCTCACCGATCCAGAAGAGTGAGCGCGACATTTCACATCCCGGAAACATCGCTGCGGCATTCTCGTGCCCATGAACGTTGACCTGGTCCCCTGGGACGACCCCGACGCCACCGAACTGCGCGCCGGCCAGCGGCGGGAGATCGCCGAACGCTACGGCACCCCCGACTCCGAACCCGGCACCCCGCCCTCCGCCGGCGACATCGCGGTGTTCGCGGTGGTGCGCGACGAAGGCGGAACGGCCGTGGGCTGCGGCGGCCTGCGCGACCTGGGTGAGGGGTTCGGCGAGGTCAAGCGCATGTACGTGCTGCCGGACAGCCGCGGCTCGGGTGCGGCCGCGGTACTGCTCCAGGCGCTGGAGGAGTGGGCCCGCGGCCAGGACTGGAAGGCGCTGAGGTTGGAGACCGGAAACCGCCAGCCGGACGCGGTGCGCTTCTACACGAAGGCGGGATACACGCCCATCCCCGCTTTCGGCGCCTACGCGGACGATCCCGGCTCCCTGTGCTTCGAGCGGGTGCTCTGACCGGCCGTCGAACGCGGGGCCGGGCGTGTATCCCGCCGGGCCCGCATCCCGCCGGTCCGGCTCCTGGAGCAGGTCGCGCGCCGTAGGCCGCACCGGGGACGAGCTCGTCCCGGACCCGGAAAGTGAACCGGCCCCGGTCCCTCCCCCACGACGGAGAGGACCGGGGCCGGTGGTCGGTACCGGGCCGCAGGGGCCCGGCGGGGCCGGTTACTGGCCGACGTCGCGGCCGGCCTGGTGCCAGATGCAGGCCACGGACGGGCGGGGGAAGTCGCCGTCGGGCCAGGTGCTGGTCGGCGACTCGAAGGTGCCGTTGTCGCCCGGGTGCTGCGGCGCGAGGAAGACGGTCTTGTTGTCCTTGCTGATGAAGGGGCCGCAGGCCTCTGCGCGCACCGGCACCGTGGCGAAGGTCTTGAGCTCACCGCGGAAGCGGCCCTCGACCGGCATCACGTGCAGGGCGTCGGCCGTGCCCAACGAGCCGGGCTGGCCGTCGGTGGAGATCCACAGGTTGCCGTGCTTGTCGAAGGCCAGGTTGTCCGGCGCCGAGATCGGCATCACCTTGGACTTGTCGAAGCCCGCGTAGTAGGTGTCGTCGTCCTCGGGGTCTCCGCACACCAGCGGCACGTTCCAGCCGAAGGTCGTGGCGGCGTTGTCGTCGCCGTCCTCGATGATCTCCAGGATGTGGCCGTAGCGGTTGGGGCCGCGCGGGTTGGGCTCGTCGGCCTGGCCGGGCTCGCGGGCGGAGTTGTTGGTCAGGGCGCAGTAGACCTTGCCGGTGACCGGGCTGGGCTCGAAGTCCTCGGGGCGGTCCATCTTGGTGGCGCCGGCGGCGTCGGCCGCCAGCCGGGTGTGGACCAGCACCTCCTCGACGCTGAACCCTTCGACGAAGCTCCGGGTGGAGTCGCACAGGGCGATCCACTCACCGGTGCCGTCGAACTCGCCGTCGGAGGGCAGGGTGCCGGAGCCGTCGATCTCCTCGGCCGGGCTGTTGCCGGTGAGCTTGGCGACGTAGAGCGTGCCCGAGTCCAGCAGCGTCATGTTGTGGCGGCGCGATCCCTCGACGTACCGATCGTCGCTGACGAACTTGTACATGTAGTCGAAGCGCTCGTCATCGCCCAGGTAGACCACGACCCGGCCGTCGGCGGCCAGGATGGTGTTGGCGCCCTCGTGCTTGAAGCGGCCCAGCATGGTGCGCTTGACCGGCTTGGCCTGGGGGTCCAGGGGGTCGATCTCGACGACGTAGCCGAACCGGTTGGCCTCGTTGGGGTGCTTGGACAGGTCGAAGCGCTCGTCGACCAGGTCCCAGCGGCGGCTGGAGGGGCCGGTGCCCAGACCGTAGCGGTTGGTCTCGGGGGTGCCGGGCGCGTTGCCGAAGTACTGGTTGAAGTTCTCCTCGCCGCTGAGGAAGGTGCCCCAGGGGGTCATGCCGCCCGCGCAGTTGTTGAGCATGCCCAGGACCTCGGTGCCCGTGGGGTCGGCCTCGGTCTTGAGCAGGTCGCTGCCCGCCGCGGGGCCCGAGAGGACGAACGGGGTGGCGGTGTGGATGCGCCGGTTGAAGGAGCGCTCGCCCTGCGACAGCTTCCACTGGCCGGTGCGGCCGACGCGCTCGAGCTCGACCAGGGAGCCGCCGTGGGCGGCCATGGCGACACGGGTCTGCTCGGGGTCGGCGTTGGCTCCGCCGTCCCAGCCGGCGAACATGATGTTCTCGTTGGTGTACTCGTGGTTCACCCAGAGCAGGCCGTGGTCGTCGTCGAGCTGGTGGAAACCGACGTAGTCGCAGTTGTAACCGAACTGCTGGGCCTGGGCCTCGGCGGTCTGGGCGTTGACGTCGAACTCGGGGGCACCGGGCAGGACGGGGTCGCCCCAACGGATGATGACGTGCTGCTCGTAGTGCTTGGGGATGGTGAGGGCGTCGTCGTTGTTGGGCAGCACGCTCTTGAACGTGAGGCGGGGAGAGGGGTGCGGGCGGTCGGGACCGCGGTCGGCCGCGGCCGGAGAGAGCGCGGCCAGGCCGAAGGCTCCGGCTCCGGCGGTCACCGCTCCGGCGCGCAGCGCGGACCGGCGGGAGAGGACCCCCTGGAAGATGTCGCCGAAGTAGGAGTTGGAGCTGGTGTTGGGCGCGGGCTGGAAGCAGGCGTCGCCGCAGCGGTAGTGGCACGTCGCGCGGGACCTGCCACCGCCCACGAGGTCGAGGAGGGGAAGCCGGCGGCGCGGGGTCGCGGATTCGGGCACGCGTTTCTCCTTGGGGATGGTGACCGCTCACGCTCCCCGAGATGAGCTGCGGGGCTCCGCTCAGGGGTACGGAGGCGGTCGTGCAGGAGGTCCTGCCTGGTCGCTCACGACCTTGGCCGAGGTTTCACACGCGGTGGTGAAACCCGGGTGAACGCACCTACAACTCCCTCTACACGCCTGGGACGCATCACTCTGGGCAGCTGTACGCACACTCACCGCTGGACCTTGTGGTGATCCTCGCTCACCCGCTCCCCCGCGTCCACAAGCCTCGCCCGGACCGGCTCCGCTTTGACGTGTGCTCGTCGAGCCCTCTCCCCGCGTCCCCGGTCTCAGGGCCCCGTCCGCCCGCGCGGACTCAGCGGGCGGCGCGGCCGACGGGGACGACCAGCGGACCGCCGGAGACGGGGTCCTCGGTGACGACGGCCTCCGGTACCGATGTCCTGGACAGCGCGGACCCGGGGGGACTCTGAGCGGCGCCCTGGCCTACGATGTACCCGCTGACTTCGAGATCAGCCACGCGATGGTCGACGGAGCCTCGCTCATGTCCGGTGAACGCGTGGACCCCCAGTCGAATGCGAGCACGGGTGCCGACGCGCCTCCACGTCGTCCGCACTTCCTCTCACCTGTTCAGGAGGGGGCGGAGCGCCGGGCACGTGCTCCGCCCCGGTCCCACGTATCCCTCGAGGAGCCCACGATGTACCCCCACCCCCAGCCCATTCCCTCAGGGCTCTCGACAGGGCGCAAGATCTTCCTCGGTGTCGGCGGAACCACCATCGTCGTGCTCCTCGTAGCCATCGCGGTGGTGATCGCCACCCCCTCGGAAGACGATCCCGGCTCCGATTCCGAGCAGACGGCGTCCTCCGCCGTTCAGGAACAGTCGCCCTCGCCGTCTTCGCCGCCCAGGGAGCCCCAGTCCCAGCCGGCTGAGGACGAAGAGGAACCGGAGGGCACCCTCGGGATCGGTGATTCCTTCGAGGTCGACGAGTTCTCCGTGACCGTGGACGAGGTGAGGGTGTCCACGGACCCCATCCAGGACAACATCTTCAATCAGAGCCACTCCCCCGAGGGGAAGTGGGCGATCGTGAAGTACACCGTCACCAACATCGGTGACGATCCGCAGGGCTGGTACCAGACGGTCCGGGTCCGCACCGACGAGGGAAGTTCCTATTCGGAGGACTACGGCATCGGAACCGCTTTGTCCTACGAGGAAACCGGCGAAGTCGTCTTGGACATCAACCCCGATGCCTCGGCCGTCTATCACGCAGCGGTCGACATTCCCGAAGACGCCGAACCCGACCGGGCGGAGTTCCCCGACGCGGTGGGAAACCACACCGCGGTCGACCTGGACGATTGAGCATTTCACCCCCTGGGCACGGCCTGACGTTCGGCTGGGGCGGTGACCGGCGCGGCCCGTGCAGGCGGATCCGCACGGAGTCGTGCCGTCCGATCGTGTCCGGACCGCTCATGCGGCCTCGGCCTGAAGGGCGGGCCCGAGGAGGAGCCCACCGTCGATGACGTACTCCGAGCCCGTGATGAACGACGCGTCCGACGACGTGAGGAACAGCAGAAGCCGGGTGACGTCGGTCGGCTCCCCGAGTCGGGGGATGGCGAACGGCTCGGGTGAGTAGAAGTCGGCGATGGCCGCGGTGGCGCCGGCCGCCGGTTCCTGGATGAAGGGGGTCGCGATCACGCCGGGGTGGATGGTGTTCACGCGGATGCGGTCCCGGCCGAGCTCGAGCGCTGCCGTTCGGGTGAGACCTCGCACGGCCCACTTGCCGGCGACGTAGGGCGCGTAGTGCGCCGTTCCGCCCAGGCCCATCGTCGAGGCGATGTTGACGATGGTTCCCCCTCCCGCACGGCGCAGAGCGGGAGCGGCGGCCTTGATGCCGAGGAAGGTCCCGGTGAGGTTGACGTCGAGGATGCGCGACCACGTGGCCTGGTCCGTCTTCTCGATCGGAGCCGGCGGGTTCTGGACGCCCGCGTTGTTGACGAGCACGTTCAGGGCGCCGAAGGCGCTCTCGGCGGTCAGCACAGCGGCGGACCACGAGCTCTCGTCGGTGACGTCGAGGTGGGTGAAGCGGGCGCGGGTCCCGAGTTCGCCGGCGAGAGCGGCGCCGCGTTCGGCGTCGATGCCGCCGATCACCACGTTCGCTCCCTCCGCGTGAAACGCGCGTACGTGGCTCGATCCCTGGCCACCGGCCCCGCCGGTCACGAGCACGGTCTGTTCGTCGAAGCGGCGCATCAGATGTTCCTTCGGTACGTGGCTGACTGACCGGGATCATCGGTGATGAACGGCCGACCAGTGGTGAGCTGAGTGACTCACCGCTGCCTGACACTAGGCGGGCAACAACGGTGAGTCAAGCCACTCACCTCGTATACTCGACCCATGAGCAGAGCCGTGACGACGTATCACCAGCGCATCGCCCAGGAGAAGCGTGCGCTGATCTTGACGGCCGCGACCGCACTCTTCCTCGAACTGGGCTACGACCGGACGACACTGGCGCGGATCGCAGAGCGTTCGGGGGTTTCGCGGGCCACCTTGTTCAAGCAGTTTCCGAGCAAGGCTGCCCTGTTCGACGCCATGGTCACCGAGTCCTGGTCGACCGGGGACGAGGAGGAGCCTCCGCCCACAGGCGACATCGTCGACGGGCTCAGCACCATCGGTCGCCGCTACGCCGAGCTGCTGGGCCGCACCCGGATGACCGACCTGTTCCGCATCGTCATCGCCGAACTGCCGCGATTTCCCGAACTCGCCAACGCGCAGTTCTCGCACGGGAAGATGCCCTACTTCGAGTCCGTACGCGGCTACCTGCTGGCCGAGCACGAGGCGGGAACGGTGCGGATCGAGGACGTGGACCTCGCAGCCACCCAGTTCCTGGGCATGATCTCCAACTACGTCTTCTGGCCGGCGCTCCTGGTACCGGGCTGGGAGGTGAGCGCCGAACGCGTCGCACAGGTGGTCGACGAGGCCGTCCGCACCTTCGCCGCCCGGTACGCCGTGACCGGCCCGGGGCAGTCGACCGTCGCCTGCGAAGAGTCAGGGCAGTTCTGAGGGCTACGCACGGGACCGCCCGGGGCCGGAGCCTTCTCCCGCGGGTGAAGGCCTTCTGGCCGGTCCCGGCCACCGTCACCGCCCGGCCCGTGGAGGCCCCGCGCGCAGGAGCGGCCGAGAGCCGGGGCGACCAGGCGTTCTTCGTGCCTCCAGGCGGAGTTCGTTCACAGGACACGCCTGTGTCAATCGACGGCGGAACGGTGAGGGGGTGTCCTCCGGGTGTTGATGTGCGAAGACTCGGGGGATCTCCTATCGCGTCCGGGCTGTTCACTGCTTGACGGATCGCCCGGACGAAAGAAATCGGGATAGGCGGCGAAGGTGAATCCGGGCGACAGTCATCGGATCATCCGGTTCCGCCCTCATCAGAGGAGCACTGTGTCAGGTTTCCCCCAGATCTTTCCTGGATACCCCCGTCCCGGCAGCGACGCGCTCCACCGAACCGCGGTGCGCTGCGTAGCGGTCTTCGCGGCCAGCTCCGCGATGGCCGTTCTCGGTTTCGCGGGTGCGGCGAGCGCCGACACCGCGCCCCACGAGTCGGGGTCGGCGACCGCCGGTCCGCCGCACGGCCCGGAGGTCCTCGACATCGCCCACCGCGGAGCGTCCGGTTACGCGCCGGAGAACACCCTCGCGGCCATCGAGGTGGCCGCGGAACTCGGCGCGAGCACCGTCGAGACCGACGTGCAGCGCACCGCGGACGGTGTGCTCGTCTTCATGCACGACGCGAACCTGACGCGGACCACCGACGTCGAGGAGGTCTACCCGGACCGGGACTCCTACGCCGTCGGCGACTTCACCATGGAGGAGATCAGCAGGCTCGACGCCGGCTCCTGGTTCGGTGAGGAGTTCGAGGGGGAGCCGGTGCCCACCCTGCAGGAGGGGCTGGACCTCATGAAGAAGCTGAAGCTCGGCTTCCTCCTGGAGATCAAGGCCTCCAGCAACCACCCCGGCATCGAGGAGGACATCGCCGAGGTCCTCCACGACAACCCGTGGTTCCTCTCGCCGGGGTCGCTGCCCGGAAAGCCCGGCTACGACCGCCTGGCGATCCAGGACTTCAACTGGGAGGTCGTGGAGAAGTCACGCGCGCTCTACCCGGACCACGTCCCGCACGGGCTGTTGGGGCGCGTGCCCGTGGACCAGCTCGAGGACTACTCCTGGGCCGACCAGGTCAACCCGAACCACAACCAGATCGACGAGGCCTACGTCCGGGCCGTGCACGACGCGGGCATGGAGGTGCACACCTACACGGTCAACACCCCCGAGGACATGCAGCGGGCGATCGACCGGGGTGTGGACGGCGTCATCACCGACTACGTCGACGTGCTGCTGGAGGTCCTGGACGGCTCCGCGTCAGCTGCCGCCTGACCTTCGCCCGACGGGCTCGTCTGCCGCTGGTCCGGTGAACCGGACCAGCGGCGGACCGGGCCGCCGGGCTCGTCCCCGCCTCGGACGAGCCCCCGTACGTGCCGGCTAGGTCAGCCCGGCCGTCGCGGCGTCCACGGCGTCCTGCAAGCGCCGGCGCAGGGCCGCGCTGCCCGCACGGGTGGTGCAGACCTCGACGATGCGCAGGCCTTCTCCCAAGAGGGCCTTGGGCAGGTCGGTGGCCCACTCGACGCGGGTGTAGGGCAGGTCGGCGACCGCGGCGACCCTCTCCATGGAGATGCCGTGCGGCGTGCCGAACACCCTCTCGAAGTCGGGGTGTCCCGCCTGTTCCAGGCCGGAGAAGATCCCCCCGCCGTCGTTGTTGACCACGACGATCGCCAGGTCGGGGCGGGGCTCGCCGGGGCCGATGATCAGGCCGTTCTGGTCGTGCAGCATCGCCAGGTCGCCCAGCAGGGCGTAGGCCTGGCCCTGGCCCTCGGCCTGGTGGGCCAGGGCGGCACCGATGGCCGTGGACACGGTGCCGTCGATCCCGCTCACCCCGCGGTTGCCGACCAGGCGCACACCGCAGCGCGCGCGCATCGTGGCGTCGAGGTCGCGGATGGGCATGCTCGAACCGGCGAACAGCAGCGATCCGGTGGACACGTGGGAGACCAGGTCGCGGGCGAGGCGGGGTTCGGAGAGCACCTCGTCGGCGTCCAGCACCCCGTCGAGGGCCTCACGGGCGGCGGCCTCGGCGCGTTTCCAGGAGTGCGACCAGTCGGTGCGGCGCGGCTCGTCCCAGGGCAGGCCCGCGGGCGGGGCGACCGCCGCGACCACGTCGGTGGCGGTGCGCGCGGGATCGGAGAAGGCGTTGGCCAGGCTCGCCGCGGGGTCGCCGAGCGCTCCGGCGGTGACCACCACGTGGCGTTCGGCGCTGCGCAGGTAGGCCAGGATCTGGCGGGAGAGGTTGGGGCGTCCCACGCTCACGATCAGCTCGGGGGTGTGCCCGGCGGCGAAACCGGGTGCGGCCAGCAGCTGGCGGTAGGTGGAGATCGCGCCGGTCCGGCGGGCGTTGGAGGTGGGCTCGGCCAGCAGGGGCCAGCCGGTCACCTCGGCCAGGGCCAGGAAGGGGACGGCGTCGTAGTCGCCGTCACCGCACACGATGACGCCGCGCTCCACGTCCGGCAGGACGAGTGGGGCGGGTTCGGTGAAGGGCCCGGGGCGTGAGACCCACGGTCTTCCGTCCGGGCGCCCGTCCAGGGGAGCCGTCCAGGTCGGGGTGTCCGCGGGCTCGTCCGGGGTGAGCGGCTCGCGGAAGGCCACGTTGAGGTGGACCGGTCCGGGGCGGCCGCCGACGGCCGAACCCCAGGCACGACAGCACAGCGAACGCCAGTACGCGATCATCCCGGGTGCGGGGTCGGGGGTGCCGACCTCGGCGAACATGCGCACGGCACCGCCGTACAGGCCGATCTGGTCCACCGTCTGGTTGGCGCCGGTACCGCGCAGCTCCGGTGGCCGGTCCGCGGTGAGCACCAGCAGCGGGACACCGCTCTCGTCGGCCTCCATCACCGCCGGGTGGAAGTTGGCGGCCGCGGTACCGGAGGTGCACACCACCGCCACCGGCCGGCGCGAGGCGCGGGCCAGTCCCAGGGCGAGGAAGGAGGCGGAACGCTCGTCCACCCGCACGTGGACCCGGATGCCGGGGTGGGCGACCAGGGCCAGCGCCAGTGGGGTCGAGCGCGACCCGGGCGCGACGACGGCCTCGGCCAGCCCGCAGCGGGCCAGTTCGTCGACGAGGACCCGCGCCAGGGCGGTAGACGGATTCATCAAAGTCTTTCGTTCGTCAAGGTGTGTACCAGTATCGCTGTGCGATCCGACCCGATCGCACGACCCCCGGTCTTTTCCAGTGAACCCCGTTCGGCGGCGATGGGCGACCGATCCCGGCTGTGATCTCTTGCCCACCGGTCCCAGCCGCCCGCCACCGTGTGTCGCCGGTCACCGTGATCCGGCCCGTCGGCGCAGGTCGGGTCGGATTCGGGCCACCGGTCCGCCGCCCCGGTACTTAACCCGCCGGCCCCTCACCCGCGGCGTCCGTACCCGCGGGCCCCGCGTCCGCACCCGCGGCCTCGGCGGCCGCGGCTCGGGCACGCCAGTCGGCGGGGTCGGTCTCGACCGCCTTCAGCGCCTCCTCGTCCACGACCGCCGGGCGGACGGGCAGGAAACCGTCCTCGGGCAGGAGCGGAACGGCGGTGACGTCGGCGGTCAGCATCTGCATGGTCGCCAGCCCGCAGGCGTACGGGAGCTCGGGCAGGGCGGCTGCCAGAGCCACCCCCGCGGCCAGGCCCACCGACGTCTCCACGGCGCTGGAGACCACCACGGGCAGACCGCAGGCCTCGGCCACCCGCAGCGCGGCGCGCACCCCGCCCAGGGGCTGCACCTTGAGCACCACGATGTCCGCGGCGCCGGCGGCGCGCACCCGCAGCGGGTCCTCCGCGCGGCGGACGGACTCGTCGGCGGCGACCGGCACGTCCACCCGGCGGCGGACCGCGGCCAGCTCGTCCAGGGTCGCGGAGGGCTGCTCCACGTACTCCAGGTCGAAGCGGTCCAGCTCGCGGGTCATCCGCACGGCGGTGTCCACGTCCCAGGCGCCGTTGGCGTCCACCCGCACCCGGCCGGAGGGGCCGATCGCGGCGCGCACGGCCTCGACCCGGGCCACGTCCTCACGCCAGTCCTGGCCCTTCTCCGCCACCTTGACCTTGGCCGTGGTACACCCGCCCGCGGCCACGATCTCCGCGGCGCGTTCGGGGCCCACGGCGGGCACGGTGACGTTGACCGGTACCCGGTCGCGCAGCGGTTCGGGCCAGCCCCGGTGGGCCGCCTCGTGACAGGCGGCCCACCAGCGGGAGGCTTCGCGCGGCCCGTACTCGGCGAAGGGCGAGAACTCGCCCCAGCCGACCGGGCCGCGCACCAGCATTCCCTCACGGACCGTGATGCCCCGGAAGCGGTTGCGCAGGCCGATCGCGAAGGCCCGCCCCCCGGCGGTGGTCCCCGCCGGGTCGGTGTCCGAGGCCGCGGTCACGGGCGGCGCGGGAACTTGTCGAAGTCCGGACGGCGCTTCTCCTTGAAGGCGTCCCGGCCCTCCTGGGCCTCTTCGCTCATGTAGTAGAGCATCGTGGCGTCACCGGCGAACTGCTGCATCCCGGCGGCGCCGTCGCTCACGGCGTTGATGGCGCCCTTGAGCATGCGCAGCGCCAGCGGGGACTTCTCCAGCATCTCGCGGGCCCACTGGACGGTCTCCTTCTCCAGGTCCGCCAGCGGCACGACGGTGTTGACCATGCCCATGTCCAGCGCCTCCTGGGCGCTGTACTGGCGGCACAGGTACCAGATCTCGCGGGCCTTCTTCAGGCCCACGGTCTCGGCCAGCAGCCAGGAGCCGTAACCGCCGTCGAAGGAGCCGACCTGGGGGCCGGTCTGCCCGAACTTGGCGTTGTCGGCGGCGATGGTCAGGTCGCAACAGACCTGGAGCACGTTGCCGCCGCCGATGGACCAGCCGGCGACCATGCAGATCACGGGCTTGGGCAGACGGCGGATCTGCACCTGGAGGTCGAGCACGTTGAGGCGGCCGATGCCCTGCTGGGCCACGGCGTCGTCGCCGATGTAGCCGTCGTCGCCCCGGATCTTCTGGTCGCCGCCGGAGCAGAACGCCTGGTCGCCGGCGCCGGTGAAGATGATCACACCGACGCTGGAGTCGTCCCGGGCGATGTTGAACGCCGTCTGGAGCTCGAAGAGCGTCTGGGGACGGAACGCGTTGTGCCGCTCCGGGCGGTTGATCGTGATCTTGGCGATGCCCTCCGCGGTCTCGTAGATGATGTCGGAATACTCGCCCGACCGCTGCCAGTCGATCACGCTGCTCACGGCTCTGCTTCTCCTCACGGGGATGGGGACGGTGTGGACGCGGACGGTGTGTGACCGTCGCGGCGTCAACCCTACGCATTCTGCCAGGCGAGCCGGGACGGACAGGCACGCCCCCGGCACCCGGCCCCGCCGGACGGCCCGATCCGCGGCCGGGCGTACGCTGGGACACCGTGGCACAAGCAAGCGAACCCCGGTCCCCGCTCCCCTCTTCGGAGCAGGCCCCCTCCCCCGAGGGCGGACGCGCCCTCCAGGCGGTGCGCGGTCTGCCCCCGGACACCCTGCACCGGCTCCTCTCCAGGGCGTTGGACGGAACCGGACCGGCTCTGTTGCCCATCCCCGACGGCACCCCCGACGCCCGCGCGGACACGCTCCTGGCGGCGATGCGCCCGGCGTCGCTGCGCACCCCCGACGGGGTCACCGACCTGCCCGGAGGCGCCCCGGCGGGGCCCGACGCGGCGCTGGTGGTCACCACCTCCGGTTCGACCGGCGAACCCAAGGGCGTGGAGCTGTCCGCGACCGCGCTGCTGGCCTCGGCCCGCGCCTCGGTGGCCCGGATCGGCGCGGTCCCCGGCGACAGCTGGCTGTGCGTCCTGCCCGCCGGGCACATCTCCGGCATCCAGGTGATGATGCGCGCCCTCGTCACCGGGACCGAGGCGGTGCACGCGGTCTTCGACGTGGACGCCGTCATGGAGCTGGCTCAGCGGCTGCGCCCGCACGTGTCCCTGGTCCCCACCCAGCTGCGCCGCCTGCTGGCCGCCGGTGCCGACCTGTCGGTGTTCGGCACGGTCCTGCTGGGCGGGGCGGCCGCCGAACCCTCGCTGTTGGACGCCGCCCGTGCGGCGGGCGGGCGTGTGGTGACCACCTACGGCATGAGCGAGACCTGCGGCGGGTGCGTCTACGACGGCGTTCCCCTGGACGGGACCCGGGTCAGGATCGCCGCCCCCGAGAGCGGTGCTCCGGGTCGTGTCCTGCTCGGCGGCCCGGGCCTGCTCACCGGCTACCGCCTGCCGCCGGGCAGCGCGCCGGAGGACGCCCTGGCCACGAGCGCCGACGAGGCGGGCCTGGCGGTCGACGGTGCCGGACGCCGGTGGCTGCACACCAACGACCTCGGACGCCTGGACCCCGACGGCCGCCTGCACGTCCTGGGCCGGATGGACGAGGTGGTCAACACCGGTGGCCACAAGGTGGTCCCCGGCCAGGTCAACGCGGTCCTGGCCGCGCACCCGGACGTGGCCGAGTCCGTCGTGGTGGGCCGCCCCGACCCCGAGTGGGGCGAGCGGGTGAGCGCGGTCGTGGTGCCCGCCGACCCGGAGCGGCCTCCGACACTGGAGGGGTTGCGCGCCTGGGTCCGCGAGCGGCTTCCCGCCTACGCCGCCCCCAGGGAACTGGACCTGCGCGCCGCCCTGCCGATGCTGGCCTCGGGCAAACCCGACCTGGTCTCGCTCCGCCGGCCCGCCTCCTGAAGGACCCCCGGGGCACCCCGTTCACCTGGCACAAAGCGGCGTTTACCGGTGTGGTCCGTACACGTGGGACCCTGGCCCCGGGGAGATCTTGTCCGGAAGGCGGGGAACTTCCGAAAGCTCCCTGGCGTCTACTTGTGTATCCGGTTTCTTCGGCCCCTCTCCCAAGGAGGTCCGCGGTTGGCGGCAGCCATCGGTCAACTCGTCCGCTCCCCTGCGTCCTCCCCCACGCCCGGAACGCCTGTCGCGCTGCGGTCCGAGCTCCGAAGCCAAGCGCGTTCCTTTACCCGCATGGGTCCGCATCCCGCCACTCATGGCACAGTGATCTATGCCACCCTCTCCGATATCCAATCGAGACAGGGAACATTTGACTCGCCGACACGTTGGACATATTGGCGCGTCCAGTCGGCGGGAACCCTCCGCCACGTGCCACACGTCCTGGAAGGGAGGGAGGTGCCCACATGACGAGCACTGCCCTAGCCGCTTCGAGCCCCGAGGCCGAAGCCCCCGGTGGCAACGCTCCGCCCGAGGGCCGCGCCGCCCACGCGGCTCTGACCGACCTGATCGCCCAGGGGCGCGCTCAGGGACACCTGTCCCTCTCAGAACTACGTACCGCTTTCTCCGCGGCCGGAGTCACCTCCAGTGACGGCCGCTCCATCCTGCGTGAACTCACCGAGAACGGGGTCCGACTCGCCAACGGGGGCGAGGACTCCGCGATGGTGGCCGACCCTGACGCCGAGGACGACGTGCTGGAAAACACTCTCATCGCGACGGTGCCCGACACCGACGAGGCTCCCAAGGCCGCATCCGGCAAGGTCGCAGCGCGCAAGGGCCCCTCCACCCGGAGAACGGCCCGCACCACGCGACGCACCAAGAAGACCGAGACCACCCAGGCCACCACCGATCCGGAGACCGGTGAGGCCGACCTCGACGACCAGTCACCCGCCATGGGCGACTCGGTCCACACCTACCTCAAGGCGATCGGGCGGCGTCAGCTGCTCACCGCCGAGCAGGAGGTGGACCTGGCCAAGCGGGTCGAGGCCGGGCTCTACGCCGAGTACCGGCTCGGGCTGCACGGCGAGATCGACGAGAAGGCCGAGATGGCCGACGTCGAGCGCGAGGAGCTCGAGTGGGTGGCCGAGGACGGCCGCAAGGCCAAGTCCCACATGCTCGAGGCCAACCTCCGGCTGGTGGTCTCCGTCGCCAAGAAGTACAGCGACCGGGGGATGTCGCTGCTGGACGTGGTCCAGGAGGGCAACCTCGGCCTCATCCGCGCCGTGGAGAAGTTCGACTACACCAAGGGCTTCAAGTTCTCCACCTACGCCATGTGGTGGATCCGCCAGGCCATCCAGCGCGGGTTCGCCGACTCCGCGCGCACCATCCGCCTGCCCGTGCACGTCCTGGAGCTGCTCAGCAAGGTGAGCCGGCTGGAGCGGGACATGCACCAGGCGCTGGGCCGTGAGCCCACGCCGGAGGAGCTGGGCCTGGAGCTGGACAAGACTCCGGCCCAGATCGAGGAGCTGCTGCGGGTCACCCGCCAGCCGATCAGCCTCGACTCCACCATCGGTGAGGACGGCGAGACCCGCATCGGCGACCTGATCGAGGACGTGGACGCCTCGGAGGCCTCCGAGGTGGTCGACCGCCAGCTCATGGCCGACCAGCTGCGCAACGCGCTCTCGGACCTGGAGCCGCGCGAGGCGACCATCATGTCCCTGCGGTTCGGGCTGATGGACGGCCGACCCCGCACCCTCGACGAGATCGGCAAGCACCTGGGGCTGACCCGGGAGCGGATCCGTCAGCTGGAGAAGCAGTCCCTGTCCAAGCTGCGCCACCCCAGCCGGGCCCAGCAGCTGCTGGACTTCGCCAGCTAGGCCGACCGGCCCGGTCGGCGAGGACAAGCCGT
This sequence comes from Nocardiopsis ganjiahuensis DSM 45031, assembly GCF_000341085.1. Taxonomy (GTDB): domain Bacteria; phylum Actinomycetota; class Actinomycetes; order Streptosporangiales; family Streptosporangiaceae; genus Nocardiopsis; species Nocardiopsis ganjiahuensis. The sequence continues at coordinate 5,641 of NZ_ANBA01000026.1, read as the reverse complement.
GGAGCCGTTCCCTTCGAGGGAACGGCTCCACGGCTGTTCCGGGGCAGGGACAACCCCAGGGACAACCCCGGCCTTCCCCTGGTATCCCCGCCACCGACTGTCCCCGGACCGCTCGCGGTGGGAGCATGGGCAGATGACTGACAACCCTCAGCGGCACCGGGAAGAGGTCGCCGCGGCGCTGCGCGCGAGCCGCGAGTTGGGCCCCGAGTACGACGAAGCGGTGGCCGCCTCACTCGTCGAGCGGGTGGACGACACCATCGAGGAGCGCGTCAAGCACCACGTGGCCCGCCAGGTGGGCGCCACCGAGAGCCGCAAGGGCGTGGCCTCCAACACCGTGCGGATGGTTCTGTCCCTGGTGTGTCTGGGCGTCAGCATCCCCGCGACCGCCATCTCCGCGGGAATGGTCGGTGTCGCCGGGATCGCCGTCGTGTGGGTGGGCCTGATCGCCTTCTACCTGATCTCCGTGGCCGGGATGCGCAACTGAGACCGGCCGCGCGGGCCGCTCCGCGAACGCGAACGGGGGCGGGGACCGTGTCGGTCCCCGCCCCGTCGGCGTTCGCGTCCCCTCGGGCCGCGTCAGTACCCGCAGGCCTCCAGGATGAGGTCCTGGGTCTCGGCCTCCCAGTCCAAGGCGTCCGCGAGGCCGTCGTGGGTGCCTTCGTCCAGCTGGATCAGGACCTCGTTGACGGCGTCGGCCCGCTCGGTCGCGTCGCGCTGGACCGAGCCCCGGGCCGCCTCCTCCAGGAACTCGACATCGAACAGGTGCTCTTCGAGCTCGGTGTAGTACTGGTCCTGGTAGGGGATGTCGTCGACCAGGATGTCCTGCTCGATGCCCTGGGCAGCCAGGTCGACCGCGCTCATCCGGCTCTGGATGTCACCGCATGCCGCGTCGATGTCGGCCCGGTTCCCGGAACAGGCGGTGAGCGCCAAGGGGACGGCCAGGGCGGCAGCGGCCAGGGCGAGGGTTCGGGGGTGGGACATCAGGTGTGCTCGTTTCCTTCTCGTGGTTCTCTCAGGGGGATCACGCGGTCGCGAGCGGGAACCGCGGGGTCGTGCCGGTCGCGGGGTCAGAGCAGCAGGGCGATGACCACCACGACGACCAACAGGGCGACGACGACGGCCAGACATCCCACCGCACCGGCGACACCGCCGCCGCGCGGGGCGAAACCCGGACCGTCGTTGTAGTGGTGCCGGTTCCTGCCGGAGTACCAGCGGTTGCGGGGGCGCGTGTTGTAGCCGGGGGCCGCCGCGGGCCCGGGGTTGGACCGGTTGGCGCGTGAGGCGCGCGCGGGCCTCGGGGTACGGGCGGGACGCGCGGAGCTGCTGCGGGACTTGAAGCCGCCACCGGAGCGTGCGGCACCGCCGCTGCTGCTACGGGACTTGAAGCCGCCACCCGAACGCCCGGCACCACCGCTGCTGCTGCGGGAGTTGAAGCCGCCACCGCGCCGCGAAGCACCGCCGCGCGAGCTGCCGCCGGAGCCGCCGGAACGCCCACCGCCCGAGCGTCCGCCTGATGACCGTCCGCCGCCAGATCTCCTGCTCATCGGCGTCTCCTTGGGGGTTGTGGTTCAGCGCCGCCCAGGGGGAGGCGGCGCACCTCGACGATAGCTGCCGACATCGCCGCACAGGAGGGGCATGCAGGGTTTCGTCCGGTTACGGTCATCACCGTCCGGGGGTGGAACCGCGCAGGCCCCGGCCGCGTCGTCACAGCCCCGGTCCGCGGATCGGGCCGTCCCGGGCGCTCAGCCCTCCAGGGCGGCGCGCAGGATCTCGACGGCCTCGTCGTGCTCCAGCCCGACCCGGGTGATGACCTCGGCGTAGGCCCTGGCCGCGGCGAGGGCCTCGGCGCGCTGGTCGTCGCCGGCGGCGGCCACGAAGGTCCCGGACCGGCCCCGGGTCTCCACCACCCCGGCCTGTTCGAGTTCCCGGTAGGCGCGGGCGACGGTGTTCACCGCGACCGAGAGCTGTCCCGCCAGCGCGCGGACGGTGGGCAACCGGTAGCCGACCGGTAGCTCTCCGTTGGCCGCCGCGATCGCAACGAGGGCCCTGATCTGTTCGTAGGGCGGTACCTTCGACGTTGGATCAATGCGGATGAAATCCGCCATGTCCTTCTTCGCTCCCCACGTGACTTGCCGAATCCGCATCCGAGGCGGGCTCGGACGCCCTCCAAACCTATGCCCACCCGTCGCCCGCCACCAACCCTCAACGGACGCACTCCGCGCGCACCCCCACACCCGTCGCCCGCCACCAACCCTCAACGGACACGCTCCGCGCGCACCCCCACACCCGTCGCCCGCCACCAACCCCCGGGGACGGGTACGGAACCGGCACGGCGAGGCCCCACGGGGTGAGCCGTGGGGCCGCTGTACCGAAGGCGGTGTCCTGAAGGGTCAGACCGCCGGCGACCGGGGCACCGTCTGGATACCGTGCAGCCGGTGGGCCTCCCGGGCGGTGAGCAGCTGCTCGGCGACCTGGGTGGCCTGCTTGATCTCCGGCCGGGCCAGTCGCTTGCGGCGCTGGAGGCGGTCGGCGTACCCCTTGACCCCGATCAGGACCCGCTCCCGGGCGTAGGCGGCGCGGGTCGCCTCGGTGAGGGCCGCGTCCAGTTCCAGGCCGAGTTCGTGGAGCTCCTCGACCGGGGCTCCCTGCTCACGTGCGCGGTCCAGGGCCTGCTCCGCCTCGGCCACCCTCCTCAGGAGGTCGGGCAACCGGTCGGCCCGCTCCCGGTCCTGGGCGAGGTCTTCCCGCGCCTTCGTCCTGTCCTGCTTGGCAAGTCGCATGTCCGCTCTCCGTTGGGAGTACCGTCGGCCGTGTCGAAGCAACTGTAGAGGTGACGAAGATCATCTGGCGAGCCGGGCCGTGCGTCGGTGCTGGCGTCGCGTCGACGGAACTGCCAACTTTGCACAGTCGGTCCCCCTGCCCCCCGGAAGGCACCAGAGTAAAGGGATCCCGGGTCTGAAGGCCCGGGCTTTCAGCGCACATGGCTGAGGGCCGCCTTTACCAGCACCAGCCATCACCTTCGAAGGAGGTGACCTTGATGGCTACGTTCCGCGTAGGACCAAAGACCCACCCTGGCGTGCTTCCTCAGCGCCAGGCCCTGGAATCGGAGTCAGCAGACGCGCCCCGGATCGGGCACGAAACGGGACTCCGACACCGCCGCCAGGCGGTACCCGGCGCGGACCATGTGCGAGGGGAGACCACCAGCACCTCACCTGGTGCCGGTGGCGTCACTTCCAACCCTGTTGGGAAGCAGGGCCGTGAGGCCCACACCAAAAAGACCCAGGCGTATGTGTTCGTCCTGGACCAGAACGGTGTCCCGCTTCAGCCGTGCCACCCGGCTCGGGCTCGCAAGCTGTTGACCAAGAAACGTGCCGTGGTGGCCCGGCACACCCCCTTCACGATCCGTCTCACCGACCGCACCGCCGCAGAATCCGAGATCGACGGGGTCGAGATCGGGATCGATCCGGGCTCCCAGCACACCGGCATTGCCGTGTTCACCGCCCGGGCGGGGGAGCGCCGGGGCCGGTACGCCCTGCAGTTGGACCACCGGGGCGCGCAGATCAAGAAGAAACTCGGCCAGCGCGCGGGTTACCGGCGGCGGCGCCGCAGCGCGAACCTGCGCCATCGGGCGCCCCGGTTCTCCAACCGCGCCCGCCCCCGGGGGTGGTTGGCCCCCTCACTGCGGCACCGGGTGGAGACCACCACCAGTTGGGTGGATCGATTGTGTCGGTGGGCGCCGGTGCGCGGGGTGCATGTGGAGCGCCTCGCCTTCGACACCCACGCCCTCTCCGCCGGGAAACCCTTGGAGGGGGTGGAGTACCAGCAGGGCACCCTGGCCGGGTTCGAGGTGCGTGAGTACCTGCTGGCCAAGTTCGACCGGGCCTGTGTGTACTGCGGGGCCACGAACGTGCCGCTGAATCTTGACCACGTGTATCCCCGCTCGCGGGGCGGGTCGGACCGGGTGTCCAACCTGGTGCTGGCGTGCGTGCCCTGCAACCAGACCAAAGCAGACCGGCCCGTCGAAGAATTCCTGTCCGGAAAACCCCAGACGCTGGCCCGGGTCCTGGGCCAAGCCAGAACGCCGCTGCGTGATGCGGCCGCTGCGCAGTCCACGAGGTGGGCGCTCTGGCGAGCGTTGGACCAGCGCCTGCCCACCCACGTGGGCTCGGGTGGGCGCACCAAGTTCAACCGCACCCGCAACCAGCTCCCCAAGACCCACACCCTGGACGCCCTGGCTGTCGGCAAGGTCGAGGCCATCACCCGGATCGTGGCCCGGGTGATGGTCGCCGGGTGCGCGGGCCGGGGCCGGTACGCACGCACCGCACCGGACCGGCATGGCTTCCCGCGGCTGCGTGCGGCCCGCCAGAAGCAGTACTTCTCCTTCACCACCGGAGACCTGGTCCGCGCCGTCGTTCCTTCTGGGAAACGTGCGGGCACCCATACCGGGCGTGTCCTTGTGCGGGCCAGGGGGAGCTTCGACATCACCACCGGTCATGGACGTCAGGCCGGGATCAACCACAAACACATCCGTCTGCTCCAACGCGCAGACGGCTACGCCTACACCTTCCGGAAGGAGGAGGGCGTTTCCTCCCGGCCCTGAAGGACCGGGCTTCCACGCCCAAAAAACAAAGTGAGCAGGAACTACGCCGGTCTCAGCCGTGAACGCATCATCGTCGAGGCCCTCCACATCATCGCCGGCCGCGGCCTGGGCGGGTTGTCCATGCGCCGTCTGGGCGACGCCCTGGACGTGGAGGCGATGGCGATCTACCACCACTTCCCCCGGGGCAAGGAGCAGCTGTTCAACGCGATCGCCGCCTACGTCACCACGGCTCGCGTGGTCAGCGGGCTGACCGAGGGGCAGGGCCCGCCCGAGGCGGAGGAGGAAGAGGGTTCGGAGGAGGCCCCCGCGGAGGCGGCCGAGGCGGACGACCGTCCGTGGGACGAGCGCCTGACCGCGTGGGCCGAGGCCTACCGCACCCGCCTGCTCGCCTACTCCGGAGCGCTCTCCCTGCTGATGCACCGCGCCCCGCACACCCTGGGCGAGGAGGACACGCGGGCCCTGCTGCGGACGGCCTTCAGCGAGGCCGGGCTGGCAGAGGACGACGTGCCCCGGGCCGTCGACGCCCTGAACGGCTACTGCCTGGGCTCGGTGGCCCACCAGGTCCGGCACGAAGGACGTGAGGACGCCCCCGACGAGGCCGAGGCGCTGGCCCGGTTCCGGTTCGGCCTGCGCGCCCTGTTGAGGGGACTCTCCTCCTGAACCCGGTCAGGCGCCGCTCCGGGCCCGCATGCGCACCCGTTCGCCACGCAGTTCACGGGCCTCGTCCGGGTCCAGGACGGGGGCCGCGGTGAGCAGCTGCCTGGTGTAGTCGCTCTGCGGGTTCTCGTAGATGCTGTCGCTGTCGCCGAGTTCGACCACCTCGCCCTTGCGCATGACGGCGACGCGGTCGCTGACCTGGCGCACGACGGCCAGGTCGTGGGCGACGAAGATGTAGGTGAGCCCGAAGTCGTCCTGGAGCTCGGAGAGCAGGCGCAGCACCTGGTCCTGCGTGGACACGTCCAGCGCCGAGACCGGCTCGTCGCACACGATCAGCCTCGGCTTGAGGATCAGCGCACGGGCGATGGCGATGCGCTGGCGCTG
>NZ_ANBA01000025.1 GCF_000341085.1 Nocardiopsis ganjiahuensis DSM 45031 | reverse complement strand
CGGGCGATGGCGATGCGCTGGCGCTGGCCGCCGGAGAAGGCGTGCGGGAACCGGTTGTAGTGGTTGGGCTCCAGACCCACGCGCTCCAGCAGTTCCTGGACCTGGCCGCGGATCTTCTTGCCGTCCTTCTCACCCTGGACCCTGAGCGCGGTGCCGATGCTCTCACCGATGGTCAGGCGCGGGTTCAGCGACGAGTACGGGTTCTGGAACACCATCTGCACGTCGCGGCGCAGCGGACGCATCCGCCGCTCCGACAGATGGGTGATGTCCTGGCCCTCGAACTCCACCGTGCCCTCGGTGGGCTCCAACAGCCGCATGACCATGCGCGAGAGCGTGCTCTTGCCGGAGCCCGACTCGCCGACCACCCCGAGGGTCTCGCCCTTGTACAGGTCGAAGCTGACGTCCTTGACCGCCCAGAAGTCCGTCGCCTTGCCCCACAGGCCGCCCCGGACCCTGAAGCTCTGCGAGACGTCCTGGACACGCAGCAGCGGCTCGCCCTCGTACGCCGGTCCTGCGGGCGCGGAGGGGGTGAAGGCGGCGAAGGCCTCGCGGTCCTCCCCGTGGTCGCGGGCGAGCCCGGCCGCCTCGGAGGCCTCGGTCGCCCCGGTGTGCCCCTGGGGCTCCCCGGCCCTGCCTGAGGCCCTGCGCTCCTCCTGACGGGACCTCTCGGCCCGGTCGGCGCGGTCCTGGGCGCGGCGCTCGGCCCGCGAGACCTCCACCCGCGGCACCGCGGCCAGCAGAGCCTGCGTGTAGGGGTGCTCGGGAGAGGAGAGGACCCCGCGCACTCCGCCGTGCTCCACCGCCTTCCCCTTGCGCATGACCACGACCTCGTCCACGGAGCCGGCCACCACGGCCAGGTCGTGGGAGACCAGGATCAGCGCCATGTCGAGTTCACGGCGCAGCTCGTCCAACAGGTCCAGGATCTGGGCCTGCACGGTGACGTCCAGGGCCGTGGTCGGCTCGTCGGCGAGCAGCACCTTGGGGTCGCACATCAGCCCCATCGCGATCAGCACGCGCTGGCGCATGCCGCCGGAGAACTCGTGCGGGTAGGAGTTGATCCGCTTGGCGGCCTCGGGGATGCCGACCCGCTCCAGCGACTCGACCGCCCTGCTGCGGGCCTGGGACCGGGACACCTGCGGGCGGTGCACGCGCAGCGCCTCCACCAGCTGGTTGCCGATCGTGTACTGCGGGTGCAGCGACTGCATCGGGTCCTGGAAGACCATCGCGATGTCGTTGCCGCGCATCGAGCGCAGCTTCCTGTCGCCGGCGGTCACCACGTCCGTGCCCACGACCTCGATCCCCCCGGTGATCCGGGCGCGGCTGCCCCGGTGCAGGCCCATCAGGGCCAGCGAGGTCACGCTCTTGCCCGAACCCGACTCACCCACGATGCCCAGAGCTCCGCCCGCGGACAACTCGAAGGACAGGCCGTCGACCGCGCGGACCTCGCCGTCCAACGTCGGGAACGTGACCCGCAGGTCGTCCACGCGCACCACCGTGTCGGCCCGGGGGCCGGCGGGGGAACCTGCCGAGGACCCGGTAGGGGATTCGGTCATCGAGAACGCCTCTCTCAGTTGTGGATGCGCACGCGCGGGTCGATGAGCGGGTACACCAGGTCGACGATCAGGTTGCAGATCACGATGAAGAACGCACCGAAGAGCGTGACGCCCAGGATCACCGGAAGGTCGCTCTGGGTGATGGCCTGGACCGCGTACCGGCCGATCCCGTTGAGGGAGAAGACCTGTTCGGTCAGGACGGCGCCGCCCAGGACCAGGCCCAGGTCGAGGCCGAAGATGGTGACGATCGGGGTCAGGGTGGGGCGCAGCGCGTGTTTGAGCACGACCTTGCCCTCACTCAGGCCCTTGGCCCGGGCGGTGCGGATGTAGTCCTCGTTGAGCGTCTCCAACATGCCCGCGCGGGTCTGCCGCGCGTACATGGCCGCGTGCAGGAAGGCCAGTGTGAGCCACGGCAGGATCATGCCCTGGGCCCAGGCGATCGGGTCCTCGGTGAAGGGCACGTAGCGCGGGGTGCTGAAGAGGCCCCAGGTGTGGACCAGGAAGGCCAGGGCCAGCAGGCCGGTGAAGAAGATCGGCAGGGAGACCCCGGCCAGGGCCACGCCCATGGCCAGGCGGTCGAAGAGGCTGCCCTTCCATACGGCGGAGACCACACCCACGGCGACACCGCCGACCAGCCAGATGACGCCCGCGCCCACGGCGAGGGACGCGGTCACCGGCAGTCGGGAGACGATCTCGGGGAAGACCTCCTGGTAGGTCTGGAACGAGTAGCCGAAGCAGGGCGCGGAGCATTCGATCGTGTCCCGGCCGAACTGGTACTGCGCTCCGAAGAAGATGCCCCGGACGAACTCCCAGAACTGGACCGCGATGGGCTGGTCCAGGCCGAGGCGTTCGATGGTGGCCTGGATCGCCTCCGGGGTGGGGGCCCGGCCCACGTACATCGTGGCGAGCTGCTCGGTGGTCCGGCCCGCCCATCGGGGCACCACGTAGAAGATGGCGAAGGTGACCATGGTGACCACGGCCAACAGCAGCAGACCGGCACCGAGGCGGCGCAGGATGTAGGTCAGCAAGGCACGTGCTTTCTCTCGTCGAAGCCATGGCCTCGGCCCGGGGCCCGGGTCCGGGTCGGAGACGGTTCCGCCCGAAAACCAAACCGTAACCCATGGCAATAAGTCGATCACGCCTTGTGTTCGGCGTGTACAAGGGGCTTTCCGCCCCCGGACACGGAGCCGAGGGCCCGCACGGGTGGGCCCTCGCGGAGGCGGCGGCCCCGCCCGGGGCCGCCGCCGTCATGCCGTCATGCCGTTTCCCGGTCAGTCACCGGTGGTGCCGAGCGACATGTAGTCGAACATCGAGTAGCCGGCGTGGTAGTAGACGTTGGTCAGGTTGGCCGGCCGGTAGAGCACCGTGCGTTCGAACACGGCCGGCAGGATCACGGCCTGCTCCATCGCGCGCTCGTCGATCTGCCCGTAGATCGAGGCGCGCTCGTCGGCGTCCTCGACGCTGACGACCTCGTCGAACCACTCGTTGATCTGGTCGTCGTCGATCTCGGAGATGTTGGCGTTGCCGGCCTCCTGGATGGCGTCGCCGTCCAGGATCTTGCTCATGAACCCGTAGCCGCTGGCCCAGTCCGGAGCCCAGCCGTACACGGTCAGCCCGAGGTCGTTGTCGGCGACGAAGGACGGCGATCCGGCCTGGGTGTTGGTGTAGGTGTCGGACGGGAACTGCTTGATCTCCGCCTCGATGTTCACCCGGGCCAGGGCCTGCTGGAGCGCCTCGGCGGTGCTGACGTCGGCGGGGCGGTCGGCGCGGGCGCCGATCGCGGTGGAGAAACCGTCCGGCTGGCCGCACTCCTCCAGCTTCTCCTGCGCCTTCGCGAGGTCGCCCTTGTTGTCCTCGGACGGGTACAGGTCGAGGCTCGGGTCGGCGCCGGGCAGCGAGCCGGGCATGATCTGGGTGGCGATGTCACCACCGGTGTCGCCGCCCCAGGCGCGCTGGAGCGCGTCCCGGTCGGCCGCGAACATGATGGCCTCGCGGCAGGCCAGGTCGTCGAGCGGCTCCATGACGGTGTTGATGTTGATGTAGCGCAGGGTGCTGGTCTGCGGGTTGTCGACGTTGTGGCGCTGGGCCTCGTCGGTGATGACGGTGCCCTTCATCGCCGGGCCGACGCCGGTGCCGCTGAGGTCGACGTCGAGTTCTCCGTTGACGAGCCGCTGGTCGATCTCGTTCTGGTCGACTCCCAGCTCCACCTCGATGCGGTCGGGCAGCGCCCTGCGGGTGGGGTCGGTCGTGGCGTCCCACTCCTCGTTGCGCACCAGGTTCAGGGAGACGCCCGGACGGTACTCCCCGTCGAACTTGTACGGCCCGGAGGAGACCACCTGGCTCTGGTACTGCTCGCCGCGGTCGGCGTCGGCGGGCACCGGCGCGGTCTGCGGCTGGATGAGCACGTAGGGGAACTCGGAGAAGCTCTTCTTCAGGTGGAAGACCAGGGTGTGGTCGTCGGGTGTCTCGATGCCGTCGAACCCGGCCAGCGGGTCGCCCTCGTCGGCGTAAGGGCCCTCGTAGTCGTCGCTGTCGGCCAGCAGGTCCTGGAAGTACTTGGGGCCGTTCGGCAGTGCCTGGTCGCCGAAGTTGCTGCGCGCGATGGCGTACTTGACGTCTTCCGCGGTGATCTCCGAGCCGTCCTCGTAGCGCAGGCCCTGCTTGAGGCGCACGGTCCACTCGGTGGAGTCCTCGTTGCCCTCGGGCAGCTCCTCGGCCAGGTCGGGCTGGATCTCGATGCCCTGTTCACCGGGTGCCTCGGTGTAGGTGAGCAGGGTGCGCGCGTAGTAGCGGGAGAAGTTCCAGCTGAACGCGTAGTAGGTGTTGCCCGGGTCGGGTGAGTCGAAGTCGGCCGAGATGGCGTAGCGGAGGGTACCGCCGGTCTCGTCGGAGGGGTTGACGACCGCGCTCTCGCCCTCGTTGAACTCGGCGTCGGACTCCCCGCCGCCTCCGCCTCCTCCCCCGCCACCGCAGGCGGCCAGCAGCAGGGCGATCGCCGTACCCGCGGCCACCGGGGCGGTGGCGCGGCGGAGCACGCCGCGCCGTCGGTGCGGCTCCTGGCGCGTGAAGTGGTGGGTGGTCACCTGAGCCTCCTGGTCGGGTTCGCTGGTGGGTCCGTGCGGTGCACGGCCCCGTGGTGGGTTCGTCAGTCGGAGGAGCGGGGGTCGAAGGCGTCGCGCAGTCCGTCGCCGAAGAGGTTGAAGGCGAGGACGGTGATGAAGATGGCCAGGCCCGGGACGATCACGAAGTGCGGCGAGGTGGTGTAGAAGCGCAGAGCGTTCTCCAACATGCCGCCCCAGGTGGCCATGGGCGGGTTGATGCCCACGCCCAGGAAGCTCAGGGCCGCCTCGAAGAGGATGTTCGTGGGGATGAGCAGGGTGGAGTAGACGAGGATGGGGGTGACGAGGTTGGGCAGGATCTCGCGGAAGACGATGTGGGTGCTGCCTGCGCCGAGGCTGCGCGAGGCCTCGACGAACTCGCGTTCCTTGAGGGTGAGGGTCTGCCCGCGCACGATGCGTCCGATGTAGGGCCAGTTGAAGAAGCCGATGATGAACACCAGGACACCGATGCGCAGGTTGTTCCCGGACAGGCCGAAGGCGCCGTCGGGGATGACGCCGACCAGGGCGATCGCGAAGAGCAGCAGCGGGAAGGCCAGGAAGATGTCCATGGTCCGGCTGATGACCACGTCCGCCCAGCCGCCGAAGTAGCCCGCGAGGATGCCCAGGACGGTGCCGATGACCACGCACACCACGGTGGCGACGGTGGCGACGAGCAGTGAGGTCCGGGCGCCGTAGACGATACGGCTGAAGAGGTCGCGGCCGTTGACCGGTTCCACGCCCAGGAGGTGCTGGGCGCTGATGCCGCCCCAGGGATCCAGCCCCTGGGCGGGGTCGTTCGGGTCGCGCAGGACACCGCCGGTGAGCGGGTCGACCAGGCTCTGGTTGAACTGGTTGGGCGGGTAGCCGAACCAGGCCGTGAGCAGGGGCGCGAAGATCGCGACCAGGATGAGCAGGATGACCACGATCCCGCCGGTCATGCCGACCTTGTCCTTGCGGAAGCGCTGCCAGGCGATCTGGCGCAGGGAGCGGCTGGCGGCGTCCTTGGCCCCCGCGACGACCGCTTCTGGCTCGGCGTGCTGGGACGACTCAGGCACGTCCATCGGCGCGGTCATCTGGACTGCCTCCCGCTGTCTCTGTGTGCATCTACATCGCTACGCAGAGTTTGCACGAGCGGCATGGGGGTTTCCAGCTTCCGCGCCGACCACGGGCCGCCGGGGCGCTCAGCCCGCCGGGGCTCCGTCGACCAGGCGGAGTTCGTCCCAGGACCAGTTCCGGCGCAGCCAGCGGTCGTGGGAGGCCACCACCACGGCGCCCGGGGCCGTGCCCAGGGCCTGTTCCAGCTCCTCGGCCAGCGCCAGGGACAGGTGGTTGGTGGGCTCGTCCAGCAGCAGGACCTGCGGCCCGTACCCCACGAGCATGGCCAGTGCCAGCCTGCGCCGCTGGCCCACGCTCAGTTCCCCCACCGGCCGGTCCAGGTCGCGCGCGGCCACCAGGCCCAGGTCGGCCAGGGCCGGGGCGTGCTCCAGGGAGCCGTTGAGCCCCGCGTACAGGCTGCGCGGCGTCCGCTCCGGGTCCGGGAAGACCACGTCCTGCTCCAGCAGCGCCACCGTCACACCGCCGCGCCAGCGGACCTGTCCCGAGGCCGGGCGCAGCCGGCGCCCCAGGGCGTGCAGCAGTGTGGACTTGCCCGAACCGTTGGGCCCGGTGACCAGCAGTCTGCCGCCGAAGGGAACGTCCAGGCGGTCCAGGCGCAGCCGCCCGGGCACCACCAGGTCCCGGACGGTGACGGCGTCACCGTCGCCGTCGGCGGGGTCCCGGGTCAGCGCCCCGGAGAACTCCAGCGGCCGCGGCGGTGCGGCGACCTGGTCGCGCTCCAGTGCCTCCAGGCGGTGGCGGGTGTCGCGGATCCGGCGCGAGACCTGCTTCTCCACCCGGCCGCCGGTGCGGTCGTAGCCCATCTTCTCGTTGTCCTTGGGCGCCGCCGCGTGGCCGACCCGGTGGGTGGTGGTGCCCAGGGACGCGCGCAGGTTCGCCATGGTGTCCTGTTCGCGCTCGTGGCGCTGCTCCCACCGCTCACGCTCCTTGGCCTTCTCCCGCAGGTAGAAGGAGTAGGCGCCGCCGTAGAACGTGGGTCCGTCCACCGCCGGGTCCAGGTCCACCAGCCCGGTGCACACGGCGTCGAGGAACACCCGGTCGTGGCTGGCCAGCACCACCAGGCCGGGCAGGGTGCTCAGGAAGCCCTCCACGAACTCCAGGGCCTCGTCGTCCAGGTGGTTGGTGGGCTCGTCCAGCAGCAGGGCCCTGGGGCGGCGGACGAGCAGGGCGGCCAGGCCGAGCCTGCCGCGCTGTCCGCCCGACATCTCCCCCACCGGGCGGTCGGAGGAGATTCCTCCGAGGCCCAGCCCGTCGACGACCATCTCCGCCCGGCGGTCGGCATCCCACACGTCGAGGTGCTCGGCCTCGGCCAGCGCGGCCGAGTAGGCGGCCGACGTCTCGGGGTCGTCCGGTGCGCCGTCGAGCAGCGCGGCGGTCTCCGCCAGGCGCCGCTCCACCTCGCGGGCGGGTTCGAGGGCGTCGGCGATCACCCCGCCCAGGGTGGCCCCGGGGCCGTAGGGAAGTTCCTGGAAGAGGAAGCCGGTGTCGGTCGGGCGCTCCACCCGGCCGGCGTCGGGGTCCTCCAGGCCGCCGAGCAGCCGGAGCAGGGTGGACTTGCCCGAACCGTTCTCGCCCACCAGCCCGAGGCGCTGTCCCGGGGCCGCGTCCAGGGAGATCCCGTCCAGGACCACGTGGTCCCCGTAGGCCTTGGCGAGGTCGCGGGCGCGCAGCAGAGGAGGGCCGGAGGGGGCGTCGGTCAGGGAGACGGAGTCGGGGTTCACTCGGGGCTTTCGTCGTCGGGGAACGCGAACACGGCGGGGCGCGTACGCGGATGTCAGCGTACGCGCCCCGCGGGAGATCAGCCCCCCGGTCGTTCCCGGTGTCCCCGGCCGTGTGCCCGGAACCGTCTCCCTGCCCCCTGCCTCAGCCGTGTCCCCGGCCGGCGAAGGCGCCGTCACGGGCGACGACGGCTCCGGCCTTGAGCACGAGGCGGCGTTCGGGGACCTTGGCGACGGCCTCGGCGACCGATCGCGCGTCGACGACGACCAGGTCGGCGGGCCCGCCCACGGCCAGGCCGTGGTCGTCGATGCCCAGGACCCGGGCGGCGTTCGTCGTCACCGTGTCGAACGCGAGCTCGAGTTCGTCGTCGCTGCGGCCGGAGTTGCGGTAGGCGATGAGCATGGCCCTGCGCAGCATGTCCCCGTCGCCGAACGGGCCCCACAGGTCGTTGATGCCGTCCGTGCCGCCGGCCAGCAGGACGCCGAGGTCCGCGCACGCCCTCAGGGGCGGGACCGGGGCGTCGTAGACCGCGGCGTTCACGAGGGCCACACCGGCCTCCGCGAATCGCTCGAGGAGCCGTGCCTGGGTGGGCGGGTGCGCGATGCCGAAGGCGTGCGAGACGGCCACCCGGCCGCCCAGGCCGTACTCCTGTGTCATGCGCGCGATCAGGCCCATCTCCCACGCGCCGAGCGATCCGCCGTCGTGCAGGTGGATGTCGATGCCCGTTCCCGTGGTCGCGGCGAGGTCGAAGACCGCTTCGAGGTGCGCGTTGGGAGCGTCGTCGAACCCGGCGGGGTCGAGCCCGCCGATCACCGTGGCTCCGGCCGCCACCGCGTCGCGGAGGAGGTCGAGCGTGCCGGGGTTGGTGATGAGCCCTCCCTGGGGGAAGGCCACCTGCTCGATGTCGATCACGCCGCGGTAGCGCTGGGCGACCTCGGCGACCGCGGTGATCCCCCGCAGCCCGACCCCGGGGTCGACGTCCGTGTGCGTCCGCACGCGCGTGGTGCCCACAGCGACCATCGCCTCCACCAGCGCGGAGATGTAGTCCTGCGAGGGCAGGCCGTAGGTGTCCCGGTGGCGCCGCTCGTGGGCGACCCGTTCGGCGACGGTCTCCACCTGGGGCGCCGAGACCCACGGCCCTCCGTAGAGGGTCTTGTCGATGTGGGCGTGGGCGTTGATCAGCCCGGGCAGGAGGAGCCCGCCGCCCGCGTCGACGGTCTCGTGCCCGCCCGCGTCCTCGCCGGCGGGCGGCCGGGCGACGCCGGCCGACGGGTCGATCGCGGTGATCCGCCCGTCCTCGACGGTGACGGTGGCCGTCCCCGCCTCTCCGGGCAGGACGGCGTTGGTGATGCGCAGCATGCGTGGTTCCCTCTCTCCTGGCGGCTCACATGGGCCTCCCGGACGCTCACAGGTGGATGAACAGCTCCGCCAGCGTCGCAGCGGCGACGATGGTGGTGGTGAACGTCAGTACGGCCGCGACGACGATCTTCCAGCTGAGCTGGGCGAACGCCTTCCGGTCCCGCCCCATGTTCATCCCGACGAGCGCGAGCGCCGGCAGGCCGACCAGGAGCACCTCCAGGTCCTGCACCAGGTGTGCGATCATCCCGGCGACCGGTGAGACGGGCGTGGTCAGCAGCGTCGCGATCGTGAGCACCCACACCGTGGCGGGGACCGCCCTCACCTTGGCGGCCAGCAGGATGGCGAGCCCCGTCATCGCCAGGAGCACGGCCATCCCGCCGACGTCACGCAGGTGGATGCTGCCGGTCCCGAGCCAGTTGAGCAGCAGACCCGTGGTACCGGCGAAGGCGTAAGCGGCGGCGGCCGGCCCCCATCCCCTGGGGGTCGGCGGATCCTGCTCGCGTTCTGCTTCCACGGTGGCGTTCGCCGTGTCGCTCCCGGCGCCCCCTGTCCGCACCGAGGCGTCACCCTCGGGGACCTGCCCCCGGGCGACGAGCCCGGCCTCCTCGATCTCCGCGGCGGGGCGGCGGAAGACCCGGCACCAGAAGGCGTAGAGGCGCCGCGCGATGGGCAGGCCGATGAACACGCCCGAGTAGAAGCCGACGATGTTCGTCACCAGGTTGGAGAGCGCGGCCAGGGCGGTGATCTCGGCTGCCATCTCCGGGTGCATGATGACCAGCGCGCCGACGCCGCCGAGCATCATCGACGTGGACCCGACGCCGAGCGCGAGGGCCAGCGACAGCGGGTTGTACAGGCCCGTACCGCCCAGGACGCTCGTGATGAGCGACATGAAGACGGCGCCGAACATCGAGCCGATGATCCACACGCCGAAGACCCCGCGGTACTCCGGCGACGAGGTCCCGAACCGGTCGATGGCGTAGGCCAGGTAGGACTCCCGGTCGATCGCCCACGTGGCGCCGATCGCCGAGCGCCCCATGCCGAGCAGCACCGCGATGGGCAGCGCGAGGATGATCGTCCCGAGGAGCTGGCCCACCTCCTGCATGAGCAGGGCGGGCCCCACGTCCTCGATCATCGCGATCGACGGCCCGATCCCGGTTCCGAGCAGCGCCAGGAAGATGACCATGCCGACCGGGATCAGTGCCTCGCCCGCGGCCCGTGTGCTGCCGCGAAGCGGTGCCCACCGCTGGAGGCCGACGGCGGCCCCCATCAGCACGACCCAGACCACGGGGAAGAGCACGATCGCCGCCGGGCCGACCCGGAACGAGTGTTCTCCGAACATGACGGCCGCGACGCTCACCAGCACGCTCACGCCGATGGTGGTCACCCAGTTCCCGGGACGGACCGAACCGGGGGACGACGCGTCTTCGCGTTCCCCCGCATTTTCTCTACTTGCCCTCATCTGGGATACCAATCCGTGAGCAGCCGCATTTTTCGAGGAGCCTATGGTTGGCACAAAACCACTGTCAAGGCTGCTCTCTAGCTTTATGTCGTATTTGTGATACTCGCCGACGGAGATCTTCGGGCTGCTCTGGTATACAAGTTTCATGGATCAGGTAATCAGAGCAAGGTACGTCCTGGCGCATTCCGACGGAGCCCACGTCTGGCTCGAGGACGGCTATGTGGCCTACGCCGACGGCGTCATCACCGAAGTGGGAACCGGCACGCCGCGTTCCGAGGCCCCCGTCCTGGACCTGGGCGAGACGGTCCTGACCCCCGGTCTGATCGACCTGGACGCGCTGGTGGACATCGACCACCTGATCCTCGACTCGCACCACGAGCCCGCGCACGCCCGCGAACTCGTGGGCTCCGCCGACCACTGGCGCGAGCGGCCCCGCGACGTCCTGACCCCCGAGCAGCGCGACACCCTGCGCCGGTTCGGGCTTGCGCAGCTCGCGCTGCACGGGGTCACCACCTACATGCCGATCGCCTCGGAGATCCACCTCGCCTGGAACGAGTCCGCGGACGAGCTGCGGACCCTGGCGGAGCTGACGGAGGAGTGGGGGCTCCGCGGGTACCTGGGCCCCTCGTACCGGTCGGCGGTCGGTGCGGTCGCCGACGGCGAACGGACCTTCGTCGAGCGCCCCGAGCTCGGTGAGACCGGCCTCGACCAGGCACTGGAGTTCGCGGACGAACTCGCCGCGCGCGAGTCGGACCTGGTGAAACCGGTCCTCCTCCCGTGCCGCATCGAGACGCTGACGCCCCAGCTGATGGAGCGCACCGCGGCCGAGGCCGCGCGGCGCGGCCTCCTGGTGCGCCTCCACTCCCTGCAGCAGCCGTGGGAGCGCAAGGTGATCCTCGAACGCCACGGGATCACCCCGCTGGACCTGATCGAGCGGACCGGCCTGCTCAACGACCGCCTGCTCATCCCCCACGCCCTGTGGACGGACCGGCGCTCGGAACTGGCCGGCACGGACGGGGTCGACCTGCAGCGACTGGCCCGCGCGGGTGTGAGCGTGGTCCACTGCCCCCTGACCACCTTCCGGTACGGGGACGTGCTCGAGACCTTCAACGACCTCAGGGATGCCGGCATCACGATGGCGCTCGGCACCGACTCCTTCCCGCCCGACCTGGTGCGCGGGATGGACGCGGGGTTCCACGCCTCCCGCATCCTCCACGGGCACGGTTCCGTCAGCCTCACCGGTTACATGGAGGCGGCGACCCTCGGCGGAGCGGCCGCCCTCAAGCGCCCGGACCTGGGGCGCCTGGAGGTCGGCGCGAGCGCTGACCTGACCGCGTTCTCCCTGGGCGACTTCCGCGACGGCGTCGTCGAGGACCCCCTGCGGACCCTCGTGCTCAACGGGACCGCCAGGAACGTCACCCACACCTTCGTGGCCGGGCGGCCGGTCGTGCGGGACGGGCGGATCCCGGGGGTGGACCTGACCGCTCTCAGGGCCCGGGCGCAGGAGGTCTTCGGGCTTCTGCGGCGCGGTTACAGTGACCGGGACAGCCTCAACCGACCGGCCGAGGCGCTCTTCCCCCCGACCTTCCCGGTCCGGAGGGCCGAGCCCCCGGCCGCGCGCGTCGACCGAGGGTGAACCATGAGCTCGTAGCGGGAGCAGGTCAGATGACACGGACATCAGGGGAGTCGGCCCCGCTCACCCAGGCGACCGAGGCGGCCATCCGCGAGGGGATCATCGCCGGCCGCTACGCGCCGGGTGCGCGGCTGCGCGAACGGGAGCTGTCCGAGGAGCTCGGGGTGTCCCGGCTTCCGGTGCGGGAGGCGCTGCGCAACCTCAGGCACGACGGGTTCGTCACGACCAGCGCGCACCGGGGCGCGACCGTGCGCACGATGTCGGCCGAAGGCGTCGCCGAGCTCTTCGACCTGCGGATCAGGCTCGAACCCTTCGCCGCGGAGGAGGCCGCTCGTCAGCACGCCCAGGGCAGGGTGCACGACGGCCTCGCCGCGGCGGCGCACGCGACCGCCGAGGCCACGGAGCGGGGGTCGGTGGAGCGCATCCTGCTCGCCAACGCGGACTTCCACGCCCAGGTGGTGGAAGCGGCCCGCCACGAACTCCTCGCCGAGCTCATGGCGCCCGTGCTCTCCCGTTCCCGCTGGCTGTTCGCCATGACGACCTTCCGCGACCCCCGCCAGGAGTTCCAGGCGCACAACGGGATCTACCACGCGATCCGTGACGGGGACGCCCGGCTGGCGGGGATGACCATGGCGGCGCACATCGAGGCCGGACGCCGGCCGTCGCTCCGGGCGGTCGCCCCCGACACCGCGGAGGCGACGGAGGCCGGCGGCGGGGAAGCGCCCCCGCCGTAGAGGCACCGGGCCCGGCAACAGCGGGCACCGTCGTCCCGGACCCGGCAGGACCCGGGCGGCCCGGAGCGCGGTCTCCCCGCGCCCCGGGCCCGGACGTCAGCGGCCGCGCAGGTCCCGGTAGTGCCGGACCAGGGCAGCGGTGGAGGCGTCCAGGCCGGGCACCTCGGCGCCCTCGGTCAGGGCGGGCTGCACCTTCTTGGCCAGGACCTTGCCGAGCTGCACGCCCCACTGGTCGAAGGAGTTGATGTTCCACACCGCGCCCTGCACGAACACCTTGTGCTCGTAGAGGGCGACCAGCTGACCGAGCACCGACGGGTCGAGCCGCTCGGCCAGGATCGTGGTGGTGGGCCGGTTACCGGGGAAGGTGCGGTGCGGAACCAGGTCCGCGGGCACCCCCTCGGCGGCGACCTCGGCGGCGGTGCGCCCGAACGCCAGCGCCTGCCCCTGGGCGAAGAGGTTGGCCATCAGCAGGTCGTGCTGGGGCACCAGCCCCTCCGGCAGGTCCGGGGCGGGCCGGGCGAAGCCGATGAGGTCGGCCGGCACGAACCGGGTGCCCTGGTGCAGCAGCTGGAAGTAGGCGTGCTGGCCGTTGGTGCCGGGGGTGCCCCACACCAGCGGGCCGGTCTGCCAGGTGACGGGGCGGCCGTCGCGCTGGACCGACTTGCCGTTGGACTCCATGTCGAGCTGCTGGAGGTAGGCGGTGAACTTCGACATGTAGTGGCTGTAGGGCAGCACCGCGTGGGACTGGGCGTCGAAGAAGCCGCCGTACCAGACACCGAGCAGGCCGAGCAGGAACGGCAGGTTGCGTTCGGGGGGCGCGGTGGCGAAGTGGGTGTCCATGAGGTGGAAGCCCGCGAGCATCTCGCGGAACTGTTCCGGGCCCAGGGCCACCATGAGGGACAGCCCGATCGCCGAGTCGTAGGAGTAGCGGCCGCCCACCCAGTCCCAGAACTCGAACATGTTGGCGGTGTCGATGCCGAACTTCGTGACCTCGTCGGCGTTGGTGGAGACCGCGACGAAGTGCTTGGCGATCGCGTCGGAGCCGGGGCCCGCTCCCAGCCCGGACAGGAGCCAGTCCCGGGCCGCGGTGGCGTTGGTGATGGTCTCGACGGTGGTGAAGGTCTTGGAGGCGACCACGAACAGGGTGTGCTCGGGGTCCGCGTCGACCAGGGCCTCGTGCAGGTCGGTGCCGTCGACGTTGGAGACGAAGCGGAACTCCAGCCCCCGGTCGGTGTAGGGGCGCAGCGCCTCGTAGGCCATGGCGGGGCCCAGGTCGGAGCCGCCGATGCCGATGTTGACCACGCGGGTCACGGGCTTGCCGGTGTGGCCCAGCCAGGTGCGGGAGCGGACGCGCTCCGCGAAGGCGGCCATCTGCTCCAGGACCCGGTGCACCTCGGGAACCACGTCGTGCCCGCCCTCCCTGATCACCGCGTGGCGCGGGGCGCGCAGGGCGGTGTGCAGGACGGCGCGGTCCTCGGTGAGGTTGATGCGGTCGCCGCGCAGCATGGCGTCGCGCAGGGCGGCCACCCCGGTGGCGGCGGCCAGCTCGCCGAGCAGGCGCAGGGTCTCGTCGGTGACGAGGTTCTTCGCGTAGTCGACGTGCAGTCCGCCGACGTCGAGCGCGTACCGGTCGGCCCGTGCGGGGTCGTCGGCGAACAGGTCCCGCAGGTGTGTGTCACCGAACCGGTCCCGGTGTCCGGCCAGCGCGGACCACTCCTTCGTGCGGTCCAGGGGGACGGCCGCACCGGACCGGTTTCCGACGTCCTCGGTCCGAGGGAGGGGTGTACTCGCAGACATCCGGTCGCTCCTCGACATCCGGTCGCTCCTCGTCGTCCATGATCAGGGCACGCGGTGTCCGGCACCAGCTCCCGGACACCGCGTCCACCCTACGGGGCTCTGCCCCCACCTTCCCATGAAAGCCGCCAACCACGGGAGTTTCCGTGCACGTCAGAGCGTCAGTGGGTGGAGTTGGCGCTGCCCTGGCGCTCGTGGTCGCCGCGCAGGGCCGCCACCTCCGCCCGGAGAGCGCGCAGTTCGGCGAGGATCTGCTCCTGGCCGCTGCCGGACCCGGGCGGGGGCACGGGTTCCGGCTCCGGCTCCGTGCTCGGGGCGGACCCGCCCACCCCCGAGTCCTTCTCCAGGGCCTCCACCGCGACCGCCACGAACAGGTTCAGGGCCACGAACGTGGAGACCAGCACGAAGAGGACGAAGAAGATCCAGGCGAGGGGCTGGTGCGCCATCACGTCCTTCGCGATCGCGGACCAGCTGTCGGCGGTGGAGATCTGGAAGAGGGTGAACAGGGAGGTGGGCAGGTCCCCGAAGTACTCGGGCGAGACGTCCTGGAAGAGCTTGGTGGCCATCACGCCCGAGACGTAGAGCAGCAGGATGACCAGGAAGAGGATGGCCGCCATTCCGGGCAGCGCCCGGAACAGGCCCGCCACCACGTGGCGCAGGGTCGGTATCACCGACAGCAGCCGCAGCACCCTGAGGACGCGCAGGACACGGAGCACCGCGAAGGGCCCGGAGGAGGGCATCAGCGCCAGACCGACGATCACCATGTCGAACCAGCTCCATGGGTCGCGCAGGAAGGCGGTCCGGTGGGCGTAGGCCCGCAGGGACAGCTCGACCACGAAGAGCGCGAGGATCACCACGTCGACCCTGTGCAGCAGGTCCCCGTGGTCGGCCATGATCCGAGGCGAGGTCTCGACCCCCAGGATCACGGCGTTGACGAGAATGAGGGTGACGACGCTTCCTTGGAACCAGTGGGAGTCGACGATGTCGCTGACCCGTTCGCGCACGGTCACGGTGGGCGGAACTCCGTTCGTTGTGTCGGGCAACGGCGCAAAAGCCTACCGCTGGGGGGCTGCGCCCCGTTTCGCTCTCATCGCCCTCGGTACGTGCCCTACTGGCGTCTCCTGCCCCGACCAGGCATGATCGAGTGAGGGAAACCGAGGCGAGGGGGCCGCCGGTGACGGAATCCGCAGACTTCGACAAAGACGCCGCGGACATCGACGACGTGTACGCCGAGATGGACGTGGGCGCCCCGGATCAGGACACCGCCGTGGCGGACTACCTGGAGGAGCACCCTGACGACTACCGGATCGAGGAGATCGAGGACCACGAGGTACTCGGTATAGACGCCGAACTCCGCAAGGAGGTTCCGGAACAGGCGCCCGATTCCGAGGAGGAGTCCGCCCCCGTGCCCGGGC
Source organism: Nocardiopsis ganjiahuensis DSM 45031 (assembly GCF_000341085.1). Lineage (GTDB taxonomy): Bacteria > Actinomycetota > Actinomycetes > Streptosporangiales > Streptosporangiaceae > Nocardiopsis > Nocardiopsis ganjiahuensis. Next base: position 41,138 of record NZ_ANBA01000025.1, on the reverse strand, counting down.
GCGAGGAGCTGGCACGGCTGCTCAGGGCCGAGGAGTACGCGGAACGGGCCGAGCGCCGGCGCAGGGGCTGAGGGACGGCGCCGAGAGCCCGGGCCGAGAGTCCCGGGCGGACCGCGGGCCGGGCCCTCGGGTCAGGCCTCTTCCTGCCCGGGGCTGGTCCGGGCGCCGAGCCAGCGCTCCACGCGCAGGACGTGCGCGGCCGCGGCCGCCCGGGCCGCTTCGGGGTCGCGGGCCAGGAGGGCCTCGTGGATGCGGCGGTGGTCCTCGTGCAGGGTCTCGGTGAGGCCGGCCTCGCCGTGCCCGGCCCAGACCCGTTCGTTGAAGGTGCGCGAGGACAGACCGGCGTGGACGGCGGAGAGGGTGGCGTTGCCCGCGCAGGCCACGATGGCCTGGTGGAAGCCGAGGTCGGCCGCCCCGTGCTCGGCGGGCTCCCGGGGCCCGGAGCCGTCCTCCATGTCGTCGAGCAGGGCGCCGATCCGCTCCAGGTCCTCGGGGGTGGCACGGGCGGCCGCGACGGCGGTGGCGGCGGGTTCGATCATCCGGCGGACCTGGAGGACCTCCAGCAGGGTCTCGTCCCTCGAGACCTCGGCCAGGACCGAGAAGGCCTCCAGCAGGTCGGCCGGGCGCAGCGCTGTGACGTAGACGCCCGCGCCGTGGCGGACCTCCAGCACACCGAGGGTGGTGAGGGAACGGATCGCCTCGCGCACGGAGCCCCGGGAGACCCCCAGCCGCACGGACAGGTCGCGTTCGGTGGGGAGCTGCTGCCCTGGTCCTACCTCTCCGTCGGAAATCATCGCCTTGATCTGTGCGACAGTCCGCTGGGCGACCGGGGTTCGCACGCCGTCAACCACCTTTTGCTCTGGGAATCGGTGTGATCACAGCGAGATTCTACCCGTTCCGGTCACCACTGCCCCGCTTGCCTCCACATCAACCGACATGTCAAAGTGGTCCGACCACTTGCCCCCGGTTGGGCCCCGTGGACCGTGTCCCCGGGCTGGGACCGGTCCGACCGGGCGCGGCCGGGGCACGAAGGAGGCCCATGCGAATCGCGCTTTTCGTCACCTGTGTCAACGACACGCTCTTCCCCGGCACCGGCCGCGCGGTGGTGCGGCTCCTGGAGCGGCTGGGCCACGAGGTGGTCTTCCCCGCGGAGCAGACCTGCTGCGGGCAGATGCACTACAACACCGGCTACCGGCGCCCCGCGGCCAAGCTCGCGGTGCGCTTCGCCAAGACCTTCGACAACGCCGACGCCGTCGTGGTGCCCTCGGCCTCGTGCGCCGCGATGGTGCGCGACAACTACCCCAAGCTGGGCGCGGCGGGGAGCAGGCTCTCCCGCAAGATGGCCGACCTCGGACCGCGCGTGTACGACCTCACCGAGTTCCTCGTGGACGTGCTGGAGGTGACCGACGTGGGCGCCTACTTCCCGCACCGGGTCGTCTACCACCCCACCTGCCACGGGCTGCGCATGCTCGGCCTGGGGGACCGTCCCTACCAGCTGCTGCGCGCGGTGCGCGGCCTGGAACTGCTCGAACTGCCCGGCGCGACCGAGTGCTGCGGGTTCGGGGGCACGTTCTCGGTCAAGAACGGCGACGTCTCCGCGGCGATGGCCTTCGACAAGGCCCGCCACGTGGTCGGCACCGGCGCCGAGGTCCTGTGCGCGGTGGACAACTCCTGCCTGATGCACATCGGCGGCACCCTGTCCCGCCAGCGCTCCGGTATGCGGATCGCGCACATCGCCGAGATCCTGGCCAGCACCGAGAAGGAGTACGCGCGAACTTGAGTGCCACATTCCTGGGCCTTCCGCCCTTCCCCGAGGCCGCCCGCACCGCGGTCGGCGACTCGCGGACCCGGCAGAACCTGCACAAGGCCACCCGCACCATCCGCGGCAAACGCGACGCGGTCGTCGGTGAGCTGGGCGACGACTGGCAGCGGCTGCGTTCGGAGGGCGAGCGGGTCAAGACGCACACGCTGCGCCACCTGGACCACTACCTCGAGCAGCTGGAGGAGTCGGTCCGGCGGGCGGGCGGCACCGTGCACTGGGCCGCGGACGCCGCCGAGGCCAACGCGATCGTCACCCGCCTGGTGCGCGAGACCGGCGAGACCGAGGTGGTCAAGGTCAAGTCGATGGCCACCCAGGAGATCGAACTCAACAACGCCCTGGAAGCGGCCGGGATCACCGCCTACGAGACGGACCTGGCCGAGCTCATCGTGCAGCTGGGCGACGACCTGCCCTCGCACATCCTGGTGCCCGCCATCCACCTGGGCCGCTCCCAGATCCGGGAGATCTTCCTGGACCAGATGTCGGAGTGGGGTGTCCCCGCCCCCGAGGGGCTCACCGACGACCCCAAGGCGCTGGCCGAGGCCGCCCGTGTCCACCTGCGCGAACTCTTCCTGCGCGCCAAGGTGGCGGTCTCGGGGGCCAACTTCGCCGTGGCCGACTCCGGAACGCTCGTGGTGCTGGAGTCCGAGGGCAACGGACGGATGTGCCTGACCCTGCCCGAGACACTGATCTCGGTGGTGGGGATCGAGAAGATCGTGCCCACGTGGTCCGACCTCGAGGTGTTCCTGCAGCTGCTGCCCCGTTCCTCCACCGGAGAGCGGATGAACCCGTACACCTCGACCTGGACCGGGGTGGCCCCGGGCGACGGACCTCAGGAATTCCACCTGGTACTGCTCGACAACGGCCGCACCGACGTGCTCGCCGACACCGTGGGGCGCCAGGCGCTGCGCTGCATCCGCTGCTCGGCCTGCCTGAACATCTGCCCGGTCTACGAGCGCACCGGCGGCCACGCCTACGGGTCGGTCTATCCGGGGCCGATCGGCGCGATCCTCACCCCGCAGCTCCAGGGGATGGCCTCGGAGGCGGACAAGGCGCTGCCGTACGCGTCGTCGCTGTGCGGGGCCTGCTACGACGTCTGTCCGGTCGCCATCGACATCCCCGAGGTCCTGGTGCACCTGCGCGAACAGGTCGCGGAAGGGCCGGGGCACGTGGGCGAGAAGGCCATGATGGCCGGAGCCGGAGCGGTGTTCGGTTCGGCGGGCGCGCTGGACGCGGTGCAGCGCGCGGCCGGCGCGGTGGGCGGCGCCATCCCCCGCAACCTGCCCGGGACCGCCGGGAAGTGGACGGACACCAGGGACGTCCCGGATGTTCCCAAGGAGTCCTTCCGGCAGTGGTGGAACAAGCGCGAGCAGGAGGAGGGGCGTTGAGCGGAGCGAGCGGCGGGACGAGCGCAGGCACGGGCGGCCGGGTGCGCGGCGGGGCGAGCGGATCGCGTGAACGCGTACTGGCCCGGGTCCGGGCGGCGCTGGCCGACGTGCCCGCGGACGAGCCGGTGGCGCGTTCGTGGGAGCGCGACTACGCCGACAGCCACGCCGAGGGGGACACCCTGGACGTGCTGGTGGACCGGTTGCTGGACTACAAGGCGCTCGTGGAACGGGTGTCGTCCGCCGAACTGCCCGACCGGATCGCGGCGGCGCTGGAACGGCGCGGCGCCACCCGGGTGGCGGTTCCCGAGGGGGCGCCCGGGGAGTGGTTCGCCTCCGTGACCGCGCGTCGGCTCGCCGACTCCCCCGGGTCCCCGCTGTCCGTGGCCGAACTGGACGCCTGCGACGGGGTGGTGACCGGGTGCGCGGTGGCGGTCGCCGAGACCGGCACCATCGTCCTGGACGCCGGTCCCGACCAGGGCCGCCGGGCGATCACGCTGGTCCCCGACTACCACCTGTGCGTGGTGCGCGCCGACCAGGTGGTGGACGGGGTCCCCCAGGCCGTGCGGCTCCTGGACCCGGCGCGTCCGCTCACGTGGATCAGCGGCCCCTCCGCCACCAGCGACATCGAACTCAACCGGGTGGAGGGCGTGCACGGTCCCCGCACCCTGGAGGTGCTGATCGTGGAGTCCGCGGACTGAACTCCGGCGGAGCGGAGGGTGTGAGCGCAGGTGGGGCGGTGCGGGTAGAGCCTGCCCCACCGTCGGGGTTCGGGTCTGCGCACAGCGGGATCTACGGTGTGCACCCTCGTGGCCGACCGCTCCCGGTTCCTAGCGTTTGAGGGGAACGCGTACCGACCACGACGGGAAGGCCCCCGATGTCCCACCCCTCTCATCCAGCTCCCCCTGCACCGTCCGCGCCCTCCCCGGGGCGGCGGCGCGCCACCACCCTGGTCCTCGCCCCGGCCCTGGCCCTGACCACCGCCCTGGCCGGTTGCGCGGACGCCCGGACCGCTGAGAACACCGGCAGCGCCGAGGACACCGGGAACGCCGGGAACGAGCCTCCGACCGCGTCCCTGCCCGACCCCACCGGCCCCTCCCCCGTCGGCACCACCACCTTCCATCTGGCGGACACCGAACGCGAGGATCCGTGGGTCGGCGGCGACCGGGAGCTGATGGTCACCCTGTGGTACCCGACTGCATCCGACGACGGCGAGCGGGCTCCGTACCTGACCGAGGCGGAGGCCGAGGCGACCCTCACCGAGCTGGGGATCGAGGACCTGCCCGCGGAGGCGCTGACCGGGGTGGGCACGCACTCGTCCCCGGAGGCGCCCCCGTCCGGGTCCGGGCTGCCCCTGGTGCTCTTCTCCCCCGGGGCCGGACTCTCCCGGACCTGGGCCGGTGCGCTCGCCGAGGAGCTGGCCAGCCACGGTTTCGCGGTGGCCGGGATCGACCACCGCCACGAGGCCGCGCCCGTGGAGTTCCCGGACGGGCTGGTGGACAGGTGCGAGGGCTGCCAGGCCGAGGACTGGGAGCTGGGCGGGATCACCCGCGCGGCCGACGTCACCTTCCTCCTCGACGAACTGGAGGCCGGCCGTGCCTGGGAGGCTTCCTCGTCCCTGGACACCACCGGGGTGGGGATGATCGGACACTCCTGGGGCGGGGCCGCCGTCGCCCAGACCCTGCTCGACGAGGAACGCGTGTCCGCCGGGCTGAACCTGGATGGGCCCTACTACGGGGCCCAGCTGGAAGGTGGGATCGACAAGCCCCTGGCCCTGCTCGCCAACGACCAGGGGCGGCCCTGGGAGGGCTGGGACGAGCGCTGGGCGGGTCTGACCGGCTGGCGCCAGTGGATCCGGGTCACCGACTCCGGGCACTCCAACGCCCTGGACCGGGGGGTGCTCATGGACCAGTTCGGCCTGCGGGACCTGTTGACCCCCGACCAGTGGCGGGCCCAGTTCGGGGACCTGGATCCCGAACACGGGCTCCAGCTGGTGCGCGACTACTCCGTCGGCCTCTTCGACCACCACCTGCGCGGCGGTGAGCAGCCGATCCTGGACGACCCGCAGAGCGTCCACCCCGAGCTGGTCGTGGTGGGTCCCGAGACCGGCTGAGGTCTCGGGGCGGGCCGGTCTCCGGTGCCGGGGTCGGTCCCGGGCCGCGTCTCCGGTGCCGGGGTCGGTCCCGGGCCGCGTCTCCGGGGTCGGGCTTCGGGTACCGGGATCAGTCCCGGGGCCGCCAGGTCTCCAGGAGCCGCTCCAGGGGGTCGGGGGTGTGCGTCTCCTCCGCGAACGGCGCCTGGTAGCGGGCGCCCGACCCCTGGGGCGCGGCCCTGCGGGGCCTGGACCGGGGCGCCTGCCGGGGAACGGCCGGGGCGGGATCCGTGTCCTCGGTCCCACCGCCCTTGGTCAGCGGAGCCTGGTAGCGGGCGCCCTGCGCGGGCGGTTTGCGCTTCCTGCGGCGGACCCAGCGCGTGACGACGGGCTCGGGGCGCGACTCCTCGGGCCGTTCCCGGCTCCGGCCCCGTTCCCCGGTCGGGGTGAACCACACGGGCAGCTCCAGCAGACCGTGCACGCTCAGCGAGGAGCGCCACTTCAGTTCGGGGGGTTCGACCGCCATCACCATGCCCCGCATGCGGTCCACCGCGGTGTCGATGGCGGTGCGCACCAGCTCCCGGGCGAAGGCGGTGGCCGGGCACCGGTGAGCGCCGGCACCCCAGGACAGGTGGGAGCGGTTCCCCGCCAGGGCGATCGCGTCGTCGGCGCCGCGGGCCACGGAGGGGTCGGTGTGCGCGGAGGCGAACCCGAACAGCAGCGGTTCGCCCTGGCGGATCCGGGCCCCCGCGAACCTGATGTCCATGGTCGAGTAGCGCCCGGCGAGCATGCGGATCGGTGAGTCCGTCCACATGACGTAGTCGACGAAGTCCTCCGGGGTGAGCGTGCCGCCGAGGTAGGCGGTCCACACGTTCGGGTCCTCGAGCAGTTTGAGCAGGGCGTTGCCGATGAGGTGGGTGGTGGGCTCGTGCCCGGTCTCCCACAGCAGGGACAGCGCCTCGACCGCCTCCTCGTCGCTGAGGCCGTGCGGGTGCGCCAGGACCAGGCTGGCGAGGTCCTTGCCCGGTTCCGCGCGTCTGCGGACGACCAGCCCCTGGAAGTAGGAGCGCACGGCCAGGGCGGCGGGTTCGGCCCGGTCCGGGTCACCGCTCCACAGGCGCGCGGTGAGGTCGGCGAGCAGGCGCCCGTAGGAGTCGGGCAGGCCGAAGAGCTCGTTGAGGATGAGCGCGGGCAGCGGGGCGGCGTAGTCGGCGATGAGGTCGGCGGCGCCCTCGGCCTCGACCGCGCCGATCAGCCGCACCGCGGCGCGCTCCACCACCGGGACCAGCTGCGGGGTGCCCACCGAGGCGAGTGCCTCCACGATGGGCAGGCGCAGCCGCTGGTGCTCGTCGCCGTCGCGGGCCAGCGCCCCGCTGCGGGCGGGCGGTGCCCCGCTGGGGCTCCAGGGGCGCGGATCGGCGGAGAAGTAGGTCTGGTCGCGCAGGACCTGGAGGTTCTCCTTGTAGCCGAGCAGGAGCCAGCCGGACACACCGGGCGTGATCTCCACCGGGGCCAGACCGCCGTACTGGGAGCGCAACCGCTCCCAGGGCAGTCCCTCCCCGCGGTCCTCCCCCGGGCCCCGTTCCCGGTGCAGGGGCAGGGGACCTTCGCCGGTGTGGGGACAGCGGGCGGCGCCCGTCGCCCCTCCGTGGACGGCGTCCTCCGACCCGCCACGGGCGGCGTCGTCGCCGCCCGTGGACCCGGTTCCCTGGCGCATGGAGACTCCTCAGTGGCTGCGGTTGGGGGGCGAGGCTATGTCTCCGATGTTTCCGGGGTGCTTCCGCGAGGAAAGGCGCACCTTTCGGTGTCGGTCACCGGACCCCAGTCGAGGCCAAGGCGGTCCAAGACGGCATAGCGCTCAGCGCGGGAAGAACCCCCGGTGCAGCCGGCGGGGAGGAAGGGGCGGAAGGGGCGTCGGCAGGTCTGGGCGGAAGGGGGCGTCGGCAGGCCGGAAAGCCTTGCGGGCAAGGGGGTCCGGCTTGCCCCGCGGCGCCGCGGCGGAGGATACTTCCGCTGATTCCCGGAATCCCCGCCGAGCCGGAAGGCCCCCATGTCGGACACCGCCCCCACCGCCCCTCTGGACACGACCGTCCCCCACTCCGCACGGGTGTGCAACTACTGGTTGGGCGGCAAGGACCACTATCCGGCCGACCGTGAGCTGGGCGAGCAGATCGAGCAGGCCTTCCCCGAGATCGTCGAGCTCGCCCGCGCCGACCGCCGGTTCATCATCCGCTCGGTCACACATCTGGCCAGGGAGGAGGGCATCAGGCAGTTCCTGGACATCGGCACCGGCCTGCCCACCGCCGACAACACCCACGAGGTCGCCCAAGCCGTCGCCCCTGACTCCAAGATCGTCTACGTCGACAACGACCCGATGGTGCTCGTCCACGCCCGCGCCCTGCTGACCAGCACGCCCGAGGGCAGCACCCACTACATCGACGCCGACCTGCTCGACCCCGAGCCGCTGCTGGCCCGGGCCCGGGAGCACCTGGACTTCACCCGGCCGATCGGTCTGGTCATCATGGGCACGCTCGGGCACTTCCCCGCGGACGAGAAGACCTATGCCCTGGTTCGCACCTACGTGGACGCCCTACCATCGGGCAGCTTCCTCGCCTTGTGTGACAGCACCGACACCAGCCGGCAGATCGTCGACGCGTCCGCGGCCTGGAACGAGAACGCCGCCCAGCCCATCCACCTGCGCACCCCGGAGGAGATCAGCGCCTTCTTCGACGGTCTGGACCTGTTGGAGCCCGGCGTGGTCTCCGTCCCGTTCTGGCGGCCCGAACCGGCCCGGGTGGGCACCGCCCAGGCGGTCGCCCAGTACGGCGGTGTGGCCCGCAAACCCTGAGCCCGCCGACGGTCCCCGCACCCCTCCCCCACACCCCTCCCCCGCGTCCCGCCCCTGGCCGGAGCCCTGACCGTCAGGGCCGGTAGGATGGCCAGTCGGCTCCACGGAGGTGCGCACCCGGCCCGGCCGGGGCGCGGCGATCGCGGAGCCTCACAGCATCCGACCGGGGAGAAGCACCGTGGGCAGGAAAAGCCGCAGACGCGGCGACGCGCGGGTGACGGCCGAGTGGGCCGGGCCCGGTCCTTCGGACACGCCCGTGGAGGTGGTCACCGGCGCCGTCGACGCTCTGGTCCGCGGGCAGGAGGGCGGCGGGGTGGATCTGGCCGCGGCCCGGCTGGCCGACGTGGAGGACCCCGCCTGGGCCGGGGCGGCGGGCCGTGCGCTCTCCGACACCCTGCTCTTCGCGGTGGCCGACGCCTGGGCGCGCGGCTGGCAGCCCGCGGAGACGGTCCGGCACGTCACCCGCGAGTCCGGACCGCTGGCCGCGGCCGTGTGCGCGGACGCCGTCACCGCCGACCTGGAGCGCCACTCCGCCGCCACGGTGGACCCCCGTTGGGCCGAGCAGGTCCGGGCCCTGGGCGCGGCCGCACCGGCCTCGGGTGATCAGCACCTGACCCGTCTGGGAAGCGAGCACGGGCTGCTGAGGTTCGAGGTGGTCGAGGTGGTGCTGCGGCTGCTGGCGCTGCTGCGCGTCCTGCCGCCGATGCGCCGTCTGGGCCCGCCGCCCGGCACCTTCCGTCCGGGCCGCAGGAGCTCGGCGCCCGTGGACCGGGGGCGCCTGCAGCGCGTGCGCGCGCTGCTGGCCAAGGCGGAGTCGACCGAGTTCCCGCAGGAGGCCGAGGCGCTGACCGCGCGCGCCCAGGAGATGATGGCGCGGCACAGCATCGACCTCGCCCTGGTGGCGGAGGACCCCGAGGAGCCCGAGGCCGCGGCGGCCCGCAGGCTCCCGGTGGACTCGCCCTACGACGAACACCGGGCCGTGCTGCTGAACGAGGTCGCCGAGGCCAACCACTGCCGGGCCGTGTGGCACCGGGAGCTGGGGCTGAGCACCGTGATGGGTTTCCCCGGCGACGTGGAGGCGGTGGACCTGCTGTACACGTCGCTGCTGGTCCAGGCCGAGGCGGCGATGCGGGTGAGCGGTTCGGCGCGGGACCGGTCCGGGCGCAGCGCCCGCAAGGACTTTCGGGCCTCGTTCATGTCCGCGTTCGGGGTACGGGTCGGTGAGCGGTTGACCGAGTCGGCGCGCGCCGCCGAGGAGGCGGTCACCGCCGAGACCGGCACCGACCTGGTACCGGTGTTCGCCGCCCGGGAGAAGGCGGTGGAGGCCGCCGTGGACGAGGCGTTCGGCGCCCTGACCACGTCCCGGGTCCGGGGTCCCTCCAGCGCCGAGGGCTGGTACGAGGGGCGCGCCGCCGCCGACGCCGCCTCCCTGGGCGCCCGCACCCGGCTGACCTAGGGAGTGGACGGGGCGGGTCAGCTCTGGGCCGGTGACCCGCCGCACGGCCCTTGTGGCGTGTGGCCGCTGAGAAAACCGGTGGCCGCGGAGGGCCCCGGCTGTGTAGAACCGACACATGCTTCGCAAGTACCCGCGCACCCGGCACATCCGCGGGTCGCGGCTCCAGCCCGGTGACCACGACCTGTCGGCCGCACCGTTCGACCACCTGGCCGGACGGCACCTGGTCGTGGAGGAGAAGCTCGACGGCGCCAACGCCGGGATCAGTTTCGGGCCCGACGGTGAACTGCGGCTCCAGAGCCGGGGCCACTACCTGACCGGCGGGCCGAGGGAGCGGCAGTTCGCCCCGTTCAAGGCCTGGGCGGCGGCGGTCGCGCCGACCCTGCGGCCGCGGTTGGGCGACCGGTACGTGCTCTACGGCGAATGGCTGTACGCCAGGCACACCGTCTTCTACGACGCGCTGCCGCACTACTTCTGCGAGTTCGACGTCCTCGACACCAGGGACGGGGTGTTCCTGTCCACCCCGCGCAGGCGGGAGCTGTTGGCCGGGGCGCCCGTGGTGTCGGTTCCCGTGCTGCACGAGGGCCCGCTGGCCTCGATCAAGGAGCTGACCGCCCTGGTGGGGACCTCCACCTGCCGGACCCCCGGGTGGCGGCGGGCGCTGGCCGACGCGGCGCGGGCCGGCGGGGCCGATCCCGAACGAGCCCTGGCCGAGACGGACGGCTCCGACCTCATGGAGGGGCTCTACGTCAAGGTCGAGGAGGGCGACCACACGGTCGACCGGTACAAGTGGGTGCGTTCGGAGTTCACCACCGCGATCCTGGACGCGGGCACCCACTGGCTGGACCGGCCCCTGATCGCCAACGCGCTGGCCGACCCGGAGGTGCTGTATGCGGGTGTTCGATGAACTGTGCCCGGCACCTCCCCATTGGGACCTGGACTGGGACCGGGTACGGGAGGCCTTCGCCTGGGTCCGGAGCCTGGCCGGGGTGGAGCAGGACCCGGTGCACCACGCCGAGGGCGACGTGGAGACCCACACCCGGATGGCGTGCGAGGCCCTGGCCGGGCTGCCGCGGTGGCGGGCCCGGCCCGCCGGGGAACGGGTCCGGCTGTTCGCCGCGGTGCTCCTGCACGACGTGGCCAAACCGCTGTGCACCCGCAGGGACGAGGACGGCCGGGTGACCGCGCACGGGCACTCCCGCCGGGGCGACCTGCTGGCCCGCCGGATCCTCTGGGAGGCCGGGGCCCCGGTCGGGTGGCGCGAGCACGTGGCGGCGCTGGTCCGCCACCACCAGATCCCCTTCTGGGCGCTGGAACGCCCCGACCTGCGACAGATCGCCTTCCGGGCGAGCCTGCTGGCCCGCAACGACGACCTCGTCCTGCTGGCCACCGCCGACATCCTCGGCCGTGAGTGCGGGGACACCTCCGAGGTCCTGGACAACATCGGGCTCTACGCCGAGTACTGCGCCGAACAGCGCTGCCTGGACCGCCCGCGCGACTTCCCCTCCGACCACGCCCGGTTCTGGTTCTTCCGCAGGCCCGACCGCGACCCCGACTACGCCGCGCACGACGACACCCGGCTGACCGTGACGGTGATGTCGGGCCTGCCCGGCGCGGGCAAGGACCACTGGATCCGGGCGCACCGGCCGGAGCTGCCGGTGGTGAGCCTGGACGCGCTGCGCACGGAACTGGGGGTCAGGCCCACCGCCGACCAGCGCCCGGTGGCCGTCGCCGCCACCGAACGGGCCCGCGAGCACCTGCGCGCGGGGCGGTCGTTCGTGTGGAACGCCACCAACATCTCGCGTGACCTGCGCTCCCGGTCCGTGGCCCTGGCCGCCGACTACCGGGCCCGGGTGGAGATCGTGGCCCTGGAGGCCCCGCCCCGGGTCCTGCGTGAACGGATGGGCCGCAGGTCCGCGCCGGTCCCGCCTGCCGCGGTGGAACGGCTGGTTCGGCGCTGGGAGTGCCCCGACCCCACCGAGGCCCACCGCCTGACCCGCGAGGTCACCGGCTAGTCGAACGGCCGGGCCCTGTCCTCCGCCCCGCGGCCGCGGGGTGGCGGGCTCATGTCGGGTGCGGCCTGTCCTCGGAGAGCGGTGCGGTCTCGGAGATCGGTGTGGTCTCGGGGGCGGCCCCGGCCATCAGCCAGCGGGTGACGCCGATCTCCAGCAGGGAACGGCGGGGGTCCCTGCCGTAGGGGGTGCGCGGATCCCAGGCGTAACGGTCCTGGAAGGCGGCGAGCACGTCGGCCGGGAAGCGGTCGTGGACGGACGCCAGCCCCTGGGCGACGACGGGTGCGTCACCGTCCTCCAGGGCCAGCGACACCCTGGGGTCGCGGAGGGCGTTGCGGACCTTCACCGAAGCGGTGGAGACCCCGATCCACCAGCGTTCGCGTAGGTGGACGAACCACACCGGGACCACGTGGGGCGATCCGTCGGCGCGCAGCGTGCACAGCCAGACGTTGCGGTCCCGCGCCAGGCGTTCGCGCAGGTGCTCGGGCGCGGGCAGGAAGGTGGCGGGGTCGGACACGGTGTCCCTCGTTCCGGAGTCGGTTACCGGGGAGTGTGCACCCTCAACCAGAGTTGAGGTCAACGGGGAGCAGGCCCCTCACCCCCGGTCCGAGGGCCGGTCCCGGTCCGGAACCGCCTCCGTCAGGGCACGGAGCCCCGATCTCAGGTTCCGGTGCACCTGGTCGGCGCCGCGCCCCGACCGCGCCTGGAGGTGGTGGAACACCTGGTCCACGGCGTCGCGCAACGTGTCGACCCGGTCCTGGCGGTCCGGTGGCAGGACGTCGCGCATGCGTTCGACGGCGATCACCGCCTCGTAGATGTGGGTCCTGGCCTGGTGCACCTGTTCGGCCAGGTCGTTGCCGCCGGCCCTGGGCGGGCCCTGCACGCGTATCTGGGCGATGTGACGCATGCTGATGCCCAGTCTCAGCACACTGCTCCGCACCTCCTCGAGCCGGGCGCGCACCTCCCGTGCCCGCGCCTGGTCCTGCTCGTACTCGCGCCGTTCCCGCTCCCTCTCCAGGTTGTGCTCGGCCCGCCATCGCTCGACCTTCTCGGACCGGTACGCGGTCAGAGCCGTGGCTCCCAGCGTGCTGATCGCGGTGATGATCCCGGTGACCAGCGCCACCAGGACGGTGGTGTCCACGTTCAGGCCCTCCTTCCGTCGGCCGGTCCGCCCTCTTCCGGACGGCTCTCCCCGGGTTCCGCACGGGTCTGCCCGAGTTCCGCACGGATCTGCCCCCGGGTCCGCCGCGCCTCGGTGATCCCGCCCTCGCCCGCGATCGCGCCCTCCAGCACGTCCAGGGCCGACTGCGCCTGCCCCGCGAGCCGGAGTACCTGTCCGATCCCGGTCCGCAGGCTGGGGTCGGCGTGCACCCGCCCCTCGGCCGCCGCCAGCCCCGTCAGCGCCGCCGAGCGCTCCCCCGCCAGCAGCCGGTTGCGGGCCTCCGCCACCAGCAGCCTGGGGACCGCGGCACCGTCGCCGTCCGCCTCCCGTTCCCTCGCCGCCTGCGCGTAGTGCGCGGCGGCGGCCCCGTGGTCGCCGCGTTCGAAGGCGAGGTCGCCCAGGAGCGCCGTGAGCAGCGCCCGCACCCTCGGCCCGGGAGCGGGTTCGGCGCGCAGTGCCAGCTGTGCGTGTTCGGCGGCCAGCGCCGGCTCGCCGCGGGTGTGGGCGGCTCGGGCGATGCGCAGGCGGTCCCGGCCGGTCCAGGGCGTCGTCCCCCGTGCGTAGGGCGACAGGGCCAGCGCCGTCAGGGGGCGGGCCAGCCTCGGGTGGCGTAACAGGTAGGCGGATCCGTCCCGGTCGGTGGTGACCAGGTGGCGGTCCTCCAGGGCGTGCACGATTCCGGGGGTGAGCGCGTCGTCCGGGTCCTCGCCGACAGGGCGTCCCACCCCCTGTTCCCCGGCGGCCACCACCCGGCGCAACCAGGCGTGGGGGACGTCGGGCGGCACCAGGTGCTCGTCGGCCACCTCCTCCAGGACCCCGGCCAGGCGTTCGGTGAGGGCGCGGTCGACCTCGGTGTCGGAGTCCGGGACCAGGGCGGTGCCGGCCCCGGCCGCCCGCTCCCACAGGGTCAGGCCCAGGAGCTGGAGGAGGGCGGGGTCGACGGTGCCGGAGTGCGCGCGGGGGCGCCCGCGCGGGTCGCGGACCGTGCGGGCCTCCTCGACCAGGCGCCCCGGCTCACCGGAGGAGGCGGGCGAACCGGCCAGGGCCAGGGAGCGCGCGACCGCCTCGATGGCGGCGCCGGGGGCGAACGGGGCCAGTCCGACCTCGGCGTGGTCGACGTCGCGTTTGTCCACCAGGCGCCTGAGCTCTTCCAGGTGCCCCGTGCGCACGGTCAGCAGAAGACGCAGTTCAGGGCGGTTCTCCACGGCGGTGAACAGCTCGTCCAGGAAGTCCCTGCGCCACGGTTCGGGCGCGGCCGAGCGGCGCAGGAGGAGTTCGGTCCGGTCCAGGACGGCGAAAACGGGGCGGGGCAGGCCCTGGCGGTCGGTGCTCTCGTGGGTGCGCAGGAAGTCGGTGATCGAGGTGCCGGGTCCGCGGGCGGGGAACTCCGACGGGCTCCAGAGCGCCAGCAGGGCCCGGGTGTAGGGGTTCTGGCCGGGGAGGACCGCGGCGGGAAAGCCCGGGTCGAAGCACAGCTCCCCCGTGGGCAGGACGGTGCTGCCGCGGTCGGCGAGGAGGGGTGCGGCCCCGGCGCCCACCAGGGAGGTCTTGCCGACCCCGTTGTCGCCGTGGAGCACGGTGAGCCGGTGGCGGCTCCAGGAACGCACCAGTTCCTCGGTCTCCGCTCGGCGGCCGTGGAAGAGCCGGCGGTCCCGGGCGCGGAAGGGCCGCGTCCCGACGAACGGGCCGTGCGCGCGCCCGATGGCGGCTCGTGTCATGAAGCGGCTCCCGGCCAGCGAGAAAGGGGGTGGTCCGGCTCGAAACAGCGCTGTCCATGGTGCCATGAACCAGAGCCCCTTTCGAGTCCTGGCGGTATTCCCGTTCCCTTTTACCGGAAGTGTTTCCGGCGCACCGCACGAAGTGTCCTCCGCACACCTGTCGTTCCCCGAACCCATCGCCTACGCTGATTGCACATACGCACCTCCAGGACGACATCCACCGACACCGAACAACACCTGGGCATTTCCGTTTTCGGGAAAAGGAAATACCCATGGGGCCAATGTGAAACCGGAGGAAAACGCGTGACCGTTTCCCAAGGGAGCCCTCCCGGCCAGGTCGAGAACCGATTCCCGGAAGTGTGGGGAAGGGTTCCGCCACGCCACAAGAACTTCACCGGACGCGCCGAACTGATCAGCGAACTCCGCGCCGGCCTGCTCGGCCGGGGCGCGGCCGCCTTCCCCCGCTCTCCCGAGGGCCCGCCCGTCCCCCGCACGCTCCAGGGCTACGGCGGTGTCGGCAAGACCCTGACGGCCGTGGAGTACGCCCACCGGTACCGGAACGAGTACGACCTGGTCTGGTGGGTCATGGCCGACCAGCCGGGCCTCGTGGACTCCTCGCTGGCCCACCTGGCGCCGTACCTGAACCTTCCCGGGCCCGCGGTGACCGGGGTGGAGGAGGCCGCCAACGGGGTGCTGGAGGCCCTGCGCAAGGGTGAGCCGTACGCGCGCTGGCTCCTCGTCTTCGACAACGCCGACGAGCCGGAGGAGCTCACCGACCTCATCCCGCAGGGTCCGGGACACGTCCTGATCACCACCCGCAACCACCGTTGGGCGGGTGTGGCCGAGACGGTCCCGGTCAACGTGTTCACCGAGCACGAGAGCGTGGAGTTCCTCAGGAAGCGCATCCCCCGCGGCATCACCACCGAGGAGGCCGCCGAGCTGTCCGAGGCGCTGGGCCACCTTCCCCTGGCACTGGAGCAGGCCGGGGCCCTCCAGGCCGAGACGGGCATGTCCACCCGGGAGTACCTGCGCCTGCTGTCCGAGCGCACCGGCCCGCTGCTGCGCGAGGGCAAGCCGCCGGAGTACCCCAAGCCGATGACCGCGGCCTGGCAGCTGTCCGTGGCCAGGCTCAGCGAGAACCTGCCCGAGGCGATGGAGCTGCTGCGCTGCTGCGCCTTCTTCGGCCCCGAACCCATCCCCCGCGACCTGTTCTTCCCGGTGGAGAACGGCCCGATCCGACCGGCGATGGCGGAGCTGCTGGCCGACCCCATCCGGCTGAGCAAGGCCATCGGGCAGCTGGGACGGTACGCCCTGGTCCGCCTGGACCAGGCCAACCGCACCATCCAGGTGCACCGGCTGATCCAGGCGCTCCTGCGCGAGGAGCTGGACGAGCCGACCCGGGAGTCGATCCGGGTCGAGGTGTGGTCGCTGCTCAGCGCGGCGGCGCCGAAGACCCTCACGGACCCCGCCGCGCAGGCCCGCTACCTAGAGCTCCTCTCCCACATGCGCCCGGCCCGGGTCGCCGAGTCCGACCTGCCCGAGGTGCGGCGCTTCGCGCTGAACGTGCTGAACTTCCTGTACGTGTCCGGTGACTACGAGACCGCCAGCCGCTACGCCCGGAACTTCATCGAGACGTGGACGGCCGACTCCGGCGAGGAGGACTCGTTCGTGCTGGAGGCCCAGGCCAGGTACGCGAACCGGCTCCGGGACCTGGGACGCTACGCCGAGTCGCACGACCTCAACCGGACCATCCTGCCGAAGATGCGCCGCACCCTGGGCCACTCCCACCCGGAGACCCTGTCGGTGCTCTCCGGGCTGGGCGCGGACTACCGGGCCCGCGGCGACTTCTGGCAGGCGCGCGAGCACGACGAGGAGGTGCTGCGCCTGTACCAGGAGGCCTTCGGCCCGCGCGACCCCGCGACTCTGACCGCCCTGAACAACCTGGCCCTGGGGTACGCCCTCACCAGCGACTTCGCCGGTGCGCGGAGCAGGCACGAACGCGCCTACATGCTCCTCAAGCACAGTGGCCGCACGGACGGCTCACCCACCCTGCTGGTGTTCTGGGCCGGGCTGGCCCAGGCGGTGCGGCTGGCCGGGGACTACACCGAGGCCTGCGACCTGGGCGAGGACGCGCTCGCCTACGGCCGGGACCAGCTCGGCGTGGACGACCCGCGGACCCTGCGCACCCAGGTGGACCTGACGATCGCCCGGCGGCTCTCGGGCGAGCTCGACGAGGCCCTCGAACTCGGCCGGGACGCCCACGAGCGCTACCTGCGCCTGCACGGCGTCAACCACCCGAGCACCCTGGCCGCGGCGATGTGCCTGGCCAGCCTGTGGCGGATGACCGGCGAGCTGGCCGAGGCCCTGGAACTGGCCGAGGACACCGACATGCGCTACGCGCAGGCCTACGGCGCCGACCACCCCTACAAGCACGGGTGCACGAGCAGCGTGGCCCTGATGCACCGGCTGACGGGCGATCCGGAACGGTCCCGCTCGATGAACGAGGCGGCGCTGACCGCTCTGGAGGCCAGGCTCGGCCGCAACCACCACTACACGCTGGCGGCCGCCACCAACCTGGCGAACGACCTGTCCGCCCTCGGTGAGACCAAGGACGCCGCCCGGCTGGGCCGCGGCACCCTGCGCCGCTACCGTGCCCTGCTGGGCGAGAACCACCCGAGCACCCTGGCCTGCGCTTCCAACCTGGTACTGGACCTGCGCGGGGAACAGGAGACGGAGGAGGCCGAGGCGCTGGCCGAGCGGACCCTCGACGGATACCTGCGGACGCTGGGCCGCGAACACGACTTCACCGGCGCGATGGCCGAGGGCCGCAGACTCGTCGCCGACTTCGACCCTCCCCTGCTCTGAACACCGCACGGGAGCGGAACGCTGCACGGGAGCGAATTGCCGCGCGGGAGCGGGCGGGAACCGGTCTCCGCCCGACCCGCCCCGTGCCCGGCCCGAGGACTCTCCCGGGGCCTCCCGGCCCCGTACGCACCACCCGGACGGGGCGCGGCCGTCCGCGTTCACGCCGCCGGACCGCCCGGGCCTCTTCTCAGGCTCGGCTCCCCCGTGCCGCGCAGGCGACCTCGCGAGGCGGAATTCGCACAATACAGCCGGGTTATCGCGTTTGCCGATCCATGCACTTCCCATGGGTGTCCGGAAACGTCGTTCGTGGGTAGCCCACCTCCGCGCAGCAGTGCGGGCGTCCTGGCCTGAGAACCCGTTCCGCCGGGAATCGATCCGTGCCAGGTGAACTCGCGTTTGTTCCCGCCCCACGGGCCCCGAACGCCACGGCCCGCGAGGCGAAATCCCATTCCTGTCGCCGGAACAGCGATTCGACATGACCCGGGAGAGGCGGCCGAACCTTGTCGCGAAAAGCACCGCTCACGATTCCGTCACTTCTTCTCCGCATCTCCACCGCGATCCACAGAGATCCCAGGAATCCCGGAGAAAAACGCTCCGGTTCCTACCCTGACCGCATGGCCGCGCCCCCTCTTCGCCCTCCCCCCGGACACACCCTGGCCGCGATCACCGCACTGACCCTGGTGGCCACCTCCTGCGCCCTGCCCGAGACCGAGCCCGCAGCGGCGGGCTCCGCGGCCTCACCCGACGAGGAGGAGCACGTCCCCCGAACCCTGAGTGTCCTCGGCGGGGGCGACGTCCTCGTGCACAGCTCCGTCTGGGAACAGGCCGAACGTGACGGGGGAGGGGAGTTCGACTTCGCTCCGATGTTCGACGGGATCACCCCGGCCCTGCAGGAAACCGACTTGGCCCTGTGCCACCTGGAGGTCCCCCTCTCCCCTCCGGAGGGGCCCTTCAGCGGCTACCCGGTGTTCAGCTCCCCGCCCCAGGTGGCGGAGGGTCTCGCCGCGGCCGGGTACGACGGCTGCTCCACCGCTTCCAACCACACGCTGGACATGGGCGAGGACGGCGTCGTGCGCACCCTGGACGGTTTGGAGGCGGCCGGGCTCGGCGCCGCGGGCAGCGCCCGCACGGAGGAGGAGGCCGGCGCCCCGCAGATCTACGAGGTGGAACCGGTCGGAGGCGGGGATCCGGTACCGGTCGCCCACCTCTCCTACACCTACGGTTTCAACGGCTTCCTCCCGCCCGAGGGCAAGGAGTGGATGGGCAACCTCACCGACGAGGAGGCGATCCTGGACGAGGCCGCGCGCGCCCGCGGTGCCGGAGCCGAGATCGTGGTGCTGTCCATGCACTGGGGCACCGAGTACTCGCATGAGGCCGACGAGGACCAGCGGACGCTGTCGGAGCTGGTCACCTCCGACGACGTCGACCTGATCCTGGGCACCCACGCGCACGTGGTCCAGCCCGTGGAGCGGGTCGGGGACGGGTGGGTCGTCTACGGCATGGGCAACCAGATCGCCGGTCAATCGACCCCGCCCATCGACTCCCGCCGTGAGGGAGTCATGGCCCGTGTGGAGTTCACCGAGGTGGCGCCGGGCGAATGGGAGAGCGGCACGCTGGAGGCCATCCCCACCTGGGTCTCCCTGGACCCGGGCCTGCGCCTGGTCGACCTGGCCGCGGCGCTGGCCGACGAAGCCCTGCCGGAAAGCGACCGCGAGGTCTACCAGGCCGCCTAAGACCGCATCGTGGAGCACGTCAGCGCTCTCGGCGCGGACGCGGACCCGGGCTTCGCCACGAGCGGGTGAGTGTGTCGTCCCAGCGCCCCGGGCGAGGTCCGGAGATGGCGGGTTTCGACGTTTTCCCATGCGGGAGTACTCGCCGGGGTTAGTCTGATGCCGTTTCGGCCACACATTCAACGTTCGGTAACATTCCCATGACTGAGCGACTCCTGCCCGCCATCTCCGCCTTCCTCGACTGGGCGAACGAAGCCGAGCCCCGCCCCGTGCTGGAGGTGGAGGCCCTGGTCCTCCTCCTCAGCACCCACCTGGACTCCGGAGCCCACGAACCCGGTGACTGGACCGTCGACGACGTCCACGACGTCGCCGCACTCCTGCGTGAGCGGGACGGACTCCCGGAGGGCCTCCGGGACACCTGGCTGTCCTGGTGCGACCACCTGGTCGCCTCCGGCAGGCTGATGTCCGCGGAGAGCCCCCGACGGCTGCGCGCTGCCGTCGAGCACGTCGACCTGACCCCGGGGGTTCCCGGGGCCGCCGGACCCGAGCCCCTGGCCGAGGCAGCCGCGTCGCTCCTGGACCGGCTGGGCTTCGGGGAGGTCGAGGAACCCACCCCGCTGCTGCCGTTCGTGCCCGCGCCCCTGAGCGAACTCGACACCCGGGCCGGGGCCTGTCCGACCCTGCACCGGGCCGCCCGCTTGGCCGCCTGGGTGGACCCGGGCCGGCTGCTGCGCCCCGGGACCGACCACGACGACCTGTGCGAGGACGACACCGTCCGAGCCGCCGAGGCGTTGGGGACCACCCCCGAGGAGGTGCGGTTCCTGTTCACCGTGGCCCGTTCGGCCGGCCTGGTCCGCACGACCTACCTGCACGTGCTGCCCGGACCGGCGGCCCACGCCTGGGCGAGGGAACGCCCCGGGGCCGCCGCCGACGCCTGGGCGGACGCCCTGACCACCATGGCCGCGCTCCCCGGACCGGCTCCGTTCCTGCTGATCACCGAGCTGTTCCTGTCGGGGCGTGCGCTCACCCCCGTCGAGCTGGTGCCCGCCTGCGGCCCCGGCGCGGTCCCCGCCTCGGAGGCGCCCGAACAGCACGTGCGCCGCGTGCTGAAGGTCCTGGCGGACCTCGACGCGGTGGAGGAGGTCGGCCAGGAGCGGTACCGGGCCTCCGACCTCGGTGACCACTGCGCCGCCCGCCACCTGCGCGAGTCGGGTGTCGGGGTGCCGGTGGCCCCGCCGGTCTCGGGCCTGGGCGCCGGGGAGTTCCTGGAACTGCTGGAGGGGGTCCGCCCGGTGGACGTGGAGGTCCTGCTGGACCGCTGGCTCGCGGGGCAGCCGCCCGGAGCGGCCGCCCAGGCCCTGCTGGACGCCGGTCTGCCCCCGGCCGACGGGGACGCCGGGGCCTTCGTCCGCACGGTGTCCGAACGCCCCTGGGCCGACGTCGTGCTCGCCCGCCTCGCCGAGTGCCCCCTGAAGGGCACCGCCGACCTCGCCCGATAGGGTCCTCCGGCCCGTTCTCCGGCGACGGCTCCGGGAACCGGTGGCAGTGGGACGGGGCTCAGTCGACGGCCAGGTGCGGGCGGCGGTCCCGCCAGGGGACGGCCTCCTCCAGCTGGGCGGCGACCGCGAGCAGCAGGTCCTCCCGCCCGTGCGCGGCCACCAGCTGCACCCCGATCGGCAGGCCCTCCCGGCTCTGTGCCAGGGGCAGGCTGACCGCCGGGTTCCCGGCGACGTTGAACGGAGCGGTGAAGGGGCCGTGGGCGTAGATCGTCCGCAGCCAGGACCGGACCGTGTGCTCGGCCCCGTGGTCGAGGGTGCCGTGCGGGGCGGGCAGTGCGGCCAGGGTGGGGGTGACCAGCAGGTCGTACCCCTGGAAGAACCGCCCCACCGGCCGGGTCACCCGGTGCTGGGCCTGGACGCAGGCCATCACCTCCAGGGCGCCGTAGCCCCGGGCCTCGGAGAGGATCCGGCCCGGGACGGCCTCCATCAGGGCGGGGTCGGCGGGGCGCGGTCCGGCGGACAGCGCCGCCGCGGTACTGATCGCGGCGAGCACCGACGCCTCCACCACGTCCTCGCCGTCGAAGTCCGGAGCGTCCTCGGCCACCGTGTGCCCGATCCACTCCAGGACCCGCCCCGCGTCGCGGGCGGCCTCGGCGACCTGCGGATCCGCTTCGACGGGTGCCCATGGGCGGGTGCTCACCGCGATCCGCAGCCGCCCGGGGTCCGCGCGCAGGGCGTCTCGGTGGGTGCCGAGGGGCGGTGGCGGTGCCACGTGCTTCTCGCCGACCGGAGGGGCGCCCACCAGGTCGAGCAGCAGCGCGGCGTCGCGGACGGTCCGGGTCAGGCCGAACTCGCACACCAGCCCGAAGGCCGCCTCCCCCACCAGCGGTCCGCAGGGGACCCGGCCGCGGCTGGGTTTGAGCCCGACCACCCCGCAGGCCGCGGCGGGAACGCGGATCGAGCCCCCTCCGTCGTTGCCGTGCGCGAACGGCACCGCTCCCGCCGCCACCAGCGCCGCCGAGCCCCCGCTGGACCCGCCCACCCCGCGTTCGGGGTCCCACGGGTTGCGGGTGAGGCCGTGGGCCGCCGACTCCGTGGCGAAGCTCAGCCCCAGCTCCGGCGCGGTGCTCTGCCCCAGAGCGACCAGCCCGGCTGCCCGGAACCGGGCCATCACGTCCTGGTCGGTGTCGGACACCGCCCCGTACAGGGCGCGGCTGCCCAGAGTGAACGGCACCCCCGCAGCCACGGGACCGCTGTCCTTGACCACGAAGGGCACTCCGGCCAGCGGGCCGTCGGGGTCGTGGGACAGGCCGGGTTCGAAGAGCGGCCGGGTGAGGGCGTTGAGGTCGGCGTCGGCCCGGTCCAGGCACTTCCTGGCCACCGCCTCGACCTCGTCCCGGCCGACCTCGCCCGAGCGCAGGAGCGCCGCCAGCGCGGTCGCGTCCAGCTCCGTGTATTCGTGGGGCTTCACCGGGTCCCCCGCACCGGAGAGCTCCGGTGCTCCCGGGATTCCAGGGCGCCCTCGGGGCGTCGGTCCCCGAGGACCAGCTCGTAGGCGAGCAGGTCGACGCCGGGCACGGGGGTCCAGTCGCGTTCGGGCAGGCGCACGAACCCGTGGGCCTCGTACAGGCGCTGCGCCCCGGTCATCACGGTCTGTGTGCACAGCACCAGGCGGGTCGCGCCCTCCTCCTCGGCGCGTTCCACGACGGCCCGCACCAGGGCGGCACCGACCCCGCGCCGCTGCGCAGAGGGGTCGACGGCGAAGGCGCGGATCTCCGCTTCGTCCGGTCCTCGGGCGATCTCACTGTGCGGGCTCCAGGGCACGAACACGACCGTGCCGACCACACGCCCGTCCGCCTCGGCCACCAGCACCTCGTCGCGGCCGTCCCAGCCGAGTCCGCGCAGGGTGTCGGCGTACGAAGGGCTCGTGTCCAGCAACCCCTGGGCGTTGTAGGCCAGCACACGGAGCTCGCCGACGGCCTCCCGTTCGGAGGGCAGCGCGGTTCGAATCATCATGCGGGTATTCAATCAACCCGGGGCACGGGCTTTCCAACGGGTTTCCCCGGGTATACGACCGCACGGGGGAACCGTACTCCGAACACCCGGCTTTCCCGGGCACCCGACTTTCCGGGCACCCCGCTTTTCCGGTTACCGCCTTCCCCGGGAAACCGGCCCCGGAGAACCGGATCCGGGATCCCACCCCTCGGCATCCGGCGTTCCAGGGGCGCCTGACAAAAACCACAGACCTCCCATGAGCTGGAAGAACATGAGTTGTCCACAGGGCCGCTGCAGGAAATCGGGAATTCTCCGATGATGGTTGTGCGGCCGCGTCACCGTCGGTGGTGCGAGGGGGCGCGGCCGTTCCGCCCCGGGAGACAAGCGAGGACGCCATGACCGTTTCCGTTTCCGTCGCCGACGCCGTCCGTTCCTGCCTCGACTGGGCCCGCAGCGCCCGACCGCCCCGTGCGGTCGATCCGCGTTTCCTCACCCGGGTGCTCACCGTCCACGGAGCCGTCCGCTCCGATCCCGGGGACTGGGACCGCGACGACGTCACCCGGGTCGCCCTCGCCCTGTCCGCCGAGGGTTCGGTCCCCGAGGGGTTCCGGAGCACCTGGCTGGCCTGGTGCGACCACCTCGTGGAGCGGGGCCTGCTCGGCCCCGCGGAGAGTCCCCGAACCCTGCGGGCCGCGGTGGAGGCGGCCGAGGTCCTCCCCCGGGAGCACGTGCCGTGGTCACCGGCGGGCGACCACAACCCGTGGGGACAGCTCTGGGAGTCCGAGGACCTGCCGCGCGTCCACCTCGCCCCGGCCGAGCACTCCGCCGCCGCGGCCCGCGCCTGTCCGACCCTGGAGCGGGCGCTGCGCCTGGCCGCGTGGACGAGTCCCGGTCTGCCCCTGGCGGGGGAGGTCGAACACGAGGCGCTCACCGACCACGACCGGGACGAGGCCGCCGCGCATCTGGGCCTGTCCCGGGAGGAGGTCCCGCACCTGTTCGAGACCGCGCTGCGCGCCGGGTTCCTGCGCACCACCTACACCGAGGTCCGTCCCGGCCCCGCCGCGCGGGCCTGGGACGACGACGCCCGCGTCGTGCGGTCCTGGGCGGAGGCGCTGCCCACGATGGTGGCCGGGCACGGCACGCTGGGTCTGAGGGTGCTCGGTGAGCTGTTCACCTCCGGCGGGGTGTGGACCGTCCCCGACCTGGTGGAGGCGCTCGCCCCGTGGCCGGCGGCGGTCCCGTCCCCGAGGCCGGCGGCACCGGCGGAGCCGATCTCGCCGGAGGGGCCCCGACCGGAGGAGGGCCTGGGGACACGGGTCCCGGACGCGAAGGCGCCGGGCGCGGACCCCCCGGGTGCGCGTCCCCCTGCCGCGAAGGGCTCGGTGCTTGGAGAGGGCTCACCGGAAGAGGAGGTCGCGGCGGCGGTGGAGACCCTCGTCGTCTTGGGCGCGGTCGAGTCGCTGCCCGACACGGGACTGCGGATCACCGCCCTGGGCGACCAGGCCATGGCCCACCGGTGGCGGCGCTGGGGGATCTCCCTGCCCGGCTACCCGCCGGTCGGCGGCATGGGCGCGCGGGAGCTGCTCTTCCAGATCTGGGAGGGGCGGCCGGTCGACGCCGAGGCGCTGGGACGGCGGTGGATGGCCGGACGCGGAACCCGGACCGCCGCCCGGGAGCTCCTGGCGGTCTGCGCCGAACTCGGCTCCTGGCGCCAGCGGGTGGACGTCTTCCGGCTGTTCCACGGGCTGGAGCACGAGCTGCGGGAGGTGTTCGAGGCCTACCGCGACCACCCGGTGCTGGGCGGGTGGATCGCGCACGCCCGCAACGACCCCGGCCGGATCCGACTGGAACAGCTGGTGGTGGTCCTGCTCGACACCTACGCCCTGCGGGTGGAGCTGGGCGCGCCCCTGCCGGCCGACGCCCCGCTCTGGCAGGACCCGGAGACGGTCACGGGGCTGATGTGGCGTTCGGGCCACCCCGCCACCGACAGTGTGCTGAACGCGATCGCCCTCGGCGCTCTGGGCCCGGAGGCGGCGCGGGCCGCCCGACGCGCGCGGTTCAGCCCGGCGGGGGCGGCGCCCTGAGCGGACCGCGCTCACCGGTGCTGTCCGGGTCGTCGTCTCCGTCGGTGAGGGCCGCCATGCGAAGAGCCAGTTCCTGGGCCTGCACGAGGTGGGAGAGAGCCTCCTGCTGGTGCGGGTGGGCCGCCCCCGCCTCCGCGGTGCGGTCGGCGATCGCGTCGAGTTCGGCCGCGCTGCGGCGGTCCTGGTCCTCCAGTTCGGCGGCGCGCACCCGGTGCGCGTAGTCCTCCAGGGACCGGATCCGCCGTTCGACCTCGGCGACGTCCTCGTGGAGGGCGGCGCGGGCTCGTTCGGCCGCCTGGCGGCTGCGCTCGCCGGTCAGGGGCATGGTCTCGATCCGCTGCCGGGTCCGGGACTGCCGGAGCAGGCCCTGGGCCACCGCCCACTCGATGTCGGCGAGCACGACGCGGTTGCGCACCTCGTCGAGCAGCAGGCCGCGCTGGTGCAGCGCGGAGTCCAGCACGAAGTCCACCGCCCGCTGCGCCCGGCCGAGCATCCGGCGGGCCGGGGCGTCGAGCATGTCACCGGTGACGAAGAGTCCCTGGAGCTCCTCGACGGCGTCGGGTTCGCCGATCCCTTCCGCCTCCGCGGCCCGGACCCGGCGCAGGCGCTGCAGGCTGTACAGGGCGGCCCCGCCCATGAGCACGCCGGGCACCAACAGGAGTCCGAAGGCGTCCGGGGCGTTGAAGAACAGCAGGGCCAGCACGCCCGCCAGACTCATCAGGAGGACCATCAGGGCTCCGGAGGACTCCAGGACCGAGCGCGGTGCCGGGTCGTGCTCCGGAGCCAGTTCACCGGGCTGCACGCCCCCGGGATCCCGGCTCTCCCTGGCCAGGGACTCCTTCAGGCGCTCGCGGTCGTCCTCGCCGAGTTCGGGGTGCGCACTGATGCCCCGTGGTTCGGCGTGGTGCCTGCCCGCGTCGAGGACCAGCGCCGAGCGCAGCCGCACACCCGCCGGGGTGAGGCACCAGCCGTCGGCCTCCTCGTCGTATCCGGCGAGTCCACCCGCGACCAGATCCGACACCGTCCTGTCCGGCAGTCCGGGGTCCAGGGCGAACAGGTCCGGCCGGTCCTCCCCCGGGCGCGCCCGCGCCACGGCGGCCATCGTCCCGGACGAGACCTCGGCCTCCTGGCCGTCGTCGAGCCGGACGCGCGCGGCCTCACCGCCACCGGACCCCGCCACCGGGTCCCACCGATCCTCCACCTCGGAACGCCCTTCCTTCCCACATACGTCCTCCCGGCGCCCGTCGGTGTTGAGAAGCCACCGGCCGCCGGTTGGTTCTGCGGACGATACGGAACATGACCGTACCGGGAGCGGGCCGAAGCCGCCGCGGGGCCGTCCCAGGGGCGCGCCGGGCCCCGGTTAAGCCGTCCCTGGAGCCGCCCGGGGCGTCCGGAGCCGGGGCCCGGACCGGTAGCCTCGAACCGCCGTCACACCGTCGAGAGGTCACTTCATGAGTCGCAACGTGCTGGTCACCGGTGCCGCCCGGGGGATCGGGCGGGCGGTCGCGACCGCCTTCGCCGAGGCGGGTGACCGGGTCGCCGTGCACTACGGCAGCCGCCGGGCCGAGGCGGAGGCCACCCTGGCAGGACTGCCCGGTGAGGGGCACCTGCTGGTCGGGGCCGACCTGCGCGACCCCGACGCCGCGGCCGCACTGGTCGGGCAGGCGGTCGAGGGCCTGGGCGGTGTGGACGTGCTGGTGAACAACGCGGCGGTCAACCTCCCCCACCCGATCGCCGACACCTCCTACGAGGACTGGCAGGCGGCCTGGCGCGAGACCGTGGACGTCAACGTGTTCGGGGCGGCCGACGTCTCCTACCTCGCGGCCCGGCACATGATCGACCGGGGCACCAGGGGGCACATCGTCAACGTCGGCTCCCGCGGCGCCTTCAAGGGCGAACCGGACCACCCCGCCTACGGGGCCAGCAAGGCCGCCCTGCACTCGCTCGGCCAGTCGCTGGCGGTGGCCCTGGCCCCGCACGGCATCACGGTGGCCTCCGTGGCCCCCGGGTTCGTGGAGACCGAGCGCGTGTCCGAGCGGCTCACCGACGAGGTCCGCGCGCAGAGCCCGTTCGGCCGGGTGGCCGCACCCGAGGAGATCGCCTCGGCCGTCCGCTACCTCGCCTCGCCCGAGGCCGCGTGGTCCTCGGGAGCGGTCCTGGACCTGAACGGCGCCTCCCACCTGCGCTAGACCCTCGACAGGCCCTCCACCCGGTCTCCCAGCCGCTGACTCTCCGGGATTCTCCGAATCCGCCCCCAAGCTTTCCGGGAATCCAGGAAGCGGGGTCACGGACATATCAGTAACAGCACCCGAATCCAGGTTTTTCCGCCGCTGGCACAGCTTCGTCCGGCGCCCGAAAACCCCTTTCGGCGGCGTTCTTCCCACGATGTCCCCGAAACCGCACCACAGCCCCGCGCACTCGCTGTACAAGGGAGGGAGACTCGACGCGAGGAGAAACCCGGGGGCACAGATGTCATCCCACCATTCGGAGGCGCCGTCCCACCGCCGGTTCGCGGCCCGACCGGTGTCCCTGCTGCCCACCGAGGAACTCGCCCGCAGAGCCCTGTCCTGCCACCTGATGCGCACCGCCGTGGACCTCGCCCGCTGGTGCGGCCCGGTCACCCCGGTGGACGTGGAAGGCGTACCGGACCTGAACGACGTCCGCTCGGCGATCAGGAGGTTCGGGCTGTGGCCGCGCTCCCTGTGCCGGGACCGGGAACGGCGTGAGGCCTGGGCCGAGGAGATCACCTCGGTCTCCCAGGCCGAGGAGTTCCTCACCGTCTGGCGCACCGCCCGGCACGTGGGCATGATCGAGTGCGAGACCGGTCAGGCCCGCCCCGCCCCGGAACTGGAGCGGTGGCTCGGCTCCGCCGGCCGGGTCCTGCGCTGGTGGACCCTCGCCTTCCACGTGAGTGTCGAACGCGCGCTGCGCGACACCGCCGGGCTCGAACCCCACACGGTGCTCGGCCGCCTCTACGAGTCCCCCAACGGAGCCCGCGTCCCCCTGCGGCTGGTCACCCAGGAGGTCCTGCCCGCCCGCGAGACCCACTACCTGCCGTCCCGCTGCGCGGCCTGGAGCACCGTTCTGCTGACCCGGGCGCTGTGGCAGCTCAGGGACGCCGGGGCGATCTCGATGGGCTGGCACGGCCCCTGGCCCGACCACGCCGGAGCGCACAGCCACCGCCCCGGACCGGCCTGGGTGCAACTCACCGACCTGGGCCGTTTCGGTATCCGCCAGATCCTCCTGGCCGAGGAGCAGCCCGCGCCCCTGACCGAGGAGTTCGTCCGGCTCGCGGCGGACGAGTTCCTCGACGCCCTGGCCGACTTCTCCCCCGACGGCCAGCTCGTCGCGCTCACCGCCTGGTTGGACGCGCGCGCCCCGGACCGCGCCCTGCGGGAGATCGTCGCGGTCTCGTCCGGGCCCGGGCTGGCCCTGCGCCGGTGGAACGCCACCATGGCACTGGGCAGCATCAGTTCGCGGATCGAGCCCGAACTGTACGCCCTGCTCCGTAGCGAGGACCCGACCGTGGCCAGTCTGGCCTCGGTGGTCCTGTTGGCCTCACGGATGCTCTCCGAGCCCGAACGCGCGCGACTGACCGCCGCGTTCGGCCACTGGACCGCCATCGACATGTTCGCGGCCGCCACCTGCCTGGGTGAGACCGGGCTGAAGTCGTTCCTGGTCTCCGAGGCGGCCGAGGGCATCGACCGGTTCCTGCTCGCTGACGTCGCCCGGCTCTGGGACCCCGAGCACCCCGACACCCGTGAGGTCCTGCGGGTCCTGGGGCGGCACCACCCGGACCCGTCGATCGCGGCCAGGGCCCGCGCGGCCGAGTCCCACGCGCCGCCCCCGCCCTGACCGCGCCCTCCTCCGCTCCCGCGGGTGCCGTCCACCCGTCGGACCGCCGGGGCCTGTCGGGCCGGTGGGCCCCGTCAGTTCAGCGGAGTGCTTTCCCGTCCGGCCCGCTGCTCCGTCCTGCGCCGCCTGCGCCGGAGCACGACCAGGCCGAAGAACAGTGAGGCGCCCATCGTCGCGGCCATGATGGCCAGGAAGGCCCACGGACCGATCAGCGGGCTGACGATCAGCGGGATCGCCGCGGCGGTGACCAGGCCGCCGCCGAAGAACGGCTCGAAGACCAGCTGCTTGTACCCGAACGCCGGGTAGGCGGGCGTCTTGACCTCCGGGTCCACCACACGCATGAGCACCATGCCGGTGGCGGTGACGCCCAGCGACTGGCCGAACTCGCCGATGCCGCGCTCGAACCAGAAGTCCGGCATGATCCGCGGCGCCAGGAAGAGGAAGGCGAACAGGCACCACAGGACGCCCGCCACGGACAGGATCGCGAACGCGGCGATGTTGTCGGCGATGGCCTGGAGGGACAGGGTCGCCATGGCGGCGATGATGAGCACGTCCAGGGACATCCCCTGGATGCGCTCCACCGACTGCTCGTCGACGATGTGGTTCTTGTCGAACCGGTCGATGAACATCTGCACGACGATGCCGCCGATCATCGCCAGCGGGAAGAGCGGCACGTAGGCCATGACCTCGATGGCGTCGGCCCACACGGCCTGCTCGACCCACTGCAGGGCCGACAGCAGGAGCTGGCCGATGATCACGGCGAGGGCCACGAGGCCGAAGTGCAGGGTCAGCGGGTCCATGGACGAGGGGTGGACCGTCATGGTCGACCCCGCGGTGCGGTTCTCGCGCTCGATCAGGCCGGCCTGCTCACGGTCGGTGCGCTTGCCGTCGGCACTGATCACGCTGGTCTTGCCCCGGCGCGCGCCCCAGTTGATGAGGGTGATGCCGATGATCACCCCGGAGAGCAGCCCGACGGTGGCCATGCCCAGGGCCAGGTCCTGGCCCTCGGCCCAGCCCACCTGTTCGAAGGTGGTGCCCAGACCGGCTGCGGTGCCGTGTCCTCCGAGGAAACCGATCTCGATCAGCGCGCCCGAGATCACCGGGATGTCGAAGAAGGGCGCCAGGACCAGCAGGGCCAACAGCAGACCGATGACGTACTGGCCGCTGGCCACGGTGATGCCGAAGGACAGGTTGGGTCCGGCCAGGTCGACCGCCTCACGCAGCTTGGGCATGCGTTTGCCCAGGAAGAGGCTGGCGAAGACCACCGAGATGAGCAGACCGGGCAGGGCGGACCAGACCGACATGACGTTCACCCCGAAGAGCCCGCCCTCGGCCGCGCGCTCGGCGAACTCCACCGCGATGCCCCGGTCGGCGAGCAGCTCCATGGCCCGGCCGAAGAGGTCGGGGCCGAGCAGCAGCGCGATACCGCCGCCGATGATCGAGCTCGGCAGGTAGAGCCTCTGGGTCAGCTTCCACTTGACCCGGACGAGCTTGGAGATCAGCAGCAACACCCCCAGGAGGAGGAGTGCGAGGCCTACGGTGTCAGGGGACATATCTACCTCTCAATACGGTCCCGCGGGCGCTCAGGGGCGTGCAGGGGCATGCTTGTGCTCCCCTGGCGGGCGCGCGGTCCCGAACAGGGCACACGGATACACAGGGGTTGTTGCTGGGAGGTGGATGACGTGCGAAAGCGACTCAGCTCACGCGAACGCCTCGGGAATCCTACACACGGTCACGAAGCCGCCGAGACGGCCTCGGGACGGTGCGCGGCGACACCTCCGGAGCGGCTTCCGGAGGCCGCGAAACACCCCCGTCCCCGGTAGGGAATCCCCGGAAGGGCCGGGAAGCACTGCCGTTGGCGCGTTCACGTTCCGTCAGCCACACTCCGCGCCGCCGAAGATTACCCGCTCCACCCGGATCCACACCCCGGGACACCCGGGAATCACGGTGAGGATGATCATGCCCGCCGTCCGCGGAACCCTCTCTAGGCCCACTCCTCCCCGAAGAGCCTGCGGGCCACCTCGCACAGCTCCCGGTGCCGGGCCTCCTCGGGGCCCACGACACCGACCCCCTCCTCCCGCTCGTCGCCCGACGGCGCCAGTCCCAGGGTGCTCCGCACCGCCGGCACCGTTCCCGAGGCGCCGCGCGCCCAGACGTCCCAGGCCTGTCTGCAGCGCGCCGACAGCGCGCGGCCGAACTCGGTGGTCACCCCGCCGAAGACCAGCCCCAGCAGCTCCGCCTCGCGCAGCGCCCGCAGGACCCGGCCCTCCGTGTCCGGTTCGGTCTCCGTCGAAGGCTGGTACCAGGTGGCGGCCGCGACCAGCCAGCGCGCCCCGGTCCGCAGGTCCCGCCCCTCGGACCGCTCCGCCAGCAGACGCTCGCCCGCCACCCCGGTGCTGGTCCCCCAGGGCAGGTCGTTCAGCGCGCAGGCCAGCCCCCAGCGCACCCGGGCCTGCCCGGCCTGTTCCCTGTCCCGGGAGGCGGGGGGACTCTCGGGGGCGGGCCACCACAGCGCCGTGTCCTCCGTCCCCGCCCAGGCCTCGGCCAGCGAGGCCAGCCTGACCTCGGTGTCGGTGTCCTGCCAGGCCACGGCCTGCTCCGAGAGCACGACCCGGCTGTCCTCGGCGGTCAGGAAGCCGAGGACCGCACCGGCCTCCACCCAGATCCGGGCCAGGTCCTCCTCCCCGCCGGCCGCCTTGGTGAGCCGCCGGCGCTCGCGCTTCATGAGCTGCCCGTCCTTGCGCAGACGCGGGGGGCGCTCGGCGACCGCGGCCAGCAGCCGGGTGTCGGCCCCGGCCAGGCCGGTCAGGGCCCGCCGCGCACCTTCGGCCACGTCGGCTCCGCCGCCGGACATCATCCGGTCCACCGGCACGCCCACCACCGGCTGAGGGGCCGGGCTGAACGGCCAGGGGTGGGAGCGCCGGATCGCCAGCGCCACCTCCCTCGGCACCACGAGCCTGCGGCTGAGCGCGTCCACGGGCATCAGCAGGCCGCGCTCGATCATCCAGTCCAGGTCCGGGTCACCGGTCCCGTCGACCGGGAAGTCGAAGAGCCTGCCCCGGTAGGCGCCCC
This sequence comes from Nocardiopsis ganjiahuensis DSM 45031, assembly GCF_000341085.1. Lineage (GTDB taxonomy): Bacteria > Actinomycetota > Actinomycetes > Streptosporangiales > Streptosporangiaceae > Nocardiopsis > Nocardiopsis ganjiahuensis. Next base: position 9,549 of record NZ_ANBA01000025.1, on the reverse strand, counting down.
CGTCGCCGTCCTGGTCGAAGAAGTCGACCTCCGTGCCCAGGAACGCGTGTCCGAGGATCAGGTGCACGATGTCGGGCTGGGCCCCGCGGACCAGGCTCCGCACCCGTTCGGGGCTGGTGAGGACCCTCTCGATGTCGTCGGTCAGGGTCCGCCGCTCCCTGGTGGGGTCCATCCCCAGGGCCAGGGCCATCCTGCGGATCCCCGGGAGGTCGAGCTCACCCAGCCCCGCTTCGACCGAGGGCGGGTCCTGGGGGAGGCCGAACTGGTAGCGGGCGTCGTCGAGCAGGTGGTAGCCGCCCTGCCCGTCCGGCCACAGCAGGACCAGGTCGACCAGCTCGGCGATGGTCTCCTCCGCCCGGACCCGGGCCAGCCCCGGGCGTTCGGCGTCCACCTTGGCCAGCAGTTCCTCGTGGTCCACCGGGCCCAGTTCCCCTCGGTTGAGCACCACCCGACCGCCCGGCACCCGGACGACCTCGTACTCACCGTGGACCGCGAGCAGGTCGTTCCGGTCCTCGGCCAGACCGACCGCCGCGTAGATCATCTGGTGGTGGGCGAGGGTGAGCCGCTCGAAGGCTCTGCGGCGGTAGACCAGGAGCGGCAGCAGGTACAGGACGGTCTCCGGCGTGGCCCGGGGATACCTGACCACCCCTTCCGAGAAGGTGGCGAGAAGGTCGGCGACCCGCTCCGGGGGCATCGAGCGAACATGGGACTCCAACGCTGCACGACGGTCCATCCGTTCAGACTAGACATCCCGGGCCCCGGGCACACGGCCTGCCCCGCGGTCTGTGGACAACGGCAGGCGCCGGACCCGTCGGCGCACCGGTGACCGCACACCTGTGGCCCCGCCCCGGGAGGTGCGTGTGTCCGACTTGCGGCACTCGTACTCCGGGTTCGTACCGATCTGCGCAAAACCGCCCCGCCGCCCCACGCCGGAGCGGTAGAAGAGGTGTTCACGAACACCTCCAGGACGAACACCCCCAGACGAACACCAGATGAGAAACCGGGAGCGGACGTGCCCTCTCATGACCCGTCGAACCCGGAGCACCCAGCCCTCTCCGCAAGGCCCGTGTCACTGCTCCCCGCCGACGCCCTCGCCCGTATGGCCCTGGACTCGCCCCTGCTGTGCGATGCCCTGAGCCTCGCGCGGTGGAGCGCCCCGACCACACCGGTGACCCGCCACGGCGTCCCCGGTATCGACGACGCCCGCACCGCGATCACCCGGTTCGCCCTCTGGCCGCCCGACCTGCCCGGACGGACCGCGGAACGCACCACCTGGCTCGGCGGCCTGCACTCCGCGGCCGAGGTCGCCCACTTCGTCGTCCCCTGGTCCGCGGCCCTGCGCCTGGGGCTGGTCGAGATCGACGAGGACCACGCCCGTCCCGCCCCGGGGCTGGAACTCCGGGCACGCGACCCCGAACAGGTCCTGGCCTGGTGGTTCCGGGAGTTCGAGCACACCATCGCGAACGCCCGGGGCGAGCTCGCCGGCCCCGGCCCGGCCGCGCCCGGCACCTCCGGACCGGATCTGCTCCCGGGGGTGCTCCGGCACCTGTACGAGGCCCCCGACGGGTCCCGCCCCGACCTGGACACCCTGGCCCGGGAGGCGCTGCTCTCCCCCGCGCCTCCCCTCTGCAGAGCCACCGACCTGCTCCTGCACGTGCTGTGGCAGCTCTCCGACACCGGGGCGGTCGCCCTGGACCACCACCCCTCCGGCCCTCGTGGACGCAAGGGCCACGGCCACTGCACCGTCGAACTCACCGCGCTGGGCCGCTACGGGGTCCGCAGACTCCTGCTGGAGGTGGGCATCCACGCTCCGCTGGTGGACACCCTCGCCGAGGCCGGCGCCGCCCGCTTCCTGGACGCGCTGTCCGTACTGCCCTTCGAGGAGCGGCTCGCCGAGGCGGGCCCCTGGCTGGACCGGCGCGGTCCCGCCGAGGCGCTGCGCCAGATCACCGAGGTCGTCTCCGGGCCCGGCGTGGCCCTGCGCCGCTGGGTGGGCACCCAGGTCCTCAACACCACCAGTTCCGAACTCGAACCCGAGCTGCGCTCCCTGCTGTACTCACCGCGCCCCGCCGTGGCCAGTATGGCGGCGGTCGTCCTGCTCTCCTCCGGGATGCTCAACCAGCGCGGCATCGACCGCGTGCTGGACGGTCACGGACCGTGGGTGGTCATCGACATGGTCGCGGCGGCGATGACCCCCGACAACGCGGACCTGCCCGGTTTCCTGTCCGCCGAGGGCACGCCCGACATCGAGCGGACCGTCCTCGACGACCCCGACCCGGTCCTCCTGCGCGCCCACCCGGACACCCTTCCCGTCCTGGACGCCCTGGCCCGCCACCACCCCGACCCGGCCACCGCCACCAGGGCCCATGACCTCGCCGGCCGGCTCCGCGACACCCCCTGACGCCCCCGGTCCCGGCGGCCCGTCCCGGCCCGGGGACGCTTCCCGGGGCCGCCCCCCGGGGCCGGGAGACCGCGGCCTTCATGTCGGCCCTGGCCGAGGACGGGCACCGTGCCCCGTCCTGGGCTCCGTCTCCCCGCCGCCTCCTGGAGGAGGCGGCCTCCCCCCTGCGCGGTTCCGCCGACCGGAGCCGTCTGCGCCTGTCGCACCGGGTCGGGGCGCCCCGCGGCAGGGTTGTCCACAGGCCTCCGGCACGGTTCCGGGATCCGTGCCAGTGTTGGTTCCGCGGCCCCTTCCGGCACAGCGGGCCACGGAATGTCACCACCTCCGCGCATGATGTGCACCAGGATCACCAAGACCCCGAACCACCTCCCGTGCCGACACCCCTGGAGGACGAGGTTGCTGCTCCCCGAACCGACCACACGTGACCGCCGACTCGCCCGTCTCGGAACCTCCTGGCCGCTCCTGCGGAGGGTCCTGCAGCGGGGCGAGGAGGGCTGGCGCAGCGTCACCGACAACCACGGCGTCACCGCCCGCTCCCAGTACGCCTACCAGGAACGGCTCGCCGCCCTGCGCGAGGAGCAGAAGCTCCACCACGGCTGGGACAAGGCGCGGCTGCTCAAGATCGAGCTCACCGTCAACCCCGAGCACACCGTCGCCTTCCAGACCCTGATCGGGGACCGCTGCACCGGGCTCGTCGACCCCGAACGCCCACCTCGCAACCTGCATCCGCGCGGCCCCAACGGCCAGCGGTTACTGGGCGGTGACGGCGACGCCGAACAGCTCAAGCTCTTCCCCGACGACGTCCTGCCCCTTCCTGCCCGGGAGGAGGTCGAGCTCACCGACTACGAGAACCTGGAGGTCTGGGTGCTCCTGGTCCATCGGGTGAGCGAACCCGGGACCGGGCGCGTACTCTGGCACAGCGAACTCTCCCGACCGCACCCGCCCAACGAGGCGGGTTACCTCACCAGGTGGCAGGAGCGGATCCCGCTCCCCGTCCTGGAGATCGGCGCGGTGGACCACCCCGCGGGCGAGGGACAGCACGAACTCGACATCCAGATCGGCCCGCGTTGACCGACGCGCCGGGCCGAGGAGCACGACAGGGCAGCACACACCATGGTCACGCCGTCACGCCTCCGGCTCGCACGGGAGCGGAGGGGCCTCACCCTCACGGGTCTGGCAGGGATGAGCGGCGTCCCCGTGCACCGGCTGACCTCGTACGAGAACGCCCGAGCCGTCCCGGACGGGAGCGTCGTGCGCGCGCTCGCCGCGGCCCTGGACTTCCCCGTGCCCTTCCTCACCGGGGACGAGGTCGAGGAGATCCCGGCCGAGGCGGTGGCCTTCCGTGCGCTGAGCAGCACCTCGCTGCGCAAACAGAGGGCTGTGCGCTCCCAGGCCGCGCTCGCCGTGGAGCTGAACTCCTGGCTGGACGAGCGGCTGACCCTGCCCTCCCCCGACGTCCCCACCCACGGGTATCCGGACGCGGAGGCCGCAGCGGAGCTGGTCCGGGGGCGGTGGGGCCTGGGCCGGGCGCCTGCCCCGAACACCGTGCACCTCCTGGAGTCGCGCGGAGTGCGGGTGTTCTCCCTGGACAGCGAGCACCGGGAGGTCGACGCCTTCAGCCTGTGGCGGGACGGGGTGCCCTACGTCTTCCTCAACACCGCCAAGAGCGGGGAGCGCGGGCGCTTCGACGCGGCGCACGAGCTCGGTCACCTGGTCATGCACGGGCGCGACCGGGCCCTGAACACCCCGGAGGCCGAACGCGAGGCCAACCGGTTCGCCAGCGCGCTCCTGATGCCCCGGGCCGACGTCCTCGCCCGGATGCCCTCCGGGGCCCACGTCGACCAGATCCTGTCCGCCCGGCCGGTCTGGCGGGTCTCCGCGATGGCCCTCGCCCACCGCCTGCACGACCTGGGCCTGCTCACCGACGACCAGTACCGCTCCGCCTGCCGGCGGTTGGCCGAACTCGGCTACCGCTCGGCCGAGCCGGGCGGCATCCCCCGCGAGACCTCCCAGGTCCTGCCCAAGGTGCTGTCGGCGCTGCGTGCCCGGGGTCTGCCGCCGGCGCGCGTGGCCGCGGCGCTGCACATCCCGCTGACCGAGCTCAACACCCTGGTGTTCGGGCTGGCCCTGACCCCCCGCCCCGGCGGGGGCCGGGGCAGTGCCGCAGGCCGTCCCGTCCTGCGCGTCCTGCCGAGCCCCGCGGAGTAACCGCCGGGCGCGCCCCGCCGATCTCCGCGGGGCTCGTCCTAGCCGAGGGCGTCGAGGTAGGTCCAGGCGCCCTCGTGGCGGAGGAAGCGGCTGTTCTCGTGGACTTCGCCGGCGCGACCGTCCTCCCTGAAGCGGGCGCGGAACTCGACCGTGCCCTCGCTGTGGAAGGGGGTGCCCTCACCGGTGCCGAGGATCTCCAACCCGAGCCACTCGGTGCCCGGGTCGAGTTCCACCTCGGCCGGGCGCCGGTCCGGGTGCCAGGAGCGGAGCAGGTAGGCCTCGTCGCCGACCACGAAGGCGCTGTAGCGCGAACGCATCAGGTCCTCGGCGGTGGCCGCCTTCGCCGACCCGTCGTGCAGGCGTCCGCAGCACTGCCCGTACGCCTTCGGTCTGCCGCAGGGGCAGGGCCGCTCGGCTGAGAGGGACGGCTGGTGGCGAGGGTTGCGCTTCGACATCCGTCCAGTCTGGCAGCTGTCCGCCCCCGGTGGTCACCCGTCGTCAGCCCAAGGCGGCCACACACGCCACCAGGAGGATGAGCATGAGCGCGATCACCACGGCGATCGCGCAGCCGACCCCGAGGCATCCGGAGAACCCGGCCCCGAAGGCGTTGGACCCGCCGGAGCTCGGCGGCGGATAATACGGCTGGTCAGGTCTGCCTTGAAAGCCCATCGGAGCCCTTTTCCGGGTCCTCTCCTCTGGAGACCATGCCCGGACCGGCGATCCGCAATCTTTCGGGTGTCCGGGATCGGCCGTCCCCTGAGCTCTCCGTGGACCGCCGCTCGGCTCCGGTAGGGTCCCGTGGATGAGACGTGATCCTCTGGAACAGCTGTCGCTGGACGCGGCGCTGGCCGAGACCCTCCGGATCCGCAAGGAGTTCGACGACGCGCACGCGTGGCTGGTCAGAACCCTCGAGGGTCCCGTGCCGCCGGTGTGCGCTGAGGTCTGGGCGTTCTCCCCCGACCTCGAACACGTGCTGCTGGTCCGGCACCCTTGGCGCGGCTGGGTGTGCCCGGGCGGAACCGTCGAGCACGGGGAGAGCCCGCGCACGGCCGCCGTCCGGGAGTTGCACGAGGAGACCGGCCTGCGCGCTGAGGTGTCCGGCCTGCCGGCCGCCTCCTGGGTGCGCTCCTACCGCACGGGCTGGTCGCCCGTCCTCGGGCTGGCCTACACGGCCGTCCTGGACCACCGTCTTCCGCTGAGCGGGGAACCCGGACAGCCCGCTGCCTGGTTCGGGCTGGACCGCCCCTGGGAGAGCGTCTTCCCCGAGGATCGCGAGCGGTTGCTGGAAGAGGCCCGTCACCTTTGCGAGAGCGTCACGGAATAGCGCCGACCGCACGGGCGGCCCCGCCGGACGAGGGGATCCGGCGCGGCCGCCCCACTGCTGTCTGTCAGCGGATCGGGCGTCGTGGTTCGGGTGGTGGGAGCCATCGGGGCGGTGGCCCGTCATCGGGAGCGGGGCGTGGACGAGGAATCGGGAGGATGTTTCCGTTTCGTGCTTCGATGTCCATCCATAGGAGGAGTACCCAGTACACCGACGGATCCGAAACACGGATCCACCGTTTTTCTCCCGCATGTCCTTACTGCGCCACTGGAAAACCCGGTGCCCCTTTTGTCCCAATGGTCGTCAGGAACGGTTCCACGAGGTGATGACGGGGCGGTCGTGTTCGATCCCGAGGGTACTGAGGGATCCGGTGTCGAGGCGGAACATCGCCCCGCCCGACGCGGGCAGTCCCAGCCATCGGGCGGTGAGCACGCGCAGGAGATGACTGTGGGCGACCAGCACCACGTCGCCGTGTTCGCGTGCGGAGGCCAGGTCGGCGAGGACCCGGTCGGCCCGCACCCCCACCTGGTCGGGGCTCTCCCCCGGGTGCTCCGGCGGCCCCGGCGGAACCCCGTCGATCCACAGGTTCCAGCCCGGCCGCCCCCGGTGGATCTCGGCGGTGGTGATCCCCTCGTAGGCGCCGTAGTCCCACTCCACGAGGTCCGGGTGCTCCACGATCCCGGGGAGTCCGGCGAGTTCGGCGGTGTGCCGGGCCCTGCGCAGCGGGCTGGCGAGCACCAGCTCGAACCCTCGTTCCGCCAGCAGCGGGCGTAGCGCCCGGGCCTGCCGTTCGCCCTCCTCGGTCAGGGGCAGGTCGGTGCGGCCGGTGTGCCGCCGCGCCCTGCTCCACTCGGTCTGTCCGTGCCTGACGAGTACCAGTTCACCCATCCGGGTGTCATTCCCGGCGCACGTTCCCCGCATACCTCGGAAAAGCCTCCGACTTCCATCAAAAAGGACACCCCACCAGCGCCGATATAAAATCCGAGGCGATCCGCGAACGCATCTGGAAGAACGTGTGAGAACCCGTTCCAGGAGGAAGAAGAGAAATGCCCACCGTTGAATGGAATCGCAGGACCTGGGGCAGGACGCACTCCTGGGAACGGAGCGGCGACGAGTGGGCCTTCATGGCCGCGTACTGCCGGCAGCCCTACGAGGAGTGGAAGGGCAGCCTCGTCGACACCCTGCTCGTGCCGGGAGCCGCCCGCGGGACCTCCCTGGAGATCGGTCCCGGGCACGGGCGTTGGACCGAGCACCTGCTGGCGCACTCCCCCGAGGTCTGGATCGTGGACGTCAACGAGAGCTGCCTGGAGCGCTGTCGCGAGCGGTTCGCCGACCACCGCGGACTCAAGGTCCACCACACCCCCGGCTGCTCGATGGACCCGGTACCGGACGCGTCGGTCGACTTCCTCTGGTCCTTCGACGTCTTCGTCCACCTGGACCCGGACGTGGTCGTCGGCTACCTCGCCGAGGCCGCCCGGGTCATGGCCCCCGGGGCGACCGGCGTCGTCCACCACGCCGGCAAACCGGACTGGTCCCTGCGCCTGGCCCCGCTGAACCGCCGAGCGGGCCGCCCCGGCAAGATCGCCCAGCGCTGGATCAGCCAGCGCCGCTGGCGCGACGACGGCAACCGCTCCGACGTCTCCCCCGAGGCCTTCGCCCGCTGGGCCCGGGAGGCGGGGCTGGAGGTGACCGGGCAGCGCACCTCGTGGGGGCCCGAGGACCAGTACACGGTCGACAAGTACCGCGACTGTGTCACCGAGCTCCGCAAACCCGCCTAGGGAGTGTTCCGCGGATGCTTTCGGTGGGCTCGGCGCTTGCGCCGATGACTGTGAGCGGCCGTCCAGGCAATCTCTCGCCAGACGATGAGCGAGGTCAGCCTGGGGTTGGCTGTCCGAGTGATATCGGCGCAGCGAGAGGCAGCCTGGTGGCCGCGAACCCGAAATGATCCAAGGAACACGACCTAGCCGCGCGCACCGGAACCCGGGCCTGCCGAAACACGGAAAAGCACGAGGCCCCGCCTCCCGATGAACGGGGGCGGGGCCTCGGGCCTGCTTCTGCGGAGCGCTAGGCAGCGGCCTCGGCGGCGCGCTTGGCGACGCGTGCGGCGCGCAGCTCACGGGCCTCGTCCGGGTCCAGGACGGGGGCCGCGGTGAGCAGCTGCTTGGTGTAGTCGCTCTGCGGGTTCTCGTAGACCGAGTCGCTGTCACCCGTCTCCACGATCTCGCCCTTGCGCATGACGATGACGCGGTCGCTGACCTGGCGCACCACGGCCAGGTCGTGGGCGACGAAGATGTAGGTGAGCCCGAAGTCGTCCTGGAGCTCGGAGAGCAGGCGCAGCACCTGGTCCTGCGTGGACACGTCCAGCGCCGAGACCGGCTCGTCGCAGATGATGAGCTTGGGCTTGAGGATCAGCGCGCGGGCGATGGCGATGCGCTGGCGCTGGCCGCCGGAGAAGGCGTGCGGGAACCGGTTGTAGTGGTTGGGCTCCAGACCCACGCGCTCCAGGAGCTCCTGGACCTGGCCGCGGATCTTCTTGCCGTCCTTCTCGCCCTGGACCCTGAGCGCGGTGCCGATGCTCTCACCGATGGTCAGGCGCGGGTTCAGCGACGAGTACGGGTTCTGGAACACCATCTGCACGTCGCGGCGCAGCGGACGCAGATTCCGCTCGGACATGTGCGTGATGTCCTGGCCCTCGAACTCCACCGTGCCCTCGGTGGGCTCCAGCAGCCGCATGACCATGCGGGACAGGGTGCTCTTGCCGGAGCCGGACTCGCCCACGACGCCGAGGGTCTCGCCCTTGTGCAGGTCGAAGCTGATGCCCTTGACCGCCCAGAAGTCGGTCGCCTTGCCCCACGTGCCACCGCGGACCTTGAACCGCTGGGCCACGTCCCGGACGCGCAGCAGCGGCTCGCCCTCGGTGGTGGCGGGAGAGAAGGCCTCGAAGTCGCCCGGCTCGGTGACGGTGCCCTCGCGCTTCTCCTTCTCCACCCGGTCGGCGCGGTCCTGGGCGCGGCGCTCGGCCCGCGAGACCTCCACCCGCGGCACCGCGGCCAGCAGAGCCTGCGTGTAGGGGTGCTCCGGCTCGGACAGCACCTTGCGCACGTCACCGCGCTCCACGGCCTGGCCCTTGCGCATGACCACGACCTCGTCCACGGAGCCGGCCACCACGGCCAGGTCGTGGGAGACCAGGATCAGCGCCATGTTCAGGTCGCGGCGCAGCTCGTCCAACAGGTCGAGGATGCGCGCCTGCACGGTGACGTCCAGGGCGGTGGTCGGCTCGTCGGCGAGCAGCACCTTGGGGTCGCACATGAGGCCCATGGCGATGACCACGCGCTGGCGCATGCCGCCGGAGAACTCGTGCGGGTAGGAGTTGATCCGCTTGGCGGGCTCGGGGATGCCGACCCGGTCCAGTGCCTCGACGGCGCGCTTGTACGCGTCCGCCTTCTTGGCCTTGGGGTGGTGCACCAGGTAGGCCTCGACCAGCTGGTTGCCGATCGTGTACTGCGGGTGCAGCGACTGCATCGGGTCCTGGAAGACCATCGCGATGTCGTTGCCGCGCATCGAGCGCAGCTTCTTGTCGCTGGCGGTCACCACGTCCTGCCCGGCCACCTCGATGGAG
>NZ_ANBA01000024.1 GCF_000341085.1 Nocardiopsis ganjiahuensis DSM 45031 | reverse complement strand
GCATCGGGTCCTGGAAGACCATCGCGATGTCGTTGCCGCGCATCGAGCGCAGCTTCTTGTCGCTGGCGGTCACCACGTCCTGCCCGGCCACCTCGATGGAGCCGGTGATCCGGGCGCGGCTGCCCCGGTGCAGGCCAGGCCCATCAGGGCCAGCGAGGTCACGCTCTTGCCCGAACCCGACTCACCCACGATGCCCAGGGCACCGCCCGCGGGCACCTCGAAGGAGAGGCCCTTCACCGCCTGGACGTCACCGTCCATCGTCGGGAAGGTCACCCGCAGGTTCTCCACGCGCACGACTGCGTCAGAGGCAGCCGATGCCGGTCCGGTCGAGGCCATGTCACTTTTCCTTCGGTAGAGCTGGTCTGGGATCAGCGCTCGGGCGCTGGGGCGTGTTCGGCGCGCCCTACTTGGCGATGCGCACCCGGGGGTCGACGAGGGGGTAGAGCAGGTCGACGACCAGGTTGCAGACGACGATGAACACCGCGCCCAGGAGCGTCACGCCCAGGACGACGGGCAGGTCCTTGGACACGATCGAGTTGATCGCGTAGGCACCCACGCCGTTGAGGGAGAACACCGTCTCGGTGAGGATCGCGCCGCCCAGGACCATGCCGATGTCCAGACCCAGGATGGTGACGATGGGGGTCAGGGTGGGGCGGAGTGCGTGCTTGAAGATCACCTTGCGCTCGCTCAGGCCCTTGGCCCGCGCGGTGCGGATGTAGTCCTCGTTGAGGGTCTCCAACATGCCCGCGCGGGTCTGCCGCGCGTACTGGGCGGCGTGCAGGAAGGCCAGCGTCACCCAGGGCAGGATCATGACCTGGAACCAGGCGATCGGGTTCTCGGTGAAGGGCACGTAGCGCGACACCGGGAACAGGCCCCACTCGTGGACCAGGAAGGCCAGCGCCAGCAGACCGGTGAAGTAGATGGGCAGGGACACGCCGATGAGGGCGGTGCCCATGGCCAGGCGGTCGAAGATGCTGCCCTTCTTGACCGCGGAGAGGACACCGACGGCCACGCCGCCGATGACCCAGATGACCGCCGCGCCCAGGCCCAGGGACAGGGTGATCGGGAGGCGGTCGAGGAGCTGGGGCAGCACCGGGGTGTTGGTGGTGAAGGAGTATCCGAGGCACGGGGCCGCGCACTCGACCGTCTCGCGGCCGAAGGTGAACTCCTGGCCGAAGAGGAGCGTGCGGACGAACTCGAAGAACTGGACCGCGATCGGCTGGTCGAGGCCAAGGCGTTCCACGGTGGCGTCGAGCGCCTCCGGGGTGGGCGCCTTGCCCACGTACATCGCCGCCATGCCGTGCGGGGTGACGCCCGCCCACCGGGGCAGGACGTAGAAGATCCAGAAGGTCACCGCCGTGACGACGGCGAGAAGCAAGAGACCCGCACCAAGGCGGCGGAGAATATAGTTCAGCATCGCGGTCGGCGGCGGGGACACCCGAGGGATCGCCTCGGGCTCCCCGCCGCTTTCACCTGCCTTCTCGTACTAGTTCAGGCTGGTAGTGGGGAACTAGCCCCGGTCGACGCCCAGCGCCATGAAGTCGTACATCATGTACGCGGGCTGGTAGTAGGCGTTGGTGAGCTCGTCGGAGCGGTAGATCAGCGCCTTGTCGAAGACGACCGGCAGGATCGCGGCGTTCTCCATGACGAGGGTGTCGATCTGCGTGTAGAGATCGGCGCGCTCCTCCGGGTCCTCGGTCTTGAGGGCCTCGTCCCAGAGGCCGTTGACCTCGGGGTCGTCCAGCTCGGCGGTGTTGAAGTTACCGGTCTCCATGATCGCGTCGCCGTGCGTGATCTTGGAGGCGAAGCCGTAGCCGGTCGGCCAGTCCGGGCCCCAGCCCGAGACGCTCAGGCCGATGTTGTTCTCACGGACGTAGTCCTGCGAACCCGCGTACTGACCGAAGAAGTCGGCGGACGGGAACGACTTGACCTCGACGTCGATACCGACGCGCTCCAGCGACTGCTGGAGGGCCTCGGCGGTCTGGACGTCCTTCTCACGCTCGGAGCGGACGGCGATGTTGGTCTTGAAACCGTCGCCCTCGCCGCACTCCTCGAGCTTCTCCTTGGCCTTGTCGAGGTCACCCTTGTTGTCCTCGGACGGGTAGAGGTCCGAGTCGGTGTTCGAGCCGGGGATCGCCGGGGGGAGCAGGCTGGTGGCGATGTCGCCGCCCTCGGCGCCGCCCCAGGCGCGCCACATGCTGTCCCGGTCGGCCGCGTACATGATCGCCTGGCGGCAGGCCACGTCGTCGATGATCGGGAGGTGGATGTTCACGAAGCGCAGGGCGCCGGTGTACGGGTTGTCCAGGTTGCCCTTGACGGACTCGTCGTCGAGGAGACGGGCGTTCATCGCCGGGCCCACACCGGTGCCGGAGAGGTCCACGTCGATCTCACCGCTGACCAGGCGCTCGTCGATCTCGTCCTGGGCGACGCCGATCTCGACCTCGATGCGGTCGGGCAGCGCCTTGCGGACGGGGTCGGTGTCGCCGTCCCAGTGCTCGTTGCGCTCCAGGTGCAGCTTGACGCCGGGCTCGTACTCGCCGTCGAACTTGTACGGGCCGGAGGAGACGACCTTCTCCTGGTACAGGGCCTCGCGGTCGGCCTCGATCGGCACCGGGGCGGTCTGCGGCTGGGTCAACACGTTCGGGAACTCCGAGAAGGAGTCCTTGAGCTTGAAGACCAGGGTGTAGTCGTCCGGGGTCTCGATGGAGTCGAAGCCCTCGAGCGGGTCGCTGCCCTCGTAGACGTTGTGGTCGGCCTGGTCCAGGTGCGCCTTGAAGTACTGCGGGCCCTCGGAGAAGACGCCGCCGTTCCAGTTGGAGCGGGCGATGCCGTACTTGATGTCCTGGGCCGTGATCTCAGTGCCGTCCTCGTACTTGAGGCCTTCCTGGATCTTGACGGTCCACTCGGTGAAGTCCTCGTTGGGCTCCGGCAGATCCACGGCCATGTCGGGGATCAGGTCCGTGGCGTTGTCGCCCGGCTCCGGGTTGAAGGCGAGCAGCGTACGGGCGTAGTAACGGGAGAAGTTCCAGTTGAACGCGTAGTACGTGTTGGCCGGGTCGGTGGAGTCGAAGTCGCCGGCGATGGCGTACTTCAGGGTGCCGCCGGTCGCGTCGGAGGGGTTGACGACCTCCGTGGAGCCGAGGTCGTAGGTGTCGGCCGAGTCGGAGCCGCCACCGGTGGCTGCACCGCCGCAGGCGGACAGGAAGAGGGACGCCGCCGCGCCGAGCGCGACGAAGCCGAGGGTGCGTTTCCTCAAGGAAATACCTCTCTGAACCTGATGTGGGGATGGTTGGACCACTGGTTGATCCCATGTCCGCACGGAGTGGGAGGCGGGCCACTGCGCACGGACGCGGATCAGTCCGAGGTCCGGGGATCGAAGGCGTCGCGGAGGCCGTCACCGAACAGGTTGAACGCCAGAACGGTGATGAAGATGGCCAGGCCGGGGAAGATGATGAAGTAGGGCGCCGTCTGGTAGAAGGGCACCGCTTCGGAGAGCATCTTGCCCCAGCTCGGGGTGGGCGGGTTGATGCCGACGCCCAGGAAGCTCAGGGCCGCCTCGAACAGGATGTTCGTGGGGATCAGGAGCGTGGAGTAGACGATGATCGGCGTGATCAGGTTCGGCAGGATCTCCTTGAAGAGGATGTGCCGGTTGCTCGCGCCGAGGCTCTTGGCCGCCTCCACGAACTCCCGCTCGCGCAGGGCGAGGGTCTGTCCGCGGACGATGCGGGCGATGTAGGGCCAGTTGAAGAACCCGATGATGAAGACGATGACGCCGATTCTCAGCCCGTTGCCGGTCAGCCCGAGGACGCCCTCGGGGATGACGCCGACGAGGGCGATGGCGAAGAGCATCAGCGGGAAGGCCAGGAAGATGTCCATGGAACGGCTGATGAGGGTGTCGACCCAACCGCCCATGTAACCGGCGATGATGCCGAGGACGGTGCCGAGGGCCACGCAGACCAGGGTGGCCAGGAAGGCGACCAGCAGGGAGATCTGGGCACCGTAGAGGATGCGGCTGAACAGGTCGCGACCGGTGGTGGGCTCGACGCCGAGCAGGTGCTCGGAGCTGATCCCGCCCCAGCGGTCCACGCCGAGTTCGGGGTTCTCGGGGTCCAGGTAGGGGACGCGGCGGCTCGGGTCGATCAGGTCCTGGTTGAACTGGGTGGGCGGGTGCCCGAACCACTTGGCCAGGAGGGGCGCGAAGATCGCCGCCAGGATGAGCAGGACCACGACCACACCGGAGACCATGGCGACCTTGTCGCGACGCAGTCGTTGCCATGCGATCTGACGCAGGGAACGGTTGTCGGCGTCGCTGCGACCCGGGGCCGACGCGCCGGGGTCCGAGGCGACCGGGTCGGTCGCCTCAGGGGCATGCGAGGGCGCGCTCATCAGGCCACCACTCTCCACTCATACGCTTCTGGCCGAGGGGACAGATCCCACGCGTGAGCCGCTCAGGGGGTAACCCTTCGGGTCTCACGGTGGGGCCGGCCGGTTCTCGACTCTGGCTGGCGTGGGCGTTCGGCCGACGGAGCGGGAGGGTAGCCCGTCTCGTCGGCACTGGCACGCGGCGCGTCCACCTCGCTGAGAGGTTGGACACATCCGCGGACCTTTCCGCCCGGGATGTTACACAGCGCCCAATTTACTCGCCCTTTGAGTGCACTGCGCCAAAACACTGCCCATGTAGCCAAACCGTAATGAAAGCTAACAAACAACCCATATGGTAGCTAAAGACCACAAAGCAGGCATTCATCGGACGACCACGCCTGAGCTGGGAGGAGACGGGCAGATGACACCTTCGCCAACTCTACGGTCACCCCCGCGGACTTCGTCCCAATTCAGTCGAGCTATGGCAAGTGCTATGAATCAGACAGTGTTGGTATGAATCCGTAACGTGAACCACGACACAGCGGCCCACGGGCGCGGGCGGACACGAAAAAGCCCCGCCGGAGCGGGGCCGTCCTCGTGGTCGGAGGAGCCGGTTACTCGATGCCGCGCTTGCGCAGCAGCGCCTCGATGTCACCGAAGTCGTCGTCCGCGGCGGGGGCCTTGGCCTTCTTGGGCTGCGCGGCGTTCACCTGGCCCGCGGCGGGCGGAGCGGCGCCCGCGGCGGGTGTCCCCTCTCCCTCGGTCCTGGCCCGGGCCTTGTCCTGCGGCCGCGCACCGGGCTTGACGCCGATGCCCTTGGCCTTCATGAAGCCCGAGGCCACGTACAGGACCACCATCAGGCCGCCCAACGCCACACCGGCCCACACCAGCGGGTTGAAGATCAGGCCCACCAGGATGCCGACGATGCCGACCACGGCCTGCCAGATGATGGTCATCAGTCCGAGCAGACCCGCCACCAGCGGCAACAGCGACCAGGCCACACCCCGCAGGCCGTAGGCCAGGCCCTTGCGGCGCCAGACGAAGAAGGAGATGAGCAGCCCGACCACGGTCAGGATGGCCCCCAGCGTGAGGCCGGTCGTCATAGTCAGAGTGTCAGCAGGCATGCGGCCAGTCTCCCATCCCGCGCCCCGGCACACATCCGGTCGATCCCCTAGGGCGGTTCACCCAACGGGGCGTGCACGGGCGCCACGGTCCTCGTCTCCACGCTACCCACCCGGGCGCGCCGCACCAAGGGTTCAGGCGGGCGTTCCGGCGGGTCGGGCCCGCCGGGCACTCAGGCTTCGGCGACCAGCGACTCCAGCCAGTCCAGGTCGACCCCGACCAGGCTGTCCCGGAAGACCACACCCTCGCGGGGCGGGATCTCCACGTGGTTGGGCACCGCGATCGTGACGCAGCCGGCGTCGGCGGCGGAAGCCACCCCGACCACCGAGTCCTCCACGGCCACACAGCGCTCGGGGTCCACGCCCAGGCGGCGGGCGGCCCTGAGGTAGGGGTCGGGGTGGGGCTTGTTCGCCTCCACCTCGTCCCCGGCGACCGAGTCGACGAAGCTCTCCAGCCCGATACCGCCGATCGCCGTCTCCACCAGGGAGCGCTCGGTGGAGGTGACCAGCACGACCGGGACCCCGGCCTCCCCCAGCATCGACACCAGTTCCTTGGCCCCGGGCCGCACCTCGGCACCGCCCTCCAGCTTGGCGAGGAAGCGGGCGTAGAGCATGTCCGCCACCTCGCGCGGGGTGAGGTGGTCTGCGCCGGTCCGCTCGATGATGTAGCGGCCCACCGGCTCGGCGGCGTTGCCGACGTTGGCCAGGTGGTCCTCGGCGGTCCACTCGCCGCCCAGCTCGGCGGCGAGTTCGGCCTCGGCCTCACCCCAGAGGTGCTCGCTCTCGATGAGGGTGCCGTCCATGTCCAGCAGGACCGCCTGGAGGCGGCGTTCCACCGCTGCGGAGGTCTCGGGCCTTTCGGAACTCACAGTGCTCAATTCGCTCATCTCGACTCGTGGCGTGGTGGCCGGGTGGTGGCTGACCCCTGACAGGGCGGAGCCCCGCCGGCGTGGAACACCGGCGGGGCCTCCCTGGTCCAGCAGGTCAGACGTTGAAGTATGTCGCCTCAGGGTGATGGATGACGATCGCGTCGGTGGCCTGTTCGGGAACAAGCTGGAACTCCTCGGACAACGACACCCCCACGCGCTCGGGCTCCAGCAGCCGCATGATCTTGGCGCGGTCCTCCAGGTCGGGGCAGGCCCCGTAGCCCAGGGAGAAGCGGGCACCCCGGTAGCCGAGCTTGAAGAAGGCGTCCAGCTCGGCGGGGTCCTCGCCCGCGAAGCCCAGCTCGGCGCGGACCCTGGTGTGCCAGTACTCGGCCAGGGCCTCGGTCAGCTGCACCGAGAGCCCGTGCAGCTCCAGGTAGTCGCGGTAGGCGTTCTTCTCGAACAGCGCCGCGGTGGCCCGGCTGATCGCCGCGCCCACCGTCACCACCTGGAAGGTCACCACGTCCAGCTCCCCCGACTCCTTGGGCCGGAAGAAGTCGGACAGGCACAGGTGCCGGTCCCGGCGCTGGCGCGGGAAGGTGAAGCGGGTGCGTTCGGTGGTCCCGTCGTCGTCCAGCACGACCAGGTCGTCGCCCTCGCTGTAGCAGGGGTAGTGGCCGTGCACGACCGCGGCCTCCAGCAGGCCGTCGGTCTGGATGCGGTCCAGCCACATCCGCATGCGCGGGCGGCCCTCGGTCTCCACCAGCTCCTCGTAGGTGGGGCCGTTGCCGCCGCGGGTGCCCTTGAGCCCCCACTGCCCCATGAAGACGGCGCGCTCGTCGAGGAAGGCGGCGTAGTCGGCCAGCGGGACGCCCTTGCTGATCCGGTCGCCCCAGAACGGCGGGGTGGGAACCGCGTTGGTGGTGGAAACATCGCTGCGGGCGGGCATGTCCTCGGGCTCGGTCACCTTGAGAGTGGCCCCGCGCTTGACCCGGCGCTGGCGCAGTTCGGGCAGCTTGGCGCCCTCCACACCGCGCTTGACCGCCATGAAGGTGTCCATCAGGCGCAGGCCCTCGAAGGCGTCCTTGGCGTAGCGCACCTCGCCGCCGAACATCTCGGCCAGGTCCTGCTCCACGTAGGAACGGGTGAGCGCGGCACCGCCCAGGAGCACCGGGTAGCGCTCGGAGATGCCCCTGGAGTTCATCTCCTCCAGGTTCTCCTTCATGATCACCGTGGACTTGACCAGGAGGCCGGACATGCCGATCACGTCGGCCTTCTTCTCCTGCGCGGCCTCCAGGATCGCCGACACCGGCTGCTTGATGCCGAGGTTGACGACCTCGTAGCCGTTGTTGGAGAGGATGATGTCGACGAGGTTCTTGCCGATGTCGTGGACGTCGCCCTTGACGGTGGCGAGCACGATCCGGCCCTTGCCGTCGTCGTCGGTCTTCTCCATGTGCGGTTCGAGGTAGGCGACCGCGTTCTTCATGACCTCGGCGGACTTGAGGACGAACGGCAGCTGCATCTGGCCGGAGCCGAACAGCTCGCCGACGGTCTTCATGCCCGACAGCAGGGTGTCGTTGACGATGGCCAGGGCGGGCTTGCTCTCGAGCGCCTCGTCGAGGTCGGCCTCGATACCGGCGAGCTCGCCGTCGATGATCCGCCGTTCCAGGCGCTCCCACAGCGGCAGGGCGGCCAGTTCCTCGGCGCGCGAGGCCCGCATCGCCTTGGCGTCCACGCCCTGGAACATGTCGATGAACTCCGACAGCGGGTCGTAGTCGCCCTCGCGCCGGTCGTAGATGAGGTCGAGGGCGACCTTGCGCTGTTCCTCGGGGATCTGGTTGGTCGGCACGATCTTGGAGGCGTGCACGATCGCCGAGTCCAGCCCCGCCTGGACCGCCTCGTGCAGGAACACCGAGTTAAGCACGATCCGGGCGGCCGGGTTGACGCCGAAGGACAGGTTGGACAGGCCCAGTGTGGTCTGCACGTCGGGGTAGCGGGACTTGAGCTCGCGGATGGCGTCGAGGGTCTCGATGCCGTCCCGGCGGGTCTCCTCCTGCCCCGTGGTGATGGGGAAGGTGAGGCAGTCGATGATGATGTCGCCGGTGTTCAGACCCCACTCGCCGGTGATCTGGTCGATGAGGCGGCTGGCCACTCGCACCTTCCAGTCGGCGGTGCGGGCCTGGCCCTCCTCGTCGATGCACAGGCCGACCACGGCGGCGCCGTGCTCGGACGCCAGCTCCATGATGCGGGTGAAACGGGAGTCGGGGCCGTCGCCGTCCTCGTAGTTGACCGAGTTGAGCATCGCGCGGCCGCCCAGGGCCTCCAGTCCGGCCTCCAGCACGGCGGGCTCGGTGGAGTCGAGCATGACCGGCAGGGTGGAGGCGGTGGCGAAGCGGGAGGCCAGCTCACGCATGTCGCGCACGCCGTCGCGGCCCACGTAGTCGATGTTGAGGTCGAGCACGTGCGCGCCGTCGCGGATCTGGTCGCGGGCCATCTCCACGCAGGCGTCCCAGTCCTCGGCGAGCATGGCCTCGCGGAACTTCTTGGAGCCGTTGGCGTTGGTGCGCTCGCCGACCGCCAGGTAGCTGGCGTCCTGGCGGAAGGGGACGCTCTGGTAGAGCGAGGAGGCCGCGGCCTCGACCAGCGGCTTGCGGTTCTTGATGCCGCGTCCCTGCACCCGCTCGACGACCTGGCGCAGGTGCTCGGGGGTGGTGCCGCAGCAGCCGCCGACCAGGCTCAGGCCGAACTCGGAGGTGAAGGTGTCGTGGGCGTCGGCCAGCTCCCCCGGGGAGAGGTTGTAGACCGCGCCGTTCGGGCCGAGCTCGGGCAGGCCCGCGTTGGGCATGACCGAGATGGGGATGGGCGAGTGGTGCGACAGGTAGCGCAGGTGCTCGCTCATCTCGGCGGGGCCGGTGGAGCAGTTGAGGCCGATCACGTCGATGCCCAGCGGGGCCAGGGAGGTCAGGGCGGCGCCGATCTCCGAACCCATGAGCATGGTGCCGTTGGTCTCGATACTGACCTGGGCGATGACCGGCACGTCCTTGCCCAGCGCCTTGCGGGCGCGCATGGCTCCGACCACGGCGGCCTTGACCTGGAGCAGGTCCTGGCAGGTCTCGATCAGGATGGCGTCGGAGCCGCCGTCGATGAGTCCGTGCGCGGCCTTCTCGTAGTAGTCGCGCAGATACGCGTAGGGCGCGTGCCCCAGGGTGGGCAGCCGGGTCCCGGGGCCGACCGAGCCCAGGACGTAGCGGGGCTGGTCCGCCGTGCTGTAGGCGTCGGCGGTCTCGCGGGCGATGCGTGCGCCGGCCTCGGCGATCTCGTAGGTGCGCTCCTCGATGCCGTACTCGTAGAGGCCTCCGTAGTTGGCGGAGAAGGTGTTGGTCTCCACACAGTCGGAGCCGACCTCGAAGAAGGCGGCGTGGGTGTCCCGGACGATGTCGGGCCGGGTCAGGTTGAGGATGTCGTTGAGGCCCTCGTGGCCCTCGAACTGGTCGAGGTCGAGATCGTGCGCCTGCAACATGGTGCCCATCGCCCCGTCCGCCACGACAACTCGCTGGGACAGTGCTTCACGGAATGTCCGTCGATCTCTCATGTTCAGCAACTCTAGTCTCGGGGCACCGCGGCGGCCCAGCGTGGTTTCCGGTGACAAGTGGCACGGAAGAGGTGTGCCGCTGGGTCGACCCACGGCGCGGAGCGGGGTCGGGCGTCCGGGGACAGCGGTGTCCCAGGGCGCGTTCGGTGGACGCACCCTGTCAGTCGCTGGTCGCGAGGCTACCTCATCGGCTGTTTCGCCACGTGAGACCGGTGTCCCAAAGTTACGTGGGTAGCTTCATGAGACGGACTCCGCTTAACAGTTTCCCGGTCAGGTCGGCACCCCATAGGGTGGTGTGCGTCCACGTCCAGGAAGGGGCCGCCCATGATCCAGCTCGACCGCGAGCTCGTCGAGCCTGTCATGGTGGCGGCGTTCGAAGGATGGAACGACGCCGGCGAGGCAGCGAGCCTCGCCGTGGAACACCTGTCCGAGAAGTGGGGCGCCACCGAGCTGTGCGCCCTGGCACCGGACGACTACTACGACTTCCAGGTGACCCGGCCGCGGATGACCGTGGTCGAGGGCCGGCTGACCGAGATGGAGTGGCCCACCACCCGTGTGCGGGTGGTGCGGCCCCCGGGCTCTCGCCGCGACGTCGTCCTGGTGACCGGACCCGAGCCGAACATGCGCTGGCGCTCCTACACCGCCGACCTGCTCGCGATCGCCCGTGAGCTGGGGGTCCGGCGCGTGGTGATCCTGGGCTCACTGCTGGCCGACGCTCCGCACACCCGCCCGATCCCGGTGACGGGGATGTCCTCGCCGCTGGAGCTGGGCACCCGGTACGGGCTGGAGGCGGCCACGTACTCGGGGCCGACCGGCATCGTCGGGGTCGTGCACGAGATGTTCAGCTCGGTGGGCATGGAGACGGTGTCGCTGTGGGCGGCCATCCCGCACTACGTGGCCCAGCCGCCGTGCCCGAAGGCGACCCTGGCCCTGCTGAGCTGGGTCCAGGACTTCCTGGAGACCGAGGTCCCCCTGGGCGACCTGCCCGAGGACTCCGTGTCCTGGGAGGCCGGCGTCAACGACCTCACCGCCGAGGACGAGGACATAGCGGCCTACGTGCGCGGCCTGGAGGAGGCCAAGGACACGGTGGAGCTGCCCGAGGCCACCGGCGACGCCATCGCCCAGGAGTTCGAGCGCTACCTCCGCCGCCGCGACGACGGCTGAGCACCCCGCCGCGGCTCCCCCGGAAATCGGCCTGAACTGGCAAACCGTTCGACATTAACTCGTCTTTAGGTCGTTATGGGTACGTTACGGGTGATGGCTCGCGGACCGGGGGAAACGAGCCGGGGTTGCCGGAGCGCGTGTTACGGGGGTACACGCTCTCCGGCCCCGGCTGCGCCTTTCGTCCCCCGGGGCCTGGGACAAACACCCTCCCCGACCGCGCGTGGCAGGGTCTGGGGCAACCTGTGCGGATCGCTTTTGTCATCGCCAACGGCTACGCCATGGGCGGCACGGTTCGTACCGTGCACAACCTGGCCAGAGGCCTGTCGGACCGCCACGAGGTCGAGATCGTGAGTCTGGTCCGCAAACGCAGAACCCCCTTCTTCAAGCCCGCCGAGGGGGTCCGGTTAGTGCCTTTGAGCGACGAGACCGACGACGCCCCGGCCACGCGGCCGGGGAAGCGGACTCTGGAGCGCTGGCACCGGAGGGCCGAGGCGATCGTGCCCAAGGCGGAGCGGCAGCGGAACAAGAACTTCACCCCGGAGGCCGTCACCGGGCTGCGCCGGTACCTGCGCAGCACCAACGCGGACGTGGTGATCGGGACCCGGCCCGGCATCAACCTGCTCCTCGCCGCGTGGGCGCCGCCCCGCGTCCTGACCATCGGCCAGGAGCACCTCAACCTGGAGGAGCACAAACCGGCGGTGCGCAAGGCGATCGCCCGCGCCTATCCGAAGCTGGGCGGGCTGAGCGTGCTCACCGAAACCGACCGGGCCGCCTACCAGGAGCTCCTCGATGCCCCGGAGGGCTGGCTGACCGCGCTGCCCAACGCCCTGGAACCGGGTGATCCGCCCCGGTCCAGCCTGGACCAGCCGGTGATCGCGGCGGCCGGGCGGTTCTCCCCGGTCAAGCAGTACCCGCTGCTCGTGGAGGCCTTCTCCCACGTGGTGCGGGACCATCCGCAGTGGCGGCTGCACATCCACGGCGGGGGCGACCGGGACGAGGAGCTCCGCGAGACCGTGGAGCGGCTGGGCCTGGGTGACAACGTGAGCCTGATGGGCCGCACCACCGACATGCTGGGCGAGCTGGCCAAGGCCTCGCTGCTGGCGGTGAGCTCCCGGGTGGAGGGCTTCGGGATGACCATCATCGAGGCCTTCTCCGTGGGTGTACCGGTGGTCAGCTTCGACTGCCCGCACGGGCCCAGGGAGATCATCGACGACGGGCGCAACGGCCTGCTCGTCCCGCCGCAGGACACCGAGGCCCTGGGCGCCGCGCTGTCGCGCCTGGTGGCGAACCGAGAGGAACGCCACCGCATGGGCGAGGCCGCCCTGGCCTCGGCCTCCGCCTACCGGCTGGAGGACGTCATCGCGCAGTGGGAGGACTTCCTGGAGCTGCGCCGAACCGCCCGGCCGAAGAGGGGTCCGCTGGCCGCGCTGTTCGGGTGAGCGCCGACCGGGACGGCAACGGGGTGAAGGCTCCGCTCACAGGCGCAGACGGCGCCACTCCCCCGTGGCGAGGACGGCTGCCCAGGCCCCGGCGATACGGGCCAGGCCTCGGCGGACCTCGTCGACGACGGCGGGGGTCAGGGGGGACTCGGCCTGTTCGGCGGGCTCCAGCCGGACGGTGACCCGTAGTCCGTCCAGGACCTTCTGCGCCCGGCCGAGGGCCTCCGGGTCGGGGGCGGACTCACGGTCGAGCAGGGAGCGGATCCCGTCCCGCAGGGTGATGGCCTCGTCGAGGTCGGCGAGGGTGATGGGGATGGCGCCCTCGGTGACGAGGCGGTGCTCCCGCATGAACCGGGCCAGGTCGGCCCGGTCGGTCAGGCGGCCGCCGGTGGAGACGAAGTCCGCGATGAGCTCCGCCGCGGCGCTGGGCCGGGTGGGGGTACTGGTCGTGGTCGTGGTCATGGGCGACATCCCATCACGGCACGCACCCCGGTGGTGGTGATTCGACGAGGTCGTGGCCACAGGTGGTCACTCGAATCCAGGGCATATCCGGACGAAACCCAACTCCCGAACCAGCGGGCCCGTCTCCGGTCGGTCGGAGACGGGTCCGCTCCCCGCCGTACTCCCCACCCCCTCCCTCAGCCTCGGGTCGCCCGGTCCCGGCGCAGGCTCGCCACCGCCGCGGCCACGAGGGCCAGGGCGCACAGGACGGTCGGGACGACGTGCGCCGGGTCGGGTCCGGGTGCCGACAACGCCGATGTCGCCGCCCGCGGCAACCACGCGTACGCCTCACCGACGAGTCCGCCGAGGACGGGTTCGAGGGCGACCAGGTAGACGGTCGCGGAGATGACGACCACCACCCACCGGCGGGTCAGCGCGGCGAGCCCGAACGCGATGAGCCCGACCAGGACCGCCTGCGCGCTCGCCCCGGCGAGGACCGTTCCGGCGCCGTGCCAGGCGGACAGGTGCCCGAGTTCGGGGGTCCGGGCGATCCCCGCGCCGGACGCGGCGAGGGTGGCGGCCCCGGTCACGGCACCGGCCGCCCCGAGGAGCACGAGCAGGACCACAGCGCGCACCACGAAGAGGAACCGCAGCCGACGGGCGGCGACCGCGAGGTTCAGGAGCGCGCCCGAGGCCGTCTCGGTGCCGGCGGTGTACGCGCCGAGGATCGCCGCGGCGACGGGGACCAGCATGGTCAGGCCGCTGCGTGACATCGACGCGAGCTGTTCGTCGGTGGCGGCCGCGTCGAGCACGGTGTCGGTCTGGAGCCGCACCGCGCCGTCTCCGGACGGCGCACCGCCCGTGGCGACGTTCACGGCCAGGTAGGTCAGCGCTCCGGAGGCGACGGCCAGTGCCGCGATCGTGCAGAGGACAACCGGATCCCGGAGCCACCGGAGGAGTTCGGCCCGAACGATGCCGGAGGTGTTGGAGGCGCGGTTCGGGAAGACCGTGCCCGGGGAGTCGGTGCGCGGGGCCTCAGTACCGGTCATGGAAGCTCTCCTCGAGGGTCGCGTGGCGTTCTTCGGAAGCGAGGACGCCGATCCCCGCCTCGCCGAGGAGGCGGGTGGCCGCCGCGGCGTCGCGGCCGAACACGACCGGGGCCCCGGTGCTGTCCCGCCGGCAGCGCACCCCGGCACCGGTGAGCAGCACCCTCGCCCGCTCCGTGTCGCCGGGTTCCGTCCGCAGAACGGCCATCCGGCCGGTGCCGGCGAACTCGCCGGTCGGGCCGCCGAACACGAGACGCCCCTGGTCGAGCACCAGCAGCTCGCCGCACAGGGACTCCACGTCGTTGAGGTCGTGGCTCGACAGCAGCACGGTCCGCCCCTGGCCGGACAGCCGGGTGACCAGCGCGCGGACCCGTTGGCGGGCGTCCGGGTCGAGTCCGTTCATCGGTTCGTCGAGGAGGACGAACCCGGTGCCGACGAGGATCGCGACCGCGAGCGCCACCCGCTGACGGTTCCCCAGGGAGAGGCGCCGGAGCCGGGTCCGCGCCTCGGCCACGATGCCGACCGCCTCCGTCACCGCGGCGACGTCGTCCAGCGGAACGCCGGCGAGCCGGGCGACGTACCCGAGGTTGCGCCGTACGCTCCACGCGGGCCACAGGGCCATGCCGTCGGTCGCCGCGCCGACACCACCGCCCGCGGACTCGGCGGTGGAGATGTCCCTGCCGAACTGCACGACCCGCCCGGAGTCCGGCCGCTGGACCCCGGCGAGGATCCGTAGCAGCGTGGACTTGCCGCTGCCGTTGGCCCCGACCAGTCCGACGACCGTTCCGGGGCGAAGGGAGAACGAGACGTTCTCCAGCGCGGTCCGGGGCCCGTACGAGTGGCTGACGCCGTCAACGGTGCAGAGTTCTCTCATGGCCGCCCTTCGGGTGAGGAGACACCGTGGAACAGGTGTTCCTGTCCGCCTCCACGCTCGCACCGCCGAGGGGGCGGCCGCATCGCCCACACGGCCAGGACCCGGCGGGCCGATCGGGCTACTGACTGACTACTCGGCCGGCCCCGGCTCCCCGTCCGGGCCGTCGAGGATCCCGGCGTCGTGGCCGAGGATCGCCAGCCGTACGCGGTTGTCGATGCCCAGCCGGGTGAAGATGCTCGCCAGGTGCGCCTTGACGGTCCCGGGCGAGCAGTGGAGGCGTTCGGCGGCCTCGGCGTTGGTCAGGCCTTCGGCGACGCAGCGGACCACCTCGCGTTCGCGCCCGGTGAGCCGGTCCAGGGCGGCTCCGGCCCTGTTGCGACGCGCGTTGACCCCGTTCTCGGAGTACTTGTCCAGCAGGACCCGCGCATGGCGTGCGGACAGGACCGTGCCGCCCCCGGCCGTGTCGCGCACCGCGTCGATGATCTCCGGGGGCGGGGTCTCCTTGAGCAGGTAGCCGCTGGCTCCGGCGTCGAGCACGGAGATGACGTGGGCGTCCGTGTCGAACGTGGTGAGCGCCAGGACCTTCGGCGGGTGGGGCAGGCTCATCAGCTCTGCGGTCGCCTCCCGGCCGTCCGTGCCGGGCATGCGCAGGTCCATGAGCACCACGTCCGGGGTGAGGCTCCTGGCCCGCTCGACCCCCTCGGCCCCGTCGGCGGCCTGACCGACCACCTCGATGTCGTCGGCGGTGGCGAGGATGAACCCCAACCCCTCCCGGACCAGCGGATCGTCGTCGACGACGAGCACTCGGATCACGGCCGCGCCACCCCCTCCCCGTCCCGGTCCTGCGGCCACGGAAGCCGTGCCCGCACGATGAACACGGAGTCGGTCTCGTCCACGGTGAGTTCCCCTCCCACGACGCGCGCGCGTTCCCGCAGCCCGGGGATCCCTCTTCCGCCGTGCCGGCCACGCGCCCCGTTCGTCTCGGCCCCGGTCACGGTGTTGCGCACCTCGACCACGAGACCCGCGCCGGGACCTCCCCGGAGCGAGACGACCACCGGTGCGCCGGGTTCGTGGCGGTGCGCGTTGCTCAGGCCTTCCTGAACCACCCGGTAGGCGGCGCGGGAGACGTCCTCGGCCAGCCGTTCCGGGCACCGCAGCTGGGCGGTGACCAGTGTGACGGTCGCGCCACTGAGCACGCTCTCGTCCACCAGCCGGCGCAACCCGGTCAGGTCCTGCGGTACGAGGGAACGGCCGATCTCTTCGCCGCCTTCGCGGTCCGGGGCCTCGACGGCGCTGATGATCGCGCGGAGGTCGTCGAGCGCGCCCCGGGCGCTGCGCTGGATCAGCTCCGCCCGTTCCCCGACCACCCGGGCGCCCGCGTCCGCGTTGAGTCCGAGCCCGCCGGCCTGCATGGCCAGGAGCGACAGCTTGTGGCCGAGGACGTCGTGGGCCTCCCGCGCGATCCGGGCGCGTTCGAGCAGCACGGCCTCCGCGGCCCTCGCCGAGCGTTCGGACTCGGCGTGTTCGGCGCGGAGCCGGTAGCTCTCCACGAGCTCTCGCCGCGCGGCCACTCCCCTGCCGACCAGGTAGGGCACGACCACGACCACGACGGTGCTCAGCACCCAGCTGCCGAGGGACGACCAGGCCTCGAGGTCGACACCGTCGACGGAGACCAGCCGCTCCCCCCCTCGGCGCCACCGCCGCCACCAGCACAAGGGTGCCGGCCAGGGCCGCGATCCCCCGGCGGCCCCGGCCCCGGACCCCCAGCACGAACAGCGCGGGGATCAGCAGGAGCTGGGTGGCCAACGCCGTCGAGGCCCAGGCCACGAACAGCAGGGCGTACGGATACCGCCGCCTGACCAGGGCCGCTGCCCCGGCCGCCGCCGCCAGGACCAGGAAGAGCACCAGTTGCCGGCCGGTCAGCGCGCCCGCGCCGAGAAGGGTCAGGAACGCGATGACCAGCAGGTGGAGCCCGGACCGCAGCCATGACCCGGTCTGTCGTCCACGGGGAGGCGTCTGCCTCGTCGTCACGGCGTCACCGCCCTCGGTCGGGGGTCGCTCCAGCGCGGTCGCGTGTGCGGTTCCTGCGACTTCGATGCTATCGATCCCGGTGTCGGCCCAGGGGCCGGTTCGGCGCGTGCCCGGCCGGCAGCCGGAGTCCTCCGCGGTCCTGGGGCAGGCCGAGCCGCTTGAGCAGAACGGTGAAGTTGGCGACCTCCGCGTCCCAGAGACCGTCGCTCCCGGCCAGCACCCTCAGGTAGGCGCTCTGGAGCGGGGTGGGGCGCTCCAGCGGGGCCGCGGCGTCCACCGCCGTCAGGCCCAGGGCCAGGCGGAGCAGACCCTCCAGGTCCCGCTCCGCGGTGAACGCCGAGGACACCGCGGCCAGGGCCTGGAAGACCGGGAGCAGGTCGGCCGCGTCCCCGGGGCCGGAGCGTTCCACCAGTGCGCTGACCAGCGCGAACCGGACGTGTCCGTCGAAGTAGCCGGGGCGGTCGTCGAACCAGGAGTCGGCGGTGGCCGGGTGGGTGAGGGCCGTGCGGAGCTCGGCGGTCGCGGCCGGGTCGCCGGCCAGGGCGGGTGAGAGCGCGGCGCAGGCACGGATGGCCGGGTCCGCGTGGGTGAGGAACTCGGTGGTGTCACCGCCGCTCTCCACGAGGGCGAGCACGATCGCCGCGCCCTCGTCGCGGTTCTCGGCGCAGTCGGCGGCGCCCGACAGGTCCAGGGCCAGGCCCCCGCCCAGGCGGCTCAGCGCACCGGCGGTGGTCACGGCCTGTCGGCGCACCCCGCTGTCCCGGTGGGTGAGCAGCGGCCGGACCGCATCGAGCAGCGCGGGCGCGGCCCGGCGCAGGTCGCGCAGGACCGCGTTGCAGAGAGTGTCCAGGAGCGGGTCCTCCCAGACCTCCTCGTCGACGTCCTCGCCGCCGTCGGCGATCCGGTCCAGGAGCGCGTCGATCTCGTCCTTCCTGTCTCCCGGATCGGCCAGGGCGTCCAGTTCGGCGGTCGTGGCGTTCCCGGTGGACTCGGCGACCGCCCGGGCCACGGCGGCCAGGAAGTGGAGCAGGTGTCGGCCCAGCGGAACGGAGGCGGACCCCGTGGCCTCGCCGAACAGGCCGCGGACCGGGCGGTCGGCCTCGGGTCCGGACAGCAGCGCGGCCGCGTACAGCACGACCGGCGGTGTGGCCGGGTAGACCGTTCCCTGGTGCAGGATCGCGCTGTACAGGTACCCCAGTGCCGATACCCGCTCGTCCGCGTCCTCGGACCGCAGCCCGGCGAGGTTCTCGGGGGCGTCGGTCCCGGGACCGTAGGCGTGGAAGGTCCGGGACCAGTCGAAGGTGTGGAGGATGTCGGCTCTGATGTCCATGGCCGCATCATGGCACCGGGCACCGACCGTTGGCGTGGCGCCCTGGGCGGCCCCGGGGCGCGTGACTACACTCGTGCCCGCCCTCGACCCGCTCCGGAGGCGGGCCGACTCCGCCCCAGGAAGGCCGGTGCCATGACGTTCACCCAGCCCCCGCAGGACCCGCTCCAGCGCGCGCTGTTCCGCGCCCCGATCTGGCTCTACCGGCTGGGCCTGGGCGCTGTGCTGGGGAACCGGTTCGTGCTGCTCACCCACCGGGGGCGCAGCACCGGCGAGGCCCGGCAGGCGGTCCTGGAGGTGGTGGGCCGCAACGACACCACCGGGGCGGTGCTGGTGGCCTCGGGGTTCGGGAAGCGTTCGCAGTGGTTCCGCAACATCCGGGTCGAGCCCCGGGTGCTGTTCCAGGTCGGCAACCGGCGTCAGCGGGGCACCGCCGAGACGCTGCCGCCGGAGGAGTCCGGGCGGGTACTGGCCCACTACGCGCAGAAGCACCCGCAGGCGGCCGCAGCGCTGATGCGGGGGCTGGGCCACGACGTCGGCGAGGGTGTCGGGGAGTACGAGCGCATCGGGTCGGACCCGGTCGACGGGATCCCCGTGGTGCGCCTGCTCCCGGACTCGGAGGAGGCCCGCTTCCCCGACTTCTCCGCCCCTCGCGAGTCGGGTGTGCCCAGGCCGCGGAGCTGAACCCGCGGAGCCGGGCGCCCGCGCCGACCGCCCTGCGGGATCCGGAAAGCGGCTCCGTGCCCGCCCTTGTCGAACCGGACGGGGCGGGCACGGAGGTGTGTGGGGCCCGGTGGCGGGCCCTGCGCAGGACGCTCGCTAGAGCTTGACGCCCAGGAGGGTGTCGACGGTGGTGCCGACCAGGCCGGGGGCTCCGGCGTCGGTACCGCCCTCGGCCAGCGCGGTGGTCGCCCAGGCGTCCACCGCGGCGAGCGCGGCCGGGGAGTCCAGGTCCTCGGCGAGCGCGGCGCGCACCGCGGCGAGGACCGGTGCGGCGTCCGGGCCCGACCCCAGGGCCGTGGCCGCACGCCAGCGCTCGGCGCGCTCGGTGGCGGCGGGCAGTTCGGCGTCGGTCCACTCCCACGGCGAGCGGTAGTGGTGGCTGAGCATGGCCAGGCGGATGACGGCCGGGTCCACACCCTGCTGGCGCAGCTTGGACACGAAGACGAGGTTGCCCAGCGACTTCGACATCTTCTCGCCGTTCAGGCCGACCATGCCCACGTGCAGGTGGTTGTGGGCGTTGGCCTGACCGGTGGCGCAGCGGGTCTCGGCCGCGCCCATCTCGTGGTGCGGGAAGATCAGGTCGCTGCCGCCGCCGTTGATGTCGAAGGAGGGGCCGAGCCGGTCCAGGGCGATGGCGCTGCACTCGATGTGCCAGCCGGGACGGCCGCGGCCGAGGGGGCTGTCCCAGGAGGGTTCTCCGGGGCGCTCGGCGCGCCAGAGCAGCCAGTCGAGGGGGTCCTTCTTCTCGGCGCGCTGCGGGTCGCCGCCGCGCTGGCCGAAGAGCTCGAGCATCTCCTCGCGGTCGAGGTTGCTGATCTGGCCGAACCGCGTGGCAGCCTCGGCGGAGAAGTAGAGGTCGCCGTCGATCTCGTAGGCGGCGCCGGTCTCGCGGATGCGGACGGCGAGCTCGCTGATGAGGTCGACGGACTCGACGACGCCGACGTAGGAGGTCGGCGGGATGATCGAGAGGGCGGCCATGTCCTCGCGGAAGACGTCGATCTCGCGGTGGGCGAGGTCGCGCCAGTCGACGCCGGTGGCCTCGGCGCGCTCCAGGAGCGGGTCGTCGATGTCCGTGGTGTTCTGGACGTAGTTGACGTCGTGCCCGGCGTCCCGCCAGACCCGGTTGACCAGGTCGAAGGCCAGGTAGGTGAAGGCGTGCCCGAGGTGTGCGGCGTCGTAGGGGGTGATGCCGCAGGCGTACATCCCCGCGGTGGAGCCCGGCGTGGTCGTCCTTATCCGTCCGGTGGCGGTGTCGTGGATACGGAGAGGGCCGCCGGTACCCGGCAGGGGGACGATGTCAGGCGCAGACCATGAACGCATACCGGGAAGCCTATCCGCACGTGCACGTGACAAACGCACCGATAGCGGGTCACCCCCAAGGTGATGATCACCCCAGGTGGAGAGGGAATACACGCGCCGTCCCCGAGTGAGGAGGAGCTTCCGGGGCGGGAGGGCCGGAAGGGCCCGGGGAATCGGGGATCAGTGTTTCGGGGTGGCCGGGATGATCCGGACCCGTCCGATGAGGAGCGCACTGAACAGGGCGGTCGTCCCGCAGAGCGCTGCCAGGAGTTCGTTGCCCAGCCGCCAGTGGAGGAGCGCGCCGCTGAAGGAGACGACGTAAAGCAGCCAGTACGCTCCGGTTTCGAGGAAAGTGCCGTTTCGGCCCATGGTGGTGCCCCTTGCTGAGTACGCGCGTGTTCCACGCGCGTCCGACGGCGAACGCGTCGTCTCTCTCAGAGACGCCGCAGTGACTCAGGGGGTTTACGTGTTCTTTAGGTCGTGGCTCACCCGACCGTGTGCCCTCGGCCTCGCGCACCCACCCTAAGCAGGCAACACGCGGCCGAAGGCACACGACACTCACACCGTGGCCGTCGGCCGCACCTCAGGGGTGCGCGGCGAGCTGGAGGTCGAGCAGGTCGAGGTCGGCGGCACCCGGGAACGCGGGGTCGTCCATGACCGCGCGCAGGCGCCGGCGGACGGGCCTGGCCTCGCTTTCGCTGGTGATCGGCTCGGCGGCCAGGCGGCCGGTTCCGGTGCGGTCGCCGGTGGGCGTACGCAGGGTCCAGCCGGTCCGGTCGGCGGACAGCAGCAGCCCGACGGTTCCGTCTTCGTACAGCCGAACCCACTGTCCCACCAGCCCGGCGGGGTCGGCCAGGGGGCGGGCGGCGGACGCGGGGACGGCGTGGGCGCTCATCATGGGGATTCCTCGGTGGGTCGTCGAACTTCTTTCTTCAATGAGACGCTCCCCCGTCCCGCCTATGACGCGCTTTCGGAAAACTTCTGAGAAAACGGTGCGCGTCCGGGGTTTCGGAAGCCGGGGGCCGCGGGGGAGGCCGTTCGATCAAATTTTGGATAGGCTAACCTAACCTCAACCTCCAGAGCTGCGCCCCGAAGGAAGAGGTCCTCCTTGCGTATCAGACAGCCCCGTCACAGAGCCATGGTGCGCGCGCACGTCGTTCGTGTCGCCCCCCTCAGCGCACACTTCGTGACCGTGACCGTCGGCGGCCCGGAGCTCGCCGGGTTCGACTTCCTCGGCCTCGACCAGTGCACCCGGGTCTTCCTCCCCCGGGAGGGGCAGAGCGCGCTGCGCATGCCCACCGCCGCCCACAACGGCTGGATCGCGCAGTACTACCTGATGCCCCTGAGCGAACGCCCGCACATGCGCAACTACACCGTGCGGCGCTTCGACCGCGGGCGGCTGGAGATGGACATCGAGTTCGTCTCCCACGGGGACACCGGTCCCGCCTCGGCCTGGGCGGGCAGGACCGAACCGGGCGACGAGGTCGGGCTCTACGCGGAGGGCTGCTCCTACCTCCCCTCCCCCGGCACCGAGTGGCAGTTGCTGGTGGGAGACGAGAGCGCCCTGCCCGCCGTGATGTCGATCCTCGAGGAGGCTCCCCCCGAGCTGAGGGCGGAGGTCTTCCTGGAGGTTCCCGGCGAGGAGGACCGGCGCCGGCCCGTGGTGCCCGACGGGGTGAACGTGCACTGGCTGCCCCGCGAGGACCCCGGGGCCCTCCCCGGCGCCCTCGCCCTGGAGACCGTGCGCGAGCGGCTGGCCGCGGGCACGCTGCCCGAGGGGCGGCCGTACTGCTTCCTGGCCGGCGAGAAGGCCCTGCCCACCGGGCTGCGCCGCACCCTGGTGAAGGAGCACGGCGTGAACCGCGCCGACGTCACCTTCGTCGGTTACTGGCGCCACGGGGCCGCGGCCATGAAGTAGCGGCGGTCCCGTCGGCGGCGGCTCGCCGGCGGTCGGGACGCCCCTGCGGCCGGGAGACGCTAGCGGCCGGCTCCGGCGGCGACGATGCCCCGCACGATCTCCTCGGCCACGGCCTCCGCGTCGAGGTCGAGCACCAGGCGGGTCCTCCCGGCTGCTCCGCCCGTGCCCTCGACGGTGTCCTGAGCAGCGCCCTGGGCGGTGTCCGGAACGAAGGTGCTCGCCCCGGCGTCCTCCCCGTCCAGCTCGATCCGCACCGTACCCGGCCCGGACAGCGTGAACAGCTCCGGCCGGGCCAGGCTGAGCACGGCCACCGGGTCGTGGGGGACGTTCCACTGCTCGTCCCAGAACTTCCACCACTGGTCGATGTCGGCCACCAGCGCCGCGCCGAGGGGGCCCGCGACCTTCAGCTCCCTCAGGTGCGTGTCCAGTACCCGTACCCTCCGCGTGACCTCCAGGCCGGTGACCACCGTCCGGATGCCCGAGCCGAACACCCGGGCGGCCGCCACGGCGTCGCTGCGGAAGTTGTGCTCGGTCCTCTCCGCACCGTCGAACGATCCGCCCATCACCCACAGGGTCCGCACGTTCTCCGCGAACGCGGGATCGGCGTCCAGGGCCAGGGCGATGTTGGTCAGCGGGCCGATCGCCAGGACGTCGACCTGGCCGGGGCGCTCGGCCGCGGTCCGCACCATCCACTCGACCGCGGACCCGTCCTCGTAGGACTCCTTCTCCAGCCCCGAGTGCAGCGAGCCCTCGTGTCCGGCCCACCAGACCTCGCGGCCGGAGAGCGTCGCGCCCGCCCCCGCGCGGACCCGCAGGTCGCGCGCGGCCAGCGCCCCGTAACGCCGCGCCAGCCGCGCGCGCAGTTCGGTGTCCCCGTACACCGTGGTGACACCGAGCAGGTCCGCCCCGGGCAGTCCGAGGAGCAGGGCGAGCGCCATCGCGTCGTCCACGTCCGTCCCGATGTCGGTGTCCAGGATGACGGCGCGGGAGGCGGAGGCAGCGGGAACGGCGGGCATGGAGCACTCTTTCGTGTGGGTCGGCTCGGTGTGGACGTGCTTGGTGTGGGTCGGCTCCGCGGGGCTCGGCCCGGTACGGACCGGCCGGCTGGAGGCGGCCGAGGGGACCGGACGGTCCACCGGGCTCACTTGAGACCGGAGGTCGACACGGACTGGATGAAGTACCTCTGGAGGGAGAGGATGATGACCAGCGGCACCAGGATCAGCACCACGGACCCGGCGAACATCAGCCCGTAGTCCACGCTGAACTGGCCCTGCATGTTGGCCAGGGCCACGGGGCCGACGACGTGCTCGGCGTCCGTTCCCATGAGGAGCGGCCACACGTACGCCTGCCACTGGAACAGGAACAGCATCAGGCCCGCCCCCATGAGCGCGGGCCTGGACAACGGCAGGTAGATCCGCCAGAACACGCCCCACCAGGTGAGGCCGTCCAGGCGCCCCGCCTCGACCAGCTCCTCCGGGATGGCGAGGAAGAAGTTGCGGAGCATGAAGATCGCCATGCCGTTGCCGAGCCCCGGCAGGATCAGCCCGGTGAAGGTGTTCTGGAGGTTCCAGTCGCGGAACAGGTCGGCGAGCGGGATGGCGATCGCGTCGAAGGGGATCAGGAAGCTGACCACGATCACCGCGAACACCGCGCCCTGGCCGCGGAACCGCAGCGCCGACAGCCCGAACGCCGCCGTGGAGCACAGCACCAGGCCGACCGCGACCGTGACCGCGCTGATCAGCAGCGAGTTCAGGATGCCCCGGCCCAGGCCGGTGCCGACCAGGGCCAGGTAGTTGTCGGCGATCGGGGACAGGGTCAGGAAGGTCTCCCAGCCGACCGGCGACAGGAACCGGAACGTGTCCCCGCTCGGCCGCAGGGAGTTGGTGAGCACCCACACCAGCGGGGTCACGAAGGCCAGGCCGACCACGGCGCCCGCCACGCTGAGCAGGAGCCCGCGCGGCCGCAGGCGCCGCCGCGCCCTGGTGAGGGGGCGCCCGCGTTCCCCCGAGGGAGAGAGGGCCTCGGAGGTGGAAGGGGAGGGTGGTTCGGAGGTGTGCGTCGGCATCACTCAGTCCTCACTTCTCAGCATGCGGAACTGCACGGCGACGATCACGAGGGTGATGACCACCAGCACGACCACCTCGGCCTGGGCGCGCCCCATGTCGCCGAGGGCGTAGGCGCGGGAGTAGATGTCGTACATCAGCAGGTTGGTGGACCCCTCCGGGCCGCCCCCGGTGAGGATCTGCACCGGCGCGAACACCAGCAGGTTGGAGACGGTGGCCGCCACCAGGACGAAGGACAGGGGCCTGCGCAGCAGGGGCAGCGTGACGCTGAGGAAGGTGCGCGCCGGTGACGCACCGTCCAGCTCGGCCGCCTCGTAGAGGTCGGTCGGGATGTCGTTGATCCCGGCGATGAGGAACAGCATCCAGTAGCCGACGCCGATCCAGGACAACAGCACGATGATCGAGGCCAGGGCCTGGTCCGGCGAGGTCAGGTACCCCTGCGGGGGCAGCCCGACCACCGCCAGCAGCGCGTTGGCCAGTCCGCCCTCGGGCCGGAAGATCACGCTCCAGACCACGGCCGAGACCGCGGGAGGGGTGGCGATCGGCAGGATCACCAGGGCCCGCCAGACCTTGGCCCCGGCCATGCGGCGGCGCGTGTAGAGGACCGCCAGCGCGATGGAGACCGCGATCTGCAGCGGGTTGACCACCAGGGTGAAGAGCAGGGTCACCCCCACCGCGTTGCGGAAGTCGGCGTTGGAGAACAGGTTCAGGTAGTTGCCCAGGCCCACGAAGCTCTCGCCGGAGAGCAGGGAGGTGTGGTGCAGGCTTCCCCACAGGGCGGTAGCGCCGGGCAGCAGCCGCAGCAGGGTGAGCGCCACCAGCGAGGGCAGCAGGAACGCCAGCGCCACGGCCGCGGTCCCCCGCCACCAGGGGGTGCCGCGGTGGCCCCGCCGGGGGCCGGGCGCGGTGTGCGCCCGGCCCCCGGCTCTCGCGACGGGACCGCTCATCGCAGCGGCTCCCAGGCGTCGTCGACCTGCTCGCCGGCCTGCTCCAGCCGCGAGGCGGCGTCGGAGCCGTTGCGGATGTCGGCGAAGGCCGTGTTCATGACCTCCTCGAACTGGGCGTAGCCGACGGTGACCGGGCGCACGACCGCGGTGTTCTGCACCTCGTACGTGATGAGGTCCGAGGCGCCCGCGCTGCGCTCACCGGCCAGGGTGTCCACGCGGGGCAGGTACTCCGCGGCCGCCTCGATGTTGGCCGGGATGATGGTCTGGCGCTCGGTGCTGGCCAGGTTGCCCTCGGCGTCCAGGGCGGCGTACTCCAGGAACGCGCGGGCCGCGTCCTTGTTCTGCGAGGCGGGGTTGACGCCCCAGGACCAGGAGCCGGACGGGGTGACGGCCTCGCCGCCCTCGAAATAGGGCATGGGCGCGACGGTCCAGTCCACGTCGGAGTCGGCGAATCCCCCCAGGTCCCAGGGGCCGCCGACGAAGAAGGCGACGTCGCCGTCGGCGAAGAGGGGGCTGGTCTCGAAGGAGCCGACGCCCCTCGGGGAGAGCCCGTCCTCGAAGGTCGCGCCGAACCACTCCATGGCCCGGACCCACTCGGGGTTGGCCACGTCCTGCTCGAGCATGTCCTCGCCGACGACCCCGCTGCCCCCGCCGAGCGACTCGGCCAGCGGCTGGAGTTGGTAGTAGTAGTCGGTCTGCTCCAGGAGCAGGCCCCACTCGGTCCCGGCCTCCTGGGCGGCCTCGGCCGCCTCGGCCGTCTCCTCCCAGGTCCAGCGCTCGTCCGGGTCGGTGCTGGGACCCTCGACACCGGCCTCCGCCAGGGCGTCCTGGTTGACGAACATCAGCTGCGTGGAGTTCCACACCGGCAGCGCCCAGAGCTTGCCGTCGTGGATACCGGTGGAGTACTGGCCCTCCGTGGTCGCCGCGCGGGCCTCCTCCTCGACGTCCGACAGGTCCTCCAGGAGGCCCTGGGCGGCCATCCAGGGCACGCGCGGCTGGTCCACGGCGTAGACGTCGATGGTGTCGTCCTCCGCGGAGAGCCGCTGCTGGACGGTGCTGTTGTACTGGTCGAAGGGCACCTGGGTGTACTCGACGGTGTAGCCCTCGTGGGCGGCCTCGAAGGCCTCGATGAGGGGTTCGAAGAAGGCGGGGTCCTCGGGGGCGAGGAACTGGATCGTCCCGCCGTCGCCTCCGGGGCCCGAGGAGCAGGCGGCGACCAGTGCCAGGGACGCCGCACCGGCGACGGACGCCAGAACACGCTGTCGTTTTCTCATGGACGATGCCCTTTCGAAGCGGGATTCGGCTCGCGCGACGTCGACCGGGCCGCGGAGGCTTCACCGCAAACCTGAGATCTATGCGCTTAGATAGAAGCTAGCAAACCTCATGTGACGGGTGAATGACAAGGTCAGACGCGGATGTTTCGCGAGGTTTCGAGAGAGGGCCTCCGGGCGTCGCCCGGTATCCGGTGCGGCTACCCTCGCACTGGGAATTCGGAAGGGACTGGTGCCGCATGGCCACAGCACGGGACGTCGCACGACGGGCGGGCACCTCGACCGCCGTCGTCTCCTACGTGTTCAACGACGGCCCGCGCGGGGTGGCTCCGGCCACCCGCCAGAAGGTCCTCGACGCCGCGGCCGAGCTCGGCTACCGGCCGAACGCGCTGGCGCGGTCCCTGTCCCGGGGCAGGACGCACTCGATCGGCCTCATCGTCCCCGACATCTGCAACCCCTACTTCGCGGAGCTGGCCCGGGCCATCGAGGACGCCGCGGGGACCACCGGGAACCTCCTGCTGATCGCCGACTCCGCCCTCTCCGCCGCGCAGGAGCGCCGCCACACGCTCTCGCTCATCGAGAGGCAGGTGGACTCGGTCGTCCTGGTCTCGGTGAGCGACGAACCCGACCTCGGGGCGTTCTTCGAGGCGGGGATCCCGGTCGTCGCCCTGCACCCGCTCTCGGAGCGGGACCGGCGGCACGCCTCCTCGCTCACCATCGACTACGAGGCCGCGGCCCAGCGGGCCACCGAACACCTCCTGGCGCACGGGTACGGGAGCGTCGTGCTGTTGAACGGGCCGGGCGAGTCCACCGGGGCGCGCCAGCACCGCGCGGGCTTCGACCGCGCCGTCGCGGGCGCCGAGGGCGTGCGCGCGAGCGCCGTGCGCTCGGAGATCTCCCGCCACCGCGCCGCCGAGGTCGCCGAAGAGCTGTTGAGCGGGCCGGAGAGACCCAGGGCGGTCTACTGCACCACGGACGAGCAGGCGTTCGGTGTGCTCTACGCGGCCCACCGGATCGGGCTGACCGTGCCCGACGACCTGGCGGTGGTGGGATTCGACGGCACCCGCAACTGCCTGGTCTCGATCCCGGCGCTGACCACGGTGCAGCAGCCGACGGAGGCCATGGCGCGGCGCGTGGTGGAGATCCTCGCGGGCAGGACGGTGGAGGACGAACCCGTGCACGAGATCCTCGGCTTCGAGTTCGTCGCACGCGAGTCCAGCGGGGGGCCGGCCCCCGCCTAGCGGCCCCGGACGGGAGCCGCACCCGAGGCGGAACGGTCCCGTGGGACGGGTCGGACCCGACCCCGGACCCGGTTCCGGGAGGGCCGGGGGACGGGAACTCGAACCAAGGCAGGACGCTTTCACCTCTTGCCTGACCGACTAACTAAACGTAAAGTAACTTTCCAGCACCTCGGGTCACATGACGGCCACGCTGGGTCGTCGCCCCTGTGTCCCCCCAGGTCCGCCGCACAGCGGACCGACTCCGCCCGCCCCCGCCCCGCACCGACGGGGCTTCCCCCCGGAGTAGCGCATGCGCACGTACCGACGCCGCTTCCTGTTCGCCCCCGCCGCCCTGGCGGCCCTCACCACCGCGGCCCTCCTCGTCCCCGCCGCCACCGCCTCGGCCGAGCCCCAGCCCTCCGCCCCGACCGCCCAGGCCGCGCTGGTGTGGTCCGACGAGTTCGACGGCCCGGCCGGCAGCGCGCCGAACCCCGCCGTCTGGAACCACGAGACCGGCGACCACGGCTGGGGCAACAACGAGCTCCAGAACTACACCGACAGCCGGGCCAACTCCGCCCTGGACGGCAACGGCAACCTCGTCATCACCGCCCGGCAGGAGTCCCACGGCGGTTACACCTCCGCCCGCCTGACCACCCAGAACAAGGTCCAGCCGCAGTACGGCCGGATCGAGGCCCGCATCCAGATCCCGCGCGGCCAGGGCATCTGGCCGGCCTTCTGGATGCTGGGCTCCGACTTCCCGAACACCCCGTGGCCGCACTCGGGCGAGATCGACATCATGGAGAACATCGGCCGCGAACCCCACCTGGTGCACGGCAGCCTGCACGGCCCCGGCTACTCCGGCGGCAACCCCCTGACCGGCTCCTACATGCACCCGCAGGGCTGGTCCTTCGCCGACACCTTCCACACGTTCGCCGTGGACTGGCACCCGGGTTCGGTCACCTGGTCGGTGAACGGCAACGCCTACCAGACCTACACCTGGCAGGACACCGGCGGTAACCCGTGGGTGTACGACCAGCCGTTCTTCATGATCCTCAACGTGGCCGTGGGCGGAAGCTGGCCCGGCTACCCGGACGGGAGCACCCAGATGCCGCAGGAGATGCGCGTCGACTACGTCCGGGTGTACTCCCTGGACTGAAGCACGAGGCCTCCGAAGCGCCGCCCGGGAACGGGCGCCGTGAACGACGGCGGGGCGCCGTCCGCCGGGTCTTCCCCACCCGGCGGGCGGCGCCTTCTGCGTCGGCGGTTCAGAACACCCCGCCGAGCCGTTCGATCGCGTCGCTGAGCCGCGCCGGATCATGCCCCGCGTAGCTGACCACCAGCCCCGGAGCGCCCGGTACCACACGGTTGCGGCTCAGCGGCTGCACGGCCACACCGCGGTCGAGAGCCCGGGCCGCGACCTCCTCGTCGTCCTTGTCCTCAGGCAGCAGGACCAACAGGTGGACCCCGGCCGCCACTCCGCGGATCGCGCAACCGGGCATGTGCTCGCGCACCGCCGCGACCGCCGCTCTCCCTCCGTCCGGCCTCCAGCGCGCGCGGTACGCCATCGCCGCTGTCGCCGTCGTGGCCCTGGCCCGCCTTCTCGGCAGACGCCTGGTCCTGCCTCGCGGGCGCTCGGCGAACGTCCCCCGTCCACGGTTGCCTCGGGCCGGGAGCCCCACAGCACACCGCCCGAGTTCAGGCGCTCCCTGAGCCCGGGGAAGCCCCGCCCGCCGCCGGGGCGCCCCATGGGTGGGGGCGCCCCGGCGGGCCCTCGTCGAACGGTGCGTCGGCTCAGACCGCCGCGGGGCGGTACGCGGCGATCGGGTTCTCCAGGGTCCCGACCAGCTGCAGTGCCCCGGCCGGGTCGTCCAGGTCCACCATCTGCTCGTTGTCGCGAAGCTGGAGGCGGTTGAGGCAGGACAGCGCGAACCGGTCCGTGAACAGGTCGTAGCGTTCGAACCGTTCCGCCAGGTGCGGCACGGACGCCTGGTAGTCGGCCGCGCACGCGGCCACCGTCCGCCAGAAGTCGTCCTCGGCCAGGACGCCCCGGTCGGCGAGGATGCCGTTGAGGAAGCGCAGGAAGCAGTCGAAGACGTCGGTGAAGAGGGACAGCAACCGCATGTCCTCGGGCACCTCGGCGCGGATCCTCTCCACGTCGTCGGGCAGGTCGACCTCGGGGTTCATCACCGCGATCTCCTCGGCGATGTCCTTCATCAGCACCCGCTGCGGGACCCCTTCGCGCAGCACCAGGATGACGTTCTCGCCGTGCGGCATGAACACCAGGTCGTGCGCGTAGAACGAGTGCAGCAGCGGCACCAGGTACGCGTCCAGGTAGCGGCGCAGCCACTCCCCCGGGCGCAGCCCCGACTCGGCGATGAGCGCCTCCGCGAAGGAAGCGCCCCGCGCGTCGGTGTGCAGCAGCGACGCCATCGTCGCGAGCCGCTCGCCCGGCTCCAGGCGCGACACCGGGCTCTCCCGCCACAGCCCCGCGATCATCTTCCGGTAGGGCGACCGTCTCGGTGCGGCCCGCGCGTAGTGCGAAGTGCGGTACCCCACCGCGGCGCGCTCGCGCAGCACCCCGACACCGGTCCGCCGGAGCCTCTCGTCGCCCTCGACCAGGTCGGCCAGCCAGTCGTTGATGGCGGGCGTGGCCTCCATGTACTCCGCCGACAACCCGCGCAGGAACCCCATGTTCAGCACCGACAGCGCCGTCTTGACGTAGTGGCGTTCCGGGTGCGAGGTGTTGAAGAACGTGCGGATGGACTGCTGCGCCTGGTACTCGTCGGGTCCGTGCCCCAGGCACACCAGGTCACGGCGGGCCACGTCGGCTGCGAAGGTGACGGCGATCCGGTTCCACCACTGCCACGGGTGGACCGGGACCAGGTGGTAGTCGGCCGGCTCCAGCCCCAGGCCGGTGAGCCGCTCGTGGAAGGCGCGCAGCAGCTCCGGCCCCAGCTCGGAGCGCAGGAAGGTCTCGGGATCGGTGTCGGCGGAGTGGCTGAACGTGGTGTGCGAGCGCCGGGCCGCCACCCACACCAGCCGCACCGGCCGTCCGGCCTCGGGGGCGTAGGCCCGGTACTCGGCGGCGTCCAGGCCCAGGCGCCCGTTGTTGGCGACGAAGCAGGGGTGGCCCTCGGTCATCCCCGCCTCGACGGCCTGGAAGTCGGACCGCGCGAGCTCGGCCGCGGCGGGCTGTCCCTTCACCATGCGAAAGGCGCTGCTGGCCAGGGTGCTGGTGATCTCCTCCAGGTAGACCGGGAGGACCTCCTCGCTCAGTCCGAGCGTCCCGCGCAGGTCCAGCACCAGTTCCAGCGCGTCGAGCTCCGTGACGCGGCCCTCGGGGGAACGTCGAACGATGCTGTCGGCGTCGATCCGCCAGTGGTCCAGGGCCATGAGCCGTGCGGTGAACCGGTACTCGGCTCCGCTGTCGGCACGGACCGTGTACCAGCCCTCACCGTCGGGTTCGGGGACGAGCAGCCGCTCGTGGGCGAACTCGGCCAGGGCCTTGCGCACGAGCAGTCGGCCGGCCCGGGCCCACACCTCCGGTGACAGGTGGTCGACGGCTCCGACCGGGTCGGTCGGGTCCGGGGACTCCGGGGCTCCGGACGCCGGGGATCCGGCTGCTGGGGCGCCGGTCGCCGGGGGGCTGTGGTCGACGCTCACAGGTCGACTCCTCTCGTCGTTGTCAGGGGGCCGCGCGCGGCGAGGGCCGCACGGAACCGTTCGCGGGTGCAGGTACTGAGGTAGGCGTCCTTGTCGCTCTCGGCGAGGTGAACGGTGGTCTCGATCCGGAAACCCACGGCCTCGTTGAGCGCGTGCACCGCGTGGTTGCGTACGTCGGGCTCCACGACGACGCGTTCGGTGGCGGGGTCGGCGAAGGCCAGCTCCATCACCGTGGTGATGACCGCGCGGGTGAATCCGTGTACCGGGGTGTCGGTGGACGCCACCAGGAAGTGCATCCCCGTGTCACCGGGACGCACGTCGTGGTGCGGAGCCAGTTCGCTGTGGGCGGGAGCGTAGAGCTCGGCGAGGAAGCGCGGCCCGCCCTCCCACTCGCCGACATAGGCGTTCGCGTGCGCGGACTCGTGCACCGAATGGAAGTAGCGCGCGACGTCCTCCCGGGAGAAGGAGGTCATCATCCAGAACGCGGCCTTGGGGTCGGTCAGCCAACCGTGGAGGAGCTCGACGTCGGAATCGGGGTCGACGGGGCGCACCTCGAACGCTCCCAGGTCGGGGTCGACCCTGGTCAGGCCCGAGGGGAAGGTGCTTTTCACCGGTTGGTCACCTCCAGTTCCGGGTCGGCGGCCGGGACGGTGGTTCCCGGGGTGTCGTGCGCGGTGTCCCCCGTGGCGGTGACCTGCGGTGCGGCCTCGCCGGGCGCTCCGAACTCCTGGAAGGCGATGGCTCGCTCCACCGGGTAGGGTTCGCGGCCCAGCAGGGCCCGCAGGATGTAGGAGTTGCGGTAGGCGCCCATACCCAGGTCCGGGGCGATGAAGCCGTGCGTGTGCAGTTCGGCGTTCTGCACGAACACCGCGCCGGGCGGAGCAGGCGCAGCGGCGCCCCCGTCCGCCGCGCCGGTGTCGGATTCGTGTGCGGCCAGGTCGACCCGGTAGTCGCGCCGCACCCGGAACCGCTCCTCGTCCTCCCACGCCAGGCGGTCGGCGATCGACTCCAGGAAGGCCGGCGCCCGGTACCGGTAGCCAGTGGCCAACACGAGCCCCTGGGTGTCCAGGGTGAAGTCGCGGCCCTGCTCGGAGTTGCGCAGCTCCAGACGGTAACCGGCCCTCTCCTGGTCCCGGGACGCGCCGGTGACCTCGGTGTTGGTCATCAACCGCACCGGGAGCGGGCCGCGCCGGCTCTTGGCGTACATCAGGTCGTAGATCGCGTTGACGACGTCGGTGTCGATGCCCTTGTACAGGTTCTTCTGGGAGGCGACCAGGCGGTCCCGGGTCTGTTCGGGCAGGGAGAAGAAGTGGTCGGCGTACTCCGGGGAGGTCATCTCCAGGGTGAGTTTGGTGTACTCCAGCGGGAAGAACCGGGGTGAGCGGGTGACCCAGTTCAGTTCGTAGCCCCTGGTGTCCACGTCTTGGAGGAGGTCGTGGAAGATCTCCGCGGCGCTCTGCCCGCTGCCCACCACCGTGATGCTGCGCTTGCCCTGCAGGGCGTCCTTGGCGAACAGGTAGTCGCCGCTGTGCACCGCGTCGCCCGGCAGACCGCGGCAGGGCGCCGGGACGTGGGGCGGGGTTCCGGTGCCCAGCACCAGCCGCCGGGCCCGGAACAGGCTCTTGTCGCCGGTGGCGGTGTCGGTGACGTGCAGCAGGTAGACGGCTTCCCCGGGGTCGTAGTCGACCCGGTCCACCTGTTGTCCGAAGCGCACGGAGTCGCCCAGTTTCGAGGCGGCCCACCGGCAGTAGTCGTTGTACTCGGCGCGCAGCGGGTAGAAGCGCTCGCGGATGTAGAACGGGTAGAGCCGTCCGTTCTCCTTCAGGTAGTTGAGGAAGGAGAACGGTGAGGTCGGATCGGCCAGGGTGACCAGGTCGGACATGAACGGGGTCTGGAGTTCGGCGTTCTCCAGCAGCATGCCGCTGTGCCAGTCGAACTCCGGTTTGCGGTCCAGGAAGATCCCGTCGAGTTCGGCGATGGGGGCGCTCAGGCAGGCCAGACCCAGGTTGAAGGGGCCGACACCGACGGCGGCGAAGTCGTGGACACGGCCTTCGTCCGAGGGGGCGGGGGTGCTGGAACTCAAGGGGTCCTCCCGGTCTTGGCAGCGGGGCTGGGCGGGACGTCGGCTGTCGCGGCCCGGGCGGGTGCTCCGGGAACGACCGGCGACGCCCCGACAACCGAACCGTGTTCGTTGACGTAGCGCT
Organism: Nocardiopsis ganjiahuensis DSM 45031; assembly: GCF_000341085.1. Lineage (GTDB taxonomy): Bacteria > Actinomycetota > Actinomycetes > Streptosporangiales > Streptosporangiaceae > Nocardiopsis > Nocardiopsis ganjiahuensis. Next base: position 16,846 of record NZ_ANBA01000024.1, on the reverse strand, counting down.
CGGCGTGCCCGGCGAGCAGGTCCAGGACCTCGGCGATGTCCTCTCGGGTGGCACGCGGGTTGAGCAGGGTCAGCTTCAGGTGGGGGCGCCCGTCGACGGTCGTGCGGGCCACCACGGCGCGGCCCGAGGCCAGCAGGGCCTCACGCGCGTACCGGTTGGCGCCGTCCGCGATCTCCGGATCGGTGCCGGGCAGCGCACAACGGAACACCAGGGTGCTGAGGGTCGGGCGGGTGACCACGGTGAAGCGGGGGTCGGCCTCCAACAGCGACCAGCCCTCGGTGGCCAGGTCCAACACCTGGTCGAAGAGTTCCCCGACACCGTCGGCTCCCATGATCCGCAGGGTCAGCCAGAGCTTGAGCGCGTCGAAGCGGCGTGTGGTCTGGAGGCTCTTGTCGACCTGGTTGGGCGAGAGCAGCGGCGTACTGCCGTCGGAACGGGAGTTCAGGTAGTCGGCGTGGTAGGTGACGTGTCGCAGGGAACGGGCGTCGCGCACCACCATCGCGCTGGAGCTGACCGGCTGGAAGTAGGACTTGTGGAAGTCGACGGTGACCGAGTCGGCGTGCTCGATGCCGCTGAGCAGGTGCCGGTGGCGGGAGACCAGCAGACCGCATCCGTAGGCGGCGTCCACGTGCAGCCACAGCTCGTGGCGGGCGCACAGGTCGGCGATCTGCGGAAGGGGGTCGATGCTGCCGAAGTCGGTCGTCCCGGCGGTCGCCACCACCGCGATGGGCAGCAGGTTCTCCTTGCGGCAGCGGCGCAGTTGCGCGGCCAGGGCGTCCGGTCGCATCCGGCGGCGGTCGTCGCAGGCCACGGAGATGACCGACTCGTAGCCCAGTCCCAGCAGCGCGGCGGACTTGGCGACGCTGAAGTGCCCGCACTCGGAGGTCAGTACCCGCATACGCGGCAGCAGCTCCGCCAGGCGGCCGCCCTCGCGCTGGTGCGTCTCGTCGCGGGCCATGAGCAGGGCCTGGAGGTTGGACTGGCTGCCACCGCTGGTGAAGACTCCGTCAGCCCGGTCACCGAGGCCGATGCGGTCAGCGGTCCAGCGGATCAGCCGCTGCTCGATGAGGGTTCCGCCGGCGCTCTGGTCCCAGGTGTCGAGGGAGGAGTTGATCGCCGACAGCACGGATTCGCCGAGCAGGGCGGGGAGGACGACCGGGCAGTTGAGGTGCCCCATGTAGCGGGGGTGGTGGAAGTAGACGGCGTCGTCGAGGTAGAGCCGTTCCACCTCGTCCAGGGCCGCGGAGGGATCGCGGAGCGGCCGTTCGAGGTCGACGGCGTCGATGCCGTGGCGCAGGTCCTCGGCGGTGGCGCCGGTGCAGGGCCGGTCGACCCGCGCGACCCGGTCGGCGATCCGGCCGACGGCGTCGCCGGTGAGTTCCCGGTACCGGTCGGCGCTGTGGCCGTCGAACAGGTGGTCCCGGGGGTCGGTACCGGGCTCGTCCGGGGGTCGGGCGGCGAGTGGACGGGGCGGGTCCTGGAGGGACCGCGCAGGGGAACTCATGGTTCGTCCTCCTGAGGGCGGGCATGCCGAAGGCTTCCGCGGCGCGGAATCGGGCACGGGAGATGAACGGGGTCGACCCGGGGGATGGCCAACTCAGGGAAGGCTAACCTAAGTGTATTTTGTCTGCATCGTGACGAGTATTACACAAAGGGAGGTTTCAAACACCGCGAGCAATGAACACTGAGGTCGGAGGCAGCCCTCCACCCTGTGTACGCCCGGTGCCCTCCGCTCACATTCGGGCTCGCAGCACGTCGGCCCCACAACCGGGCGAGGACGGATCGAAGCGGTGCTCGACCCTCCGGCGGACCGCCGGCAGACTTCGCGACGACCATCGGGCGCGAGTCACGTCGAGGCCGCTGTCGACGCCGTGACCGGTGACGACGCCGCCAAGGCGCTCCCCGCGTCCGAGCGCCGGGGCGAGGGGACCGAACAAGGCGTCGCCCTGGCACGCCTCGGACCGGCCGAGCACGACGGTGACCTGGCCGATCCCGGAGAACACGTGGGTGAACCGCGGATCGCCGTGCGTGAACACCGGTTTCCACAGCGCGGGCTCGCCGACGGACAGGTCTCAAGAGGGTGCAAGCGGGACGATCAGGTGCGCGCGGAAGGCGTCGAACAGGCACCCCCGAAGGCGAGGAGCCTGTTGATGTCGCATCCCACGAAGTTGCTGCTCGCTGTCGTGTTGGTGGTGGCCGGTGTGATCCGCCGGCGCTCTGCCTGTCGCGTCCACGGCTGGGGCGTTGTCGGACTGCGGGTCGGTGTCTATTCGGTCGGTTCGAGGACGACCACGGGGGTCTGCCGTGATCTCAGCCCGGCCAGCGCGTCGAGTTCTTCGGGGTTCTTGGAGAACTCCTGACCCCACCGCGCCCACAGCCGGTCCCGCTCCCCTCCCCCGGCCTCACGCGCCCGCACGGCACGTCTGCCGCCCACCAGGTCGATCTCGGCCTCGGGCCTGGCCTGCACGTTCAGCCACCACGCGGGTGGCGGGTCGCCCCAGCCGTTCATCGCGAGGAGCACCAGGTTCGGGCCGTCCTCGAAGTAGGCGAGGACGACCGCGCGTTCCCTGCCGGTGCGTCGGCCGACGGTGTGCAGGCGCAGCATGCCGTACCTGCCCGGCTTCGGTCGGGACAGGCCCGCGCGGGCGCCCGTGATCCGGCACAGTGCCCGGTGGGCTGTCCAGAAGGCGCGGATGAACCACCGGGGCGGGAGTCGTGCCGGAGGGTGTTCGGTCGTACCCATCGCGTGGCCGCCTTCGTTCGGGACACCCTTCGGGGCAGCCGTTGACGCAAACGCTACGCGAGTGGGGCCTTCCGCACCACGGGTCGTCCCGGACCCACTTGGTGCGGGGCCTCCGGAGACGGCAGGATGGGGGGTATGAACGACACCTCCCAGATCGACGACCAGACCGACCTCGGCCCGTTCTCGCCCGGGGACGAGGAGCGTTTCAAGACCAACGCGCTGCTCGCGCTGGTCGCCTTCGTCACCGTGACCGTGGTGGCAGTGGTGGCCTTCTTCTCGATGTAGTCAGCGGCTCACCAGGGTGACGGACCGCTGCCGAGGCGCGGTGCCGTCGCTTTCGCTGTGCTCTACCTCGGACCTGGCCCCGGATACCGGGAACCCGGGGTGTTCGACCAGGCCAGATGCGGCCTGGGTTCAAGTGCGGACGGAAGTCAGCAGGGCTGTCCACTCCAGGGAGGGGAAGGCCAAAGCACCGAGGTTCCGGTTCTGGGTGTCCCGGACGGCGGCACCGCACCGGCAGTCGGCCACCTCGACGCAGTCCTGTCCACGGGCGGAGCTGTACGAGGACTTCCGGAACTGGGCGACCTCCACGCAGTTGTTCGGATTGCTGTAGGAGGCGAGGTCTGCGGTGTGGAGACGCATCTCTGAGTCCTTTGTTGGGGATAGAGGTTCGGACTGACTCGTGCTCACTCCTGCCCACCTCCACGCCCCGGAAGCAAGGGACGACGTCTCGAGGTCTGACCGACTGCGGCCACGAGCAGCCCGGTGAGGTCTACTTCCCGGCCGGGGGGCACCGGAGTACAGTGTTCGCGGGATGAATACACGGAAGCCCCCACCCTCTGCGGGTGGGGGCTTCTATGTGCTGCTCTAAGCTTCGCGCCGAGCGGCACCGAGCAGCGCCTGCCATTCAGCAGAGGGAAACATCAAGGCCCCGTTCTCGCGATTCTGGGTGTCGCGAACCGCGGTGACTGCACCCTCCGCAACCTCGACGCACGCTGACTCGTTCGGGCTGTAGCTGGACTTGTGGAACTCGCGGGATGAATACACGGGTGCCTCTTCTAGTCAGTGATCATGCTCTTGAGCAAGTCGATGCTGGCGCTCTTCGACAAGGCGTCTGCAGTGACGTCGTCCAGCGCAAGGCGGTAGTCCGCTACCTGAGCTGGACCGGTCACGTAAGTGCCACGGCTCCGTGTTTCGAGGTAGACGATCGGTGGATCCCGCTCGTCGTCATACTCCAGCAGCACGGTCGAGCCATGGAGACACCCATGCAGACCAACGCTCATAGGTAGCACCAGCAGGCTTACGGTGTTCACATTGGTTGCCGTGTCCAGCAAATGGCGAAGCTGAGCCTGTGCCAGTTCAGGTGGCAGGGCGGCCAGGCGAAGGAGAACGGCTTCGTCGAGGACACATCGAAACTCCGGCGCATCCGAACGACCGAGTACACGTTCCTGTCGCTTGACACGAGCGGCGACGATGCGTTCAATCTCCTCTTCCGTACGGGCCAGAGAAGCCCGAGCGGATGCAGCGGCGTACTCGGGAGTTTGCAGCAGGCCTGGCACGACGATCGGCTGGAAAGCGGAGATGCGCCGTGCCCGAGCCTCCCAGCCGAGGAACCCATCAGTGAGGACATCCTCGTAGTCTCGCCACCATGGCCGAGCCTTGGCCTCCCAACGGAGCGCTTCCAGTGCCTCGCGTCGGGTGGCATCAGTGACTTCATAGAGGTCGAGAAGCGCACGAAGGCCCGACGTGTCCGGCACGGAATGGCGCCCACCCTCCATGTGGTTGAGACGCCCTGATGACCATCCGAGTGCGGCCCTGACCTCCTCGGTCGTCATCCCTTTGCCCTCGCGCAGACTACGCAGCTCCGCAGCCAGACGGCGCCGCTCGATGCTGGGCTGGTTCGGTGGTGCCACGGGGGCTTCTACCTTCTCTGGTTCGGGGTGCTTCGCTTTCTGGATCATAAAGCTCCTACGCAGATGCGGGCATTTCAGTCAGTCTGACAGTGCCCTATTGACGCGTCAGTCTGACACAGTCAATATGGTCGTGTATTCATTCCAGCTGGACCTCCCATCCGGCACCTGAGCACCAGGAGTCGCGCTATGCCGCGTTACCTGAACCTGTCCGAGCTGGCCTACGTGCGCCACCGAGCATCCGAACTCGTTCGCCGCCGTCGCCCCCGCAGGGCCGGGCGCGTACGCACCTACGCCACCGCTGCCCGAACCCCGATGGGCGCGCGCCCGCCGCGTTCGCCCCGCCCACCGCTGGTCCCCTCTCCCCGGAGGCCGCTGGACACCGCTCCCCTGGACGTGCTCCGCGCCGTCCTGGCCGGGCTGCACAAGCTGGGGGTGATGCTGTGAACGCCCTGCTGACGAAGCTGCCTGCGGTGACACTGCCGCTGATCGAGACCGTGCCTTCCAGGTCGCGGCACTACTTCGACCCCGACTCCGGGCGGGCCCCCTACCGGGTGCGGCACTACGAGTTCGCCTCCTCGGTCCACCTCATGCCGCTGGTGCGCGCCTTCCTGGACACCGCCGCCGCCCACCGGGGCCGCGACTACCGGTACCTGTTCACCCTGCTCGGCAACGAGCTGGCCGCCAACGCCCTGGCCCACACCCGCTCCGGCCTGCCGCTGGGCCACTACACCCTGACCTGCGAACGCCGCCGCGACGGGCTCCGCCTGACCTGCCAGGACCAGGGCGTGCCCGGTCCCTTCGACCCCGACCGGCCCCAGCACCTCAAGGTCGACTCTCGCGGCCTGAATCCCGAAGCCACCAGCGGGCGCGGCCTGGCCATGATCAACGCCCTGTCCGCTTCTTGGGGCGACAACGGCCTCACCCGCAGCCGCAGGGTCTGGTTCCACCTGCCCTACGACCAGACCCGCACCCTCTGGAACCGGCTCGGGGAGGAGCACTGATGGGTGAGGAACTGCCTGTTCCCGAACGGGTGCTGTGCGACCTGCTCTACCGGCACTGGTGCATGACCGTCGAGGGCTCCCCGCCCCACGAGAAGTACGTCGCCTACCGGCCCCTCAACTGGCAGGGCGAGGGCGACCCCTTCGAACGCATCACCGCGCCCACCCGCACCGAACTCCTACGCCGGCTCGCCCACCGCCACCTGGGCATCGCCAGGAGCACCTCCACCATTACCGGTCACACCCGTACCTGTGTGTTCACACCCGAGGAAGGATCGCCCCTCATGCCACGCAAGCCCGACCCCAACAGGCCGCTGACCCCCGAGGAGGAGAACGCCCACCGCCGCCAGGGCGAGCTCATCCGCCGGAGGATCGAGGAAGAGAAGCAGCGCGAACAGGAACAGGCCGCCAAGGAGGGCCGGTGAGCTCCCAGCCCGAACAGCCCTTGTCAGGCCTCACGGTTCAGGACATCGAAGGTCGGCCCGCGATGACCCAGCCCGAGGTCGCCGCGCTCTTCCGGGTCTCCTCCCACACCGTCAGCCGCTGGATCAGGAAAGGGGCCCTGAGCCCCTTCCGCACCCTGGGCGGACACAAGAGGTTCCACACCAGCGAGATCCTCGCCCTCGCTGGCCTGAACCACAACCGGTAACCGACACCCCTCGAACCCCGCGCGCCCACTGAGGTCCTCCCCCGAACCCCAGCGGGCGCGCGGCCCCTGATCTCCGCAGCGGCGCCAACCATCCCCGCCTGCGCGTAGCTCTCGCCGCCCCAGGCGACCAGGGCCTGCTGGTGCCTTCGGAGCGGCGCGGTTGAGTGATCGTCGGCAGCCTGGACCTGGCCGAAGAAGACGACTAGTCGTCGGCGATTCCGGTGAGGGTCTCCAGCAGACAGGAAACGGGATTGTCCAGTTCTCCGATGACCGCGTTGCCGACGGCCCACAGGACCGCCCACACCAGAAACACCGCGGCCACCGGCACCACCGGCGCGCACAGCAAGGTCAGCACCCACCGAAACGCTTCCATCCGTATCAGGAGCAGGCGGACCAGGGGTGCGACGGCGATGCCTCCGCCGACCATGATCGCCACACCGAACCACCCCGTGGTTTCCTCACCCGTCGGACAAAGCCGCAGACCAGCAGGAAGTCGACCATCTCGCCCGCGAGACCCCGGTGTCACACCCGTAGGACCTCGACCAGGCTGGCGAAGCTGGCCCGACCGTGGCCCGCCTCGATACCCTTCGCGGTCAGCGACCTGATGAGTTCGGGCAGAGCGGTGTCGATACCACGGGCCCGCGCGGCCTCGACGAGGTGGTCCATGAGCGGGGCGTCCAGTTCGAGCCAGTCCTGGTCTCCCGGGTAGCGGCGGTCGTCGACCTGGCTGGCGTAGCCGGTGATCACCTCCGCGACAGTGCCGGACAGCCAGCGCGTCAACAACGGCGACACGGACGTGGCCGAGACACCCGCTGTTCCGAGTAGGGCGGCTGTCTCCAGGAAGCCGAGCAGCGTGGACCAGGCGAAGTTGAGCATCGCTACGTCGTACAGCGCCGCGGCACCGGGGTCCGATCCCAGGTAGGTCGGGCTGCCCAGGCGCGCGAGCACCGCAGCGTGGCGGTCGAAGACCGGGCGTGATCCGCTGAGGACCAGCACTGTGTCCGGGTCTCCGACGTGCTCGGGGTGGGCCATCAGGGCACCGTCCAGGTAGTCGACGCCCCGCGCGCCAAGCCAGGCTGCCACCTGCTCGGCCTGATCTCCCGTCCCCGAGGTCAGGTTGACCACGTCCACTGAGGAGACATGCGGTTCGGCCGTTTCGAGCACGCGGTGGACGTGGTCGTAGTCGTCTCCGCACAGCACGGCCAGAGGCGAAGCGGTGAACGCCTCCGCTGCTGATCCGGCCCGGGAGACCCCCTCGATGTGCGGCGCCTCGGACCGGTGGCCGGCCCCGTCCCAGACGGTGACGCGGGTGTGCACCGCCAGTGCTCGGGCCAGCGCGGCGCCTCGTGCGTTCAGTCCGACGATCGTCACGGGATTGTTCACGCCGTGGGTCATGGTCTCCTCCGGTCTCCGCGGAACCCGACCGATGTGTCGGTCGCCGCGTGATTAAGCTAGACCTTCACACGTATGTGAGAGTCAAGTGGAGGCGACCATCCGTATCGGAGAGCTGGCGCGAAGGACCGGTGTCAGTCAACGTCTTCTGCGCTACTACGAGGAGCGAGGACTGCTTCAACCGGAGCGGCGGCCCAGCGGATACCGCGCCTACGACGGCGTTGACGTGGAACGGGTGCGACGCATCCGCATCCTGCTCACCGCAGGGCTCAGCACCAGCACCATCCGCACCGTGCTACCGTGCACGGTCGACACAGGTGAAGGCCTGGCGGCGGCTTGTCCGGACCTCCTGGCGGATCTGCGTCGAGAACGCACCCGGATCATCAGGTCCATCACCGAGCTGGACGACGCCCGGGCCGTTCTCGACGCCATGATCGCGGCCACCCCGCGCTGACCTCGGTTAGTCGCCGCCGAACCCTGCGGGGTGGGGTATGCGGGTCTCGTCAACGAGCGCACACATCTGGTCGGGGCGCCGTCGGGCCTGTTCGTAGCTCCTGGCCAGAGCCCACCCACGCGCAGAGCCCCACCGGGTGTTGAGTCGTTCCTGGGGCGGGTGCCACAGGTCCGCTCGGCCGCGCCAGCACGACCCGGCCAGGGTGGTCAGGGCGTGCGTCCACGACTCGTTCTCCTGGCCCCACCCCACGAACCGCGGGTCCAGAGGCACCCACGCGTAGGTGGCGCTGGGCAGGATGGTGATGCCCCCGCCCGCGTAGCCGACGCAAGCGGGCCGGTCCAGGTGGCGGTGGGCGGACTCCCCGACCGTGCCCTGAAGTGGGGCGCCGGTGAGAACACGAGCGGTCTACTGTGCGATGAGCCGGTTGACGTGCCAGTGCGGGACCGCCCACGACACCCCACCCCGAACGGCGGTCTATCCCCATGTGCTTGGGGCTCTCATGCCCTCCCGGCTGTCCGGGCTTCGGGGTTTCGCTCCACCCCTACGTGCGCGGGGAGCACAACTGGTTCACCTTCGCAACGCGGAGCGGCCCGCCCGGGCCCGGCTGCCCGGCACATCTCGGCCCGTGGTCGGGACCCGGAGGTCTGCCCGCAGCAGAAAGGACGTCCGCGCCCGGCAGAGCTCCCTTACGGTTGGCGGCATAACCCCGAAAGCCACAGGAGTCTGTATGGACGCGATCACCGGTACAGCCGCAGGCGTGCCGTTCACAGCCCTCCCGCCGTCCGGGACGGGCAACGACCCTGCGCCGTTGATCGTGACCTGGCACATGCTGGACGCGCCCCGCACGGACGCAGCCTTCGCAGCGGCACTGCCCATGGCCGGTGTTCCTTCCTGGCGGGTCCACCTGGGTATGCCGCTGTGTGGTCCGCGTATGGTCGAGGGCCGTCTCGACAGACACGTCGAACTCGCTCGCGAAGACATCCTGTTGGCGTACCTCGCTCCGATGGTCCACCAGGCCGTCGAGGAGTTCCCGGCCGCGCTGGCCGAGCTGCACCGTCAGCTACCGGTCGACGACCAGCCGATCAGCATCCTCGGTGCATCGCTTGGCGGGGCGGTGGCCCTGCAAGTGTTCACAGCCCCGCCGACACCGATCAGGGCGGTCGCGCTCGTCAATCCAGCTGTGCGGGTGAGCGCGGCCGTCGAACTTCTCGCGGCCGGGCTCGGCCAGCCCTACGGTTGGACCGCCGAATCCCGCAGGGCGGCCGACGATCTCGACTTCGTCGGCCGCGCCGGGGAGCTGAGTGGAGAGCCGCCGCTGCTGCTGGTCAGCGGCGAGCGCGACCACCCGGCGTTGCGCGAAGACGCATTTTCCCTGGTCAAGACACTTCGCGGGCAGTACACGCGTCCGGATGAGATCGAGCTGACGACGGTGCCGGGCTTGGCCCACTCGCTGGCCGATGAGCCTGGGTTGGAACCAGCTCCCCAGTTGCCCGCGACGGCGGCGGTCGACGGGGTTCTCACCCAGTGGTTCGTCCGGCAGTTCGCGACGCGGTGAGCAGCGGTAGGTAAGCATTCTCAGGGCCGGTGGTGCCCCTGTCTTCAGGCACGTTGATGCTGTGCAAACGGGAGCCTGCCCGCGTGAAGCACGGGCAGGCTCTGACCAGGGCAGAGAAAATCGTCACCGCTATGCGCCGGTGCCGCACTGGTCTACGGTGCGCCCGTGGCGTAGGGCTGCTCCGGTTCTACGCGGTGATCCAGAACGGATCCTGCCCACCTCGTCCGTTCATCCTGGGGAACCCCCGCTGAGAAATAGCCAGGAAGGCCCGAAGCTCCCGGCGGTCGACGACGGCTCCGGGGGCGGGCCTGGGTCCATCCGTGCGTGGGGCTCACTTCCGGGGTGTCCACCCACAGCTGGGTGCCACCGGTCCATCCCCACGTGCGTGGGGCTCACTGGCGGAGCTGGGCCACGCGGTTCCAGTCGTCCGGTCCATCCCCACGTGCGTGGGGCTCACGGGGGCACGTCGATGCGCCGCTCTGACCCGTCCGGTCCATCCCCACGTGCGTGGGGCTCACAGGATCTGGCGTTCTACCGCGTGCTCGCCGGCCGGTCCATCCCCACGTGCGTGGGGCTCACACTCCTCGGGAGCGGTTGGACAGCTCCACGATCGGTCCATCCCCACGTGCGTGGGGCTCACACTCACTGGACCCTGACCCACCACGACGCCCCCGGTCCATCCCCACGTGCGTGGGGCTCACCCATCCTCGGCATCATCGCCCTGGCCGAGGGACGGTCCATCCCCACGTGCGTGGGGCTCACCAGGTCAGACGCCGTTTCGCGCCCCGGTGCCCCGGTCCATCCCCACGTGCGTGGGGCTCACCGGGCGGCCCGCTCCTCTCGGCGGTCCAGCTCCGGTCCATCCCCACGTGCGTGGGGCTCACCGCGGCACACGCCCCTGCCGCTCAACCTGCTGCGGTCCATCCCCACGTGCGTGGGGCTCACAGGACCGCGTCGGGGTGGGCCCGGATGATCCGCGGTCCATCCCCACGTGCGTGGGGCTCACGACATCGACGTCACCGGCGGCACCCGCGCCGACTGGTCCATCCCCACGTGCGTGGGGCTCACTGCGGGCGAGTACCCTCCTCGATCCACAGCGCCGGTCCATCCCCACGTGCGTGGGGCTCACACCGGGTGAGCAGCACCGGGCCAGAACAGCGCCGGTCCATCCCCACGTGCGTGGGGCTCACGCGCGTCGGATCGTCGGCGCGCGGCGCCAGGTCGGTCCATCCCCACGTGCGTGGGGCTCACGTGCTGCCGGCTCCCTTGGTGGCCCACCCGCCCGGTCCATCCCCACGTGCGTGGGGCTCACCGGTGTCCGGAGAATGGCCTCGGACGTAGATGCGGTCCATCCCCACGTGCGTGGGGCTCACAGGCGACTCGGATAAAGAATGGCAGAGCCATTCGGTCCATCCCCACGTGCGTGGGGCTCACGCGCCACCGAGGGGCACCAGCTCGGTGCTGTACGGTCCATCCCCACGTGCGTGGGGCTCACGTGGTCGCACCGCCGTACCCGGCGATGATGAGCGGTCCATCCCCACGTGCGTGGGGCTCACACGAACAGGATCAGCGCGGGGATCCTGCCGAACGGTCCATCCCCACGTGCGTGGGGCTCACTGCTGCCAATCCTCAGACCACGCGAACAGCCGCGGTCCATCCCCACGTGCGTGGGGCTCACCGCTCCCCCGGGGAGACCTCTCCGTATGCCAGCGGTCCATCCCCACGTGCGTGGGGCTCACACGGGGAAACGTCGTGTCGGGGGGAGCCGTTTCGGTCCATCCCCACGTGCGTGGGGCTCACCTGCTCCAGCGCCGCCATCGACTCGCGCACGGCGGTCCATCCCCACGTGCGTGGGGCTCACCGGTGCTCCCCTGCCGGGTCGTGATGATCAGCGGTCCATCCCCACGTGCGTGGGGCTCACAGTTAATGACCTGCGAAAACGCAAGGCGTTATCTCCGAGAGACCTACTCGGCAGTAGGGAGCTGATTCAACGCCCCCCAATCCACGACCCGCCCCGCACCCAAACCTCAGAGCGTCAGCTTCGTCTTACATACTCCACCACAGCAAACGACCTCACGGTCGCCTGAACGAATCCCCGTATGAGAACCTCACGCTCGTGGCTACTGAAATCGAGGTCGGAAAGCTGCTGCACCAACGAGGCTGGCGGACGGCGTTCACGGTTTCCGACAGGGTGACCGCGTGGGCTGCTCTCGTCTCCGCGATCGAGCTCGGCTATGACGACGACATCTACGAATACACCAACGATCTCTACTCCCGGACCTGGTTGCACGAGGCATGGCTCTTGTTGGACGAACACATCGTCCAGATCTGGACCCCACAGATCAAAGCTCTGGACAACCGCTACAAGGCCGCGACCGTCGACGACGAGGGCACGGCACTCGATCAGTTCCACAGGCTGCCCGGCCCCGACCTGTGGTGGTGGCGGCGACACCCCCGCATCCTCGTCGGAGACTTGGGACGCTCACTTCGCTCAGCCGGGGCCGTCGGTACGGCCCCGGAGACGATGTGAATTCCTCTCTCCTCACCGCGGAACAAGTGTTGGGCAGCATGCCCGCGAATCAAAGTCCACGAGCTCACACGTGTCCGTACAGACGCTCACGTCGGCTCTGTCCCCTGCTCTACCTGATCTCGCGGTTCGTCCACCGCCTGCTGCACGGCCCCGACCGGCGCCTGCGCAAGGCATTCTTCGGTCATGGTGGAGCCCGTTCGCGCACCATGACCCCGGAAGGATGAGACCAGGGCCACCAGGCCGATGCCCGTGGGTTGGGCGCCCACGAAGCCCTCCCAGACACCGAGCACGGGGTCTGCCGCCATACGTGCCCCGTGAGACCGACGGTGAGCTCGATCGGCGTCTGGCCGCAGCCGCGGCCTCACCGCGCGGCGGGATAGTGCTGGTAGCTGGCGCCTCGACCGCAGGCAGAACCCGAGCGTCGGCCGACGGGCTGGGGCGCACCCTGCCGGAGCGTAGGCCGACGGCCCCGCCCGAGGACGCCGACCCACGCTCCACGGCCCAAGACCGGAGTTCACCGTGCCGTCCGACCCTCGACCAGCGGACACGGGATCAATCCATGAGGCGGTCGAAGATCGCTCGGACGTCCGCGTCCGAATAGTCGGAGTCGTATTCGTCCGGCACGATATCGAGGTAGGGGCTGGAGCCGTATTCGAGCACTCCGGGACACGGGTCGCCGACCTCCGCACTGTAGTCCGCCACCAGCTCACCGGACCTCAGCTCGTACGCCTCGACGGTGAACTCACTGGCATAGAAATCGACCTCCACGAACCCTCGCGGCTCCAGTTGGCTCTCCCCCGGCTCGTAGGCACAGGTCTGCTGGAGGCTGCCCCGTTCGGGGCCTTCGGCACAGACCACCAGGACCGTCTCGTCAGTAGTCTCGGCCTGCCAGGAACCCGGAAAGTCGTACTCGTCGGGGTCGATCCCGACCGTCCACATCGCGTGCGGACCGCCACCCTCGTAAGCCGGCGCACCAGGATAGGCAGCCGGATACTCGCAGTACCCTCCGTCGGAGAGCAGGCTCTCGGCGGCCTTCGTCGCCAAGGCGTGTTCGGGGTGGACCGTCAGGAATTCCTGGTAGGCCGCATACGCCGCTTCCACGCTGGTACTGCCGAGTTCATCCGCGCAGCCGAACATCCGTATCGGCACCTGATCGGCCTCTGGCGCTACCATTTCGGTCAGCTCCGGCTCCTCCCAGGTCTGCGCGAACAGCCAGGTGTCGATCTCCTTGGTCCGGCAGGGCGGGGCTTCGACGAGAGCGGCGAGGAACGACTCCACGACCTCTCCCACTCTTTCGCTCTGGCCGGGCGTGCTCTGGAGCGTTACGGACAGCTGCGCGAATGCGTCCTCCATCGTGGCCAGTGCCGGATCGTCGTCTTCCAGAACCTCATCGTTGCTGTCCATGACCGCTTCGAGCAGAAGTCCGGCTCGTTCCGGTCCGGCGCCGTCCCAGAGGGAACCGGGGTGGTCCAGATAGGCTTCGAGCTTCTCGGCCGCCGCGGGCCGACCCAACGTGTCGAGGGCGTCGATCAGCAGTTCGCAGGCCTCGCGCTCCTCTTCGCCTCGCGAGGCCACCGAGCTGTGGACGACGCCGTGGGCCGCACCGAGCCATCGCAACGAGGCCACAGCGCGATCGCAGTCGCCGTCGGCGTGAGCGACCTCGGCGTCGCGCGTGATCGCCCAGGAGTCGAAGCGGACCCAGGCAAGCAGGACGAGTATCAGGCAGGCGGCGGCGAGGACGCGCTTGCGCCATACCGAGTTCTCCACACCCCGAAGGACCGGATCCTTCTGGGGCGCCGACCACCAGGTATGGGCTACCACTGCCGCCCACCAGACCGGAAGCAGCACCCTCCACACCAGAACGTACGGATAGACGGCGATGAGCGCCAGCAGACCGATCGATCCGAGCAGCGACGCGATCGCCAAAACCGGCCGGCGCATCAGCATGTAGCCGATACCGAGCAGGGTGGCGTTGCCGATCACCGTCAGGAGTCGGTCGGGTGTGTGCTCCGTGGAGGGCTCGGCCTGCGGCGGGGGTAGGGGGTCTTCGTGGTCCAACGCGAGTCTCCGCTCGTGTCGAGGGGGTGATCGTCGAAACGAACCTATCGACGAGACGGAAGCTCGTTCATCCCAAACCCTGTGGAGTCCAGCGAAGGTTCGCGGCGGTCCGCATCCCCCGGTCGAGGTACTGCTGGGCGGGGGCGGGGCCGAACAAGCGCGGGCTTCCACGATCGCCTTCCAGGCTCTCGCCACCCTCATTCACCGATCGCGGTCGGTTACGGCTGGTGCCGGGGGATCTCGGTCCCCTTGGGCAGGTACTCACGCATCAGCCGGTGGGGGCACTTCCTCACCCCAAGAGCCAGAGAAGATGAGTGAGGGGAGGCGATCCCAGCACACAACGCTGTCTGCCCCACACCCGGCACGAAACAGGTGCCGTCAGACTCTCCCGTCCCGGAAGACGTCATCCAGGAGCGGAGATCATGGGCCTGCCTTCTCAGATGCTCCGGCTTCTTGATCTTTCGCCAACCCGGAGAGCACACCGAACAGCACAGCTGAGACCAAGACGAAGACCGCAACCGCCCCGATTCCGAGTCCAATCAGGACATCAGGACTGATTCCTGTTCCAAAAACACCATCGGCCAGGAGCAGGATGAGTACCACTACCGGAAATCCCGCTCCTACGAGGTAGAGAACTCCAGCCGCGGACGCTTTTTTCCTTCTCGGGGACATTTTCCTCGATTCAGGGGAACCGGGGCGCGGTACACGATCAAGGATGGGGTACCGCACCCCGGGGAGGTCAACAGGACAAAATTACTCCGGCTAGGGAGAGCCCGATCGCCATGACATCGAGCCCTGCCAAAGCCCCGGTCCCCACAGCAGCTGCCGTGGCTACAGGCATTCCGTAAGCGAAGATCAACCCGAACCCGATCACAGCGGCAAGCGCCGTAACAGTTAGGGCCGCGACCGACACGACACAAGCGGCGGAGGCCAAGCCACTCGAGTCAGTGTTATTGATCGGGTCACACGCCGCGTAGGTGTGGTTGTTCAACTCCTGCCGGGAGGGGTCCGGCTGGGTGAACCCCAGCGTGAAGGTGTCCAAGAAGCGGTGGGACAGGTGCACGGTCCCGTCCTGGAACTGGTAGGCGCCGGTGTAACCGAACGGGTTCAGCTCCCCCGCCCGGGTCCCGTCCAGGGTGTCACTGTTCTGTTCACCGTAGGGGCTGTACTCATACACCGCGTCTGGGGCATCGGCTTCAGAACCCTCGGCGGTCAGGGCCAGGACGGTGTTCTGGTGGTCCAGGGTGTAGTGGAAGCGCTCGTCGCCGTCCCAGGCCACCATCGAGATCAGCTGGCCGTTGGGGTCGCGGACGAAGCTGGTGCGCTCCCCGTTTGAGGCGATGTTGGTGACGCCCAGGGCGGTGTTGGACAGCTGGCGCTCGAGGCGGTCGCCGTCGTGGACGTCGGTGACGCCGCGCATCTGGGTCTGGTCGGTGGTGTCATAGCTCAGGCTGGTGGCCAGGTTCCCGTCGCCGTCGTCGATGCGGGTGTTCTGGTTGGTGACGCTGTAGTCCAGCACGTACTCGCCGCGGCCGGTCATGTTCCCGGCCTCATCGTGGGCCACGTCCTCACCGCGCGCTCGGGTGGGCTGGTCGGCGTCGTTGTAGGTGAACTCCTCCTCCCCCGCTTGCAGGAGGTTGCCGGCGTCGTCGTAGGTGTAGTCGATCTGGCCGTTGCTGGTCAGGCGCTGCAGGCCGTCGTAGGAGAAGTTCTCCTCCTCGCCGTTGACGGTGCGCGACTGCAGTTGGGTGCTGTCCTCGCCCTCGGCGGTGTCCCAGGTGTAGGAAGCCTCCACCAGCATCTGGTCGGCGGCGCCGGTGGTGGTGATGTCCGTCAACCGCCCCGAGGCGTCATAGCCGCGGCTCTCCTCGGCCCCGTCCGGGTGGGTGATGGTGGTGCGTTGGTTGTTGGCGTCGTAGTCGAAGGTGGTCTCGGCTCCGGTGTGGTCGACCAGGGAAGTGAGGCGGAACGCGGCGTCGTAACCGTACTCGGTCTTTTGGCCGTGTTCGGTGACGGCGGTGACGTTGCCGACCGCGTCGTGGGTGTAGCTGGTGGTTTCCGTACCGGCGGAGTCGGTGCGCTCGGACTCGGTCAAATCGCCGCGACCGTTGTAGGACCAGGTGGTGGTGGCCTGGTCGATGTGCGTGGCGACCTGGCGGCCGTTGCCGTCGTACTCCACGCTCTGGAGCACATCGCCCTCATGGGAGATGGACACGATCCGGTCCAGGCGGTCGTAGCCGTAGTCCAGCCTGGTGCCGTTGCCGTCGGTCACCGAGGTCACCCGCGACAGCGAGTCGTAGCCGAACGAGGTCGCCCCGATCGGGCCCGGCTCGGCCATCTCGGTCAGGTTCCCCGAACTGTCGTAGGAGAACTCGGTGGTGTTGCCGTTGGCGTCCGTCGTGGAGGAGACGAGCCCTTGGCCGGTGTAGTCGATGTCGGAGACGGTGATGTCCATGTCCTCCTGGACCGCGCGGATCAGGTTCCCCGCACTGTCGTAGGACATCTCCAGAGTGTCCCCGTCAGGGGTGGTGACGCTGGTGGGTTTGGCCGGATT
>NZ_ANBA01000023.1 GCF_000341085.1 Nocardiopsis ganjiahuensis DSM 45031 | reverse complement strand
AATCCGGCCAAACCCACCAGCGTCACCACCCCTGACGGGGACACTCTGGAGATGTCCTACGACGACGCGGGCAACCTGAACCGCGCGGTCCAGGAGGACATGGACATCACCGTCTCCGACATCGACTACACCGGCCAAGGCCTGGTCTCCTCGATGACGGACGCTAACGGCAATACCACCAGCTTCTCCTACGACAGTGTCGGGAACCTGACCGAGATGGCCGAACCCGGCCCGATCGGCGCAACCACCTTCGGCTACGACACTTTGTCCCGGGTGACGTCGGTGACCGACGGCAACGGCACCAAGTTGGACTACGGCTACGACCGGCTGGACCGGATCGTGTCCATCTCCCACGAGGGCGACGTGCTCCAGAGCGTGGAGTACGACGGCAACGGCCGCCAGGTCGCCACGCACACCGACCAGGCCACTACTACCTGGTCCTACAACGGTCGCGGCGACCTGACCGCATCCGAGCGCACCGACTCCGCCGGTACGGAAACCACCAGCTACACCCACGACGCGGTCGGCAACGTCACCGCCGTCACCGAACACGGCCAAAAGACCGAGTACGGTTACGACGCCGCGTTCCGCCTCACTTCCCTGGTCGACCACACCGGAGCCGAGACCACCTTCGACTACGACGCCAACAACCAACGCACCACCATCACCCACCCGGACGGTGCCGAGGAGAGCCGCGGCTATGACGCCTCGGGGCGGTTGACGGACATCACCACCACCGGCGCCGCCGACCAGATGCTGGTGGAGGCTTCCTACACCTGGGACACCGCCGAGGGCGAGGACAGCGACCAGCTCCAGTCGCGCACCGTCAACGGCGAGGAGGAGAACTTCTCCTACGACGGCCTGCAGCGCCTGACCAGCAACGGCACTGTGGACTACACCTACGACGACGCCGGCAACCTGCTTACCTCGGGGGAGGAGGAGTTCAGCTACAACGACGCCGACCAGCCCACCCGAGCGCGCGGTGAGGACGTGGCCCATGACGGGGCCGGGAACATGACCGGTCGGGGTGAGTACGTGCTGGACTACAGCGTCACCAACCAGAACACCCGTATCGATGACGGTGAGGGTGACCTGGCCGCGTGGTTGAGCTATGACACCACCGACCAGACCCAGCTGCGGGGCATCACCGACGTGCACGACGGCGACCGGATCGAGCGCCAGCTGTCCAACACCGCCCTGGGGGTCACCAACATCGCCTCCAAAGGCGAGCGCACCAGCTTCGTCCGGGATCCGAACGGTGAGTTGATCTCGATGGTGGCCTGGGAGGGGGAGGAGCGCTTCCACTACACCCTGGACCACCAGAACACCGTCCTCGCGGTCACCGCTGAAGGCTCTGAGGCCGATGCTCCGGACGCGGTCTATGAGTACAGCCCCTACGGTGAACAGAACAGTGACACCCTGGACGGGACCCGGGCGGGGGAGCTGAACCCGTTCGGTTACACCGGCGCCTACCAGTTCCAGGACGGGACCGTGCACCTGTCCCACCGCTTCTACGACACGTTCACGTTGGGCTTCACCCAACCGGACCCCTCTCGGCAAGAACTGAACAACCACACCTACGCAATGTGCGATCCCATCAACAACACCGACCCCACCGGACTGTGCACGGGGAGCTCGGCCTGGGGACTGGCATCAGGCCTCGCAGGACTTGGCATCTGGGTCATTTGGGGTGGTCCTGCCGGTCTCATCGGAGGTGTGGTGGTCTTTGCTGCCGCTGCCATATTCGCCTTGGTTGGGGCAATTCAATTTGGCATATCGTGTGGGCAAAGGGCCAACTGGTAGATAATAACCTTGGGGTGGCCTTTGCTCGGAAAGGTCACCCCTTTGATTGGGGGAAAATTTGAAAAATCAAACCCTGCCCAAGTGGCCTCTGATTTTTGTAGTTGGCTTGTCTTATCCACTTGGTCTTCTGGTGGGTGTCATGTCTGATTCTGCTGCAAACTTGTTTCACTTTGTTGCGGCTCTGGCTATTCTGTCGTCGTTGTACTTCGCTTATTGTGTTTGGTTTTATTCGATGCGAGGAAAGAGAGGACGGTAATGCGCTACTCTGTCGATCTTTTGGGTGAAGTCCAGTTATCTGCGTTGGTGTAAGCGAGAGCAGATGGAATACCAGGGCCTGTTCCGCAGGGATGTGATGGAGAGTTGGGTGTGCCGGGATCGCCTCCCGTCATCCGGGGGAAGTGCGTGAGCCTGAAGGTCGTTCACCCTGGGGTCTGAGCTGGGCATAGCTTCTGCTTCGGTTGTGGGCGGGCACTGGTTGTGGGGGTGTTCGTTGTGTCTGGATCGGGTTGGGTGTACAAGCGGTGCGGGTGCCGTGGTGTGAGGGGTGTGAAGGCTGGGGAGGGTCGGTGCCCCGGGTTGGCGCGTAGGGGGCATGGGAGTTGGTACTTCGCGTTGGAGTTGGACCATCTCCCGGGTGGTCGGCGTCGGGTGCGTCGGGGTGGGTTCGTGTCCAGGGAAGCGGCCCGCCAGGGTTTGCGCCGGGAGCGGGAGTTCGAGGACGGCGATACCGGTACGGCGGTGTTGACGGTGGGGCGTGGCTAGAGCACTGGTTGGCCACCCGCGCCCGGTTGCGGCCGTTGACCCGGACCAGTTATGCCGAGCACATCCACCGCCACCTGCAACCCCATCTGGGGGCTTTGGTCCTGGCGGAGCTGACTCCCGCTGTGGTGGCGCAGGCCTTCGCCTCCATTGCCCGGCACAGGTCGCCTACGGGCGTGTTGTTGTCGGCGGCGACGGTGCAGCGGGTGCGGGCTACGTTGCGAGCGGCGTTGAACACTGCCGTGCACCAGGGGTTGTTGGCCTCGAAGCCGGCCAAGGGGTTGCGGTTGGAGGGCGGCCGTGCTGCGCGGCCGGTGGTGTGGACCGAGCAGGCCGTCGCGGACTGGCGTAACGGTGGGGTGCGGCCGGTGGTGGCGGTGTGGACGGTGGAGCAGACTCGCGCGTTCTTGGACCACGTGTGCGGCGACCGGTTGTACGCCTTGTTTCATCTGGCGGTGATGACGGGATTGCGCCGGGGCGAGAGCGTGGGGTTGCGCTGGCCCGACATCGACCTGGTGCGGGGGACGGCGCGGGTGGAGCGCCAGCTGCAGTCCCACCAGGGCAGGCTGGTGGAGCTGGCTCCCAAGAGCGCGGCGAGCCGGCGGATGGTGTCGGTGGACCACACCACCTTGGGGGTGTTGCGCCGCCACCAGTGGCACCAGCAGCAGGAAACACAGGGTCAGGGGCGGGTGTGGGATCCGCGGGGGTTCGTCTTCACCGCCCTGCGGGGTAGTGCGTTGGCTCCGGAGCGGCTCTCGCGCCTGTTTCGGAAGCTGAACACCTCCAGCGGGCTGCCGCCGGTGCGGTTGCATGACCTGCGCCATGGTGCGGCGACGTTGGCGTTGGCGGCGGGGGTGGAGCTGAAGGTGGTCCAGGCGATGCTGGGCACGCGAGCATCGTGCTGACCGCGGGCACCTACGCCAGCGTGCTGCCGCAGGTGGCGCGTGAGGCGGCGGAGCGCACGGCGTGGCTGGTGTTGCGCGATGCGGGCCGGGTTCGTCGCCAGGTGCGGGGCAGAGCTGTTCGGCCGGGTTCGGCGCCGGTCCTACTTGGGACCCACCGTGGACCCACCACAGGAACAGCGAGGCTGACCGATGCCCAGAGAGGGCTGTGACCTGGGGTTTCATGGCGCACTCGGTAGGATTCGAACCTGCGACCGTCGGATTAGAAGCGTCAGCGCGGTTCAGGCTTGGACCCAGGGTGTGAGGGTTCATAACCTGGTCGGGCATGTCCCCGGGGGATATTAATTTTCGTTAGCCGCTAGGCGCAAGTGCCTTTTTTCGGTGGAGGGTTTATATTTTTAATATTTCTCGCGACAGGGTGATTTTCATGCTAAAGAAAAGACCCTGTCGATCTTTGGAGGTCATTCCGGAGGAAGTCTTGGATAACGCATGCTGGGATCCTGGTGCGTCCTTCAGGGTGTTTGTGTCACCCAGCTCCAGGCTTTTGAGTATCCATAGATCCAGGTATTCAAGTTATCCTGAGCTTGCTCGGGAGAGGTTTGGGTGGATGGGGTTCTTTGGGGCTCTTGAAAACAAGAACGAGTGCGGCCTTTTTGCCATCAGGTCCTCTGAATGGAGGATGATGATTCTCACTGATGGCCGAGTTGGGAAAATTGAGGCTGCAATAGTTGGCCCGCCCAAGTCTTTCATTTGGCCTGAAGGGGCATATAATCTTTGATTGGTATCCTGGTATTTGAATTTAGAATTGTCGAATGAAGTGGCTGGGCATGCTAGGCGGTCCGCTGGTTGTCGTTCCTCGGGGCCTGCTGGGTGTGTGGAGTGGGTCAGGGGATGATTATGGCAGGCTGTGTGAGAACAAGTGCGGCCCTGGCCAGGCCGCCAATTTTTCCCGGACTGACCTCCATTCTTCAGTGGTGGTCACCGTGTGAGTGGGCCTTGAATTCGCCCCGATCGGTGCCGCAGGTTCGGGCGTTTGTGCACCAGGCGCCGATGTGCTCTGATCACCTGCTCCAGCTCCTCGGGATTCCGGAAGAGGAGGGTTTTGAGCACGCGTTTGAAGTGTGACGACAACGTCTCCAACGGGTTCAGCTCTGGGGCGTAGCGGGGCAGGAACACCGCCCGAACCCACTCCAGCGCCGCTCTCATCAGAGAAGGCGATTCATACACCCGAGCTTTCAGTTTCCTCTTTTGGCCTGGGGTCGTGCGTCACCAGTGAACCTCCTCTTCGTTGCGTTCGGGCCCCGGGTGGCGGGCACCTGATGGGAGAAAGCCAGGCGTTGCAGCAGGTGCCAGGCCCCGGAAGGGTTGGCGTAGGCGACGTGGAAGTGGTCCTGCCACCGCACGAGTTTCGTGTCGGGTGTGGTGGAGGCTGGGGTGTGTGCCGGGATCGCCTTCCGTCACTCACAGGAGTGGGCCGCCGCGAAACCTCGATCAGCAGGTAGCCAGTTGGCGTGGTGCCTCGTTGCTGGCCGTGCAGGAGGCGACTGGCTGGTCTTCGTGACTGACGCCGCGGGGCACCGACAGAGTCTGCCGGTACGGGTATGGGCGAGGTATGGGTGGAAGGCCTGGTACCACCTCGGTCACACCCTGGACCCACTGGTGGGACGACCCTGCTGGACCCTGATCTTCTGAGGCTGTGATCTGGGGATTTATGGCGCACCCGGCAGGATTCGAACCTGTGACCGTCGGGTTGGAAGAGCGGCATGCCAACCGCTGTGCGGAAAGCCCGGGGCGCCTTGATTCGAGTCCAGGGCCCGTGCTGTGGAGCTGTTCAGCGGCCTGGCTACCGTCAGCGGGGTCTCGCCCGGGGTGGTGCACGCCGAGCGGGGTGCGGCGACATCTCCGTCGGGATTCGCGGGCAATGGAGCCGGGGCCGAGCAGCTTCATCCCATCTCTTGTTCGAGGTGAACGCGGAATCTGCGTGCGGGTCGTCCCGTGAGGCGCTGGACGGTGTCGGTGATGCGGTCCTCCGCCCCCTCGGCGATGGCACGGTCCATGCCGGCCAGTATCGAGGCGAACTCCAGCGGCACCTGTGCCGTGAGGCGGTCGCGCATCTGTTCGTAGGACAGGCGGTGGTGGTCCACGGGTCGGCCGGTGACCTGGGTGATGGCGGTGGCGATGTCGTCGTAGCTGAGCGCCTCCGGCCCGGTGAGGACGAGATCGGTGTTGGGGGCGTGTTCGTCGGTCAGAGCACGGACGGCGACGGCCGCGATGTCCTCGGCGTCGACGAATCCGACCCGACCACTCCCGGTCGCGGTCCAGAGGGTGCCTTCCTCACGGATGCTCGCGGCATGCGCGTGTGTGCCGGTGAAGTTCTGCATGAACCACGAGGGCCGCAGCACCGCCCACTGTTCGAACAGGTCGGGCAGGGCCTGGTGCACTGTTCCCACCGCAGGGCCGCCCTCGGGGATGGCCGAGGAGCTGAGGAGTACCGCACGGCGCACGCCGGCAGTGCGGGCCTGCCGGAGAAAGGGCAACATGACCGCAGCCGGGTCGGCGTCGCCCACGGGCGGGATCAGGTAGACACGGTCGGCTCCGTCGAGGGCGGCGGCGTGGGTGGCGGGTTCGTACCAGTCGAATGCGACCGGCTCCGCGCCGGGGACGTCGGCTCCGCGCCGGCTGGCGGCTTTGGCGCGGTGGCCGAGGGCTGACAACTGCGCCGCGGTGCGGCTGCCGGTGGTGCCGGTGGCGCCGATGACCAAGGTGGTATCGGTGGTGGTCATCGGTTGCTCCTGGTGAAGTCGGTGCCGGGTTCGAGGACGACGAGGGGGTTCCAGTAGTCGCGGTAGGAGGTGATGTGTCCGTCCCGGACCGCTACGACGGCGATGTAGGTCATGTCGAAGGGGCGGTCGGACTCCACCAGGCGGCCGATGCCACGCATCTCGACCACGATGGTCTCGGGGTCGGTGGTCTCGTGGATTCGCAGCTCGGGGAAGTCATGTAGATCGATGTGATCCGGGTAATGGCGCATGTACTCGGCGATGGCCTCCCTGCTCTCCAGACGCTTCGGCCAGCCGTCCGGGGCGAAGGGAAACTCCATGAGGCCGTCCTCGGCCCACAAGGCGATCCACGCGGGGATGTCCTTGTCCAGTAACAGCCGCAGGCTGTGGCGGTAGAGGTCCGCCGGAGAAGCCGATGCAGACATGGGTGCCCTCCATCTCATAGAATGCGGACCTTGGGTCCGCTTCAACGATACGGACCGTGGGTCCGCTTTGCAAACGGAGGTGCAGCATGACCGAGCGCAAACCCCGCAAGGATGCCGCCCGTAACCGGCAGGCCGTCCTTGCGGCCGCCGACGATCTCTTCTCCCGCTGCGAGAGCCCGGAAGGTGTCACCCTGGCCTCCATCGCAGCGGCGGCCGGCGTCGGTAAAGGCACGCTCTTCCGGTCCTTCGGCGACCGCACCGGACTGCTGCGCGCACTGTACGAAGCACGGCTGGAACCAGTCAGGAAGGCCGTTGAGAGCGGACCTGCGCCCTTGGGCCCCGCGACTCCGCCGCGGCAGCGCGTGCTTGCCCTGCTCGACACGCTCCTGTGCTTCAAACTCGACAACCGCCCCCTCATGCTGGCCCTGGAGGAGAGCGGGAGCGGCAGCCCGTACCAGGCGGATCACTACGAGCGGTGGCACGGCCTGCTGGACACCATGCTGGGACAGATTCCCGGCCTGACCGACAGCGACTTCACCGCTCACGCCCTGCTCGCGGCCGTCCGAGCCGATCTGGTCGAGCACCTGGCCGGGCATGCGTGTGTGCCGCGCGAAAGGATGCGGGCGCAGTTGGCGAACTTCACTGCCGGAGTCCTGGGCGCCGACCCTGTGCGGGGCCTGGCGAACGAGAGCTGATCAAGGGCCGGGGAGCCGACAACCGGCAAGAGCTCCTTCGGAAACCAGGGGCGTCCGATGCCTCCGGGCTCGTGTTTCGTCTCGGCGGCCGTGAAGGCTCGGGAGGATCGGCGCCGGGTACGGGATCTCGAGGCGGCGTCCGGAGTGTGGCCCGACGCTCCGAAGAAAGCTCAGTGTTCATTGAGTGAACAGATGCTGAGCAGAAGCCACGATTCGATCGCCTTCACCTCGGGTGCACCCGACGTTCGTGGTCGACGTCCACTCGCGCCGGGTGGCGGGCCGGCGGGTATCGGGGTCGCCGCGCACCGGCCTGGCTCCGGGCGCGTTGGAGATGGTCGTGTGGAACCGGTCCCATGGCGGCCGCCGGAACGACGGGCTGGTTCACCACTCCGAGAAGGGCGTGCGCCATCTCGCGGTGCGCTGCACCCAACGGTCGGCCGAGGCGAAGGTCTTCCACGACCTCAAGACCGCCCTCGGCCTCGCTCGGCATCCATAGGACCGTCCCGGCACGAAACGATATCGGGATACGATGCCCCAGCGCGCAGTCCGGTGGCTTCCGACGGACCGGCCGGAGCCCTCGCCGCCGCACGGAGCGCGCACCCCACGAGCCGTGCCCAACGCACCAGAGCGCAGCCACGACGGCGACGATGAAACAGAAGGCCCTTCCGTGTCCCTCCTCGAAGCGATCATCCTCGGCCTCGTCCAAGGGCTGACCGAGTTTCTCCCCATCTCCTCCAGCGGGCACCTGCGCGTGGTGTCCGCCTTCTTCGGCTGGCCCGACCCCGGGGCCGCCTTCACCGCCGTCAGCCAGATCGGCACCGAACTGGCCGTGGTGATCTACTTCCGCCAGCGGATCTGGGCGATCCTGTCCACCTGGGCCAGGTCCCTGTTCGACCGGGACCTGCGCGGTGACATCAACGCCCGCATGGGCTGGTACGTCATCCTCGGCTCGCTCCCCATCGTGGTCCTCGGCCTGCTCCTGGAAGACCAGATCGAGAGCGTCTTCCGCGACCTGCGCCTGGTCGCGCTGAACCTCATCGTCTTCGGGGTGTTCCTCGGCCTCGCGGACCGGTACGCGCGCAAGCGCCGGGAACTGGAGGACCTGAACGTTTCCCGGGGTATGGCGTTCGGCATGTTCCAGGCGCTCGCGCTGATCCCCGGTGTCTCCCGCTCGGGCGGCACCATCACGGGCGGGATGCTGCTGGGGTTCAAGCGCAAGGACGCCGCCGAGTACGCCTTCCTGCTGGCCCTTCCCGCGGTCTTCGGATCGGGTGTGTACAAGCTCACCGACATCGGCGGCGACGAGTACGCGGGCTGGGGCGCCACCATCGTGGGCACGGTCGTGGCGGGCGTGGTCGGCTTCGTGGTGATCGCCTGGCTGATGCGGTTCATCTCCACGCACAGCTTCATGCCGTTCGTCTACTACCGGGTGGGCCTGGGAATCCTCATCCTGGCCCTGGTCAGCTGGGGCGCGCTCGACCCGCAGGGAGGCGCGGAGTCGCAGCAGGGCCGCAGTGAGATCGTGGCCGAGTCGCAGGCGCCGGAGGACGACGAGGACTCCCAGCGCACCGAGGCCGAGCCTTCCCCCGAACCCTCGCCCGAACCGACGCAGGAGCCGACGCAGGACCCCCGGATCGACCCGGCGACCGGCTGGGAGATCGATCCCGCTTCGGGACTGCCCCGCAACCCCGACACCGGCCTGCTGCACGATCCCCTGCTGGGCATGGACGTCGACTACGACTCCGCTACCGGCCTGGCCACCAACCCGATGACCGGGGAACAGTACGAACCCGAGCCCGTCGGCTGACCCCGGGTCTCACTCACAGGAGCAGGAGCCCGATCGCGCTGGCCGCGAGGACGACGGCCCAGGCCGGGGCGCGCCACACCGCCAGGGCCACGAACGCCGCCGCGGCCAGGGCCATCGTCGCGGGGGAGACCACGCCCTGGGTGAAGACCGGGTCGTACAGGGCCGCGGCGAGGACACCCACCACCGCCGCGCCGGCCCCGGCCATCGCCTGCCGAGCACGCGGGTCGGTGCGCATCCGCTCCCAGTACGGCAACGCGCCCACGACCAACAGCGCCGAGGGCACGAAGACCGCCACGAGAGCGATCGCGGCCCCCAGCAGCGGGCTCCCGGCGACCGGCATGAGGGCGCCCAGGTAGGCGGAGAAGGTGAACAAGGGTCCCGGCACGGCCTGGGCGGCGCCGTACCCGGCCAGGAAGGACTCCTGGTCCACCGCGCCGCCACCCACGACCTCGGCCTCCAGCAGGGGCAGGACCACGTGGCCGCCGCCGAAGACCAGTGATCCGGCACGGTAGAAGCCGTCCGCCGTCCCCGCGGCCGTACTGCCGGTCAGGGCCGCCAACACGGGCAGGCCCATCAACAGGACGGCGAACGCGGCCAGGCACGTCAGGGCGGTTCGGCGCCGGACGGGGACGGCGGGGCCGCTCGATTCCCGCTCAGCGGGCGCCGTCGTGAGCCAGAGCGCTCCGATCAGGGCACCCGCCGCTATGGCCGCGACCTGGCTCAGGGCCGAGGGAAGCAGGAGGACCACCACGAGGGCGGCCACGGCGATCGTGGCCTGGCGCCGACCGGAGGCCAGGTTCGCGGCCATGCCGAGCAGGGCGTGGGCGACCACGGCGACGGCGGCGGCTTTGAGGCCGAGCAGCCACCCGGCGCCGGGCTCGGCGCCCAACGCCTGCACCCCCAGAGCGAAGGCCACCAGCAGCAGCGCCGAGGGAAGGGTGAAGGCCACCCAGGCAGCGGCCATCCCGGCGTATCCGGCGCGGCGCAGACCGATGGCCATGCCGACCTGGCTGGAGGCGGGCCCGGGCAGGAACTGGCACAGCGCCACCAGGTCGGCGTAGGCGGCCTCGCCGATCCAGCCCCGGCGCACCACGAACGCGTCCCGGAAGTAGCCCAGGTGCGCCACCGGTCCACCGAACGAGGTCAGCCCCAGGAGCAGGAAGACCCGGAACACCTCCCACGGGCTTCCGCCCGCCTGCGAGCCTTTCCCCGGTATGCCCTGTGCAGGGCGTTCATCGGGGGGATCCAGCGGTGGGCTCATGGGCGGGGTCCTTCACGGTGGGTCCGGGGCCAGGCATCGCGTCCCGACATCGGAAGACGATACTGAAGACGGATGTGAGGACACCGTTCAGGGGCGCTGTGAGGCGAACGAGCAAGCCCGGGTGGGAGGTCGCACCCGAACGGAGTGAGAGAGCTGCGGGGAAGGCTGTGTCGTCCCCGTTCCAGGCGAGGGCCCGGCAAGGGGGTCGGCCCGGGGCCGCCGGAGTACTCGGTGTCCTCCACCTCGAGGACACCGTCGAACCGGGCACGCGCGAACGGTTCGACCAGCTGCGCGCCATGGGCAGCCGCACCGTGGTGGTGACCGGTGACCACCGGCGTACCGCCCAGGTCATCACCCGTGAGGCGGGCGTGGACGACGTCCCGGACCGAGCGCGGCCCGGGGGCCGGTTCGCGCTGCTCCGGCGCGAGCAGGCCGGAGGGCTCGTGGCCGTGGCGCGACGGCACCAACGACGCATCTGCCCTGGCCACGGCCGACGCGGCCGAGGACCTCGCGCTCCTGCCGACGGTGTTCGCCGGGGCCTTTTCGGCTCCGGACGTCCTCATCGTCAGGGGGCTGGAGTGCTTCCGTCCGCGCCTGTGCGTGGCCGCTTCGGCCGGGACGCCCCGAACCTGCGCGCTGTCGGCTGCTCGACGAAGCGGAAGAGCAGCCACGCGAGGGCCATGGAGGCCGCCACCTGGAGTACGAACGCCCCGGCGGCCCCGGGAACGCCGTGGAACAGGTGGGAGCAGTAGTGCTCGAACAGCAGCAGGACCGGATAGTGGGTGAGGTACAGCGCGAACGAGATCCGGCCGAGGTGGAGCATGGCCGGTGTCCGCCACAGCGAGGGTGCCCGGCGCAGGTCGAGTGAGGCGGTGCCGAGGACGATCAGCGCGGCGGGGACGACGCTCAGCGCCGCGAAGGTGAAGGGGCGCGGGACCAGCGGTGCGGCGGCGACGCAGGCGAAAAGGACGAGCGAGGGCAGGACGACCCCGACCCTCGGGGCGAAGCCGTGGTGCATCGCGCGCGCCAGCAGGATGCCCAGCAGGAACTCGGGCAGTCGGCTGGCGGGGGAGAAGTAGGCGAGCCAGAACGCTTCCAGTGGTACGTCGATCCAGCCCGGGGCCACGGGCGGTCCGGTGATGGCCGTGGCGGCGGCCGGAAGCGCCCAGATGACAGCGATCGTTGCGGCGATCGGGAGCGGCAGCCACCGGGCCGGGATCCGCCGCACCAGAGGGATGACCAGGGGGAAGAGGAAGTAGAAGAAGAGCTCCACGCTGAGCGACCAGCTCGGCGGGTTCACGCCGTAGAGGAAGGCCGGGTCCAGGACCCAGGTGTGGACGAGCAGCAGGTTGGCGAGGGCCGGCCCCGGCGCGGGCACTCCAGCCGGGGTGAACCCCGGTGCCGGTGACATCGCGGTGGCCGCGAGCAGGACCAGCATGGCCAGCCACACCACCGCGTGGCTGGGGACGATTCTGAAGAACCGTCGGCGCCAGAACACACCGGGCGCTTCCTCCGGTTGAGCCGACCACGTGAGTACGAAGCCGCTGAGGACGAAGAAGAACGACACGGCGACCATGGTCAGCGTCACCGACCACAGCGTCGGGTGCATGTGCCCGACGACCACGGCGAGCGCCGCGGCGAACCGCAGACCGGTGAGCGATTCCAGCCTGCGGGAAGGCGGAGGGAGGCCGGACCCTCGGGACGGCTCAGCCGGGGGCACCATGAGGAGACCTCTCATCCATTTCGTCGCCGGCATCGGACCGGGTGTGCCAGGGCGTGACCGGGCCCCTTCCTCGGGGCGCCTGCCCGGTCCCGGACCGGGCAGGGCGGCCCCCGCGGACACCGGCGTCCGGTGGTGTACGGCACCGGTGACCGCAGGGGGCGCGGTACGGTTCAGCCCCGGTGGACGCAGAACAGCGGGCCGTGGTAGGCGGAGACGTCGAACCCCGGAGAGGAGATGGCGTCCCCGGCCCGTACGGGCCGACTCCACCCCTTCCCCTTGTCGTACCGGGTCCACCACAGCCGTCCCCAGCCGCTGGCGTCCTCCTGGTGGAAGACGCAGTACAGGTAGTCGTTGTAGCGGGTGATCGCCGGGGTGTACGAGGTGCGGACGGGGTTGCCGTCGACGTCCTCGATCCGCCGGCTCTCGCTCCAGTTCCCCGACGCGCTGTCGTAGGTGAGCCAGTGGAGCTGGTCGTCCCCGCGGTCGTGGACGCAGTAGAGCTGGTCCTTGAACCGTTCGACCACCGGGGGGCGGGAGGAGGTGAATCCTCCCGGCACGTCCCGCTCGGTACTCCACTCCTTGGAGCCGGTGTCCTGGGTGAGCCAGCGCAGCCGGCCCTCCGCACTCCTCAGGACGCAGTAGAGGAGGCCGTCGTAGACGGTGAGGGACGCGCCCGATGCCCGTACCTCCCGGCCGTCTGCCGCCTTGACGACGCGGTCCGGCGACCAGCCGGTCTCTCCCTCGATGTTGTAGCGCGCCCACCAGAGCCGTGTGTCGGAGGAGGTGCGGTGGTGCACGTAGTACAGGTAGTCGTTGGCGTGGGAGACCGCCAACGGCCCGTGACTGGGCACCGGATCGCCGAGCGCGTCATGGAGCGCGCGGTCGCCCCGCCAGGCACCGGTGTCCTTGTCGTAGACGTCCCACCACAGGGACTCGTCGTGGAACGTGTTCTGGTGCAGGCAGTACAGGCGGCCCTTGTACGCCTCGACGCCGGGCGCGTAAGGGGACCACGCGTTCGGCACCTCCAGGTCCTTGGACCAGCCCGCGCTCTCCTCGTACGTGAGCCACCGCAGTCCCATGTCGCGTGACTTCGTCCATCGCCGCTGCCGCTTGCGGTCCGGTTTGGCGTCCAGGCACGGGTTGCGCTCGTGCGCGAGGCGACCGCTGACGTAGGTGGCGGCCACGGCCCGGTCGTCGCCCAGCTGCGCGAGGGCGAAGAGCAGGTCGTCCACGGTTTCGCTCGTGGCCGTGCGTGTGGCGAGCAGCTGGGTCGCTGAGGGGTCCAGGACCACGAAGTCGGCCTCGTTGCCCGGAGCGAGCGAGCCCACGACCCCGTCCAGGCCCATGGCGCTCGCCCCGCCGAGGGTCGCCAGGTAGAAGAGCTTGGTCCCGTCCATGGGTGTCACACCGAGCTGGCCCACCTTGTAGGCCTCGTTCGCGGTCTGGACGAGCGACAGGCTGGTGCCGGCGCCCACGTCGGTTCCGAGGCCGGTGCGCACGGGGTGCCTCCGGTCCGTGGCGCTGCGCATGGGGAACAGCCCGCTGCCCAGGAACAGGTTGGAGGTGGGGCAGTGCGCGACCCCGCTGCCGGTGGCGGACAGGCGCCCCCACTCCCGTTTGCCGAGGTGGACCGCGTGGGCGAAGACCGCCCCGCGGCCGAGGAGGCCGAAGTGCTCGTAGACGTCGACGTAGTCCTCCCGTTCGGGGAACAGCGAGCGGACTTCCTCGACCTCCTCCGCGTTCTCCGCCAGATGCGCCTGTAGGAGGGTGCCGGGGTGTTCGTCCCACAGCTTCCCGGCCAGCCGGAGCATCTCACCGGTGCAGGCCAGGGCGAACCGGGGCGTGATGGCGTAGAGGCTTCGGCCGACACCGTGCCATTTGCGGATGAGCGCTTCGGACTCCTCGTAACCCTGGAGGGGGGACGCGTCCAACAGGTCGGAGCGGGCGTTGCGGTCCATGAGGACCTTGCCCGCCGCCACCCGCATGCCCCTGCGGGTGGTCTCCTCGAACAGGGCGTCGACCGAGGCCGGGTAGGTCGCGCAGTTGACCATCGCGGTCGTGGTGCCGTTGCGCAGGATCTGGTCGCAGAACAGTTCCGCGGTTCGGCGGGCGTAGCCCGGATCGGCGAAGCGGACCTCCTCCGGATAGACGTGCTTGTTCAGCCATTTCAGGAGCTGGTCGCCGTAGGCGCCGATGATCCGGGTCTGCGCGTAGTGCACGTGGAGGTCGACGAACCCGGGCAGGATCACCTTGTCCCGGTAGTGGACGACGGTGGTGCCCGTGGGAAGGCGGCCGATCAGCCTGTCGTAGGGCCCGGCGTCGGTGATCTTGCCGTCCTGGCAGACCAGGAGGCCGTCCTCCACGTACTCCAGCGCCTGTTCGCTGGAGGTGTGGAAGGGATCGGAACCGAACCAGACCAGGGAGCCGCGGACCGCGGTGACGGTGGGGCAGCCGCCGGTTCCCACGGGGGCGGTGGGGTCGTTCATGTTCGGCCTCCCTCGCGAGCGCCCACCGGCCGGCCGGGCTCTCGCGTTCTCGTGGTGCCGTGCGCCATGTCCGCCTCCTCGCGTCGGTGTCCGCGGTGATCCGCGGTCAGTAGCCGCGAGTACCCAGAGGTCGGCGACCGGGAAACGTCCGTGCCCGACACCGAGGCGGGCGGGGGTGGTTGTGCGGTGTTCGTGCCTTTTGTTGCGCGGCAGTCACGGGAAACGGACAGGACGAAGTGCGGAATCCTCCTCGGCTCGAATGGAATTCGTCCGGTCGGTCGTGTCCGGTGTCCGCGGGGTCCTGTTCCTGAGAAAGCGACGGACTGTGCGGTTCCGCCCCCGACGTGAATATTCTTCTTTGTCTGTGAAATGAGAGTTTTTTGGCCTCGTGGGACTGTGGGGAAATGAGGAAAGGCGGAGGGGTCTCCCGCTGGGTGGCCTCGGAAGATCTGGTTGGGTCCGGTATTTGCAAAAGGAGAGCCGAAACGGGTTTCCTGCGCGTGTGCATAAAGTGAAAATCGGTACTTTTCTTCCTCCGGCGAGAGAATGAACGTTCTCATCTGTTGTCCTGGCGGGTGCTGGCGGGGAGAGTGGGAGGTGCGCGGCGCCTTCCCTTTCCGTGGCCGTGTTCGTCCTCGTGAAGACCCTTTTCAATTCAAGAGGTTTCCATGCTCCCCACCATGTCCCGTGCCGAGCGAGAGGCCTTCCTGGCCGACGTCCACGTCGGTGTCCTCGGCGTGGACGATCCCAGGAACGGCGGGGCTCCGCTGGTGGTCCCCATCTGGTATTCCTACGCGCCCGGCGAGACGGTCGTCGTGCAGACGGGCCGTGACTCGGTGAAGGCGCGTCTCATCCGCACGGCGGGCAGGTTCAGCCTGTGCGTCCAGCAGGAGGCGCCCCCGTACCGCTACGTGAGCGTGGAAGGGCCGGTCGTCCACGTGGCCGATCCGGCCGACCCGGCCGACCGGGAGGCCATCGCCGTCCGCTACCTGGGGGCGCGGGAGGCCGAGGTCTACCTGGCGGCGACCGCCGACCAGCTCACCGACGACATCACCCTCCGGATGCGCCCCGAGCGATGGCGAACCGCTGATTTCACCTCCTTCTCGGAGTCGGTGT
Organism: Nocardiopsis ganjiahuensis DSM 45031; assembly: GCF_000341085.1. Taxonomy (GTDB): domain Bacteria; phylum Actinomycetota; class Actinomycetes; order Streptosporangiales; family Streptosporangiaceae; genus Nocardiopsis; species Nocardiopsis ganjiahuensis. The sequence continues at coordinate 36,848 of NZ_ANBA01000023.1, read as the reverse complement.
TCGCATGAACCCCTTGACCGCGCGGTTCGACGAAAGGAACCCCACGTGATGACGGGACCGGCCATGGGCACGGTGTCGACGACGGACCTGCGGGGCCCCGCCACCGACTTTCCCCGCGATGCGCTCCTGCACGAACTCTTCATTGACTGTGCGGGTCGGAACCCGAACGCTCCGGCGGTCCGCCACCGCGGCCGGGAGCTCTCCTACGCGGAAGTGGACCGCCGGTCCCGGGAGCTCGCGGTGCGGCTCCTGACGGCCGGCGTGCGCCGGGGCGACGCCGTCGGCGTGTGCGGCAGCCGTTCCGCCGAAGCCGTCATCGCCTTCCTGGGGGTGTTGCGCGCCGGCTGCGCCTACGTGCCGATGGACGACGACCTCCCCCCGGCCCGGATCAACGCCATGGCGGAGGACGCCGGTGTGCGCGTGGCGGTCGTCCTGCCCGGCTCCGTGTGCCGAGTGCGGCGTCTGGCGGCCCGGATCGATCTGGGCACCGCGGGACCGCCGAGTCCTCAGCAGCTGCCCGCGGCCGACACCACCGCGGACGAGTGCGCCTATGTCATGTTCACCTCCGGCTCCACCGGCCGGCCCAAACCGGTCGCGGTGCCGCATCGGGGGGTCGTACGGTTGGCGGCCTCCGATCCGAGGCTGCCCCGGCCCGGCGTCGGAGACCGCGTTCTGCACGGGTACAGCCCCTCGTCGGACGCCTCCACCATCGAGATCTGGTCGGCGCTGGTGGGCGGCGCCTGCCTGGTCGTCGTCGACCGTGAGGAACTGCTCTCGCCCGAGGCGCTGCACCGGAGGCTGCGGGAGGAGGACGTCGACATCGCCTACCTGACGACGAGTGTCTTCCACCACGTGGCACGGACGGTTCCGGAGGCGTTCGCCGTACTGGACTTCGTCTCGGCCGGCGGGGAGGCCATGGACCCCGGCCTGGCACGCGCGGTGCTGCGCACCTGCCCGAACACCGAGGTCGTCAACTTCTACGGCCCCACCGAGAACACGGTGGTGTCCACGTTCCACCCCGTCAGCGGCCTGGACGACGAAGCCCGGTCCGTGCCCATCGGTACTCCGCTGGCCAACTCCAGCTGCCGCGTCCTGCGCTCCGACGGCACGATCGCGGAGATCGGGGAGGAGGGGGAGCTCCTCGTCGGCGGTGACGGCCTGGCGCTGGGCTACCTGGGCGACGCCCGGCTGACCGACGAGCGCTTCGTGGAGCTCCCGGACGGCGAGCGGTTCTACCGGACGGGGGACCGGGCCCTCCTCGACCGCGAGGGGCGGCTGGAGTACCGGGGCCGGATGGACCGGCAGGTGAAGATCCGCGGCCACCGCATCGAGCCGGACGAGGTCGAGGCACGCCTGCGCGCGCACCCCGACGTGGCCGACGCCGTCGTCCAGGTGCGTTCGGCGCACCTGGAGGCCCACATCGTCCCCGCCGACCCCGGGCGCGGGATCGAGACCGCCGGGCTACGCGGGTTCTGTGCCTCATGGCTGCCCGCGGCCGCCGTACCCCGTGCCTTCCACACCTGGGAATCGTTCCCGGTGTCCGTGGCGGGCAAGGTGGACCGCGCCCGTCTCGCCGCGGAGGCCGCGGTGGAGGTCGAGCCCGTCCCTCCCGGGCCCGAGGGGGGAGTGAACAGTGTGCGGGACGGTGTCGTCTCGGCCTGGCGGGCCACGGTCGGGGTGACCCCCGAACCCGGGGACGACTTCTTCCTCATCGGGGGCGACTCCCTTCTCGCGGCGGAGGCCGTGAACCGCACCCGGGCCGCGCTGGGGGTGGGAGCCGAACACGGCAGCGCGCTCATCCGCGCCCTGATCGAACGGCCCGAGCTGGAGGAGTTCACCAGGAGCGTCGGACGGCTCCTCTCCGGTTCCGTCGACGTCGCCCCCGAGACGTCGACCGACTTCGAGGTGGAGGCACGCCTCGGGCTCGACCTGCCGCCGCAGCGGGGGCCCGCGCCCGACCCGGGCGATCCGGCGGAGGTGCTGCTCACCGGGGCCACCGGTTTCGTCGGCGCCTACCTGCTGGATCGGCTGCTGTCGCGAACCGGGGCCCGTGTGCACTGCCCGGTTCGCGCCCGCGACGCTCAGCACGCCCACCGCAGGGTCCTGGCCAACCTGGCCCGCTACGGACTGTCCGCGCCGGGAGACCAGGACCGCCTCGTCTGCTTCCCGGCGGACCTGGGCGCCGAACGGCTGGGACTGGACGAGTCACACGCGGCTCACCTGGCGGATCGGCTCGACCTGATCCTGCACTCGGGGGCGAGGGTCAACTTCGTCTATCCGTATTCGGCACTGCGGGCGACCAACGTCGAGGCGACCCGTGAGCTCGTGCGGTTGTCCGCGCCGCGCCGAGTGCCCGTCCACTTCCTCTCCACCATCGCCGTCCTCGCCGGGTTCGGCAGCGCCGGGGTGGGGCACGTGGCCGAGGACACGCCCCTCGCGTACGCCGACCGGCTCACCATGGGCTACGCCGAGAGCAAGTGGGTCGCGGAGCGCATGCTGGGTGAGGCGGGCCGGTCGGGGCTGCCGGTGACGGTGTACCGGCCCTACGAGATCACCGGGGACCGGGAGAGCGGGATCTGCAACACCGAGACGGCGATCTGCTCGATGTTCAAGATGATCGCCGAGACGGGGGTGGCCCCCGATATGGACCTGCCGATGGACTTCGTGCCGGTGGACCACCTGGTCGACACCATCCTGCACGTGGCCACGGGGTCCTCCCCGCCCAGGCCCGTCTACCATCTGACCAACCCGCGCCCCGCCCGGCTGTCCGACGTCGTGCGGCGTATGCGCGCCGCCGGGTGCCGTATCAGGACCCTGTCCTACCAGGACTGGGTCACCGAGCTGGTGCGTCATGTCGCCGAGGACCCCACCAGTCCCACCGCTCCCTTCGTGTCCCTGTGCGTGGACCGGGGGAGGGGAACCGACCTGTCCGTCAAGGAGCTGTACCTGGAGGAGGTCTTCCCCGGCCTGGGCAGGGCCAACGCGGAGGCTGCCGTGGCCGAGGCGGGCTTGACCTGCCCGCCGGTCGACGACGCCCTCATCGACCGCTATCTGGACTTCATGTTCGGCTGCGGTTTCATCCGCAGGCCCTCCCGGGTCGAGCCCGTAGCGGTGGCTCACGCGGGCACAGCGCTGTCGAGGGGGCGAGGATGAACGCCGCCACCGACCGGGTGCCGGAACTCCCCCTGGTACCCCAGGCGGAGCCCGGATCCGCGGGATCCCCCTGCGCCTACGCCGCTCTGAGGGCCGAACGTCCGATCTCCCGTGTGCGGCTGCCCACGGGAGAGCCGGTCTGGCTGGTGAGCCGGTACGCGGACGTGCGGGAGGCGCTCGCCCATCCGAGGCTGGTCCGGCCCGTCATCGCGACCTGGCCGCCGCAGGACGCCGAACCGTGGCCCCGGAAGGTGCTGACCCTGCTGGAACTGCGCGGGGACGTCCACAAACGGGTACGGGGGGCGGTCGCCCCCGCGTTCACACCACGGCGTCTGGAGGCGCTCGCCCCCCGGATCCGGGCGGTCGCCGACGAGCTCGTCGACGAGCTGCTTCGCGAAGGGCCCCCGGGGGACCTGGTCGAGGGCTTCACCGAACCGTTCCCACTGCGCGTGCTCTGCGAGTTCCTCGGTGTCGACCCCGCTGAGTGCGCCGCCTTCACCGAGCACACCGAAACGGTCCTGGACGCGACCCGGGTGCCCCTGGAGCGGACTCTGCGCGCTCTGGACGCGTTGCGGGACTTCGCCGCCGACCTCGTCGACGAGTGCCGGCGCGGCGGCGGAAGCGGGCTGCTGGGGCAGCTGGCCCGGGCCGCGCGGGACGAGGGCGGGCTCGACCGCGACGACCTGATCAGCGTCACCATCAGCATGCTCATAGCGGGGTACAAGACCAACGTCCAGCACTTCGGCTCGGCGCTTCCGACCCTGCTCGAACGCCCCCGGCTGTTGAGCCGCCTGCGCCTGCACCCGGACCTGATACCGGACGCCGTCGAGGAGCTGCTGCGCCACGTCCCGCTGATGAACGCGATCGTCGTCCTGGTCGCGACCGGGGACCTCGAACTCGGAGGCCGACACATCCGCGAGGGCGAGGCGGTCATGCCGGTCATCGCCTCCGCCAACCGGGACGCGGAGACCTTCGGCCGGGCCGACGAGTTCGATCCGGAGCGCAGCCCCAACCCGCACCTGGCCTTCGGCAGAGGACCGCACTACTGCCCCGGAGGGCACCTGACCCGGATGCAGTTGCGCATCGCGCTGGAGACCCTGCTCGCCCGCCTGCCGGGTCTTCGTCCTGACACGGCCGTGGACCGGCTGGAGTGGGACGAGGACGCGCCGCTGCGCGCTCCACTGCGGCTGCCGGTCCGCTGGGACCGGTGCTCGTCCGGGTCCCGTGGCCCCGGCGGTGTCCGCCCGTGACCAGCAATCCTGAGAGGAACGCAGAGATGACAGCCATCGACCCGGGCCTGCCGCGCTACCCGTTCAGCACCCGGGGCGACCGCCTGGCCGAGGAGCTGCGCTCCGGGTGCCCGATGCTTCGCGTCACCACGAACGCGGGAGACGAGGCCTGGCTCGTCACCGGCCACGCCGAGGTCAGACAAGTGTTGTCGGGGGCGCGCTTCGCGCGTGCCCAGGTGGCCGACGGGGACAGCCCGGTGCAGGACGTGCCGCTCCTGGCCCCGGAACTGCTCGACGCGATGCCGTACCTGCGCAGGGCGGGCATGTACGACGAGATCCAGCGCTCCCTGCACGACATGGCGGATCTGCCCGATCCCTGGCTGCGTGCCGTCATCCAGGAGGCGGTCGAGGAGACGGTCGCCCAGGGGGCGCCCTGTGACCTGCAACGCCACTTCTCCGAACCCGTGGCCGGTCGGGTGATGTGCCGCCTGTTGGGCCTGCCGGAGTCGGACCTGTCAGAGCTCAAGGTCTGGGCCGACACCGATCTCACCATGCGGTTGCCCGAGGAGACGGTCCACCGCAACTGGGGGCGGCTCCGGGACCACATGCTCGAACAGTTCGAGCGCGACGGTCTCGCCGCAGCCACCGGTCTGCTGCCGAGGCTGGTGACGCGCAACCGGGGGGAGGGGGCCCTCACGCCGGAACAACTCGCCAACATCCTCGGTGTCGTCTTCGTCGCCGGATACGAGGACCTGGCCAGCTTCCTGGGCGTGGCGTCCTTCCACCTCGCCCAGATGCCGCAGGTCCTCGCCCGCCTGCGCGGTGAACCGGAAACGGTCGACGGCGACGTGGAGGAACTGCTGCGCTACAGCGTGGTGCTCGGAAACGCCTTGGCCCGGATCGCGACCGAGGACACCGACCTGGCCGGACACAAGGTGCGTACCGGCGAAATGGTCCTGGTCTCCACCGACGCGGCCAACTTCGACACCGCCAGGTTCGCCGAACCCCACGCCTACGACCCCGGCCGGCGCCCCAACCCCCACGTGCGGTTCGGCCACGGGCCGAACTACTGCCCCGGAGCCCGCCTGACGCGCCGGGTGAGCGCGCTCGCCTTCGTCGCCCTGGCGGGCCTCGGGGACCTACGGCTCGCGGTACCGCCCCGGGAGGTCGAATGGGTCCCCGACCGGATGGCGATCACACCCGTAGCGGTGCCCGTGCTCTGGGAGGACCCAGCCGCGACGGCGCGAGCGCGATGACCGATTTTTCCGCCCAGCACGAGGAACAGGGATGACGTACCTGGTCAAGGAGATCTTCTACACCCTTCAGGGAGAGGGCGCCCACGCGGGCCGTCCCGCCGTCTTCTGCCGTTTCTCCCGGTGCAACCTGTGGACCGGGAGGGAGAAGGACCGGCACCGGGCGATCTGCAAGTTCTGTGACACGGACTTCGTGGGCACCGACGGGCAGAACGGCGGGCGCTTCGCCACCCCGGAGGACCTGGCCGACGCCGTGGAGGCGCAGTGGTCTCCGCGTACCGCCGAGCGACGGTTCGTCGTCTGTACCGGGGGAGAACCGCTCCTACAGCTCGACGAGCCCGCGATCGACGCCCTGCACCAGCGCGGATTCGAGGTCGCGGTGGAGACCAACGGGACCCGGGTCCCCCCGCGGGGCATCGACTGGCTGTGTGTGAGCCCCAAGATCGGCTCCACGCTCGTCGTCGAGCGTGGCGACGAGCTCAAGCTCGTCTATCCGCAGGAAGGCGGGGAGCCCGAGCGGTTCGAACACCTGACCTTCGGATCCTTTCGGCTCCAGCCCATGGACGGGCCCGAGACCGCCGCCAACACCGAGGCCGCGCTCAAGTACTGCATGGACCATCCGCGCTGGAGCCTGTGCCTGCAAACCCACAAGTACCTGGGGATCGAATGACGGAAACCACGAGCACCGCGACCCGGACCGACCGGCACGGAGTCACCGTGCGACACAACTTCGAGACCGCGCACCGGTTGCCGCACCTGGGCGGGAAGTGCACGAACCTGCACGGCCACTCCTGGTGGGTCGAGGTGTCCGCGGTCGCGCCGACGCTCGACTCCGGCACGGTCGTCGAGTTCGGCACCTTCAAGTCAGCGCTGCGCTCCTGGATCGACACCTATCTCGACCACGGGGCCATGCTGGGCTTCGACGACCCGATGGCCAAGCTCCTGGCCGACCACGGCAGCAAGCTGTTCCGCTTCGGGGCGCCTGACCCGCTGCCGGCCGAGGAACCGGCCGGCGATCTTCCCCACCCCACGGTGGAGGCCGTGGCGGTGCTTCTCGGACGGGTGGCCGAGGAAGCCCTGTCCGGGCTGGCGCACGTGCCCGGGGCCCGGATCGACACGGTCAGCGTGACCGAGACGCACGTCAACAACGCCGTGTGGCGGAACGGGCCCCGGTGACCGAGCGGCCACCCCTGTCCCTCGAGCACAACCAGTGAACTAGGAGCCGCATCCGTGACCACCACGACCACAGAACTCCCGGAGCACACCGTTCCCGATGTCCACGAGGCGTCCGCCGTCGGTCACGCTCGTGCGATGCTCGTAGCCCTCGGTATCCGATGCGACACCGACTCGATGCACCGCACCCCCGAGCGCTACGTGCGGGCCATCGCGGAGATGACGCACGGAATGCGACTCGACCCGGCCCGGCACCTGGAGGTGCAGTTCCGGCCGGAGTCGGCCAACCAGGGGGTCATCGCGGCTGTGAACGTGCCGTTCGTGGCCCTGTGCGAGCATCACCTGCTGCCGTTCCCCGGCCGGGCCACGGTCGCCTACCTGCCCTCGCCCGGGGCGCCCATCGTCGGCCTGTCGAAGCTGGCCCGGGTCCTGCAGGAGTACGCCGCGCGCCCACAGGTGCAGGAACGGATCGGGGAGCAGACGGTGGCGGCGCTGGTCAAGCGCCTGGACGTCCGCGGTTCGGCCTGCCTCATCCGATCGCGACACGCCTGCATGACCCTTCGGGGGGTGGAGGCGCACGGGGCCTCGATGCTCACCACGCACCTGGCCGGTGAGCTCGAGTCCGATCCCGCGCTGCGGGCCCAGGTGCTGTCCTACACGCCCACGTGCGACTCGGAGTAGTCGCACCGCCGACCGGCCGGGTGGAACGGTGTCCCCGTTCCACCCGGTCCGCGTCCGGTCAGGGCACGTGACCGGACGCGGGTCCGCGCGGGCCTAGACGACCTCGGAACGCCAGAACGCCGTGTCGGCGTAGGAGGTGGGATCACTCAGGCCGGCTACGTGGAAGGCCTCGGCGCGCTCGACACAGGTGCCGCACCGCCCGCAGTGGGTCTCCCCGCCCTCGTAGCAGGACCAGGACAGGTGCACGGGGGCTTCGACCCGGTGGCCGAGCGCGGCGATCTCGGCCTTGGCCATGTCCACGAACGGCGCGGTGACGGTGACCTGCCCGTCGGTGCCCGCCTCGGCGGCACGGGCGACGGCCTCCACGAACTCGGGCCGGCAGTCGGGGTAGACGGGGTGGTCGCCGGCGTGCACGGCGGTGGCGACACCGGAGTGGCCCCGCGCCGAGGCGACACCGACTGCGACCATCAGCAGGATGGCGTTGCGGTTGGGGACCACGGTGGCGGCCATGGTGGGTTCCGCGTAGTGGCCGTGGGGCACGTTTCCACCGTCGCTGGAAGGGGTCAGGGCACTGGTCAGATGCGAGCCCAGCACGGACAGGTCGATGACGTCGTGGCGCACGCCCAGCGCCGCCGAGACCTCCGCGGCGGCCTCCAGCTCACGGACGTGGCGCTGCCCGTAGTGGATGGTGAGGGTGTCGACCGAGTCGGCACCGTGTTCCCGGACGATGGAGGTGGCGAGCACGGTGGAGTCCAGGCCTCCGGAGAGCAGGACGGTGGTATTGGCCAAGGGAATTGCCTTCCTTTGATCGAGTACGTGTCGAGGGTGAACACGAATTTCCGTTTTGATTGGATTTATCTCGTTCGTTTGCTCGGCATGCGCCGGTGGCGCGTTTCCTGTATAACACGGGCGAAGCATTCTGTGTTTTAATGATTTCCCATTATGGGGTCGGGTGGGTCTCCGAAATGCGAAACCCAGGTGTTCGGCCGGGTTCGTCCGATCCTTTTCCGGGTGTCCTCGGCCGACTCCCTTGTCCGGGCGCCGGGCGGCCGGGTTCAATGGTGGAGTTCCGGTGTGGTGCTGCTTGCTCACCGGTCCTAGGAAATGCGATGCATGGTTTCATTGCGCGGATTCGGGGGGCCGGCCGTTCCTCCACGGCCGGCCGTGTACATGCGTTCGCCCGGTGAATCGTGCCGAATCGAAAGGGGTGGTCGTATGAGCGCCGCCGCACACACCGGTGGAATCCTGCTGCGTGACGCGGCCTTGGTCCTGACGATGGACCCGGCGTCGGGAAACGGGCCCCTCGGAGCGCTGGAGCACGCCGACGTCCTCATGGAGTCGGGCGTGATCACCGCGGTCGGTGCCGCGATCCGTCCCCCGCCGGGCACGGAGACGGTCGACGCGGGCGGGCGCCTGGTGCTCCCCGGCTTCGTGGACGCGCACACGCACCTGTGGCAGAGCGCCATTCGCGGGCGCGGTTCCGCCCTGGGTTTCTACGAGTGGTTCAGCGCCTGTGTGTGGACGGCGGTGCCGAGGATCGGACCCGAGGACATGTACCACTTCGTGCGGCTCTCCGCGGCCGACACCCTCCAGTCGGGCACCACCACCGTGGTCGACTGGGTCCCCGCCCTCGACTATCCCGTCTCGGAGGCCTACGTCGAGGCCGTGTCGGACAGCGGCCTGCGCTTCGCGCACGCCACCTACCAGGAACTCCCGGATATCGAGCTGGTGTCCAAGGTGCTGCAGGACCTCGTCGGGCCCCACCCGCTGGGCACCGGGCAGGTGGCCACGTGCGCCACCCGGCAGGATGCGGAACAGGTGCGCGTGCACGCCGAACTCGCGCGGGAGTTGGGGGCGGTGCTCAACCTCCACCTCCTCGAAGATCCCACCGACCGGCTCGACGACCCGGTCTCCCTCCTGGCGGAGTCCGACGCCCTGGGGCCCCGCACCCTGCTCAACCACGTCATCCACGTCACCGAGAACGAACTCGACCTGTTGGCGGGCCACGGGGCCGCGGTGGTGCACTGCCCGTTGAGCAACATGCGGTTGGGCACGGGGGTCATGCCGATCGCGAAGGCGCATCGGCGCGGTATGCGGATCGGGCTGGGGCAGGACGGGGGCGCGAACGACTCCGGGGACATGTTCGCCTCGATGAAGGCGGCCGTGGGGCTCCACCGCGCCGTGTCCCTGGACGCCTCGGCCTACCCCGGACCGGAGGAGGTCCTGTACATGGCGACCATGGGCGGAGCCCGGGCGATCGGGGAGAGCGACCGTATCGGTTCGATCACCCCGGGCAAACGGGCGGACGTGATGGTGGTGGAACCCAGGGCGCTGAACTTCGCGCCCCGCGGTGACTGGATCGCCCAGCTCGTCTTCAACGGCCGTCCCGAGAACGTCACCGACGTGTTCGTGGACGGGGTGGGGCGCAAGCGCGGGGGCGAGCTGACCGGTACCGAACCCGCGCGTCTGGTCGCCGGGGCCGAGGCCGCGGCCCGCCGCGTCTGGTCCTGACGGGCCCCGGTGCCCGCTTTGTGGCGCGCGGTACCGTGAGCCGGTGAAATCACCGATTTCTTCCTCGTTCTCCGAAGAGGGGGAGAGCGCGCCGCGGTTCGCTGCTCTTCTCCTCCCGGCGGCCGGGCCCGGACGCCGAGACCAAGGGTGCCGCCGCCGTCTGGCGTCTGCCCGAGCACGGCGACGGTGACCTGGCCACCAGCCTGAGCTCTGACACCACCGACCAGACCCAGACGTGCGGCGTCACCGACGTCCTTGATGGCGACCGTATCGAGCATCAGCTGTCCAACACCGCCCGGGGCCGACAACCTCGCCTCGGACGGGGAACGCACCAGCTTCGTCCGGGATCCGAACGGTGGACTGATCTCGATGGTGTCGACCTTCTTGCCCGCGTCCTTCTTGCCCGCGTCACAGTCCCGGTTGGGTCGGCCGACATCAGCGACCCAGCCGTCCCGGGCCGGGACGGCCGGGTCGCTCAAGACGAAGGCGTCGCCCGGCGGGGTTACTCGTCCAGGGGGTGCACGGCGATGGCGATCTTGCCGCGGGGGCGTTTGCGGCCTTCGCCGGAAGAGCCGCCCTCCAAGAGCGCGTGCGCCTGTGCGATGTCGGCCAGCGGCAGCACAGCACCGATCACCGGCCGGAGTTCGCCCTGGTCGACCAGGTGGCCAAGGGCCTCGAGCTTCGCCCTGCCGGGGCTGACGAAGAGGAGGTGGTAGGTCGCGTTCAGCCCCCACGCGGCGAGCAGGTTCTGGGGTTCGGGGGTGTCCACGATGGACACCACCCGGCCTCGGTCGTTGAGGACCTCCGGGCTGCGGGTGAGGGTGTCCCCACCCACCGTGTCCATCACGACGTCCACCCCGCCCAGCTCACGGACCCGCGGCACGTAGTCACCGGCCGAGAAGTCGATCGCGACGTCGGCTCCCAGGCCGGTGACGAACTCGTGATCCCTGGCCCGTGCGGTGGTCACCACCTCGGCTCCCAGTGCTTTGGCGAGCTGGATGGCGGCCGAGCCGACCCCGCCCGCTCCACCGTGCACCAGGACCCGTTCCCCGGCCTGCACCCCGGTGCGTTCGACCAGCGCTTCCCAGACCGTCATGCCCACGAGCGCGAGACCGGCGGCCTCGACGTGTGACAACCGTGCAGGCTTGCGGGCGACCAGGGACTGGTCGACCACGTGGAACTCGGCGTAGGTTCCCTGGCCGGCGAAGATCGGCGCCAGGTACCAGACCTCGTCACCCGGCTGGAAGTCGTTCGCCCCGGGGCCGGTCTCGACCACCACGCCGGACACGTCGTTGCCGATCACCGCGGGCAGCGCCATCTGGTCTCGGTAGTCGCCGCGCCGGGTCTGGAGGTCGAGGGGGTTCACGGACGTGGCCAGCACGCGCACCAGTACCTGGCCGGGGCCGGGGGCGGGTCTCGGCAGCTCTCGGCCGGCGAACGCGGTGTCGGCGTCACCGAAGCGGACGAGTTCCATCACACGCATCGAAGTAGACATGCGCCGACCTTAGATCGTCATATCACGAATTGTCAATATGATTCAGATCGCCATATCCCGAATCGTCGATGAACGCGCGTCACGATCGCCACATGTTCTCGGAAGCGGAGCTGACGGCTGTGTTCCGGGCCCTGTCCAACCCGGCCCGCCGCCAGATGCTGGTGTGGCTCAAGGAGCCGATGAGCTTCCCCGGCCAGGAGAACGGGGGCCGACCGCAAGGTGGTTCGGGCAGCGCTCGCTCAGGCCGAGATCGAGCTCCGTCGCTGAGCGAGGAGCGCGCACCGTGCGCGAAGCCCGCTCGGCCCCAGGCGTCCGAGCAGACCGGCTTCGGCGCGATGCGGTCTGGTCGGCCGGCACGACGAGTGGCGCTCGGCCGACCGACGCCACTTCAGCGAGAACTCCGCGAAGATCATCACCGACATCCCCAGGACGTGGCCGCCGGCTGGGATCGACGCGGCATAGACTCAGCCCACCGACCCGCACCGCGGCCGAAGAACTCACCACACTGCGGGACGTCACCTTTGCGGGGTGAGAGGCAAAGCATGCGGAGTCGACGGGCTCCGGCGTGCTCAACACGGTTCTGCCGCTGTCTGGGGGGCCGGATGGTCGGTGTGGGCCCTCGGGCAGCCGAGCCCCGGCGCAGAGGTGTGTGCGGCGCTCACCGAGACGACGGACCCCGGGGGTGGCCCGCGGACCTCGTCTCCGTGCGTGGTGGGAACGAACGTGTGAAGACGTTCGCCGAAGGGCCCATCGGGTGGGGTTCATCGAAAAAGGCGCGCGTGGGGAACCCGGTCCGCATCGGAAACAGTGCCAGGACGTTGACCGCGGTGGAGATTGTGCGGTCGTACAGCTGAACGGAAGGTCTCACCATGACCACTCAAAGGCAGCGAGTCGCCATCATCACCGGTGCGGGAAGCGCACGGGGAATCGGGTTCGCGGCAGCCCGTCTTCTCGGCTCCGGCGGAAGCCGTGTGGTTGTCACGTCGACGACGGATCGCATCTTCGACCGGGTCGCGGAACTGCGCGCCGCCGGTATCCGAGCGGAAGGGGTGGTCGCTGACCTCACTGATCAGACCGGTGTGGACGCCGTCGTCACGTGCGCGTCGGATGCGTTCGGCGGCGTGGACATCCTCGTCAACAACGCCGGAATGACTTCCGTGTCCGACTCGTATGCTTCGGGCGCGGTCGGCGGTCTGCCCCTCGACCACTGGCATGCCTCGCTCGAGCGAAACCTGACCACGTCGTTCCTGATGACCCGCGCGGTGGCGGGCTTCATGCGGGCTGCCGGCTACGGCCGCATCGTCAACGTGTCATCGGTGTCGGGGCCCGTCGCCGCTTACCCCGGCGATGTCGCCTACCACGCGGCGAAGGCCGGCATGGTCGGACTGACGCGCGCGACGGCGATCGACACGGCCGCGGCGGGCATCACGGTGAACGCCGTCGCTCCGGGGTGGATCGACACTCCGTCCGCCTCCGACCACGAGCGGGCGATGGGCGCGGCCGCACCCGTCGGCCGGTCCGGCACCGCGGACGAGGTGGCGTCCGTGATCGCGTTCCTCGCAGGTGAAGGCGCGTCGTACATCACGGGTCAGCTCATCACGGTCGACGGCGGGAACTCCATCAGCGAGGAGCGCGGGCGTTGAGGCCCTGAGCGAAGCCGCCACCGCGCTTCGACGCGGTTGCGGCGTACTCCTGCGCCAACGCGCGACCTTGTGAACTGAAGGGTCGGGGCTGACACCCGGACGCCGTGTTCGAGGGGGCGGGAAAGGCCCTTCTCTTCGCCAGGTTGCTTCTTGGATTTCAGGGATGTCTGAGCGGTGACTTCACCGATGCCGTCCCCGGTGTGTCTTCCGAGGTCGGAGTCGACGTGAAACTCCGCTGGAGCCGAGGCGGTCTGCCGGGGTCCCGCGGGGTGTGGTCGCGGGACCCCGGTGGTCGGCGGGTCAGATGGTGGTCGAGGACCGTCCGCCCAGGTGCCGGGCCAAAAAGCGCTCGAGCCTGCCGTACAGCTCGATGTTGCTGTCGGCGTTGACGAACCAGTGCCCCTCGTTCTCGTTCAGCAGGTACTCGACCTCGGCGCCACGGGCGCGCAGAGCCTCGAAGACCCGGTCGGCGTGGCGGCGCGCCACCCGGACGTCGTTGGCGCCGTGGATCAGCAGGACCGGCGCGGTGATGTCGTCGACCCGGCTGATGGGGGAGCGGGCCAGCATGTCGGCCCGATCCTCGGGGACCTCGGGGTCACCGAAGTAGCGCAGGTAGTTGTTCACGAGGCTGCGGCGGGCGAACGGGACGATCCCTTCGGTCAGCTCGGCCAGGTCGCTCATGCCGGTGTAGCTGACCGCGGCGGCGAACCGGTCCGGGGTGAACGCGGCGCCCACCAGGGCGGCGTAGCCGCCGTAGGAGGAACCGTAGATGCCGACCCGGTCGGGGTCGGTGTAACCCTTGGCGACGGCCCAGTCCACGGCGTCGAGCAGGTCGTCGTGCATCTTGCCCGCGAACTCACCGATCGCGGCCTGGGTGTGCGCCTTGCCGTATCCGGTGGAGCCGCGCATGTTCACCTGGAGCACCGCGTAACCGCGGTTGGCCAGCAGCTGCACCTCGGGGTCGTAGACCCAGCTGTCGCGATACCACGGCCCTCCGTGCACGAGCACCACCGTGGGCAGTTCGCGCTGTCCGCCACCGACCGGCAGGGTCAGGTGGACGGGCAGGGCCAGGCCGTCGCGGGCGGTCAGCGTGACGGGGGTGACCGGGGCCAGCTGGGCCGGGTCCAGGTGCGGGAAGGGCCGGAACAGGCACCGAGCCCGCCCCGTGCCGTGGTCGTAGAACCAGGTCACACCGGGGTCGCGGTCATGGGTGAAGTCCACGACCCACTTCTGGCCGGTGGCGTCGCAGGACACGAACGCCAGATCGCCGTCGGAGAGCTCGGTCAGGTGCGGCAGGACCTCGGCGAAGTGCGCGTCCAGCGGGTGGATCTCCTGGCGGGCGCCGAGGTAGCGGGCACCGAGCAGTTCCCCGGTGGTCGAGTGCACGATCACCGATGAGGGGTAGCGAGGGTCGGCCTCCGGGCGCGGGGTGTCCAGGTCGAAGGCGGGGTGGCTGTCCACGTCGGTCCGCTCGCCGGTGTCCAGATCGAGGTGGACCAGGCGCGTGCGGTCCGAGCCGTGGGCCGAGCCGATCCACAGTCCGTTGCCGTCCGGGGTGGGCACGATCGGCGTGATCCCGAAGGGCGCGTCGGTGCCCAGGAACCGTGCGATCGGGCGCGGCTGGCCCTGGTCCCACCGCGAGTAGACGTGGTCGCCGTTCTCCTCGATGGTGTGGGACACCACCCGGCGGCCGGTGGCCACCCAGCCGAAGACGTCGCCCGGGTTCTCGGCGACAGTGGTCAGTCCACCGGTGTCCAGGTCGAGTTCGAACAGGTCGACCAGGTCCGGGCGGCGTTTGTTGAGCTGTACGTACGCCGTCCCGGGCCGGTTCGGGTGGAGAGACGCGCCGAGCAGCCGCACCCCTTCGTAGGGGGTGAGGTCGGCCTCGGGTTCCTCGGGGCGGGTGAGGTCGACCCGGTACAGGTGGGCGTTCTCGTCGCCGTCCTTGTCCTGCTGGAAGAGCAGGTAGCGGCCGTCAGCGTTCCAGAAGGCGGCCTCGATGTTGCGCTGGGTGTTGGCGGTGACGCGCCGCGCCCCCGAGCCCTCGGTGTCGTCGGGGGTGGACCAGTCCGAGTCCAGGTCGCGGACGAACACGTTGAGCCGCCCTTGCCAGGGGGCGAGGTAGGCGACCTGGGTGCCGTCCGGGGAGAGCACGGCCCGGCTGCGGGCGGGCGGGGCGAAGAACTCTTCGACGGAGATCAGCTTCGACGGGGCGGTCATGGCGGGTCCTCACGGTCGGTGGACGCGGACATCCCCGAGTGAAAACTCCGACGTCGCGTCGGAGTCAAGGCTGCATTTCATTTTCTTGGTCACAGTGCTCGGCGGGGTCGGGGCAGGGCGAAGCGCCGACCGGCAGGCGGGCCGCAGACCATTCGGGCCGCACAGGGGGCGGAGTGAGCCCGGCCGCCGTGTTTGGAGCGCGTTCAGTCCTGTCCGGTTCCGGCCGACCGCTGCTCGTGCTCCAACCGATGCAGGATCCTGCGCATTACCCGGTGCTGGACGGGTTTGAGGGCCTGCTTGTTCAGTTCGTCCAGCAGGGCCGAGACCTTCGAGTCGGGCGCGGACGAACTGGCCAGTCGCGCTGACAGCGGTTCCAGCTCGGTGACCCAGGCGTCGATCAAAGCCGCGACCTCCTCGTCCGGGGTGTCGGACCCGAGGGCGTAGAACCGCGCCGTGAGCGGTTCCAGCCGCTCGAGCATCTTCCTGTCCACCTCGTCGAGCAGGAGGGCGAGCCCTGTCGGGCCGTCCGTGTCGAGCAGGTGCCCGAGCAGGATCAGCTGTTCGTGTTCGTGTCGGGCCATCTCCTCGGGCACCCCGGCCTCGGGGCCGGAGCGCAGCACCGACAGCTCCGGGGGCAGGTCGGGCGGTGTGCCGCTGCTGCGCAGGGCGGCGATGTCGGCCCGTCGGGCGTTGAGCCGTTCGATCTCGGCGGCCGCCTGGCGGTCGAGATCGTCCAGCAGCGCCTCCGTGGCCGCCGGGTCATCCAGCACCGACGGGAGCACGGACAGGGGGACGCCCAGTGCGGTCAACCTCGTGATCCGCAGGAGTCGTACGAGGTCGCCGACGTCGTAGCGCCGGTAGCCCCCGGCCGAGCGCGGGGGTTCGGGCAGCAGCCCGATCTGGTGGTAGTGGCGCAACGTGCGGACGGTGACCCCGGCGAGTTCGGCGAGTTCACTGCTGAGCATCGGACGGCTCCTCGGAGTTCGGAACGCACGGCGCGTGACGGTCACACCCGGCGGAGGGGAAGGTCGAGGGGATCAGCCCGCCTGGCTCCCCGGCAGCCGCGCGCGGTGCTCGCGGGCGGTGTCCATCAGGGCGTCCAGGGCCTTCCGGGCCCGTAGGAGATCCTCTATGTCGCTGGTGATGCGCCGGCGCTCCTGGGCCAGGCGTTCCATCGCGCTGTCGAAGGTCTCCTCGAGAGGTGTGTCGAAGCAGGGCATCATCTCGGCGATGGCACGGCTGGTCGCCCCCGTCGCGAGGAGTCGGCGAACGAACTCCACGCGTGGGACGGCGTCCTCTGTGAAGTGGCGCTGCCCGCTGGAACTGCGGGTACTGCCGATCAGGCCCTTCTCCTCGTAGTAACGCAGCAGTCGGATGCTCGCCCCGGTCCGTCGTGAGAGCTCCCCGATCCTCATGCCGATCCCTTCGTCAACTACCCGTGGCTGAAGCCACGGGCTTGTGGGTAGACGCCCACCTGGCTGGTGGGTCCGGCCTCCCGCGTCCAGCACCCTCCTATCTGGAGGGTGCGGGGGCGGTTGACGGGCGCCCCGCGGTCCACACCGCCTCGCCCCGGTGGGCGAGGTTGCGTGAAGCATTGACATCGGCGTGCAAGATGACTCCACAACCCCGACAGACGAACCGGGCCCGCGAGGGCCGGTTGCCTCTGCTGGTGTGGTCGCACTCCGAGCAGGTTTGGGAGGTGTAGGCCGCCTCCACGACCACGACCGGTACCCCCGCCCTGCGCGCTTTGTAGGTGATGAAGTCGCGCAGCTGCGCGAAACTCCACGCATGCAACGCGGAACGATTCCTCTTGGCCTGCCGTACCCGGCCACGGATGCCCTTGAGGTCTTCCAGGGCGATCCCGTGGCCGGTGCGTTCGGCCTGTCCCACGATGCTCTTCGAAATCCGATGGTTGACATCCCGCGCCCGCCGGGACTCCTTTCGGCGCTGGCGTTTGAGGACCCGTTTGGCGCTCTTGGTGCCCTTGGCCTGGAGTTTGGCGCGCAGCCGCATCTGGCGGCGCCGGTACCGGTTCAACTGCCGCCCGGCATGGCGCTGGCCGGTGGAGGTGGTGGCGATCTCCACGATCCCCAGATCCACCCCGATGAACCCCTCCGGGGCCTCGTTGAGCGGTGCTTCGGGGACCTCGCAGACTGCTGCGAGGAACCAGGCCCTGTCCTGGAAGATCAGGTCGCTCTCGCCCTGGCGGTGCTCGGCCAGCATTTTGAGTTGGTCCGGGGAGCTGGTGAAGCCAAGGTTCTTCAACCGGCCCGACACCGTCCAGATGGAGACGGTGCGGGCGTCCATCTGCCAGGACAGACACCGGTCGTCGAAGGGTTGGGCGGCGTCCGCACGGAAAGCGATCGGAGTGGCCTCCACCCGCTGGCGGCTGGCTGACCCCTTCGGGCCCAGGTTCCCGGCCTCCAGGTTCGCGGCACGGGTGGTGTAGGCGTCGGCGACCTTGCCGATCACCCGCACCGCGGGCTGCGCCGACAACCCGAAATCCGATTTCAGCTGGTGGTAGACCTTCTCCTGCAGGGCGTACTTGTGCCGGGCCCCGCTGTCCTGGGCCACCTGCGAAGCGTGGTTCGCCGCCCGGTTGCAGGCGTGCAGGGTCGCCGCAAGCGCCCTCGCCTGCTCCGGCGAGGGCAGCAGTTTCACCCGCACGACCACCTTCATGATCGAACACACTAACGACACCAGCCCCGCCCGCGGGGCCGAACCACAAAACTCCTCCGAAACCCGCCGCGCACTGCCGCCTGCGCTCATGATCCAGCGGGCACGGCAATTCCTCCCGGGCGTGAACGCCCGGGCTTCCTCGCCGACAAGCAGGTGAACTGTGACACAGCCCTTGCCTCTCACATCGATGTGAGGTTTTAGCGTCGCCAACGTACCCGCCTCGGCCGCGATTCCACGACCGTTCCCGACCGGGGCCCCGTTCCACCCACCACCGAGGAAGCTCTGCTGCCATGAATACCGAGGGACCGACCATCGACACGGAGCCTTTCCGTAAGAACCTGTTTCGGCGAGGGCGGGTGAAGCGCGATCTGGCAGCACTCCTGCTGGCGCTCGCCATCCCGATGACGGGCTGTGCCGCGCTCGGCATCGGCCAGGGACCGTCGTCGGACACCGGTGCTCCCGACACGAGCGTGTCCGAGTCCGGACCGGAACTCACGGTCTCCGGCGACGAGCTGGCAGCGGCGTTCGAGTGCTTCGAAGGCCCGGAGGACAGCGAAGCCGCTCCCGTCCTGCTGATCCCGCCGACCCTGCTCACGGCGGACGAGACCTTCTCCTGGAACTACCTTCCCTGGCTGAACGAGACCCGCACGGTCTGCACCGTCGAGCCGCCCGAGAGTTCCACGGCGGACATGCAGATCTCGGCCGAGTACGTCACCCACGCGATCCGCGGCGCCCACGAACAGCACGGGGAGCGGATCGACGTCCTGGGGTTCAGCCAGGGCGGGGTCCTGGGCCGGGCCGCACTGCGCTTCTGGCCCGACACCAGGGGCATGGTCGACGACCTGGTGACCCTGGGCTCGCCGCACCACGGCAGCACCATGACCCACTGCACCACCGACGCCGAATGCCCGCCCGCCCTGTGGCAGATGGACCCGGACGCGCGCTTCATCGCCGAACTCAACTCGCCGCAGGAAACCTTTGCCGAGGTCAGCACCACCAGCATCCTCAGCACCACCGACGACACCGTGCATCCGGCCACCGCGGACGAGTCCGGGGCGTCGGTGCTGACCGGTGAGAACGTGCGCAACGTGGCCGTCCAGCAGGTGTGCGCAGGCAACGCGTCCGACCACCTGGTGCTCGGCACGACCGACCCCGTCGCCGCGGCCCTGGCCCTGGACGCCTTCGACAACCCGGGGCCGGCCGATCCCGAGAGGATCACCGGCGAGGTGTGCGCCGCCGAGGCGCCCCAGGTCGACGCCGAAACCGCTGCCGAGGGCCTGGAGCGGATGGGGGCCGCCATCGGAGAGACCCTGATGGGAACGCCGACGGTGGCGGAGGAACCGCGGTTCGTTCTTCCCACTGACTAGGACCGGTCGCCCGACAACCGGGTGAGCGCCTTCACCCGGTGCCGCGGCGGCCACCGCGGGGAACGGACGCTTCGGCGCGGCCGAGGATCCGGGCGATCCGGATCCTCGGCCGCCGGGGTTCGTCGGCATCGTCACGCATGCTCTATTAGGTGAGGTGTCAACATCTTCGTTACACTGCGTCCATGAATGAGACACCGAGCGGGCTCGCCCCGGACGAACTGGCCGCCTGGGAGAGTTTCATCCGTATGGAGGAGATCCTCATAGGGCGGCTGTCCCGCCTCCTTCGGGCCGACTCCAACATGTCCGCGTCCGACTACCTCGTGCTCGTCAAGCTCACCGAGGCGCCTGACGGGGAGATGCGCTTCCTGGAACTGGCCAAAATCGTCGAGTGGGAGAAGAGCCGTATGTCCCACCAGGTCTCGCGGATGGTGAAGCGCGGGCTCGTGGCCAAGAGGGAATGCCCCGAGGACGCGCGCGGAGCGTTCGTCGTCGCCACCCCGCTCGGCTACAAGGCGATCCAGGACGCCGCACCCATGCACGCCCAGCACGTCCGCCGCCTGTTCGTCGAGGCCCTGACGCCGAACCAGCTCAACACGTATGCCCGGCTCTCCCAGCGCATCATGGAGCACGTGAAGAAGCAGGCGGACTGAGTCGGCGACACGGCGTCCACACGCATCCGCGGACCCCTCCCCGGGGTGGTCACGGATGGTCAGCGGTGTTCGGGGTTGGCGTTGTCGGGACTGCAACCGGCGTCCCAGGCCGCGCGCTGGTTGCCGTAGGCCGGGAAGCCGCCGGCGTGTCGGAGCATCGAGGCCGTGTGCATCAGGTTGTGGGTCATGAAGCTGATGTTGCGGTTGGCGAAGTCGTTCTCCGGGCCGCCGGAGCCCTCGTCCAGGTAGGACGGGCCGGGGCCGACCTCACCGATCCAGCCCGCGTCGGCCTGGGGCGGGATCGTGTAGCCGATGTGCTGCAGGCTGAAGAGGATGCTCATCGCGCAGTGCTTGAGACCGTCCTCGTTGCCGGTCAGAAGAGCGCCGCCGACGCGCCCGTAGTAGGCGTACTGGCCCTGTTCGTTGAGAACACCGGAGTATCCGTAGAGCCGCTCGATCACCCGGCGGGTCACCGAGCTGTTGTCGCCCAGCCAGATCGATCCGGCGATGACCAGGATGTCAGCGGCCAGGACCCGTTCCAGCAGCGCGGGCCACTCGTCGGTCTCCCACCCGTGCTCGGTCATGTCCGGGCGGACACCGGTGGCGATGTCGTGGTCGACGGCGCGGAACTGGTCCACGCTGACCCCGTTCGCCTCCATGATCGCCACGCTGCGGTCGATCACGCCCTGGGTGTGGCTGCGCTCCGGAGAGCGGTTGAGGGTGCAGTTGACGTAGAGCGCGCGCAGTCCGGTGAAGTCGGGCTTCTCGCTCGTGGGTGCGGTCATCGGGTGTCCTTCCGGAGGTTCGGTCGTACTTTCACGTCGAAGGTTCGGCGGGTGACACTCAACCGGCCTCGAAGGTCGCCTCGATGGCGGAGTAACCGCCGGCCGGGGCCGAGACGGTCCTGTCGACGACGAATCCGGCGGTGCCCAGGAGCGTCGTGTACTCCGACCCGGTGCGTTCCCGTCCGCCCGCCATCGTCAGCATGATCAGATCGCTCAGTTTGCTCGGGTGCGGCTCGTCGTCCAGGGGTAGCAGCGACTCGATCACAACGAGCCGGGCGCCCGGTCGGGCCGCCTCCGCGATCCGTCCGAGCAGCCGTACGCAGTCCTCGTCGGACCAGTCGTGCAGTACTGCGGAAAGCAGGTAGACGTCGGCCGAGGGTACCCCGGTGAAGAAGTCGCCGCCGACCGTACTCACCCGTCCGGCCAGTCCGGCCTCGCTCATCCGGGCGGTGGCGGCGGGGACGACCTCGGGCAGGTCCATGACGATGCCGCGTCGTCGGGGATCGTCGGCCAGGAGGGCGGCGAGCACCGAGCCGTCGGCTCCGCCGATGTCCGCGACGACCTCGCCCTCCGGCAGCCGGTAGCCGGCCAGCAGGGCCTGACGCGGCCCCCCGTTCAGTTCGGCCATCGCGGAGGTCAGGCCGGGCAGGTGTTCGGGGTGCTCGCGCAGGTAGGGGACGAACTCCTGGCCGTGACGCAGCGCGAACCCGGTGCTGCCGGTCCGCAGGGTGCCGAGGAGTTCCCCGAAGGCCTCGTAGTGGGTCTCCATCCACAGCAGCGCGGTTCCGCGCAACGAGCCGGGGGTTCCCCCGGCCAGGGTGGCGCCCAGGTCGGTGACGGCGAAGCGGTCGCCCTCCCGGTGGGTCACCACACCGACGCCGCTGAGAGTGTGCAGGACCCGGCGCAGCGGATCCTCCAACACGTCGGACTCCTTCGCCAGCTCGGCCGGGGTGCGCGGCCCCGCGAGCAGCTTCGCCGCGAGGTCCAGCTTGGCGACCACGTAGAGGGCCTGGGAGACGGCGAACCCCGACAGCATCTCCGCCATCTGGGCGGAGGCCGCTCCGGCGGGTCGCTCGCCCGAGGGGGCGGGGTCTCTTCTGAGGCCATGGTGCATCTCGTTTCACTGAGGTCGGGCAGCACGCTCAGCAGGGTGTCGCCCCGCTGTCGGCCAGAATTAAGGTTAGACAGCCTGCATTGAATGCGTCAAGTGTGTAGAAGTTAGACTCCGGACGTGTCTTCCGAGCCCAGGACCTATCGCTCTCCCCGCCGTGAACGCGACGCCGCCCGCACCCGCGAGGAGATCCTCCAGGCGGCGCGCACGCTGTTCGTCAGCCGCGGGTACCTGCGCGTGACCATGTCCGATATCGCTCGTGAGGCCGGTACGGCGGTCAAGACCGTGTACGCCAGCGCCGGCACCAAATCCGAACTCCTGCGCGAGCTGCTCAGGCTGGACGTGGCCGAATCCGCGGCCCCTGCGACCATCGAGGAACTCCGCGCCGTTCCCGACCTCGCGGCGGCCGCCGCCTGCCTCGCCCGGGGAACCCGTTCCGACCACGAACGCTTCAGCGACTCGATCGATCTGCTGTACGCCTCGCTGGGTGACGAGGACGCCGACCGGATCTGGAAGCAGGTCATGGAGAGCTACCGCGGCGCGCTGCGTGAAGCCGCGGTCGTCCTCGTCACGAAGGGGTTCGTGTCCGAACACCTGGATGTCGATGGGGTCTCGGACCGCCTCTGGTTCTGCTTCGGGATCGCTGCCTGGCGCACCCTGCTCAACGAATGCGGCTGGGACCACGGGCGGGCCGAATCCTGGCTCGCCGCCCAGGCGGTGGCGGCTCTGGGGGAGTCGGAGCCCGGCTGAACCCGTCTGTCGGATCGTCCTTCCCCCCAACACCCTCCTAGCGACCGGGCCTTCGGTGCTCCGGTGGTGACGCTACGTATGATTACACACCATTGGTTGACCAGTCATCAAGTAATGGTGTTGTTGAAGTATGCCAAAGCAGCTCTGATATGGGCCTTTAGTACTGAAGAAGTCGGTGTCGGTCGGCTAATTTTTGACAAGTAGGTTGATGCATCAACTGCTTGTTGTTAGTGTGATGGCTGGATCACACCAGAACGGACCAGACCGTTCCAGGCCGACCGAAGGCGGGTACCGCGATGACGGGGGCAGGCATGAGTGGCGGATCCGGAAGCTCGTCGGAACCATCACGGAGGCATGACCGTGACCCACAGCAGCTTCTCGGCTGGTGGGGCGGCGCGTCAGGCCGCGCCGACCCGAAGCGCTGTTCCCCTTGACCCGGCTCCGGGAACAGGGTCTCTCCTAGGCCACGCCGCCCGGTGAAAATGCGGCTTCGGTGCGAACACGCCCTGTCGCCGTGCAATCCGAACGCTGAAAGAAGGCAGACCATGGGTTACGTCACCGTCGGAAACGAGAACAGCACCCCGGTCGAGATCTACTACGAGGACCAGGGAACGGGCCGGCCCGTCGTGCTCATCCACGGGTACCCGCTGAACGGCCACAGCTGGGAGCGCCAGACCCGGGAGCTGCTCGCGGCCGGATACCGCGTCATCACCTACGACCGGCGCGGATTCGGGAAGTCGTCCAAGGTCGGCTCCGGCTACGACTACGACACCTTCGCCGCCGACCTGGACACCCTGCTCAACACCCTCGACCTGCGTGACGTGGTCCTCGTCGGCTTCTCGATGGGCACCGGAGAGCTCGCCCGCTACGTGTCCCGGTACGGCCACGAGCGGGTCGCCAAGCTCGCCTTCCTCGCCGCGCTGGAGCCCTTCCTGGTCGCCCGGGACGACAACCCCGAAGGGGTGCCGCAGGACGTCTTCGACGGCATCGAGGCCGCTGCCAGGGAGGACCGCTACGCCTGGTACACGAATTTCTTCGCCGACTTCTACAACCTCGACGAGACCCTCGGCGTCCGGATCAGCCAGGAGGCGGTCACCAACAGCTGGAACGTGGCGGTCTCCAGCGCTCCGGTGGCAGCTTACGCGGTCGTCTCCGCCTGGATCGAGGACTTCCGCACCGATGTCGAGGCGGTCCGCGCCAGCGGCAAGCCGACCCTGATCCTGCACGGCACCGCGGACAACATCCTGCCCATCGACGCCACGGCCCGCCGGTTCCGCCAGTTCCTGCCCCAGGCGCGGTACGTGGAGGTCGACAACGCCCCGCACGGGCTGCTCTGGACGCACGCCGAAGAGGTCAACTCCGCGCTCCTCGAATTCCTCGAGTAGCGGCCGACCGCTCCCCGGCCGCCCGGGGCCGCCGATCCCTCGAAGTACCTGTCCGGATCCGAGCGGTCCGACGACAACGCCGTCGTCGGACCGCGCTGTGTGGCAGCGGCCCGAGGCGTACCCATGCGGATTCCCCAATGGTTGATAAATCAACTAACTTGGGTCAGTGTGCCGCTGGCCTGAAGTCTTCAGAAGGAGTGAGTATGACTGTCGAAGTGAGTGACGTGCCCGAGGCGAAGCGCTACGAGGCCCGTGTCGACGGGGCGTCCGAGGTGGCGGGCCTGGCGCAGTACATCCGCACGGAAGAGCTCGTCGCGTTCGTGCACACCGAGGTGGCGCCGGAGTACGAGGGCAGGGGGGTCGGATCGGCGCTGGTGCGCACGGCTCTCGACGAGACCCGGGCCGCGGGCCTGCGGGCACTGCCGACCTGCCCCTTCTTCGCGGGCTGGATCTCCCGTCACCCCGAGTACCAGGACCTGGTGTACCAGTCCCGGAGCAAGGTCAGCGACTGACCGTACTCCTGCCGGAGAGCGGTCCGGCCGGACGGGGACCTTCGCACCGGTGGCGGGCTCGGACACCCCCTCGACGCGGAGGCCCTTCTTCCCGTGCAGCCGTGCCGCCTGCGTGGTGTCCCGGCCCCTCCACGGCCGGGTGACCTCCCGGGGTCCTCGGAGACGGTCCCACCCGGGGCGGCGGCCGCGATAGTGACGCCACGTCATGTCCTTGCCCGTACGAACGTCATGACGAGCTGTTGACACGGCTGCACTACTCGGTGCGCGGCCCGACAGCTTGAATCGCAGTACACCCGACCACGAGCGACGCCGCGGAAGCAAGGACTGGAAAACATGGCACTTCCCAAGCTCCACACCATCGAGGACCTCTTCGATTCGCCGCGGCGCACCAGCGCGTCGATCTCTCCGGACGGCACCCGGATGGCCTTTCTCGCGCCCTGGAAGAACCGGCTCAACATCTGGGTCCAGGAGCTCGAGGACGGCTCCGAGCCGCGGGCCGTCACCGCCGACGAGACCCGCAGCGTGCAGAGCTTCGAGTGGGCCGACGACCCGCGCTGGCTGCTCTACCTCCAGGACGACGGAGGAGACCAGAGGTGGCACCTGTACCGGGTCGACCTCGACTCTCCGGGGTCGGAGGCGGTCGACCTCACCCCCTTCCCCGGAGCCACGGTCATGGGGTTCGGTCCCTCCCCGGTCCGCCCGGGGAAGGTGACCCTGCTGCTCGACACCCGAGCCGCCGGGATGTTCGACTCCCACGAGCTCGACATCGCCACGGGCGAACTCAGCCTGCTGGCCGAGAGCCCCGGTCCCGGCAAGATCTGGGTCCAGGCCGGTGACGGGGCGATGTTCCTGTCCGAACTGACCGCCGAGGGCGACGTGGAGTTCTCTCGCCGTGACCCCGCCACCGGTGAGCCACACAGGGTCCTGGAGTGGAGGGGCGCCGACTACCCCGTGGGGTCGCCGTGGCAGATCACGCCGGACGGGACCGGCATGTGGATCGTCTCCAACCGGGGTACCGATCGCACCCGCGTGGTCCGGGCCGACCTGACCACAGGCGAGGAGACCGAGGTCGACAGCCACCCGGTCTTCGACGTCGACGCGCGCATGATGGTCAACCCCGCCGTGCCCGAACCGCTGATCCGCGACCACCGGGGGGAGCTTCTGGGGGTGCGTTACCTCGGCGAACGCCAGGTCGTCCACGCCCTGGACCCGCACTTCGCCGAGGTCCTGGCCAACCTGGAGAAGCTGTCCGAGGGCGACCTGTCCCACGTGTCCTTCGACCGGGACGGCCGGCGCTGGGTCGTCTCCTTCGAACACGACCGCGACCCCGGCGCCACCTGGTTCTACGACCACGCCACGGGGGAGTCCCGACTGCTGTTCCGGCCCTTCCCGCACCTGGACCCGGAGACCCTGGCGCCGATGCGCCCGGTCACCATCACCGCCCGGGACGGGCTGGAACTGCCCTCCTACCTCACCCTGCCCGTCGGGGTGGAGCCCGCCAACCTGCCGCTGGTCCTGCTGGTCCACGGCGGCCCCTGGTCCCGCGACTCCTGGGGGTACTTCCCCCCGGCCCAGCTGATGGCCAACCGGGGTTACGCGGTGCTGCAGGTCAACTTCCGCGGCTCGACCGGGTTCGGCAAGGCGCACACCCAGGCCGCGATCGGTGAGTTCGCGGGCAAGATGCACGACGACCTGATCGACGGCGTGGACTGGGCGGTGGCCCAGGGCTACGCGGACCCGGACCGGGTGGCGATCGTCGGCGGCTCCTACGGCGGGTACGCGGCGCTGGTGGGCGCCGCGTTCACCCCGGACCGCTTCGCCGCCGCCGTGGACGTCGTCGGGATCTCGGACCTGGCGAACTTCATGCGGACCCAGCCCGCGTTCGTCCGGCCCGGCCTGATCAACAACTGGTACCGGTACATCGGCGACCCCGAGATCCCCGAGCAGGAGGAGGACATGCTCGCCCGCTCACCGATCACCCGGATCGACCAGGTCCGCACCCCGCTGATGGTGGTGCAGGGAGCCAACGACCCGCTGGTGGTCAAGGCGGAGTCCGACAACATCGTCGAATCCCTGCGCTCGCGCGGTGTGGAGGTGGAGTACATGGTCGTCGAGGGCGAGGGGCACGGGTTCGTGAACCCGGAGAACCAGATGGCCGTGTTCGAGGCCGCCGACCGCTTCATCGCCCAGTACCTGGGCGGACGGTCCGGGCGGAGCTGACCTCCCACGCATCGCACCGCAGCACACCACCACCCCGGCGAGCCCCCAGGCAGGAGCATCCGACGTGGACTTCCACGAACCCGCACGTGACGTCACCAAGCAGGCCAGAGTCGCGAACACCGACCACCACGACCGCACCGACCACCACGACCGCACTGACCACCACGACCGCGACGAACCGCCCGCGGACCTGAAGCAGGAAGTGCTCAAGGGTCTGGGCGGGGTGTCGGGGATGGTGTACTCCGCCCTGCCGGTCGTGGTCTTCGCGGCTACGGTCCCCTTCGCCCCGCTCACGGTCGCGATCAGCGCCGCCATCGCGCTGGCCCTGATCCTGGGGGCGTACCGGCTGTGGCGCGGGGAGCGGCTCATGCCCGCGCTGGGCGGGGTGATCGCCGTCGCGGCCGCCGGCGGCATCGCGGCCTCCACCGGTTCGGCCAACGACTTCTTCCTGTTCGGGATCTGGAGTTCCCTGGTCCTGGCCCTGCTCACCCTGGGCACGGTCCTCGCGCGCCGCCCGGTGACCGGTCTCGTCTGGAACCTTCTCCACGGCAACACCCACCCCTGGCGTCGGGACCGGCCCTCGCTGCGGGTGCACGACCTGGCCACGCTGGTGGTGACGGCCGTGCTCGCCGCCCGGTTCGTCGTACGGCAGTGGATGTACCTGGCCGACTCCACCACCGGGCTGGCCGTCGCCGACACGGTGACCGGGTTCCCGCTCACGGTGGTGGCGGTGCTCGTCATCGTCTGGGCGTTCCGCCGCACCACCAAGCGGCTGGTCGCGCCGGACGGCTCCGCGGCCGTTCCGCGGGGCTGACCG
Organism: Nocardiopsis ganjiahuensis DSM 45031; assembly: GCF_000341085.1. Lineage (GTDB taxonomy): Bacteria > Actinomycetota > Actinomycetes > Streptosporangiales > Streptosporangiaceae > Nocardiopsis > Nocardiopsis ganjiahuensis. The sequence continues at coordinate 9,214 of NZ_ANBA01000023.1, read as the reverse complement.
GTTCGTCTCCAGCGGCTCCGTGCTTCACGGAGCCGCTCCATCAGCTCGCGCGTGCCCGCCGTCCCGGGCACGCGCGACCGACTCCTTGAGGGGGCCGACCACGGTGCGCCGCAGTCCGACGATCTACTTCACCTCCTACGCACTGTCCCTGTTGGGATCCGGGATCGCGAGCGTGGTGATCCCGCTGCTGGTGCTCGACCGCACCGGTGACGTCCTCGCGGCGGGGATCATGGCGACCGTGGGCATGGCCGTCTCCGCGCTGACGGGGCTCTTCTCCGGGCTGCTCGTCGACCGGGTCGACCGCCGCGCGGTGTCGGTCACCGCCAACCTGCTCACCGCCCTGTCGATGGCGGCGCTGCTGTTCATCGACCTGACGTGGGGTCTGAACCTGGCCTGGTTCCTGGCGTTGGCCGTGGTCGGGGCGTTGATCCGGGTACCGGGGATGACCGCCCAGGAGACCCTGCTGCCCGCCCTGGCCCGCCTCGGTGAAACGGAGCCGGGCCGGGGCGGGCGCCCGGTCCGGCTGGACCGGCTGGTCGCGGTCCGCGAGACCGTGGGCAACGTGCTCCTGCTGGCCGGGCCCGGACTGGGCGGGCTGCTGGTCGCGCTGTTCGGCCTGTCCCCGGTGATCCTGCTCGCCGCCGCCGCGACCAGTCTGCTCGCCGCGGTGAGCACGCTCGTGCTCGACCCGCGGGCCGGACGGGTCCCGCCCCGGGATCCCGTCCCGGCCGACGCCGCACGGGGCTCGCTGCGAAGGGCGGCGGCCGACCTGGCCGACGGGTGGCGGTTCTTGTTCCGCAACCGGCTGGTCCTCGGTTCGACCCTGGTCACCGGGGTCTTCATCGCGGTCCTGAGCGTTCTGCAGACCACTCTCATGCCCGCCTACTTCACCGAGCAGGACCTTCCCGCGCTGACGGGACTGACCCTGAGCGCGATCGCCGCGGGCAGCATCGGGGGCTCGGCCCTCTACGCCGCCTTCGCTCTCCGGGTGCGCCGACGGGTGTGGTTCGTGATCGGGATGCTGGGCGCGCTGGCCGGGTTCGCCGCGGTGGGCAGTATGGCCTCCCCGTGGTTGGTGCTGGGCGGTGCGGCTCTGGCCGGCTTCCTCTTCGCTCCGGCCGGAGGCGTGCTCGGTGTGCTGACGATCGAGGCCACCCCGGACGCCATGCGCGGCCGCGTGCTGGGCGCGCAGAACACCGTGATGTTGTCCGCGCCCGCCCTGACCAGCGCCCCGCTCGCGGCGGTGGCCTCGACGGCCGGGCTGCCCGCGGCGGGGGCCGTGATCGCGGCCCTCGTCGGAGTCACGGCGTTGGCCGCCCTCGCTGCTCCGGCGTTCCGCTCCATCGACGACCTGGGCTCCGAGGAGAAGGACGCCGCCTCTGACGCCCCGGTCGAAAGCTGAGGGTGTTCGAACGGAGTCCTCCCCAGAAACCCGAGTTCAGGAAGCAGAGACCAGGCAATGGGAATCGAGAAGCAGCCGCGGCGACCGGCCGCTACCGCTCTGGCGGGCGCAGGCGCCCCTCGCAGGGGCAGGACCCCGCGGTACTGGCTGCCGATCCTGCTGATCGCGGTGGTCGCCGGTGTGCTCCTGTGGCTCAACCAGAGCCCCTGGTGGGGGTGGGCACTGATCGCCGTGCTGCTCGCGGCCCTGGCCGCGACGGCCGGCTGGTGGCTGCGTGGCCACTGGCTCCGCCGGACCGGGGCGTGGCTGCTCGCGGGCGTACTCGTGTGCGCCACGGCGGTGGCGGCCCATCCGGCGCCGCAGAACCGGCTCGCGGGCGGTCAGGACCGCGCACCTACCGAAATCGTCGACACCCGGGAGGGGCCGGTCCGAGGGGTCCTCGACGACCCGGGCACGGTCGAGATCTTCGCGGGCGTCCCCTACGCCCAGCCGCCGGAGGGAGAACTGCGCTGGCGGGCGCCCCGACCGCCCCTGCCGCGTACCGAGGTGTTCGAGGCCGACCGCTTCTCCGACGTCCCCGTCCAGAGCGAGTCCACCTTCACCACCCGAGCGCTCTCCCAGGTCGTCGACGTCCCGCTGGAGGGCACCCTCCTCAACCCGTATCCGGTCAGCGAGGACAGCCTCACCCTCAACATCTGGCGGGGGACGACACGCAGCTCGGAGTCGCTGCCCGTCCTCGTGTACATCCCCGGCGGCGGCTTCATGACCGGCTCCGGCGCGCTGCCGCTCTACGACGGCGCCGCTCTGGCCTCCCGGGGCGAGGTCATCACCGTCACCCTCAACTACCGGCTGGGCGTCCTGGGCTTCCTCGCCCATCCCGATCTGGCCGAGGAGTCCGGGGGCGAGGCCTCGGGCAACTACGGGATCCAGGACCAGATCGCCGCCCTGGAGTGGATCCGCGACAACATCGCGGCCTTCGGCGGCGACCCCGGCCAGGTGACGGTCGCGGGCGAGTCGGCCGGTGGCGAGAGCGTGTGCGTCCTGGGCGCGGCACCACCGGCCGAAGGCCTCGTGGACGGCCTCATCGCAGGCAGCGGGGCGTGCATGGGAACCACCGGCGACACCGAGCACGGCGACCAGTTCGACACGAGGGAGGCTGCCACGGACGCCGGGCTCCGCCTGAGCGAGCAACTGGGTGGAGCCACTCTGGACGAGATGCGGGCGATGCCCCTCGACCGAATCCTGGAGGCCGCGGAGCCGCTGGCGAGCCACTGGCGCCCCTTCGTCGACGGCCACGTACTGCCCGCCTCACCGCCGGACATCTACACAGCCGGGGAACAGCTGGACCTGCCGACCCTGGTCGGCAGCAACGCGGACGAGGCCTCCCTGGCCCTGGCTCTGCCTCCCGACGCCGACGTCGACGAGTACCACGAGACAGTGCGGGCCGAACACGGCGCGGACGCGGAGCGGTTCCTGAAGCTCTACCCCGGACAGACGCAGGAGCAGGTCCTCGACTCGCTCCTGCGGGCCCAGACCGACAAGGTCATGACCAGGGCGATGCACCGATGGGCCCGCCTGCAGACACGGACCGGCGCATCGGACGCCTACCTCTACCACTTCTCACACGTCCCACCGGAGGACGGGCTGGAGGAGTACGGCGCCTACCACGGGGCGGAGGTGGCCTATGCGTACGACAACCTCGGCGCCGACAGCGACGCCGATTACACCGAGACCGACTACCGGCTCCGGGACCGGATGAGTGCCTACTGGGTCAACTTCGCGCGCACCGGCGACCCCAACGGGAGCGGTCTTCCCGCCTGGCCGACGGTGGAGGAGGCTCCCGGCCTGGTCATGGAGTTCGACGGCGGCAGCTCGATGTCACCCCGCCCGCGTCCGGAGGCCGTCGACTTCTGGATGGAGTACGACGGACCGGTCCCCTGACACGGAGGCCGCGTTCATGACGCGTTTGCGCTTCGCCGACGGCGGTGCGGGCGGCGTGCTCGTGTCCTCGTCGCCGGAGTGAGCGGCGCGGCCGAACAAGGGACCTCCCTCAGCCTCCGCCCGCGGCCGGGCGCGGGGGCTGCCGTGCCTGCTTCCGGAACTGTGCGGGCGATGAGCCGACCACGCGGCGGAACGCGGTGCTGAACGCGCTCTCGGACAGGTGGCCCGTGGCCCGTGCGAGCTCGGAGAGCGACAGAGTTCTGAGCGGGCAGCACACAGCGGGCTGCGTCTGAAGCGCCCCGGGTTCCACGCCGCCGCCTCGGGAGGAGGTACCGGGGAAGAGGAGGTACCGGGGAAGAGGTACCTCCTCCCGTGTGCCCTGCCACCGGCGCGGGGCACACGGGAGGCGGACACGCGGTGAGGGGCGGCGTCGGTGAGACCCGGGACCGCGTGGGCCTCGGCGGTACGAAGCACCTTCTCCTACCGTTTGATCACGGGATGTCCGCTGGCGATCGAGATGCGGTTGAACGCGTTGATCAGGGTGGTGGTCCACTCCACCGCGGAGATCTGTGCGGTGGTCAGGTGGGCGGCCGCGCGGGCGTTGACGGCCTGCCGGTCGATGGTCGGGTCGATCACGGTCAGGGACTCCGCCAGTTCGAGCGCGGCCCGCTGCTGATCCGTGAACAGCTTCGTCTCGCGCCACGCGGGCAGCACGTCCAGGGTGCTCTGCTCCACGCCCGCCTTGAGCGCCTTCGGGAAGTGGATGCTCAGGCAGGTCGGGCACCCGTTGATCTGGGACACCCGGATGTTGACCATCTCGATGAGGTCGTCGCCCAGACCGGCCTCGTGAGAGGCGGTCCGGGAGGCCGTGGCCGCCTTGAGCATCGCCCCGTAGACCTTGGGGTGCTCCTTGTCGATGTAGGGGCGCTCCGCGTTCACGCGTCACCCGCGTTCTCGACCGTCTCCTTGGCCAGCGCGAGGTCGGCCGGCCTCGGGCGGCGGAACTGCCCGCCCTCGGCCGTGTACTCGTCGCCGTGCTCGCGCAGGTGCTTGGCGAAGAGCGGGCACACGGGCACCACGGTGAGGTTCCTGCGGATGCTGTCGGCCAGGGCCTCCCGGACGAGCAGTCCGGCCAGGCCGCGGCCGCCGAACTCCGGGGCGACCTCGGTGTGGAAGAAGACGCGCTCCTGGGGCGTCCGGGGCGGGTCGACGAAGTCCGCGCGTCCGGCGAGGACGCCCTCGTCAACGCTCACGGTGTAGGCGCTGATGGCGCGATCCTGGTCGAGTGTGACGGACACGGGCGCACCCGTCCTGTCCGTTCGCTGTTCGGTCATGTCGGACACCTCTTCTTGTTCGTCTGCGGGCACGGTGTTCGGCCCGGTCCCTGATGGGTGCGTTGGACGCGGCTGTCCCCGCTCCCTGGCGGGGTTCGTGTGCGCGGTGCCGGTCAGCCGTCGAACTGTGCGTGCGGTGGCGGGTTCTTCCTGGGGCGCATCTGCACCGGCGGCAGTTCCGGGGCCGGAATCCTCGCCATGCCCTCACGGTTCCTGCCCGGGCCGCCGTGCCCCACGTAGCCCTCCACCTCCCCGAACCGCTCGCCGTGGTTCTGCCATTCCTCCCGGTAACGGCTGATCTCCTCCGTCGTGCGGCCCAGGAAGTTCCACCACATGAGGACCTCCTCGCCGAAGGGGGCGCCTCCCAGGAGCACGAGCCTGGCCTGTTGGTCGCCCTCGTTGGCCACCCGCAGGGTTTCGGCCCCGACTCCGGTGTAGCCCACGGCGTCCTTGGGCACGCGCACGCCTTCGAGCCTGACCTGATCGCCGGTGTCCACCAGCAGGCCGTGCTCGAACCCGGGATCGACGGGCAGGTCGAGGACACCGCCGGGGTGAAGCCTGAGCTCGGCACCCACCAGCGGCGTGTACATGCGCACCGGCGACCGCGAACCGAGCAGGGAGCCGAGGAACACGAGCGCCGTGCCCGCGTCGAACTCGACCGGCTCGGGCGCGTAGTGCTCGAACCCGCGCTCCGGGCTGTGCCGGACCTCGTCGGGCAGGGCGACCCAGAGCTGTACGCCGTGGATCCGGACCGCCTCCGGGGTGGAGGTCTCGGAGTGGCAGATTCCAGCGCCCGCCGTCATCAGGTTCATCTGCCCGGGCAGGATGGTGCCCGCGTTCCCGCCGGAGTCGTTGTGGGCGATGACGCCGTCGAACAGCCAGCTGACCGTCTGCAGCCCCGTGTGCGGGTGCGGGGCCACGTCCATTCCGCCGGTGGCCGCCACCTCGTGCGGGCCGAAGTGGTCGACGAAGCACCACGCGCCGATCAGCGAACGCTGCCGTTGCGGAAGGGTGCGGCGGACGTTGATCGCGCGTGGCCCGCCCAGGGGCACGGTCCGGGCGGTGATGATCTCGACCGGGACTCCGCCCTCGCACGCGGCCAGGGGGCCGGGTAGGCCGCCTTCGCTGCACACGAAGGTGTCCGGACGGGTCTCTGTGTTGGTCATTGCGGTTCTCCTCCTGATTCACGGACACGGACACGGGCACGACCGCGGCGGGCCCCTCCGGGCCGGAAAGGGGATCCGCAGCGCGGGTTCGTCATCGCGTCTCAGCCCGTCACCGTCGCGGAGGCCTCCTCTGCGGCGCGAGCGGCCAGCAGCGAGGCGTGGGTGGGGGCGTCGGGCACGTGGGCCGGCCGGTTCTTGGCGAATTCCTCCCTCAGGACCGGCAGGACCTCCTCGCCGAGGAGGTCGAGCTGCTCCAGCACGGTCTTCAGGGGAACCCCGGCACCGTCGACGTTGAACAGCTGGCGCTGGTAGTCGCCGAAGTTCTCGCGGAAGGTGAGGGTCTTGTCGATGACCTGCTGAGGACTGCCGACGGTCAGCGGGGTCTCCTCCATGTACTGCTCCAACGACGGCCCGCCGCCCATCAGGGGGGAGTGGTCGAAGTAGGGGCGGAACTCGCGTACGGCGTCCTGGGAACTGGACCGCATGAAGATGTGGCCGCCGAGTCCCACGATCGCCTGGTCGGCCTTGCCGTGGCCGTAGTGCTCGAAGCGGCGACGGTAGAGGCTGATCAGCTTCTGGAAGTGCTGTTTGGGCCAGAAGATGTTGTTGGCGAAGAAGCCGTCTCCGTAGTAGGCGGCCTGCTCGGCGATCTCCGGGCTGCGGATGGAGCCGTGCCAGACGAAGGGGGGCACGTCGTCGAGCGGGCGCGGGGTGGAGGTGAAGCCCTGCAGCGGGGTTCGGAACTTGCCCTCCCAGTTGACGACGTCCTCGCGCCAGAGGCGGTGCAGGAGGTTGTAGTTCTCCAGGGCCAGCGGGATGCCCTGGCGGATGTCCTTGCCGAACCAGGGGTAGACCGGGCCGGTGTTGCCGCGCCCCATCATCAGGTCCACCCGGCCCCCGGCCAGGTGCTGGAGCATGGCGTAGTCCTCGGCGATCTTGACCGGGTCGTTGGTGGTGATCAGGGTGGTGGACGTGGACAGGATGATCCGCTCGGTGCGTGCCGCGATCCAGCCGAGCATGGTGGTCGGGGACGAGGGCACGAACGGCCGGTTGTGGTGCTCGCCGGTGGCGAACACGTCCAGCCCGATCTCCTCGGCCTTCTGCGCGATGGTGACCATCGCCTTGATCCGCTCGTGCTCGGTCGGTGTCCGGCCGCTGGTGGGGTCCTGGGTCAGGTCACCGACGGTGAAGATCCCGAACTGCATTGCACCCATCTCCATCTGGTTGCTGCATCGACTGGTGTGGTGAACGAGGTGTCGGGCCCGGTCGCTCCTGTCCCGTCATCGTCACCGTCCGGTGGATCAGTCAACTGTAGACTTCGGATATTTGATTGATCTATCAACAATATTCGTGCTTGCTTGCTGATCGTGGCCACCGGTCGCCTCCGGTGGCCACCCGGTCAGCTTCCGTCGCTCCCCGCGGTCGCGTTGGTCCCGTGCCATCGGAGGGGGTCGTCCTCGAGTGCGCTGCGGTCCCAGTGGCCGAGGTTCGCGGCGGCCCCGTAGGTGCTGTGCAGGAACTCGGCCACGGCGCGGTCGGGGTCGGGTGCGGTGCGGGCGGCCTCGTAGGGGAAGAGGAACTGCTGGAACTCGGTGCTGTAGTACGCGCCCTCGGGGCCGGCGGGCTGGTCGGCGAACCCCTCGGGCGCGGGGTAGGCGTAGGAGTAGAAGGCGCCCTCCTCGCCGCCGCCGGGCCAGAACCCGCAGCTGGACAGCTCCCGGGAGTAGCCCTCGACCATGACCCAGTCACCGCAGTTGGGCGCCCCGCCCGGATGCGGCGGTGCGGAGCGCCCCGAGAAGCGGGTGCAGGCCAGGTCCATCCCTCCCCAGAAGAAGTGCACCGGGCTGACCTTGCCGACGAAGTGCGACCGGAACTCGCCGATCACCCGGTCGGCCTGCAGGAGCTGGCGCCAGAACAGGGTGACGGCCTCGGCGTCGTAGGAGGCGTGCTCGTGGTCCTGGGCGAAGGGGATCGCCGGGTCGACCTCGTTGGGGACCGGTCGGATCGGCGCGTCGATCCCGAGCTGGTCGAGCAGGTCCAGGACCTGGGCGTAGAACGCGGCGACGGTCATGGGCCGCAGCGGGAAGCCGCGGGTGCCGGTGTCGCTGCTGCGGACCTCGAGCCGGTGGCCGACGAAGTCGAATTCGATCTCGAAGGCCCCGGTGCGGTAGGGGACGGTCGAGGTGGTCAGCCCGCGCGGGCTGACGTACAGGGGCACCTGCCACCAGTGGTTGACCAGTGGGGCGTGGGCCATGCGGATCTTGCCCACGATCTGGGTCCACATGTGCAGGGTGTCGCGGGTGTCCGTCCAGTCCGAGGCCCGCAGGCTCGGCCAGTTCGTGGTCGATGAGTCACTCATCTGGTTCTCGCTTCCTTCGCGGTGTCATCCGGGGTCGTGGGGTCGTGTCCTGCCCACGGGGACCTGTGGTCGCGGTGCCCCCGGTTCGGCACGGGGCCCGAAGGTGATTGACGCGTTGTCCAGATAGTAGATGATGGGTCAACTTCATGGCCAGGCCTGCGCCTGGCCCCGGGGGCGGGGCAGGTGCCCGTATTTTGTTGACACGTCACTAAAAAATGTTAATTTGGATGATGTGTCATCTACTTGGGCGGCGACCCGCCGCCCGAGCCCCCAGAACACGAACCCCCGGAGGTACCGCCATGAGCGCCAAGGCCAAGAACGGGCTCGACGCCCTGCTCACCCCGGAGGAGAGCGTCCTCCTCCTGATCGACCACCAGCCGTTCCAGGTCGCCAACCTGAACAGCCACGAGCCGTCCGTCGTCCTCAACAACGCCGTCGGCCTGGCCAAGGCGGCCAAGCTGTTCGACGTCCCGACCATCCTGACCACCGTGATCGCGGAGCGCGGCGGCCACCTCATCCAGGGGATCCAGGACGTCTTCCCTGAGCAGAAGCCGATCGACCGCACGCTCATCAACACCTGGGAGGACGAGCGGGTCGTCGAGGCCGTCAGGGCAACCGGCCGCAAGAAGGTGATCATGGCCGGTCTGTGGACGGAGATCTGCGTTGCCATGCCGGCGATCCAGGCGGCCGGTGAGGACTACGAGGTCTACGCCGTCACCGACGCGTCGGGGGGTGTGTCGGTGGAAGCCCACGAGATGGCCGTGCGGCGCATGATCGGCGCCGACGTGACGCCGCTCAACTGGCTGGCCGTCGTCGCGGAGTGGCAGCGCGACTGGGCCCGTGAGGAGACCGCGGCGGGACAGGCCGAGATCCTGGCGCAGCACGGCGGCGCCAGCGGTGTCGCCTTCGCCTGGGAGATGCAGCTGCTGGCCACCCAGCTCTGACACCCCGACACCGCTCCGCGAACGGGCTCCGCTCCACGAACGGGTTCCTGGCCGCGATCGGCGCGATC
>NZ_ANBA01000022.1 GCF_000341085.1 Nocardiopsis ganjiahuensis DSM 45031 | reverse complement strand
GGCGGGGACGAGGTCGCCCTCGCCCCCGCCGATCGCGTTCTCACCACCTGACCGGGTCGGTTCGGATCCAGCCGTGCTCGGCGGTGAAGCGTACGGACTCGTACCGGTTCACGGCGTCGAGCAGGAGCCGGCCTCCGTCATTTTCCATGGGGCAGATCACGCCACGTGCTCTTGACTCCGACGCGACGTCGGGGATTTGACTGAGCGTTGCTCGACCTGACCCGAGAATGACGAACCGAGGAGAAGCGACCCCATGACCGTGAGAACACAAGGACTCCGGGGGCCGAAGCCCGTTCCGCCAGGGGTGGAGTACCACCGGGTGCTGGCGGGGGAGGAGCGCCGCATCGGCCGCGGCGTCCTCGCCATCGCCCTGCTCCTCGGCGGCATGTTCGCCTTCGTCGCCGTGTTCTACTACGCCGGTGCCTGGATCGACGGGCTCCTGCGATCCGCGGACCCGAGCGGCGAGGAACTGCTCCTCACCCCCGTGACCCACGGCGCCAGTCTGATCGCCATCGGGTTGGTCATCCCGTGGAGCATGTTCCTCCAGCGCTGGCTCTACGGAGTGAAGGGCGCCTCACTGCACTCCGTGGTCTCGGGTTTCAGGTTCGACCTGTTCGGGCGGGCGCTGCTGGCCATCTCCCCGGCCTTCCTGCTCGCAATCGCCGCCTTCGAGTTCATGTCCCCCGGTGAGACGGTCGTGTGGCAGAACACCGACGTCATCGGGCTGCTCGTCGTGACCATCCTCTTCATGCCTCTGCAGGCCGCGGGCGAGGAGTACGGCCTGCGCGGACTCGTCTTCCGTATCGCGGCCGGCTGGGGACGCGGTCCGCGGACGTCGCTGATCCTGGGTATCGGTGTGTCGGCGGCCCTGTTCAGCGTGCTCCACACCGCGAGCGACCCGTGGTGGAACGTGTTCTACCTCCTGTTCTCCGTCGTCACGGGCTACGTCACCTGGCGCACCGGAGGTGTCGAGGTCGCGGTCACCGTCCACGCGGTCTACAACGTCTTCACCTTCCTCTTCTGGATCGCCCTGAACGCGGACCTGGAGGTGAGGTTCGACCGTTCGGCCGGCGGCCTGGACACACTCCTGATGATCACCTCCTCCGTCGTCTTCGTCGGTGTGGCCGTGGTCGTGTGGTTCCGGACCCGCAAGACCGGCCCGGTCATGACACCGATCGCACCGGACGAACACCACGTCACCCGAGCCGGCGGTCTCGGCAGCCGATGGCCTGCATAACGGAGTTGGACACCGCGACGGCGCCGGTCGAGGACCGTTGCCGGGCCGGGTCCTGACCTCTCGTGCCCCGTGTATCCAGCCTACAATTACCAAAAAATGAAGGGAGGGGATCGAACCGCTTTGCAGGCAGTTCGAAGGAACTCGAAGCCGGCTCGTAAAAATCGCATCATAGCTGTCCGTGATGCTTTTGCACCAAGGGTTTCGTGGCTGGCGGTACGATTTCCCACCTGCATTCCGGGTCTTTGCTTCAATGTGTTTCATCGCTGGTTCAATTTTTGTGAACTGTGCACCGGCCGACTTGTCAGCGGACCGAGGAACGACTGCGACGCCGAAGGCGGCCGCCGTGGACCACACGTGCGAGTCCGCATTCGGAACTACCGTCACCTGGAGGAACCATGGACGAACAGACCCGATCCGGTGCGCGCCGCGTGCTGCCGGACGACCTCTCCTGCGCCGACCTGGTCGACGCCATGACCCGTCTTCACCAGCACCGCGCGGACATTCTCGATCTGGTCAGTCCCACCCCCGGGCGACCCCTGTTCGGACCGGCCGCGACACTGGCCTACCTCCCTTACCGGGACGATCTCGAGGAAGGGAACCGGCTGGGTTTCGCCGGGTGGTTCTACCGGGCGGTCGGCCGGGAACCGGCCGGCAAGGTTCTGGTGATGTCGAGCGGGGGGCATCCCGACGCCTCCCACGGAGGAGCCACGAAACTGTCCCGGGTGGCCAACAACGGCCTGGCCGGGGTCCTCGCGGACGGCCGGCTGCGCGATTTCGGTGAACTCGCGGAAGCCGATTTCGCCACCTGGTGCACGGGCGAGGCCACCCGCTGGGGAGGCGACACCGTCGCACCCTATGCGGCCGATGTCCCCGTACAGGTGTGCGGGGTGACCGTGGTGCCCGGTGACTACGTGTTCGCGGACCGCTCCGGCGCCGTGGTCGTCCCCGAAGCCTCCGTGGACCGCGTGCTGGCCGAAGCCGAGCGCATCCGCAGCGCGGATCAGGGTTTCCTGCCGACCATCAGGAGTGAGAATCCTGATCAACTGCGCCAGGGCGACACGCGGAGCACCGAACGCTGAAGGCCGGCGCCGGGAACCCGCCCCCGCGCCCGACAGGGAACGGCTGAGCGGCAGGTGCGTGTGGTCCGGGCGGTGGTCCTGACGGGCCCCGGTAACCCCTTTGTGGCGCGCGGTACCGTGAGCCGGTGAATTCACCGATTTCTTCCTCGTTCTCCGACTTCACCGACACCAACGCCTTCACCAGGATCCCCCGTGTCTCCGCCCTGGCCGCGGGCCCCGGAGGCCGTGTGGTCGCCTCCGTCGCCGAATCCGACGAACACGGGTCGAAGCTGGACTCGGCCCTGTGGGCGCTCGACCCCGAGGGCCTGGCTCCGGCGAGGAGGCTGACGTTCTCCGAAGAGGGGGAGAGCGCGCCGCGGTTCGCCCCCGACGGTTCGCTGCTCTTCTCCTCCCGGCGGCCGGACCCGGACTCCGAGGCCAAGGGCGCCGCCGCCGTCTGGCGTCTGCCCGAGCACGGCGAGGCGGGCCCGGTCGCCTGGACGCCCGGCGGCCTGAGCGTGTGCGGGGTGGCGGACGACGGCTCGGTCCTCGCGACGACGAGTGTGCTGGTCGGCGCCACCCTGGACAACGACGCCGAACGCCGCCAGGCCCGCAAGGACGCCAAACGGAGCACCATCTGGCACACCGGCATGCCGATCCGCCACTGGGACCACGAGCTCGGCGACGTCAGTCCGCGCCTGGTGCTCGCCGCTCCGGACGGTGACATCAGGGACCTCACCGAAGGCGCCGACACCGTGGCCCTGACCGGCGCGTCGGCCGACCTGTCCCCGGACGGCGGCACCGTCGCCACGACCTGGACCGAACGGGTCGGGGGCGGGCAGACCCGCACCGGCGTGGCCTTGATCGACACCGGGAGCCGCAAGCGCACCACCCTGCTGGCCGCCGACGACGACCAGGAGTACGGCTCGCCGCTGTTCTCCCCCGACGGCACCCTCCTCGCGGTGAAGCGGACCACGGTGTCCACCCCCACCGACACCGCGTACGGCTTCCTGGAGGTCCACCCCCTGGAGGGCGGCGGACCGGTGGTCGTCGACGTCGGCGACCTCACGGTCAAGGAGTACGTCTGGAGCCACGACGGCACCCTGCTTGTCGCCGGGGACCTGCACTCCTCCGGCGCGGTGCTCGCCGTCGACCCGCACACCGGGCGGGTGCGGACCGTGGCGGAGGGCAGCGTGTTCACCTCCCTGGCCCCGGCCCCGGACGGGTCCGTGTACGCGCTGCGCTCCGACCTCACCACCCCGCCGCGGCCGGTGCGGCTGAGCCCGGCCGGTGAGCAGCGCGAGCTCCCCGCGCCGGGTGCGGTGGGCGCGCTGCCGGGCGCCCCGGAACGGGTGCGGATCGAGGTCGGCGGGGTGCCGGTCAACGGATGGCTGTGCCTGCCCGACGGTGCGAGTGGGGCCGACCCGGCGCCGGTGATGCTGTGGATCCACGGCGGCCCGCACACCTCCTTCAACACCTGGAACTGGCGGTGGTGCCCGTGGTTGGCGGTCGCCCGCGGCTACGCCGTGCTGATGCCCGATCCCGCCATGTCCACCGGCTACGGGCACGCCGGGTTGAACCGCGGCTGGCCCAGGCTGCCGGACGTGGTCTTCGGAGAGTGCGAGGCCCTGCTCGACGAGGTCCTGGAACGCCCGGAACTGGACGGTTCCCGCACGGCGGTGCTGGGCGCGTCCTTCGGCGGCTTCATGACCAACTGGATCGCCGGGCACTCCGACCGGTTCTCGGCGGTCGTCACCCACGCCGGGTTGTGGGCTCTGGACCAGCAGCACCGCACCACCGACGCGGCTGCCCACAAGACGCGCGTGCACGGCCACGAGGACGACCTGCCCGAGTGGTACCGGAACTACTCGCCGCACCACAGCGCCGAGCGGGTGACCACCCCGGTGCTGATCACCCACGGGAACCGGGACTACCGGGTGCCGATCAGTGAGGCGCTGCGCATGTGGTGGGACCTGGTCTCGGGCTGGGACGGTCCGCCGGAGACGATGCCGCACCGGTTCCTGCAGCTGACCGGCGAGAACCACTGGGTCCTCGCCCCCTCCAACAGCCGCGTGTGGAACGAGACCGTGCTGGCCTTCTGCGACCAGCACCTCCTGGGGGCCGACCCGGTTCCGGAGGTCCTCCCGTGGTGAGGCGCAGGCCCCGCGTGGTCGTCGCGACGGTGCGGGCACAAGCTGCGAAAGGGTGACGTCTTCGCGTTCGCGAAGCTCTGGCCAGGGCGTTCGCGAGTGAGGGCGGTACCATCCCGGAGGCAGTACATCACTCCGAAGACAGGAAAATCCCCCGATGTCGATGCAGAACACCCCTCATCAGAGCACTCCCAAGATGCCCGGCGTGGTGACCGCCGCCCGCGTCATCCTCTTCGTGGTCTCAGGCCTGTCCGGTGTCCTGCTGGTCATGAGCCTCCTCGTCATCATCGCCGCCTTCGCCCACCCGGCGGGGGCCGAGGAGATCTTCGCTGCGGGCGGTGAGACCACGGGCGGCATTCTGACGAGTTTCGTCCTCGGTCTGACCGGGGTCGTCCTCATGCTGGTCGCGGGGCTGCGGATCGGCCGGGGAGGCAAGCAGAACCACCTGGTGGTGCGCATCCTCGTGGGTGCCAGCGGTCTGCTCTCGGTCCTGGACGCGTTCCTGGCCGGCCAGAGCACGGCCTTCATGGGGATCCTCCTCCCGCTGGCCGTCCTGATGATGATTCAGACCAAGCGCTCCCAGGAGTGGTTCGCGGAGATGGACTCCGCCCGCTGAGCAGGAGCCGAGCAGGCATGGAGCCGGCTCCGGCCCGTCGCTGAGCCGGCGTGGCGCCGAAACGCGGATCCCGGTCGCCGGGGTCCGCGTTTCGGCGTCGGCACGGAGTTCCTGTTCGGACGAAGCGCGTCAATCGGAAATCTACGTCCTAAAGGTGTCGAACCGTGTCACCGATGACCCTCACCGACAGGACACCACCCCCGACACCGGCGTCCCGCACGAACTTCACCGAACCGCTCACCCGCGTCGGGTCCGATTCCGTACTCTGGATCCGCGCGAATCCTCGCGAGCGCCGGTGCGGGACGCGGTGGACGGGTGGCCCGCACCGGCTCGGCGCAGTTCTGCGCCGAGCCCGGGGCCGACGCTCAGCGCCGGGTACCGGACCCGTCCAGGACCCGCAGGACCCAGTGCCCGCGGTGGGACCAGCCCAGGAAACGGTGCACCCGGCCCTCCTCCTCGACCGGGGGGCTCCCCTCCACGGCCTGCCGGAGCCCCGCCAGGACCGGGGTGAGCACCTCCCGGATGTGCCGGGAACGGTCGATCTGCTCGGCCATGCGCCGCAGCGCCGTGTGCTGCCCGGCCTCCGGGCAGCGGGACAGGAAGTACACGCACTGGCGCCAGGCGAAGGCGGCGTTCTTGACGTACCCGAGTCGTCCCCGGTCCCGGGGCAGGCGGTACAGGAGGCGCACGACCGTCTCATAGGCGTCCCAGGACGCTCCGGCCCATCCCTGAGCCGGCCGGGCGCCGAGGTCGTCGAGCAGGGCGAGGTTGTGGGCGGTGAGGATCTGCGCCTGCTCGATCACCATCCCGGACGCGGCCACACCGCCGCGCGGCCGGCCCGCGCGCCGGTCGCACAGGTCGGCCAGGGAACGGGCCGCGCCCCAGGGGTCGGCGGCCTCCTCGGCGAGGGCGGGCAGCCGGTCGGCGCCGAGGCCGTAGTACCGCGCGTACAGGCCGCCCCGGGTGCGCTCTTCCGCCACACGCGCGGCGCGGAGGAACTTGGGGGACAGGGTGCCGGTGTAGATGTCGGCGGCCGGCTCCTCCACGAACGGCAGGTCCAGGTCGGCGGAGCGGGCGAGGACGGTGAACTGCCGGACCAGGGGGTTGGGGGTGATCGTGCCCGGGAAGGCGGTGAGCACCGCCGACCCGATCCGGGGCAGGAGGGCGCGAGCGGCCACCCCGCGGCGGCCCCGGCCGTGCCGGTGCGGGGCCAGGGCCTGGACCCAGGGCAGTTCCTCGGCGCGGACCTGGGAGGACAGGTCGGTCAGCAGCAGGGAGCGCCGCCTGCTGAAGGCCCGGTGGTGCGCGGCCATCAGGCGGGCCAGCGCGGGGTCGGGGGCGGCGTCGGCCTCGGCCCGGGCGACGAGCTGGGGCACGATCTGGGCCACGACCTCGGCGGAGGGCACGATCCCGGCGGCGATGAGCTCCTCCAGGGGTGCGGCGGTCGCGCTTGCGCAGCATGGATCCGACGGCGTACTGGAGCGGTCCCCAGAGCCGGAGCTCGGATACGGTGCCGCCTTCCCGGGCGGCGCCGTCCCCGGCGGTGTTTTCCCGGGCGTCGGCCTCGCGCAGGGCCGCGAGCAGAACGGCGAGGTTCTCCTTGGGGTGCCGGTGCTTGCCGCACAGGGTGTGTTCGGCGGCCAGGGCCTCGTACTCGGCGAGCAGGGCGGCGGTGCCTTCCGCCCAGCCGTGGGGGCGGTGGGCGTCCACCCGGCCGTCGGGCCCGAGGGTGGCCAGCCAGTGGTCCAGGACCCGGCCGGAGAAGGGAGCCCAGACGGTGAGCGCCTCGTGCTGGGCGCGTGCCCTGATGCTGGCACGGGGGTGCGCGGCGCGGGCGCGGAGCCGGTCGGCGACCTGGCCGACGGTGGCGCGGTGGACGGTGTGTCCGTCGTCCGCCGCCCCGGCTCCGGGGACGGGGCGGGGGGGTGAGGCACAGGGTGTCGGCGAAGGGGTCCAGCACGTCCAGCAACCGCAGGGCGGCGGTGACGTCGTTCCAGGCGCGGACGCGGCGCTCGGCGGAGCGGCGGACCCCGGGGTCTTCGTGGGTGAGGGCGGTGATCAGGGCCCGGGCCAGCTGTGTGCGGGGGTGTTCGGCGTTCGGGTGAGAGGTGTCCATGGCCGGCGCGGCGGGAACCGCCCCCGCACCCTCCCGGTAGGAAGCCGGGTGCTCTTCTGGTTGAGCTACGCGCCGTCGGCCCGTCGCGGTGCCGCGACGGAACCGGGATCAGGCTGGTAGTTCCGTCACGGGTGGGGAAGGGGTTTTCGGGCGGGGTCGGCGGCCCGGGGCGCCGTCGCGGGTCAGTCCGGGTTGTGGGCGATGACCAGGTCGGTCAGCTCCTGGCTCGGGAAGTCCATGACCACCACGCCCGTCCGGTGCGCCCCGGAAGCGCTCAGGTGGTCGACGGCGCGGGGGTTGACCCCGCGGATGCCCAGCGCGCCCCAGGCGACCTCGCGGGGGTTGGCCAGGGGCGCCCCGCTGCCGCTGAGGTGGTTGACGTGGAGCACCTCGTCCGGTCCCGACGCGGCCGCGTCGAAGTGGGCGCGGGCGCTCTCCCATTTGGCCGGGATGTCGAAGAGGGTGGGCACCCGGTAGTCGTCCTGGACGTCGAGTGCGGGGCCGTTCCAGTGGATGCCGTAGTCGCGGGAGGCGGAGAAGTCCTGCACGATGACGATCCGGCCGCGGACCTCGCCGAGGTCGGGCACCCCTTCCGTGCCCTGCGAGGGCACCCACAGCCGCTCGGACAGCACGTCTCGGGTGTCGGGGTTCGCCTCGATGTAGTGGTCCAGGGTCTCCTCGTAGCTCCGGGTGTTCTCCGCCTCGGTGTGCTCCTTCTTCATCCGCATCAGCACGGTCTCGGTCGGGTTCTCCGCGAGGAAGGCGCCGATGTCGGTGACCACGTCGGTGAAGTTCAGGTTCAGGTACTCGGCGCCGTGGTGGATGGGGAAGGCGTCCCGGTAGTGGCGGGTGCGCACGTCGAGGAAGCGCACCCCGGAGTCGAGCTGTTCGGAGAGGGTCAGGTCCTGGGTGCGTGACCACACGGTGCCGCGCCAGGCGCCGGTGTCGTGGGTTCCGGGGATGGACAGCGCCGCGAGGCCGGTGTGGTCGGGGATCGCCGACATCCACTCCGAGCGTGCCACCGACGGGTCCTGGGTGGAGGCGACCGGTGCGGCTGCGGCCGGTGCCGCGGTGGCCAGGAGCGAACCGAACAGGAAGAGGGCGGCCAGGACCGGTCCCACGGGGCGCGGGAGGGCGGCAGCGGTGGTGGGGGAGATGGGCATGGGGGTCCTCCGGGAGCGGGGGGGGTGCGGCTCTGGGGCGGGGCCGCCGTCCACCCTGCCACGCGGCGGTCGGGCTGCCATCCCCCCTTTTTTTGACGGGTTCGGGGACGGTGGCGGGGGTCAGGCGGTGGAGCCGAGGCCGTAGCTCGGGCTGAAGCGGATGGAGAGCTCCAGCACGTGGTGGGGGTGGGGCAGGGGGCCCGGGTCCAGGAGGGTGCGCAGACAGGGGCACCACTCGGCGCGGTCCTGCTCGAGACAGGCCTGGACCCCGAGTAGGCGCAGGCTGAGCGCGAGGTCCCGCAGGGGCGGTCCCGGGTCGGCCGGCCGCATGCCCCGTGCCTGTGACAGTGCGGCGACCTGGTTCTCGCGGGCGCGCGCCAGCGTCCGGACGATGGAGTGCTCGGGGGAGCGGTCCAGGTCGGCGAAGCCGTCGTCGGAGATGGCGTGCAGGGTGCTGAGATGCGCGGAGCGCTCGGGTTCGCAGGCCCGGGCGAAGGTCTCGAGCAGGGGGCAGTGGGCGCGGGCCCTGGGGCTGGACACGCGCCGCCACAGGCGTTCGTTCAGGAGCTGTCCGAGAGTGCCCAGGGCCGCACGGGTTTCGGGGGAGTACCAGTCACGGGCGACGGCGGCGTTCCCACGGCGGCGTATCTGCGCGGGCGGTGTGTCGGAGCCCAGGAGTGCACGCAAAAGCGCGCCGTTGCGGCGCGGACGTTCGAGCCAGTCGGGGTACGGGGGCCAGGGACGGGTGGGGGAGTCCATGGTTCCGAGCGTCGGTCACGGTGGGACGCCGTGCCATGACCGCTGGGGTGAGGTTCCCCGGGCCCTTCGGTAAGCCGGGCGGACCAGGGGTGTTGCCGTTGTGGCGCCCGGGCCGGGTGTCTTCTCCTCTTGCGCCCGTGTACCGGACGGTGTCGCCTGTTCCCTGTTCTCGCTGCCGTTCGCGAGCGCGCGGCAGGACACGGGAGGAACCCGGAGGGTCCGGAGGAGCGGGGACGGGGAGAGGCGGTGGGCGGACGGGTGCCCGCCGCGTACGGCCGCACACCCGTCAGCCCAGTGCTGGGACGTCCTGCCCTAGCGGGTCTTGATGACAGCCGCGAGGAGACCGGAGATGATCATCATCGACAGGCTGATGATCATGAGCACGAACGCGACGGTTCCGACCATGGTGTTTCCTTCACTGTTTCGTCCCCCGGGCACCGCGGGCCGTTCCCCCGGCGCCCGGCACACCGGGGCACCCGGAGTTTCGGGCGCGGCATGTACCTCTTCGGTGGATCACCCTATCTCGCCGTCACGGCGGTGCCGCGCCGGGTGCCCGCTCTGACCAGCGTGGTTCAGCTCTCGTTCCAGACCTGGTGGTAGGACCGGACCAGCCAGCGGTCGGCCCAGCCGGAGTCGGGGGCCTCGGGCAGGTGGGAGGTCCGGCACAGCTCCTCCAGCCGCTTCTCCAGATCCTCGGCCCGGCTCAGGGCCTCGTCCCGGCTGTGCTCGCCGCGGCGCAGTGCGAGCAGCCAGCCGCGGTCGGGTTCGGGCATGGGCAGGGTGATGTCGCCGGTCTCCAACAGCTCCACGCCCTGAAGGCCCAGCCGGACCATGTGGTAGGCGTACTTGGTGTCGAAGCCGTGCTGCTCCACCAGTTCGGGGCGGTTGGTGTGCTTGCCGCCGCGGATCCCCGCCATGCGGTCGCGCTGGGCGCGCAGGTAGCCCAGGAAGCGCTCGCCGGCCCGGCGGGACAGGAAGCGGTGGGCGTTGGCGCGCAGGTCGCGGCCGACCGGGGCGAGGGTGACGATCTCGTGTTCGGGGACGAACAGGGGCAGGAGCACGGTGGGGTTGCCGTCCAGTGCCAGCCGGGTCCACTTGCGCAGCGAGTAGACGGTCAGGTCCAGGTCGCCGGGTCCCGACCGGGTGTGTTCGGGACGGCTGTGGTGGATGTACTGCTCGAAGGCGCGCAGGCCGATCACGTACTCGGGCGGTTCGACGCACACACCCATCTCGTCGCGGTCGTTCTGGCCGTCGAGGCTGAGGCCGTGGACGCCGGAGCCGACCTGGCAGCGCAGTACGGTGCCCTGTTCGGCGATACGGGCGAACTCCTCGCTGGAGTGCTTCACCTGGGCCTCCCGGTTCGGTGTGTCGTGATGGCCGAAACCTATCGGGAGCGCCGCGGACGCCACGACCGGTTTTCGGCGGCGGCCGAGTGAGCCCGGTGGGCGGACCGGGGCGGGACACGGGTGGGGCCGGGGACGGCCGCAGGGCAACAGAAGACCGTTTTCCTTACGCATGGGGGTTTTGGTACTTGTTGGGCGGCCCCGGATTCCCTTTACTGGTTCCGTACCCGCCCGGCGCCCGCCGGGCACGGCAGTGGAAAGCAGGACCGTGCCCCCTGAGAACCCCGAAGTGAAGATCGACACCTCCGTCCCGCACAACGCCAGGATCTGGAACTACTGGCTGGGCGGTAAGGACAACTACCCCGTCGACCGGGAGATGGGCGAGCAGATCCGCTCGTTCTTCCCCGAGATCGTCGACAACGCGATCGCCGACCGTGCCTTCCTCGTCCGCACCGTCACCCACCTCGCGAAGGAGGAGGGGATCCGGCAGTTCCTGGACATCGGCACGGGGCTCCCCACCCACAACAACACCCACGAGGTGGCCCAGGCGGTGGCCCCCGAAGCACGTGTGGTGTACGCGGACAACGACCCGCTGGTCCTCACCCACGCCCGGGCCCTGCTCACCGGCTCCGAACACGGCGCCACCGACTACGTCGACGCCGACCTGCGCGACCCCGAGGCGATCCTGTCCGCGGCCGCCAAGACCCTGGACCTGAGCCGCCCGGTGGCCCTGTTGCTGCTGGGCGTGGTCAACTTCGTGGCTGACGACGCCGAGGTGCGCTCGGTTCTGGACCGGCTGCTGGGCGCGCTCGCCCCCGGCAGCTACCTGGTGGTCTCCCACCCCACCGACGACCTCGACCGCGAACGCGCCCACCAGGTGGCCGCGGCGTGGAACGAGAAGGGCACCCCCAAGCTCACGATCCGCTCGGCGGCGGGTATCGAGGCGCTCTTCGACGGTCTGGAGCTGCTGGAGCCGGGTGTGGTCTCCTGCTCGCTGTGGCGCCCGGAACCCACGGAGGTCGGCAGCACCCGGCCGGTCGCCGAGTACGGCGGGGTGGCCCGCAAACCCTAGGTTTCCGGCCGCTCGGAGGCCGCGGGGTGCGGCCGCCGTTCACGGGTGGCGGCCGCACCCGCCGGGGCCGCCACCCGGTCGGCGAACAGCACGAGCGCCCGGGCGGCCTCCACCGGGACCGTCAGGTCCAGGCCGGTGGCCTCCCGGAAGGCCTGGAGCCGGTTGACCACCGTGTTGCGGTGGCAGTACAGGGAGGCCGCGGTGTCCTTGACCGAACCCGTGGCCGTGTAGTGCGCCAAGGTCTCCAGCAACCGCGCGCGTGCGCCCGGCTCCAGCCCTTCCAGGCGTTCGGCCGCCTCACGGCCGAACCCCGGCAGCACCGGGCCCACCCGGTCGCGGGCCAGGGCCGTCCACACGTCCTGCTGTCGGATCAGGCCCTCGCCCGGGCGGGCGTAGCGCGCCACCACCCGGGCGGACTCGATCGCGGCGGGCACCTCGGCGAGCCCGCGCGTGCCGGTGACCACCGACCCGGCCGTGTCCGGGGGCAGCGCGGGCCACTGGGCGCGCCTGGGATCGCGCACCAGGGCCACACCGTCGTCGAACTCCCACGTCAGGCAGCCGGTCCGGGCCAGTTCCCGGGTGTTCTCCCGGCGTGCCCGCACCGGACCGGGCGCCACGAAGGCCACCTCGAACCCGCCGTGCTCGGGCAGGCCGAGCACCGGTGCCACCTCCGCGGCGACCTCCGGGGCGCGTTCACCCGCGCTGAGCAGCCGGGCGAACGCCTGCGCCGCAGCGGCCCGGGAGTCGCGCTCCAACAGCGCCCGTTCCTCGAGGAAGGCGGCCTGGACGTCGCTGATGTGCTGTTCGACCGCCGCCAGGACCTCCTCGACGTGCGTCACGAGCACGGGTGCGGCGTCGTCGCCCCCGGCGCGCAGCAGCCCGGCCCACAGCACCCGGAAGTTCAGGCGCACCGCCTCCAGCAGGTCCTCACGGGCCACCCCCTGGCGGGCCCGCCGCACCCCGAGCCGGGTGGGCAGGTCGCGCAGGTGTGCGGGCAGGGGGAGCCCGGCGATCCGGTGGGTGAGCAGGTCGAAGGTGTCCTGGGCGGTCTGGCGCAGGTCGTCGTCGGGGATGACGCCGTCGTCGTAGCGCCCCAGCGCTTCCAGGCGCTCGAAGAAGTCCGCGACCAGCTGGTCGCGGTCCCCGGCCAGGAGTTCGAGGGTCCTGGGCCAGGACGGGGGCCCGCCCCGCCCCGGGCCCGGTTCCGGTTCCGCCATGGCACCCCCTCCGAAGCATGCGTGTATGCGTCGATGGTGCCACGTCGGAGCGGGTGCGCGGCCCCGCGTCCGGTCATGTGCACAGCCGCTCCGGAAGACGCGGGCGCCGGTGGCAGCGGAGGCCGCGGAAGGTCAGGTGCTGTGCGGCACGGTGTCCGGGACCGCCAGGCCGAGCGCTTCGGCGCCGTGGACGGCCCTGCCGCCGACCAGGGTCGCCAGCACCCGGACCGAGCCGATGCCCCGGTCCGCGGTGTCGACCGGGTCGCGGTCCAGGACCACGAGATCGGCGAGCTTTCCGGGGGTGACGCTGCCGCGCTCGTGTTCGTCGTGGCCGGCCCAGGCGGCGTCCAGGGTGTAGGCGCGCAGGGCCTGCTCGGCGGTGACGCGCTCGTCGGGGGCCAGGACGGCGCCTCCGGAGCTGGTGCGCTCGACCATCGACTCCATGCCCAGGAGCGGGGCCCCGGGGGCGACCGGGCGGTCGGAGCTGCCCGGGACGCGGATGCCGTGGTCGAGGAAGGAGCGGTGGCGGTAGAGCCAGGCGACGCGGTCCGGGCCCAGCGAGGCGGCCATGGCGTCGCCGAGGGCGTGCAGGAAGCGGGGTTGGGGGACCGGAACCGCGCCCAGGGCGGCGATGCGGGGCAGCTGGTCGGGGCGGACGACCCCGGCGTGTTCGATGCGGTGGCGCGCGTCGGGGCGGGGGTGGACGCGCTGGGCCTCCTCGAAGGCGTCCAGGGCGAGGTCGATCGCGTCGTCGCCGATGGCGTGGGCGGCCACGCGCCAGCCGGCCCGGTGGGCGGCCACCACCAGGGCGCGCATCTGCCCGGGCGGGTTCTGGTAGACGCCGTGGCCGTGCCCGCACAGGGGTTCGGTGACGGCTGCGGTGCGGCCGATGAGGGACCCGTCCAGCCAGATCTTCATCGGGCCCAGGCGCAGCCGGTCGTCACCGAATCCGGTGCGCAGGCCCAGGTCGATACCGGTTTCGACGGCGTCGTCGGGGTGGGCGCCCAGAGCGTGCAGGTTGTCGGCGGCCACCATGAGCTCCACCCGGGGGAGCAGGGTGCCCAGGTCGCGGGCGCGCTGGTAGGCGGCGGCCTCCACGGGGGAGCGGCCGACCAGGCCCCGGCCGATGCCCGCCTCGACCACGTGGGTGAGCCCTTCGGCGGCGTAGACGCGGGAGGCGCGGCCGAGGGCCTCGGCGAGTTCGTTGACGGAGTAGGGCATGACCAGGCCGGTGACCAGTTCCTGGGCGCGTTCCTGGAGCAGTCCGGTGGCGTCGCCGCGGTGGTCGCGGACGATCACGCCGCCCTCGGGGTCGGGTGCGTGCTCGGCGCCGCTGAGGCGCAGGACGGTGCTGTTGACCGCGCACATGTGTCCGGAACGGTGTTTGAGCCAGACGGGGCGACCGCCCCCGGCGCGGTCCAGGGCGTGGCGGTCGGGGTGGGCGCCGAGCACGGTGTCGTCGTAGCCCGATCCCACGATCCAGGCGTCCTCGGGCAGGTCGCGGGCCTTGGCGGCGACCGCGTCGTAGAGCCCGTCCAGGGTGGCGGCGTCCTGGAGGGGGAGCTCGGAGAGGGACTGCCCGAACCAGGCCATGTGGTTGTGGGCGTCGGAGAAACCGGGGACGACGGCGGCGCCCTGGCAGTCGACCACCGTCCGTGCGGGCAGGTCGGCGACGTCGTCGTCGAGGCCGAGGATCCGGCCGTTGACGATGCCCACGGTGGTGGCGCGGGGGCGGGCGTCGTCGAGGGTGCGCACGCGCGCGCGGGTGAGCTTGAGGTCGAGCATGCGGGCGGGGCTCCAGGAGGGTGTGGTCCGGTCGCCTCCCAGGTTGCGGCCCGTGTGTCCGCGGGCTCAATGACGATTCGCAGCGGTTTCACCCCGCGGGGTTGGTCAGATGCACAAGTCGGTGCGAAGCCTGCGCGGTGTCCTCGTGGAGGCGGGGCGCGGCATCGGTGTGGTGTCGGTGGTGTTTCGTGGGGTTGACAAGTGGATCACTGGCATATTGGCTAGGCCAATCAGCAGCATGAGCTGCGTCACAAACCCCCTCGGAAGTGCGATCGGTCGGTCATGTCTCCCCAGCTCCTCACCATTCTGGTGCTTCTGGCGATGTTTGTCGTCGCCACAATTTTCCCCATCAACATCGGCGCCCTGGCCTTCGTCGCGGCCTTCCTCGTCGGTGTCCTCGCCCTGTCCATGGACACGGGGGCGATCCTCGGCGGCTTCCCCGCCGACCTGTTCCTCACCCTGGTCGGCGTCACGTACCTGTTCGCCATCGCCAAGAACAACGGCACCGTCGACCTCATGGTCAGGGGCGCCACCCGGCTGGTCGGCGGCCACGTCATCGCCATCCCGTGGGTGATGTTCGGGATCACCGCCCTGCTCACCTCCGTGGGCGCCCTCAGCCCGGCGGCCGTGGCCATCGTCGCCCCCATCGCGCTGGGCTTCGCCGCCAAGTACCGCATCAGTCCGCTGATGATGGGCATGATGGTGATCCACGGGGCCCAGGGCGGCGGCTTCTCGCCGGCCAGCGTCTACGGGGTCACGGTCAACACGATCGTCGCCGACAACGGCTTGGCCGTCTCACCCGTCACGCTGTTCCTCGGCAGCCTCGTCTTCAACCTGCTGATCTCCCTGGCGCTCTTCTTCGCCCTGGGCGGCCACCGCCTGGCCGGGATCAGGACCAGCCAGTTCGAGGAGGCCACCGTCGCCTCCGGCGGGTCCTCCGGTTACGCCGGCAAGGGCGGCGACGTGGCGGTGGCCACCGGCCCCTCCGGCCCCTCCGGTTCCTCCGGCGGGTCCGGGGCCGCGGACGCGGACGCCGTGAGCACCTCGCGGGTCACCTTCGAGCAGATCGCCACCCTGCTGGGGATCCTCGCCCTGGGCGTCCTGGCCCTGGGCTTCGGCCTGGACGTGGGCTTCGTGGCGATCACCGTCACCGTCGTCCTGGCGCTGATCTCGCCCAAGGCCCAGAAGGGCGCGGTCTCCCAGATCAGCTGGTCCACCGTGCTGCTCATCACCGGCATGCTCACGTTCGTGGGCGTGATGGAGAGCGCGGGAACCATCGAGTACGTCGGCCTGGCCGCCGCAGGGCTGGGCGCCGCCCTGCTGGTGGCGCTGGTGCTGTGCTACATCGGCGGGATCGTCTCCGCCTTCGCCTCCTCCACCGCCATCCTGGGGGCCACGATCCCGCTGGCGGTGCCGTTCCTGCTCATGGGCGAGGTGAGCGCGACCGGGGTCATCGTCGCCCTGGCGGTCTCCTCGACCATCGTCGACGTCAGCCCCTTCTCCACCAACGGCGCCCTGGTCCTGGCCAACGCCACGGGGGTGGACCCGGACCGCTTCTACCGGCAGATCCTGGTCTACAGCGCCGTCGTGGTGGTCCTGGGCCCCCTGGTCGCCTGGGGGGTGCTGGTCGTTCCCGGCCTGCTGTGACGGTCGGGTCCACGGTCGGCAGGACACCGTCCTCCCAGCCACGGAAGGCGGGGCGGCGGGCCGGTGCGGGGGTTCCCGCACCGGCCCGCGTGCATGGGGCCGACGGCGCCCCCGTCCGGTGGTGCGGCTCGGCCGTTGGCGCGCCCGTCCGACCGCGCGCCCGGTCGGCGGCGCGCTCAGTCGACGGCGCGCTCAGTCGACGGCGCGCTGGGCGGAGACGTCCTCGACCTGGGAGACCAGCCGGAGGTGGCGGCGCATGGCCTCGGCGGCCATGTCGGCGTCGCCCAGGCGGATGGCCGAGGCGATGCTCTCGTGGCCGGAGAGCGATGCCTTGGGGCGGTCGGGCTGGGAGAGCGACTCCAGGCGGGTCTCGCGGATCATCGGGGCGAGTTCGCCCATCATCCGGCTCAGCAGGCGGGAGCGGGCCGCCCGGGTGATGGCGGTGTGGAAGCGCTCGTCGCCCCTCACCCCGCGCTCGCCCTCGCGCAGTTCGGTGCGCATCAGCTCCAGGGCGTCGTCGATGGCGGCCAGGTCCTCGTCGGTGCGGCGTTCGGCGGCCAGCTCGGCCAGCTTGACCTCCAGCGCCTGCCGGGCCTCGATGATCTCCGCGCGCCGGTTGGCGCGGTCCCTGAGCAGCGCCAGCACGCCCTGTTCGGACGTGGTCTGGCGCACGATCGCACCGTCACCGTGGCGCACGTCGATGACGCCCTGTACCTCCAGGGCGACCAGCGCCTGGCTCAGCGTGGCCCTGCTGACGCCGAGTGAGGCGGCGAGCTCGCGTTCGGCGGGCAGCCGGTCCCCGGGGGTCAGCCCGGCTTCGCCCATGTACTCCACCAGGCGTTCCACCAGCTGCTCGTAAAGCCGAGGCCGTACCGGTGGCCGGGGGTGGGGCTTGGAAGGCACGCGCACGAGCTCCTTCGGTGTTGTCGAGGCAGGCCTCCAGGGTAGTCCGCGCGCTTCCGTGCGGTCGACTCCGGCGGGTTCCGCCGACCGGGGCGCCCCCGGCAGGCGTGGCGCGGGGGCGTGGGTGCGCCGTCCGGACGCGGGGTTCCCAAAGCCGGAGGCGTGTGCCATTCTGAGGAATAGGCCTAGTGGCCTAGCCACTGCTCCAATCTCCGGAGGTTTTGACATGGCCGTCCGGCCCGGTGCCCGCGCACTCCTCGACAGCACCCTCGACAGCGGAACCTTCCGCACCTGGGACACACCCCCCGTCGACGTCCTCCCCGACCGCGCCTACGCCGCCGAACTCGACCGCGCCCGCCGGGAGAGCGGATGCGACGAGGCGATCCTGACCGGGGAGGGCCTCCTGCGGGGCCGACGCGTGGCCGTGGCCGTGGGGGAGTTCGCCTTCCTGGCCGGATCGGTCGGGACCGCCGCGGCCGAGCGCCTGGCCGTCGCCGTGGAGCGGGCCACCGCGGAGGGACTGCCGCTGCTCGTGGCCCCGGCCTCCGGCGGCACCCGCATGCAGGAGGGCACCGTCGCCTTCGTGGCCATGGCCAAGATCGCGGTGGCCGTGGACGCCCACAAGCGAGCGGGGCTGCCCTACCTCGTCTACCTGCGCCACCCCACCACCGGCGGGGTCCTGGCCTCCTGGGGCTCACTCGGCCACATCACCGCCGCCGAGCCCGGCGCCCTCGTCGGCTTCCTCGGCCCCCGCGTCCACCGGATCCTGGACGGCGTCGACCTGCCCGAAGGCGTCCAGCGGGCCGAGAACCTCCTCGACCACGGCCTGGTGGACGCCGTCGTGGCCCCCGGGGACCTGGCCGGGCTCCTCGATCGGGTGCTCGGCCTCCTGTCCGGGCGCCCCGGCACCGCCCGGACCCACGGCACCGGCGCCGCTCAGCCCTCCGGCCCCGCTCCCGTCCCCGCCCCGGCCGAACCGGTCGAGGACACCCCCGCCTGGACCGCGGTGACCCGCTCACGGCGCCCCGAACGCCCCGGCGTGCGGGCCCTGCTGCGCCACACGGCCACCGACGTCGTACACCTGAGCGGCAGCGGCGAGGGCGAGACCGACCCCGCGATGCTGCTCGCCCTGGCCCGCTTCGACGACCTGCCCTGTGTCCTGCTGGGCCAGGACCGCGACCGCCAGGGCCCCGGCCACGCCCTGGGCCCGGCCGCCCTGAGAGTGGCCCGACGCGGGATACGCCTGGCCGCCGAACTCGGCCTGCCCCTGGTCACGGTCGTGGACACCCCCGGCGCCGCACTCTCGCAGGAGGCGGAGGAACAGGGCGTGGCCGGACAGATCGCCCGCTGCCTGACCGAACTGGTGACCCTGCCGGTGCCCACCGTCTCGGTCCTGCTCGGCCAGGGCACCGGCGGCGCCGCCCTCGCCCTGACCCCGGCCGACCGCGTGCTGTGCGCCCAGAACTCCTGGCTCTCCCCCCTGCCCCCGGAGGGGGCCAGCGCCATCGTGCACCGCACCACCGACCGGGCCGGCGAACTCGCCGAGCAGCAGGGCGTGGCCTCGTCCGCACTGCGGGCCCGGGGGATCGTCGACCGCGTCGTGCCCGAACTCGACGTCGCCGCCGAGGAGCCCGAGGCCTTCTGCCTCAGGGTCGGCCGGGCCCTGAACCACGAACTCGCCGACCTGGTCGCCTGCCCCGACGAGCGCAGGCTGGCCGAACGCCGGGCCCGCTACCGCAAGCTCGGTCTGCCCGGCTGAGCCCGCACCGTCCAAGCCCTCACCGTCCAAGCCCTCACCGGACGCACAGTCCGAACCCCCACCTGCCGCGGCGGCGCCCGCCCCGCGGCCCAGCACCCGAGACCACAGGAGAAGTACGTGGAGCGCACGGAAGGACCACTCAAGGGGACCGTCGTCGTCGACCTGTCCCGGGCCCTGGCGGGTCCGCACACCGCGATGCTGCTGGGCGACCTCGGCGCACGGGTGATCAAGGTCGAACAGCCCGGGGGCGGCGACGAGACCCGCGGTTGGGGCCCGCCCTTCGTCGGGCCGGAGGAGGAGCCGATCAGCTCCTACTTCCTGTCCTGCAACCGCAACAAGGAGTCCCTGGAGCTGGACCTGAAGTCCCCCGACGGGGTCGAGCAGCTCACCAGGCTGGTGCGCGCGGCCGACGTGCTGGTGGAGAACTTCCGCCCCGGGGTGCTGGACCGGCTGGGCTTCTCCACCGAGCGTCTGGGCGAGCTCAACCCGCGCCTGGTGGTGTGCTCCATCAGCGGGTTCGGCCACGACGGCCCCGAGGGCGGGCGGGCCGGGTACGACCAGATCGCCCAGGGCGAGGCCGGCCTGATGAGCCTGACCGGCCCCGGCCCGCAGGAGCCCACGAAGGTCGGGGTGGCCATCGGTGACGTGCTGGCCGGGATGAACGGCGCCCAGGGTGTGCTGGCCGCCCTGGTGGAACGCGAACGCACCGGCCGCGGCCGGGTGGTGCGCACCTCGCTGCTGTCCTCCATCGTGGGCGTGCACGCCTTCCAGGGCACCCGTTGGACGGTGGCGGGCGAGGTGCCCGAGGCCATGGGCAACCACCACCCCTCCATCTCGCCCTACGGCGCTTTCGCCTGCTCCGACGGGGTGCTGCAGGTGGCGGTCGGCGGTGAGGCCCAGTGGTCCAAGTTCGCGGGAGTGCTCGGACTGGACGCGGCCGACCCCCGCTTCTGTGACAACGCCTCCCGGGTCCGGCACCGCGCGGAGCTGGTGGCCGAGGTCGAGGCGGTGCTGAAGGGGGCCACCCGCGACGAGTGGCTGGACAGGCTCGGCGGCGTCGGCGTCCCGTGCGGCGCGGTGCGCACCATCGACCAGGTCTACGAGTGGGAGCAGACCCGTTCCCAGGGTCTGGTCCTGGAGGTGGACCACCCCGTGCTGGGCCGCGTGGAGCTGCCCGGTTCGGCCCTGCGCTTCGCCCCGCACGCCGGCGGCGAGGACCTGCCGCCCGCCACCGGGAACCACCTGCCGCCGCCCCGCCTGGGCGAGCACAACGACCGGGTCCGCGCGTGGCTGGACGGGCTGGACCAGCAGCGGTCCGCCTGACCGCGGCCGGCCCCGGAGCCGCCTGGTCAGGGCAGCAGGAGGAACACCGCCAGCACCACGGTCAGCAGCACGACGTAGGACACGGCGTGGGCGCGGTCGGGAATGCGGCCCGCGTACCGGCGGACCAGGGCGATGGTGGGCAGCGAGCCGGCCAGCAGCAGGGCCCCGGCCACCAGGTCCACCGAACCCAGGTGGCCCTGGTCGGCCCCGGCCCCGCCGGTGCCCCACAGTGCGTAGACCAGGGTTCCGGCCAGCGCGACCGGCACCGTGAGCGGGTTGGCCATCGCGGTGGCCTCACCCATGGGCAGCCCGCGGCGGCGCAGCAGCGGAACGGTCATGACACTGCCGCCCACGCCCAGGAAACCGGTGACGGCCCCGATGCCCAGCCCGACGACACGGGTGGTGCCGGGGCGCGGCGGCCCGGGCGCGGCGCCGGGGGAGCGGGTGAGGAACCCCTTGCGCAGCAGGCTGTCGGCGATGGTCACCACCAGGTAGACCACGAACAGCGCGTACTGGACCGAGCCGCCCGCGGCCGTGGCCACCAGCGCGCCCGCGGCGGAGCCCAGCCCGATGTACAGGGCCAGGGGCCACAGGTGGACGCGGCGCAGGCGCCCGGACCGGTACTGGGCCCAGGTGGCGCTCACGGAGTTGACCACCATCACGGCGGTGGAGGTCGCCACGGCCACCGCCATGGCGTCCACGCCCGGTTCGGCCCGGGCCAGGGTGAAGGCGTAGACGACCGGGACGGTGACGAAACCGCCGCCGAAGCCGAACACGACCGTGGTGACCCCGGTCAGGCAGCCCAGGGCCAGGAGGGTGAGGATCGAGGAGAGCACCCGCACCACGGTAGGGACGCGGGCCCGTGGCGCGCATTCGGTGAAAGGACACGAACGATCGCGCAGCGGACACGGTAGCGTCGGTTCCCGTGCGCAACGTCCCCGTGGCCGAGGTGGACCACATCGACCGGCCGGTCCTGGCGATCGGCACCGACTACCCGCCCGGGTTCGTGCTGGCCAGGCACCGGCACCGGCGCGCCCAGTTCCTGTACGGGGCCACGGGGGTGATGAGGGTGGTCACCGACGACGGTGCGTGGACGGTGCCCCCGCAGCGGGCGGTGCTCGTCCCCGCCGGGACCGAGCACCAGGTGACGATGGAGGGGGTGAGCACCCGCAGCCTGTACGTCGAACCGGCCGCGGTGCCCTGGTTCCCGGCCCGCTGCCAGGTGGTGGAGGTGTCACCGCTGCTGCGCGAGCTGCTGCTCGCGGCGGTGGACATCGATCCCCGCCACGACCGGCACGGGCGCGACGCCGCGCTGGTCGAACTGCTCCTCCACGAACTCCGCGGGCTGGCGGCGCTGCCGCTGGACCTGCCGCTGCCGCGCCACGAGGGGCTGCGCGCCCTGTGCGAGGAGTTCCTGGAAGCACCCCACGTCCACGACCCGCTCGCCCGCTGGGCCGGGCGGCTGCACGTCAGCGAGCGCACGGCGAACCGGCTCTTCCGGTCCGAGACCGGGACGGGGTTCGCCCGCTGGCGTCAGCGGGCCTGTGTACTGCGCTCCCTGCCCGCGCTGTCCCGGGGTGAGGCGGTCGCCAGGGTCGCCGCCGACCTGGGCTACGAGAGCCCGGCGGCGTTCTCGGCGGTCTTCGCGAGCCTTCTGGGGGTCAGCCCCCGGGACTACCGCGCCGCCACGGCCTGAGGGCCCCGGGACGCACGAAGGCCCCGGGCTCGACGCGCCGTGACTGCCGCGCGCCGGGCCCGGGGCCCCGGGGACCGTTCGGGGCTACCCCTTGGGGCGCTGGTCGATGATGCGGCGGAACTTGCCGACGGAGCGCTCGATCTGCTCGGGGTCGACGACGTCCACGGTCACGCTCACGCCGACCCGGTCCTTGACCGTCGCGGTGATCTCCCGGCTCAGGGCCAGGCGGCGGTCGGCGGTGCAGTCGGGGGCGGCCTCGACGCGCACGGCCATGCGGTCCAGGCGGCCCTCCTTGCTGAGCACGAGCTGGAAGTGCGGGGCGAGCCCGTCCAGGCCCAGCACGATCTCCTCGATCTGGGTCGGGAAGACGTTGACCCCGCGCAGGATGATCATGTCGTCGCTGCGGCCGGTGACCTTGTCCATGCGGCGCATGGGGCGGGCGGTGCCCGGGCGCAGGGTGGTCAGGTCGCGGGTGCGGTAACGGATGATCGGCATGGCCTGCTTGGTCAGCGAGGTGAAGACCAGCTCACCGTTCTCGCCGTCGGGCAGCACGTCCTGGGTGACGGGGTCGAGCACCTCGGGGTAGAAGTGGTCCTCCCACACGTGCAGGCCGTCCTTGGTCTCCACGCACTCGTTGGCCACGCCCGGACCCATGACCTCGGAGAGGCCGTAGATGTCCACGGCGTTGATGTCGAAGCGCTCCTCGATCTCCAGGCGCATCTTCTCGGTCCAGGGCTCGGCGCCGAAGATCCCGATCTTGAGCGAGGTCGTGCGCGGGTCGATGCCCTGGCGCTCGAACTCGTCCATCAGGGTCAGCATGTAGCTGGGGGTGACCATGATGATCTCGGGCCGGAAGTCCTGGATGAGCTGGACCTGTTTGGCGGTCTGGCCGCCGGAGGCGGGGATGACCGTGCAGCCGAGCTTCTCGGCGCCGTAGTGGGCGCCGAGGCCGCCGGTGAACAGGCCGTAGCCGTAGGAGACGTGCACCTTGTGGCCGGGGCGGCCGCCCGCGGCGCGGATCGACCGGGCCACGACGGTGGCCCAGGTGTCGATGTCCTCACGCGTGTAGCCGACCACGGTGGGCTTGCCGGTGGTGCCGCTGGAGGCGTGGATCCGGCTGACCTGCTCCTGGGGGACCGCGAACATCCCGAAGGGGTAGTTGTCCCGCAGATCGGCCTTGGTGGTGTGGGGGAAGAGGGCGAGGTCCTCGAGGGTCTTCAGGTCCTCGGGCCGCACGCCGGCCTCGTCGAACTTGTGCTTGTACAGGGGCACGTTCGTGTAGGCGTGCTCCAGGGTCCAGCGCAGGCGCTCGAGCTGCAGGGCGCGCAGTTCGTCGACACTCAGGCGCTCGGCCGCGTCCAGGGACTCGGGTGCGGGGGCCTGTCCGAGACGCTGCCGGGGGGCGGTACCGGCCGTCTGCGTGGTGGTGTCCTGGCTTGCCATGGGCCTCTCCGGGTACTGTGCGCGGTGTTCGCCAGGCTGCGGACGCCTGAAGCGAGGGGCGGTTCGACCGCGCTGAGGTGGGTCTTACGCCGGTCAGCCGAGGGGGCCGACTTGCTTACTGACCGAACGTTCGGTTACTAATGCATTAATTCAGTCTCCGACCTGCCGTGTCAAGGAGACGTGTCGATGAGTTCACACAGCACGGTGGCACACGCCACCGTAGTCAGCATGGGAGGCCGTTCGTGAGCGACGTCTACGTGGTCGACGGGGTGCGCACCCCTCAGGGCCGTTACGGGGGCGCCCTCGCGGCCGTCCGCCCCGACGACCTCGCAGCCCGGGTCGTGTCCGAGGTGGTCCGCCGCTCCGGTGTCCCCGGTGAGGCCGTCGACGAGGTCGTTCTCGGCGCCGCCAACCAGGCCGGCGAGGACAACCGCAACGTGGCCCGGATGGCCGCCCTCCTGGCCGGGCTCGACCCCAGGGTCCCCGGTTACACCGTCAACCGGCTGTGCGCCAGCGGCCTGACCGCCGTCGCCTCGGCCGCGCAGGCCATCCGCGCAGGCGAGGCCGACGTGGTCGTCGCCGGCGGCGTGGAGTCGATGACCCGCGCCCCCTGGGTGATGGCCAAGCCCGCCACCCCCTGGGCCAAGCCGGGCGAGGTCGCCGACACCTCCCTGGGCTGGCGCTTCACCAACCCGCGCTTCGCCGAGTTCGACGCCCAGGTCTCCGCGGACGCCTCCCCCGAGGAGCTGCGCTACACCCTGTCGATGGGCGAGACCGCGGAGGAGGTCGCGCGCCTGGAGGGCCTCACCCGCGAGGAGTGCGACGCCTTCGCGCTGCGCAGCCACGAGCGCGCCGTCGCCGCGGCCGGGGCCGGGCGCTTCGCCGACGAGATCGTCCCCGTCACCGTCCACGGCCGCAAGGGCCGGACCCACGAGGTCACCGAGGACGAGGGTCCGCGCCCCGGCTCCACCATGGAGAGCCTGGGCAAGCTCCGCCCGGTCTTCCGCCAGGGCGGGATCGTCACCGCTGGGAACTCCTCCTCGCTCTCCGACGGCGCCTCCGCCCTGGTCCTGGCCAGTGCCGAGGCGGTGCGCAAGTACGACCTCACCCCGCGCGCCCGCGTCGTCGCCTCCGCCTCCGCGGGGGTGGACCCGCAGCTCATGGGCCTGGGTCCGGTCCCCGCCACCCGGAAGGCCCTCGACCGCGCCGGGTGGAAGCTCGACGAGGTCGGCGCCGTCGAGCTCAACGAGGCCTTCGCCGCCCAGTCCCTGGGCGTGCTGCGCCGGCTCGGCCTGGACGAGTCCCGGGTCAACACCGACGGCGGCGCGATCGCCCTGGGCCACCCGCTCGGCTCCTCCGGGGCCCGCCTGGTCGTCACGCTGATGAACCGCATGGAGCGCGAGGACGCCCGGCGCGGCCTGGCCACCCTGTGCGTGGGCGTCGGCCAGGGCACCGCGCTCCTGGTGGAGCGCCCGTGAGCCGGCACCCCGAGAACCCCGACCCCGAGACCCGGAACGCAGAAGCCATGGAATTCGAGACGCTCCACGTCGAGTGGCGTGAGGACCGCGTGGTGGTGGAGCTGCACCGCCCGGAGGCCCGCAACGCCATCAACGGCCTCATGATCTCCGAACTGCACGAGGTGTGCGCGCGGATCGAGGCCGACCCCAAGCCGCTGCTGCTGACCGGGCACGGCACCGTGTTCGCCGGCGGCGCCGACATCTCCGAGCTGCGCGAACGCGGCCGCGAGGAGGCCCTGGCCGGGATCAACAGCCGCCTGTTCGAGCGGCTGCACCGCCTGCAGGCGCCCACCGTGGCCGCGGTCGACGGGTTCGCGCTGGGCGGCGGCGCCGAGCTGTCCTACGCCTGTGACATCCGGATCGCCACTCCCACCGCCGTGTTCGCCCAGCCCGAGCCGGGCCTGGGCATCATCGCCGGGGCCGGTGCCTGCTGGCGCCTGAAGGAGCTGGTGGGGACCTCGGTCGCCAAGCAGGTGCTGCTCGGCGGGTTCAGACTGGACGCCGAGGCCGCGCTGCGCCACGGCCTGGTCGCGGAGATCGTCCCCTCCGAGGAGCTGCGCGAGCGCGCGCACGGCCTGCTGGACCGCATGGCCGCCTCCTCCGCGGCGGCGCTGCGCATGACCAAGCTGGTCCTGGACGCCGACGGGGTGCACCCGCTGGCCGACGACCTCACGCAGGCGGTGCTGTTCGAGAGCGCCGACAAGCACGATCGCATGACCCGTTTCCTGGAGAGGAAGAAGCGTTGACCGAGATCATCCCGCAGGGCGTTCCCGACACCGTCGCCGTCATCGGCGGCGGCACCATGGGCGCCGGTATCGTCCAGCAGTTCCTGATGGCCGGGGCGGGCGTGGTGCTGGTCGAGGCCACCGAGGAGGCGGCCGAGGCCGGTCGCGGCCGGGTCGCCGCAGGGCTGGACAAGGCCCGCGATCGCGGCAAGATCGACGCCGAACCCGCCGCCTACCTGGCCCGGCTGAGCAGCGTCACCGACGCCGCGGCCGTCCCGGCCGACACGGGGCTGGTCGTGGAGGCCGTCCCGGAGCGGCCCGAGCTGAAGATCGCGGTGCTCACCGCCGCCGAGGCCGCGGTCGGCGAGGACACGGTCCTGGCCTCCAACACCAGCTCGCTGTCGGTCACCGAGCTGGCCGCCGCGCTCAAGCGCCCCGGCCGCTTCATCGGCACCCACTTCTTCAACCCGGTCCCCGCCTCCAAGCTCGTGGAGATCGTGACCGCACCCGAGACCGACCCCGCCGTCCTGGAGTCGGTGCGCGGCTGGGTCTCGGCCCTGGGCAAGACCGAGATCGTGGTCCGGGACGCTCCCGGCTTCGCCACCAGCCGCCTCGGTGTCATGCTGGGCCTGGAGGCCATCCGCATGGTCGAGGAGGGCGTGGCCTCGCCCGCCGACATCGACACCGCCATGGAGCTCGGCTACCGGCACCCGATGGGCCCGCTCAAGCTCACCGACCTGGTCGGACTCGACGTGCGCCTGGCCATCGCCGAGTACCTGGCCACGGAACTGGGGGACCGGTTCTCGCCGCCCGAGCTCCTGCGCCGTAAGGTCGCCGAGGGCAAACTCGGCCGCAAGAGCGGCGAGGGCTTCCACATCTGGGACAAGGGAGACAAGGCGTGAGCGAAGAGAAGGCTGCGGAGTTCAGCGAGGTCGACGGGGTCGCCACGGTGCGGCTCAACCGGCCGGCACTGACCCGGCAGGTCAAGGAGGAACTGCTGGCGGCGGTGGGCCGGGCCAGTGAGTCCACCACTGCCCGCGCGGTGCTGTTCCTGGGTTCGGACAAGGCCTTCTGCGTGGGCCAGGACCTGGCCGAGCACGCGAGGATCCAGGAGGAGGCGCCCGAGCAGGCGCTGACCACGGTACGCGAGCACTACAACAAGATCGTGCTGGCCCTGGAGTCGATCCAGGTCCCCGTGGTGGTCGGGATCGGCGGTGCCTGCGTGGGCGCCGGCCTGGGCCTGGCCCTCGCCGGTGACGTGCGCGTGGCCGCGCGCAGGGCCAAGTTCGGCACGGCGTTCACCGGGATCGGCCTGGCCTCGGACTCGGGTCTGGCCTACCGGCTGGTGCGCTCGCTGGGCCAGGCGCGCGCCATGGAGCTGATGCTGCTGGCCACGGTGTTCGGCGCCGACCGCGCGCTGGAGCTGGGCCTGGTCACCGAGGTCGTGGCCGACGAGGGCTGGGAGGCGCGCGCCCGCGAGGTCGCCGCCCAGCTGGCCTCGGGCCCCACAGCGGCGTTCGTGGCCGCCAAGAGCGAGGTGCGCTCGGCGGCCGAGGGCGGGCTGGACCTGCCCGAGCTGCTGGAGGAGGAGGCCGAGCTCCAGAACCAGCTCGGCGGGACCGCCGACCACGTCGGTGCGGTCAAGGCCTTCCTGAACAAGCAGAAGCCGACCTTCACCGGCCAGTAGGAGCCGGATACCGGCGGAGGGCGGGCAG
>NZ_ANBA01000021.1 GCF_000341085.1 Nocardiopsis ganjiahuensis DSM 45031 | reverse complement strand
GGCGGCCCGCCACAAGCCGGCTTCCGGTCGGCACCCCGGCGGCCCTCATCGGGACCGTCTCGGCGCCGACTCGGTGACCTGCTCGGATTCGGGCGCCCGGGGACTTGCGTCGGGCGCCCGGATCCGGGGATACTAATTACTGACCGAACGTTCGGTTATGAATGGGGAAAGATCAATGCCGACCACGGCCCAGGAAGCGCCCCCCGGCGCCGACGAGGCTCTCCAGGCGGACTTCGACGCCCGGATCGCCGCCAACCAGCGCATCGAGCCGCGCGACTGGATGCCCAAGGCCTACCGCAGGACCCTCATCCGCCAGATCTCCCAGCACGCGCACTCGGAGATCATCGGCATGCAGCCCGAGGGCGACTGGATCGCGACCGCGCCCAGCCTGCGCCGCAAGGCCATCCTCCTGGCCAAGGTCCAGGACGAGGCCGGGCACGGCCTGTACCTGTACGCGGCCGCCGAGACCCTCGGCGTGGACCGGGGCGACCTCACCGAGCGGCTGATCGAGGGCCGCCAGAAGTACTCCTCGATCTTCAACTACCCCTCGCTGAGCTACGCCGACGTCGGCGTCATCGGCTGGCTGGTCGACGGCGCCGCGATCTGCAACCAGGTCCCGCTGTGCCGCACCTCCTTCGGCCCCTACGCCCGCGCCATGGTGCGCATCTGCAAGGAGGAGTCCTTCCACCAGCGGCAGGGCTACGAACTGCTCATGCGCATGATGGAGGGCACCGAGGGCCAGCGCAGGATGGTCCAGGACGCCGTCGACCGCTGGTGGTGGCCGTCCCTGATGATGTTCGGCCCGCCCGACGCCGAGTCGCCCAACACCCAGCAGTCCATGACCTGGGGCATCAAGATCGACACCAACGACGACCTGCGCCAGAAGTTCGTCGACATGACCGTCCCCCAGGCGGAGAAGCTGGGCGTCACCCTGCCCGACCCCGAACTGGCCTGGAACGAGGAGCGCGGCCAGTACGACTTCGGCGAGCCCGACTGGAACGAGCTCAAGCAGGTCATCACCGGCAACGGCCCCAAGAACGCCGAGCGTGTCACCCGCAGGCGCGCCGCCCACGAGAAGGGCGCGTGGGTCCGCGAGGCCGCCACCGCCTACGCCAGGAAGCAGCAGGACAAGAGCGCCCAGGAGGTCGCGGTATGAGCACGAACGACAACGCGACCCCGGCCCGCCCCGAGTGGCCCCTCTACGAGGTCTTCGTCCGCGGCAAGCGGGGCCTGAACCACGTGCACGTCGGTTCGCTCCACGCGCCCGACGAGACCATGGCGCTGCACAACGCCCGCAACCTTTACACCCGCCGCAACGAGGGTGTGAGCATCTGGGTCGTGCTCGCCGACGACATCACCGCGTCCAGCCCCGACGAGAAGGACCCCTTCTTCGAGCCCAGCGGTGACAAGGTCTACCGCCACCCGACCTTCTACCCCATCCCCGAGGACGTCCCCCACATCTAGGGGTGGACGGGGGCCCGGGGAACGAACGGGTCCCGGGGCAGAGGCCGGCACGAGTCTTCAAGGAACAAGCATGAGTGGCGAGAACATTTTCACCGGTCTGACCGAGGAGCACGACGGCGACGCCCGTTGGGCCTTCGGCACCGGCTTCACCGAGGCGCTCGCGGGCGTGGACACCACCCTTCCCGCGGGGGTGGACGGCGCGGACCTGGCGGCCTACTGCCAGATGCTCGGCGACGACGCCCTCGTCCAGTCCCAGCGCCTCGTCCAGTGGGTGACCGACGCCCCCGAGCTGGAGGAGGAGGTGGCCCTGGCCAACATCGCGCTGGACCTGCTCGGCCAGGCCCGGCTCCTGCTGGCCCGCGCCGGACAGGCCGACGGCACCGGCCGCGACGAGGACGCCTTCGCCTACCACCGGTCCGCAGCGGAGTTCCGCAACGTGCACCTGACCGAGGTCCCGCGCGGCGACTTCGCCCGCGCGGTCGCCACGCTGCTCGTGCTCTCCAGCTGGCGCCTGGCCGTCTTCACCCGCCTGGCCGACAGCACGGACCCCGTGCTGTCCGCCATCGCGGCCAAGGCCGTCAACGAACTGGCCTACCACCGCGAGTACGCCGTGTCCTGGTCCCTGCGCCTCGGCGACGGAACCCCCTACTCCAACGAGCGCATGCGCGCGGCCGTCGCCGACGTGTGGCCCCACACCGGCGAGCTCTTCGCCACCCACCCCGTGGAGGTCTCCCTGGCCGCCCAGGGCGTGGGCGTGGACCCGGCCTCGGTGCGCGAGGAGGTCCACGGGGTCCTCGACCAGGTGCTGACCGCCGCCACCCTGCCCGCACCCGCGCCCTTCCCCGAAGGCGCGGTCGCCGGACGCGACGGCAGGCACACCGGTGAACTCGCCCCGCTGCTGGAGGAGCTCCAGCGCGTGGCCCGGGAGCACCCGGAGGCGACATGGTAACCACGACCGGCGCCGGCACGGACACGGACCAGAGCACCGGGGCCGAGCGGAAACTGTGGGCCGCGGCCGCCGCGGTCACCGACCCCGAGCTGCCCATGCTCACCCTCGCCGACCTCGGCATCCTGCGCGAGGTCGCGGTCGAGGCGGACGGCACCGCCGCGGTGTGGATCACCCCCACCTACTCCGGCTGCCCCGCCCTGGCCGAGATGCGCGTGGACGTGGACCGCGCCGCGCGCGCCGCCGGGTTCGAGCACGTGGAGGTGCGTACCGCGCTCTCCCCGGCCTGGACCACCGACTGGATCACCGACGAGGGCCGGCGCAAGCTCACCGAGCACGGCATCTCCCCTCCCGGAGGGGCGCCCAGGCGCCCGGCGGGCCCCATCCCGCTCACCCTCATGCCCACCCGTACCGTCCCGCGCTGCCCGCTGTGCGGCGCGGCCGACACCGAGGAACTGTCCCGGTTCGGCGCGACCTCCTGCAAGTCGCTCCACCGCTGCCGGACCTGCCTCGAACCGTTCGAGCACGTCAAGGAGATCTGACCGTGACCACACCCGTCACCGAGACCGACGGCGCCCCGGTCCGCGGCCGCGCCGCGTTCCACCGGCTGCGCGTGGCCGCCGTCGAGCGCCTGTGCGACGACGCCGTCGCCGTCACCTTCGACGTGCCCGACCACCTGGCCGAGGAGTTCGCCTTCGCCCCGGGGCAGTCCCTGACCCTGCGCCGGGAGGTCGACGGCGCGGAGGAGCGGCGCAGCTACTCCATCTGCGCGGCCGTGGGCGAGGCGCCCCGTGTGGGCGTGCGCCTGGTCGCCGGAGGCCTGTTCTCCAGCTGGCTGGTCCGCGAGGTCGAGCCGGGCGACGAGATCGAGGTGGGCCCGCCCACCGGACGGTTCAGCCCCGACCTCAGCACTGCCGCCCGACACGTGCTGATCGCCGCGGGTTCGGGCATCACGCCGATGCTGTCCATGGCCTCGTCGCTGCTGCGCCGCACCGACTCCCGCGTCACGCTGCTCTACGGCAACCGCCGCAGCGACACCGTGATGTTCGCCGACGAGCTCGCCGACCTCAAGGACGCCTTCGGCTCCCGGCTCGAACTCGTCCACGTGCTCTCCCGCGAGCCCCGCGAGTCCGAACTCCTCAGCGGCCGCCTGGACGGCGCGAAGCTGGACGCGCTGCTGTCCACGATCGTCGCCGCCGACGCGGTCGACCACTGGTGGCTGTGCGGCCCCTACGGGATGGTCACCGACGCCCAGGAGGTCCTCGCCCGGCACGGTGTGGAGGGCGAGCGCATCCACCAGGAGCTGTTCTTCGTCGAGGGCGCCGAGCCCCCGCCCCAGGCCCGCCACGAGGAGCCCGGGGTCGAGGGTCCGGCCAGCGAGGTCACCGTCGTCCTGGACGGCCGCACCACCACGTTGACCCTGCCCCAGGGCGTGCCGGTCCTGGACTCCGCCCAGCGCTACCGCCCCGACCTGCCCTTCGCCTGCAAGGGCGGCGTGTGCGGCACCTGCCGGGTCAAGGTGTGCGGCGGTGAGGTGAGGATGCGCCGCAACTACGCGCTCACCCCCGCCGAGGTCGAGGCCGGGTACGCCCTGGCCTGCCAGGCGCTGCCCCTGACCGACGCCGTCACCGTGGACTTCGACTCGTGAGCGGCCGGGCGTCCGAGGGACGCGGGGAGCGCAACGAGGCGGCGTGGCGGATGTTCGAGGCCGACCGGGCCTCCAAGAACCTGGGCATGCGCCTGGTCGAGGCCCGCGACGGGTTCGCGGTGGTGGAGATGGCCGTGGGGCCGCTCATGGTCAACGGCCACGGCATCGCCCACGGCGGGTTCGTGTTCACGCTCGCCGACACCGCCTTCGCCTGTGCCTGCAACCTGGACGGAGGCGGGGTGACGGTGGCCTCCGGGGCCGACGTGACCTTCGTGGCCCCCGCCAAGGAGGGCGACCTGCTGGTGGCGACCGCCGTGGAGCGCGTGCTCTACGGGCGCAGCGGCGTCTACGACGTCACGGTCCACCGGGGCGAGGACGTCGTCGCCGAGTTCCGGGGCCGCAGCCGGACCCTGCCCCGGCGCGGGTAGCGGGGGTTCGGATTCCAGGAAGGGCCGGGGCGGGAGCCCCGGCCCTTCTCCGTGTGCCGGAGGCCGGCTGGACAACGGCGGCGGGGGTCCGCGAAGATGATGGGAAAGCGCTTACTGACGACGGTGCCGCTCCTCGGTGCCCGTCCTGGCCGGCGTGGGCTCTTTCGGCTGGTGAATAAAACGTTGTAAGCGATCGTCTCTGCCTCCTTGTGGTGGTTTCGGGTGTGGCTGTTGACACTCTTCCTGATGTCGGGATAACTTCTGCGCTAGTTGAATAAAACGATTCAATGACCGCTTGCGCCACCATCCCGCACCAGCCGAACGGAGCCCCAACGTGGTCACACCGCACACGGCCTCGCACTCCGACACCCTTGCCGTCCTGCGCCGCCAGCACATCGAACTGCCCTCCTGGGCCTTCGGGAACTCCGGAACCCGCTTCAAGGTGTTCGGCCAGCCCGGGGTGCCCCGCGACCCCTGGGAGAAGATCGCCGACGCGGCCCAGGTGCACCTGCACACCGGTGTGGCCCCCACCGTCGCGCTGCACATCCCCTGGGACCGGGTGGACGACTACGCCGCCCTGGCCGCCCACGCGCGCGACCTGGGCATCGGCATCGGCACCATCAACGCCAACGTCTTCCAGGACGACGACTACAGGCTCGGCAGCGTCACCAACTCCGACCCCCGGGTGCGGCGCAAGGCCATCGACCACCTCCTGGAGTGCGTCGACGTCATGGACGCCACCGGCTCGCGCGACCTCAAGCTCTGGTTCGCCGACGGCACCAACTACCCCGGCCAGGACGACCTGAGGTCCCGGCAGGACCGCCTGGCCGAGGCCCTGCGCGAGGTCTACGACAGACTCGCCCCCCACCAGCGCCTGCAGCTGGAGTACAAGCTCTTCGAACCGGCCTTCTACGCCACCGACGTCCCCGACTGGGGCACCGCCTACGCGCACTGCCTCGAACTGGGGGAGCGGGCCGTGGTGTGCGTCGACACCGGACACCACGCGGCGCACACCAACATCGAGTTCATCGTCGCCTTCCTCCTGCGCGCCGGGAAGCTCGGAGCCTTCGACTTCAACTCGCGCTTCTACGCCGACGACGACCTGATGGTGGGCGCGGCCGACCCCTTCCAGCTCTTCCGCATCATGTACGAGGTGGTGCGGGGCGGCGCGATGGCCACCGACACCCAGGTCGCGTTCATGCTCGACCAGTGCCACAACATCGAGCCCAAGATCGCCGGGCAGATCCGTTCGGTGATGAACGTGCAGGAGGCCACCGCCAAGGCCCTGCTCGTGGACCCCGACGCCCTGGCCCGGGCCCAGGAGGCCGGCGACGTACTGGGTGCCAACGCCGTGCTCATGGACGCCTACAACACCGACGTGCGCCCGCTCCTGGCCGACCTGCGCGAGGAGCAGGGGCTGCACCCCGACCCCATGGCGGCCCACGCCGCGTCCGGCTACGTCGAGAAGGTGGCGCAGGAGCGCAAGGGCGGCGCCCAGGCCGGATGGGGCGCGTGACCCCGCACGAGCACGACCCAGCCCAGCACCACCACGACACCGAACAGGGAAGCACCGTGTCCGAATCCGTCGTCGCCCAGCTCGTCGAACGCAGCAACACCCTCGGCGCCGATCCGCGCAACACCAACTTCGCGGGCGGCAACACCTCGGCCGCCGGCACCCGCACCGACCCCGTCACGGGACAGCCGGTCGAACTGCTCTGGGTCAAGGGCTCCGGCGGCGACCTGGGCACCCTCACCGAGGACGGCCTGGCCGTCCTGCGCCTGGACCGGCTGCGCGCCCTCGTGGACGTCTACCCCGGCGAGGAGCGCGAGGACGAGATGGTCGCCGCCTTCGACCACTGCCTCTTCGGCAAGGGCGGCGCCGCACCCTCCATCGACACCGCCATGCACGGCCTGGTGCGCGCCGCCCACGTGGACCACCTGCACCCCGACTCCGGCATCGCCCTGGCCACCGCCGCCGACGGCGAGCGCCTGACCCGCGAGTGCTTCGGCGACCGCGTGGTCTGGGTGCCCTGGCGCAGGCCCGGTTTCCAGCTCGGCCTGGACATCGCCCGCCTGGCCGAGGAGAACCCCGACGCCATCGGCGCGGTCCTGGGCGGCCACGGCATCACCGCCTGGGCCGAGACCAGCGAACAGTGCCAGGCGAACTCGCTGGAGATCATCCGCACCGCCGAGCGCTTCTTGGAGGAGAAGGGCCGCCCCGAGCCCT
Source organism: Nocardiopsis ganjiahuensis DSM 45031 (assembly GCF_000341085.1). Taxonomy (GTDB): domain Bacteria; phylum Actinomycetota; class Actinomycetes; order Streptosporangiales; family Streptosporangiaceae; genus Nocardiopsis; species Nocardiopsis ganjiahuensis. Next base: position 99,520 of record NZ_ANBA01000021.1, on the reverse strand, counting down.
TCGGCCCCGCCCTGGAGGGCTACGGCGCCCTGCCCGAGGCCGAGCGGCGCGAGCGCGCGGCCGCCCTGGCCCCCGTCATCCGCGGCCTGGCCTCCACCGACCACCCGCAGATCGGTCACTTCACCGACAGCGACACGGTCCTGGACTTCCTCGCCGCCGCCGAGCACCCCCGCCTGGCCGCGCTGGGCACCTCCTGCCCCGACCACTTCCTGCGCACCAAGGTCCGCCCCATGGTGCTCGACCTGCCCGCCGACGCCCCGATCGAGCGGGCGGTGGAGCGGCTGCGCGAGCTGCACCAGGAGTACCGGGCCGACTACCGCGCCTACTACGAGCGCCACGCCCGGCCCGACAGCCCCGCCATGCGCGGCGCCGACCCGGCGATCGTCCTGGTCCCCGGCGTGGGCATGTTCTCCTTCGGCAAGGACGCCAAGACCGCGCGCGTGGCCGGCGAGTTCTACGTCAACGCCGTCAACGTGATGCGCGGCGCCGAAGCGGTCTCCACCTACCGGCCCATCGAGGAGTCGGAGAAGTTCCGCATCGAGTACTGGTCCCTGGAGGAGGCCAAGCTCGCCCGCCTGCCCGAGCCCAAGCCCCTGGCCGGCCGGATCGCCTTCGTCACCGGCGCCGCGAGCGGCATCGGCAAGGCCATCGCCACCCGCCTGGCGGCCGAGGGCGCCTGCGTGGTCGTGTCCGACCTCGACGCGGACAAGGCCGCCGAGGCCGCGGCCGAACTCGGCAACGCCGACGTCGCCGTGGGCGTGGCCTGCGACGTCAGCGACGGCCAGGCGGTCGCCCGGGCCCTGGGCGAGGCCGCCCTGGCCTTCGGCGGCGTGGACCTGGTGGTCAACAACGCCGGGCTGTCCATCTCCAAGCCCCTGCTGGAGACCACCGAACGCGACTGGGACCTGCAGCACGACGTCATGGCCAAGGGGTCCTTCCTGGTCTCCCGTGAGAGCGCCCGGATCATGACCCGCCAGGACATGGGCGGCGACATCGTCTACATCGCCTCCAAGAACGCCGTGTTCGCCGGTCCCAAGAACATCGCCTACTCCGCCGTCAAGGCCGACCAGGCCCACCAGGTGCGCCTGCTCGCCGCCGAGCTCGGCGAGCACGGCATCCGCGTCAACGGCGTCAACCCCGACGGCGTGGTCCGGGGTTCGGGGATCTTCGCCGGCGGCTGGGGCGCCCAGCGCGCCGAGGTCTACGGGGTCAAGGAGGAGGAGCTGGGCGCGTTCTACGCCAAGCGCACCCTCCTGGGCCGCGAGGTGCTGCCCGAGCACGTGGCCAACGCGGTCTTCGCGCTGACCGCGGGGGAGCTGTCGCACACCACCGGACTGCACGTGCCCGTGGACAGCGGCGTGGCCGCCGCCTTCCTGCGGTGAGCGCCGTGCCCGAGAAGCGGGAGGCGGCGGTGCACGCCGCGATCGACCTGGGTGCCTCCAGCGGCCGGGTGATCACCGGGCGCCTCGTCGACGGCGTCCTGCGCACCGAGGAGGCCGCCCGGTTCGCCAACACGCCGGTGACCGTGCCGAGCCAGGAGCGCGAGACCCTGCACTGGGACGTCCTGTCCCTGTACCGGGGAGCCCTGGAAGGGCTGCGTGCGGCGGCCGAGTCCCACGGGGGCCTGGCCTCGGTGGGCATCGACTCCTGGGCGGTGGACTACGGACTGCTCGACGCCGACGCGGCCCTGCTCGGCAACCCGGTGCACTACCGGGACGCCCGTACCGAGGGTGTGCCGGAGGAGGTGTTCGGGTACCTGCCCGCCGACCGCATGTACGCCGTCAACGGGCTCCAGGTCCAGCGGTTCAACACGGTGTTCCAGCTGGCCGCGGCGGCAGACGACCCCCAGCTGGTGCCGTTGGCCCGCGACGCGCTGCTCATCCCGGACCTGCTGGGGTACTGGCTGACGGGGGAGCGGGTGTGGGAGGTGACCAACGCGTCCACCACCGGGCTGGTGGACGCGCGCACCCGGGACTGGGCCCAGGAGTGCCTGGACGTGCTGGAGGGGCCCTTCGGGGTGCCGGTGCGCGACATGCTCTCCCGCCTGGTCGAACCGGGCACGGTCGTGGGCCGGCTGCGTGCCCGTGAGTCGGTGGGAGGCGCCGCGGGGGCGCCGCTGGTGGCGGTCGGCTCGCACGACACCGCGTCGGCGGTGGTCGCGGTTCCGGCCGCCACGCCGCACTTCGCCTACGTCTCGTGCGGGACGTGGTCGCTGGTGGGGGTGGAGCTGGACGCCCCGGTGCGCACCGAGGAGAGCCGGGCCGCCAACTTCACCAACGAGCTCGGCGTGGACGGCACAGTCCGCTACCTGCGCAACGTCATGGGCCTGTGGGTTCTGCAGGAGTCCCTGCGCACCTGGCGCGAGCGGGGCCGCGACGTGGACCTGGCCGACCTGCTGGAGCGGGCCGCCCGGGTGCCGGCGCTCGCCTGCGTGGTCGACGTGGACGATCCCCGGTTCCTGCCGCCGGGCGACATGCCCGCGAGGATCGCCGCGTACGCGGCCGAGACGGGCCAGCGGCCGCCCGAGGGCGACGCCGAGCTGGCCCGGTGCGTCATCGACTCCCTGGCCCTGGCCTACCGCAGAGCGGTGCGCCAGGCCGCCGAACTGTCCGGTCGGGACGTCGAGGTGGTGCACGTGGTGGGAGGCGGGGCGCGCAACACGCTGTTGTGCCGACTGACCGCCGAAGCCACCGGCCTGCCGGTCGTGGCCGGTCCGGCCGAGGGCACCGCCGCGGGCAACCTGCTGGTGCAGGCCCGTGCCGTCGGCACGGTGGAGGGGGAGCTGTCGGACCTGCGCCGGATCGTGGCCGACTCCTTCGAACTGCGGCGCTACGAACCGCAGGAGGGCCGGGCCCGGTGGGAGGACGCCGAGCGGCGTCTCTGGGGCTGACCCGGACAGGGCCCCGAGGACCCCGGGGAGACCGCCGCGAACCGCGGTCTCCCCGGGGTCCTTCGCGTGCTCTCGGTGCGTCTTCTCGCGCCGCTTCCCGTGCTTTCGGGGGTCTTGGCTGGAAAGCGCTTGCCTTATAGGGTGAGCCACCCCCGCCGTATGAGGAGCGTGCCCGTGAGGAACCCCCGCCGATCCCTTCTGAGAACGAGTCCACTGGTGGCAGGCGTATGCATGGCCCTGCTCGCACCCGGCGCCACCGCGGTGGCCGAACCCCGACCCGAGTCCGGCGTCCAGCTGGAACAGCTGGACCGGGGGCTGATCGCGGTCAAAACCGAGGAAGGCGTTTTCCTCAGCTGGCGCCTGCTGGCGTCCGAGGTCAGCGGCCACACCGGGTCCGGGCTCCGAGGCCCCCTGTTCCGGGTGTACCGGGACGGGAAGGTCGTCGGGACGGTCAGGGACAGCACGAACTTCCTGGACGAGAAGGGGAGCGCAGACTCCGAGTACCGCGTCGTCCCCGTCCCCCGGGGACGGCCCGGCGCCGGCCCCGAGGGCGAGGCCTCGGTCCGGGCCGAGGGCCACCACGAACTGCCCCTGAGCAAGCCCGAGGGCGGGACCACCCCGGCGGGCGAGGCCTACGAGTACACCGCCAACGACGTCAGCGTGGGCGACGTGACCGGCGACGGCCGCTACGAGTTCGTCGTCAAATGGGACCCCACCAACTCCAAGGACGTCTCCCAGAAGGGCTACACCGGCAACACGTACGTGGACACGTACACGCTGGAGGGCGAACTCCTGCACCGCGTCGACCTGGGCGTCAACATCCGCTCGGGCGCGCACTACACCCAGTTCGTGGTCTACGACCTCGACGGCGACGGCCGGGCCGAGCTGATGTTCAAGACCGCCCCGGGCACGAGGACGCTGACCTTCGGCGAGGACGGTCAGGTCTCCGAGGAGTACATCACCCTGCCCGAGGAGGACGCCGAGGCCGGGTACGGGCACGGCGACGACTACCGCATGAGCTCGCAGGACTACTACGAGCACCTCGTCGAGACGTTCCAGGGCTGGCACGAGCACCCCGAGGTCGAGGCCGGGAACTGGCCCGCGACCCTGGAGGAGGCCTTCGGCCAGGAGGCGCGCCACGACTACCCGCTCAGCCGCCAGGACGCCGAGGACCTCGCCGACCACTTCGTCGACGAGTACGCGCCCGCGCGCAGCGGGCGCAACGACCTGCGCGACTTCGAGGGGTTCGTCGTCCACGGCCCCGAGTACCTGACGGTCTTCGACGGCCGGAGCGGCGCGGAGCTGGACACCGTCCGCTACGAACCCGGGCGCGGTGACGACGGCCTGATGTGGGGCGACTACGCGATGGCCCGCATCGAGCCCGGCAACCGGGTGGACCGCCTCCTCTCGGGCGTGGCCTACCTGGACGGGGCCGCCCCCTCGGCGGTCTTCGCCCGGGGCTACTACACGCGTTCGGCCCTGGCCGCCTACGACTTCGACGGTGAGAGCCTCCAGCGGCGCTGGCTGGCCGACAGCGGCCACGTGCCCATGGACAACCCCTTCGATGCCTCCCCGCACGGGGGAGCGGGCACCGACCCCGACACGGGGACGCTGGCCGGGCAGGGCTTCCACTCCTTCAGCGTGGCCGACGTGGACGGCGACGGCCGGCAGGAGATCGTCTACGGTTCCGCCACCGTGGACGACGACGGCACCCTCCTCCACTCCTCCCACGACCACGGGCCGCCGCAGAGCGACGTCGCGGGGGAGTACGTCAAGCTCGGCCACGGTGACGCCATGCACGTGGGAGACCTGGACCCGCGGCGGGACGGCCTGGAGGTCTGGACGGTGCACGAGGGCGGCACCCACGCGCCCTACGGGTTCGCTATGCGCGACGCCGCCACCGGCGAGGTGCTCTTCGGCGGGTACACCGGAACGGACACCGGCCGCGGCATGGTCGGCGACATCGACCCGGACAGCCCCGGACTGGAGGCGTGGTCCTCCATGCCGCCCGGAGACGACGTCGAGGCGGGCCTGTGGAGCGCCGACGGGGAGTTCATGGGTGACAGCACCCCGGGCACGAACATGAGCATCCGCTGGTCCGCGGACATGACCACCCAGCTCGTCGAGGGCATCGCCACCCCCGACCACACCCAGTCGCCCCGGATCGAGGACTGGAACCGGGGGACCCTGCTCACCGCCGAGGGGACCCTGACCAACAACGGTACGAAGGGCAACCCGGGCCTGGTCGCGGACGCGTTCGGTGACTGGCGGGAGGAGATGGTCGTGCGCACCGAGGACAGCACGGCGCTGCGGATCTTCACCAGCACCGAGGTGACCGACCGCAAGCTGTACACACTCATGCACGACGCGCAGTACCGGGTCGGTGTGGCCGGACAGCAGAGCGGTTACAACCAGCCGACGTACCCGAGCTTCTACCTCGGATCGGACATCGACTGGGCGCGGGTCGGGGTGCCCGAGGCCCACTACCCGAACCCGTAGCGGCACGGCTCGGACGCCGGCCTCCGGACCCGCCCGCCCCACTCCGCCCCGCCGAACAGCTGTTCGGCGGGGCGGAGTCATGAGTCGGTCGGCTCGGCGCGCGCGTACAGCTTCCGGAAGGGCGAGGAGGTGACGCCGTGCGCCACCACGCTGGCGGTCACGGCCAGGCTGACGGCGGCGAACAGCCGCGGGTCGTGCACGCCCTCGTGGGCCGAGTGCGCCGCGTAGAAGAGCGCGCTGACACCCATCGGGCCGAACCAGCCCAGGAAGGCGGAGCCGCGCGGGCGCAGCCCCAGCGGACGCCGGCAGAGCATGACCCAGGGGAGGCGGCGCAGCAGCAGGACGGCGAACACGAAGGCGAGGGCGGCCGGACCGAAGCCGACCCACTCCTGCCAGGGCAGCACGATGCCCAGCAGCACGAACACGGGCAGGGCCAGGTAGCGGTTGACCGCCTCGTCGATGTTCTGCTGCGGGGTGCGTTCGCTCTCGCGCACCGTCCAGTTGTAGGCCAGCCCGGCGCTGAAGACGGCCAGCACCCCTCCGACGCCGATCAGTCGTGCGGCTCCCAGGACGGCGACCGCGAGCAGGAGCGTGAAGACCAGGGAGGGACCCTGCTCCAGTTCCCGTTCACGAGTGGCCGCCTCCATCGCCTTGCCCGCCGCCGCTCCCATGAGCGCACCCAGCGCCACACCGCCCAGCACCTCCCAGACCAGGCGGCCCGCGGCGTCCCCGGGCCCGGTGAGGGGCAGGGCGACGGCCACCGCCACCCCGACCAGGGGCAGGGCGAGCCCGTCGTTGGCCCCGCTCTCCCCGGTGAGGAGTCGGCGCAGGCGTCCGGGCAGGGCGCGTTCGGCGGGCTCTCCGGTCACCACCGACGAGGCGAGCACCGGGTCGGTGGGGCACAGGCACACACCCACCACGACGGCCAGGGCCAGGGGGAGGCCGAGCATCAGCGCGGAGGCGCTGGTGACCGCGGCCGCGAGCGGCATGACCACGCACAGCAGCAGCGCGAACTGGGGTAGCAGCGAGCGCAGGGAGGAGAAGGGGAACCGCAGCGCCGCCGTCATGACCGAGGCGGCCAGCAGGAGGCGGCTGCCCTCGAGCAGGAGGCTCTCGCGTTCAGGGACGGGCAGGGGGACCAGGTCGAGCACGAGGGGCCCCAGCACCACGCCGAGCAGGAGGGCCAGAAGGGGTTCGCTCAGCGGCAGGGACCGGGTCCGGTTGCTGAACAGGGCCAGGAGCACGCTGAGCACGCCGATGGCCGCGTACGCCAGGTGAAGGGAGTTCATGCGGTCGGCCTCCGCTCACTCGGGTCCGTTGCGTACCTCGGAGCAGGGTAATGGCCGGTGGCCCCGCAGACCCGCAGGCCGAACCGGCGAGGCGCGAAACCACGGCGGAGACGGACAGTAGCCAAACACAAGGATTGCGGCCATATGTGGCCATGGGCAGCATTGATTTTCCCAGCGTGGGTCTTTGCCCATTCTGTGGCCCATGCGCATGTATTGGAGTGAGGTGGATCACCTGTCAGGTCTTCTCTTGCTCCTGCTAGCTTGCCTCTCGTCCCAGGGCAACCACCCGTCGCGTCTCGACGGCGCGGCCTCCAACAGGTGATCCCTCACCCTGGGTAGAGAGCCCTGCCATGTTCCGCTGTGCTCGGGTACGTATCGCCGCCCTTCTGGTGTCGGTGCTCCTGCTGCCCGCTCTGCCCGCACCAGCCTTTGCCGAGGCGGGAGTCGAGGTCACTTCCGCCGACTACCCCGCTGGGAACGAGTTTCACGGAGCCCCCGGCCAACCCGGCGACTTCACTTTCTCCAGTAACGGAGACAAGGACGTCCAGAGCTACTTCTACGGCCTCAACGACGGCACCTGCCTCCGCCAGGCCGTACCCGACGAGCCGGGTGGGTCGGTGACGTTGACCCTCACCCCGCGCAGTGCGGGCCCCAACCGCATCTACGCGCGCACAGTGGACGCCTCCGGCCGCTCCTCCGCCTGCGTGTCCGTCTACTACTTCCTCGTAGCCCCTCCCAGTGATCCGGTGGCCTACTTCGCCTTTGACGAGGGACAGGGGAACCGCGCCGCCGACCTCGTCAATCCAGACCAGGGCGCCACCCTGTCCGACGGTGTGGAGTGGGTTCGCGGCCGGGTGGGAACTACCGGAAACCCGAACACCGACCCCGCCCCGCGTATGGAGGGCACAGCCGTCCACATCAACGGCCGTACCGACGGCGAGATCACCGCAGAGCACTCCACCGTGGACACCTCCGGTTCCTTCTCCGTCTCCACCTGGGTGAAGCTGGAGGGCACCGACGCCGACCACGTCGCGGTCGCCCAGGAGGGTGCCGCGCAGAGCGCCTTCCAGCTCGGCTACCAAGGCGAGAGCGGTCAGTGGGTGTTCAGGATGTCCCCCGAAGACGAGCACCGTGACGGTTCCCAGGAGTGGGCGGTGGCCGCATCCACCGCCTCCGCTGAAGCCGGGGTGTGGACCCACCTGCTGGGTACCCACGACGACCGGACCGGCGAGATCACCCTCTACGTCGACGGCATCGAACAAGGCACCGCCACCCATCCGGGGTCGTGGAACGCCCGGGGGCCGCTCGCTATCGGACGCGTCCTGTCCCAGGGTGCGGGTGAGCACCACTGGTCCGGCGCCATCGACGACGTCCTGGTGTGGAACCGCCTGGTCCTGGACGAGGCGGTGGCCAGCTCCGAGACCAACTCCGAGGTGTGGCGACTGGCCAACCGCCCGCTCGCGTCCGAGGGCCGGTGGATGCTCGACGAGTGGGACGGCAGGGCCGTGGCCGACGCCACCGACCACGGACTCGATGCCACCTTGCACGGGGACCCCCTCACCGCTTGGAACACCGCCGACAACGACATCACTTTCTCCCCCGCACTGCGGTTGAACGGTGACAAGGAGTACGTCGAGGCCCCCGGTCCCGCCCTGCGCACGGATCGCAGCTTCAGCATCGCGGCCTGGGTGCGCCTGGACGAGACGGGCGTAGGCGTCGACGCCACCGCCGTCAGCCAGGCCGGTGCACACCAGAGCGGCTTCCAACTGGGTTACCAGGGATCCAGTGATACCTGGGTCTTCAAGATGGCTGCCCACGACGACGCGGCCGACCCGGGTTCGATCGGTGGGGTCTACGCTTCCTCCGCTTGGCTGGCCCAGCCGGGGAAGTGGACCCACCTGGTCGGGATCTACGACCACACCGGTGGCGAGCTGGTGCTCCATGTCGACGGAACCGAGGCGTCCCGTGTCGCGGTGGACCACGCCTGGCACGCCGAGGGTCCGCTCCGGATCGGCAGCGCCCAGCACGGCGGTTCCAACACCGACCACTGGCCTGGTGACATCGACGACGTCCACGCCTACCAAGGCGTCCTGGGGGCCCACTCGATCTCCAACGTCTCCATGGGATTCTTCCCCACCGCCCAGCACTGACCGATACCGAGGGAGACGGGCTATGTGGCGAAGCGCCGGTCACGGGCGCGGAACTGGCTGTTCCCATGCCTTCCCGGCTGTTCACCACGTATGAGGCCCTCGTTCCACCGAGCGTGGAACGGGGGCCCTCCGGCTCTCAGCTGCGGTAGGCCGCCGTGGATCCGCGTACGACCAGTTCCGGTGTGAACAGGACCCGCTCGTGGAGGTGGCCCGACTCGTTGAGCTCCGAGTGCAGCAGCCGCATGGCCTCCCGCCCCAGCTCGTACTTGGGCTGGGCCACCGTGGTCAGACCGGGGTGCACCAGGTCGGCGAAGTCCAGGTTGTCGTAACCGACCACCGAGATGTCCTCGGGAACGCGCAGTCCCCGCCGCCCCAGCCCCTTCATCAGCCCCAGTGCGAGCTGGTCGTTGGCGCAGAACACCGCCCGCGGCCGCTGCTTGGGCCCTCCGGCCAGCACGGCGTCCACCGCGCGCTCACCCTGGCCGGGGTTGAGCAGGGGCTGCTCCACCACCCGCACCGCCGCGTCCGGGTCCAGCCCGGCCTCCTCGAAGGCCGCGCGCAGCCCCTGGTGGCGCCGCCGTACCTGCTCGATCGCGGACGGGCCGGTCAGGAACGTGACCCGCTCGTGCCCCAGGCCGATCAGGTGCCGGCCGGCGGCCAGGCCGCCCTCGTGGTTGTCCACGCTGACGCTGCACCCCACGTCCTCGGAGACGTCGCCCCGGTCGAGGGCCACCCACGAGGTCCCCTGCCGGCTCAGCCACAGCAGGTCCGACAGGTCGTCGTCCACCGGCATCACCACCGCCCCGGCGGCGCGCTGCTCGGCGAGCAGGCGCACGTTGCGCCGTTGGCGCTGACGGGTCTCCGCGGAGTTGAGCAGCACCACCGCCAGCCCCGAGTGCGCGGCCTCGTCCTCCACACCGCGTGCGACCTCGGCGAAGAAGGGGTTGGTCACGTCCAGTACCAGCAGCCCCACCGACTCGCTGCGCCCGGAACGCAGGCTGCTGCCGGAGGAGTTGCGCACGTAGTCCAGCTCGGCGATGGCCGCCTCCACCCGCAGCCGGGTGGCCTCGGCGACGCGCTCAGGCCGGTTGAGGACGTTGGACACCGTGCCGGGGGAGACTCCGGCGTGCCGGGCGACCTCGGTGATGCCCACAGGGCGGCGGGCGGATCGTGACCTGGTGGACAAAGGGGTTCTCCCGTGCGTGTGCTCGAGGGGCGACGGGAGGCATCGTACTGATCCGGACGAGCCTCCGGCTGAGTGCGCGGCCCGTGGGAGTCACATGTTCACACTCTGATTGAAACGTGTCAATGCCCAACGGCTCCCCAGGAAGGTGTCAGGCCCTGGGGTGAAGGCTGACCTGGCGGGGTCCGCGGTGTCGTTATCAGGGTGATACCTGGTCATTTCAGGTGATCCCCTTGACGGTGGTGTGTGCTGCACTTAACATCCCCATCATATTAAAACGTTTTTTCCGGTGTGCTGGCCACTCGCCGGACCCGGAACCGAAAAGGAGGGCGCACGTGGACCCGACAGAGGTCCCCCCACCCCTCGCACTGGTCGACGTCACCAAGTCCTTCGGGAGCGTCAGGGCCCTGCGCGGGCTGTCCCTGGAACTGCGCGCCGGAGAGATCCACGCTCTGGTCGGTGAGAACGGGGCGGGCAAGTCCACCCTGGTCAAGACCATCGCCGGGGTGCACCGGCCCGACGGCGGGCAGCTTCTCGTGGACGGGCGTCCCACCGGGTTCGCCGCCCCGGTGGACGCCCAGAACGCGGGCATCGCGGTCATCTACCAGGAACCGACCCTGTTCCCCGACCTGTCGGTGGCCGAGAACATCTTCGTCGGCCGTCAGCCCCGCACCCGCTGGGCGACCATCGACCGCCGCCGCATGCGCCACGAGACCGAGGGGGTCTTCAGCCGCCTCGGTGTCCGGATGGACCCCGACCGCCCCGCGCGCGGGCTGTCCATCGCCGACCAGCAGCTGGTGGAGATCGCCAAGGCCCTCACCCGCCAGGCCAGGGTCCTGGTCATGGACGAACCGACCGCGGCCCTGTCCGGTGTCGAGGCCGAGCGCCTGTTCACCGTCGCGCGGACCCTGCGCGACTCCGGCGCGGCACTGCTGTTCATCTCGCACCGCTTCGACGAGGTCTTCTCCCTGTGCGACCGCATCACGGTCGTGCGCGACGGCGCCTTCGTCTCCTGCGACCCGACCTCCGAGCTGGACGTGGACACCGTCGTGCGCCGCATGGTCGGACGCGAGGTCACCAGCCTCTACCCCAAGGAGGAGGCCGAGCACGGTGAGACCGTCCTGGAGGTCGAGGGCCTGACCCGGGACGGCGTCTTCGCCGACGTGTCCTTCAGCGTCCGCGCCGGGGAGATCGTCGCCCTGGCCGGACTCGTGGGCGCCGGACGCAGCGAGGTCATCCGCGCCGTGTTCGGTGTGGACCGCTACGACGCCGGGTCCGTCCGGGTCCAGGGACGGGAACTGGCCGGCGGCAGGCCCAAGGCCGCCATGGCCGCCGGAATCGCGCTGGTCCCCGAGGACCGCCGCCAGCAGGGCCTGGTCATGGAGTCCTCCATCGAGCGCAACGCCACGGCCACCCGCCGCCGACCGCTCAGCCGCCTCGGGCTGCTGAGGCCCAGCGCCGAACGCGCCTCCGCCGAGGAGTGGGGCGAGCGCCTCAACCTCAAGTTCGGCCGCCTCGACGACTCGGTCTCCACGCTCTCCGGAGGCAATCAGCAGAAGGTCGTGCTGGCCAAGTGGCTGTCCACCGAGCCCCGCGTGCTGTTCGTCGACGAGCCCACACGCGGTATCGACGTGGGCACCAAGGCCGAGGTCCACCGCCTGCTCTCCGGCCTGGCGGGCCGGGGCCTGGCCATCGTCATGGTCTCCAGCGAACTGCCCGAGGTCCTGGGGATGGCGGACCGCGTCCTGGTCATGCACGAGGGCCGGGTCACCGCCGAACTCGACCGGGCCGAGGCCGACGAGGAGTCGGTCATGTACGCGGCCACCGGACAGCGACCGAGCGAGGCCGTATGACGAACGCACCCAGCACCGCTCCCGAGCCCTCCACCGCCGGTGCGCCGCCCCGGCCCAGCGGGCGCCCCGCCCGCCGCCAGCGCCAGTTCCGCGAACTCGGCGTGCTCCTGGCCGTGGTCGTGCTCATCACCGCCACCTGGCTCCACAACCCAGGGTTCCTGTCCAGCCAGGGGGTGCGCGACCTGTTCCTGGGCGCCACCGTCCTGGCCGTCCTGGCCGTCGGCCAGGCCCTGGTCCTGATCACCAAGAACGTCGACCTCTCGGTCGGCTCGGTCATGGGCCTGTCCGCCTTCGGCACGGGCCTGCTCTTCGTGACCTTCCCCGGCCTGCCCGTCCCCGTGGCCGTACTCGCCGGGGTCGTTATCGGCCTGGTGTGCGGCCTGCTCAACGGCCTGCTCGTGACCACCGTCCAGGTGCCCGCACTGGTGGTCACCCTGGGCACCCTGTACGCCTACCGGGGCCTCAACCACTGGTGGGCCGACGGCGGCCAGGTCAACGCGCACGACATGCCCTCCGCCTTCCTCCTGCTGGGACGGATCAGCGTCCTGGGCGTGCCGCTCCCCGCCGCGGTCGCCATCGCCGTGGTCGCCGCGGTCGGTTTCTACCTGGCCCGCTACCGGTCGGGCCGGGAGCTGTACGCCATCGGCTCCAACGCCGACGCGGCCCGGCTGTCGGGCATCCCCGCCGCCCGGCGCGTCATGGTGGCCTTCGCCGTCAACGGCGCCCTGGCCGGGCTCGCCGGAGTCCTGTTCGCCGCCCGCTACGGCACCGTGGACTCCACCGTGGGCACCGGCATGGAACTGCAGGTCGTGGCCGCCGCCGTGGTCGGAGGGGTGGCCATCGCCGGGGGAGTGGGCACCGTCTACGGGGCCGCCCTGGGCGCGGTCCTGCTCACCACCATCACCGCCGCCCTGCCCATCTGGCGGATCGACCAGTTCTGGCACCAGGCCGTGGTGGGCGCGCTCATCCTGGCCGCCATCGCACTGGACCGGCTGCTGGCGCTCCGCACCGCGCGCAAACTTCGAGGAGGAGGTGCCCGTGGCGCCTGAACGCACCGCCACCGCGTCCGCACCGGACCGGACGAACGGCCCGGGACCGGCCCGGGAGGAGCGGCCCGCCGCCCGCCTGCGCGCCCTGCTGTCGGGCCGTGAGGCCCCCGTCGTCTCCGCGCTCCTCGTCGCCGTCCTGGGCGCCGCCCTGTTCGTGGACATGTTCGCCACCGCGCGCAACATCGACTTCATGCTGTTGAGCGTGGCCGCCATCGCCCTGATGGCGCTGCCGATGACCCTCATCGTCATCACCGGCGAGATCGACCTGTCGGTGGCCAGCACCCTGGCCCTGACCAGTGCCACCCTGGGCGTGCTGTGGGAGGCCGGGGTCCCGATCGAGACCGCCCTGTGGATCTGCCTGGGGGTGGGCGCGCTCCTGGGCGCCTTCAACGGCCTCCTGGTCACCGTCTGCGGGCTGCCCTCCCTGGCGGTCACCATCGGCACCATGGCCCTGTACCGGGGCCTGGCCTACGTGCTGCTGGGCGACCGGGCCGTGGCCAGCTACCCCAGCAACTGGGTCGGCGGCGCGCGGGAGCACTTCCTGGGCCTGCCCGGCCTGCCGTGGATCGCCGTGGCGGTCCTGGTCCTGGCCGTGCTGTTCGGGGTGCTGCTGCACGCCACCGCCGTGGGCCGGTCCCTGTTCGACATCGGCAACAACGACGAGGCCGCCCGGTTCACCGGGGTGTCGGTCCGCTGGACCAAGTTCTGGCTCTTCACCCTCAGCGGCGTGGTGGCCTCCGGCGCGGGCGTCTTCTGGACCATGCAGTACGGCACCTCGCGCGCCGACACCGCCTTCGGCCTGGAACTGCAGGTCGTGGCCGCCGTCCTGCTGGGCGGCGTGTCCATCTTCGGCGGGATCGGATCGGTCCTCGGCGTGATGAGCGGCGTGCTGCTGCTCGGGGTCATCCGCAACGCCCTCCAGCTGTTCGGAGTCGGCAGCGAGGTGCTCCAGGTCGTCACCGGTCTGATCCTCATCGCCTCCGTCGTCACCCCCAACATCGCGGCCCGTGTCAGGGCCAGGCGTGCGTCCGGCCCCCAACCGCCGCCGGCCCACGCGCCGCCCCCCGTGTCCGCCTCCACCAAGGGAGAAGATTCATGACCCAGCCCCGCCCACGCCACCTGTTCCTGGCCGCGTCCGCCTTCGCCGTGCTGATGACCGCGGCCTGCGGCGGAACCACCATCGACGGCGCCCAGGAGGAGAACGACTCCGGCCCCTCCGGCACCGCTGACCCCAACGCCGAGATCCCCGAGGGTCTGCAGATCGACTTCCTGCCCAAGCAGCTCAACAACCCCTTCTTCGACATCGTCAACGAGGGCGGCACCGAGGCGGTGGAGGAGGTCTCCGGCACCGCCACCGAGCGCGGCGGCACCGAGGCCACGGCCGACTCCCAGGTGGAGTACATCAACGCCGCAAGCCAGGCGGGCAGCGACGTCATCGTCATCGCCGCCAACGACCCCGACGCGGTGTGCCCCGCGCTCGACGAGGCCCGTGACAACGGCGCGGCCATCGTGGGCTACGACTCCGACGCCAACTGCACCGACGTGTTCGTCAACCAGTCCACGACCGAGCTCATCGGCCGCACGCTGGTGGAGATGATCTCCGAGCAGCTCGGTGGCGAGGGCACCTTCGCGGTCCTGTCCGCGACCCCCAACGCCACCAACCAGAACGCCTGGATCGCGGCGATGGAGGAGGTGCTCGAGGAGGAGGAGTACGCCGACCTGGAGCTGGTGGAGACCGTCTACGGCAACGACGACGACCTGCAGTCCTTCCAGGAGATGCAGGGCCTGATGCAGTCCTACCCGGACCTGGGCGGCGTGGTCTCGCCGACCACCGTGGGCCTGGCCGCGGCGTCCCGCTACATCAGCGACTCCGAGTACAAGGGCGAGGTGGCCGTCACCGGTCTGGGCACGCCCAACCAGATGCGCGAGTTCGTCGAGGACGGCACCGTCGACCAGTTCGCCCTGTGGAACCCGCTCGACCTGGGATACCTGGCCGGGTACACCGGCGCCGCGCTCAAGGCCGGACAGATCACCGGCGCCGAGGGCGAGACCTTCACCGCCGGGCGCCTGGGCGAGTTCACCTTCGAGACCGACCGCGAGATCGTGCTCGGCCCGCCGCAGGTCTTCGACGCCGACAACATCGACGACTTCGACTTCTGATCGGGGGACGGTTATGCGACGCGTGTGCTTCGTGCTCAAGGTGCGCGAGGACCGGCTGGAGGAGTACAAGGAGCGCCACGCCGAGGTCTGGCCCGAGATGCGCCGGGCGCTGTCGGAGAGCGGGTGGCACAACTACTCCCTGTTCTGCGACGAGCGGGGCACGGTGGTCGGCTACCTGGAGACCGAGGACTTCGAGGCCGCCCGTGAGGCCATGGCCGGGACCGAGGTCAACGCCCGCTGGCAGGCCGAGATGGCGCCGTTCTTCGAAGGTCTGGACGGCCGTCCCGACGAGGGCATGCTCCCCCTGACGGAGATCTTCCACCTGCCCTAGGGAACCGGACTCCCTCTCGGAGACCTCGAACGCCCCGGTCGGGCGACCTTTCACAGCCACGGGTCGCCCGGCCGGGGTTCGCCATTCCCTGTTCATGTTGTCGCTCACACGCTGGGTGGAGGGCGAAGCGCGAGACCGCAGGGGGAGTGGCTGGGCCTCTGTTCTCCGGATGGTTCCGCTTTCTGTACAGACACAAGGGGGCGAGAATCTCGTCGCGAGGGTTGACCGCACAATTGTTTGCGCTAACAATGTGTGCTGCCGAACCGGTTCTTCGCGTCGCGGGCACGTGTGGCCCACAGGACGCTCCGCGAAGGGCGTCGAGCCGGTTCGACAGCCGAAGGCAGACGAGTCGGGAGCAGCGTGGCACCCCCAGGCCAGCCGCCCCTCTCCGACGTGTTCGCGGCCGCGCCGGCCGACCCCGTGGCCGCCGTGCCCGCCAGCGTCCTGGCTGACCCCCGCCCCCGACCCGCGAACGACGAGGCCGCCGTGACCGACCCCGCCGACCAGCAGCTGACCATCGACCTCGCCACCGGCACCGGTGGCTTCCACGGAGGCGCCTGCGGCCTGCTCTACGGCCTCTACGGGCCCGGACTGCCCACCGACAATCTCATCGAGGGCATGAACGTGCGCACCGTGGCCACCAAGGGCCAGGACGGGGCCCAGCACCCCGGCTCCGACGCCCTGGAGGTCCTGCCCTGCCTGGTGGAGACCACCGGCGGCGACGTCTACGTCCGCACCACCGACCACTACCGCGGCTTCCCCTACCAGTGGCCGGGCGAGACCCCCGAGGAGCGGCTGTCCGGATACACGGAGGTCCTCGGGGCCCAACTGCGCCAGATCCGGGGACTGGACCCGGCCCTGCTGGACCACCTCGTCATCGAGCCCTTCAACGAACCCGAGGGCAACATGTTCGGTGACGGCGAGTGGAGCTACGACGGCACCAGCTGGCTGGACGACCCCGCCGACTACTTCCGCGCCTGGGACGACGCCCACGCGCTCATCCGGGCCGAACTCGGCGGCGTGCGCGTCTCCGGACCCAACACCAGCATCCTGTTCGACCAGGTCCAGGGGTTCCTCCAGCACACGGTGGAGGCCGGGACCGTCCCCGACGTCGTCACCTGGCACGAGCTCAGCCACCCCGGCCGGATCCGCGGTTCGGTCGAGCGCTACCGCGCCTGGGAGGCCGAGGCCTTCGCCGGCACCCCCTACGAGGGCACCGAGCTGCCGGTCAACATCAACGAGTACGCGTTCAACCACCACACCTCGGTCCCGGGGCAGATGATCCATTGGATGTCGGCGATCGAGGAGTCCAAGGTCGACGCCATGATCGCGTTCTGGAACGTCAACGGGAACCTCTCCGACAGCGCGGTCCAGGCCAACCGGGCCAACGGCCAGTGGTGGCTCTACAACGCCTACGGCGCCATGACCGGCCACACCGTCCGGGTCACACCGCCTCGTCCCGGAGAGGACTACACCCTCCAGGCCGTGGCCGCCCTCGACGAGGAACGGACCCTGGCACGGGCGCTCCTGGGCGGCTCCGACGGTGCCGCCCGGGTGGTCTTCGACCACGTCCCCGAGGAGCTGTTCGGCTCACGGGTGCACGCCTGGGTGCGGGAGATCCCCTGGACCGGGCAGATCGGTGACTCCGCCCCGCCCCGGCTGCTCACGGAGGAGGTCCTGCGGGTCCAGGACGGCGCCGTCACCGTCGACTTCGGTGACGGCCTGCCCGCGCTCACCGAGTCCTCCGCCTACGAGATCGTGCTCACCCCGGCCGGGGACGGAAGCCCCGCCGGTGAACCGCCCCACCGCTGGCAGGGCTCGTTCGAGGCCGAGGACGCCGAGTACACCGGCGGCGGGTACAGCCTCAACGGCCCCGAGGGCTCCCCCGAGGACGTCTCCAAGTACTACACCTCCGGCGGCTACCACGTCGGCGGTCTGCGCACCGGCTCCGACGGAGTCCTCGACTTCACCGTCACGGTGCCCGAGGCCGGCACCTACGACCTGAGCGTGTTCGCCAACTCCCCGTACACCCACGACCTCGTCGCGGAACAGGGGCCCACCAACGTCTTCCTGCGGGTCGACGGCGGGGCCGAGCAGGAACTGTTCCTGCCGCTGGCCTACAACCGGGTGGTCTGGGACCACGCCGACACCACCGTCGAACTCCGGGAGGGCGAGAACACCGTCACCCTGGCCACCCGGAGCCTGGTCGGCGACGGCGCCACCCGGGGCGAGGCGACCATCGACCGCATCACCCTGGCCCTGCCCCAGGGGACGCCGACCACCACCTACGAGGCCGAGACCGCCGCCCTCTCCGGGGCCACCCCCCTCTACCGGGACGAACGCCTCCAGGGACGGGACGTCACCGGTTCCGGCGCGGTCGAGATCGGCGAGGGCGACAGCGTCACCTTCTGGACGCACTCCGCACACGACGCCGAAGCCGTCCTGGACGTGCGCCTGATCGGGTCGGGCGCGGCGGACCTGGCGGTCAACGGCCGCACCGCCACGCGGGTCACCGAGGACGCCTCCTCGGCGGCGGTCTCGCTCTCGGGCGGGGTCAACAAGGTCACCGTCACCGGGGCCGAGGGCACCCCCCTGGTCGACCGGCTCGACCTCACCCCCTCCGACGGACACCTGGCCGCCACCCCGTACCAGGCCCAGGACGCCCGGACCGGGGGAGACGCGGCCGTCGTCGACCTGCCCCTGGCCGGCGGGGGACAGGCGGTCGACGGCATCGGCGGAGAACCCGGCAACGGCAACACGCTCACCTTCGACGTGGAGGCGCCGAAGGCCGGGCCCTACGTCCTGCGGGTGCGCTACTCCAACCCCGAGACCTCGGAATCCTCGCACTACAACCCGAACCCGGTCGCCCGGCGCGCCGACATCTCGGTCAACGGGGCCGATCCCGACCGGGTCCTGTTCCCGCCCACTTACCACGCCAACAACTTCTGGGTGCTCAGCGTCCCGGTCGAGCTGTCGGCCGGGGCCAACACCGTCACGTTCGCCTCCGAGGAGGCGCCCGGCTTCGACGGCGAGACCTACGCGTCCCAGACCTGGCCGGGCCGCCTGCTCAGGTCCTCCTACGCACCGGTGATCGACAGCATCACCGTCTGCGAGTTCGCCACCGGACTCTAGGCACGTACACCGCACCACCACGGTCGGGCCCCGTCCCCCGCACGGAGGCGGCCGGGTGAATCCGCGCCCCGCCGGCCCGTACACCCTGATCCCCAGGAGACACGTGTGAACCACCCCCCGGAAGCTGCCGCCCCACCTTCCCGGATGCGTCCCGTCGACCCTGCCCGAGGCGGCCACCGACCGCTCGGCCTCGACGAGTACACCCTCGCACCCGGCTTCTGGGAGGAGCGGCAGCGCACCAACACCGACGCCACCCTGGCGCACTGCGAGGAGTGGATGGAACGCCTGGGCTGGCTCGCCAACTTCGACCGCGTCGCCGAGGGGACCACCGGCCCGGACCGGCCCGGCTGGTGCTTCTCCGACTCCGAGGTCTACAAGCTCATGGAGGCCCTGGCCTGGGAGCACGGCAGGACCGGGGACCCGGGGGCCGACACCGCGCTGCGCCGCCTGACCGAACGCGTGGCCCGGGCCCAGGACCCCGACGGCTACCTCAACACCTGTTACGGGCACGGCGGCCAGGAGCCCCGCTACAGCGACCTCGAACACGGGCACGAGCTGTACTGCACCGGCCACCTCCTGCAGGCCGCGGTCGCCCGGGCCCGCACGGCCGGGCCCGCGGATCCGCTGGTCCAGGTGGCCCGCCGTGCCGCCGACCACGTCTGCGCGGCCTTCGGCCCCGACGGCAGCCAGGGGCTGTGCGGCCACCCGGAGATCGAGGTCGGGCTGGCCGAACTGGGGCGGGCACTGGGCGAGGAGCGCTACCTGGAGCAGGCACGGATCTTCGTGGAGCGGCGCGGCCACGGCACCCTGCGAGGCGAACGCGTGCCCTCGGGCAGCCCCTACTTCCAGGACGACGTGCCCGTGCGCGAGGCCCGTGCCTGGCGGGGACACGCGGTCCGCGCCCTGTACCTGGCGGCGGGCGCCGCGGACGTGGCGGTCGAGACCGGCGACGCCGGGCTGCTCGCCGCGCTGGAACGCCAGTGGGAGCACACCGTGGCCCGGCGCACCCACCTGACCGGCGGCATGGGCTCGCGCCACCAGGACGAGGGGTTCGGGGAGGACTGGGAGCTGCCCGCCGACCGCGCCTACTGCGAGACCTGCGCCGGGATCGCCTCGGTGATGGTGTCGTGGCGGCTCTACCTGGCCACCGGGGACGTGCGCTACGCCGACCTGATCGAACGCACCCTGTTCAACGTGGTGGCCGTCTCGCCCAGCACCGACGGCCGGGCGTTCTTCTACGCCAACCCCCTCCACCAGCGCACTGCGGGTGGGGCACCGGACGGCGAGGCCCCCAGCCCCCGGGCGGAGAGCGGGGTCCGCGCGCCCTGGTTCGACGTCTCGTGCTGCCCCACCAACCTGGCGCGCACCCTGGCGTCCTGGCAGGGGTACGCGGCCAGCGCCGAGGAGCACGGGCTCACCCTGCTGCAGTACGCGGCGGGCACCGTCCGCGGGCCGCTGGGGGACGGGCGCACGCTCGGTGTGGAGGTGGCCACCGGCTACCCGGACGACGGGCTCGTCACCGTCCGGGTCACCGAGCCGCCGCCGGGCCCGGTGGTCCTGCGCCTGCGCGTCCCGTCGTGGGCGCGGGGCGCGGTACTGGAGGAGGCGGGGCGGACCCGCGAGGCCGCCCCCGGGTTCGCGGTCGTGGAACGTGAGCTGGTCCGGGGAGAGGAGATCCGCCTCCGCCTGCCGGTGGAGCCGCGCCTGACCCGGCCCGATCCCCGGATCGATGCCCTGCGCGGATGCGTGGCCGTCGAACGGGGACCGCTGGTGTACTGCGCCGAGTCGGTCGACCTGCCCGCGGGGGCGGACCTGGACGGGGTGGTGGTCGATCCGACGGTGCCCCCGGTACGGGACGGCGACCGGGTGCGGCTGAGCGGGGCGGTGCTCCCACCGGACGCGGCCCCGTGGCCCTACGGCGCCGCACCAGGTCAGGGGCCGGAGCAGGGAAAGTCCGGGCCGGTCGAGGCGGTGCTGACCCCCTACCACTCCTGGGCCGAGCGCGGCCCCACCGCCATGCGGGTCTGGCTGCCGGTGCTCTCCTAGACCGGCTCCGGCCCCGTCCGCGCGGTGCGGGCGGGGCCGGAGCTGTGTCGCCGGAGCCGTGTCAGGAAGCCCGGGTCATTCGGTGCGGCGCACGATGAGGCGCTGGAACATGATGAAGGCCAGCAGCAGGACCCCGATGACGATCCGGGTCCACCAGGAGCTGAGGGAGCCCTCGAAGGAGATCAGCGTCTGCACGGTGCCCAGGACCAGGACGCCCAGGACCGAACCGGCCACGTAGCCGACCCCGCCGGTCAGCAGGGTCCCGCCGATCACCACCGCGGCGATCACGTCCAGTTCCATGCCGACGCCGTGCAGGCCGTAGCCGGAGAGCATGTACAGGCTGAACAGCAACCCGCCCAGGGCCGAGCAGAAGCCGCTCACCGCGTAGACGCCCACCCGGACCCGGCCGGTGGGCAGGCCCATCAGCCGGGCCGAGGTGGCGCTGCCGCCCACCGCGTACACGGTGCGGCCGAACCGGGTCAGGTGCAGCACGTACACGGCGGCCAGGACCACGGCCAGGGCGATCAGGACGCTGTAGGTCAGCGTCACCCCCTCCGCGAGGGTGATCGTTCCGGTGGCCACCGTGCGGAACGCCGGGTCGGTGATGGAGATCGACTCCACGCTGATGAGCAGGCACAGGCCCCGGGCCAGGAACATCCCGGCCAGGGTGACGATGAAGGGCTGCACGTCGAAGAAGTGGATCACCAGCCCCATGAGCAGCCCCAGGGCGGTGCCGGCGACCAGGACGGCCAGTACCGACAGCAGCGGCGGCCAGCCCGCCTGCAGGGTGGCGGCCGCGATCATGGTGGACAGCGCCGCCACCGCGCCCACCGACAGGTCGATGCCGCCGGTCAGGATCACGAAGGTCATGCCTACCGCGAGCACGATGAGGAACGCGTTGTCCACGAACAGGTTGGTGAGGATCTGCGGCGAGGCGAACCCGTCGTAGAGCACCGACCCGGTGCCGAAGGTCAGCACGAACACCACGAACGTGGCGATGACCGGCAGGAACCGCTGGGGCAGGCGTTCGATGCGCTCCCGCGCGCGGGTGACGTCCAGGACGTTCATGCCGCGGTCACCTCCTCGGAGCGGTGGGGTGCGGACGCGGCACGGCGCCGGGGGCCGAACAGCCGCGCGGAGTGGGGGGACTGCAGCAGGCACACGGCGATCACCACGAGCGCCTTGAACACCAGGATCGCGTTGGGCGCGACCCCGACGTTGTACACGGTGGTGGTCAGGGTCTGGATGACCAGGGCGCCCACCATGGTGCCGGTGAGCGAGTAGCGTCCCCCGGCCAGCGACGTGCCGCCGATGACCACGGCCAGGATCGCGTCCATCTCGATCCACAGGCCCGCGTTGTTGGCGTCGGCGGCGCTGACGTTGGAGCTGATCATCAGCCCGGCCACCCCGGCGCACAGCCCGGCGAACACGTACACGGTCCACACGATGGTGCGCGAGCGCACCCCGGCCAGCCGGCTGGCCCGCGGGTTGGTTCCCACGGCCTCGACGAGCATGCCCAGGGCGGTGCCGCGGGTCAGGGCTCCCACCAGCAGCAGTACGCCCAGGCTGATCAGGATCGCGATCGGCAGGACCAGGAAGCCCGCGCCGATCTGTCGGTAGAGCGGGTCGTTGATCGTGATGATCTGGCCCTCGGTGATGAGCATGGCGCCGCCGCGGCCGGCGGTCATCAGCACCAGGGTCGCGATGATCGGCTGGATGCCCAGGACCGAGACGAGGAAGCCGTTCCACAGGCCGAGCAGGACGCACAGGCCCAGGGCCAGGGTCATGGCGGTGAACGCGTGCCCGCCCGCCGCGATCCAGGTGCAGGCGAAGGCTCCGGAGATCGCGGCCACCGCGCCCACCGACAGGTCGATGCCGCGGGTGGCGATCACCAGGGTCATGCCCACGGCGATGAGCAGGGTGGGCGCTCCGTTGCGCAGGATGTCGACGACCCCGCCGTACAGGCGGCCGTCCTGCATGCGCAGTTCCAGGAACGCGGGGTTGACCACGGCGTTGAGCACGATCAGCAGCGCCAGGGCGGCGACCGGCCAGAAGAGGTGGTGCCGGATCACGGGGCCACCGCCTCGGGCTCGTGTTCGGCGATGGCCGCCATCACCTCGTCGACGGTGACCGTGTCACCGTCGAGTTCGGTCACCTTGCGGCGGTCCCGCAGCACCACCACACGGTCGCAGACCCGGACCACCTCCTCCAGTTCGGCAGAGATGAACAGCACCGCCATGCCGTCGGCGGCCAGTTCGGTCACGACCTTCTGGATCTGGGCCTTGGCACCGACGTCGATACCGCGTGTGGGTTCGTCGAGGATGAGCAGGCGGGGGCGGGTGATCAGCCACCGTGCGAGCAGGACCTTCTGCTGGTTGCCGCCGGACAGGTGGCCCATGATCGCGCCGGGGTCGGCGGGGCGGATGTCGAGCCTTTCGATGTACTCCTCCACCAGCGCGTCGGCCGTGCGCCGGGGGACCGGACGCATCCACCCCCGGGCGGCCTGGAGGGCCAGGACCAGGTTGTCGCGCACGCTCAGGTCGGCGACGACCCCCTCGGCCTTGCGGTCCTCCGAGCACAGGGCGACCCCGTGGGCGATCATCGAACGCGGGCCGCGGGGCCGGACCTGTCGGCCGTCGACGCTGATCGTCCCGCTGTCCGCGCGGTCGGCGCCGAAGAGCAGCCGCGCCGTCTCGGTGCGTCCAGAGCCGAGCAGTCCGGCCAGGCCCACCACCTCGCTGGCGCGGATCTCCAGGTCGAAGGGGGCGATGGCGCCGGTGCGGCCCAGTCCCTCGGCGGTCAGCAGCGGGGCGGTGCCGGGGGTGCGCTCCTCCGCGCGGCGCTCGACCTCCTCCAGTGTCCCCAGTTCACGGCCGAGCATCGCCGAGACCAGTTCGAGGCGCTCGGTCTCCTGCGGCAGGTACTCGCCGACCAGGGCGCCGTTGCGCAGGACGGTCATCCGGTCGGCGATCTCGTACACCTGGTCCAGGAAGTGGGAGACGAACAGGATCGCCACCCCCTCGTCGCGCAGTACGCGCACGATGCGGAAGAGTTCGCCGACCTCGTCCGTGTCCAGGCTGGAGGTCGGTTCGTCCAGGACCAGCACGCGGGCGTCCACGGCCAGTGCCCGGGCGATGGCCACCAGCTGCTGGACGGCGATGGGGTGGGAGCCCAGCACGGAGCCGGGGTCCACGGACAGTCCGATGCGCTCCAGCAGCTGGGCGGACCGGACCCTCATGGCCCGCGGGTCGATGGCTCCCAGCCGGCGCGGTTCGCGCCCCAGCAGGATGTTCTCGGCGACCGAGAGGTTGGGGCAGAGGTTGACCTCCTGGTAGACGGTGCTGATCCCGGCCGCCTGGGCCTGCGCGGGCGCGGTGAACTCCACCGGCCCGCCGTTCAGGTGGATGCTGCCGGAGGTGGGCGGGTGCACCCCGGTGAGGGCCTTGATGAGGGTGGACTTCCCGGCTCCGTTCTCGCCCATCAGGGCGTGCACCTGGCCGGGGTACAGCCGGAGGTCGACCCCGGCCAGGGCCAGGACCCCCGGGAACTCGACGGTGATGCCACGCATGTCGACCACCGGGTCGGCCGAACGCGTCGGTGTTTCGGTCATGACCAGCGCCTTAGGGAGAGTCCTAGTACTTGCGGTCGGGGAGGGCGGCCTGGGCCTCTTCTTGGGTGAAGGTGGTCTCCTCCACCTCGATCCGCTTGGGGACCTCCTCGTCGGCCACGACCTGCTCCACGAGCTCCATCAGCTGGTCGCCCAGCAGCGGGTTGCACTCGACGATGAAGTTGATGTCGCCCTCGGCCAGGGCCTCCATCCCGGCCTGGACGGCGTCCACCGTGATGATCTGGATGTCTTCACCGGGCTCCATCCCCGCGGCGCGGATCGCCTCGATGGCGCCCAGACCCATGTCGTCGTTGTGCGCGTAGACGACGTCGATGTCGTCGTGGGAGCGCAGGAAGGCCTCCATGACCTCCTTGCCGCCCGAGCGGGTGAAGTCGCCGGTCTGGGTGGCGATGACCTCGATGTCGGGGTGGTCGGCGATGACCTCCTCGAACCCCTCCTTGCGGTCGATGGCGGGCGCCGCGCCGGTGGTGCCCTGGAGCTCCACCACGTTGGTCTCGCCCTCGGCGTTGTCGACCAGCCACTCGCCCGCCTTGCGGCCCTCCTCCACGAAGTCGGAGCCGAGGAAGGTCTCGTAGAGGGTGTCGTCCTCGGAGTCGATGGCCCGGTCGGTGAGGATGACCGGGATGTCGGCGCGCTGGGCCTCCAGCAGGACCGCGTCCCAGCCGGTCTCCACGACCGGGCTGAACGCGATGACGTCGACGTTCTGCTGGACGAAGGAGCGGATGGCCCGGATCTGGTTCTCCTGCTTCTGCTGGGCGTCGGAGAACTGGAGGTCGATCCCGGCGTCCTCGGCGGCCTGTTGGACCGACTCGGTGTTGGCGGTGCGCCATCCGCTCTCGGCTCCGACCTGCGAGAAGCCGAGGGTGATGGTGTCGTCCTCGGCCGAGGGCGAGTCGCCCGAGCCGCAGGCGGTGGCGGCCAGCAGGGTGAGCGCCGCGGCGGCAGTCATGCACTTCTTCATCGGGGGGTCCTCCACGTCGGTGTGACCCGGGGAATGGGGGCGGGTGATCCGGATCACTTTTGGAATATCGTGAGCGCTAACATTCTTGAAGTCAACCCTGGTACGCCCAGAATTTCGGACCATTGCCGACCAGCGGAGGGTGGGATATGTTAACGCCAACTAAGCCTCTGCACCGGGTCGCCCATCAGCGGGACACGGGTCACCGCCGGTGACCGGGCGCGCCGCGGGAGGGCTCGTGTCCCGATGTCCGACGAACCGATCACATAGCCTGGTGCCGCTCGCCAGGCGGTGAGCGGCAGGCCCCAGCAGTCAAGGAGTCATGGGTGGACCACACTTCCCCCTCCGTCCGGGTGAACCGCGATCCCGCGATGACGGACGTCGCGCGACTCGCGGGCGTGTCCCACCAGACGGTGTCCCGTGTACTCAACGGGCACCCCAACGTCCGTGAGCAGACCCGGCTGCGGGTGCGCGCCGCCATCGAACAGCTGGGCTACCGGCCCAACCGGGCCGCCCGTACGCTGGCGACCGGCAAGTCCCAGCTCATCGGAGTGGTGGCGCAGAACTCCACCCTGTTCGGCCCCTCCTCGCTGCTGGCTGCCTTCGAGCTGGCCGCCGCAGCCCAGGGCTTCGTGGTCAGTGTGCGCCGGGTCCGGGTCCTGGACCGGAGCTCCATCGCCGCCGCCGTGGAGCACCACCGCGAACAGCGGGCCGCCGGGATCGTGGTGATAGCGCCGACCGCGGCCGCCGACGCGGCCCTGACCGAAGTGCCGACCGACGTGCCGCTGGTGGCGGTGGACGGCGACCCCGAACGCGCCGGGGCCGCCCTGGTCACCGTCGACCAGGAGGCCGGCGCCCGCCTGGCCACCCGGCACCTGCTGGACGCCGGGCACGAGACGGTCTGGCACGTGGCCGGGCCCGCGGACTGGTTCGACGCCGCCGGCCGCATGCGGGGTTGGCAGCAGACCCTGGAGGCGGCGGGAGCGGAGGTGCCGCCGGTCAGCCCCGCGGACTGGAGCGCCGCCTCGGGGTACCGGGCCGGCCTGATGCTCGCCCGGATGCCGGAGGTGACGGCGGTCTTCGCCGCCAACGACCACCTGGCCCTGGGGATCCTGCGGGCGATGTCCGAACGCGGCCGCTCCGTTCCCGGCGACGTGAGCGTGGTCGGGTTCGACGACGTCCCCGAGGCGGGCTACTTCATCCCGCCCCTGACCACCGTGCGGCCCGACTTCGACACCGTGGCCGCCCAGGCGCTCAGCCTGCTGCTCGCCGGGATCAAGGGCCGGGGACAGGGAGGCGCCGACCGCCGGGTGGTCACCCCCACGCTCGTCGAACGCGGCAGCGTGGGCCCCCCGAAGTCCCCCTAGACATCCTCGGCGCGAGCGCCCCGGACCACTCCCGAACGCCCCCGGACATCCCACCAGCACACGCCTGGGGGCGGGCGCGCCACCCCACGGGTGGTTACACTGAGCGCCGTCGGACACAGGCGGCGGCCGACGACTCCGCCACGGACACGGGGGCGTGAGGATGGCCGAGGGCGCAGGGGCCGCGACGGATTCGCGGCGGCGCGGCGGCCGGATCTCCATGGCCGACGTCGCCCGCAGGGCCGGGGTCTCCTCTCAGACGGTCTCGCGGGTCTCCAACGGAAGCCCCAACGTGGTGCCCGAGACCCGCAAACGGGTCCTGGCGGCCATGCGCGAACTCGGTTACCGGCCCAACAGCGCCGCGCGTGCGCTGAAGCGGGGAGAGTTCCGCACGCTCGGGGTCATCGTGTTCACCCTGTCCACCACCGGCAACGTGCGCACCCTGGAGGCGATCGCCACCTCGGCCGCTGACGAGGGGTACGCGATCACGCTCATCCCGGTGGCCGCGCCGACCCAGGACGAGGTGATGGGAGCCTTCACCCGGCTGGGCGAGCTGGCCGTGGACGCGGTCGTGGTCATCATGGAGGTCCACCTGTTGGACGCCGCGGACCTGCGGCTGCCCCCCGGGCTGCAGGTGGTCGTCGCCGACTCCGAGGTCGACGACCGGTACGGCGTGGTCGACACCGACCAGATCGGCGGGGCCCGGGACGCCACCGAGCACCTGCTCGGCCTCGGCCACCGCACGGTCCACCACCTGGCCGGTCCGGTGGAGTCCTTCTTCGCCGAACGGCGGGCCCGCGCCTGGCGCGAGACCCTCCGGGAACGGGGGTGCCCGGTTCCCGAGCCGGTCCACGGCGACTGGTCGGCCGAGAGCGGCTACCGGGCGGGCCGGGAGCTGGCCGCCGACCCCGACTGCACGGCGGTCTTCGCGGCCAACGACCAGATGGCGCTGGGGCTGCTGCGGGCGCTGCACGAGCGCGGCCGAGCGGTCCCCGGGGACGTGAGCGTGGTGGGGTTCGACGACATCGCGGAGGCGGGTTCGTTCCTGCCGCCGCTGACCACCATCCGCCAGGACTTCGCCGAGGTCGGCCGCCAACTCGTGGCCAAGGCGCTGAGCCGGCTGCGCGGCGAGGACGAGGACCCCGCGGCCACCCTCGTCCCCACGGAACTGGTGGTGCGCGCCAGTACGGCGCCGCCCGGGGGGTGAACCCGCGGGCCTGCCGGGGCCGCTCCCCGGGCCCCGGGCCCGTCTTCGGAGCCCGGCTCCCCGGCTCCGGTCCCCGAACCCCAAGTGTGATCCCCCGACCCCTTGACCGCCCGGCAACACGGGTGCAACACTCCCGGCACCGCAATGTTTGCGTAAACATCACTCGGTGTCCGCCCCCTCGCCCCTGGTCCCAGGGGCGTCCCCACGGTCGACACGGACTGCTCGACGAGGGATCCGATGACGTCAACGACCACCGCCGCACGCACCCCCCACCGGCCGCCGAAACGCGCCCGCCCCCGAGGGCGCTGGACCGGATGGGGCTTCCTCGCCCCGTTCATGGCCGTCTTCGCGCTGGTCTTCGTGGCACCGATCCTCTACTCGCTCCACCTGAGCGTGTACCGCGACCAGCTGGTCGGCGGCACCTCGTTCGTGGGCCTGGACAACTACCGGAGCGCCTTCACCGATCCCGTGTTCTGGGAGTCGGTGTCCAGGGTCTCGCTCTTCCTCGCCGTCCAGGTGCCCATCATGCTGTTCCTGGCCCTGCTCCTGGCCCTGGCCCTGGACAGCGGCCGCCTCTACGGGCGCGACTTCTTCCGCATCTCGATCTTCATGCCCTACGCGGTGCCCGCGGTCGTGGCCGCCCTGATGTGGGGCTTCATGTACGGCAGCCGGTTCGGGCTCGTCGGCAACGCCAACGACCTGCTGGGCGTCACCCTGCCCGACCCGCTCTCGCCGGGGCTGATCCTGGCCTCCATCGGCAACATCGTCACCTGGCAGTTCGTCGGCTACAACATGCTCATCCTCTTCTCGGCGCTGCGCACGGTGCCGCACAACCTGTACGAGGCGGCCGAGGTCGACGGCGCGGGCCAGCTGCGCGTGATCACCGCGATCAAGCTCCCCGCCCTGCGCGGGGCCCTGGTGATCGCCGCGATCTTCTCGGTCATCGGCAGCTTCCAGCTGTTCAACGAACCCAGCATCCTGCGGAGCCTGGCCCCGAACGCCATCTCCACCGGG
This sequence comes from Nocardiopsis ganjiahuensis DSM 45031, assembly GCF_000341085.1. Lineage (GTDB taxonomy): Bacteria > Actinomycetota > Actinomycetes > Streptosporangiales > Streptosporangiaceae > Nocardiopsis > Nocardiopsis ganjiahuensis. The sequence continues at coordinate 70,767 of NZ_ANBA01000021.1, read as the reverse complement.
TACACGCCCAACCTCTACACCTACTCACTGGCCTTCTCCGGCCAACAACAGAACTACGCCGCGGCCGTGGCGATCATCATGGGGCTGCTGACCATGGTCATCGCCTACGCGGTGCAGCTGTTCGGCATGCGAAAGGCGGCTTGAGCCATGGGCACCCCCACCCCGACCCGCACCCCCCGGCCCCGCCGCCGCACCGCGCCCAGCCCGCTGCGCCCACCGCGCCCGCGGCTCCGGTCGCGCCGCGGCGCCGGGCCGGCCCACCCGCGCCGCAGCCTCGCCCTGACCCTGGTCACCGGGCTGGCCCTGCTGTACTCCCTGGTGCCCCTGGTGTGGCTGGTCGTCAACGCCACCAAGAGCCAGGCGTCGCTGCTCGACAGCTTCGGGCTGTGGTTCGGCTCCGACTTCGCGCTCTTCGACAACATCGCCGCGACCCTCGCCTACGACGACGGGGTGTTCGTCCGCTGGCTGCTCAACACGGTGCTCTACGTGGTGGCGGGTGCGGGCGGAGCCACCTTCCTGGCCGTGCTCGGCGGCTACGCCCTGGCCAAGTTCGAGTTCCCCGGCCGCCGCGCCGTCTTCGCCGTGGTCCTGGGCGCGGCCGCCGTACCCGGTACCGCCCTGGCCGTGCCCACCTTCCTGATGTTCAGCCAGCTGGGCCTGACCAACACCCCGTGGGCGGTGATCGTCCCCTCGCTGATCTCCCCCTTCGGCCTGTACCTGATGTGGATCTTCGCCGCCCAGGCCGTTCCCAAGGAACTGATGGAGGCGGCGCGCATCGACGGCTCCGGGGAGATCCGCACCTTCTTCACCGTGGCCCTGCCGCTGCTGGCCCCCGGCACCGCCACGGTCCTGCTCTTCACCATGGTGGCGACCTGGAACAACTACTTCCTGCCGCTGATCATGATCCGCGACCCCGACTGGTTCCCGCTCACCCTCGGCCTCAACGCCTGGAACGCCCAGGCCGCCACCATCGGCGGAGAACCCGTCTTCCACCTGGTCATCACCGGGTCCCTGCTCACCGTCATCCCGCTGATCGCCGCCTTCCTGCTGCTCCAGCGCTACTGGAGGTCGGGCCTGACCGCCGGAAGCCTCAAGGGCTGAACCGTTCCCGGGCGACGGAACCGTTCGGGCCCGGACCACCACCACGACCGAGGAGACCCCCCATGAGAAGCCAACCGGACACCCGCCGAACCCCCACGGCCCGGCTCCCCAGAGCCGCCGCCGCGGTCGGCGCCCTGTGCCTCGCGCTGAGCGCCTGCGGCTCGGGTGACGACACCGCTCCCGACATCGGCGCCGAGGACGTCGCCGCGGCCCTGGAGGAAGGCGGGGAGATCACCGTCTGGGCCTGGGAGCCCACCCTGGACCGGGTCGCCGAGGAGTTCGAGGCGGAGCACCCCGGCGTCACCGTGAACGTGGAGAACGTCGGTACCGGCGACGAGCAGTACACCGCCCTGCAGAACGCCCTGTCCGCCGGCTCGGGCCTGCCGGACGTCGCCCACATCGAGTACTTCGCGCTGGGCCAGTTCACCATCGCCGGGAACCTGGTCGACCTGGCCCCGCTGGGCGCGTCGGAACTGGAGGGCGACTACACCCCCGGCCCGTGGGGCGCGGTCCAGGGCGAGGAGGGCGCGATCCACGGTCTGCCCATGGACTCCGGCCCGATCGCCCTGTTCTACAACCAGGACGTGTTCGACGAACTGGGGGTCGGGGTCCCCACCACCTGGGAAGAGTACGTCGACGCCGCCCGGGAGCTGCAGGAGGCCGACCCCGACGTCTACATCGCCGCCGACAACGGCGAGGCGGGCAATGCCACCACCGGTATCTGGCAGGCCGGCGGACAGCCCTTCCAGGTGGAGGGCGAGGAGGTGACCATCGACTTCTCCGACGAGGGCACCGCCCGCTACACCGACACCTGGCAGCAGCTCATCGACGAGGAGCTGCTCCTGCCGGTCACCGCCTGGAGCGACGAGTGGTACCAGGGGCTGGCCGACGGCAGCATCGCCGCCCTGGTCACCGGCGCCTGGATGGGCCTCAACCTGGAGTCCGGGGTCCCCGAGGGCGCCGGTTCCTGGCGGGTCGCCCCGCCGCCCGCCTGGGACGAGGGCGACGCCGCCAGCGCCGAGAGCGGCGGCAGCGCGCTCGCCGTCCCCGTGGGCGCCGAGAACCAGGCGCTCGCCTACGCGTTCATCGAGTACGCCAACTCCGGTGACGGCGTCCAGGCCCGGATCGACCAGGGCGCCTTCCCCGCCACCGTCGCCGACCTCGAGTCGCCGGAGTTCCTGTCGGCCGAGTCCGAGTACTTCGGAGGCCAGACCGTCAACGAGGTCTACGCCGAGTCCGCCGCCAACGTGCGCGAGGGCTGGAACTACCTGCCGTACCAGGCTCACGCCAACTCGCTGTTCAACGACACCGCGGGTCAGGCCTACGTCTCCGACACCACCCTCGCCGAAGGGCTGGCGGACTGGCAGGACGCCTCCGTCCGCTACGGCGAGGACCAGGGCTTCACCGTCACCACCGGCGACTGACGCCGACCGGCCCTCTCCCGGCACCGGGTCCGCCCCGGTGCCGGGTCCCACCACGACGCCCGAACCGAACGGGGGGCGGCCCCGCGCCGCCCTCGCCCGCACCCGTGTCCTTTCGAAGGGATCCACCATGACCGACGCCGCCTCCCGCGACTGGCTGCGCTGGCCGCACGACCCCGACCGCCCCCGCTTCGCCTACGGTGCCGACTACAACCCCGAACAGTGGCCGCGCGAGGTGTGGGAGGAGGACCTGCGCCTGATGCGCCGCGCCGGGGTCAACATCGTCACCCTCGGCGTGTTCTCCTGGTCGCGGCTGCAGCCGGGCCCGGACACCTGGGACTTCGGCTGGCTGGACGACATCATGGACCGGTTGCACGAGAACGGCATCGCCGTCGACCTGGCCACCGCCACCGCGTCCCCGCCCGCCTGGCTCACCACCGCCCACCCCGAGGTCCTGCCGGTCACCCGCACCGGGGAGACGGTCGGCCCCGGGGCCCGCCAGCACTGGCGCCCCACCTCGCCCGTGTTCCGCCGGTACGCCCTCGAACTCACCACCGCCCTGGCCGAGCACTACGGCGGCCACCCCGCCCTGGCCGCCTGGCACGTCAACAACGAACTGGGCTGCCACAACGTCCACGACTACTCCGACGACGCCGCGGCCGCCTTCCGTTCCTGGCTGCGCGACCGCTACACCACCATCGACGGGCTCAACCACGCCTGGGCCACCGACTTCTGGTCCCAGCGCTACACCGACTGGGACCAGGTCCTGCCGCCCCGGCTGGCCGCCTCCCACGCCAACCCCACCCAGCAGCTCGACTTCACGCGCTTCTCCTCCGACGTCCTGCGCGACCACCTGCGCGCCGAACGCGAGATCCTGCACCGCCTCACCCCCGGCATCCCGGTCACCACCAATTTCATGGTCATGGGCCACACCGCGGACATGAACTACGCCGACTGGGCCCACGAGGTCGACTTCGTCTCCAACGACCACTACGTACGCCCCGAACCCGGCGGCGCCGACGAGCTCTCCTTCTGCGCCAACCTCACCGGCGGCCTGGCCCGCGGCCGCCCCTGGTACCTGATGGAGCACTCGACCAGCGCCGTCAACTGGCGCAGCGTCAACCCGGCCAAGGCCCCCGGCGAGATGGCCCGCGACTCCCTGCTGCACGTGGCGCACGGCGCCGACGCCGTCTGCTACTTCCAGTGGCGCCAGTCGGCGGGAGGAGCGGAGAAGTACCACTCGGCGATGGTGCCGCACGCCGGAGCCGACAGCGCCGTGTTCCGCGACGTCACCGAACTCGGCCGGGTTCTGAAGGAGGACCTCGCCGAGGTCGCCGGAAGCGGACGGCTGCCCGCCCGCGCCGCCCTGCTCTTCGACTGGGAGTCCCGCTGGGCGGTGCGCCGCGACTCCCTGCCCAGCTCGCTGCTGGACGTGCACGACGAGGCCATGAGCTGGTACACCGCCTTCCTCGACGCGGGGGTGCGCGTGGACGTGCTGCCCACCGACGCCGACTGGGAGGGCTACGACCTGGTCGTCGCGCCCCTGCTGCACGTCCTGCCCGAGGCGACCGCGCGCCGCCTGACCGGCTACGCCGAGGGCGGCGGCCACCTGGTCACCACCTACTTCTCCGGGATCGTCGACGAGAACGACCACGTCCACCTGGGCGGCTACCCCGGTCCGCTGCGCGATCTGCTGGGCCTGCGCATCGAGGAGTTCGCGCCCCTGCCCGAAGGCGCCGCCGTCACCCTGGACGACGGCTCCACCGGGACCCTGTGGTCGGACCGGCTCACCGTCACCGACGCCGGGACCGAGGTCTGGGCCCGCTACGCCGACGGCCCCCTGGCCGGGGGAGCGGCACTGACCCGCAGGGCCCTGCCCGGCGGCGGCAGCGCGGCCTACGTCTCCACCCGCCTGGACGACGCGCACCGCACCGCCCTGCTGAACCGGCTGCTGGACGGGGCGGGGATCGGCAGCGAGCTCCCCGAGGACCTGCGCGGCCGGGTCGAACTGACCGTGCGCGCCGGTGAGGGCGTCGAGTACCGCTTCCTGACCAACCGCACCGACGAGCCCGTCAAACTGCACGGCCTCCCGGGCACCCCGTTGACCGGGGCCGCCGCGACCGGAGAGGAGGAGCGCGTCCTCGCCCCGCACGGCACCACCGCCTGGCGCGTCCCGGTATCCGGCCCGGCGACCGTCTGATCCCACCGGGTACGGTGCCTCCACCGGCCCCTGAGAGAGGAACCCCTTGGCACAAGGCACCTTCGACCGACCCGCCCTGCCCCGGTTCGCGGTGTCCACCCTCGGAGCGCCGGGGCGGTCACTGGAAGAGGTCGTCCCTCTGGCCCACACCGCCGGAGCCCGAGCCCTGGAACTGCGCGCCGGCGCGGGGGAGGCCGCCGACCCCGCGCTCGGCCCCGCCGAACTCGGCCGCCGCCGCGCCCTGGTCGAGGCGCACGGGATGAGCGTGCTCGCCGTCGCCTCCTACGTCCGGGTGGCAGCCGAGGGCGACGATGCCGGGGTGGTGGCCGACCTCGCTGACCACCTCCGTCTGGCCGAACTGCTGGGCGCACCGTACCTGCGGGTCTTCCCCGGAGGCCCCGGTGCCCTGTCGGAACGGACCCGTGCCCCGGAGCCGGACCCGGAGGCGGACGAGCGGGCCGCCCGGAGGCTGGCCGCCGCGGCGCCTCTGGCTGGCGACCTCGGGGTTCGTCTGGCATTGGAGACCCACGACTCCCACCCGCGGGGCGAGGACGTGGCCCGGGTGCTCGGCCTGCTCGACGACGGCGCCCGTCAGAACACCGCCGTGGTCTGGGACCTGCTGCACCCCTGGCGGGTGGGCGAGCCGCTCGAACGCACCTGGGAGCACCTGCGTCCCTGGCTGACCGGGGGCCGGGGGTGGGTCCAGTTCAAGGACGTGGCCGCCCCCGAGGACCCGTTCCCGGTCCCGCCGGGGCAGGGCGCCCTGCCCCTGGACGGGGCGTTCCGCCTGCTGGAAGGCGCCGGCTACACCGGACCGCTCAGCCTGGAGTGGGAGAAGGCCTGGCATCCCGGCGCAGCCGACCTGGAGGTGGCCCTGGAGCACTCCCGCCGGCTGCTGTGAGGCCGGGGCCGCCGGGCCGGGCGTGCCGAAGCGGTGGGCTTCCGACCGGGCGAGCGGGCGCCCTCCCTGCCCGGCGGGCAGGGAGGGCGGAGCCGCACACGGACCGCGTCCTGTTGGGGGCGCTGCCGCGCCGGACCGGCTTGTGACTCCTGTTGTCGGCCGCTCGCACGGCGGCGCCCGCCCGCCACGCGTCGGCGGACTAGTTCGGGACGACCCGCCACTGCTGGTTGTCGCCGCCCCAGCAGGACCACAGCTGGGCCCTGGAGGTCTCCCGGCTCACGTCCAGGCACAGGCCGGAGGAGACACTGCGCAGCGTGTTGTCGGAGTGGAAGGCCCACTTCTGGTTGTCCTGGCCGTTGCAGTCGAAGATGCCGACCCTCGTGCCGTCGGCCGCGCTCCCTCCCAGGGCGTCCAGGCACTTCTCGCCGCCGTAGACAGTGATCTCCCCGGTGGCCGTCCTGGTCCACTGCTGGTTCGATCCGCCGTTGCAGTCCCAGATCTGGACCTGGGTGCGGTTCTCCCGGCTGGCCCCGGGGACGTCGAGGCAGCCCGGGACACCGACGTTCTCCAGCCCCGTGTCGGGTGTGTCGTCGCCGAGGCCGAAGGCGTACTCGAGCCGGTCGATCCCGGTCTGGTTGCGCACGCTCAGCGACAGGTCGGTACCGCTGCCGTGGAGGGCGTAGAGGGAGTACCAGTCGTGGTCGGGCCTGACGGTGTGCTTGCCGCCGAGGGCCGGCCAGTACACCGCCCCCATGCCGAGGTCGTGGACGGTGTCGGTGGCGGCGCGCATGTAGCGGACGAAGTTGTCCGAGCTGTCCGGGTCGTTGTAGTCGAGCCCGTCGTCCATCGGGGCGCCGAACTCGTCCAGGACGGTGCGGGTGCCGCAGTCACCGATCCGTTCCTGGAACAGGTCGATCCACTCGTCGTAGCTCATGGAGTCGAACTGGAAGGCGTACAGGTGGAGCGCCACGTAGGTCCCGTCCAGGCGGCTGTCGCCGCACACCGAGACGACCTCGCCGTTGTAGCCGCTGCCGCTCACGATGATCCGGTCCCGGGGAACGGACGGGTAGCGCTCGACCCAGTCGACGGCGAAGTCGGCCCACTCCGAGGCGCTGTAGCCGTGGGGCTCGTTCATCGACTCGAAGTGGACCAGGTCGTCGGACCCGTACTCGTCGACGACGGCGTCCCACATCGAGTAGAAGGCGGCCTCGTCGACGACCCTGCCTCCGGAGGAGGCGCCGTCCTCCCAGTAGGAGAGGATCACCTGCATGCCCCGGTCCGTCGCGGCGTCGACGGCCCCGAAGTAGGCGTCACCCCACGCCGTGCCGGGGACGGAGTAGGTGTTGACCGGAAGCCGGACGGTGTCGGCTCCTACGGTGCTCTCGAACCCGCTGTAGACGGCGTCCGCCTTGGCCCTGACGGTCGCGTAGCTGTCGGACTCCTCCAACCCCTCGGGGACCACGGGGCCGTCGACGAAGTTGTCACCGGGAGCCGCCCAGTTCACGCCCCCGAACCGGGTGGCGTCCAGCTCGTCGGCCGCCGCCGGCGGGGCCGCGGACAGTGCGCCGACCGGAACGGCGACCAGCGTGGTCAGCGCGGCCGCCAGCATCGCGCCGAGCAGACGTCTGCGTACGGGGGGTTCGGGGGAGCGGTCGCCTCGGGGGGTGCGGGGGTGGAGCATGGCTCTCCTTTCGGGGGACAACGCCGGGGCCGGTGGTCCGCGTCGGAGGTGCCTCTCCATGAGCGGTCCGTGCCGAACCAGCGGCCCGTTTCACCACAGGTGTGGAACCAGGAATAGTCGGAGCCGGCACGGAGCCGCTACCGCTCGAACACGAACGAACACAAACGATCATGGACGAACAGACCAGCCCCGTGAGAAAGTGCCGGATGACCGAAGACCGCCCCTTCGCCCACCAACGCCGGGAACGGATCGTGGGCGAGTTGCGCCGGCACGGCAACGTACGGGTCCGCGACCTCGCGAGGCTGCTGGAGGTCAGTGAGCCGACCGTCCGGCGCGACATCGCCGCCCTGGACGCGCGCGGCCTGCTCACCAAGGTGCACGGGGGCGCCACCCTGCCGACCGCGCTCCACCCGGGCCGGACCCCGGTGCGCCGGAACCGCCCCGGGACGGCGCCCCTGACGATCGGCATGGTCGTGCCCTCCCTGGACTACTACTGGCCGCGGGTCGTCAGCGGCGCACGCGCGGCCGCCATGGCGCTCGGCGTCCAGCTCCAGCTGCGCGGCTCCAGCTACGACCCGGCCGAGGACCGCCGCCAGATCGGCCGACTGATCGAGGCCGGGCAGGTGCAGGGACTGCTGCTGGCCCCCACCCTCGACGGTGAGGGCGTCGGCGAGATGGTCGACTGGATCAGCGACCTGCCGGTGCCGACGATCATGGTGGAGCGGCAGACCCCCCACTGGACGCCGACCGCCAGCCAGCTGGAGTGGGTGCGCAGCGACCACACGCTGGGCCTGGAGATGGCGGTGCGCCACCTCCACGAGCACGGTCACCGCCGCGTCGGCCTGGTGCTGTCCGAGAGCAGCCCGACCTCGGCCCACCTCGCCCGGGGCTGGTTCAGGGCCTGCGAGGAACTCGACCTGCCCAGCGACTTCGTGGTCCGGCGGGCGGTGTCCCTCCACGTGCCGGGCCACCGCCGGATCATCGAGGGCATCCTGGACCGGTGCCGCAGGTCCGGGGTCACGGCGCTGATCGTGCACAGTGATCCCGACGCCCTGTCCGTGGCCCAGTACCTCACCGAGCAGGGGGTCGCGATCCCCGACGACATCGCGCTGGTCGGCTACGACGACGAGGTCGCCCACCTCGCCCAGCCGGCGATCACGGCCGTCCGCCCGGCCAAGGCCCGCGTCGGCCGGGTCGCGGTGGAGATGATGGTCTCCAGGCTCGTGGAGGGCAGACACCGCCCCGGACAGCGCGTGCTCGTCCTGCCGGAGCTGAACCTGCGCGACTCCTCGGTCAAGAGGCCGGAGTCTCTGTGACCCCGCCACGCAGCACCCCGGCACAGCCTCGGGAGGGCACACGGGGAGGAGCCCGCCGCCCCGATGCTGCCGGGGCGGACAGACCTCCTCCGTCGGCCGGGCAGAGGAAGCGCCCCAGGAGTGACGGGGAGCCTTCGGACGATCGCCCTCACGCTCCTGCCGTGCGTGAACGGTCGGCCCAACGGTTCAGTGGCCCCTCTCAGAGCGGGTGCGACATCTCCTGAACGGTGGTGACGGCCGCCGCGATACGGGGGTTGTCCCGTGAGCCCCGGCGCAGGGCGAGCATGATCCTGCGCCGGGGCACCTGGCTTCCGGTCAGGGGAATCTGGATCACCTTCGGGTGGGGGACCGTCATGGCGATCCTGGGGACCGCGGCGATGCCCAGGCCGGCGGCCACCAGAGCGGTGGTGGCGGTGAGCTCCTGCGCGTAGTGGGCCACGCGAGGGGCGTACCCGATCGCGCGAGTCGCGGCCAGCAGCTCGATGTAGGCGTCCTGGTGCGGACGGCCGGAGATCCACTCCTCCTGTGCCGCGTCCTCCAAGGGGATCTCGTCTCTTGCGGCGAAGCGGTGTGTTTCGGGGACGAGAAGATCGATGGGGTCGTCGAGAAGGCTGATCACCTCGACATAGCTGTCGGTGATGTGGCTGGTGGTCTCGTTGGCGACGAAGAGCCCCAGGTCGATGGAGCCCGATTCCAGGGCGGTGAGGAGCTCGCTGGAGTAGACCTCCTGGATCACCGGCTCCAGCAGGCGGTGCCGCTCCCTCAGCCGGAGCGCGGCCGGGGTCAGGATCGAGGAGATCGCCGTGGGGAAACCTCCGATGGTGATCGGCCCGCAGAGCTCCCTCGCCGCGGCGGTGGTGTCGCTCAGGGCTGTCTCCCACTGGGCGTTGAGCCGGCGGGCGTGCCTGACCAGGCGCTGTCCCGCGGGGGTGAGCCTGACCCGGCGGCCGTGGCGTTCGAGCAGGTCCACGTCCAGCTCGGCGGCCAGGTCCTTGAGCTGTTTGGAGACTCCGGACGGACTGCGGTAGAGCGCTTCCGCCGCAGCGGTGACGGTGCCGTACTCGCACACGGCGATCAACAGGCGCAGGCGGGAATCGATCATGCACTCATCGTGCACGTTTTCAGTGAAAAGTTGAACCTGGACGCCAGTGGTTGATGCTTCTACTACTGGAGGGGATCCCTGTTTTCTCCAGCTACCGGGCGGCGTTCATGATGACTGATACGAAATCTCGCGCACCGAACCGCGACCTGTACGCGATCCTGGTCCTGTTCGGCACGGTGATGCTCATCGGCGGCACGGACATGACCAAGGTGACCGTCGCGCTGCCGGTGCTGGCCGATGCCCTGGCCCTGGACTCGGCACAGACCCTGTGGGTCGGCGACATCTACGCCCTTGCCGCCGGAGTCGCCCTGGCCCCCAGCGCGGTGGCAGCGGACCGCTTCGGCCGCAAACGCATCTACGTGCTCGGTTTGAGCGTGGCCGTCGTCAGCGCAGCACTGGCAGGCCTGGCACCGAGCGGTGCGATCATGATCGCCGCGCGGATCGGTCAGGGGCTCGGCTCAGCACTCCTGATCGCCGGGACGGTCGCCGTCATCCGCGTGACCTTCCCCGGGATCAGACCGCGGGCTCTGGCCTACGGAGTCTGGACCGCCGGATTCAGTACCGGTTCGGCCCTGGGGCCACTGCTCGGAGGAGGGCTCGTGGATCTGGCCGGGTGGCGGTGGGTGTTCTGGATCAACGTGCCGGTCCTCCTGGTCTGCCTCATCGGGGCGGCGTTCGTGCTGCGGGAGTCGACCAACCCCGATCCGCCGAGTCTCGACGCACCGAGCGCGGTCCTGTCAGTCGTCGCGGTCGGTCTGCTCATCGCAGGCCTGAAGGACCTGACCCGACCCGACACCGCTCCTTGGCTGGGTCCTGCCGCGATGGCCGTCGGCGCCGGTGCGGTGGTGCTGTTCGTGATCAGACAGCTACGGCTGCCGCGTCCGTTCCTGGACGTGCGCCTGTTGGCCGACGGTCTGCTGGCGAACGCGGCGCTGGTGATCGCGACGACCCTGGGCGTGTTCAACGGCACGCTCTACCTGCTGGCCCTGCGCTACCAGGTCACCGGTGGCCTCACGGCCGTCGACGCCGGGATCGCGCTGCTGCCCCTGGCCGTCGCGATGGCGGTCGGTGGACTCGTCGGGCCCGTGTCGCAGCGCTGGTTCGCCCAGCAGTACGTGATCGTCGCCGGCATGTTCACGGCCGCGTTCGGCTTCCTGTTGTTGGCCACCGCCCCAGGAGCCGGTGAGCCGGTGGGGATGATCCTTCTCGGCCTCGGGGCCGGGATCGTCATGGCGATCGGTGCCAACACCGTCATGAGTGCCGCGCCGGAGGAGCGCACCGCGGACGCTGGAGCCCTTCAGGAGAGCGCCTTCGCGCTGGGGGCAGGGGCCGGTATCGCGGTCCTCGGGGTCATGGCCGTCCACTACGCCGCACCGTCCGCCGCGCAGCCCTCGGCGGAAGCGGTCTACGGAGTCGGGGCGGACAGTGCTCTGGGAATCGCCGCGTTCTTCTACGCGTGCTTCGCTCTCGCGGCCGGCGTCCACCTCGTCAGTACCGTCAGGAACCCGCACGGCAAGGCAGAGAAGAGCCTCAGGTGAAACCGTTCCGGCGGTGTTCCGTGCCGGGTGTTCCGTTCTGGACCTGGAAGCCTCGGCGTGTGCCGCGGGTGCCTCGCCTCATGCATCCCCTGACTCCCCGGGGTGAGCCCAGGTGGAGCGGGTGGTGACGTCCGTGTCCGGCGCGGTGCCCCAGAGGAGGGGTGCGGGGGAGGGGCGCCTCGACGCGGGTGAGGGGGCATGCCCACCGGTCACACACGGCGGTCCTGCCTCCTTGCCCCGAACGGTCAGGATTCGCTTTCCGCCAGGCGTTGAACCCACGGGGCCGGGAGAGCAGGATGCCCCTATGCAGACTCCCCAGCGTTACGACGCGGACCGCCTCCTCGCCCGACTGGACCGCTTCGACCTCACCCCCTTCGCTCGCGGTCTCCGTGCGCGGGTCCGAGAACTACTGTGCTGCGGCCCCCAGGACACGGTGGTCGACGTCGGCTGCGGCGGAGGGCGGGCCGTGGCCGAGATCTCCGCCGAAGGGCCGCACGCGGTGGGGGTCGACCTCGACCCGCGGATGCTCGACGCCGCGCGTTCGCGTCACCCCGAGGCGGATCTCCGCCCGGGTAACGCCTACGAACTCCCGCTCGCGGACGCCTCCGTCCAGGGCTACCGGGCGGAGAAGGTCTACCACTCCCTGGACGACCCCGCGCGTGCCCTGTCCGAGGCGTACCGGGTCCTGGCCCCCGGCGGCCGCATCGTCCTGGCCGGACAGGACTGGGACGCCTACATGGTGGACGCCGCCGACTCCGGGACCACCCGCTCCATCCTGCGGTCCTACGCCGACCGGATGCCCGACGCCCGCGCGCCCCGGCGCCAGCGGGCGCTGCTGCTCGACGCGGGGTTCCACGGAGTCGAAGTGGAGGGGAGCGTGCTCGTGTTCACGGACGAGGAGGTCCTGCCCATGCTCACGGCACTGGCGGAGGCCGCGGAGGAAGCCGGTGCCGTCTCGGCGGAGCAGGCCGCCTCCTGGACCGCGGACCAGCGTGAGCGTGCCCGCGAGGGGAGGCTCTTCGCCGCCGTGCCCTTCTTCGTGGTCAGCGCCGTCCGGCCCTGACCCGGTGGCGCCGTCGGACAGGCCCGGTTCCCGGTGAGAGCCGTCCTGAGCCGCCGACGTGTTCAGACCGGGCGTTGCCTGCGCACGACCGCCCTCACCCCGCGGGGCTGAAGCGCCAGCGCCGGGTTCGGCCGGACGCCCTGCGGGTCGACCAGCTCCAGTCGCACCCGAGCGCGCAGTTCCCTGGCGATGACCTCTGTCTCGCGCAGGGCCATCGACGCGCCCACACAACCCCTCGGCCCGGCCCCGAAGGGGAAGTAGGCGTGTCGGGGGCTCGGGCCGCGCCCGAACCACCGCTCGGGCCGGAACTCCTCAGGGTCCGGGAACCACCGCCCGTCGCGGTGGGTGACCCATTGGCTCAGACCCAGGACCGTACCGGCGGGGAGGGTGTAGCCACCGGCCTCGAAGGGGCGCACGGTCTCGCGGCTGATCACCCACGCCGGCGGGTACAGGCGCATCGCCTCCTTGGCCGCCGCGAGCGCGTAGCCGTCGTCCGCCATCCGGGCATCGGCCTCACCGTGCCCGCCCAGCGCGAAGAAGAGCCAGGTCAGGGCATCGGCCGTGGTCTCGTATCCCGACATCAGGAGAGTGGCGAGCTCGTCTCTGACCTCCTCGAAGGGCGGGTCGTCGGACAGCAGCCGGTCCAACGCCGTGTCGGCGCCCGTGGGCCGGTGGTCGCGGATCAGCGCGGCGAGGGTCTCGTCCAGGGTCCGCAGAGAACGCTTGAGTTCCCGGTTGACGCGCGTGGGCAACCACGTCGGAAGACGGGGGGACGAGGTCAGCCGCATGATGGCCGCCACGGCGGCGGCCAGTGTCTCGCCCCGCTCACCGAGTTCGTGCCCGGCGATGTGCGTGGCGCCGATCCGCATGGCCAGCCGCGACATCTCCTGATGGACGTCGATGGTCTCGCCGTCGCGCCAGGCGTCGACGGTGTGGGCGACACCCTCGCGGGCCACACGCTCCAGGTGTTCCAGCCGCTCGCTGCGGAAGGCGGGGCGGAGCCGGGCGCGTTTGCGCTCCCAGTCCGCGCCCTCGCTGTTCATCATGGCGAGGGGGAAGCCCGTGGGTCCGCGCCGGACGCCCTCACTGATCTTGACGACGTTCTCGCCGGAGTCCGTCAGCACCCGGCGGATGTCGTCCGGGTGGGCCAGGAGCACGTTCGAGGGGGTGAGGGAGACGACGTCGCCGAACTCGCGGGCCGCACGGGAGAGGAAGGAGAGCGGGTCGAGCGCGAAGTCGGCGACGTTGGAGGTGCCGCGTCCGCCGTGGGGCCCCGGCGGCGCGGAGGTCGTGGTCGTCATCGGTTCCGTTCCGGACGTGGCCCGCGCCCCGTGGGGGCGGCGGCGCGGGCCCGGAGAACTGCGGGGTCCTCGAATTAGTAGTAGATGTAGGGGCGGGTCAGCCGGGCGCCGTCGATGATCCGCAGTTTGGCGGCGATGCGGTAGGCGGCTCTCTTCATCGGGCACTTCCTTCTACTCGTTTCCGGTTCCCCAACGGTTCCGGAGATCGCGGTGAACGCTACGCAACTCCTGGTCATGGGGGAAAGGGATGTCCGAGTGAGGTTTGCGTGGAGGGCCGGTAACCAAAGTCTGGCTCTGTGGGGATGGATTTCCATTACTGGTTTGTCCTCAGAACATCAAAGCCTGAACTTCAATGGGCGGCGGTAGGAACGCAGAACTCACCGGGAAGGTCCCAGAGGTCGGGAAGGACCACGGACCCCTCGACCAGGGCGACAGGCGGCGCCACGGACGCACCTGCGTTCCCCCGGCGCACGGGTGGAGAAGGTGGAAGGCGTGGCGCCTGATCGAACCGCCCCGTGGGGCGCGGTCCCGTCCTGCGCCGCGTCGAGGGCTGCCACCGGAGTCCTGTCCTCCGACGAACAGGTGCGGGTGCGGTCCGTCCTAGGAGGGTGGTCCGGAGCCCTCCGCGCGCTCCCGCGTCGACGGGACGCGGGCGGTGAGGAGAGTGACGGTGCCGCTGGGTGCCCCCGCGGACCGCACGTCCTCGAAACCGCACTCGGACAGTCTGCGTGAGAGCTCTCCAGGTCCCCACGGCGCTATACCCGCCCGGCTCATCCGCCAGCGGGCGACAGCGGTGTGCAGGTCCCTCTCCCCGGTGTCGGGTCCGGCTCCCTGATCGGAGGTCAACACCGTCGCGGCCACCAGCAGACCTCCGGGGCGAAGGGCGGCGCGCAGCCGCGGCAGCGCCGCCTCAGCGGTCTCGGGGCCCAGCACCGACAAAGGGAACCAGACCAGGTCGTAGGCGTCGGACTCCGATAGGTCAGCGACGTCCTGAAGACGTGTCTCGACCCGGTCGTGCAGTCCGAGGCCGGCCAGGTACTCCCCGGCCAGCCGCAGGGCTCGCGGGTCCACGTCCAGTCCCACCGCCCGAGCGCCCGGAGAGCGCTCCACGACCACGGCTGAGATCGCTCCGACACCCGTTCCGACGTCCAGGAACCGCGGGGATCCGTGCTCCAGCAACTCGGCGAAACCAGGTGTCCGGTCGGACAGCGCATCGAGGAAGAGCCGCATGTGCTGCCCCGACGAGTGGCCGTCGGCGAGGTAGGCGGCGTCATCGGACCGGTCTGGCGCGGTGACGCCCTCGGCGGCGTCCGCGGCCTGGCGCAGCAGTTCCGCGATCCGGCGCGGGAAGGCAGCCGGGTCCGTCTGTCCCGTGAGCACGGCGTCGTAGTCAGCGCGCAGCCGCCAGCCCTCGCCCTCGCGCTCGGCCAACCCGGAGGCAGCCAGGAGCTCCCCGTGCTCCTTCGGCAGCGGAGCCTTCCCCACTGCCGCCGCGAGCGCGGCCAGTACCCACACCCGGTCGAACATGTCGTCGACCCGGCCCATGAGATCTGATCGCGCGTTCGCCATGGCGAGAGTGTGCCAGCTGACGGAACTTCCCGCATCTTTGCAGGTGGGAAAGGACGATCGTCCTTAAACGTCAAGAAGGCCATTGATAGTGCGGCAGATATTGAGCAGTATGCCCAGTGGCAGAAACGGCAGTGCCGAGACAGCAATGCCGGGAACGGAGTGCCCTCCGTTGCTCGGATCAATGCGAAAGGAACCCATATGGCTTGCGCATCTCTCATGATGTCCTCTCCGATCGACCCCACTGAGGACATCACCCCCGCCGTCGAGGAACTCGACGAGGAAAGCGCGGAGTGACCATGACCCGACCCGCATGGGTCAGCTCGGAAGGGGAGCGGGGCGCCACGCGCCCGCTCCCCGGACCGGGTGTCCGATGGGCCGGGACGCTTGAGCGCGAACTGACCCTGGAGGAAGCCGAGAAGCAGATCAGGGCGGACATCGCAGCCCTGGGCTGGAGCTCGCGGTACAGGATCCTGGACGACGCCGACCCGACCGCGGTCCAGTGCGCTCTGTGGGACGAGACGGGCGACGAGGTTCCCTACGGACTGGGCGCCGGGAAAGGGCTGGGCCTGCCCGCCCGTGTGGGCGCGCAGTTCGAAGCGGTGGAGCACGCCTTCACCGGCCCCGAGGCCCTTGATGCGCTGCCGGTGCGCGCCGTCGACGCCTCGCAGCTGCGTAGGGGCGGGTTCGCTTCCGACCGGGCGGTCCGCGACATCGCCGCGCAGGACGGCGCCCGGGTGGCGTGCGTGCGCTACCAGGCGCTCGACGGCGGTCCGGACCTCGATGTCCCGGTCTACCTCTGGGCTCCTTGGTACGCGTCGCCGTCTCCGGAGGGCTCCGCGGTGCGCCGCGGACTGGGCGACACGTCCGACTACCGGTCGGCGCTGGCCTACAGCGTCAACTCCGGCTGCGCCATCGGCTCCACGGAGGACGAGGCGCTCCTGCACGCCCTCAACGAGTGGGTGGAGCGCGACGCGTTCTCCCTCTTCCTCCTGCGGTCGGTCTACGACCGCGGCCCCATGCCGCCGCAGGTGTCCCGAGCCGGCCTGCCCGATCATCTGCGCGCCCACTGGGACCGTGCCGAGGAGCTGGTGGGCGGGAAGGTGACGCTCCTGGACCTGACCAGCGACCTGTCGGTGCCCGTGGTGATGGCCTACGCGCACACCCGGCCCGGCTCGCGGCCGAGCGCGAAGCACCGCTACGGGCTCGGTGCCTCCCTGTGGGGCACGCTCGCCGCCGAACGCGCGCTCACGGAGTTCGTGCAGGACGAGTTGCTCTCCCGAGTGGTGGCGGAGCAGTCGGCGTCCGAGGAGCGGACCGGGCCGTTCGCGCAGCTCATCGCCGACCACGACATCGAAGCGGACGTGTACGCCCGGCTCCGTGGGCACCCGCGCCTCCTGTCCTGCGCGCTGCTGGACTTCACCGGGCGGATCGGCGAGTCGCCGCAGGGACCCTTGCCGGAGGAGACCCTCGCCGAGGGAGCTTCGGTGTCTGAGCAGCGCGCCACCGTCGTGGAGCGGATCGCGGCCGCCGGACACCGCGTCGTGGCCCATCCGCTGAAGGCGCTGGAGCACGGTACGACCGTCGTGCAGGTGCAGTGCCCGGGTCTTGAGCGGTTCCACCTCGTCACCGAGGGGCATCTCGCCCTGCCGGGTGATCGTGGCCGCCGGGAGCGGGGCCGCGCGCCCGCACGCCCGTGAACCTCTGCCGGATCCAGCAGTTCGCGGGAATCGGGATCACGTGCCCAACGCGCGCGCCAACAGGGTGCGGCGGCTGTGCACGCCGGTCTTCGCGAACACCGACTTCAGATGATCCTGCACGGTGTACTCGGACAGGAACATCCGGCCCGCTACCTCACGGGTGTCGGCTCCGGTCACCAGGTGCCCCAGTAGCTCGGCCTCACGGGCGCTGAGGCCGGAGGCTCGGGAGAACACCCCCACGCGCTCCCCGGGCGAGGATTCCTCGATCGTGACCGCGATGTCGCACATCGCGGGAGGCCGCGCGCTCCCGATCCGGGCCGCGCGCAGGGTCAGCCAGAGGCCGTCCGACAGGTGCACCCGAACGGAGGGCGGATGGGAGTCGATGCCGCCCTCGAAGGCCAGGAGCTGCGCGGCCACGTTGTAGGCGGTCGCCGGAATCGGCGCTCGCCCCTGGTCCGGTGGGACGAGCACCCGCAGGTAGTCGTGCGCCTCGGGGGTCTGACCGAGCACGCGCAGATCGCCGGAGAGCAGGAGCACCACGGGGCCCTGGCGACGAGGGCGCGGGTCACAGGCCTTGAAAGTGTCCGCCTGGCAGCGCCGCAGCGCACCCGTCACAGCATCGGCGATGCGTGCCAGATAGGCGGCTTCGGCCGGGCTGAACCGGGCTGTGGCGCCGGATCGCCACAGGTCCAGGAAACCCCAGCACCCCGACCGGTCCCGGAACACCGTCGAGGCCACGTCGCCGATCCGGTACTCCTTGAGCAGGTCCCGCCACAGGAGACTGCGCGAGGGATCGCCTCCGGTCGCCTCCTGGAGCAACGCGACGGGCGCCGACGCCTGCAGAGTCGTCCACCGGTTGAGTGTTGTGAGGTACTTCAGGCGGATCAGGCGGGGCAGCTCGCGCAGGCAGGGGACATCCGCGAGCGGGAGGGAGCCGACCGACGTCTCCGGGTCGGTCAGCAGGAAGGCGTGGGCATCGAATCCGACCACGCGGCGGATCTCCTCCAGCAGCCGCAGTCGTAGCTCCCGCGCATCGCCCGCAGACTCACAGAGGCGCTGGATCCGCCCCTGTGAGCGGACCCAGGCCGCGGTTTCGACCATGCTCCGAGGCTACTCCGCAACGGCCTCACCAGCCTTGGGAGCCGTGCCCCGCCGATCCGCCGTGCGACCCCAGACTCCTGGGATAGGAAACAGTCGTCGGCGGCCCCAGGATCGAGGTGACACACGATCCGGATGAGGAGGAGCCATGCCGACCCTGCACATCGAACACGCCATCACGGACTTCGCTCTCTGGAAGACGGCCTTCGACCGCTTCGCCGAGTTCCGGGAGCGGTCAGGGGTCCTCCGGCACCGGGTTCAGCGTCCGGTCGACGACCCGGAGTACGTCGTGATCGACCTGGACTTCTCCACCGCCGAAGAAGCGGAGGCCTTCCTGGGGTTCCTGCGGACCAGAGTCTGGTCCTCGAACGAGAACGCCCCGGCCCTCGTCGGGACCCCGGAGACCAGAATCCTCGACTCCGTCGAGAGCACCTGAGCGCGGCGGTGACCCGCCGGCACGAACGGCCTACTCGTGAGCACACCCCGGTGCACCCGGAACGCGAGAACGGCCCCTGGCGTGCGAAGGATCTTCGCAGGCCAGGGGCCGTCTTTCGAACGGATCGGATGACCGGAATCGAACCGCCCACTGTGAGTGGCGTGACCTGTGTAAACACGAGAACCCGCAGGCAGTGGCGCTGTCCACTACTTCGTTGCCCCTGGTTCCCTCACGTTCCCCTGCCCCCGTGCACCCTCCGGGCGCACGACCTTCGCTGATTTGGTGCACCCTCGCGGGTGCACCGTAGGTTGAATCATCCTGCTTGAGCGCCGCATAGCGAGGGGAAGCAGGCAACGTGAGTCCCACTCGGGTCATCAGCTTGGGAAGCCGAGAAGGCTCCGAGCGGCTGGCCTCGCGACTCTTCTAACTGCGCGCACGCCATTCAGCTCTCCGCTATTCCCCGTGATTCCCCAGTGTTGACCGACTCGTGTGGCACGTGTGTGGCACATCAGACGGAGAGAGCGAAGTTGTAAATCGGATCCTTATGACGATGCGTGGTCACTGCGCCAGAATGAGGGAAGCCACCAATAGAGCCTGAAGCGATCCTCTGGCCACGGGAGGCGGTCCTTTTCCTCCCAGTCTTCGAAGGAGTCGCGTGTGAGATCGACCGGGCGCCACGCCGGGTCAAGCGGCTCGTCTGCGGTCGGGGGCCTGTTGAACAGTCGACCGCGTTGGTCACATGCGCCGAAGCCCTGGTAGTTGCGTTGAGCTTCCCTCAGGGAGGGACTGTTCGCTCCGCCCTTCACGGTTGGCCAGCGGAGTTGGACGGCGTCGTCCTCCCAGAAGCACACAAGGCAGGCCTCATGGGAGCCTGGCAACTCGTCCAAGACCAGATGTCCGCAGCAAGGGCACGGGTAGCGTCGGCTCACCCGCACAGCGTAGTGAGGAGCCAGCCCACGTTCCATGGCTCTCGATGATCCGTTGAAGTCGTGCCTGTCCATGAGCGCTGTACTTGGACGTGATCGCGGATCCCAAGACCCCTGAGGAGTTTGTCGAGCTGATGCAGAACCTCAGAAGTTGTACGTGCTGCGGGTAACCGCTCCGATCAGTGGCCACGGCAACCACGGCAGACGGTCACCATGTTTTGGGCCGAGGTGGCTGGTAGCGCTGGCGCCGCTCACCCGAGACAGTCGTATTCCGCTACTGGGTGACTCGGGATTTGAGCACGTCATCAGCCGATTTCTCCCGAGGGGCAGCCGTTCGTCTCTGGGGCGCGTCATGATGCCAAGTGGTACGGCCATCGGCCGAGCTCGGGACTGGGCGTCAGTCCGTGGCCCGAGCAGTGGCCGGAGGCCGCTGCGACAGCGTTTGCGCTGCCGCCTTGATCCCATACAGCACAATTCGGAAATCTAGAGAAACTTAGGAGAATCCTTGTCTCTCAAAGTCAACAGGGAACCCGCTGCAAGAGAACTTCCTCTCCCGGGGTCCATATTCTACAAGGAAGATCTAAAGGAGATTTTCTCAACCTTGAAGCGAAGGAGTATTGATGGGGAGGTGGGAGTTGTTGTTTCGATCAATGGAGATGAATATGAGATAGATGAAATTGATGATTTTGACAATCCAGAGATCACTTCTCAAAAATTTCGATCGATCAGGTACAGGGCCTCGCATGAGGGGTCATCTGTAGTGGTTGACGTAAGTCGTGAAGCAGGAAAGGTGGTTGAGCTCAGAAAAGATGATGACATTGTAATGACGGGAGTGGCGGACAAGGTTCTTGAAATAGCTCAAAGAAGAGAGGACAATCTCAGGACGTTTACCTTGATCATACTCGGCTCCTGTACATTGATGCCCGTCTATCTGCTTTCCGTGCGGTTTCTTGTGGGGCCTACAATTTCCCTGTCCGAGCTCCTTGGAATTCCGCTAACGCGTGAGATTCTGGTGGAGGGTGAGCTCCTTGGGCTGATAGTCGCTTTTCTGTATATTCCAGTTCTAATATTCGCCTTGTCCAAGATGAGAATCAAAGGAAATGCCATCATTAATCATCCAAAAGGAAGGGCGAATCTGCTACGAGAAAAACTCTTCAAAAACTGGCAGGCGAGTGCGTTCTGGGCGGTGGTGAGCGCCACAATCGGGTTCCTGATGGGAAAATTTTTCTAAACCCCTCGAACAAGAATGAGCCTGACAGGGGTTTCAGTTCAGCATCCCGGAGCCGTTCCAAATTTTTTCGAAGCTCGAGGTGTATGCTTGACTCAATTCCGACAGTAACTCCCGGTCGATGTCCGTCCGAAGTGGATGACCCGTAAGGCTAGAAGTCAGCCATTGGCCAACGAGAAACGGGCCACGACCGTTCTTCTCGGCGAGTTCGGGCTCGCTGCACGTGGGGTATCAAAGTGCGTTCTGCCGTCATCAAGTGTGACGCGTGCGATCTCCGACGATCGTGTCGTGCTCTAGGGTGCCGTTGTGAGTAAGCAATGGACGATCCACGGCGAGACGCTGGTGGACGAGAACCGGCACATTCGGCTGTCTACAGTCGACATCACCCTCCCGGACGGGGTGTCCTTCACGCAGTACGTTGTGGCTATGCCCCTGGCCGCGATGACGCTGGTGGTCAACGATCAGCGCGAGGTTCTGCTGATGCGGCGGCACCGGTTCATTATCGACCGGTGGGTGTGGGAACTGCCGGGCGGATACGTGGACGGCGCGGAGGACATCGAGGCCGCAGCGGCGCGTGAGGTTGAGGAGGAGACCGGGTGGCGCCCTCGAGCTATGGAGCACATGGTGACCTTCCAGCCCGCGATCGGGTCAGTGGACCAGCCCCAAATCATCTACCTGGCACACGGCGCTGACCTGACGGATACTCCTCCAGACATCAACGAAGCCCAGGAGATTCGCTGGTGGCCTCTGGAAGAGGCCGTGAAGATGATCGAACGAGGTGAGATCGTCGGTGCGTCCACGGTGGTGGCGGTGTACCGGGCGCTCACTCTGGTGTGACAGCCTTCCTGGCACGCATGGTGAACTCCTCGACTACGGGCGAGGTTTCGTGGGTGCGGAGTCGGTGACCCAGGCGGCGTAGGTAGGACAGAGCTCGGCGGAACTGCAACCCTTCGACTAGATCCAGGGCTTGGCCGCCTATTCGGACGGCTTCTTCGGGTTCGTTGGGGACGTGGGCGGTGACGAGCATCAGCAGATTGAACGTGCGGCCGCGGACGTAGTCGGTGTTCATCTCCAGGGAGCGTTCCGCGTAGGCGGCGGTCCGGGTGTCGTCGTTGAGCGCGAGGAAGCAGTGAGCAACCTTGGCCGCTTAACGAGTTGATGCCTGATAGCGGGTGAGGCACCAATGAAGAGTCGTGGCATGCTCTGGTCGTGACGATCAAGGTCGATCGTGCGGTCCTGGCCCACCCCATAGGCGGTATCGCGCGAATCAGCGTTGCAGCGCTTGGCTCTCGTGCGGGTTCGCACCCGAGATCGCCATGGACATCGAAAGCCCGCCCCGATCGGTGATCAAGTGGATCTTCACCCCTACTTACTCCGAGCGACAGGACGGAGACCTGTCAGCTCCCCCTTGAGGGCACGCATGTCGACCGAGTCGACCGCGCACCGTGACTAGTCGAGTTCACCGCGGGAGCCGAGTTCGTCCAGGACCAGCCGGTGCAACTTCGCCCACACGCGGGCCCGACTCCACTCGGTGAAACGCCGGTGCGCGGTGGGTCCGGAGGGGTCGAAGACCGGTGGGAGCTGCACCCAGGTACAGCCAGTGGTGGACACGAAGACGATCGCGGCCAACACCTCGCGGTCTCCGTGTCTGCGCCGCCCACCACCTTGAGGCCGGGTGGGTGCCTTCGGGCGCCAGTCGCTGGAACAGCTTCCACAGCCTGTCCGGCACCGAACGCTCAACCATCGACACCGGGCCAGGTGATCGAGAATCCCAAGGAGATGAGCTCTTAATGCATTCAGCGCTCCTCCACACCCGGGCCGCCTTGGTGTTGTGCATCGCCCCTGGCAGCGGCGAGGAGGCCCACAACGGTTCACCGTCGGGTGTGGCCACCACCTGGACGTTCATCCCGTGTCTTTTGTGCTTGCCTGAGGAGAAAGGCCGATCGGCTTTGAGGCGGTCGCAGATTAGTGGTCCGTCGCACTTTTTGTACGTATCTCGGTGGCACTCTTGTCCCTGGGTGCACGGATCAGGAACCACATCAGCAGCGCGATGATGGCCAGCGTGAGAACGAAGAGCACGTCCCCCACCTTGTTCCCCGGAGGCACGGTGAACGCGAGCCAGAACCCGAACACGTGCAGGGGCACGAGCCAAATCAAGTACAGGATGATTCTCACGGGACCTCCAATGCTGCGGGGGAACACCATCCTAGGGCCTCCCACGAACATGTCCTCAGAGAAGGTGGTATCAGTCGACCACCGCTCTGCGGATGGATGCTGCGAGGAGGAGAATCAGTTTTGCAGCGGACCTTCTATGGTCGTGAACATGTACGTAGCGGAGACATGCAGCATGATCGATCTCCATGAGCAGACGAGTCGGGTTTACAACCCCGACGTGCGGCCCATGGTCGCGGAAGCCGTTCATGCCTACGGCACGGGGTAACCGCGAGCGAGCATCATCCTCACGTGGAGCACGGTCTGTGCCGACCTGATCTTCAAAATCGAACGCTTCGCTGATGACGGAGACGGTAAGAGCTCATCTCAAAAGCCATTGACTTGCTTGGTCAGGTGCTTGTAGCAGATGAGGATGCAGGCGATGCCGATTAGCGGGGTACGGGTTCCATGAGGTGGCCGTGGTGGGGACGGTGACGATCCCCCGGCTCGCTCGAAGGATCGCACAAGGGGACCGTGCACGCCGTGAGGGGACCACGCTCTACCTGGAGAACGGCGAGGTCGTCGCGTAACCGGCTAGCGGTGGTTGTGGAGGGTGGTCTCGACGAAAGCGTTCCACTCCGCACGGTTGAAGGACAGGTGGCCCAGTTCTCTGTTCTGGGTGTCCCGCACATCTGCTCCGGCCTGGTGCTCCCGGGCCTCGACACATTCGTTGTTGCCGCCGCTGTAGGACGACTTGTGCCAGTCAGCCATCGTTGATCCTCTTCATCTCGTCTCGGATGGCCCTCAGGGTCTCATCCGGTCCCCACGCCACTCCCTGGAGGGCCGCGAACCACATCCGGTAGCGCCCCACCTCGTTGGTCGCGGTGATGATCTGCCCCTGGTGAGCCGATTCCACGTAGACCACTTCGGGCTGATCGGCTGAGGTGATGACCCGGAAGGGACCGTTGTTGCCCGCGTGCCGGGGTTCGCCCACGGGCACCACCAGGAGGTTGACCCGTTCCTCCTCAACCAGGTCTGCCACGTACCGCAGCTGCTCCAGTTGGACGTCGGGGGATCCGTAGCGGCGCATGAGCAGGGACTGGTCCACCACGAGCCAGATAACGGGGGACAGGGCCTTGGCCATCTGCTGGGCCCGCCGAGCCCTCTGTTGAGCGCGTTCGGTGAGCTCGTTGGTTGACAACCATGGAGCACCGTAGCGGATCACGGCGCGTGAGTAGGCCTCGGTTTGGAGATAGACCGGGAAGACCAGGGCCTGGTACTCGTACAGGGCGTCGGCTCTGTGGGTGCGCTCGGCGATCTCGTGCAGCCAGGCGCGGCGGCCGGACCCGGTGAGTTCCTCCCAGAGGCGTTCCAGGCGGCCACCGCCTTGCAGGATCTCGTCGAGGGCTCGGCGCAGCCAGGGCCGCGGTACGGCCTTGCCCTTCTCGATGTCGGATACATGGGAGTTGCTGATCGCGGTGCCGCGCTGGCTGATCCGGCGCGCGACGGTCTCCTGGGTCAGTTCGGCCTCGGCCCGCAGCCTGCGTAGTTCACGCCCGAAAACCTTCAAGGTGCGTTCGTCGGGGGTCATGTCGACCATCGGAACACACCAGGCCGAAGTGTGTGGGAGTTTTCCAGTAAATTCCAGAGCCTCCTGGAAGATTCGTGAGCTCTCCGGGCAGCCTTCACACCCCATCGCCCCAGGCCACATCCTTTCTGTCGCGGGCCCGCAGCCATCAGTGCGACGACGAAAGGAACCGGTGGATTCCATGTCCTTCACCCGGCCATCCCTCGACTTGCCACGGCGGATCCGCTGCACGGATCCGGACCAGGGCTCTCTGGAGTGCGGGCACCAGCTCTGGCACCTCAAGGTCGCCCGCAGCTGGGCCACCCACGTGGCCCGCACCACCCCCGCCTCCACGGACCCGCTGCTGGTCTCGCTCTCGGAACTGCACACCAACGCCCTGACGCACACCGCTTCGGGATTGCCCGGAGGGCGGGTGCGTATCGAGATCGAGCGGCGACGACGGCTGTTCCTGCTCCGCGTCACCGACGACGGACCCCGTACGGGGCAGCAGGCGTCCGTGCCGGAGGCACGCCTGGTTCCCGGGCAGCGCGGGGCTGACGCGTTGCTCGCCGAGGGCGGGTACGGGTTGGCCCTGGTGGATGCGATGTCCCTGTACTGGGACTTCACCCGGGATCCGGGTGGCGGGCTGACCGTGCGCGCTGCCTTCGACCGTTCCGGGCGTACTCGGATGACCGCGTGAGAGCCCGCGCCGGCTTCGGGGCCGACAAGGGGTGAAGCACCTCGCTCACCCAGTCGAACATCGACCACCCTTTATGGGAACGGCATGTTCGGCGGGGGACCCGGGGCCGTATGCCCTGTGTGGCGTGGGTGGGAAGCGCAGTCCCGAGAAGCGTGCGGCTCGGGATCAGAGACACCCGCTCATGCCGCAGTACGAAGAAGAACCCAGAAGCGGAGGCGCCCCGACGCGGTGCTGCGAACACCGCGTCGGGGCTGAAATCCCCACCTGAAGCAAGCAGGAGAAGATCCGTGGAGAAGCCTACTGGTAGGCACCGCAAACCCGTGTGGGGCTGGGGACAGCGCGTGCGGTGGCTGTTCGGAGCGGTCCTGGCCGCTGTGCTGTGCAGCCCGATCGAAGTCCCAGCGCGCCGCAACACCGACCGCCCCAGGAACGAAGCCCGGCCAGCGCTGGAGCGTCGCGCGACCGCCAGGCCCGCATCCGCTGCCTCACCTGAGTTGCTGTGCAGGAGGCCAAAGGCCCTCGGTGGAAATGGACATGAGCCCAAGCCTGCGCCCGGGCCGATCCGGGTTCCGCGCCCACGACGCCCGCACCCCTCGGAGCAGCGGGGTTGGTGCTTGGACGACGACGGCGTGCGCGGGGTACGCCCCTATCTGTTCGCTGAGCCGGAACGATCCCGAGTCCAGGAGCCGCGGACCGTGCTCGGCGAGGAACCAGGAGAGTTCGATGATCTGGCCGCCGCGGTGCGCACCTGGTTGAGTCTGGCCACCTGAGCCGGCTCCGACCGCCTCATGCGCATCGTTGTCCCCGGACACGCAAAAGCCCCTGACCACTGCGATTTCGCTCTGGTCAGGGGCTATCGCTTCCGGGGTGGGCGACGGGAATCGAACCCGTGCTCCCTGCTCGGTGGCTTCCTCTGGGGCCAGACCCCGTGGCTGGTGGACGCTCGCCGATGGATCACGGAACGCCCACCACCCTCAAACGGGTCCGGGTTCAGTTGGCCCCGGTGAGCGGGGGAGTGCTGCGCCTCAGCACTACATGCCCGTGCCGCCGGACCACCCGGGGTCCCTCCTCCGAAGGATTCGAGGCCAGGTCCAAGGCAATACGACCGACCTCGCCCCAAGGAAGACGGACCGTGGTCAGCGCCGGTTCCACGTCGCGCAGCGCCGGCACGTCGTCGATCCCGGCCACCGCGAGGTCCTGCGGCAGGCTCAGCCCGGCCTCGCGGAACCTCGCCATCGCTCCCACCGCCACGGTGTCGCTGATCGCCAGGACCGCCTGGGCGGGGCTGTGCCGTCGCAAGTACTCTCCCGCGGCCGCGTAACCGCCGTCCCGGTCGAACACGCAGTGCAGCACCCGGTCCTCGCCGAGCTCGAGGCCCCGCCGCTCGAGCGCAGCGCGGAAGCCCAGGACCCGGTCGTGGGCCGTGCTGGCCTCGGGCGGGCCGGCCAGCACGGCGAACTCCCGGTACCCCAGGTCGGCCAGGGCGTCGACGAGGTCGACACCGGCCCGCTGGTTGTCCAGCGCCACCGTGTCGAAGGGCAGCCCTTCCTCGCTGATGGCCACCACCCGGCCGCCCTCGCACTCGTAGGCGCGCAACTCCTCCACCAGGCGTTCCTCCCAGGCGGTCGCGGTGACCGAACGGCCGCCGGCCAGGATGATCGCCCGGGGCCGCTGGGCGCGCAGCGAGGAGACCACCCGGACGGCCTGCTGGACGCTGTTGTTGCTGGAGACCATGGTGACCATGCGGTCGGCGGTCTCGGCGGCGCGCAGCACCCCGGAGGCGATCGGGGAGAAGTAGTCGTCGTGGATGCCGTTGACCAGCATCGCGATCTGGTCGCTGCGCCCTCCGGCCATCGCCTGGGCGGCCGGGTTGACGACGTACCCCAGGCGCTCGGCGGCGGCCAGCACCCGGCTGCGGTACTCGGGCCGGACGTTGCGGACACTGCCGTTGACGGCCCGTGAGGCCGTCGCGTGGGACACGCCCGCCTCTCGTGCGACGTCCGCCAGGGTGACGTGGCGCGAACCGCCCGCGGCCTTCACCGTTGTGTACCCACTTCCCGTGTAGGGCGGTCGGCGGGACCCGGACGGCCCCGCCGACCGAGCTCAGCCGACGTCGAAACCCTGCTGCTCGCCGTAGGATCGCAGTTCCTCGCCCCATTCTTCCAGCCCCTCGTGGACGTCCCCGGGGGCGTCGATACGCGGACCCACGCTGTCACCGAACACGGAGTTGGCGTAGACCTGGTAGGGCATGTAGTGCCATCCTTCGGCGACCAGGCCGGAGGCCTCGGCGAGCACCTGATTGGCCTGCTGGCCGTCGAAGTACTCGATCTCCTGGTCCAGGTACTCGGGGTCCTCCAGGGTGGCGGTCTGGGCGGGGAAGTTGCCGCCGGCCACCTGGGCCTCCAGCGAGGCCTCGTGCGTGGAGAACCACTCCAGGAAGCCCATGGCCAGCGCGGTGTTCTCGCCGCCGCTGACCACGGAGAACCCGGAGCCGCCGTTCTCGGCGTTCTCGGGCGCGTCCGCGTCCCAGACGGGCGCGGGGGCGACCCGGAAGTCGCCCTCGTTGTCGGTGAGGGTGCCGGAGATGTTGCCCAGGGCCCAGGCCCCGGTCACCCAGCTGGCCAGGGAGCCGTCGCCGAGCCCGCGCCACCACTCGTCGGTCCAGCCCGGCTGCGCCGAGACCAGGTCGTCGGCGAGCAGGTCGCTCCAGTACCCGCTGACGCGCTGGGTCGACTCGTCGGAGAAGTCGACGCCCACCGACTCCCCGTCCACCTGGTAGGGGCGTCCGCCGCCCTGCCAGATCAGGCTGTTGAGGCCGCCCGCGTCACCGGGGTCCATGGAGGTGATGTGCGCGCCGCTGTCCTCCTTGATCAGCTCGGCGGCCTCGGCGAACTCCTCCCAGGTGGCGGGGACCTCGGCGCCGGCCGACTCGAACACCTCCTGGTTGTAGATCAGGATCAGCGGGCCGGTGTTGTTGGGCAGGCCGTAGGTGGCGCCGTTGTAGCTCATCTGCTCCCAGGAGGAGGCGGTGAACTGGTCCTCCAGCGTGTCCAGGCCCCAGTCGTTCACGCTCTCCAACTGCTCGGACAGAGCCAGCTGGGGCAGCGCGAAGTACTCGATCATCGCCAGGTCGGGGATGTTCTCCCCGGCGCTGACGGCGTTCTGCAGCGCCGTGTACTGCTCGGCGGACTGGCCGGAGTTGACGAGCTCGACGTCGATGTTGGGGTGTTCGGCCTCGAAGGCCTCGATGGCCCCGTCGAACTTGGTGCTCCAGGTCCACAGGGTGAGCTCGCCGCCCTCGGCCATGGCGGCCTCGATCTCGGCGGAGCGGTCGACGGATTCGGCCGGAGTCTCGGCGGCGTCATTGCCGCCGCAGCCCGCGAGGAGCAGGCAGCAGCCCGCCGCCGCGGCGGTGAGTGTCTTTCGGGGGGATCTCATGGTGGACACCTCGTGGTTGTCGTGGGGACTCACTGCTTGACGCTTCCGGCGGCCAGACCCGACTGCCAGAACCTCTGGAGGAAGAGGAAGGAGATGATCAGCGGCACGATCGCCAGGAGGGAGCCGGTCAGTACCACGTTGTAGACCGGTTCGAGGTTGGCGCCCGTGGTGACCTGGTTGTTGAGCTGGTTCAGCCCGACGGTGAGCGGGTACAGCGTCGGGTCGCTGAGCATGATCAGCGGCAGGAAGTAGTTGTTCCAGGTGCTGACCAGGTTGAAGAGCAGGACCGTGGCGAACCCGGGTGCCAGGAGCCGGAACGCCACCTTCCAGAACGTGGTCCAGGCGCCCGCGCCGTCGATCTTGGCTGCTTCCAGGAGCGAGTCGGGGATGGCGTCGGCGGCGAAGACGGTCATGAGGTAGAGCCCGAACGGGCTCACCAGGGCGGGGATGATGATCGCCGAGCGGGTGTCGGTGATGCCGAGTTCGGCGAACAGCAGGAAGGTGGGCACGGCCAGCGCCGTGGTGGGGATGGTGATGGCGCCGAAGACCACCGCGCGGGCCAGGCGTTTGCCGGGGAAGTCGAACCTGGCCAGGGCGTAGCCGCCGAAGGTGCAGATCAGGGTGGCGCCCACGGCGCCCACCACCGAGTACAGGGCGGTGTTGAACAGCCAGGTGAGGTAGATGCCGTCCTGGTAGGTGACGGTGGTGACGATGTTGTCCCACAGGGCGAACTCCCCGGCGAACCACAGTCCGTTGGAGCGGAACAGGTCGCCGTTGGTCTTGGTGGAGTTGACCGTGAGCCAGTACAGCGGCAGCAGGGTGTAGAGCACCATCAGCGCCATGAGCAGCTGCAGGGTCACCTGCGTGCGGCGGCGCCGGCGGCCGGGGGAGGGCTGCGCGCGCCGGCGGGGCGGGCTCGGGGGTGCGGCGGCGGCCTGTGTCTCGCGGGGTCCGGTGGTCACGCTCATCGTCTCGCTCCCCGTCCGGTCATCCACTGGGCCAGGTAGGCGACGACGACGGTGACGACGCCGAGCAGGACGGCCACGGCCGCGGAGTAGGTCACCTGGTTGGCGTTGAAGGCCAGCTGGTAGGCGTACATGTTGGGGGTGTAGTAGGTGCTGATCGAGGCGGGGGCCAGGGAGCGCAGCACGTTGGGTTCGTTGAACAGCTGGAAGCTGCCGATGATGGAGAACAGGGTCGCCACCCACAGCGCCGGTTTGAGCGCGGGGACCTTGATGCTCCAGGCGATGCGCGCCTCGCCCGCGCCGTCGATGGCGGCGGCCTCGTAGAGCTCCTCGGGGATGGAGCGCAGGGCCGCATACAGGATCAGCATGTTGTAGCCGAGGAACTGCCAGGTCACCACGTTGCCGATGGCGAGCAGGACCCAGTTGGGGGCCAGCGGGCTCGCCAGGGCGGCGCCGGTGGCCTCGTTGAACTGCCCCACCAGGCCGAACTGGTCGCCGTAGATGAAGCCCCACATGAGCGCGGCCACGACCGAGGGCACGGCGTAGGGGACGAAGATGCTGAGCCGCATGAACTTCATGGCGCGGACCCGTCCGGAGTCCAGCGCCAGGGCGGCCAGCAGGGCCAGCCCGATCATGATCGGGACCTGGACCGCGAGGAAGAGCGCCACCCGCGAGACGCCTTCCAGGAAGCGGGGGTCGGTGAGGGCGTCGAGGTAGTTGCCCAGGCCGACGAAGGAGCGGCCGCCGATGAGCTGGTCCCGGAACAGGCTCAGTCCGGAGGCGTACAGCAGCGGCGCGACGACACCGACGGCGAACACCAGCAGGAAGGGGGTGAAGAAGGCCAGCCCGGTCCAGTCGCGTCGTCGTCTGCGGGGCCTTCCTCGCGCGGTGTCCAACGGGACCGCACTCATCGGCGTCCCCTTTCGCACGGAGGGTTGGATGGGTACTCTCAAGCAGAGCGGAATGCGCATTCCAAACTAGATGTGAGCCACGCCACGGTCAAGGCGGGTGTGGAAACTTCTCTGTAATCCGCGTTCCCCACCGTGGCGGGACCGGAGTGAGTGGAGGCGAAGTCATGGTTGAACGTGTCGACGGGAACGGGGCGGGGCCCCCGGGCCACAGACCCAGGACCCTGCTCGCCATGGGGGAGGACGTCTTCCGGCTCCAGTTCACGCCCCCGGTCATGGAACGGCTGAGACAGGCGGCCCACCTCGATGACCCCCTGGTGATCAGCGATTTCGACGCCCCAGAGGTGCGCGCCCGGCTGGCCGACTGCGAGGTGCTGCTCACCTCCTGGGGGTGCCCGCCGATCACCCGGGAGGTCCTGGACGCGGCGCCGCAGCTGCGCGCGATCATCCACGCCGCGGGGAGCGTGCGCGCCCAGGTCCCGCCCGAGGCGTTCGACCGGGGGCTGCTCGTGACCACGGCCGCGGCCGTCAACGCGGTCCCGGTGGCCGAGTACACCCTCGCCATGATCCTCGCTTGCGGAAAGCGCGTTCCGTTCCTGGCGCGCGACGCCAGGACCCACCGGTCGGACTGGTCGTACCTGGACGGGTACCGGCCGCTCACCAACCGCGGCCGCACGGTCTGCGTCCTGGGCTGGTCCAGGGTCGGCCGCCTGATCGGGCGTATGCTCGCCCCCTTCGAGATCGACCTGCTGGTGGTCGACCCGCACGCCGACCCCGCCGACGTCGCCGCCGCGGGCGGGCGCCTGACCAGCCGGGAGGAGGCCTTCCCCCGCTGTGACGTGCTCTCCCTGCACGCCCCCCTGCTGCCCACCACGCGGGGCATGATCGACGCCGCGGCCCTGGCCCTGCTGCCGGACGGCGCCACCCTGATCAACACCGCGCGCGGCGCCCTGGTCGACACCCCCGCCCTGGAACGGGAGTGCCGCACCGGCCGCCTCTACGCGGTCCTGGACGTCACCGAGCCCGAGCCCCTGCCCGACTCCTCCGTCCTGTACTCCCTCGACAACGTGGTCATCACCCCGCACGTGGCCGGGTCCCTCGACTCGGAGACCGAGAGGATGTCCATGGCCGCCCTCGACGAACTCGACCGCTACCGCACCGGCCGCCCGCCCCTGGACCCCATCACCGGCGCGACCTTCGGAGTCACCGCTTGAGCACCCCGATCCCCGGGCTTCCCCCCGAGAACCGCGACCTGTCCCCCCACACCGGCTGGACCCGCGAGCACTGGACGGCCGTGGCCGCCCACCTGCTGCTGTCGGTGCGCCCCCACACCTCACCCGGGCACGCCCGCGTCGAACTCCCCGGCCCCAACAGCTCCTACGGCCCCGACAGCGACGCCCTGGAGGGGTTCGCCCGCACCTTCGTGCTGGCCGCGATCCTCGTCGCGGGCGAGCGCGGGCACGACCCGCACGGCTTCCTGGACCGCTACCGCGTCGGCCTGGTCGCGGGCACCGACCCGAACGGGCCCGAGTACTGGCCCCGCCCCGACCGGGTCGCCCAGGCCAAGGTCGAGGCCGCCTCGATCGCCTTCGGCCTGATGCTCACCAGGCCCTGGCTGTGGGACCGGATGGCCCCCGAGGAGCAGGCGCGGGTGGTCGACTGGCTGGGCACGGTGGTCGGCGAGAGCTACCCGCCGATCAACTGGGTCTGGTTCCAGATCGTGGTGGAGGAGTTCCTGCGCTCGGTCGGCGGCCCCTGGGCGCCCGCCGACCTCGCCTTGGGGCTGGCCGTGCACGCCTCCCTGCGGCGCGAGGACGGCTGGCTCTCCGACGGCCAGGAACGCTCCTACGACCACTACTGCGGCTGGGCCCTGCACTTCTACCCGCTCGCCTGGGCCCACTTCGCCCAGGAGGGGCCAGAACCGGCGCTGGTCGACCGCTGGCGCTCGGACCTGCGCCGCTACCTGAACGATTACGTCCACCTCATCGGGGCCGACGGCGCACCCCTGTTCCAGGGGCGCAGCCTCACCTACCGGATGGCCGCGGCGGCACCGCTCTGGATGGGGGCCTGGTCCGGAGCCGGAGACCTCGACCCCGGCCTGACCCGCAGGGCCGCCTCGGGCATCCTGCGCCACTTCACCGACCACGGGGCCCCCGACGCGGACGGGCTGCTCACCCTGGGCTGGCACGCCGCCTGGCCGGGGATGCGGCAGTCCTACTCGGGCGCCGGCTCGCCCTACTGGGCGGCCAAGGGCTTCTTCGGGCTGCTGCTGCCCGCCGACCACCCCGTGTGGACCAGCCCCGAACGGCCGCTGCCGGTGGAGGAGGGCGACTTCCGCCGCACCGTGGTCTCGCCCGGCTGGACCGTCTCCGGAACCGCCGACGACGGGGTGGTGCGCGTGTTCAACCACGGCACCGACCACGGCACCGAGGGCGAGGCGGCCACCGACTCCCCGCTGTACGCGCGGCTGGGGTACTCCACCGCCACCGCTCCGCCGCTGGTGGGGGAGGGGTTGGACTCGCCGCTGGACAACAGCGTGGTGGTGCTCGACGACCGGGACCGGGCCACCCACCGCACCGGGTTCACAGCCCTGGGCGTGACCGACGACGGGGTCGCCGCCGTGGGGCGTTCGCGCTGGCGGGCGCACTGGATCGACCCCGAGGACCAGGACGGGCACGACCATGGCTCCGGGCGCCGGGGGACGGCGCGCCCCGGGCCGGTCCTCGAGGTGTGGTCGGCGGTACGCGGCGCCGACGAGGTGCGCGTGGTTCGCGTAGGCCACGGGCCGACCTCCGAGGAAGCCTCCTCCGGGACCGCTCCGGAATGGGACGTGCGGGTGGGCGGCTGGCCGACCGACCCGGACACCGGGCGGTCGTCGGTCGTGCGCGTGCTCTCCGGCCCGGAGACCGCGGAGACCGGGATCGAGCGCCTGACGGACGTCACCCCGCTCTCCGCCACCACCGAGGTGCCCTGGGCCCGCG
Source organism: Nocardiopsis ganjiahuensis DSM 45031 (assembly GCF_000341085.1). Taxonomy (GTDB): domain Bacteria; phylum Actinomycetota; class Actinomycetes; order Streptosporangiales; family Streptosporangiaceae; genus Nocardiopsis; species Nocardiopsis ganjiahuensis. The sequence goes on along the minus strand of NZ_ANBA01000021.1, from coordinate 37,479 downwards.
CAAGGCTGGCGCCCGGCGGCGTACTCGTGTGCCTGGTGCGGCTCACCGGTGCGGACACCGGCCAGGCGAGCCCTTCCGTCCTGCTCACAGGCGCCGGGGCGGACATCACCTGGCCGGACGGTGCCGTCAGCGAGATCGACCTCTGAATCGGGAATCCCTCTGGTTCGGTACACCCTCTGATGCGGAACACCCCCGAACCTGGGCCCTCTGATTCGGGACTTCCCTGGTTCGGAACGCCCCCGGTTCGGAACTCCCTCCGAACCGGGGCGTCCGCGGGCCCGCCCCACAGCGCGGGCCCGCGGACCCGTCCCGGCCCCGCCTCCCGGGTAGGGCCGGGACCTTCTAGGGCGCGTCGCGGGTCGGGGCATCGCGGCCCGACCCCTTCCGTGTGCGGGTGCGCAGACCCAGCAGGATCGGCGCGGAACCGCTCACACGGCGCTTGTTGTAGATGTCGAAGGCCACCGCCAACAGCAGCACCAGGCCCTTGATGAACTGCTGCCAGTCCACGCCCAGGCCGATCAGCGACATGCCGTTGTTGAGCACGCCCATGAACAGCGCGCCGATGACGGCACCGATCACGCTGCCCACCCCGCCGGCGGCGGAGGCGCCGCCGATGAAGGCCGCCGCGATGGCGTCCAGTTCGAACATGGTGCCCGCGCCGGGGGTGGCGGCGTTGAGGCGGGCGGTGAAGACGAGCCCGGCCAGGGCCGACAGCACCCCCATGTTCACGAACACCCAGAACGTGGTCCGCTTGGTACGGATACCCGACAGCGCGGCGGCCCGCTCGCTGCCGCCCACGGCGTACACGCGCCGCCCCATCGTGGTGGAGCGCATCACGAACGCGTACCCGGCGATGAGCGCGATCAGCAGCACGCCCACCAGCGGCAGACCGTTGTGGTCGGCCAGCGCGTAGGTGAAGGCCATGATGGCGGCGACCACCACCACCGAACCCGCCGCGGTGGCCGCGGCCGAGGGCACCGGCAGGTCGCGGGCCAGGGAGCGGGCCCGGGTGCGCCACTGGATCCACACGATCGCCGCGGCCCCGGCCGCGCCCAGGGCCAGGGTGGGCAGGTGGAGGCCGTCGGTCTGCCCGGGCAGGAACCCGCTGGCGATCACCCGCAGCGACTGCGGCAGCGGGGCGATGGACTCCCCGCCCAGCACCGCCAGGGTGGCGCCGCGGAAGATCAGCATCCCGGCCAGGGTGACGATGAACGCGGGCACGCCCACGTAGGCGATCCAGAAGCCCTGCCAGGCGCCGATGAGCGCCCCCAGCAGCAGCGCCACCGGGACCACCACGAAGGTCGGCAGCCCCCACGCGGTGAGCATGATCGCCGACACCGCGCCGGTGAAGGCCACCACCGAACCCACCGACAGGTCGATGTGCCCGGTGATGATCACCAGCATCATCCCGATCGCCAGGATCAGGATGTAGGAGTTCTGCATGATCAGGTTGGTGATGTTGAGCGGGGTGAGCAGCAGTCCGCCGGTCAGCACCTGGAACAGGATGATGACGGCCACCAGGGCGATGGCCATGCCGTACTGGCGGGTGTTGCCCCGCAGCAGCCCTCTGAGGCGGGAGAGCGGGGAGGTTCGGGTCGGGTGGTTCACGTCGGGTCCCCGGTTCGGGTCATGAGTCTCATCAGGGTCTCCTGGTCGGCTTCGCCCCGGGGCACCTCGCCGGTGATCCGCCCCTCGCACATGGCGTAGACGCGGTCGCACATGCCGAGGATCTCGGGCAGCTCGGAGGAGATGAGCAGCACGCAGGCGCCCTCGGCGGCCAGGCGGCGCACGATCAGGTAGATCTCGTACTTGGCGCCCACGTCGATGCCGCGGGTGGGCTCGTCCAGGATCAGCAGTTCGGGCCGGGTGAACATCCACTTGCCCAGCACGACCTTCTGCTGGTTGCCGCCGCTGAGGGTGCGCACCGTCTGGTTCGCCCCGTGGCTGCGCACCCGCATGCGTTCGCTCATGCGCTGGGCCTCCACCGTCTCCAGGCCCGGGTCGATCACACCCCGGGTGGAGACGCGGCCCAGGGCGGCGAGCGTGGTGTTGTGGCGGATGTCGTCGTCCAGGATCAGCCCCAGGGACTTGCGGTCCTCGGGCACGTAGGCGACACCGGCGGCGATGGCGTCGGCGACGTCGCCCACGCGCAGCTCCTCGCCGTCGCGCAGCAGGGCGCCGCGGACGTAGCGGCCGTAGGAGCGGCCGAACAGGCTCATCGCGAACTCCGTGCGCCCGGCGCCCATGAGCCCGGCCATCCCCACGACCTCGCCGCTCCTGAGGGTGAGGCCGACGCCCTCCACCATGCGGCGGCCCGCCTGGGCGGGGTGGTCCACCGTCCAGTCGCGCACCTCGAAGCGGACCGGGCCGATGTCCCCCTCGCGGTCGGGGTAGCGCTGGTCCAGGTCCCGGCCGACCATCCCGCGGATGACGCGGTCCTCGTCGACCGAGGGGCGGCCGTGGTCGTCGCGCTCCACGGCCAGGGTCTCCACCGTGCGGCCGTCGCGCAGGATGGTGACCTCGTCGCTGACCCGCATCACCTCGCCGAGCTTGTGCGAGATGAGCACGCACGCCATCCCCTGCGCGCGCAGGTCCGACAGCAGCTCCAGGAGCCGGTCGCTCTCGGTCTCGTTGAGCGCCGAGGTCGGCTCGTCCAGGATGAGCAGCCGCACGTCCTTGGCCAGGGCCTTGGCGATCTCCACCAGCTGCTGGGCGCCGATGCTCAGCTCCGACACCGGGGTGGCGGGGTTCTCGTCCAGGCCGACCCGGCGCAGCAGCTCGCGCGCCCGGGCGTGGGTGGCGCCCCAGTCGATGACGCCGAAGCGCGCCTCCTCGTGGCCCAGGAGCACGTTCTCGCTGATGGACAGCTGCGGGATGAGGGCGAGCTCCTGGTGGATGATGGCGATCCCGGCCCGTTCGCTGGCGGCCACGTCGGCGAAGGCGCGGGGTTCGCCGGCCACCTCCACCGTCCCGGTGTAGGAACCGGCCGGGTGGACGCCGCTCAGCACCTTCATCAGCGTGGACTTGCCCGCGCCGTTCTCACCCATGAGGGCGTGGACGCTCCCGTGGGCCACGTCCAGGGAGACGCCGTCCAGGGCCCGCACCCCGGGGAACTCCTTGCGGATGTCGCGCATGCGCAGGAGCGGCCCCGGGGCGGCGGGCGCGGTGTTCGGGGTGCTCATTCGAGCTCGGACTCCTCGTAGTAGCCGCTCTCGACCAGGACCTCGTGGTAGTTGTCCAGGTCCACCGAGACCGGCTCCAGCAGGAACGAGGGCACGACCTTGACCCCGTTGTCGTAGGTCTCGGTGTCGTTGACCGGCACCTCCTCGTCCGACAGCAGCGCCTCGGTCATGTCCACGGTCTGGGTCGCCAGGACCCGGGTGTCCTTGAAGACGGTCTGGGTCTGCTCTCCGGCGATGATCGACCGGACCGAGGACAGGTCGGCGTCCTGGCCGGTGACGACCGGCAGCGGCTGGGCGTCGGTGCCGTAGCCCACCGCGCGCAGGGACTCGATCACCCCCAGGCTGATGCCGTCGAAGGGCGACAGGACCGCGTGCACCTCCTCGTCGGAGTAGTTGGCGCTGAGCAGGTTGTCCATGCGCGACTGCGCGACGGAGCCGTCCCACCGGGGGGTGGCGATCTGCTCCATGGAGGTCTGTCCGCTGAGCACCTCCAGCGTGCCGTCGTCGATGTGGGGCTGCAGCACCGACATGGCGCCGTCGTTGAAGAAGTAGGCGTTGTTGTCGTCGGGTGAGCCGCCGAACAGCTCGATGTTGAACGGGCCGTCCTCGTTCTCCAGGTCCAGCGAGTCGACGATGTACTGGCCCTGGATGACACCGACCTCGAAGTTGTCGAAGGTGGCGTAGTAGTCGACGTTCTCGCTGCCCATGATGAGCCGGTCGTAGGCGATCACCGGGATGTCGCTGTCGGCGGCCAGGTCGAGGACGTCGCCCAGGGCCTCACCGTCGATGGAGGCGATGACCAGGGCGTCCACGCCCCGGGTGATCATGTTCTCGATCTGTGAGAGCTGGTCCTGGACGACGTCCTCGGCGTACTGCAGGTCGGTGCCGTAGCCGCGCTCCTCGAACTCGGCGACCATGTTGGCGCCGTCGTTGATCCAGCGCTCGGAGGACTGGGTGGGCATCGCGATGCCGATGACGCCGTTCTCGCCGTCGGGGCGGGCGGCGTCGCCGACCCCGCCGCAGGCGGTCAGGAGCAGTGCGGCGCCGAGCAGTGCGGCGGTGGCGGGTAGATGTGGCGGGCGTGCCATCTGGAGGCCTTCTTCCGGGGCGGGTCCTGCTGTGGAGGGTCGGTTCAGTTGTCGGCGGGGGCCAGGGTGATGACGGACCAGGACACGGGCGGCAGCACCGCGGTGAGCCGGCCGCCCTCCAGCCGGACGTCCTTGGCGGGGCGGGGCACGACCCGGTCGGGGGCGTCCATGGTGTTGGCGGCGTAGGGGTCCTCGTCGGAGAGGGTCTGGGCGTCGGTGACCGCCCCGGGCGCCAGGCCGGTCAGGTCGGCGTCGAGGGTGAGGTGCTGGTCGGTGGAGCGGTTGACCACGAACAGCGACGTGCTCCCGTCCTGTTCGTCGTGGGTCACGACGGCGTCCAGCGCGGACACGGTGCCGTGGCGCTCGGTCGCGTACTCGGGTGCGCTCAGGTGGGAGCGCAGCACCTGGCCGCGGGCGGCGCGCGCGGTGAGCGCGAAGGGGTGGAAGATCGTCTGCCGCCAGGCGGGGCCGCCGGGCTCGGTCATGATCGGGGCGATGACGTTGGCCAGCTGCGCCTGGCTGGCGGCGGTGACCCGGTCGCTGTGGCGCAGCAGGCTGATGAGGAGGTTGCCGACCACGACCGCGTCGGCGACGTTGTACCGGTCCTCGATGACGCGCGGGGCGGTCTGCCAGTCGTCGGTGGGCTGTACGGCGGCCTCGGCCTGGTGCCGGCTGAGGTACCACACGTTCCACTCGTCGAAGGAGAGCTGGATGCGCTTGGGGTTGCGCAGCCGCGCCCCCACGGCGTCGGCGGTGGCGGTCACCGAGTCGATGAAGCCGTCCATGTCGGTGGCGCTGGCCAGGAAGGAGCCGAGGTCGCCGTCGTGCTCCTCGTAGTAGGCGTGCAGGGAGATGTACTCGACGCTGTCGTAGGTCTCCTCCAGGACGGTGGCCTCCCACTCGCCGAAGGTGGGCATGGACGACCCCGAGCTGCCGCACACCACCAGTTCCAGGTCGCGGTCGGCCGTCTTCATGGCGCGGGCCACCTGTGCGGCCTTGCGCCCGTAGGAGCGGGCGTCCAGGTTGCCGATCTGCCAGGGGCCGTCCATCTCGTTGCCCAGGCACCACATGCGGATGTCGTGGGGGGCGGGGTGGCCGTTGGCGACCCGCTGGTCGGACAACTGGGTGCCGTCGGGGTGGTTGCAGTACTCCAGCAGGTCGAGGGCCTCGGCCAGGCCGCGCGTGCCGAGGTTGACCGCCATCATCGGTTCGATGTCCAGGTCGCGGCACCACGTCATGAACTCGTCGAGGCCGAACTGGTTGGTCTCGATGCTGTGCCAGGCCAGGTCGCGGCGGACGGGGCGCTTCTCACGCGGACCGACCCCGTCCTCCCACTTGTATCCGGAGACGAAGTTGCCGCCCGGGTAGCGGACGGTGGTCACTCCCAGCTCCCGCACCAGTTCGGCGACGTCGCGCCGGAACCCCTGGGTGTCGGCGGTCCGGTGGCCGGGTTCGTAGATGCCGGTGTACACGCAGCGGCCCATGTGCTCGACGAAGGAACCGAAGGTGCGGCGGTGGACGGGTGCGACCGGGTCGGCGGCGTCGACTCTCAGGGAGGCGTTGATCATGTGTGCTCCTCAGTGGATGGGACTGTGCGTTGGTGCGGAAGCGGTCGGTCAGCGTGGGGCGGGCCGGGTGTGGCCGAGTGTGCCGGGCACCACGTGGGGCCAGCCGTCGGCGGACCAGTGGAGGCGGCGCAGGGCCATCCGGAAGTCGAAGTCCGGCCCCAGGTCGGTGTCGTAGTAGGTGTAGGCGAGCAGGCCGCCGGAGACGGACTGGCCGCCGGAGCCGGTGATGGTGCCCTCGTCGGCGACGATCACGGTGCCGCCGCCCTCCAGCATCGGGACGCCGTCGGCGTCGAGGTAGGGGCCGGTGGGCTCGGTGGCCCGCCCGACGGCGATCTTGTAGTCGCTGCCGACCTGGCAGCAGTGGTCGAAGGAGACGAACAGGTAGTAGTAGCCGTCGCGCTCGACGATGTACGGGGCCTCGATCGCGTTGGGCGGCTCCTGCCGGTCGGCCAGGTGCACGGTGTCCGCGCCGGGCAGGGCCAGGCCGGTCGAGGGGTCGAGCTCGACCATGTGGATACCGGACCAGAAGGACCCGAAGGCCATCCAGCGGCGGCCCTGGTCGTCCTCGACGATGCCGGGGTCGATGGCGTTGTAGGGGTCTCCCTCGAAGGACTCGAACACCTTGCCCTGGTCGGTCCAGGCGTAGTCGGGGTCCTCGGGGTCGAGCGTGGTGTTGGTGGCCAGGCCGATGAGCGAGCGGTTCGCGCCGAAGGTGGAGGCGGAGTAGTACAGGTAGTAGGTGTCGTCGGCGTGGAAGATCTCCGGTGCCCAGAGGGTCTCCACGCCGGGGATCTCCTCGGCGAGCCAGGCGGGCTTGGTGTCGAAGACGGTTCCGGTGAAGGTCCAGTGGCGGCCGTTGGGCGAGCTGCGGATCTGGACGGTGCCGTCGCCGATCTCGGGGTTGCCGGTGCCGAAGACGTACCAGTCCTCGCCGTCGCCGCCCCGGAGCAGGCCCGGGTCGTGGACCCGCAGGCCGCCGGCGAAGGGGTGGATGTCGTCGGGCTGCCAGCCCTGGAGCGGCAGGCCGGGGTTGTTGGGGGGTACGTCCCAGTCGTCCCGGGCTGCGGAGGCCGGGGCGGCGAGGGCGGCGGTCAGGGCCGCGGCGGCCAGGACCGCCGCGGCCGTGGTGAGCGTGCGTCTCATGGGAAGGGTCTCCTGGGGGTCGGGAGGTGGGTCAGCCCTTGATTCCGGCTCCGGCGACACCGGTGACGATGTGCTTCTGGAAGAGCAGGAAGACGACGAGCAGGGGGATGGCGCCCAGCACGGCCGAGGCCATGACCTGGGCGTACTGGATTCCGTACTGTCCCACAGCCGTGCCCAGCCCCACGGGCAGGGTCATCATCTCCGGGTCGTTGGTCACGATGAACGGCCACAGGAAGTTGTTCCAGGCGCCGATGAAGGTGAAGATGCCGACGGCGGTGAGGATGGGCCGGGACAGCGGGAGGATGACGCTCCACAGCACGCGCACCGGTCCGGCGCCGTCCAGGCGGGCGGCGTCCTCGTAGTCGCGCGGGATGGCGTCGAAGAACCGTTTGAGGATGAACACGAAGACCGGGGCGACCACCTGCGGCAGGGCGATGCCCCAGTAGGTGTCGACCAGGCCCAGCTGGGTCATGAGGACGAACTGCGGGACGATCAGGGTCTGCGGCGGGATGAGGATGCCGCCGATGACCAGGGCGAACAGCGCCGGTCGGCCCCGGAAGTCGAACCGGGAGAACCCGTAGGCGGCCAGGACGCAGATCACCAGGGTGAGCACGGTGACGATCACCGTGGTGATGAACGAGTTCATGGTCCAGCGAAGGACGTCCCCGCGGGCCAGGACCGAGGCGTAGGCCTCGAAGGTGGCGTTGGCCGACAACCACGAGGGCGGCATGACCGTGGTCTCGCCCTCGGGCTTGACGGAGGTGGCGAAGGCCCACAGCAGCGGGACGAGCCAGACGAGCGCGGCCAGGGTGGCGACGGTGTACAGCGCGACGGCGCCGGGGGACACCCGGCGGCGCCGCGGTGGCGTGCGCCCGGGGGGTGTCGCGGGTCCTTGGACGGTGCGCGGGGCGGAAGGCGTGGAGGTGGCCATCGTCAGCCCTCCTTCCTGGAGAAGAGGCGGAACTGGGCGACGGAGGCGATGATGATCAGGACCATGAAGACGTAGGCCATCGACGAGGCCAGCCCGATGCGCAGCCCGACGAAGCCGGAGTCGTAGATGTACTGGATGACGGTGCGGGTGGCGAAGTTGGGCCCGCCGTTGGTCATGAGGTAGATCTGCTCGAACACGCGCAGCGAGCCGATCAGCTGGAGCACGGCGATGAGCGCGGTGGTGCGGGTCAGCATCGGCAGGGTGATCCGGCCGATGCGCTGCCAGGCCCCGGCCCCGTCGATCGCGGCGGCCTCGTACACGTCCTTGGGGATGGACTGCATGGCGGCCAGGTAGAGCAGGTAGTTGAACCCGACCTGCCACCACGCCGTGGCGATCACCACGGAGAACATCGCGGTGTCCTCGGAGAAGAGCCACTCGGGGCCCTCGATCCCGAAGCGTCCGAGCGTGCCGTTGAACAGGCCCAGGCTGGGGTTGTACATCCAGCCCCAGATGAGCGTCATCACCGTCACCGGCAGGACGAAGGGGGCGAAGAACGACAGGCGCAGGAACCAGCCGAGGCGGCGCGCGTGGTCGGTGAGCAGGGCCATGCCGAGCGCCAGCAGCACCATGAGGGGCACGCTCAGGATCGTGAACCACAGCGTGTTCCACAGCGAGTCGTACATGGCCGCGTCGGTCAGGCTCTCGGACCAGTTGTCCAGTCCGATGAAGGAGATGTCACCGCCGGCCAGGCTGCGGTCGGTGAAGGTGTAGCCGAACCCGACGACGGCGGGCCACAGCAGGAAGAGGGCGTAGAAGGCCAGGAAGGGCAGGACGAACCAGAGGCCGGTCCAGGAGGACGGGCGGCGGCGGACGTCGACGAGACCGCGTGGTGCGGCCGTGGCGGATCCGGGCGCGGTGCGCGGCGCGGGAGCGTCGGTGTTCTGGGTCATGGTGGGGCTCCCTACACCGGTGACGGAACGGATATGAGGTCACGGATGGTGGCCTTGAGCTGGTCGAGCGACTGCTCCGGGGTCTGGGTGCCCTGGTGGAGGGTGGTCAGGGCACCGGCCGCCTCCTCCTGGAGCCGCCCGGCCGATCCGCTGAACCAGGCCTCGGGCTCGAACTGGACGTTCTCCGCGGCCTCGCGGTACTCGGACTGGGGGTGCAGCGCGTCGTACTCGGAGCTCTCCACGACCGGCTGGTAGGCGGGGATGTGGCCGCCGCCGGCCCAGGTCAGGCTGTTGTGCAGCATCCACGCGGCGTACTCCGTGGCGGCCCGGGTGCGTTCGGGGTCGCGGTCGCGCTGGTGCGGGAAGACGTAGCAGTGGGAGTCGCCGCGCGTGCGGTGGTTGCCGAACACGGCGGGGAACTGGGTGGCGGAGAACTCGATCCCGGTGGCCTCCAGGGTGGGGATCTCCCAGTTGCCGTGGATCATCAGCCCGGAGTGGCCGTTCGACAGGTTCGCGGCGGTGTCGGCGTCCCTGGAGTGGCGCGGGGCCAGACCCTCCTCGGAGAGGCGGTACATGACGTCCATGGCGGCCAGGGCCTTGTCGTCGTCCATCTCGAAGTCGTCCTCGCCGAAGACGATGTCGCCGTCCTGCTGGCGGTAGAGCGCCCAGAAGTTGGACCAGGGGTTCCAGGTGTCCATGGAGAGTCCGTACTCGCCGGTCACACCCTGGATCTCGCGGAGCAGGTCGAAGTAGTCGTCCACTCCGGAGACCTCGACGAGGCGGTCGTCGGCGTCGAGCACGCCCGCCTGCCGGCACACGTCGAGGTTGATGTACTGGATCAGCACGTGGGTGTCGATGGGGATGGCGTACAGCTCCCCGTCGAAGAAGCACTTCTCCCAGATGTTGGGCAGGACGACGGTGTCGTCGATGCCGAACTCCGCGAGCAGGGCGGGGTCGATCGGGTCCAGCAGCCGCCCGGGGGCCAGGCTCTCCAGGCGCGAGAGGTGCACGGTGGCGATGTCGGCGCCACGGCCGCCCGCGGCGCCCATGGCGACCTTGGTGTAGAAGGGCGCACCCCAGGTGAAGGTGGTGGCGCGGAAGTCGATCTCGGGATGCTCGGCCTGGTAGGCGTCGTGCATCTCGATCATCCGGTTGCCGTCACCGCCCGCGAACAGGTTCCACTGCCGCAGCCGGGTCCGGCCGCTGAGCAGGGTGTCCGGCGGTGTGCAACCGGTGGCGGCCAGCCCCGCGGCCAGGGCCCCGGCCATGAACGACCGGCGGCCCGGACCGGTGGGGGAGGACCGGGGGAGAGGGGACGGGGGGAAGGGGGATGGGTGGTGCGGAACGTCGCGCATGGTGTGCTCCTTGCGCTGGGGGGCGGGAGGGCCCTTGACGGGCCCTCCCTCTGAGGGGTGGGGGGTGCGCCTCGCGGCGCTCGTGCCGGTCGTTCAGACCGGGGCGTACTCGATACCGGCCAACTCGCACAGGACCTGCCAGTCCTGGGCGATGTGGCCGGCGTTCATCACCATGTGATGGGTGCCGCCCGCGCGCAGCCAGGCGTCCATGCAGCCCCGCACCCCGGAGGAGGGGCGGAACTGTCCGTAGGGCATCTCCAGCGCGGGCAGTTCGGGTGAGTCCAGGACCTCGCCCTCGGCCACCACCAGGCGGAACCGTTCGCCTCCCAGCGAGACCAGTGAGGCCAGGGTCGCCGGGCCCGGGCGGTAGCGGAACAGGATGGTGGGCGGGTCGGCCAGGCCGCCGATGCCCAGGGGGCGTTTGATCATCCGGGTCGGCTCGTCCTCGCGGGCCATCCGCCAGTTGCCCTCGCCCATGTGGCTCATCAGGATCGAGTCGCTGGGGAAGTCCATCGCGTACATCTCGGTGAAGTGGCCGTCCCCGGCGAGCCGGTGGCCCGCGTAGACGATCGACGCCGCCAGCACGTCGCCCTCACCGGCGAACCCGTACCCCTGTGCCATCAGGGTGGAGGCCGCGGCCATCGGCAGCCGGGCGAACCGGCCGTCCTCACCGATGGCGTCGAAGTGCGTGGAGTAGGCACCGCACCCGGACTCCTCCAGCAGCCGCTCGATGCCCAGCTGCATGCGGGCGTGGTCCTCGCGTTCCTCGTCGGACAGCCGCTCGTCCACGTCGAACACGTCGTCCTCCCAGGCGAGGAGGTCGCTCACCGCCTTCCCCGGCAGGTCGGCCATGGTGCGGTGCAGGGCGCCGGGGGCGATCACGTGCACCTCGGGGCCGAGCTTGCGCAGGAACGCGGTCTCGTCCACCCGGGCGTCGCCCATCCCGTTCATGGGGTAGCCGAACACCCCCACGCGCAGCCGTCGCAGCGCGCTGACGGTGTGCGCGGCGCGGGCCCAGCGGTCCACCCGTTCGGTGAACTCCGGGCTCTGCCAGTCGCCGGTGATGACGTCGAAGTCGACCCCGGCCCGGACCAGGGCGTTGGCGGTGTCCTGGGCCCCGTGGATGCCCTGGTTGTAGGTCATGTCGTCCATGTCCCAGGAAGCGCTTACCGCCGGGTCCGGCTGGGTGTTGGCCAGCGCCACGGGCAGCCGGGTCCCGGTCAGGGCCCGGGTGACGCGGATGGAGGGGCCGTAGGTGAGCATGACGACCAGGACCCCGTCCAGGTCCTCGCTCTCGAAGCCGCGGATCGCGCTCTCGGCGTCCTCCCGGCCCCGGACCGGTGGGGCGACGGTCCATTCGGCGACGTCGGCGAGCCCTTCGGCGAGCCGCTGGGCGTAGGCGGCCTGGTGCTCGGTGATGCCGGGGATCATGGCGTCGTAGAGCGGCTGCATGATGCCGAGCAGTCCGATCCGGGGGCGGCTGGCGCCCACCGCCGGGTTCTGGCTCGCGGGAGGTGTGGGTAGGGGCACGGCGCTTCCTTACTTTCTGAAGGCGTTACTGTCCGTAGGCGTTCTGGTAGCGGTGGTAGAGGGAGTCGACGTCATCCTGGGGCAGGCGTTCGACGGGGCCGCCCTGGCGGGCGATGTGGACGGTACGGGCCACGTCCTCGCACATCACCGCGGCCTTGACCGCGGCCTTGGCGGTGGCGCCGATGGTGAACACGCCGTGGCCGCGCATCAGGACGGCGGGGGAGCGGTGGTCCTCCAGGGTCGCGACGATCCCCTTGCCGATGGAGTCGTCGCCGATGAGCGCGAACGGGCCCACCGGGATGTCACCGCCGAACTCGTCGGCCATCGCGGTGATGGCGCAGGGGACGGCCTCGCCGCGGGCGGCCCAGGCGGTGGCGTAGGGGCTGTGCGTGTGCACGACCCCGCCGACGTCGGGACGGGCCCGGTACACGTAGGCGTGGGCGTCGGTGTCACTGGAGGGCTTGTGGTGCCCGTCGAGCAACCGTCCGCGCAGGTCGCACACGACGATGTCCTCAGAGCGGAGCTCGTCGTAGGAGACCCCGCTGGGCTTGATCAGCATCAGGTCGGTGCCGGGGACACGGGCCGAGATGTTGCCGCTGGTCCAGGTGACCAGGTTCCAGCGGGTCAGTTCGCCGTGCAGTTCACACACCGTCCGGCGCAGGCGTTCCACCTCGGCGCGGTGGAGCGACAGCTGCTGGAGGAGGTCCGTGCGGGGCTGCTCGGTCCGGGTCGGGTCCGTCGAGGTCATCGCTTCCCCTCGGTGGCGTGGGCGGGGGTCGGGTCGTCGGCGGTGTCGGCGGCGAACGCGGCGCCCCGCAGGGCGCGGAGCCGGCGAAGGCTGTCGCTGCCGCCCCGGCCGAAGTGGTCGTGGAGCTCGGTGTAGACCGCGAACAGGTCGTCGTAGGTGGCGGCTCTTCGCGGGTCGGGGTCGACGGTGTCCTCGCGCACCCGCCCCATCGCCTCGGAGGCGGCGTGGATGTCGGGGTGGGCCCCGGCGGCGACCGCGGCGTGGATCGCCGCACCCACCGCGCAGCTGTGCTCGGTGCCCACCACGCGCAGGGGGCGGTTCAGCACGTCGGCGTAGATCTGCAGGACGAACGGGTTGCGGACCATCCCGCCGCCGACGGTGAAGTCGTGGACCGGGATCCCCGCGCCGGTGAAGGCCTCGACGATGGTGCGGGTGCCGAAGGCGGTGGCCTCCACCAGTGCCCGGTAGACCTCCTCGGGGCGGGTGGCCAGGGTCATCCCCACCAGCACCCCGGACAGGGAGTGGTCGACCAGCACCGAGCGGTTGCCGCTGTGCCAGTCCAGGGCCACCAGACCGTGCTCGCCCACGGCGGCCTCGGCGGCCTTCGCGGAGAGCAGGTCGTGGACGGACAGCCCGCGTTCGGCGGCCTCCTCGTGGTAGGCGGGCGGCACGTGGGTGTCGACGAACCAGCCGAAGATGTCGCCCACGCCGCTCTGGCCCGCCTCGTAACCCCACATGCCCGGAGTGATGCCGCCCAGGGCCATCCCGCACATGCCCGGCACCTCGGCCAGGACCTCGGAGTTCATCACGTGGCAGGTGCTGGTGCCCATGATGGCGAGCATCCGCCCGGGGCCGGTGGTCCGCGCGGCGGCGGCGGTCACGTGCGCGTCGATGTTGCCGACCGCCACGGGGGTGCCCTCGGGGACCCCGGTCCACGCGGCGGCCTGCGCCGTGAGCCCGCCGGCGCGCTCACCCAGCTGGGAGAGGGGGTGGTCGAGCTTGTCCTTGGCGAAGTCGGCGAACCGGGGGTCCAACGCGGCCAGGAAGTCGGGGGTGGGCCAGGCGCCGTCCTGGTGGATGCCCTTGTAGCCGGCGGTGGCCACGTTGCGGGTCTCGTGCCCGCACAGCTGCCAGACGATCCAGTCCGCGCCCTCGATCCAGCGTTCGGTGCGCCCGTACACCTCGGGGTCGTCACGCAGGACCTGCAGGGCCTTGGCGAACTGCCACTCGGAGGAGATCTTCCCGCCGTAGCGGGGCAGCCAGGACTCGCCGCGTTCGGCGGCCAGGGCGTTGATCTCGTCGGCCTCGGGCTGGGCGGCGTGGTGGCGCCACAGCTTGGGCCAGGCGTGCGGACGTCCCGCCAGGTCGGGGAGTTCGCACAGGGGGGTGCCGTCGGTGGTCACCGGCAGGACGGTACAGGAGGTGAAGTCCGTGCCGATACCGATGACCTGCTGCGGGGAGACCCCGGCCTCGCGCAGTGCCGCGGGGACGGCCCGTCGCAGGACCTCGCGGTAGTCCCCGGGGTGCTGCAGGGCGGTGTCCGGTTCGAGGGGGTCGGTGCGGTCGGGCAGGTGGTCGGTGATGACTCCGTGCTCGTAGACGTGATCGGCCGAACCGAGTTCGGCACCGTCGGAGACCCGGACCACGACGGCACGGCCGGACAGGGTCCCGAAGTCGACCCCGAGCACCACCGGATCGGTTGCGCCAGCCTCCGAACCAGGATTGTGGGCGTTAACATTCGTGGCCAAAAAGAGTTCCCTTCGCGCCTGCGCGTACTGAATAGACCCCTTGGGGCTGTCGATCTACGAAGTCCAAAGGGGGTGATTGTGAGCTGGCCAACATTGTTGGCGTTAACAATCGATGAAGTCAACCCCCTGAACGCACACAAGGGGACACACACAGGAAAGCGCCCGCACCCCCAGGGGGTGCGGGCGCTGCGCGAACGGTCGGTCAGCCGCTGGTCACGGGTTCGCGGGCGGGCTCGGCCACGGCTTCGGTGCCGGTCCCGGACCCCCTGCGGTCGACCACGCCCGCCGTCACGGCGATGCCCAGGCCGACCAGGGCCAGGACCGAACCGATCACGGCCGGGGAGACGTAACCCAGGCCCATCCCGATCCCCAGGCCGCCCAGCCAGGCGCCGCCCGCGTTGGCCAGGTTGAACGCCGAGTGGTTGGAGGCCGAGGCGATGCTGGGCGCCGCGCCCGCCTTGCTCATCACCAGGACCTGGAGCGGGGCGGTCACACCGAAGCCGACCGCGCCCAGCACCACCACCGTGATCGCGGCGGTCCAGGGGTTGTGCACGGTGAGGGCGAACAGCGCCAGCACCGCGGCCAGCGAACCGAGCGAGACGTAGATGGTGGGGCGCAGCCACCGGTCGGCCAGCGGCCCGACCACCAGCGAGCCGATCGTCATGCCGACACCGAACAGCGCCAGCACGATCGGAACTCCGGCGCTGGGCATGCCCGCCAGCTCGGTCATCATCGGCGAGATGTAGCTGTAGACGGCGAAGACCCCCGCGAAGCCGAAGACCGCGGTGGTCAGACCCAGGACGACCTGGGGGTGGCGCAGCGCGGAGAGCTCACCGCGCAGACCGCCGGCCCTCGACGCGGGCGTGTGCGGCACGAACAGGGCCACACCCGCGATGGTCAGGGCGGCGAGGGCCACCACCACCAGGAAGGCGGCGCGCCAGCCGACCAGCTGCCCCAGCAGGGTGCCGGCGGGGACCCCGACGATGTTGGCCACGGTCAGGCCGAGCATCACCCGCGCCACGGCGGTCGCCCGACGGGCCGGACCGGCCATGTGCGCGGCCACCAGCGCGGCCATGCCCAGGTAGGCGCCGTGCGGAAGCCCCGCCAGCACCCGGGAGGCGAAGACCGCACCGTAGGAGCTGGTCACGACGGTGGCCAGGTTGCCGACCAGGAACACGCCCATGAACACCATGAGCAGGGTCTTGCGCGGCAGGCGGTTGCCCAGGGCGGTGAGCAGGGGAGCTCCGACCACCACCCCGAGGGCGTAGGCGGAGATCAGGTAACCGGCGTTGGAGATGGGAACGCCGAGGTCGGTGGCGACCTCGGGCAGCAGGCCCATGATCACGAACTCGGTCGTGCCGATGGCGAAGGCCCCGAGGGCCAGGGCGAGCAGGGCCAGAGGCATGGCTGTGCCCCCTTCCGAACGGTGGGTGGAGTCGGGCGGGCTGCGCGCCGCGGGCGTGGTTCGAGGGTGCTGCGGGTGAAGGCGCCGGGGAAGCGTGGACGTGTGCGGTGGCCGTGCCGCCCGCCGCACCTGTGCGAGCCCGGACACCGGGTTCGCGCAGGCCCGTGTGCTGTCCGGCGCCGCACGCGTGCGGCCCGGGGGCCTGCTCGTATCGATCTCGAACACGGACTTAGCACGTGCTAAGTCCAGGATGTCACTGATGCCCGCCGATCGCCAACGGTGCGGCACGTGATCTGCCTCGCGTCACGTGTGTGCCGCGTGGTTCGGATGTGACGCCAGGGTTTCAGGAGACCCACGTGGCACACGGGACATACGGGGCGGTACTTGCGAGGTGCGCGGGGCGTCAGTGGCCGAGGAGGCGCACATGATTCGTGGGGCACAGGAGGTGGCGTCTGCGAGGTACGCGGACTGTGAGGTGCGTGGGGGCGTGCGGGTTGCGCGGGGTGTCAGCGGCTGAGGAGTCGCGTGGGGCGCCCGGGGGTGCTGCCTGTGAGGTGGGCAGGGCGCGTGGGGCGGCAGTAGCTGAGGAGAAGCGTATGAGGGGCGGGGCGAACGAGGTGGCGTCTGCGGGACGGGCAGGGCGTGCGGGGTGCGCGAGCGTGTGGTTACAGGGCCGCGTGGGGTTCAGGGGCGTGGGGGAGCGGTGCTGTCGCGGACGGTGAGAGTGGTCGGCAGCACCACGTGGGTGCTCTCGGTACGGCCCTCTTCCAACCGCTCGGCCACCGCTCCGAGTGTGAGTTCGGCGATGCGGGTCACGTCCTGGCGTACCGAGGTCAGGCTCAGGAACGACAACCGCGCCGCCCGGCTGTCGTCGTAGCCCACCACGGACACGTCCCCGGGTACGGAACGGCCCGCCCGGAGCAGGGTCTCCATGAGCCCGCGCGCGGACTGGTCGTTGCAGCACACCACCGCCGTGGGCAGCTCGTCGCGGGCCAGCAGCGCCGCCGCGGCGCGGGCGCCCGCCTCCTCGGTGTAGGCGCCGGGGACCAGGTCCACGTACGCGTCCAGCCCGTGCGCGCGCATGCCCTCCAGGTAGCCGGTCCGGCGCTCGGGGGCGCTGGGCAGGTCGCCGCCGTACACGTGCGCGATCCGCCGGTGGCCCAGGGAGACCAGGTGGTCGACCGCCTGGCGCACCCCCGAGACGGCGTCGGTGCGGACGCTGTCGGTCCCGGCGGCGTTGGTGCGCTGCCCGATCTCCACCACGGGGACCCGCTCGGCGACCCTGGCCAGGTCCTCCGGGGCCTGCGCGGACATGCCGATCAGCACCAGGGCCTCACAGCGCAGCCCCACGAGCTCGTCGATCGCCTGGCGCTCGGTCCGGTTGGCCAGCATGGCGCTCAGGGCCACGCTGTAGTCGAGCCGGGCCGCCTCCGGGTACAGGGCCTCGACCAGGTCGGCGTCCATGGGGTGCTCCATGGTGAAGAGCACCCCCACCTGGCGGCTGCGGGCCCGGCGCAGCAGCTGGGCGGCGGTGTCGGCGCGGTAGCCGAGCTCCTCCGCGGCACGCAGCACGCGTTCGCGCGTGGCGGCGCTGGGACCGGGCCGGTCGCCCAGGACCATCGAGACCAGCTGCCGGGAGACCCCCAGGTGCGCCGCGATGTCAGCCATCGTCGGCCGCCCGCCGGGCGCTCCGCCACCACTGCTCCCACTCGCCACTTCGATCCCCTCTCGCGCAGGCGCATCGTACCGCCGTCACGGTTCGTACCGGTGATTCCCTCGGCGGCGAACCGCCTGCCGAACAGGCGCGTCAGACTGTCCGGACGGGGCTCTCCCGTCGCTTCCGCCGCACTTTCCCCTGAAGGGCAACGATGTCCATTCCCCCTGAAACCGTCTCGCCGCCGCCCGGGCTCTCACCGTTGGAGGCGGGTGATCCAGCCTCGATCGGCCCCTACCGGGTGGTGGGGCGGATCGGCGCGGGTGGTATGGGCGTGGTCTACGGAGCCCAGGACGTGTACGGGCTCTGCGTGGCGGTCAAGACCGTGCACGCCGACTTCGCCCGTGAGTCCCGGTTCCGGGAGACCTTCGCCCGGGAGGTCGAGATGCTGGCCCGCGCCAACGGCGTCAGTACCGCCCGGCTGCACGCCTCCGACACCGGGGCGGAGGTGCCGTGGCTGGCCTTCGACTACGTTCCCGGCCGCGACCTGCGTGCCCATGTGCGCGAGTTCGGTCCGCTCGAAGGGGGCATGCTCCATGCCTTCGCCCTGGGCATGGCTGAGGGCCTGGCCGCCCTGCACGCGGCGGGGATCGCCCACCGGGACATCAAGCCGGGCAACGTGATCCTGTCCCCGGACGGTCCGAAGATCGTGGACTTCGGCATCGCGGTGGAGATCGGCACCGAGCGTTCCGCGGATGCTTCGGCCTCCTACGGCACCCCTGGCTGGACGGCGCCCGAACGCTACTCCGGAGCGAGCGCCGATCCGTCAGCGGACGTGTTCGCCTGGGGCGGGCTGGTGGTGCTGGCCGCCACCGGCCGCCAGCCGTTCGGTTCGGGTGCGGCGGCGGAACTGGCGCGCCGGGTGCGCGAGGGCGAGTTCGACGCCACCGGGGTACCGGAGGACCTGCTGGGGCTGGTCGAGGCGGCGCTGTCGGTGGACCCGGAGCAACGCCCGAGCTCCGAGGAACTGGTCCGGGCTCTGCTGCCCGCACCGGAGGCAGGGCCGGAGGGACAGCCCGGCCGTCCGCAGACGACGGCCGACTCCCTGCGCCGCATGCTGCGCGACTACTGGCGCGGGGTGGACGACGCGGGACACGACCCGGCCCGTTGGGCCACCGCGGTGGGGGTCGTCTCCGCAGCCGGACTGGGCGCGAGCGCACTGGGTTCCGGCGTCATGGGTTCTGGTGCGGTGGGCTCTGTCGGCGCGGCTGGAACCGGTGCGGCAGCCGGAGCGGGTACGGGAGCCGGTACCACCGGTGCGGCGGCCCCGGCTGCTGCTGGTTCGGGGACGGCGACCGCTGGAGGGAGTGCGGCCGGCACCGCGAACGGTGGCCTGTTGAGCGGGATCGCCACGTCCAAGGCGGGCCTGACGGGCGCGGGCGTGCTGGCCGTGGCCGGTCTGACCGCCGGCGGTTTCGTGGTCTACAACCAGGTGAGCGAGAACCCGTCGGAGACGGTCGCGGCGGCGGCGGGCATTCTGGAGGAGAGCCAGGGCTTCACCGCCCGGGTGACCCGCTCGTTCTCCCCGGCGCACGCCGAAGAGGTCGCCGAACGCACCGGCACCCCCGTGGACCAGGTGGTGGAGGACAGCCTGGTCGAGGAGGAGTACCTGTACTCGGCGGCGGACCAGACCTTCCTGATCCGGGGCGCGGCGATGGGCCCGGACTCCACTGCGGTCGCCAACCACCGGGGCGAGCTGTACGTGTACGCGCAGGGCGAGGAGGACGCCTGGCCCCTGCCCGAGCGGACCGAACCCGACCCCAGCGTCAGCCCGGACTCCGTCGGCCTCACCCTGGTCACCGAGCCGCTGCGGCAGTTGGCCGCGTCGGGCGAGACGGAAGCGGGGGAGGGGCAGGAGGGGGTGTACACGGGTCCCACCGTGTTGGGACTCCTCGACGAGGGGGCCTTCGTCGAGACGGAGGCGCTCGCCCGGGTCGAACTCGACGAGGAGGGGGCCCCGCTGCGGGCCGAGTACACCACGGAGCAGCGGGAGGTGCGGATCGACTTCGAGGAGGGGGACACCGGGGTGCCGATGGAGGACCCCCAGTCGTGGGCGCTCGACAACGGCCTCTACTGGGACGTGGTGCACGCACCGATCTGCGGAAGCATCGTCTCGGGCTGGCCCGCTCAACAGGAGTGGGACGTTCAGGCCAGCAGCTGGGACATGGACTGCGACCGTGCGATGGACATCGCGGGGGTGGTGGAGGACTCATCAGGTCAGGAGGACCGGGTGGCGTTCCTCTTCGGTCGTTTCTCCAGGGGTACGACCCGGGCGATCGACGAAACGGTGGCCTGCGGCGACGGTTGGAACCTCGACGCGGGTGAGGAGCCCGATCCCGGCGAAAACGTCGCGCCCCTCTCGGACTGCAGGCCGATCACGAACTTCACCGAACCCACCGAGGCATCTCCCGAGTTCTATGACGCCGACATCCTCCCGGTCGTCCTGATCGACTTCCAGCCACGTGATTGATCCGGGCGTGCGGGCCCGGGCACACAAAAGCGGGGGGCGCGCCGTGTGGCGCGCCCCCCGAAGTTGGGCCAGGTTCCACGTCCCCCAACGTGAAACCGGCCACGCGGCCCGGGCACTAGGTGCGGTGGGGCCGCTGGGAGGCGAATACGGTGTTGGTTTCGTGTCGGAAACCCCCATTTACGACACGAGCACTCGTATTCGCTAGGTCTGGCCGGGTCCCACGTCCCCCAACGTGGGACCCGACCGCGCGGCCTACGCACTAGGTGCGGTCTGGCCGCTGGGAAGGCGGTTGTAGCGATGGTTTCGTGTCGGAAACCCCCATTGCCGACACGAACGCGTACAACCGCGCATGGTCTTGAGGTGATGTCGAAGCTTCGCACAGACGCTGGTGGGATTGTTGGGGTCGGGGACGGTCTGGGGTGCTTCACCTGTGAGAACGCTTCGTGCAAGTTAGGTGTTCCCGCCCTGACGGCAGTTTTTCATCTGCCCCGGTAAAAAGCGGGTGCGGACTCGGGCACGGTCACCCTAAGCTCCATCCCGACCCCGACCCGAGCAGGAGGCAGCCGTGCCCGAACCGATGACCCTGTGGCGCCCCACCGGGCCCGCGGAACTCGCTCTGGTCAGGGATTCCGGCTGGCGTGAGTGGCCGCCGCGCCTGCCGGATCAGCCGATCTTCTACCCGGTCCTGAACGAGGACTACGCCACCCGGATCGCCCGGGAGTGGAACCTGCCACGTGACGGGGAGGGGCACGTCACCCGCTTCCGGGTGGACGCGGAATTCGCCTCCCGATACCCGGTCCGGCAGGTGGGCGGCAGCACGATCCTCGAGCTGTGGGTGCCCGCGGAGGAATTGGCCGAGTTCAACGCGCACATCCGCGGGAAGATCGAGCTGGTCACGTCCTTCCTGCCCGAGGCGTAGGTCCCGGGCCGCGGCCGAGAGTCAGAACGCCGGAGGGCGGAACCGCGGGGCGGGGCCGGTGCGCGTGGCGCACCGGCCCCGCCCTTGTCGTGTGCCCTCCGGCGTGTCCCCCTGTCGTCCCCCGGCCGCGGATCGTCGTGGCGCTTGACGGACACGGGGGGTGCGCGTGGCCGAACCCGGGCTCAGGGTGGCGGGCCCTCGGCGCGGTGGAGGGAATACCTGTTTGGGCCCTACTGTTCGGGCATGATAGCTTCACAGGAAATTACTTCTTAGGAAACAATGTCGGGGAGTGCGCCATGCAGTTCGGAATCTTCTCGGTCAGCGACGTGACGACCGATCCCACGACGGGACGTACGCCGACCGAGGGCGAGCGGATCAAGGCGATGGTGCAGATCGCCCTCAAGGCCGAGGAGGTGGGCCTGGACGTCTTCGCCACCGGCGAGCACCACAACCCGCCGTTCGTGGCCTCCTCTCCCACCACCATGCTCGGTTACATCGCGGCCCAGACCGAGAAGATCATCCTGTCCACCTCCACCACGCTCATCACCACGAACGACCCGGTCAAGATCGCCGAGGACTACGCCATGCTCCAGCACCTGGCCGGGGGCCGGGTGGACCTGATGATGGGGCGCGGCAACACCGGCCCGGTCTACCCCTGGTTCGGGCAGGACATCCGCCAGGGCATTCCGCTGGCCCTGGAGAACTACAACCTCCTGCACCGCCTCTGGCGCGAGGACGTCGTCAACTGGGAGGGCAAGTTCCGCACCCCGCTGCAGGGCTTCACCTCCACCCCGCGCCCGCTGGACGACGTGCCCCCGTTCGTCTGGCACGGCTCCATCCGCAGCCCGGAGATCGCCGAGCAGGCCGCCTACTACGGTGACGGCTTCTTCCACAACAACATCTTCTGGCCCGCCACCCACACCAAGAAGCTCATCTCGCTGTACCGCCGGCGCTTCGAGCACTACGGCCACGGCAAGGCCGACCAGGCGATCGTGGGGCTCGGCGGCCAGGTGTTCATGCGCAAGAACTCCCAGGACGCGGTCAAGGAGTTCCGGCCCTACTTCGACAACGCGCCGGTCTACGGCGGCGGCCCCTCCCTGGAGGAGTTCACCCGCGAGACCCCGCTGACGGTCGGCAGCCCGCAGGAGGTCATCGACCGTACCCTGGGGTTCCGGGAGTCCTTCGGCGACTACCAGCGCCAGCTCTTCCTGATGGACCACGCGGGCCTGCCGCTCAAGACCGTCCTGGAGCAGCTGGACCTGCTCGGCGAGGAGGTCGTGCCGGTGCTGCGCCGGGAGTTCGCCGCGAAGAAGCCCGCGCACGTGCCCGACGCGCCCACCCACGACTCGCTCCTGGCCACGAAGGGGAGCGCCACCACCGACACGGAGGTCCAGTGATGACCCGCAAGCTCGTCACCGTCACGGCCGGGCTCAGCAACCCCTCCTCGACCCGCCTGCTCGCCGACCGGCTGACCGCCGCGGCCGAGGAGGCCCTGGCCGACCGCGGTGAGAAGGCCGAGGTCAGGGTCGTCGAACTGCGCGACGTGGCCCACGACGTCATGAACGCCATGACCACCAGGGTCCCCACCGGTGAACTGCCGGGGATCCTGGAGGACGTCGCCGGGGCGGACGGGATCATCGCGGTGACCCCGGTCTTCAACGCCTCCTACAGCGGCCTGTTCAAGTCGTTCTTCGACATCGTCGAACCCGGTGTCCTGGACGGCAAGCCGGTCCTGGTGGCCGCCACCGGGGGCAGCCCGCGCCACTCCCTGGTGCTGGAGCACGCCCTGCGCCCGATGTTCTCCTACACCCGTTCGGTGGTGGTGCCCACGGGCGTCTACGCCGCCTCCGAGGACTGGGGCGCGGGCGGGAACGGCGGACGCGAACTGTCCGAACGCGTCGCGCGCGCGGCCCGGCAGCTGGCCCTGCTGGCCACCGAGAACGCTCCCGCGGCGGCCGAGGACCCCTACGAGGAGCCCACCCCCTTCGCGGACCTGATGTCCGGCCTGGGAGCCTGACCGTTCGCCCCGCCGGGCGCCCCCGCCGGGCTCCCGGCGGGGGCGGGCCGTCCGCCTGTCCTGGCCCCGGCGCGGTCAGCCGCGCCGCTTCTCGCGGTGCTTCCGACCCTTCTTCTTGGGACGGTCGCGCATCTCCACGTAGGGCTCCTCGCCCTCGGGCTTTCCCGCCTCCTCGGCGCGTCCGCGCTCGATCTCGGCGTTGAACTCCTCGCCGAGCAGGATCGCGATGTTGCTGATCCAGAGCCACAACAGGAAGACCACCACACCGGCCATGCTTCCGTAGGTCCTGTCGTACGAGGCGAAGTTGGCGATGTAGAACGAGAACGCCAGTGAGGCGACCAGCCAGATCACCACCGCGAGCACGCTTCCCGGGCTGACCCAGCGGAATCCGCGCTTCGCGTTGGGTGAGGCCCAGTACAGCACGGCCAGCATGAAGACCACCATGAACAGGAGCACCGGCCACTTCGCGACGTCCAACACCGTCACGGCGGCGGACCCCAGGCCCAACAACTGCCCGGCCCTCTCCGCGACCCCGCCCGAGATCGCGACGCCGAGCACGGTCAGGGTCGTCAGGACGACCAGCAGCAGGGTGACGCCGACACGGATGGGGAGCGTCTTCCAGATGGGCCGTCCCTCCGGGACGTCGTAGACCACGTTGGACGCGCGCATGAAGGCGGCGATGTACCCCGAGGCCGACCACAGGGCGACAGCCAGGCTCGCGATACCGACAAGCCCGGCCGCGCCCTGGTTCTCCTGGAGGTTCTCGATGGAAGTGGTCACGAACCCGGCGACGTCGGAGGGCAGGACCGCGGAGGCGTTGTCGGTGAGCGTCCGTGTGGCGTCCGGTCCCGCGAGCCCGAGCAGCGACACCAGGACGAGCAGCGTCGGGAAGAGGGCCAGGATCGCGTAGTAGGTCAGTGCGGCGGCCAGGTCGGTCAGGTTGTCGGCGCCGAACTCACGCATCGCACCGCGTAGGGCACCCCACCACGAGGACTTGGACATCTGGGTCGGTGCGGCGGCCGCTCCTGCCGGAGGGCCCTCACCGCCACGGTTCCGGTTGCTCCACTGGGTCATCGCCCGTTTCCTTTCCCTTCGGTGGTGAAGACGCCCTCGGAGAAGGACGAGGCCGTGCCTTTCCGTCCCGTGGAGGGGAAGCGGAAGGGCACGGCCGCAGGAGTGGAACGCTCGACGCGGTCTCAGGAGTCGCGCATCCGCTCCGTGGCGCTCCTCGCCTCCTGCTGGGCGTGCTCGCCGGTGGAGCGGGCCCTCTCGGAGGCACTCTCCCTCAGGTGCTCCCCTGCGTCGCGAGCCGACTCGGAGGCCTGCTCCCTCACTCGGCCCACGGACTCCGAGACCGCCTGCCTGGCCGGCTCGATCACCTCGCCCGCACGGTCCTGGAGCCGCTGGGCCGCCCGCTGCTCCGACTGGCTCTCGGAGAGGAGCGAGGCGGTCAGCAGTCCGGCCCCGAAGGCGATCAGTCCTGCGGCGATCGGGTTGCCCTGTGTCTGCTGGACGGCCTGCTGCGGAGCCGACCTGACCGCCTCCGCCGCCTGATCGGCGTTCTGCCGGACCGCGCTTCCCGGAGAGCTTCCGGAGGAACCCGGCGAGGGCATCGACCCCATGACCCGGTCCTTCATCCCCCGGGCCCTGAGACGCATCCGGTGGGTGCGCCGGTCGATCACGCTCTTGGGGTTGGCACGGTCCACCAGGCGATCCGTGTCCTGGGTCAGCTCGGTCCGCGTCCGCTCGATGTCCCGCTTTATCTGGTCGGGTGTTTCACCCATTGCGCATCCTCCTTCAACGTCTCCACGGTGCGTTCGGGCTTGGGTGAGACCTGGCGCATCCTGTTGCGCCCCACGAAGAACATGACCGTCCCCGCGATCGCCCACAGCACTGCCACGGCCGCGGCGGCCCAGCCCAGGCCGATGAGTTCGGCCAGGCCGAAGACCGCCGCGAAACTGAGCAGCACCACCGTCATGTAGCCGGCGAAGCCGGCCCCGCTCAGCAGACCCGCCGCCTTGCCGGCCTTGGCCGCCTCCTCCCGGATCTCGGCTTTGGCCAGCGCCAGTTCCTGGCGGAACAACCGCTGGAGGTCGTCGGTCACCTCTCCGACGAGCTCGGCCAGGGACCTGTCCTCCGGGGCCCCGTCCCGTCGGCCCTGGACCCGGGCTTCCGGGGAGGGTTCGGGAACCGTCGCCATGTCAGCCTCCCTCGCTTCCCGGCGCCCGTCCGAGCCTCTCGGAAGCCACGGACGGAAGAATCGTCTCGCCCGCCGCAGGCGTGTTCGGCCCCGGCGTCGAAGCGTTCCGGTGGTCCGCTCGCGGTGTGCTCTCCTCGGGAGGACCGTCGACGGGGCCCGGCTGCCCGGATACCGAGGAGGATGCCTTCAGCACGCGGCCGAGTGCGAACCCGGCCACGGCACTGCCCAGGAGGAAAGCCACGGGCCTGCGCCGGGCGAAGTCCCGAGCCTCCTCCAGCAGGCCGTCGACGCCCCGGTGCTCGAGGAAGTCGGCGGCTCCGCGACCCCTCTCCGCCACCTGGCGCACGACCCCTCCCACGGGCGAATCGGTCTCGCCGTGCTCGGCCATGGAGGCCAGGTCCTGCGACCATTGACGCAGGTTCCCCGAGGCCCTCCTGGTCTGGTGCTCGGCCTCCTCCCGAAGACGGGCCTGCACGTCGTGCACGACGTGTTCCGTCTCCGAACGGGCCTCTCCGGCCAGCGACCGCACTTCCTCCTTCGCGCTGGACGCGACCTCGTCCGCCGCCGCGCGAGCCGTGTCGACCTTCCCGCCCCCGCCGTCGGGACCTGCGGATCCCTCCTGTGCATACATCACACAACCTCCTCACATCGGTCCGTTGTGCACTTAAGGGCGCGGCTACCCCTCCTCGCGGCCGGTACACATCGCATCATCAGGGGCCGGTGTTCCTTGACCCCCACGTGGTCTCCTTCCCGAGGCGGCGGTCGGAGAGAGGGCACTGCTCTGGGCCAGCGCGCCCCCTGCGGGCGTTCCCGGTCGATCCGACGGAGGGGCGTCACCGGAGAGAGCCGGAGGAAACCCCCACACGGCGAAAAGCGCAGGTCGATTCAGTGGTGAAGGTCCGAGTGCGGCGCCACGGAGGAGGCGGTGCGGTCGGGCTCATCCGGAGCCAGCGAGCTGAGCACGCCCCGGGCGCGGGCTGAAAGGAGGGGGCGCGTGGGGCATTCGCAAATAGGGGCAAAAGCGTACATAGCGGGGCGATCGCCTCCCTGTAAGTCGATGTGGGCTTCGTAGAGTTTTCTTCTCGTCACCCGTTGCGGTGGGTTTTCAATGGTGTTAACTTTCCGGAAAGCGCTGCATGGGAGCGCTCCCGAAACTGGGTGGAGCCCCCTCGCGCCGTCTGGACCGCGCCACGACCGACAGGTGTACGCCTCGGACCGGGAAGCTCCTTCCCCCGTCCCCGGCACCACCCCGCGCCGCCCTCCCGGCCCTGCCGGGACCCGTGCGGCGCCCCCGCAGGCTCACCCTCCTGGCACCCCCCTACGCGAGGAAACGAAGATGAGCAGACCCCCCTCCGCCACGAACCGACGAACTCTGCCGCGCCGTGCGGTCGCCACGGCCTCAGCCCTCCTCCTGGGCGTCACCACCGCCCTCACCGCCTCCGCACCGGCCACCGCCGCCACCGGTTGTTCGGTCGACTACCAGCTCAACGACTGGGGATCGGGCTTCACCGCCGACGTCCAGATCACCAACCTCGGAGACGCGGTCGACGGCTGGGCCCTGGACTGGACCTTCGACGGCGACCAGCAGATCAGCAACGCCTGGGGAGGAACCCACAGCCAGTCCGGCCAGAGCGTCTCGGTCACCGACGGCGGACACAACGCCACGATCTCCCAGGACGCGACCGTCTCCTTCGGGTTCCAGGCCTCCTACTCCGGGAGCAACGCCGTTCCCGCGGACTTCAGCCTCAACGGCGTCCTCTGCGAAGGCAGCGTGGACCCGGGGCCCGACCCGGATCCGGACCCCGACCCCGACCCCGATCCCGACCCGGACCCCACCCCGGGTGAGCGCGTCGACAACCCCTACGTGGGCGCCGACGTCTACGTGAACCCGATCTGGTCCGCCAACGCCGCCGCCGAGCCGGGCGGAGAGGCCGTGGCCGACGAGCCCACCGGTGTCTGGATGGACCAGATCAGCGCCATCGAAGGCAACAACAGCCCCACCACCGGATCGATGGGGCTGCGCGACCACCTCGACGAGGCGGTGGAGCAGGCCGACGGGGAACCGCTGGTCTTCCAGCTGGTCATCTACAACCTCCCCGGACGCGACTGCGCGGCGCTGGCCTCCAACGGTGAACTCGGACCCGAGGAGATCGACCGCTACGAGGCGGAGTACATCGACCCGATCACCGACATCCTGCGCGACTACGAGGACACCTCCCTGCGCGTGGTCACCACGATCGAGATCGACTCCCTGCCCAACCTGGTCACGAACGTCTCACCGCGCGACACCGCCACGCCCGAGTGCGACGTCATGCTCGCCAACGGCAACTACGTCAACGGTGTCGGCTACGCGCTGGGCCAGCTCGGCGCGATCGACAACGTCTACAACTACGTGGACGCCGGCCACCACGGCTGGATCGGCTGGGACGACAACTTCGCTCCCTCCGCGGCACTGTTCCACGAGGCCGCCAACGCCAACGGGGCCAGCCCCGACGACGTGCACGGCTTCATCGCCAACACCGCCAACTACTCCGCCCTGAAGGAGGAGCACTTCGCGATCGGTGAGACCGTCAACGGCTCCCCGGTGCGCGAGTCCGACTGGGTGGACTGGAACCAGTACGTCGACGAGCTCTCCTTCGCCCAGGCGCTGCGGGTGGAACTGGTCTCCCAGGGCTTCGACTCGGGGATCGGGATGCTCATCGACACCTCCCGCAACGGCTGGGGCGGCCCCGACCGGCCCACCGAAGCGGGCCCGACCACCGACGTCAACGCCTACGTGGACGGCGGCCGCTTCGACCGCCGCATCCAGTCCGGGAACTGGTGCAACCAGTCCGGCGCCGGACTGGGCGAGCGTCCCACCGCCGCTCCCGAGACCGGGATCGACGCCTACGTGTGGATGAAGCCCCCGGGTGAGTCGGACGGCTCCAGCGAGGAGATCCCCAACGACGAGGGCAAGGGCTTCGACCGGATGTGCGACCCCACCTACGAGGGCAACCCGCGCAACGGGGACAACATGAGCGGCGCGCTGCCCGACGCGCCGGTCGCCGGCCACTGGTTCTCCGAGCAGTTCCAGGAGCTGCTGGCCAACGCCCACCCGCCCGTCCAGTAGTCGGGCGGTCCGGCCGGCCGGACCGAGCTGAACACGGTGTGCGGGGTGCCCGCTCGAACCACGGGCACCCCGTCACCCCGGCCCCTCCGACACCAATGGTGTTAACTTTCGTGGAACGTCACTGAGAGTGCCCTCGTTATAACCGAGGTCGCCCTCTCCCTGCCAACGGACCGCACCGCGACCGATGACGAGTACGGCCCGCCCCGGGCCCCGGGCCGACAGGCGCCCCCGCCGACGGCCAGCCCCCGTACCCATCACCCCGCCCGGTTCCCGCCTCCGTGCCCCCGGCCGCACGCCCCGCCCCGTCCGACGCACCGTTCGGGGCGCGGCGGCGGTCCGCTCCGGCGCCGGCCGGAACCGCGTCGGGCCCCTCCCAGGAGGACGACGTGCAAACCCCCCGCTCGGACCGGGCCGCCCGACGGCCCTGGTTCCTCCCCGCGACCATGAGCGCCGCCCTGCTGGCGGCCACACTCACGGCCGTGTCCGCACAGGCGGACCCCGTGGTCTCCGACAGCTACGAGTACACGCCCGTCGCGGACACGATCCGCGCCCAGAACCCCGAACTCACCCGGTACGAGTCCCAGTTCCTC
Source organism: Nocardiopsis ganjiahuensis DSM 45031 (assembly GCF_000341085.1). GTDB lineage: Bacteria > Actinomycetota > Actinomycetes > Streptosporangiales > Streptosporangiaceae > Nocardiopsis > Nocardiopsis ganjiahuensis. The sequence goes on along the minus strand of NZ_ANBA01000021.1, from coordinate 8,812 downwards.
GACCTCTACGACACGATCAAGGACCCGGACAGCGGCTACTTCCGCGAGTTCGACGGGCTCCTGGTGCCCTACCACTCGGTCGAGAAGCTCATCGTGGAGGCACCCGACACCGGGCACGCCACCACCTCCGAGGCGTTCAGCTACTACCTGTGGCTGGAAGCGGCCTACGGGCGCCTCTCCGAGGACTGGGAACCCTTCAACGCCGCATGGGAGTCGATGGAGGCCTTCATCATCCCGGGCACGGCGGACCAGCCCACCAACGGCGCCTACGACCCCTCCGACCCCGCCACCTACATCCCCGAATCGCTCGAACCGGGCGACTACCCCATGCCGCTCCAGGAAGGCGTCCCCGTCGGTGAGGACCCCCTCGCCGGCGAGCTGAGCAGCACCTACGGCACCGACGAGATCTACGGCATGCACTGGCTGCTCGACGTGGACAACGTCTACGGCTACGGGTTCTGCGGCGACGGAAGCGACGACGCGCCCAGCTACATCAACACCTTCCAGCGCGGCTCCAACGAGTCCGTCTGGGAGACCGTGCCGCACCCCTCCTGCGAGACCTTCGCGCACGGCGGCGAGAACGGGTTCATCGACCTGTTCGTCGACGACTCCGAGCCCGCCGAGCAGTGGCGCTACACCAACGCGCCCGACGCCGACGCCCGCGCCGTCCAGGTCGCCTACCTCGCGCACGAGTGGGCAGCCGGGCAGGGCAACGAGTCCGCCATCGCCGACAGCGTCTCCAACGCGGCCAAGATGGGCGACTACCTGCGCTACTCCATGTTCGACAAGTACTTCAAGGAGACCGGTGACTGCGTCGGCGCCGAGACCTGCCCGCCCGGAACGGGCAAGGACTCCGCGCACTACCTGCTCGCCTGGTACTACTCCTGGGGCGGCGCCCTGGAGAGCGCCCAGTACCCCTGGGCCTGGCGCATCGGCGGCTCCTCCGCCCACCAGGGCTACCAGAACGTGATGGCCGCCTACGCGCTCTCCGAGTCCGCGGCGCTTCGGCCCGAGTCGCCCAGCGGCGCCGACGACTGGGGCACCAGCCTCGACCGCCAGCTGGAGTTCCTCCAGTGGCTCCAGTCCTCCGACGGCGGCATCGCGGGCGGGGCGACCAACAGCTGGGAGGGCACCTACGCGGAGCCCCCGGCCGGTACCCCCACCTTCCACGGCCTCTACTACGACGAGAAGCCGGTGTGGCACGACCCGCCCTCGAACCAGTGGTTCGGCTTCCAGGTCTGGGACGTCGAGCGGGTGGCCGAGTACTACCGGATCAGCGGTGACGAGCGCGCCGGGGACATCCTGGACAGCTGGATCCCGTGGGCGATCGAGAACACCACCGTCGGCACCGGCGGAGACTTCGCCATCCCCGCCGACATGGAGTGGAGCGGACAGCCCGACGACTGGGACGGCACGCCCACCGGCAACCCCGGCCTGAGCGTGGAGGTCGTCTCGCACAACCAGGACGTCGGCATCGCCGCCGGCCTGGCCAAGACCCTCATGCACTACGCCGCCGCCACCGGCGACGACGCGGCACTGGAGACCGCCGAGGGGCTGCTCGACGCCCTGATGGCCCATGAGGACGAGCTCGGTGTGGCCGTGCCCGAGATCCGCGCGGACTACTCCCGGTTCGACGACCCCTACGGTGCCGAGAACGGCGGACTGTACGTCCCCGACGGCTTCTCCGGGACCATGCCCAACGGTGACGCGGTCGACTCCGAGTCCACCTTCCAGTCCATCCGCTCCTTCTACTTCGACGACCCGGCCTACGCCGAGGTCGAGGAGTACCTGAACGGCGGGGACGCGCCCGAGTTCACCTACCACCGGTTCTGGGCCCAGGTCGACGTGGCCACCGCCCTGGCCACCCACGGCGAACTGTTCGGCGGCGGAGACGCCGAGTAGCCGCCCCAGCAGTCGGGCAACCGGAAACGGAGGGGGCGGGGAGCCGCTGCCCGCCCCCTCACCCCCGGGCGTCGTCCGGTCCCGCCCTGCCCCGCCCCGCTCCTTCCACCCCTCAGGAGAAGCCATGGCCAAGAAACGCCTGCCGATCGCCTTGACGGCGGTCCTCGCCCTGACCGCCGCCCTGCTCGGCCACACCCTGCCCGCCAACGCCGAGCCCGCCGACGCCGCGCCCGCCGACGCCGACACCGGGTTCAGTGTCAGCGACGGACGCCTCGTCGACGCGGAGGGCAACGACTTCGTGATGCGCGGGGTCAGCCACCCCCACTCCTGGTACACGCAGGAGACCGGTGCCTTCGCCGACATCAAGTCGCTGGGCGCCAACACCGTGCGCGTCGTCCTCAGCAGCGGCGACCGCTGGGACGAGAACGGCCCCTCCGACGTGGCCGACGTGGTCTCCCGCTGCAAGGCCGCCCGGCTGATCTGCATGCTCGAGGTCCACGACACCACGGGCTACGGCGAGGAGGCCGAGGCCGCCACCCTGGACCAGGCCGTCGACTACTGGCTGCGGATCCAGAGCGTGCTCGAGGGCGAGGAGGACCACGTCCTCGTCAACATCGGCAACGAACCCTACGGCAACGACGACGCGGCCAACCAGGGCTGGGCCGAGGACACCTCCGCCGCCGTGCAGCGCCTCCGCGCGGCCGGGTTCGACCACACCCTGGTCGTGGACGCCCCCAACTGGGGCCAGGACTGGCAGGGGATCATGCGCGAGGGCGCCCAGGGCGTCTTCGACGCCGACCCGCACGCCAACACCGTGTTCTCGATCCACATGTACGGCGTCTACGAGCAGGAGTCGGCCGTCGCCGACTACCTGGAGTCCTTCACCGACGCCGGACTGCCGCTGCTGGTGGGCGAGTTCGGCCACCTGCACAGCGACGGCGACCCCGACGAGGACGCCGTCATGGCCCACGCCGAACGCCTGGGCCTGGGCTACATCGGCTGGTCGTGGAGCGGCAACAGCAGCGAGGTGGACTACCTCGACATGGTGAACGGCTTCGACGTCACCGACCTCACCCCCTGGGGCGAGCGCATCTTCCACGGCCCGAACGGCATCGCCGAGACCGCGGTCGAGGCCCCCGTCTACGGCGGGGACGGCGGCCCCACCGACCCGCCCCCGACGTCGGACTGCGAGGCGGTCTACAAGGTCCTCGGCCAGTGGAACGGCGGATTCCAGGCCGAGGTCACCGTCACCGCGCTGACCGACATCAGCGGCTGGAACACCACCTGGACCCACACCGGCGGCGCGAGCGTGAGCAGTTCCTGGAACGCCTCGGTCACCGAGGACGGGCCGCTCGTCCAGGCCGCCAGCACCGCCTACAACGGCACACTCGCCGAAGGGGAGTCGACCTCCTTCGGTTTCACCGGCAACCGCACCGGCACCGTCACGGTGCCCGACGTACAGTGCGCCGCGGCGTCCTGACCGCGCTCGCACGACAGCCCCCGGCCGCACACCGCGTGCGGCCGGGTTCCCCCTCGAGAACGGGAGACGTCCCCCCATGCGTGCACGTAACTCCATCGGTCTGACCCTGGCGTTGGGCGGTCTCGCGGTCGGCACCGCGGTCTTCGCCCTGCCCGACTCCGCGGAGGCCCACGGCGCCTTCACCTACCCGGCCAGCCGCACCTACGCCTGCTTCGACGACGCCACCGGCGGCACCGGCGGCGGCGCCCTCGCCCCCACCAACGCGGCCTGTGCCGACGCGTTGGCCGAGGGCGGGGACTACGCGTTCTGGAACTGGTACGGCAACCTCGTCCCCGACTCCGACGGCCGGCACCGGGAGTACGTGCCCGACGGCGAGCTGTGCGGAGCCCACCCGGACTTCGCCGCGTTCAACGAGCCGCGCGAGGACTGGCCGACCACCGCTCTGACGGCCGGGGAGACCGTGGAGTTCCGGCACAACGCCTGGGCGCCCCACCCGGGCACCTTCTTCACCTACGTCACCACGGACGGGTACGACACCGACACGCCCCTGAACTGGGACGACCTGGAGCTCATCGACGAGGTCACCGACCCGCCGCTGCGCAGCGGCGGCGACGCCGGAGCCGAGTACTACTGGGACGTCGACCTGCCGGACCGGGAGGGGCGCCACATCGTCTACGTGGTCTGGGAGCGGTCGGACAGCCCCGAGGCCTTCTACAACTGCTCCGACGTCGTCTTCGGGGAGGAGCCGGGCGGCACCGACCCCGACCCCGACCCGTCCCCGGACCCCGACCCCACGCCCAGCCCCGACCCGTCCCCGGACCCGACGGACCCGCCCGAGGGCGAGTACTGCACGGCCGAGTACACCGTCGTCAGCCAGTGGAACGACGGCTTCCAGGCGGAGGTCGAGGTCACCGCCGGAGAGGACGGGGTCTCCGGGTGGATGGTGGACTGGGTCTTCGCCAACCGCCAGGAGATCACCAGCATCTGGAACGCCTCGGTCGTGAACCACGGGGCGCACTTCGAGGCCTCCAGCACGGCCCACAACGGCACGCTCGCCGCGGGTGAGTCCACCTCCTTCGGCTTCACCGCCACCTTCGAGGGGGCCAACATCGAGCCCAGGGTGGCCTGCCAGGAGGACTGACCCCCAGGCCGAACCGCCCACGGGCCCCTGAACCGGTCCGGTCCCGGGCAGCCGTGCCCCGGGACCGGACCACCAGCACCCGCGTGCCCTGCACTGCGCACCCCGCGTTGTGCAGGGCACGGCTTCTCCGTCTCTCGGCCGAGCCGGGCGGGCGGCCCACCGCTCCCTAACAGTGTTAGTTAAGCTGGGGCGATGGACTCCGCGCGCATCTACCAGAACTGCCAGAACCGACTGCTGCAGCTGGCCGCGACCTTGGACGCCGACCAGCTCGGCACCGTCGTGCCCGCCTGCCCTGCCTGGACCGTCGAGCAGGTGTACGCCCACCTCGCCGGGCTCGCCGCGGACGTCGTCAGCGGTGACGTCACCCCTCCGGCCGGCGACGATGTCACCGCACGCCAGGTCGCCGACCGCGCCGGTCTGGACTTCGACACGGTCACCGCACAGTGGCGCGACAGCGCCCCGGCCCTGCTGGATCTCCTGGCCACCCAGCAGCGCAGGCGCTACTCCCTGCCCGCCCTGGACGTGTGGCACCACGAGAACGACATCCGCGGCGCCCTGGGGCTGGACGTCCAGACCGAGGACGCCGACCAGCTCGCGGACTTCCCACTGGGCGGCCTGGCCAAGGGCTGGCCCGCCGAAGCGCCCTCGGTGCGCGTGCTCGCCACCGACACCGGCCAGGAGTGGAACCTCGGCACGGGAGCCGACCTCACCCTGAGCGGCACCGCCCACGAACTGGCCCGCGCGGTGACCGGCCGCCGCAGCCTCAAGCAGATCCTGGCCATGGACTGGGCCGGCGGCGACCCCGCACCGGTGGCCCCGTTCCTGCCCACGCTGCCCGCACCCGAGGCCGACCTGGCCGTGTGACCGGCGGTCGGCTCCCGGGCGCGGGCCCGCGCCCGGGCGGTCAGGGCCGGTAGGGGATCCGGTCGATTCCCCGGACCTCGCCCAGGGCCGACCACTCGTTGCGGCCCAGCCGGGCCATCGGCCGCAGCAGGGTGACGTCGGGAAGGCCGTCGTCCTTCAGCACGTTCTCGTCCACGGCCACGTTCAGCACCCGCCCGAACACCACCGTGGAGTCGCCCAGCCTCAGGGTCGAGTGCAGCGCGCACTCCACCGCCACCGGTGAGTCGGCCACCCGGGGCGGGCGCACGGTCGTGCTCGCCTCCCGCCCGATGTCCAGCGCGTCGAACTCGCTCACGTGCGAGGGGTAGTCGGTCGCGCTCGCGTTCACCTGGTCCTGGAGGGACTCGGAGGCCAGGTTGACGACGAACTCGCCGGTCGCCTCGGCGTTGCGCAGGGAGTCCTTGCGCCCCACCGAGGTGAACTGCACGATCGGCGGTTCGGTGCACGAGATCGTGAAGAAGGAGTGCGGGGCCAGGTTGTCCACACCGGACTCGGAGGTGGTGGAGACCCACGCGATCGGGCGCGGGACCACCACCGACGTCATCAGCTTGTAGAAGGCCCGGCCGGGCAGGTCGTCAGGGGTCTGTTCGGTACGCATCGGGACCCATTGTCCCGTGTGCGCGAGGCGGTCGCGGGCATACTCGCCGGATGGAACTGGTCACCGCAGACGACGTCCGGGCCGCCGCCACCCGAGTCCAGGGCCACGTGGTGCGCACACCGCTCACCGCCGGGCCCGACGGGACGGACCTCCTCCTCAAACCGGAGAGCCTCCAGCCCACCGGAGCCTTCAAGCTGCGCGGCGCCACCAACGCCGTGGCCCTGCTCAACCCGGTCCAGCGCCGGCACGGGGTGGTCACCCACTCCTCGGGCAACCACGGCCTCGCGCTCGCCTGCGCCGCGGCCCGCCAGGGGGTCGCCTGCACTGTCGTGGTGCCCGAGGGCGCGCCCGCGGTCAAGGTGGACCGGATCCGCTCCTACGGCGCGCGCGTGGTGACCGTCCCGCCTGCGGAGCGCCTCGCCGCCGCCACCGAGCTCAGGGACCGCGAACTCCTGGCCCTGGTGCCGCCCTTCGACGACGCCCGGGTGGTCGCCGGCCAGGGCACCGTGGGACTGGAGATCCTGGAACAGTCGCCCGAGGTCACCACCATCGTGGTGCCGGTCGGCGGGGGAGGGCTCGCCTCGGGGGTGGCCACGGCGGCCTGGACGGTGCAGCCGCGCCGGGTCCGCGTGGTGGGAGTGGAGCCGGAGCTGGCCGCCGACGCCGCCGAGAGCCTGAGTGAGGGGCACCTGGTCACCTGGGCGCCGGAGCGCACCTACCGGACCATGGCCGACGGGGTGCGCACCTGCCTGTCCGAGCGCACCTTCGCGCACCTGGCCGCGCGCCTGGACGAGATCGTGACCGTCACCGAGGACGAGATCGGCCGGGCGGTGGCCGCGCTCGCGCACGGGGCCCGGCTGGTCGCCGAACCCAGCGGGGCGCTGTCCGCCGCCGCGGTACTGGCCGGGAAGGTCGACACGGTGCCGGGGCGCCCCGAGGCGACGGTCGCGGTGGTCTCGGGCGGCAACGTCGACCCGGAGCTGTTCGCCGAGCTGCTCTCCGCCGGCTGAGGGCGGGTCGGAGGAGAAGGCGCCCGCCGTCCCGCCCGAAGGACAGGGGCCGCCGCTCGCTCGGGCGGTGCGCTCACACGTCCCGCACACCGCCCTCACCGGTGATGACCGCCCGTAGCACCTCGTGTTCGTACGTTCGGCCCGGGGCCGGGGCCGGGGCCCGTGGAAATCATGGGCCCCATGATGTTTCGGGGCAGCGGGGGCGGTTAGGGCGTCGTACGAGGACGACGATCGTGAGAGGGCACGGCACACGGTGGTCAGCCGCGCCGAAGCGAGGGCCCCGGGCGTACGTACCGCTACCTCGGACACGTCCTCGCGAGAGGCCACCGCGGGCCGCCTGCCCGTCGTCGAGGAGGCAGTGGCAGGGGTCGTGATGACGGGCGGTCCTGCCCGGGCGTGGAAGAGGGATCCGCGCCGGCCGATGTGAGCGCCTCCGACCCCGGCCTCTGACAGAGACCATTCAGGAAAAGGGAGGAGAGCCCCGCCCGTTCTGGGGGGTGCGGGCGGGGCTCCGCCGCTCGGGATCCCGTGCGTCCAGAGGATCCCTGCAGGCAGCGTCGTGGAACGGCACGCGTGAGGTCAGGACCGGGACGGTTCCCGAGGCCGGCTTCGAAGGGACCCCCTGACGCCGTCCTCCGGGTGGCCGTCCCGGGGCCGTGTGGTTCTGAGCTCCGCCTGCGTGAAGTGCTCGGGCCGTTCGTGAACGTCGGGGACATCCTCGACCATGAATCGCTGGGTGCGGTCACGGGGTCGTGTCGCTCAGGAGGCGGGAGGAATCACCACTCGGGCGAACATCCGGTCTTCATGGAAAAAGGGAACCATTTGAATAAATGAAATATATGTGTCTTGTGATGAAGAAATAGATGCCATGTTCCGGTCGAAGACGCGTGTCCCGCGCGGCGTGTTCGTTTGGGATTCTTCGCTTGCTGTATAAAGGTTCCCAGAATTGCTAGTCTGGTGGACCGGGTCGGGCTCGATCATGATCCCCGCCGCAATGTGCGCTCCCTGCGCCCCAGGTGCTCGGTGCCAAAGCATGGCGGCGGACTTTTTCGTGCGAGTTTTCCGGTTCAGAGAGCGAGGGTTCCACCTCCTTTTTCGGGTGACTCTCACTCCGCCTCTTGAAGAGCCCCGCCCCGAGCTCCCTTGCGAACGACCTGAGAAGGAACTGTATGTCGGTTGAGACGGATACGCGGTCCTCTGCACCGGAGGAAGCCGGGGGTAAGGGTTCGATCGCTGTCAGGTGGTTGTCCTCCACCGACCACAAGGTCATCGGGTACATGTACCTGATCACCTCCTTCGCCTTCTTCCTCTTCGGCGGCGTGCTGGCGCTCCTGATGCGTCTCGAACTGTTCTCGCCGGGCATGCAGTTCCTGTCCAACGAGCAGTTCAACCAGATGTTCACGATGCACGGCACGATCATGCTGCTGATGTTCGCGACCCCGCTGTTCGTCGGGTTCTCGAACATCCTCATGCCGCTGCAGATCGGCGCCCCCGATGTGGCCTTCCCCAGGATCAACCTGCTCGGCTACTACCTGTTCCTGTTCGGCAGCCTGATCGCCATCAGCGGGTTCCTGACCCCGGGCGGCGCCGCCAGCTTCGGCTGGTTCGCCTACAACCCGCTGTCCGACGCGGTCCGCTCGCCGGGCCTGGGCGGCGACCTCTGGATCCTGGGCCTGCTCGTCTCCGGTCTGGGCACGATCCTGGGCGCGGTCAACTTCATCACCACCGGCCTGTGCATGCGCGCGCCCGGTATGACGATGTTCCGCATGCCGATCTTC
>NZ_ANBA01000020.1 GCF_000341085.1 Nocardiopsis ganjiahuensis DSM 45031 | reverse complement strand
GAGAATAGGGGGAGGGGTTCGTCTTTCGGGGCGGGCTCCTCCTTCTTTTTGTTTTTTGCCATGTCTTGTGAACATGTGAATTTGAGGATGTCCGTGTGGTGGTGGGAGCCCGGTGCTCATCCCCGGGCTCTGGGTTTGATGCGGTAGGCGTCACCGCCGCCGTGCGCCTCGCTGGAGGTGCCCTCGACCTCTGAGCCTGGCAGTATGAAAGAGCACGGGGCCCGCGGCAGCCAACTCCCTGGTGCGGGGTTGTGGATATCCACACCGTCGTGTAATGCGGCTTTGGTGATGTGTGCGTAAGCCATGTCGTAAGCTGGAGGGTACGAGTACTACTACGCGCTGCTACTGCTCAAGGTGGCAGCGCTTTTGAGTGTTGACGGACGGGTTGGATGACTGAGGACAGCCGATCGGGAGACCGCGAGGACTCCGGAGCAAACGACCACAGCGGTAACCGCTCCGGTGAGCCTGAAGGTCGCGGGCGCGGTGACGAGTCCCGTTCCCGGTCTGGCTACAGGGGCTCCCGGGACGACAGAGGCAACACCGGAGGCGGCGAGCGCCGTAACTTCCGTGATGGCGACGACCGCAGCGGTGGGTACCGCGGCGGTGACCGCCGGGATGACCGTGGCGGTGACCGTCCCACTGGTGACCGTGGTGGTTACCGGGGTCGCGAGGATCGTCCCAGTGGGGACCGTGGTGGTTACCGCGGTGGTCCCGGGGGCGAGCGCGGCCGTGGCGGAGACCGTCCCAGTGGGGACCGTGGTGGTTACCGCGGCGGGAACGACCGTGGCGGGAACGACCGCGGTGGTTACCGCGGCGGCTCCGGAGGCGACCGGAGCCGTGACGACCGTGGCGGTTACCGGGGCGGTGACCGTCCCACCGGTGATCGCAGGGACGACCGTGGCGGAAACCGGGACAACCGGAGCCGTGACGACCGCGGGGGCTACCGTGGCGGTGACCGTCCCACTGGTGACCGTGGTGGTTACCGGGGTCGCGAGGATCGTCCCAGTGGGGACCGTGGTGGTTACCGCGGTGGTCCCGGGGGCGAGCGCGGCCGTGGCGGAGACCGTCCCAGTGGCGATCGCGGCGGCTACCGCGGCGGGAACGACCGTGGCGGGAACGACCGCGGTGGTTACCGCGGCGGCTCCGGAGGCGACCGTCGCGGTGGCGGACGTGACTTCCAGCGGGACGACCGCCGGCCTCCGCGGGAGGACCGGGACCCGGCGGACATCGCTCCGCCGCTGCCCGACGAAGCCACGTACGACCAGCTGGACAAGGACACCAAGCGCGACCTGCACTCGCTGCCCAAGACCCTGGCCGAGCTGGTCGGCAAGCACATCGTGGCCGCTGGACTGCTGGTGGACGAGGACCCGGATCGGGCCTACAAGCACGCTGCCTACGCGCGTCGGAAGGCTTCCAGGCTGCCCAGCGTTCGTGAGGCGTCCGGTATCGCCGCCTACACGGTGGGCAAGTGGCAGGAGGCCCTCTCCGATCTGCGCGCCGCGCGTCGGATGAGTGGTCGGGACACCTTCCTGGCGATCATGGCTGACTGCGAGCGCGGCCTCGGTCGTCCGGAGCGGGCTCTGGAGATCGCCAACGACCCGGCCGCCAAGGACCTGGACGCCGACGAGCGCATCGAGCTGCGGATCGTCGCCGCCGGTGCCCGCCGTGACATGGGCGACGTCAAGGCCGCTCTGGCCGAGCTTCAGGTGCCGGAGCTGAAGGAGCGTCGGGCCCGGCCGTACGTGGCCCGGTTGTTCTACGCCTACGCCGATGTCCTGGAGGAGCTCGGCCGTACCGAGGACGCCCGTGAGTACTTCGCCCGGGCCTCTTCGGTGGACCGTGAGGGCGTCACCGACGCGGACGAGCGCCTCGCCGCCATCGAGGGTGTCGAGCTGGTCGACAGCGACGTCGAGGACGGTGTCGTCTGGACCGACGTCGAGGAAGAGGCGGACGAAGCCGCTGCCGCCGAGGCCGCGGCCGCTCCCCGGGAGCGCCGTGACGACCGCAGGGGTGGCCGGGACTGAGCCCTGGTGACGGAGCGCCGCCGAGTGGCCAGGAGCCACTCGGCGGCGCTGTCGTGTGTCTGCACACGCTTCCTGAGCGGTACGACTCGGTGGTCTGCCTGACCTACGCGGGGGAGCGGCCCTTCATGGTCCGCAACCCCGGGAGGGCCTGGGAGTTCCCCGGCGGGCACCGGGAGAGCGGTGAGGACCTGTACGCCACGGTGAGGCGCGAGGTGTACGAGGAGGCCGCGGCCACCCTCGGCGAGGTCGTGGTGATGGGTTACTACGTGCTCTCCGGAGGCCACACCACGGTGGTCACGCATGCCCAGGTGAGCGCTGTGGAACCGATCAGCGGGGAGTTCGAGACGCGTGTTTTCGAGCGTCTTCCCGAGGACTCGGAGCTGTCCTGGGCGGACGGCCTGTACGCCCACCTGATCCGTGTTCTCGGTCTGCCGCTCAGAGCCGCTTGACGTAGGTGTTCTCGGTACCGACCAGGCTGTAGCCGATGCGGTTGTTGATGGCCAGCATCGGTTTGTTGGTCTCGTGGTTGCCGGTGTAGGCGTGGGTGAAGCCCCGTTCCCTGGCCCGGTGCAGGGCCATGTGCTTGGTGTACCCGGCCAGGCCCCGGTTCCGGTACTCGCGCAGGGTGCCGGTCATCGCCGACTCCATGCGGCTGTCGTGGTCGGACGAGTAGCAGGAGATCGCCACGGGGGCCCCGTCCAGCAGCAGGGCGAGGCTGAGCTCCAGGTCGAACATCGGGTTGTGCCACACCGAGTCGAGCCAGAACTCGTAGGACAGGAAGTCCTCCGCGGTCTCGCCCGGTTCGTCCGCGTCGGCGGCCTTGTCGATCTCGTAGAGCGGGCGGGGGTCGTCGGCGAACTCGCTCCACCGGCGCAGCTCGGCGCCCGCCGGTGCCTGCGGCGGATCCGGGAGCCTGCTCAGTTCCATGCCGAGCACGTGGTGGCTCTCGACCAGCTCGTACCCCCGTGCCAGGATCGCTTCTCGGAAGTGCTCGCCGGCGGCCTGGACGCCTTCCTGGGCGGCGCTGGTCCGCAGGAAGGCAGCCCCCTTCTCGGTCAGGTTGGCCTCCGAGGCCTCCAGGAGCCGGGCGGCGAGATCCGTGTCGCGGTGTTCTTCGGCCAGGGCCCCGTAGAAGGAGTTGCCCTTGCGGGTCCCGTCCTCGTCCGTGTGCACTCTGCTGATCATGTGCCCGACCACCCTGTCGCCGTCCACCGCGACCAGGCGTGTGTCGTCGACGTCGGGGCGGGGGTGGTCGAACCGCCACCGCATGTGTTCCTCGGTGACGGCCACGGCGGGAAAGCCGTTCCTGATGAGGGTGAAGCTCTGGGAGAGGTCGTCCTTGCGTACCGGACGGATCTGGGGAGTCATGCCGGGAGGTTACGGGGGGCGGTACCGGGGGCGCACCTGGTTTTCCGGCGCCCCGGCACCTCCTCGACCTAGGCCCGCTCCTCCTCGGCCTTCCTCTTCGCTTCGGCCTGTTCCTGGGCGAGCTTGTCCAGCCAGTGCATGATGCCGCTGACGTTGGCCTCCGGACCGCTGAGTGTGTCCAGGACCGCCACGGTCCCGGCGGAGGCGTCCGCCGGGAGGGGCTTGTACCGGGAGACGACCTTGTCGCGCACCATCGCGATGGCGTGGTCCAGGTCCCCGCCGGTGTCCCGGGAGTCGCGTACGGTCTCCACCCACAGGCGGAGTTCGTCCTCGGCCCGGTCGATGGTCTCGGTGACGGTGTCGTGCGCGCCGAAGTGGGAGAACATCAGCCTCTGGGCGCCGATGTCGCGGAACAGGCCCAGGGTGCGCAGGCAGGCGTCCATGTCGAAGTCCGGCGGCGGGGTGGCCGGGCGCAGGTCCCCGGTCAGGGGGTTGTACACGCCGAGGGCGTCGCCGACGTACAGGTCGCCTGTCCCGGTGTCCACCAGGCCCATGTGGTGCTTGGCGTGTCCGGGGGCGTAGTGCGAGACCAGCTTGCGGCCGGCGCCCAGGTCGACCTCGCCGGTTTCGGCGACCGAGCGGATACGGGCGGCCTCGGTGGGGTGCATCTGGCCGAACAGGGTCTCCAAGCGGTCGCCCCACACCATCTTCGCGCTGGCCATCAGGCGGCTGGGATCGGCCAGGTGGCGGGCGCCGCGTTCGTGCACGACGATCTCCGCGTTGGGGAACAGCGCCGCCATGTCCCCGGTGCCGCCCGCGTGGTCCAGGTGGATGTGGGTGACCACGATGGTCGCCAGGTCCTCGGGGGCCAGGCCGAGCCGGATGACGGCGTCACGCAGTACCGGTGCCGAACCGGCGGTGCCCACCTCGACGATGCAGGGCCGCTCGGTGCGGATGAGGTAGGCGGAGACGACCCCGGGATAACCGGCGAGCATCGTGTCGATGGCATAGATCTGGTTGCCCAGCGGGGTGATCCCCTCGGGCAGACCGCTGACGTCCACGTCGTCGTGCACGGCAGGCACCCCTCTTCTTCAAGCGTTGTGCGGTCCGTTCCGAACCGAACCCGACTCTAGGACAAGGGTGTCATGGCTGTTGACGGCGGGTCCCCGGGGTTGTCCACAGGTTGAGGAAGGGTCTTCTTTCCCGGGCCCGCCCGGGGGATCCTGGAATCAGCGCGCGCACCAGGTGACTACCGGAAAGGCCCTCGTGCTCGAACCCACGTCTGTCTCCACGTCCCCGAACCCGCAGTCCGATCCGGAGGGGAGGGCCCGGTGGGTCTCCGCCTCGCAGAGCCCTCGGCCGTCGTCGAAAACCCCCTCCGTGCCCGAACCGGCCCCCGAACCGAGGACCCTCGACGAGGGGCGGCCCGAACCGAAGGGTGCCGGGCCGGAGCGCCCGGACGGGCACCGCAACGAGGTCTTCGTGGTCGGCCGGGTCACCGCCGCCCCCGCGGAGAGGGAACTCCCCAGCGGGGACCGCCTGGTGACCTGGCGGATCGGTGTGGCCCGGGCCGAGGTGTCCGGGCGCCGACGGGCCCGGGCCGATTCGCTGACCCTGGTCTCCTTCGACCCGCACATGTGCGATCGGGTGCACGGGTGGCGGATCGGCGACGTGGTCAGGGTGACCGGTGAGCTACGCCGCCGGTTCTGGCGCGGCTGGAACGGCGTCCGGAGCGTGTTGGAGGTGGAGGTGGGCACCGTCGCTCTGGTGCGCAGGGCGGAACGGTGAGCCGGTCACCAGCCCAGGACCGCCAGGGCCGCGGTGGCCGAGGGGCCGGTGGGGTCGACGCGCTCGTCGGACCAGACCGCCGTGCACAGGGCGCGCAGACCGTCCAAGCGGTCTCCGTCGCCGGACAGGCGTACGGTGTCGGCCTCGACGCCGACGGTCCAGCCGCCGCACTCGGTGCGCGCGGTGTCGCCGTCGACGCGGCGGACCGGGCCCGGGTGGGTCTCGTTCATCCCGGACACGTCCCAGGACAGGTAGCGGGGGCGCTGGTGGGCGGGGGCGGCCAGGAGGTCCTGCGGGGTGGCGACCCCGGACAGGACCAGGAGCCCGGCGGCACCGTGTGTGGTGGCGCCCTCGATGTCGGTGTCCAACCGGTCGCCCACGATGAGGGGGTCGGTCGCGCCGGTGCGCATCATCCCTTCCTCGTGCAGGGGGCGCATCGGCTTGCCCGCGATCACCGGTTCCACACCGGTGGCGTGCGCGATCACCCGCACGAACGAGCCGTTGGCGGGGGTGATCCCCCATTGGGTGGGGGCGGTGGCGTCGGAGTTGCTCGCCACGTAGAACGCGCCGCCAGCGACCGCGAGTGTGCCCTGGTCCAGGAGGTCGCGGGACATCGTCGGCGAGTAGCCCTGGACCACGGCCACCACCGAATCCGTGGCGACTGTGACGGGTCGCAGACCCATCCGGCGCACGGCCTGGCGCAGGCCGGTGTCGCCGACCACCAGCACGTCCGAACCCGCCGGGTAGCGGGCGGCGACCAGTCGGGCGGCGGCCTCGGCGGAGGTGACCACGTCCTCGGGGGCGGCGGGCACCCCCAGGTGGGTGAGGTGTTCGGCGATCCGGGCGGGGGTGCGGCCGGCGTTGTTGGTCACGAAGGCGACCCTGGCACCGGCAGCGCGGGCCTTGCCCACGGCCTCGGGGGCTGCGGGCACGGCCTTGGGGCCGATGTAGACCACGCCGTCCAGGTCCAGGAGCATCGCGTCGTGGAGCTCGTTGAGCGGGCGGTCAGCTGCCTGCAGGGACATGGCGCGGGGTCCGATTCCGTGTGGCGGGAGAGGTCGCCTCCAGGCTAGGCCTCCCGAAGGTCCGGGCGCCCCTGCCACGGGGTGTGTGCTCCGTCGCAGCCTGGCCGCGGGGCCCGTCCGAAGCCGCGGAGAGGGGGTGGGTGTTCGCTGGGCGGTCCGCGGGTGCCCGTGTTCGGGAGGTACCGGTCAGTGGGGGCGGTGCCTGGTCAGCCAGGTGGTGGCGAAGTCGACCGCCCGGGCCAGGGGGAAGAGGCGGGCGGCGGCCGAGCCCACACGGCCGACGGTCACCGCGCCGGTGGTCTCGAAGTCCGCGCCCAGGGCGGGGAAGTCGGATTCGTCGAGGGCGACGTCGGTGTAGGTCACCCATTCCCGGTCGCCGTCCGGGGTGTGGACCGCGCAGGAGGTGGGGGCGGTGCGTGGTCGGGGGACCCGGTACTCGGCCAGGTGGAAGGCGGTGCAGGAGTCGTAGCCGACTCCCAGGAGGAGGACGTGCGCTCCGGACTTCTCCAGCCGGGCCAGTGGTGAGTTCTCGCCGAGGGCTGATTCGAGGGGGTGGGGGTGCATGAGGAGGGCCGCGTCCGGGCCGAGCGCGGCGAAGGAGGTCTGCGGGTGGGCGCTGCGTACGGCCCCCGGCCAGGTGCGGACCCGTTCGGGGACGCGGCCCATGTAGGCGCTGGGGGTGATCGCGGGGTCGAAGGCGGGTGATTCGGCCCGGATGGTGTCCCACCAGGCTTCGGGGACGGGCGGGTCGGACCAGCCGGAGGGGTCGGTGTTGTCCATGGTCTGGGTGGGCACGACGAGGGTTCCGGCGGGGCCCACGGCGTCCAGGAGGGCTCGGACCACGGTCTGGTCGCCTCCGCACACCCAGCCGAGCGAACGCAGGGAGGTGTGTACCAGGAGGGTGTCGCCGGGGCGTACCCCCAGGTGGTTCAGGTGGAGGGTGAGGGAGGCCGCGGTGCGCGGCCCGTCGGAGGGGACGGGGGAGGTGGACACGGCGCTGCTCCGTTGCGGGTCGACGCGGGGACACCGCTCATGTTCCCAGCGGGTGCGGCCGTGGGCCAGCGGGTTTCGATGGCGTCGGGTGAGGGCCGCGGTGCCGGCTCCGAGGGTGCGCGAAGCCGACCCGGTGCCTGTTCTGGTCGGCTCCGTGCGCAACGCCGGGAGATCGTGGTGTGCGGGTGTGCGGGTGTGCGGAGGGCTCCGGAGCTGGGCCGTTCCGGCGGGCGCGGAGGCGGGCGACGGGTGGGCGGAGTGATCCGAAGAAGAGGGCCTAGTCCAGGACGCGCATGACCAGACCGGTGCGGGGTTTGGGGCCGAAGGAGGTGGACTTGCGGGGGGTGAGCTCGCCGCGGTCGGCGACGGCGTAGACCTGCTCCACGCGCAGCGGGGGCACGAGGGCGGCGGTGCCCTTCTCGTCGCGGGCGGCGGCCACGGCCTCGACCGGGTCGTCGTGCACCATCCGCACTTTTTCCTCGGGGTAGCTCCACAGGGGCATGAGGACCTCGTGCAGGGCGGCCGTGGCCAGGTGGCGCCAGTCGGGGGAGTGGTCGGGCATGGCCCGGCGCAGGACCTCCTCGTCGAACCCGCTCACCAGGTGGGCGTCGCCGTCGGCGGATACCAGGAGCAGGGCCGGGGCGCTCATCTCGGCCAGGGCGGCGGGGTCGGCCTCCGGGACCGGTTCCACCGTGGCCACCGTCCGGGCGGCGGCCAGGGCCTCGGCGGTGTCCAGGCCGGGCAGGACCCGGTGGATCGCGCCGAGCCGGGGCGGGTGGGTATCGCTGTCCACGAGCAGGGCCAGGCCGTGGCTCCAACCCGGGTCGGTGCTCTGCCGGCGGAGCCTGAGGTAGGCGGCGTAGCGGTGGTGGCCGTCGGCGATCAGGGCGGAGCGGTCGGCCAGGTCGGTGGTGATCTCCCGCTGTCGTCCGGGGTCGGTGATGGCCCACAGGCGGTGTTCGGCGCCGTCCCTGGTACGGGCGCGGACCACGGGTTCCTGCCGGGTGCCGGTGGCCTCGGTGGCGGCGGAGGCGGCGCCGCCCGCGCCGCGGTAGACGAGGAAGATGGGTTCGAGGTTGGCGCGCGCCACCTCCATCAAGCGGAAGCGGTCGCGTACCGGCGGGTCGGCCACGTCCTCGTGCGGGCGCACGGCGGGTTCGGCGTCCTCCTGCGGCAGTCCCAGGGCGCCCACGAGCCCTCGCTGTACCTGGCCGTCCGCGGTGGCCTGCTCGTACACGTACAGTGCGGGTTCCTCGTCCAGGGCGAGTACCCCGTCGGTGATCCAGCTCCGCAGGAGGTCCGCGGCGGAGCGGTAGCGGCGGGAGACGGCGTCGTCGTTGTCGGTTGCCTGCCGGGAGAGCTCGAAGGGCAGTGTGACCCTCGCCGCGTTGTGCGGGTCGGAGCGCTGGAGCTTTCGCGCCTCCTCCGCGTCGGGGATGTCGTAGGGCGGCGCCAGCAGTCGTGCGATGTCGAAGCCGCCGTCGATGAAGCGGTCGACGTCGGGGGCCACGTAGCGCAGGCCGCGGAAGGGGGCCAGGTCCAGAGGTTGGCGGGGCATCCCAGCAAGGTACCCGCCGCTGGGTGGTGGCGGTGCATTCGGTCTCGGGGGACTGGTCAGAGCAGGCGCTTCATGCGGATCAGGTCGCTGAGGCTGGCGTCGACCCTGAGGCGTCGGCTGAACAGTGCCTTGGCGGGGTCCAGACGGTCCTGGGCCAGGTCCACGAGGTCGGAGCTGGAGACGGTGACCCGGACCTGGGGGTCGGCGGCGGGGGTGTCCAGCGGCCGCGGGGTGACGTCGGTGAGGCCGTCGACGGTCAGGCGCATGTCGAAGGCGGTCACCAGGTCGGGGACGATCACGCGCACCGTGCGTTCACGGATGTGTCGGCGTCGCCGTTCCAGTGGTTGGGCGAGGATGCGCCGGTTCGCCTGGGCTATGCCCTCCAGGCATGCGTCGATGCTGCTCATGGGCACATGATGCCCTATTGGCGGTGTACCGTCCGGCAACCGGCCAAGAGGCCCTCGGGCGGACCAAGGGTGCGGATCGCCCCGGGGCGGGTGGTGCGGGTGGGGCAAGCTCTGTCGTTTGCGTGTCACATGCGCTCCGGCCCCGGTAGCGTTGGCGTCGAACCCCCCGGAACACGAGGCCCCTCCCTCTCCGTGTCCTCTTTTCGTTCATTCCCTCCTGCGGTCCCATCAAGGAGCAAGTCATCATGGTCGTCGACGCGGTACGCACCTATCTGGATGCCGCCAATGGCCTCACCGAACTCTCTCGCAAGCAGGCCGTGGCGGCGGCCAAGACGCTGCTGCGGGCCGACGGGGCGGCCGCCTCCGCGCCCGTGGCCTCGGGCGGTGAGGCCCCGCCGAGGGTGGGGCAGAGCATTCAGACCCTGGCCGGTGAGCTGATCGAGACCAGTCAGGCCAACCGGGCGGCCGTGGCCGACCTGGTGCGGGCCGAGGTCCGGCAGGCGCTGGAGCAGATGGACATGGTTCCGCGTGCCGAGTACGAGCGGATGGTCCGTCGGGTGGCCGAGCTGGAGCGCCGGATGGCCGCCCGGCAGGTCGTTGAGCGGGTGCTGGCGCCCCGTGGCGGTGCCTCGTCGGCGCTGCCGATGAGTGAGGAGGACGGCCAGGAGGACCGGGCCCGGGCGGAGGCCGGGCCCCGGGCGCGCGCGCAGGCCCCCTCCAGGGCCAGGGCGGCCGAGGCCGTGTCCGCCGGTAGCGGGGAGGCGGTCGAGGAGGCCGGGGCCGCCCTGGGTGTCGAGGAGAGCGCACCGGAGACCGGGGACGCTGTCCCCGAGGACTCCGCTCAGGGCGAGGACGCGGTGGAGTCCGGGGACGGCGAGTCCGCGGAGGAGTCGGAGGCCGCGGCCGGGGACTCCGACGCTGACGCCGTAGGGGAGGCCGGGCAGGACGGGACCGAGTCCGGGACCGTCGCCAAGCGCACCGCCAACCGGGGCAAGGCCAAGCCCGCGGCGAAGACCACGCGGTCGCGTTCGACGGCCAAGCGCACCACCAAGAGCAAGGGCGCGAAGAAGTAGAGTCCGATCCGGGCACCGGTCCTGCCGGTGGCCGGAACATCGGGGAGCGGGGCGCCGGGCCGCGGGGTGCGGGGTGCGGCGGCCGTGTGGAGGGAGAGGGCTTGATGGACCCGAGTGAGCAGGCCGAGGCCATGGCCGAGCAGACCCTCGGCGCGACGAGGGAGCGGTTGGCCGATCTGGACGCGTTGCCCACCCATGAGCACGTGGCGGTCTTCGACGCGCTCCAGCAGGAGCTGTCGGGTGTTCTGGGTGTGCTGGGGCAGAGCAACCAGAGTTCTCGATAGTGGCCGGAACGGCCGGTACCCTAGGTGACCATGGCAAAACGTAGTCGGCTCGACGCGGAACTGGTCCGCCGCGGTCACGCACGCTCCCGGGGTCACGCGGCCGAGATCATCGAGAACGGTTTCGTTCTCGTGTCCGGCATGGTGGCGTCCAAGGCCGCGACCCAGATCGGAACCGACCAGCCCATCGTGGTGCGTACCCCTTCCGAGGAACCGCCCTACGTCTCGCGGGGCGCGCACAAGCTCATCGGGGCGCTCGACGCCTTCGAGCTGGAGGTGAAGGGGCGGCGGGCCCTGGACGCGGGGGCCTCCACCGGAGGTTTCACCGACGTGCTGTTGCGGCGCGGTGCGGCGCACGTCACGGCGGTCGACGTCGGTTACGGGCAGCTCGCCTGGGCGTTGCGCAGCGACGACCGGGTGCGGGTGATGGAGCGGGTCAACGTCCGTGAACTCACTCCGGAGCAGATCGGTGACCCGCGTCCCGACCTGGTGGTCGGCGACCTGTCGTTCATCTCCCTCAAACTCGTGCTCGGTGCGCTGCGTGAGTGCGTGACCGCCGACGCCGACTTCTCGATGATGGTGAAACCCCAGTTCGAGGTCGGCAAGGCGCGTGTGGGTGCCGGTGGTGTGGTCCGCGAACCCGGGCTGCGGGCCGAGGCCGTCTCCGACGTCGCGGCGCACGCCCTCACCCTGGGTCTGGGGGTGGTGGACGTGACGGCCAGCCCTCTGCCGGGGCCCTCCGGGAACGTCGAGTACTTCCTGTGGATGCGTGCCGGGGCGCCGCCCCTGGACCCGGCCCGGTTGGAGCGGGCGATCCAGGAGGGCCCGTCCTGAGGGCGTGGCCTCCTGTCGCAGGAGTCCGGTAACGTGACCCGGCCGGGTGCGGTCGAGTGCCCGGTCAGCACCAGGCTTCCCACGGGGAGTGAACGTAAGGGGACGGCGATGACCAGCGGACGCAGTGTTCTCCTGCTGGCCCATACCGGTCGGCCCGCGGCGGTACGCAGTGCCCAGCTCGTCCACGAGAGTCTCAGCCGCGCGGGGTTGACCGTGCGGATGCTCAAGGACGAGGTCGAGGATCTGGCGGCCACGGGCTGTGTGCTGTCCCCGGTCGAGTCCGTGGAGTCGGCGGAGGCGGCCGAGGGCGTGGAACTGGTCATGGTGCTCGGCGGGGACGGGACCCTGCTGCGGGCCGCGGAGATCGCGCGCCCGGCGGGTGCGCCGCTGCTCGGGGTCAACCTCGGGCACGTGGGTTTTTTGGCCGAGGCGGAGCGCGAGGACCTGGGCGCCACGGTGAACAGCGTCGTCAACCGTGACTACGTGGTCGAGGAGCGCATGACCCTGGACGTGGCCGTCTTCAACGGCGGCCGCGGTGACGGGGCGCCCCCGGTGCGTTCGTGGGCGCTCAACGAGGCGACCCTGGAGAAGGCCGACACCCGCCGCATGCTGGAGATGGTCCTGGAGGTGGACGGGCGGCCCCTGTCCAGCTGGGGTTGTGACGGTGTGGTGTGCGCGACCCCCACCGGGTCGACCGCCCACGCCTTCTCGGCGGGTGGCCCGGTCGTGTGGCCGGATGTGGAAGCGCTGTTGGTCGTGCCGATCAGCGCGCACGCCCTGTTCGCGAGGCCGCTGGTGGTCGGGCCGGAGGCGACGGTGGCGCTGGAGGTGCTGCCGGACACCACGCCGGGCGTGCTCTGGTGTGATGGACGGCGTATGGTCGAATTGCCCGCGGGAGCACGAATCGAGATCACCCGGGCCGATACGCCGGTCCGGCTGGCCCGGTTGCACCGTGCGCCGTTCACCGATCGGTTGGTGGCCAAGTTCGGTCTGCCGGTCACCGGGTGGCGGGGGCGGGCCGAACACGGACGCTGAAGAAGCTCCGTCACATGCAAAGGGCGTCAACTATCAGGAGAGGGATCGGTGCTCGAAGAAGTCCGCATCCAAGGCCTCGGTGTCATCGATGACGCCGTGTTGGAGTTGTCACCGGGCCTGACCGTCGTCACCGGTGAGACCGGCGCGGGTAAGACCATGGTCGTCACCGGGCTGGGACTGCTCTTCGGTGGACGCGCCGATCCCCAGCGGGTTCGTCCCGGTGCCGAGCGCGCGGTGGTCGAGGGACGGTTGACCGTGCCCCGGGGCGGCCGGGTGGCCGACCGTGTCCTGGAGGCCGGCGGCGACATCGACGACGACGTCCTGATCCTCACCCGTGCGGTGTCGGCGGAGGGGCGTTCCCGGGCGACCATGGGCGGCCGTTCCGCGCCGGTGAGCCTGCTCGCCTATCTGGCCGACGACCTGGTGGCCGTGCACGGGCAGTCCGACCAGCAGCGCCTGCTGCGTGCGGACCGTCAGCGCTCGTCCCTGGACCGGTTCGCCGGTGACGACCTGAGCAAGGCGATGAAGCGGTACACCGGCGCCTACCGCCGTTACCGCGAGGTCTCCTCGGAGTTGGAGGAGCTGGTCGAGCGGGCGCGTGAGCGCGCCCAGGAGGCCGACATGCTGCGGTTCGGGGTGGAGGAGATCACCGCGGCCGAGCCGCTTCCCGGTGAGGACGAGGAGCTGCTCGCCGAGGAGACCCGGTTGGCGCACGCCGACGGGTTGCGGGTGGCCGCGACCACCGCGCACGAGGCGCTCACCGGTGATCCGGCCGCCGCCGAGGTGCAGGCCGACGTGGTGGGGCTGCTGTCGGCGGCCCGCCAGGCGGTGGGGGCGGTGCGTGAGCACGACGCGGACCTGGCTGCCATCGCCGACCGGTTGGACGAGGCGTCCTACATCCTCACGGACGCGGCCACCGAGCTCGCCTCCTACGCGGAGTCGGTGGACGCCGATCCGGCCCGGCTGGCCGCGGTCCAGGAGCGGCGTGCCCTGCTGACCCAGCTTTCGCGCAAGTACGGTGCGACCACGGACGAGGTGCTGGCCTGGGCCTCGACGGCCGCCAAGCGCCTGGGTGAGCTGGAGGGCGACGACGAGCGTATCGACGAGCTGCGTGCGGAGGCCGATGAGCTGTACGCGCGGATGGACGCGGCGGCGAGCGAGCTCACCGAGGTCCGGTCCGCCGCGGCCGAGCGGTTCGGTGCGGCGGTCACCGAGGAGCTGACCGCGTTGGCCATGCCGCACGCGCGGGTGAGTGTGCGCATCACCACGGGTGAGGAGTTCGGTCAGCACGGGCGTGACGAGGTCGAGCTCCTGTTGGCGCCGCACCCGAGTTCTCCGCCGCTGGCCCTGCACAAGGGTGCTTCCGGTGGTGAGCTCTCGCGGGTGATGCTGGCGATCGAGGTGGTCTTCGCCGGGGCCGATCCGGTTCCCACGTTCGTGTTCGACGAGGTGGACGCCGGTGTCGGTGGCAAGGCGGCGGTGGAGATCGGGCGCCGGCTGGCCCGTTTGGCCCGGCGCGCCCAGGTCATCGTGGTCACGCACCTGCCGCAGGTGGCGGCCTTCTCCGATGCGCACCTGGTGGTGGAGAAGTCCACCGAGGGGTTGGTCACGGAGAGCGGTGTCGTTCGGTTGGACCGGGACGGGCGGGTGCGGGAGCTCTCGCGGATGCTCGCCGGTCTGGAGGACTCCGAGCTGGGCCGGGCCCACGCCGAGGAGTTGTTGACCAACGCGGCTTCGGATCGGGCCTATCCGGCTGCGTGATCCGGCCTCTGGTCCGGTGGTGCCCGTACCGGTTCGGTGCGGGCACCGCGGCGTTCTGATCCGGGGTGGTTTGCCCTGAAAACGCCGATCGGCGGAATGTTGTAACCCAGAGTGATCTGGTTCTGACAGTATGCCAGCGATGAAGGTATCGGATGCGTTCAGAGCCACAATGCGATTCGGTCGTACGCGGGTGGAGGCCCCGGACGGGCTGGTCGCGCCCGTCCGTTCGGACCGCCGCACCAAGAACCTGACCAAGAGGCTGCGTCCCGGCGACATCGCCGTGATCGACCACGTCGACCTGGACCGGGTCAGTGCGGAGGCCCTGGTGGGCTGCGGGGTGTCGGCGGTGCTCAACGTCGCCCGCAGTATCAGTGGACGCTACCCCAACCAGGGGCCCGAGATGATCGTGGCCGCGGGCATTCCCCTGGTGGACGACGTGGATCCCGAGATCCTGACCCGGGTCCGCGACGGTGAACGGCTGCGGCTGGAGGGCGCCACCCTCTACCGGGGCGCGGAGGTCGTCGCCCGCGGCGTCCGTCAGGACAAGGAGTCGGTGGCCGACGCCATGGCCGAGGCCCGTGCCGGGCTCGCCACCCAGCTGGAGGCCTTCGCCGCCAACACCATGGCCTACCTCCAACGCGAACGCGACCTTCTGCTGGACGGTATCGGCATACCGGTGATCGGTACCGCCATGGAGGGGCGCCACGTCCTGATCGTGGTGCGCGGTTACCACTACCGCGAGGACCTGGCCGCGCTGCGGCCCTACATCCGCGAGTTCAGGCCGGTCATCATCGCGGTGGACGGGGGAGCCGACGCGGTGATGGAGGCCGGGTACCGGCCCGACATCATCGTCGGTGACTTCGACTCGGTCTCTGACCAGTCCCTGAGCAGCGGTGCCGAGCTGGTGGTGCACGCCTACCGCGACGGTCGCGCCCCCGGTCTGCAACGGCTGACCGACCTCGGCCACGAGGCGGTGGTCTTCCCCGCCACCGGTACCAGCGAGGACGTGGCGATGATGCTCGCAGACGGCTCGGGGGCCAGCCTCATCGTGGCCGTGGGCACCCACGCCACCCTCGAGGAGTTCCTCGACAAGGGCCGCTCGGGTATGGCCAGCACCTTCCTCACCCGGCTCCGGGTCGGCGGCAAACTGGTGGACGCCAAGGGCGTCAGCCGCCTCTACCGGTCCCGCATCTCTCCGTGGGCACTGCTCGGCCTGGTGGCCGCGTGCCTGCTCACCATCCTGGTCGCCGCCTACAGCTCACCGGCCGGGCAGGTCTATCTCACCTTTCTCGCGGCGCGCTGGGACGCGTTCGTCTACTGGATGACGGGGCTGTTCACGTGATCGACTTCCGCTATCACCTCGTGTCCATCGTCGCGGTGTTCCTCGCGCTCACCGTCGGCCTGGTCCTGGGCACCACGATGCTCCAGGACCCGCTGCTCAACACCCTCAAGTCCGAGACCGCGGACCTGCGCGGGCAGAGCGAGGAGCTGCGCGCCGAGCGCGACGACTCCGAGCTGCTCAACGCCGGGGCCGACCAGTTCACCGACGCCGTGGCCGGGAGTGTCCTGGAGGGGCGGCTGCTCGACCGCCGTGTGGTGCTGGTCGCGGCGCCCGGTGCGGACGAGGAGGTCGTGCGCGCCCTGGGCGGACGGGTCGAGGACGCGGGCGCGGAGGTCGTCGGGCAGCTGCTGTTCGAGGAGGCGTTCCTGGACAGCGGCAGCGCCACCTTCGTCGACGAGCTCGCGTTCCAGGTCTCGGACGACCCCGGGGACCTCTCCGGAAACCCCTATGACAAGGCCGGCACAGAGCTGGGCCGCGCGCTGGCCGCCAGGGGCGGCGCAGACGAGGACGGGGAGGAGACGAAGGAGAAGGAGGAGGACCCGGAGGAGGAGACGGACGGGGAGACCGACGGGGAGGAGGACCGGGCGGACGGCCACGACGCGAACGCGGTGCTGTCGGCCTTCGCCGAGGGCGGCCTGCTCACGGTCGAGGGCTCCCCGGCCCGCTCCGCCGACACCGTGGTCGTGGTGGCCCCGGCCGCCGGCGCCCCCGAGGAGGACGAGGAGCGCGCGAACACCGCCCTGGCCGGTCTCACCGCGGCCCTGCACCGGCAGGTCGGGCCCACGGTCCTGGCCGGCGGCACCGACTCGGGCCGTCAGGGCGGGCTGGTCGCCCACGCCCGGGCGCAGGAGCCGTCCTACGCCACCGTGGACGTGGTCGGCCGCCCCACCGGCGACCTGGTCGTGGTGCTCGCCCTGGCCGACTCCCTGGACGGTTCCGGTTCCGCCTACGGCATCGGGGAGGGGGTCGTCGCGTTCCTGCCCGATCCGCTGCCCCGTCCGCTGACCGAGCCGGTCGAGGAGGCGGCCGCCGACGCCGAGGCCGCGCCCGGCAACGAGGACGAGGCCCGCCGTGCGGTGTCCGGGGACGGGGAGTGAGCCCGATGCGTGCGACCACCCGTGTCTCCACCCGCGGCGCCGTCCGGTCCCCGTTGGCCGCCGGGGCCGCCTCCATGGCCTCCCATGCGGTCCGGGGGCTGAACGGAGCGGCCCTCGGCGCTCTGGCCGCCCGTTCCGCCTACCGGTTGCTCGACCGGGAGGGCGAGCGGTCCCGGACCTGGCAGCGCGTCAACTTCCGAGGCCGCGCCGTCACCCTCCAGGAAGGGCCGGCCCTGGCCTCGGGGGTGTGCGCGGCCTGTGTGCTCGCCCCCGGACTGACCCCGCGCGTGCGCGCCGCCGCGGCCCTCGCGGCCGCCGGCTCCGCGGCCTTCGGCGCCTACGACGACCTGGCCGGGTCCGCTCGGGCCAAGGGGCTGCGCGGGCACCTGGGGGCGCTCGCCCACGGGGAGGTCACCACCGGAGCGGTCAAGATGGCGGGGATCGGGGCGACCGGGCTCGCCGCCGCGTTCCTGCTGCGCAAGGGGCCGCTGGACACGCTGGTGGACGGTGCCCTGATCGCGGCCAGCGCCAACCTGGTGAACCTGTTCGACCTGCGCCCCGGGCGGGCCGTGAAGTTCGCTCTGCTGGCTTCGGCCCCCGCGCTGGCCTCTCCGGCCGCGCCGCTGGTCGGACCGGTGCTGGGGGCCGCGGCCGCCCTGCTCCCCGACGACCTCGCCGAACGTTCGATGCTCGGAGACTCCGGGGCCAACGCGCTCGGCGCCGCCCTGGGTGTGGCCGCCGCGGCCAGGGCCCCGCTCCCGGCGCGCCTGGCCCTGCTGGGCGGGGTGGTCGGCCTGACCCTGCTCAGCGAGCGCACCAGCTTCTCCGCGGTGATCGACGGCGTTCCCGTGTTGCGCCGCCTGGACCGGTGGGGGCGTGTGGACACCGACCCCCGCGCGACCGGGTCCGCGGCGGCCGAGGGGACGGCGCCGCGGGGCGCGGTCGAAGGCGGGCCGGAGCGTGTTCCGCGGGCGCGGCGACCGGCAGTGTCCCCGGCTCCGGGGTGACCCGCGGGGTCGCCACGGCGGCGGCGCTCATCGCGGTGGTCACCGTGGGCGCCCGGCTGGCCGGGTTCGGTCGTACCGTCGTCTTCTCCCAGACCGTCGGCGACACCTGTCTGGGCACCGCCTACGTCACCGCGAACCAGCTCCCCGCGGTGCTGTTCGAGATCGTCATCGGCGGTGCCCTGACCGCCATGGTCGTTCCGGTGCTGGCCGCGGCGGTCGAGCGGGGCGACCACGAGCAGGTCCGGCACACCGCTTCCGCTCTGGTCACCTGGGTCCTGTTGCTGTCGCTGCCCCTGGCCGCACTGCTGGCGCTGGCCTCGGTTCCGGCGATGACCCTGATGCTGGGGGCGGGGACCGGCTGTGACCGGGAGGCGCTGGTCGGCCTGGCCGCGCGCATGCTGGTGGTGTTCGCGCCCCAGGTCGTCTTCTACGGGCTGGCGGCGGTGCTGTACGGGGTGCTCCAGTCGCACCGCCGGTTCCTGGCGCCGGCCCTGGCGCCGCTGGTGTCGAGCCTGGTGGTCATCGCCGCCTACCTGGCGTTCGTGCCTTTGGGTGCCGGGCACCGGCAGGACATCGGCTCCCTGCCGCTGTCGGCCGAGCTGGTGCTCTCCCTGGGCACCACGGCCGGGGTGGCGGCGCTCTTCCTCACGGTCCTGGGCCCGGCCCGGGGGCTGCGGATCCGGTTGCGTCCGCGCTTCACCTTCCCGCCGGGTGTGGGGGAGCGGGTGCGGGCCCTGGCGATGGCGTCCCTGCTGCCGTTGGCGGCCATGCAGGTGTGTCTGCTGCTCTCGGTCGCGTTGGCCAACTGGGGCGGGGGAGCGGGTGCGGCGGTGCTCTACAGCTACGCCTGGGCGCTGTTCACCCTGCCCTACGGGGTGATCGCCGTTCCCATCGCGACCAGCGCGTTCACCGCGCTGGCGGTCTCCGACGCCGAGCAGGACCGGGAGGGGTTCGCCCGGCTGCTGTCGGGGAGCGCGCGGGCCTGTGTGGTGGTCACGGCCGGAGTGGGTACGGCACTGGCGGCGGCGGCCGGGCCGATCGCGCTGGTCTTCGCCCAGTTGGACCCGCCGCCGCTGGAGCGCGCCCTGCTGGCCTACGCTCCGGGTGTCGTGGGTTTCGGGTTGGTGGCGCTGCTCAGCCGGGCGCTGTACGCCTCGCACCACGGGCGCCGCGCCGCCACCGCTCAGGTGGCGGGCTGGGTCGTGGTGATGGTGTGTGCGGTGGGGTTGGTGTGGGTTCTGCCGTCGGGGTGGTCCATCGCCGGGCTGGGCGCGGCGACCACGACGGGGCTCAGCCTGGCCGCCGTCCTGCTGTGGGTGGGGGTGGTGCGCGCCCACGGGCGCGCGTCCCTGGCCGGGTTGGCCCGCGCCCTGGTCGCGGCGCTGGTGGCGGGCGGTGCGGGTTGGGTCGCCGGGCGGGTGGTCGCCGAGGTGCTGGAGGGAGCCTGGGGGGTGCTGGGCCCTCGGGGCGGCGGGATCTGGGGGGCGGTGCTGAACTGCGCCGCGGCGGGTGCCGTGGCGTTGGTGGTCTTCGGTGCGGTCGCGGCCTGTGTGGACCGCTCCGTGCTGCGCACGGTGGCCGACCGTGCTCGGAACATACGTGAACGCAGGAGGGGGACGCGGTGAACGGCAGGGTGGCGTTGGTCGTGGGGACCGTCAGCGGAGGGGTGGGCCGCCATGTCCGCTCGCTGGGGGAGGGGCTGCTCCGCAGGGGGTTCCGGGTGGCGGTGGTCGGGCCGCCCTCGGCCGAGCGGGAGTTCGGGTTCTCGTCGTCGGGGATGCGCTTCTCCCCGGTCCGGATCGGGCCTTCGCCCTCCTTGGGCGATCCCGGGGCGGTGCTGCGGATGCGTGCCCTGCTGCGCGGCGCCGACGTGGTGCACGCGCACGGGCTGCGCGCCGGTGCCCTGTGCGCGTTGGCGGGGGCGCGTCCGCTGGTGGTCACCGCGCACAACGCCCCGCCCGTGGTGGAGGGCGCCCTGGGGGCGGTCTACCCGGTGCTGGAGCGTGTGGTGGCGTCGCGGGCCGACGTGGTCCTGGGGGTCTCCGGAGACCTGGTGCACCGGTTGCGTGGGGCGGGGGCGCGGGACGCGCGGATGGCGGTGGTCGCGGCCCCGGACACGGGTCGGCCGCTGAAGGGGCGGGAGGAGACCCGGGCGGACCTGGCGGTGGAGCCGGAGCGGCCGCTGCTGTTGACGGTGGCCCGGCTCGCGGAGCAGAAGGGGCTGGACATGCTGTTGGCGGCGGCCCCGGTGATCGCCGACCGGGTGCCCGAGCCGGTCGTGGCGATCGCGGGGGACGGTCCGCTGTGGGGGGAGCTGCACGACACCGCCGCGGAGATGGACGTGGACGTGCGGATGCTGGGGCACCGCGCGGACGTGGCGGACCTGTTGGCCGCGGCGGACGTCTTCTGTCTCACGAGCCAGTGGGAGGGGCCCTCGCTGGTGATCATGGAGGCGCTGCGGGCGGGGCTGCCGGTGGTGGCCACGCGGGTGGGCGGTATCCCCGACCTGTACGCGGGGACGGTCCTGATGGTGCCGGCCGGGGATCCCGAGGCGTTCGCGGCGGCGGTCGGGCGGGTGCTGGATGATCCGGTGCTCGCCGCCGACCTGCGGACACGGTCCCGGGAGACGGCCAGGGGGCTGCCCACGGAGGAGGACGCGGTGGAGGCCGCGTGCTCGGTGTACAAGGTGGTGGCCCGGTGGTGAGCGGGGTGCCGGGGGTGTCCCTTCCGGGGTGGTGGTCCCGGAAGGGCGGGTCCGCCGGGGGTGTCCGGCGGGTGGGGAAGATGTGTCCTCACGGAGTGGTGGGTGCCTCCGCGCGGGTGACTTCCCCAGAGAGGTCTTCGATGGCATGCTGGGGACCGGTTCGGATGGCGTATCCTGTGCAGGTGCGCTTTCTGCGCCTGCTTCACCACGTGAGGGGAGTATCCCTGTCGCGGCGGTGCCGTCATCACGGAATACAACGGCGTATTCCCGGTTCCGTCGGTTTACGCCTTCTGGGCGTGAGCGGGAGAGACCTCCGGTTAATCGCTGTGCGTGCAAAACGCTCGCGCGCACCAACCGGAGGAGAATCCGTCCGTGAACGTTCCCCTGTGGGTCTGGGCTGCCACGATCGCAGCCATGATCCTGATCCTGGCTCTGGATCTTGTGATCGTCGACCGCCCGTGGAGCAAGACCAAGGGTCCCAAGGAATTCGGGATCAAGCAGGCCTCCTGGTGGGCCGCCTTCTACATCGGCATCGCCATCGTGTTCGGCTTCGGAGTGATGTACTTCGGCAACTCGACCTCGGGCGCCGAGTACTTCGCCGGGTTCGTCACCGAGAAGAGCCTGAGCATCGACAACCTCTTCGTGTTCTACCTTCTGATGACCGCCTTCGCGGTTCCGAAGAAGTACCAGCACGAGGTCCTGCTCGTCGGCATCGTCATCGCGATCGTGATGCGCGGCGTCTTCATCGTCCTGGGCGCCCAGGTCATCAACGCCTGGAGTGAGGTCTTCTACCTCTTCGGTGTCTTCCTCATCTACACCGGTTACAAGATCGTCCGTGACCACGTCAAGGGCGACGAAGAGGAGAAGGACTTCACGCAGACGCCGGTCGTGCGCCTGGTGAAGCGCTTCTGGCCGGTGACGAAGGACTACCACGGCGCCCACCTGACCGTGAAGCTCGACGGCCGCCGCCACGTGACCCCGATGCTGCTGGTGATCGTCGCCATCGGCGTCATCGACCTGGTCTTCGCCGTCGACTCCATCCCGGCCATCTTCGGTCTGACCCAGGACGCCTACATCGTCTTCACCGCCAACGCCTTCGCCCTGATGGGTCTGCGCCAGCTGTACTTCCTGCTGGCCGGCCTGATGGACCGCCTCGCCTACATCAGCTGGGGCCTGTCCGCGATCATGGTGTTCATCGGCGTGAAGATGATCCTGCACGCGCTGCACGAGAACGGCGTGCACGTGATGGAGGTCGGCATCGGCCTCTCGCTGACCGTCATCCTGGGCATCATGACCGTCACCATCGTCGGCAGCCTGATCAAGTCCGGTGTCGACAAGCGCCGTGGGGCCGAAGCGGTCACCGGCCGCGACGACGAGGATGTCACGGCCGACCGCTCCTGATCCCGGCCGGTCTCGGGCCCGGGGGAGGCCGACCGCCGAACCGGCGCCCGGGATCTGTTCGAACCCACCTCGTTCGAACGACTGTTCGTTTATAGTGGTGGTGTCCTGACGCCTGAGCGTCATGGGCACCACCACTTTTGTGTGTTGGAAGAAACCGTCACAGGCGATCGTTAGTCTTGTCGGACGGGCAGGCGTGTCAGCCGCCTCCGTCCCTCAGCGGCCCGGTTCCGGGGCCGCGGCGGCCCCGAGGGGCCTGCGACCGCCCTACCGCGAAGCCACACACGGGTCCACCGACGTCTCGCGACGTGGTCCACGTCCTGTGCGTCAGAGCCGAAGGATGTCTCACTCGATGGTCGAACAACTCGTGGTCCGTGGAGCACGGGAGCACAACCTCAAGGACGTGTCCCTGGACCTGCCGCGCGACTCCATGATCGTGTTCACCGGTCTGTCCGGTTCGGGCAAGTCCTCGCTTGCCTTCGACACGATCTTCGCCGAGGGGCAGCGCCGCTACGTCGAGTCCCTCTCGGCGTACGCCCGCCAGTTCCTGGGGCAGATGGACAAGCCCGACGTCGACTTCATCGAAGGGCTCTCGCCCGCGGTGTCCATCGACCAGAAGTCGACCAGCCGCAACCCCCGCTCCACGGTCGGCACCATCACCGAGGTCTACGACTACCTGCGCCTGCTCTGGGCCCGCGTGGGAGTCCCGCACTGTCCGGAGTGCCACCGCGAGATCGCCCGGCAGACGCCGCAGCAGATCGTCGACCGGGTCATGGAGATGACCGAGGGCACCCGCTTCCAGGTGCTCGCCCCGGTCGTGCGCGGCCGCAAGGGCGAGTACGTCGAACTCTTCAAGGACCTGCAGTCCAAGGGCTACACGCGCGCCGTCGTCGACGGCCAGGCGGTCCGGCTGGACGAGGCGCCCAAACTCGGCCGCTACGACAAGCACGACATCGCCGTGGTCGTGGACCGGCTCAGCGTCAAGCCAGGCGCGGGCGGGCGGCTCACCGACTCGGTCGAGACCGCTCTGAAGCTGGCCGGGGGCACCATCATCCTGGACTTCGTGGACCTGGAGTCCGACGACCCCGAGCGCGAGAAGGTCTTCT
This sequence comes from Nocardiopsis ganjiahuensis DSM 45031, assembly GCF_000341085.1. Lineage (GTDB taxonomy): Bacteria > Actinomycetota > Actinomycetes > Streptosporangiales > Streptosporangiaceae > Nocardiopsis > Nocardiopsis ganjiahuensis. The sequence continues at coordinate 226,147 of NZ_ANBA01000020.1, read as the reverse complement.
CCGAGCACCTGTACTGCCCCTACGACGACCTCTCCTTCGAGCAGCTCGAACCGCGCTCCTTCTCCTTCAACGCCCCCTACGGCGCCTGCGCCGACTGCTCGGGGCTGGGAACGCGCATGGAGGTCGACGCCGAGCTGCTGGTCCCCGACCCCGAGAGGACCCTGGCCGAGGGCGCCATCGCCCCCTGGTCGGGCGGGCCCAACGGCGGCTACTGGGAGCGCATCCTCAAGGCGCTGGGCGAGGCCGTGGGCTTCGACACCGACACCTCCTGGGAGCGCCTGCCGCGCCGTGCGCGCAAGGCGATCCTGGAGGGCCACGACACCCAGGTCCACGTCAGCTACCGCAACCGGTACGGGCGCAACCGCTCCTACTACACCGAGTTCGAGGGCGTGGTGCCCTGGGTCAAGCGCCGCCACTCCGAGGTGGAGAGCGACCACACCCGTGAGCGGCTCGAGGGCTACATGCGCTCGGTGCCCTGCCCGACCTGTGAGGGGACCCGCCTCAAGCCGGTCGTGCTGGCGGTGACGGTGGGCGGCAGATCCATCGCCGAGGTCGCCTCGATGCCGCTCAGCGAGAGCGCCCGGTTCCTGGCCGACCTCACGCTCTCCGACCGCGACATGGTCATCGCCGCGCAGGTGCTCAAGGAGATCAACGCCCGGCTCGGCTTCCTGCTGGACGTGGGGCTGGACTACCTCAGCCTGGCCCGCTCCTCGGGTTCGCTCTCGGGCGGTGAGGCCCAGCGCATCCGGCTGGCCACCCAGATCGGTTCCGGCCTGGTGGGCGTCCTCTACGTCCTGGACGAGCCCTCCATCGGCCTGCACCAGCGCGACAACGCCCGCCTGCTGGAGACCCTCCAGCGGCTGCGCGACATCGGCAACACCCTCATCGTGGTCGAACACGACGAGGACACCATCCGGGCCGCCGACTGGGTCGTGGACATCGGTCCCGGCGCGGGCGAGCACGGCGGCCACGTCGTGGTCTCGGGCATCGTCGACGAACTGCTGACCTCGACCGAGTCGATGACCGGTGACTACCTGGCCGGGCGGCGCGTCATCGAGCTGCCCGCCTCACGGCGCCCGCTCACCAAGGGGCACGAGCTCGTGGTCCGGGGCGCCCGGGAGAACAACCTCCACGGCATCGACGTGGCCTTCCCGCTGGGTGTGTTCACCGCGGTCACCGGCGTGTCCGGTTCGGGCAAGTCCACGCTGGTCAACGAGATCCTGTACAAGGCCCTGGCCAAGGAGCTGAACGGGGCGCGCAGCGTGCCCGGCCGCCACCTGCGGGTCAACGGCATGAACAAGGTCGACAAGGTGGTGCACGTCGACCAGAGCCCGATCGGCCGTACCCCGCGCTCCAACCCGGCGACCTACTCCGGGGTCTTCGACCACGTGCGCAAGCTGTTCGCGCAGACCACCGACGCCAAGACGCGCGGATACCAGCCGGGCCGGTTCTCCTTCAACGTCAAGGGCGGCCGCTGCGAGGCCTGCTCCGGTGACGGCACGCTCAAGATCGAGATGCAGTTCCTGCCGGACGTGTACGTGCCCTGCGAGGTCTGCCACGGGGCCCGGTACAACCGGGAGACCCTCCAGGTGAAGTACAAGGGCAAGAACATCTCCGAGGTGCTGGACATGCCGATCTCGGAGGCCCTGGAGTTCTTCGAGCCGGTCAACGCGATCCGCCGCCACCTGCAGACCCTGGCCGACGTCGGTCTGGGCTACGTGCGCCTCGGCCAGCCCGCCACCACGCTGTCGGGCGGTGAGGCGCAGCGGGTCAAGCTCGCCGCCGAGCTCCAGCGCCGCTCCACCGGCCGGACCGTGTACGTGCTCGACGAGCCCACCACGGGTCTGCACTTCGAGGACATCCGCAAGCTCCTGGGCGTGCTCAACCGGCTGACCGACACCGGGAACACGGTGATCGTCATCGAGCACAACCTCGACGTGATCAAGACCGCCGACCACGTCATCGACATGGGCCCCGAGGGCGGCTCCGGCGGCGGCACGCTCGTGGCCGAGGGCACCCCCGAGGAGGTCGCCGCGGTAGCGGAGTCCTACACGGGCCAGTTCCTGGCCAAGCTGCTCTAGCGCCCTCGACGGACGCCTTCGGCGCAGCACCGCCCGCCCGTCGCCCACCACCGCCCTCAACGGACGCCTTCGGCGCACCACCGCCCGCGCGGCGGCCCCACGGCCACCGCGCGGGCGTTCGCCTTTCCCGCCCGGGCCCCGGGGAAAACCCGTGGTGGGGTCCGGGCCCGTCCGGAAGGCTGTGGCGCATGATCGGACACTTGCGCGCCGTCACCCTCGACTGCCCGGACGCCAACGCCCTCGCCGACTTCTACTCCGCTCTCCTCGGGTGGCCCGTCACGAAGAGGGAGGCCGACTGGGCCCAGATCAGTGACGGGACCCGCCCGGCCATCGACTTCCAGCAGGTCGAGGACCACCGGCCCCCGGCCTGGCCGGATCCGGAGCGTCCCCAGCAGGCGCATTTCGAGATCGGGGTCGAGGACATCGAAGCCGCCCAGGAGCGGGTCCTGGCCATGGGCGCCGAGCTGCTGGCCGTGGTCGAGGAGGACAGCGCGAACCTGTACCGGGTCTACGCCGACCCCGCCGGCCACCCGTTCTGCCTGGAGTTCACCCGCTGACCACCAGCGGACGGAACAGCCCTTCTCCTTGCCGATCCGCCTGTCCTACCGGTTGAATCCTTCTCGTCCCGCCGAGAACCGAGTTTCCACAGAGCCGCGTACGGCGGTCGGCCCCGAGGACCGTGCCCGCTCCGCCGCCGCGTTCTCGCGACCCGGAGAGGGCCGCGTGCCGTTCCACCTACGGCTGGAAGGGCTTCCTGGAGCCGGGGCGTCGGGTCCGGGTGCGGGTGGCCCAGTTCGGGCGCTCCCACGCGGTGATCCTCAAGGCCGAGGCGACCGCCCTCTACTGGCCCGAGGCAGGGCCCGCGACGGGCCACCACCGGGCCGATCATTCCCCGTACGCCGCCCCCTCCCAGTACTACGGGCAGGCCGAGGCGTACCCGCCGCCCCGCCAGGGCCACGGCCGGTATCCGTCGGCACCGCCCGCGGAGGGCTACGGGCAGCCGTACCCGCCGGAGGGCCACCTGCCGCCGGACGGGTACCCCGGTCGGCCCTGACCGGGGGCGGTGCAGGGCACCTCGACCGGCCTACTACAGTTCGTAGTGGAATTCAGGCGCAGGTGAGGAGCGTTCGGTCGTGGCCGGAAAGAGGACATGCGGGTGCGGGGTGAGCAGGCGACGCCTGCTCGGTACGGCGGGGGCGGCCGCCGCCGTGTCCGCTGTGAGCGCTTGTGGCGAGCCTCCCGCCCCTCAGGAGGTTCGGCGCGGTCAGGTGGTCGGTCAGACCACGGACGTGCCGGAGGGCGGCGGAGCGGTGTTCAGCCACAGCAAGCTGGTGGTCACCCAGCCCGAGGAGGGCGAGTACAAGGCCTTCAGCGCGGCCTGCACCCATGGCGGCTGCACGGTCCAGGAGGTCGAGGACCAGGTGATCCGCTGCCTGTGCCACGGCAGTGAGTTCGACATGGTCTCGGGGGAGCCGCTGGCCGGACCGGCCCAGGCGCCCCTGGAGCCGTTCACCGTCACGATCGACGGCACCGACATCATCCTGGACTGAGCGGGACCGGGAAACGACGGAGCCCGCCGATGCGCATCGGCGGGCTCCGTCGTGTGTGTCGTTGTCCCGGTGCGAACCGTGTTCCCGGGGCGGTGCGAGGGGCGGTCAGACCTCTTCGGAGTTGCCCGACTGCGCCGTACCGTTGCTGCTGTCGTGGACCGCGCCGGAGGCGGCGGTGGCCCGGCGGAACGCGGAGGTGGGGAACTGCGCGGCGTAGTCGGAGTCGATGTCCGGGGCGCCGGTGACGAACTCGGTGCGGTTGCGCGGCAGGGACTCCGGGTAGTTCTCGACCAGCCAGGTGATCAGGTGTTCGCGGATCTCGCAGGCGATGTTCCACTGGTTGCCGGTGTCGGAGGCGCTGGCCACCACGCGGACCATGACCTCGCCGGTCGCGGTGATGTCCACGACCTGGCAGGACCAGCTGCGCCCGTCCCAGTGGTCGCTGGAGGTGATCAGGCGGCCCGTCTCCTCGCGCAGCTCGGCGATGGGCACTTCCCAGTCCAGGGGCAGCTGCACCTTGGCGGTGATGTTGGTGCCGGACTTGGTCCAGTTCTCGAAGCTGGTGGTGGTGAAGTTGGCCACCGGCACGACCAGGCGGCGCTCGTCCCAGATCTTGATGGTGACGTTGACCAGGCTGAGCTCCTCGACCCGGCCCCACTCGCCCTCGACCACGACGACGTCGCCGATGCGCAGGGCGTCGCTGAAGGCCAGCTGGAGTCCGGCGAACAGGTTGCTCAGCGTGGACTGGGCGGCCACACCGGCGACGATACCGATCACACCGGCCGAGGCCAGAAGACCGGCGCCGAGTGCTCGGACCCCGTCGAAGGTGAACAGGATGGCGGCGATCGCCAGGACGACGACGACGGAGGTGATGACCCGGCGCAGCAGGCGCACCTGGGTCTGGAGCCGGCGGGCCCGGCGGTCGGCGTCGCCGTTGCGCACCGACAGGCGGTCCAGGACCATGTCGGTGGCCGCGTACGCCAGGCTGAGGATCAGCGCGGTGAGGGTGCCGATCATCAGGATCGTCATCGCGTGGTCGATGGTCTGGAAGGTGCTCCAGGGCACGTCCCCCCGGCTGGGGAGCGCCAGGTTGGCACCGGCGACCGCGGCGGCCGTGTAGGCGGTGACCGCCGAGCGCGAGACCACGTGGCGGGCCATCGGCCAGACCTTGCCCAGTTTGTGGTTGAGCAGCCACTGGACCACGAAGACCAGGGTCATTGCGACCGCGACGGCGATACCGATCGCGATCCATTGGGACGCAGACACGACGAAGGACCCCCTTACCGTTCATGTCGGGTAGTTCGGCTGTACCTGCCCAACCTAGACCATCCAGATATCCAATCGTGACGTTTGGTTGAACAGTTCGTGCCGGAGTGACCCGCTCCACGGAGCGCTCCGCGCGGGCGGGTGGCCGTCTGTCCCCGGGACACACCAGAATGGGTGCATGGCTGCGACTCCTCACCTGCGCCCCGCCCCCGGCTCCATCCCGACCGAACCGGGCGTCTACCGCTTCCGGGACGCCTCGGACCGGGTGATCTACGTGGGCAAGGCCAAGAACCTGCGGTCGAGGCTGTCGTCCTACTTCCGCGACTTCGCCGGGCTGCACCCCCGGACCCAGCAGATGGTCTCCACCGCCGCCGACGTCGACTGGACGATCGTCGGCACCGAGGTCGAGGCCCTCCAGCTGGAGTACTCCTGGATCAAGCAGTACGACCCGCGCTTCAACGTCAAGTACCGCGACGACAAGAGCTACCCCTATCTGGCGGTGACCCTCAACGAGGAGTTCCCCCGAGTCCAGGTGATGCGGGGGGCCAAACGCAAGGGTGTGCGCTACTTCGGTCCCTACTCGCACGCCTGGGCCATCCGCGAGACCGTCGACCTGCTGCTGCGGGTCTTCCCGGTGCGCACCTGCTCGGCCGGGGTCTTCCGCGGAGCGCGCAACAGCGGCCGCCCCTGCCTGCTCGGTTACATCGGCAAGTGCGTGGCCCCGTGCGTGGGCAAGGCCGACCCCCAGGAGCACCGTGCCCTGGTGGAGGACTTCTGCTCGTTCCTGGCCGGTGACACCGGACGCTTCATCCGCGAGCTGGAGGGCCGGATGACCGAGGCGGCCGAGGAGATGGAGTACGAGCGGGCCGCGCGCATCCGCGACGACATCGGGGCCCTGCGCGCCGCCCTGGAGAAACAGGCCGTGGTCCTGCCCGACTCCACCGACTGCGACGTCATCGCGATGGCCGACGACCCCTTGGAGGCCGCGGTCCAGATCTTCCACGTGCGCGGCGGCCGGATCCGCGGTCAGCGCGGATACGTGGTGGACAAGGTCACCGACGCCGGCCCGGGGGAGCTGATGCAGACCTTCCTGCGCCAGCTCTACGGCGCCCTGGACGGTGCGGAGGAGACCGAGGGCACCGGCACCTCCGTGCCGCGTGAGGTCCTGGTCTCACACGAACCCGAGGAGGCCGAGGCCGTGGCGAGCTGGCTGTCCGGGCACCGCGGTTCCGCGGTGGACCTGCGCGTGCCCCGGCGCGGCGACAAGAAGTCCCTCATGGAGACCGTCGACAAGAACGCCCGCGAGGCGCTGGCCCGGCACAAGACCCACCGTGCCGGGGACCTGAGCACCCGCGGCCGCGCCCTCAACGAGATCCAGGAGGCGCTGGAGCTGCCCGAGGCGCCGTTGCGCATCGAGTGCTTCGACATCTCCAACCTGCAGGGCGAGCACGTGGTGGCCTCGATGGTGGTCTTCGAGGACGGCCTGGCCCGCAAGTCCGAGTACCGGCGTTTCTCGGTGCGCGGCAGCGGGGCCGGAGGGGCCGAGCAGCACGACGTCGCCGCCATGTACGAGGTGGTCAAACGGCGGTTCCGCCGTTACCTGGAGGAGAGCGCCCGCTCCGGTGAGGTGGCCCGTATGGGCGGCGGCCCGGACGAGCCGACGGGGGCGGGCCGGTCCGGGTCCGAGGAGGAGCCGGCCCCCGGCAAGTTCGCCTACCCGCCTAACCTTGTGGTGGTGGACGGCGCCCGGCCCCAGGCCGAGGCGGCGCGGCGCGCGCTGGACGAGCTCGGGATCGAGGACGTGGCGGTGTGCGGGCTGGCCAAGCGCCTGGAGGAGGTGTGGTTGCCCGACGACGAGGACCCGGTGATCCTTCCGCGTGCCGGTGAGGGCCTCTACCTGCTCCAGCGCGTGCGCGACGAGGCACACCGCTTCGCCATCCAGTACCACCGGCAAAAGCGCGCCAAGGCGCTCACCGGTAGCAGTCTGGACGAGCTCCCGGGGCTCGGCCCGGCGCGCAGGACGGCCCTCATCAAGGAGTTCGGTTCGGTGAAACGACTGGCCTCGGCGAGCGCCGAGGAGATCGCCGCGGTGCCCGGGATCGGCCCCAAGCTGGCCGAGTCCGTGCACGCACACCTGTCCGGTGGCCCCGGCCGGAAGGGTGCGGAGGGTGACGGGGTGACGGCAGAGCAGAGCGAAGACGGGGGAGGAGACATATGACGGTCGAACTGGGTGGGGAACTGCCACCCGAGGTGGTCGTCGTCACCGGGATGTCCGGTGCGGGCCGAAGTACGGCGGCCAGGGCCCTGGAGGACCTGGACTGGTTCGTGGTGGACAACCTGCCGCCGGGCCTGCTGCCGACGATGATCGAACTGGCGGGCCGCACCCACGGGGCGGTGCCGCGGGTCGCGGTGGTGGTGGACGTGCGTTCACTCGCTTTCACAGAGGACCTGCTGTCCACGGTGGAGGAGCTGCGCAAGCGCGACATCACCGCGCGGGTGCTCTACCTGGAGGCCGGGGACGACGCCCTGGTCCGCAGGTTCGAGGGGGTGCGCCGCCCCCACCCCCTCCAGGGTGACGGCCGCGTGACCGACGGCATCACCCGCGAGCGCGAGACCCTGCGCGCCATCCGCGGCGAGGCCGACCTGGTCATCGACACCTCGCAGCTGAACGTGCACCAGCTCAAGGCCCGGGTGATCGGGTTCTTCGGGGAGAGCGACGAGGTGCGCCCGCGCGCCAACGTGGTCTCCTTCGGGTTCAAGCACGGTCTTCCGGTCGACGCCGACCTGGTCCTGGACTGCCGCTTCCTCCCCAACCCGCACTGGGTGCCCGACCTCAGGCCGATGAACGGCCGCGACGAGCCGGTCCGCGACTACGTGCTCTCGCAGGACGGCGCCAAGGAGATGCTGGAGGCGTACTCGGAGGTCCTGAAGCTGACCATCGCCGGATACCAGCGCGAGGGCAAGCACTACATGACCCTGGCGGTGGGCTGTACCGGCGGCAAGCACCGCAGTGTCGCCATGGCCGAACAGTTCGCCGACCGCCTGCGCGGGCAGGACGTGGACGTGCACGTCGTCCACCGGGACGTGGGCCGGGAGTGAACGGGACGTGAGGCCGGCCCGGTCCGCGGGGTGAACCGAATCGCCAAGAGTGGCGTCTTCCCTTACATTGGCCCGGTCATTGAAGGTGTCGGCCCGTCAAGGGGACTGGTACGCACGGCGGGTCGGGGGCGTGGTCCGGCCGTTCGCACGCCCCTTCGGGGGTGCGGTCCGACGCGTCCGCCGCATAGGGGAGGCAGGCCAGAGGCATGTCGAAGAGCACCGCTCCGGACGGGGAGGACGCCTCGCGTCCGCCCCGGGTGGTCGCGCTGGGGGGCGGGCACGGCCTGCACGCCTCGTTGTCGGCGCTGCGCAGGGTGACCACGGACGTCACCGCGATCGTGACGGTCGCGGACGACGGCGGTTCCAGTGGCCGGTTGCGCGAGGAACTGGGCGTGCTTCCGCCCGGGGACCTGAGGATGGCCCTGGCCGCGCTGTGCGGGGACGACGAATGGGGGCACACCTGGAGCCAGGTGCTCCAGCACCGGTTCCGCTCGGAGGGTGACCTGCACGGTCACGCCGTGGGCAACCTGCTGATCGTCGCGCTCTGGGAGCTCCTGGGCGACTCGGTGGCCGGCCTGGACTGGGTGGGGCAGCTGCTGGGCGCCCACGGCCGGGTCCTGCCGATGTCCTCGGTGCCGTTGGAGATCTCCGCTGAGGTGTCGGGGGTCGATCCGGCCAGGCCCGAGGAGATCACCACGGTGCGTGGCCAGGTGGCCTGTGCCAGCACCAACGGCCGGGTGCGCTCCATCTCGCTGATCCCCGAGGACCCGCCGGCCAGCCCGCAGGCGGTCAAGGCCGTGCGCGAGGCCGACTGGGTGGTGTTCGGCCCCGGGTCCTGGTTCACCAGTGTGCTCCCGCACCTGCTGGTCCCCGAGCTGGCCCACGCCCTGGTCACCACGAAGGCCAAGCGGTTGGTGGCGTTGAACCTGTCACCGCAGAAGGGGGAGACCGAGGGCTTCCGCCCCGAGACCTACCTCGAGGTGTTGCGCGAGCACGCGCCCAAGCTGGGGGTGGACGTGGTGCTGGCCGACACCGGGACGGTGGAGGACGCCGCTCCGCTGACCTCGGTGGTGGGCGAACTCGGCGGCCGTCTGGAACTGGCCGACCTGAACCGCGGGGACGGCACCCCCCGGCACGACTCCGACAAGCTGGCCACCGCCCTGGAGCGGATCCTGGTGGGCCGGGCGGACGACTGACTGTTGGGGCCGGACCGGGTTGGGGGTGACCCGCTTCCGGGAAGGGGCGTCCCATGGCCGATCACCGCATCCGTCTGGAACGCGTCTATGACGAGGTACGTGCCGAGGAGCACCCCGGGCGGGGGCAGGATCCCCCGCCCGGGCCCCGGTTCCTCGTGGACCGGCTCTGGCCGCGCGGGGTGCGCAGGAGCGAGGTCGCCGGGTGCCCCTGGCTCAAGGACGTCGCGCCCAGCCGGGAGCTGCGCACCTGGTTCGGGCACGACCCGGACCGCTTCGCTGAGTTCGCCCGGCGCTACCTCGCCGAACTGGAGCGCAGACCCGAAGTGCTCGAACCGATCCTGGCGGCCGCGCGTGAGGGGCCGGTCACACTGCTCTACGCGGCCCGGGACACCGAGCACAACCACGCGGTCGTCCTCCGCGACCACCTGGAGTCGCTGCTCACCTCCCCGGACGCCGGGAGCAATTGACCGCACACCGTCACGAAGGCCGACACGCCGCCTCTGAGCAGGGCGGGGGGATCGACGACACGCCGTGCGGGGGTCGGCGTAAAGGCCCGCGTCACGTAGTCTGCAGCGAGACAGCCGCCCGTGGCAGAGCCCCGTGGCGGCACCCCCGGTGCCAGGGTGTGCGGCGCCGGTGTTCTGCCAGTTCAAGGGGAGGATCGCAGCGATGGCGATGACCGGCGTGGTGAAGGACGAGTTGAGCCGGCTGGCGATTCTCAAGCCATGCTGCCGCAAGGCGGAGGTGTCCACCATCCTGCGGTTCACCGGAGGCCTTCACCTCGTGGGCGGTCGGATCGTGATCGAGGCCGAACTCGACACGGGGGCCGCCGCCCGTCGGCTGCGCAAGGACATCTCGGAGGTCTTCGGCCACGAGTCCGAGGTCGTCGTGCTCTCCCCGAGCGGCCTGCGCAAGGGCAACCGGTACGTGGTGCGGGTGATCAAGGACGGCGAGTCCCTGGCCCGCCAGACCGGTCTGGTCGACAACAACGGGCGCCCGGTGCGCGGCCTGCCCCGGCACGTGGTGGCGGGTGGCGCCTGCGACTCCGAGTCCGCCTGGCGCGGCGCCTTCATCGCGCACGGCTCCCTGACCGAGCCGGGCCGCTCGATGTCGCTGGAGGTCACCTGCCCGGGTCCGGAGGCCGCGCTGGCCCTGGTCGGTGCGGCCCGCCGCCTGAAGGTGCACGCCAAGGCCCGTGAGGTGCGCGGTGTGGACCGGGTGGTGGTGCGCGACGGCGACTCCATCGGTGCGCTGCTGACCCTGCTGGGCGCCCACCAGAGCGTCCTGGCCTGGGAGGAGCGCCGGATGCGCCGGGAGGTGCGGGCCACCGCGAACCGGCTCGCCAACTTCGACGACGCCAACCTGCGGCGCAGCGCCCGGGCCGCGGTCGCCGCCGGCGCGCGGGTGGAGCGGGCCCTGGAGATCCTGGGCGAGGACGCGCCCAAGCACCTGGTGGCCGCCGGCCAGCTGCGCCTGGCGCACAAGCAGGCGTCCCTGGAGGAGCTGGGGCAGCTGTCGGTCCCGCCGCTGACCAAGGACGCGATCGCGGGGCGTATCCGCAGGCTGTTGGCCATGGCGGACAAGCGGGCCAGCGACCTGGGCATCGAGGGGACCGAGGCGAACCTCACTCCTGACATGCTGGTGCCCTGAGGGCGTGCGACCCCTGAGCCGGGGCACGAGTGCCCTGGAACACGACCGCAACACCGATGTTCGGCTTTGTTAACTGCGAAAACTCCGGGATAACTTCCGAAAATGGTATAGACCTCTTCGCCGAGCGGTGTCAGGATGGTCGCGAATCCGCGAGGGGGCGACGGATTGCCGGGCGGGGGCGAGAACGGCTCCCCGCCGACACTCCGCTAGGCTCTTTGTGAACACCTGTTATGCGTTCACGCTGCTCAACACGGTTGTGCCGGACCGTACCGGTCCGGGCCCGCGGGAGCGGCCACACGCTCGGGTGAAACTGCTGTGCGACAAAATGAGGAGATTGGTTCCGTGACCATCCGTGTAGGCGTCAACGGCTTCGGTCGGATCGGCCGTAACTTCTGGCGAGCGGTCGCCGCCGGCGGCAGCGACATCGAAATCGTCGCGGTCAACGACCTCACCGACACCAAGACGCTCGCGCACCTGCTCAAGTACGACACCGTGCTCGGCACCCTCGAGGGCGACGTCGAGGTCGGTGACGACTTCATCCGCGTCGGCGACAAGACCATCAAGGTCCTGGCCCAGCGCGACCCCGCCCAGCTGCCCTGGGGCGAGCTGAACGTCGACGTCGTCGTCGAGTCCACCGGTATCTTCACCAAGGCCGAGGACGCCAAGAAGCACATCGCCGCCGGTGCCAAGAAGGTCATCATCTCCGCCCCGGCCAAGGGCGAGGACATCACCATCGTGATGGGCGTCAACGACGACAAGTACGACGCCGCCAACCACGACGTCATCTCCAACGCCTCCTGCACCACCAACTGTGTGGCGCCCATGGCGAAGGTCCTCAAGGACGCCTTCGGCATCCAGCAGGGCTTCATGACCACGGTGCACGCGTACACCAACGACCAGGTCATCCTGGACTTCCCGCACAAGGACCTGCGTCGCGCCCGTGCGGCCGCGCAGAACATCATCCCGACCAGCACGGGTGCTGCCAAGGCCACGGCCCTGGTCATCCCCGAGCTCGCGGGCAAGCTGGACGGCATGGCCATGCGCGTCCCCGTGCCGGACGGCTCCGCCACCGACCTGGTCGTGACCCTGGACCGCGAGGTCACCAAGGAAGAGGTCAACGCCGCGTTCAAGGCCGCCGCCGAGGGCGAGCTCAAGGACGTCCTGGTCTACACCGAGGACGAGATCGTCTCCTCCGACATCGTCGGTACCTCGCCCTCCTGCACCTTCGACGCCGGCATGACCATGGCCGCCGGCAACCAGGTCAAGATCCTCGGCTGGTACGACAACGAGTGGGGTTACTCCAACCGCCTGGTCGACCTGGCCAAGCTGGTCGGCTCCAGCCTGTAACCACCGGGTCCAGACCCGTGGACGCCGACGCGTGACCCGGCACCCCTTTCGCCCGCGCGCGGAAGGGGTGCCGTCGCGTGCGCGCCCCTTCCCGGCCCCACCGGCCGGGGCCCCCAGACTTCACAACCCAACGAGGAGACCAGCATGCGGACGATCGACGAGCTCGACGTCTCCGGCAAGCGCGTGTTCGTCCGGGCCGACCTGAACGTGCCCCTGGACGGTGACCGCATCACCGACGACGGGCGCATCCGCGCGGCCCTGCCGACCATCACCGAGCTCCGTGAGCGCGGGGCCCGCGTCATCGTCGCTGCCCACCTGGGCCGCCCCAAGGGCGCCCCGGACCCCCAGTACTCCCTGCGCCCCGTCGCCACCCGCCTGGGCGAGCTGCTCGGCACCGAGGTCGCCTTCGCCGCCGACACCGCGGGCGAGTCCGCCCGCGCCACCGCCGCGGCCCTCGGGGACGGTGAGGTCGCGCTCCTGGAGAACGTGCGCTTCGAGCCCGGTGAGACCAGCAAGGACGACGCCGAGCGCGGAGAGCTCGCCGACCGCTTCGCCCAGCTCGCCGACCTGTACGTGGGCGACGCCTTCGGCGCCGTGCACCGCAAGCACGCCAGCGTCTTCGATCTGCCGGGCAAGCTCCCGCACGCCGTCGGCGGCCTGGTCCTGGCCGAGGTCGAGGTGCTCAAGAAGCTCACCGAGACGCCGGACCGCCCCTACGTCGTGGCCCTGGGCGGTTCCAAGGTCTCCGACAAGCTCGCCGTCATCGACAACCTCCTCGGCACCGCGGACCGTCTGCTCATCGGCGGCGGCATGGTGTTCACCTTCCTCAAGGCCAAGGGCTACGAGGTCGGTTCCAGCCTCCTGGAGACCGACCAGATCCCCGTCGTCACCGAGTACCTGGAGCGCGCCGAGCGCGAGGGTGTGGAGATCGTCCTGCCCGTGGACGTCGTGGCCGCCGAGAAGTTCGCCGCCGACGCCCCGCACGACGCCGTCGGCGTCGACGCCATCCCGGCCGACCGCATGGGCCTGGACATCGGCCCCAAGAGCCAGGCGCTCTTCGCCGAGAAGCTGGCCGACGCCCGCACCGTGTTCTGGAACGGCCCCATGGGCGTGTTCGAGATGGCCCCCTACGCCGGCGGCACGCGCGCCCTGGCCCAGGCCCTCACCGACTCGGGTGCCTTCACCGTGGTCGGCGGCGGTGACTCCGCCGCGGCCGTGCGCGCCCTGGGCTTCGACGAGGCGGCCTTCGGCCACATCTCCACCGGCGGCGGCGCCAGCCTGGAGTACCTGGAGGGCAAGGACCTTCCCGGTATCGACGCCCTCGCCTGACTGTGTTCGATTGGGCCTCCGCTTCGCTTTGGCCCACCCGTCGCCCGCCACCGCCCTCAACGGGCGGCCTGGCGGCCGACGGTACTTCCCGGGCAATCCCACCTCCGGCACCTCCCCGGGTTTCCTGCAACACCACCTGCCGGCGCCCGAACGGCAACCCCCTGTGGCTCAGGCCCAGGGGCAGCAAGCCTCCTCCGACGATTTCGAAGAGAGTCACAGATGACCAAGCGCCAGCCGCTCATCGCGGGCAACTGGAAGATGAACAACAACCACTTCGAGGCGATCGCCCTCGTCCAGAAGCTGGCCTTCGCCCTGAAGGACAAGGACTACGACAACGCCGAGGTCGTCGTCCTGCCGCCGTTCACCGACCTGCGCAGCGTGCAGACGCTGGTGGACGGTGACAAGCTGCGCATCGGGTTCGGTGCCCAGGACATCTCCGCCCACGACAAGGGCGCCTACACCGGTGAGATCTCCGGCGCCATGCTCGCCAAGCTGGAGTGCTCCTACGTCCTGGTCGGCCACTCCGAGCGCCGCGAGTACCACAACGAGGACGACGCCCTGGTCAACGCCAAGGTCAAGGCCGCCTACAAGAACGGGATCGTCCCGATCCTGTGCGTGGGCGAGGGCCTGGAGGTGCGCAAGGCCGGGCAGCAGGTCGAGCACGTCCTGTCCCAGCTGGACGGCGCCCTGAAGGAGATCCCGGCCGAGCAGGCCGAGAAGATCGTCATCGCCTACGAGCCCGTGTGGGCCATCGGCACCGGCGAGGTGGCCACCCCCGAGGACGCCCAGGAGGTCTGTGCCGCGATCCGCGGGCGCCTGGCCGAGCTGTACTCCTCCGAGGTCTCCGGTGCGGTCCGCGTGCTCTACGGCGGCTCGGTCAAGGGTGACAACGCCCCCGGCATCATGGCCAAGGAGGACGTCGACGGCGCCCTCGTCGGTGGTGCCTGCCTGAAGGCCGAAGAGTTCGCCAAGGTGATCCGATTCGGTGAGAACGGCTGACCAAACGTCTCGGATGACCCGGCCGGTCACTCTCTGATGTCCAGGGGTGACGGGCCGGGTGTCCGACAGGTGCCCTGTTCGGGCTAGACTTCGCTGTGGGGATTCCCGTGCCTCGTGGTTTCCCCTCCCGCGCCGTCGCCGGCGCGGTAAAATCCGAAAACGTCCCCGGTCTCCTCCTTCCGTGACCCGCTCCCGATCCGGTGCCCTCTTGCCGGTGCTGGTGCGGGTGGGAAAAGGGGGACCGAGGTGTCCATCCCCCCGCTGCGGGGTCGAGCTACGGGTGAGCGTGTGATCCTCGGTCTGTCCATCTTCGTGATGCTTCTCAGTGTGCTGCTGATCCTCCTCGTGCTGATGCACAAGGGTAAGGGCGGCGGCCTGTCCGACATGTTCGGCGGTGGTATCACGTCCTCGCTCGGAGGATCGTCCGTTGTCGAGCGCAACCTCGACCGGATGACCGTCGTCCTCGCGGTCACGTGGATCGTGGCGACCGTCGTGCTCGGCCTGCTGATCAACCGGGGAATGTAGCGCGCCGATCGGCCGCAAGCCCCCTCGTCCAAGTCAATCTCGCCCGAGTCAATCAGCGAGTTCGCCGAAGGAGTTTTTCGTGGGTAGTGGCAGTGCCATCCGTGGCAGCCGAGTCGGAGCCGGTCCTATGGGCGAGGCGGAACGGGGCGAGGCCGCTCCCCGCGTTCGGGTTCCGTTCTACTGTGCGAACTTGCACGAGGTCATCCCCAGCTTCGCCAGCGAAGCCGCGGTCCCTGACGAGTGGGACTGCCCGCGCTGCGGTTTCCCCGCCGGCAAGGACAAGGCCAACCCGCCTTCGCCGCCGCGTACCGAGCCGTACAAGACGCACCTGGCGTACGTGAAGGAGCGCCGGAGCGAGGAGGAGGGCAAGCTCATTCTCGATGAGGCCCTCGCCAAGCTCCGTGCCGACCGCGCCGCGGTCGAGGCCCACATGAAGGCCTCCCAGAACTAGGCGCAGGGGGAGCGGCCGCCCGCGGTTCAGGGGCTCAGCGGCTCTCTCTCCGGGTCTTCCGTCGGGGCCCGTCACCGGACCAGATCCGGTGACGGGCCCCGACGTGTGTCCGGGGTGTCCGGGGCCGGGGGAGCGAACCGCAGAAGAGATGAGGAAAGCGCATTCTTTCTCATTCTCGGGACCGGTGTGGTTGGTGGGAAATACGATGACCGACACACCCCCGAAGCCCCCTTCCTGAGGAGTTGGTGTCGATGTCAGCGTGCCCTACCGGCGGCGACCACGACTGGATTCTCGGCGACGACCGCAAGTTCCAGTGCGCCAAGTGCGGAGCTCAGAGCGCCAGGCGGTTCTGAAAACCCCCACCCGGCCGCGCGGTGCCCCGCGCCTCGGGTTCGTTCTTGGCCCTGGCCTGCCAGGTCACGGCTGTCCCCAGGCTCTCGGCGACCCCCTTGGCCCAACGCTCCAACGGCGCGAACCGCTCCTCCCCCTCCTCGTCGAGCATCGTCTGCCCCTGGTAGACGATCCCCTCGATGACCAGGACCTCCCCGTCCACCAGGAGCGCGGTCTCGTACTCTCGTGTGCTCCGCCTCATGGCACAGGACTGTAGCGCCGGGGAGCGTCGGACATCAGGTGTTTGCCGGGATTGACCGCACACGGTCGTACACAGACGACAAAGCGGGGTGAGCCACCGCACCAAGCACCTCGGAACCTTGGAAGAATGGGGGTATGGCCTCCCCCGAACAACCGGACGCCTCCCCTGGCTCACGGGGCGTCCCCTCGGACCTGTCCCAGCCACCCGCGAGCGTGTCCCACCTGCGCCGCTACGTCAGCCTGCGCGGCCCCAACGCGCGTATGTGGATGACCGCGGCCTACTTCTCCGGTGCCCTCACTCTGGGGTTCCTGGTCGTGGTGGGCTCCATGCTCTGGCACGTGCTGCGCGAGGAGACCACGGTCAGCTCCGTCACGCTGTGGGCGTTCGCCGCCCTGGTCATGTTCTTCATCGGCCCCGGCAGCAACGTCTTCCTCGTGCGGGGCCTGCCGCAGCGCATCACCCGCCAGGGGATCAGCGCGGACAGCGACGGCATCACCGTGCTCCAGGAGCGCAAGTGGTGGTTCTCCGGTGAGGGCACCTTCATCGCCTGGCCGGAGATCCGCCGTATCCGCGAACTGCACATCGGTACCCGCAGGGTCGCCTACTTCATCGAGTTCGCGCTGGACACCCACCGCACCGACCCCGAACTCCCCAGTTGGGCGGAGACCCCCGAGAGCCTCGACCTGGAGGTCGACCCCGACGCCGCCACGCAGTTCTACGTGCAGGTGCCGCGCGACCGCAAGGAACACATCCTCAAGATGGTGGAGCGCACCGCGCCCCTGCCCTCCGTCGTGGAGCGGACCCGGCCGCTGCGCTCACGCCACCGCTGACCGGACGCCTCCGGGCCCACCTGCTCCGGGACCCGCCGGGGCCTACGGCTGCGGGGGCGGGCCGGGCCGGCCGTTGAGCCTGCGCGTGAGCTCGTCGGCCGCGTCGCGCACCCGCGCGGCCAGCGCCTGCGGGGTGACCGGCCGTGCGCTGGGCACGGTCAGGCTGATCGCCGCCGCGGGGCGCCCGTTGTGGTCCGACGCGGCCGCCGCCACCGAGACGAAGCCCTCGGTGACCTGGCCGCTCTCGATCGCCCACCCCTGCTGGCGCTCCTCGGTCAGCAGCGTGCGCAGTTCCCCCGGGGTGGCGGGCCCCCGACCGGTGCGGTCGGTGAACGCCGCCGCGTCCGGGTACAGGGCGCGCACCTGGGCGCGCGGCAGCCGGGCCAGCATCGCCCGCCCCGAAGCGGTCAGGTGCGCGGGCAGGCGCACCCCCACCCCGGTGATGAGCGTGGGCGCGTGCGGCGGCTGCTCCTTGAGCAGGTACAAGGTGTCCGCGCCGTGCAGCACTCCCAGGTGCGCGGTGGCCCCGGTGCTCTCGGTCAGCTGGTGCAGCAGGGGGCGGGCCAACCGCTCGATCCCGTCGTGGCGCAGGTACGCCGACCCGATCTCGAAGGCCGCCACCCCCAGCCCCCACCGCCGGTCCTCGGGCAGGTGGGTCACGAACCCCTCCTCGGCCATCGCCTCGAGGAGCTGGTAGACGCTGGACCGGGGCAGCCCGAGCCCGTTGGCGATCGCCGAAGCCGACACGGGCCCGGGCCGCGAGGCCAGGAAACGAAGCAGCCGCAGCGCGCGCGTGGCCGCCGGAACAACACTCATGTCCCGATGCTCCCACAGGGCCCGGGCGCGGCTGTCTGGTATTTCGGACAGAACCCACGTGTTGGCACTTCCGGCGGGGTCGCGGACAGGGTCGAATGGGGGCATGTCCACAGCAGTTCCTTCCGTGCCCGTCGGCGGTGCTCCGCTCACCCCGGCCCAGGTCCTCTCCGTCGCCCGCGACGGCGCCCACGTCATCCTCAGCGAGGAGACCCGCAAGGCCGTGCGCCACGGCCGCGAACAGGTCGAGGCGCTCGCCCGGGGCGAGGTCCCCGCCTACGGGATCAGCACCGGTTTCGGCGCCCTGGCCACCCGGCACATCGCCCCCGACCTGCGCGCCCGCCTCCAGCGCTCCCTCATCCGCTCGCACGCCGCCGGGGCCGGCCCCGAGGTGGAGCGCGAGGTCGTGCGCGCCCTGATGCTGCTGCGTCTGCGCACGCTGGCCTCGGGCAACACCGGGGTCGAGGTGGCCACCGTCGAGACCCTGGCCGCCCTGCTCAACGCCGGGATCACCCCGATCGTCCACGAGTACGGCAGCCTGGGCTGCTCCGGTGACCTGGCGCCCCTGTCCCACGTGGCCCTGGCCCTGATGGGCGAGGGGCGGGTGCGTGACGCCGACGGCGAGCTCAAGGACGCTGGGGAGGCCCTGGCCGAGGCGGGCATCCGGCCCGTCGAGCTCGGAGCCAAGGAGGGGCTGGCCCTCATCAACGGCACCGACGGCATGCTGGGCATGCTGTCCATGGCCTGCGTGGACCTGGAGCGCCTGCTCAAGGTCGCCGACATCACCGCCGCCATGAGCGTCGAGGCCCTGCTCGGCACCGACCGGGTCTTCGCCGAGGAGCTCCAGCACCTGCGCCCGCACCCGGGGCAGGCCGCCTCCGCCACCAACCTGCGCGCGATGCTCGCGGACTCGCCGATCGTCGCCTCCCACCGCGGCCCGGACTGCAACCGTGTCCAGGACGCCTACTCGCTGCGCTGCGCTCCGCAGGTCGCCGGGGCCGCCCGTGACACCCTGTCCCACGCCCTGCTCGTGGCCGGGCGCGAACTGGACAGCGTCATCGACAACCCGGTGGTGCTCGACGACGGCCGTGTGGAGTCCAACGGCAACTTCCACGGGGCGCCGGTCGCCTACGTGCTGGACTTCCTGGCCATCGCGGTCGCCGACACCGCGTCGATCGCCGAGCGCCGCACCGACCGCATGCTCGACGTCTCCCGCTCCCACGGGCTCCCGGCCTTCCTCGCCGACGACCCCGGGGTGGACTCGGGCCACATGATCGCCCAGTACACCCAGGCCGCGATCGTCTCCGAGCTCAAGCGCCTGGCCGTGCCGGCCAGCGTCGACTCCATCCCCAGCTCGGCCATGCAGGAGGACCACGTGTCCATGGGCTGGTCGGCCGCCCGCAAACTGCGCCGCGCCGTCGACGGGCTCACCACCGTGCTGGCCGTGGAGCTGCTCACCGCCGCCCGCGCCCTGGACCTGCGCTCCCCGCTGGAGCCCGGGCCCGCCACCGGCGCCGTGCTGCGCGCCGTGCGCGAGAAGGTCGCCGGCCCCGGCCCCGACCGCTACCTGGCCCCCGAGATCGCGGAGGTGGCCGCCCTGGTCGCCGACGGGTCGATCGTCGCGGCCGCCGAGTCCGTCACCCCGCTCGCCTAGCCCCAGCCCTCCGAGGAGATTTCGATGAGCACTGCACGCCCCGTCCGCGCCGCCCGCGGCCTCACCCTGTCGGCCAAGGGCTGGCAGCAGGAGGCGGCTCTGCGCATGTTCCACAACAACCTCGACCCCGAGGTCGCCGAGCACCCCGACGAACTGGTGGTCTACGGCGGCACCGGCAAGGCGGCGCGGGACTGGCGCAGCTTCGACCGCATCACCGCCTCCCTGCGCGACCTGGAGGGCGACGAGACCCTCCTGGTGCAGTCCGGCAGGCCCGTGGGGATCATGCGCACCCACGAGTGGGCGCCGCGTGTGCTGCTGGCCAACAGCAACCTGGTGGGGGACTGGGCCAACTGGCCCGAGTTCCGCCGCCTGGAGGCCGAGGGCCTGACCATGTACGGGCAGATGACCGCGGGTTCGTGGATCTACATCGGGACCCAGGGCATCCTGCAGGGCACCTACGAGACCTTCGCCGCCGTGGCCGCCAAGAAGTTCGCGGGTTCGCTGGCCGGGACCATCACCCTGACCGCCGGGCTCGGCGGAATGGGCGGCGCCCAGCCGCTGGCCGTCACCATGAACGACGGTGTGGCGATCGTGGTCGAGTGCGACGGCAGCCGGATCGACCGCCGTATCGAGCACCGCTACCTGGACGTGCGGGCCGACAACCTGGACCACGCCCTGGAGCTGGCCGTGCGCGCCCGCGACGAGCGCCGCCCGCTGTCCATCGGCGTCCTGGGCAACGCCGCCGAGGTCTTCCCCGAACTCCTCTCCCGCGGCGCGCCGATCGACATCGTCACCGACCAGACCTCGGCTCACGACCCGCTCGCCTACCTGCCGTCGGGTGTGCCGTTCGGGGACTGGAAGGACCTGGCCGCGGCCAAGCCCGAGGAGTTCACCGTCCGGGCCCGCGAGTCCATGGCCGCGCACGTGGAGGCGATGGTCGGCTTCCTGGACGCGGGCGCCGAGGTCTTCGACTACGGCAACTCCATCCGCGACGAGGCACGCGAGGGCGGGTTCACGCGGGCCTTCGACTTCCCCGGCTTCGTGCCCGCCTACATCCGCCCCCTGTTCTGCGAGGGCAAGGGCCCGTTCCGCTGGGCCGCGCTGTCCGGCGACACGGCCGACATCGCCCGCACCGACCAGGCCGTCCTCGACCTGTTCCCCGACAACGACCACCTGACCCGGTGGATCCGCATGGCCCAGGAGCGGGTCGCCTTCCAGGGCCTGCCCGCCCGTATCTGCTGGCTGGGCCAGGGCGAGCGCGCCGCCGCCGGGCAGCGCTTCAACGAGCTGGTGGCCTCCGGGGAGATCTCGGCCCCGCTGGCGATCGGCCGCGACCACCTGGACACCGGTTCGGTGGCCTCGCCCTACCGTGAGACCGAGGGCATGAAGGACGGCTCGGACGCCATCGCCGACTGGCCGCTGCTCAACGCCCTGGTCAACACCTCCTCCGGCGCCTCCTGGGTGTCCATCCACCACGGCGGCGGCGTCGGCATGGGCCGTTCCATCCACGCCGGGCAGGTCAGTGTCGCCGACGGCACCGAGCTGGCCGCAGCCAAGCTCGACCGGGTCCTGACCAACGACCCCGCCATGGGCGTCATCCGCCACGTTGACGCCGGGTACGAGGAGGCCGAGCGCGTGGCCGACGCCCACGGCATCCGGGTGCCCATGAAGGAGGGCGAGTGAGTTTCGACCGGCTCTGGGCCGATCTGGCCCCTGTCGGGCGCTCCGCGGACAGCGGCGGCTACCACCGGTACACCTGGGCGGGCGCCGACACCGACGCCCGCGCCTGGTTCACCGAGGCGGCCGCCGCCCGCGGCCTGGACCTGCGCACCGACCGCAACGGCAACCTGTGGGCCTGGTGGGGAACGCCCGGCCCCGGGGCCGTGGCCACCGGCTCCCACCTGGACTCGGTACCCGACGGCGGAGCCTTCGACGGCCCGCTCGGTGTGGCCAGTGCCCTGGCCGCCGTGGACGAACTCCGCGAGCGCGGGTTCACGCCCGCGCGGCCGCTGGTCCTGGGCGTGTTCGTCGAGGAGGAGGGCGGCCGGTTCGGGGTGCCCTGCCTGGGCAGCCGCCTGACCACCGGGGAGATCGGTCCCGCCCGTGCCCGGGCCCTCACCGACGCCTCCGGTGTCACCTGGGAGCGGGCCATGGCGGACGCGGGCCTGGACCCCGAAGGGGTCGGACCCGACCCCGAACTCCTCTCCCGGCTGGACGTGTTCGTCGAACTGCACGTGGAGCAGGGCCGGGCCCTGGAGGACACCGGCCATCCCGTCGGTGTGGCCGGTGCGATCTGGCCGCACGGGCGGTGGCGGATGGACTTCACCGGCCGCGCCGACCACGCGGGCACCACCCGCCTGGAGGACCGCAACGACCCCATGCTGCCGTTCGCGCACACGATCCTGGCCGCCCGGGCCCTGGCCGAGCAGCACGGCGCCCGGGCCACCGTGGCCAAGAGCCTGATCACCCCCAACGGCACCAACGCGATCCCCTCGCTGGTCAGCGCCTGGCTGGACGCCCGCGCCGCCGACCAGGCCACCCTGAGCGCGGTGGTGGAGGGCGTGCGCGAGGTTGCCGAGCGGACCGCCCGCGAGCACGGGGTCGCCCACACCATGGCGGCCGAGTCCACCACGCCGCTGGTGGAGTTCTCCCACGACCTGCGCGACCGCCTGGCGGCGGTCGTGGGGGCCCGCGCGGCCGAGTCCGCCGGGCCGGTCCCGATCCTGCCCACCGGCGCCGGGCACGACGCCGGAGTGCTCTCCGCACACGTGCCCACGGCGATGCTGTACGTGCGCAACCCGACCGGGGTGTCGCACTCGCCGCAGGAGTGGGCCCGCCCCGAGGACAGCCACGCCGGGGTCCTGGCCCTGGCCGACGTCCTCCAGGACCTGCTCGCCGTTCCGGGAGGGGTCTCGTGAACGGGCAACCGTCGCCCGGGTCCCGCCGGTACTGGTGCGAGTGGGCCTGGCTCGGGGGAGGGGGCCCCGAAGCCGGGGTGGTCCTGGAGGTGGATGGCGCCGGACGGCTGGCCTCGATCGGTCGGGGCGAGGCTCCGGCCGACGCCGAACACCTGCCCGGGCTCACCCTGCCCGGACTGGCCAACGCCCACTCGCACGCCTTCCACCGGGCGCTGCGCGGACGGACCCACAGCGGCGACGGGCACACCGGGGAGGGGCACGCCGGCGGGTCCTTCTGGACCTGGCGCGAGGTGATGTACCGGGCCGCCGAACGCCTGGACCCGGACTCCTACTTCCGTCTGGCCCGGGCGGCCTACGCGGAGATGGCCCTGGCCGGGGTGGCCTGTGTGGGCGAGTTCCACTATCTTCACCACGGCCCCGGCGGCCACCGCTACAGCGACCCCAACGCCATGGGTGAGGCGCTGGTCGCGGCCGCTGCCGACGCCGGGATCCGGATCACCCTGCTGGACGTGTGCTACCTGTCCGGCGGGCTCGGCGAGGACGGCGTCCACCAGCCGCTGGCCGGGCCCCAGCTGCGCTTCGGTGACGGTACCGTCGGCGCCTGGGCCGAACGGGTCAGCGCGTTCACCCCGAGCGGTGCGCACGCCCGCGTCGGAGCCGCGGCGCACTCGGTGCGCGCGGTCCCCAGGGCCGATCTGCCCGAGGTGGCGGAGTTCGCCGACGCGGGGGAGCTGCCCCTGCACGTCCACGTCTCCGAGCAGCCGGCCGAGAACGCCGCCTGCCTGGCCGCGCACGGGCTCACCCCCGTGCGGGTGCTGGCCGAGGCCGGAGCGCTCACCGAACGCACCACGCTGGTGCACGCCACCCACCTCACCGACGCCGACGTGGACACGGTCCGCGCGCACGGGTCCGCCGTGTGCCTGTGCCCGACCACCGAGCGCGACCTCGCCGACGGCCTGCCGCGCACCGGTGACCTCGCGGCCGTCCCGCACCGGGTCCCGCTGAGCCTGGGCACCGACCAGCACGCCCAGCTGGACCTGTTCGAGGAGGCCCGGGCGGTGGAGCTGCACGAGCGCCTGCGCACCCACCGGCGGGGCACCCTGGGCAGCGGGGCGCTGCTGCGCGCCGCCACCGCCGACGGTCACGCGGGGCTCGGTTGGCACGACGCCGGAAGCCTGGTCCCCGGCGCCCGTGCCGACCTGGTCAACGTGTCCCTGGACAGCGTGCGCCTGGCCGGTGCCGACCCCGAACGCGCCACCGACGCCGTGGTCTTCGCCGCCACCGCCGCCGACGTGCGCCACGTGATGGTGGACGGGCGGTGGACCGTCCGTGACGGGGTCCACACCCGGCTGCCCGACACCGCCCGCGAACTCGACGCCGCCATCAAGGAGCTGCTTTGACCGAGACCGAAACCACTTCCGGTGTGCCCGGCACGATCCTCGTCGACGCCATCGGCACCCTGGTCACCAACGACCCCGCCCTGGGGGAGGGGCCGCTCGGGGAGATCACCGACGCGGCTCTCGTGATCGAGGACGGCCGGGTGGCCTGGGCCGGTCCGAGCGCGCAGGCGCCCGCCGCCGACGTGCGCGTGGACGCGGCCGGGCGCTGTGTGCTGCCCGGTTTCGTGGACAGCCACTCGCACATCGTCTTCGCCGGTGACCGCAGCCGCGAGTTCGCCGCCCGGATGAGCGGACAGCCCTACTCCGCGGGCGGCATCCGCACCACGGTGGCCGCGACCCGCGCCGCCACCGACGCCGAACTCCTCGACGGTGCCCGCCGGTTCGTCCGCGAGGCGCACGCCCAGGGCACCACCACCCTGGAGGTGAAGTCCGGGTACGGGCTCACGGTCGAGGACGAGCGGCGCTCCCTGGAGGTGGCCTCCCGGGTCACCGACGAGGTCACCTTCCTGGGCGCGCACGTGGTCGCCCCCGAGTACGCCGAGGACCCCGCCGGCTACGTGGACCTGGTCACCGGGCCCATGCTCGACGCCTGCGCCCCCTACGCCCGCTGGGTGGACGTGTTCTGCGAGCGCGGCGCCTTCGACGAGGAGGCCTCGCGCCGGGTGCTCACCGCCGGGATCGAGCGTGGCCTGCTGCCCCGCGTGCACGGCAACCAGCTGGGCGAGGGGCCCGGGGTCCGGTTGGCGGTGGAGCTGGGGGCGGCCTCGGTCGACCACTGCACCTACCTGACGGCCGAGGACGTCGACGCACTCGCGCAGGCGGCCGAGCGCCCCGAACCGACGGTCGCCACGCTGCTGCCCGGCGTGGACTTCTCCACCCGCCAGCCCTACCCGAACGCCCGGGCGCTCGTGGACGCCGGCGCGATCGTGGCCCTGGCCAGCGACTGCAACCCGGGTTCGTGCTTCACGTCCAGCCTGGCCTTCTGCATCGCCGTGGGCGTGCGCGACATGGGGCTGACCCCGGACGAGGCCGTGTGGTCGGCCACCAGGGGCGGGGCCCTGGCGCTGCGCCGGACCGACGTGGGCCACCTGGCCCCGGGCGCCCGCGCCGACCTCACGCTGCTGGACGCACCCAACCACCTCTACCTGGCCTACCGGCCCGGTGTGCCCCAGGTGGCGGCGGTGTGGAAGGACGGCGCCCTGGTGGCCGGCCGGCCCTGACCGGCGGCCGGGCGGCGGGTCTCCCCGCCGCCCGGTCCGGTCTCCCGGTCACCGGGTCGGCGACCCGCTCCTCGCCGCCCAGGCGCGCTCGGCCAACCGGTTCGCGGCGCGCCGGATCATGGCGCGTACGACGAAGGGGTGGAGAGGGCGGACCACGGCCCAGTACAGCCGGCCCCGCCGGTTGTGCAGGCGCACGACCGTGGTCAGGGTGACCTCCCCTTCCCCGGCGAGGACCGAGACACGGAAGTCCAGGTGTCCCGAGTCGGTTCCCAGCAGGAGCTCCCCCGGGCGGGAGGCGATCGTGTCGAAGGCGCCGCGCCCGGCGCGTTCGATGCCGACCAGCCCCACCAGCGCCTCGCGGAGCAGGAGCAGCGCCAGCACCCACCGGGGCGGGTCGCGGAAGACCGCGTCCGCCCACTCCTGGGGGTCGGTGCTCGTGCCGGGCCTCAGGTCCACGGAGAAGGCGTCCGATGCCTCCTCCTGCTCGAAGGCCGTGCGGGCGAGCCGTGCCGCCTCCGGGACCGGCCGTGCCCGCACGCGCGGCGGACTGGCCCCGCGCAGCAGGCGGACCCACGGTGACCGGGGCCGGGGGTCGGGACGGCGGCCCGTCGCGGCGTGTTCGGCGTTGTCGAGCAGGTCCTCGACCAGGGCGTCGTGGAGCGGGCGGATCACCAGCGGCCACACCAGACGGGTCGGGCCGAGCGGGACCGCCTCGGCGTGGTGGCGCAGGACGGTGCCGCCGTCGGGCAGGGCCTCGACCGTGAACTCGTGGAAGCCGTCGAACCCCGACTCCGGGCGGAACGCGAACCGGGCCCTGCGCCCGGGTTCGTACTCGACCACGTGGTAGCGGATCGGACCGTGGCCCCCGTCGGCGCCGACCGCCAGCGGGCGGTCCAGGCGCATCGGTTCCCAGGCCGGGTTCGGCCAGAGCCGGTCCCGGTCTCCGCCGAGCCCGGCGAGGAGCTCGCCCAGAACCTCGGTGGGCGCGGCGACGACGCGTTCGTGTGTGTTCCGGACGAGTGCCATGAGGACCTCCGTCGAACTCACCGTACGGTGCCGTACGGTATGAATCCATACGGTACCGTACGGATATGGCCAACGAGAAGACCCGGCGGAGGCTCTCCGCCGACGACTGGGCCCGTGCGGCCCTCACGGCGATCAGCGAAGGCGGCCTCCCCGCTGTGGCGGTGGAGCCGATCGCGGCACGGCTCGGTGCGACCAAGGGCAGCTTCTACTGGCACTTCGCCAACCGCGACGCGCTGGTGGCGGCCGCGCTGGAGCTGTGGGAACGGGAGCACACCGAGGCCGTGGTCGAGCACGTGGAGGCCGAGCCGGACGCCCGGGCCAAGCTCCGGCGGCTGTTCAGCGACGTGACCACCGGGGCGGCCAGGGCCCCGGAGAACCGGATCGAGGTCGCACTGCTCGCGACCGCCTCACACCCGCTGGTCGCTCCCACCGTCTCCCGGATCACGGAGCGCCGGATCGCCTACGTCGCCGCCCTCTACGAGGAACTGGGCGTCCCACCCGGCCGGGCGCGGCGACAGGCCCTGCTCGCCTTCACCACCTGGCTCGGGTACACACAGCTCGTCCACGCGACCCCGGAAGTACTGCCCGGCGGTGCGGAGGCAGCGGCCTACCTCGGCTTCGTGCTCGATGAGGTGGTCACCCCCGAGGGCCTCCCCGACGGGCGGCCGGGTCCGCCCCCGGTGTGAGACACGGCGGGTCGGGCCGGAAGGCGGGGAGGGACCTTCGGGGCGCGCGGAGCCCGCCCCGCGAAGAACCGCGCGCCCCACGTGCGGGGAAGCCCGTGGTCAGGTCAGGAGGTCGTGGCGGATCCGCGACAGCCCTCGGTCCAGGAGCAGGGCGACCCGGGGCCGGGGCAGGCCCAGGACGTCGGCGATGGTGCCGGCGCAATCGTGCCCGGACAGGCGCATCCGGACGACGCGGCGCTCCTCGGGGGGCAGCCGGCGCGTGGCCGTCGCCAGTGCCCGGTGGTCGGCCGCGCCGCCGAAGGGACCGGTGGCGGGCGCGGGCTGCTCACCGCCTTCCGAGAACGGGTCCCACCCCCGGCGGAAGAGCGCTTCCCGGGCGTGTTCGGTCTCGTCGAGCGCCACCCCGCGGTGGACGTTCTCGACACCTTCGACGGTGGGCGCGGCCCAGGTCTGGTCGGTACTCACCTGCGCCTCTCACCACCTGTCCGCGTCGACGGAGGTGTTCAGGGAGGCCGTTGCGCCCCGGGGCCCGTGGTCGGCCATGCGCAGGTGCGCGCGCAGGTGCATCAGCCCGGAGTGGATCATGGTGGCCACGGTCTCGTGCGGAACCCCGAGGAGGGCGCTGATCTGCTCGGAGGTGCACCCCTGGTAGTACGCCAGGAGGACGGCCCGGCGTCGCGCGGCGAGCGAGAGGTGGGAGCCCGGGGACGGCGCGGCCTGGGCGGTCGCGGACTCGATCCGGGCGGGGGCGGTGCCGTGCGGACGGGAGCGGAGCCGCTCGACCACCGTGCGCTGCGCCAGCGCCATCACCCAGGCCAACGCCGAACCCTGGTCGGGGGCGTAACTGCTGGACCTGCGCCACACCCGGATCCACACCGTCCGGGTGACCTCCTCGGACGCCGCGGGATCGCGCAGGGCGCGTAGGGCCAGGCCGTGAACGACGGCCGCGTTGCGGTCGTAGAGGGCCGCGAAGGCCCGCACGTCACCGGCCCCCGTACGCGTCAACAGATCGTCGAGGTTGGTCGGAGGCATGTGGTGCACGAAAGTCTTCATGGGTGTCGCCCTCTTCAGCCGTCGGACAGGAGTCTTTCGGCCGCCGGTCTTCTGGGGCAGCACACCCGACCTTAGTGTCCTGGGAACCGCGAGGACCGCAGAACACAGAGACGAGCTCTCGACCCGTAGCACGTGCGGTACGGAACACGCAAGGCGACCACACTTCGCCGGGACCCGTGCAAGACTCGTGAACGAAGGCTTTTGCCGTCCCGCCCCGCCCCGGTCCTCGGTCCCTCCCGAGCGCCAACGATGTCGGCCCCGGCCGTCTCCACCGATCAGGAGGAGGAAGCGGTGCGCAGCCAGTGAGTGTTCCGGAGAGCTCCGAGGAGTCCCTGCGGCGGTTGTGGGACGCCGTCGTCGCGTCGATCGGCGACGGTTCCGGCGGAACGGAGGCGCTGGCCCTGATCGGGCGTGCGTGCACCCGGCTGCTGCCGATCGACGGCGCCTCGATCTCCCTGGTGGGCGGTGCCCGTGCGCGGGAGGCGCTGTACGCCGGCGACGAGGTGAGCGACCGGATCCAGCGGCTGCAGGTGAGTCTGGGCGAAGGCCCCTCCTACGAGGCCTACCGGACACGCAGGCCGGTCCTGGTCCCCGACCTGGCCGCCGATCCGGGAGCGCGCTGGCCGGTGTTCGCCACCGAGGTCGCCGCCTGTCCGGTCGGGGCGGTCTTCGCCTTCCCGCTGCAACGCGGGGCGATCGCGATCGGGGCCCTGGACCTGTACCGCCGTGATCCGGGGTGGCTGTCCTCGGAGGAGGTCACCGTCGCGCTGCGCGTCGTGGACATCGCCACGCTGGCCCTGCCGGCGCTGCGGATGGACTCGCTCGACGGGGAGTGGGTCGTGGGCCTGCCCCCGGAGCGCGCCCAGGTCCACCAGGCCACGGGAATGCTGATCTCGGGGCTGGGTGTGTCCGCGGAGCAGGCGCTGGCCAGGCTTCGGGCCCACGCGTTCTCGGTCGGCCGCATGGTGGACGAGATCGCCGACGACCTGGTCTCCGGCCGGATCGTCCCGACCGACATCGAACTCTGAGGAGCGGACGTGACAGCACGGACAGGGGCCGCGGCGGCCGACGCCTCCAGCACACCGAGCGGTGCGGCGGCAAGGGCGCCGAGCGGCAAGGGCACTGAGCACAGCACCGTCGAACCCGGAGCGAAAGCAGAGGAAAGTCCATGAACGGCTCACCACCTTCGGGAACGCGGCGCGAGGCGGACCTGGTGGGCGCCTTCGTCCAGCTGGCCGACACCCTGGTCGACGACTACGACGTCCCCGAGGTCCTGCACCAGCTCGCCACGCACTGCGTCAACCTCCTGGGCGTCTCCGCGGCGGGTCTCCTGCTGTCCGACCAGAGGGGGAGCCTGCAAGTGGTCGCCTCCTCCAACGAGCGGACCCGGCTGCTGGAGCTCTTCCAGCTCCAGGCCGACGAGGGCCCCTGCGTCGACTCCTTCCGCACCGGTGAGACGGTCGCGGTGGCCGACCTGTCCACCGCCCGGGGCCGCTGGCCGGTCTTCACACCCCAGGCCGTGGAGCAGGGGTTCCGGGCCGTGCACGCCGTCCCGCTGCGCCTGCGCGGCGACCTCATCGGCACGCTGAACCTGTTCAACCAGCATCCCGGAGCGCTGTCGTCCGACGACGTGAAGGTCGCCAGGGCGCTCGCCGACATCGCCACGATCGGCATCCTCCAGGAACGCATGATCCGCCACGGCGAGGTCCTCACCGAACAGCTCCAGGGCGCCCTCAACAGCCGGATCACCATCGAACAGGCCAAGGGGCTCCTCGCCCACGCCGGAGGGCTCGACATGGAGCAGGCCTTCCAGGCGCTGCGCCGGTTCGCGCGGGCCCGGCACACCGGGCTCAGCGACATCGCCCACCGGTTGGCCTCGGGAGAGCTGCCCCCCGCCTCGGTCCTGCGACCGGGGCGCGGCGAGGCCACGTGAGTCCGAGGGGCCGGCGCGGAGACCCCGCGGCCGTCGGTGACACGCGGAGTCACGGGACTTCTCCGGACGGCACCCCGAACTCAACGGGCACCTAACCTTCGCGAAACCTCGGACCCCCACAGTGGGAACCACGTCGGTGCGCGACCCTCCGCCGCGACACAGCGCCGTGGCGCGGCGGAGGGAGCACCTTCTCCCCAGGAGGTTCGGCCCATGAGTCTGTGGCGTATCCGCACGGCGGTCGATGACCGCCCCGGCAGCCTCTCGGGGGTCGTCGGCACCCTCGCCGAACACGGCGGGAACATCGTGGGACTGGCCATCCACACCGACGTCACCGGTGTGGTCGACGAGTTCGTCGTGGACATCCCCGGCAACCACGGCGCCGCGGTCAGAGCGCTGGCCGAACAGTGCCCCGCCGGTACCGTGACGGCCGTCGCCGCCCAGCGGCGCGAGGTCGGCGACGACGTCACCCGCGCCCTGCTGCTCACCGCGCGACTGCGCTCCCACCCCAACCGGCTCCCCGAGGCCCTGGCCGAGCTGCTGCTCGCCGACGGCGCCCGGTGGACCAACCTGACCGCCGGGGACGTGGACGGGGGCACCTCGATGCTGGTCCCGGTCGGGCCGCTGCGCGGGGTCCTGGTCGACCGGGCCTCGCACCCCTTCACCTGGACCGAGTCGAGCCGGGCCGAGGCGCTGGTGCGCTCGGTGATGCCCTCCACCGGCCCGGTGCCCACCGACCGCGTCATCCGCACCACCGAAGGCGTGGGGCTCTCCCTGCGCCAGGTCCGGGAGACCGACGCCCCGGCCCTGAGCGAGCTGCACCGCCGCTGCACGCCGGACACCCTGCGCAACCGCTACTTCGCCGGGATCAGCGAGCTGGGGCCGCACATGCTCAGGGTGTTCTGCGACGCCGAACGCGGCCTGACCGTCGCGGTGCGCCCGCAGGGCCGGGAGGAGCCGATCGCCCTGGGCCACCTGATGTACACCCTGGATCCCGGGGTGGGCGAGATCGCCTTCCTGGTCGAGGACTCCTGGCAGGGGAGCGGTGTGGGCACCGCCCTGACCCGCGCGCTCACGGTCATCGCCGCCGACTGGGGACTGGCCGAGGTGCGCGCCGAGACCACGCTCGCCAACAACGGGATGCTGCGGATCATGCGCCGTCTGGGCGCCTCGATCCAGACCCAGGAGGGCGTGTACGTGCACGCCCGGCTGCCGGTGGCGGCAGCGGTCCAGGGCGGGCTCGGCGCCGAGGGCCGCCGCGGCGGTCAGGTGGCGCGCCTGATGGGTCCCGTCTGAGGGAACCCGTCCGAGGGCACTCCGCCCGAGGGCGGACGCGAACGCGGGGGCCGGCGGCCACTGGGGGGTGTCGCCGGCCCCCGTCCCGCGTGTTCGGACGGGGCCGTCGACCGTCCCGCCCGCTCACGGGTCGCCTCCGGA
The DNA here is from genome assembly GCF_000341085.1 of Nocardiopsis ganjiahuensis DSM 45031. GTDB lineage: Bacteria > Actinomycetota > Actinomycetes > Streptosporangiales > Streptosporangiaceae > Nocardiopsis > Nocardiopsis ganjiahuensis. Next base: position 195,095 of record NZ_ANBA01000020.1, on the reverse strand, counting down.
ATCGTCACCCCCGCGCGACATGGCGGAAACGCCATGAGCGGAAAGCCGCTGTCAGCCGGAGCCTTGACCGGAGATCCCTCTGCCCAGGGGTTTCCGTGGCGATCCGGCGCCCGGAGCTGACCCCCGCGCCGCCAGGGAGCTGTGCATCTGCACAGGTCAGCGGTGAAGAGCGTGTGTGAATGCCGATTGCTCCCCACCTGTCACACGATCACCATGATTCCTGACAGACGTGCTGTTTCCACAGCTCAACCGGAGACCCCCATGACAGCAAACCCCAGTACTCCCACCGGCGTGGGCCCCTCTTCGGGTTCCGCCCGACTCGAACCGGCGAAGATGCGGAAGATCGCCACCGCGAGCGTCATCGGTACCACCGTCGAGTGGTACGACCTCTTCCTCGTCGGCACCGCCTCCGCCCTCGTCTTCAACCGGGTCTTCTTCCCCGACCTCGACGGAGCCGTCGGCACCATCCTGGCCTTCCTGACCTTCGCGTCCGCCTACGTGGCACGTACCGCGGGCGCGGTCCTGTTCGGGCACTTCGGCGACCGGCTCGGCCGCAAGTCGATGCTGCTCATCTCGCTCATCACCATGGGCGTGGCCACCGTCGCCATCGGCCTGGTCCCCGACTACCGCGCCATCGGTGTCGCGGCCCCGCTCCTGCTGCTCACACTGCGGCTCATCCAGGGCCTGGCCCTCGGCGGTGAATGGGGCGGCGCGGTGCTCATGACCGTGGAGCACGCCCCCGTCCACCGACGCGGCTGGTACGGCTCGCTCGTGCAGGTCGGCGTCCCGGCGGGCACGCTTCTGGCCAACCTCGCCTTCCTCGCCGTCCTGGCCTCGGTCGACCACGACGCCTTCCTGGACTGGGGCTGGCGCGTGCCGTTCCTGCTCTCCGCACTGCTCGTGGGCGTGGGCATCTACATCCGTCTGCACATCGAGGAGACCCCCAGCTTCCAGCAGGTCAAGGACCGGGGCGCCAAGGCCAAGCTCCCCTTCGCGTACCTGATGCGCCACTACTGGAAGCAGGTACTGCTCGGCGGTGTGGCCACCCTGTCCACCGGGTCGACGTTCACGCTCCTGGTCACCTCCGGGGTCAACTACGGGACCACCGAACTGGGGCACTCCGAGGACCTCATGCTCTGGGCGGTGCTGGTCGCCTGCGTCCTGGCCTTCGCGGCCATCCCCTTCTTCGGACGGCTCTCCGACCGGCTGGGCCGCAAGCCCGTCATCCTCGCCGGTGTGGCCGCCGAGGTGCTGCTCGCCTTCCCGTTCTTCTGGATGCTCGACTCCGGCTCGGTCCCGCTCCTCTTCGCCGCCTACACGCTGATGATGCTGGCCTTCTCCGCGAACTACGGCCCCATCGCGACCTTCCTCGCCGAGCAGTTCGGCTCCAAGATCCGCTACTCCGGCCTGTCCGTGGCCTACATGCTCTCCGGGCTCCTCGGTTCCGCCGCCACCCCCGCCGTCACGGTGTGGCTGCTGTCCCTGACCGGGCAGAGCTCCTCCGTCGCCTGGTACATCGTCGCCACCTCGCTGCTCTCGCTCGGCGCGCTCCTCCTCCTGCGTTCCATCGCCGGCGGCAGCCGGTTCGACGAGGCGGAGGTGGACCCCGCCGACCAGAGCGGTGCCGAGGGCGGCTCCGAGCGAAGGACGGTGTGACCGTGACCCCCACCCGCATTGACACGGTCGAAGGGCTGGCCGCACCCGTGGGCCCGTTCTCCCACGCGGTGGTCGCGAACGGTTTCGTGTACACCTCGGGGCAGCTGCCCGTGGACGCCTCCGGCACCGCTCCGGACACCTTCGCCGCGCAGCTCACCCGGGCCCTCGACAACCTCCGCGCCGTCCTGGAGGCCGCCGGGAGCTCACTCGGGCACGTGGTCAAGGTCAACGGCTACCTCACCGACCCCGAACAGCTCGACACCTACAACCGGGTCTACCGAGAGGTGTTCGGGGACGCGCTCCCGGCCCGTACGACCGTGGGCGTCTCCCTGTGGGGCGTGGCCCTGGAGATCGACTGCGTGGCCGTCGTGGCCGAGGAGGCCGAGGGCCGTCGGCCGGGCCGCGGGGGCGGTGAGCCCCGTGGCTGACCGCGGCGCGCGGGCGGCCGCGCTCCTCGACACCCTCGCCGACGTCGAGATCCCGACCCTCGGGCACGTGCTGGAGGAGGGGTTCTGCGACCCCGGGGTCCGGAGCCTCACACCGGTCCCGCGGCTGGCCGGGGTGGCGCACACCGTGCGCCTCGCCGAACCCGACGCCCTCGCGGTCAACCGGGCCGTGGTCGGCCTCGCGCGGGGAGGGGTCCTGGTGATCGAGGTGGCCGGCGGACTGCACGCGCCGATCGGGGCCGTCACGGCCGCCGCCGTGGGCGCCCGGGGCGGTGCGGGCATCGTCGTGGACGGCCCCGTCACCGACCTGTCGGCCCTCCGGGAGAGCGGTCTGGCCGTGTACGCCCGGGGCACCACCTGCCTGACGACCAAGCGGCTGGGCACCGCCGCCGACGGGGTCGGCGCGCCCGTCACCGTCGGCGGTACGCGCGTGCGCACCGGCGACCTCGTCCTGGGCGACGAGAACGGACTCCTCGTGCTCGACCCCGACACCTTCGACCCCTCCCTGGCCGACGACGCCCGCCGCTCCGACCTGGCCGAACCGGAACTCCTCACCCGTATCCGCGCGGGGGAACCCCTCGACGGGCTCCTCGCGCTCTGACCCCGCACCACCGGCCCGCCGCCCCGACACCAGCGGCACCACCACCCCGACACCACCCAGAAGGATCCCGCACACGATGCCCACCACTGATCCCGCGCACACGGACGCTCCCCGCTCCGCGGGCCACCTCATCGTCGCCCAGCTCGAACACGAGGGCGTCGAGCGCGTGTACGGGGTGCCCGGAGAGTCCTACCTCGACGTCCTCGACGGACTGCACGACTCCGCCATCACCACCGTGGTCACGCGCCACGAGGGAGGCGCCGGTTTCATGGCGCTGGCGGAGGGACGGCTGACCGGGCTGCCGGGGGTGGCCATGGTCACCCGGGGGCCGGGTGCGGCCAACGCCTTCATCGCCGTGCACACCGCGTACCAGGACGCCACCCCGCTCCTGTTGTTCGTCGGGCTGATCCCCGTCGCCGACCGGGGCCGGGAGTCCTTCCAGGAGTTCGACCTCACGGGGTGGTTCGGCAGCACCGCCAAGAGGGTGGTCACGCTGGACGACCCGGCCTCGGCCGCGCGGGTGGTGTCCGAGGCGGTCCACACGGCGCGCTCGGGCCGCCCCGGACCGGTCGTGATCGGTCTGCCCGAGGACGTCATCCGAGTCCGTGTACCGGGTTCCTCCGTGGTGGAGCCGCGCGTGGCCACGACCGGGCGGCCCTCCGCCGAGGCGGTCGCCGACGTCGTCGCCAGGGTCGACCGGGCGGAGCGCCCCGTCGTCGTGGTGGGCGGCGAGAGCTGGACCGACGAGGCCGGTGCGGCCCTCATGGCCTGGGCCGCCGAGCGCCGTGTCCCGGTACTGGCCGACTTCCGCGCCTACGACGCCGTGCCCCACCGCCTGGCGGATGTGGAGAGCCCTTACGCCGGCGCGCTCGGATACGGGCGCTCCGACGCCGCGGCCGCCCTGTTCGACGACGCCGACCTGGCCCTGTTCGTCGGCACGTCGCGCACCGACGTGCTCAGCGACGGCTACACCCTGGGAGGCGGAGCCGAGACGGTCCTCGTGCTCCCCGGTGAGCCGCTCGGCCACAGCGGACGCCTCGACCAGCACGTGGTCGCCGCCCCCGCCGAGTTCGTCGCCGCGCTCACCGAGGCCGGGGGAGAACCCCTCCGGCACGACCCCGCACGCCTGGCCCGGGCCCGCGCCGCCCACGAAGCCTTCTCCACCCCCGCACAGGACGACCGGGCCGACACGGGCGCCCGCACGGAGGCGGAGGAGGAGCACGGCTTCGTCGACCTCACCGCGGTCATGGCCGTGCTGCGCGAGGAACTCGACGACGACGCCGTCATCACCTACGGCGCGGGCAACCACGCGATCTGGCCCGCGCGGTACCTGGAGCACCGCTCCGGCCACTCGCTCCTCGCTCCTCGCAACGGGGCCATGGGGATGGGGATCCCGGCGGCCGTCGCCGCCTCCCTGGTCCACCCCGGACGCCAGGTGGTCTCCGTGGCCGGGGACGGCTGCTTCCTCATGAACGGCCAGGAGATCGCCACCGCGGTCGGGTACGGAGCGGCGTTCGTCGCGATCGTCGTGGACAACGGCGTCTTCGCGACCATCCGCGAGCACCAGGAACGGCACTACCCGGGACGGCCCTCCGGGACCGGTCTCACCAACCCCGACTTCGCCGCGTTGGCGCGCTCCTTCGGCGGGTACGGGGAGACGGTGTCCGGTACCGCGGACTTCCGCAAGGCCCTGCAGCGCGCCCGGGAGAGCGGCGGGCCCGCGGTCCTGCACCTGCGGCAGGACCCCGGGGTCCGGTCCCCGTCCGTGTCCTGACCACCCGTGTCCGGTCCCACCGTTCGAACAGAGGACGACCCATGCCCACCAGCCGACCGACCGCCGCGCCGACCCCGGCGCGGAACGAGGACGACCAGCGCTTCCTCGACGACTTCGCGACCATGAGCACCTTCGGGGCGACCCCCGAGGGCGGCGTCGACCGCCAGGCCGCCACCGAACCCGACAACGCCCAGCGCCGCTGGTTCGCCGACCTCCTCGAGGAGAACGGCCTGCGCGTGGTCTACGACCGGATCGGCAACCAGTTCGGGCTGCTCGAGCGCGTTCCCGGAGCCCCCTACGTCGTCGTCGGCTCCCACATGGACTCCCAGCCCACCGCGGGGCGCTTCGACGGGGCCTACGGGGTGCTCGCCGCGGCGCACGCCGTGTTCCGCGTCGCGTCCGAGGAGCCCGACCCCGCGTCCCCGCCGGTCCACAACCTGGCCGTGGTCAACTGGTTCAACGAGGAGGGCTCCCGGTTCGAGCCGTCCATGATGGGCAGCGCCGTGTACACGGGCCGGCTCGGCCTGGAGACCGCTCTCGCCACTCGCGACCGGACCGGGACCACCGTGGCCGAGGCGTTGGCGCCCACCGGCTTCCTCGGGGACGGCGACGGCCCCGAGGCGGTCTTCTGCGCCGAGATCCACATCGAGCAGGGCCGGGTCCTGGAGGACTCCGGCTCCTCGATCGGGCTGGTCAGCGCTTCCTGGGCGGCCAGCAAGTACGAGATCACCGTCCGCGGAGAGCAGGCGCACTCCGGTGCGACCGTGATGCCGGACCGCCGGGACGCGCTCCTGGGAGCCTCCCTGCTCGTCGTCGCCGCCCGCGAGCTGGCGGACCGGTTCCCCGGTGTCCTGCACACCGCAGTCGGGAAGCTGGACGTCTACCCGAACTCCCCGGTCGTCGTGGCCTCGCGGGTCGAGCTGCTGCTGGACCTGCGCTCACCCGACGAGGACGTCCTGGCCCGCGCCAACGAGCTGCTGCTGGAGCGCGTCGCCGAGATCGAGGCCGAGACCGGTGTGACCGTGGAGCGGCACCTGTCCCACGCCTGGGGCGTGAACCCCTACCAGCCCTCCGGAGTCGACCTCGCCCGCAGCAGCGCCGAGCGGCTCGGTCTGAGCAGCGAGCCGATCATGACCGTGGCCGGGCACGACTCGATCAACATGAAGGAGCACGTACCCACCGTGATGCTCTTCGTCCCCTCCGTCAGCGGCGTCTCGCACAACGTGGGCGAGTACACCGAGGACGCCGACCTGATCGCGGGACTGACCCTGCTCACCGATGTGACCCGCCGCCTGGGCGCGGGCGAGCTCGGCCCCGCCACCCCCTACGTCCCCGGAGAGGACCGCGCGTGACCGAGTACGCCGTCGTCGACCCGACCACGAACCGTCTGGTCCGACGCTTCCCCACCGCCACGGACACCGAGGTCGACGCCGCCGTCGACGGAGCGGCCGAGGCCTTCCGGAGCTGGCGTCGCAGGCCGGTCGCGGAGCGGGCGCGCTTCCTGGCCGCCGTGGCCGGGCTCCAGCGAGAGCGCCGCCACCACCTCGCGGCGATCATCACCCGCGAGATGGGCAAGACCACCGCCGAGGCGCTCGGCGAGGTCGACCTGTGCGCGGACATCCACGACTACTACGCGGAGAACGCGGCCGCGTTCACCGCCGACCGCCCCCTGGACGTGGCCGAGGGCTCAGCGACCGTGCGAACCGAGCCGATCGGCGTCCTGCTCGGCATCATGCCGTGGAACTACCCCTACTACCAGGTGGCGCGGTTCGCGGCGCCCAACATCGCGCTCGGCAACACCGTCCTGCTCAAGCACGCGCCGAGCTGCCCCGAGTCGGCCGCGGCGATCGTGGCGCTGTTCGCCGACGCCGGGCTGCCCGAGGGCGTCTACACCAACCTGTACGCCACCGAGGCGCAGGTCGCGCGGATCATCGGCCACCCGGCCGTGCAGGGGGTCTCGCTCACCGGTTCGGAGCGGGCGGGCCGGGCCGTCGGCGAGCTCGCGGGGCGGGCGATGAAGAAGACCGTCCTGGAGCTGGGCGGGTCCGACCCGTTCATCGTGCTGGCCGACGCCGACCCGGAGCGTGCGGCGGACGCCGCCGTGGTCGGGCGTATGGGCAACGCGGGCCAGGCGTGCACGGCCGCCAAGCGGTTCGTCGTGCTGGACGAGGTGTACGACGCCTTCGTGGCGGCGTTCGTGGAGCGGGTCGCGGCCCTGCGGGTCGGCGACCCCGGCCAGGAGGGCACCGACCTCGGCCCGTTGTCCTCGGAGGCGGCCGCACAGCACGTGGTCGGGCAGGTGGAGGACGCCGTCGCCCACGGTGCGACCGTTCTGACCGGCGGCGGTCGGCCCGACCGCGAGGGCGCCTTCGTGGAGCCCACGGTGCTCACCGGTGTCGCGCCCGGCACACGCGCCTACCGGGAGGAGATCTTCGGTCCGGTCGCCGTGGTCCACCGTGTCGGCTCCGTGGACGAGGCGGTCGCTCTGGCCAACGACACCCCCTACGGTCTGGGCGGTGTCGTCTTCGGGGCGGACGAGAACGCGGCCCTGGCAGTCGGGGACCGTCTCGACACGGGCATGGTGTCGGTCAACGCGCCGTCGCGGACCCAGGCCGACCTGCCGTTCGGCGGGGTGAAGGCGTCCGGTGTGGGCAGGGAGCTGGGGGAGTACGGCATGGCGGAGTTCGTCAACCGCAAGCTCTTCCGCACCCCGTAGGTGCCCGGTGTCCGCCCCGGCCCCGGGCGGCGGACACGGAAACGGGGGTCGGCGGCCACCGGGGGTGCCGCCGACCCCCGTTTCGCGGTTGACGCGATGAGGCCGCTCTCGCACGGTCCCGTGGGTCCGTGCGGACTACCTAGGCCCTGTTTTTTGGATCATTCCGCGCTCGCGGCCACCAGGCGGCCTCTCGCTGCGCCGATGTCACTCGGACAGCCAAACCCAGGCTGACCTCGCTCATCGTCTTGCGAGAGATTGCCTGGACGGCCGCTCGCTCGATGTCGGCTCCGCCGACACGAGCGAAAGCATCCAGAAAAACAGGCCCTAGTTGTCGTCGCTGTCCGCGTCGGAGTCGGAGCTCTCGGACTTGTCGGTGGCAGCGGACGCGGTCTTCTTGGTGACGCGGCGCTTCTTCACCGGACGCGAGTAGTCGACGAGGGGTTCGTAGCGGGTCTCGTGCTCCTTGAAGCACTCCTCGCAGGCGTCGACCTCGCGGACAGCGCCCTCCCAGGCGAACTGAATGACCTCAGTCGCCTCGACCTTCTCCTCGCGGACGGCGTGGGGATCGCAGTACTTGCGCGTGAAGACCTCGGTGACCACGGCGGGGATTTCCCTTCGGTATCGCGTGAACTGTGCGGACCCCGTAATCATACACGTGTACGAACGCGGAAACGGGTGATGAGCCCGGTTTCCGTGATGGGGCGGGGTCGCCCCGAAGCCTAGCGAAGTCGGAGGGGTCGCTGCGCCGTCCTGTGCCGCGTGTGGCCTGATGACCAGGTGGTCCGTTCGGGTCGGGTGCTGTGATCCCGGTCGCTGCAGTGGCCGCTGTTCGGCCCGGGCCGCGCCCCGGAAACGCCTTCTGTCCCTTTTCCTGTTCTCGGTGCCCGTATTTGTTCCAGCCGATTTGTGAATTTGGTGAACACGGTGCGGGGTGTGTCGTTAGTGTGATGGCCACCCCGGGATGGGAGAGCGTCCGACGAGGGGACGAGCCGTCCCGGGAAACCGGCCGACGCGCCCTTGCCGGCGCGCGCCGAGGGAAAGGCCGTGGTCCGTTGGGGAGCGGATTCGGCGACAGGCACAAGGGCCCCGCGTGCGCGGGGAGGATTTTCCGTGTTCGGGGGGATGGCCGTGGTCGAGTACATGGAAGGCACGTCCAGAAGGCGTGGTGACGGTGCCGGGGAACCGTTCCGGGCCGGGGGCGGGAGAGCGGCCCGCGTCCGGGCGGAGGCGGATATGGCGCACGCCTGTGAACGCATGTCCGTCGACCCGCGTTTTGTGAAACTCCGTAGGAGGTTCGCACTTCAAGCGGGTGCGCTGGTCGGCACCTTCTTGTTCAGTTACCTCTCCTATCTTCTTCTTTCCGCCTACGCGCGCGATTTCATGAGCGTGCAGATCGTCGACTCCGTCAACGTGGCCCTGGTGATGGGGGTCGGGCAGTTCCTGCTCACCTTCGTGCTCGCCTGGGCGTTCGGTCGTTTCTCCGTCCGTTCCATCGACCCGCTGGCCGAGGAGATCCGCGACCACGCCCGGGCCGAGGACACGGCCGACGGACGGGTGGTCGGCTGATGGGCACCGCCACCCTCCACCAGGGCAGCGCGGCGGGCCTGGGCAGTGCGCTCGGCGGCCAGTTCGGGGTCGCGCACGCCTGGACCATCGGCCTGTGCGCGCTGTTCGTCCTGGTCACCCTGGCCATCACCATCCGCGCCCGGCGCACCACCAAGGGCGCCGTCGACTTCTACGCGGGCGGCCGCGGCTTCTCCAGCACCCAGAACGGGCTCGCGCTCACCGGCGACTACCTGTCCGCCGCCTCCTTCCTCGGCATCGCCGGGATGATCGCCCTCCAGGGCTACGACGGCTTCCTGTACTCGATCGGCTTCCTGGTGGCCTGGCTGCTGGTGCTGCCGATGGCCCAGCTGATGCGTAACACCGGCCGCTTCACCATGGCCGACCTGCCGGCCTTCCGCATGCGCAGGATGCGCGTCCGGCTGGCCTGCACCGTCTCCACGGTCACCGTGTGCGTGTTCTACCTGGTGGCGCAGATGGTGGGGGCTGGCGCCCTGGTCGCGGTGCTGCTCGGCCTGCACGACGGCGGGACCTTCCTGGGGCTGAGCGCGGACCAGGCCCGCACCGGCGCCATCGTCCTGGTGGGCGTGCTGATGATCGTCTACGTCATGTACGGCGGGATGAAGGCGGCCACCTGGCTGCAGATCATCAAGGCCGTGGTGCTGCTCACCGCCACCGGACTGCTCACCGCCATGGTGCTGGCCCTGTTCTCCTTCGACCCGCGAGCCCTGCTCAGCGGTGCGGCCGAGGCCAGCGGACGCGGACAGGCCTTCCTCGAACCCGGACTGCGCCTGGGCGTCGAGGTGCCCGGGGACGCGACACAGACCTTCTTCAACAAGATGGACCTGATCAGCCTGGGTCTGGCGCTGGTCCTGGGCACGGTCGCCCTGCCGCACATCCTCATCCGCTTCTACACGGTGACCGACGGCCGGGCCGCCCGCTCCTCGGTCAACCGCACCATCGTCATGGTCGGCGCCTTCTACCTCATGACCCTCGCCCTGGGGTTCGGCGCCGCCGCCCTCGTGGGGTCCGAGCGCATCATGTCCCTGGACCCCTCGGGCAACTCCGCGGTCCCCCTGCTCGCCGAGGAGCTGGGGCGGCTGACCGCCGGCCCGGTGGGCGCCGCCGTGCTGCTCGCGCTGATCTCCGCGGTGGCGCTGGCCACCATCCTCGCGGTCATCGCCAGCCTCACCCTGGCCTCGTCCTCCTCGATCGCGCACGACCTGTTCGGCCACATCCTCATGTGGGGGCGCCCGCGCGAGTCCCAGGAGGTGAGCGTGGCCCGCTTCTCCGCCTGTGTGATCGGCGCGGTCTCCATCGTCCTGGCGGTGCAGGCCCAGGGGCAGAACGTCGCCTTCCTGGTGGGGCTGGCCTTCGCCATCGCGGCCGCCGCCAACCTGCCCGTCATCGTCCTCACCATGTTCTGGCGCCGCTTCAACACCAAGGGCGTGGAGTGGGGGATCTACGGCGGGTTGTCCGCGACCCTGCTGCTGATGCTGTTCTCCCCGGTGATGTCGGGCAGGACCGACCCGGTCACCGGAGAGAACCTGTCCATGCTGCCGGCCCGGATCGACATCCAGTTCTTCCCCATGGAGAACCCGGCCCTGGTCGCGGTTCCCATCGGGTTCGCCTGCGCGGTCATCGGCAGCCTGCTGTCCCCGGAACGCAACAGCGCCCGTTTCACCGAACTCCGGGTGCGCTCCCTCACCGGTTGGGGTGCCGACCGCGACTGACCCCGGTCCCGCCCGCCCGTTCCAGCGACTCGGCCACCTCGTCGAGCAGGGCCGGCAACGCGTGCAGTCCGCGGGCGGCCTCCTCCCACGCGCTCTCGACCTGTGCGACCTGCTCCTGGAAGGACCAGTCCTCGGAGCGGTGCAGGGACCGCCGCAGCGCCCAGGCGGCGACCGCCACGATCGGGCGGGACAGACCCTTGCCGCGCACGTCCAGGGTGCCGTCGACCGACCAGCGGCGCTGGGCGCCGAGCTCCGGGCGGACCTCGGCCAGGGCCCTGGCCAGCGGGTGCTCCACCTCGAGCCGGACCGGGGCCGGCACGTCCGCCCCGTTTAGCGACGCGTACCACCCGGGCAGGTCCACCCGGGCGGTGACGCCCACCGTGAGCAGGCGCGAACCCCACCGGACGAACGCGCTCGACGCGGGGAAGCGCAGGGTGGCGGTGAGGGTGAGGACCTCGGCGCCGCGGTCGTGCTCGAGGCGTCCCGAGGTCGACGGCGGCGGTGGACCGCCCTCGGCGCCGCCGTCGGCTCGCTGGTCGGGGACGTCACGCATGGCGAAGTCGAGTGCGCACACGCCCGCCTCGCTCCAGGAGCCGACGGTGATGTCGGTGCCCAGCCACCCGTCGTATTCCTCGGCGATGAGGGGGTGCTCGTCCAGGTCCAGCTCGTTGAGCAGGTAGTGGCTGCCGGGGGCCAGGTGGGCACCGGAGAGCAGGCGCAGCTGCGTGCGCGGCTCGGCCTCCTCCTCGGGCTCCGGTTCGTCCGCGGCCTTCTCCTCCTTTTCGGGCGGCAGGCCGAGCTCCTCGTTCAGCTCGGCGATGGTCCGGTTCAGCTCGTCCGTGTCCCGTTGCAGATCGGCCAGCGTCCGCTCCCACTCCGCCTTCCGCTCCCGCTCCTCCGCCTCGGCCCGTTCGCTCCGCTCGCGGTGGAGCTCGGCGTCGACCACGCCGAGCTCCACGGCCCGGCGGTCCAGACGCTCCACCTCCTCCTCGGCCAGGGCGAGCAGGTAGCCGTCCTCGTCGAAGCGGCAGCTGCGCAGGACCCGGTGGATGCCCTCGACCGACCGGCGCAGGTCCTCCCTGTCCAGGGGTGACAGGTCGAGGGTGTGGCTCAGACGGGGCATGCGTCCCCTCCGCTTCGACTGGGGTGAGTGCTGGCAAGTCATTGTGTCCCTGAACCCGAGGAGGGACAAGCGACCGACTGTCATGGGTCTCGGGCACCATGGCCGGTATGACCAGACACATCGTGCTGCTGCGCGGGGTCAACGTCGGCGGGCACCGGAAACTGCCCATGGCCGAACTGCGGGCCGCGCTGTCCGAACTCGGCCACACCGACGTGGCCACCTACATCCAGAGCGGGAACGCCGTCCTCACCTCGGAGGAGGGCGACCCTGAGGCCGTGGGCGCGCTCGTCCGCGGGGCGGTCCGCGACCGGTTCGGGTTCGATGTGCCCGTGATGGTGCGCACCCTGGACCAGCTCCGCGCCGTGGTGGCGGCCAACCCCCTGCCCGTGGCCGACCCGTCGGTGTTCACGGTGCTGTTCTGCTCCGAGCCCGTGGACACGGCCGCGCTGTCCGCGATCGACCCGGCCACCCACCCCGGCGAGCGCATCGCCGTCACCCCCACGGAGGTGTTCACCCACCACGAGCGCGGTGTGCGCGGGGCGAAGCTGCCCGCCGTGGTCGGACGGCACTGCCCGGGGGAGGTCACCGCCCGCAACTGGCGCACGGTCCTGCGCCTGCTGGAGCTGGCGGAGGGCTCCTGAACAACGGGGACGCACGAGAGCCGGGGAGCCTGGGAACCGGAGCCCCGGAGGGTACGGGTGGGCGGGACTGTCCGAGAGGGACTCCAGTGCGGGACTGTCCGAGAGGAGTCCCCGGCGAACCGAGCACGGCGGTGGCCCACCGCCGTCACGATCACGTGAAGGGGTGATGTCCGGTGCCCAGACGGTGGACCCTGGTCCTGCGGGACCGGGCGGACACGGCGCGACCGATCCGGCCGGAGGACTGCCACGGGCTGCTCAACCGCTGGTGGCCCCACCCTGCCTCCGAGCACGCCGCGCCCAAACGCTGGGCGATGAACGGGTGGCCCCGCCCCCTGGGCGACCGGCTCCACCACTGGACGCTCACCTGGTTGGACGACGAGAACCCGGCGCCCCTGGACCCGGGGGAGCTGGTCGGTGTCGCCCAGCGCGTCGGCGACCACGTGCTCGAACCCCTCTCGGTGACCCGGACCTTCGACACCCCCTACACCGAGATGCTCACCGCCGAGCGCGGCCCGGTCGCCGTGCGCGCCGCCGACGTGCGCACCTGGACACCCGTGGTGATGACCACGCGGGACACCACCGGTGAACGCATCCCGCACATCTGGCCCAGCCCCCGGCGCCTCTTCGGCGCCGTGCACCGCTCCGGCGGCGGGATCGTCGGCGGCAGCGGTGCGGTGGGTGCCGTGGCCCGATTCGCGCCGCCGGCCCTGGCCGCCCCCTGGTTGGAGGAGGCCCTCACCGGGCTGGCCCAGGTCAGGCGCTCGGCACTGCCCGGGCAGGAGGTGCGGCTGGCCGAACACCACCACGCGGAGAGCCGTACGGTGCTCGGCTGGCGCGGCGGGCTGCGCCTGGAGACGCTCGGCGGACACCGGAGCCCCGACACCTTCGCCGCCCTGCTGCAACTCCTGGAACTGGCCGGGGTCGGCAAGTACACCGCGCAGGGCTTCGGTTCCGTGCGCGTGGACACGGTCACCCACCGGCGGTCCGCAGAAGAGGTCCCCGCTCCGCGTCCGGGGCGGACCGCGCACCGCGTCCGGCGCAACCCGCCCCGCACGGTCGGCACCCGGGCGCACGCGGTGGCCGAGGCCGAGGAGTTCGGGGGCACGTTGTTCGACTGACCCACAGACCGCCGGTTCCCGCCCGAGGACGGCGGGCGGGGACCGGTGCCCCACCCCGGCGGCCGCGAGGCCGCCCTTCACGGCTCCCACCCGGTGGACGGGGTGGGAGCCGCTCTCTTTCCCTGATCCCTGCTTCTGTTCCCAGACCTGCCCCGGACGGTTGCTCGGGGCAGGACTCAGGCGCCGCTCCCGTAGGGAGTGGGGGCGGGAGGCGTCCTTCCGTCGCCCTCCCGCAGGGACCGGGCCAGACCGAGCAGGTGCGGGACGAGGTCCTCCGGGGTCAGGGCGGGCCCGGTCCGTTTGCTGGCGGAGGGGCGTTCGCGTTCGGAACGGGAGAGCCGGTCGTGTCGGTGCGGGGTCGCCATGGGGGCCTTTCCTTGCTCTGGACAGGGACGGTCCGTGCACTGAGCTCTCTCGGACAAACACCGGATGTACCTCACGGAAACAGATGCGCGGGTGACCGGAAGGGGCCAACGGGGTGGCGTGGGGCTGTGGTGCCTGGTATCGGTGGTGCTGACGGCACCACCGTCCGAGAGAGGTCAGCGGGCCGGTCGTTCCCGTCCGGCGTCCCGCGCCGTTCCCGCCGTCCCCAGGCCACGAGGAGTCCGCCGCGGTGACCCAGGCCCCCGAGCACCGATCGGCCCGAGCCCTTCCCACCCGAACCCGCACCCCCGACGCCCCACCGGACAGCGGGGTGCTCGTCGGCGTCGATCTGCGCGGGATCCAGGCCTACGTGTACAGCGGGCGGCGCATCCTGGACGCCGTGGGCCGGGCCGCCCTGGTCGCCGAACTCACCGACACCTCCGACCCCGTGCACGGGATCGCCGACCTGGTGCCCGACGACTGCCTGGTCCTGCGGGACGCGGGCGGCGCTCTGACCGTCGTCCTGCCGGATCCCGCAGCGGCCCGGGACTTCACCGGGCGCTACACGCGAAGGCTGCGGGACCGCGCCGGGGGCCTCACCCCGGTGGTCGCGTTCCTCCCCTACGGTCCCCGAGCCGAATCCGCCGCGGGGGAGCCGTCCCTGCCCGACCTGGACACGGCCCTGGCCGAACTGCCGGTCCGCCTGCGCCGCGCCCGCCGCCACATGTCCGCCCTGCACACCCCCGCGCACGGGTACGGGATCACGGCCGTGTGCTCGGTCAGCGGCGCCCCGGCCGAGTCCGTGGACAGCAGCAGGCCCCTGGGCGAGCACACCCGGACCCGTGAACGGGTGCACGAGCGGGTGGCGGCCGACGTCGCCCGGGCCCGGGGGGTCGGCCGCCGCTGGCACCGCGCGCACAGCGACGCGTGGCTGGCCGGCGCGGCTGTCTCCGTGATGTCGGACACGGACACCGCGGAGGTCCACGAACTGGCCCTGCCGATGGAGGTGGACCGGCTCGGCCGTGACCACGGCGACGTGAGCCGGGTCGCGGTGGTGCACGTGGACGTCAACGGCCTGGGCGCGATCCTGGGCGAGTACCGGGAACGGGCCGGGGACCCGGACGTGCCCGGCTCCGGAGCCCTGGCCCAGCGGGCTCTGTCCACGCGGATCGCCGGGCTCACGGAGGGCCTGGCACGGGCCCTGGTGCGCGCGGTGGCCGCCGCGGTCCGGGTGGAGCCGGGGCGGCGGCCCGTCGTCCCGGCCGTCGGTGGAGGCGGGACCCTCACCCTGGACCACGAACCGCCGGGCCCGATCCGGCTCCCGGTGCGGCCGATCGTGGTGGCCGGGGACGACCTCACCGTGCTGTGCGACGCCCGGCTGGCGCTGAGCATGGTGCGGTACGCGCTGGAGTGGCTGGACGCCGATCCGGAGCTGATCGGGGACCCCGAGGACCCCAGGGTGGCCCTGCACCGCGCCCTCGCCGAGGAGAACGGCGGCGGCGCGACCGCGAACCGGGCCGCATGGGGCCGCACCGTGGTCGCGGCCGACGGGCGGAGCCACTCCACCGCCGTGCCCACCGTCGGGGTGGGGATCGCGGTGCAGCCGGTGGGTGCCCCGCTCTCGCTCGGTTACGACCTCTGCGAGGCCATGTGCCGGCTGGCCAAGGAGCGGCGGCTGGCCGCGGCCGCCGCCGACCCGGCCGCGGCCCAGGAGCACACCGTCGCCTGGACGACCCGCTTCGACGGGGTGGACCGGGTGCTGAGCCGTGTCGGACTCGCGCTCCGGGCCGAGCGTCCGCGTACCGCCCTGCCGATGACGGGGACCGCGTTCGCCCGGTTCCTGGACCGCTACCTGTCCGTACGCGGCGGTCTGGGCGCGGACGGGGACACCCGGCACCGGGGCTGGCTGGTCTCGACGCTGGTCCCGCTGCTGGAGTCCGGCGCGGACCCCGGCGCCGAACTGTCCCGCCGCGCCCACGTGACCGGGCGCCCCGTGGCACTGCCCGAGGGATGGACGCCCGGCGAGCTGCTCGACGCGGTCGGGGTGATGGACCTGTACCTGGACCCCGGGCTGTCCGAAGCGCTCGACCCGCGGCTCCCCGCACCCGTGCCGGCGCCCTTCCAGGGAGCCGGGGGCTCCAGGGGGTCCGGGGGCTTCGACGGAGCCCGGCCCTTCGGGGGTGGGGCGGGATGAGCGCCCCGGACCGGATCCTGGTGAGCCTGGCCTCCCCGGCGCTGTTCGTCGGCGCCAGCGCGGACGGCACAGGCGCCGACACCGACGTGGTCACCGACGGGCACGGGCTGCCCCGACTGCCCCGGCACCGGCTCGCGGCCCGGCTGCGCGCCGGGGCGGTCAGCGCCCTGGTGGTGGCGCCGGACCTTGCCGAGGCGGTGGACCGGGTGTTCGGGCAGGGCCGCTCCCACGGGGACGACCGGATCCTTCGGGTGGGGCACGCGGTCCCCGGCGAAGGCGTGCGCGCCGCCGTCGCCCACGCGCTGGCCGGCCGCGCCGAACCCACGCGCTCGACCCTGCGCCGGGCCGTCACCGACGCCCACACCACCTTGGAGTCGGGGGTCGAGATCGGCCCGCACGGGGCGCCCGAGCCCGGCCGTCTGCGGACCAACCGGGTGCTCCTGCCCGGGCTGGTCCTGACGGCGTCGCTGACCTGGTCGGTCCCTCCGGAGGAGGAGCACTGGCGGTGCCTGGCACGGGCCTGCCTGGCCACCGACCGGATCGGGCTGAAGGCCGGCAGAGGGCGGGGCCGGGTGGACGTGCGCCTG
The DNA here is from genome assembly GCF_000341085.1 of Nocardiopsis ganjiahuensis DSM 45031. Taxonomy (GTDB): domain Bacteria; phylum Actinomycetota; class Actinomycetes; order Streptosporangiales; family Streptosporangiaceae; genus Nocardiopsis; species Nocardiopsis ganjiahuensis. Next base: position 178,580 of record NZ_ANBA01000020.1, on the reverse strand, counting down.
GCCCGTCCCGACGACCCGGACCCCGGGGCCACCACCCTGGCCCTGGCCGCGCCCGCCGCCCGCGGTTCCGAACGGGAGCGCGGGCACACACCCGGCGGGCAGGGCCCTTCCGGGCGGGGTGAGGCCCGGCCATGACCCCCGAACCGGTCAGCGCCTACCTCCCCCTGCGGTACGTGCTCTCCGACTCCCTGGCCGTGCGCACCTCCTTCGATCCCCTGCGGGTCGACTCCGAGACCACGCTCAGCGGGCGCGCCCAGCGCGGCATGCTCGCGGCGGCGCTCCGACGGGCCGGCCTGGAGGACGAGCTCACCGAGTGGGTGGCGCGGGGCGAACAGGTCCGCTTCGCCCCGGCCCACCCCCGGCTGGAACAGCACGCCCGGGACGGGGTGCAGGTGGTCGCCCATCCGCCGCCCGCCCACCTGTACACCCCGGGCAAGGACGGTGACACCCTCGTCGACGTGTTCGCCGAGGGCGCCGACCGGCCGGGCGTGCCCTACCGGGCGGTCCGGGACCCGCTCACCCCGGACCGGTCGCTGCGCGCCGCCGTCCGCACCACCGCCGAGCGCTACCTCGGACGCTCCCGGACGGGGGAACCCGGGCAGGGCGTCCCCTTCTTCACCACGAGCCTGGACCCGGGCCAGGTCTTCGAGGCCCGCTGGCAGCTGCGCGGGCCCGACCAGGCCTTCCTCCGCGAGCTCGCCGAGCGGATCGTCGCCGTCCTGGGCGCCGCCGAGGGCACACTCACCCTCGGCTCCGGGGGGACCCGGGCCCACGGCGGGGTGGTGGTGGAACCGGTCCACCCGGACCGGCTGCTGTCCCCGGACCGGGTGGAGCGGCCGCGTGCGGACCGGTCCCGGCGCGCGGGGCAGGAGATCGACCTGCTCCTGCTCTCCCCGGCGCTGCTGGTGGGCGCGCAGGGGCAGGAACGCCCGCACGCCCTGGTACCGGCGGTCCGCGAACTCCTGGCCCGGCGGCTGCCCAGCACCCCGGTGGCGGTGGTGGCGGCCCACGTGGAACCGGTCCTGCTCGGCGCCTACCACCGGGCCTACCGGGGGCCGATGGCCCAGCGCTGGGCCGCCGCGCCCGGATCGGTGGTGCGGCTGCGCCCGGGCCGGGACCTGACCACCGGCCACGTCCGCCACCTCGAGGCCCACCCGCTGGGCGAGCGCCTCGTGGACGGGTACGGCCAGTTCGTCCTGGCAGCCCCGCCGCCGTCCCGCCCTGAACCGCTTTCCCCGCCGTCCGAACCGGTACCCGCGCGCCGGGCGGGCACCGTCACCCTGCCCGACGGGCGGGTCCTGCCCGAACCCGCTCCGCTGGACCCCGGACGGGATCCGGAACTGGGCGCCCTGTACGACGAACTGCTGTGGAACGCCGCCGCGCCCCGGGTCCGCGGCCACGCCCGCGCCCTGGCCCAGGCCTCGGCGGACACGCTCCCCCCGCTCACCCCTAGCCTCCTGGGGCGGCTGCGCGAGGTGGTCGCCCACCCCGGACGCACCGCTGACGAGGCCCTGACCGTTCTCGGACGCACCCTCGCCGGGGCGCCTCCGGGGGCCGGGGGATCCGCGGGGCCCGGGCAGGGCCGGGCGGCCCCCAAGGTCCTGGGGGAGCGGGCGGTGCGCGCTCTGGGCCGGGCCCGTCTGGTCCGCCCCGGGCAGGCCCGGCCGGTCACGGTCCACGCCTGGCTGAGCGGCCTCTCGGGAGGCCCGGCCGCCGTCGCCTGGTGGAGCGAGAACCGCCCCCGGCCCGTCGGGGACCCCGCCTACGCCCGGGCGCTGGCCGCCGTGGACCTGGCCTCCCCCGACGGCCTGCCGCCGACCACCCGGGAGAGCGGGCTCTCGTCGTGTGCCGAATCCTGGGAGAGCCGCGCCTCGGCCCGGCTGTGCCTGCTGCTGGTCTCCTCGTGGCTGGCGGAGGCGGCGCGGGTCCTGCGGACCGAACAGGCCGGCACCGACCGGGACGGGGGCGGGCCGCGGTGACCGACTCCTTCGCGGACGAGTACGGGCCCCGGCCACCCGGCGTGGTCTGGGAGTTCGCGGCCCGGCTGTGCCTGCTCACCGACGCCCACGTGGGCGCGGCCAGGGCCACCCCCCGGCACACCGCGGAGAGCGACGTGGACCTGTACCTCGACCGGGATCCGCGTACCGGGGTGCCCCGCCTGCGCGGCACCACCCTCGCCGGGCTGCTCCGCCACGAACTCGCCGCGCGCACCGCCGACCCCGTCGGCCCCGCCGCGCTGCTGGGCTCGGACGACGCGGGGGAGCTCACCGGCGCGCGGACCCCCGCTCCGCTGCCCAGCGCCCTGGACGTCGACGACGCACACGCCGTCCTGCCGGACGGGGCGGCGGTCACGGTACGGGTGGGCACCCGGGTGGATCCGGCCACCGGTGCGGTGAGTCCCGGACGGATGTGGCAGTGGGAGGTCCTGCCCGCGGGCACCGTCTTCACCGCCCACCTGCGGTTGCGGGTGGGAGCACCGTCGGAGGAGGCCCGGCTGCTCACCCTGCTGGTCCTGGCCGCCCGGGGCCTGGGGGACGAGGGCCCCGGGATCCGGATCGGCGGGCGTTCGGGGCGGGGCTACGGGGCGGTGCGCGCTGCCCGCTGGGCGGCGCGCCGCCACGACCTCACCGACGAACACGGCTGGTTCGCCTACCACGCACGCGACTGGCGGACCCGTTGGCGGCAGGGAGAGGAGGCCCTGGCCGCCGGAGACATACTCGCCGAGAGCGGCCCCGCCGAGAGCCGCTCCGCCGGGCGGCCCTCTCCCGGACCCGGGCCGGCCGCGCACCGCGCCGCCGCGGACCACCGCTCCGGGACGGACCTGGCCGGGCTCGTGGCGGACCGGCTGCGTGAACACGGCCGGGAGGCGACCGCCGCCCACCTGGCGGCCCGGGCCGAGGGCGCGGACCGGCGCCGCCGGGCCGAACTCCGTATGGAACTGCACGTGGCCGAACGCCCCGAACCCGCCCCCTCGGGGCGGCCGCCCGTCCCGGAGGAGCTGCGCCCGGGCCTGCTCATGATCGGGGACACTCCCGTGGACGGGCGCCTGGCCGAGGTTGACCGCGCCCACCGCCGACGCCCGTTCGTCACCGGCGCGGACGCCGGCGGCGGGGGGACCGCGGACACCGCCACCGGGGCCGCGGAGGTGGAACTGCGTCCGGTCCTCGGCGACACCGCGCTGTTCGCCCTGTTCAAACGGGTCGGCGGTCGGATCGCCCGGGACGCGGCCGAACACCTGGTCGGGGAGGAGGCCGCCTGGAGGGAGTGGCACGGGCACTGGTGGGGCGCCGACACCGACCAGAGCCCCGGTGCCCCGCCGACCCCGTCCGTGCCCTCACGCATCCGCCTGCGCGCCACCCCGTCCGTCACCGGCGGCGCGCCCCTGACCACCACGCGCCTGACCGTGGACGCCCTGTTCGGCGACGCCGTGGACGGGCGCCTGTTCACCTCCGACCTGCACTGCGGCGGTTCGGCCGAGGCCGTCCTCGACATCACCGAACCCGACGACGCCGTCCGGGGGCTGCTCGCCCTGGTGGTGCGCGAACTGGTCACGGTCCCCTTCGACACCCTCGGCGCGGGCTCGGGCAGCGGCAACGGCAGGCTCGTCGCCACCCGGGCGGTGCTGGTCGGCTACGAGGGCGACGGAGCCGAACCGCACCAGGTGGACCTGGTCACCGCACTCACCGATCCGGACAGTTACGAAGCCGCCGTGGTGCGCGGGTGGCTGCCCGCCCTCCACCGCCAGATCACCCGGGGGAACCGGCCATGAGCCCGCACGCGTACGATCCCCTCCCGGCCCATGAGCCCCCCGAACCGGTCGGGGTGGCCGTGCGGCCGCTGTCGGCCGGGCTGGTCGACGAGGTCCTCGACGACGTGTTCGTCCGGGGGCGGCGCTGCCGGGCGCTCGACGCGGCGGGGCCGCCCGGTGCGTCCGGCGGCCCCCAGTGGCTGCTGGCCGAACTCGGCGACGGGCGGATCACCGGGGCCTGTCCCGGAGAGCTGTGGCGCCGGTCGGACGCCCCGCCCACCGAGCACCTGTCCGCGCCCCCGCTGGACCCCGGCACCGACCGGTGGCGGGTACTGGAGGTCCTGGTGTTCGGTCCGCACGCGCAGATCCGCCTGGGCGAGGGCGCGGATTCGGGATGGGTCAGCACCGACGCTCAGGACGACCCGCCGGAGTGGTTGCGCCCCCGTGACAGGTCGTTCCTGCTGCAGGGGTGGGCAGGGGCGGCCAACAGCCGCACCCTGGAGGGTGCGGTGCCCCTGTCGGTGACCCGGGAGCCGTCCGGTACCGAGGCGGTGCTCCCGGTGGACTGGGCCGACTTCTCGGGCCGGGTCCGGCCGCTGACGGAACCGGGGCGCGGTGCGTTGGAGAGCACCGGTACCTGGCTGACGGTCCGGGAGTACTGGGCGGCCGACCCCGCCACGGGCGCGGTGGGGGTGGCCTTCCACCGCCTCACGGGGCTGTGCACCGGGGCCAAGCCCACCGGGCCGGAGTTCGACGTCGGTACGGGCGACCAGGTGCGTGCCGACGACAGGGCGGGAGCCCGGGGCCGGGGCCCGGGTCAGGAACGGGCCCGGGGAGAGGAGCGCTGATGGCGGACCCGCGGCACGCCGCCGACCGACCGGGCCCCTACCGCGCCACGGCCCCCTACGGCCTGGTCCGCCTGGCCGAGACCCCCGTGCCCGCCGCCGCGCTGCACCCCGACCACGACACCGGGTCCCTGCTCCGGTCGCACGACCGCACCGTCCCGGGCACCCGCTCGGGCTGGATCGACCTCACCCTGACCACCCTGACCCCCACCTTCATCGGCCAGACCCCCGGCCGGGACGGGGTGCACGCCTCCGCCCGCTTTCCGCACGGCGACCGCTCCCTGCCCGCGGTGCCCGGCTCCACCCTGCGCGGCCTGGTCCGCAACACACTGCGCATGCTCACCGGCGGCGAGAGCGGGCCGGTCAACACCCCCATGCTGTTCTTCCGCGCCCCGGTGCGGGTGGACGCCGGCAGCGCCGACAGCGCCCTGTCCCCCCGCGCCCGCCAGGTCATGGCCCAGCAGCACGACCACTACCGCAAACGCCGGGCGGGGCTGCGTACCAAGCAGGGTTTCCTGTACCGCTCGCCCCGGGGCGAGGGCTGGTACGCCGTCGAGGTCCCCGCCACGGCACTGGAACCCGAGCCGGGCCGGGCGCTCAAGGTGCCCTTCGAGGTGCTGCGGGAGAGCCTGCGCACCTGGGACTTCGGGGTCGCGGACTTCCCCGACGCGCCCCGTGACAACACCTACGTCCCCACCGCCCACGAACAGCACGGCCGCCTCCAGCACCGCTGGGTGTACGCGGTCCACCTGCCGGGAGAGCCGGGGATCGCCGCCGTCGCCCCCACGAAGGAGGAGGCCCTCGCCCACCTGGCCGGACAGGTCGGCACCGGCGGTTCCGACCACGGGGGCGGGGTGGTCCCCGCGCTGGTGGTCCTGACCGGGGCCGCCGCGGGGGGACGGAGCAACGCCTACCTGTTCCCCAGGCCCACCGACCTGCGGACCGGCCGGCTCCCGGTCCCCGACGCCATGGTGGAACTGTTCGAGTCCGCGGAGCAGGTCACCGGCTACCAGCGGGCCGCCTTCCCCGAGACCCTGGGCGCCGGAGGCAACGACCCCGGCCGTCCGCCCGTCGCCGGGGGCGGGGGCGGCGGCGGACTGCCCCGGCGGAGCCTGGAACCGATCTGGTTCGACGTGGACCAGGCCGGCCACGTGGTCTCCTTCGGCCGCTCCGGCGGCTACCGCATCGCGGTCAGCGACGACAACCCGATCCGCCGCGCCGTCCCGGGCGAGGTACTCGGCCCCCAGCACGGGGACCCCGACCGCACCGCACGCGCGGGGCGCACCGTCGACGTGTGCCGGGCGGTCTTCGGTGACACCGACGTGTTCGCGGGGGAGGCCGGGGCGCTCAAGGGCCGGGTGTCCTTCGGCAGCGCCCTGAGCACGGACCCCGATCCCGACTACCCCGACGGCGCCGCCCTGCGCGTGCGGCTGCTGTCCCCGCAGCGCGGCTGTTTCGCCAACTACCTGCTCCAGGGCCCCGACACGGCGGCGGGGGAGCGGCCCGACATCGTCACATGGTCGCACGAGGGCCGGATCCGCCTGGGCGGGTACAAGGCCTACCTGCACCGGCACGACCCCCGCCTGGGCACGCCCGTCCGCTACGACGAACGGGCCCAGACCGAACTCGGGCTCACGGTGCTGCCCCGGGGCGCCGCCACCGCACCGCCCAGGGACACCCAGCGCGACATCGTCCCGCTCCGCGACGGCCTCGCCCTGCGGTCCCGGATCACCTTCACCAACCTCACCGACGCCGAACTCGGCGCCCTCATGCGCGCCCTGCTCCTGGCCAACCCGGCCGACGGCGGCGACCCCCGCGACCCCGAGCACGCCCACAAGATCGGCATGGGCAAGTCCCTCGGCATGGGCAGTGTGCACCTGCGCCCCGAACTCCACCTGGTCGACCGCCGCTCCCGCGCCGCCGACCTCTCCCTGGACCCCGCCGCCGGGGTCACCCGGGCCGGCCCCGACCAGGTCGCCTCGTTCCTGGACGCCTTCTCCGCCGCCCTGGCGGGGTACCGGTCGGTCGGCGACTGGACCGAGGTGGACCAGGTGGTGGACGTGTGCCTGGCCGGCCGCTGGCGCGAGCGCCTGCCGTGGTCGGAGACGGCGGTGATGTCCCTGCGCCGGTTCGCCGAGTACCCGGTCCTGCCCCCGCTCACCGAACGCTTCGGGGCAGCAGGCGCAGGACGAGCAGGCCGATGACGAACGAGACCGCGCTTCCGGCGGCCACGGCGACACGCATCCCGCCCAGGAACGCCTCACGGGCCGAGTCGGCCACGGCCGAGGGCAGCCCCGGGACCGCCAGGGTCTCGTTCAGGGTTCCGGCGACGTCGGGCCCCGCGAGCCGGAAGACCAGCGCTGCGACGGCGCCCAGGAGGGAGATGCCCAGCGCGTTGCCGAGTTCGTTGCTGGTCTCCGCGATGGCGCCCGCCGCCCCGGCCCGCTCCGGGGGCACCGCCGCCACGGCGGTCTCGGCGACCGTGCTGAACGAGATGCCGTATCCGACGCCGGCCACCATGGTGGAGGCGAGGAACCAGGCGACCCCGGAATCGGCGTCCGCCAGGAGCAGGAGCGCCAGCCCCGAACCGGCGAACAGGTGCGCGGCGGCCAGCGCGGTCCGCTTGCCCGCGCGGTCGAAGAACCGGGGTGTCACCACGCTGGTCACGGTGAGCACCACCGCCCCCGGGACCGCGAGCAGTGCGGCGGTCAGGACGCTGAGGCCGAGCACCGACTGCAGGTACATCCCGGTGAGGTAGCTCGCTGCCGCCCACACCAGCAGGGACAGCAGCCCGGTGACGATCGCGAGGGCGAAGACGCGCTCCCGGAACAGGCCCAGGTCCACGAGCGGGTGCTCCAGCCGGGTCTGCCTGCGCAGGAACCACCACACGAGAGCGGCTCCGACCAGCGCCGTGGCCGCCTGCGACCAGGACAGGCCGTGGCTCGCGGCGTCCTTGAGCGTGTACACGGCCAGCAGCAGCCCGGCCGAGGAGAGCAGTACGCTCAGCGCGTCCACCCGTCCGGGCCGGGTGCCGCGGACCTCTCGCAGGACGACGGGGGCGGACACCAGGAAGACCGCCACGACCGGGAGGTTGACCAGGAAGACCGACCCCCAGGGGAACACGCTCAGGAGCAGCCCTCCGGTGACGGGTCCGATCGCGAATCCGGCGGCGAAGGTCGCGGCGAAGACCCCGATCGCCTGGGCGCGCCGGCGGGGGTCGCGGAACAGTTCGCTGAGCACCGCGAGTCCGGAGGGCAGCAGGGTCGCCCCGCCGATGCCCATGAGCGCCCGGAAGGCGATGAGGGCCTCCGGTGAGGTGGCGAACGCCGCCCCGGCCGATCCGGCGCCGAAGACGACGGCGCCGACCATCATCAGCCGGAGGCGGCCGTAGCGGTCCCCGACGCTGCCGAAGGTGATGAGCAGCGAACCCACGACGAAGCCGTAGACGTCGAGGATCCACAGGGACTGGCCCGCGCTCGGAGAGAGGGCCCCGGTGATGCGGGGCATCGCCAGGTGGAGGATGGAGTTGTCCATCGCCACGAGCAGGACCGGACCCAGGACGACCAGCAGGCCCAGCCAGGCGCGGCGGTCGGGTGGCGCCCCCTCGGAGCCCACGGGACCAGGGGCGCCGGGGGAGCTCGGGGAACGCGGAACGAGTGGTTTCGTCTGTGGATCTGTCATGGGTCCGACACTGGCCGCCGCACCCGGAGCCGGCCAGACCACCGCCGTGGGTATCCCCCGCAGGTGCAGGCAGGGCCGGATCCGCCGGACGTACGATGCGGGGCATGGAACTCGAGAGCCTCGGCACCTACCTCAGGACCCGACGTGACCGCGTCACCCCCGAACTGGTGGGTCTGCGCGCCTACGGTCCGCGGCGCGTCCCGGGACTGCGCAGGGAGGAGCTGGCCCAGCTCGCGGGTGTCAGCCCCGGGTACTACACGCGCCTGGAGCAGGACCAGGCGGGCACAGCCTCCCAGCAGGTGCTCGACGCCCTGGCCCGCGTGCTGCGGCTCGACGAGGCCGAGACGGTCCACCTGCACAACCTGGCGCGCCGCCCCTCGGTGCCCCGCCTGGTCCGGCCCGAGCCCGAGCACCCCCACCCCCGGGTGCTGGCGCTGCTGGAGTCCTTCGGGGAAGGTGCCCCGGCGGTCCTCCTGGGGCGGCGCGGGGACGTCCTGGCGTGGAACCGGTCCGGGCACGCCCTGGTCGCCGAGCACCTCGACTTCCGCTCCCCGGAGGACCCCGAGAACCGGCCGTCGGTCCCGAGGATGTTCTTCCTCGACCCGCTCCACCGGGACCTGCACCGCAACTGGCGCGAACTCGCCGAGGTGCACGTGGCCTACCTCCGCCTGACCGCGGGGCGCTATCCCACGGACGCGCGCCTGGCCGAGCTCATCGGAGAACTGGTCATGCGCAGCCCCGAGTTCGCCCTCATGTGGGCCCAGGGCGACGTCCGTGACTGCACGGTCGGGACCATGCTCCTCCAGCACCCCACGGTCGGCGCGCTGGACGTCGACTACCAGGTCTGGCTCCAGCCCGACAGCCCCGACCACCACCTGGAGGTCTACACCGCCCGCGGCGAGTCCGACCGCGACGCGCTCAGGCTGCTGACCGGCCACCGGGCGGACGGGGGAGCGCGGAATCGCCCGCGTGCTCCGCACCCCGCCTGAGCCCGGGAGGGGGATGCCGCTCCCGGGCCCTCGGCTCGGGTCCCGTCGCCGCACGGGTCCCGCCCGCTCAGCCGTTGATGGCCTCGGCCAGCGCCTCCAGCAGGTCGGCCCGGCGGTCGGGGTCGTCCTGGGCCCCGTGCCAGAGCCGCGGTGACCGGGGGGCCTCCTCCAGGAGGCGGCGCAGCAGGGCGTCGAGCGCGCCCCGGGGGTCGGCGTCGAAGGCCGCCCGGTGGGCCTGGGCCTCGGCGGCCAGTTCCCCGGCGAGCCAGCCCAGCCACGCGCGTTCGGCCCGGTCCAGGACCTCGCGCCTGTCGGCGGCCCCGTCATCGGGGTCGGGCAGGTCGGGCACGGGGGTGTAGGGGGCGCTGCGGGCCCGTCCCCGGGCGTGCTGCACCAGCTCGAAGTGGCCGGGCATGTTCACGGCCATCCGCCCCAGGACCCCGGTGAGGCGCCGGGCCACGTCCTCGCCGCTCAGGTTCGGCAGCAGGCGGCGCAGGAGCAGGCGGCGGCGCTGGTCGGGGGTGCGTCCCTGGTCGGCGTCGCGGCCCGCGGCCAGTTCGACGAGTTTGCGGAGCAGGTAGTCACCGGTGGCGGTGGACACCATCGGGGGTTCCCTGACGGCGGTGAGGGGACGCCCGTGCAGGTCGGCGACGGGGACCGCGCTGCCGTCCTCGGTGAACGACACGGACTCCCCGGGGTGGATGTCCTCGGGCAGGTCGGCGGCGGGGTTGCCCCAGCCCGCGGTGAGCACGAGCAGGGCCAGCGCCTCCTGTTCGACCACGTCGGTGGCGACCCGGGCCACGTCGCGGCGCTGGGCCCAGCGCCGGGGCCGTTCGGAGAAGGCGCAGCGGACCTTGCCGTTGGGGGCGGGCTGCGGGTAGACGTGGCGCAGGTTCTTGTAGGAGCGGTCCCGGCGGACGTCGTCCAGGGCGTCGCGGAGCCGGTGCGCGGCGGTCCGGTCCACGACGACGTGTTCCGCGCCGATGCGGTCCACAGCGTTCGCCGTGCCTGTTTCGGGCACGGTGGACGCACTCTCGGCCGCAGGCGCGGCGGCGGTCACGACACCGGCCATCCGCACGGCGATGACACTGCGCGGATCACCCCGGTGCTTCTCACACGGGCAGTGTTCGAAGCACAGGTCGACGTAGTCACAGAACTGCTCGGAGTGGCCGGCGCAGCCCTGTGCGGTTCCGTCCGCGGAGCACGGTCCGCACCCCATGACGCGCGTGAAAACGCGCAGGAAGGTGGCCGAACCGAACAGCTCCCGGGCGGAGCAGTGGTGCTTGCTCACGAACTCTTCTCCCCGGATGTTCCGGGGCTGGACGCTTCCCCAGCCCTTCCGGGGAAACGCGTGAACGAGACGTGAGGCTCGTGGTGACACTCCTGCGTCAACGGGAGGTCGTACAACAAAATATGACCACTGAGGCTGGAATGTCAATTATCGACCATGGGACTGAATGCGACTAAGTGTCAAAGTTATTCACGAATCGGTCATTGTCAACATTGGCCTCAGGGGGAACATCGGTGTTTCCCTTTGCCGGAGCCCTCCGGCGCCCGGGAGGGTGTCCGAGAGAGTGCGGTGAGGGCCTCGGAGCGGGGTGCGCCGCGGCCGTCCAGGCGAAGCGGACGGCCGGCATGGATCGAGAGGTACGGGAGGTCGCTGGATGTCCGTGGTCAATCTGACGCCGCACGAGGTGACGGTCGTGGACGAACACGCGAGGGTGATCCGGACCTGGGGGAGGGCGAGCGACCCCGTGCGGGTCGAGGCCGTCCGGGTTCCCCTGCGGGAGGTCGAGGGTGTGCCGCTCCTCGCGGAGGAGCGTACCCGCGCCCGCCTCCCCGAGCCCGTCGAGGGGGTCTGGTTCATCGTCTCCTCCGTGGTGAGCTCGGCCCATCCGGAGCGGCGTGACCTGCTGGTCCCGTCCGACCTCGTCCGTGACGACAAAGGAGTGGTCACCGGATGTCGTTCCTTTGTCCTCACCTCCGCTCCGGTGCGCGATCAGGAGTACAAAGGGGAGAAAGTGCTCCAGTGACCCACTTCGGTTAAATGTGAGCACAGTGGTCACGGGTGAGTACTGTGGTTCCGTTCCTGTTGTCTGGAGACGGCCGAAAACGGTGCGTCCGGGAAAGGAAACCGTGGACGCACCCCGTGTCGCAGTCGTCCTCGTGGGACAGAACCCCACCCCAGCTCTGCTCACCGCGCTGACCCTCCCGGTCAACCAACTGCTCCTGGTCTCCAGCGACGGGACCCTCCCCGTCGCCCGCCGGGTCGCGGAGGCCGTCGGACGCCTCTCCACGGACCGGTCCGTGCGCGTCCTCAGCGTGGGACAGGATCCCCACGACCCCCGCCGGGTGACCGATCTCCTGGAGTCCGTGCGCGGGGCGCTGAACGGACGGCCCTGGTACCTCGACTACACCGGCGGCACCAAGGTCATGAGCGTGGCCGCTGCCCTGCACCACGAAACCGCCCTGCCGCCCCGGGCCCGCGCCTGGCGCTTCTACCTGGACTCCCACAGCGACCTGCTCCGCGCCGCCGACACCGAGCGCCCCGACCGCGCGGTCTCCTGCGAGGGCGTGGACCTGCGCACCCTGGCCGGGATCCACGGCGCCCACTGGCTGGCCGACCGGGACCCCGAACCCGTGCGCCGGTTCCTGGACGGCGGGGAGGAGGCCCTGGCCGAAGCGTTCCCCAACCTGCCCGAGAGCGAGCGCAACGGGATCGCGGCCGAGGGGCGCGTGCTCTCCCACCTGCGCCGCCTGCTGGGCAAGCGGTCCGACAGCGAGGTCCTCGGCTCCCGGCGGGTCGCCGACCCCTTCCGCCCCGGCGGGTCGATCGCCGACTTCGACATCCTGGTCCGCCACCGGCACCGGGTGCTGTGCGTGGAGGCCAAGACCCGGGCCGAGGACGTGGTCGCCCGCGCCGGCTGGACCGTGGCCAAGGCCCGCAGGGTCTTCGGCGGGGCCACCCACGTGCTGTTCGTCTACTCGGGGCCGGTCGTCGCCGACCTGCGCGACCAGGTCACCGCGTACAACCCGGCGCTGTCCGCCCGCCAGGTCCACGTGTGGAACCTGGACGCCCTGACCGAGCGCGTCACCTCCTTCCACGCGGTGCGCGACGCCTTCTTCCCGAGCCTGGCCGACACACCCCCGAAAGCGGCCGTCCCCTCCGTGCTCCCGCCCGAGGCCGCCCCGTCGGCCGAGCCCGCACCGCGCGCACTCGAACCGCCCTCCCGCCACCCCGGGCCCGAGGACGCGCCCCTCCTGGTCACACCCCTGGGCGGGAGCCGGTTGGGGGCCCTGGCCGCCATGCACGCCCACCGCCCGTCCCGCGCGCTGGTCCTGCCCTCGAAACAGAGCCTGCGCGCCAGGGTCCGGGAGGCGGCCGCCCGCGCCCTGCGCGCCGCCGAGGACCCGGAGGCGCCCCCGGCCGACTCCGAGACCCTGCGCGCCGAGGGCTACCGGGACCGGGTGCGGCTGGCCGCGGACCCGGTGGACGGCTACGACTCCGGGGCGGTCCACCGGGCCGTCCGGGAATGGATCGAACGCGAACGCGACGGCGCCCGACCGGTGGTCGTGGACATCACCACCGGAACCAAGGCGATGAGCCTGGGCCTGGCCAGGGCCGCCCGGCACGGCGGGGCCTGCGCCACCTACCAGCTGCCCAGGGACCGGGCGGTGGTGTGCCTGACGCACGGCCGCAGGGAACTGGAGGGGCGGGCCAGGATCGACTGGTCGCTGGTGCTGCCCGGGTACGAGCCGCTGACCGAGCCCCTGGGGGACCTGGTCACCGGACCGGCCCGCGACCAGGTGGACCTGGAACTGCTGGAACTGGCCGGGTCCGCTCTCGGCGCGGCCGCCACGGGGGAGTGCGGGGTCTGGTGGGACGTCTCCCTCGCCGACTCCCAGGGCTTCCTCACCGCGCAGGAGCGGCCGGGGCTGGTGCTGACCTTCGACGATCGGGCGGTGGGGCTGGCCGCGCCGGCGCGCCTGCGTCGGCGCACCCCCGAGGGGCCTCTGCGCGGTGTCAGCCCGGGGGCGTGGGCCCAGAGCGTGTTCGCGGCGACCACCCACCTGAACGCGCGTTGCGACGTGGCCGGCACGGTCCTGGCCCTGACCCGTCCCGGGCGGGACGTGAGCCGGGCGGCCGAGCTGGTGGACTGGATCGCCCAGTCCGGCCCCGACGATCCCGCCGCCGGCATCCGCTTCGGTGAACCGCTGCGCCCGCTGGTCGTCGAGGTCGACCCGGCGCGGGGGGAGGCAGGTCGCGCCCTGCTCACCACGGACGTCAGCCGGCTCTGAGGCCGGTCCGCGTCACTGCCAGTGATCTAGGTGTTTTGTCGCATTTGTTACACATGAGGTGCCAACCGGGCCACCACGGAAATCGTCTTCGCTGCAGAACATCCCCCTTCCTGAACGGAGCCGCAGCGTGCGGTATCGATCCACCCGGGCGTTGGCCGCGGGTGCACTGGTCACGGCCCTGGCCACCGGCTGTTCCCTGATCCCGGCGATCCAGGAGACACAGGAGAACATCACCGGTCAGGTCGAGTCCGCCGGCGCACTCCAGCGCCTGCGCACACAGAACCTGAACTGGGGGCCCTGCTACAGCAGCTCGGACGTCGACGAGATCCTCGAGTTCTGGGACGTGGACGAGGACTGGCAGCGGAACCTGGAGTGCGGTGTCATGGTGGCGCCCCTCGACTACCGGGACCCCGAGCAGTACCGGCTCCGGATCGCCCTGATCCGCCAGCCCGCCACCGGAACCGACGAGCAGCGGCGGGGTTCGCTGGTGCTCAACCCGGGCGGCCCCGGCGGAACCGGCCAGGACATGCTCTTCGACGAGATCCTCAGCCCCGAGATCCGGGAGGCCTACGACCTGGTCTCCTTCGACCCGCGCGGGGTGGGCGCCAGCAACCCGGTCGCCTGCCACGAGGCCGAGGACGGGGTCTGGGCGGAGGAGGGCACCGACCGGTGGGAGGACCTCCTGGCCTGGGACCTCGAACCGGACGACCTCAGCGACACCGACCTCCAGGAGCTGGACGAGGCGGCCAGGGAGTACGCCGAGGTGTGCGCGGAGGAGGAGGGCGAGGACTTCCTCGCGCACCTCGGCTCCCTCGACGTCGCCCACGACATGGACCTGCTCCGCGAGGCGCTCGGTGAGGACGAGCTCAACTACGTGGGCTACTCCTACGGCACCCACCTCGGCGCGGTCTACGCCGACGCGTATCCCGACCGGGTCGGGGCGATGGTGCTGGACGGCGGCGTCGACCTGGCCATCTCCCCGGCGGACACGCTGGTCGAGCAGCTCGCGGGCTTCCAGGCGACCTGGGAGCTGTTCGTCGAGGACTGCGCGGCCACCCGCAACAACTGCGCCTTCAGCGGCCCCGACCGGGCGACCGGGGAGATGCAACAAATCCTCGGAGACCTCGACGAGGACCCCCTGGTCATGCACGACCCCGTGTGGGCCGAGGAGAAGGTCGTGGTCGACGGCGACATCATGCTGGACATCACCATGCAGGCCCTCTACAGCGAGGACATGTGGCCCGACCTCAGCGACGCCCTGGCCGACCTGGACGCCGGTGACCACCAGCGGGCCGCCTACTTCGTCTCCTACCTCTACATGGTCGCCTACGGCCACCCCGACGAGGAGTTCGACGAGGCGGACCTCGTCAACGCCGAGACCGCGCGGACGGCGGTCGAGTGCGCCGACCACCCGGTGGACGCCACCGCCGTCGACACCTCC
Organism: Nocardiopsis ganjiahuensis DSM 45031; assembly: GCF_000341085.1. Classification (GTDB taxonomy): domain Bacteria; phylum Actinomycetota; class Actinomycetes; order Streptosporangiales; family Streptosporangiaceae; genus Nocardiopsis; species Nocardiopsis ganjiahuensis. Next base: position 163,577 of record NZ_ANBA01000020.1, on the reverse strand, counting down.
GACCACCGCGACCTCATGGAACGCGCCCACGACGCCTCCGCGCTGTTCGGCGGGCTGGCGGTGTGGCCCCTGATGGTGTGCTCGCACTGGGTCGAGGCCGAGGCGGCTCCCACCGGGTTCACCGCGCCCGACGCCCCTCCGATCGTCGTGATCGGCACGGTCGGCGACCCGGCCACCCCCTACGGCTGGTCCCAGAGCCTGGCCGAGCGGCTGGCCAGCGCCACCCTGGTCACCTACGAGGGCTCGGGACACGGCGTCTACGGGTTCGGTCTGAACGACTGCGTGGACGAGGTGATCGACACCTACATCCTGGAGGGCGTCACCCCCGGTAGCGGCCACTTCTGCGCCCCCACCGGCTGACCCCGCGCCCGGGCACGGCGGTGCCCCCTGCCGAGGTGGCACCGCCGGTTAAAGAGCGTCGGAACGGACTGTTTACCCGCCCACCGGGATGTTCTCCGCACCCCGACCCATGAATGCCCAGAGTATTGAACCCTTGCTGTCAGTTACTCGGAGTGAGGGTTGGTGTACGGGTGCGCTGCACGGGCGGACGGGTTCTCGGGGCCGTGGGACTGACCGCGGTGATGGTCGCGACAACGGGTTTCGCCCCGGCGGACGAGAGGGACGGACAGCGCTCCTTCTACGGCCAGGAGATCGAGTGGGCGCCCTGCCTCACCCCGGAGGAACTGGCGGAGGCCGAGCCCTCCGAGGGCGACCCCGACTGGACCTCGCGGCTGGAGTGCGGCACGGTCACCGTCCCCGTCGACCACGGCGACACCTGGGGAGAGACCATCGAGATGGCGGTCGTCAGGCACCCGGCCCAGGGGACCGCCGAACAGTACCGGGGCTCCCTCGTGTTCAACTTCGGCGGTCCCGGCAGTGCCGGGGTCGAACAGTTCAGGGCCGGTCCCCTGGCCCTGAGCAGGCAGACCCGGGACGCCTTCGACCTCGTCTCCTTCGACCCGCGCGGCGTGGGGGAGAGCGCCGGGTTCACCTGCCCGGCGTGGGAGGTCGTGAAGCGGCCGCTGGAGGCCGTCCGGGGGACCGCGCCCGAGGACGTCACCGAGGGCCGGATCCGGGACCTGGAGCGGGCCGCCATGAGGTACGCCCGGAGCTGCGTGGACGAGGTCGGCGAGGGGTTCCTCGCCAACATGGGCACCGTCAGCGTCGTCCGCGACCTCGACCTCCTCAGGGACGCGCTGGGCGAGGACCGGCTGAGCTATGTGGGCTACTCCTACGGCACCCGTGTCGGCGCCCTGTACGCCGAGATGTTCGCCGAGAACACCCGCGCCCTGGCCCTGGACGGGGCGATGCAGATCGAGCGGGACGTCATCGCGGACGCGGTGGAGCAGAGCGAGGGCGCCCAGACCGCGTGGGAGGCCTTTGTCGCCTACTGCCTGGAGGAGGCCCCCGAGTGCCCGTTCACCGGAGCGGAGGAGGCCCCGGCCGAGGCGGAGGCGATCCTGGCCGGGCTGGACGCCGACCCGATCGTCTTCGACGGGGAGGCCGTCGGCCGTCACCAGATGCTCGGACTGCTCCGGGACTCGCTCCGCTCCGAGCGGCAGTGGGAGAGCGATGCCCGCCTCCTCGCCCGGATCGCGGCGGGCGACACGGGGGACGAGTTCGTCCAGGCGTACCTGAGCCGCTTCGCCGACGGCCCGGACGAGGCCCCGGGAGCGACGGAGTCCGCCTTCACCGCGGTGCAGTGCGCCGACCACGTCCGACCCACGGACCCCCGCGACTACCAGGAGGGCGCCCGGCGCGCCGCCGAACTCTCCCCGTTCTTCGGGGGCGACGAGGTCTGGTCGTACCTGCCCTGCGCCTACTGGCCCGACACCGAGCTCGCCCCCACCGGGGTGAGCGCCCCCATGGCACCGCCGATCCTGGTCATCGGCACCCTGGGCGACCCCGCCACCCCGTACGTGTGGGCGCGGGAGCTGGCCGGCCAACTGGCCTCGGCCACCCTGTTCACCTACGAGGGCGGCGGCCACACCGCCTACGGGAACCGGCGCGCCTGCGTGGACGGTGTGGTCGACGCCTACCTGCTGGACGGCGAGGTCCCCTCGGAGGGCTCCTCCTGCCCCGGCGAGCTCTGACCCGATCCGGCGCCTCCGCCCGCGCCCTGCCCCTCCGTCAGCCCCGGCTCTCCGGCGGGGTGCGGTTCCCTCTCCGGGGTGACCCGGCTCCCCCGCGCGGGGGAGGCGCTCCGGCACCGTCCCGGCCAGAGTCGGAGGCAAGCAGGGAAACCGGAGAGAAGGCGGACATGGGCACAGGGAAACAGCGGACGGAACGGGGCGCCACGGGGGACGGTCCGGGACGGAGGCCACCCGTGTGGCTCGGCCGCGCGGCCGTCGTCGCGATCCTGGGCCTCGGCGTCGCGCACCTCCTGGTCACCGGCGGGTTCGTGCTCTCCGGACAGCAGGAGCCCACCCCGGGTTTCCTGGTCTGGGTCTTCGCCCCGCTCCTCGTCGCACTGGGACCGGCCGCCGCGGCGGTCTCCCTGATGCGGCCCGGGGCGGAAGGGGCCCCGAAGCGTGGGCCGGTCTGGGCCGCCGGCACGACGGCGGTACTCACCACCCTGCTCGCCCTCGTCGGGCTCGCGCCGCTCGCCTTCGGCGCGAGCCCGGCCTCCCTCTTCCTGGGGCCCGGCCCCTACGCCCTGCCCTGCGCGGTGCTCTTCACCGCTCTCACCCTGAGCGCTCGGGCGCGGCGGGGGACAGCGGTTCCTCCGGAAGGGCGGTCCGCGACGACTCCCGGTACCGCCCGGGGGACCGGCCGAACTCCCGCTTGAACGCGTTGGCGAAGGCGAACTGCGACGAGTAGCCCACCCGGACGGCGATCGAGCCGATCGTCGAGTCCTCCTCGCGCAGCAGGTGCGCGGCGATGGTCAGCCGCCACCACGTCACGTAGGCCAGCGGTGACTGCCCGACCATCGAGGTGAAGCGCCGGGAGAAGGCGGCCCGGGACAGCCCGGCCCGCTCACCCAGCTCCGCCACGGTCCACGGGTGGGCCGGGTCGCGGTGCACGGCCTGGATCGCCGCGTGCACCCCCGGGTCGCGCATGGCACCGGCGAAACCGCACCCCGCTCCCTGGCCGGCGGTGCGGGCCTCCTCCAGGTAGGTGCGCAGGATGTACACGACCAGCATGTCCAGCAGGTGGGGGATGAGGGTGTCCCCGCCCGGCCGGTTCGATCCCAGTTCCCGGCCCAGCAGCCCCACCGCGAGCGGCAGCTCCGAGCGCTCGCCCACCCTCGCGGGCAGGTGCACCACGGAGGGGAGTTCGGCGAGCAGGGGATGCGGCCGCGCGGTACTGGCGAAGTAGGAGCCGCCCACCGTGACACAGGAGGGCTCACCGTCCTGAGCCTCCCCGACCGAGGTGGCTCCGAACGGCGGGACGGCGGGCGTGTCCTTGGGCCGGGCGTGCCCCTTCGTGCACACCAGGGTGGGCACGGCCGCCTCGGCCAGGGTGTTCACGATCTCCCCCCGGCTCCGCAGGAGGCTCACGCAGTCGATCCGGTCGGCGGGTACCTCCGGAGAGCTGGTCAGCGAGTGCTCCCGCCCGCGCGGCAGGAACAGCACGTCGCCCGGCCCCAGCTGGACCGGTTCGCCGCCCTCCACCAGCAGCCAGCACGAACCCTGCAGGACCACCAGGAACTTCGCCCCGGGCACCTCGGGGAAACGCATGCCGTAGGGGGCGTACCACTCGATCCTGGCTGAGTGCGGCTGCCCGGTGCGCACGGTCGAGATGACGTCGCTCAGCACATCCATGCCGTCAGCGTATCCGTGATCATCCAGTGGATGGATGATCGCGTATACACCGAAGCTGATCACGCATAGCAAGTCTCGCCCGAGGTCCGTACGGTCGTGAAGGTACCCAGTCGAAACATCCTCCGGAGGAAGAAGACCATGACCGAGACCAGCGCCGGACCCCGTACCGCCACCCGCCCCTCCTGGCAGCCGCGCCTGGCCGCGGTGGTCGCCGTGGCCGCCGTCAACTCCGTCATCGCGCTGATAGCGCCCCTGGTCGGCGCGGACATGGTGGTCGCGCCGCCCGGTCAGGAGGCCACCACCGTCGTCTGGCCCATGTTCCTGGTCTTCAGCGCCGGGTTCGGCCTGATCGGCTGGGGAGCCCTCGCCCTGGCCGAGCGCCTCCTGGGCGCCCGCCGCGGCCGCCTGGTGTGGACCGTCGCCGCGGTGGCCGTCACCCTGCTGATGTTCGCGCCGCCGCTCACCGCGGGGGCCTCGACCGCCACCGTCGTGGTCCTGGAGCTCACCCACGTGGTGGTCGCCGCGATCGTCGTCCCGGTGTTCTGGAGCACCTCCCGGGCCTCCTGAAGGCTCGGGGGCGGGCGCGTATACTCCGGGTATACCGGTGTCGGCCGCGCCCGCGGCCGCACCGCCTTCGAAGGGACACCCCCTGCAACTGAGCGCACTGCTCAACGGCCATGCCCACCAGGTCATCTACGGGGACACCGAGATCCCCATCGCCGCGGCGCCCTGCGTCGACCTCGACCGGGTGGCGCCGGGCTCCCTCTACCTCGCGCTCCCCGGGCACCGCGAGGGCGGCCCGGAGGGGATCGCCACCGCGTTCTCCCGGGGCGCCGTCGCGGTCCTGGTCGAGGAACCGCTCTCACCGAACGAAGCCTTCTCCGAGGCCGACCTGGCCGCTCCACCTGGTACCTGCGTCGTCCAGGTCGCCGACGCCCGGGTCGCGGCGGCGCTGGTCTCCGCCCGGCACCACGGTGACCCCGGCGCGGCCATGGACGTCGTCGCGGTCACCGGAACCAACGGCAAGACCTCGGTCTCGTCCATGTACGAGTCCCTGCTGCGGATCGCCAACGACGCCCGGGTCGGGGTCATCGGCACCTCCGGTGCCCGGACCGGCGGCGACCCGATCCCCATGCCCCGCACCCTGCTCAGCACACCCGAGGCTCCGGACCTGCAGTACCTCCTCGCCCGGATGCGCAGCCGGGGTACCCTCAGCGTCGTGCTGGAGGCGACCTCCATGGGGCTGCTCGAGCACCGTGTGGACGGCTCGCACATCGACGTCGGGGTCTTCACCAACCTGACCCAGGACCACCTGGACGACCACGGGACGATGGAGTTCTACCGGGACGCCAAGCTCCGGCTGTTCCAGGGGCTGTGCCGTCAGGCCGTGGTCAACCTGGACGACCCCGTGGGCGCCACGATCCCGCAGATGATGCCGGGTGCGACGGTCACGTACTCCGTCGAGGCCGAGGCGGACTACCGGGCGACCGACCTGGTCGTGGACGCCTCGGGCACCCGGTTCGTCCTGCACCACGACGGCCGCAAGTACCCGGCGGCGATCCCCATGCCGGGGCGCTTCTCGGTGTCCAACGCGCTCGCCGCGCTGGCCGCCTGCCACCTGCAGGGCCACGATCTCGCCGGACTGGTGGCGGCGCTGGAGCGCATGCCCCAGATCCCGGGGCGCTTCGAGCACTACGCGGCCCCGCGCGGGGTCTCGGTGATCGTGGACTACGCCCACTCGCCCGACTCCCTCGACAAGGTCCTGGCCACGATCCGCGGGTTCGCCCCGGGCCGGGTCTTCACCGTCTTCGGCTGCGGCGGCGACCGCGACACCACCAAACGCGCCCGCATGGGCGAGATCGCCGGCACCTACTCGGACCGGTGCGTGCTGACCTCGGACAATCCGCGCCACGAGGACCCGGAGGCGATCATGGACCAGGTCGCCGAGGGCATCGAGCGGACCGGGACGCCGTTCACCCGTATCCCCGACCGCCGCGCCGCCATCGACCGGGCCGTCTCCGTGGCCCGCTCCGGTGACGTCGTGCTCATCGCGGGCAAGGGCTGCGAGCCGTACCAGATCGTCGGCGACGAGATGCTGCCCTTCGACGACATGACCACCGTGCACGAGGTCGTCGCCGCGCACTGAGGAACGACCCGCTCCTTTGGCCGGGCGACGCCGTCCTGGTCAAAGGAGCCCGAGGGGTGACCGCCGCGCGATTCGGGTCCGGCCCCCTCCCGCGCCGGATGCCGAGGCGCAGCGCAAGGACGTGCGGAGGATGACGGTTCTCTCGAGGACCGCGCCCTCGACCGCACCCGGGCACGAGGGCGCCCCGGGCGCGGATCTCCTCGTGGGAGAACTCACGGCCGGGGCGCTCGTGTGTACCGCTCCGGGTGGCTACAGCTCGGAGGCGGCTGCCTCGTCCACCCAGAACACCGTCTTCTCGGCGCCGCGGGCACCGGCGACCGGGGCCTCGTCCACGCTGCCTCCGGCCACGCCCAGGCGGACGGCCTCGGCCTTGCCCTCACCCGAGGCGAGCACCCACACCTGGCGGGCGCTGCGGATCGAGGACAGGCTCAGACTGATCCTGGTCGGCGGCGGCTTGGGGGAGTCGTGCACCGCGATCGCGGCCGCCTCGTCCTCGTGCACGCCCGGCAGGCCCGGGAACAGCGAGGCCACGTGGGCGTCCGGGCCCAGGCCCAGCAGGCACACGTCGAACTCCGGCACCGGGCCGCGCCCGCGCGCCGCCACGGACAGGGCCGCCGAGTAGTTCGTGGCCCCCCGCTCCGCCTCGTGGTTGTCGGTGCCGTCCCAGGACGGCATCGGGTGCACCTGGTGCGAGGGGATGTCGATGTCGTCGATCAGCGCCTCGCAGGCCTGCGTCTCGTTGCGCTCGGGGTCTCCCTCGGGCAGGAAGCGCTCGTCGCCCCACCACAGGTGCACGTGCGACCACTTCATCCCGCTGGCCTTGGCCTCGTCCCGTAGGGCGGCGAGGGTCTTGATGCCCACGCCGCCGCCGGTCAGCACCAGGTGGAACGGGCGTTCGGCCGCCTCGGCGCTCACGATCAGCTTCGCCAGCCGCGCCGCCGCGCTCTGTGCGAGCTGCTCGGCGTCGGTGGTCCGGACGATCTCCGGTTCGCTCATCCTTCAACTCCGCTTCCAGCGAGCAGCGGCCCCAGGTGTCGGGCCGCGTTCGCGTAGGTCTCGTCGGGGTCCAGGCGACGCAGCTCCTCGGCCAGCGCCAGGGCGGCGCCGCGCCGGGCGAGCGCCACCGTCTGGTCCGGCTGCCCGGTCCTGGACAGGGTGGCCACCCTGCCGTCGACCCGGGAGATCGTGATGTCCCCCTGGTCGGTGGTCAGCTTGACCTCGGTCAGGCCGGGGCCGTCCGAGACGCCGCGTTCCACCTCGACCTCCAGCCGCTCGGACAGCCACGCGGCCAGGAGCTCGGCGCTCGGGTAGTGCGGCTCGGCCGTCACCTTGGCCGCGTTCACCCAGCCGCACGGCTGGTCCATGGCGCTGGCCAGCAGCGAACGCCACGGGGTCAGCCGCGTCCAGGTCAGGTCCGTGTCACCCGGACGGTAGTGGGCTACCCGCTCCAGCAGGTCGCCTACCGGATCCTGGGCGCGCAGAGCGTCGGTGATCCTGCGCTGGGCCAGGCGGCCCACCGGGTCGGCGGACGGGTCGGCGGGCCCCTGCCCGGGCCACCACACGACCACGGGCGCGTCCGGGACCAGCAGCGGGGTCAGCACCGAGTCGGGGTGTTCGCCCAGCGGCCCGTACAGGCGCAGCAGCACCGCCTCACCGGGACCGGAGGTGCCGGGCCGGCGGATCTCCGCGTCGATGGCCGGTTCGGCCTTCGGGTCGCGGCGGATCAGCGCCACCACCCGCGAGGGGTGTTCCCGGCCCGCCTCGGTGGCCGCGCGGACGGCGTCGTAGTGGTCGGCCTCGTCGGTGACGATGACCAGGGTGAGCACCATGTTCATCGCACCCCCGCCGACACTGAGCCGCTCGGCCATGAGCGCCTCGGTGATCTGCGAGGTCGTGGTGCGCGGAAGATAGAGCGTCATCGGTCCCTCCGGAAACGGGCGCTGGCGGTCACGGGCGGCGCCACTGGCGGCCGTCCCTGGTGAGCAGTTCGTGCGCGGACTCGGGGCCCCAGGTACCCGAACCGTACTGTTCGGGCTGACCCGCCTCGGCCCAGTACTCCTCGACCGGGTCGAGGATCTGCCAGGACAGCTCGACCTCCTCCTGGCGCGGGAACAGCGGCGGGTCGCCGATGAGCACGTCCAGGATGAGGCGCTCGTAGGCCTCGGGGCTGGCCTCGGTGAAGGACTGCCCGTAGGTGAAGTCCATGCTCACGTCGCGCACCTCCATGGAGGCGCCCGGCACCTTGGAACCGAACCGCAGGGTCACGCCCTCGTCGGGCTGGATGCGCAGCACGAGGGCGTTCTGGCCGAGCTCGCTGACGTCGCTGCGGGCGAACATCTGCTGGGGGGCGGCCTGGAACACCAGCGCCACCTCGGTCACCCGGCGGCCCAGCCGCTTGCCGGTGCGCAGGTAGAACGGCACACCGGACCAGCGCCGGGTGCCCACGTCCAGCTTGAGCGCCGCGTAGGTCTCGGTCACCGAGTCGGACGGGATGCCGTCCTCCTCGAGGTAGCCGGAGACCGCCGCGCCGCCCTGCCATCCGGCCGCGTACTGGCCGCGGGCGGTGCCCTTGGCCAGGTCGTCGGGGAGCGTCACCGCGGAGAGGACCTTCTCCTTCTCGGCGCGGATCGCGTCCGCGCTGTAGGAGACCGGTTCCTCCATCGCGATGAGCGCGAGCAGTTGGAGCAGGTGGTTCTGGATGACGTCGCGCGCCGCGCCGATGCCGTCGTAGTACCCCGCGCGACCGCCCACACCGATGTCCTCGGCCATGGTGATCTGCACGTGGTCCACGTAGCTGCGGTTCCACAGCGGTTCGAACAGCGTGTTGGCGAAGCGCAGCGCCAGGATGTTCTGAACCGTCTCCTTGCCGAGGTAGTGGTCGATGCGGAACACCGACGACGGCGGGAAGACGTCGTCCACCACCGCGTTGAGCTCCTTGGCGCTCTCCAGGTCGTGGCCGAACGGCTTCTCGATCACCACCCGGCGCCACGGTGTGGCCCCGCCCGGCCCCTGACTCGGCTCCGGCGAGGCCAGACCGCTGCGCTTGAGCTGGGTGACCACGGTCGGGAACAGCTTGGGCGGTAGGGACAGGTAGAACGCGTAGTTGCCGCCGGTGCCGCGGTCGGCGTCCAGCTCGCGGACGGTCCTGGCGAGTTCGTCGAAGGCGCTGTCGTCGTCCAGGTCCCCCTGGACGAAACGCATTCCCTCGCTCAGCTGGCGCCACACGTCCTCGCGGAAGGGGGTGCGGGCGTGTTCGCGCACCGCCGCGTGGGCCTCGGCGGCGAAGTCCTGGTTCTCCCAGTCACGGCGCGCGAAGCCGACCAGGCCGAAGCCCGGCGGCAGCATGCCGCGGTTGGCGAGGTCGTAGATGGCGGGCAGGAGCTTCTTGCGGGCCAGGTCGCCCGTGACGCCGAACAGCACCAGCACGCTGGGCCCGGCGATACGGGGGAGCCTTCGGTCCAGGGCGTTGCGGAGCGGATTGGGTACCGCTCCCGGCATCACCGGTTCTTTCACGGATCTCCGCGCTTCCTGTTGAGAGTGGCTGGTGGGACGGTGGTTCGATGGCCGGGCGCCCACATCCCCGACTCTCACCCGGGGGACGCCCGGAGCCGGGGGCGGAGGGCCGCCGCGGGGCCGGACCCCGCGGCGGCCGCCGGCTCAGGAGAGTTCGTCGAGCTTGGCCGAGAGCGCGTCCAGCAGGCTCTGCCAGGACGTGACGAACTTGTCCACGCCCTCCTTCTCCAGTACCGCGAACACGTCGGTCAGGCTCACCCCGGCGTCCTCCAGGGCGGCGAAGTCGGACCGGGCGCGCTCGTAGGTGCCCAGAACGGTGTCGCCGGTGATCCGGCCGTGGTCGGCGGTGGCGTCGAGGGTGGCCTGCGGCATGGTGTTCACCGTGTCGCGGGCCACCAGCTCGGTGACGTAGAGGGTGTCCGCGTAGGCGGGGTCCTTCACCCCGGTGGAGGCCCACAGGGGGCGCTGCGGCTGGGCGCCCAGCTTCTCCAGCGCCTTCCACTCGGAGGAGGAGAACACCTCGGAGTGCGCCTCGTAGGCGAGTCGGGCGTTGGCCAGAGCGGCCCGGCCCAGCAGGGAGAGCGCCTCCTCGGTACCGATCTCGCGCAGGCGCTTGTCCACCTCGGCGTCCACCCGGCTGACGAAGAAGGAGGCGACCGACTGGATGCGGGACAGGTCGTGGCCGTTGGCCCGGGCCAGCTCCATGCCCTCCAGGAACGCGTCCATCACCTGCCGGTAGCGCTCCAGGGAGAAGATCAGCGTGACGTTGACGCTGATGCCCTGCCCCAGAGTCTGGGTGATGGCGGGCAGGCCCGCCGCGGTGGCCGGGATCTTGACCATCAGGTTGGGCCGGTCCACCAGCCACCACAGCGCCTTGGCCTCGGCGACCGTGCGCTCGGTCTCGTTGGCCAGGCGCGGGTCCACCTCCAGCGAGACCCGGCCGTCCACACGGCCGGTGGACTCGTACACCGGGCGCAGGGTGTCAGCGGCCCAGCGGATGTCGTAGGCGGTGATCATGCGTACCGCCTCCTCCACCGACACGCCTCGCACGGCCAGTTCGCGGACCTGCTCGTCGTAGGCGTCACCCTCGGCGAGCGCCTTGTCGAAGATGGTCGGGTTGGACGTCACACCGACCACGTGGCGGTCCGACATCAGCTCGGTCAGGTTGCCCGAGCGCAGGCGTTCGCGGCTGATGTCGTCCAGCCAGACGGAAACGCCCGCTTCGGAGAGGTCCTGGAGTGCTTTGTTCATGGCTTCTCGCGCCTTCCCTCGGGGGCGGAACGCCGCCCCTGTCTGCACACGTTGGAACGGAAGGACGGGCCCCGGCGCGGTCGCCGGGGCCCGTCGGGGTCAGCCGCCGACCCGGGTGAGGCTCTTGCGAGCCGCCTCGACGACGGCGTCGGTGGTGAAACCGAACTTCTCGTACAGGACCTGGTACGGGGCCGAGGCGCCGTAGTGCTCCAGGCTCACGGACTCACCGGCGTCACCGACGTACTGGCGCCAGCCCATGGCGATCCCCGCCTCCACCGACACGCGGGCGCGCACGGAGGAGGGCAGGACCTGCTCGCGGTACTCCTCGCTCTGGCGCTCGAACCACTCCACGCAGGTCATGGACACCACACGGGTGGGCGTGCCGGCCTCCTGGAGGACCTTGCGGGCGTCCAGGGCGATCTGGACCTCGCTGCCGGTGGCCATGATGATCACTTCCGGAGCGTCCCCGTCGGCCTCGGCCAGCACGTACCCGCCCTTGACGGCGCCTTCGGCGGACGCGTACTCGCTGCGGTCCAGCACGGGCAGGTTCTGGCGGGTCAGCGCCAGCGCGGACGGGCGGTCGCCGTTCTCGATCACGGAGCGCCACACCACGGCGGTCTCGTTGGCGTCGGCCGGCCGGATCACGTCGAGGCCGTGGATGGCGCGCAGCGACCACAGGTGCTCGACCGGCTGGTGGGTGGGGCCGTCCTCGCCCAGACCGATGGAGTCGTGCGTCCACACGTAGGTGACCGGCAGCTGCATGATCGCGGCCAACCGGACCGCGGGGCGCATGTAGTCGCTGAAGACCAGGAACGTGCCGCCGTAGGGGCGGGTCGGGCCGTGCAGGGCCATGCCGTTGAGGATCGAGCCCATGCCGTGCTCGCGCACGCCGAAGTGCAGCACGCGCCCGTAGGGGTTGCCCGGGAACGACTCGCTGGCGCGGTCGAAGGGCAGGAAGGACTGCTCGCCCTTGGGCGTGGTGTTGTTGGAACCGGCCAGGTCGGCGGAGCCGCCCCAGAGTTCGGGCAGCAGCGGGGCGAGGGCGGAGAGCACCTCGCCGCTGGCCTTGCGGGTGGCCATGCCCTTCTCGCTGGGGTCGAAGGAGGGCAGCGCCTTCTCCCAGCCCTCGGGCAGCCGCTTCTCGATCAGGCGGTCGAACAGCGCGGCGTGCTCACCGGCGCTCTTGTGCCAGGCCTCGAAAGTGACGTCCCAGGCGGCGCGGGCCTCACGGCCGCGGTCCAGGGCGCGGCGGGTGTGCTCGATGACCGCGTCCTCGACGCCGAAGGGCTCGTCGGGCAGGCCGAGGATCGCCTTGGTGGCGGAGACCTCGTCGGCGCCGATGGCCGCACCGTGGATGGCGCCGGTGTTCTGCTTGTTGGGCGCGGGCCAGCCGATGATGGTCCGCAGGCGGATGAAGGTCGGCCGCTCCGTCTCGGCCTTGCCGCGCTGGATCGCCTGGTAGAGGGCCTCGACGTCCTCGACGTACTCGCCGGTGGCGGTCCAGTCGACCTCTTCCACGTGCCAGCCGTAGGCGCGGTAGCGCTCGGCCACGTCCTCGGAGTGCGCGATGCGGGTGTCGTCCTCGATGGAGATCCGGTTGTCGTCCCAGATCATGATGAGGTTGCCCAGGTTCTGGGTCCCGGCCAGGGCGCTGGCCTCGTGGCTCACCCCCTCCTGGACGTCGCCGTCGGAGCAGAAGGCGTAGACGTGGTGGTCGAAGGGGCTGGCGCCCGGACCGGCCTCGGGATTGAACAGGCCGCGCTCACGGCGGGCGGCCATGGCCATGCCGACCGCGTTGCCCACGCCCTGGCCGAGCGGCCCGGTGGTGGTCTCCACCCCCGGTGTGTGGCTGAACTCGGGGTGGCCGGGTGTGCGGCTGTCCCACTGGCGCAGGCTCTTGAGGTCGTCCAGCTCCAGTCCGTATCCGGCGAGGTAGAGCTGGATGTACAGGGTGAGGCTGGAGTGGCCGATCGACAGCACGAAGCGGTCCCGGCCCACCCACTCGGGCTCGGCGGGGTCGTGCCGCATGACCTTCTGGAAGAGGAGGTAGGCGGCGGGCGCGAGGCTCATCGCGGTGCCGGGGTGTCCGTTACCCGACTTCTCTACCGCGTCCATCGCCAGCGCTCGGACCGTGTTGACGGCGCGGAGGTCGAGGTCCGACCACTCCAGGTTTTTCGGGGTGTGGGCGTTCACGGACTTTCGTTTCTCCTTCTCCGGCACCCGGATACCCGGTTCCGGGACGGGTGTGGATTGTGTGTGCGTGTTGGTCACCGGGCACCCCGCGGGCGGCCCACCGGGTGGGTGGGTCGCGGGGGAACGCTGGAGGGCGGGGTCGCCTTCGGTTCGGGCTGTGGACGTGGCTCCGTGGCGCGGAGCTCCGGCCTCGGCACCTGCGCCACAGCGCCGGTGGGACAGCGTCCGGTCCACGGCGTCCGGAGCGCGGCCCCCACGGTGAAGGGACCGGGAACAGGGCCGACTACGAGCCTATCGTCCACAGCCGGGGATGTCTTTGCCCGACACCTCTCACTACTGGCGGGTAACTCGCCAGGTGCGCGGGTTCGTGCCCATCTCCCGGGTCCTCTCCGGGACGCGTGGCACATTGGAAGCACGGCTGGGCCTGTGCGAACCTTCTCCTGCGCCCGCGCGGGGGCCGGCCCTCGGGCCCCGGGGCGCCCCGGGGGTCGGAGGCGGTCAGGGCTGGAGGCCACCCGTACGCCGGGGGCTGGTCACCGGTTCACGCGAGGAAGTACTACAGTATGTCGTTGACGGGGTTTTCGCTGATCCTGCCGCTTTGTCGGTCCGATCGACCCCGCGTGGCGAGCAGTTTCGAATTCCCTACAGTTGTCGAGGTATCCGCGTGTCTGAAACCGAGCCGGCCCCCCAGGGGACACGAGTGCTTCCGGACGTGAGGACGCGGAACTGATGGCCCTCACCAACCGCGCACCCCACACCGACGGGAACGACGCGTCCGCGCCCGAGGCCCCCCGCAAGGCCTCCTTCGGCGCCCACGTGCGCGCCTACGTCGCCCTCTCCAAGCCCCGCGTCATCGAACTCCTGCTCATCACCACCATCCCGGTGATGTTCGTCGCCGCCGGGGGAGTGCCGCCGCTCTGGACCGCGGTCGCGACCCTGGTGTTCGGCACCATGTCGGCCGCCAGCGCCAACGCGATGAACTGCTACATCGACCGCGACATCGACCGTGAGATGCGTCGCACCCGCCAGCGCCCCGGTGCGATGGACCTGGTCACTCCGCGCGGAGCCCTGACCTACGGGCTGATCCTGGCGATCGGCTCCACCGTCGGCTTCCTCGTGCTCGTCAACGTGCTCTCGGCCGTCCTGTCGGTCTTCGCGATCGCCTTCTACATCTTCGTCTACACGATGCTGCTCAAGCGGCGCACCGCGCAGAACGTCGTGTGGGGCGGCATCGCCGGGTGCATGCCGGTCCTCATCGGCTGGGCCGCCGTCACCAACAGCCTCGACTGGGCGCCGTTCGTGCTCTTCCTGGTCGTGTTCTTCTGGACGCCGCCGCACACCTGGACACTGGCCATGCGCTACCGCGAGGACTACGCGGCCGCCAAGGTCCCGATGCTGCCCGTGGTCGCCAGCGACCGCCGGGTGCTGCTGGAGTCGGTGCTCTACACCTGGGCGACCGTGATCGTCTCCCTGATCTTCTGGCCCGTGGCCGGGACCACGTGGTTCTACGGCGTGGTCGCCACGGTCCTGGGCGCCCTGCTGGTCGTCCAGGCCCACCGCCTGCTCAGCCGCTCCAAGGCGGGCGTGACCGGGGCCCAGCTCAAGACGATGAACTTCTTCCACCTCACCAACGCCTACCTGGCGCTGCTGTTCGTGGCGGTCACCATCGACCCGCTCATCGCGCGCTTCCTCGCCTAGGGGCCGCGACCGGACCCGGCGAACCGACCGCGGCGGTGCCCCTCCCGAACCGGGAGGGGCACCGTTTCGCGTGAGTGGTTCCCTTCCTGTCACCGAGGGGCGCTATAACCTCTTCATGGCAACAACCACCCCTCCCACCTCGCCCTCCGCCGCGGAGCCGGTCTGGACCGAAGGGCCCGACGGCTATTCCCTGGCCATCGAGAACGCCGCCCTGGTGTGCCGCAACCCCAAGGGCCGCCGCCTCAAGTCGGTGCCCAAGAAGGTGCGCGAGTCCGACCACGCCCGCCGCCTGAACGACGTCCTGCTGTGGCTGACCCGGCACGAACGCGAGTGCCTCGAACGGGTCGAGAGCTGGCTGCTGGGCTCCCTCCCGGTGCCCGCCACCGTCATCGGCGGCCTCTGGCCGGACCCCGCCTGGCGGGACGTGCTCACCGACCTGTTCGTCGTCCCCGAGCACGGCGGCGAGGGCGGATTCCTCCGCGGTGTCGACGACCGCGGCAGGGTCGGGGTCGTCGACCTGGACGCCGAGAGCACCTGGCTGGAGACCGAGCGGGTCGTCCTGCCCCACCCCGTCCTCCTCGAGGACCTGGACGACGTGCGCGAGTTCTCCCTCGAACTCGGCCTCACCCAGCGGCTGCCCCAGCTCACCCGGGAGACCCACCGCCGCCCCGACACCCTCAAGGCCGACGCCACCCACGTCGACACCTACGAGGGCGCCCACTTCGACCAGCTGCGCTTCGCCGCGGGTGCCGCCCAACGCCACGGCTTCTCCGTGCGCGGCGGCAACGCGGTGTGCCGTGTCGTCGAGGCGGGACGCGCCGTCCAGGCCCGCTACTGGATCGGCTCCGACGCCCCCGACTACGAAACCGTGACCGGCTCCCTGCTCTGGGTCGACACCGACGAACGCCCCATCAGACTCACCGAGATCGGCCCCGTCGCCTGGTCCGAGGGCGTCCGCATGGCCGAACTCGTCCACGCCGAGCGCAAGACCAGCACCGAGGAGAACTCGTGACCGCCCCCCACAGCGACGGCCCCCACTCCGTCCTCCTCGCCGCCGGGCTCGCGCCCCTGGACGCCGTCACCGACGGCCCCGTGGACCGCGTCCGCGCACACACCCACACCCACCCGGCGCTCGGCGACCGCAGGGTCGTCCGCCTGGTCCCCGAAGCGCTCGCCCCCGCCGAGGACGCGGCCCTGGACTTCCTGGGCTTCACCGCCGAGGCGGCCTCCGACCCCCTCGCCCTGGCGCGCCCCCGCGGCCTCGGCTACCCCGAGTGGGCCCTGGTCCACGACCCCGACAGCCGCGACACCGCCCTGTCCCTGGTCCGCCCCATCGAGCGCGCCAGCCGGATGGCGGCCAACCGCCCCGGACCGGCCTCCGACGAGTTCGCCCGCATCGCCGCCGACGTGCCCCTCCACCACCTGCCGGCCTACTGGGAACAGGCCGGACGCGCCTTCCTGGCCGCCGACAACGCCCGCCTCGCCGCCGTGATGTTCGGCCGCGCCCGCGAGTCCGAGCAGGTCTACAGCCTGCCGGTGGACGAGGCCACCCGCCGCGAGTCCTTCCTGGAGTTCGCCTTCTCCGGGGCGCTCACCGTCAAGTCCCTGTCCGCCCACGCCAACGAACTCTCCCAGCGCTACGCCCCCGACCGGGCCCTGGCGGAGTTCCGTGAACTGGCCGTGCGCCGCACCCTGGGCGGCCTTCCGCCCTGGACCGGACTGCCCAAACAGATCCGTACCCTGGCCAGGGCCGCCGGGCTCGACCCGGCCGAGGAGGAGCGGTCGCTGCTGCGCGAACTCCTGGCCGCGCCCGCCACCGCGTCCGCCCCGGAGGGGTTCTGGAAGGCCGCCCGCTCCGGACTGGTCGCCCTGGGCCGGGCCGACGCCGACATCGCCCGACTCCTGCTCGGTACCTTCGTGGCCGTCCCCTACTACACCGGCACCGACTTCCACGCCTGGTGGCTGGGCCTGCTCGACGATGCCGGCGCGATCGACCTGCTGGCCGACCCCGACCAGCCGGTACCGGGCGGTGCGGCCGAGTGGGTGTCCCGCATGGTGACCCACACCCGTGGATACCGCAGGCCCCTGCCGCTCGGCTTCCTGGACCTGGTCACCCGGGTCGCGGACCGGCTGCGCGCCGACGGCGTCCCCGTGGACCCGGCGGGCGGACGGGGCTCCTACGTCGTCGTCATCCCCGCCGCCCTGCTCGATTTGTGCCTGGAACTGGGGATCCCCATCACAGCCGGCGGCCGGACCCCCTCCCTGGACCTGCCCGGCTGGCTGGAGAACAGGAACGGCGAGCCCCGACGCGAGCTGGCGTTCCTGCGCGCCGACCCCGCCTGGGAGCCCTGCCTGGAACGTGCGGTCGCCTCCTACGGGAGGGATTTCCAGCAGACCCTGGAGGACCTGCTCCCCTTCCCCTACCTCCACCCCTACGTCGACCGCAGGCTGGGGACGCTGGTCGAGGGCATCGCCGAGGGCGGGCTCGCCGGTCTGCGCGAACGGTTGGAGACCCTGCGCGGAGAGAGCGACGGGGAGGCCTTCCGGTACTTCCCCCACCGCCTGGAGCAGCTCCGTGCCACCGACGTCGACGGGGCACTGGCCCGCACCCTGCGCGCCGGGATCGTCGACGAGTACTCCTGGCCCGCCCTGGAGGAGGCCGCCCGTGAACTGGGCGCCGACTCGGTCCGGGAGACCCCCCTCGCCGGGGTCGCCAGCTGGCCGAACTACACCCTCACCTCCCAGGTCAAGGCGATCGCGGTGGGCCCCGAGGGCCGTGTGGCCGAACACGCGCTGGTCCTGCCCAAGGGGGCCAGGGACCCCCGTGCCGTGTACGCCGACGGCCAGTTCCTCGTCACCTACGCCGTAGACGGGCCGGAGGCCTTCAACGGCTACTGGTCCGGCGCCCCCGACACACGGTTCACGCTCAGGTACGACTCGATCGCCTCCGGCCAGTGGAACCACTTCGGCGACGTGTCGGCCCCTCTCGCCCCGGACGGAGCCCGGGTGGCGGGGCACCGGGCCCTGCGGGCCGGTGACCAGAGCGCCCTCCGCGACCAGCACACCCTCCACGACGGCCACACCTTCTGGGTTTCGGACCACCGCACCGACAGCCTGTACGAGATCGACCCCGCCACCGGGGCCCGGGGCCGCGACAGCCTGCCCGCCTTCCTGGAGGACCTGTCGTTGGAGGAAGGGGAGAACCTGCGGCCCCTGGTCTCGACCCTGGCTCCGTTGCCCGGCCCCGTGCACGGGAGTCCGCTGGGTCCGGTCTCCGGGCTCGCGGGGTTCGCCACCACCCGTCGGAACACCGATGGGGGCGCGGTCTTCCGGGTCACCGCCACCGACGGCCGTTCCGTGGAGACGGCGGCCGGCTTCGGCAACCGTTACGCTCCCATCGCCCTGTTCAGGGCTCCCGGGGACGAGCGCGACCTCCTGCTCACGAAGAAGGACGGTGCGGCCCTGCACCACCCCGAGCACGGCTTGATGTGGAGCTGCCACACCGGCACGGCCTGTGACTGCACCGCCAAGTGGGGCACCCCCTACCTGCCCCCGGTCGTGTTCTGGTATTTCATGCGGCCCCGCGACACCGCCGCCTCCTCCCGGCTGCGCACGGTGCGCGGCAGTGACATGAGCGCCCTGACGGCCGCCGCCACCGATGAGCGCAAGCACGTCGACCGGGTTACGTCGACCGGTCTCGTCCGTGGCAGGCGGCGGCAACAAGAGGGAGCGCTCCTGCGTCCCGCCGCGTCCGAGAGCCTTCCTGAGCCCCTGGCCCGCACCAGGGAGGCCGCGGCCGCCCTTCTGGGGCACGGGCGGGGCGGGGGCTCCACCGTCCACCCGGAGCTGGTCTGGGGCGTCGCCGGCCTGGCCTGCTCAGCGGTCCGGCTCCGCCACGACCTGGACGAGTACCTCGCCCGTAGCCAGAAGGCCGCCGAACAGGTGGAGCTCGCCGGCTCCGGCCCGGAGCCGGAGGGCCTCATGCCCGCCCTCGACCTCTTCGTGCCACAGGTACTGGTCGGTGGAGGCGGCGATGTGCGCTGCCACATCGAGCTCACCTCGCGGTTCCTGCGCGGCGAGGCCGGTGTCGCCGAGCTGGCGACCCGGCCTCCCTCCGACGTGGACTGGACCAACCTGATCGGCGCGGTCGGCGCCCTGGCCTGGTCGGCAACCCTGTCCACCACCGACGACCAGGAGCGCGACGCCCTCGTCGACTTCCTCGCCCGCTGGGCGGACACGGTCTTCGCCGACCCCGGGGCCGAACTCGACTCGGGACTCGTGGTGTGCGCTCCGACCCACGTTCCGCGGTTGGAGGGAGAAGGACAGGGGCGGGCCCGGCGTGCGGGTCTGGACCTGCAGATCTCCTTCGCCGAGGCGTCGACGGTCTCCGATCCGGAAACCGCCGCCCTCCTCGCCGAACACGAGCGCCGCTACGGCAAGAAGCGCAGGGGCCACCACTTCGTCGAACTCCGCTCCGGTGATCCGCTGCCCTTCTCCGAAGCCGAACCCGGGCCCGGCACCGAAACCGGAACCGAAGCCGGCACGGCGGACACCTCGGTCGCGGAGTGCGGACGCGAGCGGATCGGCCCGGGCTGGGGGACCGCCGAGCGGATCACCGCCCTCCTGACCGCCCTGGCCGAGCACGGGCCCCTCACCTGGGACCCCGCCGCGGCGAGGCTTCTGGCCGACCGCACCGGGCTGGCCCCTGCCGCGGCAGCCCTGCTCCTGTCCCTGCAGGTCAACCACAGGGTTCCCGAAGCGGGCTCGCGCCGGACCCTGGGGATCAACGACCACGAGGTCCGGGTCGGGGTCGAGGAACTCGGTTCCCTCAGTCAGGGCGACCTCCTGGAGCTGTACCGCGAGGCCCTTCCGGACACCGCCGAGGGCATCGCCGCCCTCTGGGAGCCGGGCGGCCTCGGCCAGGTCGCCGAACGCCTCGCCGAGGCGTGGAACCGTCTCCACGGCCGTCGGGAGCCGTTGCCCGAGACCACGCTGACCGCCCTGGCCACCGCCTGGCGACCGGCGTCCGTCCCGCACCTGCGTGCGTTCCGCGACCCCTCCGGGCACCCCGTCCTGTCCCAGGACGCCACCAGCCGCCCGGAAGTGGTGGAGCTCCGCTACTACACCGAGACGATCCTGCGCTTCACACCCGCGGAGGCCAATGAGCTGCCCGGCCTCCTGGCCCCGCTCGCGAACCTCGTTCCCTGGGCCCACGCCGAGCTCCCCGCCGGGGACCCCTTCCGGGAGAGCGTGCCCGCCGCGCTGCAAGCCGTGCGCGCCCGGCTGGACTCACCCGGGCTCCTGCTGCGGGCGGTCCAGCTGTGGAGCGACCGGGCGGACGCCGTGCTCGACCTGGTCGGCGGCGAACCCTACCGAGACGCCTCCGGCCGGACCCCGTTCGTCCGGAGCGCGGACAACGGCACCGTGGTCGCGGAGTGCAACGAACGCGGCCGTCTGGGACTGTGGTTCCGGCCAGCCCGCCTGGACGACGGTGTGGAGTCCAAGGTCCTGCGCGGCATCCTCGACGACGAAAGCCACAACTCCCACGGCTGGAACACGGTGCGGATCGTCGACCTGCTGCGCAGCCCCGGCTACACCGCCATCGCCGAGCGCCTCGCCCCGGGCGTGCTGGCCGAGGGCGCGCGGGAGACCGACCCCGCTGCCTCCGTCCCCGGACTCCTCTCCGAGGTGAGCGGCACGCTCGGCCTGTCCGAGGACGCGGCCCGCCTGTACCTGCAGTTCCTCGCCCTTCTGGAGCCCACGGACAAGCTCGTGCGCGCCGTCAACGGCTGGACTCCGGCCCGGCACCGCAAGGCCGGAGCCGAGCTCCAGGAGAGGGGCCTGGTGCTGGCGGCCAAGCGCTCCCGCGCGGGCCGCACGCTCTTCCTCCCGGGGGAGTGGGTGGAGGTCAAACAAGCGCCGAACCTGCCCTTCGAGAACTGGAAGCGCACCCTGTACGGGCTGCAGGGCAGCGGCTCGGGGCTGCACGGGTCCCTGTACGGCCGCCATCTGCCTGTTCGCCCCCTGCCGGAGATCTTCGCCGAGGCCTGGCAGCGGGTCCGGGCAGGCGACGCACCCGGCCGCTGACCCGGACGCCGGCGCCGCCGGTCCTCTCGGTCCGGCGGTTCCGGTGCGGCCCCACGTCCCGACCCCCGGGTCCGGCCGTGGGGCCGGGGCCGACGGACCCGGCACGGCTCCGAGCCCCGGGGCCGTGCCGGGCGGCCCCTCCACGGTGCCGTCACCGGTCCGGGGACCGGCCACGGGGCGGGCCCTCCGCCCCCGTCACCCTGTCTCCGCCGACTGTCATCACCCCTGTTGTCCCTTGACCCCCTGCTGTTCCTGGACCCCCGCTCCATCCGAACCCCTGCTCTGTCCTCAGCCCTCTGCCAGCCCTGGACCACCCCGAACGATCCCGAGGAGTACCGGTGTCCGACACCACCCCCGACGTACAGGTCGCCCCCGCCGAACAGCGGTACGCGGAGGAACTGGCGTTCCTCGCGGCCCACGACACCGGGCCCCGTCCCCCCGGCTGGAAGCTCACCCCGCGCGCGGTCGTGACCTTCGTGGTCGGCAGCGCCGGGAAACTCCGGCTGCCCGCCCCGGTGGAGGGGCTCCCGTCGAGCCTGGAGATCACCGCCAAGTTCGTCGGTGAGCGCGCACTGGTGGAACGCTGCGTGGTCACCCTCGCGGGCGAACGCGGGCTCCTCCTGGTCGGCGAACCCGGCACCGCGAAGTCGATGCTCTCCGAACTCCTCTCCGCCGCCGTCAGCGGTACCGGCGCGCTCACCGTCCAGGGCACCGCGGGGACCACCGAGGAACACCTGCGCTACGGCTGGAACTACGCCCTCCTGCTCGCCAAGGGCCCCAGCGCCGAGGCCCTGGCGCCCTCCCCGGTGCTCACCGCCCTGCGCACCGGCCGGATCGCCCGGGTGGAGGAGGTCACCCGCTGCCTGCCCGAGGTCCAGGACTCCCTGGTCTCCCTCCTGTCCGACCGCCGCATGTCGGTGCCCGAACTCACCGACGACGACGGTGTCTTCTTCGCCCGCCCCGGCTTCAACGTCATCGCCACCGCCAACCTGCGCGACCGCGGTGTGTCGGAGATGAGCGCCGCACTCAAACGCCGGTTCAACTTCGAGGTGGTGCCGCCCATCGCGGACCTGGACGCCGAGGTCGACCTCGTGCGCCGCCAGGCCGGACGGGAACTGGCCCGCCACGGCCACGCCCTGCCCGTCGACGACGCCGTGCTCGAAGCCCTCGTCACCGCCTTCCGCGACCTGCGCTCCGGAGCCTCCGTCGAGGGCTGGCCGGTGGAACGGCCCACCACCGTCATGAGCACCGCCGAAGCGGTCGGGGTCACCACCTCCCTGGGTCTGCAGTCCGCCTACCTCGGTGTGTCCGACCCCCTCTCCCTCCTGCCCGGCTACCTGCTGGGCGCGGTGCGCAAGGACGACCCCGACGACCAGGGCCGCCTGCTCGCCTACTGGGACTCCACCATCCGCCACCGCGCCGAGAACGGCGCCCGCCTGTGGAAGCGCCTCTACGAGCTCCGCCACACGGTGGGGGAGTGAGCCCGGTGACAGCCGAAACCGCAGCGCTCCCTCCCGGGGAGGGGCTCGCCCCCGCCTCCGCGGTCGAGGAACTGGCCGCCTGCGCCCGTCCCCACCTGATCGGGGTCCGCCACCACTCACCGGTGCTGGCCGCCGCGATGCCCTCCCTCCTGGCGGCGGCGGACCCGGACGCCGTGCTGGTGGAACTCCCCGCCGAGGCCGCTCCGTGGCTGGAGTGGCTCGGCCACGCGGACACGGTCGCTCCCGTCGCCCTGGTCCTGGGCACCGACAGCGAACACTCCTTCTACCCCTTCGCCGACTTCTCCCCCGAGCTGGCCGCCCTGCGCTGGGCGCGCACCCACGGCGTTCCCGTCCAGGCCATCGACCTCCCCGTCGCCCAGCGGGCCCGGCCGACCGCCCCGCACCCGGATCCCTCGCCGTCCGACGCCTCAGCGAGCGCCCCGGGCCTGCACGGCGCCCTGCTGCGCGCCGCCGACGTCCCCGACGGCGAGGAGCTGTGGGACCGCCTCGTCGAGGCCCGCTCCTACGGCGCCGAACCCGAACAGGTCCGCCGCGCGGCCCTCGCCCTGGGCTGGGCGCACCGCGCCGCCGGACCACCGAGTCCGAGCGACCTCGCCCGGGAGGCCTGGATGCGCGCTCAGCTCGAGCGGACCGGCGCACGCCGCCCCGTCGCCGTCATCGGCTCCTTCCACGCCGCGGCGCTCCTGCCCGGCCACACACCCCCTGCCGACACCCCCGTTCCCACCTCCCTCCCGACCGACGCCACCGGCCCGGACCCGGTCACCGCGCTGATCCCGTACACCTTCGCCCTGCTCGACTCCCGCTCCGGCTACCCGGCGGGGATCCGCGACCCCGAGTGGCAGCAGGACGTCTACGAGGCCGGGGCCGACCCGGAACGGGTGGAACGCGCCTGCGTCCGCCGCCTGGCCGCCGTGGGTGCGCACCTGCGCTCCCACGGACACGTCAGCGGCCTGCCCGACACCGCGGCCGCCCACCGGATGGCCCGCGACCTGGCCGCCCTGCGGGACCTGCCCGCGCCCGGCCGGCGGGAGCTGGTCGAGGGGCTCTCCAGCGCCATGGCCCAGGGAGAGCCGTTGGGCCGGGGCAGGGCCCTGGCCCGCGCCGCCCAGCACGTCCTGGTCGGGTCCCGGCGCGGCCGACCGGCCCCGCAGGCCCCGGTCAGCGGTCTGACCGCGCACGTCGCCGACCTCCGCGAACAGCTCTCCCTCCCCGGCCCCGGCTCGGGCCGCACGGACCTGCGCCTGGATCCGCACCGGACCCGGACCGATCGCGACCGCCACGTCGCCCTGCACCGCATGGGCGCGGCGGGCATCGTCTACGCCGAACCGGTCGAGGGCGGCCCCACCACCGACGGAGAGACCCTGGGCCGCCGGTGGGAGGCGCACTGGTCCTCCGGCACCGACGCCACTCTGGAGCTGGCCTCCTGCTACGGCGCCACCCTGGAGCAGGCCGCCCGGGGCAGGCTCGCCGCCCGGGTCCGCGAGGCCGACTCCGACGGCGGCGACCTCGCCCCCGGCCCGGCCGGGCAGCTGCTCACCCTGGCCGCGGAGTGCGCTCTGCCCGACCTGGTGGCGGAACTGGGCCGCCGCGTGGCCGAGGAGGTCCTGCCCCGGACCGGTCTGGCCGAGGCCGTCGCCCTGCACGACCGGCTCCAACGGATCGTCGCCGGACGCGTCCCGGGGATGCCCCACGCCCCCGAGTCCCTGGCCCGGCTGCGCGTGCGTCTGGCCGAGGCCGCCGTCGCCTCCGTGCCCGGCACGGCGGGCAGTACGGACCCGGCCGACGCCGCCGCCCTGCTGCGTGTGGTGCGTCTCGTGCAGGACCAGGCCGCACTCCCCGGCGCGGTGGGCTCCTCCCGGCTCCTGTGGCACCTGGGCGGACTCGCGGACCGGGGCGGCCCGCTCGCCCAGGGCGCCGCGGCCGCCGCGCTCACCCTGCTCGGGCACCTGCCGCCCGCCCGCCTGGCCGCCCGCCTGGCCGGCTGGGCCGACGACGCCTCCGACGGAACCGCGCTCGCCCGCCGCCTGACCGGTGCCCTGGTCGTGGCGGGACCGGTGCTGGAGGCCGACCCCGAGGTCCTGGACACCCTCACCGAACGCGTGGAGTCCTGGACCGACACCGGGTTCCTGCACCGCCTGCCCGCTCTGCGCGAGGGCTTCGACTCGCTGTCCACCGCCGCCCGCGCCCGCTTCCTCGAATCGGTCGTCGACCGGTTCGGCGACCTGGACACCGAGCTGGCGGTCAGCCCCGCCCTGGCCGCCGCTCTGGCGGCGGCCGACACCCGCGCCCGTGCCGCCGTGGAGAGCCTCCTGCCCCACGCCCTCCAACAGACCAAGATCCCCACCACCACGTTCACCGACACCTCCGCGGACCTGCCCGCCTCGACCGACACCGGCACCGGAACCCCCACCCTCCCAGGGCTCCCGCCTTCTCCAGTCTCCCCGGACCGACCCCCGGCCGAGCGGTTGTCCACAGGCCCGATTCCAGAAGAATCCGCAGCGGAACCCACCTCTCCCGCCCCCTCAGCCTCCAGCACCACAGCAGCCTCCTCCAGCACTCCGAAGTCAGCCGTGCCCGCCTCCGGAGCGGAGCTCCCCGCCACCGCTTCGGGCATCGGAGCGGCGGACCGCTGGCGGCTGGTTCTGGGCAGCCCGCCCCGAGAGGACGACCGCACCGCACGCCGGGCGGCCACCGCCCTGGACCAGCTCTACGGACACGGGCACGGCGAGGGCTCCCACCGGCCCGGCGGGGCCGCGCGAGGCGGCAGCGAACGCCCCGAACCCGCCGTTCGCGACTGGCCTGAGGAACTCCAGGCCCTGTTCGGCGCCACCGTTCGGGAGGAGGTCCTGGGCCGGGCCGCCGAACGCGGCCGCACCGACGTACTGGACCACCTCGACCCCGAACGGGTGACGGCCTCCGTCGACCTGCTCGAACACGTGCTCTCCCTGGCCGGCGCACTCCCCGAGGCCCGCCTGGCCAAGCTCCGCCCGATCGTCGCGCGGCTCACCGAGCAGCTCGTGGCCCAGCTGGCCCGGCGTCTGCGCCCGGCGCTGAACGGCCTGTCCGTTCCCCGTCCCACCCGCAGGCGTGGCGGACGGCTGGACCTCGGGCGGACCGTCCGCGCCAACCTGCGCACCGTGCGCCCCGGGCCGGAGGGCCCCCTCCTCGTCCCGGAGACCCCCGTGTTCAGGACACGGGCCCGACGCAGCGCCGACTGGCACGTGCACATCGTGGTGGACGTGTCGGGTTCGATGGAGCGCTCCACCATCCACGCCGCGCTCGTCGCGGCCGTCCTGCACGGCCTGCCCGCGCTGAGCGTGTCCCTGACCGCCTTCTCCACCGAGGTCGTCGACCTCACCGACCGGGTCCACGACCCCCTTTCCCTGCTTCTGGAGGTCTCCGTGGGCGGAGGAACCGACATCGGTGCCGGGCTGGCCCACACCCGCGACCGCGTCCGGGTGCCCAGCCGTACCATCGTCGCCCTCATCACCGACTTCGAGGAGGGCGGCAGTCTCTCCCGGACACTCGGGGAGGTCCGCGCCCTCGCCGCCAGCGGCGCCCACCTGCTCGGTCTGGCCGCCCTGGACAGCACCGGAGCCGCGGTGTGCAACCAGGCCATCGCCGCCAGGTTCGTCGACGCGGGCATGCCGGTCGCCTCGCTGAGCCCGGAGGAACTGGCCTCGTGGATCGGGGAGAAGGTGCGAGGATGACCGACCAGCGCCCCCGCGTCGCCCCCGACCTGCTCGCCGAGCTCCTGGACGCCGCGCCCTCACGGGTCCGCCGCAAGCTCGACGCCGCGCCCCGCACCGCCGACGACTGGGAATGGACCGCCACCGCCGAGGGCTGGACCGTGCTCGCGGGCACCGAGACCGTCACCCTGGCCGCGCCCGAGCTCACCGAACCCGGACAGGTGGCGTGCACCTGCCTGCTCGGCCCCCGCTGCCTGCACCTGCTGGCGGCGGTGAGTCTGCTGGACCCCCTCGGCGCCGATCCCGGTCCCGCGCTCACGGAACCGGGCACCTCCGGTGCCCCGGCCCCCACCGACCCTCCATCCGACTCACCCGCGACCCCGCAGGACCCAGGCCCGACCACTCCAGGCGTCCCTGCGAACCCAGGCGCCACAACGCCCCCGCCCGCCTCAGCGAACCCCGGGACCTCGCCGAAACCCTCCGCCGTGCGCCCCGACCCCCTCAGCGCACCCGTGGAGATCGACGACGCCGCCCGCACCGCCGCCCGTGCCGCCTGGTCGGCGGGGGCCCGCGTGCTCGCCTCCGGGGTCCGGGCGGGGGCCGCCCACCGCTCCGACCTCCTCCGGGCCTCGGCCCTGGCCCGTACCGCCCGTCTGCCCCGCCTCGCAGCGGCCTGCGCCACCGTGGCAGCCGGTCCCCGCGACCACGACACCCACCACTTCGCCCTCGGCGAGTACACCGCGGCACTGACCGCTCTGCTGGACGTCTCCCGGCGGTTGGGCGGCGGACCCGACGGGGCCCGGCCCGCCCCGACCCTCGCCGACGTCGGGGTCGGCCGCCGCTCCTACACCGAGATCGGCTCCCTGCGCCTGTACGGCCTGGGCACCGAACGGGTCGTCACCGCCTCCGGGCACGCAGGGGTCGTCACCCACCTGGTGTCCTTCGACGGGGACGGCGGTCCGTCGTTCTGGAGCGTCGGCGACGTCGTTCCGGGTGAGGGCGCCCGTGCGGACCAGGCCTATGCCGCCCGGGTGAACTTCGGCGGAACCTCCCGGTCCCACCACGAGCTGGGCCGATCCGGTCTGATCGCCCAGCGGGTCCGGGCCAGCGCGGACGGCAGGCTCGGCAGCGGCGCGGCCACCACGGCCGCCGGTACCGACAGCACACCCTGGGACGCCGGCCCTGTGGCCTCCCTCTGGAACCGACCGGTCGGGGAGCAGATCTCCTCGGCACTGGCCGCGCAGACCGCCCCTGCCCGGCGCACCGGCTCCGACCTGGTCTTCGTCGAGCTCACGGTCATCGGCCCCGCTGTCGGCACCGAAGGGGTCGCGGTCGCCGAGACGAGCACCGGCCGGGTCCTGCGCCTGGCCGCGGGAGGCGCCCAGGACACACACCGCGCCCACAACCTCGCCCTGCTGGCCCGCAGCGAGGGGACCCGCGTGCGCACGGTCGCCCGTCTGCTCCCCGAACGTCCGGGAACCCTCGTACCGCTCACTGTCGAGCTCCGCGGCGGTCCGGCGCTGCCCGAACCCCTGAAGGGCCGGGCGAACCTGTCCCTGGACACCCTGCCCTCACCGGGGGCGGTCCGTTCCCAGGAGACCGGCCGCCACCAGGCGGGCGACGCCGTGGCACGGAGCGGGAAGCGGCCCGGTCCCGACACCGGGCTGAACGGTCTCGAGCGGGCCCTGGCACGGGTGGCCGAAGCCGGCCGGGAGGCGGTCCCCTCGGCCGGGACCCTGGCCGGCCGGCTGCGCAGCCACCACCTGCCCACCGGCGCGGAACTCCTGGCCGGGGTGGGCGCGGCGGGACGGGAGCGCGTGCGCACCGCGACCGGTGAGTCGGTGCCGCCCCCGCCCGACGCCCTGGCCGCCGCCTGGCTGGCCGCCGTCACCTACGCGGCCTCCGTCCGGGCCCACCTCAACGCCCTGGCCTGGGAGGATCCCTTCTGACCGGGGCCCGCCCGGGCCGGCCCCGGCAAGCGGCCCCGGCTAGGGCCGGCGGCGCCAGACCAGGGCCGCCGACCACACGACCAGCGCCACCAGCAGCATCGCCAGGGGCACGTGCGCCTGGAGCGGGCCGTAGGTGCCCAGGGCGGCCTGGGGGAAGCCGACCGCGAAAGCCAGCAGGCTCACCACCGCCACCAGCCGGTCGTGCCGGGGGCCGCCACGCGAACCGGCCCTCGGCAGGAACCGGACGAGGAGTGCGGCGACCAGCTGCAGTCCGGTGGTCACGTGCACGGCGAAGGCTCCGCCGTAGTGCAGCGGCAGAGCGTCCGTGTTGAACGTGATCAGCTGCCCCGCCGTGACGAACTCCCACAGGAGCGCGGCCAGGCTCAGCCCCACCGCGACGCGCAGCGCCAGGATCCAGGGTGAGTCTCCGGTGCTCTCGGCGGTCGTGTTCGGGTCCATGATGTGGCCTTCCTCCGTGTCGTGCTGCGGGTCCGATTCTGTCGTACCCGGGCCGTTCGGGGCGCGGAGACAGCGGCGGCCCCGCGCGTCGTCCGGGCGACCCCGCCCCGTCTCCCCGGACACCGGCTGACCCGCTACGATCTGTGCTCATGCCCCGACTCGACAGCAAGGCGATCCTCCAGGGACGCCGCTCCCGTTACTCCATGACCCTCATCCTGGGCACCACCGTCAGTGTGGTGTGCATGGTCGGGATGCTCGGGTACCTGTGGTTGTTGGCGATGGCCGGGGGAGCCGCGGCGGGGATCGACGGAGCGACGGGGTTCTTCGTCAGCGTGGTCACCGCGATCATCCCGGTCACCATCCTCGTACCGCTCATCCTCATGCTCGACCGGCTCGAACCGGAACCGGGCTGGGTGCTGTTCTTCGCCTTCATGTGGGGAGCCGGTGTGGCCGTCGTCGCGTCGTTCCTGCTCAACAGCTGGGGTCTGACCTACCTGACCACACCGGTGTTCGGTGAGGGCGTGGCCGAGTTCCTCAGCACGTCGCTGGTGGCACCCGTCGTGGAGGAGAGCGCCAAGGGCGTGGTCCTGCTCATCCTGCTGTGGCGGCGCCGCAACGAGATCGACACCTTCACGGACGGCGTGGTCTACGCGGGGATGGTGGCGACGGGGTTCGCCTTCACCGAGAACGTCCTCTACTTCCTCAGCGCCTTCTTCGACGGCACCCTCGTCGCGACCTTCGCCATCCGCGGCCTCATCGCCCCGTTCGGGCACCCGATCTACACCGCGATGATCGGTATCGGCGTGGCCTACGCCGCCATGCGCGCCGGAGCGTTCCGTTTCCTGGCGCCGTTCGCCGGGTGGGTGACGGCGGTCCTCCTGCACGGCATGTGGAACGGGTCGACCTACTTCGGCTGGACCGGCCTGGGGATCGCCTACCTGGTGCTGTTCGTGGTACTGCTCGGCATCCTCGTGATCGCCGCCCGCGACCGCCGCAGCCAGGTCGCCGCCATCGACTGCTACCTGCCGCCCTACGTGTCCACGGGCCTGGTCACCCCGACCGACATCACCATGCTCAGCTCGATGACGGCCAGGCGCCAGGCCCGTGAGTGGGCCTCACGCAACGCGGGCACGAAGGGCCGCGCGGCGATGAAGGACTACCAGCTGGCCGCCACCGAGCTCGCGCTCCTGCACCAGAAGCTCGCCTCGGGCCTGTACCGCGAGGACTGGAAGGTCCGCCGGGACTCGTTCCTGGCGCTGATGCACGTGGCCCGCGACACCTTCCTCGGGCGCCTGCCCCAGCCGGTCACGCCCGGCTGGGCGGAGAAGCCCACCGACTCGGGTTTCATGCGCCGAGCCGACTTCGCCCACGTCATCGCCCAGGCACAGGCCCAGCAGACGCAGGCCCAGCCGCCGCGGGCTACACGGAACTACGTTCCCCGGCACGGTCAGCCGCCGCACTGAGCTCCGCCTCCGGCGGCACCAGCCGTGTGGTGGCGAAGTACAGGCGGGAGATCGCGATCCAGGTGAGCGCGGAGCCGAGCACGTGCAGCACGACGAGGGCCTCGGGCAGCTCCAGCGCGTACTGCGTGTAGCCCAGCACGCCCTGGAGGGCCACGATCACCAGCAGGGCCGCACTGCTCGTGCGCGCGATGCGGGAGGCGCCGCCGCGGAAGGCGATCGCGGTGGCGGCCACACTGCCCAGCAGGACGAGCCAGCCCAGCGCCGAGTGCACCCGGGTGATCGCCGGCAGGTCCAGGTCCCAGCGCGGGGCCGCGGCGTCACCGCCGTGCGGGCCGGTGCCGGTGACCACGGTCCCGGCGATCAGCAGCAGGAAGCCGACCACGACCAGGCCGACGCTCACCGCGTGCAGCATGGGTCCCACGCAGACCTGGGGTTTGCCCTCGGGCTCCTGGAGGCGCACGTACAGCGCCACGGTGATGAAGACCATCACCATGGACAGCAGGAAGTGGGTGGCGACCGAGGCGGGGTGCAGGTCGGTCCAGACGGTGATACCGCCGACCACGCCCTGCCCCAGGACGCCGAACGGGATGATCACGGCCAGCCGGAACAGGTCACGGCGGCGCGGGGTCGAGCGCAGCACGGCGACGAGGGTGATCACGGCGACCGCCAGGACCAGGAAGGTCAGGGTGCGGTTGCCGAACTCGATGGCGGCGTTGAGCGCGGCGTGCCCGGTGTCGATGGGCACGAAGCTGTCCGGGGTGCACTTGGGCCACTCGGAGCATCCCAGGCCCGAGGAGGTGACCCGGACGGTCGCCCCGGTGACGGCGATCCCGGCGTTGACGGCGATGTTGCCCAGCGCCCAGGCGCGCAGCGACTTCTGGGTGGGGTTCCAGATGCTACGGGCCAGCAGGACCAGTGCCAGGACGCCCAGGGCGGCCAGGGCGATCTGCCAGCCCCAGAGGGGGACGCCGAGGAGGACGATCTCCTCGAATTCGTCCGCCGCGAGCGGGGTGATCGTGTTGATGGCCGTCGTCGCGGAGGCCGGGGATGCAAACATACGACAAAGCGTAGTACACGCTTCGCCGTGCCCCGACGTGCCCCCGCCACAGGCCGCGACCTGCGATGACGGTTCCACCCCGGAACGCGCGAGGGGGTCCCGGAGCTCGCTCCGGAACCCCCTCGGCCGGATCGTCCGGCCGGGTCGCCCGTCCTATCAGCCGCTGTTCTGCGCGATGCACTGGTTGAGCAGGTTCAGGTTGAGGTTCAGCAGGCCGAGCGACTGCTGCTCCTGGACACACTGGTGGTAGACGTCCGGGCCCGCGGAAGCCGCCCCGGCGCCCAACCCGAGCAGGCTGGCGGAGAAGAACAGGGTCAGGGCGAGCTTGGCAGCGATACGCATGGATGTTCCCTTCGAGTGTGAGTGCTCAGGAACGGGTCGGCCGTCCCAGAGGCAACGATTGCCGAACCCGGGTGAGGAAAAACGCCACCGGGGCCAGGTTTGCCCGATCCATGGCGGTGTGCTGCCACGCTGATGGCCGAGGAAGCCGGGCCGTGGCCTCCAGTTGTCCCGACTCGTCTCCGTGTTGGCTCGACCGGGGCTGCGGCCGACCGTCGCCCGGCCCGCTTTCGCCCGGCCCGTCCGAGCCCGGCGCGGACACGGGTGCGTCGCTCCCGCTCGGCCCGCCGTTACTCCGCCCGCTCCCGCTCCTCGCGCTTGGCCGAGCTCCTGGTCGCTCCGGCGCTCGCCGCGATCACACAGGCCACCGCCAGCCACTGCCAGACGGTCAGCAGTTCGCCCAGCAGCACCAGGCCCACCAGGGCGGCGGCCGCGGGCTGCAGGCTCATCAGCACCCCGAACACCCTCGGCGGCATCCGGCGCAGCGCGTTCAGCTCCAATGTGTAGGGCACCACGGAGGAGAGCACGCCCACGGCCAGGCCGAACAGCAGCAGCCGCCAGTCCAGCAGGGCCGCGCCTCCCTCGGCGATCCCGGCGGGGGCCATCACCACCACCCCCACCACACTGGCGATGGCCAGCCCGGAGGCGCCGCTGAACCGCTGTCCCGTGGCGGCGCTCAGCAGGATGTACCCCGCCCAGGCGGTGGCGGCCAGCACCGCGAACAGCACGCCCAGGGGGTCGAGCTCACCGAACTCGACGCCCAGGGCGGCCACACCGAGCCCGGCCAGCCCCGCCCACAGCAGGTCCACGCGGCGGCGCGAGCCGAGGATCGCGATCGCCAGCGGCCCCAGGTACTCGATGGTCACCGCGATGCCCAGCGGGATACGCGCGAAGGCCTGGTAGATGAAGTAGTTCATCGAGGCCAGGGCCACGCCGTAGCCGATCACGACCATCCAGTCGGTGCGGCTGCGGGCCTTCACCGCGGGCCGGACCAACAGGAGCAGGAGCCCCGCGGAGGTGAGCAGGCGCAGCCACACCACGGCCGCGGGGGGCAGGGCGTCGAACAGGTTCTTGGCCACGCCCGCACCGGTCTGCACGGAGACGATGCTGACCATCACCAGCCAGACCGGGGGCAGCGACCCCAGCGCGGCGCTCGGGGAGAGCCGGGGCGAGCGGGGCGGGGGTGGGGTCGTCGAACCGGTCCGGGAACTCATGATCAGTCATCCTACGTTTTGTGGAGCCCGCTCCGCCTCCTCGGTCTCCTGGTCTCCCCGGGCACCGGGACCGCCGGTCCCGACCCGGGGCTGAGCCACCAGCGCCAGCAGGAGCAGCAGCCAGGCCACGGCCGCCACACCCGGTTGCAGCAACGTCATCACGAGGCCGACCACCGTCAGCTCGGCCTGCCCGGTGAGGATCTGGACCCCGATCCACAGGAAGGGCAGCGCGGCCGCGAACAGGTTCACCGCGAGGGCCACCCAGGCCAGCCCGGGTCTGGCGGGCCGACGCCACAGCAGGAGCGCGCCGCCCGCCACGAACAGGAACAGGGGCGGGCCCAGGTGGCGGACGACGATGAACCAGGGCACTCCGATGGCTTCCATGGGCGCACACCCTACCGAGAGCCCTCCGGAGGCTCCCGCCGTGGCCCCGAGAGGAGTCACGCCAGAAGTACGAAGGCCCCCGAACGTGCGTGAAGCGTGGCAAGTGGTGTGAAATGGTTCGAGCCCGTAGTGACACGAACCGCCCCGTCCCCGCAGGAGAGCCCCCGCATGTCCTCCCGACGCAGAGCCCCGCGAGCCGCCTCATCGGAGTCGTTCGTGCCACGGTGGCCGATCCTCGCAGGAGCGCTGGCCCTGGTCCTGATGGTGGGGCT
The DNA here is from genome assembly GCF_000341085.1 of Nocardiopsis ganjiahuensis DSM 45031. Lineage (GTDB taxonomy): Bacteria > Actinomycetota > Actinomycetes > Streptosporangiales > Streptosporangiaceae > Nocardiopsis > Nocardiopsis ganjiahuensis. Next base: position 130,597 of record NZ_ANBA01000020.1, on the reverse strand, counting down.
CGGCGGTTACGTCGCGGGGGTGTTCGTCGCCGAGGCGGAGTCGGAGCCCGGGGAGATGTCCGTGGTCTCGGGCATCCTCGTCCAGCCCCCGGGCGCCCCAGAGGAGGAGGCGGAGCCCGAGGAGGAGGAGCAGGAGGAAGAGGTGACCCACCCCGCGGGACTCGAACCCGAGGCGGTTTACGCCCTCCAGAACGTGCACGGCGACCGGGTCGTCGACGTCGCGGACGGCTCCGACCAGAACGGCGCCCACGTCCACCTGTGGGACCGCCACGACCAGGCGCACCAGCAGTGGCGCTTCGTCCACCTGGAGGACGACTTCTACGAGATCGTCGGCGTGGGCAGCGGGAAGCTGCTGGAGATCCCCGCCGACGAGGCGGCCCAGCCCGGTTCGGCGCTCCTCACCCGGACCGGCGCCCACAACCAGCACTGGCGGGTGGTCGAGGCCGGGGACGGTGTGGTCCGCCTGCTCAACCGGGCCACCGGCCAGGCCCTGGAGGGGCAGGGAGGCAGCCCCGACAACGGCACCCTGGTCGCCCAGGGCGAGGACGGCGGCCACGCCCACCAGCAGTGGCGTCTGCTCCCGGTCGACGCCCAGGGCTGAGGGAGGCACAGGAGGCGGCATCAGGAGCAGGCCCTTGGAAGGCCGGTTCCCTTTTGCTAGCCTTTCCCGCATGTTCTCCCATGTCGCGTGAGCCGGCGCACCGACCGCGGCCGGGCCCCGTGAGGCTCCGGGCCCCGCGGTCCTTCGGCGTCCACGCACATCGGCGGCGCTGACCGTACGCGCCGCCCTCCTTGACGGAGAACACCCATGCCTTCGCCCGATCGGGCGCCGACCTACCGTGACGTCCTGTGCGTCACGGGGGTCCCCCGTTTCCTCGTTCCCGCGATGCTGGGCCGCCTGTCCTACGGGATGGTCTCGCTCGCCCTGGTCCTGGCCGTCGTCCACACCACCGGCTCCTACGCCCGTGTCGGGCTGGTGATGGGCCTGTTCGGCCTCACCGTCGCCGTCCTGTCGCCGCTGCGGGCCTCGCTCATCGACCGCCACGGCGTACTGAGGGCCCTGCTCCCGATGGCTCTCCTCCACGCGTCGTCCCTGCTGGGGCTGGCCGCCGCATCCTGGAGCTCCGGGGCGCACCTCGGGGCCCTGGCCGCCCTGGCCTCGGCTGCCGGGGCCTGCGCGCCCCCGGTCGGCCCGGTCACCCGCAGCGTGTGGAGCCACCTCATCACCGACCGCGGGCTCCTCCAACGGGCCTACAGTCTGGACACCGTCACCGAGGAGCTCATCTTCTTCTCCGGGCCGCTGTTCCTGGGCGCCCTGATGTGGGTGTGGCCGCCCTCGGCCGGGTTGGCGCTCGGTGCGTTCCTGGTCGTGTCCGGGACCGCGGGCCTGGCGACCTCGGCCGCCGCCCGCTCCATGGACGCCGAGCGGATCGGGACCCGAACCGGGACCCGTGCCGAACCCGCTCCGCTGCCAGCCGGCACCCGGTCCCCGAACCCGGGGGCGGGGCGGACGCCGCGCCCGAACCTGAGCGTGCCCGGGGGCTTCCTGTCCGCGGTCGCGATCTCCGCCGCCGCCGGGCTGGCCCTGGGCTCGGCCGTGCTGCTGAACGTCGCCTTCGCCGAACAACAGGGTGCGGTCGAGGCCGTGGTCCTGGTGGAGTCCGCCCAGACCGGGGGCAGCGCACTCGGCGGCCTGGCCTACGGCGCCGTCGCCTGGCGGGCCGGTGTCCGCACCAGGCTGGCCCTGCTCGGGCTGGCGCTGGGCGGCGGTGTGGCCGCGGCCGCCCTGGTCCCCGCGGTCCCGGCGCTGGCAGCGCTGCTGTTCGTGGTGGGGGTGTTCGGCGCGCCCCTGATCACCACCGCCTACCTGCTCGCCGACGAGTCGGTGGCACCCGGCTACCGGACCCGGGCCGGGAACTGGGTGAACACCGCCTACAACGCGGGTTCGACGGTGGGTGGCGCGGTCGTGGGACTGCTGCTCACCGTGGTCTCACCGGGCACGGGGTATCCGCTGGTCGGCGCGGTGCTGGTCCTGGCGGGCGCCGTCGTGCTCCTGACAGCTGTGCGCTCTGCCGAACCCGGACCGACGGGGGCAGAGCTCAGGACGGCAGGAGAATCGACCGCACGGTCCGCCATGTCGCCTCGTCCGCGGCGCTGAGCAGCCCCACCCGGTCGTCGTCGGGCCGGTAGGGGTCGCCTTCCGGCCGGAGGGCGACCCCGCCCGCCTCACTGAGCAGCAGGCTGCCGGGGGCGTGGTCCCAGGGCAGTGTGCGGTTGAACAGCGCGAAGTCCGTCTCGCCCTCGGCCAGCCTGGGGTAGTCCACCCCCGCGCAGTGGGCCCCCGGTCCCACCTCGGCGAACTCGGGGGTCACCGCGGCCACGTGCGCTCGCTGGGCGGGGGACAGGAACCGGGAGAGCACCGCCCCGCGCAGCCGGGCCGGCTCGGAGGGCGCGGGTCGCCGGTGGAGTCGGACCCCGTTGCGCCAGGCGCCCGAACCCAGCTCGGCGGTGTAGACGCTGCCCTCGGCGGGCCGGAGGATCCAGGAGGCCACGGTGCGCCCCTCGCGGACCAGGGCCGCCATGACCGCGAACTCCCGGTCGCCCCGGGCGAAGTTGCGGGTGCCGTCCACGGGGTCGACCAGCCAGGCGGCGGGCTCGTTCCGCAGCGCCCCGAGCAGGTCGGGGTCGGCGGAGGCGGCCTCCTCGCCCACGACGGGGACGTCGAGGAGTTTCCGCAGTCGGGGGCCGATGAACTCCTCGGCCTCGTGGTCGGCCACGGTGACGATCTCGCCGGGCGACTTCTCCGACACCTCGTCCTCGGACAGCGCTCGGAAACGGGGCATGACCGCGGTGTCGGCGGCCTCGCGGAGGACCTTGGTCACGGCGTCGATGTCGATCGTCATGTCCGACACCCTAGAACGGACACCCTGTGTAGCCGAGGCCAGCCCGAGCGCGGTCCGGGACGGCTGTCACTCCCAGCGGAACAGGCGCGAGGCCAGGAACCCGGCGACCGCGGTCCACACCGCCAGCACCACGAAGACGCCCGCACCGGGGAGGGTCCCCCCGGCGAGCACGTCGCGCAGGCCGGAGCTGAGCGCGGTGATCGGCAGGACCGAAACGGCCTGCTCCATCGGGCCGGGGAAACTGCTGGTGGGGAACAGGACCCCGCCCAGGCCGAGCATGAGCACGTACACCAGGTTGGCCCCGGCCAGGGTCGCCTCGGCCCGCAGGGTGCCCGCCATCAGCAGCGCCAGCGAACTGAACGCCGCGGTGGCCAGCAGCACGAGCCCGAGCACGGCGAGCACGCCGACCGGTCCCGGCGACGGGGACCAGCCCAGGAGCAGCGCCACCGCGCACAGCACGGTGATCTGGATGGCCTGCACCGCCAGCACGGCCAGGGTCTTGGCGGCCAGCAGACCGAACCGGGACAGCGGGGTCGCGCCCAGGCGCTTGAGCACCCCGTAGCGGCGCTCGAACCCGGTGCCGATGGCCAGCCCGGTGAAGGAGGTGGACATGACCGCGAGGGCCAGCACTCCAGGCGTCAGCGCGTCCACGCGCGCGCCCTCGCCCACGTCCAGGACGTTGACCAGGCTGAACCCCACCAGCAGCAGTACGGGGATCACCATGGTCAGCAGGAACTGCTCGCCGTGGCGCAGCATGACCCGCAGTTCCATCCGGGCCTGGGCGGCGATCATGCGCCACATCGGCGCGGCGCCGGGCGCCGGGACGAAGAGGGTCGCGTCGAGGGCGGCTGTCGGGGCGTCGGTGGCGGCCGGAGCGGCCGTGCCTGAGGTGTGCTCGGTCATGAGTGGCGCAGTTCCCGGCCTGTGGTTTCGAGGAAGACGTCTTCGAGGGTACGCCGCCGCATGCGCAGGTCCTCGGCCAGCACACCGGAGGAGGCGCACCAGGCGGTGACCGTGGCCAGGAACTCCGGGCCGAGGGCGTCGGGTTCGGCGGTGGCCACGGCGCACTCGTGGCGGCCGCCCACGGTGGTCGCGGTGACCCGGCTGCCCGTGGGCAGGGCCGCCTCCAGCGCCCGGGTGTCCACGGGGGCGTCGGTGGAGAAGCGGAGCTCGCGCCGCCCCTGGGTGAGTTCGGCGGGGCTGCCCTCGGTGACCACCGCGCCGCGGTCGATGATGACCACGTGGTCGGCGAGGCGTTCGGCCTCCTCCATGTAGTGCGTGGTCAGGATCACCGCCACGCCCGCCTCGCGCAGGGCCGAGACCAGGTCCCAGGCGGCCATGCGCGCCTGGGGGTCCAGGCCGGCGGTCGGCTCGTCCAGGAAGACCAGTTCTGGGCGGCCCACCACGGCACAGGCCAGGGACAGTCGCTGCTGCTGGCCGCCGGACAGGCGGCGGAAGGGGGTCTGCGAGGCGGCGGTCAGGCCCAGGCGTTCCAGGAGCACGCCGGGGTCGATCGGGCTGGCGTGGAAGGAGGCCATCAACCGGAGCCACTCGGCCGTCCGGGCCCCGGTGGGCACCCCGCCCGACTGCGGCATCACACCCACGCGGGGTTTGAGCGCGGTGGCGTCGGAGACCGGGTCGAGCCCGAGGACCCGGACCCTTCCGCCGTCCGCGTGGCGGAAGCCCTCGCAGATCTCGATCGTGCTGGTCTTGCCCGCGCCGTTGGGGCCGAGCAGGGCGGTCACCGCGCCGCGGCGGGCGGTGAACGTGAGGCCTGTGACGGCCGTGGTGGCGCCGTAGCGCTTGACCAGGTCGACGACCTCGACGGCGGGTGTGTCCATGGGGCCTGAGTTTACGTGCGCCGCGGCGCCGTGTTTCACCACCCCGCCTTCTGGCGGACAGCCGTGTTCGTGTGTAGGCCGAACGTCCTTATTCGGGCGTCCGGAACACGGAGGCGTTTTTTGCTCCGGTGGTGGAAGAATGGCGCGAGGTGTCTGGTTGTGCCCTGCGGGCGCCCGGGTTCTCCCGGGCCCCTTTTCGCCGCGCCCGGCCGGGTGTCGCCCTCACCTGCGAGGGTGGCCGAATGGTGATACTTCGGTCTCGATGGGTGAGAAGTCGAAAAAGGGCCGGGGTGTCCGGGGGCGGTCCTGGCGGGTGACGCCGAGGTGAACTCCCAGGTTAGGCAAGCCTGGCCTTCGTGATGAAGCGCATGAATCCGGGTTTGCCTAGGTGGACTTATTTACGCCACACTGATGTTGTCTAAACCAGGAACCGATCCACGACCGGGAGGGGAGCACCGTGCCTGACGTGTCGAGCGCACCCCGCCCCCTGAGCGGCCCCGACCACGGGACCCGCGCCCGCGTCGCCCGGCTCATCCTGGAGAAGGGTCCGATCACCGCCTCCTCCCTGGGGGAACGGCTCGGGCTCACCCCGGCGGCCATCCGCCGCCACCTCGACAACCTGACCAGCGAGGGCATGGTCGAAGCCCGTGACGCACGGCCCACGCACGGCCGCCGCCGCAGGGGCCGCCCCGCCCGCGTCTTCGCCATCACCGAAGCCGGGCGCGACGCCTTCGTCCACGCCTACGACGACCTCGCCTCCAACGCCCTGCGCTTCCTGGCGCAGACCGCCGGTCCCGAGGCCGTCGGCGACTTCGCCCAGAGTCAGGTCGCCGACCTGGAGCGGCGTTACAAGCCCCTGCTGGACGCGGTTCCGCAGGAACAGCGAGTCCGGCTGCTGGCCGAGGCGCTCTCCAACGACGGCTACGCCGCCACCGCGGGCCAGGCACCCGCACCAGGAGGCGGCGACCAGTTGTGCCAGCACCACTGCCCTGTCGCGCACGTGGCCGCCGAGTTCCCGCAACTCTGTGAGGCCGAGGTCGAGGCCTTCTCGCGGCTGCTGGGCACCCCGGTGCGCAGGTTGGCCACCATCGCCCACGGCGACGGTGTGTGCACCACGCACGTCACCCCACGGGGAGACGGGGCGAGCGGGGAGGACGGCACCCCCGCGTCCAAGAAGGCCATCCGCCAGCGGGCGGGCGGCTCAGTTCACCAAAAGGACGTCTGAGTCCAGGAGGAGTCCGCGCATGACTTCTGTCGCGCACCCCGAGCTCGAAGGGCTCGGAACATACGAGTACGGCTGGGCCGATTCCGACGCCGCTGGGGCCACGGCCCGCCGCGGTATCAACGAAGAGGTTGTCCAGGACATCTCGGACAAGAAGAGCGAGCCGGAGTGGATGACCAAGCTCCGTCTCAAGTCGCTCAAGCTCTTCAACAAGAAGCCCATGCCCAACTGGGGCGCGGACCTGTCCAAGATCGACTTCGACAACATCAAGTACTTCGTGCGGTCCACGGAGAAGCAGGCCACCTCCTGGGAGGACCTGCCCGAGGACATCAAGAACACGTACGACCGCCTGGGCATCCCCGAGGCGGAGAAGCAGCGCCTGGTCTCCGGTGTCGCCGCCCAGTACGAGTCCGAGGTCGTGTACCACCAGATCCGCGAGGACCTGGAGGAGCAGGGCGTCATCTTCATGGACACCGACACCGCCCTGAAGGAGCACCCGGAGATCTTCCAGGAGTACTTCGGCTCCGTCATCCCGGCAGGTGACAACAAGTTCTCCGCGCTGAACACCGCTGTGTGGAGCGGCGGGTCGTTCATCTACGTGCCCAAGAACGTGCACGTGGAGATCCCGCTCCAGGCCTACTTCCGGATCAACACCGAGAACATGGGCCAGTTCGAGCGGACGCTGATCATCGTCGACGAGGGCGCCTACGTCCACTATGTCGAGGGCTGCACCGCGCCGATCTACAAGTCGGACTCGCTGCACTCCGCGGTCGTCGAGATCATCGTCAAGAAGAACGCCCGCTGCCGTTACACGACCATCCAGAACTGGTCGAACAACGTCTTCAACCTGGTCACCAAGCGCGCCATCGCCGAAGAGGGCGCGACCATGGAGTGGGTCGACGGCAACATCGGCTCCCAGGTCACCATGAAGTACCCGGCCGTCTACCTGATGGGCGAGCACGCCAAGGGCGAGACCCTGTCCATCGCCTTCGCGGGCGAGGGCCAGCACCAGGACACCGGCGCGAAGATGGTGCACTGCGCACCCAACACCTCCTCGAAGGTCGTCTCCAAGTCGGTGGCCCGCGGCGGTGGCCGTTCCTCCTACCGGGGCCTGATCCAGGTCCAGGAGGGCGCGCACTTCGCCAAGTCCTCGGTCGAGTGTGACGCGCTGCTGATCGACACGATCAGCCGGTCCGACACCTACCCCTACAACGACCTGCGCGAGGACGACACCGAACTCGCGCACGAGGCCACGGTCTCCAAGGTCAGCGAGGACCAGCTCTTCTACCTGATGAGCCGGGGGATGCAGGAGGAAGAGGCCATGGCCATGGTCGTGCGCGGGTTCGTCGAGCCCATTGCGCGCGAGCTGCCCATGGAGTACGCACTGGAGCTCAACCGCCTGATCGAGCTCCAGATGGAAGGATCGGTGGGATAAGTTGACGACCGCGAACACTGAGCCCAAGGCGCACAGCCACGGGCTGGGGCAGATCCCCGTCTCCAAGCTCGACACGCACGGTTCCCAGGACGTGGACGCGTTCCCCGTCCCGAACGGGCGTGAGGAGGAGTGGCGCTTCACCCCGGTGCGTCGCCTCAAGGGGCTGCACGACTGGAAGGGTGTCGCCGACGGCACCGACGAGATCGCCGTGGACGCCCCCGAGGGCGTCACCGTCGAGACCGTCGGCCGCGACGACGAGCGCCTGGGCAAGGCGGGCCTTCCCGTCAACCGCGTGATCGCCCAGGCCTACACCTCCTTCGAGAAGGCCACGGTCGTCACCGTTCCGCAGTCGCTGGCCGCCGACAAGCCGATCACGATCGACCGCAAGGGGCTCGGCGGCACCGCCTTCGAGCAGCTGGTCATCGACGTCAAGCCGCTCGCCGAGGCCACGGTGATCATCACCAACACCGGCACCGGTGTGCGCGCGGGCAGCCTCGACGTGCACGTCGGCGACGGCGCCCGGCTCACCCTGGTCAGCCTCCAGGAGTGGGACCACGACGCCGTCGAGGTCAGCCAGCACAACGCCCGGGTGGGCAAGGACGCCAGCTTCCGCTCGGTCGTCATCACCCTGGGCGGGGACCTGGTCCGGCTCTCGCCGCGCGTGTCCTACGAGGGCCGCGGCGGCAACGCCGAGCTGTACGGCCTCTACTTCGCCGGTGAGGGTCAGCACCACGAGCACCGCTCGCTGATCGACCACAACGTGTCCAACACCCGCTCCCGGGTGGACTACAAGGGCGCGCTGAACGGCAAGGACGCCCACGCTGTCTGGATCGGTGACGTGATCATCGGCGAGGGCACCACCGGTACCGACTCCTACGAGAACAACCGGAACCTCCAGCTCTCCGACGACACCCGGGTGGACTCGGTCCCGAACCTGGAGATCTTCACCGGTGAGGTCGCGGGGGCGGGGCACGCCAGCGCCAGCGGGCGGCTCGACGACATCCACCTCTTCTACCTGCGCTCGCGCGGGATCCCGGAGGACGAGGCCCGTCGCCTGATCATCCGCGGCTACTTCCTGGACATCGTCAACCGCATCGACGACCAGGACCTGCGCGACCACGTCATGGAGAAGGTCGAGCGAAAGCTTGCCGCACATGAGTGAGACGCGTGCCTGGACCAAGGTCGCCGAACTCGGGGAGATCCCCGAGGAGGGGGCCCTGGGGATCGAGACCGACGACGAGACCCCCATCGTGCTGGTGCGCAACGAGGGCGAGATCTTCGCCCTGCGTGACGTGTGCTCGCACGCTGAGGTCCGTCTCTCCGAAGGGGAGGTCGAGGACGGCACCATCGAGTGCTGGCTCCACGGCTCCTGCTTCGACCTGCGCTCGGGGGCGTCGATCAACCCGCCCGCGACCCAGCCGGTCCCCACCTATGACGTGAAGATCGACGGCGACGACGTGCTCGTGTCGCTGGATGAGAAGAATTCCTGAGGCCTGAAATGACGAAGTTCGAAATCCGCGGTCTGCGCGCCGACGTCCTCATCAACGAGGACGAGCGGCAGGAGATCCTCAAGGGCGTTGACATCACCATCAACTCCGGTGAGACCCACGCCATCATGGGCCCCAACGGCTCCGGCAAGTCCACCCTCGCCTACGCGATCGCGGGCCACCCGCGCTACGAGATCACCGAGGGCGAGGTCCTCCTCGACGGTGAGAACATCCTCGACATGGAGGTGGACGAGCGCGCCCGCGCCGGCGTCTTCCTCGCCATGCAGTACCCGGTCGAGGTTCCCGGCGTCTCCATGTCCAACTTCCTCCGCAGCTCCGTCACCGCGGTCCGCGGGGAGGCGCCCAAGCTCCGCCAGTTCTCCAAGGAGCTCCAGGGCGCGATGAAGGACCTGTCCATCGACTCGGCCTTCGCCGCCCGCGGCGTCAACGAGGGTTTCTCCGGCGGTGAGAAGAAGCGCCACGAGATCCTCCAGCTCGAGCTGCTCAAGCCGAAGGTCGCGATCCTGGACGAGACCGACTCCGGCCTGGACGTCGACGCGCTCAAGGTCGTCTCCGAGGGCATCAACCGCGCCCAGGCCAACAGCGACCTCGGCGTCATGCTCATCACGCACTACACCCGGATCCTCAACTACGTGAAGCCGGACTTCGTGCACGTCTTCTCCGACGGTCGCATCGCCGAGTCCGGTGGCCCCGAGCTGGCCGACGCCCTCGAGGCCGGCGGCTACGAGCGGTTCGTGAAGGCGGGCGCGTAACCATGACCCTCCGCGAGCCCGGTCGGCCCGACACCGGTCTGCTCGACACGCAGGCGATCCGGGAGGACTTTCCGATCCTCTCCCGGACCGTCCGTGACGAGCGCCCGTTGGTGTACCTCGACTCCGGGGCGACCTCGCAGAAACCGCGCCAGGTGCTGGACGCCGAGCGCGGGTTCTACGAGCGCCACAACGCTGCGGTGCACCGTGGGGCGCACCAGCTCGCGGAGGAGGCCACCGACGCCTACGAGTCCGCCCGGGAGACGATCGCCCGTTTCATCGGTGCCGACGCCGACGAGGTGGTGTTCACCAAGAACGCCACCGAGGCGGTGAACCTGGTCGCGTACGCGATGAGCAACGCCGCCACGGCCGACGATGGCCTGCGCGGCTTCCAGGTCGGCCCCGGCGACGAGATCGTCGTGACCGAGATGGAGCACCACGCCAACCTGGTGCCCTGGCAGCAGCTCTGCCAGCGCACCGGCGCGACGCTCCGCTGGTTCCCGGTGACCGAGGAAGGTCGCCTGGACCTGTCGGACCTCGACGAGCTGGTCAACGAGCGCACCAAGCTGGTGGCCTTCGCGCACCAGTCCAACGTGCTCGGCACCGTGAACCCGGTCGGTACCGTTACCGCCCGGGCCCGCGAGGTCGGCGCGATGGTGCTGCTGGACGCCTGCCAGTCGGTTCCGCACATGCCGGTGGACGTCAGCGCGCTGGACGTGGACTTCCTGGCCTTCTCGGGGCACAAGATGCTCGGTCCCAACGGGATCGGCGTGCTCTGGGGGCGCCGGGAGCTGCTCGCGGCCATGCCGCCGTTCATCAGCGGCGGTTCGATGATCGGCGTGGTGCACATGAGCCACTCCACCTGGGCGGACCCGCCGCAGCGCTTCGAGGCCGGTGTGCCGATGGCCCCGCAGGCCGTCGGTCTGGCCGCGGCCTGTGACTACCTGTCGAAGGTGGGCATGGACCGGGTCGCCGCGCACGAGCACACGCTCACCGAGTACGCCCTCAAGCACGTGGGAGCGATCGAGGGCGTGCGGATCGTGGGCCCGACCGAGGCCGTGGACCGCGGCGGCGCGGTGTCGTTCGTGGTGGACGACATCCACCCGCACGACCTGGGCCAGGTCCTGGACGACAAGGGCGTCGAGGTTCGGGTGGGACACCACTGTGCCTGGCCGCTGCACCGCAAGCTCGGTATCGTCGCGTCCACGCGTGCGTCCTTCTACCTCTACAACACGTTGGAGGACGTGGACGCGCTCGTGGAGGCCATCCGGGCCGCCCAGAGGTTCTTCGGGACCAGGGCCTAGTACGAGGATTCTGCCTGACCATGCAGTTGGACGCGATGTACCAGGAAATCATCCTGGACCACTACCGGAACCCGCACCACAAGGGGCTGCGGGATCCGCACAACGCCGAGGCGCACCACATCAACCCCACCTGCGGGGACGAGGTGACGCTCCGGGTGGCGCTGACCCCCGCCCCCGGTTCGGAGCTGGACGAGAAGGCCGTCGTCAGCGACGTCTCCTACGAGGGGATGGGCTGTTCGATCAGCCAGGCCAGCACCTCGGTGCTCACCGACCTGCTCATCGGCAGGACGGTGGCCGAGGGCATGACGACCCTGGACGCGTTCACCGAGTTGATGCAGTCCAAGGGCAAGGGTGAGCCGGACGAGGACGTGCTGGAGGACGCCGTGGCGTTCGTCGGTGTGTCCAAGTACCCGGCTCGGATCAAGTGCGCCCTGCTGGGGTGGATGGCCTGGAAGGACGCGGTGTCGCAGTCCTTGGAGAAGGAAGGCGCCTGAATGAGTGACAACGAGACCACGACGACCGAGACCGCCGAGAAGCCCGAGGCCGCTCCGCTCTCCCCTGAACAGGAGGCGCTGGCCGAGGAGATCGGTGAGGCTCTCAAGGACGTGATCGACCCCGAGCTCGGCGTGAACATCGTCGACCTGGGTCTGGTCTACGGGGTGAACCACGACGACACGTCGATCACCCTGGACATGACCCTGACCAGCGCGGCCTGCCCGCTGACCGACGTGATCGAGGACCAGGCCAACAGCGCCCTGGAAGAGTTCGAGCGCGAGGTCAAGATCAACTGGGTCTGGATGCCGCCGTGGGGTCCGGACAAGATCACCGACGACGGTCGGGACCAGCTGCGCATGCTGGGCTTCAACGTCTGATCCGATTCTGTCGGAGCACGGGCCGGGACCTGTAGGGGGCCCGGCCCGTCGTGCTGTCCGCCGCCGGTTCCGGTGGCGGGGCTCGCGTGTCCGGGCGTCCGGTGGTGCCCTGCGTGGTCGCCGCCGCCTCCGGGCGCCCGCTCAGCACCGGTGCTGGTCGAGACCGGCCATCTCCTGGACCTCGTGGGCGACGTCGTGCGGGGTGCGGGCGGGCCTGCGGAACGGGATCCGGACGTCGTGGTCGCCGTCGGGGCCCTCCAGGCGCAGCCGGAGCCCGTGGCGGTCCACACCGAGCGGGCGCGGCCGGCCCTGGGGGAGCGGGGTGGCGCACCGGGTGACCAGGGCCCGGAGGACGTCGGGGTGGTCGTCCTCCAGGTGGCGCAGCCAGGGACCCTCCCAGCGGCCGAGGGGGTCCGCGGCGGCGTCCGTGAACTCCTCCGGGCGCAGCAGGTGGCAGCCGTCGTGGTCGGAGTGGACGACCAGGTGGGGGTCGATGACGACCATGGTGCGGCCGTGCCCGAGGTCGAGCAGGCGCTCGTCGGGGTCGTCGGCCAGGACGGAGAGCGCGCGGTCGCGGGCGTCGGAGAGGGAGGGGACGCTCAGGCCGCCGCTGACCCACAGCAGGGAGCGGGTCGGGTCGCGCAGGTCCACCGGGGCGGTGTCGGTGAACTCGACGGTGGCCTCCAGGGTGTCCCCGCCGATCTCGGCCAGGACGCGGTGCTGGTCGGGGACCAGAAGCGTGACCTCGCCTTCGGACGTGGTGTGGCAGACGGCTCCGGTCAGGTGCAGGGAGACGTCGGCGCCGGTGACCGTGGCCGGGTTGGGTCGGGAGAGGACGGAGCGCGCCCGCTCGGCGGGGGAGGGCGTGAGGGAGTTCGGGTACGGCAGCAGGAGGACCACCTCAAATCTATTAGGTAAGGCTAACCTATATCTTTCTGCTGCCGGGTGGTACCCCCGCGGCCCCGTCCGGGCCCGGGCCGGCCCGGAATCCTCCCCCGGACACGAGAGAACCCCCGGACGGCGGCCGTCCGGGGGTTCTCTCGTGTCTTCAGAGGGTCAGTGCGCGGCGAACATCCCCGCGCGCAGTTCACCGGCGATGTCGTCGTCCCCGCGCAGGGACAGCGCGTCCAGCAGCGCCTGGGGGTCCGCCAGGGACTCGTCCCCGTGGTCGGTGATCCGGCGGGACAGGATCCTGAGCGCCTCGTCGGTGGAGGCCGGTGCGGTGTAACCGATCAGGTGCAGGGCACGGGCGGCCGGCGGGTGCCCGCTGAGATCGTTGGCGGGCAGCTTGCGCGCGTCCAGACGGTCGCCGGAGACCGTGATGAACATGCGGTCGCCCGGCTGGGCGGCCTGGCGGCGCAGAAGCGGGCGCAGGGAGTCGAAGGCCGGCTGGTCACGCCAGACCAGCACCAGCAGGTCCGCGCCGGGGGCGGTCAGGCACAGCAACCGGCCGGGCTGCAGGCCCAGGTGGGTGGCGTAGCCGGTGGGGACGGCCACCGGGGCGCCGTTGAGGTGGTCGGCGGTGATGTCGATGCGGTGCCACCAGCGCCCGTCCGGGGCACGGAAGCAGCGGGCCGAGGTGGCCGGGTCGCTGGCTCCGGGGCGGGTCTGGGGTGCGTGGACCACGACCGGGGAAGGGGGCACCGACATGGGGACGGGGGCGTGACCGGGCTGGTAACCACCCTGGTCGGGGCCGGGTCTTTGCTGGTAGCCCTGGTCGGCTCCGGACAGGGCGGGCTCGGCGGGAGCGGGTTGGCCGTCGGGCCGGCGCCGGATGGGCAGCCCGTTCTCGGTCGTGGCGCCGGATTCCTCGGGCGAGTGACCGCCGCTGGGAGCCTCCATGGGCACCGAGGTGTCCACGTGCACGTGTCCGTCACGCAGGCTCACCCCGGGGGTGCTCAGCAGCCAGGCGCGCAGCTCCTGCTGGCGGATGCCGATCCGGCCCAGCCGGATCCCCGCCTCGGTCAGGTTGGGGGTGCCGCCCAGCAGCTCACGGGTCTGCCAGCGCAACCGGTTCGGGTCGTCGGCGATGAGCCAGCCGTTGTGCATGCGGCGGTCGGTGAACAGGGTGATGATCACGCGCCACAGGGGAGTGTGCAGCGTGGGCACCTCCACCGGGTGGTCCGGGTGCGCGTTGATGAGCCGGTCGATGGTGGTCGCCGAACCGAGCTGTTCGGACAGCTCCCGGAGGTGTTTGGTTATGGTGCTGCCCTCGGGGGAACCGAGCCAGCGCAGCAGTCGTTCCTCGACCTTGCGCTGCGCTCCGCGGATCTCGGTCACGTCCACCGCTATCTGCTCGGAGAGCACGCGGATGCTGATCGGGTCCGTGGCGAAGAGCCGTTCGGCGGCCACCGTGCGTTCGAGGTCGGGCCAGGAGCGGAACATCTCCTCGACCTGGTCCACCAGGGGGTGCCGGCCCAGGACGTGCGGGGCGGGACGCTCCTCCGCCTGCTCGGGGCGGGGCGCCTTGGTCCGGCTGAAGCTGGGGCGGCGCAGGGTGCGGCCGGGGCCCAGGAGCGAGCTCCGGAACTGCGAACGCAGGTCGCCCACGCCGTTGGACGCCGCGATCCGGGCGTCCACGTCCACCGTCTCGGCGCCGATCGCCGCCCCGGGGAGCATCGCCGCGGAGCTGACCATGCCGCCGACCGCGGCGGGGGCCTCGGCCTCGGGGGAGGGCTGGTGCTCGCCCGGAGGCTGGTCCTGCTGGGCGCGCAGGGCCCTCAGGGTCCGGATCGCACGGGTGGCCGGTGTCTGCGGCGGCACGGAGCCGTCTCCGGTGCTCTCGGCGAGGTCGGGCGCCCCGCTCGTGCCCGTCGCGGCGTTGAGGTAGTCGAGCGCGTTGCGCACGTGTTCGGGTGCTGAATCGGGGAGCCAGTGCGCGATGGTGCGCACGGCCTCCGTCATGAGAGCGGGGGAGGGGGTGGGGCCGCTGGGCAGTTCACAGCAGGGCTGGAGGGCGCGCCAGGCGACGGTGCTGACGATGTCGAGGACGCCGCAGCCCTGGAGGTGCCACTCGTGCATCGCCTGAGGGCTGGTCGAGATGAGGCGGTCCCAGTTCCCGGCGGCGGTGACCACCGCGCCGCGGACGGGTTCGGCCAGGTCGGAGCAGTCCACGGGCTGGGTGCGCAGGCTCGGCAGGAACTCGGAGAGGGCGACGTGTCCCCACTGTTCCACCGCGAGGCGGGCCAGTCCGTTCGCGAGCCAGGGAGGTCCGGCGATGTCCAGGACACGGGCGACGGGCAGCGAGTGCCACCAGCCGTCGATCAGACGGTCATGGTGGAGCAGGGGTGCCACGTCCGGCGACCTCGACCACCGCAGGGCGGGTGCGAGGTCGACGAGGCAGATCGGAGAGACGGCGTTCATCCGCTGGGGACCTCGACCTCCTGGTGTCTGCACGTGAATTGGGGAGGAACCGCACGGGCCTTCGGTTCGATGCACCACAGTACGCGCCCTTGACCCGGAGGAGGACGGGTCTTGAACCTACTCGGCTGTTTCGTGTGAGGGGCACGGCCGGCCGAGGGACAGGGGTGCCGTGAGCACTTCTCCGAGATCGTACGTGCCCCGGGCCCCCATGGGTAGTCCCAGGCCGACCCGGTGGGCCGATACCGGAGGGTGACCACAGCGTGTGATCACCGTGATAGAGGAGATTAACGTCAAAAATCTTCGAAAGATTGTGATCTACCTCATATCGGACTTTTGGCTCTTCCCGCGTCCTTCGGGCGTTGTTCCCACGGTGCCTCCCGCGCGACGTGTCGTTCCGTTGGGGACGCGGTCCCGTGGCCGGGGGTCCGGTGGAGGAGGACGAACCGGAGAGCTCCGGCACACACGAGCCCGGCGCGCTGACGTCGGGCGCGGGTATGCTGGACGGGCACTGTCCTCGCCCGAGCGCCCTTCGGCCGGGTGGCCGCAGCGCGGCCGACCCCGGGGCCGACGGTGCTCGGACATTCGGGCCAGCGGCACACCGCGACCCGCCAAGACTTCCGTTCCCGCGCACCCCGGCGCTTGGCAGGCGTGGGACGGTCGATCCGGATGATTGGTTGACGTGACAGACCTTGAGATGAATCCCCCGGCTGCTGCGCCCGCTGACAGACCGGAGCTGATCCGGTCCTACGTGGCGATCGGTGACAGCATCACAGAGGGCATGGAGGACGACAGCGGCCCCGGCGGCGAGTACCGGGGGTTCGCGGACCGCCTCGCGGAACACCTGGGCACCCTCTCCCCGGACTTCCGCTACGCCAACCTCGGTGTGCGTGGCCGCCGGATGAAGCACATCTTCGGCGAACAGCTCGAACAGACCCTGGACTGGAAGCCGGACCTGGTCACCGTCCTCGGCGGCGGCAACGACGTCCTGCGCCCGGGGGGCGACCTGGACGAGCTGGCCGAGACGTTCGAGTGGGGCGTGCGGCAGCTCCGCGACGCCGGTATCCGGGTCGTCATCCTCGCCGGGCACGACACCGGGTGGATCCCGGTGCTGCGCCTGTACCGGGGCCGCATCGCGGTGTTCAGCATGCACATGCGCGCCGTGGCCGAGCGCACCGGCACCGAGATCGTCGACCTGTGGGCGCTCAACGCCCTCAACGACCCCCGGGCCTGGAGCGACGACCGGCTGCACCCCAACGGCGCCGGCCACCAGATCATCGCGGCCCGCGTCGCCGACCTGCTCGGCCACCCGATGGGCCCGCCCGAGACCTGGGCCGACCCCTGGTCGACCCCGCCGCAGCAGCTGCCCGTGATCCTGCGCCGCCGCGAGGGCCGCCGCTGGGCGCGCCAGCACCTCGTGCCGTGGCTGCGCCGCCGGGCGATGGGCCGATCCTCCGGTGACGGCCGACTGCCCAGGCGTCCCGAGCTGGACTACCTCCACGACGAGGAGACCCGCGAGATGCTCCGGCAGGAGCTGCGGGAAGCCGGAGTGGACACGCACTTCAACGACTACTCCGCGGACGACACCCCTCCGACCAGCAGTCCTTCGGGCACCAAGGGCCCCGAACCCCTGCGCTGACCGGACGGAGACCGACCGCGAACACATGAGGACCCCGCACCGAACCCGGTGCGGGGTCCTCTCCGCTTCCACGAGCGGATGCGGGGCGGGGGAGGCGCTCCGCCGGGGGTCAATGCCGTGACAGCGACTGGATGAGGTCACTGACGTGCACCACACCCATGCACTGGCCGTACGGGTTGGTCACGATCAGGTCGTCGTAGACGCGTTCGCGGTCCTGCCCCGCCACCCGCAGCGCCGAGATCGCCGACAGCCACGCCGGGACCGTCCGGGGTGACTCCGCCAGGCGCAGGGCGGGGCGCTTGGCGTGCAGCGCGTGCCCGTAGCGTCCGGTCACCGACAGCAGGAACCGGGTCCGGTCGATCACTCCTGTCGGCCGGTCCCGGTGGTCGATGAGCACCACGCTGTTGAGCGCGGTGTCAGCCGTGAAGGCCTCCAGGACGTGTTCTCCCGTGGACTCGGAGTCGAAGTCCAGCGGCGGGACCATGAACTCGGTGACCCGCGGACCCGCGTCGGTGTCGTCCAGGGCGGTGGCCGCCGGTTCGGGTACCGGCGTCACCTTCTCCCCGGGCCGCCAGTCCGGTTCGGCGAAGAACGCCCCGCTGCCCAGCCGCACCCCGCACTGGCGCAGCCGAACGATCTCCTCGGAGCGGGACACCCCCGCCGCCAGCGCGTACACACCGCTGCTCCGCCCGATCCGGGCCAGCCCCTCCACGATCCCGCCGTGGCGCTGGTCGCCGTCGATCCCCGACACCAGGGCGGGGTCCAACCGGGCCAGGAAGGGGGTCGCCTCCACGACCAGGTCCGGCCGGGCCATCGCGGTGCCGAAACCGCACCGGAAGCCCAGGGCCCGCAGGCCCGCGACCCCCGCGAGCACCGCCGTCCGGGGCAGGTCCACCAGGTCGGGGGTGAGCATCAGAGTGACGTCGCGCGGCCGTCGGCCGGCCCGGCGCAGCGCGCTCTCGACCAGCGCGGGAAGGTTTCCCCCGTCGACGAGGACGGCCGAGGGCAGGGGCAGTATCAGCGGCAGCAGGTACTCGGAGCCGATCCCGTTGCGGACCAGGGAGGCGAGCCACTCGGCGGTGAGCACGGCCCCGCGGCCGCTCCCGTCCGGTCGGCCCAGCCCTTCCGGGACCCGGGTGACGACCTCCACCGCCACGACGGCACCGGAGTCCAGGTCCACGACGGGACGGAACGACGGGCCCCGCGTCGTTCGCGGTTCGACCTCGGCGGAGCCGGGTGCCGGTCGGTGGTGTGGGGGGTGAAGGGTGGACACGCCCACCATGGTGACCCGTGGGGCCAGTCGACCTGAAGCCCTGTGCGCGGCTGTTCAGCCGTTCTTGAGACGGGGGTCCCCGGACGTTCACGCACCGGCGGCAGGGGTCACCGACACGACAGTGGGCGTCACCGTACGGTGACGCCCACTGGGTGGAACGGAGACGCGCTCGGACCGCTCAGGTCCGGGCCGGGTCAGGCGCGGCGGAAGGCCAGGGCGATGTTGTGGCCGCCGAAGCCGAAGGACTCGTTGATGGCGGCGATGTCACCGCCGGGCATCTCCCGGGGCTTGTCGAGGACGATGTCCACGGCCACCTCGGGGTCGAGCTCGGAGGTGTTGATGGTCGGCGGGATCATGCCGTCGTGCAGGGCCAGGATGGTCGCGATCGACTCCACCGCGCCCGCGCCGCCCAGGAGGTGGCCGGTCATGGACTTGGTGGAGGTCACCGCGACCCGGTCCGCGGCGGAGTCGCCCAGAGCCGAGCGGATCGCCCGGGTCTCCCCGACGTCACCGGCCGGGGTGGACGTGGCGTGCGCGTTGACGTGCACGATGTCACTGGGCTTGAGGTCGGCGTCGGTCAGCGCCTGGGTGATGGCGCGGGCCTGACCGGCGCCTTCGGGGTCGGGCTGGACGATGTCGAAGGCGTCGTTCGTGTAGCCGACACCGGCGGCGCGGGCGTACACGCGCGCACCGCGCTTGGCGGCGTGCTCGGCCGACTCCAGGACGAGGATGCCGGCGCCCTCGCCCATGACGAAGCCGTCGCGGTCCTTGTCCCAGGGACGGGACGCGGTCTGCGGGTCGTCGTTGCGCGTGGACAGGGCACGCATGGACGCGAAGGAGGCGATGTTGAGCGGGTGGATCGCGGCCTCGGTCCCGCCCGCGATCACCACGTCGGCCCGCCCGGCGCGGATCATGTCCACGGCGTTGGCGATGGCCTCCGCGCTGGAGGCGCAGGCGCTGACCGGGGCGTGGGCCCCGGCGCGGGCGGTGAACTCCAGGGCGACGGCCGCGGCCGGGCTGTTGGGCATGAGCATGGGCACGGTGAACGGGGAGACCCGCTTCCAGCCCTTCTCACGGAAGTTGTCGTACTGCTCCAGGATGGTGAGGATGCCACCGATCCCGCTGGAGACCACCACTCCGAGGCGGAGGGGGTCCATCTCGGGGGCGCCCGCGTCCGCCCACGCCTCCTGTGCGGCGATGAGGGCGAACTGCTGGGTCCGGTCGAGGCGGCGCAGCCTGGGACGCGGAAGCTTCTCCGAGGGCTCCTGCGCGATCTGCCCGGCGAAGTGCACCGGGAGCTTCTCGTGCCAGTCCTCCGGCAGCATGCTGATCCCGGAGCGGCCGTCGAGGAGCGCGGACCATGTGGTCGCGACGTCACCCCCGAGGGGGGTGGTGGCGCCGAGGCCGGTGACGACGACATCGGTCTTGGACATGATCCGATCGCCCTTCTCGTGGGTCGTTCCCGGCGGTGTGTGCCGGGAGGCGTGGCGGATGGTGGGTCTGGGCCGTCCGTGGTGCGGACGAACGGGCCGCCGGGTGGTTGTGTACCCGGCGGCCCGGGCACGCTACTTCTGGATGAAGTTGATGACGTCCTGGACCGTCTTGAGGTCCTTGAGCTGGTCGTCGGGGATCTCCACGCCGAACTTGTCCTGCGCGGCGACGGCGATCTCCACCATGGACAGCGAGTCGATGTCCAGGTCGTCCACGAAGCTCTTCTCGGGCGTGACGTCGGACGGCTCGGTGCCGACGATCTCTTCGACGATCTCGCCGAGGCCGGCCAGGATCTCCTGCTCGCTGAGAGCCATGTCTTGTTTCTCCTTGCTTGACGAATGTGATGTCGGGAAACGTTCCCGCTTGTGCAACGGGAGTGCCCGGGCCTTCCGGGATCCGGATCAGGGGATGCGGATCACCTGTGCGGCATAGACCAAGCCCGCACCGAATCCCAGGGTGAGCACGGTGCTCCCCGACGGCAGTTCCCCGCGTTCGATCATGCGCGACAGCGCGAGAGGGACCGACGCGGAGGAGGTGTTGCCCGCGGTGACGATATCGCGGGCAACGAGTGCCTGGGGTGCCCCCAGCTTGCGCGCGATGGATTCGACGATCCGCAGGTTGGCCTGGTGGGGCACGAAGGCGGTGAGCTCCGAGGGCTCCACGCCGGCCCGCTCCAGGGCTTCCAGGGCCACCTTGTACAGCTCGGTGGTGGTCCACCGGAAGACGGCCTGGCCCTCCTGGTAGAGGTACTTGCCCTCCCGGAGGTAGATCTTGTCGGCCCGGTCACCCGAGGAGCCCCAGACGACCGGTCCGATGCCGTGGTCCTCGGAGGCCGAGACCACGGCGGCGCCGGCACCGTCGGCGAAGATCACACAGGTGGACCGGTCCTCCCAGTCCACCCAGTCGCTGAGCTTCTCCGAACCGATCACCAGGACGTTGCGCGCGCTGCCGACCCGGACGGAGTCCGAGGCCAGCCCGAGGGCGTAGACGAAGCCGGCGCAGGCGGCGTTGAGGTCGAAGGCGCCCGGGGCGACGATGCCGAGCCTGGTGGCGACGGTGGCCGCGGTGTTGGGGATCTGGTCCTGCACCGTGCAGGTGGCCACGATCACCAGGTCGATGTCCTCGGGGGAGAGCCCGCTGGCGGCCAGGGCCTTGCCCCCGGCGGCCACGGCCATGCTCGCGACGGTGTCCTCGGGGCCCGCGATGCGCCGCTCCCTGATGCCCACGCGGCTCTGGATCCACTCGTCGGTGGTGTCGACGCGGGCCTCGAGGTCGGCGTTGGTCACCACCTGCGACGGCTGGTACTCGCCGAAGGAGAGGATCGCGGCGCCGCCGGGCGCGCTCGGGACCTTGAACATGGTCAACCTTCCTGCTGGGTGCTCGCGGAGGGGGCGGTTCCCGCGTGCTCCTTGATGAGGGCGCCTGCGCGCTCGAGGTCGTCGGGGGTCTTCACCGCGAGGAGCTCGACGCCGCGCAACGCACGCTTGGCGAGGCCGGTGAGGGTCCCCGCGGGGGTCAGCTCGATGAGGGCGGTCACCCCGAGGTCGGCGAGCGTCTGCGTGCACGCGTCCCAGCGGACCGGGGAGGAGATCTGCGCGACCAGGCGCTCCAGGTACTCGGTGCCGCTGCCGACCACGGCGCCGTCCGCGTTGGACAGCAGGCGCACGCTGGGGTCGGCGGGGCTCAGCCCCCGGGCGGCCGCACGCACCCGCTCCACGGCCGGGGCCATGTGCTCGGTGTGGAAGGCACCCGCCACGGACAGGGGGCGCAGCCGGGCCCGCTCGGGCGGGTTCTCGGCGAAGGCGGCCAGCTGGGCGATGGTGCCCGCGGCCACGATCTGCCCGGACCCGTTGTCGTTGGCCGGGGTCAGCCCGGCGGCCTCGATGGCGGCCAGGACGTCCTCGCGCTTGCCGCCCAGGACCGCGGTCATGCCGGTCTCGGTACGGGCGGCGGCGTCGGCCATCCCGCGGCCGCGTTCGGCGACCAGCGCCAGCGCGTCCTTGGGGGAGAGCACACCGGCGATCGCCGCGGCGGTGAACTCGCCGACGCTGTGTCCGGCGGTGGCGTCCACGAACGAGGGGTTCGCGGGCAGCGCCGCCTCGGGGGCGGTCAGCGGACCGAGCACGGCGGTGGCCGCGGCGAGGCCGGCGCCGACCAGCAGGGGCTGGGCGACAGCGGTGTCACGGATCTCGTCCGCGTCCGCGGTGGTGCCGTAGCGCACGAGGTCGAGACCGGTCACCTCGGACCACGAGGCGAACGTCTCGGCCATGCCGGGGAGTTCGAGCCACGGGGAGAGGAAACCGGGAACCTGGGCGCCTTGGCCGGGAGCAACGATTACAAGCACGACATCAACCTTGCCCTGTAGGAGATCACCAGTTGGATAGGGAGAGACACGAAGTTCACAGGACAGCGTTTGTAGGTACTCCACAAAATGCTGTCCGCAGTGTGTCCACAAACCCGAAACGGGTGGAGGAGATCACTTTCCGACGTTACGCGGCACTCTCCGTGCGTCGTTCACGGACCCTGTTCCACCTGCGGGGTGACGGCCGACACGGGGGTGAACTCCGGGCCGGGAGCGGAGGGGATGCGAACCTAGACGAGTGAACACCGAACCCCAACCGGCCGAGGACGGCGCGAGCTCGCCGACCGGGGCCGACGCCCCACAGAACCAGACCGACACCCCGAAGGGCCGGACGGACTCGGCGCAGGACCAGGTCCGGGCCGAGACCGTCCGGCGCCTGGAACGCTCCATGGGCGTCCTGGGCACCGCGGCCGTCAGCCGCATGGAGGAGCGGCTCGGCTGGTTCCGCCGGATGTCGGCCCAGGACCGCTCCTGGATCGGCCTCGTGGCCCAGTCCGGGGTCGCCGCCTTCGTGGACTGGTTCCGCAACCCCGAGCGCGGTCGCCCGGCGATCACGGTGGAGGTCTTCGGCACCGCCCCGCGCGAACTCACCAGGTCGGTCTCGCTGCAGCAGACCGTCGACATGATCCGCGTGGTCATCGAGGTGGTGGAGAGCCAGGTGGACGACCTGGCCGCCCCGGGCGGCGAACAGCAGCTGCGGGAGGCCATGCTCCGCTACACCCGTGAGGTGGCCTTCAGCTCCGCCAAGGTCTACGCCCGCGCGGCCGAGGCCCGGGGCGCCTGGGACGCGCGGCTGGAGGCGCTGATCGTCGACGCCCTGCTGCACGGCGACCAGGTGGACGGGCTGCAGACCTGGGGGTCGGCGCTCGGCTGGTCGCACACCCCGGTGATCGCGGTGGCCGGGGACATCGGCGAGGAGGACGGCGGCAAGGTCCTGGACGACCTGCGCTCGGCCGCCCGCCGTCTGGGCTACGACGTGCTGGCGGGCATGCAGGGGCGTCGCGTGGTCGTGGTGGTCGGGGTCGGTGACCGCTACCCGGTGGACGAACTGCCGGCCGCGGCCGCGGAACCCCTGGCCGGACTCTTCGGGGACGGCCCCGTGGTGGTGGGTCCGGCGGTGCCCGACCTGCACACGGCGGGGATCTCGGTGCGTGCGGCGGTGAGCGGACTCCGGGCCGCGGTGGCCTGGCCCGACGCGCCCAGGCCCGTGATCGCCGACGACCTTCTTCCCGAGCGTGCGCTGGAAGGCGACACCGAGGCCCGCCGACAGCTCGTGAGGGAGGTCTACCTCCCCCTCCAGGGCGCGGGTTCCCCGCTCCTGGACACGCTGTCGGTCTACCTCGAACACGCCTCCTCGCTGGAGGCGACCGCGCGCATGCTCTTCGTGCATCCGAACACGGTGCGCTACCGGCTCAGCCGCATCTCCGAACTCACCGGGCACATCCCCTCGGACGGCCGGGGCTCGTTCGTGCTCCGCGTGGCGGTGGCTCTCGGAAGGCTGTCCGAAACCCGGGACGGGTGAGTCGTGGCCGGTATCTGCCAAAACTGTGACGGAGACCTTCGACACGTCGTAATCTGATCGTTGCCTGCCATGTCATCCCGCTTATGGAAGTTTCACCAGCGTCGGGTATGTCTGTGACTGACCGTGTGCGCCCGGGGACTACGCGAAAAGGGATAGCTTTGATACGGGCGGGTTGCAGGTGGAGCCGAGAGGCGACGAAAACCCTCGGGCGTCGCTCCCCGCACCGCCTCGTCACGACGTTCTTGGGGGGTCCAACGCTGTGGTCGAGCGACCGAGGAAGAGGTTCCGGATACTACGTCCGGTGATCGATTTCGTACTTCAGCCCACGCAGGAGGGCGAGCTGCGCAGACGGGTGCTGTTCTGGCTCCCCGCGCCGCTCCCGGTTCTCGGACTGGTGTACCTGTTGGTGGGTGGCGCGTTCTCCGCCGCCGGTTGGACGATCCTGCTGGCCGCGAGTGTGGGTGTGGGGACACTGCTGCTCGCGATGATCGTGCAGCCCACCCCGCTGCCGGAGGGCCTGGCGCCGCCGGTGTCCGCCCGGCGCGCCCTGCACCGTTTCCGCCAGTTCACCCAGCTGCGGGTGGCGCTGGCCCTGGTGCCGATGGCCATCGGTGCGGCCGCCGCGATCGCGGGCGGCGGGATGTACCCGCTGTTCGCCGCGCTGGCCCTGGCCTGGCCCCAGCTGCTGCTGGCCATGCCCACCTTCTTCACCATCACCAAGGCGCGCCGGGCGATGGAGGCCTGGGGCACCACGGCCTACCTGTGGCACGCGCTGTCCCGACCGGCCAAGGTCACCTGGCCGATCGCCACTCCGCTGGCCCGTTCCTACCGTGCCTGGCGTGCCGACCGGGCCCGTCGTCTGGCCCAGCAGAAGGAGCAGGACCAGCAGCAGGAGCAGGCGTGGAAGGAGGCCGTGCGGGAGGAGAAGCTCAACCCGACCGAGCCGGCCGTCCCCGCCGCGGACCAGCCCGGCACCGGGGACCCGCAGCTGCAGCGCACCCGTAAGCTCCAGGCGCTTCCGGAGGAGACCGGGGACCAGGACAACGAGCCCACCGCGCTCATTCCCAAGCCCGAACCGGCCGGGACCGAGGACATCCCCTCCCCGGCCTCCGGGTCCCGCGGCACGGTCGACCGGGCCGCCCGGCAGATCCTGGAGGAGGGCGGTGCCCTCGGGTTGAGCGTGCGCCGCAGGCGCCGCGGCCCTTCGTCCACCCGCCGACCCCACTCCAACAAGCCCTAGAACCGCCTGTGGCGGCGTTCCGATCCGGAACGCCGCCACAGCCGTGTCCGGGCCGGGACCACCGGTTCCCCGGCCGGTTCGGGGCGGGCACCGCTCCGGCGGCGGAACCACCACGCCGGGGAGGACTCCTACCGGGCCGCCGGCGGGGGCCGGGTGCGCGCACGGGAGGATTCCGAACACGGACCTCAGACGCGGACGCGGCGGCGGACCTCGGGCAGGGCGTCGTCACCGCCTTGTGGGCAGTGGTACCAGCGCGCCTCGGCCTCGCGGCCGTCGAAGGCCACCTCGCCGATCGTGTTGCCGAAGTAGGGGCGCTCGGCCAGGCGCCAGGACAGCGGGCTGCGGCGCACCCCGGCCAGCCGGGTCATGATCTTCCCGGCCACCTGGAAGGGCCAGCTCGTGGACAGGGCCGCGGCGCGGCGGAAGGTCGGCGGGAGCTGGTTGCACAGCGCGGAGGAGACCAGCTGGGTCACCCGGGAGGACGTCCCGCCCGTGCGGGCCCGGGCGCGCGCCAGGTAGGAGAAGTGGACGTCCCCGCCGAGCAGGAGGACGGTGGCGGGGGCCGGTCCGCGTTCGCCGCGGGCGACGTCGATCACGGCGTCGGCGAGACGGTGGAAGGAGTACTGGAAGGCGCCCCAGTGCTCCAGGTCCAGGGCCTGGCGGAGCTTCTCCGCCGGTCCGCGCGCCGCCGACCCCCAGGCGCCGCCGCACACGGCCTCGTTCCACGCCTCCAGGTGGTGCACGGAGGGCGGCAGCAGGATCGGGACGGTGGAGGCCACCACGAGGTGCTCGGGGCCGCCGGTGAGGTTCCGGTCGAGCCAGTCGTGCCCCTCGGGCCCCAGGATGGACCGGGAGCCGTCGGAGGGGTCGCCCTCGCCGAGTGCCCGTCCGCAGCGGGTGTCGGCCACCAGGACGCGTACGTCGCCGATGTCGTGGCGGTGGCTCCACCGGTAGGAGGAGGGTTCGCCGTGCGCACGCCGGGCGAAGGCGTCCAAGGCGTCCCCGGCGTCGGTTCCGCGTTCCCGGTGGTCGAGGACGGCCTCCCACAGGGGGTCCTCGGCGCGCGCCTCGGGGGAGAGGTTTCCCACGTGCTGGTACACCCAGTAGGCGCCGATCCCGCTGGTCACCCGGGTGCGCCACCACGGGTGCTCGTCCATGGAGCGCCGCCAGGCGGCCGAGGTGTTCCAGTCGTCGCGGATGTCGTGGTCGTCGAAGACCATCAGGGTCGGGACGGTCGACAGCAGCCACCGCACCTGGGGGTCGGACCAGGCCTGGCGGTAGAGCTCGGCGTACTCGTCGTAGCGCACGACCTCGTCCTCGGGCGCGTCGTCTTCGGCATCGCCGTGCCGCGCCTGCTCGAGGAAGGCGCGCATGGGTTCCTGGATCTCGTCGGCGTAGACCTGGTCGCCGATCAGCAGCAGCACCAGGTTGTCCTCGGCGGCGCCGTCGGTTGAGGCCAGGCCCTCCCGGGCCAGGCGGCGCGCGGTGGCGCGGAGCATGTCGGGGCCGTAGCGGACCAGGCCCTCGGGTGTGTCGCCGGTGGGGGTGTGACAGGAGCCGTACAACAGGCGGGTGGGCGCCTGGGGGGACAGCGTGCGCAGGACACTCGGCGGCATCGGGCTGTCGGGTTCGGGCCAGACGCGGTCCTCGCCGAGGAAGATCTCGTAGGGGAGGACCGAACCGGGGGCGAGATCGTCGATTTCGCACACGGCGTAGTGGTGGCCGTGGACCGAGAAGGTCCGGGCGGCCGAGACCGGCCCGCCGTCGACACGGATCCGGACGTCACAGGGGCCGTCCGTCTCCACCCACACTGTTGCTGTGGTGGGTCCCACGTGCCGGAGCACGGGTCCCAAAAGTAACGAGACAGTCACCCTTTTCCCTTCTTTCGTCCAGTTTCACACACGTCGACGACGAGTATGGCCGCTCGGGGACGGCCTCCGCCATCCGCGGACCGACGGGTGATGGTTGCACCGGGAGCCCGGCTGCGCGAAGGTGTCGCTATGCGGACACAGATCCTTGAGCTGCACACCGGCGGATCGGAGAGCATCACCGACATCACCCAGCAGTGCGGCGACTTCGTCGCCCGAAGCGGTGGTGACGGACTGCTCAACGTCTTCGTCCCGCACGCGACCGCGGGTGTGGCCATCATCGAGCTGGGAGCGGGGTCCGACGACGACCTCCTCGCCACCCTCGACGACCTGCTACCGGCCGACGACCGGTGGCGCCACAAACACGGCTCCCAGGGGCACGGGCGTTCGCACGTCATGCCGGCGTTCGTCGCTCCACAGACCACGGTGCCCGTTCTGTCGGGCAGACTCGAACTGGGGACGTGGCAGTCCATCGCGATTGTGGACCTGAACGTGGACAACCCGGACCGGCAGGTGCGGTTGTCCTTTCTGGGGTCCACATGACCGGATTCGGCGGGCGCCGGTTCGGCCGCGCGTTGACGGGAGATGCCACTACCGTGTGAACTAGGCCATCAGCGATGGTTGCGGACCCACGTGACGGGCGACGAAAAAGCCCGGCATCGTTGTGACAACTGCTTCGTGCAGGCAAGATTGAGAAAAACCATCTGTGGAGGAGAACTTTCGTGAGCGCGACCGCGGGCCAGGCACAAAGCGAACGCGGCTTGGCTGACCGACTCGGATTCAAGCCGGGTCAGGTGGTGCAGGAATTCGGGTTCGACGACGACGTCGACGAGGGACTGCGCGCATCCATCGCCGAGTTCACGGGCGAGGCACTGGTCGACGAGGAGTACGATGGCGACGTCGACGCGGCACTGCTGTGGTGGCGGTCCGACGAGGAAGGCGACCTCACCGACGCTCTGATGGACACGGTGACCACCATTGCCGACGGAGGGACCATCCTGGTCCTGACCCCGAAGGCTGGACGTGAGCTGCACGTGTCCCCCAACGACGTCGCCGAGGCGGCCAACACCTCGGGCCTTTCCCAGACCAGCGCGGTCAGCATCGGCGCCGACTGGTCGGGCACCCGTCTGGTCGTCCCGAAGCGGTGACGGGCAGCACCCGCACCGGGTGAGACGTCCGGTGCCGCGCGCCCCGGAGCAGAACGGGCGCGCGGCGCTGAAGGGCGCCCGCCGACCGGCGGGCGCCGTCTCCGGCCTGCGCGGCCGACGAACACGAACGCGAGCATGACCGACACCGCCGCCGTGGGCACCAGTGCGCCCGAGATCGACCTCCGGGACCAGTACGGCCAGGACACCGTCCTGAGCTCCCTCCGGGGCGCTCCCGTGCTCGTGGTCTTCTACCCGCTGGCGTTCTCCGGCGTGTGCGCCGGCGAACTCGCCGACCTGCGGAAGCACCACGCCGAGCTCAGGGAACTGGGTGTCACCGTTCTCGCGGTGTCCGTCGACTCCACCTTCGCCCTGCGCACCTGGTCCGACCAGGAGAGCTTTCCCTTCGCGCTGCTGTCCGACTTCTGGCCCCACGGCGCGACCGCCCGGGCCTACGGGGTCTTCGACGCCCAGCGGGGCGTCGCCCGGCGCGGCACCTTCCTCATCGACGGTGAGGGCACCGTCCGCTGGACCGTCCGGACCCCCGCCGGGCAGCCCCGGGACGTTGCCGAGTACCTCCACCAGGCCCGCCTCCTGGCCGGATAAGCAGGCGCGAACACCGCCGCGAAGCGGTATGATCACTCGCGACGCACAGAGGGCGCGTAGCTCAGTTGGTTAGAGCAATTGCCTTACAAGCAATAGGCCAGGGGTTCGAGTCCCTTCGCGCCCACCCCACTCCGGAACGACTCTGCTCGGGGGACTTCGTCCTCCTCGCCAGGTCGTTTCGTCGTTTCCTCTGGGGGGCGACCTCCGGACCCCCGATGTGGGGCTTCGCCCCACGGGTTGTAGTTGGCTTGCCCAGGGCCCACCTCACTCCGGAACGGACCCTGCCAGGGGGACTTCGTCCTCATCGCCGCGGTCCGTTCCTGTTTTCCGGGGAGGTCCCCGGTGTGTACTCGTCACCACCCCCGTACGGACTCACCGCGTCCACGGGTAGCGCGTCGTCACCGGCTCGGGGGCCGGCAGCGCCTGGGGCGTGGCTGAACCGCTCGGTCGCGGAGCGGGGCCGATCCGTAGGACGGATGTGCGTTCGCCGATGCGGACGCTGACGAACGCTCCCCGGTCCGGTACCTCCTCGGGGAGTGCGATGGCATGGGCGCCGACCGGCAGTTCGCCGTCGCTGATCATGAAGGTGTGGGGGATCGGCTCGGGCGGCACGGCCTCGGCCCAGAGCCCGGTGACGACGACACGGGTCGTGTCGGAAAGCGTCAGGTGCAGTGTCCGAGTCTCGTGGTCGTAGGAGGCTTCCGATGGCGTGCCGTGGGTGTACTCCTCGACCTGTGCGGCCAGCAGCGGGGCCAGACCGCCCAGTCCGCTGAGGAACCGCGTCCGCGGATTGCGCTCGCTGATCGCCGTCTCCAGGTGCGTCCTCAGCGCGGGCGGTACCTGGCCGCCGAAGATGACGAGGTCGAGGTCGGTTGCGTCGTAGTCGTCGAGGACCCGGTCGAACTGGTTCGTGGCGTTCGCGCCGTAGCCCCGGGCCCGAAGGATCTCCACGGCCCCGGTCAGAGGGAGGGCGCTGCGTCCGACGATGAGGGTTTGTGGTCTCGTGCCTGTGGCCATCAGGAGCTCCTTATGTTGGCTATGCCAATATTGGCAAGCCCAACATACACCGTTGGCCGTGCCAACATGAAGTGCGTAGGATGGCCGGTGTGAGCGACTACGGTGAACCCGGCCGCACCCCTGACCGGCTCAAGGGCCGCCCGAGCTGGCTGCTCGGCCGTGCGGCCGCGCGGTCCGCGGCGCTCCTGAGAGAGGGCTTCGCCGAGCACGGCGGAGGGCTGCGCGGCTACCACTACCGACTGCTGGCCGCGCTCGAGCAGTGGGGGCCGGCGAGTCAGGCGGAGCTCGGGCGCGACACGGGTATCGATCGCAGTGACGTTACGGCCGCGCTGCTCGAGCTCGAGTCGCTCGGACTCGTCGAGCGGGAGGTGGATTCCGCGAACCGTCGACGCAAGATCGTTTCGATGACGCCCTCCGGGGCCGATCGGCTGCGCAGTCTCGACGCCGTGCTGGACGGGATCCAGGAGTCGTTGCTCGCTCCGCTGACACCGGCGCAGCGCGGTCAGTTCACGGCGATCCTGGCGCGGATCGCGGATCAGCCCCGCGAGTGACCGCCGCTGAACAAGGGTCTTCCCGCTGTCCGGTGCCGAGGGTGAACCGGACACCCGTCAGCCTCACGGACTTCTCCCGGGGACTCGGCCATGAACGCCGGACCGAGGCGACGCGGACGCCCGCCAGTCCGGTCCCCGCGGGTGGTGCCGGCGGGGTGGTGACGGCGCGAACCTTTCCTCCGGGCACGGTTTCGAGCGCCTGCTCGCCGTGGTCCGGGTACCCGTGTCCGGCCTGCCGATGTGTCGGCGAGGTGTCCAATCGGTTGCAGGGTTTGGGGTACCCAGTCCCGATTTCGGTGCCCGATTCCGTTGAAGACCGAGGTCACACCGCCTAAGGGCCTATTGGGGCGTTCGACCCTCCTGCAAACGTTTGTATTAACCCCTCTTGACACGGAAAGCGCTTTCTCTACGCTCAGGTTAAGAGCAGTAGTGCTCATGTTCGATTACGAAGGGTGAGCAGTGAGACGATCAAGCATGCGCAGACCCCTGTCGGCGCTGGCCATCGCGGCCTTGATGGCCGTCGGTCTGACCCCGATGTCCTCGGCATCGGCGCAGACCGGCGAAGCCACGGGTTACGCGAGTGAGAACGGCGGAACCACCGGCGGGGCCGGCGGCCAGACGGTCCGGGCCACGACCGGAACCGAGATCCACGAGGCGCTGTGCGGACGGGCCAGTACCGACACCCCGATCATCATCGAGGTGGAAGGCACCATCAACCACGGCAACACCTCCAAGGTGTCGGGCGACAGCTGTGACACCGCCGACGACGTGATCGAGCTCAAGAAGATCAGCAACGTCACGATCGTCGGTACCGGTGGCGGAGCCGTGTTCGACCAGCTGGGCATCCACATCCGGGAATCCCAGAACATCATCATCCAGAACGTGACCGTCCAGAACGTCAAGAAGTCCGGTTCGCCCACCTCCAACGGCGGCGACGCCATCGGGATGGAGAAGGACGTCCGCAACGTCTGGGTCGACCACGTCACCCTGGAGGCGTCGGGCGGGGAGTCGGAGGGCTACGACGCCCTCTTCGACATGAAGAACAACACCCAGTACGTCACCCTCTCCTACAGCGTCCTGCGCGACTCCGGCCGTGGCGGCCTGGTGGGCTCCAGCGAGAGCGACCTCTCGAACGGCTACGTCACCTACCACCACAACCTGTACGAGAACATCGACTCGCGTGCGCCCCTGCTGCGCGGCGGTACCGGTCACATGTTCAACAACCACTACTCGGAGCTGCACAAGTCCGGCATCAACTCCCGGGCCGGGGCCAGCGCGAAGGTGGAGAACAACTACTTCAAGGACTCGAAGGACGTCCTGGGCACCTTCTACACCAACGAGAAGGGCTCCTGGGAGGTCAGCGGCAACATCTTCGACAACGTGACCTGGTCCAGCGAGGGCGACAAGAACTACCCCGCCGGCCCCGACCCGCAGTCCAACACCTCGGTGAACATCCCGTACTCCTACGACCTCGACGACGCCGGCTGCGTGCTGGAGGTCCTGGAGCAGACCGCGGGCGCGGGCAAGGGCAACCGGACCTCGGACGGCAACTGCGAGGCGGAGGAGCCGACCGACCCGGACCCCACCGACCCGGACCCCACTGACCCGGACCCCACCGACCCTGACCCGACCGATCCCCCCGAGGGCACCAACCTCAGCATCGGGGCCGGCGCCGACGGCTCCAGCAAGGCCAGCGGTACCAGCTACGGGAACGTCGTCGACGGCGACACGGGCAGCTACTGGTCGCCGACCGGTTCGACCGGCCGCGTCTCGGTCAAATGGGGCTCCGACACCACGGTGTCCGCGATCAACATCCGCGAGGCGGCCGGGGCCGAAGGCAACATCGGCTCCTGGCGGGTCGTCAACCACGACAGCGGCGACGTCCTGACCACCGGCAGCGGAGCCGGCGTCATCACCTTCGACGAGACGTCGCTGCGGAAGATCAACTTCGAGATCACCGGCTCGAACGGCACGCCGCGCGTCGCCGAGTTCGAGACCTACGCCGGTTCGGCGCCGGACGGCGGAGGCGACATCCCTCCGGATGACGGGGGTGACACCCCGCCGAACGGTGGTGGCGACACCCCGCAGCCTTCGGGCGACGAGCTCTTCGTGGCCCCGGGCGGCAGCGACAGCGCCTCCGGTACCGAGGACGACCCGACGACGCTGACCGCGGCGATCGACCGGATCGAGCCCGGCGGGGCGATCTACATGCGTGACGGAACCTACGACTTCACCGAGACGGTGCACATCGAGCCGGGCAACGACGGCCTGTCGGGCGACCGCAACGAGCTGTTCGCCTACCCCGGTGAGACCCCCGTGCTGAACTTCTCCGCCCAGAGCGAGGACTCGGCCAACCGGGGGCTGGCCATCGGTGGCGACTGGTGGCACGTCAACGGCATCATCGTCGAGCACGCCGGTGACAACGGCATCCTGCTGGGCGGTAGCGACAACGTCATCGAGCGGGTGACCACCCGCCACAACCGGGACACCGGCCTGCAGCTGTCAAGGTACGCCGCCGGCGCCCCCAGGGCGGAGTGGCCCTCGAACAACCTGATCGTCAGCTCGGTCTCGCACGACAACGCCGACTCCGACGGCGAGGACGCCGACGGGTTCGCCCCCAAGCTGACCGTCGGCGATGGCAACGTGTTCCGCTACACCGTGGCGTACAACAACATCGACGACGGCTACGACCTGTACACCAAGTCGGACACGGGCCCGATCGGCGAGGTGACCATCGAACACTCGCTCGCGTTGGGCAACGGCTCGCTCTCGGACGGCTCCCAGCACTCCGACGGCGACCGCAACGGGTTCAAGCTCGGCGGTTCGGGCATCGAGGTGGACCACGACGTCCACCACAACATCGCCTTCGAGAACGGCAAGCACGGGTTCACCTACAACTCGAACCCCGGCACCATGGCGGTCTCGAACAACCTGAGCGTCGGCAACGAGGAGCGCAACTTCCAGTTCGACGGCGGCGACTCGGTGTTCCGCGGCAACACCTCGTGCGACAGCGGCTCGACCGACCGGTACAAGGGCGACGCCGACGGCTCGAACCAGTTCTGGGACGGCTCCAACGGTTCCCGCTGCTCCCAGTACTCCGGTGACCTGGACTGGAGCTTCGACTCCGACGGCCGCCTCGTGGTGACCATCGGCGGCACCGAGGTCGACCTGTAACCGACCCGGCTGACAGTGCCGAAGCCGACCGGATACCGGCCGCCCCGCCCGAACGCATCAGGCGCGGCGGCCGGTCCGTGTACCTGCGCCGGAGGACATGCCGGCCGGGCGTGCTGGATGTGGCCGGTCCGGTACGCGGCCCGCCCTCCGTCGCCCACCAGGGCAAGGTCCTGGAGCCGGGTTGTTCCGAGGC
The DNA here is from genome assembly GCF_000341085.1 of Nocardiopsis ganjiahuensis DSM 45031. Classification (GTDB taxonomy): domain Bacteria; phylum Actinomycetota; class Actinomycetes; order Streptosporangiales; family Streptosporangiaceae; genus Nocardiopsis; species Nocardiopsis ganjiahuensis. Next base: position 97,322 of record NZ_ANBA01000020.1, on the reverse strand, counting down.
CGCCTCGGTAAATTCGGGCGGTAGCGGCGGAACTCCCGAACGCCGACCCCTCGACCCACGAGAGCGCTCATGAACACTGGAACAGCGCACGCCAAGGACCGGCTCCGGCAGAGGATCTGGGATCTGCTCGACGGGAACCGCGTCGGGCGGTCAGGGCCCGTGCACGGCGAGATCCCTGACTTCCACGGGGCCGACCGGGCCGCCGCGCGCCTGGCCGAGCACCCCCGCTGGGTGGAGGCCCCGGTCGTCAAGGCCAACCCGGACAGGGCCCAGGCCGAGGTCCGCCGCCACGCCCTGGAGAGCGGAAAGCTCCTCTACACGGCGGTGCCCGGGATCGCCGCCCCCGAGCCCTTCCACGAGATCGACCCCGCCGCACTGCCCGCCTCCCCGGCCGTCCTCGCGACGGGGCGGGGCGCCGCCCTGCACGCACCGCGCACGCCTCTCGACCGGATGCGGCCGGTCGACGTCGTGGTGTGCGGGAGCGTCGCGGTCAACCGTCAGGGGGTCCGCATCGGCAAGGGGGCCGGGTACAGCGACATCGAGATGGCGCTGCTCGCCCAGGCCGGGCTGATCGGCGAACGGACGCTCGTCGTCACCACCGTGCACACCCTCCAGCTGATCGACGAACCCGTCCCGGCGGCGGAACACGACGTCGGTGTGGACCTGGTCGTCACACCGGACGAGATCGTCGAGTGCCCACCCGGGCGGCGCCCGTCGGGGATCGACTGGCAGGTGTTGGACGAGGAGAAGATCTCGGCGATCCCCGTCCTCGAAGCCCTCCGCCGGGACCTGCGCTGAGCCCGTCCCGTCCGCTGGCTGGGTGAGCCGATGGCGGCGGGCAGGTCGTTTCGGCCTACTGCTGACCGGCGGGGGACCGACGGTGTGCCGGGTCCCCGATCGCCTGGGACAGGACGCCGTGGACGTAGTCGACGTCGGCGGGGGCGTTGTCGATGAGGACGGCGGTGCACAGGCCGTCGGAGACGGCGACGAGGGCGGCGACGGCCCGCGGGTCGTCGGTGAGCGTGGCGGCGAGTTCGGCGACGTTCTCGCGCCAGCGCCGGGCGACCGGCGCCAGGGCGGGTCTGCGGGCGGCCAGCGTGGACAGTTCGCGTTCGGCCAGGGCGCGTTCACGCTCGGGGCCGCCGGAAGCGGTGATCAGCTCGGCCAGGCCGCGCAGCCGGTCACCGGGGCCGTCGATGATCTCGCGCAGGCGCGCGGTGTAGACGTCGGCCACGCTGGACAGTGCCGCGACCAGGAGGTCGTCGAGGGTGGCGAAGTAGTACGCGCTCAGGCTGGTGGTGATGCCGGCCTGTTTCGCGACGGTGCGGTGGGTGACCCCTGCCGCACCGTCGCGTGTGACGACGGCGAGGGTCGCGTCGATGATCTCTGCTCGACGCTTGTTCCCCCTGGCCCGCCGACCGTCGATGGCGCTTCCCCGGCCTTCGCTCATGCTCGCCCCCTTGAGGGTTCAAGGGTAGTCGAGCCGGTCACCGGGAGTCCGCGCCGACATCCTCCTCCTCGTCGAGCGGGCGGAGGTGCCGCAAGGCCACCAGGCACAACACGGACGCCACGGCGACGGCGGCACCGGCCGCGACCGAGGCGGTGTTCACTCCGGCGGTGAACGCTTCGCGCGCCGCTCGCACCACCTCGGCAGGAACCCGGTCGGCGACCGAGAGCGCTCCGGAGAGGCTTCCGGTGAGGCTGTCGGCGACCTCGGGTGAGGCGTCGGTCGGAGCGGTCGTACGGGCGGCGTAGACGGCGGTGGTGAGGCTGCCGAGCAGGGCGACGCCGACGGCGAGGCCGAGTTCCTGGACGGTTTCGGTCATCGCGGCGGCCGAACCGGACTTCGACGCCGGCGCGGCACCGACCACGATGTCGGTGCCCAGGGCGGCGATCGCGCCGAGGCCGAGGTAGACGAACGCGAAGCCGGTCACCACGAGCACGGCGTCGCCGGTCCCGGCCACCGCCAGCAGCGCGTAGCCGACCACCGACAGGCCCAGTGTGTTCCCCATGACCAGGCCGGGGCGTACGCGTCGGGCGACGAAGGGCGCGCCGATGGCACCCGCGAACATCGCCAGCGCAGGCGGGCCCATCCACAGCCCGGCCACGAACGGGGTGAGGCCCTCCACGAACTGGAGGTACTGGGTGACCAGGTACATGGTCCCGCCGACCCCGATCAGCCCGATCAGCAGCACGGCCAGTGCCGAGGAGAACGCTCGGTCGGCGAACAACGTGACGTCCAGCAACGGGGAGGCCAGACGTCGTTGACGGCGCACGAACACCGCACCCGCGATCGCGGCGGCTCCGAGGAGGACCGCCGTGGAGGCCTCCACGGCGTGGGAGGCCGCGTGCTTGAGGGCGTAGACGGCCGGAAGGATCGCGGCCAGGGAGAGGGCGACGCTGGCCAGGTCCACCCGTCCGGCCCGCGGGTCGGAGTACTCGGGCAGAATGTACCTCGCGCCCACCAGGACGACGATCGCGACGGGTACCGCGACGAGGAACGCCGCACCCCACCAGAACGCGTCGACCAGTGCCCCGCCGACCACGGGACCGGCCGCCATACCCAGGGAGAACATCGTGGCCCACACCCCGATCGCCACCGCGCGTTGGCGCGTGTCGGTGAACATGTTCGAGATCAAGGACAGGGTCGAGGGCATCAGCGTGGCACCGGCGATCCCGAGCAGGGCACGGGCGGCGATGAGCAGCCCGGCGCTCGGAGCGAACGCGGCGAACACCGACACGGCCGCGAACGCCGTCATCCCCGTCAGGAGCAGGCGGCGTCTGCCGATGCGGTCCCCCAGGGTGCCCATGGTGATGAGGAAGCCCGCGACGAGGAACCCGTAGGCGTCCATGATCCACAGCGTCTGTGCGGCTGACGGGTCGAGCGCGGCGGCCATGCTCGGCAGGGCCAGGTACAGCACGGTGACGTCCAGGCCGAGCAGCACCGTGGGCAGCGCCAACAATCCCAGGCCCGCCCACTGGCGCGCTCCCGCTGGTCGGGTGGCGATCTCCGACATCTCCGGCATCCGTTCCTCCTGTGCGTAAGTATTTGAACCATAGTTCAAGTAGAACTATCGTTCAACTACTTTGAGGGAGCGGATCCGGGGGCCCGGGCCGCGTGGCGGGGGCTTCCCGGGGAGGCGCCGGAACTCCGCACCGGAGCACCCGCGGCCCGGCTCCCCGCTCTTCGTCCGGGGATTCGGTCATCCCCTGAACCGGTCTCCCCGCCGCCCCTGGGGTTCGTCCCGGGAGTCCCCGGATGCGCCGGATTGTGGCAAACCTCGCGTTCGGGGACCGGCAGGGGCACCTGGCGGAGGACTTTTTGTGGAGATCCCACAAAGCTGCGGCCCCGGCGTGAGCAATTCGGGACATTGGTGTACCTGGAGGTAATCCACCAAGCTAGACGTAGGCCAGGCGGCGCTCCGAGACCCGGACGTCGCCTTCTGTGTGTTGGTACTTGGGAGGGGCTTACCGGTGTTCAGTCGTGTCGCCATCGTCAACCGTGGAGAGGCCGCCATGCGGCTCATCCACGCCGTACGGGATCTCTCGGCGGAAACCGGGGCCCGGATCGAGACGGTCGCCCTCTACACCGACGCCGACCGGAACTCGACCTTCGTCCGCGAGGCCGACGTCGCCTACGACCTGGGACCGGCCTCGGCCCGTCCCTACCTCGACCTCGCCGTCCTCGAGCGCGCCCTGCTGGAGACCGGGGCCGACGCCGCCTGGGTCGGCTGGGGCTTCGTCGCCGAGGACCCGGCCTTCGCCGAGCTGTGCGAGAAGATCGGCGTCACCTTCGTCGGACCGAGCCCCGAGGCCATGCGCAAGCTCGGCGACAAGATCGGCGCGAAGCTGATCGCCGAGGAGGTCGGCGTCCCCGTCGCCCCCTGGAGCCGCGGTGAGGTCTCCACCCTCGAGGACGCCCTGCGCGCCGGGGACGAGATCGGCTACCCGCTGATGCTCAAGGCGACCGCGGGCGGCGGCGGCCGCGGTATCCGCATGGTCGCCTCCTCCGAGGACCTGACCGACGCCTACGAACGCACCAGCCAGGAGGCGCTGCGCGCGTTCGGCTCCGGTGTGGTCTTCCTGGAGCGCCTGGTCACCGGCGCCCGCCACGTCGAGGTGCAGGTCATCGCCGACGGCCAGGGCACCGCGTGGGCGCTGGGCGTGCGCGACTGCTCGGTGCAGCGGCGCAACCAGAAGATCATCGAGGAATCCGCCTCCCCGGTCCTGGAGCCCGCGCAGGCCGCCGAGCTCAAGGCCTCCGCCGAGCGGCTCGCCGTGGCCGTCGGCTACCGCGGCGCCTGCACCGTCGAGTTCCTCTACCACCCGGGCGAGCGGCTCTTCGCGTTCCTGGAGGTCAACACCCGGCTCCAGGTCGAGCACCCCATCACCGAACTCACCACCGGCACCGACCTGGTCCGCCTGCAGCTGCACGTGGCCGGCGGCGGGAAGCTGGAGGGCCCCCAGCCCGCGGAGTCCGGGCACGCCGTGGAGGCCCGGCTCAACGCCGAGGACCCCGACCGCGACTTCGCCCCCGCCCCGGGCCGCATCGCGCGACTGAACATGCCCACCGGCCCCGGCATCCGGGTCGACACCGGTGTGCGCGAGGGCGACAGCATCCCCGCCGACTTCGACTCGATGATCGCGAAGATCATCGCCTACGGCCGCGACCGCGAACAGGCGCTGGGCCGCCTGCGCCGCGCGATGGCCGAGACCACCGTCATCATCGAGGGCGGTGCGACCAACAAGAGCTTCGTGCTCGACCTGCTCGACCAGCCCGAGGTGATCGACGGCAGCGCCGACACCGGGTGGATCGACCGTGTGCGCGCCGAGGGCCGCCTGGTCAGCCACCGCCACTCCGCCGTCGCCCTGGCCGCCGCGGCCATCGAGGCCTACCGGGACGAGGAGGAGGCCAGCCGCCAGCAGCTGCTGTCCACCGCGCACGGCGGCCGCCCGCAGGTGCAGCACGACTCCGGCCGCCCCCTGGACCTCAAGCTCCGCGGTGTGGGCTACCGGGTCGGTGTGGCCCGGGTCGGCCACAGCCGGTTCCGCGTCGGTGTCTCCGGCGGCGGCGACGTGCACCCGGCCGACGTCGAGGTGGAGCGCTTCGACGCCCACAGCGGCCACATCGTCGTCAACGGCAGCCGGTTCCGGTTCGTGTCGGCGACGCACGGCCCCGTCCACCTGGTCGAGATCGACGGCGTCACCCACCGGGTCAGCCGCGACGAGGGCGGTGTCGTCCGTTCCCCCGCGCCCGCGCTGGTGGTCGCCACACCGCTGTCCGTCGGCGACGAGGTCGAGTCGGGCGCCCCGATCCTGGTGCTCGAGAGCATGAAGATGGAGACGGTGCTGCGCGCACCGTTCCGCGCCCGGGTGCGCGAGTGCCCGGTCGCCGTGGGCGGTCAGGTCGAGACCGGCGCCCCGCTGATGCGTCTGGAGCCGCTGGGCGACGACGACGCCGAGGAGACCGGCGCGCAGGCCGAGGCGGTCGAGATCGAGCTGCCCGCACCGGCCCCGGCGGCCTCCGCCGCCGACCGCGCCGACCAGGGCCTTCGGTACCTGCGCGGCCTGCTGCTCGGTTTCGACTCGGAACCCGAGGAGCGCGAGCGCGTGCTCGCGGACTACCTCGCCGCCCGCACCGGCCCCGGGGCACAGCCGCTCGAAGGCGAGCTCGACCTGCTCACCGTGTTCGCCGACCTGTCCGAGCTGAGCCGCAACAAGCCGGGCGGCGCCGTCGACGCCGAACAGGACAGCCGGGTGCACAGCCCGCGCGAGTACTTCCACAGCTACCTGCAGAGCCTCGACGTCGAGCGCGCGGGGGTCACCGAGGGCTTCCAGAGCAAGCTCACCCGGGTCCTCGCCCACTACGGCGTCACCGACCTGGACCGCACCCCGGAGCTGGAGGACGCGGTCTTCCGGATCTTCCTCGCCCAGCAGCGCATGGGCGGCTACGTGACGATCGTGTCGGAGCTGCTGCGCCGCTGGCTGGCCGACGCACCGCCGCAGGAGGCGCACAGCGAGCGCGCCGGGCTCATCCTGGAGCACCTGATCGAAGCCACCCAGGTGCGCTTCCCCGCCGTGTCCGACCTCGCCCGCGGCGTGGTGTTCCGCTGGTTCATCCAGCCGCTGCTGCGCCGCAACCGCGCCAAGGTCTACGCCGCGGTCCGCGACGAGCTGCGCTACCTGGACCACAACCCGGACGCCCCGGACCGTGCCGAGCGCATCCAGACCATGGTCGCCAGCTCCGAGCCTCTGGTGAGGCTCATCGGGCAGCGGATCAGCCGCCCCGGCCGCGACCACGCCCCGCTGCTGGAGGTGCTGACCCGCCGCTACTACGGCAACCGCGGCCTGTCCGAGGTCACCGCCCGCCAGAGCGCCGGATGCCAGCTGGTCACCACCGAGCACACCGCGCCCGTGGGGGTGACCCGCGTGGTCGCCACCGCCGTGGACATCGCCGCCCTGCCCGACGCCATCGGCGCGGTCGCCGAACTCGCCGTCGACGCCCCCGAGCACGGCCTGGTCGCCGACCTGTACGTCACCTGGGAGGGCCAGCCGGACGCCGACGCCATGGCGGTGCGGCTCGGCGAGATCCTGGCCGAGCACCCGCTGCCCAAGGGCGTGCGCCGGGTCACCGCCACCGTGGCCGGGACCAGCGGTGCCGTCATGCACCACCACTTCACCTTCCGTCCGGAGGCCGAGGGCTCGGGCCTGGTCGAGGACCGGCTGATCCGGGGCCTGCACCCGCAGATCGCACAGCGCCTGCAGCTGCAGCGGCTCCGGGAGTTCGACCTCACCCGTCTGCCGTCCGCGGACGAGGAGGTCTACCTCGTCAAGGCCACGGCGCGCAGCAACCCGTCCGACGAGCGCCTGGTCGCGATGGGTCAGGTCCGCGACCTGACGCCGCTGCGCGACAACGACGGCCGCCTGATCGCGCTGCCCGCCGTGGAGGGCACGCTCGCCGCCTGCCTGGACGCCATCCGCAACATCCAGGCGCAGCGTCCGCACAACAAGCGCTTCGACACCAACCGCATCCTGATGTACGTCTGGCCGCCGAACGGGCTGAGCATCGACGAACTCAACGCCCTGGTGGAGCGCATCCTGCCGACCACCGACGGCGCCGGGCTGGAGGAGGTCACGTTCGTGGCCCGCCAGCGCACCGAGGAGGGCGAACTCACCGAACTCGCCGTCCGGATCACCCTGGACCCGGGCAACGGTGCGCGCGTGCACGTCGAGGAGCCCTCGACCGAGCCGCTGCTGCCGCTGGACGACTACCGTCAGAAGGTGCTGCGCGCGGCCCGCCGCGGCACCACCTACCCCTACGAGCTGACCGGCATGCTCGCCGGCCCGGACGGCAGCTTCGTCGAGCACGACCTCGACGAGGACAACGTGCTCGTGCCGGTGGACCGGCCCCGCGGGCGGAACTCCGCCGCCATCGTGGCCGGTGTGGTCACCACTCCCACCGAACGCCACCCCGAGGGCGTCACCCGCGTGGTGCTGCTCGGTGACCCGACCAAGGCCCTGGGGGCGCTCTCCGAACCCGAGTGCTCGCGGGTCATCGCGGCGATCAACCTGGCCGAGAGCATGCGGGTGCCGCTGGAGTGGTTCGCGCTCTCCGCCGGTGCGCGCATCTCCATGGCCTCCGGAACCGAGAACATGGACTGGGTCGCGGCCGCGCTCAAGCGGATCGTGGAGTTCACCCAGGACGGCGGCGAGATCAACATCGTGGTCGCCGGGATCACCGTCGGCGCCCAGCCGTACTGGAACGCCGAAGCCACCATGCTCATGCACACCAAGGGCATCCTGGTGATGACGCCGGACTCGGCGATGGTGCTCACCGGAAAGCAGTCGCTGGACTTCTCCGGCGGCGTGTCGGCCGAGGACAACTTCGGTATCGGCGGCTACGACCGGGTGATGGGCCCGAACGGCCAGGCGCAGTACTGGGCGCCGAACCTGCCCGCCGCCCGCGACGTGCTGATGGCGCACTACGACCACACCTACGTGCTGCCCGGCGAAGAGGCACCGCGCAAGGCCGTCACCAGCGACCCCGACCACCGTGACGTCTCCGACTTCCCGCACAGCGCCGAGGGAAGCGACTTCACCACGGTCGGCGAGATCTTCTCCGCCGAGCACAACCCGGACCGCAAGAAGCCGTTCGACATCCGCACGGTCATGAGGGCGCTCTCCGACCAGGACCACGCCGTCCTCGAGCGCTGGGCCGGCATGGCCGACGCCGACACCTCCGCTGTGCAGGACGTGCACATCGGCGGTTGGCCGGTCTGCCTGATCGGCATCGAGTCCCGCTCCGTGGCCCGCCGCGGCTTCCCGCCCACCGACGGCCCGGACACCTACACCGCGGGCACCCTGTTCCCGCGTTCGTCCAAGAAGACGGCCCGCGCGATCAACGCGGCCTCCGGCAACCGTCCCCTGGTCGTGCTCGCGAACCTCTCCGGCTTCGACGGCTCGCCCGAGTCCATGCGCAAGCTCCAGCTGGAGTACGGCGCGGAGATCGGCAGGGCGATCGTCAACTTCGAGGGCCCGATCGTCTTCTGCGTGATCTCCCGCTACCACGGGGGAGCGTTCGTGGTGTTCTCCAAGGCGCTCAACCCGAACATGACCGTCCTCGCCCTCGAGGGATCCTTCGCCTCCGTCCTCGGCGGCGCGCCCGCCGCCGCCGTGGTGTTCGCCGGTGAGGTGAACAAGCGCACGGCCACGGATCCGCGCGTCACCGAGCTGCAGACCCGCGTCTCGGAGGCCAGCACCGACGAGAGGGCCGAGCTCAACGCGGAACTGTCCGAGGTGCAGTCCTCGGTCCGCGCCGAGAAGCTGAGCGAGGTCGCCACCGAGTTCGACGGCGTGCACAGCATCCAGCGCGCGGTCGAGGTCGGTTCGGTGGACGCCATCATCAGCGCCGCCGAGCTGCGCCCCAAGATCATCGAGGCCATCGCCCAGGGCATGAAGCGCTAGGCACCGGGAAGCGGTCGAGTGGCCGACCCCTCCGAGGGGTCGGCCACTCGCGTGTCCGCGGGGCCCTTCCGGGTCCTGTTCCCGCCCCGGACCGGGCGGGAGTCAGGCGTGCTGGTGGTGGGCGTGCACACCCCGCACGTCCCACTCGGGGAAGGGGTCGGCCAGCCCTTCCCAGGGGGTGTGGAACTCGTCGTCGTCCAGCAGGCAGGAGTCGAGCGCGGCCTGCAGGGCCTGGTGACGCAGTTCCGTGCCGATGAACACCAGTTCCTGCCGGGGCTCCACGGGTTCGCTGTCCTCGAGGTCCTCGGGTGAGTACCCGACCGCGGGGCCGTCCGCGGGATCCCAGACCCCGGCGGGTTCGAACCGCGCCACGGGTCCGGCCTGGGACCACAGCCCGGTCGTCCTCGGCCGGGTGGCCAACCAGAAGAAGCCCTTGGTGCGCAGGACCGTGCCGAAGCCTCCCCGTTCGAACCCCGACGAGACCAACTCCCAGAGCCGCCCGGGGTGGAAGGGGCGCTCCGCCCGGAACACCAGGCTGGAGATCCCGTACTCCTCGGTCTCGGGTACGTGGTCGCCGTTGAGCTCGGCCACCCACCCGGGTGCGCGCGAGGCCCGTTCCAGGTCGAAGCGGTCGGCTCCGACGAGTTCGGCGGGGTCCACCCGGCCGTGTTCGATCCTCAGCACGCGGGCCAGGGGGTTGAGGCGGCGCACGGCCGCCTCCACCCGGTCGGCCTGCTCCGGCGTGACCAGGTCGATCTTGTTGACCAGGATCAGGTCGGCGAACTCCACCTGGTCCACCAGCAGGTCGCTGACCGTTCGTTCGTCGTCCTCGTAGGCGTCCAGGCCCCGTTCGACCAGGTCGTCGCCGGTGTCGAGCTCGCTCAGGAACCCGGCGGCGTCGACCACCGAGGCCATGGTGTCCAGTCGCGCGCCCCGGAGCAGGGGGGTTCCGTCCGCGTCCGGGACGGCGAAGGTCGCCGCGACGGGCATGGGTTCGGAGATGCCACTGGACTCGATGATCAGGTGGTCGAAGCGGCCTCGGCGGGCGAGCTCGGCGACCTCTTCCAGCAGGTCGTCGCGCAGGGTGCAGCAGATGCAGCCGTTGGTCATCTCGACGAGGCGCTCGTCGGTCCTGGACAGGTGGCCCTCGCCCCTGACCAGGTCGGCGTCGATGTTGATCTCGCTCATGTCGTTGACGATGACCGCCACCCGCAGGCCGTCCAGGCGGTGCAGCAGGTGGTTGAGCAGGGTGGTCTTGCCCGCTCCCAGGAAACCGGAGAGCACGGTCACCGGCAGTGCGGGTGCGCCGGGCGGTGTGACGGTGGTGGAGGACATCTCTACTTCTCTTCTCGAAGGACCTTGAACAGCCCCGCGGCGGCCGGACCGTGCGGGACCACGAGCAGGCCGTGCGGTGCGGCCTCGGCGCGCAGTGCTTTCTCGGAGACCGTCCACCAGGCGTAGCTGACCTCGTCGCGGCTGATCAGCCGGTCGCCTTCGTGCACCTCGTAGGTCATGTGCCAGGAGACCTGTTCCGTGCCGGCCGGTTCCGCGCCCGCCCAGCCGGTGTAGGACCGCTCCCCGATGCGGAGTTCGGACATCCTGGTGCGCCCGACGTGTTCCGGCTCGACCGGTTCGGGCAGGTTGAGCAGGACGAACGCCCCCGGAGCCAGGCGGGTCGCCAGGTCCTCCCAGAGCCGGTCCCGTTCGTACGGGCTGAAGTGGCCGATGAGGTTGGCCGCCACCAGTCCGCCGATCCGGTCCGGGAGGCGGGCCGAGAGCAGGTCGTCGCCGTCCACGGTCACCCGGGGACGCAGGTCCGGGTCCTCGGCCACGCGGGACAGCAGGACCGACCGCAACGGGAGCGACGGCTCGATCGCCAGGACGTGTGCCGCCGGAAGCGTGCGGGCGATGAGCCGTGTTCCCAGACCGCCGCCGGCCCCCGCGTCGACCACCGGCCCCGCGTCGGCGGGCAGTTCCCGCAGAGCGTCGGCGACCGTCGTCGCGTGGTGTTCCCACCAACCGGCGATCATGATGTCGAGGAACTGGCCGGAACGGTCGTAGGGGTCGTGGTATTCGGACAACGTGCGTCTCCTTGGCAGAGTTCGGGAAGGGGCGGGGGAATTTCCGAGGCAGGTTTCCGGGCCGGGTTCGGCCAGTGTGGACGCCGAAAACGGGAATCGTTTTCTGGAGCGACATCGGCGCAGGTGGCGGGCTTTTCGGGTGTCAGTCGAATTCCGCGATATACGCCGAGGTAAATTCTTCTTTCCGTCTCCTCCGCTCCTTGAAGGGGAAGCGGTGGGTGGATACGTTGTTGCTGTTTTCGGGGTCAGGGAAAAGGAAGTGCACTCGGGGGAGAGCATGGCGACCGCACATCTGGCACACGAGGGCCACACGCACGAGCACGGTGAGGGGTGCGGGCACGTGGCCGTGCCCCATCAGAACCACGTGGACTACGTCCATGACGGGCACCTCCACCACGAGCACGGCGACCACTGGGACGAGTGCTCCGCGGAGGGGCACGCCGTGCACGAGGACCACTCGCACGAGCACGGTGAGGGGTGCGGGCACGTGGCCGTGCCCCACGGTGACCATGTGGACTACGTCCACGACGGACATCTCCACCGCAGTCACGACGGCCACTGGGACGAGCACTCCGCCCCCTGACCGCACCCGTGGACGCGGGCTCCCGGGGGAGAGGTGACCACCCCGGGAGCCCGCGGGCCGACCGGATCGCGAACGGTCGGCCCCGCTGGTGGCCGAGGGCTACCAGCTGGACTTGGTGATCCCGGGCAGCTCTCCCCGGTGTGCCATCTCGCGGAAGCGGATCCGGGACAGTCCGAACTTCCTCAGGTGCGCGCGCGGGCGGCCGTCGACCGCGTCGCGGTTGCGGACCCGGGTGGCGCTGGCGTCGCGGGGCTGTCGGCGCAGTTCGGCGACGGCGGCCGCGCGCTCGTCCTCACCGGTGTGCGGGCTCTTGATCAGCCGTTTGAGTTCGGAGCGCCGCTCGGCGTAGCGGGCGACGACGACCTTGCGCTGTTCGTTGCGGGCGATCTTGCTCTTCTTGGCCATCAGACCTTCTCCCCTCGGTTGCGGATGTCGGCGACCACGCGTTCGATGCCCCGGGCGTCGATCACCTTCATCCCCTTGGTGCTGACCCTGAGTTTCACGAAACGCTGTTCACTGGGCAGCCAGTAGCGCTTGTTCTGGATGTTGGGGTCGAACCGGCGCTTGGTGCGGCGGTGGGAGTGGGAGATCGCGTTGCCGAAGCTGGGCGCCTTCCCGGTCACCTGGCAGATACGGGACACGGTCTTTCCTTTCGGGTCGTCGAGCGTGCTCGAGCGTGTTCGTTCGAGGACGGATACGGCAGCGGGGCCGTGGTCACCTTTCCGAGAACTCGGCGAAGGGGTCGTCGTGGAAGGTCCGGCCCTCTTCGGTCTCGGTGACCAGGCAGGAATCGAGCAGGGAGAGCAGGCTTTCGGCGTCCATGCCGACCCCGGTGAAGGACAGGTGCTGGCGGCGGTCGCCCGCCGCCGCGTCCCAGTCCAGGAGGGCTGAGGACCGCCGGGCCGGTGAGACCAGCTCCAGCGCCGCTTCGGGGAGCGCGGCCATCCAGGGGCCGCCGTTCTCCACCATGAGGAGGTTCTGGTGGGAGTCCCACACCAGGAGGGTGTCGGGCTGGCTGGCCAGCCAGAACCTGCCCCTGCCGCGCAGGCTCATGGCGACGATCTCCTCCAGCGCCTCGGAGAACCTCTCGGGGTGCAGGGGCCGGGTCCTGGTCCAGGCCACCGTGCTCACGCCCTCTTCCTCGGGGTGGTCCGTGTACCGGGCCCAGGCCGGGTTGGTCCGGGCGTGCGCTGATGCGGGGTCGAAGCGTCCGTCGAGGAATCGCCGAAGGTCCGCCCCCGTGCGGACGATCGCGGCATCGGGGTTGAGCTGGCGGAGCAGGGACCGCGCGTGGCGGTCGGGCCCCGCGCCGTGCAGGACGATCACGTTCGGGTACTCGACCTGCCGGTTGAGGACTTCGGCGACCGTGCGGGTGTCGTCCTGGGCGATGTCCAGTTCGCGCTCGGCCAGATCTTCGTCGCAGCCCAGGTCGGCGGTCAGGTGGGCGGTGTCCACGGCGGTGGTGACGGTGGCGAGGCGGAGCTCCTCCTGCGCGGCGATGCTCTCGGCGATCAGCCGGGGGTCCACCCCGTCCCACGACTCCACCACGCACAGGTCGTGCCGGTCGGCGTCCGCGGTGCGCAGGAGGAAGGGGATGAGGTCCTCGCGCAGGGTGCAGGAGGCGCAGGCGTGGTCGAGGTCCACCTGCTCGTTCTCGGCGGGGCCCGAGCGGTCGCTCACCACCCGGTGCACGGCGCCGTCACCGATGTCCCGCATGTCGTGGTGCACGGCGATGGAACGCGGGACGGCGGCCAACAGGTCGTTCACGGCCCGGCGTCGAGCGGTCGCGTGCAGGCCGGCAACCAGTGCGATGCGCATCGGATGCTCCCCCCAAGGCGTCGGTTCCAGATCGGAAATGAAAATCGTTTCCACACTCTACACAGACTCGGGGGCGTCCGGTGGGGGCAGGGGTGGTTCGGCCGGGCCGGGCTGGGGCGTGTTATGGTATTGATAATCATTTTCACCTGCTCGAGTCGTGTCCCCCCAGGAGTCCTCCTCGTGTACGTAGGGCGATACCAACGCCGGATCGGCCCCCTGCCTCCGACGGTCCCGTGCCGGGCGGTCGACTGACATGGTCAAGACACCCAGGTACGACGAGGCCGTGCTCAGGGTCCTGGGCCGCGGGTCCCGGTTCCGCAGCTGTCGGGAGATCCTCCGGGACCTGGACCGGTCGGACTCCGTCCGCTCCTCCGGTCACGGGCGGCCGAGCCTGTCCACCATCTACCGCACGGTCCACCGGATGTCCCAGGAAGGCGTGCTGGACACGATCCAGTCACCCGAGGGAGAACGCCTGTACCGGCGGTGCAGGACCCCTGTGCGCCACCACCACCTCTTCTGCCGCATCTGCGGCGAGGTGGAGGAGATCGCACAGGTCGCCGAGATCGCGGCGGTCGTGGAGAAGATCCGGAACTCGAGCGCCTTCGAAGAGGTCGACCACACCTTCGAGCTGACCGGTGTCTGTCCGCGCTGTCTGTGACGACTCACCGTGTCCCCGTCCGGAGCAGACCCCGGCGCGGCGCGGAACCCCTGTGAAAGGAGCACTGTGCCCCCTTACCCCGACCGACCGGAAGAGCCCGACAGATCCGATCAGGGTGTCGCCCTGGTCACCGGGGCCGCCGGCGGCATCGGTGCCGCCGTCGTTCGGCGCATGGCCGCGGAGGGGTACGCCGTCGCCGCGATCGACCGCCGCGAGGCCCCCTCACGACAGCTGGTGGCCGAACTCGGACGCGGCGGCCACAGGGCCGTCCACCACGGAGCGGACGTCAGCGACGGGGACGCCGTGGAACGAGTGGTCTCCCTCGTGGAGCGGGACCTCGGCCCGATCACCGCCGTGGCCAACGTCGCCGGTGTCCTCCGGCACGGGTTGACCTCGGAGTTCCCGCCCGAGCACTGGCACGAGCTCTTCGCGGTCAACGCCCTGGGGGTCTTCAACGTCTGCCGGGCGGTCTCCTCGCGGATGGTCCCCCGAGGGCACGGAAGCATCGTCACCGTCGGATCCGACGCGGCCTCGGTCCCCCGGGTGGCCATGGCCGCCTACGCCGCGTCCAAGGCCGCCGCCACCCAGTTCACCCTGTGCTTCGGGCTGGAGACGGCGCCCAGCGGGATCCGCTGCAACGTGGTCTCGCCCGGCTCCACCGACACCCCCATGCGCCGTCAGCTGTGGGGCGACGACACCTCCGGGGGCGCTCCCGCTCCGAACCTCACCGACTTCCGGGTGGGGGTTCCCCTGGGGCGGGTGGCCGACCCCGAGGACGTCGCCGACGCCGTGGCCTTCCTCCTCTCTCCCCGTGCCCGGCACATCACCCTGCACGACCTGCGGGTGGACGGCGGCGCCAGCCTCGGAGCCTGACCCCGGCCCCTCTTCCGCTCCCGTGACCGACCACCCCTGCCCCTGGATTCCCGCCCCCGCGCCTCGAAGGAGAGCCGTGTCCGCGCTGCCCGCCATTGACCCCTATCCCATGCCGGGAGTCCCGTCCGACACACGGATGGACTGGAAGATCGACCCGTCACGCTGTGCCCTGCTGGTCCACGACATGCAGCGGTACTTCCTCGACGCCTTCACTCCGGGAAGCGAACCGGTCCCGGAGCTGCTGGCCAACACCGGCGCGCTGCTCGACCGGTGCCGGTCGAACGGGGTGCCCCGGATCTTCACCGCCCAACCCGGATCCCAGAGCGAACAGGACCGGGGTCTGCTGCGGGACCTGTGGGGGGACGGGCTCAGGGACGATCCCTCGCACAGCGCGATCGTCGACGAGCTGGCCCCCGGCCCGGACGAGGTCGTCCTGACCAAGTGGCGCTACAGCGCCTTCGTCCGCACCGACCTGGAGGAGCGGCTGCGTGCTCTGGGGCGGGACCAGCTGGTCGTGTGCGGTGTGTACGCCCACATCGGTGTCCTGATGACCGCCTGTGACGCCTTCATGCGGGACATCCAGGTGTTCGTCGTGGGAGACGCGGTCGCCGACTTCTCCGCGCGCGAGCACGAGATGGCCCTCTCCTACGCCGCTCGCCGGTGCGCCGGCACGGTGACCACCAAGGAGGCCCTGGCCGCGCTCGAGACCTGACCGGTGGCGGGCGGGGCACCCCGCCCGCCACCGCCCGGCTAGCCGCGGGTCAGCTCCTCCCGCATCAACTCCTCGCGTAGGCGCTTCTTGTCCACCTTGCCCACGCCGGTGAGCGGGAGCCGCCCCACCCGGCGTACCTCGTCGGGCACCTTGAAGGCCGCGGCTCCGCGCTCCGACATCTGCGCGCGCACCTCGTCCCTGGTCGGGCACTCCTGGCCCGGCACGACCAGGAGCGCCACCGAGCGCTCACCGAGCACCGGGTCGGGCAGGCCCACCACGGCGGCGCCCCGGACCCCCGGCAGCGCCATGAGCATCTCCTCGACCTCGACGGCGGCGATCTTCTCACCCGCCCGGTTGATCTGGTCCTTGACCCGGCCCACGACCGTGAGGTCGCCGTTCTCGGAGCGGGTGACGAGGTCTCCGGTGCGGTAGAAGCCGTCGGGGGTGAAGCGCAGGGGGTCCAGCTCCCGTGCCCGGTAGTAGCCCCGGAGCGTGTAGGGGCCCCGGGTGAGGAGTTCCCCGACCGCTCCCGCGGGTAGCGGGTCTCCCTGTTCGTCCACCACGAGGACCTCGTCGGCGGGGGAGAGCGGACGGCCCTGGGTGGTGCACACCAGGTCCTCGGGGTCGTCCAGGCCGGTGTAGTTGTTCAGCCCCTCCGCCATGCCGAACACCTGCTGCAGCCGACAGCCCAGTGCCGGTCCCACGCGCCGGGCGGTGGCCTCGTCCAGTCGGGACCCGCCCACCTGGAGGACCCTCAGCGAGCTCAGGTCACGCCCCGACCTGCGGGCCTCCTCCAGCCACGGGCCGACCAGGGCCGGGACGAGGGCGCTGATGGTCACCCCCTCCCGTTCGACCAGTTCGAACGCGGTCGTCGGGCTCGGGTCCGGGCTGAGGACCACGGTGCCCCCGACCGCGAAGGTGCCCACGATGCCGGGGGAGACCATCGTGAAGTTGTGGGCGACGGGCAGGACGGCCAGGTAGACGGCGGCCCCGTTCACTCCGCTCGCCCCGGCCGAGGCCCGTGCGTTGTAGCGGTAGTCGGCGTGGGTCCTCGGGATCAGCTTGGGGGTGCCCGTCGTGCCCCCGGACAGCAGGAGCAGCGCCAGGTCGTCGGGGGAGCGCTCCGGGGAGGCGGGCCCGGTGGGCGGTGCGGCTGAGGAGGACAGGAGGGAGTCCCACGGCAGCGCTTCGCCGCCGCCGGGGTCGCCGGTCACCACCAGGTGCCGTACGGACGGGGCCGTGCGGGCGATCCTCTCGGCGACCGCTGATGAGGCACCCGGCCCCCGCCCCGGGGCGACGATCATGGCGGCGGCTCCGCCGGTGCGCACCAGCGATTCCAGGTCCGCCGGACCCAGCGCCGGCAGGGCCAGGATCGGCACGGCCCCGATCCGGAACAGGGCGAAGACCGTGACCACGTACTCGGTGCGGTTGGGCAGCTGCACGAGGACGCGTTCGCCCCGGCGGATCGGGAGCCCCGCCAACCCCGAGGCCAGCCGGTCGACGCGGGCGTCCAGCTCCGCGTAGGACAGGCGGTCGCCGCCCGAGACCAGTGCCGGACGGTCCGCCTGCCGGGCGGCCTGCTCCCTGAGCAGGCCGTCCAGCAGCCCGTCCTCCCAGAAGCCCTGCTCGCGGTAGCGGCGGGCCAGATCCTCCGGTCTCCGCGGCCATTCCTGTGACATCGATCCCTCCGGATTCTGCGGGATCCGGGGTCGACCCCGTACTCCCGCCGGTGCTATACATGGACATACCGGCAATGAAAACGGTTTTCATTATTGCTTGTCGGGTCCAATGTGACCACAGGGGGTGCGCGGCTCAGTGACAGACGAAGCCGGACCGATGATCGAGACCGTTCGCGAACAGGTGGCCGAGGTACTCGGGACCAGGGCTTTCACCGACACCGACGACCTCTTCGAGCACGGACTCGACTCGCTCGGGATGATCCGGCTCTCAGGCGCCTGGAGGGAGAAGGGCTTCGACGTCACCTTCGAGGACCTGGCGGCCGTGCCCACGGTCGCCGCCTGGAGCGCGCTGCTCCGCGACGCGGTCGCGGTCCCCCTCGCCGCCGGACCGGAGACCGTCCGGCACCGGGCCGAAGGGGAGCCGTTCCCCCTGGCGACCATGCAGCACGCCTACTGGATCGGCCGACAGGACGACCAGCCCCTCGGTGCCGTGGCGGCCCACTTCTACACCGAGTTCGACGGCGCCGGGGTCGACCCCGACCGTCTGGCCCGGGCACTGCGCGCCGTGGTGGAGCGCCACCCCATGCTCAGGGCCCGCTTCGACGACGACGGGCTCCAGCGCGTCGAACCCGCCGGAGCCCAGCCGGCGGTCACCGTGCGGGACCTGCGCGAGGCGACCGCCGACGAGGTGGGACAGGCCCTGGAGACCATCAGGGAGGAGGCCACCCACCGGCGCATGGACGTCGCGGCCGGCGAGGTCCTGGACATCGCCCTGAGCCTGCTCCCCGGCGGTGCCACCCGCCTGCACGTGGACCTGGACATGATCGTCGCGGACGCGCTCAGCCTGCGCGTGCTCCTGGAGGACCTGCGCGGCGCCTACCTCGGAGAGGACGCCCCGCCCCTGGAGTACGGCTTCGCCGACTACCTCGCCGACCGGCGGGAGCGCGGGAGCGGACCACGCGAGCGGGCCCGCGACTGGTGGCGGACGCGCCTGGCGGAGATCCCGCCCCCGCCCGCCCTGCCCGTCCGCCCGGAGGCCGAGGCACCGGCCCGCCCCACGGACCCCGTCACCCGTTCCACCCGGCTGCACCACAGGCTCACCCCGGAGCGCGCGCGAGCGTTCGAGCGACGGGCCCGTGACTTCGGGGTCACCCCCGCGGCCGCCCTGGCCACGGCCTTCGCCGAGGTGCTCGGCGCCTGGAACGCCGACCCGGGTTTCAGCCTCAACCTGCCGCTCTTCGACCGCGCGCCGCTGCACCCGCAGGTCGACCGGCTCGTCGGCGACTTCAGCAGCTCCGTACTGCTGGGCGTGGACACCACCACCCCGGTGCCCTTCGCCGAACGCGCCCGCACCCTCCAGGGCGACCTGCACCGCGCCGTCGACCACGGCGCCTACGGGGGAGTGGAGGTCCTCCGGGACCTGACCCGCCGCAACGGCGGGACCCCGGTCCTCGCGCCCGTGGTCTACACCAGCGCCATCGGGCTGGGCCCCCTGTTCACCGACAACGTCCAGGAGTGCTTCGGCCGCCCCTCCTGGATCATCTCCCAGGGACCCCAGGTCCTGCTGGACGCGCAGGTCACCGAGCTCGACGACGGCCTGCTGCTCAACTGGGACCTGCGCGCCCGGGCCTTCGAGCCCGGCACCATGGAGGCGGCCTTCGACTGTTACCGGAACCTGGTCGAAAGCCTGGTGGACGATCCGCGGGCCTGGGAGAGCCGCTTCGAGCCCGTCCCCTCGGCCGCGCAGGTGCGCGCCCGGGCCGCGACCGCACTCGATCTGCCCGAGCCCGCCCCGCGACCGCTCCACGCCTCCTTCTTCGCCCACGCCCGCGCCCACCCCGGGGACATCGCCCTGGTGCCGGCCGCCGGGGAGGCGCTCACCTACGGGGACCTGGCCGACCGCGCCCTGCGCGTGGCCGCGGGCGTCCAGGCCAGGGTGCCGGCCGGAGCGACCGTCGCCGTGCACCTGCCGCGGGGCGCGGACCAGGTCGCCGCGATCCTGGGCGTGCTCGCCGCCGGCTGCGCCTACCTTCCGGTGAGCCCGGCCCAACCCGCGGCGCGGCGCGAGCGGATCCTGGCGCTCGGCGCACCCGAACTGGTGCTCACCGACACCCCGGACCTGAGGCCCGGCTCCGAGGCGGGCGTCCTCACCGTCGAACAGACCCGGGGCCTGGCCCCGGCCACCGGGCGGAACGCGTCACCGGACTCCGTGGCCTATGTGCTGTTCACCTCCGGTTCCACCGGAGACCCCAAGGGGGTGGAGGTCGAACACCGCTCCGCCGCCCACACCGTCGACGTGCTCACCACCGCCCTGGGCGCGGGCGGAGCGGACCGGACGCTCTGCCTGGCCGAGTACGACTTCGACATGTCCGTGTTCGACCTGTTCGCCCCCCTGTCCGTGGGCGGGGCGGCGGTACTGGTCGAGTCGGGCGACCGCCGTGACGCGGACCGCTGGGCCCGCACCGCCTCGGACACCGCGGTGACCGTGCTCAACTGCGTCCCCGCCTTCCTCGACATGCTCCTGTCAGCGGTGGAATCCGGTACGGCGCCGATGCCGCCCCTGCGGGCCGTGCTGCTGGGAGGCGACCGGATCGCGCCCGCCCTCGCGGGGCGGCTCAGGGCCCAGGCGCCCGAGTGCCGTTTCCTCGCCCTGGGCGGCATGACCGAGGCCGCCGTCCACTCCACCCTGCTGGAGGTGGACGAGGCCGACCCCTCCTGGTCCTGCGTGCCCTGGGGGCGCCCCCTGCCCGGCGTCTCCTGCCGTGTGGTGGACGCCCTGGGACGCGACCGGCCCGACCTGGTCCCGGGAGAGCTGTGGGTCGCGGGCGCCGGACTCGCACGCGGGTACCGGGGCGCCCCCGAGCTGACCGCCGAACGCTTCGTCACCAGCCGCGGTCAGCGCTGGTACCGCACCGGGGACCTGGCCCGCCACACCCCCGACGGTTCCCTGGAGTTCCTGGGACGGAACGACCACCAGGTGAAGGTGAACGGTGTGCGGGTGGAGACCGGCGAGGTCGAGGCCGCCCTGACCGCGCACCCCGACGTGTCCGCGGCGGTGGCCGTCGTACTCGAGAGCCCCGCGCCCCGGCTGGCCGCCGTGGTCGTCCCGCGAGAGGCCCTCAGGAACGGTACGGCCGACGCCGCCGCCAAGCACACCCACACCCTGCTGCCCCAGGCCATGGTCCCCGATCCGGTGCTGGAGCTCCCCGAACTCCCCCTGAGCCCGAACGGCAAACCCGACCGCGCCGCCGTCACCCGGCACCTGCGGGACCACCTCTCCGGGGGCACCGGGCGGCACGAGCCCCCGCGGGGAGAGACCGAGGCGCTGGTCGCCCGGGTCTGGTCCGAGCTGCTGGAAGCACCGGAACCGGCCCGCACGGACTCCTTCTTCACCCTGGGCGGCGACTCGCTCCTGGCCACCCGCGCGGTGGCCGCCCTCCGGCGCGCGGGCCACCCCGGGGCACGCGTGTCGCGACTGTTCGCCCACCCGGTCCTCCAGGACTTCGCCGCCACCCTGACCGAACGCGGCGAGACCGCCGTCGACCAGCGCGTCCGCCACGACGCCGACACCCGTTACGACCCGTTCCCCGCCACCGGGGTCCAGCGGGCCTACCTGACCGGCCGCAGCCCCGACTTCACCCTGGGCGGGGTCGGCACCTACCACTACACCGAGTTCGACGGTGAGGACGTCGACCTCCGGCGCGTGGAACACGCGCTCGACCGCCTCGTGGTTCGGCACGACATGCTCAGAGCCGTCTTCGACGGCGACGGCAACCAGCGGGTCCTGCCCGGCGCCCCGCCCGTGCGCATCCCTGTGACCGACGCCCGCGAACAGCGGGACCCCGGGCCCGCGCTCGAGGCCTTCCGCGACACGATGGCCCACCAGGTCCTGGACCCGACCCGGTGGCCCCTGTTCGACGTCCGCGCCCTGCGCTACACCCGCGAGGGGGTCGAACGGGTCCGGCTCGGAGTGGGCCTGGACTACCTCGTGCTGGACGCGCTGAGCATCATGACCCTCTACACCGAGCTGGACCTGCTCTACCGCGAACCCGACGCGCGTCTGGAGCCCGTGGACGTCACGTTCCGCGACTACCTCACCCAGGTCGGGACCGACCCCGGCGCGGAGGAGCGTGCCCGCCACTACTGGCGGGAGCGGATCACCGAGCTGCCTCCGGCGCCGGACCTGCCTCTGCGCGTGGACCCCGCTGAGATCGAGCGGCCCCGTTTCACCCGGCGCTCGCGACGCCTCGCGCCTCAGGAGTGGAGCGCCCTCACCGAGCTGGCGCGCACGGTGGGGATCACCCCGTCGGCCCTGCTCCTGGCCTGCTACGGAGAGGTGCTGAGCGCCTGGAGCGGTCAGACCGGCCTCAGCGTGACCCTCACGCTCTTCAACCGCCAGGACGCGCATCCGCACGTCGAACGGGTCCTGGGGGACTTCACCTCCCTCTCGCTGGCCTCCTACCGGCGCGAACCCGGGGAGGACCCGGTCGAGGCGGCCCGCGCGCTCCAGCACCTCCTGGGCCGGGACCTGGACCACCGGGAGGCCTCGGCCGAATGGGTCCTGCGCGAACTCGCGCGGCGCACCGGAACCGCCCAACCGGGGATCCCGGTGGTGTTCACCGGATCCCTGGGAGTGGGCACGGGCGTGTCCATGGACCGGTCCCCCGAGTTCCCCCGCAGGGTCTGGGGGCTGTCGCAGTCGCCGCAGGTCCACCTGGACAACCAGGTCATGGAGAGCGGCGGGAGCCTGGAGGTCTCCTGGGACGCGGTCGAGGAGCTCTTCCGCCCCGGCGTGCTGGACGCCATGTTCGCCGCCTACCTGGAACTCCTGAGCACCCTGGCCCGTGACGGTGAACAGGCCTGGGGACGTGCGGTGTCCCGCCTGCTGCCCCAGGGGCAGAGCCGCTCCAGGGCGAGCGCCGGCCGGCCCGGGGGAGACCCGCCCGAAGGGCTGCTGCAGGACGCCTTCTTCGGCGGCGCCCCCCGACGCCCGGACGCGCCCGCCCTCATCACCGACCAGGAGACCCTCACCCACGGCCAGACCGCCGACCGGGCCCTGAGGATCGCCGCCGGCCTGGTCGAGCGCGGCGTGCGTCCCGGCGACGCGGTCGCGGTCTGCCTGCCCAAGGGGCCGGAACAGGTCTGCGCGGTCCTGGGCGTCCTGGCGGCCGGAGCGGTGTACGTGCCCGTCGGGGCGGGCCAGCCCGAGCTACGGCGCGTACGCGTGCACCGGGCGGCGGGCACGGTCCTCGCGATCGGTGACGGGACCGGCGCCCCCCGGTCGGCGAGCGTGGCCGACCTGCTGGAGTCCGCGCCCCTCGAGAGCCCGGTGCGCCCCGACCCCGCACAGGCGGCGTACACGATCTTCACCTCCGGCTCCACCGGTGAACCCAAGGGCGTCGAGGTGAGCCACACCGCCGCCCTCAACACCGTCGAGGACATCAACCAGCGCTACCGCGTCGGCCCCCGCGACCGGGTCCTGGCCCTGTCCGCGCTGGACTTCGACCTGTCGGTCTACGACGTCTTCGGGCTCCTGGGCGCGGGCGGCGCGCTCGTCCTGCCGGACGAGGAGGAACGACGTGACGCGGAGCGCTGGCGCTCCCTGTGCGCCGACCACGGGGTGACCGTGTGGAACACCGTCCCCGCACTCCTGGACATGCTGGTCCTGGCCTCCCGGAAGGACGGGTTCCCTCCGGACCTGCGGCTGGCCCTGGTTTCCGGTGACTGGGTCGGAACCGACCTGGCCTCCGCCCTGAACCGGGCCGCTGTCGGCACACACCTGGTGGCCCTGGGCGGTGCCACCGAGGCGGCGATCTGGTCCAACGCGTTCGACGGCGGGCACGTGCCCCTCGGCTGGACCTCGGTGCCCTACGGCTACCCGCTGCGCAACCAGCGCTACCGCGTGGTGGACCCCCACGGGCGGGACTGCCCCGACTGGGTGCCGGGTGAGCTGTGGATCGGGGGCGCCGGGGTGGCCCTCGGCTACCGGGGGGACCCCGAACGCACCGCGGACCGCTTCGTCGACCACGAGGGGGAACGCTGGTACCGGACCGGGGACCGGGGACGCTACCGGCCCGGGACGGTCCTGGAGTTCCTCGGCCGCACCGACCGCCAGGTCAAGATCGGCGGGCACCGGCTCGAACTCGGTGAGATCGAGGCCGCGCTGGAGGCGCACCCGGACGTGAGCCGTGCCGCCGTGGTGGCTCCCGGTGAGCGGGGCGCCCGCACGACAGCGGCCTTCGTCGCCTCCGGCACGGACGCCCCCACCCCCGCCGAACTCGTCCGGCACCTGGCCCGGCACCTGCCCGGCCACGCCGTCCCCGGACACGTGACGGTGCTGGACGAGCTCCCCCTCACCCCCAACGGCAAAGTCGACACCGCGGCGCTGGGAACCCTGGCCGCCGACCGGGACGGACAGGGCCGGGAGCCCCTCGCGGACGCCGCCGAGAAGATGCTCGCGGAGCTGTGGGGCGACCTGCTCGAGGCGGCGGTCGACGACCGGCACGCCAACTTCTTCGTCCTGGGAGGGACCAGCCTGCTGGCCGTCCGCATGATGACCCTCCTGCGCCAACGGGTGGACGACCGACTGTCGGTCCGCTCGTTCCTCGCCGACCCCACTCTCGCGTCCCTGGCCGACCAGGTCCGCGCGCACACCGGCGACGACGTCCGGACCGGGGTGATCTGACGCCCTCTCCGGTCCCCACCGGGCTGCCGCTCCGACCCCCACCCACGCACGCCCCAGCACCCCATCGGGAGAACCCACCGTGCACACCACCTCCGCCACCCTGCCCGAACTGCTCGAGGAGCTGCGTTCCCGCGGTGTCCAGCTCTGGTCGGCAGAGGGGCGCATCCACTTCCGCGCGCCCCGGAACGCCCTCACCGACGCACACCGCGCGCTGCTGCGGGACCACCGGGACGAGGTCCTCGCCCTCCTGGAGGCCGAGTCCGAACCGGGCCTGGTCCCCGACCCGGGCGCCCGCCACGAGCCCTTCCCCCTGACCGACGTGCAGACCGCCTACCTGATCGGCCGCGGCTCCGCCTACGACTACGGCGGCGTGGCCTGCCACGCGTATGTGGAAATGGACTTCGACGACCTCGACCCCGACCGTCTGCGACAGGCCTGGGCCGCCCTGCTCGACCGGCACGACATGCTCCGGGCGGTGGTTCTCTCCGAGGGGCACCAGAAGGTCCTGCCCGAGGCGCCGGGGGAGTCGCTGACCGTCACCGAGATCGGTGACGCCGACGTCGGCCTGCACGCGGCCCGCGCCCGTGAACGCATGCGCGACCTGGTGCCCGACCCCTCGTCCTGGCCGCTGGTCCGCCTCCACCTGACCCGTGGGAACCGCGGCGCACGGCTGCACCTGTCCGCCGACCTGCTCGCCGTCGACTACGCCAGCGTCCGGCTCCTGCTGGAGGAGCTCGCGGCCCTGTACGAGGACCCCGAGCACCTCCTGCCCGCCCTGGAGGCGACCTTCCGCGACTACGTCGTCGCCCGCCGGTCCCTGCACGGGGGAGCCAGTTACCTGCGGGACCGCGCCTACTGGGCGGGACGGATCGACGACCTCCCCCCGGCCCCCGAACTGCCCCGGGCGGAGAACGCGACCGACACCTCGGGCCGGTTCACCCGCCTGTCGGCCACCCTGCCCCCGCGGATCTGGGACGCCCTGCGCGAACGCGCCGCCGAGCACGGGCTGAGCCCCTCCTCGGTGGCCCTCGCCGCCTACGCCGAGGTCCTGTCCCTGTGGTCCCGCAAGCCCGACTTCACCCTCAACCTCCCCGTCTCCCAGCGTCTGCCGCTCCACCCGGACACCGACCGTCTGGTCGGCGACTTCACCTCCCTGACGCTGCTGGCCGTGCGCGCCGAGGACGGCGGGACCTTCGCCGAGAGGGCGCGCACGCGGCAGGCCCGCATGGCGGAGGACCTCGAACACGTCCTGTACACGGGCAACGAGGTGCTGGCCGAACTCTCCCGCCGCCGCGGGGAGAACGCCGTGCTCATGCCGGTGGTCTTCACCGGAGCGATCGGCACCGAGGCGGAGGCCTCCGCCGGGTCCTGGGCCGACCGCGAGGTGCACGGGCTGTCCCAGACCCCCCAGGTGTGGCTGGACTGCCAGGTCTCCCGCGCGGGTGACTCCCTGGCGGTGCGGTGGGACGTACGCGAGGGCGTGCTGCCCCCGGGCCTGGCCCCCGACGCCTTCGGCGCCTACACCGAGCTGCTGACCCGGCTGGCCCTGAGCGGCGGGACCTGGGACGAGGAGGCCCCGGTGGCGCTCCCCGAACACCAGGCGCGCACCCGCGCCCGGGCCAACGCCACCGAGGCGCCCCTGCCCGACGCACTGCTGTACGAACGCCCCCTCGCCGCGGCGCTGCGGGCCCCCGAGGCCCCCGCCGTCATCTCCGCCGACGGCACGGTCTCCCACGGCGACCTGTGGTCGCGCGTGTGGGGCGTGGCCGGTGCGCTGCGCTCCGAGGGCTGCGCGCCGGGGGACCGGGTCGCCATCGTGATGGACAAGGGCGTCGAACAGGTCGTCGCCGCCTACGCGGCCCTGGTGCTGGGCGCGGCCTACGTTCCGGTGGACACCACCCAGCCCGCCGCCCGGCGCGAGGCCGTCCTGCGGGACGCCGCGGTGGGGTACGTGCTCACCCAGTCCTGGCTGGGACAGGCCGGCAACCAGGACGAACACGTCCGGACCGTCGAGGTGGACACCGTCCCCGCCGAGGCCGTCCCGCCCCGGGTCCCGCCCCGGCCGGTGAGCCCCGACGACCTGGCCTACGTCATCTACACCTCCGGCTCCACCGGCACCCCCAAGGGGGTGATGATCAGCCACAGATCCGCCCTGAACACCATCGAGGACGTCAACCTCAGGTTCGGGGTCACCGACCGGGACCGGGTCCTGGGACTGGCCGCGCTCGGCTTCGACCTGTCCGTCTACGACCTGTTCGGGCCCCTGGCCGAAGGCGGCGCGGTGGTCCTGCCCGCCCCCGAGAGGCGCGGAGACCCCTCCCACTGGGCGGAGCTGGTCACCGAACACGGGGTGACCCTGTGGAACTCCGTTCCCGCCCAGATGGGGATGCTCGCCGACTACCTCACCGCCGCACCCTCGGCGGCACCCGCCTCGCTGCGGCTGGCGATGCTCTCCGGTGACTGGATCCCGCTCACCCTCCCCGAGCGGGTGCGCTCCCACCTGCCGGACCTCTCCCTGTTCAGCCTCGGCGGGGCGACCGAGGGGTCCATCTGGTCCATCCACCACCCCATCGGGGAGCCCGACCCCGCCTGGCCCAGCGTCCCCTACGGGCGCCCCCTCGCCAACCAGACCTTCCACGTCCTGGACGGGCACATGCGCGCCCGCCCCGACTGGGTCCCCGGGGAACTGCACATCGGGGGCGCGGGCGTGGCGATGGGGTACCTGGGCGACGAGGCCCGCACCGCCGAACGGTTCGTCCGCCACCCGCACACGGGAGAGCGCCTGTACCGCACCGGTGACCTCGGCCGTTACCACCCCGACGGCGACATCGAGTTCCTGGGCCGCGAGGACGACCAGGTCAAGATCCGCGGACACCGCGTCGAACTCGCCGAGATCGAATCGGCCCTGCTGTCCCACCCGGCCGTCGACGCGGCCGCCGTCCTCGCCGTGGGCGGCAGGGAGGAGAGGAGGCTGGTGGCCTTCGCCGAGCCGGCCCGCCACAGCCTGGCGCAGTACGGCTCCACCGACGAGGGGATGGCCGGGAGCGCGGCGCGCGCGGTCGAGTCCGCCACCGCGGAACTGGACCGGGACGCGCTGGAGTCCTTCCTGGAGGCGATGCGGTCCACGGCGCTGGGAGCCCTCACGCGCACTCTCACCGAAGCCGGCCTCTTCCACGGGGGAGGCCACACCGCCGACGAGGTCGTCGCGGCACTCGACGCCGACCGGCGCCACCACCGCCTGGTGCGGCGGTGGCTGGACGCCCTCTGCGAGGCCGGACGGCTGCGCCGCGACGGCGACCGGTTCGACGGCCTCACCCCGGTCTCCGCGCAGGAGCAGAGCCGGGCCTGGACCCGCCTGAACGAACTGGAGCGCTCCGTCGACTACGGGACCGAGGTCCTGGAGTACATGCGCACCTGCTCCGACCGCCTGCCCGAGCTCCTCCGCGGTGACCTGGACGTGCGCAGCCTGCTCTTCCCCGGCAGCGGTACGGACACGGCCGCCGGCGCCTACCGGGACAACCTGGCCATCCGCCACCTCAACTCCGCGACCGCCGCCGCCCTGGCCGAGGCCGCGTCCACGAGGACCTCCGACCGGCCCCTGCGGGTCCTGGAGATCGGCGCCGGTGTCGGCGGAACCACGGAGGAGGTCGTCCGGGCGCTCGCCGGACACGACGTGGAGTACCTGTTCACCGACGTGTCCCCGTTCTTCGTCAACGAGGCCAGGGAGCGCTTCGCCGACTTCCCCTGGGTGCGCTTCGGGCTGTTCGACCTGAACCGTCCCCTCGCCGACCAGGGGCACGCCCCCAACTCCTTCGACGCGGTCGTCGCCGCCAACGTCCTGCACAACGCCGTCGACGCCGACGCCGCCCTGGCCCGGATCCGCGAGGTGCTCGCCCCCGCGGGGCACCTGCTGTTCATCGAGACCACCCTCGAACGGGACCCCGCCCTCCTGGTCTCCATGGAGTTCCTGGAAGGCCTGGACGGCGGGCACCGGGACGCCCGGACCGAGCGGGACCAGACCTTCCTCACCCGCGACCAGTGGGCGACGGCCCTGGAGTCCGCGGGGGCCACCGAGCCCCTGGTCCTGCCCACCGCCGGGGACCGCCTCACCGGGACCGGGCAGAGCCTGTACCTGACCAGGCTCAAGACCGACCGCGTCCCCGTCACCGCGGACGAACTCGCCCGGCACACCGCCGAACGCCTGCCGGAGTACATGGTGCCCGGCCAGTGGGGACTGCCGGACTCCCTGCCGCTGACCGCCAACGGCAAGGTCGACCGCGCCGCGCTGGTGCGCTCGCTGCCCGACGAGGAGAGCGGTACCGACACCGCGGCCGTCACCGCCGAACCCCGGGACGACCTCGAACGCGCACTGTGCGCCCTCTGGGCCGACCTGCTCGAACGCACCGCGGTGGGACGCGACGACGACTTCTTCGACCTGGGCGGCGACTCCCTGCTGGTGGCGCGCATGGTGGGCCGCCTCGGAGAGGCCGTGCCCGACGTCGGCGACATCGAGTGGGAGGTGGTCCTGCGCCACATGCTCCGCACGCCCACCGTCGCCGGCCTGGCCTCCTACCTGCGGGACCTGTCGGGTCAGGTCGCGGCCGCCGAACCGGGCCGGGCCGACCCCTACGTCCCCCTCAACGGCCCCGGCGGGGGCGTGGTCACCGCCCTGGTCCACGCCGGAACCGGGACACTGATCCCCTACCGCTCCCTGATCACCGAGATCCGGCGCCGCTCGCACGGGGAGTCGACCCTGGTCGGGCTGGAGCTGCCCGACATCCCCGCCTTCCTGTCCGCTGACCCCGCCACCGTCATCAAGGGATGGGCCGCCGACTACGCCCGCGCCCTGCTCGACCGGGGCGGCGACCGCTTCCACGTCGTCGGCTACTGCCTGGGCGGGCTCATCGCCACGGAGGTCGCCCGGACCCTGACCGAGGCCGGGGCCGAGGTCGCCTCCCTGACCGCGATCAGCACCCACCGGCCGCCGTTCCGCCTGGACGACGAACTCATCTCCGAGTACGCCTTCGCCGTCATGATGGGCATCGACCCGGTCGCGGTCGGTTTCCCGGCCGACGAGAACCGGGTCTCGGCCGCCTCCGACCTGCTCCTGGCGGA
This sequence comes from Nocardiopsis ganjiahuensis DSM 45031, assembly GCF_000341085.1. GTDB lineage: Bacteria > Actinomycetota > Actinomycetes > Streptosporangiales > Streptosporangiaceae > Nocardiopsis > Nocardiopsis ganjiahuensis. Next base: position 68,154 of record NZ_ANBA01000020.1, on the reverse strand, counting down.
CACGCCCGGGCTGCTGCCCGACGGCGCCATCGCGCGCCTGACCGGGGAGTACGCCGACGTCGCGGCCTGCTTCCAGGCCCTGGCGCAGGTACCGCGCGAGGTGCGCATCGAGCGGATGTGCGCCGCGGTACCGCCCTCCGCCGGGACCTACACGCCCGAAGCGCTCACCGAGATGTTCCACATCTTCCGCCAGAGCGTCTTCGCCATCTCCCGGTACGAGCCCGAGCCCTACGCGGGCGACGTCACCTTCCTGCGCCACGGCGGCGCCTACCCCTTCCCGGGGAACAAGGAGAGCGTCATCGCCTACTGGGAGCGCCTCGTGCTGGGCGACCTGGACGTCGTCGAGGTCCCCGGTGACCACTTCAGCCTCCTGGGAGCCCCCTACGCCCCCGGTGTGCTCAAGCACCTGGAGGCCGTCACCGGAGGGGACGTGGCCCGGTGAGAGCCCTGGAAGACGCCGTGATCGGAGTGGTGGGCGCCTCCGGTGCGGTGGGCCGTCACGCCGCGCACGCCCTGCGCTCCCTGAGCCGCGGAAGGCTGGTGCTGGGAGCCCGCCGCGCCGGCCCCCTGCGCGCCCTCGCCGACGAACTCGGCGGCCCGGTCGAGGCGGTTTCCGTGGACGTGGACTCGGCCGAGTCCCTCGAAGCGTTCTGCCACCGCTGCGACGTGGTCCTCAACTGTGCGGGCCCCTCCTACCGGATCCTGGACCGGGTGGCGGTGGCCGCCCTGGCCGCCGGCGCGGACTACGTGGACGTGACCGGCGACAGCCCCGTCCACGACCGCCTGGCCGGATCGCCCCTGGCCGAGGGGCGCCGCGTGCTGCTCTCGGCCGGGGTCCTGCCGGGCCTGTCCGCTCTGCTGCCCCGCTGGTTCGCGCGGGGCCGCGGGCTCCGGGAGGCGGCCGTCCACGCCGGCGGCCTGGAGCGGTGCACCGGGGCCGCCGCCGACGACCTGCTGCTCTCCCTCCCCGGGGGGAGCATTCCGGCGGCGGCGTTCGGGCACCCGCTGGCGGCCTGGAGGGAAGGGGCGGTCGTCGAGGGCGCCCTGCGTGCCCAGGAGGGGGCCCGGGCCCCGCACTTCCCGGGGACCGTCTTCGTCCAACCCTTCCTGACCGGTGAGGCCCGGCGCCTGGCCGCCTCGATGGGACTCCGCCGACTGGACTGGTACAACGTCCACCCCGGCGCGCGGACCAGGGCCGTGCTCACCTCGGCGGTGGGCCGGGCCGACAGCGGCCCGGAGACGGCGGAGCGGCTGCGCCGCGCGGCCGACCTGGACCTGGTCGGGAACACGCCCTACTACCAGATGGTGTACTCGCTGGTCGACGGTTCCGGTGCGCCGCACACCCTCCTCGCCCGCTTCACCGACAGCTACCGCATGACGGGCCGCGTCGGGGCCGCCGCGACCGCCGCGGCGGCCCTGGGTGAAACACCGACGGGGGTCCACCACGCGGCTGACGTGCTCGATCCCGGCGCCACGGTCGAGGCCCTCTTCGAAGGGGACGGGACCGCGGCGCTGCACCTGTGGCAGGGCGCCGCGGCCGCCGACCTCGAAGAGGGGGCCCTGTGAGCGGGCCGCCCCTGCGCGTCGTCGTCTGCGGGACCGGTTTCGGGCGCTTCTACGTCCGGGCCCTGCTGGGGATGGGGGACACCTTCCAGCTGAGCGGTCTGCTCACCCGGGGAGGGGAGTACTCCCGCCGCTACGCCGAGGACCTGGGGGTGCCCCTGTACACCGACCCCGATCAGCTCCCCGACGACATCGACGCGGCCTGCGTGGTGGTCGGATCGGCGGTGTCCGGGGGAGCGGGCGGCGAACTCGCCCACGCCCTCCTCCGTCGCGGCGTCCACGTCATCCAGGAACACCCGGTCCACCACGACGAGCTGGCCGGTGCCCTGCGCCTGGCACGGCGCAACGGGGCGGTCTACCACCTCAACCCCTTCTACCGCCACGTGGAGCCGGTCCGCCGGTTCCTGGAGGCCGCCGGCGTCCTGCGCGGACGCGGCCCCTTCCTGTTCATCGACGCCACCTCCGCGATCCAGGTGCTCCACCCGCTCCTGGACGTCCTGGCCCGCGCCCTGGGCGGGCTCCGGCCCTGGGCCCTGGGAAGCCCGCTCCAGGCCGATCCCGAGGTGACGGCCCTGGCGGCACGGGCCCAGCCCTACCGGGTCCTGCAGGGGACCGTGGCCGGCGTCCCCCTCACCCTGCGGGTGCAGAACCAGATGGACCCCTCGGACGGGGACAACCACGCCCTGCTCTGGCACCGCCTCGCCCTGGGCACCGAGGACGGCGTCCTCACCCTCGCCGACACCCACGGCCCCGTGCTGTGGCACCCCCGGCTGTACGCGCCCCGCGACGAGCACGGGCGGCTCAGAACCACCGGGCCGGGGACCGGACACCTGGACCAACCGGCGACCTCGCCCCTGGAGGGTACGGAGGCCCCCACCTACCGGGAGGTCTTCGACCTTCTGTGGCCCCGCGCCCTGGAACGGGCGCTGACCGGGTTCGCCGAGGACGTCCGTGCCGGGACCGACCCGCTGGCACGGGGCCAGTTCGACCTCGGCGTGTGCCGCCTGTGGCACGAGACCACCACCCAGCTGGGGCGGCCGGAGATCGTCCGCCCCGCCCCGCCCCGCCCGCTGGCAGCCGGCGAGCTGGGCCGCACCACCCTGGAGGACACCCCGTGAGCACTGCCCGATCCTGGCTGCGCCGATTCCGCCCCCGCCCCGCCGCCCGTGTCCGGCTGGTGTGCCTGCCCCACGCGGGCGGCGGGGCCAACGCCTACCGCTCCTGGGTCTCGGTCCTGCCGCACACCGTCGACCTCGTGTGCGTGCAGTACCCCGGCCGGGAGGACCGTTTCGGCGAGGAACCGGTCGACGACATGGCCGCGGTGGTCGACGCCGTGACCGGGGACCTCGCGCCGCTCCTGGACCGCCCCTGCGTCCTCTTCGGCCACAGCATGGGGTCCGCCGTGGCCTACGAACTGGCACGCGCACTGCGCGACCGGGGCCTCCCGGAGCCCGAGCGGCTGATCGCCTCGGGCCGCAGGGCGCCCGCCGACGCACCTCCCGGGCGGGTCCACCTGGCCGATGACGACGCCCTCGTCGAGGAGCTCCTGCGCCTGGGCGGCACCGACCGCGAGGTGTTGGCCGAACCCGCTCTGCGGGAGGCCGTGCTCTCCTACGTGCGCAACGACTACCGGCTCATCGAGCGGTACAGACCGTTCCCGGGACCGCCCCTCACCTGCCCGGTCAGCGTCTTCCTCGGCCGGGACGACCCCGAGGTCGACGCGGCCCTGGCCCGGCGCTGGTCGGAGACCACGACCGGAGGCGTCGACGTGCGGGTCTTCCCCGGAGACCACTTCTACCTCGCCCCGCGACGGGAGCAGGTGGTCTCGGCCCTGGTCAACCGGATCGACCCCTCCCTGGCCCACGGCCCCGGGACCTGGCCCAGCACCCCCTGACCCGGCACCCCCTGACCCGGCGCACGGGGACCGAGCCGCCCCGGGCCCCGCGTACGCGAACCCGCACCTTCCCCCTCCTGGAGGACACGATTCCAGCCATCGACTACTACTCACCGGCCGCCGAGTTCTTCGACCTCGTCGGCCACCGCCACATGGCCACGAGCACACCCGTGCTGCGCTCGGTCCTGACCGGCCTGGACACCGGCCACGGTCCCGTGGTCGACATCGGCGCGGGCACCGGCCTGGTCACCGCGGCCATCGCCGGGATCCTGCCCGCGGCGCGCATCCACTCGGCCGAGCCCTCGCCGAACATGCGGGCCGTGCTCACCAGCCGGGTGTTCTCCGACCCCGACCTGCGCCGACGGGTCACCGTCCTGCCCGAACCGGCGCAGGAGATACCGCTGCCCGACTCCATCTCGGCGGCGGTGGTCTTCGGCGTGGCCGGTCACATCCCGCGGACGGAGCGCAGGGAACTGTGGCGCCGCCTGGCCGACCGCCTGCCCCCCGGCGGAATCGTGCTCGTCGAGCTCATGGGCGTGGACACGCCCCGCTCCATCCCCTTCGTGCGCATGTGCCGTGAACCCCTCGGCGACCAGGTCTACGAGTGGTGGATCTCCGGTGAACCGGTCGGCCCGGAGACCATGCGCTGGCGCACCCAGTGGCGGGTCTTCCGCGACGGCGAGCTGGTGCGCACCGTCGACGACGAGTACGACTGGGAGACCTTCGGGGTCGACCGGTTGGCGGAGGAGTCCGGTCTGACCTTCCGGCGCCTGCCCAGCAGCGGGCGCGAGGCCACCCCGGAGATCGGGGTGCTGGTCAGATGAGCCGGGAACGGACCGCGACGACCGACGGGGCCGGACCGAAGCCCCCTGAGCAGCCGCCATCGCCGCTGAAGACCCTGCTCCGCCCCATCAGGGGGCGGATCCGGACCGCGGTGGTGCTCCAGGGAGCGGCCTCGGCGCTGGGGCTCGTCCCGCTGATCTGCCTCGTCGAACTGGCCCGCACGCTGCTGGCCGAAGAGGCGGTCGACACCGCGCGGGTGTGGCTCCTCGTCGGCGTCGCCGTGGGCGCCTCGGTCGCCGCCCTGGCCGCGGGAACGGCCTCCACCCTGGTCGGCCACCTGGCCGACAACGACCTGCAGCTGTCGGTCCGCCGTGCCCTGGCCCACCGCATGTCCCGGGTCCCCCTGGGCTGGTTCACCGGCCGCGGGTCGGGCCGGGTCAAGAAGGGCGTGCACGACGACATCGAGGACGTCCACTCCCTGGTGGCGCACACCCTGCCCGACCTGGCCTCGGTCCTGACCGTGCCGCTGGTCGCCCTGGTCTACCTGTTCGCCGTGGACTGGCGCCTGGCCCTGGTCTCCGTCCTGCTGGTGGCGGCGGGGATCCTCCTGTTCTCGCGGGCCATGGCCGGGAGCATGGCGAAGATGGCCCAGTACGCCGAGGCCATGAACCGGATCAACTCCTCCGCCGTGGAGTTCGTGGACGGCATCCAGGTGGTCAAGCACTTCGGCGGCCACCGGCGCGCACACGAACGCTTCACCCGCGCCGCCGACGACTTCGCGGACTTCTTCGTGAACTGGTCGCGCAGCACCACCCCGGTGACGGTCGGTTCCTTCCTGCTGCTGTCAGCGCCGACGGTCACCGTCGTCACGGTGGTCGCGGGGGTGGGGCTCTCGCTCGCCGGGTGGACCGAGCCGGCCTCGGTCGTGGCCTTCGCCCTGCTGGCCCCGGCCCTGTGCGCACCGATGAACGTGATCGGTTCCCGGGTGCAGCAGACCCAGGCCGCCGGAGCCGCGGCCGGACGGGTGACGGCTCTGCTCGACACCCCGACCCTGCACCAGGGGGAGGAACCGCCCCCGCCGGAGTCCCGCGTGGTCTTCGACGGCGTGTCCTTCTCCTACACCGATCACACCGGTGACAGGACGGCAGCGGAACGGGGCCGGGCCCTGGCCGAGGTGGACCTGGTCCTGGAACCGGGCACCGTGACCGCCCTCGTCGGCCCCTCCGGGGCGGGCAAGAGCACCCTGGCGGCCCTGCTCGCACGCTTCCACGACGCCGACGCCGGATCGATCACCGTCGGCGGGGCCGACGTCCGCGAGATCGCCGACCTCTACCGCACCGTCGGCTTCGTTCTCCAGGACGTCCGCCTGCTCAGGGAGACGGTCGCCGACAACATCGCCCTGGGACGCCCCGGAGCCACCCGAGAGGAGATCGCGGCCGCCGCGCGCGCGGCACAGATCGCCGACCGGATCGAGGCACTGCCCCGCGGCTACGACTCCGTGGTCGGGGAGGACGCCGACCTGTCCGGCGGTGAGGCCCAGCGCGTCAGCATCGCTCGCGCCCTGCTCGCCGACACCCCGGTCCTGGTCCTGGACGAGGCCACCGCGGCGGTGGACCCGGTCTCGGAAGCAGCCGTCCAGGACGCGCTCAGCGAGCTCGCCCGCGGCCGCACGGTCCTCGTGGTGGCCCACCGCCTGACCACCGTCACCGGTGCCGACCGGATCGCGGTCATGGACTCGGGCCGGGTGGTGGAGAGCGGGACCCACGACGAGCTCCTGAGCCGGGGTGGCCGCTACGCCGAACTCTGGCGAGCCCAGGGACACCGACGAGACGAATCGGGAGCAGACCAGTGATCCGTGCTTTCCTCAGCGCCCTGGGGCCGGAGCAGGCCGGTCCCGTGAAGGCGAGCCTGGCCCTGACCACCGCGGTCTCGGCCCTGCAAGGGGTGGTCTTCGCCCTGCTGGTCCCCGTGCTGACCGAACTCCTGCGGGAGGGTCCCCGGGCGGCCCTGGGCTGGGTGGCGGCGCTGGCCCTGGTCACCCTGTTCTACGCCCTGCTGCGCACCCTCAGCCTCTTCGTCAACTTCCGCGTCGGCGGGGCGATCTCCCGGGGACTGCACCGCCGCATCGGGGAACACCTGGTCCGGCTGCCCCTGGGCTGGTTCACCGGGAACCGCGTCGGTGAACTCAACAGGGTCGTCACCGACGGGGTGTCCCGCACCACCAACGTGCCCGTGCACATCTACCCGCCGCTGGCCGACGCGGTGGTCACCCCCGTCGTGGCGGTGGCCGCGCTGTTCCTCCACGACTGGCGGATCGCGCTGGCCGCCGCGGCGTGCCTGCCCGTGGTGTGGATGGTCTTCACCCTGTCCAACGACGCGGTGGGCCGCAACGACGCCGCCCGGGACCTGGTCTCGGACGAGGCCGCCTCCCGGGTCCTGGAGTACGCCAGGTCCCAGCCGGTGCTGCGGGCCTTCGGCCGCACCGAACAGGGCGGCCGGAGCCTGGAGAAGGCCCTCGACGCCGAACACGGGGCGGCGCGCCGCCTGCTGCTGCGCATCGTCCCCGTGATGCTGGCCTACTCCTTCGCGGTTCGGCTGATGTTCGCGCTGCTCATGGTGTGCGCGGTCCTGCTCGTCCTGGACGGAGGACTCGACCCTGCCCTGGCCGTGGCCCTCCTGGTGCTGGCGGCCCGGTTCACCCATCCCCTGGCCACGGCGGCCGACCAGGGCGCGGCCCTGCGCATGGCCACCAACCAGCTCGACCGGATCAACGCCGTCCTGGACGCGAGGCCCCTGCCCGAACCGGAGTCACCGGTCCTGCCGCGGGGAGCGGCCGTGGAGTTCGACGGCGTCACCTTCGCCTACGCCCGCGGGGACGACGCCCCGGCCCTGGACGGGGCCACCCTGCGCGCCGAACCCGGAACGCTGACCGCCCTGGTCGGCCCCTCCGGATCCGGCAAGACCACGGTGGCCCGCCTGCTGGCCCGCTTCCACGACGCCGATCGCGGCCAGGTCCGCCTCGGCGGTGCCGACGTCCGTGACATCGGCAGCGAGGAACTGTCCCGGCACGTGGCCCTGGTCTTCCAGGACGTGTACCTCTTCGACGCCACCGTCGCCGAGAACCTGCGCCTGGCCGCGCCCGACGCCACCGGCGAACAGCTCGACCGGGTGGCGGCGCTGTCCGGGCTCGACGCGGTCCTGGACGACCTGCCCGAGGGCTGGGACACCAGGGTCGGGGAGGGCGGGACCGCGCTGTCCGGCGGTCAGAAACAGCGCGTCTCCATCGCACGGGCACTGCTCAAGGACGCGCCCGTCGTCGTCCTGGACGAGGCCTCCTCCGCCCTGGACACCGAGAACGAGGCGCTGGTGACGCGTACGGCCCTCGAACTCGCCCGGGAGCGCACCGTGCTGGTGATCGCCCACCGGCCCGCCACCGTGGCCGCGGCCGACCAGGTCGTCTTCCTGGACGCGGGCCGGGTCGTGGAGTCCGGTGCCCCGGGCGAACTCCTCGCCCGAGGCGGACGGTACGCCGACTTCGTCCGCACCCGCGAACGCGCCCGCGGCTGGCGCCTGACCGCCTCGGACGCCACGACCCCTCCCACCCCCACCACTACGGAAGGCCACGAGAATGACCCGGCCCGCACCTGACCCCGCCACCGATCCCGCCACCGATCCCGGCCCCACCGCTGCCGACGGCGACGACACCTCCTTCCCCCTGGCCCGGACCTGCCCCTTCACCCCTCCGGACGACTACGCCGGGATGCGGGAGCGCGCGGACCTGACCCGCGCGCGGATCCCCAGCGGCAAACGACCGTGGCTGGTGACCCGGCACGAGGACGTGCGCGCCGCGCTGTCCCACCCGGCCGCCAGCTCCGACGCCCGAAACCCCGCCTTTCCCGCGCTCGGGGACGGGGAGCAGGTCGTCGCCGCCGAACTGCGCCCCTTCATCCGGATGGACCCGCCCGACCACACCCTCGTCCGCCGCATGCTCGTCGGGGAGTTCACCGTGCGCCGGGTGCGGGCCATGCGCCCGGCGATCGAGGCCGTGTGCGCCGAACAGGTCGAGTACCTCCTCAGCCGCCCGGCCCCGGCCGACCTGGTCGCCGACTACGCCAACCGGGTGTCCACCACCGTCATCTGCCGGCTGCTCGGCGTCCCCCTGGAGGACCTGGAGTTCTTCCGGCGCATCACCTCGATCTCCGGCAGCCGGGACAGCACCGAGGAGGAGGTGGGCGCCGCCCTGGGCGAATTGTTCGGCCTGATCGACCGGCTCATCGACGACAAGGCGAAGGACCCCCGGGACGACCTGATCAGCCGCCTGGCCACCGGCCCCCTGGCACGCGGCGAGATCACCCGCCACTCCCTGCTGTCCCAGATCGGCATCACCCTCAACGCCGGGCACGAGACCTCCCGCAACATGATCCCGCTGGCGGCCCTGGCCCTGCTCGAACACCCCGAGCAGCTGGAGCTCCTGCGCGAGGACCCGCAGCTGTGGCCGGGAGCGGTGGACGAACTGCTGCGCTACCTCTCCGTGGCCGACGTGATCACCCTGCGCGTGGCCACCGAGGACATCCCACTGAGCTCCGGCACCATCCCCGCGGGCGACGGTTACATCGCCCTGCTCGGAGCGGCCAACCACGACCCCGGGGCCTTCCCCGAACCCGGGCGCCTGGACGTGCGGCGCACACAGCGCAACCACGTCGCCTTCGGTTACGGCACCCACCAGTGCGTGGGCCAGAACCTGGGCCGGCTGGAGATCGAGATCGCCCTGCGCACCCTGTTCGACCGGGTCCCCACGCTCCGGTCCGAACTGGCCCTGGCCGATCTGCCCGCCCGCTCCTCCTCGGCGATCTTCGGGCTGGACGAGGTCCCGGTCTCGTGGTGAGCCGCCCCGTCACCGCGCTGCGCCTGGAGACGGACCCCGACACCTGCGCCGGGGCCGGACAGTGCGTCCGCGCCGCCCCCGACCTCTTCGACCAGGACGACGACGGACTCGTCGTCCTGCTCCGCGCCCACGTGCCGCCCGAGGCCCGTGAGCGCGCCCTCACCGCGGCCGACTGGTGCCCCTCCGGCGCCGTCACCGCACACGACCCCTCCTGACCCCGGCCGGGAGACCTGTTCCGGGGCCGTGCGCCGCACGGCCCCGACCCCTGAGAAAGGCCAGACGATGAGACGACTACTCCTACCGGTGAGCGCCTGCGCGGCGCTGCTGGTGGCCACCGCCTGTGGCGGGGAGGAAGGTGGGCAGGCGGCGTCCGCCGAGGACACCACGTTGCGCTACGCCGCCGTGGGAGCCCCCGCGGCCACCACGCACGACCCGCACGGCCGTGTCGGCAACGAGTCCGACTACCTGCGGTTCGCCATGCTCTACGACGTGCTGACCGTGACCGACGAGAACGGCGCCGTCCAGCCGCGCCTCGCCGAGTCGTGGGAACCGGCGACAGCGGACCTCGACCTGTGGACCGTCACCCTGCGGGAGGACGCGGCCTTCTCCGACGGTGAGGCCGTCACCGCGGACGACGTCCTGTTCTCACTGAACCGGATCCAGGGCAAGGGCGCCGAGAACAACGGGCGCCTGTCCGTGTTCGACCTGGAATCCTCCTCCGTGGTGGACGAGCACACCCTCGAACTCGCCACCCGGCAGCCCTACGCCGAGGTCGGCGTCGCCCTGGCCTCGCTGACCTTCGTGGTACCCGAGGGCAGTGACGACATCACCGAACCCGTGGTGGGCTCGGGGCCCTTCGTCCTGGAGGAGCACGACGACACCACCGCCGTGCTGACCCGCAACGACGACTGGTGGGGAGAGGCCTCCGACTACCGGACACTCCAGATCAGCGCCATGCCCGACCCGGGCGCGCGCGCCGACGCGGTGGCCTCGGGACAGGCGGACGTCGCGGGGAGCGTGGCGCCCACCGCCGCCCAGCAGCACGACGGGAGCGAGGAGGTCCAGGTGGTCTCCCGGCCCGGGGGCGTGAACTACCCGCTGGTCATGAACACGGACACCGAGCCCTTCGACGACCCCGACGTGCGTGAGGCCGTCAAGCTCGCCCTGGACCGCGAACAGCTCGTCGACACGGTCTTCCTCGGCTACGGGGAACCGGGGTCGGACCTGCTCAACCCGCAGGAACCCTTCGCCCCGCAGGCCGAGCCGGTCGAGCGCGACCTGGACCGGGCGCGGGAGCTGCTGGAGTCGTCGGGCCACGGTGACGGGGTGTCCCTCACCCTGCACGCCACCAACGCCTACCCCGGCATGGAGGAGACCGCGACCCTGGCGGCCGAACAGCTCGCGGAGGCGGGCATCGAGGTCGAGGTCGAGGTCGGACCGCCCGACACCTACTGGAGCGAGGTGTGGAACGTCGAACCGTTCTACCTCAACAGCCTGGGAGGCAACGGGTTCGTCGACTTCGCCCAGATGGCCCTGGTCGCCGACGGGCCCATCAACGAGACCGGGTGGGACGACCCGGAGTGGGAGGAGGAGCTCGCCGAGGCCCTGGCCACCGAGGACGAGGCGCGGCGCCACTCGATGCTCGGCGACGTCCAGCAGCACGTCGCCGAGGAAGGCGGGTACGTGGTCTGGGGAGTGGGCGACGGCCTCGACCTCACCGCCTCGGGCGTGACCGGCCTGCCCACCGGGCCCGGCTTCAACCGCCTGTTCGTCGAACGGGTCGAGGTCGCCGGCTGATGTCCGTTCCCGCGACCGCCCCCGCGGCCGTCCTCCCCCGCAGGCGGGGGGCGGCCGCGGGGCCGTCACTGCTGAGTGCCCTGGCCAGGAGCGTGCTGCTGCTGGCCCTGGTGTCGGTGGTGGTCTTCACCGCCACCGAACTCCTGCCGGGGGACGCGGCCGAACTCCGGGCGTCCCCCGGGGCGGACGAGGAGCAGCTGCGCCTGCTGCGCGAGGACCTGGGGCTGGACGCCCCCGCGTGGCAGCGCTACGCCGACTGGCTCCGGGCCCTGCTCATCGGGGACCCGGGCACCTCCATGGTCAACGGGCGCCCCGTGGCCGACGCGCTCGCCCAACGGCTCCCCGCGACCCTCGGCCTGGTCGCGGGCGCGCTCCTCGTCTCCCTGCCCCTGGCCCTGGCCCTGGCCTGGTGGGCGGGCAACGCACGCGGCGGGCGAGGGGGCCCGACCTCCGTCCTCACCGGGGGCGCGGCCCTGCCCACGGTGGTCGTGGCCAGCGGTCTGGCGGCCGTGCTCTCCGGAGGCCTGGGCCTGGTCCCGCCGGTCTCCCTGCTGCCGCCCGGCTCCGCACCCTGGCAGACCCCTGAGCTGCTGGTCCTGCCGGTACTCTCCCTGGCCCTGCCCACAGCGCTCTTCGGCGGCGGACTGCTGGCGGGCGCCGTGGCCGACACCGTCCGCCTGCCGCACGTGGCAGACTCGCGCCGCAGGGGCAACGCGCCCTGGCGGGTGGCCCTGGTGGACGTGCTCCCCTTCCTGCTCGCCCCCTTCACCCGGGTCGCGGCGGTCACCGCGGGCGGGCTCGTGGCAGCCGCGACCGTGGTGGAGACCCTCTTCAGCTATCCGGGCGTGGGCTCCCTGCTGGTCTCCTCGATCGCCTCCCGCGACCTCCCGGTGGTCCAGGCCACCGCCCTGGCCGCGGCAGCGGTCGTGCTGGCGGGCCTGCTGGTCGGCGACCTGGTGGCGGCCCTGACCGAACCGCGCCGAAGGCAGGCACCGTGACCCGTGTACTCGTTCCGCTGCTGCTCGCCGCGGTACTGGCCACCGCCCTCCTTGGGGGAGCGTGGGCGCCGCACAGCCCCACATCGCCGGTGGGAACCCCCTGGCAGGGGCCCGGACCCGGCCATCTCCTGGGCACCGACGCACTTGGCCGCGACGTGTGGTCCCGGGTCCTGGCCGGAGGCGGCCGCCTGCTCGCGGTGTCGGTGCTGGCGGCCGTGTGCGCCTCCGTCACGGGGACCGCCGCGGGCCTGCTCGCCGGGTGGTTCGGGGGTCTGCCCTCGCGCACCCTCACCGCCGGGGCCGACCTGCTGCTCGCCCTGCCGTCCCTGCTGCTGGCCCTGGTCGCCGCCATCGCCCTGCCCTGGCACGCGGCGGTGGTCGTGGCGACGGTGTGCGGGGGAGCCCCGCTCACGCTGCGCGTGGTCAGGGACGCCGTCCGCGCCTCCCGCTCCTCCGGGTACGTGGAGGCCGCGCTCCTGCGAGGTGAGACCGCCGCCTCGGTCCTGGTCAGGGAGGTCCTCCCGGCCATGCGCGGGCTGGTCGCCGCGGACCTGGGGCTGCGCCTGGTGGTGGCACTCCAGATCGCCTCCGCCCTGAGCGTGCTGGGGCTGGGCGCGGCCCCGCCCGCACCCGACTGGGCCCTGATGCTCAGGGAGAACATGACCGGAGTGGCGCTCAACCCCTGGGCCGTGGCCGCGCCCGCTGTGGCACTCGGCGCCACCACGGTCCTGCTCGCCCTCCTGGCCCAGCTGTTCTTCCACGAAGGCCGCACACGCCGGTCCCGCTCCAGGCGGCCGGCACGGAAGGAGACCACCGGTGTCTGAGGGACTGAGCGTACGGGGGCTGGTGGTCGAGGACTCCCTGGGCGCCCCGATCGTCGGCCCGGTGGACCTGCGGGTCCCCGACGGCGGCGTCCTGGCGGTCATGGGCGCGTCGGGCAGCGGTAAGACCAGCGCCGTCCTGGCCGCCTTCGGAGCGCTCCCGCCAGGACTGGTCCGCCGGTCCGGTCAGGTCCTGTGGCAGGGGGAGCCGGTGCCGTCCGGTCGTGCGGCACGCCGCTGGCGCCGGCTCCGCACCGGGATGCTCGGCCAGGACCCGGCCTCGGACCTGCACCCCCTGCGCCCCGTCTCCGCCCTGGTGGCGGAGGCGCTGCCGGGCGGCGCGCGCGGCGCGAACGCCGAAGCCGTCCGTGCGACCCTCACCGCCCTGGGTCTGGACGCCTCGGCGCTGTGGCGGCGGCGCCCGCACGAGCTCTCCGGAGGCCAGGCCCAGCGGGTGGCCCTGGCCCGGGCGGTCGTCGCCGACCCCGAGCTCCTGCTCCTGGACGAACCCACCAGCGGCCTCGACCCCGCCACGGTCGAACTCGTCCTCGGCGTACTGGAGGAACGGCGGGGGCGCCGGGGCAGGGCCACCCTGGTCATCACCCACGACCGGGACTTCGCCGAACGCGTGGCCGACGTCCGCCTCGGCCTCGGCGGGCCGGGTGCGGCCCGCCGGACGGGTAGCGCGGCCGCGGCTCCGCCCCCCGCGCCGGGGACCCCGGTCCTGGAAATGCGCGGTGTGACCCTGAGGACCCCGGGCGGAGACGAGGTGCTCGGCGCGGCGGACCTGTCCGTCCACGCAGGGGAGGCGGTCGCCGTCCTGGGGCCCTCCGGAAGCGGCAAGTCCACACTGCTCAGGAGCCTGGCCGGGCTCCACCCTCCCGTGAAGGGGTCGCTGTCACTGGAGGGCCGCCCCCTGCCCGCCAGGCACACGGACCGTCCCCGGGAGCTGCTGCGGGCGGTCCAACTGGTCGGCCAGGACCCGGCCGGAGCGCTCAACCCCGCCCACCGGGTCGGCGCGGCCCTGGCCCGGCCCGCGATGGTGCTGCGCGGGCTGGACCGGGCCCGGGCCCGCGCCCTGGTCCCCGAACTGCTGGAACAGGTGGGGCTGGCGGCGGACGTCGCCCAGGCCTTTCCCCCACGGCTCTCCGGGGGGCAGCGGCAACGGGTGGCGATCGCCCGCGCCCTGGCCGCGCGACCCCGCCTCCTCCTGGCCGACGAGGTGACGTCGTCCCTGGACGCGGCCAACGCGGACTCCCTGCTCGACCTCCTGGAGACCCTGCGCCGCGGCCGTGGCCTGGCCGTCGTGATGGTCACCCACGACAGCTCCGTCGCCGACCGCATGGACCGGGTCCTCACCCTGGACCCGGAGCGTCGCACCCTGGAGCCGAGACCGCGGGCCGGGGCCGGGTACGGGCACGCGGATCGTGCGGAGGCGACCGCGGCCGAGAACGCCGGGTAGCGCGGACGGGACGGCCCCGACGGGAGAGCCGTACGGGCGCGCGGAGACCGCTGGGCGGCCGCGGTCAGGCCTCGGACTGCGCGTGGGGCGGCGGGTTCCTCCGCGGCCGCATCCGCACCGGCGGCAGTTCGGGGGCGGGGAGCCTCGCCATCCCGTCCCGGTTGCGGCCCGTGTCGCCGTGCCCCACGCAGCCCTCGACGCGGCCGAACCGCTCGCCGTGGTTGTGCCAACCGGAACCGTGTCCGCAGGGACGGTTCGAGGGGCTGGTCCCGCTGTTCGGTCCGGCGGCTCCTCGAGCGTGCACACCACGCCCGAGGAGCCGCCGGTCAGCCGAGCGGCCTGCGGGTCCGTGCCCGTCCCGCCCGTGTCCGGAGCGGTGTCCGGCGGACGCCGCCTTCCCCGGTCCGGCTCAGAACGCGTCCGGGTAGAGGCGGTGGGCGATCGTCTCCACCGCGTCGATGTTGCCGAGGGTGCCGGGGTACATGTCGCTCGAGGGGATGCTGATGAGCAGATCGTTCTCCACGGCGGGGACGTCGGGGAAGGTGCTGCGCAGGTAGTCGAGTGTCTGCTCCTCGTTCTCGGGACCGCTCGCCGCGAACACGATGGCCTCGGGGGAGCGGCTGACGATCTCCTCGGGGTTGATCTCCGCCGCGAAGAAGTCGGCGAACTCGGGTGAGTCCGGGTCGAAGACGTTGTCGCCGCCGGCGGAGGCGATGATGTTCGCCTCGATCCCGGCACCGATGGCCGAGAGGGAGTTGCCCTCGACGAAGACCTGCGCGACGGTGGGCCTCGGCAGGTCGCTGATCGCGGACTCGACGGCGGACAGCCGCTCCTGCGACTCCGCGGCGAGCTCGTCCGCCTCCTCGGAGACGCGCAGGATCTCACCGAGGTTGGCGATGTCCGTGAACAGGTCGGTGACCTCCGCCGAGTGGCGGCGCTCGGCGCAGCCGCCGGTCGCGACGTAGGCCTCCGCGCCGTTCTCGTTGAGCTGTTCGATTCCGGCGAAGCCCTGCTCGGCGGTGAACTCGTACTCGGTGGGGGAGACGACCAGGTCCGGGCCGACGGCGAGCAGGTCCTCGCGTGCCGGCGGCGCGTCGGTGCTGAGCTCGGGGACGTCGGCCGCGTGTTCGGCGACGTCGTCCGACAACGGCGAGACGGCGGTCTGGGCCTGCCCGGCCAGGGAGTCCTGCGCACCGAGCCGGATGAGGAGCTCGGTCTGCGAGGGCATCATCCCGACGATGCTGGTGGGGGCGGTCTCGAAGGACAGTTCGCGCCCGCAGTTGGTGACCACCACGGCTTCCCCCGAACCCCCGGTGTCCTGCGCGTCGGAGACGACCCCCGTGCCGCAGGCGGCCAGCAGCAGGGGCGCGGCGAGTGCGGTGCACACGATCGCGAAGTGGGGCCGGCGGTCACGCGATCCGGTCACGGAGGTGGTTGAGCTGTGCTTCATGGTGCTGGGGTCTCTTCCTGGGGCGGGACGAACTGGTGGACGGGGGGAGGTGCGTCGGTCGGCACCGTGCTGCGGGAGTCGAAGATGAAGTGCTGGTCCCCGGAACGGGGGTGGGCGACCGCGGTCGACTCGACACCGAAGACCGAGCGGATCAGGCCGGTGTGCAGGACCTCTTGCGGAGCGCCGAGGGAGAGCAGGCGCCCGTCGGCGAGAACGCCGACGGCGTCGCAGAAACGAGCCGCCAGGTTCAGGTCGTGCAACGCGATCAGCACCGTGCGGTCGGTGGACCTGATCAGGTCGAGGAGTTCGATCTGGTGCGCGATGTCGAGGTGGTTGGTGGGCTCGTCGAGGATGAGCACGGGGGTGTCCTGGGCGAGCGCACGGGCGAAGAGGACCCGTTGCCGTTCCCCTCCGGAGAGGGCGGAGAACGAGCGTTCGGCCAGCGACGCGGCCCCCGCGCGTCGGAGGGCGTGCTGCGCGACCGCGATGTCCCGGTCGGAGTCGCGGCCGTACCCGCGCCCGTGCGGGATGCGCCCGAGCAGGACCATGTCGAGCACGGAGATCTCGAACTCCTCGCTGTGCTCCTGGGCCATCACCGCCACCCGACGGGCCAGTTCCCCGCGCTTCAGGGTGCGCAGGTCGGTGCCGTCCAGGTCCACGCGCCCGGCTGAGGGGGCCGAGAGGCCGGAGGCCACGCGGAGCAGGGTGGACTTGCCGCTTCCGTTGGGTCCGAGCAGTCCCAGGACCGTGCCCGAGGGCACGCGGACGTTCACGTCGGTGAGGACGGTCCGCCCGCCGCGGTGGGCGGTCAGGTTCACGATGTCGACTCTCATCGGCCCATCCCCACGCTCTCGGCGCGGTCGCGCCGCAGCAGCCACAGGAAGAACGGTGCTCCGACCATCGCCGTGAGCACGCCCAGCGGGATCTCCGAGGGGGCGGCGAGCGTTCGGGCCAGCAGGTCGCAGGAGGCCAGGAAGGCCGCACCGCCGAGCAGGGCGACCGGGAGCATCTTCCGGTGGTCCGAGCCGACGAGGATGCGCGCGATGTGGGGGATGATCAGACCCACGAAGCCGATACCGCCCGAGACCGCGACCACGGAGCCGGTCAGCAGTGCCGCCGCCACCAGGACACCACTGCGCGTCCTGTTGACGTTGACACCCAGCGAGGCCGCGGCGTCGTCTCCGATGAGCAGGGCGTTGAGAGCGCGCGCCCGCAGCGCCGTGTACAGCCCGACGGCGGCCAGGGCCGTCACCGGCAGAGCGAGGTGGCCCATCGTGGCGGCGGAGACCGAGCCCAGCAGGAAGAACATGATGCTGAAGACGTTCTGCGCGTCGGTGGCGATGGTCAGGTAGCTGGTCACGGCGCTGAACAGCGAACCGAGGGCGACACCGGCGAGGATGAGCCGCTGGGGCGCGATGCGGCCGTTCTTGCGGGCGAGCAGGTAGACGGCCGCGGTGGCCAGGAGGGCTCCGGCGAACGCCGAGGCCCCGATCCCCAGGGACCCGACCCCGATCCCCAGGACGATGAACGACACCGCGCCCACACCCGCTCCGGCGGAGACGCCCAGGATGTAGGGCTCGGCCAGGGAGTTGTGCACCACGGCCTGCATCAGCGCGCCGGCCAGGGCGAGGGCGGCGCCGGTGGTCGCCGCCAGGAGTGCGCGGGGGAGCCGGAACTGCCAGATGGCGTTGTCCTGCAGCGTGCTCAGTGAACCGTCGGACATCCAGGGCATGCCGGGTACGAGGTGGCCGACGACGATGCGCAGCGAGTCGGCGGGGGAGACCGCGATCGTGCCGATGCTCGTCGACATCAGGAGCACCGACAACAACACGGCGGTGAGGGCCGGTACGAGGATCCGGACGGCGAGCGCGTCGCGGCGACGGCGGCCGTTCGTCACGGGGGCCGGGGGAACGGCGGGGCCGTCGTCCCCCGGCCGCTCCCTGCGGAGGAGGCGGGCGAGGGAGGCGGGGGCGCGCCTTCGGAGGGTGGTTCTTGCCATCTGTGGTGGGTGCTTTCTCAGGTGGCCGGTGGCGCGGGCAGCGGTGCGCCGGCGGCGGAGCTGGGGACGGAGGCCCCGAGGGGCGGAGGCTGTCGAGGTGGTTACTGCCGTGGCCGGTTCGCGGTGCGTGCCGCGCCGTCGCCGCCGACGTGGCGCCCTGAAGCGCCGCGTTCCAGTCGCTCCCCGCCGCCGACACCGGCGGCGTGCGTGCGTCCGGAACGGTGCCCGGCCGTGAGGAGGTTCTGGGGGATCATGGGGCAAAGCTATTGCAAACGAAAATCATTTTCAAGTACGGTGTGTGCGGTTCGCCCTCCCCGGCACGTATCGGCACACGGGACCGGTACGTCCGTCTTCGAGAAGGTGCGCACGAGCTCGACGAGGAGACGGACGCATGATGATCGTTCCCCAGCTGTGGCGGGAGGCCGCGCGCTTCCCCGGCACCCTGGCCCGGAGCGTCGGGCTGCTGGTGCTCGTCCTGCTCACCCACGTCGGCCAGGCGGTCGCCATCGCCTGGGCGATGTCCGCGGTGCTGGGCGGACGCCCCCGGGAAGTACTGGCCGCGGCCGCACTCGTCATCGGCACGGCACTGCTGCGGCTGGTGCTCTCGCTGGCCCAGACCTCCGCCGCGGCACGCCTGGGCGGCCGGGTCAGACAGGCGGTCCGCGGCCGCGCCGTGGAATCGGTGCTCACCGCCCGGCGCCTGCACGACACCTCCGCCCGGGACGGCTCGATGCGCTCCGCCCTCGGCGACGGCGTCGACGGCACCGACGCCTACGTCTCCAAGTACATCCCCGCCGTCGCGCAGATCCTCATCGCCTGCCCGCTCGTCGTGACCGGGCTGTTCCTGCTCTCACCGGCGGCGGGCCTGGTGATCTCCGCCGGTGTCGTGCTCGCGCTGGCGGGCCCTCTGGCGTGGAAGCGCATGATGGCCCGGCGCGGACTCGACCACTGGGACAGCTACGAGGCACTCGGCGCCGACCTGCTCGAGTCACTGCGCGGCATGTCCACCCTGCGCGCACTCGGCGACGTGCCCGGCACCCGGCACCGGCTGGACACCCGGTCGGAGGCGCTGCGCAGGGCCACCGAACGGGTGATGCGCGGCTCCCTGGCCGAGACCGCCGTCACCGACCTCGCCGTCCAGGCGGGGGTGGTCGCCGCAGCCGTCGCCGCCACCGCCCACGCGGTCACCGGACAGGCCCCCGCGATCGAGGTCTACCTCGTCCTCCTCCTGTCCTCCGAGGCCTTCCGCCCCGTCCGCGACCTCTCCCGGCACTGGCACGCCGGCTTCCTCGGGCTCTCCGCGGTCCCCGCGCTCGACCGCATCGGCGCGTTCACCGAAACCCCCGGCCCCGCCGACGGGAGCGGCCACCCGACCGGCCACGCCGTCCGGACGGGCGCTGCGGAGACCGGGGAACGGCCACCCGGAAGCTCCACGGCGGACGTGCTGCGCGTGACCGGGGTGACCTTCCGCTACCCCGAAGCCCGGGAGGACGTCCTCGACCGATTCGACCTGACAGCCCGCAGGGGAACCCTCACCGCCGTCGTCGGTGCCTCCGGCGCGGGGAAGTCCACCCTCTTCGACCTCCTCCTCGGCTTCCTCGTCCCCCGGGAAGGACGCATCGAACTCGACGGCCGTCCCCTGCGGCCGACCGACATCGCGGTGCTCTCCCAACGGCCCGTGCTCTTCGCCGGAACCGTTCGCGACAACCTGACGGTCACCGGCCCCGCGACGGAGGCGGAACTGACCGCCGCCTGCGGTGCGGCCGGGATCCTCGACGAGGTCCTCGCCCTCCCGCACGGCCTGGACACCGAGGTCGCAGAAGCCGGCGCGAACCTGTCCGGAGGGCAGCGCCAGCGCCTGGCGCTCGCCCGGGCACTGCTCGCGCGCCGCCCGGTCCTGCTCGTCGACGAGCCGACGAGCGCGTTGGACGACGACCGTGCCGCCGACGTCGTCGCCACCCTGCACCGCGTCGCCCGTGACCGCGTCGTCGTGATGATCAGCCACCGGCCCGAGACCCTCAGCGAGGTCTCCCACGTGCTGCACCTCGCCTCCGGGCACCTGGACGGGAGCCTGTCGTGAACACCCTCTCCGCGCTCGGCTCCTTCCGTGAACTCCTGCCGGTCCTGCGCCCGCAGTGGCGCGGGATGCTCTGGAGCTACGCGGTCGGCACCGCCAGCGTGCTGACCCTGGCGGGCCTCACCGTCCTCACCGCCTGGGTGGTCGGGCACGCCGTCGTCGAACGCACACCGCCCCGACCCCACTGGTGGTTCCTCATCACCGGCCTCGTGCTGTTGCGCGTGGTCCTGACCTGGCGCGAGATGGACGTCTCACACGCCCTGGCCTACCGCGTCCTGGCCCGGCTGCGCATGGCGCTCTTCGACGCCTACGCCCGCAGCGTCCCCGGCCGGCGCCGCGAACACTCCGGGCAGGCCGCCGCCGTCGCGATGGACGACATCGAAAGACTCGAGTTCTTCTACGCGCACACGATCGCCCAGCTGGGCGCCTCGCTCACCCTGTTCCTCGCCTCCCTGACCGCCGCGTCCGTACTGCTCCCGGAAGCCGGACCCGTCATGCTCGCGGGCAGCGCCGTCGTGGCGAGCAGCGCGCTGTACTGGGCGCGCACGGCCCGTCGCCTGGGAGAGCGGGAACAAGCCGAGAACTCGGCCCTGTCCACGCGGATCGTCGACGCGCTCGGCGCCCTGCGCGAAGTGCTCGCCTACGGCCTCGCCCCGCAGGTCAGCGCCGAGACGGACACCGCCACCGCACGCGCGGCCGCCCTCGCGCGCCGCCGCGAACTGCTCGACCAGCTGGTCACCTCGCTGCGCGAGTCCGCCACCACCGTCACGGTCATCGGCGTCGTCCTCGCCGGGAGCACCGCGGCCGGGGTGCTCTCCGACACCACGGCCCCCCGCCTCTCACCGGCCGAACTGCCGGCCCTGATCGCCCTGGCCCTGGCCGGTGTCGCGGCGGTCACCGACGCCACCGCGACGTTCACACGGCTTCACCCCCTCGTCGCCGGAGCCCGACGAGTGGCGTCGGGTATCCACCGCCCTCCGGTCGTCACCGTCCCCGACCGGCCGCGACCACTGCCCGCGGGGCCGCTCGGACTGCGTTTCCGCGACGTCTCCTTCGCCTACGAGGGACGCCGCCCCGTTCTCACCTCCTGGTCGGCCGACGTCGCCCCGGGTGAGCACGTCGGCCTGCGGGGCCCCTCCGGTTCCGGGAAGAGCACGGTCATCGCCCTGGCGGCCCGCCTGTGGGACCCCTCCTCCGGCACCGTCGAGCTCCTCACGCCGGAAGGCACGGCCGTTCCCGTCACCGAGGTCGACGACCCCGCGCTACGCGAAGCCGTGGCCCTGGTCGACCAGGAGTCCGTCCTCTTCCACGGCACCGTCCGCGACAACCTGGTGCGCGGCCACCGACCCCGGCCCGACCGTGAACTGGCCGCCGCGCTGGAACGCGTCGGCGCCCACACGTGGATCGGTCTCGACGACGACCTCGGCGAGGCCGGTGTGCGCCTCTCCGGTGGCCAGCGGGCCCGCCTGTGCCTGGCCCGCGCCCTCGTCCGGCGCCCGCGGATCCTGCTCGTCGACGAGGTGACGGCCAGTCTCGACCCCGCCACCGAGCGAGCGGTCTCGGACGTCATCGCCGGTTTCGACGGCACCGTCCTCATCGCCTCCCACCGCGCCGAGACCCTCGCCCGGCCGGAACGGATCGTGGACCTGGGGTGAGAGGCCGTCGCCGTTCCACGGCGACGGGGGAGGGGAGCCGTCGCGACCGGCCCACCCGTTCCCTTCCCCAGCGCGGACCGCTCCCGGCCGGGACCCGCGCCCTCCCGTCACGCCCGCATGTACCGAACCTCCGGCCGGGCAGGCGGCGTCAGGAGCCCTGCGGCAGTGCGGGCGGCGCACCGGCGCGAGGGTGTCCGCACCGCTGCGGGACACAGCAGACCCCAGCCAGAGAGGGCCACCCCTTGAGCCTTGTATCCGACCGTCCGGCAGGTACGGACGACACCGCGCGGAGGCGCTCACCCATCGCCGGGTGGCACGACTTCGGACGGCCGCCGCGCCTGATGGGGGTCGACGTCGCGCGCGGGATCGCCGTCTTCGGAATGATCGCCGTCCACACCGGTATCACGGCCTCGCTCGACCTGCTCGACCCGCGCACCTGGGCCGCCCTGGCCGAGGGCCGCTCGTCGATCCTGTTCGCGGTCGTCGCCGGGATCTCGGTCGCCTTCGCCGCCGGCGGAGGCGAGCGGCCGACGGGCGAGGCGCTGCGGTCGGCGCGGCTGCGCATGGCGGGCCGCGCGATCGCGGTCCTGGCGATCGGACTCCTCCTGGAACTGCTCGGCAGCGACATCGTGGTCATCCTCTCCGTCTACGGCGTGCTGTTCCTCCTCGTGATCCCCTTCCTGGGCCTGCGGCGCCGCACCGGAGCGCGGAGTTAGTATCGGTCAGGTGATTACCTGTGTGGTTGAGTACGTGATCGACCCGGCGAAGACCGAGGCGTTCGAGCGCTTCGGACACCGCTGGATGGAGCTGGTCAACCGGCACGGGGGTACGCATCACGGGTACTTCCTGCCGGGGGAGGGCGCCAGTGACAGGGCGCTCGCCCTGTTCAGCTTCCCCAGCCTGGCCGAGTACGAGGAGTACCGGAAGCGGTTCGGCAAAGATCCCGAGTTCGTCGAGGCCGACCGCATCAGGGAGGAGAGCGGCTGTGTCCTGCGCTACGAGCGCACCTTCATGCGTCCGCTCCTGCCGGACACCCCGTAGGGGCCGCCGGGTCCCCCTCCCCTGACTCCGACGAATAGCAGGCGCCCGCGGCCGGTGCGACCGTCCACGCACCGGCCGCGGGCACCGGTTCACCTCGCCGAGTCCAGCCTGGTGCGCTGCTCGGCGGTCAGCTCCAGGTCGACGGCCTCCAGGTTCTCCTCCAGTTGCTCCAGGGAGGACACGCCCACCAGCGGGATGATCGGCAGTTCGTGCCCGATCTGCCAGGCCAGCACCACCTGGTTGAGGGTGGCCCCGGTCTCCGCGGCCACCTCGCGCAGCACCTTCATGCGCCGCACGGTGCCCGGGTGGTCGTAGTCGGGCGACATCGGCTTCTCCTCGCGCACGTACGCCCCGGCCAGCAGCGGGGTGTACGCCACCAGCGGCGTCCCCGGGTTGAAGCGCACGTAGGTGAGGATGTCCGGGCCGGCCCCGCCGATGTTGCCGTCCTGGCAGACCGCGTCGCCCATGTCGGTACGGGGACGCAGGTAGCTGTGCTGGTACTGCAGCACCTCGTAGCCGGGCAGTCCCCGGGCGGCGGCCAACCGCTGGGCGCGCTCCACCCGCCACGACGGGTGGTTGCTCACCCCCAGCAGGCCGATCGACCCCATGGCGACCTGTTCGCCGAACGCCTCCATCGTCTCGGCGGGGTCGCCGTCCGGGTCCTCGATGTGCGCGTACATCAGGTCGATCCGCTCCCGGCCCAGGCGTTCCCGGCTGCGCTCGGTGGACTCGCGGACGACCCTCGCCGACAACCCCTCGCGGTTCTCGACGTAGGTGGTGCCGGGCGATCGCGGCCGCGCCCCCAGCTTGGTGGCGACGGTGATCTCGTCACCGACACCCCGGTCGCGCAGCCAGCGGCCGAGGAGGATCTCGCTCTCCCCGTTCCACCCGCCGTCCGTGCCGTAGTTGTTGGAGGTGTCCAGGAAGGTGCCGCCCGCTTCCGCATAGCGGTCCAGGATGGCGAACGAGGTCTTCTCGTCGGTCCGCCACCCCATGAGCATGACGCCCAGGGCGAGCACGCTCACCTGCCGTCGGGTGGCGGGGTCGGTACCGATGGTGCGGTGACGCATGGGGGGTCCTCCCGTCCGTGGCCCGCGTGGCGGCGGGCCCTCGACACGGAGTCTGGGAGATGGAGCGCGCTCCAGGTCAAGTACCCGGCGGGAGACCGGTGGAAGTCCGCGGTTCCCGCTCGGGTCTAGCGGACGACGTCGAAGACCTGCTTCTGCACGCCGTTGGAGTACACCTCGTGTTCGACAAGGTTCAGCTTGGTGGTGTCCTTGTCGGAGTCGCTGAACAGGCGCTTGCCCGCTCCCAGCAGGAGGGGGAAGACCAGCAGGTGGTAGCGGTCGACCAGACCCGCGTCGGCCAGGGCCCGGCCCAGGGTGGCGCTGCCGTGCACGGTGATCGGACCGCCCTCGGTCCCCTTGAGCTCGGCGACGTCGTCGAGCGTCCGCAGGACCGTCGCGGGCCAGCGCGGGTCGTCCTCGGTGAGCGTGGTGGACACGACGTAGCGCGGCATGGAGTTGTACCCGGAGAACTCCTCCATGGAGGGCCACACGGGAGCGAACGCCTCGTAGCTGCGCCGCCCCATGAGCAGGGCCGTTGACTCCTCCTGCTCGGTGGTCTTCATCTCGTAGACCGCTTCGTCCATCTCCACGGACCTGAAGGTCCAGCCGGTGTTCCGGTACCCGGGCTCTCCGCCGGGGGCCTCCATGACTCCGTCGACGGAGACGAACGCGGTGACGATCAGTGTGCGCATAGGGATTCCTCGGTGCTCGGTTGTCCTTACATCCTTCCGTCGAACGGCGGTGCCCGCATTCGACACCCCGGGAGATCTTTTTCGACGGGGTTTCGGGGGAGGCCCCGGCGCCGGGGCCTCCGGTGCGTGAGGCCGAGAGCTTCTACGCGTACCAGCCGCCCGGTACGAGCCACCGGGGACTGGTGTTCCACGACGAGCCGTGGCACTGGGCGATGATCGGCCTCAAGGGCGCGTACTACTGGCGGGACCACCCTGAGTTCGCCGAGCCCCCGGCCGAGTACAGGGCCCTCGACCGAGGTCCTGACCGGTCCGTCTTCGAAGGGGTCCCCTCGGCCGTGCAACTGGTCTGACAAGTTGTACGATGTGACCCCGGCTACACGACCGGTGCCGGAGTCGACCAGAGGAGCGTCCCTCCATGCCTGTCCGTCGCATGCCCCCCAGGATCGACGCGGAGCTCCCCGCCGGGCTCCCCGTCGGATCGGGATGGAAGGCCCCCGACCGGACGGCGCCCATGGTGGACGCCTGGACCAGGGAACACCTGCGGGACGTGCCCGAGGGGACCGCGGCCCTCGCGGACGAGGCGATGGAACACGCCGAAGGGCTCCGGGCCGCGGCCCGTCGCACCACGGCCGCGGCGCGCAAACGCCTCGTCGGCAGGTGCGCCGCGGAGCTGCGCGAACGGAGCGGGGAGCTGGAGGACCTCCTGGTCCTGGAGACGGGCAAGCCGCGCCGTGACTGCCGAGTGGAGGTCCAGCGCACGCTGAGCTGCTGGGAGGCCTCCGCCGAGGAGGTCGGCCGCAACGAGGGGGAGCTCGTACCGGTCGACCTGCAGCCCGGAGGCGAGGACATGCTCGCCTGGTACCGGCGCCGGCCCCTGGGAACCGTCGTGGCCATCGCGGGCTTCAACTACCCGCTCCTGCTGGCCAGCCACAAGATCGCCCCCGCGCTCGCCGTCGGCACCCCCTCGGTGCTGAAACCGGCTCCGGCCACCGCGCTCTCCGCGCTCTGGCTCACCGCGATCGTGCGCGGCGCGCTCCGGGAGGAGGGCATGGCCGAGGGCCTCCTCCAGTGCCTCACCGGCGGTCCCGACGTGGGACGCGCCCTGGTGGAGGATCCGCGTGCGGCCGTCGTGTCCTTCACCGGTTCGGCGCGCGTGGGGCACGAGATCGCGCGCTCGGCGGCGCCCCGCAGGACCGTGCTCGAACTCGGGTCGAACGCCGCGCTGATCGTCACCGGCTCCGCGGACCCGGCGGAGGCCGTCGACGCCGTCGTCAGGGGAGCGTTCTACGCCAACGGCCAGGCCTGCATCTCCGTTCAGCGGGTGCTGGTCCTCGACGACGTCGACCGGGGTTTCGAGGCCGGGCTCGCCGAGGCGCTCGACGGTGTCGTCGTGGGCGACCCGTGGGACGGGGCCACCCACGTGGCGGCGCTGATCGACGAGGGGGCGGCGGCGCGGGTCGACGCGAGTGTGGCGGCCGCCTGTGGACGCGGCGCCCGCGTGCTCGGACGGGCCCCGGTCCCGGAGGCCGCCGCATCGGCCGCCGCGGCCCGCTCCCTGGTCGCACCGCAGATCCTGGTGGACGTCCCCGTCGACGACGAGCTGTGGCGCGAGGAGGTCTTCGCCCCGGTCGCGTGCGTGCGCAGGGTTCGGGACCTCGACGAGGCCGTGCGCGTGGCCAACGACTCCCGGTACGGGCTCCAGGCCTCGATCTACACCGCGGACCTCGCCGAGGCGCACCAGGCCGTCGACGAACTGGAGGTGGGCGGCGTGGTCGTCAACCAGATCCCCGGATTCCGCTCGGACGTGATGCCCTACGGCGGCGTGAAGGACTCGGGCGTCGGCCGCGAGGGGCCGCGCTGGGCGATGGAGGAGTACACCGTGACCAGGATGGCCATGATGAGGATCCCGAGGAAGGGTGGGCGGGCATGACGTTCACGGACTACGGCCGGCTGTTCCGGCTGGACGGCCTGACCGCCGTCGTCATCGGCGCGGGTTCGGGCATCGGCCGTGAGACGGCCCAGGGGCTGGCCGCGTCCGGGGCCCGTGTGGTCTGCGCCGACCGGGACCTCCGAGCGGCCGAGGCCACCGCGCGGCTGTGCCGGGAGCAGACGGGCGGGGACCCGGCCGGCACCGCCGCCACGGGCCCGGCGGGAGCCGAAGAGCTCGACGTCACGGACGCCTCCGCCGTCGCAGGTGCCCCGGCGCGCTTCGGGCACCCGGAGATCCTGGTCCACACCGCGGCCATGAACGTGCGCCGCGGGATCCTGGACTACACACAGGAGGACTTCGACGCCGTCGTGGGACTGAACCTGACGGCCACGTTCTCGGTGCTGCGCGCGTTCGGGGACTCGATGACGCGGCACGGCAGGGGCTCCATGGTCTTCCTGTCCTCGATCCGGGCGCGCGTGGTCGAGCCCGGCCAGGGCGTCTACGGAGCGACGAAGGCGGCCCTGGAGTCGCTCGTCCGCTCGGCCGCCAGTGAGTTCTCCCCCCGTGGTGTGCGGGTCAACGCCGTCTCCCCGGGGGTCGTGACGACCCCGCTGACCCGCCAGGTGCGGGACGACCCGGAGTGGTACCGCAGGTACGCCTCGCAGTCCGCGATGGGCCGGTGGGCCGAGCCGAGCGAGATGGTCGGCGCGGCCGTGTACCTGTCCTCCCCGGCGGCGAGCTACGTCACCGGCACCGTGCTGGCCGTGGACGGCGGCTGGACGGCCGTCGACGGCGCCGCGCCCCCGGCCCCGGCGACGTCCTCGGATCCCCCTTCCGGGCCGGCCCCGGCGGAGTCACCGCGGTCGGACTGAGTCCCCGGAGCGGATCTCCCGCCAGTCCGGTACGGCTTGTGCCGGGCGTACCCGCTCCCACCACGCCATCAGGCGCAGGAGCCGGGCGTCGTCGCCGACCGGTCCGGCGAACTGCAGGCCGATCCACTTCCCGTCGGCGTCCCGGCCCGCGTTGACCGTGCCCGCCGGCTGGCCGGACATGTTGAACGGGAGCGTGTAGGAGATGTGCGCCATCGGCTCGTCCGGCTCCGGTCGCGGCATGGGCTGCTCGGCGGGGAACGCCGTGCAGGGAGTGACGGGTGAGAGCACCAGGTCCAGGCCCCGGGTGAGCTCCCGTGTCCTCGCACCCAGCTCCGCCAGCGCCTCGTAGTCGTCCACGGCGGTGGCGCCGTCCACGCCGCGGCCGCCCAGGCACCAGTCGAGGATGTACTCCAGGACGTAGCCCTTCCGCGGACGGTCGCCCTCGCGCAGGTGGTCGGGAAGTTTCCGCAGCGTGTTCAGCGCCCGGACCCGCCAGAACCGGTCGACGCGGAGCAGGAGCTCTTCGGTGGTGATCGCGGGGACCTCGACGATCTCCGCGCCGGCGGCGGCGAAGCGTTCGGCCGCGTCGAGGGCGGCCGCGCGCACGGCCGGGGACAGCGGCAGCCCGGGGCCGCCCTCCAGCTGGAGGCCCACGCGCAGCCCCTCCGGGGACGTCGTCGCGGGGGTGAAGTCCTGTGGGGGGAAGGGGTGGGTGGAGGCGTCGCGGTCGTCCCACCGCGCGGCGGCCTCCATGAGGGGGAAGAGGTCGGCGACGCGGCGCGCCATCGGCCCCGCGACCCGGCCCGAGTAGGGGCTGTCCAGGGGGATCAGCCCGGCGGAGGGTTTCAGCGTCGCCAGAGCGTTCCAGGTGCCGGGCAGGCGGATCGATCCACCGATGTCGGTGCCGACGTGGACCGGGCCGTGGGCGGCCGCGGCGGCGACGGCCGCTCCGGCGGAGGACCCGCCGGAGGTCAGGGAGGGGTCCCAGGGACTCCTCGTGACGCCGTGCCGGGAGCTGACGCCGGAGGAGAGCATGCCCCAGTCCGGCATGACCGTGGAGCCGACGACGACCGCCCCCGCTTCGCGCAGACGGCTGACGACGAGCGAGTCCCGATCCGGGGTCGGCGGATCGGGCAGCGCGGTGCCGGAGGGGACGGTCACCCCGGTGCGACCCAGGTTCTCCTTGACCGTGACCGGTACGCCGTCGAGCGGCCCGATCGGCCGCCCCTCGGCGTGGCGCCGGTCCGCCTCCCCGGCGGCTCGGAGCGCCTCCTCGGCGGTGACCGCGTGGTAGGCGTTGAGCGGGGCGTCCCGCCCGATCCTCTCCAGGACCGCGTGCGCGGCGCCGCTCGGCGTGGCCGCTCCCGAGGCGAAGGCCGATCGGAGCTCCTCCACGGAGGCGTCGGCCCAGGACGGCGGGGTGTGCTCGGTCATCTCTCTCCTCAGGGCTGCGGTGGACGGTCGCCGGTGCCCCCTCGTGACGGCTTCTCGGCGAGGACGCGGTCGAGGGAGGGGGTCGCCTCGAGCAGGGCTCGTGTGTAGTCGTCCTCGGGAGCCCCGTAGACGCGCTCCGCGGGGCCCGCCTCGACGACCTCACCGTGGCGCATCACCACGATCCGGTCGCAGAGGTGGCGGACCACGGCCAGGTCGTGCGAGACCATCAGCAGCGTCAGGCCGCGTTCGTCCACGAGGCGGTTCAGCAGGGCGAGGACCTGCGCCTGGACACTGACGTCGAGGGCGCTCACCGGCTCGTCCGCGACCAGCACGTCCGGGTCGGTGACGAGCGCCCGCGCGATGGAGATCCTCTGCCGCTGTCCGCCGGAGAACTGGTGGGGGTAGCGCTCCGCGGCCGATGCGGGGATCCCCACGGACTCCAGTGACCGCGCGGTGAGTTCGCGCCGTTCCCGGCCCGAGCGCGCGCCGCTGTGCCCGATGAGCGGCTCCTCGACGATCTCCCGCACCGTCATACGCGGATCGAGCGACCCCATGGGGTCCTGGAAGACGGTCTGCAGCTGTTCGCGGAGGCGCCGCATGGAGCGCTTCGAGGCCCTGGCGACGTCGACCCCGCAGACCGACACCGAACCGGAGGTCGGGCGGTCCAGCCCGGCCAGGATCTTCAGCAGGGTGGTCTTGCCGGAACCGGACTCGCCGACGATGCCGATCCGGTCGCCCGCCCGGACCTGCAGGTCGACGTTCTTCAGGGCGTGGACCGTGCGCCGCCGCGACCGGTGGGTGCGGTGGAGGCCGCTGACCCGGATCAGTGGTTCGGCGGCCTCCGAGAGCTCGGCAGCGCCCGCCGGTCGTTCGGTGCCCGCCGGGCCCTCGGAACCGGTCGGGGCCCCCGCCCCGGCCCCTGACCCGGTCTCCGGCGGGGAACCGGCGCCGCGGCGCGCACCCCCCGCCGTCGGTTCGAGCCGGGAGGCGGCGAGCAGCTGCTTGGTGTAGTCGTGCCGGGGGGCGGTCAGCACGTCCGTGACCGACCCGGACTCCACGACACGGCCGTGCTGCATCACCAGCACGCGGTCACACGTCCGTGCGACGACGGCCAGGTCGTGCGAGACGAACAGCAGGCTGGTGCCGCGGCTGCGGACCGCCTCGTCCAGGAGGTCGAGGACCTGGCGTTGCACGGTCACGTCCAGGGCGGTGGTCGGCTCGTCGCAGATGAGCAGGTCCGGGTCGTTCGCGAAGGCCATCGCCAGCATGATGCGCTGGCGCTGGCCTCCGGAAAGCTGGTGGGGGTAGGCCCGGAGGAGGCGCTCGGGGTCGGGGAGGCGCACCGACTCGAGGAGCCCGAGGACGCGCTCGCGCACCTCGCGGCGGTTCGGCAGCGTCCTGTGCTGTGTCAGGACCTCGCTGACCTGTTTCCCCACCTGCATCAGCGGGTTCAGGGCCGTCATGGGCTCCTGGAACACCATCGAGATCCGCCGCCCGCGGAGCCCGCACAGTTCGCGTTCGGGCGCGTTGAGCAGGTCGTCGGAGGAGTCGCGCAGCGCCACGGTGCCGCCGTGGCGCAGCTCGTCGGGAAGGAGCCCGATGAGTGACAGCGCGGTCAGCGTCTTCCCGGACCCGGACTCCCCGATGAGCCCTACCCGCTCACCGGCGCGGATGGTCAGGTCCAGCGGGTGGACGAGCCGGTCGGGGCCGGCGTCGACCCGCAGCCCGGTGACCGTGACCAGGGCGTCGTCGCGGGAAGCCCCGGCGGAGCGCGCTTGCGTGGCGGTCATCGGCGTCCTCTCGTCTTGGGGTCGAGGACGTCGCGGAGTCCGTCGCCCAGCAGGTTGAATCCCAGGACCGCCAGCGCGATCGCCAGCCCGGGCCAGACGGTCAGGTGGGGCGCGACCGCCAGGTAGTCCTGTCCGCCCTGGAGCATCCGCCCCCAGGAGGGTTCGGGCGGCGGCGTGCCCAGGCCGAGGAAGCTCAGCGCCGCCTCGGCGAGGATCGCCAGGGCGAAGGTGACCGACGCCTGGATGACCACGAGGTCGAAGATGTTGGGCAGGACGTGCCTGCGGGCGATGCGCGTCTCGGGCTGTGAGGCCCCGCGGGCGGCCAGGATGAAGTCCGACGACATCACCCGCAGGGTGCCGGCCCGGGCGACGCGCGCGAAGCCGGGGCCCGCGGCGAGGCCGATGGCGATCATGGCGGACCACGTGCTCGCCCCCATGACCGCGCCGGCCATGATCGCCAGGAGCAGCGCGGGGAAGGCCAGCATCATGTCGGCGCCGCGCGTGATGAGCTCCTCGGCCCAGCCGCGCCGCATTCCCGCCAGGATGCCCAGCGGGGTGCCGACGACCGCGGCGATCGCGACGGCCACGCAGCCCACGAGCAGGGTGATCTGCGCCCCCGCCATGAGGATCGAGAGGACGTCGCGCCCGTAGCGGTCGGTGCCGAGCGGGTGCTGGAGCGTCGACCCGCTGAGCCGGTCCTCCGGTACCGCCTGGAGCGGGTCGTACGGCGTCCAGACCAGGGAGACGAGCGCGACCACGACGATGCCGGCCACGACGACCAGGCCGATCTTCCCGGTCACCGGGAGCATGCGCAGCAGCCCGACCCCCCGGGCGGGCGGCCGGTCCGGTCCCGCGGGGCCCCCGGCGGCCGCGGCGTTCGTTCCGCTCATGGTTTCCTCACCTCTGGACGGCGGTGCGCGGATCGAGGACCAGGTACAGCAGGTCCACCGTGAAGTTCACGGTCAGGGTGATCAGTGCCAGGAGCATGACGACGGACTGCACGGTCAGCAGGTCGCGGCCGGCCACGGCGGTGAGCAGCTCGGAGCCGATCCCGGGGATCACGAAGACCTGTTCGATGACGACGGCCCCGATGACCAGCGTCGTCAGCTGGATACCGCTGACGGTGAGGACCGGGAGCGCGGCGTTGCGCAGACCGTGGCGCCGCAGCGCCTGGAACGTGGAGAGCCCCTTGGCCCGGGCCGTGCGCATCCAGTCCTCGCCCATCACGTCCAGCATGGCGGTGCGGACGTAGCGGGTCATGACGGCCGCCTGCACGGCGGCCAGGGCCACCACCGGCAGGATCAGGTGCAGGACGAACTGCACGGGGTCGTAGGCCGGTGGCATCCAGCTGTTGGCCGGGAGCCACCCCAGTCCCAGGGCGAACACCGCGACGAGCAGCATGCCGGCGAGGAAGTTCGGTACGGCGATGCCGAACTGCGTGGCCGCGCTGATGGCGATGCCGTCGGCGCGACGGTGCCGCACGGCGGCCCAGGTGCCCAGGGGCACGGCCACGAGCAGGGCCAGGGCCATGGCGCTGACCACGAGGATCAGGCTGACCGCCAACCGGTCCAGGACGACGGGACTGATGTCCTCGCCGGTGATGAAGGAGACGCCGAAGTCGCCCACCGGGATCCCCGAGACCCAGTCCCAGTACTGCTCGGCCAGCGGACGGTCCAGACCGAACTCGGCCCGGGTCCGCTCCAGCGCCTCCTCCGTCGCACCGGTCCCGAGCACCACCTCCGCGGGGTCACCCGGAAGGATCCGCATGAAGGCGAACACCAGCACCGAGGTGGCGAAGAGGGTCAGGACGAATCGCAGGACCCTGCCGCCGACTGCTCTGATCACGATCCGTCCTCCTGCGCCTGGTCCTCCTGGGACGGGTCCCCCCGGTTCGTGACCGCGGAGAGGAGGAGTTCGTCGGTGGGCCGCCGGGACGGCAGGCCCTGGAGGCCGCGGCGGCGTACGACGATGTTCGGGAAGACGAACAGGGTGTCGGAGGCGGCCTGGTCGACGATGCGGTCGACGGCGGCGCGCATCAGCTCGGTCTGGGTCTGCGGGGATTCGCGGTCGGCCCGGGCCAGCAGCTCGCGCGTGCGTTCGTCGTCGTAGCCGAGGTAGTAGTCGGGGTTGCCGTAGAGCACGGGGATGTCGCGCGCCTCGGCGTGGACGATGACGCTCATCTGGTAGTCGTGGCGCGTGAAGACCTCGTCGAGCCACAGGGCCGGGAACTCGACGGACTCGATGGCGGCGACGATGCCGACGTCGCGCAGCTGGGAGGCCACGATCTCGCTGATCTGCTGGGCGTAGGGGCGGGTGGGGACCTTGAACGTGATGTGCAGGTCCTCCTGGCCGGCCTCGCGCAGGAGCTCCCTGGCCGCCTGCGGATCGTGGGGGTACCGGGACGACTCGACGTACCAGGGGTCGGTCGGCGGCGCGGGCGCCCCGCCGGAGTCGTCGCCGAAGCCGCCCCAAGCGGTGTCGATGACCGCCTGGCGGTCCACGGCGTACATCACCGCCTGCCGGACGCGCAGGTCGTCGAAGGGCGCGACCCGGTTGTTCATCGACAGCAGGACCGTGCCGCTGGTGGCGCCCGTCTCGATGACGAGGTCGTCGTCCCGCTCCAGGACGGTGGCCAGTTCGGGGGACTGCATGTCGTACACGGCGTCGACGTCTCCGGCCTGCAGGGCGTTGGTGCTCGCGGTCGCGTCGGCGTAGTACTGGACGGTCACGGAGTCGGACGCGGCCGGCTCGCCCCAGTAGTCCTTGTTGGCCGCGAACCTCAGGGACTGCCCCCGGGCCCAGCGGTCCACGGTGAAGGGCCCGGTCCCGACCGGGGCGGTCGCGAGTTCGTCGACCCCGTCCTCGGTCATCATCGCGCCGATCAGGGTGCCCATGGACCACAGCCACCGGTTGCTGGGTTCGGAGAGCTCGACCCGCAGGACATGGGTGTCCTCGGCCGTCACCGACGCGACCACGTCCATGCCGGCGGAGAGCCCGTTGGTCCAGGCGTCGGACCGGACGCGTTCGATGCTGAACACGGCGCTCTCGGCGTCGAACGGCGCCCCGTTGGAGAAGGCGACCCCCTGCCGGAGCGTGAAGGTGTAGGTGCGCCGGTCGTCGGAGACGGTCCAGTCCTCGGCGAGCAGCGGGTCCAGGCCGCCGGACTCGTTGATCCGGACCAGGCCCTCGTAGACGTTGCCCATCAGCACCAGGGGAATGGCGACCCCGTCGGTGCGCGTGAAGTCGAGGCTGGCCGGCCCTCCGGCCAGCGCGAGGGTCACCGAGCCCGCGGTGC
This sequence comes from Nocardiopsis ganjiahuensis DSM 45031, assembly GCF_000341085.1. GTDB lineage: Bacteria > Actinomycetota > Actinomycetes > Streptosporangiales > Streptosporangiaceae > Nocardiopsis > Nocardiopsis ganjiahuensis. The sequence continues at coordinate 34,649 of NZ_ANBA01000020.1, read as the reverse complement.
TCTCGGCGGGGTCGGCGATCGCGGTGTGCCCGGCCCGGCAGGAGGTCAGCAGGAGCGGCAGGCCCATCCCGGCGAACAGGAGGCTGCGCCGGGATACCGGGGGCACCGGGGGCGGTGGGGTGTTCTGCTGTTCCGGCATGGCCCCTCTGCTCAGGTCGACGTCCGCTCGACACCGTAGTGTGAGGGTCCATCTAACAGGCGTGGAACTTCGGGCGCAAGACTGGTCCGACCAGTTGTACCTTTTGCTCTGCCTGGCACATGATGGATCCCGTACGAGTACGGTGCCGCCGCACCGACGATGGAGGAGATATGGCGTCGAGCATCCGGTTCAGCCCCGCCGTCGGCGTCAGAACCTTCGAGCGTATCGTCGACCAGGTGGAGAACGCGCTCCTCAGCGGCCGTCTGGCCCCGGGAGACCACCTGCCGAGTGAGCGCATGCTCATGGAGCAGTTCGACGTGAGCCGGTCCACCGTCCGCGAGGCCCTGCGGGTCCTGGAGTCGCGCGGTCTCCTCGAACTCCGGCCCGGGGGCCGCTCCGGTCCGCGGCTCCTGCGGCCGACCCCGAAACTGCTGGAGCGCGACCTCACGCAGATGGTGCGTCTGGGCGGCAGTGGCATCGGGGACCTGCTCCAGCTGCGGATGGGGCTCGAGGGGACGGCCTGCGCGATCGCCGCCCAGCGCGCCACGGCGGACGACGTCGCCGCGCTCCGGGAGTGCCTGGCGGCGATGGAGCAGGAGGCCGGGAGCGGTGGTGAGAGCTTCGCGCGCGCCGACGCGGCCCTGCACCAGCGCATCTGGACCATCACGGGCAACCAGCTGCTCATCGCGACGGGCCGGGCGATCAGCGAGTCGATCGTCCAGCTGATCGCGGCCGACCTCCTGGAGGAGGACACGCGGTCCGGCACCGCTCCGGATCCGGCCAGGGGGGCGGGCACCGCGGGGGAGCCGGACGCGGCCCTCGACTCGCTGCGCCGGGACAGGATGCTGGTCGACCTGATCGAGTACGGTGACGCGGCTGCGGCCGGCTCCTGGATCCGGCGGAGCCTGGCGGAGCGTTTCGCGCGTCACCTCAGCGCCGAGGAGGCCCGGCTCCTGGAGTCCCTGGTCCCGTGAGGCCCCCACCCCGTGAGCGAGGAAACGAACATGAGCCGACTCCCGGCGGACGAGAAGGACATGGTGGACCTGGTCGCCACCTTCGTCGACGAACGCGTGCGCGGCCGGGTCCGCGACTTCGAGGCGAGCGACACCTACCCGGAGGAGTTCGTCGAGGAGATGAAGAGGCTCGGCGTGTTCGGGCTCCTGGTCCCCGAGGAGTACGGCGGCGTGGACGCGAGCGCCGCCTGTTTCGCCCGCGTCACCGAGGAGCTCGCCCGCGGCTGGATGAGCCTGGCCGGAGCCATGGGCGGCCATTCGGTGATCAGCTACCTGATCCGGGAGTTCGGCACCCCCGCGCAGAAGCGGGAGCACCTGCCCCGCATGGCCGACGGCTCCCTGCGGGCCACCATGGCGCTGACCGAACCCTCCGGCGGCAGCGATCTGCAGGGCATGCGCACCCAGGCGCTCGCCGACGGCGGTGACCTGGTGGTCAACGGCGCCAAGACGTGGATCTCCAACGCCCACCACGCGGGTCTGATCGGGCTGCTGTGCGTCACCGACCCCGCCGCGGACCCCGCGCACCGGGGGATGAGCGTGCTGCTGGTCGAGCCGGGGGAGGGGCTCACCGTCTCCGGCAAGATCCCCAAGCTCGGCTACCGCGGCGTGGAAGCGTGCGAGCTGACCTTCGACGACATGCGCGTGCCCGCCGACTCCGTGCTGGGCGGGGAACCGAACCGGGGCTGGGCCCAGATGATGCGCGGCCTGGAGGTCGGCCGGATCCAGGTGGCCGCCCGCGCGGTGGGGGTGGCCCAGGCCGCGCTGGCCGACGCCGTCTCCTACGCCCGGGACCGCGAGTCGTTCGGCAAGCCCATCTGGAAGCACCAGTCGGTGGGCAACCTGCTCGCGGACATGGCCACGAAGGTGCGGGCCGCCCGCCTGATGACGGTGGACGCGGCGGAGCGGCTGGACGAGGGGGTGCGCGCCGACATGGAGGCGGGGATGGCGAAGCTGTTCGCCTCCGAGGCCGCCATGGAGGTGGCCCTGGACGCCATGCGGGTGCACGGCGGCTACGGGTACTCGCGTGAGTACGAGGTGGAGCGGTACTTTCGGGACGCCCCGCTGATGATCCTGGGCGAGGGCACCAACGAGATCCAGCGCAACGTGATCGCCGCGCAGCTCGTCGCCCGCGACGCCGCCGGGGACGCGTCGGTCTGACCCGTGCCCGAACCCGGGGAGGGGCCCGGCCTGCGGGCCCCTCCCCGCCGCGGATCCCTACCGCGGCTCCTCGGCCCCGGAAGGCTCCAGCGCCGTCTCGGCCCCGGGTGCGGGCGGCGATCCGCGGAACCGGACCACCAGGGCCACCGCGGCGGCCACCACGAGCCCGGCCAGGCCGGTGGCCGTGCCCGGGACCAGGAGCGCGAGGCCCGCGACCAGCGCCACCCCTCGCACGACCGGCCCCATGGTCCGCTCCACACCGATCAGGTAGCCCTCGAAGGCGGAGCCCATGACCACCACACCGATGGTCGCGAACAGCACCGAGAGCACGATGTCGCCGGGCTCGGCCCGCCCCACCAGTGCGGGGTCGAGGACGAAACAGAACGGGACGACGTACTTGACCGCGCCCAGCCGCATCGCGGTCAGGCTGGTCGGGATGGGTCTGGTCCCGGCGATCCCGGCGGCGGCGAACGCGGCCAGGCCCACCGGCGGGGTGATGTAGGAGACCGTCGCCCAGTAGATGACGAACAGGTGCGCGGCGATCGGGTCGATGCCCATGCCCACCAGGGCGGGGGCCAGGACGATGGCGAGCAGCACGTACACCGCGGAGACGGTCATGCCCATGCCCAGCACGAACGAGGTGACGGCGCCCGCGATGAGGACCAGCGCCACCGAACCGCCCAGTGCGTGGACCATCTCCCGGGCCAGGGACAGCGACACCCCGGTCATCGACAGTCCGCCGATGATGAGCCCGACACCCGCGATGATGCCGATGATCTCGGCGATGCTGCGGCCCGCCCCGAAGAACAGGTCGGTGACCCGGCGCCCGCCCAGCCGGTCGCGACGGCGCACCATCGCGTAGGCCAGCAGCCCGGCCACGACGACGAACGGCGCCTGCGCCTCGCGGTGGTGGTACACCAGCAGGAACAGCAGCGCGGCGATGGCCAGCAGGAACGGCCACCCGCGCAGCAGCACGGGCAGCAGGCGGGGCAGGTCGGCGCGCGGCAGCCCGTGCAGGCGCTTCCTGGCCGCGTAGGCGTCCACCTGGGTGTAGATGCCGAGGAAGAACAGCAGGGCCGGGATGGCCGCGGCCAGGGCGATCTCGGAGTAGGGGACTCCCAGGAACGACACCATGAGGAAGGCGGCGGTGCCCATGATCGGCGGGGTGACGGATCCGCCTGAGGAGGCGGTGGCCTCCACCCCGGCGGCGTAGCGGCCGGTGAACCCGGCCCGCTTCATCGCGGGGATGGTCATGGGGCCGGTGGTGAGCACGTTGGACACCGCGCTGCCGCTCATCATGCCGAGCGTCGCGGAACTGGCCACGGACACCTTCGCCGAGCCGCCGCGGGACGTGCCGAAGACGGACTGGGCGAAGTCGTAGAAGAACGCGGCACCGCCCGTGTGCTGGAGCACCACGCCGAACAGCAGGAACCCGACGAGGATGCTCGCGGCGGTCTGCAGGGGCAGCCCCAGCACGGACTCCGCGCCCATGGTGTGCATCTGCGCCAGGCCGACGAAGTCGTACTGGATGCCCTCCAGGAGCGCGAAGGGGATGCCGCCCGCGATCAGCGGGTAGAGCGAGAAGGCCGCGGCGATGCCGGTGACGACGAGGCCGGCGGTGCGGCGCAGCGCCTCCAGGACCAGCGCCCACTGCACGTAGGCGGCGGCCACGGCCAGGGGAGGGGCGACGTAGTCCCAGCCCTCGGTGAGGATGCGCTCGCCGTGCAGGGCGAAGTAGGAGTTGACGGCGACCACGGTCGTCGCGAGGACGGCGTCGTAGGCGGGGACCCGGTCGCGCCCGTGCCTCTTCCCGACGGGGAAGACGATGAAGACGACGGGCAGGAAGCAGGCCAGGACCAGGTAGAGGAACTCGTTGATGAGCAGGGTGCGGCCGAACGGGTTCCAGTAGAAGACCTGGCTGAGCGTGAGGAGGATGCCGAGGCAGGTCAGAGCGACGACGACACCGCGCCAGGCGGGGCCGCAGCGCGTCGGGGGAACCGTCGGCGGGGCGCTCTCGGCTCCGGGAGCGGGGTTCTCGGGCACGGCGGGCACGGTGGTCGGGCCGGCGGGCTGCTTCATCGGCCCTCGCTCTCGGGGGTCTCGTCCTCGGATCCGGGGCCGTCCTGTGAGGCGTCGGAGAGGAGGGGGTCGGGGACGGGGACGTCGGCCTTGAGCTCGTTCCATGTGGCGGCGCGGTCGTCGGACTCCACCGCGCGCGGCCACAGCTCCCGCAGGGTCTCGCCCCGTTCCAGGAGCTCGCCGTTGAGCCGCGCGGCGTCCTCGGGCCAGGCGCCCTCCTCCTCCAGGAAGCGGATGAGCCCCTCGTGGAAGGGCACCTGCTTGGGGGCGGCGAGCACCGCGTCCTCGGACCACGAGGGGAGGGTCGCGGTGGAGTCCTCGTAGTGCTCGAACTGGTCGACCAGGCTGCGGACCATGTCGTAGACGATCTCGGGGTCGGTGTCGGCGTAGGTGACGACGGGGAGGGTGTAGAGCATCCCGCGGTCGCTCTGTCCCTCGTCCTGGCCGGGAGCGCCGGTGAACTCACCGATCTCCACCGCGGGGGCCAGGTCGGTGACGCGCTGGGCCGCCTCGGGGGAGGGGTCGTCCATGCTGAGCCAGCGGATGGGGAAGGCCGCCTCCAGTTCGTACAGGGAGGAGCCGTGGACCTGGTGGAAGAGCACGTCGAGCCGCCCGGACTGCATGGCGCCCGGCTGCTCGCCGTACCCCACCTCCACCGGGTTGACGTCGTCCCAGGTCAGCCCGCCGTAGGCGAGGAAGGCCCCGAGCTTGTTGTTCACCGACGGGTTGGCGGTGATGTAGGGGAAGTCGGAGCCGCGCAGGTCCTCGTAGGTCTCGATGCCGGAGTCGTCGGGGACCAGCAGGCCGTGCGGGGCGACCGGCGCCCAGACCACGCGGACGTCCTGGGGCCCCCACAGTTCGCTGGTGAAGTCCTCCTCCCCCTCGAACGCGTAGATGTACTCGTCCCCGGTGCGGGAGAAGTGGGCGGGGCCCTCACGCAGGGGCGCCAGCCGCCCGATACCGGTGTCCGAGGTGATGACCCGGACCGGGGTGCCCTCGTGGGTGGTGATGGCGTCGGCCACCGCGGCGACGTCGGCGTAGGTCGAGGTGCCGGTGCCGTACGTGGTCCAGACGATCTGGCGGAGGCGACCCTCCTCGTCGAGTTCGTCGGCGGCCGTGCAGCCGGTGGCGGCGAGCACGGCCGTGAGGACGGCTGCCGCGGCGCTCCGCCGAGCACGGGCGGCGGGCTTTCTCATGATGTCTTCCTCCAGGGCATCGACTCAGGAGAACCCCCTGTGTCCTGGATCACTGTGCCCGCAGGTCCGCGCATATTTCCAATACTTTGTCACCCGGCCACTGATACCCGGATGGCATCAATCAGCGCTCTGCAATGGACTCAGGGCAAGAATTTCCGGGCATGATGGGCCTGTGACCCCGAAGACCCCTTTCTCCCCGAGAACACCGCGCCCCGTTTCCGATGCCCCCGCCGCCCCCGCGGCACCGGGCGGCGTCACCCTCGGTGAGGTGCTGCGACTCCTGGAGCCGACCCCGCTCACCGACCCCGGCGCCGAGCTGTCCCGCTGGCGCGGCGGGGTCCAACGGTCCCCGGGCGACCGGCTCTTCGGCGGACTGCTGCTCGCCCAGGCACTGGTCGTCGCAGGGCGCACCGCACTCGGCGCCCAACGGGTCATCAGCCTGCAGGCGGACTTCGTCGGCGGGGTGCCCACCGACGACGACCTGGTGTGGGAGGTGGCCCGTGTCTCCGACGCCGCCTCCCTGTCCACCCGCAGGAGTACTCTGCGCGCCGCCGACGGGCGCGAGCTGTTCAGCGCCACCACCCGCTGGGCCCTCACCCGCGCCGACCTGCCCTCCCACGGGGCACTGCGGCCCCGGCCCGCGGGGGACCCCGAGTCCCTCACGGACCTGTCCGAACGGTTCGGTGCCGACGAGCGGATCCCCGCCTGGTGGCGGGAGGAGCGCCCGGTCCACTTCCGCCCGTTCGCCACCCCGCCCTTCCTCGCCGAACACGTCGACCCCGCCGCCGGGGGCGGGCAGAGCGTGTGGATCCGCGCCACCGTGCCCCTGCCGGACGACCACCTGCTCCGCGCCGGGCTGGTCGCCTACACCACCGACATGAGCATCGTCGAGGACGCCTTCCGGGTGCTCGGATCGGCCCGCCACGAACCCGGCAGCCGGATCCTGAGCCTGACCCACGCGCTCGCGTTCCACGACCAGCCGGACCTGTCCCGCTGGCACCAGTTCGACGCGCGGGTGGAGGCGGTCTCCCACGGCCGCGCCCTGGGCACCGGCGAGGTCTTCGACGCCGACGGCAGGCACCTGGTCTCGGTCTCCCAGCTCGGCCTGGTCAAGACCGCCGCCCTCTGACGGGCGGTGTCCGCGGCCCGCCCCGCGAGGGCGGCCGGACTCAGGGCACGTCCACGCCCACCAGGTGCTCCGGGGTGGGCAGGGCCTCCTCGGAGGCCAGCAGGACCTCGCGCAGGGCGGGACTCACCGCGTCGCGGCGCCAGGCCAGGCGCGCGTAGGAGGGGGAGAACTCCTCCGCCAACCGCACCAGGCGGATCCGGTCCCGGGGCACGTTGGCGACCGCGGTGTCCAGTGTGAAGTTCAGCCCGACCCCGGCTCCCACCAGTGCCATCAGCGTCCACGAGTCCGAGGCGACCTGGACGATGTCGGGGGAGAACCCCGCCTCGTAGGCGGCGCGGATGAACGTCTCGCGCACGGTCGACCCGGGGGCCGCGGGCAGCGCCACGAACGGCTCGTCCCGGCACTCGGCGATGCTCACCGTCTCCCGTTCGGCCAGCGGGTGGTGTTCGGGGACCACCAGTACGTAGTGCTCCTCGGCCACGACCCGCTGCGCGATCTCCGGCGGCCGCACGCTCCACCGCACCAGTGCCAGGTCCAACTCGCCGTCGATCACCGAGCGCAGCGCCTCGTTGGCGTAGGTGGTGCTGCGCAGCCGCAGCTCGATGCCGGGACGCCGCTGGCGCACCAGTCGGCTCAGGTCGCCCACCAGCAGGTGCGAGGACGGGCCGGCGAACCCCAGCCGCACCAGGCCGGTCTCGCCCTCCCCGGCCGCCCGGACCGCGCTGCGCGCCACCCGGCAGCCCTCCAGCACGTCGTTGGCCGGACCGATCAACGCCTGCCCCGCCGTGGTCAGGTGCACCGAACGCGTGGTGCGCACGAACAGCTGGGCGCCCAGGTCGCGTTCGAGCTGCTTGATGGTGCGGGTGAGCGGGGGCTGGGCCATGTGCAGGCGCTCGGCCGCTCGGCCGAAGTGCAGCTCCTCGGCCACGGCCAGGAAGGCCTCCAGATGGTGCAGGTTCATGCAGGGCAACCTATGCCATTCGGGCGATTGTTCCACCTGAGGCAATAATCAGGAGACATGTGGTATTGGACACGTATGAGCGCCGTTCGCCATCATCGTGACCATGAGTTCCGAGACCGAGGTCACCGCCGAAGACTTCACCGACATCCACGCCCAGGTACGCGACTTCGTCCGCACGAAGGTCGTCCCGCGTGAGAACGAGATCCTGGCGACCGACGCCATCCCCGACGACATCCGCAGGGCCGTCGCTGACATGGGCCTGTTCGGGTACGCGATCCCCCAGCGCTGGGGCGGTCTCGGTCTGAACCTCGTCCAGGACGTCGAGCTCGCCATGGAGTTCGGCTACACCTCGCTGGCCCTGCGGTCGCTGTTCGGCACCAACAACGGCATCGCCGGGCAGGTACTGGTCAACTACGGCACCGACGCCCAGCGCGAACGCTGGCTGGAGGGCATCGCCTCCGGCGAGGTGATCGCCTCCTTCGCGCTCACCGAACCCGGCGCGGGCTCCAACCCCGCGGGTCTGCGCACCAAGGCGGTCCGCGACGGCTCCGACTGGATCCTCGACGGCCGCAAGCAGTTCATCACCAACGCCCCGCTCGCCGGTCTGTTCGTGGTCTTCGCCCGCACCCGCGAGCCCGGCCCCGACGGCAACGGCATCGCCGTGTTCCTCGTGCCCGCCGACGCCCCCGGCGTCACCGTGGGGCCCAAGGACGCCAAGATGGGCCAGGAGGGCGCCTGGACCGCCGACGTCACCTTCGACTCGGTGCGGGTCGGCGAGGACGCGCTGGTCGGCGGGGACGAGAAGGTCGGCTACAAGGCGGCCATGAGCTCCCTGGCCCGGGGCCGCGTGCACATCGCCGCGCTGTCGGTCGGCACCGCCCGGCGCGCCCTGGACGAGTCGGTGTCCTACGCCGCCGCCAACACCCAGGGCGGGGTGCCCATCGGCGACCACCAGCTGGTCCAGGCCATGCTCGCCGACCAGTACACCGGCGTCGAGGCCGGCCGCGCGCTGGTCCGCGACGCCGCCGCCAAGTACGTCAGCGGAGAGGACCGCCGCATCGCGCCGTCCGTGGCCAAGCTCTACTGCACCGAGATGGTCGGCAGGGTCGCCGACCTCGCCGTCCAGGTGCACGGCGGCGCGGGATACATGCGCGAGGTCCCCGTGGAGCGCATCTACCGCGAGGTGCGCCTGCTGCGCCTGTACGAGGGCACCAGCGAGATCCAGCGGCTCATCATCGGCGGCGGCCTGGTCCGCCAGGAGAAGGCGGGGCTCCGGTGAGCGCCCCCGCTCCGGCCCCCGCCCCCACCGGCGGGGACCTGCCCCTGGCAGGGGTGCTGGTGGTCTCGCTCGAACAGGCGGTGGCGGGCCCCATCGCCACCCGCCACCTGGCCGACCTCGGCGCCCGCGTCGTCAAGCTGGAACGCCCGGGGGAGGGCGACTTCGCCCGCAGCTACGACGACGCCGTGCACGGCCTGGCCTCGCACTTCGTGTGGCTCAACCGCTCCAAGGAGTCCCTGGCCGTCGACCTCAAGTCCGAGCGGGGCCGCCGCGTGGCCCGGGCCCTCATCGACCGGGCCGACGTGTTCGTGCAGAACGCCGCCCCCGGAGCGGTCGAACGCCTGGGCCTGGGCCCGCGGACCCTGCGCGAGACCAACCCCGGGCTGGTCGCGGTCAACCTCTCCGGCTACGGCACCGCCGGCCCCAGGGCCACCCGCAAGGCCTACGACATGCTGGTCCAGGCCGAGTCCGGGATGATCTCGGTGACCGGTACCCCTGACACCCCCACCAAGACGGGGGTGCCCAACGCCGACATCGCCACCGGTCTCTACGCCGCCGTGTCCGTGGTGTCGGCCCTCTTCCGGCGCGAGCGCACCGGCGAGGGCGCCACGGTGGACGTGTCCATGTTCGACTCGGCGGTGGAGTGGATGGGCCACGCCCTGTACATGCAGATGTACGCCGACCGGCAGATCCCCCGCATGGGACTGAGCCACGCCTCCATCGCCCCCTACGACGCCTACCCCACCAAGGACGGCGACATCCTCATCGGTGTCCAGAACGACCGCGGGTGGCGGGCTCTGGTCGGCGAGGTCTTCGGTGAGGCGCAGTACGCCGACGACCCCCGGTTCCACACGAACCTGGAGCGGGTGCGCCACCGCGCCGAGTGCGACGCCTACGTGGCCGGTCACACCGAGCGCTGGACCACCGCCGAACTGGACGAACGCCTGGCCGAGGCGGGTGTCCCCGCCGCCCGCCTCAACCAGCTCTCCGACGTGGTCGAGCACCCCCAGCTGTCCGAGCGCGACCGCTGGCGCACCGTCGGCACGGAGAACGGCGACATCCGCGCCGTCCTGCCGCCGATGACCTTCGCCGACGTCGAACTGCGGATGGACCCGGTCCCCGCCCTGGGTGAGCAGACCGACGCGATCCTCGCCGAACTCGGACTGTCCGAGGAGTGCGGACCGTCCGGGGAGCACGCCGACGAAGCGCTGACCGACGCCGCCGGCACCCCCGCCCACCTCCGAGAACCCGAGAAGAAGGGGTCGCCATGACGCTGTCGCGGGGCCGCACCGCGGTCGTCACCGGGGGAGCCCGGGGCATCGGCCTGGCCACCGAGGCCATGCCGCAGAGGGCCTGGGACCAGAAGACGGCGGAGGTCCCCCTGGGCCGGGCCGGAGAGCCCGACGAGATCGCCTCGGTCTGCACCTTCTACGCTTCGCACATGTCCTCCTGCATGACCGGAACGGTCGCGGAGGTCACCGGCGGAAGGCTCATGTAGATGGACCGAGGCACCACCGAGACCACCGACGAGCTCGTCGTCGACCCCGGACGCGTCGCCGCGCTCGCCGCCCTGTTCGACGACGGCCTGCCCGCTCCCGGGCCCGGCGACGTGCTGCCGCCGCTGTGGCACTGGGCCGCGCTGTCCCGGTGGCCCGCCTCGGCGGACATCCGCCCCGACGGCCACCCCCGCGGCGGCGCGCTCGACCCGCCCGCGGAGTTCCCGCGCCGCATGTTCGGGGGAGGGACGGTGCGGCTGCACCGGACGATCACGGTCGGCTCCACCGTCCGCCGCCGCACCCGGGTGGAGGACTTCGTGCCCCGACAGGGGCGCTCCGGCACCCTGCTCACCGCCGCGACGCACACGGAGCTGTTCGACTCCAGCGGCGGACTCGCCCTCACCGAACGGCAGGACTTCGTGTTCCGGCCGCCGGGTGCGCCCGCTGCGCCGCTGGTCCCCGCATCCGGGTCCGAGCACGTCACCGAGGTGCTCTCCCGCGTCGGCGACGAGTGGGAACTGCGCACCGACCCCACCGTGCTCATGCGGTTCAGCGCCGCCACCTCCAACCCGCACCGCATCCACTACGACCACCCCTACGTGACCGGTGTCGAGGGCTACCCCGGGCTGGTCGTCCACGGCCCGCTCAGCGCCCTGGCCATGCTCGAGACCGTGCGCCTGGACCACCCCGGGCACACCGTCACCGAGGTCGAGCACCGGGGCCTGCGCCCCCTGTTCGCCGGAACCCGCGTGCGTATCCGCCCGCCGACCGAGGACCTGGCGGGCGTCCCCGATCCCGCCCTCGACGGCGCCCTCGCCCTCGGCGCCCACCCCCTCGAACCGGCCGAGGCGCCCCCGCACGCACGCGTGCGCGTCTCGTTCACCCCGACCGTCCCACCCCGACCGAGAAAGCAGGGCGTGCCCCATGCGTGACGTCGTCATCTGCGAACCCGTCCGTACCCCCATCGGCCGCTACGGCGGGATGTTCAAGACCGTCACCGCCGTCGACCTCGGCGCCCAGGTCCTCACCGGGCTCCTGGAGCGCACCGGTATCGACCCCACCGAGATCGACGACGTGATCCTCGGCCACTGCAACGGCAACAGCGAGGCACCCGCCATCGGCCGGGTCGTCGCCCTCGACGCCGGGCTCCCCGTCACCGTTCCCGGCCAGCACCTGGACCGCCGCTGCGGCTCCGGTCTGCAGTCCGTGGTCAACGCCGTCATGGGCGTGCTCAGCGGCGCCCAGGACCTGGTCGTGGCCGGCGGCGTGGAGAGCATGAGCAACGCCGTGTTCTACTCCACCGACATGCGCTGGGGCGGGGCCCGCGGCGGCGTCACCGTCCATGACGGCCTGGTCCGCGCCCGCGAGACCGCCGGGGGTTCGCGCTACCCGGTGCCCGGCGGCATGATCGAGACCGCGGAGAACCTGCGCGCCGAGTACGGGATCTCCCGCACCGAACAGGACGAGCTCGCCGTCACCTCGCACGCCCGCGCCGTCGCCGCCCAGAACTCCGGGGTCCATGCCGAGGAGATCGTCCCGGTCACCGTCCGCGGCCGTAAGGGCGACACCGTCGTCGACACCGACGAGCACCCGCGCGCCGACACCAGCCTGGAGGGCCTCGCCGAGCTCAGGCCCGTCATGGGCCGCCAGGACCCCGACGCCACCGTCACCGCGGGCAACGCCAGCGGCCAGAACGACGCCGCCGCCCTCTGCGTGGTCACCACCCGGGACAAGGCCGAGGCACTGGGGCTGCGCCCGCTGGTGCGGCTGCGCACCTGGGCCGCGGCCGGGGTGGCGCCCAAGGTCATGGGCATCGGTCCCGTCCCCGCCACCGCCCGCGCCCTCGACCAGGCCGGGCTCACCCTCGCCGACATGGACGTCATCGAGCTCAACGAGGCCTTCGCCGCCCAGGCGCTGGCCGTCATGCGCGAGTGGAAGTTCACCGCCGCGGATCGGGAACGCACCAACGTCCACGGTTCCGGGATCTCCCTCGGACACCCGGTCGGCGCCACCGGCACCCGTATGGTCGGCGCGCTCGCCCGCGAACTCGACCGCAGCGGCGGCCGCTACGGCCTCGCCACCATGTGCGTGGGCGGCGGGCAGGGCCTGGCCGCCGTGTTCGAGGCGGTGCAGGACCGGTGACCCGCCGCGCCACCGGCCTCCGGCGGAGGGCCGTCGGCCGCTGACCGCTGGAGGACCGCGAGCTCCGGCCCCCGCGGGTTCCGCGGCGGGCCGGGGCCCGGCCGCGGGTGCGGTCGGGGTCTCAGAGTCCGGCGGCCTTGGCCTCGAGGACGGTGCGCTCGGCCGTGTTGGCGCACAGCTCGGCGGCGCGCAGGTAGTCCACCCGCGCCTCGTCGCGGCGCCCGAGGCGGGCGAGGAGTTCGGCGCGCACACCGGGGAGCAGGTGCGACCGGGCCAGGCTCCCACCCGCCTCGAGCTCGTCCACGATCCGCAGTCCCGAGGCGGGGCCCGACGCCATGGCCACGGCCACGGCACGGTTGAGGTCCACCACGGGTGAGGGCGCGACCCGGCCGAGCGCCTCGTACAGTGCCACGACGCGGTCCCAGTCGGTCTCGGGGACGGACGCCGCCACGGCGTGGCACTCGGCGATCGCCGCCTGCAGACCGTACGGCCCGAGCCCCTTCCCGGCCTCGGCGGCCCGGGCCAGCGCGGCCCGGCCGCGGCGGACGGCCGAACGGTCCCAGAGGCGGCGGTCCTGGTCCTCCAACAGCACCGGGCGGCCCTGGTCGTCGACCCGGGCCGGGAAGCGGGCCGCGGTCAGCTCCAGCAGGGCGAGCAGCCCCAGCGCCTCCGGTTCCGGAGCCAGCGCCACGAGCCCGCGCGCCAGGCGCAGCGCCTCCCGGGCGAGGTCGGTCCTGATCCACTCGTCGCCGCCGGAGGCCGACGACCCCTCGGTGAAGATCAGGTACACGACGTTGAGCACCGAGCCCAGCCGCCGGGGCCGCTCCTCCGGACCGGGCACTGCGAAGGGCAGCCCGGCGGCGGCGATCGTCTTCTTGGCGCGGGTGACGCGGGCCTGCACGGTCGGCACGGGCACGAGCAGGCCCCGGGCGATCTCGTCGGTCGTCAGCCCGCCGACCACGCGCAGGGTCAGCGCGATCCGGCTCTCCTTCGACAGCGCCGGGTGGCAGGCGGTGAACATCAGCGCGAGCACGTCGTCGTCGATGGCCTCGGGGTCGAACAGCAGATCCGCGCCGGGTGTGCTCTCGTCGAGTTCGCGGGCGAGCACGGCGTAGCGTTCGTCGGCGGCGGCACGGCGCCGGAAGGTGTCGACGGCCCGGCGGCGGCCGACCGTGGTCAGCCAGTGCGCCGGGTTCCGGGGGACGCCGCTGGTGGACCAGCTCACCAGCGCCTCGGCCAGGGCCTCCTGGGCGACGTCCTCGGCGAGGGAGAAGTCGCGGGTGTAGCGGGCGAGCGCGCCGACGATGCGGGCGGACTCGATCCGCCACACCGCCTCGACGGCGCGCCTCGCCTCACTCACCGCGGCCCTCGGTCAGAGCTGGCCGGTCGACTCGCGCCACGCGCGTTCCTTCTTGATCCACTCGTTGTCCTGCGGAAACTCGTCGATCGTGGTGACCCGGCGGATCTCGATCTTCGCGCCGTCGGTCATCGGCATGCGCCTCACCCACTCGACGGCCTCCTCCTTCGACGCGACGTCGATGATGTAGTAGCCGTTGAACAGCTCCTTCGTCTCCCCGTAGGGGCCGTCGGAGACCACCGGCTCCTCCCCGGTGAAGTCAACCACGACGCTCTCGTCGGGGGCCAGCCCTTCGGCGGCCAGCAGTACCCCCGCCCGGATGAGCTCCTCGTTGAACCTGCCGATGGTCGCGAGCAGCTCGTCGAAGTCGATGTCGGCCTCGTTGAACTCCGCCGAGTCGGTGGGCCGCATGATCAACATGTACTTGCTCATGGTGTTCTCCTCGTTCTGGAGGGATCCGTTCGCCCCTCTTACTAACGGGTCGAACGGGAGGAGCGCGGATCGACACGGACGCGGCGGAGTTTTTCGGGGGGCGTCCTTCCGGCGCCGCGCCTCCCCGCCGCCGTCCCCGGGGCCGAAGGCGGAGAACACGCCGAACCCTGCCGCGGGTTGATCCCCTGCTACGGAGAGTGACAGGCTCGCATGTGAGAAGGCCGTCGCGACAACGGTGTCGCGGCGGCCTTCCTCTCCACCGCGGATCAGCCCCCGGCGGGTGGTTCCTCGCCCAGGTAGAAGGCGGTGGTCCGGTCCCGGGCGGCCTCGGCGTCGGCGCGCGGGGCGCCCAGTTCCACGTTCGCCTCGGCCCAGGCCGCGCTGCTCCCGGAGACGAACCGGCGCCCCTCCTCGGTGGCCTCCCAGTCCTCGGCCTCCTGGGGCGTGTCCGCCCCCGCGTGCAGGTGCTGCGCCAGGCCGAGGAGGGCCAGGTCCCAGCCCACGCCGGCGGCGCCCGGGCCGAACCGCTGCCAGAACTCCGACCCGGTGTCGGCGGGCGCGGTGTGCTTCAGCGTCAGCCGGGCCCCGTCGTCCTCGGGGTCCACCCGGACGGCGATCCAGCTCGTGTCCCCGTCGAACTCCCAGGTGGCGCTGAAGGAGTGGGGCGCCGTGCAGGCCTCGATCGTGCCTCCGGCGTTCTCCTCCACCTGGTAGTTCCCGCCCAGCCGGAGGTCTCCTGTCACCGGGGCGAACCAGCGGCGCAGGCGTTCGGCCGAGGTGCACGCCTCCCACAGGTCCTCGACCGTGGTGTCGTAGCGCTGGCTGATCGAGGACACCACCGTCGGTGCCCCGTCGCGCTCCCCGGTCCTCAACTCCCGGGACACGGTCCGGATCTGCTCGTCCACGTCGACGGTTCCGCTCTCGCTCATCGTCACTCCTGGATGCGTCGTTGTCGCTTTCCTCGGGCGATCTCGGTCTCCAGCGCGGCCGACCGCGGTTCCCAGAACCGGCGGAACGGGTCCAGCCAGTCGTCCACGGGGCGCAGGGCCTCGGCGTGGACCGAGTACAGCCGCCGGGTGCCCTCGGCGCGCACGGTCGCGAACCCGCTCTCCCTCAGCACCCGCAGGTGCTGGGAGACGGCGGGCTGGCTGATCCCGAACTCCTCGCGGACCACCGCGGTCAGCTCACCGGAGCTGAACTCACCTTCGGTCAGGAGCTCCAGCAGGCGCCGCCTGACCGGGTCACCGAGAACGTCGAAGGCGTGCATGGCCCCATGTTATCGACGAGGTCTTATATAAGCGAGGATTTGTAGAGCCTGGCAGGGGTCAGGAAGGGAGGAGCCCCGCGCACAGGGGTACGCGGGGCTCCGAGGACGCGGCCGGGCCGGGAAACGGATCAGCCCAGGACGACGGGGAGGCGGGCGGCGCCTCGGGCGACGATGGAGGGGGCCTCGGGGACCTCCTCGCCCTCGGCGAGGCGGATGTCGGGGTACCGGGAGAACAGGGCTTCCAGGGCCGTGGTCCCCTCCAGGCGGGCCAGCCCTGCGCCCAGGCAGAAGTGCGGGCCGTGGGAGAAGGCCAGGTGCCCCTTCTGCTCCCGCTTCAGGTCGAAGACGTGGGCGTCCTCGCCGTGCTGCGCGGAGTCGCGGCCGGCGGCGCCGAAGCCCATGAGCAGGGCCTCGCCCTTGGGCACGTGCACACCGCCCAGGGTGACGTCCTCGGCGGTGTAGCGCAGCGGCAGGTACTGGATGCTGGCGTCCCAGCGCAGGGTCTCCTCCACGACGTCGGCCCAGGACGCCTCACCGCTGCGGACCAGGGCGAGCTGGTCCGGGTGGGTGAGCAGGGCGTGCACCGCGTTGGCGATGAGGTTCATCGTGGTCTCGTAGCCCGCGCCGATCATGAGGATGAGGGTCCACACGAGCTCGGTCTGGGAGAGCTTCTCGTCGCCCTCGGCCCGCGCCTCCAACAGGGCGCTGGTGAGGTCGTCGCCGGGGTGCTCCGCCTTCTCCTCGGCCAGCTGGGCGAGCAGGGCCAGCATGTCCGCGTTGGTCTGCGCCGCCACCTCCGGGGGAGTGGTCGTGTCGAAGACCCGGTGCATCAGCGTGTGCAGGGTGTCCCGGTGCTCGGCACCGACCCCGAACAGCTCGGAGATCACCGTCATGGGCAGGGGCAGCGCCAGCGCGGCCTTCAGGTCGACCGGGCCGGGGCCCTCGGCCCCGGCGGCGTCCAGGAGCTCCTTGGTGATCTCCTCGACCCGCGGCCGGAGCGTCTCCACCCGGCGGGGGGTGAACGCCTGGGACACCAGGGTGCGCAGGCGCCGGTGCCGGTCCCCGTCCGCGGTGAGCATGTTGTCCGGGGCGACCCACGAGATGAGCGGCCAGTCCATCGGGATCTCGCCCTGGGCCCAGGGGCGCCAGTGGCGGGCCTCCTTGCGCACCTGGGGGTGGGCCAGCGCCTCCAGGATCACGTCGTGCCCGGTCAGCGCCCGAACAACCACGCCACCAGGGATCTCAACTTCGACGACGGGGCCTCTGCCTCGGAGCTCGGCTGTCTGCCGGTGGAGGTCGTAGGGGTGGAGGACGGGGATGTCTGCTGCCATGGAGGTGTGGTGCCTTTCGGGGGATCGGGGGTGAACGTGACGGGGAGAGCGGCCAGTGCCAGGGCGAACGGGGCGGGACGCCGCTGGGCGGCGCCCTCCGCCGTCCGCAGATCCGGCAGTCGTTTGGTCAGGGCGTCGACCCCGACCTGGGCGATGGCGTAGGCGAACCCCTGGGCCGGGCAGCGGTGCGGTCCGACCCCGAAGGCGAGGTGGGCCCGGTTTCCCTGCTCGATGTCCGGGCCGCCCCCGGACATCGCCGCGTGCGCGGCCGCGTACCCGAGCAGGATCGGCTCACCCGCCCTGATCACGGTTCCCGTGCTGACCCGCACGTCCTTCACCGGGTAGAGGACGGGGTAGTTGTTGACGGGAGGGTCGCGCCAGAGCACCTGGTCGATCGCCTCGCCGATCCCCACCCGGGCGCCTCGGAACGCCTGCCTGACGTCGTCGTCCGCCAGGAGGGTGTGCACGGTTCCGGAGACGAGGTTGGCGGTGGGTTCGGCCCCGGCTCCGATCGTCACGACGAGCTGGGCCAGCAGCTCCTCGTCGCTGAGACCGGCCCGGTGCTCGAGCATCCACGAGGTGATGTCGTCCCCGGGGGAGGCGTGCTTGGCGGAGATCGCGTCGGACAGGGCCCGCTCGTACTCGCCGTTCGCCTTGATCACGTCGATGCCGTCCCACAGGTCGCCGAGGGAGTTCAGGACGCGCTCGCCGACGTCACGGGAGAAACCGAAGACGTCGCACAGCACCAGCAGCGGCAGCAGGCGCGCGTACTCGGAGACGAGTTCGGCGTGGCCCCGCTGGCAGAAGGCGTCGATGAGGATGTCGGCGTGCCGGCGGGTGATGTCCCCGATCCGGCTCTCGGGGACGCGGCCCAGGGAGTCGACGACGACCCGCTTGAGGCGGGCGTGCTCGTCGCCGTCCGCGTAGAGGAGGTTGGGCCGGTGCATCATCATCGCCACGACCGGGGCGTCGTCGGGGATGCGGCCCTCGCGCCAGTCCAGCCACAGGCGTGAGTCGCGGCGGAAGGTGCGGGGGTCCCGGCACCACGCGGTGATCAGCGAGTAGTCGGCGACGACCCAGGCCTTGATCCCGGGGAAGATCTCGGCGGGGAAGACGGGGCCGTGCTCCTCGACCATGCGCTGGTTGACCGCGTGCGGGTCGGCATGGAATTCGGCGGAGTGGAGTTCGGCGTGCGGGCAGCGGGGGGCCAAGGCGCTCCTGTCATGGGACGGTACAAGGCGCTCAGTCTATTGTCCCAATACGGACTTCTGACACCTCGGGGCACACTCGAAACTCCTGCCACGAAAGGATTCCCGCCTCCGCTGCCTGTTCGCGGGTACTCTCCGCCGAGCCCTCCGGTTGCCTCAAACGGGGTGCGGCGGGGTCAGGGCGACCGCGCCGGGAAGGGCGTCGAAGGCGGAGACCAGCTCTTTGACCAGGGTCTCGCTGTCCCCCGTCCGTTCCGCGGCCCGGTTGGCCCGGATCCAGTTCTTGCTCCCGTAACGCACGGCGGAGAGCGTCATGTCCGAGGCCAGGCGCAGCCGGACGTCCTGGCGGCTGTCGGTTCCGAACGCCTCCTCGAGGGCGGTGACGATCTGCTCCCGCAGGCGGTCGGTGGAATCGGTGTGCTGGTCGCGCAACGCGGGCGTCCGCGCCGCCAGCCCCCGTGTGGCGAGGTAGCGCTCGGCCCAGTCCTCGGGCATCTCCCTGACCGACCGCACGTAGCGGTCCCGCAGCTGGGCCAGGACCGGGGTGCCCGGGACGAACCCGGTCAGCCGCCCGGCGTAGTCCCCCCACAGCTCCCCCTCCGCGGCCATCGCCACATCGGCTTTGGAGGCGTAGTAGCGGAAGAAGGTGCGCACCGACACCTGCGCCTGTTCGGTCAGCTGGTCCAGGGTGACGTGCTCGTAGCCGTGCCGGAGGAAGAGCTGGAGAGCGGTGTCCGCCAGGGCGCGGCGCGTCCTGAGCTTCTTGCGTTCGCGCAGGGGCAGGTCTTCCCCGGCCGGTTCGCCGGATCGCGTGGTCATCGGGCCAGGGTAGCGAGCCCGGGGCGGAAAACCCCTTGTCTCCACCCGGCCGCCGTGAAAAAGTGCCAGTGACTGGCATTTTATGAAGAGGTGTTGCCATGGCGAACGAATCGGACGCGAACGAGGGACAGCGCATCGAGGCGCTGGGAGCTCAGCTGGTCAAGATCCACGACCTCCTGCGCGGCCAGCTGGCCGAACTGAGAACGGCCCTGGACACTCCCGGGGAAGCGGCGGGCGGGGGCAGGCCCCTCGGCCTGGACGAGCAGATCCGCAAGCAGTGCCTGTCGTTCTGCGAGTTCCTGCACGGACACCACACGGCGGAGGACGCACACATGTTCCCGGGGCTGGCCACCAGCCATCCCGAGCTCGCTCCCGTGCTGGAGCGGTTGACCCGCGAGCACAGCGTGATCAGCCGGGCCCTGGACCGCATCCAGGAACTGGCCTCGGGCCAGGACACCGGAACGAGGGCGGTCCGCGACGAGGTGGAGCGGCTCGCCGAGGAGGTCGAGGCCCACCTCGACTACGAGGAGGCCCAGATCGTGGAGGCCCTCGACTCCTACGGCCCCGTGACGCTCTGACCGGAGGGCGTGCCGCCACGGCCTGTGGCGGCACGCACGACGGCCCCGTCCACGCGGGAGAGCACCCGTGCGGGCCAGGGGCGTCAGGGACGCCAGATGACGGCCTCGATCCGCCCGGTCCGTTCGGCGAAGCGGCCGCCGGGCGCCGCCTCCCACAGCAGGTGGCGCAGGTCGGACTCGAAGGCACCGAGCCGTTCGGCGAACAGGTGCGGGGCGGAACCGGACAGGGAGAACACGGCCGAGACGATCTCGTCCACGCCGCGCTCCGCGACACGCCCCTCGTCGACGACGAAGCGTTCGGGACCGGTGAACCCGGCCCGGCGCATGACGGCCTCCTCGCCCGAGCGGGTCCCGTGGGGCAGGTGTCCCCGCCCCGCCCGCCGCACCGGTCCCAGGTAGCGGGTGACCAGGTCCTCGATCCGCTCCCACGGCGGCGTCGGATCCGGCAGCGGGGTCGGGGACGGCACGCCCCGGTGTGTGACGCCGCCGACGTGCACCCAGGCCCCGCCCGGTTCGATCATTCCGCGGACCCGGTGCGCGACCAGGGGTCGGTCCATCCAGTGGAACGACTGCGCGAACACCACGGCCCGGAAGGGCCCCGAGTCGGCCGGGAGCTCCTCGGCGCGCAGCTGCCGCCATCGGATGTTGTCGATCCCCGCCGCTTCGGCACGGCGGCGTGCCTCGGCGATCATTCCGGGGTCGGGGTCGACCCCCGTCACCTGGCCGAACAGCGGGGCCAGTGGCAGGGTCAGGGACCCGGGGCCGCAGCCCGCGTCCAGGAGCCGCCCGCTGCCGTCCAGGCCCAGAGCGTCACGGACGGCGTCGACCAGCCCGGCCGGGTAGGGCATCCGGCCGACCCCGTAGTGTCCGGCGCTCCCGGAGAACAGCGTCTCGTCCCACTCCCACTCCGCGGCGTCCATGTCCAGGATGCTAGCGCGGGGCCGCCCCGGGGGCGGAGGACACGGAAGAGGGCCGTACCCGCCGGGTACGGCCCTCGACCCCACTTCCCTGCCCGCTGTTCCTCCGGTCCTTCAGGAGGACAGGCCGACCTCGACCTTGTCCCGGGTCCCCCACTGGGCGATGCGCCCGCAGGTGAACATCGAGTAGATGTAGAGGGGTCTCAGGCAGAGGAGCCTCCACGCCGTGGCGACCGGGGAGAACAGGAACAGCACCAGTCTCTGTGCCACCGTCTCGTCCGAGCGCACGATCGTGAAGAGCCGCAGCGAGATCAGGTACGAGATGGCGGTTCCGATCACCAGGGCGGCGAGGGCGATCCCCCCGGCCTCCGACCGCAGACCCGGGTGCGCGAGGATCAGCAGCGGGATCGCGTACCCCAGGAACAGGTGGAGGTACTCGGCCACGGTGAGCCAGAAGACCACGCCGCGCACCGGCATGTAGCGGAACCACCACAGGTGTCGGACGGTCGTGCCGCGCATCCAGCGCATCTGCTGGCCGAAGTAGTGGCCCGCGCGTTCGGGGACCAGAGTGAACACCAGCGACGAGGGCTGGTGGACGGTGTCCCCTTCCAACAGCGCGTAGAACGTGAGCATGGAGTCGTCGTTCATCTGCATCGGACGCCCCAGGAAGGTCTCCCTCTCGTAGACCCCGGCGCGGTCCCGGATCAGGTGGGCCCGGTAGAAGGCCAGCGTCCCCGAGTTGATGGTGACCCTGCGCATGACCGACTGGGCGCTGCGCAGCCCCCGGGTGAACGGCAGGTACAGCAGGCCGGTCATCCGGGTCAGCAGGTTCGCGTCCCGGTTGAGCACGAGCACGTGCCCGGCGACGGAGCGCACCCTCGGATCCGCGAAGGGCGCGAGGCCCTCGCGGATCGCCTCCCGGTCCATGACCGAGTCGCTGTCCAGGGTGACGAAGATGTCGGCGTCGTCCTGGGCGAGGACGTGCATCTGGGCGAAGCGCTTGCCCCGGTTGGGCGTCCGGTCCCAGGTGGCCTCCACCCCTGCGGCGGCCGCCCGCTCCAGGAAGCGGTCCCGGATCTCGGCGTACTCCACCGCCTCGCCGGTGGCCGGGTCCGTGGAGCCGTCGTCCACGACCCGGACCCTGTCCACCCTGCGGCTCTGTTCGAGGGTCGACCGCAGGCACATCTCCAGGACGCGGGGGTCCTCGTTGTAGACCGGGATCTGCACCGTGACGAACAGGCGGTCGAGCTCGGCGCTCTGCTCGGCGGTGGCTCGGAAGGGGCGTTCGAGCCAGGCCAGGGGCACCCACCACAGAAGGGCGAAGCACGCCATCCACACCATGCTCAGGCTCGCCTCCGAGCCCAGGCCGTGGCGGATCATCATGACGAGGTGCAGAGCCCCCCACGAGAGGAACCCGCACAGGGCCAGCGCCGCCAGTGCCGCGAGCGCTCCCGGCCGCACGCATCGCGCCCGGGGCAGTTCATCGGGGTCCTGACCGCTCCTCACTCCGTCGGCCCCCGGTCCGCTCGGAACGAGAGCCTGATGAGGACCGCGCCGGCGAGCGTCAGCACCAGTCCGATGGCGATGACCCAGAGGTGTCCCGTCGCGAAACCGGTGATGGCCAGAGTGGCTCCCGAACCTGTCGCGGATCCATAGGGCATGTTCTTCCCTTCTCGATGGGGTGGGGCATGATCACCATGCCACCGGCCGTCATGAGCCCAAGGTCCCGAATGGAAAATGCTGTCTCAAGGATCGGGAAAGGAGTAGTTGGGTGATTCTTTTTGTGCCGCGTTTCCGAATTTTCGCTCGATGCGAATGAAGGTGGATTTTTCGGACCTTGTGGTGAGGGTGAACGGGGGAGTCCCCGGTGGATCCGCGGGCGTGCGCCGCGCGGGGTGCTGGTGCGCGGGGCGAGGGTCCGAGGTGCAGGCCGCGGGCGCGGCGGCGGCCGGACAGGCGAATTCCGGTGCTCCGGACGGGGCCCTCAGAACAGGGGTGGTGCACGAAGGCCGTGCCGGGAAGGTCGGGAGCATGAGGGGAAAGGCCGAATTCCGTCGAGGGGTGGAGGGGGCGCACAGAAGTGCCTGTGTTCGGTCTGCTCCCGGATTCCGGCTCCGTACCCCGGCCCTTCAGTCCGGCGGCCCCCGCCCCGGCTCCCCGTTCGCTCGCGGGAGCCACTGTTCGGCCCGCCGCCGCTCGTACCACCGGCCCCGGCGCCGGGCTCGGAACCAGCGCGCACCGGGGAGGATTTTCAGGCGTCCTGCGGCTGCGGGGCCTCCCACGGCGTCCACGGTCCCGGAGCGGTGACCGGGGCGGTCCAGAGGCCGGTGAGGGCGTCGACGAGCCCGCTGGCGGACCGCTGCCAGGACTCCCGGGGAGCCTGCCCGTCCTCCGCGAGGGCCCGTTCCCGTTCGGCGACCATGTGCACCATGAGGTGGCGGGCCATGTCCTGGCGTTCCCGGCGGACCTCGGGCGGCAGGTCCGGCAGGCACCGGCGCAGCTCCTCGCCCGACCTGACCAGGGAGGGCGAGTTGAGGGCCTCCCCGGACACGGCCTCCCGGAACTCGGGGTCGGCCAGCACCTGGGCGCTGAACCGTCCGTACCAGCTGGGGACCCCCAGCTGGGCGAGGTGGTGCGCGAAGGGTTCGACCATGCAGGCGAGCCAGTCCCGGACCTGGTCGGAGCCGTCCGCCGCCAGGACCATCCGCTGGCGCACGGACTCGATCTGCTCGGTGTGCCGGCGCACGATCGCGCGCACCAGGCCGGCCTTGGAGCCGAAGTGGTACGTCACAGCGGTGTTGTTGCCCTGCCCCGCCTCCTGGCCGATCTGGCGGTTGGAGACCCCCGCCACCCCGTGCTCGGCGATCAGTCGCTCCGCGGCCGACAGGATCGTCTCCCGGGTCGCCGCGACCCGGGCTGACCGTGTCGTCCTCTCGCTCATGGGCACCACGTTACTGGGGTTGACCTGTGCCTCCGGCACACCGTGTGACCGTTCATCCGATCCCCACCCCTTTCGGGACCCTCGCGTCGAGGGCACTCCGTCATCTGTCCTATCGTAAGTCATGCGCCTGACTTAAAAGTTGGGGCTCCACACGTGACGAGACGGGGGACTCCGAACGATGAACCGCGCCCGTAACCGAACTTCCGCAGCGGAACCGCCTCTCGCGGGGAGACCTCCGCGCCCAGGGGAGTCGGCGCTCACCGGGAAGCCACCCGCCCCAGGGGGTCCGCCACCGGCAGGGGGTCCGGCGCTCCGGCCGAACGTGATCGTCGCGGTCCTGGCTTTCAGCGGCATCGTCGTCTCACTGATGCAGACCCTGGTGATCCCGCTCGTGCCGGTGCTTCCCGGCCTGTTGGGCGCCACACCCGGCGACACCGCCTGGGCGATCACCGCGACCCTGCTCGCCGCCGCGGTCGCCACCCCCACCGTCGGCCGGCTCGGCGACATGTACGGCAAGCGCCGCATGCTGCTGTTCAGCCTCGCCGTGCTCGTGGTGGGCTCTGTGTTCTGCGCACTGGCGAACAGCCTGCTGCCGATGATCGTCGGCCGTGCCCTCCAGGGCCTGGCGGCCGGCGTGATCCCGCTGGGGATCAGCATCATGCGCGACGAACTGCCCGCCGAACGGCTTCCCGGGGCGACCGCGCTGATGAGCGCCTCCCTGGGCGTGGGCGGCGCGCTCGGCCTGCCCCTCGCCGCACTGGTCGCTCAGGAGGCCGACTGGCACGTGCTGTTCTGGGCCGCCGCGGCCCTGGCCGCCACCTGTGCGGTCCTGGTGCGCAGCCTCGTGCCGGACTCCGGGGTCCGCTCCGGCGGCCGGTTCGACCTCCCGGGCTCGGTCGGCCTGTCGATCGCCCTGCTCCTGCTGCTGCTGGCCGTCTCCAAGGGCTCCGAATGGGGGTGGAGCGGCGGCCTCCCCGGCGGGATGATCGCCGCGGCGGCGGTGGTGCTCCTGGTGTGGGGCTGGTGGGAACTGCGTGCCCCGCACCCCCTGGTGGACCTGCGCGTCAGCGCCCGGCCCCAGGTCCTGCTCACCAACTCCGCGTCCCTGGTCTTCGGCTTCTCCATGTTCGCCATGTCCCTGGTGGTCCCGCAGCTGATCCAGCTCCCCGAGGCCACCGGGCACGGGTTCGGGCAGACCGTCCTCGTGGCCGGTCTGGTCATGGCGCCCAACGGGCTGGTGATGATGGCGATGTCGCCGGTCTCGGCGCGCATGACCCGCACCCTGGGCCCCAAGACCACCCTGATGACCGGGGCCCTGCTGGTGGCGCTCGGCTACGGCCTGAGCCTGCTGCTCATGTCCGCGGTCTGGCAGCTCATGATCGCCTCCACCGTCATCGGTGCGGGGGTCGGCCTGGCCTACGGGGCCATGCCCGCCCTGGTCATGGCGGCCGTCCCCAGGTCGGAGACCGCGGCGGCCAACAGCCTCAACACCCTGATGCGCTCCGTGGGGACCTCCGTGGCCAGCGCCGTCACCGGCGTGGTGCTGGCCGGCATGACCGTGTCCCTGGGCGGCGAGAACCTCCCGTCCCTGAGTGCCTTCCGGCTGGTCCTGGCGGTCGGGGCGGTCTCCGCGCTCGGTGCCTTCGCCATCGCGGCCTTCCTGCCCAAACACCGGGCCGCCCCCGAGGAGGCCGGTTCCGAGAAACCCGCCCTTGAGGAGCCCGGTTCCGACGAGCACGGCCCCCGCGGGACCCGCTCCGAAAAGCTCGCCCCCGTGCCGGAGGGCACCCCGACCAAGGAGGGCGCGACCGCACCCGACAACTGAGGGCGCAGACTCCTGGCCCGCCCGTCTCCCGACCCTTCCGAGAACCACTGAGGACCACAGATGACCAACGCGCCCAGCGCACCCGCAGGCATCGACGACCACCTCGACGAGACCGACCTCGAAGCACTACGCGCCAAGTACGCGAAGGAGCGCGACCGCCGCATCCGGCCCGACGGTGCGACCCAGTACCGTTCGGCCGCCGGAGAGTTCGGCTACTACGCCAAGGATCCCTACACCCCGCGGGTGGAGCGCGAACCGCTGACGGACACCGTCGAGGCGCTCGTGATCGGCGGCGGTTTCGGCGGCCTCACCACCGCCGCGCGGCTCCGGCAGGCGGGCCTCCGGTCGATCCGCGTGACCGACGAGGCCGGTGACTTCGGCGGCACCTGGTACTGGAACCGCTACCCGGGCATCCACTGCGACATCGAGTCGTACTCCTACATGCCGCTCCTGGAGGAGGTCGGCTCCGTCCCGCAGTGGCGCTACGCCCCCGGTGAGGAGATCCGCCGGCACGCCGTGGCGATCGCCGAGACCTTCGACCTGTACCGGGACGCCCTCTTCCACACCCGTGTCACCGCTCTGGACTGGGACGACGAGACGGACGAGTGGGTGGTCGAGACCGACCGCGGCGACCGGATGCGCGCCCGGTTCGTCATCACCTCCTCGGGCACGCTCACCCAGCCCAAACTCCCGGGCATCCCGGGGATCGAGACCTTCCAGGGGCACACCTTCCACACCAGCCGGTGGGACTACGGCTACACCGGCGGCGACCAGAACGGCGGCCTCACCGGCCTGGCCGACAAGAGGGTCGCCGTCGTCGGCACCGGCGCCACAGGGGTCCAGGTCATCCCGCACGTCGGACGCGACGCCGAGCAGCTGTACGTGTTCCAGCGGACCCCCTCCTCGGTGGACGTGCGCGACAACCGGCCCACCGACCCGGAGTGGGCGGCCTCCCTGGAACCCGGCTGGCAGCGCGAGCGCATGGAGAACTTCCTCCGCATCGTCTCCGGCGAACCGGTCGGGACCGACCTGATCCAGGACGGCTGGACGTCCACAGCCCGGCTCCAGCGCAAGATGATCACCGGTGCGCTCGACGAGAGCGTGTCCCCGCAGGAACGCGAACGGGCCGACGAGCTCGCCGACGCCCGGAAGATGAACCGGATCCGGGCGCGCGTCGACGAGGTCGTCACCGACCCGGCCACCGCCGAGGCGCTCAAGCCCTGGTACCGCTACATGTGCAAGCGGCCCTGCTTCAGCGACCACTACCTCCAGACCTTCAACCGGCCCGACGTCACCCTCGTTGACACCGCGGACCACGGCGGCATCACCCGGATGACCGAGAACTCGATCATCGTGGGCGAGGCCGAGTACGAGGTGGACTGCGTCATCTTCGCCACCGGGTTCGAGGTGGGCGTCTCCGGCGTGCTCTCCGGCACGCTGCCGGTGCGCGGCCGCGGCGGCCGGAGCCTGCTCGAGTCCTGGGGCCACGGGCCGAGCACGCTGCACGGCTTCTACAGCAACGGGTTCCCGAACCTCTTCCACCTGGGCCCGCTGCAGAACGCCAACTCGGTGAACTTCGCGCACATCCTCCTGGAGCAGGCCGAGCACATCGCCGCCGTCATCGCGGAGGGGATCAAGTCCGGCGCCCGCGCGATCGAACCCACCCAGGAAGCGGCCGACGAGTGGGCCCGGACCCTCCGGGAGACCGCGCGCGACAACTCCGCGTTCCAGTCCGAGTGCACTCCCGGCTACTACAACCGCGAAGGAGCCGGCACCCCGGGCGGCTCCTCGTACAGCCCCGGCCCTGTGGCCTTCCACCGGCTGCTCGCGGAGTGGCGGAAGCACCGCATGGACGAGGTCCTGGTCCCCAAGCCGTAGACCCGCGGGCCCACGGCGCCCCCGGATCTCACGGTCCTCCCCGGAACCACCGACCACGGAACCCGCCCGTAGCAGCCGTCCCGGGCGGGTTCCGTTCCCTCACCACCGAAACGGAAGCAGCATGGCACCGAACCGACGCGCCGCCCGCCGCACAGCGATCACCCGCCTGCTCCCGGCACTCGCCCTGACCAGCGCCGTCGCGGGGTGCTCCACCGCTGTCGGCGAACACGACGAGCAGGAGACGGAACGCACGGCCGAACTCCTGGTCCAGGTGACCTCCGTCCACGAGGAGACGGGGATGACCCTGCTCGAAGGGCCCGCCTTCGCCGCGGACGGCACCCTCCTCCTCGTCGACGTCACCGCTCCGCCCGGAGAGCCCAAGGTCCTGCGCGTGGACACCGGCACCCAGGAGGTGACCCCGGTCTTCACCAACGAGACCAGCGCGTACACCTCCGCCCAGTTCAGCCCCCACGACGACCGCCTGTACCTCACGGACATCGCCGGCGGCCGGATCGACAGCATCACCTCCGAGGGCGAGGACCCCACCACGTTCTTCTCCGGTGAGGTCGACGGGAAGCCGATGCTCCCGGACGACCTGGCCTTCGACGAGGACGGGAACATGTACGTCAGCGACACCACGGGCTTCTCGGACCCGTACTGGGAGCCCCAGGGCCGGGTGGTCAGGATCGACCGCGAGACAGCGGAGGCGACCGTCCTCGCCGACGAGCTCCCCGCGCCGAACGGCATCTCGTTCAACGAGGACTTCTCCGCTCTGTGGGTCAGCCAGTACGCGGCCAACCGCGTCGACCACCTCACCCTCGACGAGGACCGGACCGAGGTGGAGACCGCGCACCCCGCCCTCCACTTCGACGGCGGCGAGAGCCAGATCGACTCCAACGCCGTCGACGCCGAGGGCAACGTCTACCAGGCCGTCCACGGGCAGCCGAGTATCTACGTGTACGGCCCGACCGGCCGGCACCTCACCACCGTCAGCGTCCCCGCCGACGCCGCCGGAGGGCTGGACTCGGCCACCAACATCGCCATCGAACCTGGGACCACCGACGCGTACATGACCGTCAGCGGTGAGGACGGCGGTTTCGTCTACCGGTTCGAAGCGCTCGGTGAGGGGATCCGCCAGTCCAACGGCGGGTGAACAGGGCGCCGGGCACGGCCTGCTCCCCTCGATCGCGGGAACGCGGTCAGGCGGGCGCGGTGTGCGGGATGGAGCCGCGGGCGACGAGTTCGAGGGTGAGCACGATCGCCACGCTCTCGACGAGCAACAGGGCGGCGAGAACGAACGCCTGGACCGCGCCCGCCTCGAAGGGGCCGGCGCCGCCGAGCAGCATTCCGACGAACGCCCCGGGCAGGGTCACCAGCCCGACCGTGCGCGTCTGGTCCAGGGCGGGGAGCAGAGCCGAGGAGGCGGCCGGTCGGCCGATCTCCAGAGCGGCCTCACGCGGAAGCATCCCCAGGGACAGCGCGGCATCGACCTCGCCGCCGCGCGTGCGAAGCTCCTCGGTCACCCGGCGCCCGGCCAGGACCGTGGCGGTCAGCGCCCCTCCGGTGAGGATCCCCGCCAGGGGGATGACCGCCAGCCCGGTCCACGGGGTGAGCCCGGTCGCCAGGAGCACCGCGACCAGCGGAACGACCGGGACGCAGATCGGCAGGAACGCCCACAGGCCGCGCCGACTCGGTGTGATGCGGCGCCCCGCCGTCCACGACGCCACGGCCAGCATCACGGCGACGAAGCACAGGGTGAGCGGCCCGGAGGAGACCACCGCCGCGATGACGAGCGAGACCGCGCCCAACTGGAGCGCCGCCCGCGCACCGGCGCGCAGGACGGCGAGGCCGTGGCCGAGCCGGGCCGCCACGCACACACCCGCCGCTGCCAGCACCGCCACCGCGATGGCGACCGCCAAGGCGGGGCCGACGTTCAGCAGATCGGAGGATCCGCCCAAGGTTGCCTCACTTCCGTGTCGCTCGCGTCCGTTCCGGGATCCCGCGGCGCCATCCGGCCGAAACGAGCCGGGGGGAGACCCTGGAAGAGTGCCTAGCCCGGGAGCCCGAGGAGGAAACGGTGTCCTCAACCACAACTGTTCCCCGGGGCGGCGGCATGGAAGCTGAGGCCCTTTCGCCGTCGATCATGCGAGAACGAAACCCCGGGAAGGCTTTCAGAGCGTAGTGGTGCAGGGGATTCCGAATACCGTTCTCGGCACTTCGGCAGGCAGTTCGGCCCTCGTGGATTCGCCCATGGGTGATGCGTGATCCTTCGTGCACCGGAAGAGACATCCGGCTGTACTGATCTGCTCGACCGGTTCTCCCAAGCGTTGCCCGCGAAGAACTGTTCGAACAGGCTCGGTGTCAACGTCATCGCTCCTGCGGATACGCTGCGGGTGGGAGGCCATGGCGCGCTCTTCATCGGTGCGGTAGCGCCGAGAAGAGCCTGGCACCTGATTCAAGGAGAACGTTCGGACCGGGAGGGCGACTTGAGGTCGGTGGAGAAAGTAGGTTTCTTTCAGGAACTTCCGCACGGTGATGCCCACGGGGAGAGACTGGAATCCCATGTGTCGCAAGGGGAAGAGGCGCTGAAGGAACGCGTCGCGTGGTACCTGGACCAAGGGACGGTCGTCGCGGCAGCCACTCAGGTGCTGTTCGACATGCTGTCCGAGGATCGCGCTGCGATCGGTTCCCTGGCGGTTCGCACCGATGGGATCTGGATGTGGCCCTCAGACCTTTCCTACTACGTCCGTGAGTACAACGTTCGGCTTCCTGGACGCTTTGTTCGCCATGCCGAATCCTCGGGTTGGTCGCCTGCGCTTCCCAGTGAGGAAAGATTGACTGAAATAGAAGGTTATTTTCTGATGCAACCTTAGGCTCCGAACGCGAAGGCGAAAAGGAGCGCAGGGCTGGTGGCGCCTGATCGCGTCCTGGGGCTTGGTGGTCCCTGTGTGATGTGGGTTTCAGTCTTGGGCGGGGAATGGCAAATAAGGTGCCCATTCTCACCTGTCGAGGAGTCGGCCCCAATCTGATCGCCGTCCTGGCCGGTCGGTATACAACAAAGGGTTTCGTGTGGATTGCGTGAAAAAAATCATGGAACTTGTCGGGGAGAGTTCGGTTCCGAATAAAAAACCGGTGTCGTGGGGAGGGGTGGAGAAATCGCTGGGTTTGTTCCTGCCCGAGGACTATAAATCATTGGTTTCGGAGTATTTTACTTTCAACCTCGGCCCGATTTCTCTGGTCTCGCCCCGACCCGGTACTCCAGGGGATCAAGGTCTCCTGGAGGCCACCCAGGAAAGCGAGGAAATATTTACAGACCTTTATGTTGAGAATCCTGCGGAGATTGCAGAACCACACAGGCAGGACGGCTCTCCGTTGGGGGGTCATTTCTATGTGTTCAACTTTTACCCGAAAGTCCCGGGGTTGTTGAAGTGGGGGAAAGATTACAATGGGAGCGACTTCTACTGGTATGTGAACGGTCCTCCGAGTGAGTGGACCATTGTTGCGCAAGCAAGAGAGGGTTGGTGGGATGAGCACAAGATGTCTGTGAGTGCATACTTGTACGGTCTTGTGTCAGGGGAAGTGGAGTGTGATGTCGTTGCTCAGTCCTTCGATTGTGATAAAAAATTTGTAGAGTGGCCGTGGCCAACAGATTGAGTAGACTTCATCCTGATTTTCGGAACTGAAGCACGGGTGCAGTTCGGTGATCTTCCACCTGCGGGCCGCTTGGTGTCGTGCGTTGCCCCGGTTGGTGATCAGGAGATCCACAGCGGTTCACCGTCCGGAGCCGTCAGGGCCGGGGGTGTTCATCCCGCCCCGTTGGTGCTTGCCCGAGGAGAACGGATGGATACCGGCGATGAGGTCCCGTCCGCGATTACAGAGGCCCATCCTCTGCGGAGTGCTCGGCGCGGCCCTCGCCCTGACCACTGGAGTGAGGGCCCGCCCCGCCCCTGGAGGAGCGGGGCGGACGGTTGTCAGCAGCCGGTGCTGCTGGTGATGGTGGTGTTTCCGTAGTAGCGGATCGCCACTCCGTTGAGCACGACCCGCACGGCCGAGCCGTTGACGCGCTGCTCGTAGTGCAGGTGCGGTCCGGTCGATCCGCCGGTGCTGCCAACGGTGCCGATCACGGTTCCGGTGGAGACGCTGTCACCGACCGACACCGACTGGGTCTGCAGGTGGGCGTACAGGGTGGTGATGCCGCTGCCGTGGTTGATGACGATGTAGCGGCCGTAGCTCTGGTTGCCCAGGTTGGCGACCGTGGTCACGGTGCCAGGGGCGCTGGAGCGCACCCTCTGCCCCAGGGCGGACGAACGCTGGAAGTCGACGGACAACTGCGGGTTGTGGTTGGTCCGGGTGTTGGCGTTCCAGACCTGACCGCAGTCGAAGGGCGTGCGCAGGTTGATGTTGGCGACGGACAGGTCGTCGGCCGAGGCGCCCGCGGGGGCGAGCACGCTCAGGAACAGGGCTGCGGCCACGGCGGCCGCGAGTCGGATGAGGGTTCGGGGGAAGTGCATACGGGTCCTTTCTCGCAGAGCGGGGGGTTGCGAGTCCCCACGGTGCGGTTACCCGTTGCGGGGGCGCGGATTCATCCCATATGTCGGTGAACTACGTCAGAGGAGGTCAAGGAGGAAAAATTTCTTCATCCTCCGCGCCGCCGCATTCCGGCCAGGCGACGGGTTCGGGGAGACCGGCTTTCTCACCGGGTTCCTACGGAGACCCGCAGACCCCGCCCCACCGGGACCACCGTGCCCGACACGGCTTCGATGAACACGAGCTGGTGCAGGGTGCTGTCTGCCCCCTCCAGTGTCCGCACCTGAACAGGAGCCATGGGCACCCGGGCGCACCCCCGAAAAACACAGTGCCCGGGTCGGTGCACCAATCACCGACCCGGGCCGGGCGACCCCCTGACGAGAGTCAGCGGGTCGACCACGCAGAACCCTACTGCTGGAACCCGAGTCCCCACACCGCTCTCCGCGGCCGGGGATCTCCACCTGCATCCCCGGGCGATTCCTCTCCCGATCGAACCTTCCCGCGCCCACGTCGTGTCTTCGGTGCTCAGCGGGGCTTTCATCGCGATACTCAGGCCATGCTCAGTGGAATCCTCGAACGTGTCCTCCCCGCCACGCAGCTGCGCTCCCTGAGCGAGCTGGCCCACGATCTCGACCTGTCGACGGGGGACAGCAGAGCCAAGAGATCGGCGTTCTGGACGATGCTGACCCTGTCGGCGCTCATCGCCGCCGGGGGAGTGCTGACCGACTCCACGGCCACGGTGATCGGCGCGATGATCATCGCGCCCCTGTCCACCCCGATCATGTGCATCGCCCTGAGCATTGTCCGGCAGCAGCCCACGGATGCCGTCCGGACAGTGACCTTCGGCTGCCTGCTGGTGATCGGTGTGGGTGTGCTGTTCTCGGTGATCGTCCCGAGCGGGTACGACCTGATGGGGAACAGCCAGGTCGCGGGGCGGACCTCCCCCGGTGTGCTGGACCTGGTCGCGGCTCTGGCCACAGGGGCGGCCGGGGCGGTGGGGCTGTCGAGGAAGGACGTCGCCGCGGTCCTGCCCGGCGTGGCCATCGCCATCTCGCTGGTGCCGCCGCTGGTGGTGGTGGGCGTGTGCCTCGGTCAGGGCGCGCTGTGGTTGTCGTTGGGCGCGCTGGTCCTGTTCCTGTCGAACCTGCTCGCACTGGTCTTCGCCGGCATGGTGGTGTTCGCCGCCTCCGGGCACGGCAAGCCCCGCAAGGAGCGGGACCGGCGTTCAGCGCGCAAGGCGCGTCTCAGCCTGGGCGTGCTGTTCGCCGTCGTGTTCGTGCCCCTGATCGCCAACACCGCCGCCACCGTCCTGCTGGCGGTGTGGGCCAACCGGGCCGAGGAGGCGGCCGACCGGTGGATCTCGGAGCAGCCGAACGCGTCGGTGACCGACGTGACCGTGGCCTCGCGGACGATCCACGTCGAGGTCAGGGTCCAGGAGTCCCCGCCCCCGGTGGACGTTCTCCTGGGAGACCTGCGCGGACGGATCCCCGACCAGTTCCGGGTGGTGGTGGAGACGACCGTGGGGGAGAGGGACCACGTCGGGCGGGTCGGCGGCTGAGCCCGCCTTCCGCTCCCCGAAGCCGGCCGCGGGGAGCGGAGAGCGGCTACTTCCTGGACGCCTTGCGCTTCCTGCGCTCGGACGGGCGCAGGAGCAGCCCGATGAGCACGCCGACGCCGACGGCGACGGTCAGGGTGGCCCACAGCGGCGCGGTCAGGGAGACGAAGAGGATCTGGATCTCGGTCCCGTCCCGGTTCTGGGCCACGAAGAGGACGGCCACGACGAGCAGGGCCAGCCCCACCCACACACGGGGCGGCACCGATCCCAGGGACATCCCCCTGTCGTCGGGGCCCGGGCTGTCCATCGCGTGGTCCGGTGGTGTGGGAGCGTTCATCGGATCGCCTCCTGCTCTCGCGGGACCGGGGTGTTCTCGGAGCGGTGCGCCGGTCGCGACTCGCGCACCTTCCCCCGCCCCTCCGCCACTCGCCCTCTGGGAGTGGTGGGTGAGGTATTCCCAGCTCTTGCTGTCCCCGAGGGCCGGAAACGGGAAAGTCTTCCCTCTGATTCGACAGGTGCTGCGGCCTGACCGCCTGCGGAGGCCCTCAGAGGGTGGCGGCTGTCCCGTCCCGGCTTTCCAGGGCGGTGCTGGTCGCGGTCGGGCTGGCCTGCTTCGGGCTCGGCATGGGCTGCGGTGAGGTCGCCATGAACGTCGAGGGCGCCGACGTGGACCGCCTGTTCCTGCGGTCGGTCATGCCCGCCATGCACGGCTTCTTCAGCGTCTCTGATCAGTTAAGTGAGCCGATGCGAACCGTAAGGTCTGGCGCGGGTTCTGCCCACCTGGGCGGGGTGGCGTGAGCGTGGAGATGGAATCCCGCGCCCAGCGCTGCTCCGCGTGGCCGATGTCGGCTGGTGGTGGGTGTGCTGATCGTGCTCACGCCCTGGTGCCGGTGGGCTGCGCGGGGCAGCCCTGGCCGGTCCGTTGGTGCGTGTCCCTCCGGACGCTTTCCGGCTGGGCTTTGGGGCCTGGCAGGGGAGGGAATCCCGCGTCGCCTGGGCGCGGGAGGGTGGGTTCGGGGCCGGGTGGGTCCGGTCTTGGACCGGTCTTTCCGGCTGGCTTTCGGGGCGGCCGTGCTGATGACTGCCTTGGCTTCGAGCTTGTCGATGACCGTGCGGATCACCATGGTGTTGCTGGTCTTGTCCACGACGGTCTTGGCCTGGTGGGTCAGGCCGCGTGCGGCGATGCGTCGCCAGGCTCCGTGGTCGCGGTCGCCCTGCCACCCGCAGCCGGTGTTCGGGCAGATGGCCCATTTCCAGCCTGGTGTGGTGGGCCTGTCGGGGGCTTTGCGGTGCCGCAGCCGGGTGAGGCAGTGCGGGCAGTGCTGGGAGGTGTTCTCAGCCGGGACGCTCACCACGGCGATACCGACCTCGGCGGCCAGGTGCCGCATCCGCTCAGCGATGCGCCCGCGCACGGTCTGGGAC
>NZ_ANBA01000019.1 GCF_000341085.1 Nocardiopsis ganjiahuensis DSM 45031 | reverse complement strand
AGGCGGGTGTTGTGCGTGCGGCCCATGCCGCCCGCTTCCATCGACCTCAGGTCCTCCAGGTAGATGACCGTGGCCCCCGCGGCAACGGCCTGGTCCACCGTCCAGCGGGCAGCGCTCCAGGCCAAGGCGTCGTTGAGATGGGAGCGGCGCTGTGAAACGTGCTCGATCTCCTCGGCCAGGACGAGGGCTTTGCCCTCCAGGGCGGGATCGGCGAGCCGAGCGTACTGGTCGGTCTTGGCGTGCAGGCGCTCGGACTGCTTGCGCAGCCGGTCCTGCTTGGCCAGCACACCCCCGGCCCGGAACTGGGCGCCCGCGCCCAGGGCGGTGATGCGCCCGTCCTCGCCCAGCCGGGCCGCGCCCGCCGAGAGCAGGGTGTTCAGTCCCCAGTCCACACCCAGGGCCACGGAGTGACCCGAGCGCTGGGCCTGGGGAACGGGGTGGGTGTAGGCCAGATCAGCGCGTACCTTCCCGCCGACGGTGCGCAGGGTGGGCAGGTGGAGTACGGCGTTCGCCGGGACGGTGGGCGGCAGGTTCAGGGGGCAGGCCACCCACGTCCAGTCCCGGTAGGAGGCGGGGTCGGGGCGGGTCGGTAGTTGCAAGCGCAGCAGGACCTTGGTCGGCTCGGTCACGGAGCGTTCGATGGTGGCCTGCTGCCCGTCACAGGCGGCCAGCAGCAGCATCCGCGCCACACCCGGCGATGGTTCCAGCTCGAACACATCAGCCGGGAGACGGCCGTTCTTGCGCTCGAAGGTGGCGATCTGTCGGGTGCGGGACTTGATGAGGCTGGAGGGCAGGTGCTCGCCGCCCGGGATCGCGGCGCGTACCGCTTTCCACTCGGCTTCAGTGCGCTTCTTCGGATCAGCGGGCCAGGTGGCCAGGATTGCGGTGACCACATCGGCGCGCCACTGCACCGACCGCAAGACGCGTCCGGCCTTCTCCTGGGCCATGCGCACGATCCGGTCGTTGACCCGCACACCCTGGGGCGGTGCGGTGGTCCAGCCCAGGCGGCGCAGGGCCATCCACGCGTTCGCTGGGAGTCTGCGGCCCTGGGCATCGGCCCCGGCGGTCAGGGTGTCCACGTCGGTGGTGTTGAAGTGCTCGCTGAGGAGGCGGGAGACCATACCGATCGTCAGGTCGGTGCACCAGCCCACACGTTCGGCCAGGGCAGAAGCGGTCAGGACCTCGCCGGTCCTCTCATCCACGCCGGAGTGGACGAGCGCGCGGACGCAGGCGGTGCGGCAGGTCTGGCCCTGGGCGAGTGGGATCTTGCGGCTCACCGGTCACCACCCCGCACGGCCCGGACCGGCGGACCCTGGCCGGGGCGGACGGCCGGGGTGGCCGCCCCGGCCAGAGGTCGGCTGTGGGCCGGGAAAGGGGTGGACATGTTCGAATCATGGCAGGAGGGAGTGACAAAGGGTGGAGGTTTCAGCCAAACCCAGCGGTCAGCGCCTCCAGGCCACCCGAAGCAGAACTGAGGAAAACCAGGGATCACTAAGAAAACTGGTGAGCCTGGGGACGTTCGTCGGCGCCTGCTTCGGCATGCTCATGACGGTGCTCCGGTTCCCCGTGGTCGCCCACCTGGCCCTCATGAGCGCCGTCATCGTGGCCGGTCTGGCGCTGTGTGTCCGCGACATCCCCGCCGGGTTCGGCCGCAGGGAGGCCGTCGACCGCGGCGCCGTCGCGCCCGCCCCCGTGGCGGCCCCGTGGCGGGACACCCGGCTGCTCCTCCTGGGCGGCGTCATCCTGGCCCTGGCGATGGCGGAGGGAACGGCCAACGACTGGCTCCCGCTGATCATGGTCGACGGGCACGGGTTCGACGCGGCCTGGGGGTCGGCGGCCTTCGCCGTGTTCGCCCTGGCGATGACACTGGGCCGTTTCGTCGGCGGCGTGTTCGTCAACAGGTTCGGTCGCGCCGCGGTCCTGGCCGCCAGCGCGCTGGTCGGAGCCGTCGGGATGGCGGGGGTCGTCTTCGTCGACCACCAGCCGGCCGTCGTGGCCTCGGTGCTCCTCTGGGGCCTGGGAGCCTCGCTCGGTTTCCCCGTCGCACTCTCCGCGGCGGGCGACACCGGGCGGGAGACCACAGGAGCCGAGACGGCGTCCAGGGTCGCCTTCGCCGCCACCATCGGCTACATCGCCTTCCTCGTGGGCCCGCCTGTTCTGGGGATCGTGGGCGAGCACTTCGGGCT
The DNA here is from genome assembly GCF_000341085.1 of Nocardiopsis ganjiahuensis DSM 45031. Taxonomy (GTDB): domain Bacteria; phylum Actinomycetota; class Actinomycetes; order Streptosporangiales; family Streptosporangiaceae; genus Nocardiopsis; species Nocardiopsis ganjiahuensis. The sequence goes on along the minus strand of NZ_ANBA01000019.1, from coordinate 7,551 downwards.
CCGTCAGGCGATGCTTCTGGTTCTGGTCCTGGTGCTCGTCGCGGTGCTGCTGACCCCGGCCGCGCGCACCGTCCGACCGGCCCGGGAACCGGAGCCCGAGCCGGTGGAGAAGAGCGACCGCGTGTGACCGGCCCGCCCCGGATCCGCGGGCGGCGGCTTCGGGGCGGGCCGGTCCCGGACACCCGGTCCGGGGCCTGCCCGCTGTCCTGTACAGGTGCCTTCTACAGGGCGGCGAGGAAGTCCAGGAGGGCCGCGTTGACCTCGTCGGGGCGCTCCTGCTGGGTCCAGTGGCCGCAGCCGGGCAGGGTGATGTCGGCGTGCAGCTTCGGCGCGATCAGGGGCAGGGCCCGGCGGAGTTCGGGCACGCCCTCGAGGATGCTGACCATGTCCTTGTCGCCCAGCGCGTACAGGGCGGGGACCTCGATGCGCAGGCCCTGGAAGGCCGCCATGAGGCCCTGGTTGCGGTCGATGTTGCGGTACCAGTCGAGCGGTCCGGTGAAGGCGTCCGGCGCCGAGTAGTCCTCGGCGAAGACGGCGATGTCCTCGGGGGTCAGCCAGTCGGGCAGTCCGGTGGGTTCGGGCATGGCGTCGAGCAGGGCACCGCCCTCGGGGACGACCCAGGGCCGGGGTTCGTTGGCTCCGGACGCGCCGACCAGGACGCGGCGCAGGGTCGAGGCCGGGTCCGCCGAGAGTTCGGCGTCGGCCTTCCCGGGCTCCTGGAAGTAGACCTGGTAGTAGCCCTCACCGTAGATGTGCCGGGAGGCCCCGATGGAGGGCATGCCCGCGGGCGGCAGCGGCGGCACGCTCAGCCCCGCGACGCCGCGGACGAGGTCGGGGCGGAGCAGCGCGGTGGTCCAGGCGACCGGCGCGCCCCAGTCGTGGCCGACCACCACGGCGTTCTCGGCGCCCAGCGCCCCGATCAGCGCGGTGACGTCGCCGACCAGGTGGGGGAGTGTGTACTCCTCGGCGGAGGGGGCGCGGTCGCTGCGGGCGTAGCCCCGCTGGTCGGGTGCGACCACCCGGTACCCGGCCTCGGCCAGGGGGCCGAACTGGTGCCGCCAGGAGTACCAGCTCTCGGGGAAGCCGTGCAGGAGCAGGACCAGTGGGCCCTCGCCCTGTTCGGCGACGTGCAGGCGGAGGCCGTTCACCTCGACGTGGTGGTGCTTGACGCTCAACGCGACTCCTCTCGTTCCCCGTCCCCCGTCCGGAAGGCGGGGCCGGGGGTTCGGACCGGCGGGGTCAGCGTAGGGGAGCGCGGTGAACGGCGACAGGCGGTACCCGCCCCGGAGTACGTGGGGAGCACGTCCGGGGCGGAACCGGCGCACGCGGGTGGCGGCCCGGGAGAGTGCCCTTGCCCGGCCGGGCCGCACCCGGGTCAGCGTTCGCGGTTGAAGGCCCACACGGACAACGGGGCGAACACCGCCACCAGCGCCGCGGACCAGACCAGGGTGAGGGTGACGGAGTCGCCCGCCGGGGTGCCGGTGAGCAGGGCCCGGGCGGCGTCCATCGTGTGGGTGACCGGGTTGATCCCGGCCCAGGCCCGGAGCCAGCCGGGCAGGGTGTCGACCGGCGCGGCCATGCTGGTGCCCAGCAGCAGAGGCAGGATCGAGACGAAGGTGATCGCCATGACGGCGCTCTCGTCGCGCAGCAGCACCCCCAGGAACACCATCACCCAGCTCAGGGCGAAGCCGAACCCGATGGCCAGGGCCGAGGCGGCCACCGCGGAGGCCGGGTCGGTCCCGACCCGGAATCCCATGAGGAAACCGATCGCGAACAGGATCAGCACCGTGATCAGGTAGCGGACCAGGTCGGCGAGGACCGAGCCCAGCAGCGGGGCGGAGCGGCCGATCGGCAGGCTCCGGAAGCGGTCGTACACACCCTTCTTCATGTCGATGTTGATGGTCAGCCCGGACGAGAGCATCCCGGCGATGCCCGCACCCATGACCAGTACGCCGGGGAAGAGGTACTGGAGGTAGGCGTCGGTGGAGCCGGACACCGATCCGCCGAACAGGTAGACGAACAGGACCATGAACAGCGCCGGGGTCATCACGCCGTTGACCAGCGAACCCGGGTTGCGCAGGGACTTGGCCAGGCTGCGCCGGGCCAGGACGAGGCTGTGCCGCAGCAGCGGGGCGGGGCGGCGGGGCGCCGTGGTGCCCGCGGTGTCGACGGTGGGGGCGCTCATGCGCTGGTCTCCTTGCCTGCGTCCGAGGGCGCTGGGCCGACTGGGGGTGAGGGGTCTGTCCCGTTCGTGGGGGAGGTTCCCGTGCCGACCGGGGCCGAGGGGGTCGCGGACGTGCGGCCGGTGCCGGTGAGCGCGAAGAACACCTCGTCGAGGCCGGGCAGGTGCAGCGAGAACTCGGTGACGGAGATCCCCCGCTCCCGCAAGCCCGCCGCCATCTCCCAGGCCGCGGTGTCGCTCTCGACCGGGACGGACAGGGTCTGCCGGGTGCGTTCGGGCGCGCGGCCCGCCACCCGCTCCATGACGGCGGCGGCTGCCTGGCTCCGTTCGGGGTCGGTGGTCCGCAGTGAGACGGCCTGCCCGCCCACCACGCGCTTGAGTTCGGCGGGTGTGCCTTCGGCGATGACCCGGCCGTGGTCGATCACCGCGATGTCGTCGGCCAGGGCGTCGGCCTCCTCCAGGTACTGGGTGGTGAGCAGGACGGTGGTGCCCTCGGCGGTGAGTTCGCGGACCATCCGCCACAGTTCCTCGCGCTTGCCCGGGTCCAGACCCACGGAGGGCTCGTCGAGGAAGACCACGCGGGGCCGCCCCACCAGGCAGGCCGCCAGGTCCAGGTGGCGGCGCATCCCGCCGGAGTAGGTGGCGACGGGCCTGTTCGCGGCCTCGGTGAGTTCGAAGCGCTCCAGGAGTTCGCCGGCCCGGGCGGCGGCCTCGGTGCGGCGCAGGTCCAGGAGTTGGCCGATGAGCACCAGGTTGGCCCGGCCGGAGAGCTCATCGTCGACCATCGACTGCTGGCCGGTCAGTCCGATCAGGCGGCGCACCCGCGCGGCCTGGCGCACCACGTCGAAGCCGCCCACGGAGGCGGTGCCCCCGTCGGGGCGGGCGAGGGTGGCGAGGATGCGGACGGCGGTGGTCTTCCCGGCGCCGTTGGGGCCCAGTACCCCGAGGACCGAGCCGGGGCGGGCCGCCAGGTCCACCCCGGCCAGCGCGGTGGTCTTCCCGAACCGTTTGACCAGTCCCTCGGCTCGGAACGCGTACTCAGTCACGGCTCACGCCACCCTCCGGAGATTTCAGATGTTGATGTCATTTGGATGTTAACCGTATCTGAGTGCTGCTGGTATCTCAACGTAGGATGGGGACACCGCGGCAAGGAGGAAGATGGTTCGGCTCAGCAGGGCACAGCAGCAGGAACGCAACCGGGCACGCGTGCTCACGGCGGCCCGGGAGGAGTTCGCCGAGCGCGGCTACCGGGAGGCCAAGATCGACCGCATCGCCGACCGCGCCGACCTCACCCGGGGCGCCGTCTACTCCAACTTCCCGGGCAAGCGCGCCCTCTACCTGGCCGTTCTGGCCGACTCCGCCGAACGGGCGCCGCTGGGCGAGACCGCCGACGGTGTCCTCGTCGAGGAGGCGCTGGGCGCCTTCGCCCGCGCCTGGGTGGCCCGCCTGCCCTTCACCGGGACCGACGAGCGCGTCGGCACCGAGCTCATGGCCGAGGTCACCGCCGACCCCCGGGTGAGCAGGGTGTACGCGCAGCTCACGTCCCTGCGTGCGGTGCTGCTGGCACTGGCACTGGAACACCTCGAACCCGAGCGCCCCGACGCGGGGAAGGAAGCCGGCCGGCGTCGGGTCCGGGCCGCCCAGAGCGTCCTGACCACCCTGCACGGGGCCGGGCAGCTGGCCGCCGCCGCACCCGGGTTCACCGACCCCTTCACGGTCATCCGCTCCTGCGAACGCCTCGCCGGGCTGGACCTGGACGACAGCTGGCCGCTCCCGCACATCGCCCACGTCCCGGCGGCCCGGCCCGTGGACGAGCCCTGGGCCGCGCCCACCGCCTTGGACACCCTGCACGGGGAGCGGGTCCCCGTCGACGACGGCGTCGTGACCGTACTGGGCCTGCACCGGCTGGAGGCGGTCGAGGAGGCCCTGCGCGCCGTGCCGGAGGGGGTTCCGGTCACCGTCGTCCCGGTCACCGCCGAGCCCGCCGAACTCCTGCCGCTGGTCCGGCTGGTCCTGGCCGAACTGCGCGTTTGCCTGTCCCACTCCTTCCCGGACCGGGCCTGGGCACGGCCGCGGATCGTCCTCGACCCGGCCGTGGCCGCTGCCGCAGGGGCGGCCGAGCCCGACGACGACACCGAGACCGCCCTCCGGCTGCACGGCGGCCGGGTGGTGGCCCGCTCCGAGGGGAGGGGGGCGGCCCATGCGGTGGGTGCGTTCACCCCGGAAGCGCCCACCCGGGAGGGCGGCCGGGCCGGCACCCGCGCCAGGCGTTGAGGCGGGGCCGGTGTCCCCGTCCGGGGCCCGGCCCGCGCCCGGGGACCTCCGGTCCGGCGCTCACGCGTCCGGCTCCCGGCCGCCCAGGGCGCGCAGCACCGCGGCCTGTTCCACGGTGCGGCCCGCCGCCACGGCGCTCGCGGCCTCCTCGGCGGAGAACCCGGCGGCCACCCAGGCGGCCACGTCCGGGCGCGGCACCCCCGCGTCCCACCAGGTACGCAGCAGTTCCTCGGCGTCCTGCCCGGTCCCGGCCGAACGGGCCGCCTCCTTCGGGGTGAGACCCAGCGACCGGTAGAGCACGGCCTGGGCGGCGTTCACCCCCGCACGCGCCCACGGCACCGGCTCCCGGCCGCGCCAGCCCGCGTCCAGGTAGGCGCGGGCCGCGGCGGGACGCACCCCCGCGCGGAGCAGTGCGTACATCGTCTCGGCCTCGGCGTCGTCCAGGTCCAGGTCACGGTCCCGGTGACACCGGAGCAGCCTCGCGAACACCCGTTTGGGGTGCGGCCGCTCCCCGGCCAGGTGCCGCTCGGCGGCCTCGGCCCGGCTGTAGCCGAGTTCGTGCCGGCGAACGGCCTCGCCCGGGTTCATCCCGGCCCGCAGCGCCGGACCGACCGTGTAGGGGGTCAGCCCCGCGGCCCGCCGGGTCCGGGCCGGGGCGGGACGGTACACCCCGCGCTCGCGCCACCGTTCTGCGGCGTCCAGGGCGAACCCGGCGTCGATCCATCTGCGGGCCTCGGCCACCGCGAAGCCGCGCGCCGTCCAGGCGTGCGGGTCCTCGGGTCCGGGTTCTGGTGCGGGGTCGTCGAAGGTGGTGTTCATCGGGTCTCCTCGGGTCGGTGGACCGGTGTGGTCGGGTTCTTGGCCTGGCGGGTGCCCGCGCCTTCCGGTGACCGGGGCGGGACTCGGACCGGGGCGGGTGGGTCGTGTGCGGACCGAAGGCTTCGAGCCCCGTTGTGTCAACCTAGGTTGACCATCCGAAAAAGTCAACCAATGTTGACTCCAGGTGGCACGGAAAGCCGAAAGGGGTGTTTTGACCTGCTAAGGGACACGCGAGGCCGAACCCTGGGCCAGCCGGGTACCCGATGCGACACTGAGAACTTCGGGGTACGGGGACCATCGGGGGTGAGCTCGTGGAAGAGGGCGGCGAAAAGGTGATCTCGCTCGGCGAGAGCGAGCGACTGTTCCAGGAGCTCGTCAGATCCGTGCACGGGTGCGCGCCCCTGGAGGTTCTGGAGGCCGCCGACCGCTACGGAGCGGCGATCGGCCTCGGCAAGATCACCGTGCACCTGGTGGACCTGCAACAACGCCTGCTCGTTCCGCTCACCGGAGGGCCCATACTCGACGTCGACTCCACCGTCGCGGGCGAGGCCTACCGCTCCGACACCCTGCGGCTGGTCGAGGCCGGCCCCGACGCGCTCAGTCTCTGGTTCCCCCTCAAGGACGGGGCGGACCGCATCGGCGTCCTGCACATCCGTGCCGCCCACCTCGACGAGCCCACGCTCCGCCGCTGTCAGACACTCGCCTCACTGCTGGCCCTGGTCATCACGTCCAAACGCGCCTACAGCGACACCTACGTCCGCCGCACCCGCGCCCGCAACGCGCAGCTGCGCACCGAGATGCTGCGCGCCTTCCTGCCGCCCCGCACCCTCGGGGCCGGACGCGGAGTCTCCACGGCCGTCCTCGAACCCGCCTACGAGCTGGGCGGCGACGCCTTCGACCACTCCATCACCCGTGACACCCTGCACGCCGTCATCCTGGACGCCATGGGCCACGACCTCGCCTCCGGCCTGACCGCCTCGGTCGCCATGGCCGGGGCCCGCAGCGGCCGCCGCAACGGAGCCAGCCTGGCCGAACTCACCGCCAACGTGGAGCGCGCCCTGATCACCTGGCTGCCGGAGCGCTTCTGCACGGCGATCTTCGCCACCCTGGACCTGTCCACCGGGGTGTTCTCCTGGGCCAACTGCGGCCACCCCGTGCCGCTGCTCATCCGCCGCCAACGCCTGGTGGAGGGGGCGATGGAGCGCACCCCCGAACTCCCGCTCGGCCTGGACGGCATGCTCTCCGACGCCTTCCCGCGCACCGTGCACGAGATCGCCCTCGAACCCGGCGACCAGGTCCTGCTGTACACCGACGGGGTCACCGAGGCGCACGACAGCGAGGGAAACCTGTTCGGGCTGGAGCGCTTCGCCGACTTCGTCATCCGGGCCGCCTCCGCCGACGAACCCGCCCCGGAGACCCTGCGTCGCCTGATCCACGCCATCACCGAACACCAGCACGGCAGCTTCAGCGACGACGCCACCATCATGCTGCTGGAGTGGACCCCCGACCGCGAGGTTCCGCGCCCCCGCTGAACGGGCGCTGCCACCACCTCGTTCCGGTGCGGACCGGGAGCCCGGGCCCCCGCGCGGAGGTACCCGGCGGCAGGCCGAGACCCGGGCGGGTCGGCGCCCGGATGGGGCCCGGGGCGGTGGGGGAGCGGGTGGTCGGGTGTGTCCTCAGCGTCCGAACACCACGCAAGCAAACCTGACGTTAGAGTAGGGTTCGCGGGAAGGGGAGCCGACATGGCCCAAACGCAGCACATGCAGATCGGCGAGGTCGCTGAGCGGACCGGGCTGTCTCTGCGGACCATCCGCTACTACGGAGAGGTCGGTCTGGTCGAGCCCTCGGCGCGCTCACGGGGAGGGTTCCGCCTCTACACCGAGGAGGACGTGGACCGCCTCCAGCTGATCAAGCGCATGAAGCCGCTGGACTTCAGCCTGGACGAGACCCGCGAACTCCTGGAGGCACTGGGCCGTCCGGGCAGCGCCGAAGCGGACGGGGAGGAACGCGAGCGCCTGAACGAGAGGCTGGACGCCTTCGAGGCGGCCGTCGCGGCCCGCTGCCTGACTCTGCGCACGCAGTTGGCGACGGCCGAGGAGTTCGCCGACCGGTTGCGCGAACAGCGCCCCGACCGGCTCGCCCACAGGTGAATCAACAGTGACGGAGGAAGCGCAGTGGCGACGACGGTGCCGGTGACGGACAAGGTGGCGGCCGAGGTCGCGCACGAGGCGGAGCGGCGGCGGACCTTCGCGGTCATCTCCCACCCTGACGCCGGT
>NZ_ANBA01000018.1 GCF_000341085.1 Nocardiopsis ganjiahuensis DSM 45031 | reverse complement strand
ATGCCGGTCCGCTGGCTCAACGACTACGGCTACGGCTGGCGCCGGCTGAGCGACCACGAGATCAGCGCGATCACGCACTACTACCGCAGGCTCGGCAGGTACATGGGGATCAAGGACATCCCCGAGACCTACGAGGGCTTCCGCGAGCTCCTCGACGACTACGAGCGCGACAACTTCGCCTACACCGAGGGCGGCCGCAAGGTCTCCGACTCCACGCTGGACCTGATGGTGACGTTCTACCCGCCGCGCGTGTCCGGCCTGGCCCGCAAGTTCTCGATGGCGATCCTGGACGATTCGCTGATCGAGACCTTCCGCTACACCCCGCCGTCCAAGGCCTGGCGGAAGTCGGCGGACATCGCGCTGAAGCTGCGCGCCAAGGTCGTGCGCCGGATGAAGCCGCGCGAGGAGCCGCTGTGGGCGGACATGAACCCGAACATCCGGAGCTACCCCGACGGCTACGACGTGGACAGCATCGGCACCTTCCCGGCGACCTGCCCGGTCCAGCACAACGTGGACCCGGTCTCCCACGAGGAGCTGTACGGCAAGAACGGTGACCGGCCCGCCGAGGCCGCCGCCGAACCCGTCGCGGAGCCGGCGGCCTCCGACCCCGTCGCGGACGGGCGCGCGTGACCCGGACCGACCGGGCCCCGTCCTCCGACGGGGCCCTTCTCGTACGAAGCCCCGGGCCCGGTGCCGCGCCGGGCCCCCTCCCGCGTTCGGTGCACGCCTGGTACGGCAGCGGAGCGGTGGCCCTGGGGATCTTCAACACCGTCCCTGGTCTGCTCCTGCTCATCTACCTGACCGACACCCTCGCGGTGAGCCCCGCCCTCGCCGGGGCGGTGATCTTCCTCCCCAAGCTGGTCGACCTTCTGGTCAGTCCGTATATCGGGATCTGGTCCGATCGGACACGGTCCTCCTGGGGCCCCCGACGACCCTGGATGCTGGCGGGGGCGCTGACCCTGCCCCTGCTCTTCGCGGGGATGTTCGCCGGGCCGCCGCTCCATGGGGCAGGGGCCGCCGCCTACGTGGGGGCGCTGTTCGTGCTGGCCGCGCTGGCCTCGTCCATGTTCGTCGTGCCGTACACGGCGATGCCGGCCGAGATCACGTCGGACTACCACGAGCGCTCCACCTTCAACACGTGGCGGACCGCCTTCGCGGGCCTGGCCCTGATGCTGGGCGGGGCGCTGGCCCCGGTCATCCAGACCACTCCCGAGGACCCGGTGACGGGATACCGCCTCATGGGTCTGTTCATGGGTGCCGTGCTCGTGCTGGCCATGCTCGGAACCGTGGTCGGCACCCGCCGGGCCCCGCGCCCGACCTTCCGGCCGCGCACCGAGGGGCTGCTCACGCAGCTGCGGGTGGCCTTCGCCCACCGGCACTTCCGGGTGCTGTTCCCGGCCAACCTCCTGATGGCGGTGGCCAGCGGCACCATGGTGGCGGGTGTGCCGTACGTGACGGCCAACGTCATGGGAGAGCCCGCCTACACGAGCATCCTGATGGTGTGCGTGCTGGCCCCGCTCATGGCGGCGGCGCCACTGTGGAAGCGGCTGTCGCTGCGGGTGGACAAGAAGCGCGCAGCCGGCTGCTCCGCCGTGGTGTTCGCGCTCGGCGGCCTGGGACTGCTGCTCATCCCGCTGTGGGGCGTGCCCGGCGCCGTGTTCTCCTCGGTACTCGTGGGTGTGGGCCTGTCCGGGACCATGATGCTGCCCGCCTCCATGCTGGCGGACTGCATGGCCACCGAGGACGGCTCCGGTCGCCGCCAGGGCGGGGTGCTGTCGGGCGTGTGGACGTCGGGCGAGGCCATGGCCCAGGCGATGGGCACCGGCCTGCTGTCGCTGTCCCTGGCCCTGAGCGGCTACAGGGAGTCCGGAGCGGGTGAGGTCGTCCAGCAGAGCGGGACGGCGCTGCGGGGCATGCTGATCGGCAGCACGCTGGTGCCCGCCGCGGTGATGCTGTGCTGCCTGGTTCCGCTGATGTTCTACCGGCTGCGGGCCCCCGGCGCGGGTCCGACGGAGTGACCCCGGGGGCCGGGGCCGGTGGTCCGGCCCCGGCCCCCGCCGGCCTCAGCGCCGTCCGGGTCCGTGGCTGCCGGGTCCGTGGATGCGCAGGAAGGCGTCCACCCCGGCGCGGACCATCCCGGTCCGTTCCTCCTCGGGCAGCGGGAGCGCTCCGAAGAAGGACCGGCTGTTGGCCTGGGTGCGCACCAGGGCCAGGTAGTGCTCCGCCGCGGCCTCCTCACCACCCGCCACGATCTCCAGCAGCCCCCTGTCGGCCAGGGTGCGCAGGTGCTCGGCCAGGTCCCGCACGACCAGCTCGGAACCGCTGTCGGACCAGGCCCGGGCGGCGTCGGGGAAGTGCGCGGCCTCCCCGATCAGCAGCCGGACCAGGGCCGTGTGGTCGGCCCGGCGCCCCCTCGGGGACAGCCACTCCTCGCCGAAACCGACCAGGGCGTCACGCACGTCCTCGGCGTCACTCAGGTACCGGTCCGCGATCGCGGCGTGGTCGGCGGCGAGGGTGGCGCTGCTCTGGGAGACGATCGTGAGGAACAGGTCCCGCTTGTCCTCGAAGTGGTTGTAGATGGTGCGCTTGGAGACGCCCGCGTCGGCCGCGATCACATCCACGCTGGCCCGCGCGTAACCCTCCCTGAGGAAGACCCGCAGCGCGGCCTCCGTGATGGCCTCGTGCTTGGCGGCCGACCTGCGGTCGCGCCCCTCCCCGCATGTGTCGGTCATCTCTCGCCCTGCCGTCGCTCTGTGGTCACACTGTCGTCGCGGACCCCCACCGGGGCTCCAGCGGTTTCCATCATCCCGTGCCCGCCACCCCGGGAGAACTCGGTTCCTATCGGAAACTGCACCGTGTAGTTTACTTACTATGGCGAAGCAAGACCCCATCTCTCCATCCGCCTCTCCCCGGACTCAGCCGTCTGGGCCCGCCCTGGCTCCGGCGCCGGCGCCGCCCCCTCCCCCGGCACCCCAGAAGCTCGACGGCCCGCTGCTCAAGCTCGCCTCCGTCCTCCTGGTCGGCGCGATGGCCGCCCTCCTGGACACCACGATCGTCAACGTGGCCGTCGACCACCTCTCGCGCGCCCTGGACGCCCCCGTCTCCACGGCGCAGTGGGTGGCCAGCGCCTACCTGCTCTCCACCGCCTCGGTGATCCCGGCGACCGGCTGGGCGATCGACCGCTTCGGCCAGCGCGCCACCTGGATGACCGCGCTCGCGCTGTTCGGACTGGGTTCACTGCTGTGCACCACGGCGTGGTCGATCGAGAGCCTGATCGCCTTCCGCGTGCTCACCGGGTTGGGCAGCGGCATGGTCCTGCCCCTGGTCATGACGATCCTCGTGCAGGCCGCCGGTCCCCAGCGCCTCGGCCGGGCGATCGGCCTGATCAGCGTTCCCATCCAGCTGGCACCCGCGCTCGGCCCCGTGGTGGGCGGGATCGTCCTGGACACCGTGGGGTGGCGGTGGATCTTCGTGGTCGCGCTGCCCTTCATCCTGCTCGCCATGGCCATGGCCGTGCGCGGGGTACCCAAGGGGAACCCCCGGGCCACCGAACGGCTCGACCTGGTCGGCCTGCTCCTGCTCTCCCCCGGGATCGCCACCCTGCTCTACGGCCTGTCCGTGCTGGGCGACTCCCCCTACGCCCCGGTGTTCGCGGGCGCCGGCCTGCTGCTGATCGCCGGTTTCGCGGTGCACGCCCTGCGCAAGCGCCCCGGAGGGCCGGCTCCGGTGATCGACCTGCGCCTCTTCCGGAACCTGCTGTTCCGGCTGGGCGCGCTGCTGATGTTCGTCTTCGGGATCTGCATCTGGGCGGGCATGTTCCTGCTCCCGCTCTTCTTCCAGCAGATCCAGGGCACCTCCGCGCTGACCGCCGGCCTGCTCATGGCCCCGATGGCCGCCGGCGTGGCCCTCGTGAACCTGGTCATCGGGCCGATCGCGGACCGCACCGGGCCGCGCTACCTGGTGGTGGGCGGCCTCCTCGTGGGCGCCGCCGCCACGGCGCCGTTCGCCTTCGCCGGACCGGACACCCCCGCACTCCTCCTGGCCGCCGCGATGTTCGTCCGCGGCCTGGGCCTGGGCGCGGCGATGGTGCCCATGCTGGCCACCGCCTACCGGGGCCTGCCCACGGACCAGGTGCCCCGCGCCAGCAGCGCCCTGAACGTCACCCAGCGGCTCGGCGCCGCGATCGGCACCGCGCTCCTGGCCCTGCTGCTCGCGTCCCTGCTGGCGGGCACCGGGCGGCCCGAGGCCGCCTTCCAGGCGACCTTCTGGTGGATGACCGGCCTGACCGCCGCGGCGATGATCCCCGCGATGTTCCTCCCGAGCACCAGCCCGAACCTCACCGAACAGCGCCCCTGACCTCGGGCGGAGGGCGGGTCGGCCCGCCCCGAAGGAAACTTTCACTCCGCTGAAAAAACTCGTTCATAACTGCCGAAAATTAGCCCATTGGTATTGATTTCACCCCCGAGCTGTGTGTCAATGGTGGCGTGACCAAGTACCACCGAGTCCGGGACCAGCTCCTGGACCGCCTTGACGAGATGAGGGCGGGCGAGCAGTTCCCACCGGAACGGGACCTCGCGCAGGAGCTCGGTGTCTCGCGTATGACGCTCCGCCGCGCGATCGACGAGCTCGTCACCCGCGGCGCCGTGCGTCGGCGCCGCGGTTCAGGGGTCTTCGCCCTCGGCCCGAAACTGGACCAGTCCCTGATGGCCAGCTCCTTCACCGAGGACATGCGCTCACGGGGTCTGCGCCCCGGTGCGCGCCTCCTGGCCTTCGAGGTCGCCCCCGTGGGCGCGCGCATCGGGCGGTACCTCGGCATCCCGGAGTCCGACGGGGTCGCCAGGTCCACCCGTCTGCGCCTCGCCGACGACGAGCCCGTAGCGTTGGAGGAGCTCAACGTTCCGCACCGGCTGATCCCGGACCTGCGGGCCGCTGACCTGGAGGACAGCTCGTTCTACGAGCTGCTCAGGAAGCGATGCGGCATCGTGGTCGCCCGCAGCGTGCAGACCATCGAGCCCACTTTCCTGAACGCGCGGGAGGCCCGGGACCTGGACGCACCGGTGCACTCGCCCGCGTTCCTGTTCGAGCGCACCTCGTGGAGCGCTGACGGCGCGCCCGTCGAGTTCGTGTGCTCGATCTACCGCGGTGACCGCTACAAGATCCGTACCGAGCTGGCCGTGCCCGCAATCCCCGCCGAGGAGTTGGCATGACCGTTGCCGGTCTCGTACCGGATCCCTGATCCGGAGCCCCCGTCGCCGGGTCGGCGGAGTCCACTCGCGGGGGGCCGTGCCACACCGACGCCCCGGACCGGCACCGTCCGGCCCGGTTCACGCCGGTCGGGCCCGCCGTACCGACCGTCCTCACTACGACCCGGGCCTGCCGGGCACCCCGGGCGGGCGCCGTCCTCGTCTCCGTCGACGGCACCCGCGACCTCACACCGACAACCGCCCCGCGCCGCCGGCTCCGTCCCGCGTACCGAACCCCACCCGGTCACGGCCCTGTACGCCCGTCGGAGCCCCTCACCGCCGAACCACCGCACCCGGGCGCACCGCCCCCGCTGGACCGTCCCCGCTCCGGAGCACCCGGGCGCACCACCCCTGACTCGCATCGTGACGAAGGAGACCTGACATGCAAACCCTCGACCTCTTGGTGATCGTGGCCTATCTGGGGGCCACGGCATGGCTGGGCCTCAAGCTCAGCGGTCGCCAGACCGGCATGAAGGACTATTTCCTCGGCGGGCGGAACCTGCCCTGGTGGGCAGTGTGCCTCTCCGTGGTCGCCACCGAGACCAGTGCGCTCACCGTCATCGGCATCCCGGTGATGAGCTACCTCGGCGACATCTCCTACCTCCAGCTCGGGCTCGGCTACATCGTCGGCCGCGTGATCGTGGCCTACTTCATGCTCCCGAGGTACTACAACGGCGAGATGGTCACCGCCTACGCCTACCTGGGCCAGCGGTTCGGGCAGACCACCCAGACCACCGCCGGCGTGACGTTCCTGTTCACCCGCCTGCTGGCCGACGGCATCCGTGTCCTGGCCGCCGCGATCCCCCTGAAGCTGATCCTCGGAGGCATGGGGATCGAGGCCGGCTACTTCACCATCATCGTCGTGCTCTCGGTGGTGACCATCGCCTACACGCTCATCGGCGGCATCAAGGCCGTGGTGTGGGTCGACGTCTTCCAGATGTGCCTCTACGTGGGCGGCGGCATCCTCTCGATCGCCGTCATCTCGGCTGTCAGCGGCGGCGGCTGGTTCGGCGACGCCGTCGACGCCGGGAAGCTGGCCGTGTTCAGCTTCGAGGGCAACCCGATCTCCTCCCCGGGCTCCTTCGTGGCCTCGCTGCTCGGCGGTGCCGTCTTCGCGATGGCCTCGCACGGCTCGGACCAGCTCATCGTGCAGCGCCTGCTGACCTGCAAGTCGAAGGTCGAGGCGCAGAAGGCGCTCATCTGGTCGGGGATCCTGGTCTTCGTCCAGTTCTCGATCTTCCTGCTGGTCGGCCTGGCCCTGTGGACCTACTACGAGCAGGCCTCGCCCGCGTCCCTGGGCCTGACCCGCGACGACGAGATCTTCCCCCTGTTCATCATCGAGGGACTGCCGCCCGGTGTCACCGGACTGCTGTTCGCCGGCATCCTCGCGGCCGCGATGTCCACGCTCTCCTCCTCGCTCTCCGCTCTGTCGTCCTCCACCGTCACCGACGTGTACGGCCGGCTCAGGAAGAAGGCGCCGATGACGGACGAGGAGGGCCTTCGCGTGGGCCGGTGGGCGACCATCGGCTGGGGGCTGGCCTTCATCGCCCCGGCGACGGTCTTCCAGTCGGACGAGGGCAACATCGTCATCCTGGCCCTCGGCGTCGCGGGGATCACCTACGGCGGCCTGCTCGGCGCCTTCGTCTTCGGTATCGCGAACAAGCGGGCCCGGGCCGCCGACGCCAACGTCGCGTTCGTCGCCGCCATCGCCGTGAACGCCTTCTTCTTCGTCATGGAGAAGTACGTCACCGGGGAGGTCTGGGTCGCCTGGCAGTGGTACCCGCTGATGGGCGTGATCGTGACCTTCGTGATCGGAGGGCTCCTCTCCCTGCGGCACCCGGCCCCGGACACCGAGGAGCCGGTCAAGACCGCCGAACGGTAGCGAACCCACCTGACCCGGAGCCGGCCGGTCCGACCGGCCGGCTCCCGAGACCACCACGGAAGAAGAGATGACAGGCGCTGACCCACTGATGAACGATGAGGCGCGACGCCGCTCCCTGCCGCCGACCGAGCGGCGCAACCCGCTCAGCCAGAACCTGGACGAGCTCGACTCCCTCCAGGTGCTGCGGCTGCTCAACGCCGAGGACCGGGTGGCGGTCGACGCGGTCGCCGCGCTCCTGCCCGACCTGGCCCGCGTGGTCGACATCGCGGCCGACCGCCTGCGCCGCGGAGGGACCGTGCACTACTTCGGGGCCGGTACCTCCGGACGCCTGGGTGTCCTGGACGCCAGCGAGCTCATGCCCACCTTCAACCTGGAGCCCGGCCGGGTGGTCGGCCACATCGCCGGTGGCGAGCAGGCGCTGGTCAACGCGGTCGAGAACGCGGAGGACTCCGAGGAGGACGGTCGCCGTGCCGCCGCCGGGCTGGGCGCCGACGATGTCGCGATCGGCCTGGCCGCGAGCGGCTCCACCCCTTACGTGGGCGGGGCCCTGGAGGCCGCCGGTGCCGCCGGTGCCCACACCGTGCTCGTCTCCAGCAACCCGGAGGCCCCGCTGGCCCGGTACGCCGACAGCAACCTCGTGCTGGACACGGGTGCGGAAGTGGTCACGGGGTCCACCCGGCTGAAGGCCGGAACGGCGCAGAAGCTGGTGCTGAACGGGTTCTCCACGGCCCTGATGATCGCCACCGGACACACCTGGCAGAACCTCATGGTCTCGGTGGTCGCCACCAACAGCAAGCTGCGCGATCGGACGGTGCGCATCCTGTGCGAGGCCGCCGACCTGCAGGAGTCGACAGCACGCGAGCTGCTCCAGCGCACCGGCGGCGACCTCAAGGTCGCCATCGTGGCCTCCCTGAGCGAGGTCTCACCCCAGCGGGCCCGGAACCTGCTGGAGGAGAACGGTGGATCGGTGCGGGACACACTCGCCGGTGCGCTCGACGTGCGGGACGGGGCCCGCCTGTGACAGCGGGAGCGCCGCTCTCCGAGACTGCCTCCGCACACGGCACGGTGCTCGGCATCGACGTCGGCGGCTCCGGCAGCCGGATCGCGGTGGCGCCCGCTGACGCCGGGCCCCGAGAGGAGCTGGTCGGCCCCCGCGTCCGGGTCGGCTCCGGCGGAAGCGATGTGCCACAGGTGGTCCGGGACCTGATCGGACGCGCCGCCGAAGCCTGGCCGCGGCAGCTGGACCGGGTCCGCGGCATCGGCCTCGGAGCGACGGGGCTGGCTTCGTTGGTGAACGACCCAGCCGCTCTCGTCGCCCTGGCCGCCGGGGAGGCCGGGTCCCCGACCGTCCCGGCGGTCGCGGCCATCGACGCGGTCACCGCCCACCTCGGGGCGCTGGCGGGTGAGGGCGGGGCCGTCGTCGCCCTCGGCACCGGGGCGATCGCCATCGGCCACCCCGGCACCGACCACGGGAGGGGATGCCCGCCGTCCTGGCATCGCGTGGACGGCTGGGGCCACCTGCTGGGTGACCGCGGGGGCGGGGCCTGGCTGGGCCGCCGCGCGCTCGAGGAGGCCCTGTGCGCTCATGACGGCGTCGATCCCGCCGGTGCCGGGCTCCTGGACGCCGGCCGCGAACGCTTCGGAGAACCCGGCACCTGGCCGGCCCAGCTCTACACGCGGCCTGACCGTGCCGGCGTCCTCGCCGGGTTCGCCACCGACGTCGTCGAACTGGCGGGGGCCGGCGACGCCGCTGCCCGCCGGTTGCTGGCCGAGGCCGGCCGGGAGGCCGCCCGCAGCGCGCTGGCGGCCCTGAGTACCCACCACCCGGCACAGGTGGTGCTCACCGGAGGGCTCGCCCGGGCAGGCGGGACGCTTTCCACGGGGTTCACCGACGAGATCGCGGCCCGGGGCGGGGGTGTCTCCGTCCGCCGGGCTGTCGGCGACCCCCTCGACGGCGCCCTGGCCCTGGCCCGGTTGGCCGCCGCCGGCCGGGTCGAGCCGCAGGAGGGGTTCGTGTGGACCTGAGGGCAGAGGTGCAGGACTCCTAGCGGCCGAGGCGGCGCCACAGGGTCCGGGGCATCATGCGCATCCCGGCGAACACCGGCTGGAGGACGCGCGGGGCCCAGACCGTGGTGGCGCTGCCGCGCAGGCCCCTGGACACGACATCGGCCACCTGGCCGGGGGTGGCGGGGAACGGGGCGGGGTCCACGTGCCGGGACATCTGCGTCGCCACGTAGCCCGGCCGGACCACCAGGACCCTGGCGCCGCTGCCGTGCAGCGAGTCGGCCAGACCCTGCGCGAAGCCGTCGAGCCCGGCCTTGGCGGAGCCGTACACGAAGTTGGCCCGGCGCACCCGCACCCCGGCCACCGACGACAGCACCACCAGCGCCCCGTGGCCCTGCTCGCGCAGGCGGGCGGCGACGGACAGGCCGACGGACACGTGCCCGGTGTAGTTCACGGCGGCCGCGCGGGCGGCGGAGAGCGGATCGGCCTCGTACTCCGACTGCTCGCCCAGCACCCCGAAGGCGTCCACCACCACGTCCAGGTCGCCCACCAGCTCCACGGCCGCGGCAACGGTGGCGGCGTGGGTGTCGGCGGCCTCGGCGTCGAACTCCAGCGAGTGCGTGGCCGCGCCGAGCGCCTCGAACACGCTCGGCGGGTCACCCACCCCGCCGCGGGCGGCGAGCACCACCTCGCGGGCACCCTCCCGCACCAGCCGTTCGGCGACGGCCAGGCCGATCTCGCTTCGCCCGCCGAGCAACAGGACGGTTCGCACGCTTCCCAGCGAGTCACGCATGGACGGGTCCTTCCGAAGGCACGGGGATCGGGGTCACGGGGGTCGTTCAGACCAGTTCGAGGCGGCGGGCGAGATCGGAGACGAGCACCCCGCCGGGGTCCACGCGTGCGCGGGTGGCCCGCCACGCGGAGAGTCCGGGGTACATGGCGTGGACGGTCTCGGGCCTGGCCCGGCTGTCCTTGGCCAGGTACAGGCGCCCGCCCGCCGACAGCACGCGTTCGTCGAACCCGTTCAGCAGCCGCGCCAGCCCGGGCAGGTCCGCGGGCAGGTCCAGGGCGAGCGTCCAGCCGGGGCGCGGGAACGACAGCGGCCCCGGGGTGGGTTCACCCATCCGCTTGAGGACGGCGAGGAACGACGGCGCCCCGGCCCCGGCCAGCCCCTCCGCCACGGCGCGCAGGACGTCCTCCTCCCCGAAGGGTACGACGAACTGGTACTGCACGAACCCGTGCCGCCCGTACACCCGGTTCCAGCCCTGCACCGCGTCCAGCGGGTGGAAGAACCCGCTGACCGGCTGGGCCTGGCCGCGTCTGCGCAGGGGCGCCGCGTTGTAGTAGGCGGTGTTGAAGGCGCCCACCGTCCACCGGTTGAGCAGGCGCGGCGGCGCCCACGGAGGTGCGGCCAGCGGAGCGCCGGGCCGGTGCCGCAGGGGGTCGCGGCGCTGGGGCGCGGGCAGGTCGGCCCGCCGGGCGTGGTGGGCGCGGGTCAGCACGCTGCGTCCGAGGGAGCCGCCCCGGGCGAGCAGGTCGACCCAGCAGACCGTGTACCGGTAGGCGTGGTCGGTGCGCGCCATCAGCTCCAGGGTGGAGTCGAGGTCGCGGGTGCGGTCGGTGTCCACGCGGGCGTAGGCGGTCTCGACCGGATGCACGCCGATGGTGGCCTCGGTGACGACCCCGGTCAGGCCCATCCCGCCGACGGTGGCCCAGAAGAGTTCGGTGTCGCCGCCGTCCGGGCCGAGCCGGTGCACCTCGCCGGCGGGGGTGAGCAGGGTCAGGGCGCGCACGTGGGCGCCGATCGAGGAGTCGGCGTGGTGGTTCTTGCCGTGGACGTCGGCGGCGATCGCCCCGCCCAGGGTGACGTGGCCGGTCCCGGGGGTGACGGGGACGAAGTACCCGCGGCGCAGCAGGTGCGCGATGATCCGTTCGAGACTGGTCCCGGCGGGCGCGGTGACCTCCTGGCGCTCGGTGTCCAGGCGGGGCGGCCCGGTGAGCTCGGTGCAGTCGAGCACGAGCCCGCCCGCGGCCTGGGCGGCGTCGCCGTAGGACCGGCCCAGCCCTCGGGCCAGGGCCCCGCGCGGACCGGCCTGGGCCAGCGCCTCGGCGGCCTGTTCGAGGGTGCGCGGGCGCACGACGTGCGCGGCGGTGGGGGCGGTGCGGCCCCAGCCGCTGAGGAGGGTCGGTCGACTCACAGGTAGATCCCCAGTCCGACCAGGAGGGCGAGAGCCGCGAGGACGAGCTGGAGCGGGCGGTCCCTCAGCGCGATCTCCTCGGGTTCCTCGCCGGCGCCCCGGTCAACGAGCAGGTTGTAGCGGAGCACGAACATGATGAACGGAACGATACTGACCGCGTGGAACACGGACTGCGGGCCGCCGCCCTGTTCCAGGGCCCACAGGCAGTAGGTGACGATCATCGCGCCGGAGGCCATGGCGCGGGTCTGGGACAGGTAGCTGGTGGTGTAGCCCAGCAGGGCCGCGCGGGTGGGGTGCCCCGTACAGCCCGCGGGGTCCTGTTCGGGGCCCGCGGCCGTGTCCGGGGCGGACGTGCGCAGCTCCGCCTCGCGTTTGCCGACCACCACCAGCAGGGCGGCCAGCGAGAGCACGATGACGAACCACGAGGTCAGCTCCACCCCGACCACGAGCGCTCCCGCCATGGCCCGCAGCACGTGGCAGGCGGCGACCGCGACCAGGTCGCAGACGACGACGTCCTTGAGGTAGTGCGTGTAGGCCAGGGTGAGCAGCACGTACCCGGCGAGCAGCAGGGTCAGCCGCCAGTTGCCCAGGGCCAGGGAGGCCAGCGGGGCACCGACCACGAACACCGTTCCCGCGACCACCGCGAAGGGCACCGGGAGCTCGCCCGAGGCGACGGGGCGGTGGCGTTTGCGGGGGTGCGCGCGGTCCCGGTGGACGTCGCGGACGTCGTTGAGCAGGTAGGTGCCGCCGGCGGCCGCGCAGAAGAGGGCGAAGGCGGCCGTGCACAGCAGCAGGGCCCGGGGGTCGCCGAGCGCTCCGGCTGTGGCGGGGGCGGCGAACACCAGCAGGTTCTTCAGCCACTGGCGTGGACGGCAGGCCCGGAAGAGGGCGCGGACCTGGTTCACGGGTCCCGGGGAGCCGGGGTCCGGTTCCACGGTGTCGCTCCGCCCGGGTCGGTTCTCGGACTCGGTCGCGGGGGTCGGGGTCATGCGCGCCCCCTCCGGGTGCGTTCTGCTGCGGATGGCGGCCGGACCGCCCGTGGGGGCGGGCGGTCCGGCCGGTGGTTCTGGCGGGCCCGGGATCGCGAGGGCAGGGGTTCCGGGGCCCGGATCGGGGGGCGAGGGTTGACGGTGTGGCGTTCTCAGGCGGGGGTCGGTCGCGGTGCGGTGCCGGTCGCGGGTGGCGCTACCGGGGCAGCGCCGGTCGCGGTGCGGTTCTAGTTGTGGTGTTCGGGACGGCGTCCGGTCACGAAGAGGACGACCGCGATACCGATGAAGCCGGCACCGACGATCAGCGCGCCGATGGGCAGCGTGGTGTGCAGCAGCGGCAGGACCGTACGGGCCTGCTCGGTGTTCTCGATGGCGGCGGCGCGGGTGGCGTCGTCGAACCGGAGTTCACCGCTGAGCAGGGTCAGGACCTCCTCGCCGTCGACGACGACGACCCGGTGGTGCTCCTCGCTGATGTCGATGGGGGAACCGCTGACCGGCTCGATCCAGTAGGTCCTGACGATGGAGAAGACCTCGTCACCGACCACGTCGCCCTCGCCCTCGAGGCCGGCGACCTCGCGCGGGAGTTCGCGCTCGCCGATCACGGTCGGCTCGACGGTCTGGACGTACCGGTAGGCCTCGACGCCGTCGACCTGCTCGACGCTCTTGAACTCCATGGGGACGTTCTCCTCGACCGTGGTCTCGAAGAAGTCGTAGTCACGCTGCTCCGCGAAGAAGGGGAACTTCCACCCCTGCCCGGTCTGGGTGACCGACTCGTCGTTGATCATGGCGTCGCAGCAGTCGACGAGCTCTCCGGTGACGCGGTCGTGCCCGGCTCGGCGGTTCGTGGAGCTGATACCGAAGTCGGTGTCGGCGTCCTTGATCCACGTGAACTGGTCCCACACCACCACGTCGTCACTGCTGGAGGCCACGTCGGCCCGGATGGTCGAGTGCGCCTCCACGTCGGCGTCCTCGACGAGCTCGACGTCCTCGATGTTGAAGTAGGTGATCTCTCCTGTGTTGACGGTGGCGTTGTAGTAGTCCAGTGGAGTCTTCATCAGGGAACTGGACATCCACGTGCGCATCATGGGTGCCAAGGCGAGACAGAAGACCCCCAGCGCGATGAGAACAACCGCAACGGTACGGCGCATGTGCCCTCCTGGGCGGATGAGAGTCCAGATCTGGAACTAGGTTCAGTTCCGGGTAGAGTACTGCCCAGTAGTGAACGACGTCACCTGGGCGTGTCTGAATTTTTATAACACGTTCTAGTAGAACGCGTTTCGGCTCCCTCCCGTTCTGGAAGGCCCCATGGCGCCCACTCCCTCCGCGCCCGAGGACCCCACCTCCGGCAGCCCTCGAACAGTCACCGTCGACCACACCCGACTGCTTCCGCAGGTGAGCGGACGGCACCACTCGCTCGACGGGGTGCGCTCGCTGGCCTGCCTCATGGTCCTGGTGGTCCACGTGTCCACCGAGACCGGTGACGCCCTCGCCCCCGGACCGGTCGGGGCGCTGCTCAGCGCCTCGGCCATGGCGGTGCCGCTGTTCTTCGCGCTGTCGGGTGTGCTGCTGTACCGGCCGTGGGCCCGGGCCGCACTGGACGGAACCAGGGGGCCGAACACCCGCGCCTACCTGTGGCGCCGCGTCATGCGGGTCTTCCCCGCCTACTGGGTCGTGGCCGTCCCCGCCCTGCTGCTCTACGCGGGCGAGCACCTGGGCTCGGTCCGGCACTGGTTCGAGGTCCTGACCCTGACCTTCCCGCTCAACACCAGCCCCCACTGGGCGGGGCCGGGGCCCAGGGGCCTCGGGCAGATGTGGAGCCTGTCGGTCGAGATCGCCTTCTACCTCGCCCTCCCGCTCATCGCGGTGTTCCTCAGCCTGTGGGCCAAGGGCGGCAGGACGGTCGACGCCCGCGGCCGCAGGATCATCGGCGGGCTGGTCCTGATCGCGGCGCTGTCCTACCTGGCCCTGGTCCCGCAGTACTATCCGGAACCCCGGGAACTCATGCACTCCTGGCTACCGCGCTGCATGGGCATGTTCGCGGTCGGAATGGCGCTGGCCACCCTCTCCGAGTGGGCCTGGCGGGAGAGCGGCCCCGACGGCCCGGTCCGCCGGTTCTGCCGCACCATCGGCACCTCGCCTGCGCTGTGCTGGATGGTCGCCGCCGCGTTCTACGCCCTGCAGGCCACCCCCGCCACCGGAGGCCGGTTCTTCGAACCCGGCAACCTGTGGATGTCGGTCGTCGAGTCGTCCGCGAGCATCGGCTTCGCCTTCTTCGTCGTCGCCCCGGTGGCCCTGGCGCCGCGCGCCCCCGACGGCCCGCGCCGCCGCCTGCGCTCCCCCGCCACCTGGACCGACGGCGCCTGGCTCGACGGACTGATGCGGCACCCGGTGATGGTCTACTTCGCGCCGATCAGCTACGGCGTCTTCCTGTGGCAGTTCGTCGTCCTCTACCTGTGGCGCGACTTCACCGGCCAGGAGGTCTTCACCGGATCGTTCTGGTTGGACTTCGTCCCGGTGCTCATCGGCAGCGTGCTGCTGGGCAAGCTCACCCACCAACTGGTCGAGGAGCCGAGCCGGCGCTGGTCGCGCAGGTTCTTCGCCGCCGAGCGCTGAGGGGGAGGAGCCGCCTCAGCCCTCCCCGCCGTCCTCCGTGTCCTCGTCCTCCGCGACCTCGGACTCGGCGCCCTCCTCGGCCTCCCCGTCCTCCTCCGCGACCTGGGCGGCCGGGAACAGCTGGCCCAGGGAGGCCCACGTGACACAGGTCCTGCCCGCGTCCGTGAACAGGGTGAACTTGGTGTCGCGTTCGCTGACGGGCACGTACCAGAACCCGCCGTCGGGCGCGGCGGGGAGCTCGGTCTCGACCTCCTCCTCACCGACCACCACCAGGAGGTCGGCGTCCTCCTCCGAGGTGTAGCCGATGGTCGCGACCTGCTCGATCCCGCCGACCTCCCACACGTTCCAGGACATCAGGCCGTCCCAGCTCTCCATGCACTCCTCGTCCTCCGAGGGGCGGAACGCGTTGGCCCTGGCGGTCGGCGCAGCCTCCACGAGGTGCCCCTCGTCGTCGAAGACGTAGGCGCTGTCGGACTCCTCCGGGGCGTACATCCTCGTGGCCACCTCGGGGTCGGCCAGCGGGGACAGGACGTAGGAGCTGAGCCTGCGCGGGCCGTTCCACTCCAGGACGATGTCGTCGGGGACCGCCCGGCTGTACAGGCCCGCGCCCCTGGGCACGTCCGCCAGGGAGGCCCGCACGTTCGCCAGGTACTCGCGCTGCCGGTCTCCGCTGAGGGTCTCGGCGTACGTGTAGGTGGAGTACGAGGCCGAACCGGCGTAGACGAGCGTGACCGCGACCGCGACCGCCCACACGCTCCGGGACGGTCGCAGGAGCTGGATCCGGCCGCCCCGGCGGCGCTTCTCCCCCGCGTTGCCCACCCACTCGCGGGCCCGCTCCTCCCTCGTCGCGAGGAAGGCCAGGGCCAGGGCCAGGGCGAACACGAGCGCGGCGTCGGCGACGTAGCGGGGGTCGGAGCCGACCTCGCCGTACACCCGCCCCCGGGCGATCACGGTGGGGACGGCGTCAGCGAACACCAGGTAGACGACCAGCATCGCCCAGGCCCGCCAGGACGCGCTCCGCATCCGCAGGCTGACGACCACGATCGCCGCCAGGACGACCCACGCGCCGACCACCACGGACCCGAGGGGGTCCACCAGTCCGCCCGCCGGGGTGACCGGCCCCCACTGGAAGGGTCCGCCCAGGGCGCCGGTGGGGAACACCTCCCCGAGCATCCGCCGCACCAGCTGCGCCACGACCTCGGCCTCCGGCACCGAGGCGCCCTCACCGCTGGTGGAGGCCTCCTGCCGGGCCAGGTAGAGGAAGAGGTAGCCGACGCAGACCCCGACCAGCGCCAGCCAGAAGGCGCGGTGCCGCCAGAAGGCGTACCGCACCGCGCCGACCAGGCCGCCGGGGTACAGGAACGCGACGGCGAACACGAGCATCAGCGGCGGCAGGAACAGCGCCTTGACCGAGAACAGCATCCCGAACACGACGGCGCCCACCGCCCACCAGGCGAACAGCGAGGTGCCGGTGCGCAGGTAGCGCACGGTCCACAGCAGCGCCAGGACGATCGCCAGCTGGAAGGGAACGGCATTGAGCGCGGCCGACCACCAGCCCAGGACCGGGATGGTCAGCGGGGCCAGCGCGTACACCGTCAGCGGTACGAGCAGGGCCCAGCGGCGGCCGAACAGCTCCCACAGCAGCCGGAGGAAGGCGAGGACGGCCCCCGCCTGGAGGACCAGCATGGTGCCCGCGGCGGACAGCCAGTGGTAGGGGCCGAAGGCCGTCTGGACGTACACCAGGAACAGGGCTCCGGGCATGAAGTGGCCCTTGTGCAGTTCCAGCAGGTACTCGGGTGAGAGGTCCCCCGCGTGCGCGGCGGCGAAGAACAGGAAGTCGTCCTCGACGAAGTACGACCGGCTCAGCACGTAGGCCTTCAGCAGCAGCGCGACGAGCACCACCAGCAGACCCGCCTGGAAGATCCGGTCACGCCACAGGCCGCGCAGGGAGGCGAGGGAGGCCCCCAGCACGTCACCGTAGGTGGGGTCCTGGTCGTCCGCCTCGTCGGTCTCCCGGCGTACGCTGGGGACCGCTCCGCCGTCCTCTCCTCGCGCCGTGGGGGAATCAGGCGACATGGGTACTCTCCCCGCCGTAGGTTGGCCAACCCGGAAAATGGGTGCCAGAATACAACACGTTCCACTTTCTTCCTCGACCGTTGTCGCAGGTCCTGATGGCCCGCGCACCCAGAACAGGAACAAGCTCCACTCGGAGCAGTTCACGGGCGGTCACAAGCACTGTGGGGGTGACGCCGGTGGGGCTCGAACAGGTCCGCCGAGACTGGACCCGCCTGGGTTCCACCGAGCCGCTGTGGGCGGTCTGCGTGGATCCGGACAAACGTGACGGCGGGTGGGACGACGACGAGTTCCTCGCCTCCGGCCGCGCCGACATCGCCCCGGCGATCGCCCGCCTGGACGAGCTCGGACTGGCGCCCGAACGCCGCCGCGTCCTGGACTTCGGCTGCGGCGCCGGACGGCTCTCCAACGCCCTGGCCGCACACTTCGACCAGGTGGTGGGCGTGGACATCTCCGCACCCATGCTCGACGAGGCGCGCCGCCTGGACCGCTCCGGGGGCCGGATCGACTTCGTCCTGAACGAGCGCCCGGACCTCTCCCGGTTCGACGACGACTCCTTCGACCTCGTCTACACCGACCTCGTCCTCCAGCACCTGCCCACCGGCCTCGCCGAGGGTTACCTGCGCGAGTTCGCCCGGGTGGTGCGCCCCGGCGGCGCCCTGGTGGTCGGCGTGCCCGAGTCCGAGCGGCGCACCTTCAAGGGCCTGGTCTTCAAGTACGCGCCGTGGCCCCTGGTGGCGCTGGCGCAGAGGGTGATCCTGCGCTACCCGGCGCCGATGCGGATGCACACCCTGCGGACCGGGAGGATCGCCGAACTCCTGCCCGGCGCGCGGATCGCCGCCTCCGACGAGTACTGGGGCGGCGACCACTGGCGCCACCTGCGCCACTACGTCGAGGTGGGCCCATGACGTCCACCGGGACCCGCCCGGACGGGACCGTTCCGTTCCGCGCCACCCTCGCCCGCTCCGTGGGGCTCTTCTCCGCCTTCCGCAAGGAGCAGAGCGATCCGGCGTTCTTCTACGGAAAGCTGGCCCGCGACACCGTCGACCAGCTGCGGTCCTACACCCCGTTGGACGGCAGGCTCGTCGTGGACGTCGGCGGCGGCCCCGGCTACTTCGCCGACGCCCTGCGCTCCTCGGGCGCGCGCTGCCTCTGCGTGGATGCGGACGCCCACGAGATGACCCTGCACGGCCGCGAGGCCGACTCGGGTGCGGTCCAGGGCAGTGCCCTCGACCTGCCCCTGCGCACAGGGTCCGTGGACGTGTGCTTCTCCTCCAACGTCCTGGAGCACGTGCCCGACCGGACCCGGATGGCCGACGAGATGGTCCGCGTGACCCGCCCCGGCGGCCTCGTCTACCTGTCCTACACGCTCTGGCTCTCCCCCTGGGGAGGGCACGAGACCTCCCCCTGGCACTATCTGGGCGGGTCCTACGCCGCCGAACGGTTCACCCGCAGGAACGGCCGCCGACCCAAGAACGACTTCGGCCGCACCATGTACGCGGCACACGCCAAGGAAATGATCCGCTGGGCCCACGAGCAGGCGGACACCGACATCGTGGACCTACGCCCCCGCTACCTGCCCACCTGGACGAAACCCGTCGTCCACGTGCCCCTCCTGCGCGAGGTCATCACCTGGAACCTCCTCATCGTCCTCCGCAAACACTGAAGAAACCGCTCCGACAAGGTCCCGGTCAGGGTGTCCCCGCGCGGCTCACGTCACGTAGTACCGGTCGAAGCAGTCAGTATTCGGTCCATCCCCGCGTGCGCGGGGCTCACGCCCGCGAAGTGATCGTGTGGAAGTACAACCGCGGTCCATCCCCGCGTGCGCGGGGCTCACCTGCGTGCCAACAGGATCATGGACGCTGCCGTCGGTCCATCCCCGCGTGCGCGGGGCTCACGCTGTGCCGTCCGGGCGCGCGCATCCGGAGACCGGTCCATCCCCGCGTGCGCGGGGCTCACGGCCAGCTCCTGGGCGGACTCGCCGGGGAGGGCGGTCCATCCCCGCGTGCGCGGGGCTCACTCACGCGGCCACCTCGCCGACGGTTGCGTGCGCGGTCCATCCCCGCGTGCGCGGGGCTCACCTCCCTCAGGGGTGATCGGGCGTGACCCTGCTCGGTCCATCCCCGCGTGCGCGGGGCTCACTCTAGCCATTCCTGCGGGTCACCGGTGGCCGACGGTCCATCCCCGCGTGCGCGGGGCTCACTTCAGCGGTCCGGTTCTTCGGCCAGGTCTCCCCGGTCCATCCCCGCGTGCGCGGGGCTCACCGCGGGTCCGACTGGTACACGTACCCGCCGTACGGTCCATCCCCGCGTGCGCGGGGCTCACGGGTTGTACTCGGTGACAGCGCCGGTGAGCAGCGGTCCATCCCCGCGTGCGCGGGGCTCACCGCGCTGATGGCCTGCGCGAAGATCGTGAGGCCGGTCCATCCCCGCGTGCGCGGGGCTCACTGACGTCCCTTGACGTAGAAATCGGACTGGTCCGGTCCATCCCCGCGTGCGCGGGGCTCACCTCACAGTGAGCCAGATCGTTGGAATGCCCCGCGGTCCATCCCCGCGTGCGCGGGGCTCACCCTGCAATTACGGCGTTTCGGCTGCTAGCGTCCGGTCCATCCCCGCGTGCGCGGGGCTCACCGTTGTCCACAGGGTTATCCACAGGCGAGCTGCGGTCCATCCCCGCGTGCGCGGGGCTCACGGGGGAGCGGGTGTCTCCGGCGGCGTACTTCGCGGTCCATCCCCGCGTGCGCGGGGCTCACCGGCCACCCCTACGCGCGCGCCGGCCTGGCCGCGGTCCATCCCCGCGTGCGCGGGGCTCACGAGGGCGTCCGCACGCAGGCGGAGGGCGTTCTCGGTCCATCCCCGCGTGCGCGGGGCTCACCAACGGATGCCCATCCGGCGGCCCCGGCACGCCGGTCCATCCCCGCGTGCGCGGGGCTCACGCGTCACCGCCTCGCAGGGCGCGCAGGTGGCGCGGTCCATCCCCGCGTGCGCGGGGCTCACGGCGGGGAACAGTCGCTCCGCCGCGATGGCGACGGTCCATCCCCGCGTGCGCGGGGCTCACCTGGAGAAGATCATCGGCACCGGCGACACCACCGGTCCATCCCCGCGTGCGCGGGGCTCACCCATCGCAACCCCCGGCCACTGCCCCCGCTGCCGGTCCATCCCCGCGTGCGCGGGGCTCACTGAACGGCACCACGGGCACACCGGGCAGGCTCCGGTCCATCCCCGCGTGCGCGGGGCTCACACCGGGGTTTTCGTGGAGAACTACAACCTCGACGGTCCATCCCCGCGTGCGCGGGGCTCACCGACCCGAGCAAGATCAAGACGGTCAGCATGACGGTCCATCCCCGCGTGCGCGGGGCTCACAGTTAATGACCTGGGCAAACAGAAGCCGTTATCTCCGCGAGACCTGCACTCGGCTCAGCGCTTCCCTCAGGATCGCACGAGCGCGCCCGTGCACTCCAGGGCTCAGACCCCGAGCCCTCATGCCCTCGCTGATCTGTACCGTACTCGCGATGTCCGGATCCCGCGGCCCGCGTCCCCGACCCGCCCGCTGCCAGAGCCAGCCCTCGCCCTCACCCAGCGGACACCACTCCTCGCTCCGCCGGGACCGGCACCGCCCTACTCCCCCTGTTCGAGGCGGGGGCGCGGCACCACGCCACCCTCCCTGTCGTCCAGCAGGGACAGCGCCCGCCGGGGTGACCTCGCGTGCCTGCGCATCCCCGAGAACGGGCACTCCTCCCGTTCCAGGTCGATCGTGAAGTCCTGCGATGAGGTGAGCTGGTCCAGTTCCTCCCAGGTCACCGGGGTGGCCACCGGAGCCCCGGGCCTGGCCCGGACCGAGTACGGGGCGACCGCGAGCTGGGCGGGACCGTTGCGCAGGTAGTCGACGAACATCCGGCCGTGCCGGGCCGCCTTGCGCACCCGGGTGGTCCACTCGTCGGGGGCCCGGGCGGCCACCCGGTCGGCGACCGCCTTGGCCAGCCTTCGCACGTCCTGGTCGTCCACCTCGGGCCGCAGCGGCGAGTGGATGTGCAGTCCCCGTGAACCGGTGGTCATCACGTACGCGGCCAGGCCGAGTTCCTCCAGGACCTCGCGCACGTTCCAGGCGGCGTCCCGGCAGGACTCGAACGGCCCCTCCCCCGCCTCCACCGGATCGAGGTCGAGGACCATCCGGTCGGGCAGGCCCAGACGCGGGGTGCGCGAGGACCAGGTGTGCAGGGTGATGGCGGCCTGGTCGGCGCACCACACCAGGGAGGCGGCCTCGTGGCACTCCATCATCCGCCCCGAAGAGGTCCACACCGTGCGGATCCACTTGGGGTGCGAGGGGTGCTGGGTCAGGAAACCGGAGGATTCGATGCCGTCCGGGTGGCGCTCCAAGGCGACCGGGCGGCCCCGGACCAGCGGCAGCATGAGCGGCGCGATCCTGGCGTAGTAGTCGGCGAGATCGGCCTTGGTCGCCCCGCCCGGCCCGAAGAGCGGTTTGTCGGCGTTCCGGACCTCCACCTTGCGCCGTCCCGCCCGCACCGTCGTCCGCATCGAACGAACCTCCTCCGGTCAGGGTCGTCGTGCGCCCGATCTACCCGGACGCGTCGCCCGAAAACCGCACTGAACCTTTCATATAGGGCAAACCACCTGGCCTTTCTCATCGCACCCCGCCCGGGCGAGAACGCCCCCCACACCGAAAGAGCCACCGCCCGACCGGAAGTGTCTCCGGTCGGGCGGTGGCTCGGACACGCGAAGCGCCGGGTGCTCGAAGCGCCCGGTACTACTTGCGCTTGTTGATCTCCTCGGTCAGCTGCGGAGCGACCGTGTGCAGGTCACCCACGACGCCGAAGTCGGCGAGCTCGAAGATCGGCGCCTCGGGGTCCTTGTTGACCGCGAGGATGTTCTTCGAGGTCTGCATGCCCGCCCGGTGCTGGATCGCGCCGGAGATGCCCAGGGCGACGTACAGGTTCGGGCTGACCGTCTTACCGGTCTGGCCGACCTGGAACTGGTTCGGGTACCAGCCGGAGTCGACGACGGCGCGCGAGGCACCGACGGCGGCACCGAGGGAGTCGGCCAGGTTCTCGACGACGGCGAAGTCGTCGGAACCCACGCCGCGGCCACCGGAGACCACGATGGCGGCCTCGGTGAGCTCGGGGCGCTCGCCCTTCTCCTGGACGACGCGCTCGACGACCTTGGCGGTCTTCGCGGCGTCGGAGATGTCGACCGAAACGGCCTCCTCGGCGGCGGCGCCGGCGGCGGCCTCCGGGACGACGGAGTTCGGACGGACCGCGATGACCGGCACGCCGGTCGTGACGCGGGCGTGGGTGACGGTGGCGCCACCGAAGATGCTGTGCTCGGTGACGAGCTCAGCGGTGACGTCGACGACGTCGGTGAGCACACCGGAGCCCAGCTTCACGGCGGTGCGGCCGGCGATCTCCTTGTTCTCGGCGGTGGCCGAGACGAGGATGGCGGCGGCGTCCTTCTCCTGAGCGAGCTTGGCGAGCAGCTCGGCCTTGGGGGCGACGACGTAGTCGTTCACCTCGGCCGGAGCCACGTAGACCTTCTCGGCGCCGAACTCGGCCAGTGCGGCCTTGCCCGACTCGACACCTTCGCCGACCCACACCGCGGCGGGCTCGCCGATGCGGCGCGCAGCGGTCAGCAGCTCGGTGGTGACCTTCTTGACCTGTCCGTCGACGTGGTCGACGAGGACGAGGACCTCAGCCATAATCCTTGAACCTTCCTGAGTCTCTCGCCTGACCTACACGAACTTCTTGTCGGCGAGGAAGTCGGCGGCCTTGGTGCCGCCGTCGCCCTCGTCCTTGACGATCGTGCCCGCGGCGCGCGGCGGCGCAGCGGCGAAGTCGACGGTCTCGGTGGTGGCGTTGGCCAGACCGACCTTGGCGGTGTCGATGCCCGCGTCAGCCGCGGACCTCTTGTCGACCGGCTTCTTCTTCGCCTGCATGATCAGCTTGAAGGACGGGTAGCGGGGCTCGTTGATCTTCTCCACGACGGAGACGACCGCCGGAAGCTGAGCCTCGACCACGTCGTAGCCGTAGTCGGTCTGACGCTGGATCTTGATGGCGCTGCCGTCGATGTCGACCTTGCCGGCCAGCGTGAGCTGGGGCAGGCCGAGGTACTCGGCGAGCGCGGCACCCATGACGCCGGTGCGGGCGTCGGTGGACTCCGAGCCGAGCACGACCAGGTCGAACTCGAGGGTACCCAGGGCCTGCGCGAGCGCGTAGGCGGACTGGATCGCGTCGGAGCCGTGCAGCGCGTCGTCGTTGACGAAGACGGCCTTGTCGGCACCCATGGACAGGGCCTTGCGGATCGAGTCCGTGGCCTGGTCCGGCCCCATCGTCAGGATGGTGACCTCGCCGCCGTGCTTCTCCTTGAGGAGGAGCGCCTCTTCGATGGCGTACTCGCACAGCTCGTTGATGACGCCGTCGGACGCTGCGCGGTCCAGCGTCTTGTCATCGGCGTTGAGCTTCCGTTCGGTCGCCGTGTCCGGGACCTGCTTGACCAAAACGACAATATTCATGGCCGGTGGCCGACCTCCCTGCACTCCCATATCCGCCGTCAGGCGGGTGGGCGCTGGCGCGCCCCGTTACTGCCAACAATGCCGAATGCCGTTCGGTCATCCGACGGCGGGTCCGGTGTACACGTCTACACCCGGCCCGCCCGTGTGCTCATAACACAGATGTTACTCGCTAGTAGCTTGAAGGCCAACCCGTGCCCGCAAGTTCAACTTAGGAAACCCTAACCAAAACGCGTCCGGCTGTCGTCGCCGGGCCTCCCCTGGGGCGGCCACCAGCGTCGACGGGCCTGAGCGCGGTGTCCCTGCCTCCCACCTTAGTGACCGGACACACGCCGTTCGCTGGCGCACCACCGTCAAACGAAGGGCGCTCCCCCTCCCGGCGGGAGGAGGAGCGCCCTGTGTCGTCACGCACGCGGGTCCGCCTAGTTGTTGAACCAGTCGGACGGGCCGCTGAGCGGGCCCGTGGTCCAGATCGGCGCCGAGGTCAGGCCGGTCGACAGGATGAGCATGGTGAACAGGATGATGGCGATCACCACGCCCGCGTACACGTACAGGTTGCTGAACCTGATCCGCTCCACCAGCCAGACCGCCTGGTGACGAGTCTCACGTCCGCTCGGCATGATGTAGCTCAGCAGGATCATCACGAACACCGCGAAGGCGCCCGTGTAGTTGGCGCCCTCCCCCGGTACCTCCATGATCCTGGCGTAGACCATCCCGATGAGGATGCCGCCCAGCAGGTAGATCAGGCCGAACCCGATCGTGCGCACCGCCATGCGCCCGAAGGCCCACGGGAAGCTGAGCGCCACCACCATGCTGTCGGAGCTGCGCGGACCGCGTGTCTGGAGGCGTCGGGCGTGCTCGGACTTGACCACGTCCAGCGCGCCCAGGCCGGCGATGACGACGATGCCCAGGATGATGCCGATCCACGGGAACCACAGGGCCACACCGGCCAGCGCGACCATGATCGGGATGAGCACCAGCGGATGCATCCGCCAGGACTCCTCGTAGTACTCGTCGTCCTCGTCCTCGTAGTACTCCTCGCTCTGGCCGTCGCCGCGGAAGTAGTCACCGAACCTGTCGTTGCTGCCGCGCCGGAAGCGTCCGAGCAGGCCGCCGCGCTCCTCGTAGTCCTCCCCGTCGATCTCCTGCGTGCTGTCCGGCTGTTGGCCCTGTCGGCCGACCGGGGTCAGGATGTCCTGGAAGGCGTTCGGGTCCAACGGGGAGTTGAAGAACTGGGTCTGCGGAGCGGACCCCTGATCGCTCCGGTCGCCCCGGTCGTGCTGGGGGTAGCCGGTCTCGGCCTGGCCCATCATCATGGTGCCGGCGGGGTCCTCGCGCCGGGCGAGGTCGCCCGGGTTGATCCGCTGGGTGCCCTGGACGTCGTCCTGGCCGGGCTGGATCCGCACCGTGCCGTGCGGGTCGTCGAGGTCGCTGGAGGAACCCGGGGTGATCCGCTCGGTCCCGGGCAGGTTGGACAGGTCGTCGGTGGCCTCGTCGTCGGTGGCCCAGCCCGCCCCGGTGGCGCGCCCGCCGCTGAGGTCGTCCGTGGCCTCGGGGTCGGCCCCGCCCCAACCCGTCGGCCGACCGCCGCTCAGATCGTCCGTGGCGTCCTCGTCAGTGGCCCAACCCGAGCCCGTACCGGCCGGTCGGCCGCCGCTCAGGTCGTCCGTGGCCTCGTCGTCCGAGACCCAGCCGCCGGACCGCGCGTGACTGGTCTGGGCCGGGTTGGCCTGGGGCGCTGCGGGGTTGGACCAGGCGCTGGCGGTGCTCGGAGGGCCCGCGCTCGTGTGCGCGGGACCCCAGCCGTCGTTGGCCCGGCCCGCGAGGTATCCCGCGGCGCCGGCGGCACCCGCCGCACCGGCCGCGGCAGCCCCGCCCAGGCCGTGGCCGCCCGAGGCGGCGGGGCTCCGCGTGGGCGCGGGGGTCTGCATCGTGTGCTTGCCGGTCTGCCCGGTGGACTGCGGGCCTCCGGGGTTCTCGGTCCAGGGGAGGTCGAGGTTGAGGCGCCCGGTCTCGACCATGAGCTCCGCGGCGGTGGGCCGGGCCCGCATGTCGCGGGAGACCGCGCGGCTGACGAGCGGGCGCAGCGCCTCGTGCATCCCGTCCATGTCGATCTCGCCGTTGAGGATCCGGAAGAAGATGACCTCGAACGAACCCGCGCCGTAGGGCGGGCGCCCGGTCGAGGCGAAGGCGACGGTGCCGCCCCAGGCGTGCACGTCGGTGGCCGGGCCCAGGTCCGTGCCCTCGATGACCTCGGGAGACAGGTAGCTGGGCGTGCCGACGAACGTGCCGGTCTGGGTCAGCTTCGCCCCGTCCACGGCGTGCGCGATGCCGAAGTCGATGACGATCGGCTCGCCGTTGGAGATGATCACGTTGCCGGGCTTGAGGTCGCGGTGGATCACGTCCACCGCGTGGATGTCCTTGATCGCCCGGGCCATGCCGGTGATGAAGCGGGTCAGAGCGCGGCCGCGCAGGGGGCCGTGGTCGGTGACGGTCGCGTCCAGGGTGGGCCCGGGGATGTACTCGGTGACCACCCAGGGCAGCTCGGCCTGCGTGTCCGCGTCGATGACCTCGGCCACGTTGGGACTCTGCACACGGCGCATCGTCTCGACCTCGCGGGCGAGCCGGGCGCGTGCGATGTGGTCGCCGGCGACCTCGGGCTTGAGGACCTTCACCGCGACGAACTGCTCGGTCCGGGGGTCCTCGGCCTGGTACACCACGCCCATTCCGCCGGCTCCGATGCGGCGACGGATCACGTAGTGGCCGATGCGCTCCGGCAGCTCTTCACCCGTGGGGAAACCTGCCGACATTGCCATCGAGAACTCATCCCCTCAAAAGACCGCATACCGCCACGTCCAGCTTATCGGCCGGGGGGATGGGTCAACATTGGCTTGTGTGGCCCCTTCGAGGGGCCCGTGTGGTCTGTTCGGTCCCGCCGGAGAGCGTGGGCGCGACGCGCACCACCGGGGGCTCCGAGCGAACCGTCCGTCCTCGGACGACCATTGACGAGTATGACGGAAAATCCGCGCGAGCGGTTCCCCGCTTCCCGTCCCGGCTGGCCGGTTCCGGACGTCTTCCCTGGGTCCCGGATCACACTTAACGCGACAAAAAGTCAAAGCGACGGCAAAGCACCGCAAAACGAAGCGGAAGAACGAGGCGGGGCGCCGGGGCGGACGCCCCGACACTACCCGCCCCGAACTGGGCGAACGGCTCCGAAGACAGGCGCGCGGACGTTCAGCGGCCGTTGAAGACGGCCTTGCCCGGCCCCTGCTCGACGAAGCTGCGCATGCCGGTCTTCTGGTCCTCCGTGGAGAAGAGCCCGGAGAAGTGCAGGCGCTCGATCTCCAGCCCGGTGTCCAGGTCGGTCTCCAGACCGCGGTCGATCGCCTCCTTCGCGGCGGCCAGGGCCACGGCCGGCCCGTCGACGTACTTGGCGACCAGGGCGACGGCGGCCGAGTAGACCTCCTCGTCGGGCACGACCTCGTCCACGAGACCGATCTCCTCGGCCTCGTCGGAGCGCACGTGGCGGCCGCTGAACACCAGGTCCTTGGCCTTGGCCGGGCCGATCAGGCGCGGCAGGCGCTGGGTACCGCCGGCGCCCGGGATGACGCCCAGCTGGATCTCGGGCTGGCCGAGCCTGGCCTTGGTGCCCGCGACCCGGAAGTCGGCGCACAGCGCCAGCTCGCAGCCGCCGCCCAGCGCGTAACCGCTGATCGCCGCGACCACGGGCTTGGGGATGCGGGCCACCGCCGTGAGGGCGTTCTGCAGGGACCGCGAGTACTCCAGCATCCGGGCGTGGGTGAGGTCGGCCATCTCCTTGATGTCGGCCCCGGCCACGAACGCCCGCTCACCGCCGTAGAGCACCACCGCGCGCACGGAGGAATCGGCGGTCACGGCTGCGGCCGCCTCCGCGATCTCCTGGGTGACCTGGCCGTTCAGCGCGTTCAGCGCCTTGGGCCGGTCGAGTCGGATGACAGCCACACCGGGGTTCTCCGGGTCGGCCTCGACGCGCACGAACTCGCCCACGTTGCACACCTTCTTCACTTCGACGTCAGTGTCCGCTGCTTACCTAATCACCCGGGTCAGCCGAACAGCAGCACCAGGGTCCCCAGGCGGGCCGACAGGAAGTAGGCGCCGACCAGCAACAGAACGGTACCGGCGAGCAGCAGGGTGTCGGCCGCGCGCCAGCGGCTGTACCGGGCGTGGGTGCGCTCTCCGGTGCCGAAGGCGCGCGCGTCCATCGCCGTGGCGAGCAGGGTTCCGGTCCGGATGGACCGCACCAGTAGTGCGAACAGCCTCCCGAAGAACAGCGAGACGATCCGGACCGGGTTGCGCCCGGCCTCCAGCCCGCGGGCCCGGCGGGCCAGGGTGATGGTCCGCCACTGGTCGGCGAGCAGCGGGACGAGCCGCAGTGCCGCGAGCACGCCCATGGCCGGGCGCTCGGGCACCTTCAGCCTCTGCACGAGACCGTCGGACATCTCCGTGGGATCGCTGCTGACCGCCGCGAGCAGCCCGGGCAGGGCGATGGCCAGCAGGCGCACCGCCGCCCCCGCCGCTCCCTCCAGCCCGTGTTCGCCGTACAGGTAGTTGACCGCGCCGCTGCTGAGCCCCATGAGCAGGAAGGGCCCGCCCAGAACCACCAGGGTGCGCCGGTCGACACCGCTGAACGGCACGGTCAGCAGCACCGCGAGGAGCACCACGCCGCCGGTCACCGCGTCCACCGCCGGGATCAGCCCGATCCCGATCGTCAGCGCGGCCAGCAGCTTGGCGGCCGGGTTCAGACTCATGAGCCAGTACCGGGCTCCACCGTCCTCGGGCACGTCCAGGGTCAGGGTGTCCCCGCCCACCGCCCCGCCGCCGGCGCGGGTGCTCTCCGAGCCGCTCACAGGTCTGCCTCCCGTACCGCGTCCGAGGCGACGGCGCGGCCGTCGGCCACCCGTACCCGTACGTCCGTCAGACAGCGCAGGAGCAGCTGGTCGTGGGTGGCCATGACCACACCCCGCCCCTCGGCGCGCAGGGCGCCCAGGAGCTCCACCAGCTCCGTCCAGGTCCGTGTGTCCTGGCCGAAGGTGGGCTCGTCCAGGACCAGCAGGTCCGGGGCGTGCGAGGGCCCCGAGCTGAGCGCGGTGGCCACCGACAGGCGCCGCTTCTCCCCGCCGGAGAGCGTGTACGGGTGCACGTCGGCCAGCCGGGTCAGGCGCAGCCGTTCCATCAGCTCACCCACCCAGGCGTCGGTCTCGGCCCCGCCCATGCCCGCGCGCAGCGGCGCGAAGCGGAGTTCGTCGCGGACCGTGGCGGTGACGAACTGGTCCTCGGCGTGCTGGAAGACCGTGCCCACGTGCCGGGCCAGGCGCCGCGCGGGCCAGCGCACGAGCGGGCGCCGGTCCGCCTCGGCCAGCGGGCCGCGGGGCACCACCTGGCCCCGGTGGGGTCCGGCTAGCCCGGCCAGCATGGTGAGCAGGGTGGACTTGCCCGCGCCGTTGGGGCCGGTCAGCGAGGTCGCGGTCCCGGCTGCCAGGGTGACGTTCACGTCGTCGAGCACCGTCCGCCGGGGCGCGGCCCGCACCCCCACCTGGAAGGGGGTGCGGGCGGCGACACCGACGGCCTCGACCAGGGGCGTCCCGCCGGGTGCGGGCGGGAGGTCGGGGACGGGTTCGTTCCCGGGGATCCACACACCCTGGTCGGCCAGGGAACGGCCGTGCTCCGCGAACACGGCGGCCGGGGCGCCGTCGGCGATCACACCGCCGCCCGGCTCGACCACCACGACCCGGTCCACCAGGTCCACGACGTCGGCCACCCGGTGCTCGACCAGCACCAGGGTGGCCTCGGTCTCACCGAGCAGGCGGGAGAGCAGCGCGCGGACCAGTTCGGCCCCGGCCGGGTCGAGGTTGGCGGTGGGCTCGTCCAGCAGCAGCAGGCGCGGACGCATGGCCAGCGCCCCCGCGATGACCAGGCGCTGCTTCTCGCCGCCGGAGAGGGCGCCGGTGGAGTGCCGGAGCCCGTAGGGGAAGCCGACCTCGGCCAGGGACCGTTCGACCCGCGGCCAGATCAGGCCGGGGTCCACTCCCAGGTTCTCCAGGCCGAAGGCCACGTCGTCCCCGGCGCGGGCCATCACGAGCTGTGTCTCGGGGTCCTGGCTGACCAGTCCGACCCCGCCGCGGCCCCGGTCGGCGGGCCGGCCGTCCACCAGCAGCGAACCCTCCTGGTCGCCGCTGATGGCGCCGTCCTCACCGGTGAGCCCGGCCAGGGAGTGCAGCAGGGTGGACTTGCCCGCGCCGGAGGCGCCGAGCAGCAGGACCCGCTCCCCCGGTTCGACGGTCAGGTCCACACCCCGCAGGGCGTGGGTGTCCCGCCCCGAGTGCTTCCACCCCCAGCCGGAGAGCTCGATGCGCGCTCCGCGTGCGTTCGGTTCGGCCACAGGTCAGCCCTTGGCCGACGGGAAGGCCGCCAGCGCGCCGGAGCGGGCCAGTGCGGTGGTGAGCAGACGCGCGCCCACACCCGCGATGACCGCGGCGCTGACCACCACGATCACCCCGTAGGTCACCTGGTGGTGCAGCGGCCAGGTCACGTTGTAGACGATGTTGTCGCGCAGGGCCGGTGAGAGGCCGGCGACCGCCGCGGCGAGCACGGCCACACCCATGTTCCAGCGCTTGTAGGCGAAGGCCAGGAAGACCAGCTCGGGCAGGATCCCCTGGAGGGTGCCGTCGAGGAGGACCTGCATCCCCCACTGGGTGCCCAGGATCGCGGACACCGAGGCGGCCGCGATCGAGGTGAGCAGGGCCGCCCCGGGCTTGCGGATGACGAGGCCGCCCAGCACACCGGAGATGAGCCACATGCCGTAGACGACGGCCTGCCCGGGCGGGAAGGCGACGAACAGCGGGGTGGTGACCGACCAGACGATGTTCCACAGCCAGAAGACGACGCCGACCGCGACGCCGATCACGGCGGCCACGACGATGTCGACGGTGCGCCAGCTCCGGGCCTTCGCACGGATCTCCTGGAGGAAACCGGTCCGCTCGGTTCCGGTCCCGTGAGCGGCGGGGTCGGTCTCGCGACCGTTTTCGGTACTCATACTGGTCAAGTCCCTTCGTCGGGGGTGACGAGGGCCCATGTGGCCAAGAGCGCCACCGGGTCGCGCGAACACACGCGTACGGTGACGGTTTCCTACGACTTCCTTCGCTGGCATGACCCAGATCAGGTGTGTAAGGGTCTGCGGCCGGGTGCCGCACTCTCAGCGCTCACGCGCTCCCCTGTCGGAATGACTCCATTATGCGGCAACAAGGAGGGCTGCGGGATGTTTCCGTCCCACAGCCCTCTTCGTCCCCACTTGGAGGTTCCACCCAGTGACAGTCCTGTTCCCAGCACCGGGTCCCGTTCCCAGGCCCCCGTTCTAGGCGTCCGAGTCGTCCTCCTCCTTCTTCTTGGGCGGTTCGGCGTCCGGGTTGCCGAAGGCGCCCGGAGATCCGGCGAAGCCCTCCGAGGGCAGGTTCGCGGTGGCGCCCCGCATGCTCTCCTGCCAGATCGGGCCGGGCAGGGTGCCGCCGTAGACGATCCCGTAGTGGCGGCCGCCGATCGTCACTCCCTGGAGCGGGTACTGCTCACCGCCGCGCACGTCCCCGACGACCACGGCGGAGGCGAGGTTCGGGGTGTAGCCGGCGAACCAGGCGTAGGCGGCGCCGTCGGTGGTACCGGTCTTGCCCGCGGCCGGACGCCCCAGGTCCAGGCCGTTGGCGGTACCGCCGTCGAAGGTCTGCTGGAGCAGGTGGTTGACCCCGTCGGCGGCCTCCCGCGCGACCGTCTGCTCGCACTCGGAGGTGGTCTTGACCTCCTCGCCCGTGCCGTCGTCGGTCACCGTGCGCACCGGTCGGGGCTCGCAGTACTCGCCGCGGGCGGCGAAGGTCGCGTAGGAGGCGGCCACGGTCAGCGGTGACACCTCCTGGTCGCCGAGGGTGAAGGAGCTCCACACCCCGAGATCGCCGCCGTCGGCGCGGTGCACCCCGGCCTTCTCCGCCATCTTCGAGGTGTCGCACAGACCCACGCGCTTCTGGAGCTGGGCGAAGTAGGTGTTCACCGACCCCTTGGTCGCGCTGATCATGTTGTGGCTGCCCTCGTCGCTCTCACCGGCGTTGCGCACGTTCCACGAGGCCATCGTGCCGCCGTCGCAGTTGGCCATGCCACTGACCGACATGCTCTTGGGCGAGGAGAAGCTGGTGCCGTACCCCAGGCCCTTCTCCAGGGCCGCGGCCAGCGTGTAGGTCTTGAAGGTCGACCCGGCCTGGTAGCCGCTGGAACCCCCGTCGGCCTGGTCCACGGCGAGGTTGATCGAGGTCGTCCCGATCTGCTCGTCGTCGAACCCGTAGCGCATGTTCTGCGCCAGGCCGCGCACCCGGCCGGAGCCGGGCTCGACGAACGCCTGGGCGGCGAACTTGGTGGAGTCCTCGTGCGGGACCCGCTTGTCGATGGCCTCCTGCGCGGCGTCCTGAGCGTCGGCGTCGAGCGTGGTCCGCACGGTGAACCCGCCCTGGACGATGCGCTGCTCGCGCTCCTCGACGGTCTCGCCGAGCACGTCCGAACTCCGCAGCCAGCGCATGACGTAGTCGCAGAAGAAGGGGTAGTCGCTCTCCGAGCAGCTGCCGCCGCGCGGGGTGGGCTCGATGCCCAGGCCCTCCTCCTTGTACTCGGCGGCCTCCTCGGCGCTGAGCACCTCGGTGGCGACCATCCGGTCCAGCACCAGGTTCCGGCGTTCGAGGGCGTCCTCCGGGTTGCTGAGCGGATCGTAGAACGAGGGCCCGCGCACCAGCCCGGCCAGCAGGGCGGCCTGCCCGGCGTCCAGGTCGGCGGCGGAGACGGAGAAGTACCGCTGGGCGGCGACCTCGATACCGTGCGCGCCGGCTCCGAAGTAGGACAGGTTGAGATAACCCTCGAGGATCTCGTCCTTGGTGAGGCGGTCCTCGATGTCGATGGCGTAGCGCAGCTCGGTGAGCTTGCGGTTCAGGGTCCGGGCGCTGGCGTCCTCGACCTCCTCCTCGGTCTCGGCGGTCTCGATGAGGAGGTTCTTGACGTACTGCT
This sequence comes from Nocardiopsis ganjiahuensis DSM 45031, assembly GCF_000341085.1. Classification (GTDB taxonomy): domain Bacteria; phylum Actinomycetota; class Actinomycetes; order Streptosporangiales; family Streptosporangiaceae; genus Nocardiopsis; species Nocardiopsis ganjiahuensis. Next base: position 229,762 of record NZ_ANBA01000018.1, on the reverse strand, counting down.
GGGTGATGGTCGAGCCGCCCTGCATGTCGCCCTGCGCCGTACGCGTCGCCGCGCGGAACAGACCGCGCAGGTCCAGTCCGCTGTGCTCGTAGAAACGGTCGTCCTCGATCGCCATGAGGGCCTCGGTCACCCACGGGCTGATCTCGTCCAGTCCGACGACCTCGCGTTCGCGTTCGGCGACCTCAGCGAAGGGCTGTCCGTCGTCGGTGGTGAGCAGGACGCGCGAGGACAGGTGCGGTACCTCGAGGTCGCTCGGCAGGGCCATGAACCCGGCCGCCGCGTCCCTGGCGATCAGCCCGGCGCTGCCCGCCCAGGGCATGACCAGGGCCGCCGACAGGAGTCCGGCGACGACGCCGAGCCCCGAAAGCCTCAGGAGCGTGCCGCCCCGCCCCCTCAACAGGTCACCCTCCAGGACCTCCCGGATCCCCTCCCGGAACGGACCACCCCGGTTCGACTCGCTCACGTCGCCCCCCTACGGCCGTGTGCTGTCCGGCCGCTGGGCGGCACGGACACTGCGTCGCCCACACTCGCAGGGCGCTCGCAAAGGGAAGTCCGTCAAATCGGGCGTGTCACCGAAAAGCTTCCTCAATCCGCGGCAAAGCTCGCAGATCGACCATGAGCCGCGAGCCCGGACGCATCACCCGAAACCCAACGGCTCATTTCTCGACATCAAGACGAGTCAGCCAACAAAGTGGAACCCTCGGGAGACAGAGCGACCGAATATGGGGCCAATGCAACGCATGCGGCTCCATCGGACACAAGGGGATGTCCGGAATACGGCCCTGCCCTCACCGGCTGCATTCGGTCATCCCTACCCACCCCAGCAGCACCACCAACATCGGAGCGGAATTTTCCGACTTTTCATGACGGGGAATGCGAAAACAACCAGAGGGACCCCTGAATCGCGTGCGCACTTACGCCCGTTTTGAGAGGTTCAGTAGGGCGAAACGCCGCAAATACCAGGTCTTTGCACTGTCGGCCAGTGTGATGAGGATCACATAAATTATCCGGCCCCGGCACTCCGCCAAACCCCACTAGAGGCCTGACGATAGACAGTGGAGGGCACCGAAGCCGCAATCCGGACAGTTTCTGATCCAGCACTTCGTTAACTCCATCTTGCGTTGGATTAACTTCCTATTATTTCTGCACGTAGGCCGCTGCGTGCTGCCCGATAACGCCCGAACCACGACAATTACGGTGTAGCCAGTGATCGGACGCCTGCCCATCCTCGATATCTCTCCAGACAACGACCTAGGCCCGGTGAAAGCCGTTCCCGGAGAACGCTTCACCGTGGGCGCCACCGTGATCCGCGAGGGCCACGACTCCCTCGCCGCCGGCGTCGTCGTCCACTCGCCCAAGGGCCGCCGCGAGGCACTGGTCCCCATGCGCGAGAAGGCCCCCGGAACCGATCGCTACGAGGCCGAGATCAGTCTCCCCGCCGAGGGGAACTGGTCGTTCTCGGTCGAGTCCTGGAGCGACCCCTTCACCACCTGGCTCCACGTCGCCCGCGTGAAACTGCCCCTCGACACCGACACCGGCCTCGTCCTGGAGGAGGGCGCCCGCCTGCTCGCCCGGGCCGGCCGCCGCGTCCCCCGCAACCCCATCCTGACCAGGGCCGCCAAGGTCCTGCGCGACGACTCCCGAGCACCGCTGGAGCGCTTCGGGGCCGCCGTCACCGACGAGGTCGTCGCCGCCATGGCCGTCCGCCCCCTGCGTGAACTCGTCACCCGGTCCAGGCGCACCAAGGTCGTCGTCCACCGCGAACGGGCCCTCTTCGGCTCCTGGTACGAGTTCTTCCCCCGCTCGGAGGGCGCGCAGGTCGACACCGCGCCCGGCCAGGAGGCCTCGGGCACCTTCGCGACCGCGGCCAAGCGCCTGCCCGCCATCGCCGACATGGGCTTCGACGTCGTCTACCTGCCTCCGATCCACCCGGTCGGCGAGACCCACCGCAAGGGCCGGGGCAACACGCTCACCCCCGGGCCGGGCGACCCCGGATCGGTGTGGGCGATCGGGTCGGCCGACGGAGGCCACGACGCCGTCCACCCGGAACTGGGCACCCTCGCCGACTTCGACGCCTTTGTCGCCGAGGCCGACGAGCACGGCCTGGAGATCGCCCTCGACCTGGCGCTCCAGTGCTCCCCCGACCACCCCTGGGTGGCCGAGCACCCCGAATGGTTCAGCAAGCGCGCGGACGGCTCCATCGCCTACGCCGAGAACCCGCCCAAGAAGTACCAGGACATCTACCCGCTCTGCTTCGACCACGACTTCGAGGGCCTCTACAAGGAGTGCCTGCGCGTGGTCCGGCACTGGATCGACCACGGCGTCCGGATCTTCCGCGTCGACAACCCGCACACCAAGCCGGTCGCCTTCTGGGAGCGGCTGCTCGCCGACGTCGCCGAGCGCGACCCGGACGTGCTCTTCCTCGCCGAGGCCTTCACCCGGCCCGCGATGATGCGCACCCTCGCCAAGGTCGGGTTCCACCAGTCGTACACCTACTTCACCTGGCGCAACGGCAAGGACGAGCTCACCGAGTACCTCACCGAGCTCAGCCGGGAGACGGCGCACTACCTGCGCCCGAACTTCTTCACCAACACCCCGGACATCCTCAACGCCTACCTCCAGGAGGGCGGTCGCCCCGCCTTCGAGGCGCGCGCGGTGCTCGCCGCCCTGCTCTCGCCCACGTGGGGGATCTACTCGGGCTTCGAACTGTGCGAGAACACCCCCGCCGCCCCGGGCAGCGAGGAGTACCTGCACTCGGAGAAGTTCGAGTACCGGCCCCGCGACTGGGCCGCGGCCGACGCCGCCGGTGAGACCATCGCGCCGCTGATCACCAGGCTGAACGAGCTGCGCCGGGCCCACCCCGCCCTGCGCGAGCTGCGCAACCTGCGGTTCCACCACGTGGACCGGCCCGAGCTGATCTGTTTCTCCAAGCACCGCCCCGGCGCCCCCGGAAAGCCCGACGACGTCGTGATCGCTGTCGTCAACCTCGACCCGCACCACGCCCGCGAGGCCACGGTGCACCTCGACCTGCCGTCGATCGGCCGCACGTGGGAGGAGGACCTCAGGGTGACCGACGAGCTGACCGGCCGCGAATACACCTGGCGAGCGGACAACTACGTCCGCCTCGACCCGGCGACCGGACCCGCGCACGTGTTCACCGTCAACGGCAGATGACGGGCCTGGGAGGGGAGGGGGCGCCCGGCCTGAGCGCCGCCCCTCCCCCTGATCCCGAAACGCCTGTTGATCCGATGTCGAACATTCTTGGTGGGGAGCAGTAGATGAGCAACGACGAGCCCGGACCCGGTGCCCACGAACACGCCGAACACGGTCCGCTCGCCCCAGCCACCGGGGCCGCCACCGGCCCGCTCATGTCCTCCGGTGGTACCAGTGACCCCCACTGGTTCAAGCACGCCGTCTTCTACGAGGTACTCGCCCGGGGGTTCTTCGACTCCAACGGCGACGGCACCGGCGACCTCGCCGGGCTCGTACAGAAGCTGGACTACCTCCAGTGGCTCGGTATCGACTGCGTCTGGCTGCTGCCGATGTACGAGTCACCGCTGCGCGACGGCGGCTACGACATCTCGGACTACTTCAAGATCCTCCCCGAGTTCGGCAACACCGCCGACTTCGTGGAGCTCCTGGACGAGGCGCACCGCCGCGGCATCCGTGTCATCACCGACCTGGTCATGAACCACACCAGCGACCAGCACCCGTGGTTCAAGGCCTCCCGTGAGGACCCGGACGGCCCGTACGGCGACTTCTACGTGTGGTCGGACACCGACGACCGCTACGACGAGGCGCGGATCATCTTCGTGGACACGGAGACCTCCAACTGGACCTACGACGAGGTCCGCGGCCAGTACTACTGGCACCGGTTCTTCTCCCACCAGCCGGACCTCAACTTCGAGAACCCGGCGGTGCAGGAGGCGATCCTGGAGGTCCTGCGCTACTGGCTGGACCTGGGCATCGACGGGTTCCGCCTGGACGCCGTGCCGTACCTGTACGAGCGCGAGGGCACCAACTGCGAGAACCTCAAGGAGACCCACGAGTTCCTCAAGCGGGTCCGTGCCGAGGTGGACCGCCTGTACCCGGACCGGGTGCTGCTGAGCGAGGCCAACCAGTGGCCGTCGGAGGTCGTCGACTACTTCGGGGACTTCGAGGCCGGCGGCGACGAGTGCCACATGAACTTCCACTTTCCGCTGATGCCGCGGATGTTCATGGCGGTGCGCCAGGAGCAGCGCTTCCCGATCTCGGAGATCCTCGCCCAGACCCCGGAGATCCCCCGCAACTGCCAGTGGGCGATCTTCCTGCGCAACCACGACGAGCTGACCCTGGAGATGGTCACCGACGAGGAGCGCGACTACATGTACTCCGAGTACGCCAAGGAACCCCGCATGCGTGCGAACGTGGGGATTCGGCGGCGGCTCGCCCCACTTCTGGACAACGACCGAAACCAGATCGAGCTCTTCACCGCGCTGCTGCTGTCCCTGCCGGGATCGCCGGTCCTGTACTACGGCGACGAGATCGGGATGGGCGACAACATCTGGTTGGGCGACCGGGACGCCGTGCGCACCCCCATGCAGTGGAACTCGGACCGCAACGCCGGCTTCTCCACCGGTGACCCCGCCCGCCTGTACCTCCCGCTGATCCTGGACCCGGTCTACGGCTACCAGGCGCTCAACGTGGAGTCCCAGCGCGCCAACCCCGGCTCGCTGCTGAACTGGACGCGCCGGATGATCCAGATCCGCAAGCGCCACCCCGTGTTCGGCACCGGGGAGTTCGCCGAGCTGAACGCCACCAACCCCAGTGTGCTGGCGTTCATCCGGGAGCACGGGGACGACCGCATGCTCTGTGTGAACAACCTGTCCAAGTTCCCGCAGCCCGTGGAGCTCGACCTGTCCCGCTACGCCGGGGTGAGCCCGGTGGAGTGCGTGGGCGGGGTGCGCTTCCCGGAGATCGGTGAGCTTCCGTACCTGCTCACGCTCCCCGGCCACGGCTTCTACTGGTTCCAGCTCCCGCCGGAGCGCACCTGCGAACCGCACACCGAGGGCCACGAGGGCGCGCCCTCCTACGGGCTGCCCGCGGCGGGGGTCAGCACCCGGGACGCCTTCGACACCGGTCACCGAACCACGGCCACCACGACGTCCGGCACCCACTCCGGGGGCGGTGTCGGGAAGGGATACAGGCCTCTCTGAGATGTCGCAGCTCGAAGAACTCCTGGCAGTCTGGCTACCCCGACAACGATGGTTCTCCGGCAAGGGGATCCCGATCCGGCAGGTGAAGATCGAGAGCAGGTACACCCTGGTCTCGGCGGGCCCTGGCGGACCCGACCTGAACGTGCTCGTCGTCCAGGCGGGGCAGCGCGGCCTCAGCTCCCGTTACCAGGTGCTGCTCGGTTCGCGACCGCCCCGCTCCCTGCCCCCGAACCTGGCCCGCGCCGCCATCGGCGTGTGCCAGGTCGCGGGCGGCCGCCCCAGGGTGGTGTACGACGCGGCGCACGATCCGCAGCTCACGGCGCTGCTACTGGAACGGTTCACCGCCGAGGAGGACACGGGGCGGCGCGGCCGGGTGCGCTTCCACACGCTGCCCGGCACCACCGTGAACACCTGCGGTCCGGGGCGCCTGCTGACCGGTGAGCAGTCCAACACCTCGCTGGTCTACGGGCGCGACTACGTCCTCAAGACCTTCCGCAGGCTCTGGCCCGGGCGCAACCCGGACCTGGAGCTCAACATGGCGTTGTCGGGGTCGCCGTACGTGGCGCGCCCGTGCGGGTGGATCGAAGCGGACCTGTCCGGGCACTCGACGCCGACCACGCTCGCCCTGCTCCAGACGTTCGTGCCGGACGCCACGGACGGGTGGGTGCTGGCCACGGCCAACGTCCGAACCCTGCTGGAGGGGGCGGAGGCCGACTTCAGCCACGAGGCCGCCCGGCTCGGCCGGACCACCGCCGAGGTGCACAGTTCGCTGTCCCGGGCCCTGCCCACCGACGTGCTGTCACCCGCCTCCGCGGCGGAACTGGCCGACGCCATGGTGGAGCGCCTGGCCATGGCCAGCGCGGAGGTGCCCGAGCTGGCCGAGCACGCGCCCCGGGTGATGGAGGCCTACGCCGACTTCGCCCGGGTGGACGAGCCACTGCCCATCCAGCGGATCCACGGCGACTACCACCTGGGACAGGTCATCCGGCCGGAGTCCGGATGGGTGCTGTTGGACTTCGAAGGTGAGCCCACCGTCTCGGTGCGCGAGCGCCAGCGGCTGGCCAGCCCGCTGCGGGACGTGGCCGGGATGCTGCGCTCCTTCGACTACGCGGCCGGGTACCTGATGGTCGGCCAGGGCGACGACCCGGAGCTGGCGTGGGCCGCGCGGGCCTGGGCGCAGCGCAACCGGGACGCGTTCTGCCGGGGCTACGCCGACGGCGGCGGGGCCGATCCCGAGAAGCACCTGACCGTGCTGCGGGCCTTCGAGTTCGACAAGGCCGTCTACGAGGTCCTGTACGAGGCACGCAACCGACCCAACTGGCTCCGCGTTCCGCTGGAGTCCATCGCCACCGCAGCCGGAGCACCGCCGGTGCCCGGCTGAGTCCCCGGGGCGGCCGCCGTTCGCGCACGGCGGCCGCCACCCCGGCACCCCCGCTCGACCACCGCCCCTCCCTGCCATCCGATCACCACAACCACGGAGTCGAATTGTCACCGCGCACAACCAAGAAGTCCGCGACAGCCGACGAGCAGCCGGCGGCAGCGGAGCCCGCGGCGGCGAAGAAGGCGCCTTCCGAGAAGAGGACGGCACCGAAGAGGACCGCGAGGACCAGCGCCGCGAAGACCGCCAAGAGCACCGCGAAGGCCCCGGCCGAGAAGGCGGAGGTGAAGAAGGCCGCCCCGAAGAAGGCCGCCGCTCCGAAGGCGGGCACGGGCAAAGCCGGCGCCGCGAAGCCGAGCGGAACGAAGAGCACCGCGAAGAAGACCGCACCCGGGAAGACGGCGCCCGCGAAGGCCGCCTCCGCGCGGACCCGCACACCTGCCGGGATCTCCGCCGAACTGGTCGCCGAGCTGGACCGGGTGGTGGACGGCTGGCACCACGACCCCCACTCCGTCCTCGGTCTGCACGGGCGTGACCTGCGGGTCCTGCGCCCGGGCGCGATCGAGGTGGACGCCGTCCTGCCCGACAACACCCGCGTCGGACTCCCCCACCGCCACCGCGGCGTGTTCGCCGCCCGGCTCCCGCAGAAGACCACCGACTACCGGATCGCGGTCCGCTACGAGGAGGGCGGGCCCGAGCTGGTGGAGGCCGACGCCTACCGGATTGCGCCCACCCTGGGCGAGCTGGACCTGCACCTGATCGGCGAGGGCCGCCACGAGGAGCTGTGGCGGGCTCTGGGCGCGAACACGACGACCGCCGACAGCCCCATGGGAGAGATCGCGGGCACGGGCTTCGCGGTCTGGGCCCCGGACGCCCGCGGGGTGCGGGTGATCGGTGACTTCAACTACTGGAACGGGATCGCGCACCCGATGCGCAGCCTGGGCTCCAGCGGCGTGTGGGAGCTGTTCGTGCCCGGCGTGGGCGACGGCGACCTGTACAAGTTCCAGGTCCTGGGCGCCGACGGGCACTGGCGGGACAAGGCCGACCCGATGGCGCGGCGCACCCAGGTGCCCCCGGCGACGGCGTCGGTGGTGACCACCTCCGAGCACGTGTGGTCGGACGAGCAGTGGATGGCCGAGCGCAAGGGTGTGGAGCCGCACCGTGCGCCGATGAGCGTGTACGAGGTGCACCTGGGGTCCTGGCGTCCGGGTCTGGACTACCGGGACCTGGCCGAGCAGCTCGTGGAGTACGTCAGCGACATGGGCTTCACCCACGTGGAGTTCCTGCCGGTGGCGGGCCACCCCTTCGACGGTTCGTGGGGCTACCAGGTCACGTCGTACTACGCGCCGACGCCGCGGTTCGGTTCGCCCGACGAGTTCCGGCACCTGGTGGACTCGCTGCACCGGGCCGGGATCGGGGTGTTCCTGGACTGGGTGCCCGCGCACTTCCCCAAGGACGAGTGGGCGCTGGCCCGGTTCGACGGGACGTCGCTGTACGAGCACCCGGACCCCCGCCGCGGTGAGCACCCGGACTGGGGAACGCTGATCTTCAACTACGGGCGGACCGAGGTGCGCAACTTCCTCGTCGCCAACGCCCTGTACTGGTTGGAGGAGTTCCACATCGACGGCCTGCGGGTGGACGCCGTCGCCTCGATGATCTACCTCGACTACTCGCGGGACTCCGGGCAGTGGGAGCCCAACATGTTCGGCGGCCGGGAGAACCTGGAGGCGATCGACTTCCTCAAGGAGCTCAACACCACGGTCTACCGGCGCAACCCGAACGTGGCGATGATCGCGGAGGAGTCCACGGCGTACACGGGTGTGACCCAGCCGGTGGACCTGGGAGGGCTCGGGTTCGGGCTGAAGTGGAACATGGGCTGGATGCACGACTCCCTGGAGTACGTGAAGAAGGAGCCGGTCCACCGCAAGTACCACCACAACGACATCACGTTCTCGATGGTCTACGCGTACAGCGAGAACTACGTGCTTCCGCTGTCCCACGACGAGGTGGTGCACGGCAAGCAGGCTCTGTTCAACAAGCCGCCCGGCGACGAGTGGCAGCGCGCGGCGACACTGCGGGCCCTGTTGGCGTACATGTGGTCGCACCCGGGCAAGCAGCTGCTGTTCATGGGCGGCGAGATCGCCCAGGGTGACGAGTGGTCGCACGAGGCCGGGGTGCCGTGGTGGCTGCTCCAGTTCGAGCACCACGCCGGAACGCAGAAGCTGGTGAAGGCGCTCAACGACGCCTACCGGCCCCGCCCCGCGCTGTGGTCCCTGGACACCGACCCGGCCGGATTCCGCTGGTTGGACGGGGGCGACCACGAGGGGAACACGCTCAGCTACCTGCGCCACGGCGAGGACGGCTCGGTGCTGGCCTGCGCCGTGAACTTCTCCCCGGTGCCCCGCACCGGCTGGCGGATCGGCCTGCCCGCCGAGGGCCCGTGGACGTCTGTGCTCAACTCCGACGATCCCCGCTTCGGCGGTTCCGGCCACGAGGCGCCGGCCGCGGTCGAGGCGCGGCCCCACGAGTGGCACGGCCAGCCCTTCTCCGCCGAGATCACCCTGCCGCCGCTGGGCGCGGTCTGGTTCGAACCCGAGCGGTGACCGGGCCGTAGGCCCTCGCAGTCAGAGGCCCCGGGGAGCTGCCCGCAGGTAGCGTCCCGGGGCTTTCGCTCTTCCCTCCCCAAAGGGCCCATCACCCCACCACCGGCCGCTATGGACAACCGGGCCGCCGCTCCTGGACAGCGTGGCCCTTCACTTCGGGGCCCTCCCGTGTTCTCTTGGCCCCCACACGTGTGTCCCCCGACACAGGCACGACCCGTTGGGAGTCCCTCCATGACCAACAGCAGTCCGGGTTTCGTCAAGGTCCTGGGCAGGGCGGACGTCCTCGCCCTGGCCTTCGGAGCGATGATCGGCTTCGGCTGGATCGTCCTCACCGGCGACTTCATCGACGCGGCCGGCAGCGGAGGCGCCGCACTGGCCTTCGTCATCGGCGGCGTCATCATGGCGTTCGTCGGCCTCACCTACGCCGAGCTCGTCTCCGCCATGCCGCACGCGGGCGGCGAGCACCACTACGCCATGCGCGCCATCGGCCCCAAGGGCGCCTTCGTGGCCTCCTGGGCGATGGTCCTCGGCTACGTCTCGGTGGTCGCCTTCGAGGCGGTCGCCGTCCCGCAGACACTGGTCTACCTGTTCCCGGACATCGGGGTCGTGTACCTGTGGACGATCGCCGGGTACGACGTGTACACCAGCCTGGTGGCCATCGGCGTGATCAGCGCCGTGGTGATGACCGCGCTCAACTACGTGGGCATCAAGCCGGCCAGCGTCTTCCAGGGCATCACCGTCCTGTTCCTGCTCGCGGCCGGTGCCGCCATGCTCACCGGAGCGTTCGCGGGCGGTTCCGCCGCGAACACGGAACCCCTCTTCACCGGCGGGCTGCCCGGGATGTTCGTGGTGCTGGTCGCGGTCCCGTTCCTGTTCGTGGGGTTCGACGTCATCCCGCAGTCGGCCTCGGAGATCAAACTCCCCCACCGCATGGTCGGCTCGCTCCTGGTCATCTCGGTCTTCTGCGCCACCGCCTGGTACGTCATGGTCATGCTGACCGCCGGCGCCGGCCTGCCCGCCGATGAACTCCTCACCTCCGAGCTGGCCTCCGCGGACTCCATGGCCGCCATGTGGAACAGCGCCGCCATGGGCAACCTCCTGGTCCTCGGCGGAGTCGCCGGACTGCTGACCAGCTGGAACGCCTTCCTCATCGGGGGCAGCCGCCTCATCTACGCGATGGCCCGCTCCCGCATGCTCCCCGCCTGGTTCGGCAGGCTGCACCCGCGCTTCCGCACCCCGGCCAACGCGGTGCTGTTCATCGGCGTGCTGTCGGCCCTCGCCCCGCTCTTCGGCCGCCCGATGCTCGTGTGGCTGGTCAACGCGGGCGGCCTCAACATCGTGATCGCCTTCCTGATGGTGGTCGCGAGCTTCCTGGTCCTGCGCCGCCGCGAACCGGAGATGGCGCGCCCCTTCAAGGTCCGCGCGGGCGTTCCCGTGGGGATCACCGCGTTCGTGCTGGCCTTCGGCCTGTTCGTGCTGTACCTGCCGGGCATGCCCGCCGCCCTGAGCTGGCCCAACGAGTGGTCCATGGTCCTCGCCTGGTGGATCGCCGGAGCGGCCCTCATGTGGCGCCTGCCCCGGGTCCCGCCGGGCCCGGACGCCGAACAACGCCTCATCGACGCCCTGGACGCCGGATCCGGGGGCCGACAGGCTCCCGCCCCCTGACCCCGCCCCGGGACGGGCGGAGCTCGTGGAAACGCCTGTCCCGGCCGGTCCGGGGGCGGTAGCATGCGGGGCATGACGCGGGTGTGCCTCACCATGACGAGCCGGATGACGATGTCGTCCGGCCTTCCCCGCGTGCTCTGAACTCCTCGTCCGCGGAAAGGCCCCTCTGGGCCTTCCCGACGGCAGGGGCGCCCGGCGGGGCCGGAAAGGTTCCCACCATGGGCCGCTACTACCTCACCACCGCCATTCCCTACGTGAACGGCGCTCCGCACGTCGGACACGCCCTGGAGCTGGTCCAGGCCGACACCCTCGCCCGGTACCACCGCGGGATCGGCGACGAGGTCCGGGCGCAGACCGGTACCGACGACAACGCGCTCAAGAACGTGCTGAGCGCCCGCGCGGCGGGGCTGGACACCGCCGAGTACGTCGACCTGGTCTCACGCCGCTTCCTGGACCTGGCCGGGCCGCTGAGCCTTTCGTTCGACGACTCCGTCCGCACCGCCTTCGACCCGCGCCACCGGCCGGGCGTGGAGAAGCTGTGGAACGCCTGCCTGGAGCGCGGCGACCTGTACCGCAGGAGCTACACCGGGCTGTACTGCACCGGCTGCGAGCAGTTCCACTCCCCCGAGGAGCTCCCCGACGGACTGTGTCCGGAGCACCGGTCCGCCCCCGAGGAGGTCGCGGAGGAGAACTGGTTCTTCCGGCTCAGCCGCTACCAGGACCGCCTGTACGACCTCGTGTCCTCCGGTGAGCTGCGCGTCGAACCCGGTTTCCGCCGCCGGGAGGTGCTCTCCTTCATCAGGTCCGGGCTGGAGGACTTCAGTGTCTCCCGCAGCGTGGAGCGCGCACCAGGGTGGGGCATCCCCGTCCCCGGCGACCCCGGCCAGGTGGTCTACGTCTGGTACGACGCCCTGGCCAACTACGTCACCGGTCCGGGCTACGGAACCGATCCCGAGGGCTACGACCACTGGTGGACCCGCGCCGACCAGCGCGTGCACGTGATCGGCAAGGGCATCCTGCGCTTCCACGCCGTGTACTGGCCCGCCCTGCTGCTCTCGGCGGGGCTGCCGCTGCCCACCACCGTCCTGGTGCACGAGTACCTCACCGCCGACGGCGAGAAGATCAGCAAGTCGGCGGGCGCCTCCGTGGACCCCGTCGCCGTCACCGAGGCCTTCGGCACCGACGCGCTGCGCTGGTGGCTGCTGCGCGATGTCGGCCGCTCCGGCGACACCGACTACACCGAGGCGCGCCTGGTCGTCCGACACGACGAGGACCTGGCCAACACCATCGGCAACCTGGTCAACCGGACCGTGTCCATGGTCGCCAGGTACCGCTCCGGGGTGGTCCCCCGGGTGGCCGACGAGAGCGGGGAGCCGTCCCTGGCCCGGGCCCGGGTCCGGGCCGCCGAACAGGTGGACGCGGCGGTACGGGCCTTCGACCTGCGTGCGGCCACCGGCGCCGTCGTCGCCCTGGCCGACGAGGGAAACCGGTACGTGGCCGACCACGAGCCGTGGGCCCTGGCCCGCGCCGAGCGGGCCGGGGAGCCCGGAAAGCGGGGGCGGACCGGGCCCGAGGCCCTGGACACGGTGCTCGGCGAGCTGGTGGCGACCGGCCGGGAGCTGGCCCGGCTGCTGCGGCCCTTCCTGCCCGACGCCTCGGCCCGGCTCACCGAGCAGCTCGGCGGGGACGGAGGGCAGCTTCCCCCGGCCGCCCCGGTCTTCCGCAGGCTCGGCTGAGCCCTACGGCGACGCGGGCCCGGAACGCGGCGCCCGGCCGCCCGGCTCAGCTCTCGCTCTTGTGCCAGGCGGTCAGGCGGCGGACCGCCTCGTCGAGGACCTCGTCCTTCTTGCAGAAGGCGAAGCGCAGCAGGTGCCGCCCCTCCTCCTGGTGGTCGTAGAACACCTTGGCGGGGACCGCGGCCACGCCGGCCTCGCGGGGCAGGGCGCGGGCGACGTCCTCGCCGTCCAGGTAGCCCAGCGGCCTGATGTCGGCCATCAGGAAGTAGGTGCCCTCGCACACGTTCACATCGAACCCGGCCTCGGCCAGCCCCGCCGCGAGACGGTCCCGCTTGCCCTGGAGCGCGAGCCGCTGGCGCTGGATCCACTCCCACTCGTGGTCCATCGCGTCGGCGATCGCCAGTTGGAGCGCGCCGTTGGCGGAGAAGGTGAGGAACTGGTTGACCGTGCGCACGGCGCGTACCAGCGGTTCGGGGCCGGTGACCCAGCCGGTCTTCCACGCGGTGACCGCGAACATCTTGCCCACGGAGGAGATCGACAGGGTCCGCTCGCGCATGCCGGGCAGCGAGGCCAGCGGCACGTGCGTGCGGTCGTCGAAGGTGAGGAACTCGTACACCTCGTCGGTGACCGCGATCAGGTCGTGCTCACGGCACACCTGGGCGATCTGCTCCAGTTCGGCCGCGGTGAAGACCGTACCGGTGGGGTTGTGCGGGGAGTTGACCATGATCAGCCGGGTGCGCGGGGTCACCGCGGCACGCAGTTCGGCGGGGTCGAAGGTGAACCGGCCGCTCGCCGGATCGCGGCGCAGCGCCACCGGACGGCGCACTCCCCCCGCGAGGGAGATCATCGCGGCGTAGGAGTCGTACATCGGCTCGAAGACGACCACCTCGTCCCCGCGCTCGACCAGGGCCAGCATCGAGGCGGCGATCCCGGCGGTCGCGCCGACGGTCACGTACACCTCGGAGTCCGGGTGGAAGTCCAGCCCGTAGTGGCGGGAGCGGTAGCGGCTCACCGCCTGGCGCAGCTCGGGGCGGCCGGGCCCGGGCGGGTACTGGTTCACCCCCGCCATGATGTTCCGGGTGGCGCCCTCCAGGAGGGAGCTCGGCCCGTCGGTGTCGGGGAAACCCTGTCCGAGGTTGACGGAGTCGGTCTCGGCGGCCAGGCGCGTCATCTCGGCGAAGATCGTCTCGCCGTACTCGCGCATTCGTTCGATCAACGGTTCTTCCACCCGTCGAGCGTATCCACACGTCCGTGCGTCGGCATCCCCCGCACGGCGAAGGCCCCCGGTCTCGTGGCGCCCAGTCCATCGCTGGGTGCCACGAGGCCAGGGGCCCGGCCTTCACTTCTACGGTTCCTGTGTTCCCACGGCCCTAGGGCAGGAGGAGGCTCAGCACGACCCAGACCACGGGGCCCGCGATGAGCAGCGAGTCGATGCGGTCCATCAGACCGCCGTGGCCCGGCATGAACCGGCCCATGTCCTTGACACCGAGGTCGCGCTTGAAGAGCGACTCGATGAGGTCTCCGACCGTGGCCGCCAGCACCACGGACAGGCCCAGGACCACGCCGACCCACCAGGGGCCGTTCAGCAGCAGGGTCACGCACAGCGCGCCCGCCACCGCGCAGCCCACCACGGAACCGCCGAAGCCCTCCCAGGTCTTGTTCGGGCTGATCACCGGTGCCATCTTGTGCCGGCCCAGCAGGATCCCGGCGAAGTAGCCGCCGATGTCGCTGGAGATCGTCACCACGATGAACACCACGAGCCGGTACTGGCCGTCCTCGGGATGTGCGATGAGCAGCATCCACGTGGCGAGCAGGAACGGCAGGTACACCAGGACGAACAGGTTCGCCGACGCGTCTGCGACGAACCCCTCCGCCCCTCCTCTCAACCGCCAGGCCAGGCAGGCGATCGCGGTGAGGGCGGTGATCCCCGCCAGCCAGTCCGCCCCGCCGAAGTAGGCTCCGGCCTGCATGGCCACGCCGCCCACGGCCAACGGGACCACGGCGAGGGCCACGCCCTTGCCGCCGAAGGCCCGGTTGAGTTCGCGGAGGCCGATCAGCACCCCCAGGGAGGTGATGATCGTGAACAGCTGAGGCCAGGGGAAGACCGAGAAGAAGACGAGCGCGCCCAGGGCGCACCCGCTGGCGATGGCCACCGGGAGGTTGCGGCCGGTCTTGACCGGTTCACCTCCCGGCTTGTGCAGCACGAAGCGCTGCCCGGCGGCCGTGTCCGAGGCGGGGTCGTCCGCCTCGGACGGGGGAATGTCGTCGGGTCTGTGCTCCGGCGAGTGGTCATCGCCTCCGGAGCCCTTGGAAGGTGTGCTCACCGGCTAAACCTCGAGAAGATCAGATTCCTTGTGCTTCAGAAGCTCGTCGATGGCGGCGACGTACTTCTGGGAGAGCTCGTCCAGCTCGGCCTGGGCGCGGTGTGCTTCGTCCTCACCCAGTTCACCGGCCTTGACGGCCTTCTCGAAGCTGTCCTTCGCACGGCGGCGCACGTTGCGGATCGAGACCTTGCTGTCCTCGGCCTTGGTGCGCGCGACCTTCACGTACTCCTTGCGGCGCTCCTCGGACAGGTCCGGGAAGACCACGCGGATGACCTGGCCGTCGTCGGACGGGTTGACGCCGAGGTCGCTGTTGCGGATCGCGTTGATGATCTCGGTGCGCGCGCTGACGTCGAACGGGGAGATGACGACCATCCGCGGTTCGGGCACCGAGAAGGAGGCCAGCTGGTTGATCGGCGTGCGGGCACCGTAGTAGTCGACGGTGATCTTGTTGAAGGTGGCCGGGGTGGGACGGCCGGTGCGGATCGTCGCGAAGTCCTCCTTCGCCACGGTCACGGCCTTCTCCATCTTCTCCTCGGCCTCGAGAAGGGTTTCTTCGGTCATTGTGGACGCTCCCGGGTTCTCGGCTGGGTGTTCGTGGCTTGGTGTCGCGGCCGACCTGTCCGCCGTCTAGGCGGAGATCGGACCGACGATGGTGCCGATCTTCTCACCGCGGACGGCGCGCAGGATGTTGCCCTGGCTCATGAGGTCGAAGACGACGATGGGCAGACCGTTGTCCATGCACAGGCTCACGGCTGTGGCGTCCATGACCTTGAGGCCGCGGGTGAGGACCTCGTTGTAGTTGAGCTTGTCGAACTTGACCGCGTCCGGGTTGCGCTGCGGGTCGGCGTCGTAGACCCCGTCGACCTGGGTGCCCTTGAGGACCGCCTGGGCGCCGATCTCCAGCGCGCGCTGGGCGGCGGTGGTGTCGGTGGAGAAGAACGGCGCACCGAGGCCGGCACCGAAGATGACCACGCGCCCCTTCTCCAGGTGGCGGATGGCGCGGCGCGGGATGTACGCCTCGGCGACCTGGCTCATGTGGATCGCGGTCTGCACACGCGTGTCCACGCCCAGGCGCTCCAGGAAGTCCTGGAGGGCGAGGCAGTTGATGACGGTACCGAGCATCCCCATGTAGTCGGCGCGGCCGCGCTCGATCCCGCCTTCGGTGAGCTGCGCGCCGCGGAACATGTTGCCGCCGCCGACGACGACGGCGACCTGGATGCCCTCGGAGACCGCTTCGGCGATGGACTCCGCCACGTACTGGACGACCTCCGGCTCGATACCGAGCCCGCCCCCGCCGGCGAAAGCCTCCCCCGAGAGCTTGAGCATGACACGCTTCCAACCGGAATCGTGCATGGCGGGTGCGGTGTTCATCGCTTCGTTCTCCGACACGGCCTGTGGCCTCCCTTGTTGTCCCCGAGTGGCACAGGGTCCCCCGAGTGCTCCTGCTGCGGGCGGCCGGGGCTCACGGCGCCCCGAACCCGCCCATATCCACCAAGAGGTGCCGGGGAGAGAAGTCTCCCCGGCACCTCCATCATGTCAAAGCCCCTAGGCCTGGCCGACCTTGAAGCGGACGAAGCGCTTGACGGTGACGCCGGCCTCGTCGACGACCTTCTGGACCGTCTTCTTGTTCTCCTTGACGAACGGCTGACCGAGCAGCGTCACGTCCTTGAAGTAACCGTTGAGGCGGCCCTCCACGATCTTGGGGATCGCCTGCTCGGGCTTGCCCTCCTCGCGGGTGGTCTCCTCGGCGATGCGGCGCTCGTTGGCCACCACGTCAGCGGGGACGTCGTCCTTGCTGATGTACTGCGGGGCCAGCGCGGCGATCTGCTGGGCGAGGTCCTTGCCGACCTCTTCGTCCTTCTTGTCCAGCTCGACCAGGACACCCATGGTCGGGGGCAGGTCCGGGTCGGACTTGTGCAGGTAGCTCGCGACGAAGGCGCCGTCGAACTTGGCGATGCGACGGAACTCGAGCTTCTCGCCGATGATGGCGCTCTTGCCCTCGATGTAGGACTGGAGGCTCTTGCCCGGCTCGATCTCGGCGGCGGCGACGGCGGCGATGTCGTCGCTGTCCTGGGCGACGACGAAGTCGGCGACCTCGTTGGCCAGCGCGATGAAGCCGTCGTTCTTGGCGACGAAGTCGGTCTCGCAGTTGAGCTCGATGAGGGTGGCCTTACCCTCGCTCTGCTGCTTGAGGACGACCATGCCCTGGGCGGCGGTGCGGTCCGCGCGCTTGTCGACGGACTTGGCACCCTTGATGCGCAGGGCCTCGATGGCCTTGTCGAAGTCGCCGTCGGCCTCGGTCAGGGCCTTCTTGCAGTCCATCATGCCGGCGCCGGTCGCGTCGCGCAGCTTCTTGACGTCCGCGGCGGTGAAGTTCGCCATGACTGTTCTCGCGATTCCCTTGGAGTGAAGTCTGATCTGGAAGTGGAACGGCCCGGGGGAGGTACCGCGCGGGCCGCCCCGCCCACGAGGGGCGAGGCGGCGCACAGACGACGGTTTCCCGGAAGGGACCGCTGACTACTCGGCGGCCTTGTCCTCGGCCGGAGCCTCGGCAACCTCGACAGCCTCGGGGGCCTGCTCGGGAGCGTCCACCGGGGAGTCCTCGGCGGTGACCTCGGCCGGAGCCTCGGCAGCGACCTCGTCGGCCGGAGCCACGGTGGCGGTCTCGGCGGGGGCCTGCTCGGCGGCGTCCTCGGCGGCAGCCGTCTCGCTCTTGCCCTCGAGGAGCTCGCGCTCCCACTCGGCCAGGGGCTCCTCGGCGGCCTTCTCCTCGGTCGCGCCGGAGGCACCGGAGCGGACCATGAGGCCGTCGGCGACGGCGTCGGCGACGACGCGGGTGAGGAGGCTGACGCTGCGGATGGCGTCGTCGTTACCCGGGATCGGGTAGTCGACCTCGTCCGGGTCGCAGTTGGTGTCGAGGATCGCGACGACCGGAATGTTCAGCTTCCGGGCCTCGCTGATCGCGATGTGCTCCTTCTTGGTGTCCACGATCCACACGGCGCTGGGCACGCGGGACATGTCGCGGATACCGCCGAGGGTGCGGTCGAGCTTGTCCTTCTCACGGCGAAGGTTCAGCAGCTCCTTCTTCGTGAGCGCGGAGCCGGCGACGTCGTCGAAGTCGATCTCCTCCAGCTCCTTGAGGCGCTGGAGCCGCTTGTGCACGGTGGAGAAGTTGGTGAGCATGCCGCCCAGCCAACGCTGGTTGACGAAGGGCATGCCGACGCGGCGGGCCTGCTCGTCGATGGCCTCCTGCGCCTGCTTCTTCGTGCCGACGAACAGGATGGTGCCACCGTGGGCGACCGTCTGCTTGACGAACTCGTAGGCGCGGTCGATGTACGCCAGCGACTTCTGGAGGTCGATGATGTAGATGCCGTTGCGCTCAGTGAAGATGAAGCGCTTCATCTTGGGGTTCCAGCGACGAGTCTGGTGCCCGAAGTGGACGCCGCTCTCCAGGAGCTGGCGAATTGTCACGACTGTGGCCATGACCTGGTCCTCCTTGCGGTGGCGGATGCTTTCTCCGCCGTCGGTTGGTCCTGACGCCCCGGCCGTACCGCCACCCCGCCGAAGCGGTGTGGACCGTGGGTGCGGCCCTTCCCGGAGGAAGCGCGTGGGCGTGCGTATTGTGGGTTGGCCCAACGGGCCACAGATGATTCTATCCTCCGTCGGACACACCACGGAACAGCCTCGTGTCCAGGGACATCGCCCGAGGGGCGGGGCTCCGTCGAAGGGTGCTGCGCGGGGACGCCGGCGGGCAGCGGGCGCGGACCGCGGGGAGGGTTGTCCACAGGTCCGGATCGAGCCTGGCGAAGGGCGGCCGCTCGGCGCATTCTGGATACATGAGCCACCGCCGCATCTGGCACCTCCTGCTGTCGTTCTCGCTCCTGCTGTTCCCCGTTTTCCCACACCGAACCGCCCTTTCCGCGACCTCCCCCTCAGGCCCGTGGCGCTGGCCGGTGGACCCTCCGGTCGAGGTCCTGCGCCGCTTCGACCCTCCCGATCAACGCTGGCTCCCGGGTCATCTGGGGGTGGACCTGGCCGCCGAACCGGGGCAGCCGGTCCATCCGGCGGGCCCCGGCCGGGTCCACTTCGCGGGCCGGGTGGCCGGTGTGGGCGTGGTGAGCGTCTCTCACGGCGACCTGCGTACGACCTACCTCCCGGTGGACGCCACCGTCGCCCGCGGCGATCCGGTCGGGGACCGGCCCTTGGGCACCCTGGCCGACGAGCCCCGGCACTGCCCCGCTCGTCCCTGCCTCCACTGGGGCCTGCTGCGCGGCACCGCCTACCTCGACCCCCTCGGACTGGTGGGGCGCGGTGAGGTCCGGCTGCTGCCGCTGCACGCGGCGCGAGAGGTGCACGCGGCGCGAGAGGTGCACGCGGTGCGAGAGGTGCACGCGGTGCGAGAGGTGCACGCGGGTCGAGCCCTTCGCGGGGCGCGCACCTCGCGGGCTCGTGGCAACCCCGTCCGGTCGCCGGGGCCGCGATCGGCCCTGCGCCCTGAGCTCCGCACCCGGTGCTCAGGACGTACGGGGCACAGGCTGCTCAGGCCCGGGGGTGGGCCTGCTGGTAGGCCGAGCGCAGGCGGTCCACCGAGACGTGGGTGTAGATCTGTGTGCTGCGCGGGCTGGAGTGGCCCAGGAACTCCTGGACGCTGCGCAGATCCGCCCCGCCGTTGAGCAGGTGGGTGGCGGCGCTGTGCCGCAGACCGTGCGGGGCGCTGTCCAGGCTGACGGCCCGCAGGTGGGCGTGCACGTCCTCACGGGCCTGCCGGACGCCGAGGCGGCCTCCCCGGGCCCCGAGGAAGAGGGCGCCCGCGCTGTCGGGCCTGCCGACAGGGCCGGCGAGCCCGGGCCGTCCCCGTGCGGTCCAGGCGTCCAGGGCGTCCAGGGCCGGGAGGCCCACCGGAACGGTGCGCTCCTTGTCGCCCTTGCCCAGGACCCGGACGGTGTTCCGGGAGCGGTCGAGGTCGGCCAGGTCCAGGGCGCACAGTTCGGCGACCCGGATCCCGGTGGCGTAGAGCAGCTCCACCACCGCGTGGCGGCGCAGCTCCACCGGGGTCTCCGGAGCGCGGCCCTCCAGGGCGGTGGCGGCCTGCCCCTCGTCGAGGACGACGGGCAGGGCGCGCTGCTGGCTGGGTGCGGCCAGGCGGGGTCCGGGATCGGTGGCCAGGACCCCCTCGCGGTACAGGTAGCGGGTGAGGGCACGGACCGCCGCCACCCGGCGGGCCACCGTGGACCGGCTCGCTCCGGCCTCCCGGGCCCGGGAGAGCCAGGCTCGGACGAGCGGGACGTCGAGGTCGGCCAGGGTGTGGCCGCGGCTGTCGAGGTCCTGGAGGAGGGATCTGAGGTCGGCCTGGTAGCCGCGTACGGTGTGCGGCGACCGCCCCAGCTCACCGGTGAGGTGCTCGGCGAAACGCTCCAGAACCCCGGAGGGCGGTTCGGGGGCCGTCAAGCGTTCTCCCTGGGCAGGCAGGCGATGGCGTCGATCTCCACCAGGAAGCGCGGGTTGACCAGGCCGCTGACCTCCACGAGGCTCGCCGCCGGGCGGTGGTCTCCGGGCAGGGAGTCCAGGAGGGCGGCGCGGAACTCGTCGAGGTCGGCGATGTGGCGGAGGTAGTAGGTCAGTTTGACCACGTGGCTCAGGTCGGCCCCGTGCCGGGCCAGGATGGCCTCCATGTTGCGGAAGATCTGCCGGGTCTGTCCGCCCGCGTCACCCGCGACGCCGCCGTCGGGGGCTTCCGGGGACTGCCCGGACACGAACAGGAGGGGACCATCGGCCACAAGAGCGTCACTGTACGGTTTGGCCATAGCGGAACCGTACCCAGACCTCGGTCCGGGTATCCCTTGGGCGGTACCGCACCCGCGCCCCTTCCACACCGGTGCGTGTGCCTTTCCGGTCCGCGGCTCACTCCCGGTCCCGCTCCCGCTCCACCAGCCCTGCGGCCAGCGGAGCACCGTCGAACACCCCCGCTCTGACCCGTCCGGCCAGGGTGCGCGCCACGATCCGGTCGGTGACCGCCGGCAGGTGGCGGGCGAGGAGGAACTCCACCGTGCCCTTCCTCGTGGTGGTGAGGTCGCGGCGCGGACGCCGGGCCAGAGCGGCCAGCAGCACGGTGTCCACGACCCCCTCCAGGGGTTCGTAGGCGCTCATCCCCTCCAGGGACAGCCCGGCCTCGGCGGTGGAGTCGTGGATGGGGCTGCGCACCGCCGACGGGTAGACGCAGGTGACGTGGGCGTGCCCGGCCAGCTCCAGGCGCAGCGCGTCCGCGTAGGCGACCAGCGCCCGTTTGGAGGCTCCGTAGGCGGCGGCCAGCGGCAGCTGCATGACGGCCATCCGGGAGGAGACCATCACGACGCGCCCCCGCGAACGGACCAGGAAGCGCACACAGGCCGCGGAGACCCGCCAGGCACCGAGCAGGTTGATCTCCAACTGGCGCCGCGCCTCCTCGCCCGGGGGCAGTTCCGCCGGGGCCGGTCCGCCGATCCCGGCGTTGTTGACCAGCAGGTCCAGTCCGCCGAGCCGGTCGATCGCGGCCGCGACCTTGGCGGTGACGTCGACGTCGTCGGTGATGTCGCAGGCCAGGACCTCGACGGGGTCGTCCTCGCGCGGCCGCAGGTCCAGTCCGACCACGTGGGCGCCCAGGTCCCGCAGGCGCGCGCAGAGCTCACGGCCGAAGGTCCCGGAGGCCCCGGTGACGACGACCCGCATCCGGGTGGCGTCCCGGCGTCCGCCGGCGATGACCTCCCTCAGCAGTCGGGGGGTGCTCATACTGCGTTCTCCTTGTCCCGGCGGGAGCCGGTCCCGGCCGTGGGGTTCGCGGCCCGCCTGGCCCCCGCAGCGGTTTCGCGGGGCAGGTCGGCGACGTACCGGTCGAAGTCCACCCGCATCATCGGACGTTTGTCAGGCCCCCACCGACGGACGGCGGCGCGGTGGGCGCGCCCGACCGCGGCGCGCTGCCGCTCCGGGGAGGGCAGCGCGTAGGCGCCGGACAGGTACGCGGCGGCCAGCTTGGCCTGGGCCTCCACCACGGGGAACGCGGCGCCGGTGGACTGCATGAGGCCCACGAAGAGCAGGCTCGGGTCGTCCAGGTGGAACACCCGTTTGTACAGCGGCATCGCCTCGGGGTCCGGGCCCAGCCAGCGCTCGGACAGGAACGGGATGCTCACCCGGTAGCCGGTGGCCCACACGATCGTGTCCACCCGGTCGGAACCGCCGTCCGTGAAGTGCACCCGGTCGCCGTCGAGGCGCTCGATCCCCGGTCGGACGACCACTTCGCCGTGGGTGAGCCGGTGGTGGACGGTGTCGCTGATGGTGGGGTGGTTCTGGAACAGGCCGCCGGAGGGCGCGGGCAGCCCGTAGCGCTCGGGGCCGCCCACGGCCAGCCCGAGCATGGTCTGGGCGATCCACTGGCGCAACCGCCACGGCAGCGCGGCCAGGGCTCCCCCGGTGGCGTCCGAGGGGCGGCCGAACAGGTACTTGGGCACGATGTGCACCCCGTGCCGGGCGGAGAGCAGGACGGGCCCGCGCGAGACGTACGACGCGTCCACGGCGATGTCCATGGCGGAGTTGCCCGTGCCCACCACCAGGACCCGGCGGTCCCGGAAGACCTCGGCCACGCGGTACTCGTGCGCATGGACCTGTTCGCCGGTGAAGGTACCCGGATATCCGGGGTCCGGCCAGCGGGGGTCCCAGTTGTGGCCGTTGGCGACCACCACCGCGTCGAAACGTTCGGTGTCCCCCTCGTCGGTGGTGACGGCCCACACCGCCTCCCCCGGCGCCTGCCCTCCCGGTTCCTCCCGTTCCACCGCCACCACGGAGGTGTCGTAACGGACGTACCGGTCGAGGTCGAAGAACCGGGCGTAGTCGGCCAGGTAGCCCGCCACGAGCTCGGCCGACGGGTAGTCCGGCCACTCCCCCGGCATCGGGAGGTCCGCGAACTCCGTGCGCCCCTTGCTGGTGTTCAGGTGCAGGGAGGCGTAGGCGGCGGACCTGCCGCTGCTGTTGTCGCGGTCCCAGAGGCCGCCGGGCCGGTCACCGCTCTCGTAGCCGACCGCTTCCGCCCCGACCTCGGAGAGGGCCTTGAGCGCGGCGAGCCCCGCCGCACCGGCTCCGATCACCGCGACACGGGGTGGGTGGTCCATGGGGGGCTCCATCGGTTGTCGTGGGGAACACCAAGCGTAGGAGCGCAGAGCCCCTGGAGAGCTGTGCCCGGCCCTTGTCTTGGCGCCCCGGATTGTGCCCGGTCACAACCCGGAGCATCATGGGGGCGTGCATCCCCCCGACGGCTGGTCCCGCCTCGTCGACCTGGTCGAGCGGGTCGTGAGCGAGGACGACCTGCTCTCCTCCGTGGTGGCCGGGGCCCGGGCCGCGGTCGACGAGGTCGCCGTCCTGCCGCCCGCGGACATGACCGGGCACACCCGGGCCCTGATGGCCGCTGCCATCCGCGCGGTGACCGCCCGGCGCGGCCCCACCGAGGCGGAGCTGTCGTTCGTCGAGGAACTCGCCGTGGTCCGGGCCGGGCAGGGGGTCCCGGTGGAGGCCGTCCTCGCCGCCATCCACGTCTCCGAACGCGCCATCTGGTCCCGGGTCCGGGCCGCGGCCGCCGCGGAGGGTGTGGGAGCCGAACCCCTGCTGGACGCCCGTGAGCTCTACGGCGACTGGGCCGACGCGGTCCGCTCCCGGCTCATCACCGCGCACCGGACCACCCGCGCCGACCTCGTCCGTACCGCCGACCACACCTCCGTCCTGGTCCGCCGTCTGCTGGAGGGCGGTTCGGCCGCCGCGCTCGCCGCGACCGAGGCCCGTCTGCCCGCGGAGGGGCTGTGGGTCACGGTCCGCCGCGAGCCGCTCCCCCACCCGAGCCGGGCCCGGAGCCGCCGCGTCGAGGGGGCCGGAGCGGCCCCGCTCTCCGCCGTGATCGACGGCCTGGAGGTGTGGATCGGCGGCCGTGAACCCCGTGCCCGGTCCAGGTGGCCCGTCGGGGCCGCCGGACCGGCCGGCCCCGGGGACCTCGCGACCCTGCGCGACCAGGCCGTGGCCGCACTGACCGCTGCCGAGGCCACCGGCCGCTCCGGCCTCGTGCACATCGCCGACGTCGCCGCTCTGGCCGCCGTCGTGGAACGCCCGGACCTGGCCGCCGCCCTGCTGGAGCACCACCGCACCGCGTGGGACTCCCTCGGACCGGGCGCCGAACCGGTGGCCTTGGCCGTACGCGCCTGGTTCGAGGAGGACCGGGACGCCGCGCGCGCCGCGAACCGCCTGTTCGTGCACCCCAACACGGTGCGCAACCGGATCCAGCGCTTCACCGAGGCCACCGGCATCGACCCCGCCACCCCGCTGGGCGCGGTGAACGCCTGGTGGCTCGCTCGCAGCTGGCTCGAAAGACCCTGATTGTCTGGCCGGCGCTGGCTCGAAAAGCCCTGATTGTCTGGCCGGCGCTGGCTCGAAAGACCCTGAAAACACGGCCGACGCCGACTCATCCGTCCCTGAACCCTCCTCCCGGTGCGGGCGCGGTCTTCCCCATCCGCCCGACGCCCCCCTTCCACCACGACGACCGGTCTCCCCCGGCAGCGCGGCGCCCCTCCCCGCGGCAGGCGGGCAACCGGTCGGTTCAGCGCACGGACCTGCCCTTGGGACGGCGGGCGGGGCGGCGCCATCCTGCGGCGCAGCGTTCCACCAGTCCGGCGGCGGCGAGCATCCCCAGCGCCCGCATCGTGCTCTCCATGTTCCCGGTGCTGTTCGCCGCCACGGTGGCCGGACCCACTCCCTGGCGGGTGACCGCCGCGAGCACCTGAGCGGTGCCCCGGTCCAGGTCCGCCGGGACCTCCAGGGGTCCCGTCTCCTCGGGGTCGGCCTCGCCCAACGGCACGATCAGCTCCACCACCTCGTCCGCGCGGGTGACGCAGGTCGCCCGGCCCTCGCGGAGGAGGCGGTGACATCCCACCGACATCAGCGAGGTCACCGGGCCGGGTACCGCCATCAGCACCCGGTTCAGGTCCGTGGCGTGGGTGGCGGTGTTCAGGGCCCCGCTGCGCCTGCCCGCCTCCACCACCACCGTGCCGGGGGTGAGGGCGGCGATCAGCCGGTTGCGGACCAGGAAGTCCGGGTTGCGCGGCGTGTGTCCCAACGGCCACTCGCTGACCAGCACCCCCTTGGCCACCAGGTCCGCGAACAGCCCCGCGTGCCCGCGCGGGTAGTCCACGTCCAGGCCGCAGGCCAGCACCACCACGGTGCTCCCCGCCGCGTGGGCCGCCCGGTGCGCTGCCCCGTCGATCCCGTAGGCCCCGCCGGAGACCACCGTGAAGGAGCGGCCGGCCAGGTCGTAGGAGAGCTCCGAGGCCACGTGCAGCCCGTAGGAGGTGGCGGTACGCGAACCCACCACCGACACCGATCGCAGGCAGAGGTTGCGCAGGTCGCCCCGGCCCCGTACCCAGAGTCCGTAGCAGAGCCGCCCGCCGGGGAGCTCGTCGAGCCGCCCGGGCCACTCCGGGTCGCCCGGGGCGACGAACCGCACCCCGGCCTCCGCCGAGGTGTCGAGCAACCGGTCCGGGGCCACCTCCCCGGAGCGTTCGGCCCACCTCCGCCACTGCCGGAGCAGGCCCTCCGAGAGCGTCCGCCCACCCGTCGGCGGCGGCGCCCCCGACACCAGGGCCTCCCACACCGGCGCCGCCCCCAGCCGGGCCACCATCTTCCCCAGCCACTGGTCGCTCGGCGGCGCCACCGCCGTCAGCCCGACCCGCGCCCGTACCTCGTCCTCCACCCGTCCTCCCCGCCGTCCCGTCCCACCGAACCCACTCCCGAACCCGCCGCACGCGTTCGCCTCTCCGCCCGGCCGCCCCTCCGGCACTCGGCCGACCCGCCGTTCTCGACGACCCCGCCCTCCGGTCTCCGGCCGCCTTCCCGACACACCGCCCGCCAGGCGCCGACGCCGCCGCGGGCACCGCGGCACCCCACGTATCCACCGCCGTCACCACGCCCTTCCGGACCACAGGGCGTAGGCGTAGGCGGTGTCCTCCTCACCCGGGCGGTCCCGGCCCGCGAGGTCGGCCAGGGTCCAGGCCACCCGCAGGGCGCGGTCCACGCCGCGTGCGCTGATCTGTCCCCGGTCCATCGCCCGGCCCAGCACCCGCAGCGCCGCCTGTTCCACCGGGAAGTCCCTGCGCAGCCGGGCCCCGGGAATGGCCGCGTTGGTGTTCCACGGGGTGTGCTCCAGTCGTTCCCGTGCCCGGTCGCGGGCCTGCGCCACCCGGGCGGCCACCGTCTCCGAGGACTCGGCGAAGGCCCGGTCGGCCAGCAGTTCGGCCCGGGCCACCGGTTGGAGCTCCACCTTGAGGTCGATCCGGTCCAGCAGGGGTCCGGACAGCCGGGAGAAGTACCGGCGCCGCTCGCCGGCCGGGCAGGTGCAGAGGTTGCCCGGTTTGGCGCAGGGGCAGGGGTTGGCCGCCATCACCAGCTGGAACCGGGCGGGGAAGGCCACCGTGGAGGAGGCCCGGGCGATCACCACCTCACCGCGCTCCAGGGGTTCGCGCAGTGAGTCCAGCACCCCGCGGCCGAACTGCGGGGCCTCGTCGACGAACAGGATGCCGTGGTGGGCCTTGGACACCCATCCCGGCTGCGGGTTCCCGTGGCCGCCCCCGATGATCGAGGCCCGGCTGGAGGTGTGGTGCGGTGCGGCGAAGGGCGGCACGGTGACCAGCGGGGCGCCGGGCGGGAGCAGTCCGGCCACCGAGTGGATCGCGGTGGCCTCCAGCGCCTCGGCCGGGGAGAGCGCGGGCAGCACCGTGGGCAGGCGCTCGGCCAACAGGCTCTTCCCGGTACCCGGCGGGCCGAGCATCATCAGGTTGTGGCCGCCCGCGGCGGCGATCTCCACCGCCCGCCGTGCCACCGGCTGTCCCAGCACGTCGGCGAGGTCGGGGCCTCGATCCGTCGGCGCCGCGGCCGCCGGGTCCGGCTCCTGGTCGGGAGGCCGCGGCACCTCCGCCCCGCGCAGCCAGTCGCACAGCTGAGCGAGGTCGGCGACCGCCGTGACCTCCACGTCGGGGACCAGGCGGGCCTCGGCCGCGTTGCCCGCGGCCACCACGAACCGTTTGAACCCCTGTTCGGCGGCGGAGACGATGGCGGGCAGCACCCCGCGCACGGGGCGCGCCCGGCCGTCCAGGCCGAGTTCGGCGATGAGCACGCTGTCGGCCAGCCGGTCCACGGGCACCTCACCGGCGGCGGACAGGACCGCGCCCGCGATGGCCAGGTCGAACAGGCTGCCGGACTTGGGCAGGCTGGCCGGGGACAGGCTGATGGTGATCTGCCCGCTGGGCCAGCTCTCGGAGCTGTTGGCCACGGCCGCGCGGATCCGGTCGCGGGCCTCGCGCAGGGCGGCGTCGGGCAGCCCCACCAGGGTGACCCCGGGGTCACCGCCGCCCAGGTGCACCTCCACCTCGACGATGTGCCCCTGCACGCCCAGCAGGGTGACGCAGTAGGTACGGGAGAGCGACATCAGGCCATCCCCCGTTCGTGGGAGACGAACACCCGGCCGCCGGTGACCAGTACGCAGACCCCGTCGATCCGCAGCGGGGACCGCGGGCAGCGGTGCCGCTCCGCCCAGCGGCGGCCCAGTCCGCGCAGGCGGCGCCGCTTGCGCGCGGTGATGGCCTCCACCGGATGGCCGTGCCGCAGCGAGGTGCGGGTCTTGACCTCGGCCACGACCAGGACCGGACCGTCCCTGGCCACGATGTCGATCTCCCCGGACCCGCCGGGCGCCCGCCAGTTGCGGGCCACCACCCGCATCCCGGCCCGTTCCAGGTACGCCGCCGCGAGCTCCTCGCCGCGGCGTCCCAGCTTCCCTCGGTACTCGGCCCACCGATCCACCGGCGACCACCTCCCGTTTCAACGGTCGGTGATCGGCCCCCGGCGCACCAGGGGTCAGTTTTTCCTGTGGATAACTCCCCCGGCCCCCCTGCGTCCTCCCCCGGCCCCACTTCCTGAGGACGGCTCCCGGCGCCGGGCATGCCGAAGGGCGGCCCATCCCCGGGACGAGTTCACGTCCGTGGCTCGGGGAGGGCCGCCCCGGTCAGCTTTTCGGTTGAGGGGTGACATGGTCCGACAACGGGTGGCGACAGGGATCCGTGCCGTCCCGCGCGTCTTCGGACGGTCGTCCCGACCGTCCGGTCAGTCCGTGGGCGGGCCGCCGTCGGTCGGGGGCATCTCGAGATCGGACTTGGTGATCTCCTCGACGTTCACGTCCTTGAACGTCACCACACGTACGTTGCGCACGAAGCGGGCGGGACGGTACATGTCCCAGACCCACGCGTCCTCCATCACGACCTCGAAGTACATCTCCCCGTTCTCGGTCGAGCGGGGCTGTAGGTCCACGTGGTTGGTGAGGTAGAAACGCCGCTCGGTCTCCACCACGTAGCCGAACAGGCCGACGACGTCGCGGTACTCGCGATAGAGCTGGAGCTCCATCTCGGCCTCGTACTTCTCCAGGTCCTCAGAACTCATGTGCGCGCTCGCTTTCGTCAGCACTCTCCGGTCGTGGTGTGCCGGTTCCCCTCACGTGGACACCGTGGCCACCCGGCTTGTTCCCGCCGGAGACCGGTGCCGCGCGTTCGGAGAACGCCGATACGATCCGAGATCCATCATGCGTCACGGAACGGGCTTTTGCGCCCCGTCGAGCGTATTTCCTTCGACGAATCGGTCACCCGCCTCAAACGCACCACGGTGACCTGCGCAAACGCATCGTGTCCCGGATCAGTCGGCCTCGTTCAGTTCGTCGAAGGTCGCGGGGATGCTCAGCGTTCCGGCCTGGCTGAACGGCCAGATGATGACGAAGGCCCGGCCCACGACATGGTCGAGGGGCACGGCGCCGCCACCGGGGTTGTTCTGGTTCCGCCGGGAGTCGTGGGAGATGGCCCGGTGGTCGCCCATCAGCCACACGTGCTCCTCCGGCACCTCGATGGGGCCGAACTCGGTGTGGCTCTCGACGCTCCCCGGGTACAGGTAGGCCTCCTCGTCGAGGGGCACCCCGTTGACCAGGACGCGGTTCTGGTCGTCACAGCACTCCACGGTGTCACCCGGCAGGCCGATGACCCGCTTGATGTACTCCTTGCCCGTGGGCGCCGCGCCCAGCTGCTGCTGCACCCAGGTGAAGCCGTTGCTGATCGGGTTGGTCGACTCCGGCGGCTGCACGACGGTCGGGTCGTCCCACGACCCGTCGCCGCTGAAGACGACGACCTCACCGCGCTCGAGCTCGCGGACCTGGTAGACCACCTTGTTCACCAGGACCCGGTCGTCGACGAGCAGGGTGTTCTCCATCGACCCCGAGGGGATGTAGAACGCCTGCATCACCCAGGTCCTGATCACGAACGCCAGGACCAGGGCGATCACGATCAGAATGGGGAGTTCCTTCCAGAACGACCCCTTCTTGTCACTGCTCTGGGACTTGCTCATGTCGGCGTCCGCCCTCTCCTCCGGCTCCTGGCCAGCGGCATCGGATACACCACTGGCTCCCAGACGCTCATGCGTCTGGGAGCCAGTGGCGGAGCTCTGCTCCTCCGGGCCAGGCCGGGCGGAATCCTCGTCCTGGACCCCGTCCGAGCCGAGGTCCTTCTCGTCTTTGCTCATCGGCCGAAAGCCTATACCGCCACCTGGTGGGGCGGCGCGGTTCCGGCCGGATCAGGCAAGACCTACTTGGAGATGGGCTCGCGGCGCTCGCGGATGCGGGCAGCCTTGCCGCGCAGGTCGCGCAGGTAGTACAGCTTGGCGCGACGCACGCGACCGCGGGCGGCGACCTCGTACTTCTCGATGGCCGGGGTGTGGATGGGGAACGTACGCTCCACACCCACGCCGTAGCTCACCTTGCGGATGGTGAAGGTCTCGCGGTTGCCCGAGCCCTGGCGGCGGATGACAACGCCCTTGAAGACCTGGACACGGGTGCGGGTGCCCTCGGTCACGCGGACGTGAACGTTGAGGGTGTCGCCCGGGCGGAACTCCGGAACGTCGGTGCGAAGCTGAGCCTTCTCAAGCTCCTGAATGGCGGTGTGCATCTCGCGAATCCTCATCAATAGCGCGCCGCGTCCTGCTCCCCGGCTGCTCCGAGGAGGGGGTGCGCGGGCGAGGCCCTGTTGGGTCTGAACAGTCGAACCACCCGGTGACCAACACAGAGGCCGACGTCGTACCGCCGGCATGCGGATGCCTTGGGGTCACCAGGGGGGAACCCACCCAGTTTGCCACACGATCTCCGCCGCCCCGAACCGGTCGTTCGGCACACTCCGGACCGGTTGCCCGGCGGTTGCGGCCGGAGCGCCGCCCGGCCCGGTCACGCCTCCTGGACCGCCTCCTGGGTCGGCTCCTCGGCCGGTTCCTCGGCCGGTTCCTCGGCGAGGACCTCGCGGTCACGCTTGTCGAAACCGTCGGCGGGGGTGGCCTCGATCAGGTCGGGGCGGTTGCGTGCGGTCTTGCGCAGTGCCTGGTCGCGGCGCCAGCGGTCGACGGCTCCGTGGTTCCCGGAGAGCAGGACCGGGGGCACCTCCTGGCCGCGCCACGTACCGGGCTTGGTGTACACCGGCCCCTCCACCAGGTGTTCCATACCGCCGGAGGCGAAGGAGTCCTGGACGTGCGACTCCCGGTTGCCGAGCACCCCGGGCAGCAGCCGGGTGATCGCCTCCACCATCACCAGCGTCGCGGACTCGCCCCCGTTGAGGACGTAGTCACCGATGCTGATCTCCTCGACCGGCATCCGCAGGGCGGCGTCGACGGCGACCCGGGAGTCGATGCCCTCGTAGCGACCGCACCCGAAGACCAGGTTCTCCTCCCCCGCCAGCCGTTCGGCGTCGGCCTGGGTGAAGGGGCGCCCGCTCGGCGTCGGCAGGATCAGCCGGGTGGGCCGCTCCGCGACGACCTCGTCGAGGGCCTCGCCCCACGGCTCGGGCTTCATCACCATGCCGGGACCACCGCCGTAGGGGGTGTCGTCGACGGTGTTGTGCCGGTCGTGGGTCCATTCGCGCAGGTCGTGGACGCGCACGTCGAGCAGGCCCGCCTCGCGCGCCTTACCGATCAACGACAGCTCCAGGGGAGCGAAGTAGTCGGGGAAGATGCTGATGATGTCGATGCGCACTGCGTACTCGTTCAGTCGGTGTTCTGGAGGTCGAGCAGGCCGGGCGGCGGGTCGAGCACGATCCGGCCGCCGGCCACGTCGACCTCGGGGACCAGGGCGGCGACGAACGGCACCAGGATCTCGTGTCCGGCCTCGCCCGTGATGACGAGGACGTCCTGGGCGTGGTGGAGGACGTCCTCGACGGCGCCCACCGTCTCACCCTCGGTGGTCACGGCGGTCAGGCCGATCAGTTCGTGGTCGTGGAACTCGTCGGGGTCGTCCAGGGGGGCGATGTCCTCGGAGTCCACCATCAGGAGGGTGCCGCGGAGTGTCTCGGCGGCGTCGCGGTCGGCCATGCCCTCGAAACGGATGAGCAGCCTGCCGCTGTGGCGCCGGATCGAGGCGATCTTCAGCGGGCCGACCTGGGCCGGGTCCGTCCGGAGTTCGGCGCCGACCGTGAACCGGGCCTCGGGGTCGTCGGTGCGCACGTCGACGGCGACGTCACCGCGGATACCGTGCGCGCGGCCGATCCGGCCCACCACGAGTCGCATGAGTGCTTTCCTTCGGTTGTTTCCGGGTGTCCCGGGTCTTCCCGGGCGGCCGGGGTCGTCACCGGGCCTGCTCTGTCGGGGGGCAGCCCCCTGGAAGACCGGCCCCGAGGAGGTCGGTCCCCGGGGAAGGGTGTGCCCGGGGCCGTTCGCACGGTCCCCGGGCACGAGAGCGGGGCGCCGACCGTCAGCGGTCGGCGCCCCAAGAGGCGCGTCAGCGCACTTCGTTCAGGTCCAACAGGTCCACACGGACGTAACGGCCGCCGGCGAGAGAGCCGACGACGGTCCGCAGTGCCTTGGCGGTCCGGCCGTTGCGGCCGATGACCTTGCCAAGGTCGTCTGGGTGGACCCGGACCTCCAGAACCTTGCCCTTGCGGAGCCGCTTGGCTCTCACCTGGACGTCGTCGGAGTTCGCAACGATCCCCTTCACGAGGTGCTCAAGCGCCTCTTCCAGCACGATTAGGCCTCGCCCTCGGACTTCTTCTCAGCCTCGGCGGTCTCGGCGGGCTTGTCGGCCGCCTTCTCCGTCTTCTTCTCGGCCTTCTTGGCCTTCTTCTCCTGGCCGGGGAGCACGAGCTCCTTCAGCGCGGCCTGGAAGGCGGCTTCCTGGGCCTCGGGGTCCTTGGCCTCGGCGACCTGGAGCGGAGCCGGGGCGGCGAGGCCCTTGAACTTCTGCCAGTCACCGGTCTTGCGCAGGAGGACCTTCACCGCGTCGGACGGCTGGGCGCCCACGGACAGCCAGTACTGGGCCCGCTCGGAGTCGATCTCGATGAGACTCGGGTGCTCCTTGGGGTGGTACTTGCCGATCTCCTCGATCGCCTTGCCGTCACGCTTGTTGCGGGCGTCGGCGACGATGACACGGTACTGGGGCGTACGGATCTTGCCCATACGCTTGAGCTTCAGTTTGACAGCCACTGGAGTGGTCTTCTCCCGAATAACGGTGTTAGGCGCCTGACAGGCTACCCACGTGGGGTTGTGGAACCCGTCGAGGCAGGACGTGGGTGGCGGGCTAGTTAGAGGGCCGGCCCGTCCACCGTTAGTCGACTACTCATTGTGCCAGACGCGGACGTGTTCCTTGGACAGGACACCGCAACGCGGCCGGACGTATCCGAGAACACGCACGGCCCGCCCGGGAAGTCCCGGTGCGGGCCGTGGTCGGTCTCACTGTTCCTCTTGCGAACCGCTACTTCTTCGGCAGCTTGAAGTTCGACAGGTCCGGCATGTTCGGACCGCCGAAGCCGGGCGGGAGGGTGGGCTGGCCACCGCCGCCGCCACCGAGGCCCGGGGGCAGCTGCGGCGGCTGCTGGGGGCCCTCCTCCTGACGCCGCTTGCGCTCGGCCTCGCGTTCGGCCTCCTGCTGGCGGGCCTTCATCGGGTTGCCGCTGCGCTGCTTGCCCTTCTTGGCCTTCTTGGCCTGGGCCTTGATCTTCTTCTTGTTGTTGCCGCCGCCCATGCCCGGCATACCGGGCATCCCCGGCATGCCGCCGCCGCTCTTCATCTTGCGCATCATCTTCTGCGCCTCGAAGAAACGGGTGACCAGGCCGTTGACGTCGCTGACCTGCGTGCCGGAACCGTTGGCGATGCGCAGGCGGCGGGAGCCGTTGATCATCTTGGGGTTGGCGCGCTCGGCCGGGGTCATCGACTGGATGACGGCCTGGATGCGGTCCAGGTCCTTGTCGTCGATGCCGTCGATCTGATCGCGCATCTGGCCCATGCCGGGCATCATGCCGAGCAGGTTGCCGATCGGACCGAGCTTGCGGACCATCGACATCTGCTGGAGGAAGTCGTCCAGCGTGAAGTCGTCGTCCGAGGCCATGGTCGAGGCCATCTTCTCGACCTCGTCCTCGTCGAACGTGCGCTGGGCCTGTTCGATGAGGGTGAGGACGTCACCCATGTCCAGGATGCGCGAGGCCATCCGGTCCGGGTGGAAGAGGTCGAAGTCCTCGAGTTTCTCGCCGGTGGAGGCGAACATGATCGGGCGGCCGGTGAGGTGCCGGATGGACAGGGCCGCACCACCGCGGGCGTCACCGTCGAGCTTGGTGAGCGCGACCGCGTCGTAGCCGACGCCGTCCAGGAAGGCCTGGGCGGTGTTGACCGCGTCCTGACCGATCATGGCGTCGACGACGAAGAGGATCTCGTCGGGGTCGACCGCGTCACGGATGTCCGCGGCCTGCTGCATCATCTCGGTGTCCACACCGAGGCGGCCCGCGGTGTCGATGATGACGACGTTGTGGTTGTTGCGCCGCGCGTGCTCGATGGACTCGCGTGCGACCTCCACGGGGTCGCCCACGCCGTTGCCCGGCTCGGGGGCGAACACGGGGGTGCCCGCGCGCTCACCGACCACCTGGAGCTGTGTGACGGCGTTGGGGCGCTGGAGGTCGGCCGCGACCAGCAGCGGGGTGTTGCGGTCGGCGGAGAGCCACTTGGCGAGCTTGCCCGCGAGGGTCGTCTTACCCGCACCCTGCAGACCCGCGAGCATGATCACGGTGGGCGGGTTCTTGGCGAAGCGGACCTGGCGGGTCTCGCCACCGAGGATCTGGACCAGTTCCTCGTTGACGATCTTGATGACCTGCTGCGCCGGGTTGAGGGCCTTGGAGACCTCTTCGCCGCGGGCGCGCTCCTTGATCCGCGAGATGAACTCGCGGACCACCGGCAGCGCGACGTCCGCCTCGAGCAGCGCGAGACGGATCTCCCGCGCGGTCGCGTTGATGTCCTCCTCGGACAGCCGCCCCTTGCCGCGCAGCGAGGAGAAGACCGATGTCAGCCGGTCGGAAAGCGTCTCGAACACGAGTTTGGCCAGTCCTTCGTCGTCGGAATTGACTTCCTAGCCTACCTCCCCGGTGAAACCCTGAACGATGTCCAGGCCCGGAGGTCAGGCGGGGCGGGGAAGAAGGGTCGGGGGCGGGGTCGGAGCGGAGTCGGGACAGGGAAGGGGCGGGGACCTGGGTCCCCGCCCCGGCTCTGTCCGAAGACTACTCGCCCTCGGTCTCGCCCTCGGTCTCGTCCTCGGTGCCCTCGTCGGTGGCGTCGGTGTCCTCGGCGCCCTCTTCGTCCTCGGAGTCGCCCGCCAGGGTGGCCTCGCGCTGTTCGGCGATGGCGGCGAGCATCTCCTCCTGCTGGTCGGAACTCAGCCCGAGGGTGGACAGCCGGGCCTCGCCCTGGATGTCCTCGTAGGTCTGCGGCTCGGAGGTGACGATGTTGTAGTTGGCGTCACAGGCGAGGTCGAGGGTGCCGCCCGCTTCGAGGGCTCCGTTGTCGGAGCACTCCTCG
Organism: Nocardiopsis ganjiahuensis DSM 45031; assembly: GCF_000341085.1. Classification (GTDB taxonomy): domain Bacteria; phylum Actinomycetota; class Actinomycetes; order Streptosporangiales; family Streptosporangiaceae; genus Nocardiopsis; species Nocardiopsis ganjiahuensis. Next base: position 194,959 of record NZ_ANBA01000018.1, on the reverse strand, counting down.
TCGCCGATCTCCTCCTGGCTGAAGGTGACGTCCATGCGGACCAGGACCGTCCCGCTGCCGGAGGCGCCCGCGTCGCGCACGGTGCCGGACCAGGTGCAGTGCGGGCCGTCGTCGCACTCCATCGCGGGCTGTCCGTCCCAGCTGACCTCGATGCGCGCGTCGCGGGAGCTCGTGAGCTCCTCCTCGGTCGTGGTGGCCAGGCTGGTGTACAGCTCCTCGGCGGCGGCATCGTCGACCGGGGCCAGGTCGAGGCGGACCTGGGGGCCGGTCTCGCCGCCCTCGGGGACCAGCTCCTCGATCTCGATGCGCAGGATCTGGCTGGTCTCGGCGTCGACCCACATCTGGTTGCGCTCGCCGTTGAGGTCGAGCTTGTAGGCGCGGGTGTCGTCGAGGTTCTCCTCGACCGCCTCGTCGCCCTCCAGACCGAGCTCCTCGAGGATCGCCGCGAGCGCGGGCGGGGCGAGCGTGTTCTGGGGGTTGATGCCCGCCTGGGCGGTGGAGGAGCGCACCCAGGTTCCGTCGAACTGGTCGCTGTCGGGGCCGAAGACCCCCTTGTCGAGCCAGAACTCCTCACCGGCGCGCAGGAAGATCTTGTTGTCCGCGGCGATCATCTCCGCCTCGACGCCGTTGGCGCGGACGGTTCCGTTGGACGCTCCGCCGTCGGCGACGGTCAGGGTGGTCTCCTGGACGTCTCCGCCGACGGTGGGGGCCACCTGCCCGTCCGCGGTGAGCGCGGGGTAGTCGGCCAGGGCGGTCAAGGCCTCCTCCAGCAGGGGTGCGGCGTCGACCGGTTCGGCGGTCTCCTCGGTGGGCTGCTCGTCTTCGGCGTCGCCACCGAAGCCGCAGCCGGCCAGTCCCAGAGCGGTGATCGTGCCCACCGCGGCGAGGGCGAGCCTTCCGCTCCTGCCGCCTCTGTGACCCCTGTTGCGAGTAACCGGCGCCATCTTGCCTCCTGACCCCGACCTGTGGGGTGCTGATACGAATGCGCGTGAAGTGTGAGTCGTCGGGAGGGTCCCGGGCGTTGTCACCGCCCTGCCTCTCCGCGACGTGAGACGCGGGCGCTGGCCTACCGGTTGCGTCCGGTGGGCCCGTGGTCGGCCCGTCCCGGAGCTCTTCGCCGTTCCCCCGAAACCGGGCCGGCTGTCGCACCGCCCCGAAAGGGTATCGAACACGGACACGGCTCACTGCCAACACCACTCCATGAACGGGTACATATGCGTGGAATTCGGGTCCCGGAGCAGGTGGAACACGGACGGGGCCGACGGGGATAATCCCCGTCGGCCCCTGGACCACCTCACCACGTCAGTGGTTCAAGGCCTGCGGCCTCGGCGTTGAGGACTAGGACTTGACCTGCGGTGAGGCCGTCTCCCCGCCCGGAGGCGTCGGCGAGGAGACCGCTTCCTCCTCCATCTCGTCGAGCTCGTCGAAGGCGTAGGCCGATTCGGCGTGCAGCTCGTGGTCGAGGCCGTTGGTCTCGACCTCCTCGGCGATGCGGAAGCCGATGAGGAGGTCGATGACCTTGGCGATGACCCAGGTGACGATGAAGGAGTAGACCATCACGCCGACGACGGAGATGACCTGCGCGGCGAGGAGACCGAAGCCGCCGCCGTAGAACAGGCCCGCGTCGCCGCCGCCGGGTACGGCGGAGGAGGCCATGAAGCCGAGGGCCAGGCAGCCGATGATGCCGCCGACCATGTGGATGCCCACGACGTCGAGGGCGTCGTCGTACTTGAACTTGAACTTCCAGCTGATCGCGTAGGCGCAGACCGCACCGGACAGGACACCGACGAGGATCGCTCCGACCGGGGTGACGTTGGCGGCCGCGGGCGTGATGGCGACCAGGCCGGCGATGGCGCCGGAGGCGAAGCCCAGCGCGCTGACCTTGCCGTAGCGGATGCGCTCGACGAGCATCCAGGCGGCGGTCGCGGCCGCGGTGGCGACCTGGGTGTTGACCAGGGCCAGGGCGGCGGTCTCGTTGGCCCCGTAGGCGGAGCCGGCGTTGAAGCCGAACCAGCCGAACCACAGGAGCGCGGCGCCCAGCAGGACGAACGGCAGGTTGTGCGGGCGCATCGACTCGGAGCCGAAGCCCTTGCGGCGGCCGAGCACGATGACCAGGGCCAGGGCAGCGGCGCCGGCGTTGATGTGGACCGCGGTGCCGCCGGCGAAGTCGATGACCTCGGGCAGCCCGGTCCACTCGCCCATGGTGGAGATCCAGCCTCCGCCCCAGACCCAGTGGGCGACGGGGAAGTAGACCAGCAGCGCCCAGACCGGGGCGAACAGCAGCCAGGCGCCGAACTTGGCGCGGTCGGCGATGGCGCCGCTGATCAGGGCCACGGTGATGACGGCGAACATCAGCTGGAAACCGGCGTCGACGAGCCACGGGTAGCCCCCGTCGGTTCCGTCGATGGGCTCGACCTCGGTCATGATGCTGCTCAGGCCGACGTAGTCGAAGCCGCCGATGAACATGTCGAGGGCGCCGTAGCCGGGAGCGTAGGTCAGCGAGTGGCCGACCAGGACCCAGAGGACGCTGACGATCGCGATGCTGCTGAAGCTCATGAGCATCATGTTGAGGACGCTCTTCGCCCGCGACATGCCTCCGTAGAAGAAGGCCAGGCCCGGGGTCATGAGCATCACCAGCGCGGCGCTCATCAGCAGCCACGCGGTGTTGCCGGTGTCGATCATTTCGTCGCCTCCATAGCACGGACGGGGGATTGTCTTGAAGGGCGGCAGTCAGCGAGCGCATCATCGGGCCCGGTGCGCTGGCCACGGCGTCCACTGTCCGGCGGGGGTGTTTCTCGTCTGGACCCGACATGTTGCGCGGGCGTAAAAGGACAGCCAGAAGTGTTAAGGCGTCATGAACGGATGGTGCAGGCCGCGCGAACGCCCATGCATCGGCACATGAGACCCACACCTCGTGAACACTCCGGAGTTATATGAGCACGCAAAGTGACATCTCACGCCGGTAACGAAGAGTGCGCCAGGTTCCCGTCCCCTGGTGTTTCACCGGGGTTGCGCCCGGATGAACCCGCCTCCGGAGCCCGTCGCACGGGGCGGCGCCCGACCGGACGGCGGTGCCCGGAAACGACAGCGGCCGGACACCCGGGTGCGGGTGTCCGGCCGCTGGGCCGTCGCGGGGGTCGCCGCGGGCTGCTCGGTCAGCCGAGGATGGCGTCCACGAAGACCTCGGGGTCGAAGGGCGCGAGGTCGTCCGGCCCCTCGCCGAGTCCGACGAGCTTGACCGGGACGCCCAGCTCGCGCTGGACCTGGACGATGATGCCGCCCTTGGCGGTGCCGTCGAGCTTGGTCAGGGCGATGCCGGTGACGTTGACGACCTCGGCGAACACGCGCGCCTGCCGGAGGCCGTTCTGGCCGGTGGTGGCGTCCAGGACGAGGAGGACCTCGTCGACCTGGGACTTCTTCTCCACCACCCGCTTGACCTTGCCCAGCTCGTCCATCAGGCCGGTCTTGGTGTGCAGGCGTCCGGCGGTGTCGATGATGACGGTGTCCGCACCGTCCTCGATACCCCGTGCGACGGCGTCGAAGGCCACGCTGGCGGGGTCGGCGCCCTCGTCCTTGCGCACGACCGGGGCGCCGACGCGGCTGCCCCAGGTCTGGAGCTGTTCGCTGGCGGCGGCGCGGAAGGTGTCCGCGGCGCCCAGGACGACGGTGCGGCCGTCACCGACCAGGACACGGGCGAGCTTGCCGGTGGTCGTGGTCTTGCCGGTGCCGTTGACGCCCACGATCATGATCACGGCCGGACGGTCGCCGTGCGGTTCGGTGCGCACGGTGCGGTCGGTGTCGGAGCCGAGCTGCTTGAGGAGCTCCTCGCGCAGCAGTGCGCGGACCTCCTCGGTGTCCCGGGTGCCGAGCACCTTGACCCGGGTGCGCAGGTTCTCGACGATCTGGGTGGCCGAGGTGACACCGATGTCGGCGGTGATCAGGGTGTCCTCGATCTCCTCCCAGGTGTCCTCGTCCAGGGTCTTGGCGGAGAGCAGGGTGAGCAGGCCCTGCCCGAAGGAGCTCTGCGAGCGGGCCAGTCGGGCGCGCAGGCGGACCATGCGACCGGCGGACGGGGGCGGGGTCTCGAGTTCGGGTTCGGCTGGTTCGGCGGGTGCCGGAGGGGCGGTGTCCTCCGCGGGAGGCGCGTGGGCGGGAGGCGTTCCCACCGCTCCCTCTTCCCGTTCTCGGTCCTCCTCCGGGGCGGCCTCCTTGGGCGCTCCGGTGACCTCGGGCTTGGTCTCCTCCTTACCCGGCGTGACCGAGCGTCGGGTCCTGACCAGGAAGAACCCGCCAACCGCCAGGAGGGCGACGACGACGATGAGGCTTACGAGCAAGGTGATGTCCATAGCGTGAACCAGTCTCCCAGAGTGTTCGACGCGTTCGCATCACGCCGCGGTGGCGTGCCGGGCACGACTGGGCGCGGTCGGCCCGGTGTCAGGTGCCCCGGTGGCGTGTGGTGCGCAGGATGAGCACGAAGAAGGGGGCGCCGAGGAACGCGGTGACCACCCCGATGGGCAGTTCCGCGGGGGCCACGACGGTGCGCGCCACGATGTCCACCGTCACGAGGAAGGCACCGCCCACCAGCACGGTGACGGGCAGGATCGCCCGGTAGTTCGAACCCACGAGGCGGCGCACGATGTGCGGGACGACGATGCCGACGAAGCCGATCAGCCCGCTCACGGAGACCGCGGCCGCGGTGGCCAGGGAGGCTGCCGCGATGACGACCATCCGCACCACGGCGGGGTTCAGGCCGAGGCTGACGGCCTTGTCGTCGCCCAGGGCGAGCATGTCCAGCAGGTAGCCGGAGAGCAGCAGGACGACGAGTCCGACGACCGCGTACGGCGCGATGAGGCGCACGTCGTCCCAGCCGCCGCGCCCGAGCCCGCCCAGCAGCCACGCGTAGATGCGCTGGAGCTGGTCGACGCCCATCTGCTGGACGAGGGTCTGCGCCGCGGAGAGGAAGGACGAGACGGCCACCCCGGCCAGGACCAGGGCGGCGGTGCCCCCTCCCCCGGCGGTGGAACCGAGCATGTAGGCGGCGGCCACCCCCATGAGGGCTCCGAAGAAGGCGGCCACGGGGACCAGGGCGCGCGGGTCGGCGGTCAGGTCCTGGCCGAAGACCATGACCATGGTGGCGCCCAGCCCGGCCCCGGCGGCGGCACCCAGGAGGAAGGGGTCGGCCAGCGGGTTGCGGAAGACGCCCTGGTAGGCGCCGCCCGCTGTGGCCAGGAGGGCGCCGACGACGGCTCCCATCACCACGCGGGGCAGGCGCAGTTCCATGAGGAGCGCCTCCTGCCGGTCGGTGAGCGGTGACTCCGCACCGAACGGCAGGAGGCTGAACAGGTGGCGGAGGATGTCCGCCGCGGAGATGGAGGCGGCGCCCGCGGAGATGCCGAAGACCCCGGCCACGAACAGTGCGACCGCACCGCCCAGGAGCCAGCCCAGCGGCACTCCGAAGCCCTTCACGCCCTGTTTCCCCCTCGCTGCGGGCCCTCACGGCCCCTGCCCCTGTTCCTGCCGGTCCCGACTACTGGTCGGCGGTCTCGCTGACCGCGTCGCCGACGGCCTGGGCGAAGTCGACCACGCGCGGTCCCCAGCGGGAGGCGATGTCGGCGTCGAGCAGGTGGACCGAGTCGGTCTCGACGGCGGAGACGGTGTCGAAGGCGGGGCGCTCGGTGACGGCCGTGACCGCGGCCTCGTCACCGTAGGAGAGGAAGATCAGGTCGGGGTTCTCCTCGACCACGAACTCGGCGGACAGCTGCGGGTAGCCGCCGCTCTCGTCGTCGTCGGCCCTGTCGGCGATGTTCACCAGGCCGAAGGCGTCGTAGATCTGGCCGACGAAGGTGCTGGAGGTCGCGGAGTACAGGGTCTCGTCGAGCTCCTGGTAGAAGCTCAGCTCGGTGTCCCCGAGCTCGGCGCAGGTGGAGTCGACGATCTCGTTGAACTCGTTCTCGACCCGGGTGGCCTCGGCGTCGGCCTCCTCGGTGTTGCCGGTGGCCTCGCCGAGCATGCGGATCTGGGCGTAGACGCCCTCGAGGTCGGCGGCGCCGCCCAGGACCAGGGTGGGGATGTCGACGGCGTCGAGCTGTTCGGCGGTGTCGATGGCGCTGTCCGAGAGGATCACGAGGTCGGGGTCGTACTCGCTGATCGCCTCGACGCTGGGCGTGAAGCCGCTGAGGTCCGTGGTGGGGGCCTCGTCCGGGTAGTTGGAGTACTCGTCGGCCGCCTCGACCCGCTCGCCCGCTCCGATGGCGAAGAGCGTCTCGGTGTTGCTCGGCGAGAGCGAGACGATGCGCTCGGGGGCCTCGTCGAGGGTGAGGTCCCCGGTTGCCCCGGTCACGGTGACGGGGAAGGACCCGTCGCCGATCGGCGCGCGGTCGGCCGCGGGTTCGGGGGCTCCGCACTCGACGGAGGCGGTGCCGGTCTCCTCCGCGGCGTCGGGCTCGGACTCGGGGCCGGTGGTGCCGCAGGCGGTGAGGGCGAGGGCGGTGCCCAGGAGTGCGACGGGCAGTTTACGGGCGATCCGCACGGTGCTCCTTCGGTGATCCGGGGAAGGGCACGGCCCGGTCGGGGACGGCCGGTCCTTCCCACGAGGACGGGGTACGTCGGGGCCGAAGAGGCGACCTGGCTCGTCCCCGTGCTCACACGCGGGGCTCCACAGTTGCGGGACAGCGCCGGGTTGGGCGGCCGGTTGCGGCCGCGGGACCGGACTTCGCTCGTTCGACACCGGTCGCGCCGCCTGGCGGCGGCACAACCACTCCACTGTACTGGGAGCCCCACCGGTCCCACGGGGCGCCTCCGCTCGTCCGGGGAGGGCGCGGGTCCCCGCTCCGACCTGGGGGTTCGGCGGTGCGGTCCGGGGTTCGGCGGCTTCTGGTGCCGGGTTTGCCGGGCGGGCTCTCCACTGAGTTTCTTACCAAAAGCGCTTTATGTCCACTTTATTGCCTTCTGAGACCTCAAGAGAAACGTGCGCCACTTAAATCCGCTACGTAGCCATATTGAGTCTGAATGAACATTGACACCTTTATCGCACACAGCAATGATCTCGTTGCTATGCGCGCCGATTATCCGACTACGGACATCAAGCGGCGTATCCCCCCGTGCGTGTACACCCGTACCCGGTGGGGCGTCGTTCCCCCGGTGTCCTGAGGCGCGCACGAGAAGGGATGTGTTGACAAGGTGGCACCCCACCGATCACGCCTGGCGCCGCTCGCCGGGCTGACACTGATTGCGGGCCTGGTCGCGGTCACACCGGCCGGCGCCGACGAGAGCTCGGAACTCGCACCCCTCCATCCGGCGCCCACCGCGGAGAACGGCGAGCTGACCCACCAGGTCCAGGACCTGTGGTTCATCGAACTGGAGGGCCCGCCCACCTCGGAGGGAACGGCCTCCGCGGCCGTCGAGGACGAGCACGCCGAATTCCACGCCGAGGCCGAGGAGTACGGGCTCGAGTACACCGAACGGCTGTCCTTCAGCGAACTGTGGAACGGCCTCTCCGTGGAGATGGACGACGCCCAGGTGGGCACGGCGCGGGAGATCCCCGGCGTCGCGGCCATTCACCCGGTCGTCCGCCACGAGATCCCCGACCACGACGACAGCGAACCGGAGATGGACACCGCGCTCGGCATGACCGGCGCGGACGTCGTGCAGAGCGAGCTCGGGCTGTCCGGTGAGGGTCTGCGCGTGGCCGTCATGGACACCGGCGTCGACTACACCCACCCCGACCTCGGCGGCCCGGGCGGATTCCCGTCCGAGCGCGTGGTGACGGGGCACGACTTCGTCGGCGACGACTACAACGCCGGAGACCCGGACAACAGCACCCCGGCCCCCGACGGCGACCCACAGGACTGCAACGGCCACGGCACCCACGTCGCGGGCATCATCGGTGCCCAGGGCCAGGTCACCGGGGTCGCGCCCGACGTCGTCTTCGGCGCCTACAAGGTGTTCGGCTGCTCGGGTTCCACCACCTCCGACGTCATGGTCGCCGCCATGGAGCAGGCGCTGGCCGACGACATGGACGTGCTCAACATGAGCATCGGCTCGTCCCACTCCTGGCCGCAGTACCCCACCGCCGTCGCCTCGGACAACCTGGTCGACGAGGGCATGGTCGTGGTCGCCTCCATCGGCAACGAGGGCGCCACCGGCCTCTACTCCGCCGGCGCCCCCGGCCTGGGCGCCGACGTCATCGGTGTCGCGGCCTACGACAACACCCACATCCGGGCCTCCGCGGCCGAGGTCTCCCAGAGCGGCGAGACCATCGCCTACATGGAGATGGACGACGCCGTCCTGCCGCCCGCCTCGGGTGAGACCGACGAACTCGTCTACATCGGCCGGGGCTGCCTGGCCGCGGGCGACGAACTCGAAGGCGACCCCGAGGGCAGGACCGCGCTCATGGTCCGCGGCGAGTGCGCCTTCGCCGAGAAGTACGACGCCGCACTCGACGCCGGCGCCACCGGGGTCGTGATCCACAACAACCTCCCCGGCATGTTCGCCGGCGGCGGCATCACCGACCGGGGCGCGTTCGCCGTCGGCATCTCCGACGAGGCCGGGGCCCACCTCCGCGAGCTCCTGGAGGGCGACGAGCCGGTCACCCTGACCTGGACCGGCGAGGAGACCACGACCCCCAACCCGACCGGCGGCCTGATCAGCAGCTTCAGCTCCTACGGGATGTCCCCGGACCTGGACCTCAAACCGGACATCGGCGCCCCGGGCGGACTGATCAACTCCACCTACCCGATGGCCAAGGGCGGCTACGCGACCATCAGCGGCACCTCGATGTCCTCCCCGCACGTCGCGGGCGGCGTCGCCCTGCTGCTGGAGGCCCGGCCGGACCTCGGCGCGCACGACGTGCGCGACGTCCTCCAGAACTCCGCCGACCCGACCGCCTGGTGGGGCAACCCGGACCTCGGCATCCTGGACAACGTCCACCGCCAGGGCGCGGGCATGCTCGACGTCCCCGGCTCGATCCTGTCCACGACGAGCCTGTCCCCGGCGAAGCTGCCCCTGGGAGCCACCGAGGGAGCGGTGACCGAGACCGTCACCATCACCAACGACGGTGACGAGGCGGCCACCTACGAGATCTCGCACGAACCCGCGCTGGGCACGCACGGCAGCACCTACACGCCCTCCTTCAACGACGCCTTCGCCGAGGCCGCGTTCAGCGAGGACGAGGTGACCGTCGGTCCCGGCGAGTCCGTAGAGGTCGACGTGACCGTCACGCCGCCCGCCCGGGACTACGCGCAGATGCTCTACGGCGGCTACGTCAAGGTCACCGGGGACGGGGACGAGTCCTACCGCGTCCCCTACGCCGCCTACAACGGTGACTACCAGGAGATCGAGGCGATGACCCCGATCACCGACGGGGACGGCAACGTGCACGAGCTGCCGTGGCTGACCCGCATCACCCAGTGCGAGGTGTTCACGGGCCTGGAGTGCGCCGACAGCAACGGCGGCACCTTCGAGAACCAGCCCGACGGTGCCACCTACACGCTGGACTGGGTCGACGGGCTGCCCGACGTCCCGTACGTGATCGCGCACTTCGACCACCACGTGACCGAGCTCGAGATGATCGTCATCAACGAGCGCACCGGGCGCCCGGTGCACCCGCACCGCAACGTGGCCGTCGAGGTCGACCACGTCAACCGCAGTGCCACCAGCACCGCCTTCTTCAGCTACGTCTGGGACGGCACCGTGGTGGACTCGCGCGACCGTGTCAAGACCGTGCGCGACGGTGACTACCGTCTGGAGGCCCGGGCCCTCAAGGCGCTCGGCGACCCGGACAACCCGGACCACTGGGAGACCTGGACCTCCCCGGTCATCACCATCGACCGGGGCTGATCCACCGCCTCACCGAGCGGCACTACGGGGCCGCCCTCCACTGGACCACACCGGGGAGGGCGGCCCCTCACGTACGCGAGAAGCGTGCGAGCCGGTCAGGAATCCCCGTCCTTGGTGCGGGGGAGCTTCAGGACGGCGTAGGCGAAGCACAGGGTGGAGGGCAGCGCCAGGGCCAACGACAGCCCGGCGCGGGTCCTCTGGCGCTCGGAGCAGGAGCTGTCCACCCATTCCTGGCGGATCATCTGCTCGAGGTCCTCACCCCAGTCACGGCGGTCGTCCCACAGGGCGGGCCCCACCCACACGACCGGGGAGCAGCGCACCCGGCCCTCCTCACCCGGCGGGGACTGCACCTTGTACGAGGTGCCCAGGAGCATCATCACGACGAAGACACCGGAGCCCCCGGCGGCCAGACTGGCCCGGACCGCGCCGGGGTAGTCGCGCAGGCGCTGTCGGGCCCACAGCACGAGGGGGATGAAGAACAAGGTGTCCCTTTGGTGAGGATGGTTCGGGCAACCGCCAGATTAGAGCGCCGAGCCCGCCCGGGCCCTCCCCGGCGCCCCGGCCGCACGGTGACTTAGGACACCCCGCCCCGGACGTTTCGCCGCCGGGCCGGGTCAGGAGGCCGGACGGTCGAGTTTCTGGCTGATGACCTGGGAGATGCCGTCGCCCTGCATGGTGACGCCGTACAGGGCGTCAGCCGCCTCCATGGTGCGCTTCTGGTGGGTGATGACGATGAGCTGCGACGACGCGCGGAGCTCCTCGAAGATCACCAGCAGGCGCTGGAGGTTGGTGTCGTCCAGGGCCGCCTCGACCTCGTCCATGACGTAGAAGGGCGACGGGCGGGCCTTGAAGATGGCGGCGAGGAAGGCCACCGCCGTCAGCGAGCGCTCGCCGCCGGACAGCAGGGACAGCCGTTTGACCTTCTTGCCGGGCGGGCGCGCCTCCACCTCGATGCCGGTGGTGAGCATGTCCTCCGGCGTGGTCAGCACCAGCTTGCCCTCGCCGCCGGGGAACAGGCGGCCGAAGATCGCCGCGAACTCGCGTTCCACGTCCAGGTAGGCGGAGGAGAACACCTCCTGCACCCGGGCGTCCACCTCCGCGACGATGTCCATCAGGTCCCGGCGGGTCTTCTTGAGGTCCTCCAACTGCGCGTTGAGGAAGGCGTGCCGCTCCTCCAGCGCCGCGAACTCCTCCAGCGCGAGCGGGTTGATCTTGCCGAGCTGGTTGAGCTGGCGCTCGGCGACCTTGAGCCGTTTGGCCTGCACCTCGCGCACGTACGGCAGCGGCACCGCGTCCTCGTCGGCGTCCGCGGCCGGCGGCACCGGGACGCGGGGGCCGTACTCGGCGACGAGGGTGGGCACGTCCACGCCCAGCTCCTCCATCGCCTTGGTCTCCAGCTGCTCCAGCCGCATCCGGCGCTCGGCCCGGGCGACCTCCCCGCTGTGTGCCGAACTGGTCAGCTTCTCCAGTTCCACGGAGAGCTCCCGGACCCGGGCGCGCACCGTCCGGAGTTCGCCGTCACGGGCCTCCCGCTCGGCCTCGGCCGCCACGCGTTCGGTCTCGGCGGCGGCCAGGGACACGGCGATCCGGTCCAGGGCCAGCCGGGCGCTCTCCACCACGGCCTGGGCGACGGTGGCCTGGGCCACGCGGTTGCGGCGCCGTTCGGCCTCGCGCTCCACGGCCCGGCGCTCCTCGGCGGCCTGGGCCAGCAGGGCGTCGGACCGGCCGGCGATGGAACGGGACCGCTCCTCGGCGGTGCGCACGGCCAGCCGCCGCTCCATCTCGGTGGCGCGGGCGCGGGAGGCGAGAGCGGAGAGTTCGTCGCGGTGGTCGGCGTCGGGCGCCTCCTCCTCGACGGCCGCGGCGATCTCCTCGGCCTCGGCCAGCTCCTCCTCCAGCCGCTCCAGCTTCTGGGCGTCGTCACCGCGCGCGGCGGCGGCCTTGGCGGCGGCCGCGGCGTAGCGCTCGGACTCGGCCTCGGCGGAGCGGGCCTGACCTCCCAGCTTGCCCAGACGCTGCGCGGACTCGTTGCGTTTGCGATCGCTCTGCCTGCGCCGGGCGGTGATCTCGTCAGCGGCGGCGGCGATCTCGGCGCGTTCGCGCTTCTTCTCCTCCAGCTCCACGGCCACGCGCTTGGCCGCCTCGGTGGCGGACTCCAGTCGTTCGGCGGCCTCGTCGACCGCGGCCTGGACCTCCAGGAGGCTGGGCGCGGCCGCGGTGCCGCCGTGCACCATGGCGGCGGCGAACACGTCGCCGTCGGGGGTGACCGCCCGGACCCCGGGCAGGGCGGAGACCAGGTCCCGCGCGCCCTGGGCGTCGGGGGCCAGGGCCACCCGGTCGAGGAGCGCGGTGACCGCGTCGGACAGGTGGTCGGGAGCGGTGACGGCGTCGGCGGCGTAGCGGACGCCCCGGGGCAGGGACGGCCAGGTGGCGCGGTCGGCGGAGGGCACGGCGCGGGCCACGACGATCCCGGCCCGGCCCGCGTCCTCGGACTTGAGCAGTTCCAGGGCGGCGGCGGCGCTGGCCTCGTCGCGGACGGCGACCGCCCCGGCGGCCACCCCGAAGGCGGCCGCGACGGCGGTCTCGTGGCCGGAGTCGACCTGCACGAGGGCGGCGAGGCTGCCGAGCATGCCGGGCAGCCCGGCCTCCAGGAGGGTGCCGGCGCCGTCCTTGTGCGCCAGGCCCAGTTCCAGGGCCTCCTTGCGGGCGGCCAGCGCGGCGCGCTCGCCCTCCGCGCCGCGTTCGGTGTCACGGAGCTGGTTGAGCTCGGCGTCGACGGCGGCCAGCCGGCGGGCGAAGCGATCCTGGGTCTCGTCGAGTTCGGCGTCGCCCTCGTCCAGCCCGGCGGCCTCCTCCGCGGCCATCTCGTACTCGGCCTGGGCGGTGGCGGCGCGTTCGGCGGCCTGCCGCGCGGCCTCCTCCAGCCGAGTGATCTCGCTCTCCTGGGAGGCCAGCCGTCCGCGGAGGCTCTCCACCCGGGCAGCCGACCGGACGATGCCCTCGCGGCGTTCGGCGGCGGCGCGGGAGGCGGCCTCCAGCCGGCGCTCCTCGCGGTGCAGGGCGTCCTCCGCGGCGGCGCGCTCGGTGACGCTGGTCTCCAGGACCTCGCGGGCCTCCTCCAGCCGGGACTGGAGTTCCTCCTCCTGGGCGGCGGCCTCCTCGGCCTGCGCCTCCAGTTCCTCCGGGTCGCGGCGCTGGATGATCTCGCCCTGCACGGCGACCAGGTTCTGGTGTCGCTCGGTGGCCAGCCCGCGGACGGCGTCGAGGCGCTCGGTGAGGCGGGACAGCGCGTGGTAGGTCTCGGTGGCCCGGGCGAGGGCGGGCGCGGCGGCGGTGGAACGCTCCTCGAGCTCGGCCTCGCGTTCCTGGGCCTGGTTGAGGGAGGTCTCGGCCGCCTTCCGGCGCGCCAGGACCTCCTTCTCGTCCGCCTCCTCCTTGGCCAGCTGATCGGTGAGGGTGACGATGTCGTCGGCGAGCAGGCGCAGGCGGGCGTCGCGCAGGTCGGCCTGGATGACGGCGGCCCTGCGGGCGAGCTCGGCCTGGCGGCCCAGGGGCTTGAGCTGGCGGCGCAGTTCGGCGGTGAGGTCGGTGACGCGGTCCAGGTTGCCCTGCATCGCGTTGAGTTTGCGGATCGCCTTCTCTTTGCGCTTGCGGTGCTTGAGGATGCCGGCGGCCTCCTCGATGAGGGCGCGGCGCTCCTCGGGGCCCGCGTGCAGGACGGTGTCCAGCTGTCCCTGGCCGACGATGACGTGCATCTCACGGCCGATGCCGGAGTCGCTGAGCAGGTCCTGGATGTCGAGCAGGCGGCAGGTGTCGCCGTTGATCGCGTACTCCGAGCCGCCGTTGCGGAACATCGTCCGCTTGATGGTGACCTCGGTGTAGTCGATCGGCAGGGCGCCGTCGGTGTTGTCGATGGTGAGGCTGACCTCGGCGCGGCCCAGCGCCTGGCGGGTGGAGGTACCCGCGAAGATCACGTCCTCCATCTTGCCGCCGCGCAGGGACTTGGCCCCCTGCTCGCCCATCACCCAGGACAGGGCGTCGACGACGTTGGACTTGCCCGAGCCGTTGGGCCCCACCACACAGGTGATGCCCGGCTCGAAGCGCAGGGTGGTGGCCGACGCGAACGACTTGAAGCCGCGGAGCGTCAGATTCTTCAGGTACAACCCACGCCTCCCGCGACGGTCACCGGTATCGCCACGGGCGGTCGCCACGGGGCCGACAACAAGGGTGCCATGAAGCGGTGACCGAAGGGTGACGTTGGGGACACCCGGCGGCGATGAGCTGCGCCACCGTGGCCTCCGGCCGGAGGAAACGGCCCCCGGGCAGGGGCGGTTCCGCGGGGAGGTTCAGGAAGGGGGATGTCCGGCGGACACGGAGGGTTGCGTAAAAGCCCGCCGGGTACAACGGTAAAAGAAGCCGCAAGAGAAGGGAAAGAAAAAGCGGCGGACGGCTGAATGCGGGTCGACACCGGGGTCTGACCGACACGTCTCGGAAGCTGCCGGAGACGGGCGGACCGGGTGCCGTCTGTTGGTGATCCGGCCAGGGACGCCAGATGATGCGTTCGGCGTCCCCGTCAGTGGATCATCAACGGTGTGTCGTGTCCGGAACGAGCTCCCGGCCCCTCACGACGACACGGAGTCAGGCGAGCGCGGGCTCGCGGTCGGTCGCGCTGGCGACGTCGGAGACGGCCATGCTGAGCTGGTCGTTCTGGGCCTGAAGACGGCTGATCTCGTCCTCGAGGTCGCGTACCCGCTGCTGAAGACGTCGCATCTCCGAGACCATACGAGGGTCGGATCCGCCGACGTGGCCAAACAGAGCCTTCGCCATGATGTGGGTCCTCCACATTGAGTGACCAGTTGTGATGCGCGCATGTGAGCCCCCGTGTTTTTCTCGGTCCCACGTGTGGGCCGACTTCACGGGCGGAAGATGCGCGGTGTGTCCTCCAGAGTCTCACTCTGCGCGCCACTGGTCAAGATTGGATTACAACAGTCCGTAACGGCCACATGCCATGCAAAAACAACCAGGGCATGTGGTAGCGCACGGTACGAACGTGATCCACCCCCGGCGACGACGCCGGCATGCGCGGCCCCATGGCTCGCGCGGTGGTCCCCCGTGTGTCACGGCGCCCGTCTACTGCTCGGCCGCGCCGCCCCACGGTCGATGTTCGAACCGCGTTACCCTTCCAGCATACTCACCGCTCGACGAAACCGTCGAAGGAACCCCCGGGACGAGCCCAGCGTTCGATCACGGAATCCACATGTCCGGGTGTTTTGCCGCTTCTCAGGTGCCCCAGGAGTCGCTCACAGCTCTCCCGCGAGCCCTCGGCGACGACCTCGACCCGACCGTCGTCCAGGTTGGTGGCGGCACCCCTCAGCCCCAGTTCCAGAGCGCGAGACCGCGTCCACCAGCGAAAACCCACACCCTGGACCCGGCCGCGCACCCAGGCGGTCAACCGGACGGGCTCTTCCTCTTTCCCCACGGCCCCGAACTCTCCCTTACCTCACGGCGACACTTTCCTCACCGACACGCCACAAAGGGCCTTCAAGGCATCTGAGCGGACATATCGGGCGCGTTTGTGCCCGCTGGATCAGGTGCGCCCGCGCGGGGCGCGCTGACAGCTCGGGCAGCTGAACGACGAGCGGTTCATGAACGCCTCGCGCACGATCGACGTCCCGCAGCGGCCGCAGGGCCGGTCCCGGCGCCCGTAGGCGTTGAGCCCGCGCTCGAAGTAGCCGCTCTCGCCGTTGACGTTGACGTAGAGCCCGTCGAAGGTGGTACCGCCCACCTCGAGGGCCTCGGTCATCACGTCGGTGACGTGGCCGAGCAGTTCCAGCGCCTGGGCGTTGGACAGCCCGCGGGTGGGACGGGCCCAGTGCAGCCGCGCCCGCCACAGCGCCTCGTCGGCGTAGATGTTGCCCACCCCGCTGATCAGCGACTGGTCGAGCAGGGCCCGCTTGACCTCGGTCCGCTTCGCCCGCAGCGCCCGGACGAACTCCTCCGGGACGAACGCGCCGTCCAGCGGGTCCAGCGCGATGTGGTCCACCGACGACGGCACCTCGGCGCGCTCGCCCTCCCGGTCCACCATCAGGTGGCCGAAGGTGCGCTGGTCGACGAAGCGCAGTTCGTTGCCGTCGGCCAGTGGCAGCCGCACCCTCAGGTGCTTCTCGTCCGGCCTGTCCTCGGGCTGCACCAGCATCTGACCGCTCATGCCCAGGTGGACGAGGAGCATGTCACCGCTGTCCAGCACCAACCACATGTACTTGCCGCGGCGGCGGACCGCGGTGGGCGTCTGACCGCTCAGCCGGCCCGCGAAGTCGGCGGGGCCGGGAACGTGGCGGCGGACCGAACGCGGGTGCAGCACCTCGACCTTGCCGATCTCGCGCCCCACGGCGTGCTCGGACAGGCCGCGCCGGACCACCTCGACCTCGGGAAGTTCGGGCACCCCTCAGCCCTGCCCCTGGCCGCTGGTCTTGCCCTTGGCCTTCTCGGCGGCCTTCTCCGCGGCCTTGTCGGCGCGGGCGCGGATGGCCTTCCACGCGGACTCCGCGGCCTGCTGCTCGGCCTCCTTCTTGCTGCGGCCCTCGCCCAGGCCGTAGCTCTCCCCCGCCACTCGGACGGTGGCGCGGAAGGTCTTCTGGTGGTCGGGGCCGCTCTCGTCGACGTGGTACTCGGGCACGCCGAGCATCTGGGCCGCGGTGAGCTCCTGGAGGGAGGTCTTCCAGTCCAGCCCGGCGCCCAGCCCGGAGGCGGTGGCGATGAGCGGGTCGAAGAGGCGGTGGACGAACTCCGAGGCCACGTCGAGGCCGCGGTCCAGGTAGACCGCGCCGATGATGGCCTCCAGGGTGTCCGCGAGGATCGAGGACTTGTCCCGGCCCCCGGTGCCCTCCTCGCCGCGGCCGAGCCGGATGTACTCGCCGATGCCCAGCCCGCGGGCGACGTCGGCGAGGGCGCGCATGTTGACCACGGCGGCGCGCAGCTTGGCGAGCTGGCCCTCGGGCAGGTCCGGATGCTTGCGGAAGAGGGTGTCGGTGACCACCAGCCCGAGCACGGAGTCCCCGAGGAACTCAAGGCGCTCGTTGGTGGGCAGGCCGCCCTTCTCGTACGCGTAGGAGCGGTGGGTCAGGGCACGGAGCAGGATCTTGGGGTCGACCTCGACGCCGATCGCACGGTGGAACGACTTGGCCTCGGAGACGGAGAGTTGGCTTGCCACGCGAGTTCGCTTCCCTGTTGGGCGCGCCGACGTGCGGCACGCGGGGGTGGAGGTGTCCCTCGGCCCGGCCAGGACGCTCGAAAACGAGGTGATCGTCGCGGGAGCGTTCTTCTCCCCCGGCGGACACCACGATTCTCGGGAGTCGGTGCGGGACCCGGATCACCGGAGTCGGGTACTGCGGAACATGTTGTTCCCAGGGTCTGTCGAGATCACTCTATCGCTCTTGCCCGAAGGCGCTCCGGCCCCGGAGAACCCTGCCTCCCCCGCCCGGAAAGCACAGTGGGGCGGAACCCTCAGAGGGTTCCGCCCCGAAGCTGCTCGGGAGTGCTGGATCGGGTGCTGGACCCGAAGCCTGTCACTTCCGGGTTAGGCCGGGTTGGTGACCTGGCGGTTGTTGTAGGTGCCGCAGGTCGGGCACGCGATGTGGGGCTGCTTCGGGTCACGGCAGCGCGGGCAGTTGACCAGCACCGGGCGCGACGCCTTCCACTGGGAACGGCGGGTCCGGGTGTTGCTCCGCGACATCTTCCGCTTCGGGACGGCCACTTCAATCCTCCTGGGTCACCCCCGCGCGGTCGCGGGAGGTCGCTTATCTGGTCACCCCGCGCGCTGTGGCGGGGAGGGTGTGCTCCGGTCGTCAGCGGTACCCGGCGGGCACCGCGCGCGATCGGTTCACGGTCTCACTGCTGTTCGGGCTTCTCCGCGATCTCGCGGAGCGCTTCCCAACGCGGGTCGACCCCGTCGCCGTGACCGTGATCGGGTCCGGCGTCGGCGATCTTGACACCGCACTCGGCGCACAGGCCGGGGCAGTCCGGGCCGCACAGCGGTGAGAGTGGGAGAGCGAGAACGACGGCGTCTCGAACCACCGGTCCGAGGTCGAGCAGATCGCCCTCTAGATAGTAGTCCTCATCATCGTCGCCCGCGTCCTCGTCGCTTCCGACGCTCTCTTCGTCGTCGGCCGCGTAGCGGTACATCTCCTGGAACCCGGCCTCCAGCTCCTCGGACAGGGGGTCGAGGCAGCGGGAGCACTCCGCGGCGAGGCCGCCGCGAACGGTTCCGGTGACGAGGACCCCCTCCATCACCGCCTCGAGGCGCAGATCCAGCTCGATCTCCTGCCCCTTGGGCACGCCGGCCATCGCCGTCTCGAACGCCTCGGGGACGGTCACGATTCGGTTGACGGTCCGCATCGACCCCGGCTGGCGGCCCAGCTGGCGGGTGTCGACCACGTACGGGTCACGGGGATCTAGACGAGTCAGGGTGATCGCGCCTTCAGGAGAGTTCCGGGTGCCGGGCACACACGCTCCGGCGTGCTTGACGCCGAACTGTCGCGAGGGTGCTGACCGGCCCGAGCGCACGCCGAAGACCGGCGACGCCCATGGTCAAACCCAGATTCTACCTACCATGTCCCCGACCACCCAAATCAGCCTCGAAAACCCGCCCGTCACTCAGTTCTGGGCGCGTTCGGCGTACTTCTCCTCGAGGCGACCCTGGACGTAGGGGGTGACCAGACTGGAGACGTCGCCGCGGTGCAGGGCGATCTCCCGGACCAGGCTGGACGACAGGAACGAGTACTCCGGGTTGGCCGTCATGAAGACGGTCTCCACACCGGAGAGCCGGTAGTTCATCTGCGCGATCTGGAGTTCGTAGTCGAAGTCGCTGACCGAGCGCAGGCTGCGCACGATGGTGTCGATGCCGTTCTCCCGGCAGAAGTCGACGAGGAGTCCGTCGAACTCGCTGACCCGGACGTTGCCGAACCCGGCGGTGCCCTCGGTGAGCATGTCGAGTTTCTCGGGGACGGTGAAGAGCCCCCGCTTGTTGACGTTGTTGAGTACGGCGGCGGTGACCTCGTCGTACAGCTTGGCGGCTCGACCGATGATGTCGATGTGACCGTAGGTCACCGGGTCGAAGGACCCCGGACAGACGACTCGTCGCACGGTGGATCGCCCCTCTCAAGAACTACTCTCGGGTACCGCGATCGTAGGGGCTGGTCCGCACACCAATTCGGGCAACACCCGCTTAGTGGTCCCCAGTGCCCGCATTCACACCCAGGACGGACACGACAGCCCTCACCCCACGACCCCCGTTCGGGTCGTCTGAACGTTCCCCCGCGGGGCGCCGGAAAACGTCACGTACGACCGGTTCGTCCTCAACTCGTGGCGCGGGCGTACCAGAGGATCGCCTCGCCGTACTTGCGGCTGCGGTCGCGCTCGATCCCCCGGGGCCAGGCCGGTTCGGCGCCGCGTTTGGACCGCTCCACCACGATCACCGCGTCCTCGGCCAGCCACCCGTGCTCGACCAGGGCGGACAGCACGGAGGCGACCTCCTCGTCGGTGACCGCGTAGGGCGGGTCGGCCACCACCAGGTCGTAGGGGGCGCCGAGGCCGCCCCGCGCCAGGACCCGCTCCACCCGGTCGGCGGCCAGTTCGGCCCCCGGCAGCCGGAGCGCGGCGATGTTCCCCTTCACCACCTGGGCGGCCTTGCGGTCGGCCTCCACCAGCAGGGCGTGCGCCGCCCCGCGCGACAGGGCCTCCAGGCCGATCGCCCCGGACCCCGCGTAGAGGTCCATGACCCGGAGCCCGTCGAGGGAGCCGAGGTCGGACTGGACGGAGGCGAACAGGGCCTCGCGGGCCCGGTCGCTGGTGGGTCGGGTGTTGCGGCCGTCGGGGACGGAGATGCGTCGTCCGCCCGCGGCCCCGGCGATGATGCGGGTCATGGGCACCACGGTAGTGCGGTCCGGGCTCCGTCCGGTCAGTTCCGGCCGCCGTGCCGCCGGCGCCGGGAGGTGAGAATCACAGGTGCGCCCGCGAGCCCCTCGGAGCCCGGCCCGCACGGGCCCCGTGGCCGGGGAGGCCCCCGGTTCAGGTCTTGTCGAGGTACTCGGCCCGGTCCTCCGGGAGCAGGGCGGCCAGGGCGTCCGCGAGGGGCGGGTGGCCGGCCAGGCCCGGGTCCCCGGCGACCAGGGCGGTGGCCTCGTCGCGGGCCTCCCCGATGAGCTCCTCGTCCTTGACCAGGGTGAGCATCCGCAGGCTCGACCGGGCCCCGGACTGCGCGTCGCCGAGCACGTCGCCCTCGCGCCGCATCTCCAGGTCGGCGCGGGAGAGCTCGAACCCGTCCGTGGTCGAGGCGACCGCCGCCAGCCGTTCGCGTGCGGGGGCGCCCTCCTCGGACTCGGTGACCAGCAGGCAGAGTCCGGGCAGCTGACCTCGGCCGACCCGGCCGCGCAACTGGTGCAGCTGCGAGATCCCGAAGCGGTCGGCGTCCATGATCGCCATGACTGTGGCGTTGGGCACGTCCACGCCGACCTCGATGACGGTGGTGGAGACGACCACGTCGGTCTCACCGGCGGAGAGGCGCCGCATCACCGCGTCCTTGTCGTCCGGGGCCATCCGGCCGTGGAGGGCCTCCACCCGCACGTCCGCCAGCGGACCCTCCTTCAGGCGTGCGAGCACGTCGAGCACGGCGAGCGGCGGGCGGGCTCCCGGGGGAGCGTCCTCGGGCGGGGCGTCGACCTCGTCACCGGCCTCGCCTCCGGCCCCGTCCCCGATCCGGGGGCAGACCACGAAGGCCTGACGGCCCTGCCCGACCTCCTCCCGGATGCGTTCCCAGGCGCGGGTGAGGAAGTGCGGCTTCTCGTGAGCGGGGACGACGTGGGTGGAGACCGGGGCGCGCCCCTTGGGCAGCTGGGTGAGCGCCACCACGTCCAGGTCTCCGTAGACCGTCATCGCGACCGTCCTCGGGATGGGCGTGGCGGTCATCACCAGCACGTGCGGGCGGCCGTCCCGGGCCTTCTCCCGCAGGGCGTCGCGCTGCTCCACGCCGAAGCGGTGCTGTTCGTCGACCACCACCAGGCCGAGGTCGGCGAAGGAGACGTGCTCCTGGAGGAGGGCGTGGGTGCCCACGACGATCCCCGCCTGACCGGAGGCGGCCTCCAGCAGGGCCTCACGGCGGCCCGCGGTGTTCATGGAACCGGTGAGCAGGGCGACCCGGGTGGCGGTGTCGGCACCGTCGATCTGCCCGGCCCGGCCCAGCGCCCCGAGCATCGCGCTGATGGACCGGTGGTGCTGCTGGGCGAGGACCTCGGTGGGGGCGAGCATGACGGCCTGGCCGCCGGAGTCCACCACCCGCAGCATCGCGCGCAGGGCCACCAGGGTCTTGCCCGCGCCCACGTCGCCCTGGAGCAGGCAGTGCATGGGGTGGGTGGCGTCGAGCCGTTCGGCCAGCCGGTCGCCGACCTCCTGCTGGCCCTCGGTGAGGGTGAAGGGGAGCTGGGCGTCGAAGGCGTCGAGGATGCCGCCGTCCGCGCCGGGGCGGGGAACGGCGGGCAGCTCCTCGGCCTGCCGGCGGCGCTGGGCCAGGGCCAGTTGGAGGACGAACGCCTCGTCCCACTTCAGGCGGCGCTTGGCTGCGCCGACGTCGGGCCAGTCGGCGGGCCGGTGGATCTTCCGCAGCGCCTCGTGGACCCCGAGGAGGTTCTTGCGGGCGCGCAGCTCCGGGGGCAGGGGGTCGGGGATGTCGACCGCGTAGTCCAGGGCGACCCCGACCGAGCGGGCGATGGTGGCCGAGTCCAGGCCCTTCACCGCCGGGTAGACGGGGATGAGCTCGTTGGCGTAGGCGCGGGCGGCCTCCCCCTCCAGACCGTCGTCCTCGAGGAGCACGTACTCGGGGTGGTCCAGCTGGCGGCGGCCCTTGAACGTGGAGACCCGGCCGGAGAACATGGCCAGCCGTCCGGGGACGAGGGTGTTCTGGTGGTGGGAGCCGCGGTTGAAGAAGGTCAGGTGCAGGCGGCCGGTGCCGTCGGTGACGGTGGCCTCCATCATGTCCATGCGGCGGCGCCCCTGCCGGGCGGGGATGGTGCGCCGCCGGGCGTCCAGGACCTCGGCCTGCACCGTGACGTCCTCGCCCTCGCGCAGCAGCGCGAGGTCGGTGAGCTCACCGCGGCGGTCGTAGCGGCGCGGGTAGTAGCGCAGCAGGTCGCCGAGGGTGTGCAGGTCGAGTTTGTCGGCGAGTGCCTTCGCCGTCCTGCCGCCCAGCGGTCCTTTGCGCAGCGGCTCGTCCCAGGTGCTCACTGTGTTTCCCGTCCCTGGCCTCGTGGGGTCGCCCGTCAACGCCACGTTAGACCTCCGGTGTGACGGCCGGGGCCGGGACCGGAGTCGGCATCCGCCCGCCCCAACACCGGTGTTGGCATCTGCTCCCCCCAACACCGGTATACTCGTCAGAGTTCATCGCGTTTTCGCCATGCCCGCGTGGCTGATCTCGATGCTTCGGTGGGTGCGTGAGGCTTCGGCCGCGCCATTTTCCGCCGTTGCGCGTACGGACGCCTTCCAGTGGTCTGATTCCACCTTCGGGCATGTCCGCGTGTACTCTTTCACGGTTGGCGTCCTCGCCATCCAACCCACTCGACCTCTTCTGGTCGGATGACCTCTCGCGTGCGGCGACGCGCGCGATCCCGAGCACTTGAATGGAGTTACCGTGGCTTCCGTTTGCGACGTCTGCGGCAAGGGACCAGGGTTCGGTAACAGTGTTTCCCACTCGCACCGTCGCACCCGCCGCCGCTGGAACCCCAACATCCAGACCGTTCGCACCCGCGTGGGCGGCACGCCCAAGCGTGTGAACGCGTGCACCTCGTGCATCAAGGCCGGCAAGGTGACCCGCTAGGGTCTCCCCCGCCAGCAGTCTTCGAAGAGCCCTCCGACTCCGGTCGGGGGGCCTTCTTTGTGTCCGGTGACCCCGGTACGACGCCTCCGGGACCACAGGTGTGCCCGGGGATCATGGCGCCTGCGGGGTTTACAGGTCGCAGACGTGGCCGTTGAGGGAGCACCGCACGGGGCTCTGGGAGACACCGATCGCGTCGAAGGTCAGGCTGACGGAGGCGCCGGGGTCCAGGTGTCCACCGGTCCCCGACTGGCGGGCCAGGATCCCGTCCTCGAGGGGCTCCCAGTCGGCGTTGTGGACCTCGGTGATCTCCGCGCTCTCGAAGGCCAGGGCCAGCTCCCACGTGTCGAGCCGGGTCCGCGAGGTGTTGGTGACGGTGACCCTGCCGGTGAAGCCGACGGCCGTGGCCTCCACCACCTGGTAGGAGACGGTGGTGGGCTCGCTCCCGGCCTGGGTCTGCGGACCGGTGGCGCCTTCCTCGGAGGAGGCCCCCTCGCGCTCGGTTCCCGGCGAGGCGTCATGGGTGGGTTCGGCGCCGTCCCGGGGGCCGGGTTCCTCCGTCGCTCCGGGGGTGCCGCCGAACTGGAGGTAGACCTGCGTGGTGCTGTAGCCGAACAGGAGCAGCCCGAGGATCACCCCGGAGACGACGAGGACGTTGAGCAGCCTCGGGGGTTCGACCCGCTTGGGGACCGTGCTCTCGATGAGTCCGCCGATCCGCCGCAGGGCCCCGGCGTTCTCCGGTTCGCTGCGGTGGGCTCCACGACGAGGGCCGTGCCGCCTAGCCATGACGCCCCATATATCGCCTCTCGACGCTGATCCGCTGGCCTTCCTCATCCCGGACCCGCAGGCCTTCCGGCCTGGGGTGGTTTCTCGTGTGGATCGCCGCGGGTTCGCGTCCCACGAGGTCGGACGGCCGCCCGAAGGGCAATGCTGACCGCGTTGGCAAAGCCTAGCGCGATCACCAAACAGGACAAATCCAATCCGGCTCAATCACGCCGAAAATGATCCCATCCGCCGCGTTCGACCACGTTTCCGTCCACGGTGACCAAGGTTTCAGTGCTTTTCTCCGCGGCCTCCGGTGCGTCGCGCACATTTCCCACCTTGTGCCAGTGCTCCGGAAGTCTGACCTCGGGTGGGAAGACCGCCGCGAGCGCGTGGTCCTCTCCCCCCGCCAGCATCAGCCGGCGGGCGGCGTCCACAGCCTTCCCCGTCGGGGCCCCGAGTACACGGACGGCTTCGAGGAGCGCGGGATCGGGCCGAAACGCCTCCGACTCCAGATCGATACGCACCCCGCTCGCCCGGCAGATGTGCCCCAGGTCCTGGACCAGTCCGTCGCTGACGTCGAGCATGGCGGTCGCGCCCGACCGGGCCGCCTCCGGTCCCGCGGCGTAGGGCGGACTCGGCCTGCGGTGCTCCGACAGGCAGGCGCCGGGGCCGTCGAGACCGCGTTCCAGCAGGGCCAGCCCGGCGGCGGACAACCCCAGGTGCCCGGTGCAGGCGACCACGTCCCCCGGCCGGGCGCCGTCGCGCCTTACCGGGGCGCGCCCCTCCAGGTCACCGAGGGCGGTGACGGCGATCGTGAGGACGTCCGATCCCACCATGTCGCCGCCGACCACGGCTCCCCCGGCCAGCGCGCACTCGTCGCGCACCCCGAGGGTGAACTCCTCGGCCCAGGCCACCGGGAGGTCAGCGGGCGCGGCGAAGCCGATGAGCAGCCCGGTGGGCCGGGCGCCCATCGCCACGACGTCGGCGTAGTTCTGCGCGACGGCGCGGTGCCCCACGTCCCGGGCACTGGACCATTCCCGTTTGAAGTGACGGCCCTCGACGAGGAGGTCCGTGGTCGCGACCGTACGCCCGTCGGGCGCGGCCACGACCGCGGCGTCGTCGCCGGGGCCGAGGATTACATCGTCCGTACTGGGGAATTGGCTCGTCACACGTGTGATCAGAGCGAACTCGCCAAGACCCCCAATGGTGCTCAACACAAGGATCAGGGTACGGTGACGCTCCAGCGCAGAGGTCTAGACCCCGTGGTCGAGCCCCGGGGTCGAGCCCCACGTTCGTCATCCGTTCGTCATCAGCTGTGCCCTCCGGGCAGGGATGCGGCCGCTCGACCTCACACCTGGCACAGCACGAAGGAGAAGACATCATGGTGCAGGCATACATCCTGATCCAGACCGAGGTCGGCCAGTCAGCCGAGGTCGCCGAGCGCATCCGCGGGATCGCGGGGGTCGAACAGGCGCATGACGTCACGGGTCCCTACGATGTGATCGTTCAGGCGAAGGCCGACGACATCGACGCCCTGGGCGCCTTGGTGGTGGCCCGGATTCAGCGGCTGGACGGCATCGCCCGTACCCTTACCTGTCCCATCGTCAACATCTGAGGTCGACCGAGTCGACGGAGCGAGGTTGCCTGTGCACAAGCGCTACTTCGGGGCGGCTCTGGCTGTCGTCCTGGTAACGGCTGGTTGCGGAGACCAGACCGTGCAGATGCAACCCCCCGAGACCGACGGACAGACCACCGAGGCCTGCGCCGCTCTGGTCGCCGACCTCCCGGACACCCTGCTCGGCGCGGACCGCGCGACGGTCCAGCCCGAGTCGGAGGTCATGGCCGCCTGGGGCGACCCGCCCATCGGCCTTCGGTGCGGTGTGCCCCGCCCCTCCTCCCTGGAGATGGACTCGATCCTGGAGGAGGTCAACGGGGTGGCCTGGCTGCCCCAGCCGGAGGACGCCCCCACCCTGTACACGGCGGTGGAGCGCGAGGCCTACGTCGAACTGACCATCCCGCCCTCCTACGGCGCCCCCGCCGAGGCGCTGGTCGAGCTGAGCGACCTGATCAACGAGCACCTGGAAGAGCGCGCGGACAGCGGTCTCTAGTTGCCCAGTAGGCAGGTGGCCGCGCAGCCTCTGATTGATCCGGTAATTCCGTGGCCGCGCGGCCTCTAGTTGTCCAGTAGCAGGTGGCCGCGCGGACTCCGGGGCCAGCAGTCCGTGGCCGGACCGGACGGCTGAGCGGGCTGTTCCGGACGTCACCGAGACACGAATGCGGGGGCCGGGGGCGAGGGTTCGCCTCCGGCCCCCGCACGCGTGCTGCAGGGGTTCTGGTCGGGGTTCCGGGATGCGGCGGGTCAGCCGGTCGTCCCGTGCCTACTCCCCCTCCTCGTCGGTGCCGGAGTCCTCGGCGGGCTCGTCGGTGGCCTCGGCGTCGGTGTCCTCGTTCTCGGCGTCAGCACCGCCCTCGTCGCTGTCCGCCCCCTCGACGGCCTCGCTGCCCGCACCCTGGGCCTCGATCTGGGCCTCGACCTCGGCGGCGGTCTCCTGGATGGCGCCCGAGCAGGCGGCGCCCGGCTCGGGGACGTCACCGCCGCGCTCGTAGAACTGCACGTAGCGGCCGAGGTTCTCGTCGTCCGCGCTCTCCGCGGTGATCTGGCGGCCCCAGCTGGAGGCCACGATCGGCGCGGGCATGTCGCCGTCGTAGGGGCTGATGACCAGGTAGTCGCCCGGGTTGTAGAAGCCCTCGAGCGCCTCGACCTCCTCCTGCGGGAGCTCGGGGTCGTAGGTGATCCAGACCGCTCCGTGCTCCAGGGAGTGGACCGCGAACTCCGGCATCAGCGGATCCGCGTACACACCGCAGTTCTGCCACTGGGGCCAGTGCTGGCCGCCGACCGGCGGGGACTGGGCGTAGTCGACGCGCTCGCCCACGGTCACGTGGTTGTACTCGTCGATGGCGTACTCCTCCACGCCCTCGATGTTGCGGTCGCGGAACTCCATGAAGATCGCGGTTCCCAGAAGACCGAGGACCGCCGCGGAGGCTACGCTGATCCCGATGATCTTGAGGGCTTTGGCGCGGCGCTCCTTCTTCCGCTGCTCTTCCCGCAGTGCGGCGGCGCGAGCGCGACGCTCCTCCGCCTTCGTCTTCTTGGCCACAGGGTCTCCTGGGATGGATGTGGTCGAATGGGACTTTCCTATCCTCTACTTTGGCACCAGAGTTGTGCGATTTGACCAGGGTGGTTCCGATGGGGCATGTGACCGGCCCGGCGTCCCGAGACGCCGACGGCACCGACGAAACGTCGTACGAGGACGATCGGGCCGAGCCCGAGGCTTTCCCGGAGCACGGTGGGAGCAGCGCCGCGCCGACGCGGTCGGATCGCTCCGTACCGCTCTGGATGACCGTGACCTTGGTCGCGTTGGCGCTGGTCGGAGGCTTCCTCCTGGGGCGGCCGTCCTACCCGTTGGACACCGGGGCCGACGCCGGCTTCCTGCGCGACATGAGCGCGCACCACGCCCAGGCCGTGGACATGTCGATGGTCATCCTCGACAAGACCGAGGACGTCGAGCTGCACACCGTGGCCACGGACATGGCCCGGACCCAGCAGGCGCAGATCGGGATCATGCAGGGCTGGCTGTCCGCGTGGGGGCTGAACTCGCGCTCCCCCGAGCCCCCGATGACCTGGATGGCGGGCCACGACCACGGCGGCGGTGAGGGCGAGGTGCCCGAGACCATGCCGGGCCTGGCCACCGACGAGCAGCTCGTCCGGCTGGCCGACGCCGAGGGCGAGGAGGCGGAGGTGCTCTTCCTCGAGCTGATGATCGACCACCACCTCGGCGGGATCGAGATGGCCGAGGCCGAGGTGGAACTCGGCAACGAGGAACTCGTCACCACCTTCGCCCAGGGGATGATCGACGCCCAGCAGTCCGAGGTCGAGAACATGGAGCGCATGCTCGAGCTCCGCAGCTGAGCGGAGGCGCCGGCACAACGGCGCCGACCTGGCAGGAGAACCGCACAGGAAAAGACGTGACGCCACGACGGCGCGCCCCGGGCCGGGGCGCGCCGTCGTGGCGTTCGGCCTACGCCCGGAGGGCCGGACGGCCTCTCCTCCCCGACGTGTCCTGATTCTCATGGGGGTGCCCTCCAATACGACAAGCGGTAGCACTACAGTTCGTAGTACTACCGGCGGTCGGTAGCTGAGAGGCAGGCATGGAAGCTCTTGACCTGGCGAGGTGGCAGTTCGGCGTCACCACGATCTACCACTTCCTCTTCGTTCCCCTGACGATCGGGCTGTCGTTCATCGTGGCCGTGCTCCAGACCTTCTGGTACCGCACCGGACGGCACGAGTACCTCCAGGCCACCCAGTTCTTCGGAAAGCTGTTCCTGATCAACTTCGCCATGGGCGTGGTCACCGGCATCGTGCAGGAGTTCCAGTTCGGCATGAACTGGAGCGAGTACTCACGCTTCGTCGGCGACGTCTTCGGAGCGCCCCTGGCGATGGAGGCCCTCCTGGCCTTCTTCCTGGAGTCCACCTTCATCGGACTGTGGATCTTCGGCTGGCACCGGCTGCCCCGGGGCGTCCACCTGGCCTGCATCTGGATCGTGGCGGTCGCCACCAACCTGTCGGCCTACTTCATCCTGGCCGCCAACGCCTGGATGCGCCGCCCGGTCGGCTACGAGATCAACCCGGAGAACGGCCGCGCCGAGCTCAACGACATCTGGGCCGTGCTCAGCAACGACCAGGCCTGGTCCACCTACCTGCACACCGTCTCGGCCGCCTTCGTCACGGCCGGGCTGTTCGTGGTGGCGGTCAGCGCCTACAAGCTGTGGCGCAACACCAGGCACAACGACACCGGAGAGGTCGGCGTCACCCCGCCGGTGCGGGACCACGCGCTGTTCCGCTCCGCGCTCAGGACCGGCCTGGTCGTCACCCTGGTCGCCGGGGCCCTGACGGTCTTCTCCGGCGACCACCAGGCCAAGCTCGCCGCCGAGTACGAACCCATGAAGCTGGCCGCCGCCGAGGCCCTGTGGGACACCGAGGAGGGCGCCGCCTTCTCCGCCTTCGCCGTCGGCGACACCGAGGCGCACTACAACCCCATCGACATCACCGTCCCCAACGTCCTGAGCTTCCTGGCCACCGGCACCTTCGACGGCGAGGTACACGGTATGAACAACCTCCAGGAGGCCTACGAGGAGTTCTACGGACCCGGCGACTACATGCCCAACGTGTTCGTCGTCTACTGGTCCTTCCGGCTCATGATGGGCCTCGGGTTGTTCGGCATCGCCGTCGCCGCGGTGGGCCTGTGGCTCACCCGCGGCCGGGAGCGCCTGCCGAGGACCAAGTGGTTCTACCTCGCGGCGATCGCCGCCCTGCCCGCCGCCCTGATGGCCAACATCTTCGGGTGGGTCCTCACCGAGATGGGGCGCCAGCCCTGGACGGTCCACGGCGAGCTGCTCACCGCCGCCAGCGTCTCCCCCGGGGTCGGCCTCGGAACCGTCGCGACGAGTCTCAGCCTCTTCACCGCCCTGTACGGCCTGCTGTTCGCCGTCGAGGTCGGCCTGCTCTGGAAGTACATCAAGAAGGGCCCCTCCCACGTCGTTCCCGATCTGGAGAACGACGAGGACGAGTCCCGGATCCCGCACTTCAGCTACTAGGAGCCAACGACCATGGAACTGGCCGTCATCTGGTTCGCCGCCATCGCCGTCCTGTGGATCGGCTTCTTCCTCCTGGAGGGATTCGACTTCGGGGTCGGAATACTGCTGCCCTTCATGGGCGAACGGCACTCCGTCGACCGCCGCGTGGCCATCAACGCCATCGGCCCGGTCTGGGACGCCAACGAGGTGTGGATGATCACCGCCGTCGGCGCCATGTTCGCCGCCTTCCCCGCCTGGTACGCGTCCGTGTTCAGCGGGTTCTACGTACCGGTCTTCCTCATCCTGCTCGCGCTGATCGTGCGCGGGGTGGCGTTCGAATACCGCCACAAGCGCGACAGCGACCGCTGGCGCAACTGGTGGGACCGGGCGATCTTCACCGGCAGCGCCGTGCCCGCCTTCCTCTGGGGGCTGATCTTCGCCAACCTCGTCCGCGGCGTGGCCATGGGCGCCGACCACGTCGTCACGGCGTCGCCGGCGGACCTGTTCAACCCCTACGCCCTGCTGGGCGGGGTGACGACCCTGGCCCTGTTCACCCTGCACGGCGCCGTCTTCCTGACGCTCAAGACCGACGGTCCGGTCCGGGCCCGGGCGCGCACGGCCACCCAGTGGAGCGCCTGCGCGGCGGTCCCCGCCGTGTCC
This sequence comes from Nocardiopsis ganjiahuensis DSM 45031, assembly GCF_000341085.1. Taxonomy (GTDB): domain Bacteria; phylum Actinomycetota; class Actinomycetes; order Streptosporangiales; family Streptosporangiaceae; genus Nocardiopsis; species Nocardiopsis ganjiahuensis. The sequence goes on along the minus strand of NZ_ANBA01000018.1, from coordinate 165,204 downwards.
GTCTTCCTGCTGTGGACGCAGTTCGCGCACGGGAAGCCGTGGACCCTTCCGCTCGCACTGCTCGCCGCCGCGGCCCTGGCGGTCGGGGTCGCGGCGGCCCGGTTCCGCCGTGAGGGGTGGTCGTTCCTCGCCACGGCGGTGACCGTGGTCCTCACCTTCACGGTGCTGCTCGGCTCCTTGTTCCCGAACGTGCTGCCGTCCACCACCGACGCCGCCTTCAGCCTCACCGTCGCCAACGCCTCGTCCGCCGACTACACGCTCACCCTGATGTCGTGGGTGGCGGTGGTGTTCCTGCCGCTGGTGCTGGGCTACCAGGGCTGGAGCTACTGGGTCTTCCGTCAGCGCGTCACCGGCGCGCAGATCACCGGGGAGAGCGTGGCCGCCGGAGGGCGCGAGCCGGAACAGGCCGCCTGACCCCGCTCCCTCCGGTGCTTCCGCCCCTCCTCATCGGGCACCGTGCCCCCCGCTTCCCGAATCGCCCCGGCAGGCGGGGGGCTCGGTGTTCGTCGGACACCCACGGAGCGGCGCCCTTCGGGATACTGGGGGTGCGTCCCGCACCGCGCTCCTTCGTCTCCGCCGATCCCGAGCCCCCACCGCCAGCCATGCCGGATCCCCGTCCCGGCCGAGTCCCGACGCCACGAGGTCCCCGCAGATGAAACCGCTCGATCCGCGCCTGGTGCGCACCGCAGCCGCGGTCCGGACGCACCTGGCCGTCACCGTCGCCAGCGGCGTACTGATCACCGGCCTGATCCTCGCCCAGGCCTGGCTGCTCGCCCGGGTCGTCACCGGGGCGTGGGCCGGCGAGGGCATGGACGCCCTCGGCTGGATGATCGCCGCGGTGGCCGCCGTCGCGGTCGCCCGCGCCCTGCTGTCCTACCTCGCCGAGGCGTCCGCACTGCACAGCGCCGCCCGCACCAAGTCGCAGCTGCGCCGCAGACTGATCGCGCACGTGACCGGTTCGGGCAAGGTGTGGCTGGCCGAGGGCGGTGACCGCGAGGACGGGTCGCCCCGGGCCGGTGAGCTCGTCACCCTGGCCACCCGCGGCCTGGACGCCCTCGACGAGTACTTCTCCCGCTACCTGCCCCAGCTCGTCCTGGCCGTGATCGTGCCGTTCGCGGTCCTGGCGGTGGTGTTCTGGGCGGACTGGATCTCCGGGATCGTCATCTTGGTGACGCTGCCGCTCATCCCGGTCTTCATGGCGCTGATCGGTATGCACACCCAGCAGCGCACCGAACGCCAGTGGCGGCTGCTGAGCCGGTTGGGCGGACACTTCCTCGACGTGGTGGAGGGGCTGCCGACCCTGGCGGTGTTCCGCCGCGCCAAGGCCCAGGCCGCGATCATCCGCAAGGTCGGCGAGGACCACCGCGCGGCGACCATGGGCACGCTGCGGATCGCGTTCCTGTCGGCCTTCGCGCTCGAACTGCTCGCGACCCTGGCGGTGGCGCTGGTCGCCGTCGAGGTCGGCCTGCGCCTGCTGGGCGGGCACATGGACTACCAGACCGCCCTCCTCGTCCTGATCCTCGCGCCCGAGGCCTACCTGCCGCTGCGCGAGGTGGGCGCGCGCTTCCACGCGAGCATGGAGGGAGTGGCCGCCGCCGACCAGGTCTTCACCGAGCTGGACCGCAGGCGCGGCACCACCACCGGGGAGGACCGGGAAGAGGGGGGAGCCGCACCCGTCGCCGACGCCCCCTCCCACTCGCCCTCCCCAGCGGCCGCGGGCGACATCCGCTTCGAGGGGGTCGGGCTGCTCTACCCGGACCGCGACATCCCCGCCCTGTCCGGACTGGACCTGACCGTCCGCGCCGGGGAGCACCTGCTGCTCACCGGGCCGAGCGGCTCCGGCAAGACCACCCTGCTGTCCCTGCTGCTGCGGCTCGCCGAACCCACCGAGGGCCGGATCAGCGTGCGGGCGCCCGGCGGCGGGTGGGCCCCCTTGGAACGGGTCCCCGCCGACGACTGGCGGCTCGGCATCGCCTGGGTTCCCCAGCACCCCTACCTGTTCGACGTCTCCGTCGCCGACAACATCCGGCTGGGCGCGCCCGACGCCGACATGGACCGGGTGCGGGAGGCGGCGCGGCTGGCCGAGGCCGACGGGTTCGTCTCCGCTCTCCCCGACGGGTACGGGACCCGTCTGGGAGAGCGGGGCGCGCGGCTGTCCGCCGGACAGCGGCAGCGGATCGCGCTGGCCCGGGCGATGTGCCGGGACGCCCCGCTGGTCCTGCTCGACGAACCCACCGCGCACCTGGACCCGGAGAACGCCCGGGCCGTGCGCACCGCGGTGACCCGCCTCCTGGAGGGCCGCACCGCCTTGATCGTCGCCCACGACACCGGCTGGGCCGAGTCCGCGCTCGGCGGGAACCTGAGGACCGCCGAGCTTCCGCTGCTGAGCCGGGAGGCGCACCGATGAGCACCGAGACGACCGGAGCGGCGGCCTCCCCCGCCGCCGGCCACCCGAAGGCGGACGGGCGGAAGCGGCGCAGGGACCCGTTGCTCCGCATGATCGGGCTGGCCCGGCCGCGAGGCGGAAGGTTCGCGCTGGGCGTGCTGCTCGGCGCCGCCGCCACCGGTTCGGGTGTGGCCCTGCTGGGCGTGGCCGCGTGGATGCTGGCCACCGCCGCCGACCACCCCTCCATCACCGCGCTGAGCGTGGCCGTGGTCGCCACCCGGGCGCTGGGCGTGAGCAAGGGTGTGGCCCGCTATCTGGAGCGGCTGGTCACCCACGACGCCGCCTTCCGAACCCTCGCCGAGGTGCGGGTGCGCGTGTACGAGCGGCTCGCCGCGACCGAACCGTTCGGCCGCTTCCGCTCCGGCGACCTGATGTCGCGGTTGGTCAACGACACCGAGGCCACCCTCGACCTGCTGGTACGCGGGCTCACCCCGCCGCTGGTCTCGGTGGTCACCGGCGGTGCCACGGTGCTGTTCCTGACCGTGGTGTACGTGCCCGGAGGGCTGCTGCTGGCGGCGGGGCTGCTGCTCGCCGGACTCGCGGTGCCGCTGGCCGCGGCCGCGCTCGGCCGGGGCCCGGGAGAGCGTGAGGCCAGGGCGCGCGGGAAGCTCTCCACGACCCTGGTGGACACCCTCCAGGGCGCCCCGGACCTGGTCGCCTACGGCGCCATGGACCGCCAGGTGGCCCGGGTCCACGAGGCCGACGCGGAACTCACCCGGGTGGCCCGGCGCGACGCCGCGACCCTCGGGATGAGTGCCGGGGCCGGCGCGCTCATCACCGGGCTGACCGTGTGGGGCGCACTGTTCCTGGGCGTGCTCGCCGTGGCGGACGGTTCGATCGGCGCGACCGCCCTGGCGGTGCTGGTGCTGACCACGCTCGCCGCCTTCGAGATCGTCGCTCCGCTGCCCGCCGTCGCGGCCAGGCTGGGGTCGATCCGGGCGTCGGGCGAGCGGCTGTTCGGTGTCCTGGACACCCCGCCGGGCATCGCGCCGCCGGCCCGGGAGGGCCTGGAGATCGACCCGGAGGCCGACGCCACCGTCCGGGTCCGGGACCTGCGGGTGCGGTACGGCCCCGAGGAGCCGTGGGCGCTGGACGGGGTGGACCTGGAGATCCCGGCCGGGGCGACCGTCGCGGTGGTCGGGCCGAGCGGCGCGGGCAAGAGCACGCTCGCCTCGGTCCTGCTGCGCTTCCGCGACCCGGACGGCGGCCGTGTGGAGATCGGCGGCGCGGACATCACCGGCTACCCGGCCGACGAGGTGCGCCGTGTGGTCTCCGGCGTCCCCCAGGACCCGCACGTGTTCGCGTCCACGCTCCGTGAGAACCTGCGGCTCGCCCGACCGGGCGCGGAGGACGACGAGCTGTGGTCGGCGCTGCGCAGGGCCCGGCTGGCCGGGGAGGTCGAGGCGATGCCCAAGGGCCTGGACACCCAGGTGGGCTCGCACGGCGTGGGGCTGAGCGGCGGGATGCGCCAGAGGCTGGCGCTGGCCCGCGCGGTACTGGCCGCGCCGCGTGTCCTGGTGCTGGACGAACCGACCGCGCACCTGGACCCGGACACCCGCGACGGGGTGGTGGAGGACCTGCTCGCCGCCGCCCGGGGGTTCTCGACCCTGCTCATCACGCACGACCTCACCGGCCTGGACCGGGTGGACCGGATCTACGTGGTCCGCGACGGCCGGGTGCTGCAGTCCGGAACCCACGAGGAGCTCCTGGCCGAGCCCGGATGGTACCGCGCCGTAGGCGTCCGTTGAGGGCGACGGGTGGAAAGGTGGTACCGATCAGCCCACTAGCGCTAGTGTTCGCCCGTGAATTCTGTACGTGAGCTCTTCGGTGGTTTCGGTGTTCTGCTGCGCGGTCTGGCGATCATGCTGCGCAAACCGCGCCTGTTCCTGCTGGGTGCGCTGCCCGCGCTGATCACGTCGCTGCTGTTCCTGGCGGCGCTGATCACCCTGGCCGTGAACCTGGTGGACCTGGTGGCGTGGGCGACGCCGTTCGCCGACGACTGGGACAACGCGTGGCAGGGGCTGCTGCGCGGCGCCCTGTCCGTGGCGCTGCTGGCCGGTGCGGTCCTGGTCATGGTGGTGGCGTTCACGACGGTGACCCTCGGCCTGGGCGCGCCGATCTACGACAAGATCGCCGAGCTGGTCGAGCAGGAACTGGGCGGTGCGCCCGAGGCCCCCGACGAGTCGCTGATGTCGTCGGTGGCCCGGTCGGTGCGCCAGTCCGTGGGGATCGTGCTGGTCTCCCTGACCGTGACGGTCGGCGCGTTCCTGATCGGGCTCGTCCCGCTGATCGGCTGGATGGCCGCCCCCGTGCTGACCGCCGTGATGGGCGGCTGGCTGCTGGGCATCGAACTCACCACGAGCGCCTTCGACCGGCGCGGGCTGCTGCGCATCCGCGACCGCCGCCACTTCATGGGCACCCGCCGTCTCCGGGTGCTGGGTTTCGCGATCCCCACGTACTTCCTCCTGGCGATCCCGTTCGCGGCGGTGGCCGTGTTCCCGGCTGCCACAGCGGGTGGCACCATTCTCGCCCGCGAACTCCTGCCTGAGACGCCCCAGGAGCCCCAGGATCGCCTGAACCCCCACCAGGCGCCGCCTCTGCCGCCACAGGGCCCCCAGGGGCCGCCTCAGGCCCCGCCGCAGGGCTGAAAGGCAAAGGAGTCGAAGAAACACCGGGGGCGGACGACCGCGTGGTCGTCCGCCCCCGGCGGTGGTTCTGCGTCGGTGCGGTGTCCCGGCGCGGTCAGCGCAGGCCGGGGTCGCGGCGCAGGGCGGTGGTGATCATGCGCTCGACGAGTTCGGCGTAGCCCAGGCCGGTGGCGCCCCACATCTGGGGGAAGGCCGACGACGGCGTGAAGCCGGGCATCGTGTTGAGCTCGTTGACCAGGATCCGGCCGTCCTCGGTGTAGAAGAAGTCCACCCGGGCCAGGCCCTCGCAGCCCATGGCCTCGAAGACGTCGGCGGCCATCCTGCGCAGTCGCGCGGTGGCCTCCTCCGGGATCTCGGCGGGGATGGTCAGTCCGCTCGTGGACAGGTACTTGGCCTCGAAGTCGTAGAAGTCGAAGCCCTCCGCCACGTGCACCTCGGCCGGGAAGGAGACGTCGGGGGTGCCACCGTCCTCGGCCTCCAGGACACCGCACTCGATCTCGCGGCCGACGACCTGCGCCTCGACCAGGACCTTGGGGTCGTGCTCGCGGGCGGCCTCGACCGCGGCGATCACGGCGTCGGTGTCCTTGGAGTCCTTCACCTTGCTGATCCCGACGCTGCTCCCGGCGCGGGCGGGCTTGACGAACACCGTCTCGCCCAGTTCGGCGATGTCGTCCAGGACCTTCTTTCGCTCGGTCCGCCAGGTGCGCTCGGTGACGGCGACGAAGTCGCTGGTGGGGATCCCGTTGCCGACCAGGAGGGCCTTCATGAAGACCTTGTCCATGGCCGCGGCGCTGGAGAACACCCCGGCACCCGCGTAGCGCACGCCCATCATCTCGAAGAGGCCCTGGATGGTGCCGTCCTCGCCGAAGGGGCCGTGCAGCAGCGGCAGCACGACGTCCACCTCGGCCAGGCGCTGGGTGCCCTGGTCCGGGCTCACGGTCATGAGCTGGCCCGCCGTGTCGAAGGGCAGCGCCAGTTCGACGCCCTCCTCGGAAACGGTGGGCAGGGCCTTGGTCTCCGCGTCGATGCGCAGGCTCTCGGGATCACCCGAGGCCAGGACCCAGTTGCCGGTGGGGGTGATCCCGACCGGAACGACCTCGTAACGGTCCTGGTCGATGACGGACAGGACGCTGCCCGCGGTGACGCAGGAGATCTCGTGTTCGGAACTACGCCCGCCGAAGACGACGGCGACCCGAATCTTGCGCTGCTCGGACGACATGCTGCCTGACCTTATCTCGCCTGCTGATGAAACCGGTACGGGGTGGAAAGCACCCGTGTGTCACTTTCCGCCGTCGAGCGCCGCGAGGGCGTCCTCGATGAGGTCCTGGGGGTCCTCCAGGCCGATGGAGAACCGTACCGCGCCCTGGGAGATGCCCGCGGCGGCCAGTTCGGCCTCGCTCATGCTGCGGTGCGAGGTCGAGGCCACGTGCCCGGCCAGGGTGTGCGTACCGCCGAGCGACGCGGCGATGGTGGCCAGCCCCAGCCGGTCCGCGAAGGCCATCCCGGCGTCCCGGCCGCCGCGCGGGTGGACGGTGACCACGGCGCCGTAGCGGCCCTCGTCGAAGAGCTTGCCCGCGAGCAGGTGCTCGGGGTGCGAGGCCAGCGAGGGGTGGTCGACCCGCTCCACGAGCGGGTGTCCGTCCAGGGCGGCGGCGAAGGCCGCGGCGCTCTCGCACTGGCGCTGGACCCGCAGCGGCAGGGTCTCCAGGCCGCGGTGCAGCAGGTACGCCTCGTCGGGGGCCAGGCACGGGCCCAGGTCGATCCGGGCCGCGCGGATGCGGTCGGTCAGGGCGGGCGAGGCCACGGCCACGCCGCCGGTGGTGTCGCTGTGGCCGCCCAGGTACTTGGTGGCGGAGTGCACCACGACGTCGGCGCCGAACTCCAGGGGGCGGCAGACCGCCGGGGAGGCGAACGTGGAGTCCACCACCAGGGCGGCGCCCGCCTCACGGGAGATCTGCGCCAGTCCGGGCAGGTCGGAGACGGTCATCGCGGGGTTGGACAGCGTCTCGGTGAACACCACGGCGGTCTCGGGGGTGACCGCGGCGCGCACGGCGTCCAGGTCGGTGACGTCCACGAAGTCCGTGCGCACCCCGAAGCGGCGCATCAGCCGGTCCAGCAGCGAGTACGTGTTGCCGTAGATCTGGCGGGAGGCCACCACGTGCGCCCCGGCCTCGGTGAGGGCCAGCAGCACGGTGCTGATCGCCGCCATGCCGGAGGCGAAGGCCTGACCACGCACCCGGTCCGGGAGTCCCGCGCCCTCCAGCGCCGCGACCGCGTCCGCGAAGGCGTCCACGGTGGGGCTGTCGATACGGGCGTAGGAGTAGCCGCTCCGCGCACCGGCCAGTACGTCCGCGAACTCCTGGGAGGTGTCGAACGCGTAGGTGGTGGCGCGGTGGACGGGCATCCGCATCGGACGCTCGGCGGGGACCGGGGCGGCCGGGGCGTTGACCGCCCGTGTGTGCTCTCCCGCGTTCCCGGAACCAGGTGTGTGTGTCATCGTGCTCGCTCTCAGACCCCGTAGCGCTCCGGTTTGGTGCTGCGTGACATGAACGCCAGCAGCGCCTGGGCCGGGCTCATGTCGTGGTGCATCATCTTGACGACGGCCTCGGTGATCGGCATGTCGACCCCGTGGGTCCAGCCGAGTTCGAGGATGGATTCGGAGGACTTGACCCCTTCGGCCGTCTGCCTGGTCTCGGCGACGACCTGTTCGAGGGTCTTGCCCGCGCCCAGTTTCTCACCGAAGGTCCGGTTCCGCGACAGCGGGGACGAGCATGTCGCCACGAGGTCACCCATTCCGGCCAGGCCGGACAGGGTGTGCTCGTCGGCGCCGAGCGTCACCGCGAGGCGGGTGGTCTCGGCCAGGCCGCGGGTGATCAGCGAGGCCTTGGTGTTGTCACCGAAACCCATGCCCTCGGCCACGCCGACCGCCAGGCCGATCACGTTCTTCATGGCGCCGCCGATCTCCACGCCCACCAGGTCGGTGCTGGTGTAGGGGCGGAAGTACGCGGACTTGAAGAGCTCCTGGAGGCGGACCACGGTCTCCTCGTGCGGGCAGGCCACCACGGCGGTGGCGGGCTGGCGCTCGATGATCTCCCGGGCCAGGTTGGGCCCGGACACCACGGCGATCCGCTCCTCGGGCAGCTCCAGGACCTCGCCGACGACCTGGCTCATCCGCATGAGGGTGCCGAGCTCGACGCCCTTCATGAGGCTGACGACCACCGCGTCCTCGGCGATGTGCTCCCGCCAGGACGCCAGGTTCCCCCGCAGGGTCTGCGAGGGGACGGCCAGCACCACGACTCGGGCGCCGGAGAGCGCCTCGGCCGGGTCCGTGGTGGCGCGCAGCCGCCCGTTGAGCGTGATCCCCGGGAAGTAGTCCGGGTTCTCCGCGGACTCGTTGATCGCGTCGACCACCGCGGCCCGGCGCCCCCACAGGACCACCTCGGTCTTGTGGCCCTCCGCCGTTCGGAGGTCCGCGGCGTCGGCGACGATGTTGGCGAACGTGGTCCCCCAGGACCCGCTGCCCAGTACCGCGACCTTCACTTCAGCGCTCATCTGGTCGGTCATGCCCCCGTGCTGTTCTTCCCGTTGTCGGTGTCGGTGGTCGTGCCCTCAGGGGTCTCCGAGATCTCCTCCTGTTCGGCGCGCTTGGCCCGGGCGGCCTGCTGGCGCGCCTTCTTGAAGTCGAAGGGCTCGGCGGGCGGCTGCTCGCCGCGGATCTCGGCCTGCAGGGCGGTGATGTCGGCCATGATCGCCCTGGTGGCGCCGTCCAGGACGGTCGCGGTCAGCGGCTGGTCCCGGAAGGCGGACAGGTCCACCGGCGGGCCCGCGCTGAACTGGATCCGCTTGCGCGGGAACAGGCTGGGCTTCTTGGAGCCGTAGGGCAGGATGTTCTGCTCGCCCCAGTGCGCGACCGGGATGACGGGCACACCGGTGGTCAGGGCGAGTCGGGCCACACCGTTCTTGGCGGTCATCGGCCAGAGCTCGGGGTCACGGGTGCAGGTGCCCTCGGGGTAGAAGATCACCGAGGACCCGTCCTGGGTGAGCGCCTTCTCGGCCTCGCCCAGCGCCTTGACGGCGTCGGCGCTGCCGCGTTTGATCGGGATCTGGCCGGTGCTCCTGGCCACGGACCGGACCACGGGGATCTTCATGACCCCGTCCTTCATGGTGAAGGTCGGCCAGCGGCGCGCACCGATGTAGAGGAAGTGCGCGACGGTCAGGGGGTCGGTCACCGACAGGTGGTTCGCGGCGATGATCGCACCGCCCTCGGCGGGCACGTTCTCGGTGCCCTTCCACTCGGGCTTGGTCACGAACCACAGGACGAACCGGACGATCCGGGACACGACCCACTTGACCCATCGCGATTCTCGTTGCTTGGCCACGGGGGACTCCTCACTTCTCGCTCCCGGCCCGGTCCGGACCACGGAAGCACAACCGACTCAGTCTAGGACGTGCGTTGATGTGCCGGGGTGTGCCGTCCGGCGGCCCCGGTCGGACACGCCCAGGGCGCCCGCGCCGCGCCTTACCCCGAACGCCTACCCTCATCACTGTCGTGGCCGCATCAACGTCCCGGGGGAACCGTGACCGGCTTTGGAGAGCGAGGCGGGGCTTCGCACCTCGGGGTGCGCTGGTCCCTGATCGTCCCAGTCAAGCACCTCGGCCTGGCCAAGACACGACTGGCCCGGGCCGCCGGGGACCGCCGGGAGGACCTGGCGCTCGCGATCGCCTGCGACACGGTGGCCGCCGCACGGTCCTGCGCGGCCACGGGCGCGGTGTTCGCGGTGACCGAGGACCCGCGTGCGCGCGCCGAACTGTCACGCCTGGGCGCGGTGGTGATCGGTGGTGAGCCGGGCGGCGGTCTGAACCCCGCCCTGGAGCACGGGGCCCGGGTCGCGGCCGCGAGGCTGCCGGGGTCCGGTGTGTGCGCGCTGTCGGCGGATCTGCCCGCGCTGCGCCCGGCCGAGCTGGAGAGGGTGCTGGCGGCCGCCTCCGCCCACGGCAGGTCCTTCCTGCCGGACTCCCCCGGTGTGGGGACCACGCTGCTCGCCGCTGCCCCGGGGCAGCGGCTCGCGCCGGCCTTCGAGGGGGCCTCCCGCGCCCGTCATCTGGCCGGTGGCGCGCGTGAACTGCTGGTCCCGGGGGTGGAGTCGGTCCGGCGGGACGTGGACACTCCCGAGGATCTGGCGGCCGCGGCGGTCCTGGGCGTGGGCCCCCGGACGCGTGAACTCCTGGGCCTGGTGCCGGTCGGCGCCCCGCGGAACGCCTCCTGACGCTCGCGCACCCGACCCGGACCGCCCCGGAACCGGCCCCGAAGAAGCTCCGGAACCGACCCCGGACAGCGATCCGCCCGGGTCCCCTTGTGGGGAACCCGGGCGGGTACGTCCTGTTTCGCCTGACGGCGAGCGAGGCTACTTCTTGTCGCCGTTGACCAGAGCCTTGAAGTCAGCGCCAGCGCGGAACTTCGGAACGAAGCTCGCGGGGACGTTGATGGTGGCGCCAGTGGCGGGGTTGCGCGCGGTGCGAGCCGCACGCTCGGACTTCTCGAAAACGCCGAAGCCCGTGATGGCGACCTTGTCGCCCGACGCCACGGTGGCCTGAATGGTCTCAAGCACAGCGTTGACCGCTTCGGTCGCGGTCTTCTTGTCTCCGAGACGGTCGGAGATCGCGTCGATCAGGTCACGCTTGTTCATAAGGTTCCTCCGGTTCCCCCTTGCTCGCACGAAATTAGGGGAAGCAGAGGCCCTTACACAAATACAAACGCCCGTAGGCAGGGCGTGTCGGGCCCCTTCCGACCTGCAAGGTCACCCTCCGCAACGAGTGGGGACCAAGGGACGGGGGTGGTGACCCAGTCCCTTTTGACCCCTTCTGTAGGCCTCAAAAGCCTACGTATAACCGGATTCCGGGCGCGGGACACGCCGAGCTTAAGGACACAAAGTCCGTAAGCGAGTGCTCACGTCAAGTAAAGGTAAAATTATTCGGGACCGAGGGTGCGCTGAGTCACAACAGCCCTCGATCCCGCTTCAGATCGGGGTTCCCGAGCTAGAGCGTGACCGGCTTCCACCGCTCGCGCGTGGTCTCGAACTCACCGATCTCGTCCGTGTGACGGAGCGTCAGGGCGATGTCGTCCAGACCCTCCAACAACCGCCAGCGGGTGTAGTCGTCCAACTCGAACGACTCCCGCACGCCGGGCGCGCGGACCTCGCGGTCGACCAGGTCCACCGTCACCTCGGTGGCGGGGTCGGCCTCGATCGCGTCCCACAGCCGGTCGATGACCTCCTGGGGCAGCAGGACGGTCAGCAGGCCGCCCTTGAGCGAGTTGCCGCGGAAGATGTCGGCGAAGCGCGAGGACAGCACGGTCTTGAAGCCGTGGTCCTGCAGGGCCCACACGGCGTGCTCACGGGAGGAGCCGGTACCGAAGTCGGGCCCGGCCACCAGGACGGTCGCGCCCTCGTACTCGGGGCGGTTGAGCACGAAGTCGGGGTCGGTCTTGCGCCACTCGGCGAACAGACCGTCCTCGAACCCGGTGCGGCTGACCCGCTTCAGGTAGACGGCGGGGATGATCTGGTCGGTGTCGACGTTGCTGGCGCGCAGCGGGACGGCCCGACCGGTGTGGACGTCGAACTTCTCCATGGGAGGACTCTCCTGACTGGGGTCGGGGACTGCTAGGCGTCCAGGTCGGCGGGCGAGGACAGGGTGCCGCGCACGGCGGTGGCGGCGGCCACCTGGGGCGAGACCAGGTGGGTGCGGCCGCCCCGGCCCTGACGGCCCTCGAAGTTGCGGTTGGAGGTGGAGGCGCTGCGCTCGCCGGGCTTGAGCTGGTCCGGGTTCATGCCCAGGCACATGGAGCAGCCCGCCTCACGCCACTCGGCGCCGGCGTCGAGGAAGACCTGTCCCAGGCCCTCGGCGTTGGCCTGCTCCTTGACCCGCATGGAGCCGGGCACCACGAGCATCCGGACGCCGTCGGCGACCTTGCGCCCGCGGACGATCTCCGCGGCGGTGCGCAGGTCCTCGATCCGGCCGTTGGTGCACGAGCCGAGGAAGACCGTGTCCACCCTGACCTCGCGCATCGGCGTCCCGGCCTCGAGGTCCATGTACTTCAGGGCCTTCTCGGCGGCGGCGCGCGCGGAGGGGTCCTCGTAGGAGGCGGGGTCGGGCACCTCGGCGTCCAGCGGCACGCCCTGGCCGGGGTTGGTGCCCCAGGTGACGAACGGGCTGAGCTCGTCGGCGTCCAGGACCACCTCGGCGTCGAACTCCGCACCCTCGTCGGTGCGCAGGCTCTTCCAGTGCTCGACCGCGGCGTCGAAGTCCGCGCCCTGGGGGGCGTGCGGGCGGCCCTGGACGTAGTCGAACGTGGTCTGGTCCGGGGCGATCATCCCGGCGCGCGCGCCCGCCTCGATGGACATGTTGCACACCGTCATGCGGGCTTCCATGGACAGGGCCTCGATGGCCTCGCCCCGGTACTCGATGACGTAGCCCTGGCCGCCGCCGGTGCCGATCTTGGCGATCACGGCGAGGATGACGTCCTTGGCGGACACCCCGGGCCGGAGCGTGCCGTTGACCGTGACGGCCATGGTCTTGAACGGCTGCATCGGCAGGGTCTGGGTGGCCAGGACGTGCTCGACCTGGCTGGTGCCGATACCGAAGGCCAGCGCGCCGAACGCGCCGTGGGTGCTGGTGTGGCTGTCACCGCAGACCACGGTCATACCGGGCTGGGTGAGGCCGAGCTGGGGACCGACCACGTGCACGACGCCCTGGTCGATGTCGCCCATGGGGTGCAGGCGGACACCGAAGTCGGAGCAGTTCTTGCGCAGCGTCTCGACCTGTTTGCGGGAGACCGGGTCGGCGATGGGGGCCAGGAGGTCCATCGTCGGGACGTTGTGGTCCTCGGTCGCGATGGTCAGGTCCGGCCGGCGCACGGAGCGACCCGCCAGGCGCAGGCCCTCGAAGGCCTGCGGGCTGGTCACCTCGTGGACGAGGTGGAGGTCGATGTAGAGCAGGTCCGGCTCGCCGTCGGCACGTCGGACGACGTGCTCCTCCCAGACCTTCTCGGCCATCGTGCGTGCCATGGGCGATCGCCTCTCTCGTGATCTAGCGTGTCTGGCGCGTCTCTTGTGGAGGGGTCTCGCACGGTCCGTCGGCCGCACGGACGCGCGACCGACTTGCATTCCACATTTCGAGACGGCAATATCAAGCCATGGACAACTCTAGCTCATCCAGCGGTGTCGGTGTCCTGGACAAGACGATGTCCGTCCTCGACGCCCTGGAGTCGGGGCCCGCGTCGCTGGCCCAGCTGGTTCAGATCACCGGTCTGGCCCGCCCCACCGCCCACCGTCTCGCCGTCGCCCTGGAGCGGCACCGCATGGTCACCAGGGACAGCCAGGGCAGGTTCGTGCTCGGGCCGCGCCTGGGAGAGCTGTCGATCGCCACCGGGGAGGACCGCCTGCTCGCCGTGGCCGCCCCGGTCCTCGTCCAGCTGCGCGACCTGACCGGCGAGAGCGCCCAGCTCTACCGCCGGCAGGGCGACCTCCGGGTGTGCGTGGCCGCCTCCGAACGCAGCAGCGGCCTGCGCGACACGGTCCCGGTCGGCAGCGAGCTGCCGATGAACGCCGGTTCGGCCGCACAGGTACTGCTCGCCTGGGAGGACTCCGACCGCATCCGCCGCTCCCTCGTGGGCGCCCGCTTCACCGCCGCCAGCCTCGCCCAGGTGCGCCGCCGCCGGTGGGCCCAGAGCGTCGCCGAACGCGAGCAGGGCGTGGCCTCGGTCTCCGCTCCCGTGTCCGGCCCCGGCGGACGCGTGATCGCCGCGGTGTCCGTCTCCGGCCCGATAGAGCGGCTCACCCGCTCCCCCGGCCGCATCCACTCGCAGGCCGTGGTGTCCGCGGCGGAGAAGATCAGCGAGTCACTGCACACCTACGAGGGCGCGCACTGACCGCAGCCGACGGCTCCGCCGGAAGCTCCAGGAGACCCCCCGCCCCGCCCGCTCCCCGTTGATCCCGCCCGGTGCGCCGCTCGGCGCACCCGACCACCCCGACCCGATACGCCGGTACCCGACGAGGGCGGCGCTCCCCGCACACGGGAGCGCCGCCCTCGTCGTGTGCCGCCCCCGTGCGCCTCAGGGGCGCCCCGTCCCGCCGTCCGGATCGCGGACACCTCGGTGTGCCACTCCCCCGAAACCCCGCCCCCACCCATGGACACTTATTGACACTCTGTCTAACATGACAGGATGTCTCACAAGAACGTGACCGGGAACACAGCCTCCCAGGCCGATCTCGACGCCTTCCGCGAGCTCCAGCAGCTCGCCTACCGGGCCGCCGGCGACGTGGCGGACACCCTCGAACCCGGTGTGACCGAACGCGAGGCCGCCCGGCGGGTCCGCGAACACCTGGAGGAGCGCGGGGTCCAGGACTGGTTCCACACGCCCTTCGCCTGGTTCGGCGACCGCACCGCCTTCCGCGGCTTCCGGACCCCCCTCCAGTTCTTCCCGACCAACCGCAGGCTGGAGGAGGGCATGCCCTTCATCCTCGACTGCGCCCCGGTCCGCGACGGCTACGTCGCCGACATCGGCTACTCCGGCTACCTCGGCCGGAACCCCCTGCACGACCGGCTGATGGACGACCTGCGCGCCCACCGCCGCCTGATCGTCGAGCAGGTCCGCGAGGGCCGCACCCTCCAGGACGTCTACCGCGCCGTGGACGCCCTCGTCCGCGAACAGGGCTACGACAACCGGCACCAGGTCTATCCGGGCCGTGTCATCGCCCACCAGGTCGGCAAGGTGGAGTCCCGCCTGCCCAGGGCGGTCGTCGCGGGCTTCGGCATCCGCTCCCTCCAGACCCTCTTCGGCGACCTCGTCGTCGAGCGCATGCACCACCGCTCCCCGCTGTGGGCGGACGGCGACATCTCCGCGCACCCGGCCACCCCCGGCATGTGGGCGGTCGAGCCCCACATCGGCTTCCGCGACATGGGGGTCAAGTTCGAGGAGATCCTCGTGGTCACCTCCGACGACGCCTACTGGCTCGACGACGACCTGCCGCACGTGAACCGTTGGGCCCGTTCGTCACCCGCCACCGCCGGCACCGGCAAGGAGACCGCGACCGCATGAGCACCCGACCGCACCGCTACGCCACCGCCACCGACGGCCAGCGCCTGGCCGTCTACTCCGCCGGGCCCACCCGTCTCCCTCCACCACCCTCAACGGACGCCTCCGGCGCAGTACCTCCCACGCGTCTCCCTCCACCACCCTCAACGGACACCTCCGGCGCAGTACCTCCCACCCGTCTCCCTCCACCACCCTCAACGGACACCTCCGGCGCAGTACCTCCCACGCGCCCCACCCTCCTGCTCGTCCACGGCTACCCGGACAACGCCACCGTCTGGGAGGCCCTCGTCGCCGACCTCGCCGCCGACCACCACGTGGTCACCTACGACGTCCGCGGCGCCGGGCGCTCCACCGCCCCCGACGACCGCTCCGGCTACCTGCTGGACCAGCTCGCCGACGACCTGCGCACCGTCGCCGACACCGTCAGCCCCGACCGGCCCGTGCACCTGGTCGGCCACGACTGGGGCTCCATCCAGACCTGGCACGCCGTCACCGAACCCGCGCACGCCCACCGCTTCGCGTCCTTCACCTCGATCTCCGGCCCCGACCTCGACCAGGCGGGCCACTGGCTCCGGAAGGCCCCCGACGGCGTCCGCAACGTGCTGCGCCAGGCCGTCCGCTCCAGCTACATCGGGTTCTTCAGCACACCCGGCCTGCCCGAGGCCGCCTGGCTCAGCGGGATCGGCGGCGCCGCCCTGTCCGCACTGGAGCGCGTCGGCGGCGGTCCCCGCGTGCCCGCCGAGCGCACCGTCCGCGACTACCTCAACGGCCTGGAGCTGTACCGGGCCAACATGCTCCGCCGCTTCGCCCGGCCCGCCGAACGCCGCACCGGTGTGCCGGTCCAGGTCCTGGCGCCCACCCACGACGCGTTCATGGTCGACCAGGTGCAGTCCAACGCCGGGCGCTGGGCCGACGACTTCCGCTTCCACCGCTTCAAGGGCGGCCACTGGTCGGTCCGCTCCCACCCCGCCCCCGTGGCGCGCCGCGTCCGCGCCTTCGTCAGGGAGATCGAGTCCGGGGCCCCGCGCCCGGTCCGCAACCTCACCGCCCAGCAGGCCCGCCGCCACGGCGGCGCCTTCGCCGGCCAGGTCGCCGTGATCACCGGCGCGGGCAGCGGTATCGGCCGCTGCCTGGCCTTCGAACTCGCCGAACGCGGCGCCCGGATCGTCGCGGTCGACATCGACGCGCCCGCCGCCGAGCGCACCGCCGAACTCTGCTCCATGATCACGCCCGGCTCCGGCGCACGGCGCGTGGACGTCACCGACTCCGATGCCGTGAACGAGCTCGCCGCGTGGGTGCGCGACGAGTACGGCGTCCCCGACATGGTCGTGAACAACGCCGGCATCGGTGTGGCCGGCCCCTTCCTGGAGGCAGGCACCGAGGATCTGAAACGGGTCGTCGACATCAACCTGTGGGGCGTGATCAACGGCGTCCGCGCCTTCGCCCCGATGATGGTCGAGAGCGGGGGCGGCGGCCGGATCGTCAACACGGCCTCGGCCGCGGCCTACCTGCCCTCCCGCATGTACGGCGCCTACTCGGCCACCAAGGCAGCGGTGCTCGGGCTCAGCAGGTCCCTGCGCGGCGAGCTCGCCGCGCAGGGCGTCAGCGTCACCGCGGTCTGCCCGGGCCTGGTCGCCACCGGGATCATCACCAACGCACGGGTCTCCGGCATGGGCGAGGTCTCCAGAACAAAGGACCGGCTCAACCGGCTGTACCGGCTGCGCGGCTACACCCCGGAGAAGGCGGCCCGGCGGATCGCCGACGCCGTCGAGTCCGACCCGGAGATCGTCCCGGTCACCGGTGAGGCGCACATCGGGCTGGCCCTCTCCCGGCTGTCCCCGGCCGCGATCCGCGGCTACGCCCGCCTCGCCCCGCCGGTCTGACCCGGATCCGCTGCCCCCCGTGCCCCTGCCGGTCCACGGCCCTTCCCGACCCCTCGCTCCCCTCAGGAGGCTGACCATGAGCAGTGCCACCGACCCCGTTCCCGGTGCCGACCCCGCCCCCGGCGTGGACGAACCCGACCGCCTCGTCCTGCGCGCCCGTGACGTCCAGTTCGACTGGAGCGAGCTGGACCTGCACTGGATCCCCGGCGAACCCTTCGCCACCCACGTCATCAACGTGCTGCACCTGCTGCTGCCCGAGGGCGAACGGTGGTTCGTCGAGGTCTTCAAGCAGGCCGTCCCGCACATCACCGACGACGGACTCCGCGAGCAGGTGCTCGGCTTCATCGGCCAGGAGGCCGTGCACGCCGAGGCCCACGCGGGCGTGCTCGACCACATGGACGCGCACGGCCTGGACCCGCGCCCCTACGTGGAGCAGATCGCCTGGATGTTCCGGACCGTGCTGGGCGACCGCGACCTGTCCGGGGCCCGCGAGTTCGCCTGGCTGCGCACCCGGCTCGCGGTGATCGCCGGGATCGAGCACTACACGGCCGTCCTCGGCCAGTGGGTGCTGGACGCCGAGAGGCTCGACGAGGCGGGCGCCGACCCCACCATGCTGGACCTGCTGCGCTGGCACGGCGCCGAGGAGGTCGAGCACCGCGCGGTCGCCTACGACCTCTACACGCACCTGGACGGCGGTTACCCGCGCCGCGCCCTGGCCATGGGGGTGGCCGCCTTCGCCCTGGCCGCCCTGTGGGTGCGCGGCGTCCGGTTCCTCGTCGCCAACGACCCCTGTCTGAAGGGGCGGATCGGGGGCCGCAGGCCCAGGGCCTCCTGGGCGCTGCGGGACGGTAGGCGGGGACTCGTCCCGCACCTGGGCCGCCTGGCCGCCGCCGTCCCCGAGTACCTGCGCCGCAGGTACCACCCTTCGCACCACGGCTCCACCAGCCAGGCCGTCGCCTACCTGGCGGTCTCCCCCGCCGCCCGGGCCGCCGAGGCCGCCGAGCAGGAGGCGGCGGCGCGGCAGGGGGCGGCTCGGCACGAGCGGACCCGGCACGAGTCGACGCGGCAGGAGGCCTCGCGGTGACGGGCGCACGGAACCGGAGCGGTCGCGGCCAGGAGGCCGGGCACAGCGCCGAGTCGTACGCGAACCCGCGTCCCCCGGTCGCCCTGTTCGGCAGGGAGAGGGGGCCGGACCGGTTCATGCTGGCCCTGGAGCGCGTGGCCGCGCGGATCGAGCCCGTCACCGCGCGGTGGCGGCCCGGCCATCCGCCGCCCGAGCCCGCCGGCGACCTGCCGGTGCGGGTCGCCCGGGTGGAGCACCCCGCGCCGGACGTCGCCTCCCTCACCCTCGTCCCCGTGGACCCTGGTGCCGTACTGCCCCGCTGGCAGCCCGGCCACCACGTGGACGTGGTGCTGAGCGGCGGCGTGGTGCGCCCGTACTCGCTCAGCGGCGACCCGGCGGACCGCTCGTCCTACCGGATCGCGGTCCGGCGCATCAGGGACGGTGTGGGGTCGGGCCTGGTGCACGGGCTCACCGCGGGGGACACGGTCGGGCTGCGCGGACCGCGCAACGCCTTCCCCTTCTCCCGGGCCGAACGGTACCTGTTCGTGGCGGGCGGTATCGGCGTCACCCCGATCCTGCCGATGGTGCGTGCCGCGCACGCGGCGGGCCGCCGGTTCCGGTTCGTCTACACCGGTCGCGACCGGGGGAGTATGCCCTTCCAGGACGAGCTGCCCGAGACCGCCGAGGGCGCGGACGTGTTCGTGCGCCCCGACGACGAGTACGGGATCCCGGACGCCGACGAGCTCCTCACCGGCCTCACCCCGGGCACGGCCGTGTACGTGTGCGGTCCGGCGCCGCTGATCAACGCGCTCCGTGAACGGGTGCCCCGGGGGAACCCGTTCTTCTCCGAACGCTTCGCGCCGCCGCCCGTCGTGGACGGCCGCAGGTTCGAGGTGCGGCTGGGCCGCTCCGGACCGGTGCTCACCGTGCCGGAGGACGAGACGGCGCTGGACGTCGTGCGCCGGGTGCGCCCGGAGACCGCCTACTCGTGCCGGCAGGGCTTCTGCGGCACCTGCCGGGTGGGGCTGCTGGAGGGGTCGCCCGACCACCGGGACCGCCCCACGGGCGGATCCCCGCGCGGCAGGGAGTTCGCCCTGTGCGTCTCCCGCGCCGACGAGGACCGACGGCTCGTGCTGGATCTGTGAGCGGACCGCGGGGACGGTAGTTTCAGAGGAGGGTTCCGGCACGAGGCGACGGCCGGAGGAAGCAGGCCGCGAGCGGCTCGGGAGGTTTCGACAACGGTGGTGTCCCACGGGGCCGACCGTCACCAGGCGCGGGTGACGGGTTCGGCGGTACCGGCCCGCGGGCCGGGTACCGGGCGGCGGCCACGCCGCATGGCGCCGCACGAACGCCGGGCGGACCTGATCCGGACGGCGCTGCGGGTGTTCGCGCGGCGCCCGCCCGGGGACGTCACCCCGGAGGAGGTCGCCGAGGAGGCCGACGTCTCCCGTGCCCTGGTCTACCGCTACTTCCCCAACATGGCGGAGCTGCGCCGGGCGGCGTTGGAGCAGGCGATGGCCGAACTCATGCCCCGGCTGGCCCCGCCCGCCGACCTGCCGCCGCTGGAGCAGCTGCGGGTGGCCCTGCGCACCTTCGTCGACTTCGCGGACTCCTACGCCCCCTCCTACGCCGCCCTGCTGAACGGCGGCTCGGTGATAGCGACGGAGGAGACCGAGGCGGAGATCGACCGGGTCCGCGAGGGGGTGCGGAGGCTGATCCTGGAACGGGTGGGCATCGGGGAACCCTCGCCCCGACTGCTGCTGGCCCTGCGCTGCTGGGTGTCGGCGGTGGAGACCGCGGTGATGTTCTGGCTGCGCGAGCGGGCGATGTCCCGCGACGAGCTCGCGGACTGGCTGCTCGACCAGCTGACGGCCATGCTGGCCGCCGCGGGAGGCCCGCAGGAGGAGCTGGACCGGCTGGCCGCCCGCATCACCTGACCCGCCCACGGTCGGCGGGGACTCCCCTCCTGGCGCAACCGGTCACGCTCCCCGTTCCGGTCCGGGGCCCGCACCGCGGGGCTTCACGGTGGTCAACACCGGTTTCGTGCAGACCCTCTACGGTCCGAACGGGAGCGGTGGTGAGCGGGCCCTCGACGCCTCGGCGGCGCAGGGGCTGCGGATCGAGGTGGCGGCGGACGGCACGGTGACCGTGCACGCTCGGGACCTCAAGGCCGGGACGGTGATCCGTTCGCTGGAGATCGGGAGTTCCAGCGGCTGACCCGCGGCTTCCTCCGGCCGAGGGGCTCCCGGAAGCCGAAGGGGCCGACCGGGGGCCGCGCCACGGAGGGCCGCTCAACGACAGAAGGCCCCATCCGTGTGGATGGAGCCTTCTGTTCCTACCTCTGTACCCCCGAGCGGATTCGAACCGCCGTTACCGCCTTGAGAGGGCGGCGTCCTAGGCCACTAGACGACGGGGGCCTACATCAGTCCCTGGGAACCGATGGTCCGGGTGAACCGTGAAACCACGATATGCACTCGAACCGGACACCGGTGACATGCACCGGTCAGAAAGAAAGCCTCCACGGTGTGGAAGCGTCTCCCTGTTGGTACCCCCGAGCGGATTCGAACCGCCGTTACCGCCTTGAGAGGGCGGCGTCCTAGGCCACTAGACGACGGGGGCGCACCTGGGTCGAAGACCCGTGCCGACCGCGGCGAACCGCGGTCTTGCGCTGGCCTACCAGGACTCGAACCTAGACTAACTGAACCAGAATCAGTCGTGCTGCCGATTACACCATAGGCCAATGCTTTGGGAGGACCCGGTCGCTTTCGCTTCCCTGTCCCCCTCGGCGACGTGTTTAACTCTAGCGGACATTCTGAGTACTCGCGAACCGGAAACGGGGTGCCCGGGCTGTGGCCCCGGACACCCCGCTCGGACGAGCTCAGGGATCAGCGCACGGATCAGCCCTCGTCGGAAGCCTGGGCCGCGTCCTTCTCCTCGGCGCGCAGACGCTCCAGGGCGGCCTCCAGACGCGTCTGGACGCGCTCGCGGCCCAGCAGCTCCAGGGACTCGAACAGCGGCAGGCCCACGGTCCGCCCGGTGACGGCGACGCGCACCGGGGCCTGGGCCTTGCCCAGCTTCAGGCCGAGCGTGGCACCGGTCTCCTCGGTGGCGGTCTTGAGGGCGTCCGCCGTCCACTCCAGCCCGGGGTCGGCGAAGCGCGCCAGGGCGGCCTCCACCATCTCCTTGCCGACGCCCGGCTTCATCGCCTTCCTCCAGCTCTTCTCGTCCTCCGCCGGCTCCTTCAGGAACAGGAAGTCCACGTTGGGGACGATCTCGCTGAGGACCGCCACGCGGCTCTGGGCCAGCGGGGCGACGGCCGCGAAGACCTCGGGGTCGTAGTCGGCGGCGTCCCACGGGGTGCCCTCGCCGGTGAGCCACGGCTGACAGCGCTCGATGAAGTCCTCGACGCTCAGTTCACGGATGTACTCGCCGTTGAACGCGCGCAGCTTCTTCTCGTCGAAGAACGCGCTGGAGCTGTTGACGTCCTGGATGCGGAACAGCGGCATCATCTCGGACCACGGCATGATCTCGCGGTCCTCGCCCGGCGCCCAGCCCAGCAGCATCAGGTAGTTGACCATCGCCTCGGCGAGGTAGCCCTCCTCCTGGTAGGACTCCAGGGCGACCTTGTCACGGCGCTTGGACAGCTTCTTGCGCTGCTCGTTGACGATGACGGGCAGGTGCGCCCACACCGGCGGGGTCAGGCCCAGCGCCTCCCACAGCAGCTGCTGCTTGGGGGTGTTGGACAGGTGCTCCTCGCCGCGGATGACGTGCGTGATGCGCATCTCGACGTCGTCGAGCACGTTGGCCAGCACGAACAGCGGGGAGCCGTCGGCGCGGGCGATCACGAAGTCCTCGATGGAGGCGTGGTCGAACTCCACGTCGCCGCGGACCTGATCGCGCACGACCGTGGGGCCGCCCTCGGGCACGCGGAAGCGCAGTGCCCGGCCCGGACCCGGCTCCAGGCCGCGGTCGCGGCAGAAGCCGTCGTAGCCCAGGTACTGGTTGCCGCGGCGCTCCTGCACCTGCTCGCGGGTGCAGTCGCAGAAGTACGCGCGGCCGGAGCCGTACAGCTCCTGCGCGGTCTCGCGGTGTTTGTCGACGTAGGCCGACTGGAAGTAGGGACCCTCGAAGTGCGGGTCGCTCTCGTCGATGCCGATCCAGGACATCGCGCGGATGATGCCGTCGGTCCATTCGGGACGGTTGCGGGCGGCGTCGGTGTCCTCGATGCGCAGGACCATGCGGCCCTCGGGCTGCTGCTGGGCCAGCGCCCAGTTGAAGAGGGCGGAACGTGCGCCACCGACGTGGAACATGCCCGTGGGGGACGGGGCGAAGCGGGTACGAATCGGAGTCTCAGTCACGGTCCCCAGGGTATCGGTGGCCCGGGATGACCTGTGGGAAGTCTCGGTGGGGCGGAGGAGGGGGGCCGCCCCCGGGACCGGCCCCCTGCCCCCTGCCCCGGGCACCGGTCCCGGGGCAGGGGTCCCGTCCGGGCTCCGGTCAGCGCCTGATCGGGAGCGGGCGGGGATAGCCCGGGCCCAGACCGAACTCCCTGGAGAGGGCGTCGGCGAACCCCGCGGCGATCTTCATCTCACCGCCGTCGTTGGGGTGGGTGCCGTCGTAGGTGTCGGCGGCCACGTCCCACCCCTCGGCCTCGGCCAGGTCGAAGCTGACCACCGGGGACCGCCCGGTCGTGAGGTCGGCGGCGACCGAGCGGACGAGTTCGTTGTACACGTACACGCGCAGCGCGAACCCCTCGTCCTGCTCGGCCAGGGCGATCGGGAGCGCCTCCGCGAGGAGGATCCGGATCTGCGGGTTGGCGTCCCTGGCGCCGTTGACGTAGGCGCGCAGCCGCTGCTCCATCTCCTCCGCGGTGATCGGGTGCAGCAGGTCGTTGATCCCGATCATGACGCACAGCACGTCCGGCCGGTGGGCGGCGACGTCGTCCTCGATGGTGCCGGCGGCGTCGGCCAGGGTCCGCCCCCAGCGGGCGTTGTGGTCCTGGTCGAAGTCCGGGTCCCGGTAGGTGACGTCGTCGGGGACGTCCAGGTCCTCCTCCGGCTGGGTGCCGTCGGCGGAACCGCCGCCGGGCCCGTCCTCGAGCTCGTCGCCGTCCTGGTCACCGCCGAAGAGCTCCGGCGGGATGATCTCGTCCTGGGCGGCGGGTGCCGAGTACGGACCCACGAAGTCCAGGCCCTCGACGTGCGGGTCGAGGTGGTTCCACAAGTGGAAGCGCCAGGTCCTGTCGCCGTCGGCGCCGTGGGTCATGGAGTCCCCGGCCAGCATCACCCGCACCTGCGCGTGGTCCTGGCCCTCGGGCCGGGGTTCGGAGCCGTCGGAGCGGTCGGGTTCCCCCGCGCCGGGCCGGGTGAACACCCACAGGCCGGAGCCCACGAGTGCCAGGGTCAGGGCCAGCACGCCCGTGAGGAACGCGGGACGGGTGAGACCGCGGCGGTGAGCCGGTCGAGGAGCCAAGGGAATCGGACCTTCCTCTCGGTGGGGTGGCGTGCGCTGCCGGGGGAACCGTGCGCGGGAGCCCCCGCGCACGGTTCGGGTTCAGTCTCTGGTGACCACCCTGTTGCTGATGGAGCCCAGGCGCTCCACGGTGACGGTGACCTGCTGGCCGACCTCGACGGGGCCCACGCCGGCAGGGGTGCCGGTCAGGACCACGTCGCCCGGGAGCAGCGTCATGAACGAGGTGACATAGGAGATGATGCCCGGGATGTCATGGATGAACTGTGATGTACGCCCGTCCTGGCGGACCTCGCCGTCGACGGTCGTGGTGACCGCGAGGTCCTGGGCCTCCTCGATGCTCAGGCCGGTGGTGATCCACGGCCCGATCGGGCAGAAGGAGTCGAACCCCTTGGCCCGGGTCCACTGCTTGTCCGACTTCTGGAGGTCGCGCGCGGTGACGTCGTTGGCCACGGTGTAGCCGAAGATGACATCCTTGGCGCGCTCCCGGGGCACCTCGCGGCAGGGCCGGGAGATGACGATGGCCAGCTCGCCCTCGTAGTCGACCCGCTCGGAGATCGAGGGGTGGAAGACCGGGTCGTTCGGCCCGGTGACCGCCGTGGACGGTTTGAGGAAGACCACCGGCTCGTCGGTGGACTCCCCGGTGATGTCCTGCATCTCGGCGACGTGGTCGGCGTAGTTCTTGCCGATGCACACCACCTTGGTGGGCAGGACCGGCGACAGCAGGCGCACGTCGGAGAGCTTGGCCCGCTCACCGGTCAGTTTGATGTCCCCCAGCAGCGGGTGGCCCGTCAGCCTCGCGACGAACTCCTCCCCGCTGTCCGTGTCCCGCTCGACCAGGCCGAAACCGACCTCGTCGCCGGCCGCGAACCGTGCGATACGCACCTGATGCCTCCCAGCAGCCCTGTTTCACTCGCTCTTGCCGCTTGAAGGGTAGCGGCGCCGGAGGTGGTCGTGCCCTATAAGTCCGGCGTGTGGCCTTGGTGTCGGGTCACAGTCGGGGTCCGTTCAGGGCCGGGCGGCACCGACAAACAGCCGAAGCCGTGACACACCCGTATTTCCCGGGGCGCCGCCTGGCCCTTCCCGGGAGCGATCTCTGGCATGCTGGGTGCGTTGTCCGAAGCCCTCGGGAGCCGCCGCTCCGAGGGTCGGCGGTACCGCCCCGAGTGGGCGGGAACACCGCCCAGGGTGGCCGCCGCGACACTCGGCCATCCCGTGGGGACGCCTCCACCGACCGCTCTGGTCGGAGCGGCCCCGCGGCCGCCGGAAGGCGTGGGAGGCAGGGCCTCCCCCGTCCGGGTTCCGGCGGTACCACCGTCCACTGTCGAGAGGTTGAGCCTCGTGCCCGCTCCCGCTTCCCGTGCCAGGCACCGCCGGCGCCGCCGGTACCCCATGGGCCTCGCCCTGGGTCTGTGCCTGGTCTCGGGTGCCTCCGCCGTGCTGATGGTCAGCGTGCCCGAACCCGGCTCCGAACCGGACGTGACCCAGGAGACCTCCACGACCGGACCGGTCGGTGACGGGGTCCCCGACGACAGCGACCGCCGCCACCCCTCGCCCGACGACGTCGCCGACGCCAGTGCGAGTCCGAGCGGCCCCTCCTCCGGCCCGTCACCCACGGAGGAGGAAGAGGAGCTCCCGCTCCTGCTGCGTTCGGTGGTGGAGGAGGTCGACTCCGCCGACGGCGACCTCGAGGTGATGAAGGGCGAGAGCGACGTGATGGGCGACGGCCCGCTGACGACCTTCGCGGTGGAGGTCGAGAAGGGCCTGCCCGGTGAGGCCGGGGACTTCGTGGACGCCGTCGAGGAGATCCTGGGCGACCCCCGCAGCTGGGGCAACGACGGGGACCGGTCGCTCCAGCGGGTGGACGGCGACGACGCCGACATCCGGGTGCTGCTGGCCGCCCCGGACACGGTCGACCGGCTGTGCGCACCGCTGCGCACCAACGGGTTCGTCTCCTGCGCCAACGGCAACCGGGCCGTCATCAACCAGAACCGCTGGGTGACGGGCGTGGACCACTTCGGCGACGACCTGGAGACCTACCGGATCTACCTGATCAACCACGAGGTCGGCCACACCCTCGGCCACGGGCACGTGGACTGCCCCGGAGAGGGCGAGCCCGCCCCGGTGATGCAGCAGCAGACCCTGGGCCTCCAGGGCTGCGAGGCCAACGGCTGGGTGCACCCCTAGCCGCGGCCCCGCGCCGTGGAAGCCCTACTGGGGCAGGCGCTCCAGGATCCACTCACCCAGGGTCCGACTCATGTGCGAGTGGGGTTCGTTGGTCTCCGCCAACAGGAAGTCGTCGAGGTCGCTCGACTCACGGTGGAGGGCGTCGACCGCGGAGTACGGATCGTCCAGGTCCCCGATGGCGACGGCGCTGACCGAGGGCACGAAGCAGACCGACCGATGGGTGACCTCCGTCGGCCCTGTGAGCTCGAGCCGGTCGCCGGCGATTCCGAAGGTCTCCAGGGTGCCGCCGGGTGCTCCGTCGAGCGCGGGCAGCCCGGTGGTGCGGACCTCCTTCTCCGCGAACTGGCCCTTGAGCTGGGCGACCAGCTGCTTTTCGCCCTCGGCCTGGGTGTACAGTGCCGTCCCGGCGAACCAGCCTCCGCTGACCGTGACCGCGTCCTCCCCCGGCGGCACGCCGGGGCCGACACCGTTGCCGGTGCCGTTGGCCACACCGATCAGGCGCGGCACCTTCGGCCAGGAGCCGACCCTCTCCAGCTCCGCCAGGAACTCGGTGCGCAGGGCGTCCTCGGCCGGTTCGGCTTCGACGCTCTCGACGTGGCGCCACAGCAACTGTCGGGCGGCATCGCTGTTGATCTGCCGGGACAGCGCGGGGGTGGCGGTGAGGAAGTGCGCGAACTTCTGGAGCCCGATGGGCACCCATGCCCCCCTGTGCGGGCTGTCGAAGGACAGGTACAGCGCGGTCTGGTGATCCATGCGCAGTGTCTCCAGCTTGGCCAGCGCGTAGCGGGTGACGAGCCCGCCCATGCTGAAACCGCCCACGGTGAGGGGGGCGTCGCCCGACCGCTCCTGGATGGCACTGCGGATGGCCTGGATGGCGGTCTCCGCGTTGTCCAGGATCGACGCGCTGCGCTCGTCGTAACCGATCAGGACGAGGTCGTAGCCGCGCTGGCGCAGTTCGGTGACGAAGGCGTAGTCCCCGCGCTCCAGCGCCGCCCAGAGCTGGTCGAGCCGGCTGGGGCCGCTCTCGAACCCGTCGGAGAGGATCACCGGCCGTCGAAGGCCGGCTTTCGGGTTGCTCAGGTAGACCCAGGCCTTACCGCCCCTGAGCTCCCAGGTGGCGTCCGGTGCGGGCGCGGGTTCCACGGTGGGCGGGGCCGGAGCGAGGAAACCGAGGGGCTCCACGACGGGCTGTTGCTGGTCGGTCATCAGAACCGCTTTCACTGAGAAGGCGCGAGCGCCTGGGAATCGTGCGCGTGGGCGGCCCGCCGGAACACCGGGGGCCTCGCCGCAACCGTGGGGGCGGGACGGTGAGCGCACCGGATTCCTGCCCAAGCCGTCACCCTCCGGAAACGGGGCGCTACACGACCGCCGGAATCCCGTCCGCTATACACCGGTTGACGGCTTCTCTCCACCGGGTAGCGACCGGTCCCGAACTTGGATTACGGTGCGGTCGCGCTCGGGAAGGGCGCCCGAACCGAACCGGGGCGCGCCGCGCGCCGAACGCCCCTCGGACAGGTCGGCGGATTTCCCGGACACGGCGGGTGCCCACCGTGTTCCATGGGTCATGGCCCCCGTCCGAGCGGGGGCCGTCCGTCACCCGTGGGGGCCCGGGCCCCGCACGGAAGTCCGCCCGCCCCGCGCCGGGCGAGAGAGTGAGGCCGCATGTGTGACTGCCGCGAACCCGTCCCCGAAGCCGTCCTGCCCGACGTGACCCGACGATCCGTGTTCGGAGTCGCCGGGGGCGGGGCCCTGGTCGGGGTGGTCACGGCCTGCGGTGGGGGCGAGGACACCGCGGACGACGACGCGGACCGGACGGAGGGCGGGGACCGGGCGGACGAGGACGTCGACCCCGATGACGTGGACGCCCCGATCACCACAACCGACGAGGTCCCCGTGGGCGGGGGCGCCGTCTTCAGCGAGCACGAGGTGGTCGTCACCCAGCCCGAGGAGGGCACCTTCCGCGCCTTCTCCACCAGCTGCACCCACGAGGGCTGCCCGGTCGACCAGGTCGCCGACGGGCAGATCCAGTGCCCCTGCCACGGCAGCCGCTTCTCCATCGAGGACGGCTCCCCGGTCGAGGGCCCTGCGGAGAGCCCTCTCGAGGAGATCCAGATCCGCGTCGACGGCGACTCCGTCGTCCTGGCCTGAGCCCGGGTACGCGAATCCGGGGCGGCGAACGGGAAGGGCCGCGGCGGGGTTCCCGCCGCGGCCCTTCACCGCGTCACCCGGACACTGCGCCACCCGGGCGCTGCGTCACCGGGTCGACGCGTCACCGGGTGTTCAGTCGCCGACGGACTCGTTGTACTCCTCGATGGTGCGGGACACCCCGGAGGCCGCCTCGGACATGGCGTCCTGGGCGGAGGTGTCACTGGTCAGGGCTGCCTCCCAGCCCTCCTCCGCGGCGACACGGGCGTCGGACATCACGCCCATCATGCAGCCCGCGGTGTTCTCGTTGATCTCGGAGTCCGCCAGCTGGTCGGCGGCCACGGAGAACTGCGGGAACTCCTCGGCCCGCTCGGTGGCCTCCGGGCCGTCGTAGCCCTCGGTGTTGACCGCCAGGTATCCGGTCCCCGCGTGCCAGACCGACTGGGACTCCGGGGTCAGCAGGAACTGGATGAACTCCCAGGACCCGCGGATCTCCTCGGGGGTGTGGCCCTCGCCGTTGATCCACAGCGAGGCGCCGCCGATGATCGAGCCGCCCGGGTCGTCCGCGCTGATCAGCGGGAAGTACCCGGCGCCGACCTCGAAGTCGGACTGGTCGATGAACCCGCCCAGGGCGCCGGTGGACTCCAGGGTCATCGCGGCACGGCCGGAGGTGAACGCGGCCTGGCCGTCGTCGGTGTTGCGGCCGATCTGGACCGCCAGGTCGTCCTCGATCATCTGCTCCCACCACTCGACGAGCTCGACGACCTTGGGGTCGTCGAAGAGCACCTCGGTGGCGCGGCCGTCGCGGCCGTTGGAGTTGTCGCAGTACGGGGTGGAGGCGCGCGCCATGAACTGCTCGATGAACCACCCGTACACGGAGGCTCCGAAGCCGTACTGGACCACGGTGCCGTCGTCGTCGGTGACGGTGAGCTGCTCGGCCGCCTCCCGGATCTCGGCGAGGTCGGCGGGCGGGGAGTCCGGGTCGAGCCCGGCCTCCTCGAAGGCGTCCCGGTTGACGTACATCAGCGGGGTCGAGTTGTTGAAGGGGAACGACCGCAGCTCGCCCTCGACCGTGAAGTAGTTGAGCAGCGCCTCCTCGATCGTGGAGGTGTCGTAGCCGTCCTCGTCGAGGAAGGACTGCGCGGGCACCGTCTGCGCGGAGTCGATCATGAACTGCGTACCGAGGTCGAAGATCATGATCAGCTCGGCGGTGTCGCCCTGCTGGATGGCGGCGCGGTGGTTGGCCAGGGCGGTGTCGTAGTCGCCCTGGAAGGACCCGGTCACCTCGACCCGGCCCTCGTTCTGGGAGTTGAACTCCTCGATCAGCCCGTCCAGCACCTGGCCGTTGGTGGCGTCCATGCTGTGCCAGAACTCGACCTGCACCGCCTCGTCGAGACCGTCCAGGACCTCTGCTCCGGGGGCGGTGAGGTCACTGCCGCCACCGCTGTCGCCGTCGCCCGAACAGGCGCTGAGGAGCAGGCCCAGGCTCGCGAGCAGTGCCGCGGCCTTCACACCGCGGCGTCGGGGGATACGTTTCATGTGCTACTCGTCTCCACTAGGTGTTTCGCGCCCTACTTGACCGCGCCCGCGGTGAGGCCGCGGACGATGAAGCGCTGCCCGAAGATCACGAGGGCGAGCGTGGGCAGGACCGACAGCGCGGCGCCGGCCAGGAGGAGTCCGGGGTTGGAGGACTCCCCCACCTTGAGGCTGTTCAGGCCGATCTGGAGGGTCTGCATCTCGGTGCTGCGGGTGATGATCAGCGGCCAGAAGTACATGTTCCAGCTGGTGATGAACACGTACATGCCGACCGCGGTCAGGGCCGGCTTGCTCAGCGGCACGAGGATGGTCCACAGGAACCTGAGGTGTCCCATCCCGTCGATGCGCGCGGCGTCGTACAGCTCCCGGGGGAACTGCTTGAAGCTCTGGCGCAGCAGGAACGTGCCGAACGCGTAGGCGAGGAAGGGCAGGACCAGGCCGGCGTAGGTGTCGCCGAGCCCCCACCCGGTCAGGGTGAGGTAGTTCGGGATGAAGGTCGCCTCGGCGGGGACCATCAGGGTGGACAGGAACAGCGCGAAGACCACGGCGCTGCCCCGGAACCGCAGGAACACGAACGCGTACGCGGCCAGCGCCGACGTGAACAGCTGGCAGAGCGTGATGATCCCGGCCATGACCAGCGAGTTCGTGTACATGCGCAGGAGCGGGACGGCGGCGAGCGCGCCCTGGACGTTCTCGGGGTGCACGCCGGTGGGCAGCAGCCGCGGCGGGAACGTGGACAGTTCGCGGGGTTCCATGAAGGTGCCGACGAACATGTAGTACACGGGGAACAGCACCGGGACCAGGAACGCGGCCAGCAGGAGGAACAGCAGGACCCGGCCGAAAACATGCCCGAACCCGTGCCGGTGGCGCGCGCGGGCGCGGACGGGTCCGGTCCGTTCGGGTTCCCGGACCGTGCCGGTCGCGGTGCCGGTACCGGCGGCGCCGACCGCGGCGGAGGGTTCGCGGCTCATGAGTAGTGCACCTTCCGCTCGATGACACCGAACTGGATCACGGTGCACACCAGGACCACCGCGAGCAGGACGAGCGCCTGGGCGCTGGCCCGACCGAAGTCGCTGGTCCCGTAGGCGAAGGCGTCCTGGTAGATGGAGTAGACGAGGGTGGTCGTGGAGCCGACCGGCCCTCCCCCGGTGAGGATGTGGATCTGCCCGAAGCTCTGGAGCGCGTTGATCGTGGAGATGACGATCAGGAAGAAGAGCTGCGGTCCGAGCATCGGGACGGTGACGTCCCAGGCCAGGCGCGGCCCGGTGGCTCCGTCGATGCGGGCGGCCTCGTTGACCTCCTTGGGGATCGCGCCGATCCCGGCGGCGAGCACGAGGACGCCGTAGCCGAGGTTCATCCACACCGTGGTGATGGCGACCGACCACAGGGCCATCTCCTGGGAGGTCAGCCAGGGGACCTGGTCGAGGCCCATGCGGTAGAGGATGCCGTTGAGGACGCTGTTCCCGGGGCTGTAGAAGACCGCGAAGACCACCGAGGCGCTGGCCACGGAGAAGGCGAACGGCAGGGCGAAGGCGCCGCGCAGGATCCTCTGCCCGCGCAGCACCCCTTCCAGGAGGAGGACCACCGCGAGGGCTCCCACGACGCCGGGGACGACGACCCCGAGGGTGAAGACCAGGGTGGTGAGCAGGATCCGCCCGAACTCGGGTGAGACCATCTCGGCGAAGTGGCTCAGGCCCACGAAGCGGTTGGGGCGGCCGATGATGTCGTTGCCGTGCATCGACAGGTAGACGGTGCGGCCCAGCGGATAGATCAGGAAGAGGGCGAAGACCAGCACGGAGGGGGCGAGGAAGCCCCAGGCGAGGGTCGCGTCCCTGGCGGGGCGGGTGCGTTTCGACGTGGGGGGCGGTGGTGACGCGGCACGGCGTTCGGACACCGGGCCGGGGGTCACGCTCCTCCCCCCGTCCGGTCGGACGGTGGCTGAGGACACGCCCCGAAGTCTTCACGGGGCAGGTGACCTGCGGTTCGCACGGAGGCGAACTGCGCGCCAACGAAAGGGCGCACATCGGTTATGGCCGGCATCTATCACCACTCGCACATCTCGGACTGTCTCAAAGTCCGCAGTATCGAGTGGCCGGGGTCACACTGGCTATGGCCTCGAGGACAGGTCTGTCTCACCGCGAGGTAAGAAGCGACCGCCTGACCCCGGGTTTCGGGATCAGGCGGTCGCGTGACGAGCGACGGGGCGGCTGTGGCCCTCCCGTCGTCCGGAGGACACCGGGCGGGGCCCGGAACGGGTCCCGGGGCCGCGGGGGCCCGCTCAGTCCTGGGGGTAGCCCTGGCGCAGGAGCCCGTAGGTGATGGCCTGCTCCAGCGCCACCCAGGAGGCGTCGACGACGTTCGGGCCCACGCCCACCGTCGTCCACTCTCCGCTGCCGTCGCTGAAGGTGACCAGGATCCGGGTGATCGCGTTGGTGCCCGAGCTGCCCTCCAGGATGCGGACCTTGTAGTCGGTCAGCTCCAGACCGGCCAGCGCGGTGTAGACGTTCTCCATCGAACTGCGCAGCGCCCGGTCCAGGGCGTTGACCGGACCGTTGCCCTCTTCGGTGGCGATGACCCGCTCACCCTTGACCCGGAGTTTCACCGTGGCCTCGCTGAGGCTCTCGTAGTCGCTGGACAGCGGGCTGGTTCCCACGGCCGGGCGGCGTTCGGTGATGACGCGCCAGGACTCGGTCTCGAAGTAGCGGACCGGTGCGCCGAGCTCCTCGCGCAGCAGCAGCTCCAGGGAGGCGTCGGCCGCCTCGAAGCTGTAGCCGGACAGTTCGAGGCTCTTGACCCGGTCCACGACCCGCCCGGACACGGTGCGGTCGCCGGCCAGGTCAAGGCCCAGCTCCTGGGCCTTGAGCTCGATCGACGCGCGCCCGGCCATGTCGGAGACGAGCATGCGCATGCGGTTGCCGACCAGTTCGGGGTCGGTGTGCTGGTACAGGTCGGGGTCGACCTTGATCGCCGAGGCGTGCAGCCCGGCCTTGTGCGCGAAGGCCGAGACCCCCACGTAGGGCTGGTGGGTGTCGGGGGCGAGGTTGACCAGCTCGGCGATGGCGGTGGCCACGCGGGTCATCTCCGGCAGGCAGCCCTCGGGCAGGACGTCCTCGCCGCGCTTCAGGGTGAGCGCGCCGACCACGGAGAAGAGGTTGGCGTTGCCCACGCGCTCGCCGTAGCCGTTGGCGGTGCACTGCACGTGGGTGGCGCCCGCGTCCACAGCGGCGAGGGTGTTGGCGACGGCGCAGCCGGTGTCGTCCTGGGCGTGGATGCCCAGGCGCGCGCCGGTCGCCTCCAGCACCTCGGTCACCACCCGGGTGACGTCGCTGGGCAGCATGCCGCCGTTGGTGTCGCACAGCACCACCACGTCGGCGCCCGCGTCGGCCGCGGCGCGCACGACCGCCAGGGCGTACTCGGGGTTGTGGTGGTAGCCGTCGAAGAAGTGCTCGCAGTCCACGAACACGCGTTGGCCGTGTTCACACAGGTGCGAGACGGTGTCGGCGACCATCGCGAGGTTCTCGTCGAGGGTCGTGCGCAGGGCGCGTTCGACGTGTCGGTCGTCACTCTTGGCGACAAGGGTGACGACCGGCGCGCCGCTGTCGCGCAGTGCGGCCACCTGAGGGTCGTCGGCGGCCCGCACACCGGCCCGGCGGGTCGCGCCGAACGCGGTGAGTTGCGCGTGCTTCAGCGTCAGCTCTTGTGAAGCCCGCTGGAAGAACTCGGTGTCCTTGGGGTTGGCCCCGGGCCATCCGCCCTCGATGAACGCCACCCCGAAGTCGTCGAGCAGCTTCGCGATGGCCAGCTTGTCGGAGACCCTCAGGTTGATCCCCTCGCGCTGGGCTCCGTCGCGCAGCGTGGTGTCGAAGACGTGGAAACTGTCGTTCCGCATGGGTGGAACTCCCGGTCGGTGCTGTGTGTGGCGGCCCCGGCCAACAAAAAAGACCCCTCGTGGACACGAGAGGTCAGCGCGCTGGCAGGGTCCGGATTCTTCCCTGCGTCTACGCGGGAAGTCGTCAGCCAGCGCGCCCCAAAATAATGAGTACCTGGGACAGCATGTCGTCAGTGTGCCACAAAGGCGCGGGGAAGGCGCAGCTCGGGGCCCATTTGTCTCGCACCGCGAGACGGAAGTTTCTCAGAACGGACAAAAGCACAGGCGGAGGCCGTGAACCCCGTGAGGGGGCCGCCCGGTGGTGCGAGCGGCCCCTCCCTGCCCGCGGGATCCCGGTGGAAGGGGTCAGGGGCGGGTGTCGGGCGCCACTTCGTAGAACTCCGAGTAGTCGAGCTCGGGCACCTGCACCACCACATCGGCCTCGGCTGCCTCGCGCAGGGCGTCGAGCTCCTCCTGGGTGATCTGCGGCTCCATCGGCGGGCGGTCCTGCGGGGTGTTGAGCATCTCCTCCAGGATCTCCTTGCGCGGGTCGACCCAGCCGGGGTCTCCCTCGGACAGGGCCCCGGGGGAGGCACCGCCACCCCCGGGCTCGGCGGCTCCTCCGGATGTCCCGGCGGCGTCTCCAGGGCCCCGCGCAGGGGCTTCTCCGGCGGACTCGGCCGCCTGTTCCTCCCCGTCGGCCTCGGCGTCCTCGGGCTGGGCCGTGCCGGTCAACGGGGTGGTGCGGCGCTCCGAGGGGCTCTCGTCCTCGTCCTCCGCCACCGCGGGGAGCGGGTCGGGCGGGTCGAGGGCGGTGACCACCTCGTAGGCGGTGAAGGCCGCCCCGCCCACCACCAGGCCGGCGGCGGCGACCAGGGCGACGCGTGCGGGCCAGGGGAAGGAGGTGCGGCGTGCGGTGCTCTCGTCCGCGGAGGAGGCACCCGGCGAATCCGCGGCTGTGTCGTTCCCGGGGGCGGAGGGAACGGAGGGTTCGGACACGGAAGGCTCCTTGGGGGAAGGGTTTGCGGGGAACTCGGAGCGGGCCGAACCAGGATAGACAGCGGCCGGGACACACGGAGGGCCGCCACCGGGTTGCGGTGGCGGCCCTGGCCGGGTCCCGGACCTCCCTGGTTCGGGAGGCCGGGGTCCTGGAAGCCGGGTTTTACGGAAGCCGGATCTAGAAGCGGGTGATCCAGCCGTGCTTGTCGTCGCGCAGGCCGGTCTGCAGGCCCACCAGCTCCTCGCGCAGGCGCATGGCGACCGGGCCGGGCGTGCCGTCGCCGATGGTGAACTCGCCGTCGTCGCTCTTGACGTGGCCGACCGGGGTGACCACGGCGGCGGTGCCGCAGGCGAAGACCTCGGTCATCTCCCCGGACTCCGCGGCGGCCTTCCACTCCTCGATGGACAGCGGCTCCTCCTCGGCCGGGATGCCCAGGTCGGGGGCGAGGGTCAGCAGCGACTCACGGGTGATGCCGGGCAGCAGGGTGCCGGTCAGCGGGGGCGTGCGCAGGCGGGCGTTCTCGCCCTCGCCGAACACGAACCACAGGTTCATGCCGCCCATCTCCTCGACCCAGCGGTGCTCGCGGGCGTCCAGCCACACGACCTGGTCGCAGCCCTTCTCGACCGCCTGCGCCTGGGCCAGGAAGCTCGCGGCGTAGTTGCCGGCGAACTTCGCGGCACCGGTGCCGCCCGGGGCGGCGCGGGTGAAGTCCTTGGACAGCCAGACCGTCACCGGCTTGACGCCGCCGGAGAAGTAGGAGCCCACCGGCGAGGCGATGAGCAGGTAGACGTAGCTGCGCGAGGGGTTGTTGACTCCCAGGCCCACGTCCGTGGCGATCATGAACGGGCGCAGGTAGAGGCTGAAGTACTCCTTCGACGGGACCCAGTCGCCGTCGTGCTCGAGCAGCAGCTCGATGGACTTGAGGAAGAGCTCCTCGGGCAGTTCCGGCATCGCCATCCGCGCAGCGCTGCGGTTGAAGCGGGCCGCGTTGGCCTCGGGGCGGAAGGAGGCGAGCGAACCGTCCGGGTGGCGGTAGGCCTTGAGCCCCTCGAAGATCTCCTGGGCGTAGTGCAGGGCCGCGGTGGCCGGGTCCAGGCTCAGCGGACCGTACGGCTCCAGCTTGGCGTCGTGCCAGCCCTTGCCCTCGGTGTAGCGGATGGTCACCATGTGGTCGGTGAACACCTGACCGAACCCGGGGTTCTCCAGCAGTGCCTCGCGCTCCTGCGGGGTCTTCCGCCGGTCGGAGAGCTGGATGTCGAACGTCAAGCCAGTGGTGGTGGCGTTGTTGTCCATGTTGTCGGTGGTCCTCTCGGGTGCAACGGGTCGGCAGCGCCGCCGACCTGGGATCTAGTGTGTCGGAAGAGCGCACCCGGTGCCAGACCGGAGCCCGGGAGTCAGACCGGGGTCAAACAGACAGCGGGCGCGCTGGAGTGTTTCCTGGCGCGCCCGCTGCTGGTCACAGTTGGATCGTCTGACGGCCGCGCCTCGAAAACGGGCAGGGCCGACGGGGGTCTCGTCAGCCCTGCTCGGCTACTCGCGCGGCGAGGTCGTCGCCGATCTGGGTGGTGCTTCGGACCGCGCCGCCCTGGGCGCGGGTCTTCAGGTCAGCCGAGACCGCGGCCTCGATGCGGCGTGCGGCTTCGGGGACCCCCAGGTGGTCCAGCATGGTCGCGGCCGAGAGCACCGTGGCGGTCGGGTCGGCCTTGCCCTGGCCCGCGATGTCCGGCGCGGAACCGTGGACCGGCTCGAACATGCTGGGGAAGGTGTTGTCCGGGTTGATGTTACCGCTCGCAGCCAGCCCGATACCGCCGGTGATGGCAGCGCCGATGTCCGTGATGATGTCACCGAAGAGGTTGTCGGTGACGACCACGTCGAAGCGGCCGGGCTGGTTGACGAAGAACATCGCGGCGGCGTCGACGTGGCAGTAGTCCACGGAGACCTGCGGGTACTCGGCCCCGACCTCCTTGACGGTGCGCTGCCACAGCTCGCCGGCGAAGGTGAGGACGTTGTCCTTGTGCACCAGGGTCAGCTTCCGGCGGGGGCGGACCGCGGCCTTCTCGAAGGCGTAGCGGACCACGCGCTCGACGCCGTATCGGGTGTTGACGCTGTCCTGGGTGGCGATCTCGTGCGGGGTGCCCTTGCGCAGGACGCCGCCGGCGCCCGCGTAGGGGCCCTCGGTGCCCTCACGCACGACCAGCATGTCGATGTCCTCGGGGGCGACGCCCGCCAGAGGGCTCTCCACGCCGGGGTAGAGGCGCACGGGGCGCAGGTTGACGTAGTGGTCGAAGTCGAAGCGCAGGCGCAGCAGCAGACCGCGTTCCAGGACACCGCTGGGGACGGACGGGTCGCCGACGGCGCCCAGGAGGATCGCCTCGTGCTCGCGCAGTTCGGCGGCGACCGAGTCGGGCAGCGTCTCACCGGTGCGGTGCCAGAGCCTGGCGCCCAGCTCGTACTCGGTGGTGTCGACGGCCAGGTCGTACTGGGCGGCCGCGACCTCCAGCACCTTGAGACCCTCGGCGACCACCTCGGAGCCGATCCCGTCACCCGGGATCACGGCCAGTTTCACGGTGCGAGCTGCCATAGGACTGCCTCTAACTCAGACGTGGCCCCGCCATGGAATTCTCACATAGCGAGATCAGATGAACAGTAGGTGAGACAACTGTACCGGCCCCGAGGACCGGCACAGTCGACCGCCTCCGCACCGACCAGCCACGGGCGACTAGTCGCGACGGTTGATGGCGTCCTGCAGGGCGCGGGCGATCTCGTCGTCGGCGTCGGGCGTGGACGGGTACTCGATCATGTCGTACATGCGATCCTCCGGATGCTCTGCGTGACGGCGGGAGCGTGCGGCTCGGCCGTCGGCGTTCGACGGTGGTGTGCGTCCGGGGCCGGGTGGCGATCGGAGCCGAAGGCCTTCACGGACGCGCGACGTGGGCGGCGTTGTCCACGGAAAGGGACAGGAGCTTCGCCCCGGCGGGATCGTCTGCCGGAATCGCCGGCGCGGGCCCCGGTGGGGGCGAGCGCAGCGAGGGACCGCGGTGCCTGGCGGTGGAGCCGACACCACTGACTCCTAGGACTTCAGAATATCGGATGTCCAACTATATGACCAGCAATTCTCACATGGCGAGACGATTTTGCGTTTTCGCTGGTCACAGCAGGTTGGAGCAACCGGTCTCATCCGACGAATCCCCCTGGCTCACTTCCGGACTCCGCCGAGCAGGAGCCGCGCGCAGCGCCCCCGGGTCAGCGCCCGGATCCGTCGCTCCCACCGCTCGGCCTCCTTCTGCCAGCGGGCCGCCTCCTTCTCCGCCTTGCGCATCCTCTTGTGCCAGTCCTTCGGCGGCCCGTCCCCGTCTCCCTCGACCCAGGTGAGGACCTCGGCGCGGTCCAGCTCGTGGACACCCCACAGTTCGGCCACCGCGGCGTCGCGGTCCGCTTCTCCCGCTCCCAGGTGCCCGGCCCGGGCGAAGGCCGCGGTGCGCTCCAACCGCAGGAGGCGGTCCCGCTCTCCCCCGCCCGGGACGCGAACGAGCCCCGCGCCCTCCCGGTCCGCGGTGCCGGTCAGAACGCGCACCGCGGACCGACGGGTACGGACGCCCGGCGACAACAGCAGCCGGAAGGGGACGTCCGGGTCGGGTTCCGGGTCGGTCCCGGCGAAGCGCACCCTCGGCTCGCACCGGTAGTTCTCGTGAACGAGCCGCACGTCCACGGCCGGGTCGTCGATCGTGCCGTGCCGCCCCGGCGTCACCCGCCACCACTCGCCCACCAGCGTGATCCGGATGTCTGCCACGTCACCGGCCAGCAGGGCGTCCACCGTCCCGGACACCTCGTCGAACCCGCGGCCGGCCGTGTCGACCACCACGTCGACGAAGGGCACCGCCCAGGACCGCCCGGGGCTCCTGCGACGGGTGCCCTGCCGGGGCACCCGGTTCTCCGCGAACGGCCTCCGGTAACGCGCCGACTCGTCCCCGCGGCGCTCCGTCGTCGGCCGTCCCAGGTGCAGGCCGGAGGCCTCGTGTTCGGGGACGAACACCGCGCCCCGCTGGGAGAGCCGGTAGCCGAGTTCGCTGTCCTCCCCCATGACCAGGTCCGCGGCCGTTCCGCCGACGGCGTCGAGCAGCTCGCGCCGCACCGAGGCCGTGGCTCCCGTGAACACCTCCCAGGCCCGGTGTCCGGCGGAACGCAGACCGTCGGTCCGCTCCAGCACCTCGGTGATCCACTCCATGCTGCCCGCGCCCAGGCCCAGGGGCTCGGCCGCCCCCGTCGCAATCACACGTTCGCGCACCTCGGCGGGGGTGAGTCCGGTATCCGGGTCGTCGCTGAACACGACCCAGCCCATGACGACGAGGTAGTCGGCGACATGGTGCCAGCGCATCTGCGCCTCGACGTGACGGCGGCCGACGACCATGTCGGAGTCCAGCCGCAGCACGACGGGCGCCGCCGTGGCCTCCACACCCGCTCGGACCGCGTGCCCGGGGCCCCACCCGTGCGAGGGCGCGGTCACCAGGCGGGTGTGCTCCGGACGGATCGGCGGCAGGCGCAGCGCCGGATCACTGCCGTCGTCCACCACCACGACCTCGGTCAGGCCGCCCGGATAGCTCTGCGCCGCGAGGGAGGCCAGGGTCAGGTCCAGCTTCTCCTGCCCGCCGCGGGCCGGGATGACCACGGCCACCGCCAGCTCGGGCTCCCACTCCCCCAGCGGCGGGGGTTCCAACACCGAGTAGTCGTTGCGGCGCAGCCTGGGCTGCGTGCCCCGGGACTGTGTGCCGGGAGTTCCTCCCCGCAGCGCCCCGTACACGGACTCCCCGCCCCGCGCGTCACCGTTCGCCATACGCTCCCCTCACCCTCGACCGATCGTCCGGCACAGGAGCCGGCCGACGCGGCTCCCGGTCAACCAACGGAAACGGCTCTTCAGCCCCTCGGCCCGGGCCCGGTGCGACTCGGCCAGGGCCTCTGCCCGTGCCAACCGCGCCCGCCAGTCCCGCGGGGGTTCCTCCACCGGCTTCTCCGGTGTGAACAGCGCCGACTCCCCGTCGAGCCAGTGCACTCCGAAGACCTCGTCCACCACGGCGTCCAGGTCGTCCTCCGTCGCCCCCAGGCGCCGTGCCCGGGCGAAGGCCGCGGCCCGCTCCAGCCGGGGCCCGCCCAGGTCGTCTCCGGGTGCGGTGGCGCGCACCAGCCCCGCGTTCGTCGCGTCGGCCTGCGCGATCATCCGCCTCACCCCATGAGGAGCCAGGGCCTGACCGGGGGTGATCAGCAGTCGGAAGGGGACGTCCGGGTCGGGCGCGGGCTCGTCCTGTACGAACTCCACCCGCGGCTCGCACCGGTAGTGCTCGTGGAGGAGCCGTACGTGCACCGCCGGGTCGTCCAGGACCGCGTGCCGCCCGGGTGTCACCCGCCACCACTCACCCACCAGCTGGACCCGCAGGTCGCACACCTCACCGGTCAACAGCGCGTCCACCGTCGCCGCCACCTCGTCGAACCGGGCCCCTGTCGCGTCGACCACCGCCTCGACCCTGGGCACCTGCCACTGCCGTCCGGGCAGGGTGCGCCCAGACCCGATGAGGGGGAGCCTGGTGCCGACGAAGGGGCGGCGGAACCGGGCCCCTTCCTCCTTCCGGCTCTCCATCTGCGGGAGGCCCAGGTGCCAGCTGCTGGTCTCTGACTCGGGGACGAACACCGCCCCGTTCTGGGCGAACCGGTACCCCAGGTGGGTGTCCTCGCCCAGGACCAGGTCGGAGTCGGCCCCGCCGGACTCCTCGAAGAACTCGCGACGCACCGATCCGCTGCCGCCGATGAAGAAGTGGAACGCCTTGTGGCCGGCGGAACGCAGGCCGTTCATCCGCTTGTAGGCGCGGCGCAGCCACTCCAGCTCCTCGCCCGGCCCCTCGGCCAGTGCTTCCGGTTCGCCCCGGCGCACCGCGTCGAGGA
The DNA here is from genome assembly GCF_000341085.1 of Nocardiopsis ganjiahuensis DSM 45031. GTDB lineage: Bacteria > Actinomycetota > Actinomycetes > Streptosporangiales > Streptosporangiaceae > Nocardiopsis > Nocardiopsis ganjiahuensis. The sequence goes on along the minus strand of NZ_ANBA01000018.1, from coordinate 124,935 downwards.
CCCGGGCCGGATCGAGCGCCCCGGGCGCGTAGTCGACACAGCGCAGGTGGCCGGTGACGGCGAGGTAGTCGGCCAGGTGGTGCCAGCGCATCTGCGCCTCGACGTGCTCTCGGAAGGCGATCATGTCCGCGTCGAAGAACAGCAGCACGTCGGCCTCGGAGGCCGCCGCACCGGAGTTCACCGCGTGTCCGCGTGCCCAGCCGCCGGGCAGGCTCGGCACGATCCGGGTGTGCTCCGGACGGATCGGGGGCAGCCGCAGCGCCGGATCGCTGCCGTCGTCCACCACCACGACCTCCGTCAGGTCGCCCGGGTAGCTCTGCGCCGCCATCGACGCCAGGGTCAGGTCCAGCTTCTCCTGCCCTCCGTAGGCGGGGACGACCACGCTCACCGACAGCTCGGGCTCCCACTCCCCCAGCGGCGGCGGCTCCAACACCGAGTAGTCGTTGCGGCGGACGAGCGGGCGCGGTACGGCCGGTGCCCGCACAGGACCGCTCTGGACGAGCGTCATCGTCGGCTCCCGAAGGTCGTCGTGTCGGATGTGTTCGTGCCGGGGACCGGGCCCGGCACGTCGGCGGAGTCGGACTCCAGGAGCGCGCTGGGCCGCCAGCCGTGCCACTGGCGCTGGGTCCCCCGCAGGAAGTAGCCGCTGTCCTCGTGCCAGGTGTGACCGGACCTCCTGCGCCGGATGACACATCCCAGACCGTGGGTGCGGTAGATCGAACCGCCCGCGTCCCGCAGGTCGTCGAGAAGGGCGTTGTCCTCACCGAGCCCCATCGGTCGGAAGCCGCCGACCTCCTCCAGAACCGTGCGGTCGGTCAGCATCCCGGCTCCGGTCACGTGCCGGACGAAGCGCTCGGAGTGGATCGTGCGCCGCAGGGTGAGGTCCAGCTGTTCCAGGTGGTAGTACTCGGTCGCGCTGCCGACCAGGTCGGCGCCGGAGTAGCGGCGGGCCAGCACCAGGTCCGACAGGTGGTCGGGCCCGTACCAGTCGTCGTCGTCCATCTTGGCCACCAACGTGCCGCTCGCCCGAGCGATCGCCCCGTTCAACACCGAACCGAGCACCATGGCCGGGTCCGGCTCCCACACCACCAGCTCCCGACCCCGGGCCCGATAGGCGGCCACCGCCTCCGCCACCCCCGGAGCGTCCGTCCCGAACCCGTGCAGTGCCAGCACCGCCTGCACGTCGACGCCGCGCTGCCGGACCACCTGTCGCAGGGCGAACCCGACCATCTCCGGCCGACGCGTGCACAACACCACCGACACCGAAGGCTCCGGAGGAGCGCCCGGCCCGGAGCCGTACCACCGCGCGTACCGCCCGTGCAGCCGCAGCGCCGCCCGCCGCAACCGCACACTGTGCTCCTCGCGCAGCAGCTCGTCGGCCAGTTCCTCCTCGCGTGACCACGCGAGGAGGTCGTGGAGTTCCTCGCCCAGGGGGCGCGCCCACACCGGCGGCCGGGCACCCACGAGCGGGACACCGGCCGCGGCCAGGTTCGCCACCGTGCGCACCGCCGCCACCGGACCGCTGTGCCGGCCCCACTCCACCCGCACCGCACGCAGATCACGCAGACCCGCCACCACCGCATCGGACACAGCACCGTCCTCCGGCACCCGCCAACGCACCTTGCCACCCACAAGCAGCACCCACCGGCCATCACACGAGACCAACTGACCCACCGCGGCCTTGGAAACCCTCGTGAACCCCATCGGGTTCACCACCCGCTCATCCACAGCGGGAACATCACCCACCGACGGACGGGGGTACCCGGCGGTCCGGTTCACCGTCCCCGGAGCGCCCAGACGCCGCCAGGACAGGTCGTCCGCGGACCGGTCCGACGCACTGGGGAGCGGGGGCGGCGCCGGACTCCGGCGCCCGCCCACCAGCCCTCGTGCCACGGCGGCCAGTACCTCTCCCGTTTCGACCGGGTCGGTGAAGGAGAACTCCCACCACCAGCCCCGGTCCGGCAGGCGGCGTGTCCGTGAACTCAGCAGGCCGGTCCACTGCCCCAGGCCCGGCGGTGAGGGCAACGGCGGGCTCGGGCGCGGCGCGGCCTCCAGGACCGCGATCGCGACCCCGGACGCGGACGGCAGTCCGCCGCTCAGTGGGACGGCCGCGCGCAGGTCCGCCGTGGTCGCCGCGACGAGCACGGCCAGGTCGACCGCCCGGTCCGCCCCTCCGGCCGCCGCCGGTCGGCCCGGACCCAGGTCCAGGGCCCGAACCCCGGCCTCCTTCGCCACCCCTTCGACCGCCGCGGCGCTGCCCTCGCCCATGTGGCCGACCAGGGCCGTCCCCGCTCCGTGCGCCCGCAGCGCGCCGGTCAACAGCGTCTCGATCACCGCACCGCCCTCACAGGGTGTCCCCGCCCCTCGACGGGTTCGGTCAGATCTCTCCAGGTCCCGGCCAGTCCGGTCGGGGGCAGGTCCTCGGGGTCGGGCTCCAGCAGGGCGCTGGGGCGCCACCCCGGGAGCTGCCGCTCTCCGCACAGCCGGAGGAAGTACCCGGCGTCGACGCCCCACGTGTGCCCGGCCGCCTTGCGCCGGAGCACGTAGTTGCAGCCGTGGCCGCGGTGGATGCGGCCGCCCATGCGCTGGATCTCGGCCAACAGCAGCGTGTCCTCGGACGTGGGCACCGCCTGGAAGCCGCCCGTCTCCTCCAGCGTCCTGCGGTCCGTCAGCAGGGTGCCCCCGGCGGACTTGTGGTGCAGGGCGTCGGTCGTGTCGGCCAGGCGGACGGTTCGGTCGAGGGGCTCCAGGTAGACGAAGGCGGCGATGGTGCCGACCAGGTCGGCGCCGGAGTAGCGGCGGGCCAGCACCAGGTCCGACAGGTGGTCGGGCCCGGACCAGTCGTCGTCGTCCATCTTGGCCACCAACGTGCCGCTCGCCCGAGCGATCGCCCCGTTCAACACCGAACCGAGCACCATCGCCGGATCCGGCTCCCACACCACCAGCTCCCGGCCCCGGGCCCGATAGGCGGCCACCGCCTCCGCCACCCCCGGAGCATCCGTCCCGAACCCGTGCAGCGCCAGCACCGCCTGCACGTCCACACCCCGCTGCCGCGCCACCTGACGCAGAGCGAACCCGACCATCTCCGGCCGACGCGTGCACAACACCACCGACACCGAAGGCTCCGGAGGGACCGGAGTGACCGGAGTGACCTGACGGGCAGCGAGACCACGGGCCCTCGTGTACTGGCCGTGCAGCCGCAGCGCCGCCCGCCGCAACCGCACACTGTGCTCCTCACGCAGTTGGGCGTCAGCCATCTGCCGCTCCTGCGCATGGGAGATCAGGTCCGACAGTTCCGTTCCCAGACACCGGGCCCAGCGGGGCACCGTCCCGCTCACCAGGGGGATGCCGGCCGCGGCCAGGTTCGCCACCACGCGCACCGCCGCCACCGGACCGCTGTGCCGCCCCCACTCCACCCGCACCGCACGCAGATCACGCAGACCCGCCACCACCGCATCGGACACAGCACCGTCCTCCGGCACCCGCCAACGCACCCCACCGCCCACGGCCAGCACCCACCGACCACCACGCGAGACCAACCGCCCCACCGCGGCCTTGGAAACCCTCGTGAACCCCATCGGATTCACCACCCGCTCATCCACAGCGGGAACATCACCCACCGAGAGGTCGAGCAGCGCGGAGCGACCGGCGAGGGCGCCGGCGCGGCCCAGTTCCCTCCAGGTGGGTCCGGCGGCCGGGGGTGTGTGCGAGTTCTCCGGCAGCGGTGGTTCCTGGCACCGGCGGCCGCCCACCAGCCCTCGTGCCACCGCCGCCAGCACCAGCCGCACCTCCACCGGATCGGTGAAGGCGAGCGTGCACGACCACCCCCGCTCCGGCAGGCGGTCCACCTGGAAGTCGATCAGGCTCTCCCACTGCCCCAGGCCGGGCACCGGCGGGAAGGGCGGCCCGGTACGCGGGGCCGAGGCCGTGACCACGACCCTGATCTCCGCCGCCGGCGGCAGGGCACCGCTGAGGGGGACGGCCGCGCGCAGGTCCGCCGTGGTCGCCGCGAGGACCACGATCCGTTCGACGGGCCCCTCGAACGGGAGCCCGGCCGCGGCGCGCAGATCGACGACCTCGGCCCCGGGCTCGCGGAGTTCGGGGCCCGGAGCGGTGTTCGCGCCGATGCGGCAGAGCAGTGGGCGCCCCGGCCGACGGCCCCGGAGGGCCTCGGCCGGGGACCCGTCCGTCACGAGGCCGCCCGGGTGGGTACCGGGGCGCCCCCGAAGACCTGGACCTCGGAGAGCCCGCCGCGGATCTCGGTACGCAGTTCGTCCACGGACTCCGCCACGGTGTCCACCCGGGCGGTCAGGTCATCGGCCCGGCCGAACAGCTCCGCCCGGTTCTCCCCGGCGATCTCGGCGACCTCCCGCACCTGGCGGTCGAGGACGCGGCGCAGCTGCCTGATCTGAGTCGCGGTACGCCGCACGTGGATCACGAGCAGCACGATCAGGCCGGAGAGCACGGCCAGGGCGGTGATCTGCACAGCCGACCACACGTCGATCAGTCCCCGGGCGAGCAGGATTCCGAGCGCCCCGGAGACGGCTGCCACCGAAATCAAGAACATGACGGCAAGGCGCCGCCGCAGAATTCGCAATTCAAACCCCATTCACGAGTGCCGACGAGTCCGGCCTCGGCTGATTGCGCACCCGCGACCGGCTCGAGGACACAGTTCCACCGCACCCGTGGAAGTGAAGAGGCAGGCCACAGCGTGTCACACGATGTTTGCCAATTCCTGACACACATTTCGACAGCGGCGCGAAAACAGGGAATTAATGCTCATAATGCCATATAAAGAAATCAGAACAACAGAAGGGCCGCCCCGATCGGAGAACGTTCAACGAAATCCGGAAAGGGCGGCCCTGAGCCGATCGAACGACCCGGAAGGACTAGTCCTCCAGGTCGATCTGGCGGACGATGTCGGCCTCGATCTCGGCGGAGATCGAGGTCAGGATCTCGTCCGGAACCGCGGAGTCCACGGTCAGGGCGATCAGCGCCTTGCCGCCCTCCTGGTCCCGGATGACCTGCATGCCGGCGATGTTGACCTGGGCGTCACCGAGCAGGGCGCCGACCTTGCCGACGATGCCCGGGCGGTCCTCGTAGGAGAGGAACACCATGTGCTCGTCGAGGCCGATCTCCATCGTGTAGTTGTTGATCTCCACCAGCTTCTCGGACTGGCGCGGACCGGTCAGCGTGCCCGAGACGGACACGCGGGTGCCGTCGGCCAGCACACCGCGTACCGAGATCAGGTTGCGCCAGTCGGCGCTGTCGTCGCTGGTGACCAGGTTGACCTCGAGACCGCGCTCCTTGGCGAGCAGCGGCGCGTTCACGAAGGTCACGGTGTCCTCGACCACGTCGGTGAACACCCCCTTGAGGGCGGCCAGCTCCAGGACCTTGACGTCGTGCTGGGCGATCTCACCGCGCACCTCGACGTCGATCCGGGCGGCGAGCGCACCGGCGAGCGAGGTGAACACGCGGCCGAGCTTCTCGGTCAGCGGCAGGCCCGGCTTGATCTCCTCCGCGACCCCGGTGCCCTGGACGTTCACCGCGTCCGGAACGAACTCGCCCGACAGGGCCAGCTTCACCGAGCGGGCCACCTGCGTGCCCGCCTTCTCCTGCGCCTCCGCGGTGCTCGCACCCAGGTGCGGGGCCACGACGACGTTCTCGAACTCGAACAGCGGGCTGTCGGTGGTGGGCTCCTTGGCGAACACGTCGATGCCCGCGCCGGCGACCCGGCCGTCCTTGAGCGCCCGGTAGAGGGCCTCCTCGTCGAGGATGCCGCCGCGCGCGGCGTTGATGACCCGCACCGAGGGCTTGACCTTGCTCAGCGCGTCGTCGCCGATCAGGCCCACCGTGTCCTTGTTCTTGGGCAGGTGGATGGTGATGAAGTCGCTGCGCTCGAGCAGCTCGTCGAGCGTCACCATCTCGACGCCGATCTGCGCGGCGCGGGCGGGCTGAACGAAGGGGTCGTAGGCGATGACCTTGGTTCCGAAGGCGAGCAGGCGCTGGGCGACCAGGGCGCCGATCCGGCCGAGGCCGACCACACCGACGACCTTCTCGTAGAGCTCCACACCCGTGTACTTGGAGCGCTTCCACTCACCGTTGATGAGGGCGTTGTGCGCGGGGGCGGTGTTGCGCGCGCTGGCGAGGAGGAGGTTGATGGCCTGCTCGGCGGCGCTGATGATGTTGGAGGTGGGGGCGTTGACCACCAGGACGCCGGCCTTGGTGGCGGCGTCGACGTCCACGTTGTCCAGGCCCACACCCGCGCGGGCGACGACCTGGAGGCGGTTCGCCGCGGCGACCGCCTCGGCGTCGACCTGGGTGGCGCTGCGGACGATCAGGGCGTCGACGTCAGCCAGGGCCGGAAGCAGCTGGGACCGGTCCGCCCCGTCCACATGGCGCACTTCGAAGTCCTCTTCGAGAAGCGCGATTCCGGCGGGCGAGAGCTTTTCCGCGACGAGTACGACGGGTTTGGTCACAACGGTTCCTTTACGGGTGGTGCGACCCGATCGCGCAGGTGGAGGCGCTGCCCGGATCGGGTGTGACGGCCGGTCCAAAGTCTACTAGCGGGGTAGGGAAGCCCGTTGGGCGGAGGGGTACACCGCCGACGAAAGATGGGTCACCCTCCCCGCGCACGCCACCGGGGCGGAGCACACGCCCCGCCCCGGTGGTTCCCACCGGCCTCAGCCGGTGGGGGTTACCCGTTCGAGCGCCGGGGAGGGTTCTGCAAGAGGAGTCAAGCCGCCAGCGAGGAACGAGCCAGGCGTAGACAACGATGAAGAATCCCTCCGCAAAGGCGCCGAACACGCGCCGAAGCGCCAGCGGAGGCGCAAGGCAAACACTGCTAGGCCTTCAGCCAGCTCATCAGCGGACGCAGTTCGGCGCCCACCTTCTCGATCTGCTCGTTCTGCTCGGACTCACGGCGCTTGTTGAAGGTCGGCTGACCGGCGTCGAACTCGTCCATGAGCTCCTTGGCGTAGGAGCCGTCCTGGATCTCGCCCAGGATCTTGCGCATCTCCTCGCGGGTCTGCTCGGTGATCAGACGCGGGCCGCGGGTGTAGCCGCCGTACTCGGCGTTGTCCGAGACGGACCAGTTCATCTTGGAGATGCCGCCCTCGTACATGAGGTCGACGATCAGCTTGAGCTCGTGCAGGCACTCGAAGTAGGCGATCTCCGGCTGGTAGCCAGCCTCGACGAGGGTGGCGAAACCGGCCTTGACCAGCTCCTCGGTGCCACCGCACAGGACGGCCTGCTCGCCGAACAGGTCGGTCTCGGTCTCCTCGGTGAAGGTGGTCTTGATGACCCCGGCCCGAGTGCCGCCGATGCCCTTGGCCCACGAGAGCGCCAGGTCCCAGGCCTGCCCGCTGGCGTCCTTCTCGACCGCGACCAGGCAGGGCACGCCGCGCCCGGCCTCGTACTGGCGGCGGACCAGGTGGCCCGGGCCCTTGGGGGCGACCATGGCGACGTCGACGCCCTCGGGGGCCTCGATGAGGCCGTAGCGGATGCTGAAGCCGTGCCCGAAGAAGAGGGCGTTGCCGGCCTCCAGGTTGGGCGCGATCTCCTGGGCGTACAGGTCGCGGTGGATGTGGTCCGGGACCAGGATCATGACCACGTCGGCCTCGCGGGTGGCCTCGGCGGGGCTGAGGACGCGCAGGCCCTCCTCCTCGGCCTTGGCGCGGCTCTTGGAGCCCTCGGCCAGACCGATACGGACGTCCACACCCGAGTCCCGCAGCGACAGCGCGTGCGCGTGGCCCTGGCTGCCGTAACCGATCACGGCGACCTTCTTGCTCTGGATGAGCTCGAGGTCGGCGGCGTCGTCGTAGTACATCTGTGCTGCCACTTGGGGTTACTCCTTGTTTCTCAAATTCTTCGGGGGCGGGGGGTGGGCTGCCCGGCCGTGTCCGGACAGCCTTTCAGTTCGAGGCTCAGGCCCGTGCCGCTTCGCTGCGGTTCTCAGGCGCTGCGGTCGACCGCCCGCAGGGAGCGGTCGGTGATCGAACGGGGTCCCCGTCCCAGGGCGACCAGCCCTGACTTCACCAGTTCCCGGATACCGAAGGGCTCCAGGTTCTTGACCAGGGCATCGAGCTTCTCGGGGTCGCCGGTGGCCTCGATGACGACGACGTCCGGGCTGACGTCCACGACGTGCGCGCGGAAGAGCTCGGCCGTCTGAAGCACATGGGTGCGGCTCGACGCGTCGGCCTTGACCTTGACCAGGAGCAGCTCGCGCTGCACCGACGCGGTGGTGTCCATCTCCACGATCTTGACGACGTTGACCAGCTTGTTGAGCTGTTTGGTCACCTGCTCCAAAGGGTGGAGGTCGCAGTTGACCACGATCGTCATCCGGGACAGTCCGGTGTACTCAGTGGTGCTGACACTGAGTGAGTCGATGTTGAACCCACGACGGGAGAAGAGGGCGGAGGCCCGGGCCAGGATACCCGGGGTGTCCTCGACCAGAACGGAAAGCGTGTGACGGCTCATGGTGGTTCGGCCCTACTCCTAGTCCTGGTGTTCCCAGTTCGGCGCCATGTCGCGCGCGTACTGGATGTTGTCGTTGCTGACGCCGGGGCCGACCATGGGCCAGACCATGGCGTCGTGGTTGACCGTGAAGTCGACGACCACGGGGCGGTCGTTGATCGACATCGCCTTCTCGATGGTCGCGTCGATGTCCTCGGGGCGCTCGCACCGCAGGCCGACGCAGCCGTACGCCTCGGCCAGGCGGACGAAGTCGGGGATGCGGACCTTCTCGTCCAGCGGTGAGGTCTGCAGGTCGGTGTTGGAGTAGCGGCCCTCGTAGTACAGGGTCTGCCACTGGCGGACCATGCCCAGGTTGCCGTTGTTGACCACCGCGACCTTGATCGGGATGCCCTCGATCGCGCAGGTGGCGAGTTCCTGGTTGGTCATCTGGAAGCAGCCGTCGCCGTCCACCGACCAGACCACGCGGTCGGGGTCGCCGACCTTGGCGCCCAGCGCGGCCGGGACGGAGAAGCCCATGGTGCCGAGCCCGCCGGAGTTGACGAAGGAGCCGGGGCGCTCGTAGTCGATGAACTGCGCGGCCCACATCTGGTGCTGGCCGACGCCCGCGACGTAGGTGGCCTCGGGGCCGACGATCCGGCCGAGGCGCTGGATGACCGCCTGCGGCGACAGGGTGCCGTCGTCGGGGGTCTCGAAGCCCTTGGGGTAGGTGGTGCGGAGCTTGTTGAGCTTGTCCCACCAGGCCTCGTAGTCGCCCTGGCGGCCCTTCTCCTGGTCGGCGCGGACCGCCACGACCAGGTCGGCGAGGACCTCGCGGCAGTCGCCGACGATGGGCACGTCCGCGTGGCGGTTCTTGGAGATCTCGGCCGGATCGATGTCGGCGTGGACGATCTTCGCGTCGGGGGCGAAGCTGTCCAGCCGACCGGTGACGCGGTCGTCGAAGCGGGCGCCGAGGGCGACGACCAGGTCGGCCTGCTGGAGGGAGCCGACCGCGGCGACGTCGCCGTGCATGCCGGGCATGCCCACGTACAGCGGGTGGCTGTCGGGGAAGACGCCGCGGGCCATCAGCGTGGTGACCACGGGGACGCCGGTGAGCTCGGCGAGGACGCGCAGTTCGGCCGAGGCGCCGGCGCGCAGGACACCGCCGCCGACGTAGAAGACCGGGCGCTTGGCGTCGGCGATCATCCGGGCGGCCTCGCGGACCTGCTTGCCGTGGGGCTTGGTGACCGGGCGGTAGCCGGGCAGGTCCAGGCGTTCGGGCCAGACGAAGTCGGCGTTGTTCTGGAGGGCGTCCTTGGAGATGTCGACGAGCACCGGGCCGGGGCGGCCGGTCGAAGCGATGTGGAAGGCCTCGGCGATGGTGCGCGGGATGTCGCGGACGTCCTTGACCAGGAAGTTGTGCTTGGTGATCGGCATCGTGATGCCGCAGATGTCGGCTTCCTGGAAGGCGTCGGTGCCGATCATCGGGGAGGCGACCTGCCCGGTGATGGCGACCATCGGGACCGAGTCCATGTGGGCGTCGGCGAGGGGCGTGACGAGGTTGGTGGCGCCGGGGCCGCTGGTGGCCATGCACACCCCGGGGCGTCCGGTGGCGTAGGCGTAGCCTTCCGCCGCGTGCCCGGCCCCCTGCTCGTGACGCATGAGGATGTGGCGCACCTTGGCCGAGTCGTAGAGGGGGTCGTACGCGGGGAGGATGGCGCCGCCGGGAATCCCGAAGACAGTGTCAACGCCGACGTGCTCCAGCGACCTGATCAGCGATTGGGCGCCGGTCATCTGCTCGGTCATCTCAAGATCCTTCAGCGAGGGTCCAGAGCGGTACAGCGGCTCTGGGGATGGTGGTTCTGGCTCTCGTGCCTTGGTGCGGCAATAAAAAAACCCCCACCGCCCGGTGGCGGTCGAGGGGTGGCGCGCAGCAGAAGAAACTCAGTGGGCTGCGCGCCGACCAAGTACGAGAATCAGGGAGTTGTTCTGCACGTTGACAACATTGGCCGACAGACCACTCGCCCGTCAACCAGAACTTAATAATGTCTCACTATATGAGACAGAAATGTCAGCATGCGGCAGGGCCGCGCACAACTTCGAAGCTCTGACCTGCGAAGACAACAGCAAAGCCCCCACCACGTGTAACGCAGAACACGTGGCAGGGGCTTGACGTTCCCACCGTAAGCCGGACTTAACAGACGGATCGCCCACCGAGCGCCGCACGGACGCGACGGGCCGCGGCGTGCCTTCGGGCCCGGCCTCACCGCCGCTCCCGACAGCTTCGGCGGGCCCGCCGACCGCTCGCCCCGGCCCCGGAGGAGCAGGAGCACCGGCCCTACAGGTTCACTCCGGCCTCTCCCCCGACCAGCGACTCCACACCGCCGGCGGGCATGGGGCGGGCGACCAGGAAGCCCTGGCCGTGGTCACAGCCCATCACCCGCAGCTGCTCCAGCTGCTCGGGGCGCTCGATGCCCTCGGCGACCACCTGGACGCCCAGGTCGCGGCCGAGCTGGATGATCGTGTGCGTGAGCAGCGTGACCGTGTCGTCGCGGCCCAGGTCGGCGATGAACGACGGATCGATCTTGATCGCGTCCACGCTGAGCTCGCGCAGGTGCGCGAGGGAGGCGTACCCCATGCCGTAGTCGTCGATGGCCAGCCGCACGCCCAGTTCGCGCAACTCACCGAGGCGCTCGACCGCGTGGCCCTCGTCGTCGAGCAGGACCTCCTCGTCGACCTCCAGGGTCAGCACCCCGGCGGACAGGCCGGTCTCGGCGAGCACGCCCTCGACCGTCTCCACGAACCTCGGCGACAGCACCTGCTTCACGGACAGGTTCACCGACAGGCCGATGTCCCAGTCCGAGACCCGCCACACGGCGACCTTCTCGCAGGCCTCCCGCAGGATCCACTCCCCCAGCGGCACGATCAGCCCCGACTCCTCGGCCGCGCCCAGGAAGGCGTCCGGGCCCACCGTCTCGCCGTCGCGGTCCCAGCGCACCAGCGCCTCCACCGCGGTCACCTGGGACGTGCCCAGGTCCACGATCGGCTGGTACTCCAGGAAGAACTCACCGTTGGCCAGCGCCTCCCGCAGCCGGATCTGGAGCTCCAGCCGGGACACGACCATGTCGTGCATGTGGGCGGCGTAGACCTCCACGTTCCCGGCCCCGCGCTCCTTGGCCCTGGTCATCGCCACGTCGGCGTTGCGCAGCAGCTCACCGCTGTCCGTGGCCGGTTCGGCGAAGGCCACACCGATGCTGGCGGTCAGCACGATGTCCCGGTCCGCCACCTGGAAGGGTTCGGAGGCGATCACCCGGCCCAGCCGCTCGGCCAGGTCCACCACCCGCTGTGCCTTGGGCACGTCCTCGACCAGCACCGCGAACTCGTCCCCGCCCCAGCGGGCCAGGGTGGCGTTCGAGCCCAGTTCCCCGCGCAGGCGCCGGGCGGCCTGTCCCAGCATGTGGTCGCCGCGTACGTGCCCGGCGGAGTCGTTGACCGCCGTGAACCCGTCCAGGTCCAGGAAGATCACCGCGACGTCGCCCGAGGGTTCGTCGCTGATCGCCCGGTGCGCCAGCACGTCGCTGGCCCGCTCCTCCAGGTAGGACCGGTTGGGCAGCCCGGTGACCCCGTCGTGGAAGGTCAGGTGCTCGACCTCGTCCTGGAGCGCCACCTGGGCGCTGATGTCGCTGGTCGTGACCAGCAGGCGGTCGGGTTCGCCCGGCTGCTCGTACAGGGAGATCGTGGAGGAGGTGTGCCGCCAGGTGCCGTCCGCGGCGCGGACCCGCAACCGCAGGTGCACACCCTGGCTGGCGCGTTCGGTGAACAGGTCCGTGACGGCCTTGGTGCGCGCCAGGTCCTCGGGGTGGATGAGCGTGGTGACCGGCGCGGCCAGGACGTCGTCCAGCCGGTAGCCGAACGCCTCCGCCGTTCCGGGGCTCATGTAGTGGACGCCGCCGTCGCGGTCCAGCACCAGGATGACGTCGCCGCTGTTGCGCGCGAGCTCGTTGAAGTGCCCCTCGCGGTTGCGCACCATACGGGCGAGCGTGGAGTTCTCCTCCAGCATCCCCAGGACGCGCACCAGCAGGACCAGGACGGCGGTGCCCGCGGCCAGCGGCAGCACCGGGGCGACGTCGGGCAGGCGCAGCCCCGCGGTCGTGAGCACGACCGTGGCCACGAAGACCGAGGCGACCGCGGCGATCTCCGGCGCGAACCGGTACAGCCCGCGGCCGGTGATCCGGCGCGGGGCGGCGCCCGGCCGGTGCTCCACCAGCCACGGCAGTGCGCCCAGCAGGGCGAAGCCGAGGAAGCGCACGGGCTGCTCGATGCCGCCCGCCACCGGCGGACCGGTCAGCCGGGTCATGGCGCCGACCATGTCCGAGGCGGCGATCACTATGAGCGCGCCGATCGCCACCAGCACCGCGCGCCGGGTGCTGTGCGGTGACATGAACACCAGCGGCACGAGCAGGCACAGCACCACGATGTCGGCGACCGGGTAGACCAGGGCGAAGCCGAGGAATCCGGCCCCCTCGCCGAGCTCCTCGTAGAGCGGGGAGAACAGCAGGATCCACACGATCGAGAAGACCGCGGCGGCGCACACGTAGCTGTCGGTGATGTGCCGCATGGCGGTGCGCAGGCCGCCCTGCCAGGGGGCGAACCGGGTGAAGCCGATCACGAAGAGTGGTAGGGCGCCCAGGGCAAAAAGGTCACCCAGGGTGAGCGAAAGGACCGAGGCTCCGCTGAAAGAGCGGGTGATGGCGTGAGTGAGACCACCCGCGCACCAGGCCAGCGAGGCCAGTCCGAGGAAGCGCAGAGCAGCGGGACCGTCGGCCCCGTCCACGTGGGCGGCCCGGTCGGCCCCGGTCCTGGCCCAGCGCCGCGAGGCCAGGAGCAGGGAACACCCCGCCGCTCCGGCCGCCGCCGCGGTGGGCCACTGGCCCATCGACGCGGTCAGCGTGAACTCCCCCGCCGGGATCAGGGTCCCGAGCAGATAGAGCAGGAAAAGCGCGCCCAGCCCGAACACCCACAGGCGGCGTGCCCTCGTTCCCATCACCGGCCTCCCCGCGGGTGTGTCGCGATCAGAGCGATCGTCGACCGCCGTCGCGCTCTCTCCTCGAACATGGAGCACCCACCTCGTGATCACTCGAATCAGAACGCGGCGCCGTGACGCACCGCGGGTCGCCGCCCAGGATTGTCGCGGGACCGGGACGAGCGGCGGCGGGACGGCCCCAGCGGGTCGCACACCCCCGTGCGTGGACACCCTACGCAACCAAGGTCACACAGCGATTGAGGCCCGGACGAGAGATGACGACGAAGCTGTCACCCTGAGTGACAGCCCTGCCGGGGGCGTGCGCACCCCCGGGAAGCGTGCTTCTCGGAAGGGACACCGCCGGGCGAAGCCCCCGGAAAGGGGGCGGCGCCGCAGGTTCTCTCGAGTACCCGCGGCGCCGCGCCGACATCAGGAGGCCCGTGCAAGCAGCGAATGCGCCGCCGCACGGGCCGAAGGCTAACTCGAGAGCTTCTCCAGGATGAGCTCCCGGGCGCGGCCGGCGTCGGCCTGGCCCCGGGTGGCCTTCATGACGGCGCCGACCAGGGCACCGGCCGCGGCCACCTTGCCGCCGCGCACCTTGTCGGCGGCGTCGGGGTTGTTGGCGATGGCCTCGTCGACCGCGGCGCCCAGGGCGCCGTCGTCGCTGACGACCTTCAGGCCGCGGGACTCCACGACGGCGTCGGGCTCGCCCTCACCGGCGAGGACGCCCTCCACCACCTGGCGGGCGAGCTTGTTGGTGAGCGTGCCCTCGGCCACCAGCGCGATGATCCGGGCCACCTGGGCCGGGGTGATCGGCAGGGAGGCCAGTTCGACCTCCTGCTCGGTGGCGCGGCGGGACAGCTCGTTCAGCCACAGCTTGCGGGCCTCGGCCGAAGGCGCTCCCGCGACGACGGTCGCCTCGACCAGGCTGATGGCGTCGGCGTTGACCAGGTCGCGCAGCTCGGTGTCGGAGAGGTCCCACTCGGCCTTGACCCGGGCGCGCTGGGCGGCGGGCAGCTCGGGCAGGGTGGCGCGCAGCTCCTCGACCCACTCAGCGGACGGGGCCACGGGGACGAGGTCGGGGTCCGGGAAGTAGCGGTAGTCCTGCGCCTCTTCCTTGGAGCGGCCGGAGGTGCTGCGGCCGAGGTTCTCCTGGAAGTGGCGGGTCTCCTGCACGACCCGCTCCCCGGCGTCGAGGACGCCGGCCTGGCGCTCGATCTCCGAGCGCACGGCGCGCTCGACGGAGCGCAGGGAGTTGACGTTCTTGGTCTCGCTGCGGGTGCCCCACTCGCCGGCGCCGCGCTCGTTGATCGAGACGTTCACGTCGCAGCGCATGGAGCCCTCCTCCATGCGCACGTCGGAGATGCCGAGCGAGCGGACCAGGTCGCGCAGCTCGGCCGCGTAGGCGCGGGCGACCAGGGGCGCGAGGTCGCCGGTGCCGGTGATCGGCTTGGTGACGATCTCCAGCAGCGGGATGCCCGCGCGGTTGTAGTCGACGTTGGAGTGGCTGGCACCGTGGATGCGACCGGTGGATCCACCGACGTGCAAGGACTTGCCGGTGTCCTCCTCCATGTGGACGCGCTCGATCTCCACACGGAACTCGCGAAGGCCGTCGGGGGTGTCGACGGCGACGTTGAGGTAGCCGTCGACGCAGATCGGCTCGTCGTACTGGGAGATCTGGTAGTTCTTCGGCATGTCCGGATAGAAGTAGTTCTTCCGGGCGAACCGGCCCCAGGGGGCGATGGAGCAGTTGAGCGCCAGCCCGAGCCGGATCGCGCCCTCGACCGCCTTCTCGTTCACCACCGGGAGCGACCCCGGGAACGCGAGGCAGACCGGGCACACCTGGGTGTTGGGGTCGGCGCCGAACGCGGTGGGGCAGGGGCAGAACATCTTCGAGGCGGTACCCAGCTCGATGTGGGTCTCCAGACCGAGGACGGGTTCGTACCTGGTCAGCGCCTGCTCATAGGCCACCGGGGTGGGGCCGCCACCGTTCTTGGCAGGGCTAGGAGTTACCGCGTGGGCCATCGCCGCAAACCCGTTTCAGTAGAGGACATACCTTCCAGGTCAGCCTACCGAGGCTGAGGGGCCCGGTGGCCCGTTCCCGGATGTGGTGCGTCTGACGGATGTCACGGCAAGCGCACGATTGGGCCGCTGTAGAGGCGATCTCCCGCTGTAAGGGGTGCCGGACCGTTAGTATCGGTTGCCCAGGAACACGATTTCGCCAGTAGGGCTCACCTGCCCTTTCAGCCCTTCGCACGGGAGCGCCTGAGCATGTCCGGCATCTTGCGTCGGTGCGCCGCGCTGCTTTCCGCCTCCGCACTGATCGGCACTCTGGTCGCCGCTCCCGCGGCGGCCGACGATTTCTCACGCGTGGACCGCGACCCGGTCGCGGGCGCGCCCCTCATGCTCTCCGACGGAAACGAGGCCGAAACAGCGCTGTTCAGTCTGCGCGTGGCCGACGAGGACTCGGTCCGCGCCTACGCGCTGGTGGTCGACGAGGAACTGCGCCCGCGAACCGCCTACGTGGAGTCCTCGTGGGCGGAGCGCGCGGAGTGGACCGAGACCGTCCGGACCGCCACGCCCGCCAACCGGGCCAACTGGATCGTGACCAACTCCTACCCGAACCTGACCCTCCCGGCCGTGGGCGCGGCGGCGGGCGTGGTGTACCTGGAGGAGGAGCACGCGATCGCGGCGACCCAGGCCGCCCTGTGGAACGTGCTGGAGGGGGTCGAGCCGGACCCGGACGGCAACTCCGAGGAGGTCCTGGCCCTCTACACGTACCTGGTCGAGGGCAGCGCCGACGCCGGGGGCGACGCGACCGCCCGCTCCGTGGAGGTCTCCCCGGCCCAGACCGAGGCGGTCTCCCCCGAGGAACCGATGGGGCCGGTGACGGTCTCCAGCGCGGGCGAGGAACCGATGCGCCTCTCGCTCCACGGCGCGCCGGCGTCGTGGCTGGTCGACGCGGAGGGCGAGGAGGTCTCGCAGGCCTTCGACGGCGACCAGGTCTACCTCGACGTGGACCCGTCGGTCCCGGCCGGGGTGGCCACCCTGCACGTGCGCGGCAGCCAGGTCCCCCTGGAGGAGGGCCGCCTGTTCACCGGTCGGGAGGGTGTGCGGACGCAGCCGCTCATCACCGCCGAGCCGGGTTCGGCGACGAGTACGACCTCCGCGAGCTTCACCTGGCACAGCGAGGCGCCGGAGGAAGAGGAACCGGTCGAGGAGGCCGACGCCGAACCGGTGGAGGCCGAGGCGCCCGAGGCGCGGGAGCGGCCTTCGCCCGACCCTGTGACCAAGGAGACCCCGACGCAGGAAGCGGATGACCGGAACACCGGGGGCGGGCTCGCCCTCACCGGCACCTGGCTGTCCGGGTTGTTGGTCATCGCGGGGGCGTTGGTCGTATCGGGCCTGCTCATCCTTATTCTGGGCCGCAAGCGACGCGACTGAGAACAGCGGGCAACACCCTTCTCCACAACCCTGTTCCATAACACTGGGCCATAATGCGGTTTCGCCTTGCCAGGATTTATCTCGGCCCGTAACGGGTCACATTTTCCGCGAAGCGGGTTGGAAGTGGTGAATCCGATCGCTAGTATCAGGCGAGCGGTCAGCTTTCCCACGGCGCACGCGGCCCACTCCCGCGTCAGCGATCCCCAACCGGAAAGATCACGCCCGTCCCCAACCGGGAACCGCGCCCCTGCCCCCGACACGGTGACACCCGCACCGGGCGAACTCGGCGGCCTCCCTCCTCTTCCACTGAGGGCGTCCGTCCGTGGTGACCGCATCCGCCGCACACGGCTCCCCATCGACCTGGGCGGATTCCATCCGGTAACCCCTAGAAGACACCGGGACACAACTTGAGCAACTTCTCCTTCCCCCGTACCGCTGGTCGTGCCGGTCTCGCCGCCACCGCCGCGGCGTTCCTCGCCCTCGGCCTGGCCGCTCCCGCGGCCGCCGACGAGGTGGAGACCTACGAGGGCTCCGTCGAAGGCAAGTACATCGACAACGCCGAGAGCGGCCCCAAGGTCTACATGACCGGCGGCTCGGCCCCCACCAGCCTGTTCAACCTGGAGCTGACCGACGGCAGCGTCCTCACGACGTACTGCATCGACTTCCAGACCAACATCATCGGTGGCGCCGAGTACAAGGAGGACGACTGGGCCAACTACCCGGGCAAGGGCGACTTCGCCGAGCCCGGCAAGGTCCTGTGGATCCTCCAGCACGGCTACCCGAACGTCGACGCCGCCGCCCTGGGCGAGGCCGCCGAGATCGAGGGCCTGAGCAACAAGGACGCCCTCGCCGGCACCCAGGCCGCCATCTGGCACTTCAGCAACGGTATGGACCTGGACCTGGAGAACGACAAGAACAGCGACGCTGTTCGCGCGGTCTACGCCTACCTCACCGAGAACGCCGTGAAGGTCGAGCGGGAGCCCGGCGCCGCGCTGAGCATCACCCCGAGCGAGCCCGCCACCGGTGAGGCCGGTGCCGTCGTCGGCGAGTTCACCGTCGAGACCAACGCCTCCGACATCCCGGTCGTGCTGGACGCCCCCGAGGGCGTCCAGCTGGTCGACATCGAGACCGGCGAGTCCGTCGCCACCGTCAACGACGGCGACACGGTCGGCTTCGGTGTCCCGTCCGACGCCGAGGACGGCCAGGCCTCCTTCTCGCTGGAGGCCTCCTCCAGCGTCGAGACCGGCCGCCTCTTCCAGGGCAAGGACCCGGAGCAGCCCACCCAGACGCTGATCACCGTCGACGGTGACGAGACCACGGTCTCCGCCTCGGCCAGCGCCTCCTGGACGGCCGGCGGCGAGACCCCGCCCCCGACCGACAAGCCCAGCGAGCCCACCGACAAGCCGAGTGAGCCCACCGACAAGCCCAGCGAGCCGGCTGACAAGCCGTCCGAGCCCGGCGACGACAAGCCGACCCCGCCCAAGGACGACGAGCCGACCCTGCCGGTGACCGGTGGCGCGCTCGCCGGCCTGGTCGCGGCCGGTGTGGCCGCCCTGGGTGCCGGTGGCGGCGCCCTCTACCTGAGCCGCAAGCGCAAGGCGGCCACCGGTGAGGACGCGGACGCCTAAGGGTTCGCCCCGGCTCCGCCCCCGGCGCGCGCAGCGCGCGGGTAGTGCGTGAGGGCCCGTCCCCGTGAGAGATCACGGGGGCGGGCCCTTCGTCTTTGCCCGCGAATTCGCAGATCAACTGGCATACCAGGAGTTTTCTGCCGGGGCAGCTTGGAGGCAACCCCACATATCGCTAATATCGGACAGGCACAAACCACTTCTGCTGTGCCACCGGACTCACTCGAGTTCCGAAGCCGCTCCGGCCCCTCCCGGGCGCGTCCTCCTCTTCTTCGCTCCTCCCGCTGCCGTGCGCCCCCTTGGGGCCGTGTGGCACAGCACCTCATGACAGGACACGACGTGAAGCACTCCCCCAACCTCCGGACCGCCGGTCGCGCGGGTCTCGCGGTCTCCGCCGCGGCGCTGCTGACCTTCGGTCTGGCGGCTCCCGCCGCAGCCGACCCCGCGGGCACCTACGAGGGCTCCGTGCGGGCGCAGTACGTGGGCAACCACGAGACCGGCGAGACCGTGACCATGAGCGCGGGCACCATCGGCACCAACCTCTTCAAGCTCCGCCTCGAGGACGGCAGCGAGCTCGTCACGTACTGCATCGACATCGAGACGGGCATCCGCTCGAACGCCTGGTACCAGGAGGACGACTGGGCCGACTACCCGGGCAAGGGCGACTTCGCCGAGCCCGGCAGGGTCCACTGGATCCTGCAGAACGGCTACCCCTCGGTGAGCGCCGAGGAGTTCAACTCCCTGCGCGGCGCCAACCGCGTCGAGCCCGAGCAGGCCCTGGCCGCCACCCAGGCCGCCATCTGGCACTACAGCAACGGCGCCACCCTCACCCGCGGTCACGCCAACGTGAAGGCGATCTACAACCACCTGGTCGAGAACGCCGAGGAGCTGGCCAGCGAGCCCGCACCGACCCTGAGCATCACCCCGAACAGCGCCACCGGCCAGGCCGGCGACACCGTGGGCGAGTTCCAGATCTCGACCAACGCCGCCGAGGTGCCGGTCTCCCTGGAGGCCCCCGAGGGCGTCGAGCTGGTCGACATCTCCACCGGCGAGCCGGTCGGCGAGTTCCTCAGCGACGGCGACAAGGTCGGCTTCTCCGTCCCCGCCGAGGCCGACGCGGGCGAGGCCTCCTTCAGCCTGGAGACCACCGCCACCGTCCAGCAGGGCCGCCTGTTCAAGGGCGAGGACGCCCACAAGGCGACCCAGACCCTGATCACCGCCGAGGACAGCGACGTCTCCGTCGACGCCGCCGCTTCCGCCGAGTGGTCCGAGGCCGACCAGCCGGCGCCGTCCCCGGAGCCCGAGCCCACGCCGTCCCCGGAGCCCACTCCGACCGACGAGCCGGACCCGAAGCCGACCCCGACCGAGGAGCCCAGCACGCCGGCCGAGGACGACAAGCCCGCTCCGGGCAAGGACGACGAGCCCACGCTGCCCGTGACCGGTGGCGCGCTCGCCGGCCTGGTGGCCGCCGGTGTGGCCGCCCTGGGTGCCGGTGGCGGCGCCCTCTACCTGAGCCGCAAGCGCAGGAGCGGCGGCAACGGCGCGGACCTGGACGCCTAGCAGGTGAACCCGCCGTTACGGCCGGCCCGCTGACCCAGCCGGTCCGCCGGTCCGGCTGACCGCCGGTTCCAGGGGCCCGTCCCGCGAGAATTTCGCGGGACGGGCCCTTTGTCATGTGAAAAGCAACAAAGGTCCTTTTTTCGACTCGGCACGCACATGAGGGCGAGCGGTTTACAGCAGATGTGCCGAATGGCTGATACCGGCCAGATCCAAAAGACTCCGTTGTGTTGCCCACGTCACCTGTGAAAACCTCTGCCGACCGGAGTCAGCGTTCACAGCACGCGTTCCGCGGCTTCCGTGGCACTCTTTCCCCACCTGAACCGGGCCTGTTTCCCGCCGCCACCGGGCAGAACACCTCAGGAAGAGACGTGACGCACTTGTCCCTCCGCAACCCCCCAGGACATGTGGCCCTCGCCGCCGCGGCCTCAGCGCTGCTCGCACTCGGGCTCGCGGCCCCCGCAGCAGCCGAACCCGCGCCCTACCAGGGGTCGGTGCGCGGACAGTACACGGGCGTCGCCGAACACGGCCACTCCGTCACCATGCGGGGAGAGCCCTTCACCACCACGGCCACGTTCAACGTGCACCTGGACGACAGCGACCAGACGCTCACCACGTACTGCATCGACTTCCGTACCGGGTTGGTCGAGGACTCCCGCTACCGCGAGGACCAGTGGGAGAACTACCCCGGACAGGGCGACTTCGCCGAGCCCGGCAAAGTGCACTGGATCCTGAAGAACTCCTATCCGGTGGTCGACGTCGCGGACCTCGAGGAGGAAGCCGAGATGGCGCGCCTGACCGAGTCCGAGGCGCTCACCGCGACCCAGGCCGCCATCTGGCACTTCAGCAACGAACTGGACCTGGAAAGGGTCGACCAGAGCCCCGAACTCGACGACAACGTCAACGCGGGCAACGTCACCCACCTGTACAACCACCTGGTCGACAACGCCGAGGACCTGCCCAACGAGCCCGGTTCCGCGCTCACCGTCAGCCCGGGGCAGGATGCGGGGCTGGCCGGGGAGACCATCGGCGAGTTCACCGTGGAGACCAGCGCCGAGTCCATTCCCGTGCGGCTGGAGGCCCCCGACGGGGTGGAACTCGTCGACGCCGGGAGCGGTGAGGCCCTCGACGAGGTCGAGAGCGGCGACACCGTCGCGTTCTCCGTCCCCGCCGACGCCGACGCGGGCGAGGCCGCCCTCGTCCTGGAGACCACGGCGGCCGTGGAGACCGGTCGCCTGTTCAAGGGCGAGGACACCGACAACCCGACACAGACCCTCATCACGGTGCAGGACAGCGAGATCGTCGTCTCCGAGGTCGCCACGGTGGCCTGGGACGCCGCGGGCGGCACACCGCCCGTCGTGGAGCCGACCGAGGAACCCAGCCCCTCCCCCGTCGCCGATGAGGCCGCAATGCCCGACCGGAGCGGGCTCGCTCTCACCGGCAACGCGGTGGCCGCACTGGTCGTGGCCGCGGTCGTCGCGATCGCCGGCGGTGGCACGGCGCTCTTCCTGGCCCGCCGCCGCAGGGCGGCGGCCGCCGACTAGCCGAACAGCGAGGGCTCGGTCAGGGACACCGGGCCGGGGCACGGATCCGGATCACGGGTCCGTGCCCCCGGCGTCTACCCTGGTACGCATGTGTGCGATCGCGGTGACCGACCTCCGCCTGTCCTAGGGACGGCGGAAACCCACAGAAGAGGACCGCCGTCCGAACAGGCCGACGCCGGGCGGTGCCTTCGTGCTGCCCGGAACCCATCGACACGACGGAGTACCGTGCGCACTTACGACCGTTCCCTTCCCACCGCCCTGGAACAGCGCATCGAGCGCCTGCGCGAGGCAGCCGGGGCCGACCCGCGGCTGGAGGGGGTTCTCCTCTACGGCTCCTGGACCCTGGGCGAGGCCGACGCCCATTCCGACCTGGACGCCTACGTGTTCGTCGCCGACGAGCACGCCGACGACTTCGACGGCCGCGAGTTCGTCTCCCGTCTGGCCCCGGTCCGACTGGCCCACACCAACCTGTTCGGCATCCTCGCCGTGGTGTTCGACGACCTCATGCGAGGCGAGTTCCACTTCGACCCCGCCGGGCGGGCCATCGGGGAGATCGCCTCCTGGCGCGGCATGGTCCACCTGCCCGACCCCGGGGCTGCCGTGCTGCTGGACCGCACCGGCCGGCTGACCGAGGCCGTGCGCCCGCTCGCCGAGTTCGTCGCGCCCGTGCCCGCGCTCACCGCCGAACAGCTCACCGGGGAGCTGGCCAACTGGACGCTCATGGCCGCCCACGTCCTGGCCCGCGGCGAGACCACCCGCGCACACAACGCCCTGGCCGCGATGGTCGCCCCGCCCCAGCTCAAGCTGCTCCGGCTCCTGCGCGGATCCACCGCGCACTGGCTGACCCCGAGCCGCGCCCTGGAGGCGGACCTGCCCGCCGCCGACGTCGCCCGCTACACGGCCACGACCGGAGCGGCCGAGCCGGAGCCGGTCCGTGAGGCACTGCGCGAGAGCTGGGCGTGGAGCCGTGAGCTGTCCCGGGAGGCCGCCGGGCGCTGGGGTTTCGAGATCCCTGAGGACCTGCACGAGGACCTGGCCGAGCTGATCGGCTGACACGCGGACCGTCCGGCGGTCGGCCGACCGCCGGACGGTCCGGTGGAACACGGACGCCCTCCGCTCCCGGACCGGGAACGGAGGGCGTCGCGTCTGTTCGGTTCTAGGCGACCGCGTACGGGCTGCGCGCGATGAGCGCGCCGTCCCGCTCGGTCAGGGCGCGCTCGACGGCGGCCGCGACCCGGTAGGTGCGGTCGTCGGCCAGCGGCGGGGCCATGATCTGGAAGCCGACCGGCAGGTCGTCCTCCGGGGCGAGGCCGCACGGCACCGACAGCGACGCGTTCCCGGCCAGGTTGGACGGGATCGTGCACAGGTCGGCCAGGTACATCGCCATCGGGTCGTCCGAACGCTCACCGATCGGGAAGGCGGTGGTCGGGGTGGTCGGCGAGACCAGCACGTCCACGTTCTCGAAGGCGGCGTCGAAGTCGCGCTTGATCAGCGTGCGCACCTGCTGGGCGCTGCCGTAGTAGGCGTCGTAGTAGCCGCTCGACAGGGCGTAGGTGCCCAGCATGATCCGGCGCTTGACCTCGGGGCCGAAGCCCTGCGCACGGGTCAGCGACATGACCTCCTCGGCGCTGCGCGTGCCGTCGTCACCGACCCGCAGGCCGTAGCGCATGGCGTCGAAGCGGGCCAGGTTCGAGGAGGCCTCGCTGGGCGCGATGAGGTAGTACGCCGACAGGGCGGCGTCGAAGCTCGGGCAGGACACCTCGACGACCTTGGCGCCCAGGGACTCCAGCAGCTCCACGGTCTCGCGGAAGCGCTGGCGCACGCCGGGCTGGAAGCCGTCGCTGTCCAGCTCCTTGACGACGCCGACGCGCAGGCCCTCGACGTCACCGAGCCTGGCGGCGTCGACCACCGGCGGCACGGGGGCGTCGATGGAGGTGGAGTCGCGCGGGTCGTGGCCGGAGAAGGCCTCCTGGAGCAGGGCGGCGTCCAGCACGTTGCGCGCGAACGGGCCCGGGGTGTCCAGGGACGAGGCGAAGGCGATCATCCCGTAGCGGGAGGAGCCGCCGTAGGTCGGCTTGCCGCCGACCAGGCCGCACACGGCCGCGGGCTGGCGGATGGAGCCGCCGGTGTCGGTGCCCGTGGCCAGGGGCGCCTCGAAGGCGGCCACGGCCGCGGAGGAACCGCCGGAGGAACCGCCGGGGATGCGGTCGGTGTCCCACGGGTTGCGGGTGATCTGGTAGGCCGAGTTCTCCGTGGAGGAGCCCATCGCGAACTCGTCCATGTTGGTCTTGCCCAGGATGACCAGACCGGCCTCGCGCAGGCGCTCGGTGACGGTGGCGTCGTAGGGCGGCTGCCAGCCCTCCAGGATCTTGGAGGCGGCGGTGGTGGGCATGTCCTTGGTGGTGAACACGTCCTTGTGCGCGACCGGCACGCCCGCGAGCGGGCCGAGTTCGGCTCCGGCGGCGCGCTTGGCGTCCACCGCGCGGGCCTGGTCGAGCGCGGTCTCCCGGCGCACGTGCAGGAAGGCGTTGATGTCGCCGTCGACCGCTTCGATGCGGTCGAGGTAGGCGGTGGTGGCCTCCTCGGAGGAGACCTCACCCGCCTTGATGGCCGCGCCGAGTTCGGCGGCGCTGAGCCCGATGACGTCGCTCATCTACTCTTCCTCCCCAAGGATCCGCGGAACCCGGAAGCGCTGGTCCTCCACCGCGGGGGCGCCGGCCAGGGCCTGCTCGGGGGTGAGGCCGGGCTTGGCCTCGTCGGGGCGGTAGACGTTGGTCAGCGGCAGGGCGTGCGAGCTCGGCGGGATGTCGCCCTGGGCGACCTCCTGCACCTTGGCCACGGCGGTGAGGATGTCACCGAGCTGGGCGGCGAGCGTGTCGAGCTCGCTCTCGTCGAGCGCCAGCCGCGACAACCGGGCGAGGTGCGCGACCTCATCGCGGGTGATGGCGGTCATCAGGTGAGAACCGTTTCTTCGGCGGACGGGTGATCAGCACAATCCTATTGGCCCGGCACCGGTCCCGGTGTCGCTCTGCCTCACCTGAGGCCCAGGACACCCGGTTCGCCGTCAGCCCTGTACGCCACGGCCACTCCCCCGGGGACACTGATCGCGTCGGACACGCTCATGCTCTCCTCTTCGTCCCAGGTGAGAACCGACGAACCGTCGAACCCCTCGAACCGCGCGAACCCCTCGGGCACAGAGGCGTCCTCCAGCCGCTCGTGCAGGTAGAGCACCCCGCCCTCCAGGAGCACCACGACTCCTTCACTCATCTCACGAAGAAAACCCTCCTCACCACCTCGGGGAAGATCCCAGGTCCAGGCGATCTCACTCACCGAAGCCAAGTGTTCGGCGGGATCCCCGGCTTCATGCGTGCGATGGGAGACCCCCACCAGAGAACACCCGGTGACCAGCGCCACGAGGGACAGGGAAACCGGCAGGGGAACCCGACGAAAAAAAGGCACAGGAACCCCGGGGTAAGAAAATGCGGCCGGAGGGCGCCGGACAGCCGCGGAAAGGGCGAGCTGATCGTGAGGGATCAGGAGAAGGTGACCGGCGGGGAGCCGTCAGACGGGGCTGCCGGTGTCGTGGGCGGAGAGCCAGGCGGTGACGTCCCGGGCGTTCATCGGCCGGGAGAGGTAGTGTCCCTGCGCGGTCTGGCAGCCGGTCTCGCGGGCGGCCTCGGCCAGGGCCCTGGTCTGCACGCCCTCGGCGGTGGCGTCCATCCCCAGGGCGCGGACCAGGGCGATCGCCCCGCGCACGACGGTGTGGCCGTTGGCGGTGCCGTCGACCAGGCGGGCGGTGAAGGACTCGTGGATCTTGACCTCGTCCATCGGCAGTCCGGCCAGTTGGGCGAGGGTGAAGTGGCCGGTGCCGAAGTCGTCCAGGGCCAGGCCCACACCCAGGGAGCGCAGGCGTTTGACCGCCTTCGTGGCGGCGCCGGGGTCGGCGATGAGGGTCCGCTCACTGATTTCCAGGACCAGCTGCTCGGGTGGGACGCCGTGCTCGCGCAGGGCCGAGGCGACGGTCTCCGGCAGGTCCGGGTCCAGGAGTTCGCGCACGCCCAGGTTGACCGCCACGGGCAGGGTCATGCCCTCGGCCCGCCACAGGGCGACCCTGGCCAGGGTGATGTCGAGGACCTGCCCGGTGAAGGCGCGGAAGAGGTTGGAGTGCTCGACGACCGGCATGAACTCGTCCGGGGTGAGCAGGCCCCGCAGGGGGTGCCGCCAGCGGGCCAGCGCCTCCAGTCCGACCGGTCGGCCGTCGGCCAGGGCCACCTTGGGCTGGTAGTGCATCTCCAGGGCGCCCTCGGCCAGACCCCGGCGCAGTTCGCTGTACATGCTGAGCCGGGCGGTGGAGTTGCGGTCCTTGCCGGGGTCGTAGCTCTCCACGCCGGTGCGGTCGGCCTTGGCGACGTACATGGCGACGTCCGCGCGCTGCATGAGGAGTTCGAAGCCGGGGGCGTCGTCCGGGTAGAGGGCGATGCCGGTGCTGACCTGGAGGTCGAAGTCCATGCCGTCCAGCCGCACCGGTTCAGCCAGCGCGCCCTTGAGGCGCAGGGCCACCTCGCGGGCGGAGGCGGTGTCGCGCACCTGCGGGAGCAGGATCGCGAACTCGTCGCCGCCGAGGCGGGCCACCAGGTCCCCCGGGCGCACGCTGTGGGTGAGGCGGCGGGCGAGGGTCTGCAGGAGGCGGTCCCCGGTCGGGTGGCCGAGGGTGTCGTTGACCTCCTTGAACCGGTCCAGGTCGAGCAGGAGCAGGCCGACGCGGGTGCCGCGCTGGTGGGCCTGCTCGATCTCCCTGCGGGCGCGGACGGTGAGGAGCTTGCGGTTGGCCAGGCCGGTGAGTTCGTCGTGGTTGGCCTGGTGGTCGCGTTTCACCGACAGCAGGGCACTGGTGTAGAGCGCGCCGAGGGGGAAGGCGAACAGCGGCACGTAGAGGACCGAGTGGGTCATCGCGAGGACGATCAGCGGGGACAGGCTGAGCAGGACGGTGTTCACGTACACCTGCTGGCCCAGGCCCTTGAACATCACCTGGCTCAGGGGCACGCGTTCGTGCATGGCCACGGCGCACAGCACCAGGAGCCGGTTGACCAGGAAGGAAGCGAACCCGGCGAGGGCGACGGCGAGCAGTTCTCCCCCGGCGGGGACCCACGGGGCGGTGACGATCTCGGGGAGCGAGAGGCGCAGGACCGCGTCGGCCACGCCCAGGGTGAGGACGTACTGGGCGGCGTTGAACGCGGTGCGGTGGGGCGCGTGGCGGCGGGCCACCCCGGCGACGACGGTGGCGGCGCACTGGAGGAGGGCCGCGACGGGCAGTCCGTAGAAGATGACCACCGCGAAGGTGAAGGGCAGCGAGGTGGGCGCACCGCTGCCGGGTGCCTGGCCGGGCATGGCGATGGGTCTCAGCTCACCGAGGATCACCATGCACAGCAGTACCCAGAGCAGGGGTTCCCTGACCAGGTTGGCCAGCTGGTCGAGGCCGAGTTCGAGGCTGGAGACGGCGAGCAGGGCCGCGCCCGCGGCAGTGGCGGCCGCCATGTAGAGCCAGAGCGGCGTGCCGACCCGGGGGCCGATGTCCCGGGTACCGATGGGGTCCTTCATCCGCTTCCTTGTGCCTCATGACCGAATACCGGATATGGCTGTGTCCATATCAGGGGTGTTGTTGCACAGCTTACGGGCTTTCGTCACCAACTGTCGCATGACAGGAACTATCCGTTAATGAATCGACAGTCGGAAGGGCAGGGACCCAGCGGATCCCTGCCCGTGTCCCCAGCGGGGAACGCCCACGGCGTGTCCCGCGGCACCGGACGGGCAACGACACGGGGTGAACCGGTCGTGCCCCGCGGACCAACGCGGAGTGACGCGCTCGTGTCAACGGGTGTGCGGCGGAGCCTACTCCTCCGGAGCCTCCTCCGTGGGGTTGATCCGAAGGTTCTCGGCGGCTTCCGGGCCCGCCTCGAGCAGAACCCGGAATCCGGCCTCGTCAAGGACGGGAACGCCGAGCTTCACGGCCTTGTCGTACTTGGAGCCGGGTGCGTCGCCGACCACCACGAAGCCCGTCTTCTTGGAGACCGAGGCGGTGGCGCGGCCGCCGCGTTCGGCGATGGCCTCCTTGGCCCCGTCCCGGGTGAAGCCCTCCAGGGAGCCGGTCACCACGACCGTGACACCCTCCAGCACCCGCGAACCCGGTTCCTGTCCCTCGTCCTCCATTCGGACACCCGCGTCCGCCCACTTTCGGACGATCTCGGCGTGCCAGTCCACGGCGAACCACTCGCGGATGGATCGGGCGATCGTCGGGCCGACGCCGTCCACGGACGCCAGCTCCTCCTCGCTGGCGTTGCGGATCGCGTCCATGGAACGGAAGTGGCGGGCCAGGTCCTCGGCGGCGCGCGGGCCGACGTGGCGGATGGACAGGGAGACCAGCACGCGCCACAGAGGCTTCTTCTTGGCCTCCTCCAGCTGCTCGAACAGCTTCTCCACGGTCTTCTTCGGCTCGCCCTTCATGTTGGCGAAGAAGGAGACGACCTTGGGCTCACCGGTCTTGGGGTCGGTCTTGGGCTCGGTGGTGTCCGGGTCGAGGACGTGCGTGCGGATCGGCAGCAGCTGCTCGAGGGTGAGGTCGAACAGGTCGCCCTCGTTGCTGAGCGGCGCCTCGGCTGGTTCCAGCGGCTGGGTGAGAGCGGTGGCGGCCACGTAGCCGAGCGCCTCGATGTCCAGGGCCTTGCGGCCGGCGATGAAGGCGACCCGTTCGCGCAGCTGGCCCGGGCAGGAGCGGGCGTTGGGGCAGCGCAGGTCGACGTCGCCCTCCTTCTGCTGGCCGAGTTCGGTGTCGCACTCGGGGCAGCGCTCGGGCATGACGAACTCGTGCTCGGTGCCGTCGCGGCGGTCCAGCACCGGTCCGACGATCTCGGGGATGACGTCGCCCGCCTTGCGCAGGACGACGGTGTCACCGATCCGCACACCCTTGCGGGCGACCTCCTGGGCGTTGTGCAGGGTCGCGAACTCGACCTCGGACCCGGCCACCACGACCGGCTCCATCACGCCGTAGGGGGTGACGCGGCCGGTGCGGCCCACACCCACCTTGATGTCGACCAGCTTGGTGGTGACCTCCTCCGGCGGGTACTTGTCCGCGATCGCCCACCGGGGCGCGCGGCTGGTGGAGCCCAGCCGCCGCTGGAGCGCGAAGTCGTCGACCTTGACGACGATGCCGTCGATCTCGTAGGCGGGGTCGTGCCGGTGCGCCTGGTAGTACTCGACGTACTCGTGGACCTCCTTCATGGAGGCCACGACCTTGTAGCGGTCGCTGAGCGGCAGCCCCCACTCACCGAGCAGGGTGTAGGTCTTCGACTGACTGGTGAGCTTGACCTCCTCCGGTGCGCTCTCCGGGGAGTCGACGGCCCATCCCCCCTCCGCCTCGCTGTACCCGGCGGGGACGTACGCGCCGACGCCGTGCACGATCATCGACAGCGGCCGGGTGGCGGTGACCCTCGGGTCCTTCTGCCGCAGCGAACCGGCGGCGGCGTTGCGCGGGTTGGCGAACGGCGCGTGGCTGCCGTCGGCGGTGATGCGCCGGTTGAGCTTCTCGAAGTCCTCCACCGGGAGGAAGACCTCGCCGCGCACCTCCAGGAGCTCGGGTGCGGGGCGCACGCTCTCGTCGAGCTGTTCGGGGACCACGCCGATGGTGCGGACGTTGAGGGTGATGTCCTCACCGATCCGGCCGTCGCCCCTGGTCGCGGCGCGGATCAGGCGCCCTCGCTCGTAGACCAGGTCCACCGCGAGGCCGTCGATCTTGAGCTCGCACAGGTAGGCGTTGACCGGCACCTCGGCGGAGGCCCGGTCGGCCCAGGCGCTGAGTTCGTCGGCGTTGAAGGCGTTGCCCAGGCTCTCCATGCGGACGAGGTGCTCGACCTCCGCGAAGTCGACGCTGATGGGCGCGCCGACCTTCTGCGTGGGCGAGTCCTGGGTGACGAGGATCGGGTACCGGTCCTCGATGTCGCGCAGCTCCAGCATGAGCTGGTCGTACTCGGCGTCGGAGACGATCGGGTTGCCCAGGTAGTACCGGTAGCTGTGGTCGTCCAGCTCACGGCACAGCTCGGCGTGGCGGGCGCGTACCTCGTCGGGGACGTTGGTGTTGTCGGGCGCGCTCACAGCCTGCCTTTCTCTTGATCTCACGGGGGGCCTGATCGGGGGGCTCCGACGGAACCGCGGGGTCCGGGTGTCGGGCAATACGGCGTTCGGGGGTTCGGAGGGAGCCCCGGGGCGGGGCTCCCTGAGTCGGCGCGGGTCCGTGCGGAGTGCCTTCGGAGGCCCCTACTTCCGGGGCTCGTCCCGCAGGACCCGGGCGCCGTCCCTGGCGGCCTGGAGGGCGGCTCTGGCGTGCCGGGGGGAGGCCCCCGCCAGCCCGCAGGCGGGCGTGGTGACGACCGCGCGGGACAGCAGGTCAGGGCTGAATCCGAGCCGGTTCCACAACTCTCTTACGGGATCGACCATAGTCGCCGGGTCCGACATTCCGAGGGCCGAGGCGGGCCGCCCGGCGGGGCCGGGATCGTTGCGTGAGGGGGTCCTGAGGCGGCTCCGGGAGCGCGCCACCGCCGACGCACCTATCGAACGGCTGCCGGGCGCGGCGAGAAGCGGGTCGGTCGGGAGGAGGGGCGGGTCGGTCGGGGGGACGACCCCGAGGAGGAGGCCGACACCCGCTTCCACGGCGGTGCCGATCATGTCGTCCTGGGCCTGTGCCAGCAGGCGCGCGTCCAGGCTGAGGGCGCGCGCCCCGCTGCGGCAGATGAGGTCGACGGGCACTCCGGGGGCGCAGCAGTGGGCGGCGGGCACGGAGCCGGTCCCGGTGACCGCGTCGAAGAGCGTGCGCAGGACCGCCTCCACCTCGACCCGGTCCACGGCGGGCAGGACGCCGAGTTTGCTGGCGGTCGGGAGGGAGCCGAGCAGTACGGACGGCAGGGAGGGTTCGTCGATCTGGACGATGAGCTGAGCGCCGGGGACCCGTCGGCGTACCTCGTCGATGTGCGCGAGCGCGCCCTCCAGGTGGGACTCGGCGAGGTCGCGGCGGGCCCCGGGGTCCGAGACGAGGCGCTGTCCGTTGCGGAGTTCGATCGCGGCGGACAGGGTCCAGGGGCCGGCGAGCTGGATCTTGAGCGGGCCCTCGTAGGCGTGGAGGTGCTCGGTGAGGGTGTCGAGGTCGTAGGAGAGGAAGCTTCCGGCGCGTGCGAGGTCGCGGCCGGGGGTGTCCGCGACCCGCCAGCCGGTGGGCTGGACCTCGACCGGGAGGTCCACGAGGAGGCCCGCGGTGCGCCCGATCATGTCGGCGCCGACCCCCCGCGCGGGGAGTTCGGTCAGGTGCGGCAGGTCGGGGAGCTCGCCGACGACGGTCCTCATGGCCTCGTCGGGTTCCTCACCCGGCCAGGAACCGACACCGGTGGCGGACGCGGCGGACCAGGGGTAGGGCTGCTGTTGACTCACGTTGCCCAAGGTTAGAGCAACCGGGGCGGGGCGGTGCTGCCGCCCGACACGCACCCCGGGCCCAGGGCCCCGGGGGTCAGGGCGTGCACAGGACCAGGCCGTCCGGGCCGGTCTCCAGGGTGCAGAAGCTGAGGTTGTCGATGACCTCGGTGGCGCCGAGCCCTTCGAGGTCGACGCGCTGGTGGGAGGTGGCCACGGCCAGGACGGCGGCCCCCGCGGCCAGGCCCGCCGCCACCCCCGCGGGGGCGTCCTCGACGATCAGGCAGCGGGCGGGGTCGTACCCGAGCTCGGCGGCGGCCTTCAGGTAGCCCTGGGGGTCGGGTTTGCCGACGGTGACGTCCTCGGCGGTGACGAGCACCTCGGGCACGGGCAGCCCGGCGGCCTCCAGACGGGTGCGCATGAGCATGCGCGCACCCGAGGTGACGGCGGCCCAGCGTCCGGCGGGCAGCGCGGAGAGGAGTTCGGCGGTGGCGGGGAGGGCGGCCACGCCGGCGAGGTCGGCCAGTTCGAGCTCCTCGAGCTCCGCGGCGGCCTCGGCGACCTGGTCGTCGGGCAGGAACATCGCGATGGTGTCCTCGGAGCGCCTGCCGTGGGAGACGGCGAGGATCTCGTCGGGGTCGATGCCGTGGGCCTCGCCCCACTGGCGCCAGGTGCGTTCCACGGCGCCGGTGGAGTCCACGAGTGTGCCGTCGATGTCGAACAGGACGGCGTCAACAGAGATGCGCATGCCCCCACGCTAGAGCGTCGGCGGCCGGGGGTCGCGCACGGGGCGAGCGGGTTCCGCGGAGCCGGTTCCGGCTCTCCGGTGCCCGGTCCTACCGAGTCGAGCCCTACCGGGTCCGGGCCGACTCCGTGTCCTGGGCCCGCTCCGGGTCGGCGGCCGGCGGTCCGGTGCCTGAGTCCGCGTCCTCGGCCTCGCGGGAGCGGCCGGCCAGGCGCGAGCGCACCACCAGCGCGGTGACGGCCAGTACGGCGGCCGCGACCACACCCACCGCGGTCCACGGCGACTTGAGGAAGAGTTCCAGCCAGGTGCCGACCAGGCCGGAGATCACCACGCCCCACAGGCCCGCCCAGGCCAGGCCTCCGACGAACACGGCGGCGAAGTACCGGGGGAAGCGCATCCGTACGGCGCCGGCGGAGAAGTTGATCGCCGTCTGCATGCCCACGGTGAAGAAGCTGAGGGTGACCACGGGCGCCCCGTAGCGGTCGATGCGCTGTTTGGCGGCGTCCAGCTTGGGGCCGAGCCGCTCACCCATGCGGCTGCGGGTGACACCGGCGCCCAGGCCCCGGCCGATCCAGTAGGTGGCGGGGGCGCGGAGCAGGATCACCACGAGCAGGGTGCAGTAGACGACCCAGAAGGGCTGCCCCTCGAGAAAAGCGAACTGCGGCATGGACCGGACCCCTTACACCTTGACCCCACAACTTTGCATTGCCTTACCTAACTACGGCAAGGGTCATGGGCGAGAAAGTGCGTGTTGTGTGTCCTACTGTGACTGTTTCGCCGTCACGTCGGAGCCCGGCGCCGCACCGGATCCCGTGGTCACGGAACCCGGTGTCACCGACCGGTGGTCACACCGGAGCGGTTTCCGAACGCGCGGTGGAGCGGATGGTCGCCGAACCCAGCACCGTGTCGCCGTCGTAGACCACCACGGCCTGACCGGCGGCCACACCTCTGGCCGGCTCCTTCAGCCGGACCGCCAGCTCCGGGCCGTCCCCGGTGTCGCGCTGCACGACCGTGGCCGGGTACACCTCGCCGTGCGCCCTCAGCTGGACGTGGCACTCGGTGGGCTCGGTCAGCGGCTCGCTGCCGCTCCAGACCGGCTTGGTCCCGACGATCTCGTCCACCCGCAGCGCCTCGCGCGGGCCGACCGTCACCGTGTTGTTCACGGGCTCGATGGAGAGCACGTAGCGCGGGTTCGGGGCTCCGCCCAGGCCCAGGCCCTTGCGCTGGCCGATCGTGAACCCGTGGGAGCCCTTGTGGGTGCCCACGACGTTGCCGTCCTCGTCCTGGATCGGCCCCGGCTTCTCGCCGAGCCGACGGTTCAGGAAGCCGGCGGTGTCACCGTCGGCGATGAAGCAGATGTCGTGGCTGTCCGGCTTGTCCGCCACCGAGAGACCGCGGCGCTCCGCCTCCGCGCGCACCTCGTCCTTGGTGCAGTCACCCAGCGGGAACATCGCGTGGTCGAGCTGTTCGGCGTTGAGCACGCCCAGCACGTACGACTGGTCCTTGCCCTCGTCGACGCTGCGCACGAGGCGGCCGTCGATCTTGCGGACGTGGTGCCCCGTGGCCACGGCGTCGAAGCCGAGGGCGATGGCGCGGTCGAGCACCGCCTCGAACTTGATCTTCTCGTTGCAGCGCAGGCACGGGTTCGGGGTGTTGCCCGCCTCGTACTCGGCGACGAAGTCCTGCACCACCTCGCGGTCGAACTCCTCGGACATGTCCCACACGTAGAAGGGGATGCCGATGACGTCCGCGGCGCGGCGGGCGTCGTGGGAGTCCTCCACGGTGCAGCAACCGCGGGCACCGGTTCGGTAGGACTGTGGATTCTTGGAGAGGGCCAGGTGAACGCCGGTGACGTCGTACCCCGCCTCGGCCACACGGGCCGCGGCTACCGCGGAATCGACCCCGCCGGACATGGCGGCCAGTACACGCAAAGTCATAACGTCGTCCAGCCTATGCGCCCCGCGGAGGGCGGTGCCACGTGCCGGCGCGGCGGAGGGTGTGCTTTGGGACGCGCCGAGGCCGGTGTGACACACCCGGACGGGTGGGGCGAGGGTGGTCCTCCGGTTCTGCGAAAATCAGGACATGGCTCTGTTCCGTCGTCGCCGCTCCGCCGACTCCTCCGGCTCCACCGAATCCACGGCCGCCGTCACCGCTTTCTGGGACGCGTGGCCCGCCGTGCGCTCGGCTCTGGCCGAGTCCGTCGAGTCCGACACCCCCGCCTCCGCCGAGGTGTCCGAGCAGGTCTCGGCACTGGTCCAGGCGATCCACCCGGATCTGGACTGGGAGGTGGGACGCGCGTCCCAGCCCCAGGGCGGGCTGGACGACCTCGACCTGTCGCCCGACGTCGACCCGGCCAAACTCCTGGAGCAGCTCGCCGCTCTGGACGACCCCTCCAAGATCACCGACGCGCCCTCCTACGCGCTGACGCTGCGCCCCGGCACCTCCGAGGAGGCGCGCGTCCAGTCCGAACGCTGGTCGCGGTCGGCCCCGGAGGACACCGGGTGGCGCTTCCTCCCGGTCCGCCCGGCCGACCACGACCAGCTGAGCACCACGGTGCGCTGGGACGACCACGAGCTGGACCTGTCCCACGTGTCCGTGTCGATGCGGGTCAACCAGGGCACCGGCAAGATCGAGGTCGGTGTCTACCACCCGGACAACATGTTCCTGTCCGGCGAGACCCGCCAGGCCGTGGCCGAGCACGTCACGCTGCTGGCGCTCGGCGAGGACCAGTTCGTGCGCTGGATCGGGAAGGTGGCGTCCCTGGACGAGCGGCCGCTGGACCCGCTCCCGCCGACCTCCATGCCGGCCGTGGCCAAGCAGATGGGCGACCTCCTCGGCGGGACCGACGGCTGGGTGACGCTGCACGGCAGGCTTCCCCTGCAGGGTCCGATCGAGGTCCTGCTCCGCCACCCGGTGACCCGCCGCGACTTCCCCGCCCTGTCCCTGTTCGTCCAGGTCCTCGTGCCGTACTCGGACATGGACGACGACCGGCTCCCCCAGGAGACCTCGGTGGTGGCGCTGGCCGACCTCGAGGCCCGGCTGGCGGGCATCCTCGGTGAGAACGGCGCGCTCTTCATGCAGCAGACCGTGGCCGGGCAGCGGATGTACATCTACTACCTCGACCCGGACTCCGGTGTGCTGCCCGAGTTCGAGAACGAGCTCATGGACTGGCCCGAGGGCAAGGTGCAGCTGCGCACCCAGATGGATCCGAAGTGGCAGCAGTTCGGTCTGGCCCGCCGCCCGTACGTCCGCAAGCTCGGCCGCTAGGCGGGCGCCGGCCGCCAGGCAGAGCTCGGCCGCCAGGCGGGGACTCGCCCCTCGGACAGGGGCGGGGCCGGCCCCGCGGGACGGCTGCGGAAGGTCACGGGGTCGTGAAGCGCCGGAGCGGCCGCCGGGGCGTCCCGGCGGCAATTCCGGCCTCACGTGCGGTTCCCGGCAGGTTTTGGTCAAGGGAAAATCCCTGTTTGCACATCTGGCGCCCAAACAACAACAGGCGTAACGTGTCGTCCCCGCGCAGGAGGATGGTTCGGGTCTGATGGACGGCGTGCTTTCGCGAACGCCCACGGGCCGGCCCCGGGTCGCCGCGGTCGGCGCGCTCCTCGCCCTGTGCCTGGTGGGCGCCCCGCTGATGTCACTCCTCCTCGCCGCCCTGTGGAAGACGACCCGCGGTCTCGCCCTGGGCGGCCTCGGCCAGGGGGCCCTGCTGATCGCGCCGGTGGCCGTAGGCGCCCTGGCCCTGATGATCTTCCTCGCGACCGCCTGGCTGCGGCGCTCCGGAGTCACCCGTCCGACCTCGTGCGCCTGCCTGGTGACCGGAACCGCGACGGCCACACCCCTGGTCCTGGGGTTCCTGGCCCCGGCCTTCACCCCCGTTCCCGGCGGCATCCTCGTGAACAGCGCGGTGGTGAGCGCCCTCGTGTCGACGTCCGCTCTGGGCCTGTGCGTCCTGCTCAGCCGGGAGTCGGGAAGGCGCCAGCCCGGGATCCTGCCGGGCGTGGCGGTGGTGGCCGCCGCCCTGCTGATCCTGCCGTTCGCCTCCGAACTCATGCGTGACAAGTCCACCGAACAGCGGTCGCTCGCCCAGATCGACGAGTTCGATCACACGATCGCGGTCCTGGACCACCCCTCGTGGACTCCGGTGCGGGTCCACGAGGTGCACGGCGGCCTTCGGGTGACCTACACCGCCGGCGGCGCCCCGGAGGGCGAGGAGCGGACCGACGCGTCCGCCCTCGGAGCGGGCCGGGTCGCCGAGGCGGGCGCCGCGGGCCCGGGGGCCGGCGCGGACAGCCCGGAGGACGTCCGGGCCGGAGCCCTCCACGTGCTGAGCTGGACTCCGGAGCGGATGGAGGAGGGGGTTCACAGCGGCTGCGAGTTCCCCGGCGTGGAGTGCTCGGAGTCGGACTCGCTGCTGGTCGTCCACCGGGGCGTCGGCTCCAGGGACGGCGCCCGCCTGAGCGAGGTCCGCACCCGCCTCGAGGACGGGTCCGTCGCGAGCGCGCACCCCGTCGGGGCGCTCTCCCCCGAACTGGTGTTCGCCGTGGCCCAGACCCTGCGCGCCGAGAAGCCGGGCGAGCGGGAGGCCCTGAGCCAGGCCATCGTCAGGAGCTGAAGCCCGCGGCGCGTGGCACGGGGGCCCAGGACCTGCGGGTGGCAGGGAGCGCAGGACTCGCGGATGGCCCGGGGGGACACAGCGGTCGCCGCTTCCGGCCGGGTCCGCTCAGCCGTCCCGGCCGGAGCGGTCCCCGCGCTCGGCCCCGCTCCCCTGCTCGGCACGGGACCTGAGGTGGGCGACCCGGGCGTCGAAGTGTCGGGCCTCCTCCGGGCTCGGCCTCCTGGCGCGGTGTTCGCGGAGCCGGTCCCCCGTGACGAGCGGCGCTTCGAACCCGCCGCCGACGGGGCGGTGGTTCTCGTGGACGACACCTCCCCGCCGGTCGACCACGTACAACGCCTCCGCGTGGCCCCCGGCCTCCACGTGGCGGGCGACCTCCGGGAGCGCGTCGTAGATCCGCTGGTGCTCCTGCGCGCCGACCCAGCGGCCGAGCCCTTCGTGGTCCAATCCGCTCTGGAACCGGTCGGCGATGCCCAGCAGGCTGTGGCTGCTGTGCGCGGCCACGAACGCCACGACCACCCGGTACCCGGCCGCGGCGAACCCGCCGAGGAGCGCCTCCGCGTCGGCGGTGTCGCCCAGCGGATCGACGACGACAGTGTCGTAGGGGCCGGACCACAGGTGTTCCAGACAGTGCCGTTCGAGGTCCGGATCGAGGTGTCGGGCGGCCTCGGGCAGGGCGCCGAAGGGGTCGTCCTCGAAGATCTCCGCGTACGCGGGGTGCGCTTCGGCGTTGTCATGCCGGTGGTAGACGACCGCGGTGGTCCCGCCGAGGACGTCGCGGACGCTCTCCTGGAGCGAGACCTTGCCCGCCCCCGGCTGGCCCGCCAGGAAGACCGCCTGGGGGCGCACGCCGGGTGCGCGCTCCGGCTGCTCGAACGGGGTGAGCACGGACAGGCGGCGTTCGAGCACCAGGCGGTGCTCACGCGGGCTGAGGCCGCGGTGTCCCCGGGTCCTGACCAGGCGGGACAGCTCGTCGGCGAGTTTCGGGTACTCGGACAGGAGGGTGTCGCGGCTCCGGCGCTCCAGGAGGTGCACGGTGCGTTCTATGTCGAGGTAGAAGCGGACGCCGCGTTCGTAGTCGTCCTGTTCGGGTGAGCCGTCCTCCGCGGTGGCGGCGAGCTGCTGGTAGAGGATCCGGACCCGGCGCGCGCCGTTGCGCAAGCGCTCCTGCTCGTACGTTCTGAGGAAGTGCTCCCGGTGCCCCCGGATCCCCTCCCCCGTGTCCGCGCCCATACCGCCCTCCCCCGGTCCGGCGCCGACCGCCGGTTCCCTTCGTCGAACCTTCCTATCCGAGCTCGGCCGGGGGTTCCAGGGGGCACGGGCCCGTGGGCGTGGCCGGGTGCGGACACACCCCTGAGCAGTACGACCGTGTCCGATCCGTTGCCCTCGGCTACTGTCTTCGCTGTCCCTGTGCCGCTCGGCCCGTCCATTGGAGTCGCCCCGTGTGGACCGTGCTCTTCCACGTCAACCCGACCACCATCGCCCTCGCCCTGGGCCTGTGCCTGGCGGCAGCGCTGGCCTTCGCCTGGTGGCGGCGTCCGGACCCGGCACGGTTCCGAGGGCCGATGCGGAAGCTGCTGGCGGCGGCCGCCGTCGTGTACCTGGCGGTCCTGGTCGCTCCGATCGGCGCCGCGGAGTCCTACGGGAACAGCGAACGCAGGGTGGTCTGGGACCCGATGCTGTCCTTCCAGGACATCCCCGGGGT
Organism: Nocardiopsis ganjiahuensis DSM 45031; assembly: GCF_000341085.1. Taxonomy (GTDB): domain Bacteria; phylum Actinomycetota; class Actinomycetes; order Streptosporangiales; family Streptosporangiaceae; genus Nocardiopsis; species Nocardiopsis ganjiahuensis. The sequence continues at coordinate 86,782 of NZ_ANBA01000018.1, read as the reverse complement.
CGGTGAGCACGCGGATTCGTACACGGAGTTCGGTCAGCGCCTGGATGACGGCCGCGCGGTCCGGTACGCCCCCGCGGGCGTCCCTCTGGAGGAGCGTTTCCCGGAGGACGAGGACGACCTCTTCGTCCAGGACGGCCCGGGCGACACCCTCGTGGTCACCGACTCCGAGGGCGGGACCCCGACGCCGGGGGACGTCGCCCTGGCCGAGCGGACCGTCACGGAGAACCTGGCGTGGATCGCCGAGTACGACGCCCAGCTCGAAGCAGAGGGCCCGTGGGGTACGACCGGCGGCGTCGCCCTCCAGGAGCGCACCCTGAACACCCTGCTGTTCGTGCCGATCGGCGTGGTGGCCTTCTTCGCCTTCGGTTCGTGGCCCGCCCGCGTGCTGTTCGGCCCGGCCCTGTCCCTGGCCGTGGAGGCGGCCCAGTGGGCTCTGCCCTGGGGGCGGCTGGCCGACACGGGGGACCTGATGGTCAACAGCGTGGGCGCGGTCGTCGGCACGCTGCTCGCAGCGGGCGCGGTGGGGGTCGTGGCGGTGGTCCGGCCCGGGCCGTCCGGTGCTCCGGACCCCGAGGCCGGATCCCCCGAGGAGGAGCCGGTCCGTCCCGCGCGAGGATGATCGTCCCGGCCGCCCGCCCCGCCCTCCGAAGGTCCGTTCCTCACGTCTGCACGTGCGTCCCGACAACCTCGGAGCACTGACCTGGGATAGCTCAAACGATGGGGTTGACTCCCCTCCGTAATGGGAACTGGATCGTCCGAAACCCCTTTGCTGCTGGGGTTCCCGATCCGCGATCGGGGCATACGACACGTACGAGCACCGGTGGGCGCGCGACTCCCCCAGACCCCGGGAAGGGTGTGGCTTTTGAGCTCTGGCCACGAACACGGCAACGGCACGGCCGCGGACGGAAACCCCCTCGGCCGGCGTCCCGACCACTCCGCTCCGACAGACGACACCTCCCAGGGTGACGACTTCCATACCAGCCGAAACCCGGTGAGCTGGCCGGTCAGGGTGGGGATGTTCCCCGAACCCGTCGCGTACCTGCGTCGGCGTGCCCTCTCGGACGTCCTCGACGAGGCCCTCAGCGGGTTCGGCTCACCCGCGGCGCACCAGGTCCTGTCCGGGGAGAGCGGGGTGGGCAAGACCCAGTTGGCCGCCCACCACGCCCGGTCCCTGCGCGAGCACCGCGTCCCGAACCAGCGCCCCGACGTCCTGCTGTGGGCGGACGCCGCCACCCGTGACGGGGTCGTCTTCGCCTACGCCCAGGCGGCCCGGCAGCTGTTCGCCCGTGTCCCCGACGACCCCGAGCTCGCCGCGGGGCAGTTCCTGTCCTGGCTGCACGACCCGGTGGACGCCGAGGGACGGCGCTGGCTGGTCGTGTGGGACGACCTCACCGACCCGGCGGAGGTGGAGGACCTGTGGCCGCCCTCCGACCGCGGACACGGCCGGATGATCGTCACCACCCGCCACCACGGCCGCACGCCGGACCTGCGCGGCCGTCGGCTGGTCACCGTCCCCGGGTTCTCCGCGGCCGAGGCGGACGGTTACCTGCGCGCCGCGTTCACGGAGGCGGGGATCGAGCACACCGACGACGAACTCCGTGCCCTCGCCTCCGCTCTCGACCACCTGCCCCTCGCCCTCTCGCAGGCGACCGCGTACATGGCGGACCTGCGGCTCTCCCCCGCCACCTACCTGGCGCGGTTCCACCGGCGGACGGCCGCACTCGTCGAGTCCTTCCCCCGCTGGAGCACCCGGTCCCCGGTGGCCGCCACCTGGGAGCTGGCCGTGGAGCGCGCCGACGCCCACCGCCCCGAGGGGGTGGCCCGCCCCCTCATGGGGCTGATCGCGCTGCTGGGCTCCGCGGCCACCCCCGAACAGGTCGTCGTCTCCCGGCCCGTCCGCACCTACCTGGGGCGGCGCACCTTCCCCGCGCGCACCCTGACCCGGCACGAGGTCCGGTTGGCGCTCGCCTCGTTGGAACGCCTGGACCTGGTCACCCGGGACACCCCGCTGGTGATCGGCGCGCACCAGCTCACCCAGCGGGCCGCACTCGAGCACACCCGCTCCCGGCCCACCCGGGAGGCGGTCCGCGCCATCGCGGACGCGCTGGTGGCCGTGTGGCCGGACACCGCGCGCGATTCGGCTCTGGGAAGGCGTCTGCGTTCGAACACCGCCGTGCTGCGCGAGCGGACCGCGGGCCGGGTCCGGGTGTGGAGCTGGTTGTGGGAGGAGGGTATCCACCCGGTGCTGTTCCGGGCGGGCCGCGGCCTGGACTCGTCCCGCCAGGTGGAGTGGGCGGTGACGTACTGGGAGGTGCTGGCCGAGGCGGTCGCGCACACCCTGGAGTCCGATCCCCCACGGCACCCCGGCCGACCGAGCCACCCTCACCCGAGCCGCTCGGGCCTCCCCGGTGGCCCGGACCACGAGGACGCCTCGGATCACTCGGTTCACCCCAGCCATCCGAGTCACCCAGACCACTCCGGCCACTTCTTCAGGCACACCAGGCCGCCGGGGGCACCCGTCGTCGCCGACCCCCTGGCCTACTGGTCCGGTTCGGAGGCCGACCTGGCAGAGGCACAGCAGGCCTTCGACGAACTCTACGAACGCCAGCTCCGGGTGCTCGGCCCGGACCACCTCGACACCCTGCGCACCCGGCACGGGCTGGCCTACCTGCGTTCCCGGGCGGGCGACACCGCGGGCGCGATCGTCCGCTACCGGAACCTGCTGGCGGACCTGGAGCGGGTGGTGGGTCCGGACCGGGTGGAGACCCTGAGCACCCGCGGCAACCTCGCGGTGTGCCGGGCCGAGTCCGGGGACCTGTCGGCCGCGCTCCACGCCTCCCGGGAGCTCCTCGCCGACCAGCGCGAGTACCTGGGGCCCGACCACCCGAACACCCTCAACACGCTGCACAACCTCGCGCACTGGCGCGGCCTCGCCGGGGATCCCGAGGGAGCGGTGACCGAACTCCGTGAGCTGGCCGCCGTCCAGGAGGAGGTGCTGGGGCCCGACCACCCGGGCACTCTGACCAGCAGGCACAACCTGGCCTGCTGGCAGGCCCGGGCCCACGACACCGACGGGGCGATCCGGTCCCTGGAGGCCCTGGTGGAGGACCGCCGCCGGGTCCAGGGCCCCGAGCACCCCGACACCCTCACCAGTCTGCGCCAGCTGGAACGCCTGCGCCGCGAGTCCCGGGCCCGTGCCCGGGCCGACCCCAGCGGGCGGGCCCCGGACGACAGCGGCGCCCGGGAGAGCGAGGCGGGCGGCAGCGGCGGAAACGGGGGACACGACGGCAACGGCGGTTCCCACGAGGTCGACCCCAACGACGAACCCACCGGCCCCCAGGCCCTCAACCAGTCCTGGGGATGAAAGACCCGGACCGCGGCCGTCCGCGGTGGTTCGTACAGGAATCCCCGGGTAGGTAGGGCGGGATGTGCGGTGTGCCTCCGCCCGCTCCGCCGCTGACGGGGCTGCGGTCACCGTCCCCACCCCCAGTCCCCGTTGAGGTCGGTATGCAGAAGACGTGGTTGTGCGTGATCAGCATTCTCGGGATGGCCGTGTGCTCCGCCGCCCTGGTCATGCTCGTTCCGTCGTTCTTCGGCCCGGGTGAACAGCCGAGCGCCTGGCTTGTCGGAACCCTCGCGGTCCTCATCCTGGTCCTGGCGGCGGGGGCGCGGTACTGGCGTCCTTCACCGTCGGGCCCGCACGACATCTGACCGGGGCGCCTCCCCCTGAGCCGGGAGGCGCGGCGCCGGCCGGCTCAGCCGCGCAGGGGGGAACCGGCGACGAGGAACTGTTCGCCGCCCATCCGGCCGGTCAGCAGCGGCCGTGCCTCGGCGATCGCAGCGCGCACGCTGTCCAGCTGGAGGGACGTGCGGTGTGCCTCCGCCGACTCCCACAGCTCGGTGACGAACACCGTGTCCGGGTGCTCCTCGCTGACGCCCACCTCGTACAGCAGGCATCCGGCCTCGTCGAGCTGGGGGTTGCGGCGGGTCAGGATCGCCACGACCTCGTCCCGCTTGCCCGGCTGGACTTCCAGGGTCCCCACGTTCGCGAAGGTCATGCCCGGCAGACTACCGACGCCCCGCGCCGCGCGATCCGAACGACACGGGCCGCACGGGCCACGCGAGCGGCGCGGTCAGCACGGGTCCCGGCCCCGGGATCGGCCCCGGGATCGGCCCCGGGCGCCCGCACGGGTGCGGGGTCAGAGTCCGTACTCGGCCTTGATCTGGGCGGCCAGCTTCGGGTACTCCTCGAGGATCTGGTCCTGTTCGGCCGGGGACAGCAGGGAGACGGTCTTCTCGACCTCGCTGTGGTAGCGCCACAGCCGGTCGAACTCGTTCCACTGCTCCGACCCGCGCTCGGCACGGTGCCGCAGGGACTGGTAGATCAGCCGTACGTTGGTCACGCACCCGTCGAGTCGCTCGCGGCGCTGGACTCTGGCGACGTGGGCCCAGTACTTGCGGTCCCGGTCCCGCTGCCTGGGGGTCCGGCCGTCGTCTTCGGGCTCAACGTTCATGGGTGTCCGCTCTGTCGGGGCTGGAGGCGAAGGCTGGGGATCGGGGGCTGGGGGGTTCAGCGCCGTGCTGACTGGCTGCCCGTCCTCGTCGTTCCTATCCCGGTTTCGGCCGACAGAACAGGGAAAACCGGAGATCGAATCCGATGCGCGACGTCATCGCAACCCTGTCCTCCCCCTGCCCGGCCCCGGCGGTTCCGTGGGTAGGGCCCGGCCCCGGGCAGGAGTACCCGTCGCGCCGGGTCCTCGGACAGGCGGGCAGTCGGCGCACGGCCCGCGGTCCCGGCGTCCGCGGTGAGGGAGCCGACCCGGCTCATGGCTGGTTCCCCGCCGCCCTGGTCAGCGGTGCCCGTGAGTTCTCACCTACCCCCTGGGCCGGTGGTCGGGCGGCCTTTAGGGTGCAGGGATGAGCAGACGTCGGGAACTCAATCTGGCGGTGGTCGTGCAGACCGCGTCCGCCGCAGCGGTGCTGCTGGCGGTGGCCGGCTTCACGGTCGTGCTGTGGCTCGGGCCCGGGATGGGTGCCGCCCTGATCACGGTCGTGGCCGCGGTGGCCGTGGTCGCGGCGGCCGCAGTGGCGTTCGTGCTGCTCCGCCTCCGTGAAGGGCCTCGGGACGCAGAGGTCGTCGCGGCCTACCGTCCGGTGTTGAGGGCCGAGTGGTCGCAGCTGGCCGAGGAGGCGAAGCGGCTGTCCTCGGCGGTGTCGGGCGCCGACCGCACCCGGCTGGCCGGGCACCTCCGGGCCGCCGAGCGGACACTGTTCGACGAGCAGGCACAGGTCCGAACCGCCGACGGGATCACCGAAGCGACCGGCCACATCGCCGAGGCCCGCCACCTCCTCGCGGTCGTCGACGCGCTCGGCCGGGGTGGACCCCGCCCGCACCGCGGCGCCCCCTGCTTCTTCGACCCCGCGCACGGGCCGCTCACTGTGAAGGCCCGGTTCAACCCCGACGGCGGAGCCGACCGCACCGTCTCGGTCTGCTCCGCCTGCCACGCCCTGCTCGAAGCCGGAGAGGTCCCGCCGAGCAAGCGGATCACGGTCGGCGGCACCCCGACCGACTACTGGCGGGCCGGCTGGGTGTCGGTCCCCTACGTCGACGGCTACTGGCAGCAGCGGCGCTTCCCCGACCACGAGCTCCACCGGCTCCGCCGCGACCTCGAGCTCACCTGGGACCCCTCCGAGACCGAACTCCCCCCGCACCTGGACCGCGAACCACCCTGGTACTCGCAGTAGTACGTCCGAGGGGCCGCCGGGCCGCTTCCTCCCACGGGAGCGAGCCGGTCCGACTTGCGTCTCAACCGACTTGAGGTTGCACTGTTGCTCCCATGAACGACGACCAGCCGCGCTCCGGCGCAGACCTGTACCCCATCGGAGACGCCGCCCGCCGCAGCGGGTTGAGCGTCAGCGCCGTCCGCTTCTACGCCGACGCCGGGATCGTCGAGCCCACGGGGCTGAACCCGGCCGGGCACCGGATGTACGACATCGACACCGTCGCCCGGCTGGAGCTCGTCCGCACCCTGCGGGAGGTGGACACCGACCTGGGCGAGATCCGTCGCCTGCTCGCCGGGGAACGCACCCTGCACGAGCTGCTCACCACGCACCTGGAGGTCGTCGAGCACCAGGAGCGCACGCTGCGGGCCCGGCAGGCGGTGCTCAGAACCCTGCTCAGGGAGGGCGCCACGGCCGCGCGGGCCGGCCTGATGCACAAGCTGGTGTCGATGACCGACGAGGAACGCGAAGGGGTGGTCGACGAGTTCTGGAACGACGTCGGCCGAGGGCTCGACGTCCCCGAGGGCTTCGTCGACCGGTTGCGGGCGATGCGCCCGGTCCTGCCCGCGGACCCCACGGTGGCCCAGCTGGAGGCCTGGATCGAACTGGCCGACCTGGTGCGGGACCCGGCCTTTCGCGACGCGGTCCGCACCTACCTGCAGGACACCTACTTCGTTCCCGAGGCCCGGGTCATGGCGAGCCCGCCCATCCAGGAGTTCATCCACGAGAGCGGGTGGTCACTCGTGGAGGAGCTCATGGCCGCCCACCGCGCCGGTGAGTCCCCCAGGTCCGACCGGTCCCAAACGGCCGTCACCCGCTTCCTGGAAGCGGCCGCCGCCCTGTCCGACTCACCGTGCACCCCCGGGTTCCGTGACCGGATGGCCCGCGCTTTCCGGCTGATCCCCGACCTCGAACGCCAGATGGCCGAGGAGGACGCCGCCTCCGAGGAACCCGTCTACGACGACACCCACGGCCGCTACGTGTACCTGGTGGCGGTGATCAACGGAACCGAGGACGAACTGGATCACGACTCCCTCTTCTACCTCTGGATCGCCGACGCCATGCAGTCCTCGCCCACCGACGCCTGAGGGGTCCGGCGCGGGCCGGGCGCTGAGGGCCGGGCGGGCGGGGGCTCACGTCGTCCGGCCCGGTGAGGCGCGAGTCGGCCCAGCCGGGGCAGGCGGAAGGGGTGGTGGCGCAAAAAAATCGCCCTGCGACGCCGGTGAACGGCGGAGGGCGATCGGTGGGCTTCCAGGGGTCTAAGGACACTCCTTGCCACTCTTAATGTATAGCGCACCCGGGGGCTTGCCGCAAGACCCCCCTCGTGCCTCAGAATGGTCGACCGTGACAGGAACCAACCACACGGGAGACAGCGTGAACACGCAGGTCAACAGCGCTTTTGACCTTTCTGACAGCCTCTCCCCCAAGGCCGCCCCGGAGCTGATCGGCGACGACGACCGACACTTCGCAGCCATCCGGGAGAGCCTGGAGCGGTCGATCGCCGACCTCTCCGAACGACTCGCCGAACGCCGCGCGGCACCCACCGGAAAGGTGCGGGAGGTACTGGAGCGTGACCAGGAGGTGCACCGGCTGTCCGCCCGCCTGCGCACCCTGCGCCGCTTCGGCTCGGACCTGTGCCTGGGCCGCATGGTGACCGCCGACGGCAGCGGTGGTACCGAGACCGTGTACATCGGACGCCTCGGCCTCACCGACAGCGAGGGCGACCGGCTGCTGGTCGACTGGCGCTCGCCCGCGGCCGAACCCTTCTTCGCGGCCACCCACGCCAACCCAATGGGGCTGGTCAGCCGTCGCAGGTACCGCTGGAACCTCGGCCGGATCAGCGACTACTGGGACGAGGTGTTCACCGAGGAGGGGTTCGAGGGCAACGCCGCGCTCGACGACCAGTCCGCCTTCATCGCCAGCCTGGGCGCGAACCGGTCGGACCGGATGCGGGACGTGCTCAGCACCATCCAGGCCGACCAGGACGCCATCATCCGGGCGGGAGCCGGTGGCGCCCTGGTCGTCGACGGCGGCCCGGGCACGGGCAAGACCGTCGTGGCCCTGCACCGCACCGCCCACCTCCTCTACTCCGACTCCCGGCTCGGGCACCGCCGGGGCGGGGTGCTGTTCATCGGCCCGCACCAGCCCTACCTGGCCTACGTGGCCGACGTCCTGCCCAGCCTCGGCGAGGAGGGCGTGCAGACCTGCACGGTGCGGGACCTCGTGCCGGAGGGGGTCACGACACGGGTCGAGTCCGACCCCGGGGTCGCCCGCCTGAAGTCGTCCGCGGAGCTGGTGAAGGCCGTCGAGCCGGCGGTGCGGTTCTACGAGCGGCCGCCCAAGGAGGCCATGACGGTCTCCACGCCCTGGTTCGACCTCCGGCTGAGCGCCGCCGACTGGGCCGAGGCCTTCGGGTCGCTGGACCCGGGCATCCCGCACAACGAGGCGCGCGAGCACATCCTGGCGGAACTGGTCGAGATCCTCTCCGACCAGCACGACGACGAGGACGTCACCCCCGAGATGCTCAAGGCCGCGCTGCTGCGGGAGGGGGAGCTGATCGAGACCCTGCACCGCGCGTGGCCGCTGCTGGAACCGACCGACCTGGTCGGGGACCTGTGGTCGGTCCCCGCCTACCTGCGCCTGTGCGCGCCCTGGCTGGAGGCCGACGAGATCCACCGGTTGCAGCGCGCGGACGCCCAGGCCTGGACCGTCTCCGACCTGCCGTTCCTGGACGCCGCCCGGCAGCGTCTCGGCGACCCGAAGGCGTCCCTGCGCAAGCGTCGGCACGAGGCCACCGTGGCCGCCGAACGCGAGCGCATGTCCTCGGTCATCGACAACATCCTCGAAGCCGACGACGACGGTGAGGGTCTGGTGACGATGCTGCACCAGAAGGACCTCAGGGAGATGCTGGACGACGAGTCCGTCCTGCCCGCGGCCGATCCGGACCTGCTCGCGGGGCCGTTCGCGCACATCGTCGTGGACGAGGCCCAGGAGCTGACCGACGCGGAGTGGCAGATGCTGCTGCGGCGCTGCCCGTCCCGGAGCTTCACCGTCGTCGGTGACCGCGCCCAGGCCAGGCACGGGTTCACCGACGGGAACGGGGTGGCGGACTCGTGGCGGGAGCGGTTGGAGCGGGTCGGCTTCGACCGGGTCGAGCTGGCCTCGCTGAGCATCAACTACCGGACCCCGGAGGAGGTCATGGCGGAGGCCGAGCCGGTCATCCGCGCGGTGCTCCCGGACGCCAACGTGCCGACCTCCATCCGCAGCAGCGGTGTCCCGGTCGGCTACGGGGACGTCGCGGAGCTGGGTGCGGTTCTGGACGCCTGGCTGGCCGGGAACGACGAGGGGACCGCCTGTGTCATCGGCGATCCCGCGTTCCGGGCGACGCCGCGGGTCCGGTCGCTGACCCCGGAGCTGGCCAAGGGGTTGGAGTTCGACCTGGTCGTGATCGTCGACCCGGACCGGTTCGGTGAGGGCGTCGAGGGTGCGGTGGACCGCTACGTGGCGATGACCCGCGCGACCCGGAAGATGGTCGTCCTCACCAGTTCCTGAACCCTCGCTCCGCTGCCGCCCGGCCCCGGGAGGGTGTTCGCCTCCCGCCTCCTCGGGGCCGGTGCCGGGGCCCGGTCACGTGCCGCCGGGCATCAGGTGTCACGACGCATGGATGAGGCGGTCCGCCGTCGCCCGGGTCCGGCTCATCTCATGGTGGTCACCCATGACGAGGACCCGCGCGTGGGCACCGTCGATGAGCAGGAGAAGGGCGTTTCCCAGTTCCTCGGGGTCGGCGAGCCCGGCCTCGGCCGACAGCTCGGCCAGGGTGGAGCGCAGCCAATCCTTGTGTTCGGCGATGACCACTCGGGCCGGGTGGGCGGGGTCGGGCAGCTCCACCGCCGCGTTGACGAACGGGCAACCACGGGAACCGACGAGGCTCTGGTCCCGTGCCATCCATTCGAAGACCGACAGCAGCTTCTCCTTCGGGTCGGCGTCGAGCTCCTCCAGAAACGCCGTGATGGCCCGCTGCCGGCGTTTTCGCCGTCGGTCCAGCACCGCCGCGACCAGTCCCGCCTTGGATCCGAACTGGGCGTACAGCGTGGGCTTGGACACCCCGGCACGCTCCACCAGGGTGTCCACGCCGACAGCACCGATGCCCTCCGTGTAGAACAGCTCGATCGCCGTCTCCAGCAACCGCTCACCGGCCTCACTCATCTCGCCCATGCGTTACATACTGACAGGTCAGTCACCCTTTAATCAATAGCGCGACCAGGGTGGACATCCACAAGGCGCATCGCGCTCTCCACGCGCGCACCCTGATACAGCATGGACGGCCATGAATTCAAGCGAACAAAGAGCATTTCCCCGGAGATGGAGATCACAGGAGTTCGTACTCGCTGTTCAGAGCGACATAAAACTGCCTCCACCCGCCCCACAAGGAACCGACCATAATCCTCACATCACAAGTTGCCTTTCCGGTGTTAGCCTCTTGCTGGCGAATTAGCGCACCGCCGCGCCCGACCGGCCGCTTTCAGGAGTGTGGGTTATCGTGCGAAAACTATCCGTTTCCTCTGGCCGGAAGAGCCATTTCGCCTGGCTCGTGTACGCGATGTTCGTCGTGCTGCTCGGAAGCACCGTCCCCACACCGCTGTACGATCTGTACCGGACCCAATGGCAGGTGTCCGCCTTTGTCATAACGGTCGTTTTCGCCTGCTATGTCGCCGGAGTCCTCACAGCCCTCGTCCTCGCCGGCCACCTGTCGGACCACGTGGGGCGACGGCCCGTCTCCGTGGCGGGGGTGGGCTTCGCGCTCCTCGCCGCCGTCGTCTTCGCCACCGCCGACGGCGTTCCAGCACTCGGATCGGCCCGTTTCGTGAGTGGACTGGGAGTGGGCCTGTGCACCGGCGCCCTGACGGCCGCGCTGCGTGAGAACCAGTCACGGCCGGGGCGGGGAGCCCTGGCCGCGTCGGCGATCACCTCGGCGGGACTGGCCTTCGGCCCGCTGTTGGGCGGGCTGGCAGCTCAGTTCGCGCCGATGCCGCTGCACACGGTCTTCGTCGTGCACCTGTTCCTGCTGGCCCCGGCTTTCGCTGCCGTATGGCTCCTGCCCGAGAGCCGCCCCCCGCGCCACGGCACCCGGGTGCCGTGGCGCCCCAGAGTCGGGGTACCCGCCGGTGTCCGGCGCGCGTTCCTGCGGCCCGCCCTGGCCATCGGCTGCGCCTACGCGGTCAACGGCCTGTATTCGGCGTTGGTGCCCACCCTCGCGCGCGAGTACCTCGGATCGCCGGTCGTGGTCGCCGGACTGCTGGTCGTGATCATGCTCGGTGTCTCCGCGTTCGCCCAGGTCCTCTTGCGCTCCAGGCCGTCCCTCACCTCCCAGAGGGACGGCCTGGTCGTCCTCGCGCTCGGCCTCCTCATGCTGCTCCCCTCGCTCGGGTACGGCTCCACCCTCGGGTTCCTGGTCGCCGCCGCGGTCACGGGCCTGGGACAGGGCATGGCCTACAGGGGGAGCCTCGACCGAGTGTGCGAGATCGTGCCCTCGCACGAGCAGGCCAGGGCCGTGTCGGCCTACTACGTCGTGGGCTACACCGCCACCGCGGTTCCGGTCCTTGCGGTGGGCGCCCTCACTGACGCGTTGGGGCTCTTCGGTGCCTGCGTCTGCTTCGTCGCCGCCATCGGTGCCACGGCACTGGTGGGCGCGCTTCCGCCACGGCTTCGCGGCCGCCACTGACCCCACCCCCTCCCGCGCAACGAGGCGCGATCCCGGCGAAGAGCAAGGAGAATTCATGTCACTGCTCCACCGAGTCGAACAGATCCGGGCACCGTACCGCGACTTCTGCGAGAAACAGATCAGGGACATCGCGGAAGAAATCGAGAACTCCGATGTCCACAGAGGTGTGATCGCCCTGCTGGCCGCGACCGGATGGCACGGCCTGACCATCCCGAAACAGTACGGCGGCCTCGGCGCGAACCATCTCGCCAGAAGTGTCTCCATCGAGGAAACGAGTCGTCTGTCGGCCGCGGCCGGTGCTTCCCTGCAGTCCGCGCAGCTCGGAGTGGCCATGTTCGTCGGTTACGGAAGCGAGGAACAGAAATCCCGCTACCTTCCGGACCTCGCGTCCGGGAAAAGGATCGCCTCGATCTGCATCACCGAGCCCGAGTCCGGCTCACACATTCTCGGAATGAGATGCACCGCCCGGCGCGAGGGAGACTCCTACGTCCTCAACGGACGCAAGTGGTTCATCGCCAACTCGCATGTCGCCGACGTTCACGGTGTCGTCGCCAGGACCTCGGAGGGCACCGGCGCGGGGGCGCCCTCGTGGGACGTGAGGGCCAAGGGGTCGAGATAGCCCACCGGTCGATCACGGAGGCGGGCAAACCCAACCTCACCGCGGTCGCCCTGGGCATCCATCAAGCGGTGCTGGAGACCGTGGTCGACTACGCCAACACCCGACGGATGTACGACAGACCACTGGCGGCGGTGGAGAGCGTGCGCGCACGGATCGCCGACATCTATTCGACGTTGCAGATCTCCCGAATGATGGCGTACCAGGCCGCGGACCTCCTGGACAACGGGTTCCCAGCCGACGAGTGGCTCCTCACCGCCAAGCTCACGGCCACGGAGAACGCGGTGGCAGCCGCGCAACAAGGCACCAGCATCCTCGGAGCGAGAGGTGGCGTTCGCTCCTACGGGATGGACAGACACCTGCGGGACGCACTCGTGACACTGACTCCCGCGGGAACCTCCGACGTCCAGAAGAAGAGGATCGCCGACTTCGCGCTCGGCAGGGCCGCCCCCTTCTCCCCTCGACCGGAGCCCTCTCTCCCACCGTTGGCGGACGAGGTGCTCCAAGTGGCCCTTCGGTCCTGGGACCACGATCCCCACGAGCGGATGGAGCGCACGATGCTGAACGGTCTACGGCCAGGTGACGAGCACAGCATGAGATATCGGGTCCCGTTGGAGAAGACCGTCCCCTTCCTCTACCCGGAGTCATCGGAGTTCGCCAGGGTGCCACCTGTCCTGGCGACCGGTTTCATGGTCGGCCTGATGGAGTGGGCCTGCCTGGACGCCCTCCGTCCGCACCTGGAGCCGGGAACGGGGAGCCTGGGCACGCGCGTGTCCGTGACACATACCTCGGCCACACTGCCCGGCATGACCGTCGACGTGGCTGTGACCTGTCTCCGGGTGGAGGGGAACAAGATCCTCTGGCACGTGGTGGCCCACGACGACGCCGACCGTATCGGGGAAGGGGAACACGAACGTACCGCCGTCCCTCTGGCGAAGTTCCGGGACCGGCTCGACGACAAGGCGCGGGTGTGCGCCGTACCCGGACTCGGCAGTGTCGAGGCACAGGTGGCGGCTGCGGGGATCACCACCGCGGCAACGCGCGAGGGACGTGGTGACGGGAGTTCCCTCCCAGGTTGAGCGCCGCACCGTGCCCGGGCCTCCTTCCCGGGTGAACGGCGCGGTCGTACGTGCGCGGGCCCCGTGCGGCACATGCCGTACGGGGCCCAGAAGACGGGCTGGTCACCCAGTGGATCTCCATGCCCTCCCCGACGGGGTCCTTCAGGACGGCGGTGAAGGCCTCCGCCTCCTCCTGGGGAACCCTCGCTCTGGGCAAGCGACGACACTGTCCTCGCTCGAGCAGTGGGCCGGGCCCTCACCAGGCACGATCACAGCAAGCCCCGAGCTTCCTTGGAGACCTTACGAGTCTTGCCGTGCGGTGGGGAGGCGGGGCGGGACAGGGAAGAGGCCGGAAGCACGAAGAACCGGGTGGGCGGCCTGGGTCCGGCCGACCACCCGGTGCCCGGGTTCGCGGGGTTGGAGGTTCGGGCTTCGAAGGGTCCGCACTGCACGGATTCGGGGTCGGCCGGAGTCGCCGGCCCCGAAGAGCGGCTACTCCTGCCGCGGGGGCGCGGGAAGCCAGGGTTCGGGCAGCGGAGCCCGTTCGGTGAGGGCCCGGTCCAGGCGTTCCCACGCCCGCGCCGCCTCCCGCAGCGCCCGCCACGCGACCACCACTCCCCCGACCTCACGCAGCGCCTCGCTCACCCCGTCGTAGCACTGGGTGGCGTACTCGTAGGCGATGCCGCGACGCGGGGGCGGCGGAGCCGGGCGCAGGGCCGCCCGCCAGGAGCTCGGCAGGGGTTCGCCGGACCTGATCCGGCGGTCGAGCTCGGAGAACAGCCGGTCCGCCCGCGCGAGGGTACGGGCCGCGTGCGCCGACCGCCCCGGGTGGTCGAGGATCCGCCAGATCTCCGAAACCAGCTCGTCGGTGCGGCTCGCGGTCTCCTTGGCGGAGACAGCTCCCACCACGGGTCGCGGCGGGGTGTGGCTCTGCGGGACGCGGGGGTCGGGCGAGTCGGACGAGTTGAGCGTTGTGGCCAGGTTGGGCGAGTTGAACAGGTTGGGCGAGTTGGACGGGTTGCGCGGATCGGAGCCGAAGGGCTGCAGGTTGGAAGAGGCCAGGGCACGGGAGCGGGCGTCGGGTTCGGGGGGACGCGGGGTGGAGAAGCCGTGGGCGCTCATGCGCAGCACCCCCTGACGGCATCGGGGAGGTTGTTCGCGTACCGGCGCACCCGACGGGAGCGGCGGCGGAGCTCGGAGACGAGCCCCCGGGTGTAGCCGTAGGGAGAGGTGTGGAGGCCTCGCGTCGGGCGTGCGAGCCGTACGGGTACGGCGAGCACGGCAAGGAAGAGCAGTAGGATCTGCATCGTCGTCCTGTCATCGTCAGGTCGGCCATGGCCCCGGGGCGTGTGTCCGCACGTCGCCGGGGTCCCGTTCGTTACGGGTCCTTTACTGTACCCCACTGTTCTTGGGTGTTACATGGATAACCGCGCACTTCCCCAAACGACACTCCTGAACCTGACTCCTCCAGGCTCGATACATGGACTTGCCTAGTGGATACACAGCGGACAGCGAGATCGACAACGAGGGCATGGACCCCGTGTGGCTGCAGCTCGCCGCGATCATCGTCGCGCGCATCGATGCCGGGCGATATCCGGCAGGAAGAGCCATCCCGTCCCTGAACCAGTTGGTCCAGGAGTTTGGGGTGGCGCGCGGAACCATCGTTAAGGCCACGAACTATCTGGGCGAGATCGGGCGCGTTCGCGCGGTTCACGGGCGCGGGGTATTTGTCCTGCCACAGGATTGACGCTTTTGCCCCGCTTCGGGGTGTGCGCGAACTCAGTCGGTCAAAAAAAGTGGACCGGATTCCCGAAAACCCGGTCCGACGCCATCCGCGCGTACCCCATAATCATTCGTGAGGGCAGGAACAAGGCCCGCCGGCGGTTCTTCTACTCACCCCGGCGGGTCCTCGTTCCACCCGACCCGCCCTCACCGGTTTCCGAGTTCTCGTAGGCCTCACTACCTACGACGGAGACTTCAGCGGCGGCATCCTCCACGCTCTGGATGCTGCCGCTTTTCTCTTGCCCGAGTCGGCTCTCCAATCGGCGCACCTGCTCGCTGAGCTCCGCCAGCTGGTCCATGACCGCGCGGTGCTGAACCGCCTCGATCTTCTGGTCCTCCTCCCAGCGGCCCTCACTGAACTCCTGCTCCATCGACGTGACGATCACACCGATGACCAGGTTCAGGATGATGAACGCCGTCAGCACGATGTACAGCACGAAGAAGAGCCAGCCGTAAGGGTGGTGCTCCAGCACCGCGTCCGACACGTCCGGCCAGTTCTCCGTGGTCATGAGCAGGAACATCGTGTACAGCGTCGTTCCGAGGTCGCCGAAGAACTCCGGGACGTCCTCCCCGAACAGCTGCTGGGCGAGGATCGCGGACGCGTAGACGACGATCAGCAGGAGTCCGATCACCGTGCCCATGCCGGGCACCGCCTTGAAGAGCGCGCCGATGATCTGACGCATCTGCGGGACCGCGGTGATCACGCGCAGGATCCGGAGCACCCGGAGGATCCGCAGCACCGCAAAGGGGCCGGCCGCCGGAACCAACGAGATCACGACCACCACGAAGTCGAACCAGTTCCAGGCGTCCTTCCAGAAGCCGCCGCGCCAGGCGTACAGCTTCAGGAACATCTCGATGACGAACAGGCCGACCACGAACCGCTCAGCGGCAACGAGATACGGAAGTACAGAACCCCCGTAAGTCGCCCATCCCAAAATGACGGCATTGACCAGAATCACGGCAAGCATGGTGTTGGAGAACCAACGGCTCTCTACGAATTGGGTGACCTGATCCCGCCGCAACGTCACTTTCCCCCTCACGCCTGCACCTTGAATGAGGACAAGGCGCGCCCAAATATATCGAAACACTTTCGGACACCCCGAAGCGCGTCATACCCGGCACCGTTCCCGGCAGCAGAGCCATCGGCGTGAAGGCGGTACGGCGCCGGGCCGCCCCCGCACGAACACCGTGCCGCCGGGGTGTCCCACCGCCGGCCGAACCCTCACCGGGCCCCGGCCGTCCGCCCGTACCCCTTCCGCTCGGACACTTCCCCGTCCCAGCTGGCGACACGGGCTTCCTCCTCCGAAGGCCGACACCACCCCAGAAGGTACGCCTTCGCTCTGCCTCAGGAGTCACGAACGGATCACCGGGTGCGGGCGGTGACGCGTGCGACTTCCCACACGGCTTACGCAGGTCACAGCGCTCCCCGTTTCGGCCCGTCCCCATGTGGACGCGCCCATCCCCGGAACCAGCCCAAAACGAGCCCCGGGTCAGCGGCGTTCGGTAGCTGACAGCGGAATCGGGGGCGCGCGGCAACTCCGAAGACTGTGCCCGCCTCCCCGCCCCCGCTGGTATCTTCGCTGCTGGCCTCGGCAGCCTTTCGGCAGTGCGCCGGGCGCTGTCCTCCCGGACTGACCCCCGCGATCGAGGACGGCAGATGACGGCAATTGACGGCAGATGATGACCGGGGAACAGTCATGGCGGAGCTGAAGTACTTCACCGGTTCGATGAACTCGGGTAAGAGCACGATGGCTCTGCAGGAGCATCACTCACGCGGTGGCGAGGGCATCCTGTACACGAAGCAGGACCGGGCCGGTTCCGGGATCATCTCCTCGCGGCTGGGACTGACGTCCCCCGCGGTGGAGGTCGGCGACACCCTGGATCTCTACGACGACATCGCCGACCGCAAGGCCCCGTACGTCATCGTCGACGAAGCCCAGTTCCTGTCGTTCAAACAGGTCGGCCAACTGGCGGGCGTCGTGGACGGCATGGGGATCGACGTGTACTGCTACGGCATCCTGACCGACTTCCAGGGCGTGCTGTTCCCCGGGTCGAAGAGGTTGGTCGAGCTGGCGGACAAGATAGAGATCCTGCCGGTCTACGCGCGGTGCTGGTGCGGCAACCGAGCCACGCACAACGCTCGCGTGGTGGACGGGGTCATGATCTACGTGGGCGAGCAGGTCCACATCGGCGGCAACGAGTCGTACACGACCCTGTGCCGCCACCACTTCATGGCCGGCGTGGCCTAGAGTTCCACGGTCGGAACAGCTCTCAGGCTGAGCCTCTACTCAGGAATCCAGTAATCGAACCCCTGCTTGAGGAAGTTCGTGACCTTCCTGCCTTCCTGCAGAAATGTATTTTCCGCTACTTGCCCGACACTCTGCTCAGCCTTGTCTTCAAAGCGGATACTGTAGACGGCACTGCGCGTCTGAACAAGAGCCACGTAGACAGACCGGCCAGATGCATCAGTCCCATAGACTGAATATGAAGAATCACCCCAAGGCGACTCCTTCTCAGACGCAACATTCTCTACCGTAGAAGGAAGGTCATCCCTCAATTCATCAAACCTGGATGCGGCAAGTTCATCTCGATCCTTGCCTGCCTCAGCATCGATGATTGCCTCATACGAGAATTCAAAATCCCATGGGGTCGAATTACCGTGCGGCTTAAACTCCCACAAGCAATCATCGCTTACAAGGCGCGAAACCCCATCAATGTCGATCTGACTGGAGTCCGTGGTGTCCACATGTGAATCACCGGAATCTTGGCGATCGACCGTGATAGTCGATAGCTTGCCAAGGTTGTCTGTGCAGACATCCATCTCTCCCACGTCAAGGTCAGCCCTAGGGGCACCAATTCCTGCACCCGGCTGGTTAATAGGGGTCTCTGATGTCGTTATTCCCGAAGAGACTGTCCCAATAAACAAACTCAGTACGCCAACCACAACACCGAACGTACCGAAGGCAGCGAGCGTCCCGCATCCAAAAACTGCGAGTGCAGCCTTCCACCCGTGCAGGCCCTTCTTCGCTGGTTCCTTGCGCTTCGAGTCTGCTTCCTTCGTGTCCGCCACGGTTAAGCCTGCGCCTCCAGCTGAGCCTTCACTTCGGGATGCTCAAGCGGACGGGTGAACCCCACGATGTCCGCACGATTGGGGTCATCGTACTCGCGCACCGCGATCGGTCCACAGTTGGTGCACCAGGCCTCGACCATCAGGCCATCGCCAATAACCATTGCCATATGCCCGGGACCGGGTGGCTCTCCAGCCCGGGTCACATCAAAGAAGACCAGGTCACCCGGCTGCTCCTCGCCCATCGGAATCTCCGGACCGAAGTTCCACTGGTCCTGGGAAACACGAGGCACCGTCACCCCGATGCTCTCGTAGGCCTTCATCGTCAGCCCGGAACAGTCATAGCCGTCCGGCCCCGTTCCACCCCAGATATACGGCTTCCCCCGCTGGTCAAGAGCCCAGTCCACCACTGCCTGAGTCAGCTCGTCCGGGGCTCGACCGATCGGGACCCCTTCCTCGTCCAGCTCACAGAGCACAGCCGTTCGGATGGAGTCCGAGGTGTTGAAGTCACCCTCGGCGTATCGCTCAGCCCACTCCATCACGTCATCGACGTACCACCAGGCGTGGTTGTAACCGTAGATCGCCCGTCTGATGTCATCCTCCAGGCCGTGCGCCAGGAGGTAGTCAGCAGCAGCCGGGATCGCATCAGCGGGGTCATAGACGTTGACGACCCCATCGCCGTTGCCGTCCAACCCGTAACCTTGCTCCGGCCGCTCCTCCACCGGCTGGATCGGCTCACCGCCCCAGCTGTTCCCAGCAGCCGAACCATCCAGCGAACCGAACTGCATGGGACCGGAGGCACCCCAGTCGTTGTGGCCCTCGGTGATTCCCGGTCCCTCCCAACGGCCGTGGTGGGACTCCACCTGGCCGATACCCGCCAGGATGTTCCACGGCACCCCTCGGTCCTCCCCCGCCTCCTGGTACAGCTCCAGGTAGTTCTCCGGGATGGTGTCCATGGCGTACGTGCTGCTACTCGGCTGCTCGGCATCGGCATTCGGTGCACAGACCACCCCGGAAGCCAACCAGGAGCCCACTTGGGTGTTACTGGTGAGCGCTGGGATGACCATCAAGGTCAGGAAGACCAGACCGGCCACACCAATGGCGGCCAGCACGGCGACCCTGGTCAGACAGGAGCCGCTTCGCTCATCGGGGGCGGGGGTACGCAGAGCGGAGATCAAGCGGTCACTCCTCCCCGAACTGGCCGGCGTCAGCAGGTTGGAAGTCGAAGACCGCCCAAGAGCCACTGTCGCGAATCACGGTGACGGCGAAGTCTCCGAGGTCCTCGTCGAATTCGGCCTCCCCGGTCTCGGTAATGGACTGGGCGGTGACCACAAAGGTGATCGAGTCGCTGCCGAAGGTGCGGATCTCCTGGATCTCCGCACGTCCTTCAGCGACTGCCTCTGCCTCACTCATCTCTTCCCAGAAGGCCCCGACCCGGGTCGCGTCGGAGAGCACCCGGGCGTACTCGTCGGTTGCCAGAGCCTCCATGGAGGCGTAATAGGTCTCGGGCTCCTGGGAGTAGTCGATGGTTCCGTAGGCCTCGGCAAAAGCCTGAGCTGTGGCACCCGCCGCCTGGAACTCAGCCTCGCTGAACGGGAACCAGTTAAGGACGTCCAGGTCCTCAGTCTCAGTGGTCGGAATAGGGCTGGGCGGCACGGTGGCCAGACCACCCGGGTTGGAGGGTGGCTCGGCCTCTTCCTCAGACGTAAGCGGTTCACGAGGCGACCCGGCCGATTCCTCAGCCTGGTCGCCGCCGAACCCACCGAACCCGCCGAGGCTGAAGTAGATCCCGAATGCGGCCAGGGCAGCGATCAGGACGATGACGACCAGACGCTGAGTGCGTTCGGGGAGAGGGTTGGGCATGGTGTGTGGGGTGCCTTGTCTTCGGTCAGTCGTCGTTCAGCCAGAAGGGGACATCGCGCTTGCGGTCGCGGGTACTGGGGGACCCGCTTTCGCCCCAGAAGGGGGTGATGGGGGCATTGTCCTTGCGCTTCCCAGAGCCGGTCA
This sequence comes from Nocardiopsis ganjiahuensis DSM 45031, assembly GCF_000341085.1. Classification (GTDB taxonomy): domain Bacteria; phylum Actinomycetota; class Actinomycetes; order Streptosporangiales; family Streptosporangiaceae; genus Nocardiopsis; species Nocardiopsis ganjiahuensis. The sequence continues at coordinate 66,749 of NZ_ANBA01000018.1, read as the reverse complement.
GCCAACCGCCCTCGCCATCGCCACGCCGCCCGCGATCAGCAGGCGCGGGACGAGCCGCGCGCTGCGGAGCGGGGCGCTCGCGCTTCTCCCTCGGACCACCCCAGCGCGAACCGCGGCCGCCCAGACTCCCCTGAGCCGGGGTGTCCTCGCGGCCGTTGAAGATGCCACGTCCACTGCTGGGCTCGGGGCGTTCAGAACTGGCCGCGCGGGAGTTGCTCGCCCCACCTCCGAACAAGCCACCACTCGAACCAGAGCCGGAACCACCGCTGTCGTTTCGGTTCGAGTTGTTGCCACCGCCACCGGTACCGAAGACAGCCGCCCAGCCACTGTCACCCGTGCCGGTGTAACCGCCAGTGGGACGGGGTGGAATCGCCCCACCGCTGTTTCCGCCAACGGCACTGCTGCTACTGCCAAGGTTCGGAGCTTGATCACCGCTACGAGCACCTGAGGATGGACGAGCAGCCCCAGGACCACCGGTCCGGTTGACGTTGAGCGGCGGGGCGTTGTCGTTTCCACGAACCCGGCCATAACCCGCGGTCCCTCGAACACGAGCTCCATCTGCGCGAGTGCTCCCGCCTTCCGCAACTTCTTCGGTGCCCTCGGTGACACCAGTGGGGACGCCCCCGCCAGCAGGAATTCCTGCAGCCGTACCCGCGATCGCAGCACCCCTACGGCGCCCCCAGTTCTGCGCCTTCATGTAAGCGACCGGAGGAAGCACAGCCGCGCTCTTGTCCAGTGCCTGACTCCGCGCAGCATCGCTGACCACCCGGGAGGTGAAGGTTTGCGCGTTGACCGAAGCGAAGAGGTAGGTGAGGGTCTTCCGGTAGATGAAAATCGCCAAGGTGAACAGGGCGAGCAGAATCATCTGAAGGCCCCATCCAAGTGGTGTTGACATGACCAAGCCGTAGCTCATGACGAGCAAGGAGATCATCAACACCACAAAGATCTGCTTGAGCAGAAATCCAACCATCATCTCAACCCAGCGCAGCAGGACTATGCGCCCGTAACCGGGATGAATACCAATCAACAGGAAGATTGGAGCAAGCATAAAGAGCAGGATGAACGCGATCTTCAGTACGATCAGAGCCACCGAACCGGCGAGAATCAGCCCACCAGCAAAGATTGATGCAAAGAGCGCTAGAGTCGCAACCCCAAGGCGGCTTCCCTGATCATCACCCGCGAAAATTGGGTACACACTAGGGAATGATGACTGGACGTTTGAAGCGATCTCCTCGTAGGACTCCTGCTTTTCCGCAAGAAGAGCTTCAGCTTCTAGGTCACCATCAGTCAGCTGCTGTTGTTCGATTCGACTGATTCCTTGAGCTGCCAAGAGATCAACCGCGTGTTCCTGTTCAGCGATCTCGGCAATGTCACCGTTTCCAAACTGACCAGAAACCCATGGCTGACACACAAGGCTTGCCCACATCATGTCAGCATTACGGCGAACCTGGAAATCTGCCTCAGATTCCCATGAAGCACGCTCTGGAGGCTCAGCTCCAGCCGGACATGAAACCGCTCCAGCACCATACGGCACTTGCCCGACTGCACTAGTGACAAGCTGAGTCCCAGAGTTGACGAGCGTGCTCCCCATGCCCATCACCTGAGCAGGGTTCACAAGAATCCACATACCGAGCGCAGTGGCAGCAACCATCCAAACTGCCGACTCGAGAGTAAGAGTCATTCTCTTACGAATGAGGCCGTACCAGCCGAGCCAGATCGCACCCAGGATAACCATCGTCGGGATCAGTGGCCGCCAAACCCCTTCCCTCAGCGCCACAATGACGTTCTCAACTGTTTCAGTAAAGCTAGCCAGGAGACCATCAGAAGTGGCTGCCTGATAAACAGTTATGGTCGACTGATTGATGGTTTTTGAAAGATCCCAGGCAGAGTTTGAGATGGTTGCCTGTGCGCTCAAAGACATCTTGTCAACGCAGGACTCAGTGATCATGTGCCACTGCTGCCCGGCTGTTCCGTACTGGCCGTACATGCTGGCGTCCGGAGGCATCCCATCAGGCGACCCCTCAATGGAGGACTGCGACTGCGGGGGAACCAGAAGCCCATCCGAGCCGCTGCCGGCGGACTCGGGAAGCGGCGCCGGGTTGCCCGGACACATCGGGTTCGCCTGGGCTGAGCTCAGGGGGATCAGGATGAGGCCGCACAACATCAGGAACGTCATCAGGATGCGTCGCCAACCCCGCCGGTGGACGTGCTGATGCCTCATCTGCTGAGCTCCTGCGTCGTGGGTCGTGCGGGGAAATCGATGGCAGACACCGAGGCCTCCGACCGCGCACACACGCCATCGCACCATCCAACGCGCGACCGTACGCGACCACAAGGCCCCCGCATGTCTTTACCCCATCTTCTATGGTGCGTCATCACCGGGTTGGGAGATGGCTGCAACGCGACCGGTTTTCCGGTTGTCGGCCTGGATCTGACCGGAAGCAGGGGATCAAATGGGTCCATCCTTCTCGTTTGTGCAGGTAGCAGGCTTGAACGGGCGGCCGAAACACCCAAAAACCACAAGGCCACAATTTGCTGTCCACATGAGGACTATGAGGGGCGTCACAGAACTTTTCGCAACCAAAAGTGGACATACAGCAATCAAGTGGACTGACACCCGGTACCAACTTCAGCTTCCGTGGAACCCCCAGCCCCTATTGCCGTAGGACCGAAACAACTCCGCCCCTCCCTCCACGGGTCTCCGCCCCCGTCCCTGGCACCTGGCGGCCTCCCTGCCGTCTCCTGTCCGTGGTTGCCGATCAGTAGTCTGCGACGAGCCTGCTGCCGCCCGTCCGGGGAACCCGACAGCAGGGTTCGATCCGGTTCCAGGCAGAACGTGTGCGGCTCTCGTGGCGTCTCAGGCTCCAAGAGCACGACATCCACCGCTCTGGTTCGGCCTCCTCCGCCTCATCGGCATCGCAGGGACCCCACACTCCGGCAGCCACTGGCCCACCGGCTCAGGTACCCGCCGGGTTCGATCCCGACCTCCTATCGATCCTGCCTCCCTCCGCACTCTGGCCGCCTGCCCTCCGAACCTTCTCGACCGCCGCTGTTCGTTCCTGACGTCCACCTCCCGGAGACGACTTGTCCACCTCCCAGCACCCCGATCCCGATCCCAGTGCCCGCGGCGGCCACGGCGGGCCCGGCGCCGAGAACGCCGAAGGTGTCCCTGGAACGGTCAGCTCCCCCGGTCTTCGCTCCGGCCCTGGCCCCCTCGTCGCCCTCAGGGCCCTTCGGTCCCGGATGGCCGCCAGACCCCCTGGGGTGCCCGCCTTCGCGACACTCGGGCTTCTGGCACTCCTGCTGCACTTCCTCGCCTTCGTTGTCGCGATCATCCCCGCGGTCGTCGTCGCCTTCCTGGTCACCGGGCCGAGCGGTTCCAGATCGGCCTTTCCGGACCTGCTGTCACTGGCCACGGTCTTCGGAGGGCTGGCGGTCCTGGCGGTGCTGGTCTCCCTGCCGCTCCGGTTCACCAACTGGCCCCGCCCGGTGGGGACCTCCCTGCTGATGTGCGTCGCGTTGATCCCCGCGCCGATCCAGCCCGTGCTCCTGTCCCTGTGGTTCAGCGGAGAACGCGGGGAGGCTCTGGGGGTCGAGATCGGTCCGGCCCCGCTGAACGTCTTCGCCACCGGGGCGGCATCCGCGGGATACCTGCATCTGGCCGTGGTGGTCCTGACGCTGTTCGTGGTCCAGCTGTGGACCGGAGCCCGGGGACGGGCGCGGGACCGGTCAAGGGCCCTGGCACGCGGCTCCTCCGACGCCCGCGCGGACGCCCTCCACAGGCGGGAACAGGCCCCTGGCGCGGACACGTCGGATCCGGGCGGACGACGGCCGTCCCGGACGGGGCTCGTACTGGCGAGCGCGGCACTGGCGGCCGCCCTGCCCCTGACCACCGCGTACACCCTGGAGCGCATGCGGGACGACACCGCGCAGCAGATCCGGGGCGACGCGGCTTCGATCGGGGAGTACCCGTACCCGCTCGCCGTCCTCGACGCCCCCGGCTGGCGGCCCTGGCATCTGAGCTTCCACCACGAACACAGCTCCTTCACCGCCACGTACATCAACGACGACGGTGTGCAGCTCCTCCTGATCACGAAGCCGGAGTACGACCTCGAGTACGAGTGCTCCGAGGTCTCACCGGACGCGGGCGCCACGGACGCGGGTACGGAAGGGACTGGTGGTCTCGCGAGCAAAGGGGACGGAACGGTGTGTGCGCAGGAGAGGGTCGAGGTGTCCGGGTTGAACGGGGACGCCTCCGCCTTCGAGGCGTTCGAGGCCCGGGCGGTCGTGTACGACGTGCCGGAGGAATCCATGTCGGAGTACGCCCCCGCCCCCGTTCGGGTGGACCTGGGCGGAGCGGGCTCGGAGGGGTACGCGGAGGTCGCGGCGGCCACGGCGGACGAGGACGCAGGCGCTCCGGCGCCGGACTCCCCGGAAGAGGAGGGCGATACGGGCCCGGTGGCACTGCTGCAATCCGCCTACGATCCCGACGAGAGCTTCCTCCAGGGCAGGACCAGGTTCGGCATCCCCGCCTCCACCATGCGGGAGGCTGCCGAGCACGTTCGCCTGCTGGACCCCGGCGACAGCGCGGCGGCACAGGAACTGGCCGCCTCCGCCTACCTGGCGAAGTGAGTCGGGCAGGGCCGCTGTCGGACGCGGAGGGGGTCAGTGACCAGCCATCCCGGCGGACGCGCTCGGGCCGCCTTGGTGGCCGCTCCCGTTTGTCGCCTGTCGCCATTGTCGGGGCAGCCTCAGCACCACCCCTGGTTCTGCGCGTTCGGCCCTTTCCAGCAGGTACCTGGGGCACACGCCTGAGCTCCCGTCGAAGTCCACCTCCCCACCGGAGAAGCCGACCATGTAGAAGTCCACCATCCCGCCGGAGATCTGTACTTGGCGGAAACCCATCCAGCCGCCGGAGAACTTCGCATTGCCGAAATCCACCCTCCCTCCGGAGATCTCAGCTTTGAAGAAGCTCACCTCCCCGCCGGTGAACTTGGCCATGAAGAAGGACAGCGCCCCACCGGAGAAGTCGGCCATGTAGAAGGAGACCTCGCCGTCGGAGAACTCGGCCGTGCCGAGGTTCACCCTCCCGCCGGAGAACCTCGCTCCGCTGAAGTACACGGCCCCGCCGGCGAACCTCGCATGACCGAAGTCCATCCTCCCGCCGGCGAACTCGGCGTCCTCGAACGTCACCCTCCCGCCGGAGAACCCGGCGCGATCGAAGTCCACGCTCCCGTCGGAGAACTCGGCCCTGTTGAAGACCACGCGCCCGGCTGAGAACTCAGCCCCGTGGAAGGCCACCTCCCCGCCGGAGAACCCAGCCCTGTAGAAGGTCACCTCCCCTCCGGAGAACCTCGCTCCGCTGAAGTCCACCCTTCCCCCGGAGAACACGGCCTCCTGGAAGGACACCGTCCCCTCGGCGAACGCGGCCCCGCGAAAGGACACCGTCCCGCCGTCGAAGACGGCCCCGGACAGGTCTCCGCCGTCGAAGACGGTGCCGGTGAAGTCGTAGTCCTTGCCGCGCCAGCGGGTGTGCCGGCGCAGGTGGTTGCCGATGATGCGGATGATGGTGTGGCGCACCTCCCGGGAGGACGCGAACTCCAGCTCGCGCTCGCGGTGTCCCTCCCGCTGCGCCTCGTCGGCGTCCTCCGGGAGTGCCCCGGGTGCGGGGGTGTAGGGCATGCGCAGGTAGGCGCACAGCACGTGGATGACCATCTGCACCTCCTCCTCCGAGGGGGCGTCATCGGCCAGGTGCGCCAGGGCATGGACGGCGCCCAGGCGCACGGCGCCGTGCTCGCTGCCCAGTTCGGAGTAGGCCGTGGTGAACCGCTCGTTGAACAGCTTGGTGACCTCGCGTTCGGACGCCCGTTCGGCACGAACGTTGGCTGCTTCCGCCCGCACGGCGTCGGCTTCGGTGGTGCGTTGGCGCCGGTAGTGGATCACCAGCAGCGCCACACCGCCGAGCCCGGCCACCACGGCGAAGGCCCGGGTGGCGATCGCGTCCAGAGCACGCGGGGAGAGTTCGTCGGGCAGGTCCAGGCCGGGCGTCCCCAGGATGAACCAGACCAGGAACGCCATCAGTGCCACGGCCCCGATGGCCACCGCCCAGGCGAGGCTGATCAGCAACCACAACCGGGCTTCATTCGGGCGGCCGGGTTCGGTGTGGGTCCGGAGGAGCACCACCACCAGGAGCGCGGCCAGTCCCGCTCCCGTGAGGATGCGCCGCATCGGCAGGTCCTCGGGGAGCAGGCCCCACAGGAGGGTCAGCAGGGGCCAGGAGGTCAAGGTGAGCGCGAACAGCACCACGGCGGTGAGGGCGATGCCGGTCCACTGGCGGGGGGTCGGTGAACGCATGAGCGCTACGGTAGACCGCCCTGAGCCGGCAGAGGCACGGGGTGCCGCTTCCGGTCAGTAGACCCGCACCACAACCTCGTGCCCGGTCGGCCGCAGGAAGCGCGGAGGGCGAGACGCACTCGTTCGACGCGGCTTCAACCCGCCGAGTCGGCCCCAGCCTCCCGGGCGCGGCGACGCCACTGCTCGGCCTCATCCACCTCACCCCGCTCACTCAGCAGAGCTCCGAGGCCCTTCATCGCATCGATGTCCCCGGCCTCAGCCGCACGGCGCAGCCACTGCTCGCCCTCACCCGTCTCGCCCCGCTCGAACAACATGGCCCCGAGGTGCATCATGGCTTCGGCGTCCCCGGTCTCGGCAGCACGGCGGTACCACTGCTCGGCGTTGCCCTCCTCACCCCTCCTGAACGTCAGTCCGGCGAGGGTTTTCATGGCGTCGGCGTTCCCGACCTCGGCAGCACGGCGCAACCACTGCTCCCCCTCACCCACCTCACCCTGATCAAGGAACATGTACCCGAGGTTGGCTATGGCTCCGGCGTTGCCGCTCCCGGCAGCACGGCGCAACCACCGCTCAGCCTCAGCCACCTCACCCTTCCGATACAGCAGCCCTCCGAGCATGCTCATGGCATCGGAGTCCTCGGCCTCAGCCCCACGGCGCAACCAGTACTCGGTCTCGGTCTCCTCCCCCCGCTTGGACAGGAGGTAGGCAAGGATTTTCATGGCGTTGATGCGCCCGGTCTCCGCCGCACGGCGCAGCCACCGCTCAGCCTCACCCAGCTCGCCCCGCCTGAACAGGATTCCAGCGAGGCTGTCCATGGAGTCGGCGTGCCCGGCCTCGCCGGCACGGCGCAGCCACTGTTCGCCCTCATCCAGCTCACCCCGACTGTGCAGCAATGCCCCGAGGTGCCCCATGGCGTCGGTGTCTCCGGCCTCCACAGCGCGGCGCAACCACCGCTCAGCTTCGCTCAGCTCACCCCGCCCCACCATCAGGTCCGCGAGGCCGAGCATGGCGTTGACGTCCCCGGGAGGATTGGGGATTCGGGGCTCCTCTTCGTCCCCCTGCGTCGGCGCTGTGGCCCGGCCGGTGAGAAGCATGTCCCAGACCTGAGGGGCGGTAGGGCGCTGAACCGGGTCCTTGGCGGTGCACGCCAGCACAATGCTCAGCAACGGGTCGGCCAGATCGCCGGTCTCGGGCGACAGCTTCAGGATCTGTTCGACGAGCTTGTCCGGGGAAGGGCCGGGGAACGCAGGTGCACCGGTCGCGGCGTAGATCATGACCGCACCCCAGGCGAAGAGGTCGACGGCCGACCCCAGGGCCTTGCCCGCGATCTGTTCGGGCGCCATGTAACTCAGGGTTCCGCTTCGGCTGGTCGATACGCTGTCGACGTCAAACGCCCTGGCGATACCGAAGTCGATCACCCGCGCCCCGTCCGGGCCCAACATGATGTTCGCGGGCTTGAAGTCGCGGTGCACCACCCCGGCCGCGTGGATCGCGCTCAACGCGGTGATGGTCTGTACCGCGAGGCGCTGCAGATCCCCGCCGGAGAACGGGCCGCGTTGACGCACCGCTTCGGCCAGGGTGGGGCCCTCGACATGCTCGGTGGCGATCCATGGCCGGTCCGCCTCAGCGTCCGCGTCCAAGATCTCCGCCAGACAGAAACCCTGGACCCGGCGCGCGTTGGCCAACTCCAGGGAGAAGTACCGGCGGACCTTGGCATCCGCCGCCAGGTGCGGGTGGAGCAGCTTGACCGCCGCACGCCCACCCTCGCGGGTCTCCGCCAGGTGGACCGTGCCGAACCCGCCCACCCCGATCACCTCACCCAACCTGAACCCGCCCACCCACTGCCCCGACTCTGTCATCGCACTCCTATCCGCTTGTCGTTCTCTACTGCGCGACACGCTACAACCGCCCCAGCGCCCCGCACAGAGAGTTCTCAGAGCCGCACACACGCAAGGTGCCGCCCCCTCTACCGACGAGACGGCTCGCGCTCCACGGGGACCGCCGCGGAGCTGCGGTCATCTTCGACACGGCTCTTCCGCGGGGCCTTCAGCAAGAACCCTCTGCGCTGTCGGCCGCCCGTGGTCAGCCCTCGCTGGCGAGGTCGTAGAGCGCGATGCCCTGCTCCAGGAGGAACGCCTGGAACGCCTCGTCCCCCGCATCGACGTCCGACCCCATGGCCGACGCCCTCACCACCCCGGCCGTGCCGTCCTGGTACCAGATCATCTCCGGCATCGTGTTGTCGACGATCCCTGCCATGTCCCAGGGCCTGGCGGTCGATTCACTGTTCGGGACGAGCGCTGCGTCGGGGGCGTAGTCGCAGCCGGTGAAAGGGCAGAGAAGCCAGCTGTCCTCGGGAGTGGGGCTCACGGACATCGAGATGGTCGCGGAGCCGAGCCCGGCGCTGCTTCTGGCGGAAGCCCTGCAGGCCCCGTCGTCTTCCTCCTGGACCTCGTTGATCTCCCACTCCGAACCGAGTGCGGCCACGAAGCCATCGGCATCGAAGATCTCGCAGAGCTCCTCCCCCGTCGGGACGGAGAGTGCCGACCCCGACTGCTCGGACTCTCCGGACTGTTCGGAGTCGTCCCCCTCGCCCCCGTCAGCCCAAGAGCCCCCCGAGAAGGAAGGGTCGTCGTTCTCCCCGCTCGGTGAATCCTCACCGGAGGAAAGGGCGAAGCCGATCGGCACGGCCAACAGCAGGGCCGCCACGGCCACACCGGCGATGAGCACGGGCTTGCTGATGCGGCGCGGTGGCGGGACGGGGCCACCGGACCGGGGCGGAACGGGGCCGCCGGCGTTGGGCGGTAAGCCCTGGTCCGAGAGGACGTGGGTCGGGCCCTCGTCGACGAGGGTCGGCTGCTGCGGGACCGTGCTGGCGAAGGCGTTCACCTCGGCGTACTGGCGGTCGATGAAGGCCGCCACGGACGCGGGGACCGAACCCGGCGCGGTCTCGGGTCCGGCCAGCAGTCCGGTGAGCTCCTCCACCGTGGGGCGGTCCTCCGGTTCCTTGGCCAGGCACCGGCCGACGGTGTCTCGCAGGGCGCCCGGGAGCGCGTCGAGATCGGCCTGCTCGTACACGACCTTGAAGAGGACCTGCGGGATGGAGGGGCCGTCGAAGGGGGCGCGGCCGGTGGCGGCGACGGCCAGGAGACAGCCGAGGCTGAAGACGTCGGAGCGCTCGGTGAGCGGGTTGGACCGGGCCTGTTCGGGCGACATGTAGCCGGGCGAACCGACGACGCCGCCGGTCTGGGTGAGCGCGACGCTGGTGGAGTAGTCGATGGCGCGAGAGATACCGAAGTCCAGGAGCTTGGCCCCGGTGGAGGTCAGGATGACGTTGGAGGGTTTGAGGTCCCGGTGCACGAGCCCCGCGCCGTGGATCGCCGACAGCGCCGCCGCGAGGTCGGCGCCGAGGCGGCGGACCAGGGGTTCGGGAAGCGGCCCGTTCTCCTCGATGTGCTGGATCAGGGTGGGCCCGGGGATGAACTCGGAGGCCAGCCACGGCTGCTCGGCTTCGGTGTCGGCGTCGATGAGGCGGACGGTGTGCGGACTCTCGACCCGGCTGGCGGTCTCCACCTCCAGGGCGAAGCGCCGCCGGAACCCGTCGTACCGCGCCAGGTGCGGCAGGACCCGTTTGACCGCCAGGAGCTGTCGGCCCTGTCCGGCCGCGAGGTAGACGTGCCCCATGCCGCCCTCACCGAGCGACGCGAGGAGTCGGTACTGCCCGAGTCGACCGGGGTCGTTGTCGGTGAGTGCGAACACGGTTCACTCCTGGTGTCCTCGACACTGAAAAGGAAAATGCCCCGTAGATACGATAAGTACCGGTTGTCACAAACGGGCATCGGTTCGATGCTAGAGGTTATCGGCCTTCGGCATCGGCCTTTAGGGACGATGTGCTCTGTCGTTCCGCCACCTCGGAAAATGTGAATACTGAGCCTTTTCCAACCTCATTCGCGATACCGGCCCGGTGCACCTTTCGCACCCCTCACATGGGCCTCCGGCGCCTCACGGGCACCTCTGGTGCGGCTCTCGCCCGGCTTGACCCTCACGCGGCGTGAGGCTTCACGATGGCCGCATGAGCGAAAACAACACGAACGGGCACTTTCCCGCGTTCAGCATCAGCCCCGTCCCGCAGCCCGGGCCCGACACCGCTCCCCCGGAGCTCTTCCGCGGCATCTACGGCATGCCCATGTTCCTGACCGTCCCGACCGACGACCTGGAGGCGTCCAAGGAGTTCTGGACCGACGGACTCGGCTTCTTCGACATCTACTCCATGCCCGGGCAGATCGTCCACCTGCGGCGCTGGGCGTTCCAGGACGTCCTGCTCGTGCCGGGCGAACGCCCCGCCGAGGCGCCCGCGGTGAGCGTCAGCTTCTCCTGCGTGCTCAACCAGATCGACGGCATCGTGGCGGCGTGCGAGAAGGCGCTGCCCGGCTCCACGAGCGGCCCGCACACGATGCCGTGGAACACGGTGGACGTTCAGGTCACCACCCCGGAGAACACCCGGGTGACCATGACGGCGGCCCGCCCGTACGATCCCGAGAGCGCGGAGGCCCAGTTCATGCGGGAGTCGGGGATCGAGGGCCCCGAGGCGTAAGGACCCGGGCCGCGCTCCGGCCGTGGAACCGCGGACCGGCGCACCCGTGGATAACGTGAACCGATGAACTACGGCGCGATGACCGTCGGGGCGGTGGCCTCCCTCGTGGGGGTCACCGTCCGGACGCTGCATCACTGGGACGAGATCGGGCTCGCCGTGCCGAGCGGCCGCACCGCCGCCGGCTACCGGCTCTACACGGCCCCGGACATCGCCCGCATCCACCGCGTACTCGTCTACCGCGAGCTCGGCGTCTCGCTCGAGGAGACCGCGCGGCTCCTGGACGCGGACGCCGACGAGGCGGCCGAGTCACTGCTCCACCAGCGCGACCGGCTGCGCGAGCGCATCCGCAGGCTGGAGCGGATGGCGGACTCCCTGGACCGGATGGTCGAGGCCCGGCAGGAGGGCGTCCTGCTGTCGGCGGAGGAACAGGTCGAGATCTTCGGCGAGAACTGGCAGCCCTCCTGGGCGGCGGGGGCCCGCGAACGCTGGGGCGACACCGCCCAGTGGGCCCAGTTCGCCGAACGCGCGGCGGAGCGGACCGCCGAGGACTGGCAGCGGATCGCGGAGTCGGTCGAGGCCCTCAACGCGGACCTGTCCGAGGCGCTGCGGGCCGGGGTCGAGCCCGGGAGCGAACGGGCCGACGTGCTGGCCGAACGGCACCGGGCCTCGATGGGCGCCTACTTCGACTGCACGCACTCCATGCAGGTGATCATCGGGCGCATGAACGTGGACGACCCGGCGTTCAGGGCCAACTACGACAGCATCGAACCAGGTCTGGCGGTGTGGCTGCGCGACGCCATCGACGCCAACGCGCGGGCGCACGGCGTCGACCCGGAGACCGCCGTCTGGGAGTGAGATCCACCGCCCGGAGAAGGAGGGCGTCGGCACCCACGGCGAAGCGGCCACCCGCGCCCGCACCCGGGAGGTGGAGCTGTCGCTCACCGGTGGCCGCTCCGGGTATCCGGCCTCCCGGTGTCAGGGAAGTCAGTGGCTGGGGGCGGTGGCAGGCTCGGGGAGAGGGGTGCCTCAGATGGAGTAAGTTCCCGGCTCGATGAATTCCACCGAAGCGTTCGACCAGCCCCCATCCATGACCGGGCAGACGAACTCCTGGCTCACCAGCCCCTCCAGGAGATCGAGCAGGGGCATGTCGACCCACCGCGCATGGTCCTCAGCGCTGAGCAGCAACCGCCACCTCGTGCCACCCTCCACCGGCACGAAGAAGTAGTAGCACCCGCCGATGCTCTCCCCCCAAGGCACCATTCCTGGGGTCTCCGGGTAGGCGAAAAAGGGGAAAGGTTCTTCCTTCCAGAACCCGCCGGGGTCGTTCTCGTCGATGAACGAGACCATGCCCCGGCTGTCGATCGCGGGAGAGAAGCCTTCCGAGTAAAAAGCCGATCGATCCGCCAGTTCCTGGCGTGACATACCCGGGTGGGGAAGGCGCACGATGACACGTTCGATCCTGGGGTCGTACCCCGGGTCTGGATACTCGTCGACATCAGCCTCGATGAAGAACTCAGGCGCCCGGCCGGCCATCCACACCACATCCGGCGGAAAGGACAGCCCGGTCTCCCGCTCGAATCTCCACCAGTCCTCCGCCGAGTGGACGGCGGCACGCGACCCGATGGCTTCCCTGATCATCTTCATCCCCGTAGGTCGCCCGACACACAGCTCACCCAGATCTACCACCCGGTACGCGGTCAACGGTTCGCGCCCTCCGGCGTTCCCGAACCGGCGCGCCCCGGAGCGAGGGACCTCCTCCCTCAGCCGTGGCCATGGGGACATTTCGAGCTTGAGCACCACGAGCAACTTTCGGTCACCGGCGGACCGCGTTCAAAGGCTCTCTGGAGAAATTCGGGATACGGCCGGTCACGGTTGCCGCCCATGGGATCACGGCTTTCCGGACTCTGGTCACAAAAGGATTTCCCACCCCCGCCCACCTGCGCTTTCACCGAAAACAAGAAGGGATCGCGCGTGGTGCCGAAGCGCCGAAACGCAGAGTGTCGACTGTGACCGCTATCGGTCACCTTCCGTTGGCTCCGGTGTCGGGTCTTCTGGGCAGGCTTACAGTTGCAGTTCTGTTGAAACCGGTTCACCAGGTCCACCAAGGCGGTCCCCCCTCTTGCCGTCGCCCAGAACGGCGGACGGACCTCTCCCGAAGCGATCGGCCCGCGCAAGACTCCGCACCGCCAGAAGGGAAGCCACACCATGCCGACCCCCGGGCGTACCTCTGTCGGCCGCTACGAGCTGCGTAAGAGGCTGGGCATCGGTGGAATGGGCACGGTCTGGCACGCCTGGGACCCCGCGCTGCAGCGGGACGTCGCGGTCAAGGAGGTGCTCCTCCCCGAGGGGATGACGCCCGAGGACCGCGCCGAAGCGCACGCGCGCACCCTGCGCGAGGCCCAGGCGACCGCCCGGATCAGCCACACCTCCGTCGTCACCATCCACGACGTGCTCGACCACGACAAGAGCCCGTGGATCGTGATGGAACTGCTCAGCGGCTCCTCGCTCCAGCACCGCCTCGACACCGGCGGACCGATGCCGGTCGAACGGGTCGAACAGGCGGCACGGGCACTGCTGGGCGGGTTGAAGGCGGCCCACGCGGCGGGGGTCACCCACCGCGACGTCAAGCCCGCCAACATCATGCTCACCGAGGACGACCGGACGGTGCTGACGGACTTCGGCATCGCGAACGTGGACGGCAGCGCCGCGCTCACCCAGACCGGCGTGTACATCGGCTCCCCCGAGTACATGGCGCCGGAACGCTTCGAGGGCGAACGGGCCCTGCCCGCCTCGGACCTGTGGAGCCTCGGGGTGACCCTGTACTCGCTGCTGGAGGGGCGTTCGCCGTTCAAGCGGGACAGCATCACCGGCATGATCAGCGCGGTACTGACCGCGCCGGTACCACCGAAGCTGGTCGAGAACGAGGACGCGGAGACACCGAAGAGCCTGGCCCTGCGCGCGCTGATCGGCGCCCTGCTGACCCGGGACGTGGCGGCCAGGCCGAGCCCGCAGGAGGCCCTGGAGCTGCTGGAGCGGGAACGCCAGGCGGCGCAGCGGCACGTGGGCACGGAGAAGTCCGCGCTGCCGGACCTCGGAGCCGTCGAAGCCGCCGCGGTCGTCGGGGACGTCGCGACCGGCGGTGCTCGCGGGACCGGCGCCCCCGGGAACCGGCCCGGTGCCGGTCGGCCGGGCGGGGCGAGCAGGCCGGGTGGGCCCGGCGGTCCCGGGCCGGCACGGCCGGGAGGCAACACCCCCGCCCCCGACGCACCCGCTCCCCACAACACGCCCAGCCCCCACGGAGGCACACCCGCGTGGGGACAGCAGCCGCCGAGCAGGGTGCGGTCGGCGCAGTCCGGCACCGCGCGGCCGCAGCCGGCTCCCGCGCCGCGGCGAAACCCGGTCGGGCCCCGGCAGCCGCCGAGCGGTCCCCAGGCGGGCGGGTACTCGTGGGCCGCGCCGCCGGCGATGGCGGCGGGTCGGGGAGCGGGCGCTGTGGGCCCCGGAGGTGCTGTGCGGCCGACAGGCCCCGCCGGCGCCACGGCTCAGGGACGTCCCGGGGCCGGGCCGGACACGCCCCCGGGCCCCGGTGGGGCGGCCGGGACGGACGCGGGCGCGCGGTTCCTGGAGGGGACAGGGCACACCGGCACCAACCCCGGCGCGCCCGTGCCCGCAGGGAGCGGGCGCGGCGCCGAACCGGACGCGGCGAAGCCGACGGCGGTGCTCACCGCAATGGTGATGCTGGGGCTCAACGCACTGGTGCTGTTCGTGCTCACCGCCCTGAGCATCGGGCAGGCGGACGACCCCGCCACTGACACCACCTGGGGCAGCGTGGTGGTCCTGGGACTGTGGGGCGTGCTGTCGGCCTTCGCGGCCTTCGGGCTGCTCACCCGGTCGCGGCTGGTGTTCGCCCTGGTGGTGATCGTGCAGGGGATCGCGGCGGTGTCGCTGGCGATGAGCATGTTCACGGTGTTCGTCTACACGCCGGAACTGATGGTGGTCTACACGCTGATGCTGCTCTACACGCTGGGGATCGGCGGGCTGCTGCTCGTCCCGGGCGCCTCCCGCGCCTACTTCGGCCTGGGTTGACCGCCGGGGACCGTGATCGTGTTCCGGGCAGGGCCCGGGCGACGGGACGGTCGGCGCCCGGGCTGTCCGGTGGTGGTTCGGGGCGGTGCGAGGGTGCGGCCGCGGGGCGGTTCACCCCTGGGGCGGCTCGTCGTCAAGATGGTGGTCCCAGTGGAGCGTGTGCACCCCGGGGGCGCCCAGCAGCCCCGACGTGCCCTCCTCCGCGAGCTGGCAGAACAGCTCCTCCGCCTCCGCGAGGGTGCCGAGCCGGCCGTACGAGACGCGGGCCACGGGGTCCGGGGTCTCCATCCACACGGTGTGGTCCTCCTGCCAGACCATCTGCACGCACACACCGTTGAACGAACAGGCGACCACGAACGTGCCCAGCGCGGGGACGGCCCGGTGCAGCAGGGAGCGCAGTTCCGCAAGCTCCATCGGCACCTCGAGCCCCGTGCGCCCCACCCCCAGCGGATGGCCGTCGCTGTACCTGACGTCGAGAAGCCCGCGCGAGGCGGGCGGGGCGTCCTCCGAGGGCAGCGAGCCGTCCACCGCCCAGCGGCTGAGGACCTCGTCCAGGTGGTCGCGGGACAGCAGGAGGCCCTCCCCGTAGGTCGGCTCCACCCCGGACAGGCAGGCCGCGCCCAGCACCCGGATCCGGTCGAAGTCGCGTTCCAGGAAGATCATGAGGTCCTCGCGGACCCGGCTGGTCACCTCGACCCGCTGCCCCGTCGGGAGCCAGGGCAGGGCGACCCGGGCGAACTCGCGGACCGAGGTGTCCCGCAGGTGGTCCTCGCCCCACCAGGGCAGGAGGTGCTCGGGCTGCGGATTGGTGAGCTCCACCCGGATCATCGGTTCCCGGGACGCGCGGGGGCCCGGGTGCGCGGCGAGCCGGCCCCGGCGGCGGCACCGCCAGTCCATGTCCACCCGGATGCGGGCGGCCGTCTCGTCCGGCCACAGGGCGTCGAGGCCGTGCGCGTGCAGGACCTCCAGGATCTCCGCGGCCGCCGCCCCCAGCAGGTCGTGCTCGCGTACCGCGAAGCTGATCCACAGGTGCTCGCCGAACAGCGCGAGTTCGATGTCGGATTCGAAGAAGTAGGCGACGGCGCGGGCCTTGACGTCCTGGTGGTCGGCCAGGCTCCACACGTACGGTTCGCCGCCGTTGTGCTCCAGGCAGCCGTCACAGCAGTCGACCCCCTCGAACAGGGGGACGCCGATCGCGGCCAGGGCCTGCCCCGCCCGTTCGAGCCGGTCGACGTCGGTGCGCCCGGGCCAGCGGCGCTGCACGCGCAGGTGGTTGGCGAAGGCCCGGTCCGCGAAGTCGTGGACCTCGGCGGCGTCGGCCCGGATCTTGGCCGGTTCGGCCCGGTCGGGGGCGGGACCGTCCAGCAGTGTGCCGTCGATCAGCGTCTCTCCGGAGGAGGACCGCAGGTCGATCAGCCTCTCGTAGGCCCTGTCCATGACATCGGAGAACCCGAGTCGGCCCATGGCGACCATGACGGTCACCCACTCCCGGAGGGCGTCGAGGGAACGGTCCCCGTTCGACCAGTCAGCTCTCATCCGCCCAATCTGCCAGACCGGTGGAACCCGCGTGGGGCGAACCGGGGAAGCGCCCGTGGCCGCATCCGGCCGTGTCCGGAGGGCTCGTGCGCCGGCCCCCGGCATGACCGGTATCGGACACCGGAGGGGTGGAGGGCCCCGTCCCGTCGTCCGGCCGGACATTCGGTGCCAGAGTTGAGGGGCGCCGTTTTCCCGCCCCGAAGGGTGCCTTCCCCTGCCTCTGCCACCACTTCCCGACCGCACCCGGTCCGTACTCGAACGCACCCTCTCCGCACGGCCGCCGCTGAGCGGGTCCGCGCTGCTGGGCTTCTCCGTGTACGCCCTGGTGGTCGCGGTGCTGCCCGACGTGTGGCTGACCTGGGACCTGCCCAACCCCCAGGTGTGGACGGCGGCGTTCCTGGTGCTGCTGCTCCTGCACGCCGAGCGCCCCGGGCTGCCCCGGGGCGCCTGGCTCGAACTGTGGTGCGCCGCGGCCGTGCTCACGGTCATGCATCTGGCCCTGCTGGTCTGGTCCCGGCGGGGCCCGGTCGCCCACCTCCTCCCCGGACCGGCGGACCTGGCCCCCTGGTACGTCGTGTGGGGCTGCGTGCTGACCCTGGTGGCGCTGCTCGTCCTGGCCGCCCACCGATACCGGCCCGGGACCTGGTGGTCGGCCGCCGTGCTCCTCACCCTGACCGTGCTGGTGCTCTCCGGGGTGCTCCTCCTCCAGAACCTGGAGGCGGTGCTCGGCGGCCTCCTGTGCCTGCACACCGCCCTGTCGGGCGTCCGCCGCCGACGGGGCACGCCACCCGGATCGGCCGTCCCCGCCGCGCTGTGGCTGGCCGCGCTGCTGTTCGCGGTGTTCGCGGTCCTGAACCACCCGGTGGTCTTCCGGGCCTACGGGACCCACGGGGCCGTGGTCACGCTCGCCACCACGCTCCTCTCCTGGGGGTGCCTGGGGCTGCTCGCCGCCGCCGTGCTCGGCCGCGCCCGCCAGGTCACCCTCGGGGCAGCTCCGCGAGGCCGGTGACGGCGGCGTGGACCCTGGCCACGTACTCGTCCCGCACCCTGCGGGCGGCCTCGGCGGTGTCGGCGAGTTCGGCGACCTCGGCGGAGCGCACGGACATCAGGGAGGCCTCGGCGCGCAGGTCCGTGTAGGAGTCCATCGAGTCCAGGGCCTCCTGGCACTGCTCCCACTCGCGGTGCGCCAGGACCGAGGCCTCCACCAGCCGGCCGTAGTCGACGATCTGGTCGACCCGGTCGCGGATGTGGCCCTCCACCGCGATCAGGTGCTCCCGCTGGGGGGCGAGGACCTCGCGCACCCGGGGCGAGGAGGCCTGCTGCCAGCGCCGGATGTACTCCCGGCGCAGTTCGCGCTGGCGGGCCAGCAGGGAGGCGATCCGCCACTCCTGTTCCCGCAGGACCAAGAGCCCCCGGGCGGTGTCCAGGGTGTCGGAGCCACCCAGCTCCACACGGGCGTCGGTGACCTTGTCGATGGTCTGCTGGACCGCCACCAGCAGACCGTGGTCGGCGGCGCTGATGTCCTCCGGCAACAGGATCCGGTCGCGGTAGTGCTCCTCGGGCGGCTCCTTGACCTGTGCCGTGAGCGTGTCCGCGGTGACCATGCCGACCAGTAGCGCGAACAGCAGCCAGGGGGCGCCGCCGGGCGGGTCCAGCGGCAGGACGTCGAACAGCCACAGGGGCGCGGCCGCGAAGGCTCCCCCGCCGATCGCGGCGCCGATCCCCCGCACCACCGGATCGGCCTCCTTGCGCACGGCCAGCGCGGCGACGTAGGCGATCAGGCTGATGCTGGCGATCACCATGCCGAGGTACCAGCCGGCGGTGAGCAGGGCCAGGACCAGGGTGAAGCCGACACCGAGCAGCTGGATACCGCCCTCGCGTAAGCGGAGGGCACGGCTGACGGCCTCCCCCTCGGCGCGCATGCGGTGCGACTCCGGGGCGTTGGCCTCCCGGAAGATGTCCTCGCGTAGTTCCTCGGGCAGAGCGGTGTCGACGACGGGGCGCGGCCGGATGACGTCCTCACTCATGGGCGATCCCTCGTGAGTGGTGGGTGCCTGTCGGGGTGCGGGTCAGTCAGGGGCGGGGGACGGCGGCTCGTGGTGTTCGGGAACGGAGAGGGGTGTACGCCCCGTGGCGACCGGAGCAGAGCGGGTGGGCGGCGCGCGGGATCCGGAGCCGGGACGGACCGGGTACGCGGCTCGTGGCGGTCGGAGGCGGGACGGGAGGGTGCGGGTACGGGGGCGGGGGTCAGGCGGCTGGTTCGTCAGGCGGCTGGTTCGGAGGGCAGACGATAATCTCCTTGATCCCCATCCTGGTCGTGCCCGAACCCGACTCCCCGCACCCCTTTGTCACCTGTTGTCCGCGGAGTCGGACCCCGTCCCCGCGCCTCCGCGGCCGACTCTCCGTTGACCTGCGGGAACACGCGCCGACGCGAAAGGTTCGCTACTGGTCGCGGCCGTTAGCGGACACCAGGGAATCCCCGGCGGGCCGCTCGCGGGTGGGGTTGGTGTCCAGCCAGCGCAGCAGCCCCTCGGAGACCAGGTCGACGCCGATCCTCCCGGTGCGCCCGTCGAGGTCGCGGAACAGGCACTCGCCGTTGCCGAGGTTGCGGAGCACCGCCATGTGGTCCTCGTTGGTGTCCACGCCGAGCAGCGCCATGACGTCGGCGACCTCGTGGGCCTCGCTGGAGCGGAAGGCGAACACCGAGGACAGGCAGTTGGTGACCTGTTCGTTGAGCATGTCGCCCGCGTTCTGGGACACCAGGATGAGCGCGGTGTTGCGGGAGCGGCCCATCCGGGAGACCTCGGGGACGAGCTTGGCGCCCTCGGGGGTGGAGGTGACCGCCCAGGCCTCGTCGAGGAAGATCGCCTTGGGCAGGCGCCGGTCGAGGCCGTTCATCAGGCGGCGGGCGAACTGCGAGACCAGGTAGAGGAGCGCGACGGACAGGCGCTGCTCGTAGGAGTAGTCGTCGCGATTGACCCCGGAGTCGGGCAGGGTGAGCCCGCCCAGGGTGAACACGGTGGTCCACCCCTCGGTGTCGATGCGCGCCTCGCCCTGGGGGTCGAAGCACAGCGACGCCAGCCGCATCTCCGACATCGAACCCAGGACCGCGCCCAGGTTGCGGGAGGCGGCGTCGTCGGAGGAGGACAGGTGGTCGACGACCTTGGCCAGGGACGGCTGGGGCTGGTTGGCGACCGTGGCGACCGCCTGGATCATCGCGGACTCGCGCTCCTCGCTCATGCGGGGCAGCAGCAGGCGCAGCGTCTCGGTGGCCATGGTCTTCTTCGCGGCGAGGTCGTCACCGAAGGCGAAGGGGTCGAGCAGGCCGGGCTGGGCCGAACCCAGCGACATGATGCGGGCCTTGCGGCCGCGGTGCTTGAGCAGCTCCACGAGGGACTCCGCGTCACCCTTGGGGTCGATGGCGGCGACCGTGACCCCGCGCAGGGCCAGCTGGTAGATCATGAGCAGCGCGAGGGTGGTCTTTCCGCCGCCGGGCTCGCCGGTGATGGCGATGGCGGTGGGGCGGTTGCGTGCCGCGGCGACCATGGGGTCGAAGTGCACGATGGAGCGCGCCCGGCCGATGGTCTCGCCGACGTAGGGGCCGACCCAGCCGCCGCCCTGGTTGTCCACGCGGTCGCCGACCTCGACCGTCGCGGTGGGCATGCCGCCCGCGATGGTGCGCAGCGGCTGGCGCTGGGCGTAGGCGTTCAGGCGGATGCGGTCGCCGGGCAGGGACTCGTTGAACAGGGAGATCTGGTCGCCGGTGGAGTTGACGACGTCGATGCCGATGTCCCGGTAGTGCTCCACGACCGCCTCGACCTGCTGGCTCAGGAGGCGTTCGGTGGGCGCGGAGACCATGAGCCGGTGCCAGCCGTAGACGAACGGCAGGCGTTCCTTGGTGATGCCGTGCTCCAGCATGCGGGCGGCGTCGATCTGCTCGGCCAGGGCGATGGGCGCCTCGACCCCGGCCTCACGGATGTGCGCGTCCATGTCGCGGGCGTGCGCGAGTTTGCGGCCGACGTCCTTGGAGGCCTTCGCGGGCGGGACGAGTTTCATCCGCAGCGAGATCTCGACGGGGAACGGCAGCGCGTCCGCGTGGTGCAGCCAGGGCTCGCCGTCGGGGAAGGGCATGAGGTCCGGGAAGCGGGCGAACGACAGGAACGCCACGTAGGTGGACCCGGCGGGCTGTTCGAGGCACAGCATGGAGCGGCCGTTGTGGATCACCCCGTCCACGAGCTGCTCGATCTCGCCGCGCCCCCAGGTGCGGCGGCCCGCGGCCGAGGGGCGGCTCTCCTCGGCGGTGCCGCTGACCGCGTGCCGGATGAGCCAGGCGACCTCGTCGGAGGTGGCGTGCCGGGCGTGCAGGGAGCTGGCGGCCAGGGCGCGGCCGAGGCGCTCGGACTGGTCGGTCCAGCGGGCGATCTCCTTGTCGTCGATCGCGTCGTCGTTGATGCCCAGAGCCTGCTCGGTGCGCTGGTAGGCGCCGAAGAGCTGGGAGAACAGGCCCAGGCCCGCCCCGGCGTTGCGCATGCCCAGGCGCACGCCGAGGTAGACCTCCTTGGTCCAGAAGTCCTTGACCCACACGTGCCGGTACATCTCGTCGAGGTAGTCGAACCAGCCGGGGCCGGCGTCGGCGGTCTCGTCCAGCCGGGTGGCCCACTGGGCGGCCGGGTAGGTGCGGTGCGCGACGCGCAGGTGCACCTCGGCGTCGTTCATCCGGATGGCGGCGAGGGCGATGGTGATGTTGGTGGCGAGCGCCTGGCGCTCCTCGGGGGTGGTGAACTCGTAGGACACCGTGGGGAGCCGGAAGTAGGCCCAGGCCTCGTTGTCGCTGAAGAGCACGCGGTCGTCGAAGTAGCGGACCGCGAGACGGGTCGCGCCCCGGGTGCCCCTGGTGCCGGTCATCTACTAGCCCTTCCTCGTGACAGCGCTGACGAGTTCCGCCCTGTAGCCATAGCCATCACCCATAGTGCTGCATCGGGGAGAAGCTGAGAAGCGGAGGGCCGGTGTGGCAGAAATACTGGGCACGCCGGAAACACCGGGCGGGCCCGGCCGTACGGCGCAGAACAGGCCCCCTGCGACACGGAACCGGCCGGGCGGCACGGGACCGGCTCGGGGACGACCGGAACGGAAACAGGGCGCGGCCCGGCCCCTCGGAGGAGCCGGGCCGCGACCGCGGGTGAACAGGGTCCGCTGACGGGCGCCGCCCGCCGGCAGGGCCCTCCGCTAGCAGGCGGTGTCGAGGGTGCTCTGGAGGGTGGACTCCTCGGAGGAGGTGATGGTGAGGTCGTAGACGTACTTCACGTTGATCCAGGACTTGGCGTAGTCGCAGTGGACGGACGTGTTGGGCGGCATCCACTCCGACGGGTCCTTGTCGCCCTTGGAGCTGTTGCTGGACGGGGTGGCCAGCCACAGCTGGGAGCTCGTGACGTCGTTGGCGAAGTCCGCGCGCCGGGCGGTGGACCAGTCGGCGGCCCCGGTCTTCCACGCCTCACTGAGCGGGACCAGGTGGTCGACGCTGATGTCACCGGGGACGTCGTCGACCCACTGGTCGTCGAAGGCGCTCCACCAGCTGCCGGAGGTGGGCTGGCAGTTGGAGTCGGTGACGACGTCGTGGCCGTCCCGCTGGAGCACCACCTGACGGGCGGTGCAGGGGCTGTCCACCACGTTCCAGTGCGGGAAGAGGCTTCGGTCGTAACCGGTCTGCGGGCCCTTGGGGGCGACGGTGAGCGAGTTCAGCTGGGTCTGGGCCGCCGCGTCGCCGGGGATGTTCGGGGGGAGGATGTGGTCGGCGGCGGCCGGGGCGGACCAACCGAGGACCATCACGACGGCGGCGGCCGAAACGGTCGCCGCGGCGCGCGCGAGCACGCGGGGGAAGGGGGGCACTTGTTCTCCTCTTGAGCGGGTCGAGGAAATCCGGACCCCACTACTGTGAAGTAGTCAAGGCTTTCACGCCAGACCCCGCGCGAGAACTCCGCGTGAAACCGGGGTCACCCGGGAAGGACGCGCGGAGGACGCGGCGGCTTTCGGGGGATCGGCGGGGATTCGGGAGGTGCGTCGGGGTCGATTACGGGCCCGCTTCGGCCGCGGGAACGGCGTACCTTTTGCACCATGGTTCGCCTCATATGCTTGTGAAATAGGTCACACGCAAAGACCGATCAGCGCGGCGGAGGGTTGGCGAATTCGGCCGCGCAACTGGACGACCTGGGGCGATACGGAGAAGAGGGTGCTCAGCTCGCCCGTGGGCGGCCTTCGGCGAGACAGCGCAGGTGAGCACCGGAGAATGCCACCCGGAGGGACAGCGGAAACCGGAGGCCGAGCCGCCGGGTTCATTTATTTTCGCCCATAAGTATGGCAGTAATACCCAGTCGGCCAACGTGTAAACACGCGACGAAAATGACGCCGTGTGCAGCAGCGTATGGTTTTGTTAAGTTCGCATGTCGTACGAAGGACCCCAGCCGAGAGGAGCACCCTCATCGAGGGGAGCGCCATGACTCTGCAAATGGATCTTCCGACCGCGGACGAGTACCCGACCCGTAAAACCTCCGAACCCGCACTGCTCTACCGCAGGGACCCCGTCGTCTGGACCGGCGCCCCGGGGCGCCCGGCTCCGGCCGGCCCGTTCACCACCGAGGAACTGGACGGCTACGACCGCCGCGGCTACACGCAGGTCGAGTCGATCGTCAGCCCGGACGAGGTCGAGGCCTACCGCGCCGAACTCGGACGGCTCAGCGAGGACCCCGCCCTGCGCGCCGACGAACGCGTCGTCGTCGAACCCGCCTCCGACGAGGTGCGCTCGGTCTTCGAGGTGCACAAGGTGAGCAAGGTCTTCCGCGACCTCGTGAACGACCCCCGCCTCGTCGACCGCGCCCGCCAGATCCTCGGCTCCGACGTGTACGTGCACCAGAGCCGCGTCAACTACAAGCCCGGCTTCGGCGGCGGCTCGTTCTACTGGCACTCGGACTTCGAGACCTGGCACGCCGAGGACGGCATGCCCCGGATGCGCGCGGTCAGTTTCTCCGTGGCGCTCAGCGACAACTACACCCACAACGGCGCCCTGATGATCATGCCGGGCTCGCACCGGACCTTCGTCTCCTGCGTGGGCCAGACCCCGGACGACCACTACAGGTCCTCTCTGCAGAGCCAGCACGTGGGCACCCCGGACCAGGCGTCACTGAACCTGCTGGCCGACCGGCACGGCATCGACGTGCTCACCGGCTCGGCGGGCGACATGACCGTGTTCGACTCCAATTGCATGCACGGGTCGGGCGGCAACATCACGCCCTACCCCCGCTCCAACGTGTTCATCGTGTTCAACAGCGTGGACAACGCGTGCACGAAGCCGTTCAGCGCGGGCGACGCCCGCCCGGAGTTCCTCGCCGCGCGGGAGGTCGAGCCCGCCGGACGCTAGGCACGCCCCCGCCCCCGCCCCCGCCGCGGACGCAGACGCAGACGCAGACGCAGACGCAGACGCATCGGTGATCCTGCCGCCAGAGACGGTCCGAACCGCCGATTCCACCACTGGCAGCAGGATCATCCGGGGGCGGGACAGCACGACAGCGGCCCGCACCCCGGTCCGGGGCGCGGGCCGCTGTCGTCCTGCGTCGGGGAGCCCGCCGACCGGCTGCGGGCCCCGGCCGGCGGGGCCCGCCGTCCGAGGCGGAGCCGCCCGCTGTCCGACCGGCCTCCGGCCGCCCCGAACGCGGGCCCTCGGAGCCCGGGTCAGCGCGCCGGCGGAATCCCGGGCGCTCCGGAGACGGCGGTCAGGTGGTCGCGGCCGGCGGGGCCAGGGCGTTGACCAGGACCCCGCCCAGGGCGCCGTGAGCGCGTTTGGTGGCCGGACGCAGGGCCCCGACGTCGATCTTCGTGTACGAGGAACCCAGATGGTCGTCCCACGGGATGCGCACGATCGCGCGGCAGCGGCCGCGGGCCACGCGCTCGGCGGCGTCCACGTCCTGGAGGCTGCGCTTGCTCACCCCGTTGACCACCAGTACCGAGTTGGCCCTGAGGCCGGCGTAACCGTTGCCGTCCAACCACTCGAAGGTCATGGAGACGGCCCGCTCGGCGTCCGCGCTCGCCGGAGCCACCAGGACCAGCCCGTCGGCCACCGGCAGGGACCGGGCCACACCGGTGGCGGCCGGGTCCAGCAGCGTCACACCGTAGAACCCGCCGAGCAGGTCGGTGAGCTGGCCGTAGTCACGGTCGTCCAGGGTCTGGACGTAGGGGTCGTCCAGGGTCTGCACGACCTCCAGCCCGGTCTCGGCCCGGCCCGCGTAGGCGCGCATCCGGTCGTACTCGTCCACGGAGCCGGCGTTGGCCAACAGGGCGGTGAGGGTCTCCGGCGCCTGCGCGCCGACCCGGCGGGACAGGCCGTTGGGGCCGGGGTTGACGTCGACCGCGACGACCCGGTCGTCGCGGTGCGCGGCGAGGGTGTGGCCGATCATCAGGGCGGTCACCGTCTGCCCGGCACCGCCGGTGCAGCCGAGGACGACCAGGGAGCGCGGTTCGGTCAGCGGGGTGCGCAAGCGCTCGATGTCGCTGGCGGGCAGGTCCGAGCGGACCGGCGCGGCTCCCCCGGTGACGACCTTGGCCAGCCTGCGCCAGCCCCGGGTTCCGCCGGAGGCGCTGTCATCGCCACCGGACGGACTGTCAGCCGTGCCGCCGGTCGCGGCGGCGGGCTCCTCGGCGCGCTCGGCCGGCCGGGGTTCGGGCCGCTGCGAGGGCACCCCGTTGGGGGTGTCGCCCAGGCGGGCCTGTTCACCGGTGCCGTGGTCGAGTTCGAGGTCGGGCCTGGCCGGGTCCTCGGCCGCCCCGGATTCGGACCGCCGGGGCTGGTCGGGCTCCTCGCCCGGAGCGGGCTGGCCGAAGAGCTGACCGATGCGGCGGGCGTTCTGGGCGACCCGGTGGAAGACCCCGTCGTGGGGGTCGTCGGAGTCGTGGTCGCCCGGAGCGGCCGGGGTGGCCTGAGCGGCGGTCCGGTCCGCGGGCGCGGAGGTCCGTGCCGGGGTCCGCGTGTCGGCCTCCCCCGAAGCGGTTTCCGGCGGTGCGATCGCCGAAGATGCGGCTTCCGGCGGCGCGGTTGCCGACGGCGCGGTTGCCGACGGCGCGGTTGCCGACGGCGCGGCCGGAGCGGTGGACGCGGCCCGCATGGTCCGGGAGAGCCGGTCGGACCTGGCCGGGTCCTCACGCCCGGGCATCTCCGGTGCCTGCGCGGCGCTCGCCCCGGACCCGGCCGGGGCACGGCGGGCACGCAGGGCCGCCGCCTCGGCCTCGGCCAGTTCGGTCTCGGTGGGCCGGGCCGCCGGGGCCTCACCCGTAGGGGCGGGGGCCGCGGAGGCCGGTGCCGCCGCAGCACGGGGCGTGGACCTGGGAACCGGGATCCGGGGGTCCTTGCGCACCTCCACGAAGCTCACGAGCTCACCCGTGCCGTGGTCCAGCTGGGTGGACGGCTTGGGCTCGTCGGCCAGGTCGGCGGCCGCGGCCTCGGCGGCCTCAGCGGCACGCCGGTCGGCCTCCTCGGCCTCCTTGCGGATGGCCTCCGCACGCGCCTGCTGCTCGCGCGCCTCCTGCTCCCGGGCGGACCTCTCACGCGCCTCCTGCTCGCGCGCCTCCCGTTCCCGGACGGACCTCTCACGCGCCTCCTGCTCGCGCGCCTCCCGTTCCCGGGTCTCCTGCTCCCGGGCCTCGGCGGCGGCGCGGCGCTCCTCTCGCAGCTCGCTGACCGCGATCACCGGATTGTCCCGGTCCCCCACCTTGGGCTGGTCCGGGTGGCGGCGCTTGCCGTCGTCGAACCACTCCGAGGGGTCCCTGCGCTCGTCGTCGCGCTCCTTGGTCGGCACGGCGTCGGCGAACTTGGGCCGGGGCGGGGCCGGGGTGTCGGCCGTGATCAGGTGCTGGTCGAGCACGGACATGTGCTCGCTCCACTCGGGACCGCGCTCCGCGGGCTCTTCCTCGGGTTCCACGGGCATGGCCTCGTGCTCGCCGGTGCCGTGGTCCAGCTGCAGCGGCGGCTTGGCCGCGCCCGCTGCCGGGGACGCGGAGGCGCCGGGCACCGGGGCACCGGGGGCCTCGGCGGCGGTCCGTTCGGAGGCGACCGGTTCGGACGCGGCGCGTTCGGACGTGCTCGTGCCCAGGCTGCGGGCGGCGTGGGAGGCCTGCGGTCCCGCCTCGGAACGGCCGATCCGGTCGTCGTCGCCGACCTCGCCGGTGCTGTGGGCCGGAGCGGTGTCCGTGCGGTCGCGGCCGGAGTCCCGGCGGGGCGGTTCTGCCTCGCGGCGGTCCGACCGCGTGCCCCGCAGTCCGGACCGCTGGTCCCCCTGCGGCTCCTCGGGGGTCGCCGAGGCCGGGGGCAGCCACGGCGCGGCCGAGACGTCCTTGGCCACCGCAGGGCGCCCCGTGGCGGCGGCGTAGCGGGCCGCGTAGTCGGACAGGTCCGGGTAGTCGGTCCGGTCGGAAGCGGCCGCGGACCGCTCCTCTCCGGGTTCGAGCGCCCAAGGGGCGGCGTGCGGGCGCCCCTGGCGGCGGGCCTTGGCCGGACGGTCGTCCTCGGCCCCGGTCTCCGGGAGCGCCTGCCCCCTGGCGCGGGCGGGACGTGCGGGCGGGGTCTGCCGGGCGCGCTCGCGAACCGGGGCGGACCGCTGGGACGCCTCGGCGTCCGCACCGGCCTCCTCGGACGCGGGTGCCTCCTCGGCAGCGCCGTGCTCACGGCGGTCCGCGTGGTCCTTGGCGACCCGGATCCCCTGGACCCGGCCGCGCAGGCGGCGGGCGGCGGCGGACTCCTCACGGGGGTCCGCGTCCTCCCCGTCCTCGCTCCGGCCTTCCAGCGCGCCGTCCCCGGCGGCGGACGCGGCCATGACCTCCTCGGCGCGGCGCCGGGAACCGGGGGCCCGCCGGGCGGTGCCGGGTTCGCGCGGGCTGACCGCGTCGGCGAGTTCGGCGCTGCTCATGGCGCCGGTGTCGCTGGCGGCGTAGGCGCCCTTGGACGTCAGTCCGAGGGGTGTCTCCCCGGAGGAGGCCTTCAGCTGGGCGAACCACGCGTCGCGATCGCGCTGCTCGTCCTCCTCCGTGACGTAGAGGGGCTCGCCGAAGCCCTCGTCCTCCTCGCCGGAGTCCCGTTCCGTGAGCCGGTAGCCGCGGTCGTGCGGGGTGTCGCGGTCGCCGAGACCGCGGTCGCCGGGACCGGCCTGGTCGCCGTCGTCCGCGGGATCGAGGCCGAAGCCGAAGTAGTTGAGGACACGGCGGCCGACCCCGCGGGGGCGGTCGTCGGGGTGTCCGGAGGTGTCCGGGGCGGCGAACGCCCGGTCTCCGGTTTCGTTCCGGGACTCCGCCACGGCGTCGTCTTCCTGGGTCGGGGGGATACCGGAGCCGACCGGGGCGTACGCGCCCGAGGCGGCGGCGACCGGGATCCTCCGGGCAGGGGTGTACTCGACCGCGTCGTCAGGAGCGGGCGCCGGTTCGGCGGTGGGAACGGACTCAGGCACGGGAACCGGTTCGGCGGTGGGAGCGGACTCAGGCACGGGAACCGGTTCGGCTACGGAAACGGGCTTGGGTTCGGGCTTGGGTTCGGGCACACCGCGCAGCGGCGGCGCGGCGGCGGGAGCGGCGCGGCGGCCGGTCCCCCGGGTTCCGCGACTCTCCCTGGCCGGAGCTTCCTGGGTTCCTTCCCCTTCGACGGCCTCGGCGGCCCGCGTGTCCTCGGATCCGGCGGCCGACTCCAGGGCGGCGGCCTCCTCGGCCTGGGCCGCCCTCCGCGCCGCGCCGCGGGTCAGGGGCAGGGGCCCCGCGGCGGGGTCCCGGTGCCACACGCGCACCGAGACCCTGATCTCGGCGGGCTCGTACTCAGGGGCGAGCCGGGTGTAGACGCGGGGCTCGGTGAGGAACCGGGCCTGCGAGACGAGCAGTTCCGTGAGGCGCTTGCCCTCGATCACCGGCCGGGTGGCCAGCACGGTGATCACCCCCGGCGGGACGACCCACAGCACCAGGTGCCAGCCGTTGCCGAAGTCGAACGGGGCGTTGAGGATGCTGAGCAGCACCACCCACAGCGCGAACACGCCCAGGGCGACCCCGAAGGTCCCCACCGGGAGCGGCATGGGCAACCGGAAATCGTAGAGCTTGTACAGCCGCTTCTCGATACGCCAGATGTTGGTGTACGTGGGCAGATCCACGTTTCCGGCCTCCCTCGCCTATTCCGTCGATACGCCCATCGCTCGGGCGAGCGCCACTGCGATGACCTCGATGATGCCGGGGACGTAGAAGACGATCCCGATGAAGATCGCCAGGATGATGAACTGCATGAAGCGGGTGATCTCCCTGGTGAACAGGAAGAAGATCGCCACGATGGACACGATGACGAGGAAGAGCGGCCCGAAGAAACCGCGCAGGAACTCCGCGAGGCCGCCGGTGTCGGGGGCGTTCTGCGTGGGGGTGGTCTCGGCCGCGAGGGAGGTCAGGTCCGTGGAGCCGAGAGCCGACATGGTGTCGGCCGCGGCGGACAACAGGGGGAGCATGTCAGGCGCCTTCCTCCGCTGTCGTTACTGGTGTGCGCATGGTTCTTCTCGTCTCCTTGCCTACAGGCCCCGTCATCGGTCGATCATCCGCCGAACGAGTGCGGGGCGCCCTGGATGTCACGCACGTACCACTCGTTGCCGGAGTTCACGACCGTGACCAGGTAGTTCTGCACCATCTGCCCGGCTTCGCCCGTGTCGTCGGTGGAGTCGACGGAGGGGAGGGCCCAGACCACGGTGGTCGCCACCTGTCGTACGTCATCATCCCCGGTCGAGGACTGGGATGGCACCGTGATATCGGACAGTTCGCTGAATTCCACACTGTTTGCCGGAAGTGGGGCGACAGAGGCACCCGGTTCGACATAGCGGTCGAGGTGACCGGGCTCCCCCGTGTAGGCCTCGAAGAAACCGATGAGCACGTCCTCGAGCTGCTCGGCGACCTGCGGATCCTCGTCGAAGGAGGAGCCGGCCGGCAGCTCGGCCTGGCTGGGCGCGGCGAGCAGGGCGGGGCGGCCGGAGAGCACCAGCGAGGAGCCGTCGCTGTAGACCGGCACCTCCAGGCTCATGGCCTCGTCGTTGACGTCGGCGCGGACGACCACGACGGCGTTGTGCTCGTCCAGGACGTCCACGGCCATCACGGTCAGGTTCTCGCCGGTGAGGCTGTCAGCGGGGACGTTGAGCTGGCCGGCCTGCCCTTCGGGCACGAAGGCCGCCAGGGAGGACTGCCGGGCCTCGGGGTCGGAGGTGTCCAGGTAGGTGTCGGCGAAGCGGAGCGCGAAGGCCGCCGCGGCGGTCTCGGGGAAGTCGACGGTGTCGGTGGACTCGGGTTCGGCGGCGGAGGTGGGCAGGGAGAAACCGTTGCGGATGGGGAACCAGATGCCGTTGAAGATGACGACGATGATGAACGCCCACAGCAGTACGCGTCCCACACCGACCCACCAGCGCCCGCCCGCCCCGGCCCGCGGCCTTCGGGAGCGCGGGGCGTCGAGTTCGTGGTCGACGTCGTCCGCCCGGTCACGCACCGCGGTGTCGCGCCGCGACGTCTTGGCCATCCCCGCCTCCTGCTCCTGCACACAGTGATGCGCCGGCCCCTGCGCCGACGCCCGGACTTGCCGCGCCGTTGCCGACGCTTTCCTCCATGCCCTTGTCTACCCCATCCCTATAGTGAGGCATTGTGCGGGTTGGGAGCCGCCTTGGCGGGTCCGCGTTTCCCCGCCAAGGGAACATTGCACCCGGCGAAGGAACTTCTCAAAAGGTTCATCGTGCGGCAATTCACCACCGAACTCATCTTACAGTTGTGCACGTCAGCCCATTTCTGGCCGGACCGTAAAGGGATTAGTCACCGGTCGGAGAGCAAGATGTGTCCTCCGGGGCCAGGAAACCGTTGACCGGATGTAACCGGAGACACACCGGACCCCACCGTCACCGTGGTCGCCCCGGGGCGGAGTGGCTACCGTGGAGGCGTGACCGCTCTGCCCGAATGGATGCGCCCTCCACGGGACGAGGGCTGGTTCGCGGAGGACCTGGACCACCTCCCGGAAGCACCCCGGCACACCGAACTCATCGACGGAGCACTCGTCTTCATGACGTCCCCCCAGCGCTCCTGGCACGGTCGTCTGGTCACCGGCCTGACCACCGCCCTGACGGGTCAGGCACCCGAGGGCGTCGAGGTCGAGCGTGGGATGACCGTCCGCCTCGACGCACGCAACCGCCCCGAACCGGACCTCCTGGTCACCAGCGCCCCGTACGACCCCGACCGCACCTGAACCGGGACGCTCCCCGGCCGGACGGGCCTCAGTAGTGGTAGCGGGCCGCGAGGATCACGATCTCCCGGTCCGTCACCAGGTACACCAGGCGGTGTTCGTCGTCGATCCGCCTCGACCACGCGCCCGGCAGGTGGTACTTCAGCGGTTCCGGCTTCCCCAGACCTGTGAACGGGTCCCGGCGGATGTCGTCGATGAGCTTGTTGATCCGCACGAGCATCTTGCGGTCGGCCTTGAGCCAGGACGTGTAGTCGGCCCAGCCGTGGTCCTCGAAGACCAGCCTCCTCACTCGTCCTCCACCACGTCGGGATCGATCAGCTCCCGTTCCGACACGGACCCGGCCAGGGCGTTCTCGTAGGACTCGAGCAGGCGGCGGGCGTTCGCGGGCGAACGCAGGAGGTACGCCCCCTCGCGCAAGGCGGCGTAGTCCTCCGCGGAGACGAGTACCGCGTTGCCGTGCTTGGAGACGATCTCCACTGCGTCGTGGTCGTCGTTGACCTGTTTGATCAGGGGGAAGAGGGATCTGCGCGCTTCGCTCGCCGTGATGGCCATGGTGGAAACCCCCCAGAAGTAAGTGGTACCGAATAAGGTACCACTTGACTGACAGGAGAACCCTTGTGAACGCTTCGGACGCGCTGCTCACCCGGATCAGGACCGACCACGTGCTCGCCGGGTACCTGGAGTGGCCCGGGGACTTCGACGTCACAAGGCTGGACCCCGTCGAGGAACTGCGCCTGCCCGACGGCAGCCCTCTCGAACCGGTGGCCGGCTGCGGCGGAGGCGGCACCTACTACCTGTGCGGGACGCACGGGACCGAACCCCGTCCCGTGCTGTACACCGACTCCGAGGGCAGGGCGCCTGCGATCGGCTCTGGACCGGACCGTCCCGAACTTCCTTCCGGTGCACTCGGTGGACGGCGGCTCCCACGAACCGATCTTCACCGGCTGAGGGCCCCGGGGCGCCGTGGACTCAGCCGGGCGAGACCCGCATGAGAACGGGGCAGGCCCCTATCCTGGCGCGATGATCCCCCGGCGCCCCCTCCCCCGGGTTCTGCTGGTGCTCTTCGGGCTGATCGCCCTCGCGCACCTCGGAATCCAGCTGCTCGGCCCCGACGCCTGGTCGCGGCCCACCCAGGTCCTCCTCGTGCCCGCGCTCGCGCTGGTGCTGATCGCTGCGTCCGACCGGCCGCGCGGCCGACTGCTCGGCCTCGCCCTCGTCGCCCTGGTGTTCTCCTGGCTCGGCGACACCGCCCCGGCCCTCGCCTCCGGCGACACCGCGTTCCTGCTCATGGTGGGCTTCTTCCTGGTCGCCCAGGTGGTCTACGTGGCGGCCTTCTGGCCCCACCGCGCCCGGAGCGCCCTGTACCGCCGCCGGGCGCTCCTGGTCCCCTACGCCGGCTTCGTGGCCGCCCTGGTGTGGCTGTGCGCCCCGCACACGGGAGGTCTGCTGGTGCCCGTTCTGCTCTACGGACTGGTCCTCGGCCTGATGGCGGTCCTGGCCACCGGCCTGAACCCGTGGGTGGCGGCGGGCGGCGCGCTGTTCCTGGTCTCGGACGCCCTCATCGCGCTGCGCGCCTTCGCCCCCGGCTGGGACCTGCCCCAGGGCGGGTTCTGGGTGATGGGCACCTACATCGCCGCGCAGACCCTCATCGTGCTGGGCCTGCTCGCCCACGCACGCCCCCGGATCGAGAGAGCCGGTGCCGCGGCGTAGGGTGCCCCGCATGGACCAGTGGCCGTTCACCCGCCGTCTCCGCTCTGCCCGGCGCGGGCCCCGATGAGGTTCCGGCTGGAAGACCTCATCGACCCGCGCCTGTCGTCCCTCGTCGACGAGACCCGGGACTTCTACACGGACCGGCCGGCGGGCCGGGGGCCGAGCGGTCCGGAAGAGCTCCGCGCTCTCAGAGCCCGGGCCGGGGCCCAGGCCGCGAAAGCCGGGTCCCCACCGCTGTCGGTGGACGAGGAACTCGTCCGCTCCGGTGGGCACGAGGTGGCGCTGAGGATCCACCGGCCCGGAGCCGGACCGGCGCGGGGCGTCTTCCTGGAGATGCACGGCGGCGGGTTCTACATGGGATCGGCCGCCGCAGGCGACGTTCGGAACCGCGGGCTCGCGGACGCCCTCGGCTTCGCCGTCGTGAGCGTGGACTACAGGCTGGCGCCGGAACACCCCTGGCCCGCGGCACCCGACGACTGCGAGGCGGCGGCGCTCTGGCTCGCCGAGAACGCCGAGGACCGCTTCGGAACCGGCAGGCTCGCCGTCGGCGGGTTCTCCGCGGGAGCGACACTGGCGATGACCACCCTCCTGCGGCTGCGCGACCGGGGAACACACGCGTTCGGTGCCGCCGTGCTGCAGTTCGGGACCTACGATCTCAGCGGGCAGACCCCGGCCGGGCGGCTGATCGCCGACGAGTACTTCCTCGAGGCCTACGCGGGGCAGGCCCCCGACCGCACCCGCCCCGACATCTCACCGGTCTACGCCGACATGAGGGGCCTCCCCCCGACCCTGGTGGTCGTAGGCGAGGACGACATCCTGCTCCAGGACAACCTGGCCATGGCGACACGGCTCTCGGCAGCGGGTGTCGACGTGGATCTACGGGTCTACCCCGGAGCCCCGCACGGTTTCACGGCCCACCCGACCCCGATGGCGAACGCCGCCCGGGACGACATGGAAGCGTGGCTCCGCGACGGCCCCGGATAGCGGCCGACGCCGTGGACGGCCCGCCGACGAACGCGGAGGCGCCGAACCGGAACCCGACCGCGCGTCAGCACGGGTCCCGCCCCCCTGGTCCCGGGTCCTCCGCGCTCCTACAGTGATGCCCATGGACAAGAGCAGGCGGTCAGGCGACGGGGGCGGACCCGTGCGGCGCGGGGTCGGGAAGACGCATCCGGCGCGCCGGGTGGAGCGCTGGTTCGGGTACGGCGCGCTGGCGGGGGTGGGGCTGTTGCTGCTGTGCATCCCGCTGGGCATCGTTCTGAACCTCACCGACGCGGCCCCCGGCAGCCCCCTGTTCCTCGCGCCGCTGCTCCTGGGCTCCGTCCTGGCGGGCTTCGGCTGGATCATGTGGGGCTCGTGGTCGGCGACCCTGGACCGGTACTCCGAACCGCTCAGCGGGACCGCGAAGCTCACCCTCGCGGCCACCACCGCGATCGTCGTGAGCGTGCTGTGCGTCATGGGCGCCGGGGCTCCCCTGGTCCTGTACACCGACACCGATCCCCCGGACTCGCTGTTCCCCGTGATCATCGGCCTCGGCGGCTTCGGGGTCCTGCTCTTCGTCGGAACCCTCGTCGGGGCGGCCGTCGGCGGGGCGATCGCGCTGGGCGGCCGGCGCTGGTGGTGGGTGGGCGCGCTCCTGTCCGCGGGACTGCTCTCGATCGGCTTCGGTGTGACCTTCGAATGGCCGCTGCTCACCGTGGCGAGCGCCGCCGCACTGGTCGTGGCGTGCTTCGGCTACCGCGGGGCGCTGCGGGCCGGTCTGGCGGAGAAGAGGCCGGACGCGGTCGAGGCGGACGGCTACCGCAAGCGGACCGGCCGCTGAGCGTTCGTGAACCAGCGCAGCAGGTACTCCGCGGGGCCGTACCGGTGCCGGCGCAGCCACCAGGCGCTCAGCGCGGCCTGGACCGCGAACACCACGAGGACCGTCAGCAGCAGCTGGGGCGGGGAGAACCGCCCGGCGAGACCGAGGCCGATCCCGGTGAACAGCAGGAGTCCGATCAGGGACTGCGCCAGGTAGTTGGTCAGCGCCACGCGTCCGACCGGGGCCAGCACGCTCCTGACCCAGGCGGTCCTGCGGCCGTGCATGATCCGCAGCAGGGTGGCCGCGTACGCGGCGGCCAGGAACGGCGCCGTCGCCACGCTCACGGCGGTGGCCAGGGTGCTGCCCGCACCGCCCATCAGCGCGAACACCGCGCCGCCCGCGAGCCCCACCGGGAAGCCGATCAGCTGGATCCGGCGCAGGACCGGCTCGGTGCCGTCCAGCCCGGAGAACACGCGCCGACGCGCGGCGACCATGCCCAGGAGGAACATCGCCAGCGCCGTGGGCCCCTGGAGTGAGACGGCCTGCAGGACGAGGAGCCCGAGCCCGCCGAGGTTGTGCTCCACGACGTCGGCCGGCGTCCCGAGCATGTTCTGCGTCTGGGCGGCCGCGTCGGCCAGGGCCTCTCCGGTGCTCGGCATGAACGCGCCGCTGCCGACGAACGCCGCGCTCGCCACGAGGGAGACCAGCACGACCGCGTAGATGATCCCGGCCGTGCGGAGCGCCACCTCGTCACGGACCCGGTGCATCGCGAGCAGTACGAGCGCCACCACGGCGTACGTGGTCAGGACGTCGCCGCCGTAGAGCAGGACGATGTGGACCGCGCCGAGCGCGAACAGCCCCGCGATCCGGCGGAGCATCCGCGGAGCGAACGCCCGTCCGGCACGCCGGGCGGCGTCCGTCTGGAGGACGAAGCTGTACCCGAACAGGAAGGAGAAGAGCAGGTAGAACTTCATCGAGAACAGCGCCGAGACCACGAAGCGGGCGGCGTCGTCGACCGGGGAGGCGAACGAGGGGTCGTCGACCAGGTTCCCCGGATAGGCCGACGCCATGAAGGTGATGTTGACGGCGAAGATCCCGAAGAGCGCGAACCCGCGCAGGGCGTCGACGTCGTGGACCCGGCCGCGCTCGGCGACCGTGCGGATGCCTGTCTGACTCGTCATGCGAGAAACCATAACACTTAAACTATATGAGGTATAGTTTATTACTGAGATAAGCTGCTCCAACCCGGCCCCACCAGGCCGGACACCGCAGGGTTCGAGAAGCCGCCAGGAGCGAAAGCATGAACAACGACGCCGTGCCCGACTTCTTCCGCCGGCTCTGGCGGCTGCCGACCGCACCGGCGCGACTGGGCCGCAGGTCGACCCTGGACGTCGAGACGGTCGTCGCGTCGGCCGTGCGCCTCGCCGACGAAGGGGGGCTGGAGGCGGCGACGCTGCCGAAGGTGGCCAAGGAGCTGGACGTGACCCCGATGTCGCTCTACCGCTACGTCGGCTCCAAGCAGGAGCTGCTCCAGCTCATGCTGGACGCGGCGAGCCCGCCCCGGACGCCCGCGGCGGAGCCGTCCGGGTGGCGCGAGGGGATGCGGCTCTGGGCGAGCGACCTCTGGGAGCTGTACACGGACCGGCCCTGGATCCCCCGGGTCCCCATCTACCGTTCACCGTCCGGCCCGAACCAGATCGCCTGGCTCGAGCGGGGCTTCGCGCAGCTGGCGGACACCGGGCTCGACTGGGGCGACAAGCTCATGGTGCTCACCCTGCTGACCGGCTTCGTGCGCCACTCCGCCCTGCTCGCGCAGGACCTCGAGGAGGGGCGCTCCGACCACTCGGAGACGGAGGACAAGGACGGCTACGCACGCGCGCTGAGGGCGCTCGTCACCCCCGAGCACTACCCGCACACCGCGGAGATGCTCGCCTCGGCCGCGCTCCTGCCCTCGGACGAACCCGCCGGAGCGGCCGTACGAGCGGACTTCGACGCCGGGCTCGAACTCGTCCTCGACGGCCTCGCCCACCAGCTCCCCGAGGACGCGTAGCCCACACCCCTCCCACGACCCCTTGGGGTGCCCGCCATGGACCAACGACTCGGTCTCGTCACCCTGGGCGTGGCGTCCGCGGCCGTGTGGAAGCCCGACCGGCGACCCGTGTCCGCGTGCGGCGCTCAGCTCTGCGCTGAGCTCCGCACGCGCTTGCGGGCGTAGGATCGCGCGGCGCGCACCCGGTCGCCGCAGCGGGTCGAGCACCACTGCCGTCGCGCATGTGTGCGAAGGAAGAACCACAGGCACCCCTCCGCCTCGCAGGACGCGAGCTTCGGCGCGTCGTCTCCGGTGAGCAGCGCGGCGGCGTCCTCGGCGACGAGAGCCATGACGTGCTCGACGACCTGCGTCACCGGGTGGTCGGCGCTGCGGGTGAACCCCGTCCCCGGTTCGTAGCGCAGCAGCAGGGCTCCGGGGGCGCTGGTCAGCGCGCGGTTGAGGGCTTGCACCGCCTCGAGCGGAGGGGCACCTCCCCCGATGTGCGCGGTGAAGAGGTCCCGCAGGTTCTCGCGCAACGCCACGATCCGGCCCCGGCAGTACTCCTGCAGCACGGCGCCCGGAACGATCAGATCGCGATCCAGCAGCCACGCCCTCAGGGCCTCAGGTGTGGCCAACTCGTCACGCCACCCGCCCCGGCCCGAGTCGCTCACGCTGTTGACCAGGGCGAGACACGGGTGCTCCTCGACGCCGGGCACGGTCGGCTGAGCTGTCTCCATCATGATTCTCATGGTATCAGCCGCATTTTCGCGTGATGTCTCTGCTAGCATCTGCTCATGCCAAACAATGACATCTTCCATGAGATTCGAGTTTCCGCATGCGCACCGAAGCATCAGTAGGCACCGCGCCGTTCGCACTGTCCGTGCTCGCCGGAGGCGGAACAGGCGTCGGAACGACGGCGGAGGAAGGGCTCGCGGGCACCGTCGCGCTGGCCCGGACGGCGGACCGGCGGGGGTTCCACCGGTTCTGGATGTCGGAGCACCATGCGATGGGGGCGACATCCGTGTCCTCACCGCCGCTGATGGTCGCCCGGCTCATCGCCGAGACGACGCGCATCCGCCTCGGCGCGGGAGGGGTGATGCTCCCGAACCATGCGCCGCTGCTGATCGCGGAGCAGTTCGGAATGCTCGACGCGCTGGCTCCCGGGCGGATCGACCTGGGCCTGGGCCGCGCGCCCGGCACCGACGGCGCGACCGCCGCCGCGCTGCGGCGGGGCGCGGACGCCAATGACGGCTTCCCGCAACAGGTGCTCGAGCTGCTCGGGTTCCTCGGCGACGATTTTCCGCCAGGGCATCCGTACCGGTCCGTGCACGCGGTGCCCGGCCCGTGGCAGGCGGCTCAGAACCGAGTGCCCGAGCCGTCGACGGGACCGGAGATCTGGATGCTGGGCTCCTCGCCGTACTCCGCCCGGCTGGCCGCGCGGCTCGGTCGGCCGTACGCGTTCGCACTGCAGTTCGGCGACGCCGACATCGACACGGCTCTGCGCCTCTACCGCGAGGAGTTCCAGCCTTCCGAGGTGCTCGCCGAGCCCCGCACGCTCGTCAGCGTGCCCGTCGCGGTCAGCGATGTCCCGGTCGAGTCGAAGCGCCAGGCAGCGACGTCCGCCATGGCGATGCTGCGCATGTTCACACGCAAGGGCTACCTCCTGCTGCCGCCGGACGAGGTCGACGCCTACCAGGCCACGGCGCAGGAACGGCAGGTCCTCGACACCTATGTCGACCTCAGCTTCCACGGCACCCCCGCCACGGTCGCCGACCGCCTCGAATCCCTGCACGAACGCACCGGTGTCGACGAGATCATGCTCGTCGTCAGCGGGCACTCGGCCGAGCTCGACCGGCACGGGGTCGAGCTGATCGCCGACCACTACGACC
This sequence comes from Nocardiopsis ganjiahuensis DSM 45031, assembly GCF_000341085.1. Taxonomy (GTDB): domain Bacteria; phylum Actinomycetota; class Actinomycetes; order Streptosporangiales; family Streptosporangiaceae; genus Nocardiopsis; species Nocardiopsis ganjiahuensis. Next base: position 28,490 of record NZ_ANBA01000018.1, on the reverse strand, counting down.
TTCCGCGCACCTGAAGACCCGTCCGTCCCGCACCCCATGAAAGGGAGAACACCATGACCGCACCACGCCGAGCCCTCATCGTCGTCGACGCCCAGCAGGAGTACTTCGAAGGGCTCCTCCCGATCCAGCACCCCGCCCGCGGCGAGTCGATCGCTCGCATCAGGGCCGCACTCGATGCCGCGGAGCAGTCCGGCGTCCCGGTCGTGCTCGTCCAGCACGAGCTCCCCGCGGAGTCCCCGGTCTTCGCCGCCGAGTCGGCGACCTGGCAGAACCACCCCGAGGTCGCCGCCCACGAGGAGCGCGCGTCCAAGCGCATCGGCAAGCAGTTCTCCAGCGTCTTCGCGGGCACCGGCCTCGAGGCGTGGCTGCGTGACGAGGGCATCGACACGATCACCCTGGTCGGATACATGACCAACAACTGCGTGATCGCCTCCGCGGCCGCCGCCGAGCCGCTCGGATTCGCCGTCGAGGTCCTCTCCGACGCGACCGGGGCGGTCGGCCTCGCGAACGACGCCGGCAGCGCGCCCGCACGGCAGGTCCACGAGACGCTCATGGCGCTGCTCCACTCGAACTGGGCCGCCGTCGCCGACACCGACACCTGGACGGCCGCCCTGCAGGCCGGCGAGGCGCTGGGCAAGAGCGACCTGGTCACCTCAGCGGCACAGGCCCGCGAGCTCGCCTGACGGGCGATCCGGTGCCGCTGCGGGCGTCATCCCCGAAGCCGACTCAGCGCCGGAGCCGCTGACGGCCGTGCCCCGGCCCGGCTCTCGGCACCGGGAAAACGACGGGGGCGGGCCGATGGCTCGGCCCGCCCCCGCGTGAACTCGTGGGTTCGGTGGATCACATGCTGACGGATCGGACGTCGAAGCGGAGCTTCACGAGGCCGCCTCGCGCCGGACGCGCTTCACCAGCACACCTTCTCCACCACCGTCGGCGGCTCCGACCGGGCGTCGTAGCAGCGCAGCCACCCGGGCACGACGCGCACCACCGCGAAATCCTCGTCGAGCACGCGCGAACCCGGGAACTGCGCGAGGTAGGCGCGCCCGTAGGCCTCCCGCTCCGGGCCCGCGAGGATGTCGGCGTCTCCCTCGACTTGCACCGAGACGCCGTCGTCCCAGCCGATCACCAGCGCGACGCGGGGCTTCTCCCGGATGTTGGCGACCTTGCGGGTCCCGTTGGGGGAATCGAAGACGAGTTCGCCGTCGTCGGTGACAGCGACACCGACCAGCGCTGCCTCCGGGTGGCCGTCGGCGTCGATGGTGGCGACCACGCCCTGCCGCGCGTCCCGTACGAACGCAACGAAGCGGGCACGCGTCATGGCGTCCGTCACTTCTTCCCCCAGGGGTTCGTCCGACACGGGGCCCGACTAGACGTTGAAGCGGAACTCCACCACGTCGCCACGGATACCAACCTCTGGGTTCGACAGGCGGTGCGTCCGACGCGGCCGCCCTGTAGGTGTGGGGACAGCTGTGCAAGACCTCTTTAAGCTCAGCCTCGGGACAGCCAGTTAGCGCATCTTGAAGTCGAGACACTCGTGCAACCGAGGGGTCCCGTGGCACATGGGCCGTCCTTACGAGTTGGTGCGTGATAGCGGGTGAGGCACCACTGAAGAGTCGTAGCATGCTCTGGTCGTGACGATCAAGGTCAATCGTGCGGTCCTGGCCCACCCCTGGCTCACCGGCATATCCCAGCATCACCTGGCCGCGCTCATCGAGGAGCTAGCCCACCCCTGGGCAACAGCCGTCGAAGACCACCGGCACCGGCACCGGGGCGGAGGAAACAGGACACCGGGGCGGGCGCCCGACACCGCCTGGTCTTCACCGACCGCCTGGTGGTCACCCTGATCCATCTGCGCCACGACCTGCCGCACGCAGTGCTGGGACTACTGTTCGGGGTGGACCGCTCCACCGTCACACGTGCCGTGGGCCAGATCCGAGCCCTGTTGGCCGAGCGCGGATGCGCGGTCCCCGACCGGCCAGGGATACGTCTGCGTACCGTGGAGGACGTGTTCGCCTACGCCCAAGCCGAAGGCGTCGAACTCCGACTGGACGCCACCGAGATCCAGGTGCGCAGGCCCCGTGCGGGCCGGGGTGGGCGACGCGCGTTCGTGTCGGGAAAGAAGAAGCAGAACACGATGAAGGCCACGGTGGTCGCCGACCATCGCGGGCGCACGTTGTGGACCGATGCGATGCGCCCCGGGAGGATGCACGACGCCACCGCGGTGCGTACCGAGGGCATCGACTCCTGCTTCCGGAACTTCCCGCAGGTGGAGGTGCTGCTCGACGACGGCTACCTCGGCCTGCGACGCGACCACCCGGGGAAGGCCATCACCCCGCTACGCAAAACGAACAAGAGTGCTCTGCCCGAGTTCCACGAGCGGTGGAAACACCATCGTCACGCGCACTCCTTGGACCGCATCACCGTCGAACACGCCTTGGCCGACCACAAACGTTGGAAGCAACTGATGCGCTGGACCCATCGGAGTGAGAACCTCCCCGCCACCTATCAGGCCATCGCCGGGCCGGTCTCCGACCGCACTGCGAACATCTGAAAAGCACCGCGGACGGGATCACCATGCCTCACCCGCTATCACGCACCAACTCGTTAGTACCCTAGAGCCATGTTTCGAATGCCGTCCTGGCTCGGAGGACGACGGGCCACCGAGGGCCGTTCACACGACTTGCCCACGCCCGTCAGCTCCCCCGAGCCGAACCCGGACCATGCATGGAAGACACTCGCATTGATGAACGAGTGGATTCGCCACTCGGATGCGAAGGCCGGTGTGACGCTGGCCTTCACCGGGGTGATGGCGACGACGACATTCAACCTCGCAAAGGACTTCACTCATCGGACTGCGGTGTTCGACAGTCTGGTTGTCATCGCGTGCCTCTTGCTGGTCATCACGGGCGCTTTGTGTGGATGGACGCTGACACCGCGGGTGAAGGACAAGGATGCAGATCGGGACGCGATCAACAGGCTGTTCTTTGCCAGCATCGATCGAAACTTCAGGGGCAAACGGCAGGAGTACAGCGAGGTGCTCCACACTCTGACCTCTGATCCTGTCGGGCTGACGAAGGATCTCGCAGATCAGATCCATGTCAATGCGCGTATCGCCACGGTGAAAGCAACCGCCGCAAAGCGGGCCATCCGGTGCGCACTCGCTGCAGGTGCCGCGATCGCGATCCTGGCCCTCGTCATCGGCAACACGAACAGCTAGGGCGCAGATGGACGGCAACTACAGACCATACGACTGGACGGCCAGCTCGGCCCGGATCAAATCGATCCTGGATCAGCCGGCGGGGGCGTACGAGGAGGTTGACGGGCTCCCCGACCGGGACAAGCTCACGTTCGCGAACGGCTTCTATGGAATGTGCTCGGCGATCTTCATTGACATCCGAGACTCCTCCGGCCTGATGTCGAAGCACAAGCGGCCCGTTCTTGCGAAGATCTATCGGTCATTCATCTCGGAGATGGTCGCTGTCCTCAACTCCGACCCCTACGTGCGCGAGGTGAATATCGTCGGCGACTGCGTGTGGGCCTCCTACAAGACGACGCAGGTCAATCACATCGACGATGTGTTCGCAATCGCTGCACAGGCCAATACCCTCCTGAAGCTCCTCAACCACCACTACGAGAAGGCAGGGATCACCCAGCTCGGTATCGGCATCGGTGTCGAGTACGGGCGAGTCCTCATGATCAAGGCCGGGTATAGCGGCAGCACGATCAACGACGTCGTGTACATGGGGGACGTCGTCAACAGAGCAGCCCATCTGGCGCATCTGGCAGGGCGTGGCTGGGGATCGAGCCCGATCTTCGTGGGTGATGTCCTCTACTCGAACCTGAACGAGAACAACCAGGGTCTGCTCCGACCGCAGTGGACGTCCGGCATCGGAACCGTGCACCAGGGGAACCCCATCATCCCGCCGATGAACGAGTGGATCAGCGCCCTCGGTTGAGATCCGACGTTAGATCGACCACCAAAACGTCGACCCGTAGATCTGATAGCCCATGTCGGAGGTTCCCAGGTCAGTCCACATGCTCCGCTTCGGGTCACCCCCGAGCTTCGAGGCCTCGCTCAGCCTGCTGTAGACATCGGCGGTGATGTAGGTCGGGTAGCGAGGCTCGAGCGCGGCCAGCTTCGCCGCATTGTTTGCCGCGTTCCCAACCCACACCAAGTCGTTGCTGCCTCGGATGCCTGTTCTGGCGACGAAAAGCTTCGAGGTGTCGATGCCAACCCGCTGCTTGAGCACGAAGGTACTCTTCGGGTACTTCTCGGCGATCTTCGCTGCCACGATGTTCTTGGATGCCCAATTGATCTGCAGCCCGCACTTCGCGGCGTCGGAGTTCTTCGAGTCCCCGATGAACACACCCATCACACGGTCCCCATCGTAGGCGGTGATGATGCCACCCCGCGCCCGAATGATCTTCGCAGCACAGTAGAGGTAGCTCTTGTAGATCTCAGCGGCGAACCAGTCCTTATACCCCTTGACCATCTTCGTGGAAGACGCAAGATCCGCGTAGAGGACCGTTGCGTCGAGCTCGACGGCAAGGTTCTTCAGGGGAAGGTCATCGGCGTCGGGCACCTTCTGACCTGCGCGACGCTCCCACTGCTCGTCGACGGTCTTCTGGACGTACCCGTCCAGTTCATCTTTCAGGCTCATGTCGAGGCTCCTCCTCCATGCTCGACTCGTGCGATGGCTTGGCCAACCTGGCTACTGCTCCGTGCGGCAGTCCCGATGATGCCTGGTTTTGCACGTGTCCAGCACTGCTGTCAGATTTTGGGAGAAGTTATGGCCGCGACACTGGCAAAAGTATTGATCTGCCAGGCGATTTTTAAGTATTGAACCTAAATTCAACTGAGTTCCGGCACGAAGCAACCTCTGCAGCTCTGCTGACGAGACGCTTCAGGTCGCGTCGGGCGTCCAGTTGAGTACGAGATCGACGAGACCGGGGAAGCGGGCGTTCAGGTCTTCGAGGCGGACTCGACTGCGTCGCTCGAGGCCGTACTGGCGCTGCGTGATGATGCCGGCCTCGCGCAGCGCCTTGAAATGGTGGGTCAGCGTGGACTTCGGGCGGTCGAAGCCGAACCACCCGCAGGTCTGATCGAAGTCTTCAGATGCCAGCAGGAGTCGCTGCACGATCGTCAGCCGCAAAGGCTCGGCCAGCACGCCCATGACGCGCTCAAGGCGGATGTTCTCAGCCGCCGGTTCGGGCAGCCGGCCGGGGAGTTCGCCCGGAGCCTCGCCCAGCATGTAGGTCTGCGCAAGTGTGTGCATGACCGCAGTCTACTCGATGTACGAGATTCTTCGTACTGATGGTAAGTTCGACTCAATTCGTACAACTACGAGGAACTTCGAACTAGGCGGTGCAGGTGATGAGAGCAGTCGAACAGCGGAATCTCGGTTGGTCCCTGGCAGCAGCACTGACGGTCGTGTCCGTGTTCGTGCTGTCCAACGCACCGACGCCGCTGTATGTCGAGTGGCAGCGGCAGTGGGGCTTCTCCTCAGGGGTACTCACCATAATCTTCGCCTGCTACATGGTCGGCCTAGTGGGGACGCTGGTCGTCGCAGGACGGCTCGCGGACCGATACGGACGTCGCCTGGTCCTGATCCCCGCGATGCTGGTCGCGATCCTGTCCGGTGCGCTGTTCCTGCTGGCCCAAGGCGTGCTTTGGCTCTTAGCAGCCCGCCTGCTCGCCGGCATGGCCGTTGGCGGCGCTGTGACCGCGGGAATGGCCGCGGTCGTCGATGTCGCCCCGACCGCCAGCAAGAGAGCCGGAGGGCTCATCGCGTCCGCCTCTATGGTGCTTGGCGCAGGACTCGGCCCGATGCTCTCGGGCATTACCGCGAAGACCACCGCCACACCGCAGCTGTGGACCTTCGCCATCGTCACGGCGCTGGGAATCGCGGCCCTGGCAGTCAGCACGCAATTGCCGCTGGCACAGCCAGCGCACGTCGGACGCACGCATGAACGACTCCTTCGCTGACCGACGCCCCCACGTGATCGCAAACGTGAGCTCCTGTGGGGTACAGCGACCTTCGGCCCGGGCATCACAGCAACGTCTTTCGTGCTCTCGCTGGGACCATCGGTGCTGGCCCGCCCCATCGGCGCTCCGGACCCCTTGATCGCCGGGGTCGTCGCCTGCGCCATGTTCCTGCTCGCAACCGGGATCCAATTCGCTGCGGGAAGCCTCAACACTCGCTCCCATCTCGCACTCAGTTCCATCGCCGCTGTGGCCTCGATGGGGATGCTTGCCCTGGCTGTGACGGTGACGCCGTGGTGGCCGATCTTCCTTGTGGCCGCGCTGCTTGCGGGCACCGCCCAGGGACTCGGCCAGCTCGCCGGCCTCACACTCATCGCCACGCGCATCTCTCCGGGCCGGCGCGCCGAGTCCAACGCCGCGCTCAATATCTCCGGCTACATCCCCGCCGGAATCCTGGCCGTGGACGGCGGCATGGACGCCCTGCGGCTACGGCCCCGGTAGCCGGCCGGTCGCCGTATCCGGTCCGATCGCGGCGGCCGACCCACCACCAGCGCGCCACAGAAGGTCACCCCGACCGCGGCGAACACCGCGCCGATCACCCAGGCCCCGGACCGAGGAGGTTCCCGACCAGGAGTTGCGGGACAGCGGCACGCTCCCGGCGCGCAGCACCGGTTTGGCCACCACGGCGACGACAACTCGATCATTCAGGCCCGTGCCCGTCCCGCTGCTCCAGGGAACCACCCGGTGCCTCTCCGAATGAACTCTCAGTTCGATCGCGTCGGCGCCTCGAGGAGCTGCTCGCTCAACTCCCAGAGGCGCTGCGCCGATCGCGGGTCGATGGAATGTGACATGACCTCTGCCGGAGGACTGGCTGCGGACATCGGCCTCGGCTCATCGTCCAAGGGCGAGATGTCGTTGTCTTTGAGATAGACACCGCCGATCCGGGCGAGCAATGGGCTAGTAGCCGCGAACACGATGGTGCCGGCTCCCTGCTGCGGCGTCTTCTTCCCGTGTTCGGGGTCGATGACCGGGTGCCCGGACTCATCGATCAGGCCCTGGGCGCGCAGCGCCTCCCCACCCGCCGCGCTGTTCAAGTTGGTACCGACGACGACACCTGGATGGGCGGCGTACCCACGGATCCCGTCCTCCGCCCACCGGTGGTCGAGTCCGACCGCGAACAGGACGTTCGCGGTCTTGGACTGCGCGTAGGCAAGGCCGGGTGAATACTCGGTGACCTGGAAGTTCGGGTCATCCCACAAGATGTCGGAGAACCGCTGTGCTCCCGAGGACACATTGACGACACGTGCACCCTGAGCTGCTCGTAGCGACGGCAGCAACGCCCGGGTGAGCTGGAAGTGGCCGAGGTGGTTGGTCGCGAACTGCGCCTCGTAGCCGCGTACGTCCCGTACGAGCTCCCCAGGGGGAGAGCCGGCGTTGTTGATCAGAATGTGCAGCGGTCGCCCCGATTCGACGAAGCTGGCGGCGAAGGCGTCGATCGACGCGGGGTCGAGGAGATCAAGCCGACCGACCCCGACTCGCTCGATCCCCTTCACCGCCTCTGCCGCGCGTCCCGGGTCGCGCGCACCGATGGTCACCGAGGCCCCGGCTCTGCTCAGTGCGCGCGTGGTCTCCAGCCCGATTCCGGCGTGCCCTCCCGTGATGACGGCGTTCCTACCCGAGAGGTCGATGCCCGCCAGGACGTCCTGCGCTGTCGCCGAGGCGGTGAACCCCGAGCCCACGGGGTGCTGTTTGTGTGCGGTGTTCTCAGCCATGCCACCATCCTCGCCAGCCGAGTGCGCACTGTGAATGGTTGTCAGTCCCGTTTTCTTACGCGAGAGTACGGACATGGTCACTGATCGTCTGTCCGAGGTGCTGGATCTCGTCGAGGTTCGTGGCGTGCTCTCCGGCGGTATCGCCGTGCGGGGCCGATGGGTCAGCCGCGCCGAAGTCCGCATTCCGCTGAAATTCGTCGCCGTGGTGTGCGGTCGCGCCCGGCTCGACACAGACGGCATCACGGCCCCGATCTCACTCGGGCCAGGGGACGTCGTCATTTTGAACGACAGATCGTGGCTGGAGATCGAAGGCGGTTCAGGTGACGGAGCACGCCATGAAATCACGCCCGAGGAGGACTTCTCCTCCGCTCGTCTCATCGCGGCGGATCGTGAGGCGGACGATGTCATCGTGGGCGGTCGCATCGAACTCACCCCTGTCGGCAGGGCACTGCTGCTGAACGTCCTGCCGCCGGCGGCGCTCGTTCGAACGTCGGCAGCGGATTCGGCTCCCCTGCGCGGCAGCCTTCACCGCCTCCTCGACGAGGTGACCGAAGGTCGGGCCGGTTCAGCATTCGCGATCCGCCAACACGGCCAACTCCTACTGCTGGAGGTGTTGAGGGCCTACGCCGATAGCTCCGAACTCCCCGCGGGATGGCTCGGTGTCCTTCAGGATGAACGGCTACGGCCCGCACTCGACCTCATGCACGAACATCCGGAGCAGCCGTGGGGTCTCCATGATCTCGCACGCGCCGCCGCCATGTCGCGCACATCCTTCGCCCAGCGCTTCCGTAAGGCGGCGGGTGAACCGCCGCTGACCTACCTCAGCCGCTGGCGCATGCTGCTCGCACGACGCGCACTGCGGGACAGCAACGCCCGGGTCTCAGCCCTGGCCTCGGAGCTGGGCTACGCGTCCGAGGGCGCCTTCAGCACAGCGTTCAAGCGTGTTGTGGGCGAGTCGCCTCTCCGGTACCGACAGCGCGTGCGGGCTCATCCGAGGAACCGTCCAGGAAACAGCGCCTAGCCCTGGGCGGGCCGGCGGGCGCGTGTCGGCGCGGATAGGGCGGGCCGAGAACTCGGCCCGCCCCCGTGTGGCTTCGGATCAGACGTTGAAGCGGAACTCCACCACGTCGCCGTCGGCCATCACGTAGTCCTTGCCCTCGATGCGGACCTTGCCCGCGGAGCGGGCGGACTGCATGTCCCCGGCCGCGACCAGGTCGTCGAAGGAGACGATCTCGGCCTTGATGAAGCCGCGCTGGAAGTCGGTGTGGATGACCCCGGCCGCCTCGGGGGCGGTGGCACCCTGGTCGATCGTCCAGGCGCGGGTCTCCTTGGGCCCTGCGGTCAGGTAGGTCTGCAGCCCCAGGGTGGAGAAGCCGACCCGGGCGAGCTGGGCCAGGCCGGACTCGGTCTGGCCGAGGGACTCCAGCAGTTCCTGGGCCTCGTCGTCCTCCAGCTCGGCCAGCTCCGCCTCGATCTTGGCGTCGAGGAAGATGGCCTCGGCCGGGGCGACCAGCTCCTGGAGCTTGGCGCGCAGGGCCTCGTCGCCGAGTTCGTCGCTGTCGAGGTTGAACACGTAGATGAACGGCTTGACGGTGAGCAGGCTCAGCTCACGCAGCCGGTCCAGATCCACGTCCTTGGCCTGGGACAGGGAGACGCCCTCGTCGAGGATCTCCTGCGCGGCCTTGGCGGCCTTGAGGAGCTCCTGGGAGTCCTTGTCCTTGGCGTTGCGCTTGGCGTCCTTCTCCAGGCGCGGAATCGCCTTCTCCAGGGTCTGGAGGTCGGCGAGGATCAGCTCGGTGTTGATGGTCTCGATGTCGCGGGAGGGCTCGACGTCACCGTCGACGTGTGTGACGTCGGCGTCCTCGAAGGCCCGGATGACCTGGCAGATCGCGTCGCTCTCGCGGATGTTGGCGAGGAACTTGTTACCCAGGCCCTCACCTGTGGAGGCGCCGCGCACGATGCCCGCGATGTCGACGAAGTCCACCGTGGCAGGCAAGATCTTCGCCGAGCCGAAGATCTCGGCCAGCTTCGCGAGCCGGGCATCGGGCACGCCCACGACTCCGACATTGGGCTCGATGGTCGCGAACGGGTAGTTCGCGGCCAGAGCGTCGTTCTTGGTCAGCGCGTTGAAAAGGGTGGACTTGCCAACGTTGGGCAGGCCGACGATCCCGATAGACAGACTCACAAGGTCAGAGTCTATGCGGACCAACGGGTCGGCCGAGCCGTCGCCGCCGGAAAGCGGACGCCCGCCGCCCCCGGCGGAAAGCAGACACCAGCGCCGAAAGGCAATCATCAAAACACACTGCACCGAAGTGACTACTCAGAGTAGGTTCGGGATGCGGCCGGGCACCGCGGGCGGGGGTCGGACAGGCACGGCACCGGCTCGCGCGGCACCACCCATCGAAGGACGGGGCACTCGGCCGTCCCGGCAGCAGCCACCGCGGCACCGTTCTTTTTTGAGGGGATGACACTGTGGTCCAGGACCAGCTACGCGCGCTCGTGCACCGGTACCCGATCGTGCGCTTCGCCACCCGGCAGATCCGCGTCCACCTGCCCAGGCGGTTCGGCGGACTGGACCCGGCCCGGGTGCCGCCGTGGAACCGCCGCTTCTCCCTGGCCCTGCCCCGCCCCGCGGACGACCGCCGCCGGGTCGGACCCGACACCCTCACCCTTCAGCTGCCCGGAGACCTGACCGTCCCCCGCCGGCTGGCCGTCTCCGGCCTGGCCAGGCACGAACCCGACAGCCTCGCCAACTTCATGGCGATCCTCGACCACACCCGCCCCGGAGCCGTCCTCGACATCGGCGCGGGGGTCGGGGTGTACTCGATGCTGGCCGCCGCGCGCACCCGCCGCCCCGTCTTCGCCTTCGAACCCACCCCGGAGATCGCCTCCGCCGCGCGTGCCGTCTCCACCTCCGCCGACCTCGGCTTCACCGTGGTCGAGCTGGCCCTGAGCAACCACAACGGCACCGGGCACCTGCGCCGCGCCCTGCACAACGACATGTGCAACCGGCTGGTCCACACGACCCGGACGGGGCTCACGCACGTCACCGTGCCCACGGCCACCCTGTCCCGCTGGAACGAGACCGCGGCGGCCTACCCCACCGTGGTCAAGATCGACACCGCCGGAACCGAACCGGACGTGGTCGCCGGAGGGCTGGAGGTCCTGCGCCGCTACCGCCCCTGGGTCCTGACCAAGGTGCGCCCCGACCGGGGCCTGGAGGAGCGCCTCATGGCCCTCATCGACCCGCTGGAGTACCTGTGGTTCCCGATCAGCGGAGACCCGCCCTACGAGCCGCGCACGGAGATCTCCGGCCGGGCCTCCCCCGCCTGGGAGCGCATGTGGATGCTCGCCCCCGAGGAGCCCCCGAGCGAGTTCTGGGAGTCCGTCACCCTGTGGCGCAAGGCCCTCAGGGCCTGCCGGGGACGACCCGACTGACCCGGTAGGACACTCCTCGCTCCGGAGGCCCTCCCGTTCGCGGCCCGGAGCTCCGCGCCCTCTTGGCCGGCGCCACCGCGTCGGCGGCGGCCGCAGCCCGGAACCGGTCAGATCCAGCCGTCGAGGGCGGTGAGCAGACCCGGCAGGTCGTCGCGGTGCACGCAGTGTCCGGCGCCCTCCACCGTGCGGACGGTGAAGCCGCGGTCGGCCAGGATCCGGGCGCCCTCGGGGCCGATCGGCGAACCCACGCCCGCGATCACCGCGAGGGAGGGGACCTCGGCCGTCTTCGGGAAGTGGTCCGTCCCCGCGAAGTGTTCGCCCACCCACGTGTGGAAGGCGGGGTCGGCGGCGGCGAGGCCCTCGAGCTCGATCCGCACGTCCTCGTCGCTCCACAGCGGATGGAGTTCGCGCACCTGGGCGGCGTCCGCGGTGGCGAACACCTCCCGCATCCGCTCCCCCGCGCCGTCGGGCAGCGGCGGGACGCGAAAGGCCGGGTCGACGTGGACGGCCCGGTCCGGACACAGGTGGCCCAGGGCCAGGGACAGCGCCACACAGCCGATGGAGTGGCCCATGACCAGGTCGGCTCCGACCGGCAGGGTGTCGACGAGGTCCTGGCGGAGCGCCTCCGTCGAGTACTCACCGCGCGGGCTCCCGCCGTGTCCGCGCAGATCCACACCCACCACCCGGTAGCCGCGTCGGACGAGCACCTCCTCGACCGCGTGCCAGGTTCGGTGCAGGGAGGAGCCGCCGTGCACGAGGAGGGCGGTACGGTCTCCGTCTCCACTGGTGTGGGTGGCGAGGCGCATGTCGGGCCTTTCTCCGGGGAACAGCGGACGTCACGGGGATTCCGGAAAGCGTGCGGGTTCACCCCGGCTCCGGCAACCCCCGGCCATGGCCGGGTTCGGCCAACGGGCCCGTTCCCGGAGGAGGCGGCCGCGCCCGCCCCGGCCGCCCTGCTGTCCGAAATCCTGCGCGTTGGGAAGCACGCGGCCCCCGGGGATTGAGAGCATGGCGCCATGGACGCCCTCGCACTCGTACTCGTACTCCTCGTCGGACTGGCCATCGGCGCCGCCGTGGGCTGGATGCTCGCCCGCGGCCGCGACGCCGAGGCCCGCGCGGACGCCCGGGCGGCGGAGGAACGCGCCGCCTACGTGGAGGAACAGCTCGCGGACCGGTTCCGCGCGCTGTCCGCGCAGGCCCTGGACCAGACCAACCAGCGCTTCCTCGAACTCGCCGAGGGGCGGCTGCGGGCGGTCAGCGCGGAGGCCGGGGGCGACCTGGACGAGCGGCGGCGCGCCGTCGAACGGATGGTGGAACCGCTCACGGCGACCCTGAACCGCGTGGAGGCGCAGCTCAGGGAGGTCGACGCCGGGCGGGCCGCCGCGCACGCGGAGCTGGCCAAGCAGGTCGAGTACGTGCGCGAGGGCTCGGACCGTCTGCGGGACCAGACGCAGTCACTGGTGACGGCGCTGCGTAGGCCCGAGGCGCGCGGCCGGTGGGGTGAGCTCCAGCTGCGCCGGGTGGCGGAGCTGGCCGGGATGGCCGCGCACTGCGACTTCGAGGAGCAGGCGGTGTCCGGGGCGCAGCGCCCGGACATGGTGGTGCGGATGGCGGGCGGCAAGAACGTCGTCGTGGACTCCAAGGTGCCGCTGGCCGCCTACCTGGACGCGGTGGAGGCCGGGGAGGGCCCGGGTGCGGAGGAGCGGCTGCGCGCGCACGCCCGGCACGTGCGCACCCACGTGGACCAGCTGGCGGCGAAGTCGTACTGGGCGGCGTTCACCCCGGCACCCGAGTTCGTGGTGCTGTTCATCCCGGGTGAGGCGTTCCTGGCCCCGGCGCTGGAGTACGACTCCGAGCTGCTGGAGTACGCGATGGCGCGGCGGGTGCACATCGCGACGCCGACCACCCTGATCTCGCTGCTGAGGACCGCGCAGTACGCGTGGCAGCAGGAGGCGCTGAGCGAGAACGCCCGCGAGGTGTTCGACCTGGGCAAGCAGCTGCACGCGCGGCTCGCGACGCTGGGCGGGCACGTGGAGGGGCTGGGCCGGGCGCTGAACCGCACGGTGGGCGCCTACAACCAGACCGTGGGGTCGCTGGAGAGCCGGGTGCTGGTGACCGCGCGGCGGTTCGGCGAGCTGGGCCTGGTCGACGGTGACCTGGACCGGCTCTCGGGGGTGACGGAGCGGCCGCGTACGGTGGCGGCACCGGAGCTCACGGACCTGACGCCGCCCGAGTCGGACATGTCCGTTCCGGGCGTCGCGGACGCGGCCGATTTTGCCGGTATTCGGCGTGGGGGTAACCGCCACAACGGTTCGCCCCAAAAAGATCACCAGGAGACTGTTCACGGAGAGTGACGAAACGGCCATGTGTCTGGAACCGGCCAGAACCAGGCGGGGATATCCCGGCGTCCAAGGGGTGGAAGCCGCGTTCGACCCGGAAGGGGCAAGTGGCCGAAATGACGACACGATCCCAGGAATGACCCCCGATACTTCACGAGAAGTGACACACTAAACACTGTGAGTAACAAACTTGGGAGGCGCACGACCATGCCCCCGCGCAAGTCGGACAGTCCGGAGCCCGGACAAGCCCCGTACTTCGTGCGGTCCAGCGGTCGCGGCCGGGAGGAACCGAGCGCGGACAGGACGACGCGCAGTCACCCGAACGCGGCCCGGACCGCCGAACCGAAACCGGCCCGGCCGGCCGAAGGGAGCCCGCCGCGTCTGACCGGACGGGGCGGGGTCCTGCTGATCGTGGTGTTCAGCTTCGCCGGCACCATGATCGCCCACCTGGCGTCCACACCCGCCGTCCCAGGGGTCGCCTTCACCCTCGCGTGCCTGGCTACCGCGGCCCTGGTCCGCCCCAACGACCTGTTGTCGCTGTCGGTGAGCCCGCCGATCGCCTACTTCGTCGCCGTGGTCGCCGCCGAGAGCCTGCTGGCCCTGGGCAACGAGGGGTTCGCCCGGGTCCTCATCCTCGGCCTGGCCTCCCGCCTGGCCGAGGTCGCCCCGTGGCTGTTCCTGGGCACGGCGCTGGTCCTGGTCGTCGCGGTCTTCCGCGGCCTGCCCGGCAACCTGCGCACCCTCGGCGACGAACTCAACGGCCGCAAGTAGGCCCCGGCAGCGGAGCACCGGGGCCCGCCGACCGGCACAGCGGTGCGGGTCCGGTCAGAAGGGCGTGTCGGGGTCCTGGGGTTCGTCCGCACGGCGTTCGTCCATGGCGGCGGCCAGCTTGGCGCGGGCGCCCTCGAGCCAGCGTTCACAGATACGGGCCAGCTCCTCCCCCCGCTCCCACAGCGCCAGGGACTCCTGGAGGGTGAGGCCGCCCGACTCCAGTCTGCGGACGACGCTGTTCAGCTCCTCCCGGCTCTCCTCGTAGCTCAGTTCCGGGGCCTCGCTCTTGTCGGCCATGCCTACTCCCCCTCTGTGGTGTCCGTGGTGCCGTTGTCGGCGGCGGTCTCCGGCTTGTTCTTCGCGGCCCGGGACCCGCCCGAAGCGGGCTTCTTCCTCGAGGCGCCTGTCCTGGCTCCTGCGGCCTTGGTGCCCCCGGACTTCGCCCCGCCGGCCTTGGCGCTCCGGGACTTGGCGGGCGCGGGCTCCGCGGTTTCGGGTGCCACGGCCTCCGGCTGCACGGGCCCCGGCTCGGGCCCGGCGGTGCCGTCCAGGGAGTCGACCGTGGCCCTGAGGCCGTCCTCGGCGAAGCGCAGGCGCAGGGTCTCCCCCACCTCGGGTTCGGTGGCCGAGCGGACCACGGAGCCGTCCTCGCGCTGCACGATCGCGTAGCCGCGCGCCAGCGTGGTCGCCGGGGACAGGGCGTGCAGCCGGGCCTCGGTGTGGCCGAGCCCGTCCGCGGCGCGGTCCAGGGAGATCGTCAGGCTCCGGCGCGCGCGGTCGCGCATTTCCAGGACCTGCTCGGTGAGCCGCTCCGTCTCCCGGACCGGGTCGGCCAGGACCGGGCGGGAGCGCACGCTCGCCAGCCAGGTGAGTTCGCGGTCGACACCGCCCTTGATGACCCGGCGGCCGCGGTCCCGGAGCTGTCGGATGATCTCCAGTTGCTCGCCCACGTCGGGGACGGTCCGCTTGGCGGCGTCGGTGGGGGTGGAGGCGCGCACGTCCGCCACGTGGTCCAGCAGGGGCGCGTCCTGCTCGTGCCCGATGGCGCTGACCACGGGGGTGGCCGCGGCGGCCACGGCGCGGACCAGGGCCTCGTCGGAGAAGGGCAGCAGGTCCTCCATGGAACCGCCGCCCCGGGCGATGACGATGACGTCGACCTCGGGGCGCGAGTCCAGGTCGCGCAGCGCCTCGATCACGTCGCGGGTGGCGCGGTCGCCCTGGACCGCCACCTGGCGGACCTCGAAGCGCACGGCGGGCCAGCGGCGGCGGCTGTTCTCCATCACGTCGCGCTCGGCCGCGGAGTCGCGGCCGCAGATCAGGCCGACGGTGTTGGGCAGGAAGGGCAGCGCGCGCTTGCGGGCGGGGTCGAACACGCCCTCGGCGGTCAGGGTGCGGCGCAACTGCTCCAGCCGGGCCAGCAGTTCACCGATGCCGACGTGCCGGATCTCCTTGGCACGCAGCGAGAAGGTGCCCTTGAGCTGGTAGAAGTCGGGTTTGGCGTGCATGACCACGCGGTCGCCCGGGCCCGGCGCCGGCTCCTGCCTGCGCAGGACGGAGGTCTCGCAGAGCACGCGGATCGAGGCGTTGGCGACCGGGTCGCGCAGGGTCATGTAAGTCATGCGGCCGCGCGAGTTCAGCTCGGCGATCTGCCCTTCGACCCAGATGGCGCCCAGTCGGTCGATCCAGCCGCCGACCGCCTGGAGTACGGTCCTGACCGGTTGCGGTGACTCCGCGGAACTCTCCATGCCCATGGCTCCAGAGCCTAGGCCAGGGTGACGACAGTTCCGTGAAGGAGGGGCCGCGCGGCCCCGGAGCCGGGGAGCCCGTGAAGGGGTCCTGGCTCCGGGGCGGACGCGTCGGCGTGCGGGGTCAGACCTCGGCCTCGAGCTTGGCGATGCGGTTGTCGTACATCTTGATGAACTCGGGGCGGCTCCGGTGCGCGACCTCGTAGGCGCGCAGGTCGCGGACCTGCTCGATGGTGAGCTTGCGCAGGCGCGCCCGGACGGACGGCAGGGTGAGCTCGTCGTAGGTGGGCACGGCCAGGTCCTCGGCGGCCGGGGCGGCCCCCTTGCGGACCTTCTCCAGCACGTCGTCGCTGGCGATCGTGGTGTGGGCCTCGGCGGCCTCGATCTCCTCGGCCAGCGCGGAGCCGTCCTCGGGGACGTCGGCGGTGGCCGGGGTGGAGGGCTCGCCCCTGGGCTCCTCGACCAGCTTGGCGGCCTCGGCGGCCTCCGTGTCGGGGGCTTCGGTCTTCTCCTCGGTCCTCTCCTCGGTCTCCGCCTCCTCGGAAGCGGGCTTCTCCTGGGCGGACTCCTCGTCCGCCTTCTCCACGGGGGTCTCTTCGGACTTCTCGGCGGGAGCCTCGGTGGTGGCCTCGGCCGGGGTCTCAGCCGGGGTCTCGGCCTTCTCCACCGTCTCCGCGCTCTCCGTCGCGGGGGTCTCGTCCTTCTTGTCCTGCACGGTCGTGACGACCTGGTCCTTGCGCCCGAAGATTCCCTTGAACAGGGAGGTCAGCTTCGTGACGATGGTCGGGTTCGACATAGGACGGGGGCTCCTGATGCTCTCGGCGGTTGGGCCGGCGGCGCGCGTCCAGCAAACCAGGCAAGGCCGAGTTGAGGGCGAACCGCCTCATAACAGATGCGATGGTGAACCAGGATAGAGGAGGGAGTAACAGCATGAGCAGGCGGGAAGTGAACGATTTCGCCACTTCGCGGCCCGACCGAGTACGTTCTGTTGCACCGACGTCACCTGCTCGTGGCCTCGTCGACAGGTATGCCCAGATCGGTGCCCTATCCCACACCTGGACCCACAGCCCCAGATCACGCCTAGGATGTGTCCCATGACTGCGATGACGACTGCCACGAACCAGCGCCGTGTGCTACTCGCCAACCCCCGGGGTTATTGCGCCGGTGTCGACCGAGCGGTCATCACCGTCGAGAAGGCCCTGGAGCAGTACGGCGCCCCGATCTACGTGCGCAAGCAGATCGTGCACAACACGCACGTCGTGCGCACCCTCGAGGAGCGCGGTGCGATCTTCGTGGAGGAGACCGAGGAGGTGCCCGAGGGCGCCATCGTCATCTTCTCCGCGCACGGTGTCTCGCCGGCCGTCCACGAGCAGGCCGCACAGCGTCAGCTCAAGACCATCGACGCGACCTGCCCCCTGGTCACCAAGGTGCACAAGGAAGCCCAGCGCTTCGCCAAGGAGGACCGCGACATCGTCCTCATCGGCCACATCGGCCACGAGGAGGTCGAGGGCACCAGCGGCCACGCCCCCGAGCACATCCAGATCGTGGAGAGCCCGGACGAGGTCGACAAGGTGAAGGTCCGGGACCCGAACAACGTCTCCTGGCTGTCCCAGACCACCCTCTCGGTGGACGAGACCAACCAGACGGTGGACGCGCTCCAGAAGAAGTTCCCGAACCTGCTCGCCCCGCCCAGCAACGACATCTGCTACGCCACGTCCAACCGCCAGGACGCCGTCAAGGCGATGGCGCCCGAGTGCGAGCTCGTGATCGTGGTCGGCTCCGACAACTCCTCGAACTCCGTGCGCCTGGTCGAGGTCGCCCTGGACGCCGGGGCGGACGCCTCGTACCTGATCGACAACGCCACCCTCATGGACGAGGCCTGGCTCGAGGGCGTCACCACCGTGGGTGTGACCAGCGGCGCCTCCGTGCCCGACATCCTGGTCCGGGAACTGCTCGACAAGCTGGCCGGGTACGGCTTCGGCTCCGTCAGCCCCGTGACGACCGCCGACGAGACCCTCACCTTCTCGCTGCCCAAGGAGCTCCGCCGCGACCTGCGGGCCGAGTAGTGACCGCTGAGCAGGCGGACACCGGACACACAGAGGGGCCTCGGAGAACCATGGTTCTCCGAGGCCCCTCGTACGTGATCGGACGCCTCAGGCGTCGGAGTCCTCCGACTCCTCCTCGTCGGCACCCTCCGGGACCGGGAAGGTCTCCAGGTGCTCGGCCAGCACGGCGAACTCGTCGACGGTGGTGCTGCCCGCGATGACCACGGTCCGGTCCTCCTCGCGCAGCACGAGGGCGCCCCAGTCCGCGGAGTCCAGGTGCTCCCACTCCTGGTCGCCGACCATGACGCTGCCCACCGGTTCGGCGTCCTTGGCGCTGTTGCCCACCACGGTGTCGGGGTCGGCGTCGCTCTGGACCAGTCTGGCGTGACTGTCCTCCGGAGTGGCGAACCCGATCGTCCACTCCACCGGACCGGTCACGTCCATGGTGGAGCTGGTGGGCGTCCAGCCCTCCGGAAGGTCCTCGGAGGGGGCCGTCACCGGGTAGTCGGCGGCGTCCCTGAGCACCTCGATGTCCGGGCGGTAATCCACTGTGGGGATGTGTTCGCCCGAACGCGAGGAGACCACGAACGCCATCACCAGGAGGATCGCGACCAGGATCCCGAGGGAGATGGCGTAGTTCTGGAAGGTGGCGTTGGACCGGCTGTGTGAACTCATGACATTGACCAGCTTGCCCCAGGTCCCGGGCCACTTCGACCGGGGGTGCGCTTAGGGCGTGTGAGCGGGGACTCCCCGGGTCCGGGAACTCCTTCGGCGAACCCCGGCGCACGGCGACGAACCCTCCGGCGGGCCCGCGGGGACGTTCTCGCGGAGCGCGGTGGGAGGGCTCCCCCGCGCTCAGTTCCGGAGGCGGTTGCGGGGTTCGAGTTCGGTGAGCAGGCCGGTGAGCTCGTCGGCCAGCCGGTGGGCGTCGGCGTCGTCGCGGCGGACGACCTCGGCGACGGCGAGGAGCATGGAGCCGCTCACCACGATCAGCAGGGCCTCGTCCACGGGCTCGTCCGCCTTGCGGAACAGGGCCACGTTGCGGTCGGTCCACTGGGTGAGGCGGGACCGCAGCTGGTAGTCGAACCCGGGCGGTCCGTCCCCGCTGAAGAACAGGCGCGCGGTGTCCCGCTCCTCGATGCTGCCGAGGAGGTAGGCGTGCGCCGCGATGTTCATCAGCCGTGTGGGATCGCTCTCACCTCGGGAGCGCGCGTCGCGGACCGCCTGGTGGGTGCGTTCCTGCTGGCGCTGCTGGAACTCCTCGTACAGGGCGACGTACAGATCCGCCTTGCCGGTGAAGTGGTGGTAGAGGCTGCCGACGCTGGCCCCGGCGACCGAGACGACCTCGCTCACACCGGCCTTCGCGAAACCCACGGTGCGGAACACCTGGGCTGCCGCCTTCAGCAGGGCACTGCGGGTGGCCGCGCCCCGCGGCGAGACCCGCGCGGGCTTGTCCGTCTTGTCCACTGTCACGCCCTCACTCCTGTCCGGGTCCCCGCAAGCGTAGACCGTAGCGCCCGCGCGGTACCCACCGGCCGCCGTCGGCCCCGGGCGACACGCTGACACGCGACGCCGTCCCCGACCCCGGACCGAAACGACCCGGGGTCACCTCGGGTGACTACCCTAAGACGTGAACCCCACCCTGTTTCCCGACGGAAGGTGTCACG
Source organism: Nocardiopsis ganjiahuensis DSM 45031 (assembly GCF_000341085.1). Lineage (GTDB taxonomy): Bacteria > Actinomycetota > Actinomycetes > Streptosporangiales > Streptosporangiaceae > Nocardiopsis > Nocardiopsis ganjiahuensis. The sequence goes on along the minus strand of NZ_ANBA01000018.1, from coordinate 8,730 downwards.
TCCATGTCGCAGTCCAGTAGCCCGTCCGCGCAGCCCTCGGCGCCCGACCGTAACCTCGCGCTGGAGCTGGTCCGCGTCACCGAGACCGCCGCGCTCGCCGCGGCCCGTTGGGTCGGCAAGGGCGACAAGCTCGGTGCCGACGGCGCAGCAGTGCGCGGGATGCGCCACATGATCAGCACCGTGTCGATGAACGGCACCGTGGTGATCGGCGAGGGCGAGAAGGACAACGCCCCCATGCTCTACAACGGCGAGCGCGTGGGTGACGGCGGCGGAACCGACTGGGACGTCGCCGTCGACCCGATCGACGGCACCACCCTGACCGCCATGGGCATGCCCAACGCCATCGCCGTGATCGCGATGAGCCCGCGCAACACCATGTTCGACCCGTCCGCGGTGTTCTACATGGAGAAGCTGGCCACCGGCCCCGAGGCCGCCGACGTGGTGGACATCGCCGCCTCCCCCGCCGAGAACATCCGGGCCGTGGCCCGCGCCAAGGGCAAGTCGCCGCAGGACGTCACGGTCGTGATCCTGGACCGCCCGCGCCACAAGCAGCTGGTGCAGGACGTGCGCGACGCGGGCGCCCGGATCAAGTTCATCAGCGACGGTGACGTCGCGGGCGCGATCATGGCCGCCCGCCCCGGCACCGGCGTCGACCTCATGCTGGGCATCGGCGGCACGCCGGAGGGCATCATCACCGCGTGCGCCATGAAGTGCCTGGGCGGGGTCATCCAGGGCCGCCTGTGGCCCAAGGACGACGAGGAGCGCCAGAAGGCGATCGACGCGGGCCACGACCTGGACCGGGTGCTCAGCACCGACGACCTCGTCTCCTCCGACGACGTGTTCTTCGCCGCGACCGGCATCACCGACGGTGAGCTGGTCGGCGGTGTCCGGTACGAGTCCACCGGCGTGACCACCGACTCGCTGGTCATGCGCGGCCGCAGCGGCACCGTCCGCCAGGTCCGGAGCGAGCACCGTCTGAGCAAGCTGTCGGCCTACAGCGGCGTGGACCTCACCTCCGCCCCGGAGTAGTCCCCGCCCCGGAGCGGTCCCCGTTCCGAAGCAGTCACCGCTCCGGCCCCGAACGCCCCGGCGCCCCGGTGCTCCGCCTTCCCGGCGGGGTGCCGGGGCGCCGCCGACGTGCGGGGCCCGTGCGCGCACGCGAACCACTCAGAGCGCCCCGGCATCAGAGTCGTCACCAGGGCGTGCCTGTCCCGTGAACACCCTCGTCGGAGGTCCGATGTCCTACCCAGATCCCCCGCAGCAGCCCCGGTGGCAGCAGCCGCAACAACCCGGTCAGGGGTTCCCGCAGCAGCCGGGCCCCGGCCAGCCGCACTTCGCCCCGCCCCAGCAGCCCGGCCCTCAGCAGCCCGGAGGGCAGTACCCCGGGGGCCAGTACCCCGGGGGCCAGTACACCGGCCCCCAGCAGCCCGGGCAGCAGTACCCGGGCGCGGGCGGACAGCCCCCGCAGGGCCCCGGCGCCCCCATGGGCCCCGGCGGGCCCGGAGACCCCGGTCAGCCGCCCTACGGAGGCCAGTACTCCGGCGGGCAGGTCCCGCCGTCCGGTGGCGGCCGCAAGTGGCTGATCCCCGCGGCCGCCGGTGTGGCCCTGGTGCTCATGGGCGGCACCCTGTGGGCGGCCGTCTCACTCGTCGACTTCAGCGGCCCGCAGCCCGAGTCGGTCCTGCCCGGCAACTCCGTGGCCTTCGGCAAGGTCGACCTGGACGTCGACGGCTCCCAGGTCCTCGACCTGATGCAGTTCGTCGAGAAGCTCCCGGACGAGATCACCGAGGAGACCGGAGAGCTCGACGAGGACACCTCGGGGCCCTTCGCCGAGGTGTTCGCGGAGACCTACGAACTCGACCAGTCCGAGGTCGAGGCGTGGATCGGGCAGAAGGCCGGCATCGCCTCCTGGCCCGCCACGGACCCCGAGGCCGAGTTCGACGAGGGCATGGCCCTCGCGGTGGCGCTGGCCGTCGAGGACCCCGCCGCGGCCGAGGCCCAGTTCGAGACGCTCCGCGACACCGACGACGTGTACTTCGAGATGGTCGACGACTTCGTGGTCTTCACCGAGAGTGAGGCCGAGATCAACGAGTACAACGACCAGATGTCGGCCCACGGCGACCTGGCGAGCAACGACGTCTACAGCGGCGACCTCGGTAACGTGCCCAGCGGCAGCATCGCCCTGGCCTGGGCGGACCTGGGCGAGCTCAGCCGGATGTCCGGCTTCGAGGAGGAGCTCGGCTCCGAGTTCGGCGCCACCGGAGCCGACTCCGTCGAGGGACGGATGACCGCCTCGGTCCGGGTGGACGGCGACTACCTGGAGGCCCGGACGGACGTGTTCGGCTTCGAGGTGGAGAACGAGGACCTGACCTGGCTCGCCGACGCGCCCGGCGCGAGCCTGGAGGCCGTCGGCGGCCTGCCCGCGGACACCGTGATGGCCTTCGGCGGCAGCGGTCTGGACGAGGCCCTGCGCACCGCGTGGGAGGAGGACAACATCCCGATGCTCAACGACAGCGACCGCAGCGAGATGGAGTCGTTCTTCAACTCCGTCGGCGCTCCGCTGCCGGACGGGTTCACCTCGCTCCTGGGCACCTCCACGGCCTTCGGTCTGACCTCCTTCGACCCGGACGACTACAACTGGGAGCCGTCCTTCGAGTACCGGGCGGTCGACGGTGACGAGAGCGCGATCAACGGGTTCCTGGACGAGTCCTTCAACGACCCCTACTCGTCCGGGCCCGCGCCCTCCGTCAGCTCGGACGGCGACACGGTGGTGGTCAGCCACGGCCAGGGCGGATCGGGCCGGCTGGGTGAGGACGAGGTCTTCCAGCAGACCATGCAGGAGATGGACGACGCGGTGCTGGCCGGGTACTTCGACCTGCGCCAGGCGCTGAGCCGGAACGACGTGGACTCCCCGGAGCAGTGGGGCGCGGTCGGCCTGGGCCTGAGCGTCGCCGAGGGCGGCCAGCGGGTCGTCGTCGAGCTGCGCTGGGCGCCCAGCGGGGGCTGACCCCGAGGGGGTACCGGTCCCGCGGAAGCGCTGGTCCCGTCGGCGTACGGCCGACAGGGAACCGACGACACGGCGGCGCGGGAGGGGGCTCGTCCCCTCCCGCGCCGCCGTCGTCTTCCGTGACCGTGCCCGCCCCTGTGGCCGACAGGGCAGCCAGGAGGAGGGCTAGTTGACCACGCGGCGCCGCATCTGGAAGGAGGCCAGGTTCCACATCAGCACGACGAAGGCCAACAGGACGCCGACGTGGGTCAGCGCCGTACCCGCGTCCAGCCCGCCGAAGACGGAGCCGCGGATCAGTTCGACCGCGTGGTAGAGCGGGTTGACCATGGCGGCGGTCTGCACCCAGCCGGGCAGCTCGGTGAGCGGGAAGAACGTGCCCGCCATGAGGAACAGCGGGGTGAACAGGCCGCTGAACACGTAGTCCATGGAGCGCACCGAGGTGATCAGCGCGGAGATCCAGATGCCGAAGAGCGCGAAGGCGAACCCGGCGAGGAAGGCGATGAGCGGCACCAGCAGCATCCCGGGGCCGGGCTGGAGCCCGAACCCGACCGCCACCAGCAGCGGCACGCAGCCGTAGACCCCGGCCCTCAGGCCCAGCCACAGCGCCTCACCGGTGACGAGTTCGCGCACGTCGACGGGGGCGGCGAGGATGCCCTCGTAGGTGTGCAGGAAGCGGCGCTTGATGAAGGTGTTGATGACGGCGGGCATCATCGACTGGAACATGACCGACACCGCGACGATGCCGGTGCCGAGGAAGTCGATGTAGCTGAACCCGGCGAGGGTGCCGATGAGGGCGCCCATGCCGAAGCCGAAGCAGAGCAGGTAGAGGGTGGGCTCGACGACGGCGGCGAAGGTCGTGGCCCGCCAGGACTGTCCGTAGAGGATCCACTCGCGGGCGACCACCCCCATGACCGCGTCGGCCTCGAAGCGTCCGGGCCGGGCGTGCCGTTCCGGCCGGGCGTCCTCATGGCGTTGCGACAGGCTCATTCCACGGTCTCCCCGGTCAGGGTCACGAATACGTCCTCGAGGTTGCTGGCCCGGCGGTCGGGCTCTCCCAAGCCGTCCCGGAGCGATTCCGGGAGTTCCTCGGCGCGCAGGACGGACAGGGTGTTGCCGGTCCGGCGGGTGGTGAAGCCGTTCCCGTTGACCAGGCGCTCCAGTTCGGCCATCCCCTCTCCGCCGGGGACGTACTCCTCGACCGTGGCCCCCGCGTACTTGGCGACGAGGTCGGCGGGGGCTCCCCGCTCGACGACCCTGCCCTTGGCCATCAGGGCGACCTCGTCGGAGAGGCGCTCGGCCTCCTCGATGTAGTGGGTGGACATCAGGACGGTGGCGCCCTCGTCGCGCAGGGCGGTGATGACGCCCCACAGTTCCTGGCGCACCTGCGGGTCCAGGCCGACCGTCGGCTCGTCCATGAGGACCAGTTCGGGCCGGTGCAGGAGCGCGCGGACGATGAGCAGGCGGCGGCGCATGCCTCCGGAGAGGTCGTCGACGGGGGTGTCCCCCCGGTCGCTGAGCTGGGCCAGGCGCAGGGTCCGGGCGATGGCCTCCTTGCGGCGGGCGCGGGGCACCCGGTACAGGAAGGAGAACATCCGGAGGTTCTGCTCGACCGTGAGTTCCTCGTCGAGGTTGTCGTGCTGGGGGACGACACCCATGCGGGCCCGGGCCCACTTGGACTCGGCGGGGATCTCGTGGCCGAGGATGCTGATGGTGCCCTCGTCCGCGACGGACTGGGCGGTGAGCATCTTCATGGTGGTGGACTTGCCCGCTCCGTTGGGTCCGAGCAGGCCGAGCACGACCCCCTGCGGTACCTCCAGGTCGAGTCCGTCGACCGCGGTGAGCGAACCGAAGCGCTTGACGACACCGCGCAGGTGAAGCGCCGGCACATCTGAGGCGTCCCGGGAGGTCATGGCAGCGCTCCCGGCGACGGCGCTCCCAGCAACGGCCCGTGGGGGCTCTGGTGTGGTCATGGGAACACGGTAGGCATCGGAGAGGACGTTCCGCCAACACTTTTCCACGCGCCTCCCCGCGCCACGGGGCCGTGTCCGGGTCCGCCTCCTGCTTCCCGGCGCGGTCCGGGCACGTGTCCCCCACCAGAAGGCGAAAGAAAACACGTTGCGATCACGTCCGGCCGGTGTCTAACGTTGGGGTGCCGTAGACGGAGACGAACCGCTGGGGACGACTCGCCCCACAGCTAGGACAGGTGTTGATGCCCCCGAACGCGCCGAGCGCGCCTCACAGCCGCGCGGGCCTGCGCATGCCCCGACACGCTTCGGAAGGCTGACCGGACCCGCCCCCGTCGAGACCCGCTCGGCGCTCTTGCTGTTGATCCCTTTTCGCTCTCCAGCAAGGAGTTCCCGGGTTGTCCACCACCGACCCCACCACCGCCCGCACCCAGCAGCACAGCACCCGGCACCGCCGCACCCGGAACACCGGCGACCCGAGCGGCCGCGCCGGGCGTGCGACCTTCGGCTGCGTACTCTGCGGTCTCTCCGTGTCCGTCCTCGGACCCGATGGCGAACCACGCGACCACTGCCCGAGCTGCCTGAGCTCACTCCACGTCCACGACCAGGTCGAGGACGGCGTCAGCGACTGCGACGGACGCATGACACCCATCTCCGTCGTCGTCCCGCGCGACGGCACGTGGCGGCTCGTCCACCGCTGTGTCCGCTGTGACGAACTGTCCGAGAACAGCGTGGCCACCGACGACAACCCGCTCGTCCTGATGCGGATCGCGGTACGCCCGCTCGCCGAACCGCCCTTCCCGCTCGAGATGCTCGGGGAGGTGTGAGCGTGGGCCGACGCAACAGCGACCGGCGCGGCAGTGACCGGAACGGTCGGCGTGACCGGCGCAGACAGCAGCGCCCCAAGACTGTCCTGCGGGCCCGGGGCGAACAGGGCCGCCGGTCCGGACCGGCGGCGGAGTCCTTCCGCTGCGCCCACTGCCGGCTCGACGTACCGCTGCGGGCGCTGGGCACCGCGCACCGCAACCACTGCCCGCACTGCCTCACCAGCCTGCACGTGGACGGCCGGGTCCCGGGCGACCGGGCCGCCGACTGCCGCGGCCGGATGGAGGCGGCCGGTGTCAGCACCCGCCCCGACGGCGAGTGGCTGATCGTCCACCGCTGCCTCTCGTGCGGCGAACTCAGCGCCAACCGGGTCGCGGGCGACGACAACGCCCGCGCCCTGGTGCGGATCGCGGTGCGGCCGCTTTCGGCCGCCGCCACGGCCCGCCGCGCGCTGATGCTCCTCTGACCAGGAGACGTACCGTGTTCGGCCGCGGGTCCGGGTCCGCCCGGCCCCGCGGCCGAACACACCACGACCGCTCCGTCACCGCGCCTCCTCTAGTGTTGGAGCCGTGAGTGAGGACGTCTCCCCCGCCCGAATGAGGGCCTCCAACAGCGACCGCGAACGCGTCAGCGAAGTACTCCGTACCGCCGTGACCGACGGCAGGATCGACATGGAGGAGTTCGAGGAACGCCTCGACCGGGCGCAGGAGGCCAGAACCCTCGGCGAACTGCCGGCGATCACCGCCGACCTCGTGCCCGCCGAGGAACAGCCCATCCAACTCGACCCCGAACCCATGGTCAGCTGGTTCACGACCCTCACCCGCAAGGGGCGCTGGGTCGCGCTCCCCGACGAACAGGCCGGGGCGGTCGTCGGGCGCACCGAGATCGACATGCGCGAGGCCCTGCTCACCCGCAACCACCACCGGATGACGGTCAGCACGTTCCTCGGCCGGGTCGTGATCGACGTCCCCGAAGGTGTCGAGGTGCGGATGAAGGGCTGGTCCTTCCTCGGGCGGCGCAGCACCAACGCCCGCCGCAGCACCATGTCCAACCCCCCGGTCCTGGAGATCGACGGCTTCAGCCTGTTCGGCACCGTGCGCGTACGCGCGCCCAAGCGCCGCTTCCTCCTCGGGCGCCGCCGCGACCGCCGCCAGCTCAACCGCTAGGCCCGGCCCGGTCCGGTCCGATGGGAGGAGCTGACCGGACATTCTCTCCGCCGGCGCTGGTGAGCTGGGGCGATGTCAACATGACACGTGCAACACCGTGAACCCCGGGTGAGGTGCGATGTGCTCTGCCGCGTCTGGCAGGCTTTAGGTCACAGGTTTTCCCAGGAGAGATGGGTTGTCATGAGTGAGTTCCGTATCGAGCACGACTCGATGGGTGAGGTCAAGGTCCCGGCCACGGCCAAGTGGCGGGCCCAGACTCAGCGTGCCGTCGAGAACTTCCCGATCTCGGGCCAGGGGCTGGAGAACGCCCACATCGCCGCGCTCGGCCAGATCAAGGCGGCTGCCGCCAAGGTGAACGCCGAGCTCGGCGTGATCTCCGACGACCTCGGCAAGGCGATCCGTGAGGCCGCCCTCGAGGTCGCCGACGGCAAGTGGAACGACGAGTTCCCGATCGACGTCTTCCAGACCGGTTCGGGCACCTCCAGCAACATGAACACCAACGAGGTCGTGGCCACGGTCGCCAAGGAGCGCACCGGCCTCGACGTCCACCCGAACGACCACGTGAACGCCTCGCAGTCGTCCAACGACGTGTTCCCGTCCTCCATCCACATCGCCGCCACCTCGGCCGTGCAGAACGAGCTGATCCCGGCGCTGCGCCACCTCGAGGACGAGCTCACCCGCAAGTCCGTCGAGTTCGCGGCGGTCGTCAAGAGCGGCCGCACCCACCTGATGGACGCCACCCCGGTCACCCTGGGCCAGGAGTTCGCCGGGTTCGCCGCGCAGGTCCGCTACGGCGTCGAGCGCCTCGAGGCCTCCCTGCCGCGCGTGGCCGAGCTGCCCCTGGGCGGCACCGCCGTCGGCACCGGCATCAACACCCCGGAGGGCTTCTCCGCCCGGGTCATCGCCGAGATCGCCGCCAACACCGGCCTGCCGCTGACCGAGGCCCGCGACCACTTCGAGGCGCAGGGCGCCCGTGACGGTCTGGTCGAGCTCTCCGGCCAGCTGAGGACCATCGCGATCGGCTACGCCAAGATCGCCAACGACATCCGCTGGATGGGCTCCGGCCCGACCACCGGCCTGTCCGAGATCTTCCTCCCGGACCTGCAGCCGGGCTCGTCGATCATGCCGGGCAAGGTCAACCCGGTCCTGTGCGAGGCCGTGCTCCAGGTCTCCTCGCAGGTCGTCGGCAACGACGCCGCGGTGGCCTTCGGCGGCGCCTCCGGCAACTTCGAGCTCAACGTGCAGCTGCCGATGATCGCGCGCAACGTGCTCGAGTCGATCCGCCTGCTGGCCAACGTCTCCACGGTCTTCGCCGACCGCTGCGTGGCCGGGATCAAGGCCAACGAGGAGCAGTGCCGCGTCTACGCGGAGTCCTCCCCCTCGATCGTCACGCCGCTCAACCGGTACATCGGCTACGAGGAGGCCTCCAAGGTCGCCAAGCAGTCGCTGGCCGAGAAGAAGACCATCCGCGAGGTCGTGCTGGAGCGCGGCTACGTGCAGGACGGCAAGCTCACCGAGGAGCAGCTCGACGCCGCCCTCGACGTCCTCAAGATGACCAACTCCCAGTAGTAGGTCCCGGACGTCCCAGGGGCACCTCGCGCACGCGGGGTGCCCCTTGGTGTGCGAACCGCGCAGATCCGGTTCCGCACCACACCCCGGCCGCACCCTCCCCCGCACGGGAAACGCCGGTCACCCCACCTCAACTCCCCTTGCAGAGCCCGCTTCGAGAGGGCGACAGATGTCGAGTAACAGCCAACCGACCATCGCG
>NZ_ANBA01000017.1 GCF_000341085.1 Nocardiopsis ganjiahuensis DSM 45031 | reverse complement strand
CTCCTCGTGCACGTACTCGGGGGTCATCGCGGCCGGATCGAAGTCCACGAACATCTTGTGGCCGAGGGCGACGCCGTAGTCCACGAGGTGGTGCCAGCGCATCTGGGACTCCACGTGCTCGCGGTAGACGAGCATGTCCGCGTCCAGGCGCAGGACGACCTGTCCGGAGGAGGCCGCGACCCCGGTGTTGACCGCGTGCGCCGAACCCCAACCGCCGGGCGCGGAGGTGAGCAGGCGGGTGTTGGCCGGGCGGACGTCGGGCAGCGCGAGGGGCTCGGGTGAACCGTCGTCCACCACGACCACCTCCATCAGGTGCGCCGGGTAGCTCTGCGCCGCCAGCGAGGCCAGCACCAGGGCGAGTTTGTCCGGGCTACCGTGCGCGGGGATCACCACACTCACCGACAGCGTCGGCGTCCACTCCCCCAGCGGGGGTGGCGTGAGCGGGGCGTAGTCGTTGCGGCGCAGCCGGGGCTGGGCCCCGAAGTCCACCTCGCCCCGGGGCAGCACTCCCACCTGAGCGGTCGCCTGTCCTGGGACCGTCGCGGGGTCCGCGGCTGCGGCGGCGCGTTCTTCGGTACTGGTCAAGGGTGTCCCCCCGTGTGCTGTGTGGCCCCGACCAGCTGCCCGGCCGCGGCGGCGCTCCCCAGCGGGGCGGGTTCGCCCTCCAGGAGGGAGCTGGGCCGCCAGCCGGACCACTGTCGGGCGTAGTTGTGCAGGAAGTAGGCCATGTCCTCGGACCAGGTGTGTCCGCCGCCGGTGCGGCGCAGCACGTAGCCCAGCCCGTGGGTGCGGTGGACCCGGCCGCCGCCCCGGGTGACGGCGATGAGCAGCTGGGTGTCGATGGCGCGCGGCAGCGGGCGGAAGCCCCCGGTCTCCTCCAGCACCACGCGGTCGGTGAGGATCGTGCCCCCGGCGATGAACCGGGTGGCGGTCTCCGACTCCCGGCTGCGCCACACCATGAGGTCGATCTCCTGGAGGAAGACGAAGTCCTGACCGGTGCCGACCAGTTCCGCGCCGGAGTAGGTGCGGGCCAGGACCAGGTCGGCCAGGTGCTCGGGGCCGTACCAGTCGTCGTCGTCCCACTTGGCGATGAGGTCGCCGGAGGCGCGGGCGACGGAGTCGTTGAGCACCGCGCCGAAGATCCGGTCGGCGGGCGCCTCGTGCACGGTGAGGGGCAGTCCGGTGGCGCGGTAGGCGTCGACGGCGGTGCGCACCTCGGGCATCGAGGCGGGGAAACCGTGCAGGGTGAGGACGGTCTCCAGTTCCACCCCGCGCTGGCGGGCGATCTGGGCGAGCGCGAACCCCACCATCTCGGGGCGGCGGGTGCACAGGATGACCGAGATCCTGGGGCCGGGCGGGACCGGCACACCGGCCTCGGCGGCCAGGGAACGCCAGCGGGAGCGCAGTCCGTGGGTGTACAGCGCGGCCCGGCGCAGGCGGACGCTGTGCTCCTCGCGGGTCAGCCGGTCGGACAGGTCGGCCTCGGTGGCGGTGGCGAGCAGCTCGGTGAGCGGCGCGCCGAGCCCGGCGGCCCAGGCGGGGACGGGCCCGCTGATCACGGGGACCCCGCCGGCCGCGAGGGAGGCCACGGCGCGCACAGCGGCGTGCGGCCCGCTGTGGCCGGACCAGTCCACCCGGACCCCGCGCAGGTGGCGCAGGCGGGCGAGGTCGACGTCCGTGACCGTCCCGTCGGGGGCGACCACCACGAGGTCCTTCTTCCCGTCCCGGACCACCGCGCGGTCGCCCTGCAGGGTGAGGTGGCCCAGGGGGCCTTTCTCGGCCTTGCCGAAGCCGGTGGGGTTGACGGTGGTCTCGTCGATGGGCGCGATCCGCTGGACCGGGTCGGCGGACGGACCGGAGACGGAGGTGCCGGGGGCGGAGGTGCCGGAGACGGAGAGAGCGGTCCGGTCGGAGCCGGTGCGTGGGGCGGCGGACAGGCGTGCCGCGTGGTCGTAGCCGTCCGGGCCGGTCAGCGCGTCCCAGGAGTCGGCGCCGGTGGTGGTGCGGTCCAGGGCCGGCACGGCCCCGTCCGTCCAGGCGGGCGGGGTCTCGCTGTCGTGCACACGCAGGACGAGATCGGCCACCGGAGTGACCCGGCGAAGCGGCACCGGGCCCTCGGCGGCCACGCCGTGGGCCCCGGTGTCACCGGGGCGCCACAGTGCCGCCTCGGATCCGTTCAGGGCGGCCAGGGGCGCCACGGCCGACCCGCGGCGGCGTCCCCGGGTTCCCTGGAAGACCGCGTCCAGCACCGGAGCGCTCTCGGTGGCGTTGGGGAAGAAGAACTCGCACACCCAGCCCCGGCTGTCCACCCTGCGCACCCGCAGTTCCTGCAGGTCGCGCCACTGCCCCATACCGGGCCCCACCGGGACCGGGGGCTCCTGGTGGCCGGGGGTGGCGACCAGGGCCACCACGACGTGCACGGCCCGGGGCAGGTGGACGGCCGAGGTGAGGACCCTGTTGAGGTCGGTGGTGGTGGCCGCGACCACCGCCACCAGTCCGGCGACCCGGTCCCCGTCGAGCACGGGCTCGCCCAGGGGCTGGGCGTCCAGGTCCAGGAGCACGTCGCCCGGGGCCGCGGGCAGCCCGGCCAGGTCCGCCCGGGTGTCGGCGCCGGCGTGGCAGAGCACGGCCGGCTCCTTGCCGCGGGCGCGCAGGGCATGCCGAAGGACGGTGGTGATCATCGGGTGGCCTTCGATCTCGGATGGCGGCTGGGGGCGGGCTGCCGGGACGGGAACGGGAACGGGAGCGGAGTCGGGTTCGGGACGGGAAGGGGTTCAGGTACTGGGTTCGGGCTCGGGGACGGCGTTCGACGCCGGGGGCACGGCCGGGACCCGGCGGGTGAACACGTGGGCGCCCTTCTCGGCGGGCTCCTCCGTCCGGTGCAGGCGGTGCTCGACGACCCAGCGGTCCCCGAGAGCGCGCTCGTCCGGCCGGTCGGCGTCGTCCAAGACGATGACGACGTCGTCGGCGCACTGCGGCAGGAGGGCGGGCACGGCCGGGTGCCGGGCCTGCTCGCCGGTGGCCTGGGGCGGTCCGTCGACGAACAGCAGGCCGATCCGGTCGAGGTCGTTCAGGCGGGAGAGGTCGTACCAGAGGGGCGCGGACTCGACGGTCCCCTCCGGGTCGGCGCCGGAGAGCTCGGCCTTGACCTCGGTGAGCGGGGCGTGCCGGACCTCGACGACGTCGTCGAGCCCGTGCGCGGCGACCAGGTCCCGGCTGAGCTCGGCGTACCGGGCCTCGTGCTCGACGGCGACGAGCCGACCGGTGCCCGCGCGGCGCAGCGCGTAGCCGATCCACACACTGGAGGCTCCGCTGCCGCACTCCACCACCAGTTCGGGGCGGTGCCGGTCGATCAGCCTCACGAGCAGGCGCAGGACGTCCGGGGAGGCGGCCCAGCCGCGCAGGGGCGGCATGAACGGTGCGACGTCCAGGTACTCGCGCAGTTCGGCCCAGGCGACCTGCTGCTCGTAGTCGTGCCGGCCCTGCACGGTGACGGCCCGCTGGATCTCCCGGCTGGTCTTGGGCAGTGCGTGGTCCTGGATGCGGGTCAGGCGCTCGCCCACCTCCTCCAGGGAGCGGGCGATCTCCAGGCGGTCCTGGCCGAGCACCTCGGTGACCTTCCGGGTGTGGCCGCTGACGCTGGTGGCCAGGGCGAGCACGGACCGCCGGAGCAGCCAGAGCCCGGCAGCGAGCCCGCACACCAGGGCGCCGAGCAGGAGCACGGCGGTGGCGATCACGGCCTCCGCCCAGCTCAGCACTGCCAGGGCGCCCAGCACCGCGGGTACGGCGAGTACGGCCGGGCCGAGTACGGCGCCGACAGCCAGCAGTGGTTTGGCTCTGCGGCGGAGTGAGGGCAAGGGGGACCTCCACGGGGATTGCGTGGCAGTGGGTTCGGGGGGCGTCCCGGGCGTTTTGCGAGAAACTCCCGGGCAGTTTCGACACTAACTCCTCAAAGCGCCCTCCGAACCTTTCACCGGGGAAATCGAAACCCGTGTGGGAATCAATTCCCCCGGCGTTCACCGGGGTATCACCGAGGCGTCATTTTTCCGGCCGAAGTCCCCTGGGGCGGTGAATTCACCAGCCGGTCGCCTCGGCCAGGGCCTCCTCCATCGCCGGGCCGAGAGTGCGCGCGTAGGTGGCGGTGACGTGCGAGTGGTCCCAGAACACCAGGATGTTGCCGACCACCGCGTCGCAGGAACCGCCGGGGCACACGTGTCCGGTGAGGTCCATGAGGGTGACGTTGGGCGGCAGCTCGACCCGGGTGGCGGGGTCCACGTCCGCCTGGCTGGCCGTCACCGGGGACGCGCACTGCTCGGCCGGGTTCGACTCCACGCACTCGGCGCCCTGGTAGGGCAGCCGGGGCAGGTCGCGCAGGCCGATCACGTCGATGCCCAGCTCCTCCAGCCACCACCAGACCTCCAGGAAGCCGTCGTGGACGGTCTCCCCGTCGAGGGTGGCCCGGGTGGAGGAGGTCAGGACCGCGTCCGGGCGCAACTCCTCCAGTTCGGCCATCGCCTTGCTCTTCCACACCTCGCACTCGTGGAAGACCTCTCCGTCCCGGTGCGCGGTGTCGGTGCTGAACTGGCAGCCGCTCTTCGTGAAGGAGACCAGGCGCCATCCCCGGGCCTCGGCGGCCTCCTGGACGGCCGGGTACCAGTGGGCCGCGCGTGAGGCGCCGACCAGGGCGAGTGTGTGTTCGGCGTCGGCCGGGCCGGTGTCGCAGACGACCAGCTCCTCCGAGACGAGCGTGACGTGGCAGCCCTGCTCGTGGTGCCAGGACAGGTCCTGTCTGGCGTCGGCGGGGTCCGGACGGACCGGGACGTCGGGCAGGAGCGCGGCGGCGTCGGGGTCGGAGACCGCCAGGGCCCCCGGGTAGCTGTCCGGCACGGCGACCTCCTGGGAGCGCTCGGCCCGCTCCCGCTCCAGGCGGTCGCCCCACAGCAGCGAGGCGGCCAGGACCGGGACGATCAGCGCGGCGGCGATGCCCAGTGACCATCCGGGGGTGCGGCGCCCGGCCGGGCGGGTGAAGCGGTCCAGTCCGCCCTCCAGCAGACGGTGGGTCAGCCAGGCCAGGCCCAGGGACAGTCCCAGGACGCCCAGACCGCCGAGCGGGGTGGCCAGGGGCCGGTCGGTGGCCTCCAGGTAGCAGACCAGGACCGGCCAGTGCCACAGGTACAGGGGGTAGGACAGCTTGCCGAGTTCGGTGAGGGGTTTCCAGGTGAGCAGGCGGTCCGCGCCGTGGCGGCTGCCGGTGGTCCCGGCCAGGACCACCAGGACGGCGGCGCCGGTCGGCCACAGCGCCACGTAGCCGGGGAACAGCGTGGAGACCGGGACGAGCACCCCGCAGGAGACCAGGGCGGCCAGGCCGAACCAGCCCAGGAACACGCGCAGCCGCACCGGCAGGTGCACCCGGTGGATGACCAGGGCCAGGATCGCGCCCAGGGCCAGCTCCCACAGGCGGGCCCCGGTGTCGAAGTAGGCCCAGGCCTGATCGCGGGCGGTGACGGACACCGAGTAGCTCAGGGAGAGGGCGAACACGGCCGTGACGGCGACCAGGACCGTCGCTCGCAGGGGTATCCGGGCGCGTGCGGCCACCAGTGCGGCGAGGGCGACCAGGAGCGGCCACAGCAGGTAGAACTGGCCCTGGATGGACAGCGACCAGAAGTGCTGGACCGGGCTGGCCGCGGCCTCCCTGGCCAGGTAGTCGACCGCGTTGCGGGCCAGGGTCCAGTTCTCGTGGTAGAGCGCGGCGGCGCGTACCTCGTCGAGGACGTCCGCCCAGCGCGAGCGGGGCAGCCACAGGTACATGGCGGCCATCGTCGCGGTCAGGACCACGGCCACGGCGGGGACGAGCCGCCGGGCCAGCCGGGTCCAGAAGGCGGCGAAGCGGATGCGGCCGTCGCGTTCGACGCTCCGGACCAGGGACCCGGTGATGAGGAACCCGGTGAGCATGAGGAAGACGTCGACGCCACCGGAGACCCGGCCGAACCAGATGTGGTAGACGGCCACGAGGAGTACGGCCAAGGCGCGCAGGCCCTCGATCTCGGGCCGGAAACCCCCGCCGCCCTTGTCGCGGGCGACCCCGGGGACGGTGGGAACGGTGGCGGCCCTGTTGGCGAGGGCCTTCGGAGAAGAGATGTGCATGAGCGGCGGCGGCCTCGGAGGACTAGGGAGACTTTTCACCGAACGAGGCTTCTGAGCGGGTTCCGTCACTCGAATTCGGCGCTGTATTATCGCCGTTCCCGATGCCCGTCCGGTGAATGGCGGGCCAACGCCCGAACAACGTTTTCCGGCATCCTTCGGGTCTGCTGGCCGACAGTCCGGTCAGGTTAGGCCGGGAGGCCGGGACGACCGGAGACCGGCGGCCTTCGGGAGGTTCAGGACGGAAGCGGATGATTGACGGAACAGGTGCGCGGGAAGGGAGGGTGGAGGCCGATGCGGCCGGGACGGCACAGGGCCCGGTGAACCCGCGGCCACGGGGCCCGGAGCGTGTCCGCACCGTCGCACGGGGTCGGAACGCGTTGGTGTCCGGCGGACGGTTTATTCCCCGAGCGGGGTGTAAACAGCCTGACATCGGGTCCCCGCCCCCTTGGCTGATAGCTTTCTGCCTAGAGCGATCCCATCGCTGTAAGCCCGACGAACCTCGTCATTGGAAAGGTGCGTCAGAGATGTCTGCGCCGTACTCGCTTCCCGAACTGCCCTACGACTACGCGGCCCTTGAGCCGTGGATCTCCGGTCAGATCATGGAGCTGCACCACGACAAGCACCACGCCGCCTACGTCGCCGGGGCCAACGGTGCGCTGGAGAAGCTGGCCGCCGCCCGCGAGGCCGACGACTTCGGCGCCGTGACCATGCTCCAGAAGAACCTCGCGTTCCACCTCGGTGGCCACGTCAACCACTCCGTCTTCTGGAAGAACCTCTCCCCCGAGGGCGGCGACAAGCCCGAGGGTGAGCTCGCGGCCGCCATCGACGACCAGTTCGGTTCCTTCGACGCCTTCCGCGCGCACTTCAACGCCGCGGCCACCAGCCTCCAGGGTTCCGGCTGGGCGATCCTCGCCTGGGACGCCCTGGGCCAGCGTCTGATCATCGAGCAGCTGTACGACCAGCAGGCCAACATCGCCATCGGCACGCAGCCGCTGCTCATGCTGGACATGTGGGAGCACGCCTTCTACCTCCAGTACAAGAACGTCAAGGGCGAGTACGTCAAGGCGTTCTGGAACGTGGTCAACTGGGCCGACGTCCAGGAGCGCTTCGCCGAGGCCCGCAAGGTCAAGATCGGCTAGAACCCTCGGGTTCCGACCGACCCGGACACCGGGCACGGCGGAGGGCGGCACCACACACGTGGTGCCGCCCTCGCTTTCTGTCCGCCCCCGCCGTGATCCTGCCGCCAGGGACCGGACCGGCGCCGGTGACGCCTCCGGCTGCCGGAGGCGTCACCGGTGGTCAGACGACCAGGGCGTCCGGGTGGCTCCCCACCGGGCCGTGCCGGTCGAGCTCGTGCCAGGCGCGGGCCAGCCGCCACACCAGCTCCTCGCGGGTCGCCCGGTCGTAGGCGAACGGCAGGCGGAAGTACTCGGCGTGGCGGTCGTCGCCGGAGGCGGACATGACGGGCCCCGGGACCAGCTCGACACCGTGGCAGAGCGCGACCTGGGCGAAGGCGCGGGCGTTGGCCCCGGGCAGGTGCACCCACAGCGCCGCCCCTCCCTCGGGGGTCCGCCACCGCCACTCGGGCAGGTCCCGGCGCAGCAGGGACTCCATGTGGGCCAGGGCGGTGCGCAGCTCCTCCGACCGCCGGCGGGCGAGTTCGTCGTAGCGGTCGAGCAGGCGCACCGCGACCGCCTGGTCCAGCAGAGGGCCGGCCAGGTCGGCGAGGACCTTGCGGCGACTGAGCCGGAGCGCCATCTCGGCGGGGGCGCGCAGCCAGCCGACGCGCAGCCCCGCCCACCCGACCTTGGACAGCGAGTCGACGGAGATGACCTCGGCGCCGCGCGGCGCGTACGCGGCGAGCGGGGCCGGTTCGTCCGCGGACCGGATACCGGTGTACGCGCTGTCCTCCAGGACCGGCACCCGGTGGCGGGCCGACATCTCCCCCAGCTCGCGGCGGCGGGCCGGGGACATCATCGTGCCGGTCGGGTTGTGGTACGAGGGCATGACGTAGACCAGGTGCGGGTTGTGCTCGGTCATCGCGCGGCGCACGCCGTTGGGGTCGATCCCCTGGCTGTCCAGGGGCACCGGATGGATGGTGGCGCCCCGGTCGCGGAAGAGGTCCAGGCAGCCGGCGAAACTCGGGTCCTCCGCCAGGACCGGGGAGCCGGGGCGCAGGTAGAGCTGGGCGACCAGGGCGACGGCCTGGTGGGCGCCGGTGGTGACCACGATCTGGTCGGGACGGGTGGGCAGGCCCCGGCGCCCGTAGTACTCCGAGATCGCCTCGCGCAGGGCCATCAGACCGCGCGGGTAGTAGGTGCTCTCGGCCATGAGCGCGGGCAGGTCCTCGGCGACCACCTCCCGGACGGCCGCCTCGACCCCGCCCAGGTCCGGCGTGTTCAGGCACGAGGCGGAGATGACGGACTCGTCGGTCTGGAGGAGGTTGCGGTAGATGGGGTTGCCGTTGCCTCCCGCGGTCCACCCGTCCGCGCGCACGGGGGACCTGGTGCTGCACACCCTGGTGCCGCTGCCCTGGCGGCTCTCCAGGATCCCCTCCTCCCGCAGGTGGTCGTAGGCGGAGACGACGGTGGTGCGGCTGATCCGCAGCGCGGTGGCCAGGCTCCGTTCGGAGGGGAGGCGTTCCCCGGGCACGAGGGTGCCCTGGTCGACCAACCCGTGCAGGGAGGCGGCCAGGCGCCGGTAGAGGGCCCCGTTGCCGGCGGACCAGTTCCCGAGGGCGTCCACGAGTTCGTCCGTCTGTCGAACAAGGTCCATTTTCGGCTCCATTGGCTCTACTGACTCTGACCCTGGACTTCAATACTGGCATCAGGAAAGCAGATACCACCAGAGCCAAAGTGGCACCTTTGACAAGGTCCACTTCCCAGAGGAGTCCCCATGCGTTCCCTGCTTCACAGCCGTACCGACCGCCACGTCGGAGCCCCCGCCAGGGCGGCCAGAATCCGCCGCTCGACCCCGGAAACGGCCCGCCTCGCACACTGGCCCCTCCTGGTCGAGGCCCGTACGGTCACCGGCGACCGCCACCAACTCCAGGCCTTCGTACGTGTCCTGCGGGAACGAGCCGGGGTCCACCTGGGACACCTGGGTGAGGTCCACTTCTCCGACGAGGGAGACCGCATACGCGTGGTGGCCCTGTGGCGATCCCCGACCGATCTGCGCTCCTTCGTGGAGGACGCGCACGACGAGGTGCTCGCCTACCGCGCCGCGACCGGGGCCTTCCCCACCGTGGAGCGGACCCTGTGGTGGTCCAGCGCCGGAGCGGAGGTCACCGTGGCGGAGGCCGAGAGCCGCGCCGGGCACCTGCGCGACCACGGACCCGGTCCCAGGGCCTTCACCCTGGCCTCGCCGGTCCCCGCCCCGGCCGGCTGAAGGGGCCGGGTTCAGCCGACCGGGCCCGGCGCCGCCCCGTCCTCGCGGTCCCGGGCCGCCAGCTCCAGCGAGCACACACGGCCCTCCGCCCGGGTGACGAGGTCGAGCGGTTCGGCGCGGACCAGATCGGTCCTCCCCCGCTGCCGTTCCTCATCGGCGGCAGCCAGCCACAGCAGGTGACCCGACCTGAACGCGCCGGGGCGTGCGAAGTGGTCGGGGTCGGGTTCGGGGGATCGTGTTCGGCTGGTTCCGGCACGGTGTCGCCTGCCCTCGGGGCCTGGGGGACAGCGGGGCCCTCAGCCTAGCGATCGCCGCTGGGGAGGGCCCTCCCCGAGGCGACTCGGAGGCGTCCCCGTACCGGGCTCCCCGCTCACCGGCGCCGGTACCCCGGCCTGTTCAGCGGGTGCTCGGCACCGGTAGGTGTCCCCGTCCGGCCAGGGGACACCTCTCCTCTCGGCGGGTCAGGCGGAGACCGGACCGGGAGTGGGGGCCAGGGGGGCGCCCATGGCGTGGTAGCCGCCGTCCACGTGCATGACCGTGCCGGTGACGGCCCGGGCGGCGGGCGACATCAGGAAGAGGGCGGGGCCGGCCACGACGGTGGTGTCCTTGGTGTCCCAGCCCAGCGGGGAGTTGTCGGCCCAGGAGTCGGCGATCTGCGAGAAGCCGGGGATCGAGCCGCCCGCGAGGGACTTGATCGGGCCCGCGGAGATCGTGTTCACGCGGATGCCGTCCGGGCCCAGGTCACGGGCGAGGTAGCGGGCGGAGTTCTCCAGGACGGCCTTGGCCGAGCCCATCCAGTCGTAGACCGGCCAGGCGACGCTGGCGTCGAAGGTCAGGGAGACCACTCCGGCGCCCTCGGGGGCCTTGGCGAGCAGGTCGCGCATGCCGACGGTCAGGGCGGCCAGCGAGTAGCCGGAGATGTGGATCGCCTTGGAGACGTCCTCCCATTCGGTGTTGAGGAAGTTGCCGCCCAGGGCCGACTCGGGCGCGTAGGCGATGGCGTGCAGCAGGCCGTCCACGTGGTCCCAGTGCTCACCGACCGCCTTGACGGTGGCGGCGATCTGCGCGGGGTCGGTGACGTCCATGGGCAGGACGGCGACCGGCTCCTTGGGCAGCCGCTTGGCGATGCGCTCGCAGATGGAGAAGGCGCGGCCGGGCGGGTTGGTCAGGATCACCTCGTGGCCCTGGTTCATGGCCTCCTCCGCGATCGCGTAGGCGATGGAGGACTGCGTGGTGATGCCGGTGATGAGCAGGTTCAAGGAGTTCCCCTGTTGGGCGGTGTTCGGGCTGGCAGTGGCAACGTATCGGCGCCGGGCGGGGTTCGTCTGCCGTGGAACGGCACAAAGAATCCGGCATGTGCTTTGAAGAGGTCCGCCAGCGGGCGGGCCTTCCCTCCGACCCGGGGAGGATCCGGCCGGGGCGGCCCCGGCCCCTCCCCGGCCTCAAGCTCTGCCAGGGGGCTCCCACGTGCCGCCGAGCCCCGGCCCCAGGGAGCGGCGGGCCGCCTCGGCGAAGGCCCGCGGGGCCAGCCCGCCCATCCCCTCGGTGAGGACGCCCGCGAGCGGGCCAGCCCCCATGTCGGGCAGGTCGTCGAGGTTGCAGCGCATCGCCAGGTCGGCTTCCTCTTCCTCACGCGGCCAGGAGCCCACGACCACCCCTGCGGGGACCAGCCCGCGCGAGCGCAGCGCTTCGGCGGTCAGAGCGGTCGCGTTGAGGGTCCCCAGCCGGGGATCGGCGACCACCAGTACCGGCGCTGACAGCAGCTCGGCCACGTCGGCGAGGGTCTCCCCCGCCGCGTTCAACCGGACCAGCAGCCCGCCCGCACCCTCCACCAGCACCAGGTCGTGGCCGCGTGCCAGGTCGAGGGCCCGGTCGGTGACCTCCCAGGCGGCGGGGCCCTCGCGGCCGACACGGGCGGCGGCCCGGGCCGGTGCGAGGGGGTCGGGATAGCGGACGGTCTCGTCGGTGGTCACCCGGGGGACCAGGCGCTCGACGGTCTGGGCGTCGCCCTCCTCCCCCGGTCCCACCCCGGTCTGGGCGGCCTTGAGCACCGCCACCCGCCGGCCCCGCTCCACGGCCAGTGCCGCGACGGCGGCCGTGGCCACGGTCTTGCCCACCTCGGTGCCGGTCCCGGTCACCACGAGCACGTCCGTCACAGATCCCCTTCCGAAGCCGCTCCGGTCCTGCGCGAACCCGCTCCGCCCGAACCCGCCGCGGTCCGCCCGGGCCCGGCTCCGGCCACCGCCGCCGCACCGCCTCCCGGTGGCACCCCGGTCTCCGCCGCCGTGTCGGCCGCCAGTGACGCCTCGGCCGCCGCCACCATCCCGGCGGCGATCGTCGCGACCTCCTCCTCGGAGCACACGTAGGGCGGCATCGCGTACACGTGCTCGCGGAACGGCCGCAGCCACGCCCCGGCCGCCACCGCCGCCCGGGTGGCCTCGCGCATGCGCACCGGCCGGTCCAGCTCGATCACCCCGATCGCGCCGAGCACCCGCACCTCCCGCACCCCCGGCAGGCCCTCGGCCGGGGCCAGCCCTTTGCGGAGCCCGTCCCCGATCCTGGCCACGTCGCCCCGCCAGTCGCCCCCGGTGAGCAGTTCCACCGAGGCCAGAGCGGTCGCACAGGCCAGCGGGTTGCCCATGAACGTGGGTCCGTGGGCGAGGACGGGGACCTCCCCCTCCGCGATCCCCCTCGCCACCCGTGCGGTGCACAGTGCGGCGGCCAGCGTCATGTACCCGCCGGTCAGCGCCTTGCCCACGCACAGGACGTCGGGGACCACCCCGGCGTGGTCGGCGGCGAACATCTCCCCGGTACGGCCGAAGCCGGTGGCGATCTCGTCGAACACCAGCAGCAGCCCGTACGCGTCCGCGATCCTGCGCAGTTCCCTGAGGTAGCCGGGGTGGTGGAAGCGCATACCGCCCGCGCCCTGGACGACGGGTTCGACGATGATCGCGGCCAGTTCCCCCGCGTGCACGCGGGCCAGCTCCTCGAACCCGGCGAGGTAGGCGGGGTCGGGCTCGGAGTCGAACCCGGCGGGCGGATCGGGCGCGTGCACCTGGCCGGGCAGGACGTCGCCCCACAGCGAGTGCATGCCGCCGTCGGGGTCGCACACGCTCATCGCGTGGAAGGTGTCGCCGTGGTAGCCGCCCCGCCAGGTGAGGAAGCGGCGCCGGCCCGGGTCGCCGGTGGAGCGGTGGTACTGGAGGCACATCTTCATGGCGACCTCCACCGACACCGACCCGGAATCGGCGAGGAAGACGTGTTCGAGCCCGTCGGGGGTGATCTCCACGAGGGCCTCGGCCAGCGCGGCCGCGGGCGCGTGGGTGAGCCCGCCGAACATCACGTGGCTGAACCGGTCCACCTGGGCGTGCACCGCCGCGTCGAGGCGTGGGTGGCGGTAACCGTGGATCGCCGACCACCAGGACGCCATGCCGTCGACCACCCGGTGGTGCCGGCCGTCCGACCACAGGTCCAGGTGGACGCCTTCGGCTCCGGTGACCACGTAGGGCGTCTCAGCTGCGGGGACGGTCGTGTAGGGGTGCCACAGGTGCGCGCTGTCGACGGCTCGAACCTGTGCGGGATGGGCCGTCTCGGTGCTGGTTCGGGACATGGTGCACCATTGTTCCCCGCGCGCGGGCTCTGGCGCCCCGTACGAGTGAGCCAGGAATCCCCGCGGATTCTTTGTGGGCTTCCACTGGTGACTGGGGGGCCGCCGACGGGCAGAGTCGTATACGCCTCCTTGGCACTGCAAGGGACGGGTCGCCCCAGCGGGCTTGGCCGCCGCTGGGTCGACCCGCCAGGGCCCCTCCGCACCGCGTTCGCGCGACACGCGGCACTTCTCACCTTGCGCACGATCTCTCTGTCGCGCCCGGCCGGTGTCCCGGCCTCCTCCCGTCCCACACCGGCCCGGAGTCGCACCCGCCGCGCCGCCCGCCGCGCGAAGCACCGGCCCGATCGTCTCCGCCCACGCGTCACCGACTTCCGAGGAGCTCGTCATCCGCATGGAACGCCTCGACACCGGTACCCGTAGCGCGCACCGCCCCTGGCCCCTGCGCGCCACCCCGCCGGGCCCCGCCCCGGGGCCGCTGCCCTCGGGCCACCCCCTCGCCTGGCTGGACGGGGCCGCGGAGGGCCGGGCCCGCGCGGGGCTGACCCGTCGCACCGTGCCCCGCTCCCCCTCGGACGGTCTGCTGGACCTGGCGGGCAACGACTACCTGGGGCTCATGCGCCACCCCGCCGTGGTGGCGGCCGCCGCGGAGGCCGCCCGCACCTGGGGCGCGGGCGCCGGGGGTTCGCGGCTGGTCACGGGTGACACGCGGCTGCACGGTCAGCTGGAGCGCGAGCTGGCCGCCTTCCACGGCGCGGAGGCCGCCCTCGTGTTCTCCTCGGGGTACGCGGCCAACCTGGCGATGGTGACGGCGCTGGTCACCCCGGCCGCCGACGAGGTGGAGCCGCCCCTGGTCGTGTGCGACCAGTACAACCACGCCTCCCTGATCGACGCCACCCGGCTGGCCAAGGCCTCCGGCGCGCGGGTGGCGGTGTTCCCGCACGGTGACACCGGCCGGGCCGCCGAACTGCTCTCCGGGGGCGCGGGGCGGCGCCTGCTGCTCAGCGACACCGTGTTCTCGGTGGACGGCGACCTCGCCGACGTGCGTTCCCTGGCCGGGGTCGCACGCGCCCACGGGGCGGCGCTGCTGCTGGACGACGCGCACGGGCTCGGGGTGGTGGGCCCGGGCGGGCGCGGCGCCGTGGGCGGTACGGAGCTGGGCGGCGCCGACGACGTGGTGGTGTCGGTGACCCTGTCCAAGTCGTTGGGTTCCCAGGGCGGAGCGGTCCTGGGTTCGCGCCGGGTGATCCGGCACCTGGTGGAGACGGCGCGCACGTTCGTGTTCGACACCGGGCTGGCCCCGGCCGCGACGGGAGCGGCGCTGGCGGCCCTGCGTGTGCTGCGCGCCGAACCGGAGCGGGCCGAGGCGGTGCGCGCACGCGCACGCGAGCTGTCCGAGGGGCTCCGCGAACGGGGGCTGGCGGCGAGCGCCCCGGCCGCGGCGGTGGTGTCGGTGCCGGCGCCCTCTCCGGAGGAGGCGCTGGCCTGGCGCGCGGCCTGCCTGGAGGACGGGGTCCGGGTGGGCTGCTTCCGTCCGCCGTCGGTCCCGGACGGCCGCTCCCGGCTGCGTCTGACCGCCCGCGCCACCCTGGACGACGCCGACATCCGCCGCGTTCTCGACGTCATCACGGCGAACCGCCCCGGGTAGTCTGACGTGTGGCCAGGGTGTGGCAGTCGAACACACCTCACACGCCCCGCGGATCTGGGAGGCGGTAGAAGACCGTGTCAGCGCGTGATGGTAACCCCCTGGAGCCCCAGGAACCCCAAGACCCTCAAGAACCCCACGATCCCCAGGAACCGGGCGACGGATCCCCGTCCGCGGAGTCCGGGACCGGGGAGACCGGGGCCGCGGAGTCCGGGACCGGGGAGACCGGGGCCGCGGAGTCCGGGACCGGGGAGACCGAGGAGACCGATCCCACGGGGGACGATCCCACCGGGACCGGTTCCACCTCGGTCCGGAAGAAGGGGAAGCGGAAGTCCCCCAAGCGCCGCCGCCGCGCCCGAATCACCCTGGTCACCGCGACCGTCCTGGTCCTGACCCTGGTGGTCGTCCTGGCCGTTCCCACCACCCGCGACGGCCTCCTGCGCCTGTGGTGCGACGTCACCGACGGCGTCTGCCCCGGCGAGCCCCTCCCCCCGGTCACCGAGGAAGAGGAGGAGGACTGGCGGGTCGAGATGGAGCCGGAGGAGGCCGCGGTCTGGGGCAACTACGTGGCCCTGGGCGACTCCTACTCCTCCGGTGACGGCGCGGGCGAGTACGAGGAGGGCACCGCCGAAGCCGGTGAGTGCTGGCGTTCCGAGCACGCCTACCCCAAGGTCGTCGAGGAGGAGTTCTCCTTCGAGGGCGCGCTGGGCTTCTACGCGTGCAGCGGCCACAAGGGCTCGGACATGCTCAGCCAGATCGGCACCCCCGAGTCGCAGCTCGAGCGCGTCACCGAGCACACCTCGCTGGTGACCGTCGGCATCGGCGGCAACGACCTCGGGTTCATCCCCGTCCTGCGCACCTGCATCGTGCGGATGCCGCTCCTGGAGCGGACCGGCTGCACGGACCAGGAGGACGAGGTCACCGAGAAGATGGACGCGTTCGAGGAGACCCTCACCGAGGTGATCACCGACATCCGCGAACGCGCCCCGGACGCCCGCGTGCTGGTCCTGGGCTACCCCCGGCTGTTCCCCGAGGAGCCGCCCGGCATGTACTACACGCTCTCCCAGGGCGACCAGCTGTGGCTGAACTCGGTGGCCCAGCGGTTCAACGAGCGCATCCGGGACACCGCCTACCGGGCGGACGGGGACGTGTACGGGTCCCGCCAGGTCGGCAGCGTGGAGTTCGTCAACGTCTTCACCGCCCTGAAGGGCTACGAGGTCAGCGAGGAGAACTCCTGGCTGAACGGCATCGTCCTCGGCCAGCTGGGTGAGGGCCTGCGGGTGGACCGGGCGAGCTTCCACCCCACCGCCCAGGGCCAGCGCTCCATCGCCGAACGCGTGCGCCTCCAGATCGAGGAGGGGCCCGAGCGGGTGCTGTTCACGTCCCGGGAGACCCTGGAGAAGGTCGACTCCGACATCCTGCACACCGAACTGGGCGGCCCCCTCGACCCGGCCAACGTCGCGCCCGACACCGATGGGGACAGCGCCGACGAGGAGGACGCGGACGAGGACGAAGGCACCGCCGACGCCGACTCCTAGGACACCCGCCCCGCCGCGGCGATGAGTTCTCCCGTCCCGGCGAGTCATACCTGACTGTCAACCGCGCAGTGCACAGGAGGAACACATGGCTCAGCTGCTGAGGGTCCAGAACTTCACCGTCTCCAGCGACGGGATCGGCGCCGGCGAGGAGCAGAGTCTCGAGAGGCCGTTCGGCCACGTCGACCCGGGAAGGCTGATGTCCTGGGCGGGAGCCACAGCGAGCTGGCCGGGCCGCACCGACCCGGGAGGCAGCCGGGGCCTCGACGACTACTTCACACGGGACTTCACCCACAACATCGGCGCCGAGATCATGGGCCGCAACAAGTTCGGCCCCCAGCGCGGGCCCTGGCAGGACCACGAGTGGCTCGGCTGGTGGGGCGACGAGCCCCCGTTCCGCACCCCGGTGTTCGTCATGACCCACCACGAGCGCCCGTCGTTCACGCTCTCCGACACCACGTTCCACTTCGTCGGCGGCGACCCGGCCACCGTCCTCGAACAGGCCCGGGAGGCGGCGCAGGGCAGGGACGTCCGGCTCGGCGGCGGGGTCACCACCGTCCGGCAGTTCCTCGACGCCGACCTCGTCGACACCCTGCACGTGGCGGTCTCACCGGTGGAGCTCGGATCCGGTCTGCGACTGTGGAAATCACCCGACGAACTGCTCGACCGCTTCCACCTGGAGGTCGTGCCCAGCCCGAGCGGCATGGTGCACCACCTCTTCTGGCGGAGGTGACGCACGGGGGCGGGTGACACGCGGGGACGGCGCGGGGCCCGCCCGGATCGGATCCGGGCGGGCCCCGCGGTTCCAGCTGTCCCCTGCGTCCCGTACGTTCGTTCCCTTCGTACGGTGACGCGCGCTACCGCTTCTCGGCCTTCAGTTCGGCGATGACCTCGGCGAAGCGGTCCAGACCCCAGTTGAGGTCCTCCTCGCTGATCACCAGCGGCGGAGACATCCGCACGGTCGAGCCGTGGGTGTCCTTGACCAGGACACCGTGCTCGGCGAGGCGCTTGCACAGCTCCTTGCCCGAACCCAGCTCGGGGTCGACGTCCACCCCCGCCCACAGGCCGATGCTGCGCGCCGACACCACCCCGTCGCCGACGAACTCGTCCAGCCGGTGTCGGAGCACCGAGCCCAGCTTGCGGGCGTTCTCCAGGTAGGGGCCCTCGGTCAGCATCCGGACGACCGTGCTGCCCACCGCTCCGGCGAGCGGGTTCCCGCCGAAGGTGCTGCCGTGCTGTCCGGGCTGGATCACTCCGAGGACGTCCTCGTCCGCGACCATCGCCGACACCGGCAGGATGCCGCCGCCCAGCGCCTTGCCGAACAGGTAGGCGTCCGGAACGACTCCGGTGTGCTCACAGGCCCGGATCGTGCCCGTGCGCCCCAGGCCCGACTGCACCTCGTCGGCGATGAACAGCACCCGGTTGGCGTCGCAGATCTCGCGGACCCGGGGCAGGTAGTCCTCCGGCGGCACGATCACGCCCGCCTCGCCCTGCACCGGTTCGACGAGCACCGCCACCGTGGTGTGGTCGATGGCCTCCTCGATGGCCTCCGCGTCCCCGTAGGCCACCGAGCGGAAGCCCGGCGTGTAGGGACCGAAACCGGTCTTCGCCTCGGGGTCCGAGGAGAAGGAGATGATCGTGGTGGTGCGGCCGTGGAAGTTGGCTCCGGCCACGACGATGGTGGCCTGGTTCTCCGGTACGCCCTTGACCTCGTAGCCCCACTTGCGGGCCACCTTGATGCCGGTCTCCACCGCCTCGGCGCCGGTGTTCATCGGCAGGACCTTCTCCTTGCCGACCATGTCGGCGAGGGCGCTCACCCACGGGCCGAACTGGTCGTTGTAGAAGGCCCGGCTGGTCAGCGTCACCCGGTCGAGCTGGGCGTGCGCGGTCGCCAGCAGGTCGGGGTTGTGGTGGCCGAAGTTCATGGCCGAGTATCCGGCCAGGCAGTCGAGGTACCGCTTTCCCTCCACATCGGTCACCCAGGCACCACGGCCCTCAGCGATCACGACGGGCAGGGGTGAGTAGTTGTGTGCGGACCTCGCCTGGGCGAGTTCGATGTGGTCCGCGCTGGAGAGTCCCTGTCCGCCGGGGTTTCCGACGGAGTCCTGCTGTCCCAGATTCTGGGTGGTCATCTAGCCGCTCCGATCACCATTGACCGATGTCAGACAGTAGATACCCACCGTGGGGCCCGGTAGAGCCCCCGCGGCGGGATCCCCAAGAGTTGAGCAGATGATCCGGTGAGCACACAAGGGGTGGCGGAGATCACCGGTCCCCGCGCGGGCCCGAAACCCGCACGCGATCCGCACCCGCACCCTCGCTGAGCGGGCACTGTCCGGCCGGGCTCCCCGGAGGGCGATACGGGACGGTTACGCAGGTGACGCGGTACACAGCCCTCACGGCGATCGAGCTGTCCCCTGACGGGTACGTTCGCTCCTACCAGTCACAGCCGCCGCGAGCGCTCATCGCCGTGGACGGCCGTTCTCCGAACGTCAGGGAGGTCATCAGACGTGCCGCACCACACGTCCCCGGACACCCCCTTCTCCCTCGCCAACCTCATGGCGGCGGTGACCGACGCCGTGCCGGACCGGATCGCCCTGGTCGCCGGGCCCCGGCGGCTCACCTACCGCGCCCTGCACGACCGTTCCACACGGCTGGCCCGACACCTGGTCGCGGCCGGTGTGCGCCCCGGCGAGAACGTGGCGATCCTGTCCTTCAACCGCGCCGAGTGGGTGGAGTCGTTCCTGGGTGTGCTGCGCGCCGGCGCGGTGCCGGTGAACGTCAACTACCGGTACGTGGCGGGCGAACTGCGGCACGTGCTCTCGGACGCGCACGCCGTCGCCCTGATCGCCGAGGACTCCCTGGCCGCGACGGTGACGGCGGTCCGCCCGGACCTGCCGCGCCTGCGGCACGTGCTGCTGCTGGAGGACGGTTCGGCCCGCGACGCCTCACTGGGCGGCGTGGACTACGAGGACGCGCTGGCCGCGCAGGAGGACGTCAGCACTTCCGGGGAGGGTTCGGTCGGACTCCCCGAGACCAGCGGCGAGGACCACTACCTGCTCTACACCGGCGGCACCACGGGCTATCCCAAGGGTGTGCTGTGGCGTCAGGCGGACATCTTCCGCGCCGCCGTCGAACGGCGCTCCCCAGGCGCCCCGCGCGCCCGGACCCCGGAGGACGTGGCCGACCGCGCCGCCCGCTGCTTCCCGCAGCGGATGCTGGTCCTGGGTCCGCTGATGCACGCGGCGGGTCAGTGGAACGCGCTGAGCATGCTGCTGTGCGGCAAACGCGTGGTGCTGTCCACGGACCGCAGCTTCCGTCCGGACCGGGTGCTGGAGCTGGTGCACCGGGAGGGCGTGCACGCGGTGCAGCTGGTGGGCGACGCGATGGCCCGCCCGCTGGCCAGGCACCTGCTCACCGAGCCGGGCCTGTGCCCCGAACTCACCTCGGTGCGCTCCGGTGGAACCCCGCTGACCCCGGCGGTGCGCGGGCTGTGGCGGGCGTGGCGCGAGGACGTCGCGCTGGCCGACTCCTACGGGGGTTCGGAGACGGGTGTGTGCGGTTCGGCGACCGCCCCCGACGCGCGGAGCGCCGGGGAGGAGACCGTCGCGACCGCATCGGACCGGCGGAGTTTCACCATGGGCGGCAGTATCGCCGTGCTCGACGGAGCACTGCGGCCGCTGCCGCCGGGTTCGGTCGAGGTCGGCCGGATCGCGCGGACCGGTCGGATCCCGCTGGGGTACTACAACGACCCGATCGCCACCGCGCGCACCTTCCCCACGGACGGCGAGGGGCGGCGCTGGGCGCTGTCGGGCGACTACGGCACGCGGGCCGCGGACGGTTCGATCGTGCTGCTCGGGCGGGGCAGCGTGGTGATCAACACCGCCGGGGAGAAGGTGTACCCCGAGGAGGTGGAGGCCGTGCTCAAGGCCCACCCGTCGGTGGAGGACGTGATCGTGGTGCCCTCGCCGGACGAGACGCTCGGGCAGCGGGTGACGGCGCTGGTGTCGCTGGCCGCGGGGTCGTCCCCGGACGAGGACGCGCTGCGGGCGCACTGCCGGATCCGGCTGGCCGGGTTCAAGGTGCCCCGGACCGTGCACTTCGTGGACCGGGTGCGCCGTACCGCGGTGGGCAAGCAGGACTACCGCTGGGCGGCGTCGGTCGCCGACGAGGGTTCCGCGGTCTTCGTTCCGTGAGCCCGCACCCCGTTCCTGCGGAGTACCGCACCCCACCTCTCCGGCAACCCGCATTTCGGTCACAGGGCCAATGGGTACTCACCCAGCCAAAATCCCGGTTTTCTGGGTTCTCGGGCGCCTTCACCTCGGCCGGGCAACGCTAGACTTGGCGCTGCCCGGCCCGGGGCCCGACGGCTCTCCTCCCCCATCACGCGGCCCGGGCGGCAAACCTCAGCGCGGGTCCGGGCATCGGACCGGTCAGCGGTCGTCTCCGACTCGCGCGCAACAGCACCCCTTTGACCCCGCCGGTCAGCCGTCGACGCGGAACCGGTGGCCCCATCAGGACGGAGGACGGCGCTCTCCGGCACTCCCCGGACGCGCGCCCGACAACATGGCCAAGTCAGTAGGCTCCTACATCTTCAACGCGGTGCGCGGCGGGGCCGTGGGCACCTCCGAAGCGCTGCCCGGCATCAGCGGCGGCACGGTCGCCCTCATCGTCGGCCTCTACGACCAGCTGATCGGCGGCGCCGGCCACATGGTCAGCGGGATCAAGCGCTACGTCACCGACGTCCCCCGCGGCCGCGGCAAGGACCGGGCCCTGGAACAGTTCCGGCAGGTGGAGTGGTCCGTCCTGGTCCCCGCGCTGATCGGTATGGCGGTGGCACTGGTACTGGCGCTGCTCCTCATCGCTCCGCTGGTCGAGGAGCACACCCAGTACGCCTACGCCATCTTCTTCGGGCTCGTGCTCGCCTGCCTGTGGATCCCCTACACCGGCGCCGGCCGTACCTGGCACGTCGGCCACTATCTGCTCGCCCTGGTCTTCGCCGCCCTCACCTTCTTCCTGACCGGCCTTCCCGGGGCCGACCTGCCCACCCACCCGGTGGTGGTCTTCCTCGTCGCCTCGATCGCGATCTGCGCGCTGGTCCTGCCCGGCATGTCGGGTTCCTTCATCCTGCTGGCAGTCGGCCTCTACGGGCCGACCAAGGACGCGGTGGCGAACCTCGACTTCGTCTACCTGGGCACCTTCGCCCTCGGCATGATCACGGGTCTGGCGATCTTCGTGAAGGTCCTCCAGTACCTCTTGGAGAACTTCCACCACATGACCCTGGTGGTCCTGACCGGTCTGATGGCGGGGTCGCTGCGCGCCCTGTGGCCCTGGCAGAGCGAGGAGCGGGAGATCCTGCCCCCCACCGAGGTCCCGGTGACGGTCGCGCTCATGGTTCTCGGCTTCGCCGTCGTCGTCGCGGCCATCGTCTGGGAACACCGCAAGCGCGGGCAGGTGGAAACCGCCGAGCACCGGACGGGTGTCCCCGTCCGCTGACCGGACTCCGCTGACGGGCCCCGGGGGCGGTACCGCCCCCGGGGCCTCCGCTAGGGTCGAAACCACCACAAACGAACACCGATGCCGGGGCCGCGAGGGCCCTGGCGGCGCGGGGTGCCGGAGAGAGTTTTCCCGGCTGAGAGCACACCCGTCGAACCTGCCCTAGTTAGAACTAGCGAAGGAACGCCGATGAGCGCGTACAACGTCGTGTCCATCGCCGGCAGCGACCCCAGCGGGGGCGCCGGCATCCAGGCCGATCTGAAGTCGTTCTCCGCCCACGGAGTCTTCGGGATGACCGTGGTGACGGCGCTGACCGCCCAGTCCACCCGCGGGGTCACCGGGGTGCACGGCGTCCCCGCCTCGTTCGTCACCGAGCAGATGGACACCCTGTTCACAGACGCGACCGTGCACGCGGTCAAGGTGGGGATGCTGTCCACCTCCGAGGTCACCGAGGCGGTCGCGGCCGCCGTGGACCGGTACGGGCTCGCGAACGTGGTCGTGGACCCGGTGATGGTGGCCAAGAGCGGCGACCGGCTGCTGGAGAGTTCGGCGATCGAGGCCCTGCGCACCGAACTGCTGCCGCGCGCCGACCTCGTCACCCCGAACCTGCCCGAGGCCGCCGACCTGCTCGGCGAGGCCGAGGCCACCAGCCTGGAGCAGATGCTCGACCAGGCCGAACGCCTCCTCGAACTGGGTCCGCGCCGCGTCCTGCTCAAGGGCGGGCACCTGCCGGGCGAGGAGAGCGTGGACCTGCTGGTCGACGGGGTATCGGAGCCGGTGGAGTTCCGGGCCCCGCGGGTGGACACCCGCAACACCCACGGCACCGGCTGCACCCTCTCCTCCTCGATCGCCGCCCTCCTCCCGCAGCGCCCGGACACCGCGACCGCCGTGGCCGACGCCAAGGCCTACCTCACCGAGGCCCTGCGCCGCGCGGACGAGATCGACGCGGGCGGCGGCCAGGGCCCCGTGCACCACTTCCACCTGTGGTGGTAATAAGCACAGTCACCTCTGGTGGTAGCAAACACAGCCACCTGTGGTGGTAACAGGTACAGCCACGCCTGCTGGTAGCGGGCACAGCCGCCTCTGGTGGCAGCAGGCACAGCCACACCTGCTGGTAGCGGGCACGGGCACGCCCGGGACGGCGAACCTTCCGGACCGCCTTCCCCCAACAACAGCACGAGGGGGACCGGCCCGTCAGGCCGGTCCCCCTCGGTCATCCACCCCTGAGGGGTGCAGGATCTCCTAGCCGCGCACGTCGTCCATCATGACGTCCGGGTTCTTCCAGTCCGGGTGGGCGAAGAACTTCCGGGTCTCGGCGGAGATGACCGGAGCCAGCAGGATCAGACCGATCAGGTTCGGCAGGGCCATCAGGCCGTTGGCGATGTCGCTGAACAGCCAGACCGAGTCCAGGCTGGCGACGGAGCCGACGAAGATGACGACGATGAACACCAGGCGGTAGGGCAGGACGAACCCGCGTCCGGCCAGGAACTCCACGCACCGCTCGCCGTAGTAGGCCCAGCCGAGCAGGGTGCTGAAGGCGAACACCGTCACGGAGATCGCCACGACGTACGCGCCGGCCGAACCGAGCGCCGGGCTGATGGCGCCCAGACCCTCCGTCATGGCCTGCGAGGTGAGCAGCGAGCCGTCCTCGGGGTTCTCCACCTGCCAGACACCGGTGACGATGATGACCAGGCAGGTCATGCTGACCACGATGATCGTGTCGATGAAGGTCTGGGTCATGGAGACCATGGCCTGGCGGACCGGCTGGGTGGTCTTGGCCGCGGCGGCCGCGATACCGCCGGTGCCCAGACCCGACTCGTTCGAGAAGATACCGCGGGCGAAGCCCATCTGGATGGCGACCATGACGCCCGCGCCCACGAACCCGCCGGTGGCCGAGGTGCCGGTGAAGGCGCTCGTGATCACCAGCTGGAAGGCGGGCAGCAGCGCGGCCCAGTTGGCGGCGAGCACGATCAGGCAGATGCCGACGTAACCGACGATCATGATCGGGACCAGGGCCGAGGTGACGCGCCCGATGCTCTTGATCCCGCCGAGGATGACGGCTCCGGCGAGGACCATGAGGACCAGGCCGATGATCCACGGCGCCACACCGGTGACGCTGTTCATCTGCTGGGCGACCGTGTTGGCCTGGGTGCCGTTGCCGATACCGAAGGCGGCGATGGCACCGAAGACGGCGAAGGAGACACCGAGGAAGGTCCCGAGACCGCCCTTGATGCCGTACTTCAGGTAGTACATCGGACCGCCGCTCTGCTCGCCCTTGGCGTCGGTGCGGCGGTACTTCACCCCCAGGAGGGCTTCGCTGTACTTGGTGGCCATGCCGAAGAGGCCGACGACCCACATCCAGAACAGCGCGCCCGGGCCGCCGATACCGATGGCCAGCGCCGCTCCGGCGATGTTGCCGACTCCGACGGTGGCGGCGAGGGCCGTGCTCAGCGCCTGGTAGTGCGAGATGTCGCCTTCGACAGAGGGGTCCTCCTTACGCCGGACGAGGGCCAGCCAGAGCGCGTGCGGCAGCCGGAGGAGCTGGAGGAGGCGCAGCCGGATGGTCAGATAGACGCCGACACCCAGCAGCAGCGGGATGAGGACGAAGGGCCCCCAGATGATGCCGCTGACGATGTCAGCCATCTCAAGGAGTTGGTCCACAGGGGATCTCCCTTTCGGTGAGTGTGTGGGGCCGAGGTGGCCAGTGGAGGAACAGGGGAACTAGCTCCCTCGGATACGCGTTGACACTGGTAAGCGCTGCGCGATATCGGGAAAGAATGGCACTGACGCGTAACGAACGAATCACGTGTGATCCACATGAGCGTTGCGTCATGCAATGTTTTCTTAAGGCTGCCCTGTGTCGGTCAGCGCTCCTGGCCCGCCCCCTGCCCGTCCTCCGGCTCCTCCCCCTGGGCCAGTGCGAGCCTGCTGAGCACGGCGGCGGCGGCTTCCGGGTCCGCCCCCTGTCCCACGGCCACCCCGAGCAGGTAGGTCGTGAGCGGCGCCGCGGGCCGGGCCACGGAGTGGGCGGCGTCTCGCGCGAGGTCGAGGACGCGGTCGACGTCGGCCTTCTGGAGCGGGTCGGTTCCGGCGAGGTCCAACTCGGTGCGGACCAGTTCGGACCATTCCACGAGGGTCACCGAATGACTCCTTAGAGTGTTCATTTGATTACATACAGAGATCATAGCCATCCCGAGGTCACCCAGCGGACAGTTGACCGCACAGACGGTGTCATCAGCTGATCGGCCAACCCGCGTCAGCCCTTCGGACGCGGTTCTCCCGCCCGGTGATCCGGGTTCATTCCCTGACCCTAGCGTCGGAGGCAGCGACACCTCGGCGTTGGGAGCCCCCGCATGTCCCCCACACCCCCGCCCGTCGGCCACCGCCCGCCACTGCGCGTGGCGATCGTGACCGAGTCCTTCCTTCCACAGGTCAACGGGGTCACGAACTCCGTCTGCCGGATCTCCGAACACCTTGCCGCCGAGGGCCACCAGGCCCTGGTGATGGCACCCGGGCACGGGCCCGCCTCGTACGCGGGCTTCCCCGTCCTGCGGATGCCCGCGCTGCCCCTGCCCGTCTACCGCGACTTCCACGTCGGCCTGCCCGCCCGCCGGACGATGACCGCCGCGATCCGCGCCTTCGCCCCCGACGTGCTCCACCTGGCCTCCCCCGCGCTGTTCGGCGCCACGGCGGTGGACGTGGCGCGCAGGTGGGCGCTGCCGACCGTGGCGGCCTTCCAGACGGACCTGCCCGGGTTCGCCGGACGCTACAACCTGCCCGGCTCCGAGGCGCTCTGGTCCCTGCTCCACCGGACGCACTCCGCCGTCGACCGCACGCTGGTCCCCTCCTCCGCCACCATGGAGGCCCTCTCCGACCGCGGCTTCCCCCGGCTCGACCTGTGGCGGCGCGGTGTGGACACCGTGCGGTTCTCCCCCGACCACCGCTCCGAGGAGCTGCGCCGCCGACTGGCCCCGAACGGGGAGGTACTCGTGGGCTACGTGGGCCGGCTGTCCCGGGACAAGCGCGTGGACCTGCTCGCCCACGTGGCGAAACTGCGCAACATCCGCCTGGTCGTCGTCGGCGACGGCCCCGAACGCGCCCGGTTGCGCCGTCTGCTGCCCGACGCGGTCTTCACCGGGCAGCGCACCGGCGAGGACCTGTCACGGCTGTACGCCGCCCTGGACGTGTTCGTGCACACGGGCGCGGACGAGACCTTCTGCCAGGCGGTACAGGAGGCGCTGGCCTCGGGTGTGCCGGTGGTGGCCCCGGCCGCGGGCGGCCCGATCGACCTGGTCACCGAGGGACGCAACGGGCTGCTGTACGCGCCGGACTCGGTCCGGGAGCTGCGGGTGGCGGTGGGCCGGCTGGCGCACAACCGCCAGGTGCGGGCGCGGATGGCGGCCGGGGCCCGGCCGTCGGTGGCCCACCGGACGTGGGCGTCGGTCAACGCGGAGCTGGTGGAGCACTACCGCGCGGTGATCGCCCCCAGCCACGAACTGGCCGCCCGTCGGCAGAACGCGTAACGGGACCCTCCCTGGGAGAGAGTAGGGAGGGTCCCGTCGTCTGTGCCCGCCTCACCCCGTATTCGAGAGGCGCGCACGGTTCATGGGTGCGGTCGCCCGGCCGGTGCTCCGGATCGGCGCACCGGCTCAGTGCACCGGCTGGGCGACCGCCTTCGGCGCCGGGATCACGGCGCTGGGCGCCTCGGACAGAAGCGACCCCAGGACCTCGGTGAGCCGGTCCAGGTGGGCGCGGATCCACGGCAGGGCCAGGGGGTCCCCGGCGGCCAGAGCCGCGTAGCGCCTCTCCTCGGAGTCCCCGTAGAGGAGGCTGGTAGCCACGCGCATCCGCAGGGCGGTGGAGCTCTCGCCGAACTCCGCGGCGGGCAGGACGCCCATGCCGTAGCGCTCCAGGAGGAGGCCGGTCAGCTCCGGCCCGGTGGTCACACCGTGCAGGGCGGACAGCCGCTCGCGGACCGGCTCGAAGTCCGGGTAGAGGTAGAACGCGGCGCGCGGGTCGGCGACGGTGGCCCCGGACCGGGTGAAGACGTCGGCGACGGCGCGGGCCACGGTGCCGTGCAGGCGGCGGCTGCGGTCGATGTGGTCGCGGAGCTCGGCGGGCTCGGTGAAGGCGTACGCGGCCGCCTGCTGGACCGGGGCGGCCGGGCTGGACCAGATCTCGCTGGCCACGCCGAGCAGGCCGCCGCGCAGGCGTCGGCCGATCTCGGAGTCGGGCAGGCGCAGGACGCCGATCCGCCAGCCGCCCAGCGCCAGGTTCTTGCTCAGGCCGGTGGAGATGACGGTGCGCTCGGGGGCGTACTCGGCGGGACTGTGGACGACGGCGCGGTCGTCGCCGCGGGCGTCGACGTGGACGAGGTCGCGGTAGATCTCGTCGGAGATGATGATCAGGTCGAGCTCGCGGGCGACCTCGGCCACGCGGCGGACGGTCTCGGCGTCGGCGACGGTCCCGGTCGGGTTGTCCGGGACGGTGACCACCACGGCGTTGACGGTGCGGCCCTGCTCGCGGGCGTCGGTGACGGCGGCGTGCAGCAGGTCGGGCTGGGGTACGCCGCCCTGGCCGGTGGCGGTCGGCACCATGACGGGACGCTGTCCCACGAGGCGGCTCTGCGCGGCGTAGCTGACCCAGCTGGGCGCGGCGATGGCGGTGTCCCCGCCGATCTCGAGAAGAAGGCTGTACAGAAGGGGCTTGCTGCCGGGTCCCGCGATGACCGTGTCGGGGTCGGTGGGCAGACCGCGGCGGCCCCAGTATCCGGCGGCGGCCTCACGGAGGGCGCCCGAACCGGCGACGGGCCCGTAGGCGTTGGCGCCGTTGCCCGCCGTGAGCTGGTCCCGCATGACCGGGTGCACCGGCAGACCGGCCTCACCGAACCCGAGCGGAAGCACACGCACCCCCTGGCGGCGCTTGTCGTTGAGAGCTTCGTTGACGGCAAGGGTGGCGGACACAGTGACGGTCATGGATGACTCATCTCCGGCTGATCGTTCGGCGCTGGCCACCGGTGGAGCCGGGGCGTTCGCCCAGCTGGTGGCCTTTCGACCTTCAGCCTGCCCAGAATCAGTCATCAGTACAAGCGAGTCTTTTCGATGCTGAGCGTAAGATATCCTTATGCTCGATCTTCGACGCCTCCAGCTGCTCCGCGAGTTCAGTGCCCGCGGCACCATCGCAGCGACCGCGAACGCCCTCGGTTACACGCCTTCGGCGGTCTCCCAGCAACTGGCCACACTCGAACGGGAGACGGGGGTCGCGCTCCTGGACCGGTCCCCCCGGGGCGCCGAGCTGACCGATGCCGGACAGCTGCTGGTGAACCAGGCCGAGGAGATCCTGGCCCTGGTGGAGGCGGCCGAATCGGTTCTCGCCGAGCAGTCGGACATCGCCCTCGGCGTCGTGACCGTCACGGCCTTCCCGACCGCCGCGGTGGCCTTCGCCCCTCTGCTGGCCCCGCCCCTGCGCAGGCACGAGGGCATGCAGCTGGTGCTGCGGCAGACCCTGCTGGCGACCGGCACCCAGAAGGTGCGTTCACGCGAGGTGGACATCGC
The DNA here is from genome assembly GCF_000341085.1 of Nocardiopsis ganjiahuensis DSM 45031. Taxonomy (GTDB): domain Bacteria; phylum Actinomycetota; class Actinomycetes; order Streptosporangiales; family Streptosporangiaceae; genus Nocardiopsis; species Nocardiopsis ganjiahuensis. The sequence goes on along the minus strand of NZ_ANBA01000017.1, from coordinate 333,791 downwards.
GCTGGTCGACGACTGGACCGGCCAGCACCCGGGCCGGGGTCCGGACAGCGGCCTGCGCCACGTGCACCTGCTGCGGGACCCCATGGTGCTGGTCGTCCCCCAGGGCCACCGGCTGGCCGATCCGGAGGTGCCGCTGGTACTGGACCGGATGCTGAGGGAATCGTGGATCGTCGCACCGGAGGGCGAGCGCTCGCGCTACGGCACGGACAAGCTGTTCGCCGAGGTGGGAGGGCTGCCCGCCGCCGCCTGGGAGTTCGAGGGGCTGGGCACGATCCTGAGCCTGGTGTCACGGGGCATCGGGATCGCGGCGGTCCCGGCCCTGGCCATGGTGGGCGCCCCGGCCGGGCTGGTGTACCGGCCGCTGCCCTCCTCGCCCGAGCGGCACGTGTACGCGGTGCTGCGTCCGGCCTCACTGCGGCGCCCGGCGGTGCAGGTGACGCTGTCGGCACTGCGCGAGGCCGCCCGCCGGGTGGAGGAGGAGCTGAGCCCGATCGCCCCCCGGGTCCAGGGGCCGCGGTAGGGGAACAGCGGAAGGTGGCCCGACCCCTGCCGGGGCGGACCACCTTCCGTCGATCTCTCGGTCGTGTCCGGTGTCCTTGTGCGGCAGCCGGTCACGTGTCGTTTCTCCGTCGGCGCGCCTTGTCGATCTTGCGGCGGAGCTTGCGACAGACGTGGCGAGCTCGGTCGCGGTCGTCGCGGGCGTTCCACCAGCGCGCGTAGGCTTCCAGTCTTCTTTTGCGCAGGGACTCGAGCTCGGCCTCCATCCGGGTCACCCGGTGCTCCAGGTCGATGCGTTCCCGTTCGAACGACGACATGTCACGCTCGTGGAACCCCGCCTCACGTTCGGCACTGACCAGCCGATCCGTGAGACCCTCGGTGACGTTTCCGCCCCGGGCGATCCGGCCGATGCCGGCTTGTCCGCTGATGCCTTCGAACCACACAGTCTCTGGTCTTTCCCGAAGCAGCCCAACATCACCGATCGCTACGCAAAGAATACGGAAAGTGGCAAAAAGGGACTTTTAGCCATAAGCCCCCTGGACGCCCGGAGAGACCTAGGCGACCATGACCCGCTCGGCCTCGGGCCGCACCCGGCCGCGCCCGCGCCCCATGACCCGGGTGTAGACCGCCTCGAACCGCTCCAGCGACCGGTGGTGGTCGTGCTCCAGGGCGAGCTCCCGGCTCGCCCGCCCCAACGCGGCCCGCTCCCGGTCCGGGCCCAGCACCGCGAGCAGGCGGTCGGCCATGAGCACCGAACTCCCCGCCGGGAACAGGAAGCCGTTGCGCCCCTCCGCCACCAGGTGCGGGAGCGCCATCGCGTCGGCCGCCACCACCGGCAGCCCCGTGGACATCGCCTCCAGCGTGGCGATGCTCTGGAGCTCGGCGACGCCCGCGATCGCGAAGGCGTCGGCGGCCGCGTACACCAGCGGCAGGTCCTCGTCGGGCACGAACCCCAGGAAGAACACCCGGTCGGCCACGCCCAGCTCGGCGGCGAGCGCGCGCAGCTCCCCCTCGCGCTGCCCGGTCCCGGCCAGCGCCAGTTGCGCGTCCCGTTCGGGGACGATCCGCGCCAGCGCCCGGATCGTGACGTCGATCCGCTTCTCCTCGTCCAGCCGGCCCACGAAGACCAGGGTGTCCCGCTCGGGCAGCCCGAACCTGGCCCGTGCGGCCGCGCGGTCCCGTGCCCGGGGGTAGAAGCGCTCCAGGTCGATGCCGCACGAGATCGCCTCGATCTCGCGGGCGAACCCCTGGTCCCGCAGGAGTTCGGCGGCGCGCGGGGTCGGTGTGGTCACGTGGTCGGCCTCGGCGGCCACCCGGATCATGTCCCGCCATGCCAGCGAACCCGCCGCACGCTGCATCGAACGCGGCACCCGGGCGTGCGCGTACAGGTTGTCCGGCATGAAGTGGTTGGTCAACACGACGGGGATCCCCGCGGTCCTGGCTCTGCGCAGGGCCGACCTGCTGAGGGTGAAGTGGCTCTGGGTGTGGACGACGTCCGGGTCCAGGCGCCGCACGAGCCGGGCGATGTGCCCGCCCATGCCCAGGGGCAGCGCCGCCCGCATGCTCGGTTGGAAGGGGATCGGGGCCGACCGCAGACGGTGCTCGGTGACCCGGCCGCCCGCCGTCACATACGGATCGCCCTGCTCCGAGGGGCACACCACGTGCACCCGGTGCCCGCGCTCGGCCAGCCCCTCCGCCAGGCGGTGGGTGAAGTAGCCCGCCCCGTTGACGTCGGGCGGGTAGGTGTCCGAGGCGATCAGGACGCTCAGCGAGCGGTTCGGCTGTGCCATCTGGGAACTCCTTTGTTCGGTGGGCCCGTGCCCGGCGGCCCCGGCCCCGTGGACGGGCGGGCCTGGCCGGTACGAACAGGTCGGGCCGGTACGGATGGGTTCCGGCACCGGACGATCAGGGCGTGCGGCCTCTGGAGGTGACGGTGGCCGCGGAGCCGCCGGCGGCCTCGGGGTTGCGGTGCCGCGACCTGGCGAGGGCGACCGTGCCCGCTGTGGCCAGGAGAGCGAAGAGGGCGGCGCCGACCTGCTCGATCGGGGTGTCCGGGACCCCCTCGCCGAGCAGGAGGGCACCGATCCCCACCCCGACCACCGGGTCGGCGATCAGCAGGGTCGCGTAGGCGGCGGCGAAGTGGCCCGTGCGGTAGGCGTTCTGGAGCAGCAGGGCGCCGAAGAGCGCGGTGGCCCCGGCCAGGACGGTCAGCCAGCTGAAGAGGCGGACCGGGTCCTCGAGGGCGTTCGAGGTGATCACGCGCGCCAGCCCCGACGTCGTCCCGAGCGCCGCACCGCCCGCTGCGGCGAGCAGGAGGGCCCGTATCCCGCTGGGCATCCAGTGCGCCGTCAGGTACACCGCGGCCCCGGCCGCGACCACCCCGCCGGACAGCCACAGCGCCGTCCCCGTGGACATGACGGGGGTGTCCGTGCCGTGCGGGAAGGTCGTCAGGACCCCGGCCAGGCCGATCATCACGGCGATCCCGGCCATGATCTGCGAGATCCGGACCCGCTGCCGGTTGAACAGGGCGGACAGCACGATCGCGAACAGCAGCCCGGTGACACCGATCGGCTGGATGACGGTCAGCGGGGCCCCGCTGAGGGCGATCAGGTGGAGGCTTGCCCCCAGCACGGCCGCGCCGGTCCCCAAGAGCCAGCGGGGCTGGCGCAGCAGGTGCACGAGGAAGCCCGCCCGCGCCACCTGCCGCCCGGGGGCGCGCACCGCGTCGCGCTCCTGCAGGGCCGACCCGAGTGCCAGGGTGAAGGCGCCCGCCACAGCCAGGAGGACGGACCACAGCATCAGAGGACACGCCCCGTTCCAGCCGAAACGCTCTCCCGTGAACCCCGCATCGCCGTATCCCCTGACACTCGGTCCTCATCCGCGTTCAACCAGCAACCGGACATGGCCAAAACAGTACGGACAGGCAGTGCGCCGCGGCGATAACGCCACCCCCCGTCTTCCTGTAGTGGTGTCCCCCTTCCCGGAGGTAGGGACACCCCACCGCGGACGGCACCGCACCACCCGGTTTCGGCACCGCCGGAATCGGTCCTCTGTCCCTACGTCTGCCGCAAAAGCCGATGCGCTAAGAGCCTTCGCGGGTCAAAAGTGGGTATCGGGTGGAACCGAATGAGGAGCCCGCCAAGACCGATTGGCCCTCGGGCCTGTGCCTCTGTCCACAGACATGGCACCATGTCCGATATTGGTCTAGACCGGATAGGAGCAGTACCCCCGTGCCTGACACCTCCCTCCCCCTCGCCCTCCTCCCCCGCCCCCGCGAGGTGGCGGTCCACGGAGAAGGCGGTCTCACCCTGACCGCCGCCACCCGCGTCTCCGCCGACCGCGAGGCACAGGGCACCCTCTCCTGGCTGCAGCGCGAACTCGGCGCGGCCACCGGCCTGCCCCTGGCCGCCGGCGACGAGGAGGTCGCCCAGATCCGCCTGAGCGTCGACCCCGGAGCCGGACTCGGCCGGGAGGGCTACCGTCTGATCATCGACTCCGAAGGCGCGATCGTGGTCGGCAACGAGCCCGCCGGCCTCTTCTACGGGGTACAGACCCTCCGGCAGCTGCTGCCCGCCGACGCCTACCGCTCCTCCCCCCTGGGCGGCGCCGAGTGGCGCCTGCCCGCGGTCAGCATCACCGACGCCCCGCGTTTCCGATGGCGCGGCGCCATGCTGGACATCGCCCGCCACTTCCAGCCCAAACGCGAGATCCTGCGCTTCATCGACCTCCTCGCGCTGCACAAGCTCAACGTGCTGCACCTGCACCTGACCGACGACCAGGGCTGGCGGATCGAGATCCGCCGCTACCCGAGACTCACCGAAGCCGCCTCCTGGCGCACCGAGAGCCAGGTGGGGGCCTCGAAGCCGCCCGTGTTCGACGGCCGCCCGCACGGCGGTTTCCTCACCCAGGACGACATCCGCGAGATCGTGGCCTACGCCGACGCCCGGCACGTCGCGGTGGTCCCGGAGATCGACGTCCCCGGCCACTCCCAGGCGGCCATCCACGCCTACCCCGAACTCGGCGAGGTCGGTGAGATCCCGGTCGGTACCCAGTGGGGCGTCTTCGAGGAGGTCCTCGCGGTCACCGACAACGTCCTGGAGTTCTACAAGAACGTCTTCGACGAACTGATCGAGCTGTTCCCCAGCACGTACATCCACGTGGGCGGCGACGAGTGCCCCAAGACCCAGTGGAGGAACAGCGCCTCCGCCCAGCAGCGCATCCGGGACGAAGGACTCGCCGACGAGGACGAGCTCCAGAGCTGGTTCATCCGCCAACTCGACGAGCACATCACCGAGCGCGGCCGCCGCCTGCTCGGCTGGGACGAGATCCTGGAGGGAGGGCTCGCCCCGGGCGCCACGGTCATGTCCTGGCGCGGCGAGGAGGGCGGGATCGCGGCCGCCCGCGCCGGCCACGACGTCGTCATGGCCCCCACCGCCACCTCCTACCTGGACTACAAGCAGTCCGACAGCCCGGACGAGCCGGTCCCGGTGGGCACGCTCCTGAGGGTCGAGGACGTGTACGGGGGTGAGCCGATCCCCGCCGACCTCACCGAGGAGGAGGCCCGGCACGTCCTCGGTGCCCAGGTCAACCTGTGGAGCGAGCACGTCGACACCCCGCGCCGGCTGGACTACATGGTCTTCCCGCGCCTGACCGCCTTCGCCGAGAAGGCCTGGTCCGAGGGCGAGCGCGACTACGCGGAGTTCGAACCGCGCCTGAGGCAGCACCTGGAGCGCCTGGACGCCGCGGGCGTGGAGTACCGCCCCCTGGAGGGCCCCCGCCCCTGGCACACCAGGCCGGGGGTCCACGGCTGGGGTCACCACCCGGGCGAGGAGGCCCCGGAGCAGGGGCACGCCACGGGGTAGCGGAGCCCGGCCTCGGACGGTGACGAGGAAGCGGCGGCCCCGCCCACGGCATCCGTAGGGGCGGAGCGGTCCTCTTCCCGGCGTTCGCCTCTCAGCGTTTGAGCTCGCGGAACCCCGGGACGCCCGACACCAGGAGGACGCCCTCCCACAGGCGGAGGGCGTCCTCCTGCTCCAGGGGTGCGTCCACCACGGGGCCGAAGAAGGCGCGCCGGGGCCCGCAGTGATCGTCCACCGCGAGGACCGGGGTGCCGACCTCCCCCTCCACCAAGGCCATCGCCTGCTCGTGGGAGGCCCGCAGCGCGGGATCGTACTCGGCGCCCTGACCCGCTTCGGTCAGGTTCTCGGGCAGCCCGGCCCGGGCCAGCGCCCGGCTCAGGTCGTCGAGCCAATCCAGGGTGCTCCCGTCCTCGGCGGTCCACAGGGCGTGGTGGAACCGCCCCAGGGCCTCGTGGCCGAACTGTGTCTGCACCGCCGCGCAGACACGGGCCGGGAACCACAGGTAGCCGGACTCGTCCCCTTCCGGGTCGACCTCCCTGTCCTCGTTGAGGACGGACAGGCTCATGACGCGCCAGCGGACGTCCACCGGCCGGTGTTCGGCGACGGTGCGGATCCAGCGCGCGGTGATCCAGGTCAGCGGGCAGGAGGGGTCCAGCCAGAAGTCGACCGTCCGGTGTCGTTCCACCATGTGTTCCCTTGTGTCAGAAGTACGCCTGCGTCAGAAGTACGTCGCGATCGCCTCGACCACGCGGTATCCGTCGTCCACGACCGGGATGACCTGCCAGCGGTCGAAGGCCGTGCACGGGTGGGAGATCCCGAAGGAGAGCAGGTCGCCCGGGCGCACGACCAGCCCTTCGGGGATGTTCAGGTAGGCGTGGTGGTCGTTGAGGCCGGTGACCTCGACACCCTCCGCCGGGACCACGGTTCCGTCGGTCCTGCGCAGCACTCGCGGAATCGGGAACCCCTGGTCGTGGTTGGCCTCGCGGCGGCCCATCGCGGCGATGGCCAGCCCCTTCTCCGGGGTGGAGGTGACCTGCGCCCACAGTTCGAGGGCCCCGGACAGCGCGTCGCCACCCCCGGGCATCCGGTTGTAGGGGGTGGTCCGCCGGTAGAGGCCGTCGTCGTGGGCGACGTAGGCGCCGCTGCGCAGGATCGGCAGCACGTCCTCCCGGCCGCCGACGGCCTCCGCGACGACGTCGAACCACGCGCTGCCGCCCACCGACAGCACCGGGCGCTCCAACCCGTGCTCGGCGGCCAGGGCGGCGGCGTCGCCGAGGAGGTCGTCGAGGAAGCCCCGAACCCCTTCGGCATCGCTGAGCGAGCCCTCGTAGCCGGCCACGCCCGCCAGTTCCAGGCCGGGCGCGCGCACGACCTCACGGGCCACCTCGAGGACCCGCTCCCGGGTACGGCAACCGGTCCGGCCGCCGGGGGTCCCGCGTTCCACCATCACCCGGAGCGGTCGGCCGCCGTCGCGCCCGACCGCCTGCGACGCCGTGGCGACCCCCTCGAGGGAGTCCGCGTAGAACAGGAAGTCGAAGTCCGGATCGGCGTCGAGTTCGGCCGCGACCCAGCGCAGGACCCCGGGGTCGAGGAGTTCGTTGGCCAGCAGGATGCGGTTCACTCCGAACCGCCGGAAGGCGAGGACCTGGTTGGCGGTGGCCGCGGTGATCCCCCAGGCGCCCGCGTCGAGCTGGCGTTGGGTGAGCACCGGCGACATGGCGGTCTTGCCGTGCGGCGCGAACAGGAGCCGGTGGTGTTCGGTGAAGCCGGCGAGCGCGGCGATGTTGCGCTCCAGCGCGGAGGCGCGCAGCACCATCAGCGGCCAGGTGAACGGCCCCGTGAACAGGTCGTCCCCACGGGAGCCGAGGGCGTCGAGGGTGATGGGCTCCCCCGGCCACCACAGACCCTTGGTCCGCCAGTCGACGTGTTCCCGGGGGATGGAAAGCCGGTCGCTCACGTGGTCTCCGCTTCCTGGTCGGACCCGGTCCGGGGGCCGCCTGCCGCCGGGTGGGTTTCGGGGCGCTTCGCCACCGATCATCCCATCGGGGGCGCTCGAGGGCACCCGTCCAGGGGCGGGAGTCGCGTGCGTGCCGCCGGCCGGGTCCGCCCCACGGGCGGTCCCGGCCGGCGGGCGGATCCGGCCGTCCCGGTCGCGGGCCCTAGTTGAGCACCGGTTCGTCGGCCTGTTCCGCTGTCTGTTCCGCTGCCTGTTCCTCGGTGTGGCCGCGGGCCGCGGCCGAGGTCCCGGCCAGGAAGTCGTCGATGGCCTGCCGCCCCACGTCCGGGAAGTCCGTGATGAAGCCGTCCGTGCCCATCTCCAGCACCCGGCCCATCACCGCGGGGTCGTTGATCGTGTACGGCATGATCTCCATGCCCGCGTCGTGCACTTCACCGACGTAGTCGGCGTCGATGGTGGTGTGGTTGGGGTTGATCATGTGCGCCCAGTCGTACTGGTCGATCTCGTCCTCCGGAACGCGGCCGAGCAGGGCGTGCGGCACCGAGGGCAGGAGCTCCTTCGAGACCCGGGTCGAATCCCAGTCGAAGCTCTGCACCACGATCCGGTGGGGCTCGCCGGGCGCGTTGGGGACCAGCCACTGCGGGCGTCTGGCGAGTTCGACGGCGATCTGGTGCTCGATGCCCGGATAGAGCTCGGGTTCCTTGACCTCCAGGAGGAGGTTCATGCCGTGGGCGTGGAGGCGGTCCAGGGCCTCGCTCAGAAGCGGGACGGGCTCACCGGCGAACTCCTCGTCGAAGAACGAGCCGGCGTCGAGCCGACGGATCTCCGCGAGGGAGAAGTCGGCGACGTCGTAGGGGGCGCGGCCGGGGAAGACCTCGGCGACGTCGGTGGTGCGGTCGAGCCGGGTGTCGTGCATGAGGACGAGGCGGTCGTCCGAGGTGAGCTGGACGTCCAGCTCCACCGTCTCCGCGCCGAGCCGGTACGCCTCGTCGATGGCGGCGAGGGTGTTCTCGGGTGCGTATCCGGAGGCGCCCCGGTGGGCGACCGCGATGAGGGGACGGGACTGCGAAGGCTGCTGGGGCGGAAGGGCGCCGGCTCTGAGGCTCACCCTTTCCGCGCCGCTCTCCGCCGTACTGCCGGAGGTGGTGTCCGGGGCGGGCCCCGGCGGTCCGGGTGCCGCCGGGGCGGCCCCGAGGTCCGGGGCGGCGAGCGCGGGGCTCGTGACGACGGCGAACGCGAGTGATACGGCTCCGACTGCGAATCCGATGCGGTGGTGCACCGGGCCTCCCAAGTGCGCGTGGACTGGCCGACTGCTACCTCAGGGTGAGTTCGTATGGTGACCGCACGGTGACAGTGTGCGGAGCAGCCGGTGATCCGCCGCCCATCTTCTGGTGGCTTCGAACCCCATCGACAAATCTCACCCTATGTGTGCGGTTGACAACTTCATGTCCTATTTTTGACTGGATGCTCCCTCGATAATTACCCCTAGTGCTGCGACCATCACTATTAGTAGTCGATGGGAAGGAACACTCATGCGCAAGCACCACACGAGGTGGGTCGCGCTCTTCAGTGCCGCCGCGATCTCCACGACGGGGCTGGTCGGCCTCGCCGGGCCCGCGGCCGCGGACGACAAGGACACGAAGGCGTTCAGCTGGCCGGTGGTACGTCAGGGGGTGTCGACGTACAGCGTCGACGGCTACGAGATCGCCTACCTGCCCGCCGGCCTGGAGCGTTACGGCATCAACGCCTCGTCCACGACGGACCGCCAGGGGAACAGCCAGTCCCAGCTCTCGTGGGTGCAGGGCCCCGACCAGCTGTACGGCCGGGTGGCCGTGCTCCGCTCGGAACGGCTCCAGGACCTGGACGACCTGCGCGAGGGGCGTTACAGCCACCTCGCGGAAAGCTCCCTGGAGGAGTTGGAGGCCGGTGAGGCCTTCGAGCACGGCGCGTACCTGTCCGAGGAGACCGGCGATCTCTTCTGGCTGGAAAGGCCGGGCGTAGCGGTAGCCACCCATCTTCAGCCCGAGCGCTGGGAGGGCGGCGAACTGCTGAAGTTCGCCGAGGCCGTCACCGCGGAGGCCGTCGAGACCGAGGCGGCGGCCGAGGAGACCGAGGCAGCGGCCGGAGAGGCCGAGCCCGAGGCCGAAGCCGAGGAGCCCGCGGAGAGCGACCCGGCCGAGGCGGAGGAGACCGAGGCGGAGGAGGCCGCCGCCGAGGCGGACGCCGGAGAGGCCGAGGCCGACACCGGCGCGGAGGAGGCCGAGGAGAGCGACCCGGCCGAAGCCCCGGAGGTCCCGGAGACCCCGGAGGCGCCGGAGGCCCCCGCGGCCCCGGCTGACGAGGCCGCCGGCGAGGAGGGCACCGAAGGGGTCGTCGAGGAGGTCGTCGACGAAGCCGTGGAGGAGCCCGCCGATCTGGTCGAGGAGGTCCCCGTCGAGGAGGAGACCACGGACGAGGCTCCGGTGGAAGAGGCTCCTGTCGAGGAGATCCCCGTGGACGAGGAGGTCGTCGACGGCGAGGAGGTCGACGAGATCACCCCGGTCGAGGGTGTGGAAGAGATCGACGAGGCCACCCCGGTCGAGGACGTGGAGGAGGTCGTTCCCCCGGTGGAGGCCGACCTTCCCGACAACGTCTCCTCGCGCGAGGTCAAGACCTGCCTGACCGAGCACTTCGTCGACTTCGGCTCCGGGCGGACCGACCTCGACCCGTCGCAGATGACCAAGAGCAGCGGAACGTTGGTCGAGAAGGCGCTGAACCGGGACGACCTCGACGACGCCGAGCGCGACCGCCTGCTGGCGACGGTCTGGTACTACGGCTACGAGAACGACAAGGTGGCCGCCACCAACGACTGCGCCCGCCAGTTCGGCATCGAACGCAGTGAGGTCGAGGACGTGCTCGCCGAGGTCGCCGACCTGATCGGGCAGCTCGTCCAGGAGGCCAACGAGAGCGTGTCCCAGACGATGGACGAGGTCGAGAAGGCGACCGGCGAGGTCACGGACCCGGTGGACGCCGAGGAGTGGGCCGAACTGTGGGAGTCCCTTCCGTGGTCCCTCCCCGAGGAGACCTCCTGAGCCGGTGACCCACTGACACGGCGTCCGTCTGACACACGGCGCGCCTTCGGACGGCACACGAACGAGGCCCGGCCGTGACCGCACCCCGGTCACGGCCGGGCCTCCTGCGTGTCCCCTTCCCCCGCCCGTCGGCTCCTCCCCGACAGCACAGGTGACCGAAGGCCCGAATCACCCGAACACCCCACATCAGGGTCAAGTGATGCGGTACCGTCGCCCTCGTTCGGCCGATGTCCGACGAGGACCGGCCGGCGCCCCGTCCTCCACCCTCGGAGCGACACCCCGCACCGGCGGCGACCCCGCCGTACCCCCACCCCCAGGAGGACAGCGCCCATGCCCGGCTTCACCACCCGACCCCAACTACGCGGCGACTTCGGCATGGTCGCCTCCACCCACTGGTTGGCCAGCGCCACCGGGATGTCCGTCCTGGAGCGCGGCGGCAACGCCTTCGACGCGGCCGTCGCGGCGGGTTTCACCCTCCAGGTGGTCGAACCGCACCTCAACGGACCCGGCGGTGAGGTCCCCGTCGTCTTCCAGGCCCGGGGTGGGTCCCCGCGCGTGCTGTGCGGGCAGGGGGTCTCCCCCGCCGCGGCCACCGTCGAGGCCTTCGAGAGCCGGGGCCTGGACCGCGTCCCCGGCAGCGGTGTCCTCGCCGCGACCGTCCCCGGCGCCTTCGACGCCTGGATGCTGCTCCTGCGCGACCACGGCACCATGTCCGTTCGCGAGGTCCTCGACCACGCCATCGGACTGGCCGAGCGCGGTTACCCCGTACTGGACCGGATCGCGGCCGCGGTCGAGGCGCTCCGCCCGGTGTTCTCCCAGCACTGGGCGGGTTCGGCCGCCGTCTACCTGCCGCACGGCACCGCCCCCGCCGCCGGGTCCCGGCTGCGCAACCCCGTGCTCGCCGCGACCTACCGCCGCATCGTCACCGAGGCCGAGGCCGCGGGCGGCGACCGCGAGGCGCAGATCGAGGCGGCCCGCCGTTCATGGTCCCAGGGCTTCGTGGCCGAGGCCGTCGGCGCCTTCCTCGCCGAGCCCGTGCCCAACGGCCTCGGCCAGCCCCAGCAGGCTCTGCTGACCGCCCAGGACATGGCGGACTGGAGCGCCACCTACGAGGACACCGTCAGCACCCCCTACGGTTCCCACACCGTGCACAAGACCGGCCCCTGGGGTCAGGGTCCCGTGATGCTCCAGCAGCTCCGCATGGCCGAGGCCCACGGGGTCGGCACGGACGTGCGCGAGGGTGTGAGCGCGGACTTCGTGCACTGGAGCACCGAGATCACCAAGCTCGCCTTCGCCGACCGGGAGGGCTGGTACGGCGACCCGGACTTCACCGACGTCCCGCTCAAGGAGCTGCTCGGCGCCGGCTACGCCGCCGAGCGCGTCCGGGGGATCAACGGCGACCGCGCCTCCCTGGAGCTGCGTCCCGGCGCCCCTGGTGGCCGTGTGCCCTTCGAGCCTCCGCTGTACCTGCCCGGGGAGACGCCCGGCGACCGCACCACCGGCGAACCCACCGTCCGCAACGCCTCCGGACAGGCCCCCGCCGGGACCGCCGGAGACACCGGTGTCCAGCCAACCGATTTGAGAGGAGACACCGGTGTCCAGCCAACCGATTTGAGAGGAGACACCTGCCACGTGGACGTGGTGGACTCCGACGGCAACATGGTGTCGGCGACGCCCAGCGGCGGCTGGCTCAGCAGTTCACCGGTCATCCCCGGACTCGGTTTCCCCCTGGGCAGCCGGGCGCAGATGTTCTGGCTCGACCCGGCCTCGCCCAACGCGCTCTCCCCGCGCCGCCGCCCCCGCACCACCCTGTCCCCCACACTGGTGACCCGTGAGGACGGCGAGGCGGTCCTGGCCATCGGCACCCCCGGCGGCGACCAGCAGGACCAGTGGACCACCACCGCCCTGCTCCGCGTCCTCAACGGGGTGGACGACCTCCAGGAGGCCCTGGACACCCCCATGTTCCACACCAACGCCTTCCCCAGCTCCTTCCACCCCCGGGAGACCCTCCCGGGTGACCTGGTCGTCGAGCCGGGCGTGGGCGAGGAGGTCGTCGGGGAACTGACCCGCCGCGGCCACCGGGTCCAGGTCGCGCAGGAGTGGTCCCTGGGCCGCCTGGCCGCCGTCGCCCGGGACCCGGAGAGCGGCGAGCTGCGTGCCGCCGCGGACGCCCGGGGCGCCCAGGGGTACGCGGCCGGACGCTGACCTGGAGGAAGACGAAAACGCACGGAAGTCCCCTCTTGCTGGACAGGAGGGGACTTTGTGGTGGCCTGCGGGTACTTGCACGGCTTGAGCCGGGCTCTTGCCAAATCGGCCGGTCACTGCTTATGTAGACCCTGTGCGACGGGGCGCTCGACCCGAGAGCCGAGCCCGTCTCCGTCACAACTCCATACCACCCAAAGGGTCGACCACCGCTGTCTCCCCCTCCCTCAGCGGCGGCCCTGTCCCCCCTCCTACCGAGACCTGCCTTCCCCTCCCGGCGGTTTTTCGGACAAGGAGAAAGAGAAGGGTCGTGGTGTCTCCTCCCCGGTGACGCCACGACCCTTCTTTGTCGTCTCCACCGCCCGAAGCACCGTCCTGCCCGACAGGACACGGAGCAGGGCCGCGGCGTTCTCGATGCGATGCGGGGCGCAGCGGCTGCGGACCGAGCACGGGCCGAGCACCGGCCAGTCGCAGGGGCCGAAACCAAGTCATCCGAGCAGTGATCGGAGCTTAGAGCCGATGAACCGAGGCGCCCGTCCCGAAGAGCCGCCGACCGAGGTCCTGGACGACGTGGCAGGCGTGGTCGGGGCGGAGGTCGCTCTTCTCAGCCGCCTGTCCGGAGGCGTCAACGGGGGTGCCATGCGCGTCCGGTTGGCCGGAGGAGCAGAGGCAGTGCTCAAAGCGGTGCCCCGGGCGCACTCCGGCCACCTGGACGAGACGTTGCGAGCCCGGAGAGTGGTCGAGCACATGCGCAGGCGCGGCTATCCCACCCCGGCCTGGCTCGGAGTGGGGGCCACAGCCACTCATGTATGGCACCTGACGGACTTCGTCGACGCGGCTCCCGCACCAGAGCTGACCCCGCCCCTCGTCGAGCAGCTGATGGAGATCATCGAACTCCAGGCCGGCCAAGCCTCCGAGCCCTACGACCACTGGTCGTACGCCTGGCGGGTCGCCACCGGTCAGGAATCGGCTGTCGCCGGGCCGGATTTCGACGAGACGCCGGAGCAGTCCTTTCTCCGCAGTTCCGTGGCCGGGCTCCCGGGGTATTCCTCCGCCGTGTCGGCCTTGGTCGAGCGCCTGCGGCTCGTGTGCGCCGACGTCCCACCGCCACGAGAGGCACCCGACATGGTCCATGCCGACCTCTCGACCCCCAGCAATGTCCTGGTCCGTGACGGAGCGGTGGTGGCGGTGGTGGACATCGGGAACGCGGGCAGCGGCACGCGGGCCACTGATCTCACCGCCCTCGTGTGGTACACCTTCCAGGATCCGCTGCTGGACGGTGTCCGGAGGCGGCTGTGGACGAGAATCCTCGACCTGGTCGGCTGGGAGGGGGCGGCGGTGCTCGCAGCGACACACACCCTCCACATGCTCGAGATCCCCATCCGTCACGGGCGCCACGATGTCGTTCCAGGAGTGGTCGGGCTCGGCCATCGCGCCCTCGACGAGCTGAACGCGCTTCGCTGACCGTCACCGGTGGAGACGGCGTGCGAAACGGGGACCTCCGACTCCTCTCGGTCGGCACAACGCACAACATCCGCCTCGAGGCCGAGAACGGCGCACTCCGTGAGTCCGTCGAGCTGCAGCTCGACCACGCGCACCTGCACACGTTCGGTGGGTGACCGTTCCCCGGTCGTCACGTAGGTGACACAACGACGAGAATCGGACAGACCTCACGAGAACCTGCGACCGCACTGCTTCGGTCAGACGTTCACGCGCACCGCACCCGCGTAGTTGGCGGTCCGCACCGAGGTGACGCGCACGTCCAAACCGGTGCGCGGGGCCTCCAGCATCTGACCGTCGCCCAGGTAGATGGCCACGTGCGAGATGTAGTCGGGGGCGGTCGGGTCCGAACGCCAGAAGAGCAGGTCGCCGCGCTGCAGGTCGTCCCACTCCACCCGCTGGCCCGCGTTCCACTGGTCGTGGGTGACACGCGGGATGGACACGCCCGCCTCCCGGAAGGCCCACTGGAGCAGCCCGGAGCAGTCGAAGCCGACGTTCGGGGTGGTGCCGCCCCACACGTAGGGCACGCCCAGCTGGGTCTCGGCGTTCGCGATGACCTGTTCGATCACCGTGGAGGGCACGGCGTCGCCGTCGACCAGCGGTTCGGGGGCGTCGGCGACGAGCTGGATCGAGGCGTCCTCGCCGAGGGCCTCCTCCAGCTCCTCGTGCAGGTCCCACAGGTCCGCGTCGGGGGCGGAGACCACGAGGGCGTTGCCTTCGGGCATGCCGAGCTCACGGGCGAGTTCGCGGGAGACGAGGGCGTCGATCCCGGCGATCCCGGAGGTGGCGTGGGTCCACACCTCCAGGGGCACCTCACCGTTGCCGCCCGCGAGGGTGACCTCGCCGCCGACGTCCAGTTCGCGTTCGGTGCCCACGTCCTTGGAGAGCGCGATCCGGCCCTCGGCGACGCCCTGCCAGATCTCGTCGGACTCGGCCGAGGGCTTCGGGGCGTGGTTGCGGAAGCTGGACGGGTTGACGCCCAGCAGCGAGGTGGGTTCCCCGTCGACCTCCACGCGCGCGGCGTCGACGGTCAGGACGTTCTCCACCCCGTCGATGTCGCGGACCGCGTCGACGACCTCGCGCGGCAGCTTCTCGGGAGCCACCGCGAAGTACTCGACGGTGCGCGCCTCACGGAAGGGCGCGACGTAGGCGTCCCGTTCGAGTTCGGCGACGTCCGCCACGTCGGGGGGCTCGGGGGTTTCGGCCTCGGGGTCCGTCGCCCGGGGAACGGAGCCGCTGGGCGCGACGGCCTCGGGCGAGATCTGCTCGGAGAGCGGGGGGCGGTCCTCGACGACGGGGGCGGCCATAGCGGGGTTGGCACCGAAGGCCGTGAAGGCGACCGCGAAGGCGGCCGTGGTTCCCGCACATGTTCTGAGACGGTTCCGCACGGGGGGCAATCACCCTTTCTGGGACCGCCGCGGGCGGGGGGAACCGCTGCGGCGCACGGCCTTCTACAACACTGTCCGCGTCCAAGAATGGGTGTACCTGGACGCGTTTGCAAGATGCCCACGCCGTCCGATACCTGACGTCCACCTTTCGGCCGCTTGTCCGTCCCCTGGGGGATTCCCGGCTTTCGACCCGGCTTCAGAGGTCCGCATAACAGTCCGTCACCGACACCGAGAGCGGGAACCGTACCGGGGTGTCCCCGAAGAGGATCTCCCGGGTCCGGACCTGGGCCCGCACGATCGCCCGAACCGTCTCCTCGGCGAGCTCCTCGGGAACGTGCAGGACCACCTCGTCGTGCACGAAGAAGACGATCCCGCCGCCCTCGGGGGTCTTCGGGATCTCCTGGCGGAGCGCCGCGAGCAGTACCAGGGCCCACTCCGCGGCGGTGGCCTGGACGACGAAGTTGCGGGTGAACCGTCCGTGCGCACGACGTCTCCGGTCACCGTCCGTGGCCGCCACGGTGGCCGCCCAGTCGCCCGGGGCGGGTGAGGTCCGGCCCAGCCACGAACGGACGATCCCGCCGCCCTCCCCCGTGCGGGCGGCGGAGTCCACGTGTTCCAGGGCTCGGGGGTAGAGGCGGCGCATGGTGGCCAGCAGGGGCGCGGCGTCGCCGGAGGTCTGCCCGTACATGGCTGCGAGCAGGCCGATCTTCGCGCGTTCGCGGTCGTCGCCCACGTGCACGGCCAGTCGCGCGTACAGGTCCTCCTCGGCGGCGGCCGCGGCGAGGGCGTCGTCCCCGGAGACGGCGGCCAGGACACGGGGTTCGAGCTGTCCGGCGTCGGCGCGGACCAGGACCCATCCGGGGTCGGCGCGCACGGCGCGGCGGACGGACTTGGGGATCTGGAGGGCGCCGCCGCCG
The DNA here is from genome assembly GCF_000341085.1 of Nocardiopsis ganjiahuensis DSM 45031. Taxonomy (GTDB): domain Bacteria; phylum Actinomycetota; class Actinomycetes; order Streptosporangiales; family Streptosporangiaceae; genus Nocardiopsis; species Nocardiopsis ganjiahuensis. Next base: position 317,399 of record NZ_ANBA01000017.1, on the reverse strand, counting down.
CGGGTCGCCCAGCGCCCGGAGACCACCCCGCCCACCACGTAGTCGGGCCGGAACCGGCCCAGGCGGGGGCCCTCCCCCGGCAGCTCCCTGACCCAGGTCTCCAGCCAGGCCCAGCCGTTGGCCGAGTGCAGGCGGGCGAGCTCCTTGTAGCGCAGCAGCAGCGGTACCAGCGGATGGTCCACGGCCTCCAGGACCCAGGAGCGGGTGGACTCCACCGGGTGGCCGACCCACGCCATCGCCTTGAGGACCTGTGCCGGCGAGTCCGGGTTGACCTCGTGGCCGACGACCTCCCCGATCCGCGCGGCCAGGTCGGCCAGGACCGGCGGGCGCTCCCCCGCCCGCGGGCGGGCTCCGAGGATCTCGGTGAGGACCTGGTCGTGGACGTCCGGGCGCCAGGGAAGCCCGTCGTGGCTCATCTCCGCGGCGGCCAGGGCCCCGGCCGACTCGACCGCGGCCAGGAGTGCCATCCGCCCGGGTTCGGGCAGCTTCGCCATGCGTGTGCGCTGGTCCGAGTGGACCTCCACCAGGGCGGCGATCCGGTCGGTGCCCGGCGGCAGGGTGGAGCGGTCGGCCTCGAACAGCGCGGGCTGGGCGGCCGTGCCCTCCCCGAGCGGACGTGTCGGGTCCTCGGGGACGGGGAGGTCGTGCAGACGGGCCCAGGCCGCGCCCAGCGAGTGCGGTTCGGAGTGCCGTGCCCCGTACCCCAGCAGGAGCGCCTCGGTCAGCGCGACGTCGTGGCAGCGCGCCACCCGCACCCCGGCCCGCACGAGGTCGGGGTAGAGGTCCTCGGTGTCCGCCCAGACCCAGCGGGGCGGTTCGGTACCGGCGTGCTCGGCCTCGCGCACGGCCTCCGCGAGGTCGCCCACCCGGCGCACGGGAGCGACGGGAGTGGTCGGAGACCCCTCGCCCAGTTCCGCCAGCCACCCCCCGCCGTCCCCGTCGGCGACCACCGCGATCCGCATGCCACCAGTCTCCCCCGGAGTAAGGACAAATCGAGCACCGGTCGGACGCGTGCCGGTCGCGCTGAGCCCTGGGGCGCGGGGACCGCCCCGGGGCTCGGGGCCGCTACCTCGCCGGGCGGACGACGTTGGCGAGGGGCTCTCCGGCGGCCCAGCGGGCGAGCTGGTCGTCCATGAAGGCGCGGGCGCGCGGGTAGAAGGCGGCGGAACCGCCCGCCACGTGCGGGGTCAGGTACACGCCGGGCGCGTCCCACAGCGGGTGGTCGACCGGCAGCGGTTCGGGGTCGGTGACGTCCAGGGCCGCGCGGACCCGGCCGTTCTGGGCGAGCAGGGCGTCGGTGTCCATGACCGGGCCGCGGCCGACGTTGACCACCAGCGCGTCGTCGCGCAGCAGTGCGAACTCGTGCGCGCCGAACAGGCCCCGCGTGTCCTCGGTGAGCGGGGTGACCAGGACGACCGCGTCCACCTCCGGCAGCAGGACGTGCAGCTCGTCGACCCCGTGCACGCCCTCCTCGGGGCGGGCCCGGCTGGCCACCCGGACCACCTCGGTCTCGAAGGGCAGCAGTCGCCGCTCGATCGCCTGGCCGATGCTCCCGTAGCCGACGATCATCACCCGGCAGTCGGCCAGGGAGCGCTGCGGGACCGACCCCCACCGGTGTTCGCGCTGGTCGATCGCCCACCGGGGCAGGTCGCGCTGCGCGGCGAGGATGAGTGCGAGCGCGTGCTCGGCGGTGCTGGCGTCGTGCAGGCCACGGCCGTTGCACAGCGTGACGTGGTCCGGGAGCAGGTCGAGGACCTGCTCGTACCCCGCGGAGACCAGCTGCAGAACCCTGAGCTCGGGCATCCGGGAGATGATGTCGAGCCGCTCGTCCACTCCTTGGGTGGAGGGCGCGTAGGGCACCTGGTAGAAGGTGACGTCCTCCAGCCCCGTTCCGGGGGCCGGGCCCCCCGCGTAGAGGTCGACGTGGAGCGCTCGGGGCGCGTTGTCCCTGTTCTGCTCCCACTGCACCAGTGCTCGGCCGCCCATGGCGTGCGTCCTCCCTGCTGTTCGGTCCGTGTCACGCGCCACCCTACGGGCTCACCCCGGCCCGGGGACCTCGACGGCCGCCCCGAGCTGCGGGTACGCCCGGTTCAGGCCAGGTGGTCCCGGGTGGCCACGGTGCCGAGACGGGAGAGTTCGTAGCAGGCGACGGCCGCGGCGGCGGTGACGTTGAGGGAGTCGACGTCGCGGTCGGCCATCGGGATGTGCACGCGGGAGGTGGCCCGCTCCAGCCAGCGGGCGGACAGGCCGTCGCCCTCGGTGCCCAGCAGCAGCCCCACCCGGGCGTCGGGTTCGAGGCGGTCCATGGCCTCGCGCAGCGGCAGAGAACCCTCCCCCGGGGTGAGCGCCATGAGGTCGAAGCCGGCGTCGCGCAGGGTGTCCAGACCGCCGTACCAATCGTCGAGGCGGGTGTAGGGCAGGGTGAAGACCGCACCCATCGACACTTTCACGGACCTGCGGTAGAGCGGGTCGGCGCAGCGCGGCGCCAGGACCACGGCGTCCACGCCCAGCCCCGCGGCGCTGCGGAAGATCGCGCCGACGTTGGTGTGGTCGACCAGGTCCTCGAGCACGACGATGCTGCGGGCCCCGGACAGGAGCTCGCCGAGTCCGGGCAGGGGTTTGCGGTGGTAGGCGGCGAGCGCTCCGCGGTGCAGGTCGAAGCCGACCACGCGTTCCGCGGTCTCCTCGCTCACGACGTACAGCGGAGCCCCGGAGGAGGCGACCACGTCGTCCAGGGCCTCGGCCCGGCGCTCGGTGAGCAGGAAGCTGCGGGGCGCGAACCCGGCGGTGGCGGCACGGCGGATCACCTTGTCGCCCTCGGCCATGAACAGGCCGTGCTCGGCTTCCAGGTGGCGGCGCAGATTGACGTCGCGGAGCCGGGTGTAGTCGGCCAGGCGCGGGTCGGCGGGGTCACTGACCCTGATGACATCCATGGTCAGCGATTATCCCGCAGTGTCCTCCCGCGCCAGCCCGTCCACCCCGTGATCTTGCCCGTGGCGCAGGTCTCGGACGCCGAGGGGTGCGCTGGGAGCAGGACCGCAGGGGAGACCGGTCAGCCGATCTGGTCGGTGACGGCGCGCAGGCGCTGCCAGCGGGCCTCTTCGCAGGAGCCCTTGCGGGAGAGCGTGGTGTCGATCTCCTGGCCCTCCCAGGTGCCCTCGATCATGGCCTCCTGCGGCCCGTACACCTTGTCGGTGCAGACGGTTCCCTCGCGGACCTCGGTGAACAGCTGGTCCGCGGAGACCTCGACGGGCGTGTCCCCGTCGTCCGCGGGCTCGGTGGCGGTGGGGTCCCCGGCGAGCTCCTCGGCGGCCTCCGCCATCACGCCGCAGGGCTCGGGGTCCTCGGCCAGGTTTCCGGTGCAGTTCAGGGTCTGCACCCAGGCCAGGCCCCGGTCGCTGACGTGGATCCGCAGATGGCCCACGGGACCGGTCCGGTCGTCGGCCTCCTCCGGCTGGGGCTCGGCGACGTTCCCGAGCACCTCCGGGCTGGCCGCGTTCGTGGTCTCCACGTCCTGCGGTGGCAGCATCGACGGCCCGACCAGCACGGCGTAGGCCACCGCACCGGCGCAGCAGGCTCCGGCGAGCAGCACGGTGCCGAGACTGCCTCGGTTCCGACGGTCACTGTGCGAATGGGACATGCCATAACCCTCGGGGGTCGATTGGTCGCGGGGGCCGTTCGCCACGCAGGGAGCCTCCATTCGAGGGCCCCCGCCAAGCGGACGTCAAGTATCGGTCAAGCGCATACCGGGGGCCAATGGTAGCCGGGAGTGAACAGTGGTACTCGACGTGCACCGTAACAAAGCGATCACCGGCCCCTCCGGCGCTCCCCCCGCGGGCCACGTGTGAGCCACAACACCCCCGCCCTTCCGCTCTCGCGTTACCAACGAGTAAGGTCCTGGTGGGAATCGTTCGCGTGCCGACGTCCGGTCGATCGCACACCGTGTGTGATGCCGTTCGCCGCGCGAAGGTTCACACACTTCCCACCGCGGGGTGCCGGGCGCCGCACCCCGTGGCCGCCCCCTGAAGACCGGTCCCGGACAGGCTCCCACCCCCGGTACCGGACACAGCCACACCCCCGGAGTGCCCGTGTCCAGTGGACGCCACCGTCTTCCATCACCGACCGTCACCCGCACCAGCAGGGTGGCGCGGTCGCCGCTGGGGATCACCGCGATCGCCGTCGCCCTGATCGCCGTCGCCGCGATCGCCGTACCGGTCACCATGAACGCCCTCGGCTGTGACGAGACCCAGTACCTGCGGGTCTCCACCACCCAGAGCATCGCCCCCGTGATGCGCGAGGCGGCGACGGAGTTCAACGCGCAGGAGCACCGCTACGACGGCAGGTGCGTGTACGCGCAGGTCGACGAGATCGCGCCGCACCGGATCATGGGGGCGTTGACCAGCAGTCCGCTCGACCGGTCCACCACCGCCGTCGCCCAGTCCAGCTTCGCCCCGCACGTGTGGGTACCCGAGTCCTCGGCCTGGGTGGAACTGGCCCGCGTCTCCGACACCGGGGCGCACGGGATCGAGACCGACCCGCCCTCCCTCGCCAGCTCACCGGTGGTGCTCGCCGCCCCGCCGGACACCGAGGGGATGCCGGACCCGGACGACGCCAGCTGGACCCTGCTCCTGCCCGACGAGCGCGACCCCGACCGGCCCGTGGTGATGGTCGACCCCAACCGGGGCGCCGACGGCATGACGGTCATGCACGCGATCCGCGACCACCTGGGCAGCGGCGACGACGCCGACACCGCGATGACCGACTTCGTGCGCGACGTCCAGCTCGACAGCGCGTTCGGCGAGATCGACCTGACCAACGTCTTCACCGGTTCGGCCGCCGCGGAGGAACGGGTGGACCCGGTCATCGCCGTGCCCGAGCAGGCCGTGGTGTCCTACAACGACCGCCGGGCGGACTCCGCACCCGTCCTCCAGGCGCACTACGTCAGCGACGGCACCGTCAACCTGGACTACCCGTACGTGACCACCACCGACAACCCCGTGCTGCGGTCGGCCGCCGCCGACCTGTACGAGGTGGTCCGGAGCACCGACTACCGGGAACGCCTGCGTGAACTGGGCTTCCGCGATCCGAACGGTGAGGCGCCGCCGGCGCTGGCCGACCGACCGGGGATCATCGCGGACCAGCCGCCCGTCCACGACGACCTGACCGGAGACGCGCTTCTGGCGTCGGTCACCGACTGGAACCGGCTGTCCATGCCCAGCCGGACGCTGGTGCTGGCCGACGCGTCGGAGAACATGTCGGACGACCTCGACGGCGGCCCCGAGCGGATCGAGGTCGCCAGGCAGGCGGCGCTGATGGGGCTCTCACTGTTCCCCGACGAGACCGACATGGGCCTGTGGCTGATGTCCGAGGAGCTCGACGAGGACGGCCGCGACGAGGCCGCGGACATGCACCCGCTGGGCGCGGCGGACAACGGCGACACCACCCGACGCCAGGAGCTGGTCGAGGTGGCCCGGGAACTGGAGGTCGCGGGCGGCGGGTCCCGTCTGTACGACAACATCCTGGCCGCCTACGACGAGGTGCAGGACAACTACCACGAGGACAAGATCAACAGCGTCATCCTGCTGACCGCGGGGCAGGACGAGGGGTCCAGCGACATCTCCCACGAGGAGTTGGTCGCGGCGCTGCAGGACCGGTTCGACCCCCAGCGCCCGGTCACGATGTTCATCATCGCCTTCGGCGAGCAGGCCGACGAGCTGGAGCTGACGCAGATCGCCCGCGCCACCAGCGGTTCGTCGTTCGTGACCGAGGAGCCGGACGAGATCGGCGACATCTTCCTCAGCTCGATCTCGCGGCGCCTGTGCGTGCCCAACTGTGACAACTGATCCGTTCGGCCGGCCGGGCCCTGGGGGCGCGGCTCCGGGCCGTCGTTCCCCGGGCCGGGGCCGTGGTTCCTCGGCCCCGACCCGGGGGTCTCGATTCGGTATCGGAATGGCATTTCGGACAGACCGCTTCCGGAGAGCCCTCACCGGCCGGAACGCTCGGATTCCCCAAGGTGGCCGGTGCTCCGCGAGCGATCCGGGCGCACCCGGCCGAGCTCTGCCCGCACCCCTCCGATACAGGCCCCATTCACGTCGCGTGGGGTGTTGAGTAACGTTCCCACCAGTAACACACTCGTGTTCGCTTCACTCCGGATTCGAACCGGTACGTACGGCATCGCCCGTATCGCACACACCTGAACCCCTGGGGCCGGTCTCCCCGGACACCTGCCACCCGACCCCCTGTACCGACTCATCCCCCTGTACGACACCTCGTCCGTACACCACCCCGTGAGGAAAGCTGTGGGACGTCACCGCGGAAAATACGCAGAAGAACCCTCCGGCCGGAGCAGACGCCGGCGCGGCCGGGGCGGAGCCTTCGCCGCTCTGGCCGCCGCGATGGTGATCGTGGTCGGACTCGCCGTGGCGGGCGTGTACATGTTCGGGCAGGGCGACGGCTGCAGCGGCTCCGACATCGAACTGGACATCGCGGTCAGCCCCGAGCTGGGCCCCGCGCTGACCGACGTCGCCAGCGACTTCAACGCCGAGGAGCACACCGTCGACAACAGCTGTGTGCGCGCCAACGTGCGCCAGGCCGACTCGGCCAACGTCGCGTTCGGCATCACGGGCTCCGGCGCCACCATGGGCGACACCGACTCCGACGTGTGGATCCCGGACTCCTCGGTGTGGCCGCGCCTGGTCCAGAGCCAGGCCGGGGACGCCGTCATCACCGAGACCGGCACCTCCCTGGCCCGCAGCCCGCTGGTCCTGGCCGAGCTCGTCGAGTTCGCCGACGACTCCGAGGACGAGACCACCTGGATGGACGTCGTCCCCACCGCCGCACCCGGCGAAGAGACCGACCGCGTCGTCCGCGTCATCGACCCGGCCCGCAGCTCCAGCGGCCTGGGCACCCTCTACCTGCTGAACGGCGCCCTGGAGGAGTCCAGCCCCGACGCCGACACCTTCAACGCGCACATGACCGCCGCGCTCCAGGCCCTGCACCAGGGAGCCTCCGCCGACGAGGACGCCGCCTTCCTCGCGCTGAGCGGCGGCAGCGAGGCGGCCCCGCCCGTGATGGTGATGTCCGAGCAGGCGCTGTGGCGCTACAACTCGGCCCACGCCGACGCCCCCGCCCAGCCCAGCTACCTGAGCGACGGCACCTACTTCCTCGACTACCCGTACATCGTGCGCAGCGAGGACAGCGCGATCACCCGCGCCGCCGAGGTGTTCCGCACCGCCGTGCGCTCCGACGAGGCCGCCGCGCGCTTCCTCGACGAGGGCTTCCGCGGCCCCGAGGGCGAACTCAACAGCTCCGTGCTGGCCGAGGACGCCGGGTTCCGGACGGAGGAGCCGAGTGAGCTGCCCGCGCCCTCGGAGAACTCCATCACCGAGCTGACCCGCTTCTGGAACCAGCTGAAGATGGACTCCCGGGTACTGACCATCGTCGACATCTCCGGGTCGATGCTGGCCGAGGTCCCCGGAACCGGGCTGACCCGCATGCAGGTGGCCGGCGCCGCCTCGGCGGAGGGCCTGCAGATGTTCTCCGACACCTCCGAACTGGGCCTGTGGGAGTTCTCCACCAACGTCAACAACAACCTGCACTACCAGGAGATCGCCCCGATAAGGGAGCTGCAGGCCACCGACGACGCCGGCAACGAGCACAGGGACGTGATCGGCGCCGCGCTCCAGGGCCTGGAGCCGCTGCCGCAGGGCGACACCGCGCTGTACGAGACCTACCTGGCCGCCTACCAGGAGATGTCCCGTACCTACCGGCCCGACCGCACCAACGTGGTCCTGATGCTCACCGACGGGGACAACGACAACCCCGGCGGCATGGAGCTGGACGAGCTGATGGAGCAGATCAACTCCCTCTCCAGCCCGTCCCGGCCCATCCCGATCATCACGATCGCCTTCGGCCCGGACGTGCAGAACCTGGAGCCGCTCCAGGAGATCGCGGCGGCCACCGGAGGCGCGGCGTACATGACCGAGGACCCGACCGAGATCGGGGAGATCTTCCTCCAGGCGTTCTCGCTGCGCATCGCCGAGGACGAGGAGAGCTAGGGCCGTCGTCGGCCGACCGGGCCCGTTCAGGGCGCCGGGCACCGACCGGGGGATCGACCGACCGGGTCGTGGCCGTGCGCCGCGGCCCGGTCGTCGTGGTCCGGGCCCGACCCGCTCCGCGGGTGCCGGGGGCCCGGGGGCGCCCCGGGGAACGGCCCGGGGACGGCCCGGGAACGGTCCGCCGCTCAGCTGTGGGAACGGTCTTCCGTCCGGGCGCGGAACGGGGATCGTCGGCCGGGCGAGGACCGGCGCAAGAGGTTCGGAACAAAAGGTGACATGAACCTATCCACCGTCCGCGGGGCTATGGACTTCTCCCCCGGCGTGGCGTACCACGGGAAGGACCTGGATCCGAGGCCCTGCCGCTCTTTCCGCCTCGGACCCGCAGGCTTCAGACCCGCTGCGGTCGGATTGGGGAGTGCCATGGCGAAGGCGTGGATGCCCGGGGCCGAGAGGATCGACGGAGGGACGACGCGGACCGCCGTCGGGATCGGCGCCCCGCGTGCCGTCTGGACGGTGACCGACACGGACCCGAACATGTGGTCGGCGCGTGAGGAGGCCCTCCGGCTGGTCCACGAGGGCAAGACGGCCCACCTGGTGTGGAACCCGCTGACCGGAACGGTGGCGCAGATCCTGGCGGCCACCCGGCGGAGCGAGCTCGTCCTGGGCCACACCTGGCGCTACGGGCAGTTCCTGGACCACGGTGACGAGGGAAGGGTGTGCCTGGTGATCTCCGTGGTGTCCACGGAGAAGGAGCCGTTCACCGACGGCCCCCTCGTCGGCCTGGCGCCGATCCTGGCCTGGTTGGAGTCGTGGGGTGTGCCGGGGCGCTGGCCGGCCGGCCCGCCCGGCCTGTGGGGCGAGCGGCGCCCGGGCCCGGAGGAGGCGACCCGTGTGTGGTCCCGCGGCGGCCACTTCGGCCACGACCAGGTACCGGGGTCCCTGGCGACCGCCCCCGGTCGGATCGACCCCGGGCACGTCCTGGCTCCCGGACGGAGTGAGGCGGTTTCGGTGAACCGGGCCCCTCTGCCCCGCGAGCACGCCGAGCGACAACCCTCAGTGATCAGATAAGTACAAAAAGGGGAGGGATGAACCTACCAAATCATCGCCTTCGCGGAGAATCGGATACCACTGGTTAAGTACAGCTCCAAAACCCCTTAGTCTGTCGCCCATGGGTGGATCTATCGAGCCGGGTTGGTACGCGGACCCGCAGGGCGACGCGCAGACGCTCAGATGGTGGAACGGTGACGAGTGGACGAGGCATACCCGTTCACTGAGCGAACTCCAGGGCGGCGCCGACGGCTCCGACGAGGAAGCCGCCACCACCTACCTGGGCGGCCAGAACAGGGACGACTCGTCGTCCGAGGACGAGGAGGGGACGGTCCGGTTGGGCTCCTCCGCCCCCGCGCCGGTCCCGGTCGACGACGAACCCAGCACCATGCGCATCGACCCCTCCTGGGCCCAGCAGGCCTCGACCCCCGACGCCGCGCCCCCTCCCCCCGCGGCCCCCTCCGAGGACGAGCCCAGCACCGTCCGGATCAGCCCCTCCTGGGAACAGACCCCCTCTGCCCAGCAGACCCCGCCGACCCCCGCCCCACCCGCTGGACCCGCTCCCGTCGAGGACGAGCCCAGCACCATGCGCATCGACCCCTCCTGGGCCCGGCAGGCCCCGGGCGCGGGCGCCGCGACCCCGGTGGACGACGAGCCCAGCACGATGCGGATCAGCCCGTCCTGGAGCCAGGGCCCCGCCGAGGAGGCGCCCACCGCCGACCCCGCCGACGAGGAGGCGACCGCCGACCTGAGCGGTGTCGGCGCCACCATGCGGGTCAACCCCTCCGACTTCCCCGGCGCGGGTGACGAAGCGCCCACCGCCGACCTCGCCGACGACGAGGTGCCCACGGCCAACCTGACCGACGACGACCTCGGCGCCACCCCCCGTACCGCCGTGTTCGACCCCAACGCGATCGGCGACACCCCCGGCACCGCGGTGTTCGACCCCAACGCGATCGGCGACACCCCGGGCACAGCCGTCTTCACACCCGGCGGCGGCGCTCCTTCCCCCGGCGGTACCGCCGTCTTCGACCCCAACGACCCGATGTTCTCGGGCGGCGCGGACCAGGGCGAAGGCCAGGACGACGGGCAGAAGGGCGGCAAGCTCAACAAGTTCCTCGGCAGTCTCAAGGAGGGTTGGGCCGACCTCTCCGAGGAGCGCAAGGAGCAGCGCCGCCAGGCCGAGGAGGAGGCCGCCAAGAAGCGCGAGGAGGAGCGGGTCCTCCGCGAGGCCGAGGCCAAGAAGCAGGCCGAGGAGGCCCAGAAGCGGTCCGAGGAGGAGCGCAAGCGAGCCGAGGAGGCCGCCAAGCACGCCCCCGCGTTTCCGCAGGCCGACGACCCCCGCTCCGCCGGCGCGCCGCCGGTCGGTTGGACCCCGCAGAACCCCGGACAGCCCCAGCAGGGCCCGGCCCGGCCCTCGACCGGCCCGCAGCAGGGGGCCACCCCCGCAGGAGCCCCGGGCGGGCAGCCTCCGTCCGGTCCCCAGCAGGGGTTCAACCCCGCAGGGACCCCGGGCGGGCAGCCCCCGTCCGGCCCCCAGCAGGGCGGGTTCCCGAACCAGCAGCCCCCCTCCGGCCCCCAGCACCCGCAGTCGGGGCCGAACCGGCCTCCGACCGGACCGCAGCCCGGCTACCAGCAGCAGGGCTACCCGCCGCCGATGCAGCAGCAGGGCCAGCCGCAGCAGCAGTTCGGGCCGTCCGGAGGGTTCCCGCCGCCGCAGCAGATGGGCAGCCGCCCCCCGATGCCGCCGCAGGGTCCGCCGCCGGGGTACCAGCAGGGGCAGCACCCTCAGCACTTCGGTCCGCCTCCCGGCGGCCACGGTCCGCGTCCGCCCATGGGCGGTGGCCCGGGCGGTCCCGGACGGCCGCAGCAGGGCCCCATGGGAGGCCCTCCCGGAGGCCCGCCGCCCGGCGGCGCCCCCAACTGGGGCCCGCCTCCCGGCGGCCACGGCCAGAATCCTTACGGCGGCCCCGGCCAGAATCCTTACGGCCAGCCGCCCCAGCAGCCCAAGAAGAAGAAAAAGGGCGGTTGCGGCTGCGGCTGCTTCGCCTTGATCGCGATCCTGCTGGTCCTGCTGGTCCTGGCCTACCTGCAGTTCTGGGACGTCTGGGACTGGATGTACGACATCTTCGCCGTGGGTGAACCGCAGGGCGTCTCGGACCCGTTCGTCTGGGACTGACCCCCGCACAGCGGCAACGCACGGGGGCGGTGGGTCGATGACCCGTCGCCCCCGTTCCCGTCTCCGGCGCGGTCCGAACACGCCCTAAGCTGACCGGTATGAATGACAGTTTGGTGTGGATCGACTGCGAGATGACAGGCCTCGACTTCGAGAACGACGCACTGATCGAGGTTGCCTGTCTGATCACCGACGGTGATCTGAACATCCTCGACGAGGGTGTGGACGTCGTGATCAAGCCCCCGCAGGAGGCCTTGGACCGGATGGGCGACTTCGTCCGGAACATGCACACCACCTCGGGGCTCCTGGAGGAGCTCGACAAGGGCGTGACGCTGGAGGAGGCCGAGGACCGGGTCCTCGAGCACATCCGCCAGTACGTGACCGAACCGCGCAAGGCCCCTCTGTGCGGCAACTCGATCGCCACGGACCGGACCTTCCTGGCCCGCGACATGCGGCGTATCGACGATTTTCTGCACTACCGGATGGTGGACGTCTCCTCCATCAAGGAGCTCCTGCGCCGTTGGCATCCGCGTGTCTACTACGCGAGCCCGGAGAAGAACGGCGGCCACCGGGCCCTCGCCGACATCACCGAAAGCATCCGTGAGCTGCGCTACTTCCGCGCCGCCGCGTTCTTGCCCGAACCCGGCCTGAGCTCGTCCACGGCCCGCGCCATCGCCGCGGAGGTCGTCGCCGACGGCACCGGATTCGAGGCACGTGACGCGGCTCTCGAGAAGCCCGACCCGGAAAACTGATCGAAGCACTCCTCGGAGTCCGATAAGCTTTCATACGTACGCAGGGCCGAGAGGCCAGGCGGACGTGGTGGGTGTAGCTCAGCCGGTAGAGCACTTGGTTGTGGTCCAAGAAGTCGCGGGTTCAAGTCCCGTCACTCACCCCAGGTAGAAGGCCCCGATCCAACGGATCGGGGCCTTTCTCGTTGCAGGAGGAGCGGCATGGGCCACGAGGACCCGAACCCATGGCTCGGAGCGAGGGCCGACCACGACGACCCGAACCCATGGCTCGGGGCGGGAACCGACCACGGCGACCCGCACCACGAGTTCGGGGCGGGGACCGACCACGACGTACGCGTGCTGGTGGAGTGGGTTCACCGTGAACCAGCACCCCGCATGGAGTACACGGAAGTACCGTGGGGCCGTTTCCACCACGCCGGAGGCCCGGCCGAGGACGTCCCCGATCTGCTGGCGCGCATCCGTTCCAGCGACCCCCGCAACGCCGCGCGGGCCCTCGCCCTCCTGCACCACGCTGTGCGCCACCAGAGCACGGTCTACCCACCCGCGGCCCTGGCCGTGCCGTTCCTTCTCCGTATCGCGGCCGCTCCCTCCACCCACCACCGCGCCGACGTACTGTGGTTGGCCGCCAAATCCGGTCGGACCGACTACCACGGCAGCGGATTGCGGACCGACCTGCTGAAGGTCACCGATCCGCCTGAGCAGTGGGTGTTCGACTCCCGCGGTTATCCGATGAACTGGTCGGTCCAGGCCGCCCGGCAGGCCCTTGCCGCGAACGTCCACACGCTCCGCACGCTTCTCGCTGATCCCGACGCCCAGGTGCGCTGCCTGGCCGGCTACGCCCTCTCCGCCGTTCTCAGCGGGGCCGAGGACGCCACGGACGCCCTGCGCGGACGACTGCGCGCGGAGGAGGTCCCGGAAGTCCGGATCAGCCTGGTTCTGGCGATCGGGCAACTGGCCCGTGAACACCACGACCGCGCCGGTGCCGTCGACTGGACCCGTGAGCTGTGGTCGTCCCCGGAACAGACCGCTGAGACCCGCCTGGGCGCGGCGCTCGCATGGCTGGCCCTCACGGAGGAAGCGGTGCCCGACCGGCTCCTCACGATCCTGACCCGGGTCATGACACCCGCGGCGGTCGACGCCATGTCCCGGGTGCCGTGGACGTGGGACTTCGGTACCGCCGACACCGGGGTGTACCTCTGCCTGACTCGGATGCTCGGCGTGCACGCACGGCGGGTACTCGGCGAGCGCACACAGGAACTGGCGGAACCCGAACCCTGGGGTTGAGCGCGCCGCAGGTCGGGCAGGGCTCGCCCGGAAACCGGGTGATCACCGGCGCCGACCGCTCTGGCCGCCGATCCCCGTGCGTGGCAGGATGACAGCCATGTCCCCAGCGCCTCCCCCGGGGTTCCCCCCGAACACCCCCCAGCACGGCCCTCGATGGGCGCCCGTGCCACACCCCCCGCAGGGTTCGCCTGCGGACCGGGTGGCCACGATCGTCCAGATCTGCCTCGCGCCGCTGGTGTGCCTCGGGGCGAGTTTCTGGGGCCTCTTCTCGGTCATGGCGACCGCGAGCTGCGGAAGCGACTGCGGCGGCGCCGTGGACGCGGCCGTTCCGCTGATGGTCTTCTCGCCCTGGGCGGTCTGGCTGATCGTCACCGTCTGGGCGATCGTGCGCCTGATCAGGAAGAAGTCCGCGGCCTGGGTGATGCTGATCGGCCTGGGGGTGGCGACAGTGGTCTACATCGCGGCGAACATCGTGCTGTTCATCAGCGTGGGCTGAACCTCCACAGACCCTGGGATCGCCTCACACCAGGGTCGGCGTGATGGGGCAGGAGACCCCCGACGCCCACAGCACCGAGACCGGCCGCTCGTCCACCGGCTCGACCCCGGCGGCGGACAACAGGTTGCCGTCGTAGTGCAGCAGCGTGGCGCTGTGCAGCGGCCAGGGCCGGTGGCTGACCCGGAACCACCACGTGCGGCCCAGGTGCCGGGTGTGCAGCCCCCAGCGCGCCGTCAGGAACCGGTCCAGCACGGAGGTCTCCCGCAGCCGCTCCCCCACCCGCAGCTTCCACGTCCCCTCGGCCGCGCCGGGGAAGCGCCGCCGCACCGCTCCCGCGCGGCGCCCGCCCGCTCCTGAGTTCAGCGAGACGTCGGACCACACGTAGGGAAGCCCCGTCACCGCACGGGCCGCCGCGACCACATGGGCCGCGTCGGTGTCCATCGTCAGGAACACCACGCCGCGCCGCCCGTGCTCGTCGACCGAGTACAGGCGCACGTTCACCTCCCCGAACCCGCCCAGCGGCACCGCCCCCAGCACCAGGGTGCTGGGCACCCGGAAGGCGACCAGCCCGGCGTAGGTGACCCCGTCCAGCGTGTCCGGCCGGGTGCCCTCGGGAAACAGCGGCGCCACCGCCTCCGCGTCCACCGCCCAGTGCACGAACGCGGCGTCCACCCACGCCTGCCGCAACAGGGCGGGTCCCGGCATCGGAGGAGGGAGCGCGGACGCCGGTCCCCACCGGCCGCGCTCTTCGGCGGGTGTCCCCTTCGAGGAGGCCCCGCTGCCCGGGCCGTCGGGGCGGGCGTCACGTGCGTGTGCGGTCATGCCCCCATCCTGACCGAACGCCCTGCCGTCCGGAACCGGTCCGCACGGCCGGCACTCGTCAGAGCAGGCCCCGGTACCAGTCGACGGTGGTGGAGAGGCCTTTCCCCAGCTCCGTCGGACGGACTCCGAACTCGCGCTCGAACGCGGTCGAGTCCATGGTCTGGGGCTCGGTGTGCTGGTAGAACAACTCGGCGTACTCGTCCATGAAGACCTCGTCGAAGGGGCCCCACGGCCGCGGTTCGGCCATGACGTGAACGTCCAGGGGCCGTTCCACGCGGGCTTCGACGAGGCGGTGCACGTCACGCGTGGTCACGGGTCCTGCCGTGGGCAGGTGCCAGACGCGTCCGTCGCCGCGGGGGTTCTCACCGAGCGTGGCCAGGCCCGCGGCGACGTCGCCGATGTAGGTGTAGCTGTGCGGCAGGTCGATGTCGCCCAGGCCGAGGACCGCCCGGCCGGTGAGCGCGCCGGGGAAGACGGCGCCGCCCAGGCTGGAGTTGAGAACCCGGGGTCCGTAGAAGTCCGCGGAGCGGGCCAGTACGACCCGGGCACGGCCACCGTCATGGGCTCCCAGGTAGGCGCGGTCCAGTTCGGCGCGCATCAGGCCCTTCGCGCCCGTGGCGTTCCAGGCGGAGTCCTCGGTCATGACCGCTCCGCCCGTGGGGCCGTAGGGGTAGAGGGTGTCGAGCACGACCAGGCGCGCGCCCTCCCTCTCGACGGCGGCCAGGACGGCCCGCTGGATACCCGGCATGAGTTCGACCTGGCGGTGGTAGGCGACGTTCACGGCGTGGTGGACGACCGCGGCACCGGCGACGGCGTCGAGCGCCCCGCGCTCGGTGCTGACGTCACCGACGACGCGGGTCACACCGGGAAGGGCCTCACCACCGCTGGAACGGCTGACGAGGCGGACCTCGTGGCCGCGGCGGACGAGTTCCTCCGCGAGTGTGGTGCCGGCCGGGCCGGCACCGAGCACGACGTGCAGGTCACGGGACGGGGTGCTGGTGCTCATTGCTTGCTCCTGGGTCGGGCGGCGCGAAGCGCGGGCCGGGTTGCTACGGAACTTCACCTTAGTTATGGAGCATAACTATTGCTAGAGTAGCTCGTGAAAATGTGCTCCACCTCACGGAGGCGAGAGCGCGAAACGAGAGGAAGCACCGATGTCTCCGACGCAGACCGGCCCTCGGGCCCGATACCGGGAACACACGAAGGAGGAGATCAAGCAGATCGCGTTGGCCCAGCTCGCCGAAGGGGGCATCGGCTCGGTCGCACTGACGCGGGTCGCCAAGAGCCTGGGCATGTCCGGACCGGCGATGTACCGCTACTTCACCAACCGCGACGACCTGCTCAGCGCGCTGATCAGCGACGCGTACGACGACCTGGGCGCTGCCACCGCCGACGTGCCCGCCGACCTCCCACCGCGCGAGCGCCTGCACCGCATGAGCGCCGCCTACCGGGCCTGGGCCCGGGAGGAACCGCACCGCTACCTGCTGATCGCCGGTGACCCGCTGCCCGGATACCAGGCGCCGGCGGACACCCTGTTGCGGGCCCGGGCCGCGTTGGGGCCGTTCCTGGCGGTCTTCGCCTCCTCACGGCCCTCGGAACACGTACTGCCGCTGGCACGACAGACGGCGGCATGGGCTCTGCGGGATCCGGCCGTGTCGGAGTGGGTCCGCGGCTACACGGGCGCGAGCGAGGACCCGGAGGCCGCCGGAAGGGCCCTCGCCGGCGGGATCCTGTCCTGGGCCCGGATGCACGGGCCGGTCAACCTCGAGGTCAGCGGGCACTTCGAGGGGATGGGATTCGACCCCGGGGCACTGCTGCACGGCGAGTTCGAGGCTCTGGCCGACCAGTTCGGCCTGCCCTGAGCGCCGTCGGCGACCAACCGGGCCCAGCCCCCAGGCCGTGTCCGACCGGTCGACGCGGTCGTGACCGGGCGACGCTCAACCCAGGGGGCGTTCGACGCCCTCCTCCGCGAGGACCTCCTCCAGCACGGAGGGCTCGGCCGGCATCAGCCCGTCGGGGCCGGCCCTCAGGACCTCGCGATAGGTCTGCGCGTCGTCGGGGGCGGTGCCGCTGAACCAGACGTGCACCGCGTACCCGTCGCGGTGGGCGCGCCGGACGAACCACCGGGTCGCCATCGGGACGCCCTCGTAGCGGACCGGGACGTGCAGCGCGACCGTGTGCTCGGGCGGCCTGATCCCGAGCAGGAAGTAGAGGGCCGTCCCCTTCATCCCCGGCGCGGTGCCGATCCGCGGCGCGCGCTCGTGGAAGTCCCCGATCACGTCGTCCTTGAAGGACACGACGATGACGTCGGTGCGCCCGCTGTCGTTGAGGAACTCGGCGAGCAGCCGGCCGGTGCGCAGGTACGAGTCGATGTCGTCGTCGGCGGTGCCCTTGATCTCGATGACCATCGACGTCCCGGGGAAGGCATCGAAGACCTCGGCCAGCGCGGGGATCCGGAAGTCCTCGGGCCCGTACCCCGCCACCTCCACCTCGCCGTACCGCGCTCCGCGCAGCGGGTAGGAGCCCTCCGACAGGTCCGGGACGGCGCTGCGGCCGGGAACGAACCAGTGCGCCGCGTCGAGTTCCTGGACCTCGGCGAGAGTCAGGTCCTCGACCCTGCCGGTGCCGTCGGTCGTGCGGTCGACGGTGGAGTCGTGGATCACCACGAGTTCGCCGTCGGCGGTCGAGTGCACGTCCAGCTCGATCAGGTCGGCGCCGACGCCGACCGCGCGCCGGTACGCGTAGAGCGTGCTCATCGGGGCCTCGTTCTCGCCTCCGGAGTGCGCGATGTTCACCACCCGCTGCTCCAGCCACGGATGGTCCACGGAGGCCGCCCTCGCGCCGGTCACCCCCACGGCCGCCCCGGGGACGAGCAGGACGAGGAGGACCGCGAGGGTCAGTGGTCTGCGCATCGGGGGGCTCCTACGAGGGCGGGGGGTTCCTCGCCCAAGAGGCTAGTTCACAGGCCCACCCCCGAGAAGGCCCGCACCACGGCAGCCGCACCCTCCCAGCCGGTTGTTCTCGTAGAACGCGACCGGGCGCAGGGGGCCTGCCCGTCGTTCGTCGGGCCCGTGGACCTGATCCTCCACGCACGTGCCGTCAGCACGCGTCCGCGTGCTGACGGCACTCGGCCTACGCGATCCGGCGTAGGCCGCGCGTACTCATCCGGTCGGTTCGCTCACGGCCCAGAAGCGGGCGTAGTGGCCGTTCCACCGGAGCAGTTCCTCGTGGGTACCGCTCTCGGCCACGCGCCCGCCGTCCAGGAAGACGATGTGGTCGGCGTCCTGGACGGTGCGCATGCGGTGGGCGACCACGACGACCGTCCTGTCTGCCATGAGTCGTTCGACGCCCGCGTGGACAGCGGCCTCGTTGGCCGGGTCCAGAGCGGACGTGACCTCGTCCAGCAGTACCACCGGGGCGTCCTTCAGGAGGGCGCGGGCGATCGAGACGCGTTGGCGCTCTCCGCCGGACAGGCGGGCCCCGCCTTCGCCGACACCGGTGGCCCAGCCCTCGGGCAGGCGTTCGATCACCTCGTCCAGCCCTGCGGCGGTCGCCGCCGCCCGTACCTGGCCGGGGTCCGCGTCGGGGCGGCCGAGGCGGACGTTGGCCTCGATGGTGTCGTCGAAGAGGTACACGTCCTGGAACACGATCGCGAACCGCGCCATCAGGTCCTCGGCGTCCATGTCGCGTACGTCCACGCCGCCGACGCGCACCGCCCCGGCGGCGACGTCGTGGAACCGGGCGAGGAGGAGCAGCAGGGTGGTCTTGCCCGCGCCCGACGGGCCGACCACGGCGAGCCGCTGCCCGTCGGGCACGGACCACGTCATGTCGTCCAGCACGGTGCGGTCCCCGTGGCGGAAGGTGACGGAGTCGAACTCCAGGCCGTGGTGGGGCGGGCGGACCGGGTCGGGGGCCTCGGGCAGCGGTTCCGTGTGCAGGACCGTGTCGAGCCGGTCGAGTTCGGTGCGGGCGGCGCGCACCTGGCTGCCGATGTCGGTGAGGGAGAGGAGCGGATCGGCGCAGCGGGCGGCCAGCACGAGGACGGTCAGCATCTCCGGGACGCCGAGGGTCCCGCCGAGTGCGAGGTAGGCGCCTAGGGCCAGCAGCACGGTGAACACCGTCTGCACGGTCAGTGCCAGGCCCAGGGCTCCCGGCAGCGCGGACAGGAGGGTCCGGCGGGAGGCCCTCTGGAGGGCGCTGAGGGACTCGTCGACCGTGCGCAGCCCGTGGTCGACCCGGCCTCCGGCGCGCAGCACCGGCTGCGCCTGGAGGTACTCGACCACCCGGTCGGTCGCCTCGCGGTCGCGGTCGGAGCGCTCGGCGTCGTCGGCGGCCATCGCCCGGCCGGTCCAGAACCGCACGGCAGCGACGAGGGGCACCGCGAGCAGAGCGGCCGCCCCCATCCGCCAGTCGAGGGCGAACACCACGGCGACGATGGTCAGCGGTGTCACCGCGGCGTACACGAACGGTGCCAGCAGGTGCGCGATCACGCTCATCGCCTGCATCACCCCCTGGCTCGCCAGGGCGGTCACCTCACCGACCCGGCCCGAGGTGTACCAGCCGAGGGGCAGGCGAACGAGGTGGCCGCCGAGCCGGTGGTACATCCCGCGCAGCAGCGAGATCCCGCCGCGGAAGCCGGAGAGGTCCCCGAGGTAGCGCAGCACCGCGTACAGCGCGACCGCTGCGGCGAAGCCGGTCAGCCAGGGCACCGCTTCCTCGGGGCGCTCGCCGAACAGCGCGCGCAGGACGGGGACCAGGAGCGCGTAGGACAGGCCCTCGACCACCGCGGCCAGGACCATCAGGGTCAGAGTGCGCCGGACCGGGGCCGTGTGCTCGGCCCCCAGCACACGCAGCAGCGTGCGGATCATCGGAGTTCGTCCCCTTCGGGTGCGCTGGCGTCGTCGCGGGTGCCGTCGGTCACCCGGGGCCGCCAGAAGGCGGCGAAGGCCCCGTCGCGGGTGAGCAGGTCGGCGGGTGGGCCGTGTTCGACGACCGCTCCGTCCTGGAGCATCACGGCGGTGTCGGCGTCGGCGACGGTCTCCCAGCGGTGGGCGATGAGCAGGATGGTGCGGTCGCCGCGCAGTTCGGCCAGGGCCCGGCGCAGCGCCTGTTCGGTCAGCGGGTCCGCGAAGGCGGTGGCCTCGTCGAGCACCAGGACCGGTGTGTCGGCCATCAGGGCGCGTGCGATCGAGAGCCGCTGCGCCTCACCGCCCGACAGCGCGGCCTCGTCGCCGAGCACGGTGTCGTAGCCGCGGGGCAGTTCGAGGATCCGGTCGTGGAGGCCGACCGCTCGGGCGGCCCGCACCACGGCGTCGGATGCGGCGGCGGAACCGGTGGCCGGCACGGCCAGGGCGATGTTCTCCGCGACCGACGCGCGCAGCGGGCGGGTCTCCTGGAAGACGAAGGAGACCTTGCGGTAGAGGTCGTGGCCGGTGGTCCGGCGCAGGTCGACGCCGCCGAGGGTGATGGACCCGTGGGTGGGGTCGAAGAAGCGCGGGAGCAACCGCACGAGTGTGGACTTGCCGCTTCCGGAGGGGCCGACGACGGCGGTGACCGTCCCCGGTTCGAGGACCAGGTCGACGCCGCGCAGCACCTCGTGGTCGGGCTCGTAGCCGAACCGGACACCGCGCAGTTCCACACGGTGGCCCCGGGGCGGGAGCGGGTGCGCGGGCTCGGGCAGGGGCGGTTCGGCGAGCACGTCCCGGATCCGGCCGACCGCGCTCCGGGCCGCGACGAGGTCGTCGAACCCGTGGCTCAGCGCCGCCACCGGAGCGGTCAGCCCCACCCCCAGGAGGAGGAAGGGCAGCAGGTCGGCCGGGACCAGGCCGCCGGTGGTGATCAGGACCGTTCCGCCGACCAGCACGGTCAGCATCACGAACGGCGGCGACACCGCCAGCTGCATCCCGGCGCCGATGGGTGCCAGTCCGTGCACCATCCGCTGGAAGACCCGCGTGAACGCGTCCGTGG
Source organism: Nocardiopsis ganjiahuensis DSM 45031 (assembly GCF_000341085.1). Lineage (GTDB taxonomy): Bacteria > Actinomycetota > Actinomycetes > Streptosporangiales > Streptosporangiaceae > Nocardiopsis > Nocardiopsis ganjiahuensis. Next base: position 296,801 of record NZ_ANBA01000017.1, on the reverse strand, counting down.
CGGAGACGAACCGGTGGTGGGCGCGCTCTCCCCCGCCGAAGGCCTTGACCACCGTGATCCCCTGGACGAACTCGACGACCGAGTTCGAGATCCGGCCCATGGCCGTGTTGTACTCCTCCTCCTCGCGCCTGCGGGTCGGGGTCATCAGCAGCGGTACGTGCGCCAGCGCCAGGAACACCGGGACGAGCGTGACCAGCGTGAGCCGCCAGTCCACCGTGAACAGGTAGACCAGGGCGACCGCCGGCACCACGAACGCGGAGACCAGTTCGCCGGGGGTGTGCGCGACGAACGGGTGCACGGCGCTCACGTCCTCACCCACGGCCTTCGCCAGCTCGCCGGTGCGCCGTCGGGCCAGCCGGCCGATGGGCATCCGCCCCAGGTGCGCCGCCAGTTCCCGACGCAGCGACAGTTGGATCCGGTCGTCCAGGATGTGCCCGACGGTGGACGAGGCGGAGGTGAAGAGCAGCCGGACCAGCAGACCGACCACCCCGGCGAGCACGATCCACCGGACGTGCCCGGGGTCGACCGGTCCGGGGGCCAACAGGACACGGCCCAGTTCGGCGACGGCCAGCAGCGGGACCAGACCGGCGACGGCGCCGATGACCTGCAGGACGATGAGCCCCGCGAACCCTCCCAGGTACGGACGCAGGAGCCCGCGGGGGCGTGCTTGCGGAGGGGGGCCGGTCCCGTGTGCCGAGGGCCGCCCGGGTGTCACAGGTGGTTCGGGTACCGGTGGCTGTTCGCCCGGCACTGCGCGTTCGGTGGTGGTCATGGCGTTTCCCGTTCCTGTCGGTCCCGGTGCGCGGTCGGCTCGGCGTCGGTCTACGCGGCCATGGCCCGGCGCAGGGCCCCGGTCAGCTCGGCGACCTGGCGCTGGGACACCTCCGCGGACAGCACGGCCTGCGATCCGTGGAAGGTGCCGGGCCACTGGTGGAGTTCGACCGACACCCCGGCCTGCAGCAGCCGCAGCGCGTAGTCGATCTGCTCGTCCCGGCTGGGGTCGAACTCGGCGGTGGCGATGTAGGCCGGCGGCAGCCCGGACAGGTCCGTGGCCCGGGCCGGTGCGGCGTACACGGTCGCCGGGACGGCTCCCAGGTAGAGCTGCCAGGCCTGGGTGAGCAGCTTCCGGGTCGCCCAGGGCGTGTCGGTGAAGTTGCGCGCCGACCAGCTCTCCTGGCGGTCGTCGAGGGAGGGTTCGTTGAGTAGCTGGAAGCGGATCGGCGGGCCCTGTTCGTCGCGGGCGCGCAACGACACGGCGGCGGCGAGGTTGGCTCCGGCGCTGTGCCCGCCGACCGCGATCCGGTCGGGGTCGATACCGAGTTCGGCCGCGTTCTCAGCGGCCCAGTTCAGGACGGTGTAGACGTCGTCCATGGCGGCGGGGAACGGGGCTTCCGGGGCGAGCCGGTAGCCGACCGAGATCACCACCAGGTCGGCGTCCAGGGCGATCCGGGCCGCCCACGGGTGTTCGGTGTCCACGTCGCCCATGGCCCACCCGCCGCCGTGCATCCACACCAGGGCGCCCCGTGTCCGACGGGGGCGGTAGAGGCGCACCGGCACGCCCGGGGCAGTGGAGGCGGCGGTATCGGAGGCGGCGGGGACCGTACGGTCCTCGACCTCCAGGTCCGAAAGATCGGGCAGCGGTCTGGCGGACGCCACCTCGGCGTAGGCTCGGCGAGAGGCGAGCGGGTCGCTCAGGTCGCCTTGGGGAACGAACGGCAGGAATGCTTCGAGTTCGGGATCCATACCGTTCATCCTTCCGGCCGGCACCTTCGGGGTCATCCGACATCCGTCGCGCGTTCGCTCTGGCCCGCCCGCCGCCTGGCGGGTATCGTGCGCTCATGGAAGCGCTGGCGGACCGCTTGACCCAGCTGGACTCACACGTCGAGGGCGCGATCAGGGTCGTCGCGTTCTACGACACCCTGATGCGCAGGCGGGTGGACCCGGACGCGCTCGCCCGGGCCTCCGCGGGGTTGGCCGAGTGTGTGGCCGGGAGCCGGCTCCACGCCACGGGTCAGGTGATCCGCATGGCGCCCGACGGCCGACCGGCTCCGGCTCCGGTCGCGGCTCCAGTCCCGGTTCCGGTTCCGGTTCCGGTTCCGGTTCCACCGTCTTCGGGGGCCTCGACGCCCGTATCCGCGCCCCCGTCGGAACCCGCACCGGCGGCGGTTCCGGCCCCGACAGCGTCCACCACGGTTCCGGTGCTCCTCGACGAGGAGGAGATCGGCGCGGTGTGGCTGGAACGGCCCGGTGCGCCCGAACCACTCGACGACGTCCTGTTGGACCGGTTCTCGATCGCCCTCGCGGCGGCCGTCGAACGCTACGGGCCGACCGACACCGCCATGGCCGATCCCGCTCTGGTCGAGCTCGTGATCAGTGCCGACAGCGACGAGCCGGCCCGGGCCCGGGCGCTCCGGCTCCTGGGGTTCGCCGCGAGTCCGCCGGTGCAGGTCGTCGCCCTGCGGTCCGAGTTCCCGTTGGACAGGATCGGCGAGCTGGTCAGCCCGTCCCACCAGGTGAAGGCGGCCCGGCTGGCCGACACCGACGTCCTGCTGAGCACGGGGGTCGATCCGGACCGGTTCCCGCCGGGGGTCCGGGCCGGTGTCGGTGCCACCGAGTCCCCGGACCGTTCCTGGTGGCAGGCCCGCACCGCGCTGCGCTTCACCAGCCCCCGCGAACCCGTCCTCCGCTACGACGCCCTGGGGGCGCTGGCGCTGCTGGCCGAACTTCCTCCGGCGTCGATTCGGGCCAACGCCGACGTGGCCGCCCTCGATCGGCTCGCCGAGCAGCCCTCGGCTCTGGAGACCCTGGACGTCTACTGTGCCGCCGGGTCGGTGCGCCGGGCCGCCGAGCTCCTGCATCTGCACCACAGCAGTGTCGGTCGCCGGATCGAGCAGATCGGCGGCGCCCTGGGAATCGGGATCACCGAACCCGACGGGCTCCTCCGGGCCAGGATCGCCCTCGCCGCCCGGCGGTTGCTGGACGGCTGACACCTCCCGGCCGCACAGGCGGATGCGTGCTCCGCGGCGTCCGCTGCGGAGCGGACGCCGTGCGGGCTTCAGGACTCCGTCGCGGCCCGGTCGGACTCGCTGCGGAGCACGCAGAACTCGTTGCCCTCGGGGTCGGCGAGGACCGCCCAGCCGGTGCCGTCGGGGTTCCGGTGGTCGCTGACGAAGGCGGCACCGATCCCCAGCAGGCGTTCCACCTCCTGCTCACGCGAGGTCTCGGGGCGCAGGCACAGGTGGATCCGGTTCTTGGACCGCTTGGGCTCGGGCACCTGGTTGAAGTGCAGTACCGGGCCCTCGGCCAGCATGACCTGGGTCTCCTCCTCCCCCGGCCGGTCCTCCGGATGCAGTGGACGGCCCGTCACCCTGCTCCAGAACCGGGCCAGCTCGTAGGCATCCGCACAGTCGATCGCCACGTTCTGCAGTATTGAGACCATGCGCGCCAGTCTCCCCGAGATCCCTCCCCCGCGCCACCGGATTGACGCCCGCCGCGAGCGCGCACGGTCCGGGCGCGTGTGGTGGCGCGCCGGGCACGGGGCGCGGCGTCCGGCACCTCCGGACAGGCGGCCGGAACCGCAGCTCGGAAGGGCGCGGGTCAGGTGTGCCGGGGGTCCTGTGGCGTCTCATCGAGCCGAAGGCGGCTCGCGAGCCGGTAGTCGACGTGGACGTCCGTGTAGACCTCTCCGGGCCGGACCGGGCGGGGCAGCCCCGTGCGCTCGCTGCCGGACGTGCCCTCACCGGCCGGCTCGGCCCAGGTGTGCGAGCTGACCTCCGCCGCCTCGCGGAAGGTCAGTTCGTCCGCGGACACCGACGCGCTGACCTCGACGTCGAACGCAGCGGCTTCCTCGTTCTCGTGTCTCATGACCCGTCCCCGTCCTCCGGCTCGTCGTCGAGCTCCTCCGCTGCCCCTGTGACTCCCCCGGCCACCGCCTCCGCCGCCCTTCCGGCTCCCCGGCCCGCCTCACCCGCGAGCTCGCCGGCGCCTCTGGACACCTCCTCGAGCGAGGTCCGCGCACCCTTGGCCACGTGTTCGAGGATCTGCGGATTGGAGTCGATCGTCTTGAGGACCCTGGTGATGATCTCCCGGACGTTGTCGAGCTGGACCTTGAGCAGGGCCTGGGCCTCGACCCCCTTGATGCCGAGGTCCACCCGGCCGAGGTCGACGTCCACGCCCACCTTCAGCTTGAGCAGGTCCAGGACCTCGGCCTGGAGCGAGACGGAGGCCGACAGGTTCTCGACCTCGAGTTCGATCTCGTCGACCTTCACCACCGGGATGTCGAGGTACACATCGGGGTCCCCCGCGCCGGGGGCGGTGCGCTCCCGGCCCGGCTTGGGCTCCCGCGCCCGAACCTCGGACCGCTCCGAACGCGCCGTCCTCGCCCTGGGGGCCCGTTCGGCCGTCGTACCGTCCTTCGCTTCCTTGTCTCCGGTGCTCCGGCCCGCGGCGCCCTGACCACTCCGCTTCATCCCCCGCACCCTTCCGAGCGGTGGGGCACGCTCCGCGCTCTCCTTTCCCGGGAAAGCCCCCGGAGAAGGCCGACCGCCGTCCACCACCCCGTTCGCATGCCTGATCTCCGTGCCCGTCAGGCAGTGTGTGAGTGTGTCGGCCCCTACCCCGGGCCTCTCCCACGAAAACGGTCTCCGCTGGTCAGAGCGGGCGAAAACGCCGGAGAGAGGGACCGATGAACGGCCCTGGGGCTTCCGGAGGCCCAGTGGGGGCGGGGATCCCCGAACCGCCCGTCAACGAGCCGCGCAAGGTGATGTGTACGGGCCGAGGGGGTCGGGTAGTCGGCCCTCCGACAGGGAAAAACGTGACACCGAGGAGGTTGTCGTGGCTGAACCGGCGAGCCCGCTCAAGGACAAGAACTACAACCTGGTCTGGGCCGTGCACCAGTCCCTGGAGAACGTCTGGCGTCTGGAGGGCTACATCAAGGACGCCGAGAGCCAGGGCGACGAGGAACTCGCGAAGTGGTTCCGCCGCATCCAGGAGAACAACCAGAAGGCCGGCGAGCAGGGCAAGCAGATGCTCGTCGAGCGGATCCGCAAGGAGAACGGCTGAGCCCCGCGCGTTCGGTCCACCTGTGGTGAACAAGGGCGGCCCCGGTCCCGACCGGGGCCGCCTCCGTGTCGTGGGGGGTCCCGGACGGCGCCGTTCCCGGAACGGCCACGGTCGTCACGGGCGGTCGGGACCCGCTGCACCGAGACCGTGCTCCCGCCCTCACCGCCCTCCGGGTGCACCGCGGGTGGCCGTCGGCTTCCGGTTCGGTGAACGTCCGACGGCCGCTTCCCCCACGCCTGGACACCGGCCTCCCGTCGGCAGCAGGATCGGTTCCCTGCCGGGCCGGAAAGCCCTCACAAGTCCGGCTGAAACGGAGAATCCGGGTTTCGGGAGAGTCATGGTGAGCCGACGGTCCGATGGCCAGGGCGTCCCCCCGCGGCGCCGGTGGCGGCCGGTCCACACGGGGCTGACGGGCACGCTGGCGACCATGGTCGGGCTGGGAACAGCGCTCCAGGGAATCCCGGAACTGGTCTCCGGGGACAGCGGGCTCCTGCTGGCCGCGATCGGGCTGCTGGGCACCGCGACCGCGGTCACCGCCCAGGTGCTCCTGGAGCGCCCGGAGCGGGCGCCGGAGGCCGGGGACCGCCCGGCGCTGCGGCGCCGCCTGCCTCCCCCGGTGGACCACTTCACCGGGCACGAGGCCCTCATGGCGGAACTGCTGGAGCAGTTCGAGCGCTTCCCTCGCCCCGGTCCCCGTGGTCTGCTCCGCCGAGGGCTGGGGCGGGTACCGGGAGGGCGTTCCCGCAGCCCCCTGGTCCTCGCGATCACCGGTGAGGGCGGCACGGGGAAGAGCCAGCTGGTGGCGCAGATCGTGGACCGGGTCGCCGACCGCTTCCCCGACGGCAAGCTGGAGTTCGAGCTCTACGGTGTGACGGAGCAGGGCCCCTCGGGTCGGCGGGAACCGCGCAGGCCCGAGGACGTGCTCGCGCAGATGGCGGCCGAACTCGGCGGCAGGCCCGCTGACGGTGCCTCCCAGGACGAGCTCTCCGGGCTGTGGAAGACCGCCACCGAGGAACGCCGCCTACTGGTCGTCCTCGACAACGCCAAGGACTACGCGCAGGTCAGGCCCCTGCTTCCCAGCGGCCGGGGCTGTGCCGTGCTGATCACCGGCCGCACCGGGTTCACCGACGCCGAACAGCCCATGCTGCAGCGCAGGCTGGGCCCACTGTCTCCGGAGGAGAGCCTGGAGCTGGTGGACCGGCTGGTCGGGGCCTCCGGGCGCGAACTCACCGCCGGGGACCGCGACGCCCTGCCCGATCTGGTCGAGGCCTGCCACGGCCTCCCCCTGGCGCTCTGCCTGGCGGGCACCCAGCTCACCCTGGAGGACGGCCCGAGCGTCCGGACCCTGCTGGACCGCATGAGGAAGCTGGACGTCCCCGGTCCCAGAGCCGTCGCGCGGTCCCTCGCCTTCAGCCTCCAGCAGTGCGAACCGGGGGAACGGCTGCTCCTGAGCAGACTGGCCGGGGCCGGGCTGACCACCTTCACCGCCTGGGCGGCCGCCGCCCTGCTGGACACCGGGGAGGACGACGCCGGGCGGATGCTGGTGCGGATGAGCCACCGCTACCTGGTGACGTACCTGTACCGCGCGGGCGGGTTCGACCGCTTCCAGCTGCACGACCGGGTCCGGGACACCCTGCTGCTCGCAGGGCCGCACGTTCTGGGGGTCCCGGAGGAGGAACGGGCGGACTGGTCCGCGGAGGAGCTGCGAGCCGCGGTGGACCGCCTGCTCGGCGCGTTCGAGCGGGTCGCCGAGGCCGCGGCCCGCGGCGCCGCCCCGCACGAGTGGAACTTCGGGGCCCCCGTCCCCGGCCGGGACAGAGCCTCCGCGGGGCCTTCGGCCGCAGTGCGCGGTCCGGCCGCCGCACCCGGTCCGAGCGCCGGGCCCGAACCGGCCGCGGTACCGGTTCCGCCCGCGGGGCCCGACCGGCGCGCCGACGCTCCGGTCGCGGTGCCCGCTCCCACCGACGGACTGGCCTGGCTGGACTCCGAGCGCCGAGGGTTCGAGGTGTGCTTCCGGTGGACCGCCCCCGAGCGGGACGGCCGACGGTCCCCCGCGCACGGATGGCGGCTGCGCCGGGCCTTCACCGTCCTGTCGCGGACCGGCCGTACGCACTGGGGCGCCGTGCGCGAGGCCACCAAGGAGGCCACCGAGCTGGCCCTGGAGATGGCGGACCCGTTCGCCTACGGTGTGGCGCTGCTCGACCGGGCCGAGGTGGCCGGGGGCCAGGGCGACCACGAGACCGGGTACGAGCGGGCCCTGACCGCGCTGCACGTCCTGGAACAGCTGGACCCGCCGGTGGATCCGCGCTGGTCGGCGCGGGCGCACCGGGCGGTCGGGGTGAACCTGTACCGCCGCGGCGACCTCGACGACGGCCGGGCCGAGATCGAGCGGGCGGTGCGGATCTTCGAGGAGCACGAGGACCGCTGGTGGTGGGCCCGGACCCTGTGCAACCTGGCCGAGGTCGACCGGTTCCAGGGGCACCTCGAACGCGCCTACGCGCTGCTCTCCCAGGCGGAGAAGCTGCTGGTGGGCTCCCGGGACGTGCCCGAGCAGTGGGCCCGGGTCCAGCTGCAGCGCGGCGAGGTGCTGCGGTTGCGGGGGTACACCCTCAACGCCTGGTTCGTGCTGGCCGACGGCCTGGAGCAGCTCTCCACGGCCCCGAAGGAGAACTGGTACCGGGCCCGCTACCTGCGCTCGCTCGGCCAGCTGTCCACCAACGAACTCAACCGTGAGGCCTGGGCGTGTGAGCTGCTGCTCGGCCCCGGGCACGAACGGGAGCGCCGTCGGCTGACCGCACGGGACCCGGGGTGGCCGCGGCGGCAGCTCGCCAAGGTGACGGGGCTGTTCGTCGAGGGCAGCCAGGAGTACGCACACAGGTGCGCCGAACCCGGCCCGTCGCGCGGACCGCTGCGCGGCCGGAGGATGCTCCGGGACACCTGGCAGGGCGAGCGGCAGATCGACCGGCTGCGGGAGGCGGAGCGGGCGTTCGAGGAGATCGGCGACGACTGGGGGCGGTGGCGCACCTGCCTGGTGTTGGGCCAGGCCCTGCTGGCGGCCGACGGCGGCCGGGGCAAGGAGGAGTTCCTGCGGGCCGCGCGGGGGTTCCGGGAGCTGGGCGACAAGTGGTGGCACGCCCGGGCCCACCGGATGGCGGCCGAGTCGCTCCAGCGGGTGGGTCGGCTGACCGAGGCCGAGGAGCTGGCCCGGGTGGCGATCGAGGGCTACCGGGGGCTGCAGCACCGTTCCGGCCAGCTGCGCGCGATGCGGCTGCTGGCCGGGATCGTGTCCCGGCGCGACCTGCTGGAGGCGTGGCGGATCCTCAACCGGGCCGAGGAACTGGCGGAGGAGGGCGTCCTGTCGGGGGTGGTGCCGGAATCACTGCTCGTGGAGGTCCGGGACATGCTGCGGGTCATCGAGCACGGATCCGATTCCGCCCTGCCCGGCGGCCCGGTGGGCCGTGCCGAGCCGCCCGGACTGCGTGCCGCCGCGGTGGAGGAGCAGGGAAGCGAGAACCCCCGGTAGCCGCCCCCGCTCCCTCCTTCTCCCTCAGGCCAGGAGGGCGGCCGCTGCGCGGAGCAGCTCGGCGGGCTCGGCCCCGGGGTTGAGTGCGGCGGCCAGCTCTTCGGTCAGGGGCTCGCCCTCGAAGAACGCGCTCACCGCCGCGAGGTCGATGGGCTTTTCGTAGTAGTCCTGGAAGCGCTCGTGGAGGACCCGTGCGGGATCCGGCGTGTACAGGGACCTCAGCAGCCAGTCGGAACCGTCCTGCTCGTGACCGGTGATCCCGGTGCGCCAGGCGGTGTCCTGCGGCAGGAACCACAGCAGCGCCGTCACATCCCACTCGTCGCCGCCGGTGAACCCGGCCTCGTCCAGGAAGGGCCTGAACCGGTCGGGCAGGGCGTCCACCGTCCCCGGCCAGTACTCGAGGTCGTCGTTGATGTAGGGACTCACCTCGGACTCGTGGTCGAAACAGCGGATGAGACCGGCGGAATCCGAGAGCGCGACGGAGTAGTCGTCCCCTCCCCCGTTGGACATCGTCGCCAGGTCCCAGCCCGGCCGCCAGTCTGTGGCGTAGTCGTGGAGGCGATACCTGTTCCCGGGCGCGACGAGGAACTCGAGCAGGGCGGTCAGGCGGGACCGCTCCCGCACCGCGGCCGGTTCGGGCAGGAGCGGGGCGACTTCGGAGGCGTTCATGCGAGTCATGCAAGCAGAGAGGTAGGACAGGGCGGGCACGGTCGCCGCCACGCCGCCGACGCGGGGCACGTGTGGAACGCCCGGGCTCGGGTCTCACGCCAGGCCGGTCTCTCTCAGCCGGCAGAGGGCTCGGCGGGGCCGGGCGCGTTCGAGAGGGACGGCGGCCCTCTTGCGCGCGGGCCTGTGGCGGCCCGGAACCCTCCTGTGCGTGCCCATGCGCACAGGTGGTTCCGGACCACCGCGGCTTCCCGTGGCAGAGCCCCGGCCGACTCTGCCGTGGGAGCTTCCGGCATCGGGGACGAACCTCCCTCACCGGCGCGCAAGCGTGCCGTCACCGCGCCTGGCCGCTGCGCCCTGCGGCCGGAGCGGTGGTGACACGGCTCCGCGACCGCTTCAGAGCCCCGCCCGCCATGGGAGCTCGTGGAGCGGCCCGCCCGACTGCCTCGGGTCGCCGCCGACGCGTTCCGTCGCCCGGTCGGATACCGCATCGGAAGTTAGGGGATCGTCCGCCGACCGGTTTCCCGCGGTCGGTGAACCGGGGGGAGTGACGTCCGATCAGCGTGACGGCTGGAGGCCCTCGGGGTCTGGGGGCCGTGTCCCCGGTCTCTCGCCGGCGGTCGTCCGGAGGGAGCGGACGGTCGACCCGTTCCTTCCCCTGGGAACGGGCCCGTTCACCCTCGGTCCGGGGTCGGCCGTCGGAGGCCGGGTCCTGGACACGGGCCTCGTCCGTTTCCCCGGCCCGGAGGACGGTGTCGCCGGAGAGGCCCGGGGTCTGCGTGGATCGGAGGGGCACGGGGCCCGAAGAGGCCTCGTGGTGGGCGGTGCGGTGGTCGGCGTGTGTCCCGGCGTCCTCGACGGCGTCCCGGGAGCCGTTCGGGTCGGTGCCCGTGTCCGGGGCCGGCGGTCGGCTGTGGTCGACCACCAGCACCGGTGGGACGTCCTCGACGTCGAAGCGGCGCCAGGCCGTGCTCCCGGACTCGTCACGCTCTCCGAGCCGCAGGTGGAGGTGGGGTTCCCCGTGGTCCAGGGCCCACTGGTAGGCCTCGGTCACGTCGAACTCCACACCGCCGCCCACGGGGCAGGCCGCCCGTCCGCCCCGGACGTTTCGGGTGTCGATCAGGGCGCGGGCCGCCGGCTGGTCGTTCCAGGTGGTCCCCGCGTGGAAGGGGTCGACTCGGTGCAGTTGCACGAAGGAGTCGCTGCCGCAGTCGTAGGACCACGCCACCTCGACGCGCAGCACGGCGGAGTCCACAGCGGTGTCGGGATCGAGGTCCACGGGGAACCTGAACAGGGCCCTACGGGTGTAGACGCGGTCCCACACGAGGCGCCCCGTGCCCACGCTGGCGGTCTCGGTACCGCTGTGGGGCCGGTCGGGGAAGGCACGGTCCACGTAGGTCCACAGGGAGCTCCCGGCCTCTGCCCGGCCGCCGCCCGGGCTCCCGGGGGTGGCCGGGGCATCGGCGGAGGCGCCGTCGGTTCCGCTCGGGGTCCCGCGTCCTTCGCCGGTCGGCGCGCTCCCGTCCCGTGTACCGCTCCGGTCCCCGGAGACGGCCGTGCCACCTGTGGCGGAGAGGGCCTCCTCCTCGGCTGTGGCGGGAGCGGCTCCCCCCAGCGCAAGGGCCAGGGTGTAAGCCGCACAAGCCGCCGTCGCGCGGGACAGGGAACGACGCATTGCGGGGGTGCCTACACATTCCAACGGAAATCGAAAAGAATTCGAGCGGGACATCCGCGCCCCGCTTCATCCACAAGGAAGTTATCAAATCACCGCAGCAGCACACAAACAACAGAGGTATAAATGCCAACCAAAACCATGGTTAATGTCATCGGAAACATGGACGCCAAGTACTCCGCCAGAACCACCCGAAGACCCGGACGCACTTCATTCGGTGGCCACTAAAAACTGGTTCACATCAAACCGAAAACAAGTCGTGCCGAAGAGCGGCCACACCCTCGCTCCCAGCCCCCCGGGCACGACCGCGATCCGCCCCCGGAGCCGCCCTCCTCCCGAGCGACGGCAGGGGCGGGGAGCCCAACGGGCGCGCCCTCTCCGGCCAGACCGGGTGCCGACCCCGGGGGATTCACGAAGGGCCCGGAACAAGCGGGACCCCGGTCGGTTTCAGCACGGCGGAAAACCCGAATACGCGAACACCAATTTCCGCGAAGACCTTTTCCTGATCCGACGGGGGGCCGGGGCCGCCTCATTCCGGACTGACCGTCCGCGGCGAACCGGCGGGCCACTGATCGGTCACGTCTGCGGCCGGGAAAAGCAGGGGACCGGGTGCGCTGTCGCGCCCGGTCCCCTGACGTGGATCTCGAAGTACGGGTGGTGACCCGTGGTTTCTCCGGTGGCGCCCGTGTCCCCGATGCGCCGTCCCGCGAAGAAGTGCGGCGGGAACGGCGTTCAGCGCGCCCGGCCCCCACTCCGGCGGTAGGGCCACGGCACCGGTTCAGGCCTTCAGCAGGTCCTCCGTGCTGGTACCGGGGAGGCTGACGGTGACCTGGGTGCCCCAGGGGTCCTTCAACGACACGGACCGCCCGTCGTCCGCGAAGTCGAGCCCCCTGTGCTTGAGCCGTGCGGCCAGGGCGTCGAGGTCCTCGCGGGCGGGCACCGTCAGCGCCACGTCGCCGAGGCCCAGACGGGACGCCCGGGGCCCGGCCCCCGCGCTGTTCCACGTGTTCATCGCGACGTGGTGGTGGTAGCCGCCGGCGGCGGCGAACAGGGCGCCGGGGTAGGTGCCCACGGTGACCTCGAAGCCGAGACCGTCCACGTAGAAGTCCCGGGCACGGGGGATGTCGCCCACCTGCAGGTGGACGTGGCCCACCTTGCCGGGCAGGCGGGGGGCGGAGTCCACGGCGGCCTGGTCGAGGTGGTCGCGCAGGAAGGCGTTCGGATCCAGGTACCGGGTGGCCATGCGCAGCTCGCCGTCGGGGCCGTAGAGCCACTCGGAGCGCTCGCGGTCGGTGTAGAGCTCGATGCCGTTGCCCTCGGGGTCGGTGAAGTAGAACGCCTCACTCACCAGGTGGTCCGAGGAGCCCACGAAGCGGCTGCGGCTGTCCTGGGCCGCGCGGTGGACCGTGGCCGCGAGGCCCCGGCGGTCCTCGAAGAGGAAGGCCGTGTGGAAGAGGCCGGCCTCGTGCGGGTCCACTCCGGGCAGGTCCGGGGTGGAGACGAGGCGGACCATGGGGGTGGTGCCGCGCCCGAGTACGCGGTGGACCTGTCGGCCGTGCGCGCGCTCCTCGACGGGTTCGAGCGCGAGGGCGCCCGTGTAGTAGGAGCTCATCAGCTCGAGGTCGCCCACGTGCAGGGTGACCGCGTCCATGACGGTGTCCTTGTCGAGGACTCGGTCGGCGTCGGTGCTCCGCGGGGTCGTGTTGTCGGCCATGACCTGTTCCCTCCAGGGGGTCGGGTGGTGCGCCGTCGCCCCACTCACCGGTTCACAACACCCCTCCGGAACAGGTTATTCGGAAAACAGTTGAGAGCTCAAACACTTCCTCCGCCAGGTTTCGGTGACGGAGGCCCGCCCCGCGTTCGAGGGCGCCACTCGTAACGCACGTCGGGTTCGCCCTCCTCGTTGCGAGTGCCGTCGGTCCACTCCACCGCGTGGAAGCCGTGGCGTTCGTAGAACCGCCGCGCCGGGGCGTTGACCTGGAAGCACCACAGGTCGAGGCCGTCGGGGCGGCGTTCCTTGGCCAGGCCGACGAAGCGGTCGCCCAGGCCGCGGCCACGGTGATCGGGGTCCAGGTAGAGCTGGTCGAGTTCAGGGCCCTCCAACACCAGGAGCCCCAGCACCTCCTCGGCAGCGGAGACCGCCACCCAGGTCTCGGACCGGGGCACGACCACGGCGGCGAACCAGGACCGCACCTCCTCGTCGCTGTGCGCGCGTCGCACGGTGGGCAGAGCCGCAGTGAAGGAACGCAACCACACGTCGGCCGCCGCCGGGGCGTCACGGTCGGTGGCCCGTCGCAGAGTCTCCATGTCAGGGATCATCCCTGGTTTCGCGTGAGTCGCGCATCCCCTTTACCGCTGCCCACCGCCAGCGGGCCCCGCCCCGACCGCTGTTCGGTGGTGTGGCCGTACTCGCGGCACTCGCTCCGAACAGCGACGGGGAACTCCGGCAGCGCCGCCTCGGCGCACGGAGCCCCGCTCCGCGAGGCGCGCTCGCGGGGCGGGGCCCGGTGCCGCACGGGTCGGTCGGACGGTCCGACCCGGGCGGGCTGTCGACCGGCTCGGGGCCGGTCAGTCCACGGGTGCGACCCCTACGGCCACCGCCAGGTCCTCCCAGGACATCCCGGAGCCCTTGAAGACGTTGGGGCGGTCGGTCCGGCGGGTCACCTCGCCGCGGACCAGCGGGGCGAGGCCGACGAGGTCCGCCTCGGTGAGGGCGCCCTCGCCGATGGCGAGGACGACGTCGCCGCACTCGCGCAGGGCCGCGCCGCTCTCCTCGACCACGACGAGCGAACGCCCCATCAGGGCGGCGTCGAGCTCGCGGCGGTCCGGCTCGTGTGAACCCATGGCGACGACGCAGGCACCGTCCTTGATCAGGGAACCGTCGAACAGCGGGTCCTTGGCGGAGGTCGCGCACACGACGATGTCGGCCTCGGTGACGTCGGCGACGGTGCCCGCCTCGGCGGGGACGCCGCGTCCGGTGAGCTCCTGGACGGCGGCGGCCACCTTGTGCGGGGTCCGACCGACCATGCGGACGCTCGTGAGCTCCCGGATGCCCGCCACCGCGACGGCGTGCTCCACCGCCTGGGGGCCGCTGCCGAACACCACGAGGCGGGAGGCCGCGGGTGCGGCGAGCCGGTCGGCCGCCACGGCTGAGGTCGCCGGGGTGCGCAGCGAGGTGAGGGTGACCCCGTCGACGAGCAGCCGCGGAGTGAGGGTTCGGGCGTCCATCAGCATGTAGACGGCCTGGATCCGCGGCAGGTCGCGCGCGGGGTTGTCCGGGGACACGGACGCGACCTTGACGCCGACCCAGTCGCCCAGGGTCGAGGGCATGAGCAGCAGGTGCCCGTCCCCGGCGTCGGTGTGGGAGCGGGCCGGGTCCCCCGCGGGGTCGAAACCGTCGAGCAGGGCCCGCTCGATCAGCTCGAACGCCCGCCTGGGCCCGACGCGCTCGCGGAGTTCCGCGGCGCTCACGAAGGGCAGCCCGGTGAGTGTGCCGGTCATGCGGTCACCTCGGACCTGTTGTCGCCCTCGGCCTGCTCGCGGGCCTCGATCAGGGCGCTCTCCTTGCGCACGACGCGGCCGGAGACCGCGACGGCGGAGAAGGAGATGACCGCCAGGATCACCAGGTAGGTGGCGATCGGCCACCAGGCGCCGTCGAAGCGGGCCAGCAGCCAGGTCGCCAGCAGCGGGGCGGTGCCGCCGGCCAGCGCGGCACCGATCTGGTAGCCGAGGGTCACGCCGGTGTAGCGCACGCGGGTCGTGAAGATCTCGGAGGTGAGGGTGCCGAGGGTGGCGGTGACCGGGGGCCACGCGACGCCGAGGGCGATCACGACGGCCGCGTACACGGCCCAGCTCATCTGGAGGTCGAGCAGCATGAAGAAGGGCGCCGCGAACAGGGCGATGAGCACGGTGCCGCCGAGGTAGACCTTCGGGCGGCCGAGGCGGTCCGAGAGCGAGCCCATGAGCAGGATGCCGCAGGTGCTGACCAGCGCACCCGCGCTGACGGCGTTGAGGACCACCGACTGCTGCACGTCGAGCGTGCCCGTGGCGTAGCTGACGACGAAGGTCGCGAAGATGTAGAACGGCGCGGTCTCGACGACCTTGGCGCCGACCGCGACGAGCACCGAGCGCCAGTGGTCGCGCAGCGTGTCCTTGATGGGCAGCTTGGCGACGTTGCCGGACTCCTTGGCCTCGCGGAACGCGGGCGTCTCGGCGAGGCCCTTGCGGGTCCACAGGCCGACGAAGACCAGGACGACGCTGGCGATGAAGGGGATGCGCCAGCCCCAGGCCTCGAAGGACCCCTGGGGGAGCATGCTGACCAGGCCGAAGGCGACCGTGGACATGAGCATGCCGATGGTGATGCCGGTCTGGGGCACCGACCCGAAGAAGCCGCGGCGGCCCTCGGGCGCGTACTCGTAGGCCAGGAGCAGGGCGCCGCCCCACTCGCCGCCGATCGCGAGGCCCTGGACGACCCGGCACAGGATCAGCAGGACCGGGGCGAGGATGCCGACCTGGTCGTAGTTGGGCAGCAGACCGATCGCCACGGTGGCGCCGCCCATGAGCGACAGGGTGATGACCAGGGTCTTCTTGCGCCCGATCCGGTCACCGATGTGGGAGAAGACGATCCCGCCGAACGGCCGGATGAAGAAGGTGAGCGACAGGGTCAGGTACGACAGCATCAACGAGATCACGGGATCGTCGTTGGGGAAGAACTGCTTGTCGAAGATGAGCGCCGCGGCGGTGGCGTACAGGAAGAAGTCGAACCACTCGATCGCGCTGCCGCTGAGGCTGCCGAAGAGGACACGGCGGTTGGTGGCCGGTTTGCCGACCACCGAGTGCTGCGAGGCCACGCACAACTCCTCGAGTCAGGGCCCGATGTGACGCGGGCCTCAGGATAGGGACCTGTGCAACGTACAATTGCACCTACCCCGAAGCAAGGCCCGTGACCGAATCGACGCAGCTCAGCTACCCGGCCATCACCGGACGCCGTCCCCCGCCGGCGCCGCACCGGCCCCGTCAGGCCTCCGCGCGCCCCGCCCAGACCCCCCGCACGTGCCCGAGGTGGTGGCGCATGAGCGCCTCCGAACCCGCGGCGTCACCGGCTTCGAGGCGGTCCAGCAGGGCGTGGTGCTCCTGGGCCGTCTCCACCAGGCGCCCCTCCTCGTACAGGCCGCGCAGGGCCGACAGCCGCGACATCCCGCGGAGCCTGCGCACCTCCTCGACCAGCCTCCCGTTGCCCGCGATGGCGAGCAGTTGGAGGTGGAAGGCCATGTCGTTGGCGATGAACTCGCGCAGTTCCCCGGTCTCGGCGGTCTCCGTCAGCCGGTCGGCCAGCGGGCGCAGCGCGGTGATCTGCTCGACGGTGGCGATCCCGGCGACCCGGCCGACGGTGGGGACCTCGATGAGCGCGCGCAGTTCGATGATCTCGTCGAGCGCGACGTCGCCCAACTCCGCCACGCGGTACCCCCGGTGCCGCAGGGTCTCGACCAGCCCCTCCTGAGTCAGCTCCATCATGGCCTCGCGGACCGGGGTCGCGGACACACCGAGGCGTTCGGCCAGGGCCGGGGCCGAGTAGACGGTGCCGGGTTCGAGCTCTCCGGCGATCATGGCCTCACGCAGGATCTCGGTCACCCGGGAGCGCAGACTGGTGTGCTCCGTGAGCGAACCGAGGGCCGGTCCGGACCGGCCCCGCGGTGCGTCGATGCTCATGTGTGGTTGTTCCTCCCCAGACCGGACTCCGTCCGTTCCAGAATGCCACGCGCGTCCGGCCCCGGCCGGGTCGTCCGTTCCTTACCCGCTCTTTGGTTTGTCCGATCTCAACCTCGGGCAGCGGAATGACTGCGATCCGTAACCGAGCAGAGAGACGAAGAGGAACGAAGATGATCCGCAAGCTTTCCGAAATGGGAGTCACCTCCGAGATGGCCTACTGCGCGGGGGGCGTGTCCATCGGCCTGACCGTGCTGACGTGGCTGACCTCCCTGAAGAAGGAGGCCGCAGGCAAGGACGCGGCCGAGCGGAAGGGGCTGTTCGTCGGCGAGTGGGCGCCGACCTTCTTCGCGCTCGGGGTGGCCCTCAGGCTCGAGGAGAACCGCAAGTAGGGCGGCCCCGTAGGGGCGGGCGCTAACGCGGCCCCGCCGACGGCGCCCCCGGCCGGACGCTCCGGCCGGGGGCGCCGTCATGCCCTGGACCGTGTTCCGTCCGCAGCCCCTGAAGCGGGGCGCGCCCGCCCCGGGCCCCGTCCCCGACCTCCCGCCGGCCGACTTCGTCCAAAGCATTGACGAAGTGTCGCCGCGCTGGCAGTGTACGCGGCATCTGCCAGGGGACGACCGAACGGAGACCCACCGTGCACGACGACCGGCGGCTGACCGAGGCACGACTGGACCGCGTTCTACGAGAACGCGTATGGCCCGCGGTGTACACGACGTCGATCCCCCTGGAGGTGGCGCGCTGGGACGCGCCGGGCGAACCGGTCCCGGCGGCGGAGGGGATCAGCGCTCCCCACGAACCCGCGCGCGTGGGTGACGCGTGGGGTCCGGCCTGGGGTACGACCTGGTTCCGGCTGCGCGGTGAGGTACCGGCCGAGTGGGCGGGCCGCACCGTGGAGGCCGTGTTCGACCTGGGCTTCGACGCCTCGATGCCGGGCTTCCAGTGCGAAGGGCTCGTCCACCTCGCGGACGGCACCGTGGTCAAGGGCCTCAACCCCCGCAACGCCTGGATCCCGGTCGGCGCCCCGGCCGCCGGCGGCGAGGGCGTCGAGTTCCATGTGGAGGCGGCCGCCAACCCGGTCATCCTCGGCAACCCCCCGTTCCAGCCCACCGAGCTGGGTTCCGGACGCGGCCCCGAGGACCGGCCCCTGTACCGGCTGGCCCGCGCCGACCTGGCGGTGTTCGAACAGCAGGTGTGGGAGCTGGCTCTGGACCTGGAGGTCGCGGGCGGCCTCATGCGCGAACTCGACACCGGGGACCCGCGCCGCTGGGACCTCCTGCGCGCCCTGGGCCGGACCCTGGACGCCCTCGACCTCCAGGACGTCCCCGGCACCGCCGAACGGGCGCGCGCGGTCCTGGCCCCGGAGCTGAGCGCGCCCGCCTCGGCCAGTGCCCACCGGGTGTCCGCGGTGGGGCACGCGCACATCGACTCCGCCTGGTTGTGGCCGCTCCGCGAGACCGTGCGCAAGGTGGCCCGGACCAGCGCGAACGTGGTGGCGCTAATGGACGGCCACCCGGAGTTCGTGTTCGCGATGTCGCAGGCCCAGCAGTGGGCCTGGCTCAAGGAGCACCGCCCGGACGTGTTCGCCCGGGTCGTGAAGGCCGCCGGGGCCGGGCAGTTCGTCCCGGTCGGCGGCATGTGGGTGGAGTCCGACACCAACATGCCCGGCTCCGAGGCGCTGGCCCGCCAGTTCACCTTCGGCAAGCGCTTCTTCCGCGACGAGCTGGGGGTGGACACCCAGGAGGTGTGGCTGCCCGACTCCTTCGGCTACTCCGCCGCGCTCCCCCAGCTGGTGCGGCTGTCCGGATCGCGCTGGTTCCTCACCCAGAAGATCTCCTGGAGCCAGGTCAACAGGTTCCCGCACCACACCTTCTGGTGGGAGGGCCTGGACGGCACCCGGGTGTTCACCCACTTCCCGCCGGTGGACACCTACAACTCCGAGCTCACCGGCCACGAGCTCGCGCACGCCTCACGCAACTTCCGCGACAAGGGCGGCTCCTCGCGTTCCCTCGTGCCGTTCGGCCACGGGGACGGGGGCGGCGGACCCACCCGCGAGATGCTGGCCCGGGCGGCCCGCCTGCGCGACCTGGAGGGTTCGCCGACGGTGGAGATCGAGCACCCGGCGGAGTTCTTCGCCAAGGCGCACGAGGAGTACGCCGACGCCCCGGTCTGGCTCGGCGAGCTCTACCTGGAGTTCCACCGGGGCACCTACACCAGCCAGACCGCGACCAAGCAGGGCAACCGGCGGTCGGAGCACCTGCTGCGCGAGGCCGAGCTGTGGGCGGCCACGGCGACGGTGCGCAGGGGCGTCGAGTACCCGTACGAGCGGCTGGAACGCGTCTGGCGCACGGTGCTGCTCAACCAGTTCCACGACATCCTGCCCGGCAGTTCCATCTCCTGGGTGCACCGGGAGGCCGCCGCCGCCTACCGGGAGGTCGCCGCGGAGCTGGAGGAGGTCGTCAACGAGTCCCAGTACGCCCTGAGCGACGGGTTCGACCCGGACGGCCCGGGGGCCGGGGCGGGGCAGCGGGTGGTCTTCAACCCGACCCCGCACGAACGCGACGGGGTGCCCGCCCTGGGCGCCCTCCCCCTCGCACAGGTGGGCGGCCCCGGCACCGCCGACGCCTCGATCACCCCGGCCGGGGACGGATATGTGCTGGACAACGGGCTGCTGACGGTCCGTGTGGACGCCCGGGGCCTGGTCACCTCGGTCCTGGACCGGGCCGGGGAGCCGCAGGGGCGGGAGGTGCTCGCCCCGGGACGGCCGGGCAACCTGCTCCAGGTCCACCAGGACCTGCCCAACCAGTGGGACGCCTGGGACGTGGACGAGTTCTACCGCAACACCACCGTGGACCTGACCGGAGCCGACTCCGTGGAACCGGTGGACCCCGCCGGCTCCCCCGGATCCGCTCCGGGCACCGCCGCGCTGCGCGTCACCCGTTCCTTCGGGGACTCCTCGGTGGTCCAGGTGGTCTCGCTCAGCCCGGGCGCCCGCCGGCTGGACGTGGAGACGGTCGTGGACTGGCACGAACGCGAGAAGTTCCTCAAGGCGGCCTTCCCCCTGGACGTGCGCGCGCACGAGTCGTCGTCGGAGATCCAGTTCGGCCACGTGAAGCGGCCCGCGCACACCAACACCTCGTGGGACTCGGCGAAGTTCGAGATCTGCGCCCACCGCTGGGTGCACGTCGCCGAGCCCGGGTACGGGGTGGCGGTGCTCAACGACTCCACCTACGGGCACGACGTGACCCGGGACGTCCGCGCGGACGGCGGCACCACGACCACGGTGCGGCTGTCGCTCCTGCGCGCCCCGCGCTTCCCCGACCCCGACACCGACCAGGGCGAGCACCGGTTCCGGTACGCGCTGGCCCCGGGCGCGGAGATCGAGGACGCGGTCCGCGAGGGGTACCGGATCAACCTGCCCGTCCGGGAGGTGCCCGGAGCCACCGCCGTCGAGCCGCTGGTGACGGTGGCCGACCCCGGTGTGGTGGTGGAGGCGGTCAAGCTCGCCGACGACCGCTCCGGTGACGTGGTGGTGCGGCTCTACGAGGCCCGGGGCGGTCGCGCCCGGACCGTGGTGGACGTGAACCTGCCGGTGCGCGGAGTGCGCGCGGTGAACCTGCTGGAGGAGGACTACGAGGAGGCCCCGGAGCTGGACGTGCGCGTGCCCGCCGACGGCGGCGGGGAGCAGGGTTCGGTGACCGTCTCGCTGCGGCCGTTCCAGATCCTCACCCTGCGCCTGGAGCGCTGACCCGGACCCGCACCACCCGTCGGCCCGGGCTCGTCCGCCTCGAGCCCGGGCCGGCGGTCCGCGGTGGCGCTTCCCGCCACCGGTGGCGGCCCCGACGCCGCGATCGCCTCCGGTGGCGGGATCCCCCGGCTACCCCTTGACCGCGCCGCCCAGGGCGAAGCGGCCGCCGAGCGCCCGCGAGACCGCCATGTAGAGCACGACCACCGGGACGGTGTAGAGCAGCGAGTACGCGGCGAGCTCGCCGTAGCGCACGGACCCGTACTGGCCGAAGAACGTGAACACACGCACCGCGGCCGGCATCTTGTCCGGGCTCGTGAGCAGGATGAACGGGACGAAGAAGTTGCCCCACGTGGTGACCAGGGTGAAGATCGCGACGACCGCCAGCCCGGGGGCCAGCAGCGGGGCCACCAGGTAGCGGATCGACTGCCAGGCCGAGGCCCCGTCCACCCAGGCGGCCTCCTCCAACGTGATGGGGATGCCGTCGATGAAGTTCTTGGTCAGCCAGATCCCGAACGGCAGCGTGCTGGCGGCCAGGAACAGGGTGGTGGCGACCAGCGAGTTCAGCAGGTTGGCCTGCACGAACATCCCGTACACCGGGACCATGATCGCCGTGACGGGCAGCCCGGTGGCGAACAGCACGGTGTACAGGAACGGCTTCTTGAACCTGAGGTTGTAGCGGGAGATGGGGTACGCGGCCAGCATCGAGCACACAGCGGTGATGACCGCCGCTCCACCGCAGGTCAGAATGCTGTTCCAGATCGGCCGGTAGACGATCTCCGGTGTCATGATCGACGTGAAGTGGTCCAGCGTGAACCCCGAGGGCGGGCCGGCGCGCAGGGAGGGTTCGGGATCGACCGACGCGAAGACCATCCACAGCGACGGGACCAGGAACAGCACGGCCAGGACGCCCAGGACCAGGTAGGCGAGGAAGCCGCCCGCGGCCCGGCTCGGGGCGCTGACGACGGCACGGACCCGCCCTGAGGGACTCTCACTCACCTGTTCTCCTCCTTACGGAGCATCCACACGTACACGACCGAGAACAGCCCGGCGACGACGAGCAGCGCCAACGCGATGGCGGTGCCGTAGCCCAGGTCGCCCATGCGCAGCGCCTCCTGGTACATCAGCAGCGGGAGCGTGGTGCTCCGGGCCCCCGGCCCGCCCGAGGTCATCACGAAGATCAGGGTGAACACCTGGACGGTCTGGAGCGTGATGAGGAGCAGGGTGGTGGCCAGGGTCCGCCTCAGGAGCGGGATCACGACGTGCCACAGGACCTGGAAACCGGAGGCGCCGTCCACCCTCGCCGCCTCCTTGAGGTCCTCGGGCACCTCGGACAGCCCCGCCGAGTAGGTCATCATCGAGAAGGCGGTGCCCTTCCAGATGTTGGCCAGGACCACCGCCAGGAGCGGGGCGGTGAACAGCCAGTTCTGCGGCCCGGCGCCGAACCAGGCCAGCACGGAGTTCAGCGTGCCCTCCCGTTCGAGGAAGGCGTACCAGACGAACCCGGCCACGACCTCGGGCACCACCCACGCGCCCACGACGATCGCGCCCACCACGGCGCGCACCGCCCCGTTGCGGTTCTGGAGCAGCAGTGCCAGCGCCAGGCCGAGCACCGTCTGGCCGAACACGCACCCCACGAGGAAGACCACGGTGAGCAGGGTGGCGGTCCGGAAACGGGGGTCCGAGAGCAGTTCGCCGAAGTTGTCCAGACCCACGAACTCGGTCTGCGCCGCCTGCGCGCCGGTCAGGGCGGCGTTGGTGAGGGAGGCCCACACCGTCCACAGGATCGGCCCCGCGAAGAAGGCCAGGAGCAGGAACAGGGCCGGGGCCATCGGGATGACCCACCGGGCCGCCCGGGGCAGGGGACGGCGCGGCCGAACCGAGGCCATCGGTCAGGAACCCGTCGTGACGTTGTCGGGGCCGACGATCCCCTCCACCTCCTGGGCGTAGACCTCGGCGGCCTCCTCGGGGGTGGCCTGGCCGAGCATCACGCTCTCCATGGCCTCCTGGACGGCGAGCGAGATCCTCGGGTACTCGCTGTAGGCGGGGCGGAAGCCGGTGATGTCCACCAGGGCGGCGAACTCCTCGGCCTTGGGTGCGGCCTCCAGGAAGGCCGGGTCCTCGGCGACGTCGGAGCGGACGGGGATCTGACCGCCCTCGACGGCGAACTTGAGGGCGTTCTCCTGGGAGAGGGCGTAGGTCATGACCTCCCAGGCGAGGTCGGGGTCGGTGGCGTTGGAGCCCATCGACAGCGCCCAGCCGCCGGACATGCTGGTCGCTCCGGCGCCCTGGCCGTTCTGGGTGGGCATCGGGGTGAACTCCATGACCTCTTCCCACTCGGGCCAGGGCTGGTTGGCCCCCTCGATCCAGGACTGGGTGGCCCAGGACCCCTCGAGGCTGATCGCCATCTCGCCGGAGGGGAAGCGCTCCTCGTTGTTGACCGTGCCGACGTTGGCGTCGAGGGCGTCCTGGGGGTCGTGGGTGAGGTCCTCGTCGAAGATGGTGCGGACGAACTCGAGGGAGTCGGAGAAGCCGGTGCTGCTGGTGACCCACTGCTCGGAGCCGTCGTCGAAGAGGGTGTCCTCGGTGCCGCTGAGCAGCATCTGGAAACCCTGGAGGGAGGCCATCTCCCCGGCGGGGGTGCCGGAGTAGACGTTGAGCGGGACCACTCCGTCGCCGTGTTCGGACCGGACGGCGCGGGCGGCGTCGAGGACCTCGTCCCAGGTGGCGGGGGTCCAGGGGGTCTCGACCCCGGCTTCCTCGAGGAGTTCGGTGTTGTACCAGAGGCCGCGCACGTCGGTGCCGAGCATGACGCCGTAGCGCTGACCGTCCAGCGAGGTGACCGCCTCCGCCTCCTGCTCGCTGAACCGGTCGCTCTCGTCCCAGGCGGCGAAGTGGTCGTCCAGCGGCATCAGGTACCCGGCGTCGGCGTCCTGGTTGATGGTGAACGTGTCCTGGTACATCAGGTCCGGCGCTTCGCTGGGCGACCCGTTCATGAGGTTGACCTGGGTCTGGTAGTCCTCGGCCTGCGCCTCGATCGCGTTGAGCTCGACGGTGACGTCGGGGTTGGCCTCCTCGAACCCCTCCTTGACCTGCCGCATCAGCGAGTCCATCGCGATGAAGGTGCCGAACTTCTGGTAGACGATCCGGACGGTGTTCTCGTCCCTGTCGGCGCCCGCGGAGCAGCTCGTGGCGACCAGCGCCAGGACGGAGGCTGCGGCCGCCGCGCGGATGGTGTTCCGTCGGGTTCTCCTCATCGTGACCCCTCGCGCAGAAGTGGGTGAAGGACGCCCGGCCGGCCGGGCGCGTGACTCACATCACTTGCTTACTAAAAACCTTGGATAAAGACAATGGGTGAAGTGGTGACATCCGGGGCGGTTACGCTCGAATGGGCCGGACGGCGGTCCGATCGGTCGGAGGGGAAACGACGTATGGGCACAAGCACCAACCTGCTGTGGCTGGGCGGCCTCAACCAGAGCAGGGTGCTCGACGCCGTGCGCCGCTCCGACGGGGTCAGCCGGGTCGAGCTGGCCGAACAGACCGGCCTGACCGCGCAGACCGTGTCGAACATCGTGCGCCGGCTCCTGGAGGACGGGCTGGTCCTGGAGGACGGCCGGGCCACGTCCCGCGGCGGCAAACCCGCGACGGTGCTCCGGCTCAACGCGGGCGCCTACTACGCGGTCGGCATGCACATCGACCCCGCCTCCACCACGCTCGTCGTCACGGACCTGGCCGGCCAGGTCGTCGCCCGGACCCGGCGGCGCACCCCGTCCTCGCAGGGGCCGCGCCGGGTGATCGACGCCCTCAGCCGCTCGGTGCGGGCCATCGTGGAGCAGGCGAGCGTCCCCGACCGCATCCTCGGCCTCGGGGTCGCCACACCCGGCCCGCTCGACACCGGGGACGGCACCGTCACCCCGCCCCACCTGCCCGGCTGGCGTTCGGTACCGCTGCGCGAGGCCCTGGCGGAGGGCACCGGGCTGGAGGTGGTCGTCGACAACGACGCCACCGCCGCGACCATCGGCGAACGCTGGGCCGGTGGCGTGGAGCGCTCCTCGGACATGGCGTTCGTCTACGTCGGCACGGGGGTCGGCGGCGGGCTGGTCCTGGACGGGCGCGTCTACCGGGGCGGCACGCTCAACGCCGCGGAGATCGGCCACGTGACGGTGGACCCGCGCGGCCCGTCGTGCCCGTGCGGGAACCGGGGCTGCCTGGAGACCTACATCGCCCCGCACGCGGTGGCCGCGGACGCGGCGCGGCGCCGGGGTGAGCGCCCGGCGGACTTCGAACGCGGACAGGCCCGCACGGTCGCCGCCTACCGGAGGGTCTGCCGCGACGCGCAGGCGGGCGACCCCGTGGCCCTGGAGGTGGTGGCCGCCGCGGGACGCCGCCTGGGCGAGGCCGCGACCACCCTGCTCAACCTCGTGGACGTGCCGCTGGTGGTGCTCGGCGGCTGGGGCATGTCGCACGTCGGGGAGCTGTACGGCGCGGAACTGCTCAGCGCGGTGTCGGAGCGCTCGATCGCCCGCTCCGTGCGGCGGGTCCGGGTGGAGACCTCGAGCATCGGCGAGGACGTCGGCGCGATCGGCGCGGCCTCACTGGTCCTGCACTCGGCCTATTCCCCCAAGCTCACCAGTGTGTGAGTGCGGAACGCTCGAACGCTCGAAGGGTCGACGCGCGGAGCCGGACGGCGGGACACACGGCGGCGCGACCGGCCCCGGCACCACCGGGGCCGCCGGGACCGCTCGGGCCGCCGGGGCTACCGCTCGGGGTACACCGACTGGATGCGCTCGGCCACGTCGGGGAACCCGCTGCGCTCCAGGATCTCCACCTGCTCGCGGACGAACGCGGCCCGCTCGTCCTCGTCCTCGACGGAGTCGATGAGCCCGCGCAGGATGGCCACCTGCACGTCCTGCTCGACGGCGCCCTCCTCGTCGTCCTGCTCGGCGGGCCACCAGTAGCTCTCGTAGCCCTCCTCGTCGACCCCGCTGCCGGGCATCGGAACGGCGGTCTCGGGTGCCTCACGCATGTCGGGCACCTCGTGCGCGCCGGGCGCCTCGTACACCTGGAGGGGCAGTGGCGGACCCGGCGCGGGTTCGGGGGCCGCCCCGGGGCCGCCGGGGTCCCCGGACATCGCCGCCCGGGTCCGCGCGGCCTCGTGCTCGGCGGCCCAGAGGGCACGGTCCTTGCGCAGCCGGGCCATGTGCTGGAGGCGTTCGTCGTCCTCGTCGGCCAGTTCCAGCCGGACGTTCTCCGCCCACACCTGGATCGTGCCCCCGGCGACCGGGTCCTCCACCGCGAACACCGACTCCAGTTCGCTCTCGGCCACCGCGCGCTCCGCGGGGTGGACGTCGCGCAGGTACTCGCGGGCGCGGAGCACGATCGAGTGGACGGCCGGGCCTG
Source organism: Nocardiopsis ganjiahuensis DSM 45031 (assembly GCF_000341085.1). GTDB lineage: Bacteria > Actinomycetota > Actinomycetes > Streptosporangiales > Streptosporangiaceae > Nocardiopsis > Nocardiopsis ganjiahuensis. The sequence continues at coordinate 271,028 of NZ_ANBA01000017.1, read as the reverse complement.
CGGGGTTGCGCAGACTCAGGTCGACCCGGTGGGCCCAACGCCAGTGGACCAGCGCGGAGAACTCGAACGCGTAGTCGTCCACGGCGCTCGGCAGCTCGGTCCGGCGCGTCCGGACACCCCGGGTCCCGCTCTGGCCGCGCGGCACCTCGATGGGCGCGGGCTCGTCACCCTGGTCGGACCGGTCCCGGAGGTCGTCGCCCGAACCCCGCACGTCCATCTCCCCGTCCCTCTTCTGTTCCCCGTCCGCGCCCTTGCCCGTCACGAGGTCCACGATCGCCGTCAGCAGCGCGGGACGCGCCAGAACCACCCCCAGCAGCATCACCGCGATCGGCAGCCACAACAGGGTCCAGGGGCCGACCAGCGGAAACAGCACCGCGGGGACGGTCAACACCACGATGACCGCCACCAGGCGGATACGGGCGAGGGTGGCCACGGGGATGTCTCCTCAGGCGGGGGCAAGGGGCTCGGAACGAAAGGTCCTCTGGCAAGTGTGCCCGAGAACCGGCGTGCCCGTGCCACCAACGCCGAGTCAGCCGCCCCGTCAGCCTTTCCGAAGCCCTCGACATCCCTTCGCAACCCCTCGGTCACCCCCGTGATCCCCGCCACCCATTCGCCACCAGGGCACCGTTTCCCCCTCCGATCCGCCGGATATGACCCCTCACATCCGCCTGGTGCCTGCCCCGTCCCCAGCGCCCGGCCCGTTTCCCTCCGCCTCTGCGAAAGACACCGGAACACCCCCGATCAACCCCCACCGAGGTGAGAAGAATGTTCAGTGCCGAGCTCCGCTTCCGTCGGCAGCAGGCCGGGATGAGCCTTGAAGCTCTGGCCCGGAAGGTCCACTACAGCAAGAGCCACCTGAGCAAACTGGAGAACGGCGCCAAGAAGCCCTCCCAGGATCTGGCCCGGGCCTGCGACGCGGCCCTGGCCGCCGACGGGCAGCTCTCTCGCCTCGCGGCGGAGAAGGGCCCGGGGAACAACTTGAGGAACGCGCCGGGCGAAACCCCGAACCGTGCCGACGGCCAGGCGGAGCCTCCCACGGACGACCAGGAGGTATGGCTCATGAGCATGACACCAGACGGCGGGACGGGCTTCGTCGGGATGGATCGCCGCACCGCTCTTTCCCTCGGCGCTCTCTCCGTTCTGGGCGCGGGAACAAGCGCCGGTCCCGCGGTCGGCGGCACCGCCCCACGCGCACGCCTGGACACCGAACCCGCCCTGGCCAGCTTCCGTACCCAGCTGGGCGAGCTCAGGACCATGGGGCAGCGCATGGCGCCGACGATGGTCTTCCCCATCGCCATCGCCCAGACGAACGCGCTCCGCCAGTTGGCCAGATCCGCTCCCCCGGCCCAGCGGGGCGTGGTGCTTCGCCTGGCCGCCCGGTTCGCCGAATACACGGGGTGGATGGCGCAGGAGAGCGGCTCGGAGCAGCAGGCCCTGTGGTGGACGGATACCGCCGTGTCCCTGGCCGAGGCGGGCGGCAGCCGAGAGATGGGTGCGTACGCACTGGTCCGCCGCGCTCTGGTCACCATGTACGCGCACGACAGTCCCCGAACCATCGCCCTGGCACAGCGCGCTCAGCGCAACCCGGAGACGTCGACCCGGGTGCGGGGCCTGGCCGCCAAACGTGAGGCCCAAGGGCATGCTCTGGCCGGTGACCTGCTCTCCTGCGAGCGCGCGCTGGAGCGTGCACGTGCGCTCCTCGCCTCTGACGAGGCGGCCCCTGAGAGCGGGCGAAGGCATGGACCGGAGGTACTGGGTTCGAGGCACGTCAGCGACCCGGTGGGGGTCACCCGGGGGTGGTGCCTGGTCGATCTGGGGCGTGCGGAGGAGGCCGCCCGAGTCCTGGACCAGGAGTGTGCGCTGATTCCGGTGGACGCCGTCCGGGCTCGGACCCGTTTCGGGGTGCGCCGGGCGATTGCCCACGCCCTGTCCGGGGAGGTCGACCAGGCCTGTGTGATCACCACCGAACTCCTGACCGGGTCCTCGGAGGTGGGCTCGGCCACCGTCCGGCTGGATCTGCGCCGACTGCACCAAACGCTCGCCCGGTACCACGGTCACCGTTCAGTGCAGGAGCTTTCACCGATGCTGCTGACCGCATTGAGCAGGGCCTGAATTCCGCCAACAACGGCCGGGGCCGTGCTCGGGCTGTACACCCGAACACGGCCCTGACTCCCGCCCGGACAAAAGGCTCAGTGCGGCACTCCGTTGCCGTTGGGCGATGGCGTGGGCAGGGGTTCCGGCGCTTCGTAGGTGACCCCCAGGACGAAACCGTCCTCCTCGTCCGGCAAAGGGTGAGCGCGCCGAAGCAGCTCCGCGAGCTCAGTCAGCGAAGCCTTCTCGAAAAGCTCGACCAGCCGGTGTACCAGTTGGACACGCTTGTCCTCATCCTTGATCTCCTCCCCGATCCTGGCCGCGATCCTCTCGACCGAACGTGTCAGCTCGTCCTCGCTCTCCCCGACGACGGCCTCGCTCCCGTCACGTCCACTCCACTTCTCCGCTCCCCCGAACGCCTCAGAGGTCCGCTCCTCCCGCACGATCTCGTTGAGGAAGGAGAAGGCCTCCGGGGAGGCCGCCCGCAACCGCTCCAGGAGATCCTCCGGGTCCTCGCCCTTCGATGCCTCCGCGACCCGCGTGAGCACCTCGATCAGGCCATGGGTGCGATTGACGTCCGCGTCCCCGCGCACCAGGTCCCAGACGATCGCGCTACCGGGGGTGGCCAGGACGTCATCAGCGAAGTACCTGCGTTTGGCGGACTCCACGGAACGCTCCACCTCCCACAGAGCCCCTTCCTTCCGTGCCTTGGCGATTCGGGCCAGACGGTTCTCGTCTTCTTCGGAAAGTGTGAGCGTTACGTCCTCCGCCCATACCTCCAGAGCGCCGTCGAACCCGTGTGCGGCCACCCCCAGAACCGACGCCACCCGGTGGCGGGCCACGTCGTGGTCCTTGGGCCGATACCCCGTGCTCACCTCCCCGGACTGTTCCATGACCATCTGCTTGGCGAACTCCCCGGGGTTGCGCAGTCTGGGGTCGGGGGCACCGGTCCACCTCCACCGGACCATGGCCGAGAAGACGAAGGGGTACTCGTCGTCCTGGCTGGGCAGCAGGTCCTCCCTGATCCGGGCGCCCTGCGGCCCGCTCTCCACGAACGGGTCCGGCGGGGCCTCGGTCTCGCCGGGCACCGCCGCCTTCGTACTGCTCAGCATGAGCGCGAGCACCCCGATGAGCAGCAAGGGCGGGATCAGGACCAGAACCCACCAGTCGAGGAAGAGGGAGAGGGCGAGGACCAGGGGGACCATGATCGCGACCAGGACCGCGATGCGTCGAAGCATGGGGCTCATGGAGTCTCCGTAAATCGTTCAGCGGCCGGGGAAAGCCGGGTGAGGCGAAGGGGATCCTGCCTGGAGAAGTACCGAGCGGGTGGCCGCTCACTCGACTCACCCAGCTCGCGGTGCGGTGGCTTCACCGTGCCTCCGAAGGTTGTTCGGCGAGGGTGTCGAAGGGTGAGTCCAGTCCTTCGGCGGTGTCGATGAGCCGGATCAGGGCAGCGCCGGCGGAGCGGCGGCTCCCCCGTTCCTCGGGACCGGCCGCCGCCCGCCAGTGGAGCGCGGCGGTGTAGAGGGCAGGCAGGGTCCCGGCGCTGACGGCGGCCATCACCAGGATCTCCCTGAGCTGGGCACCGTGGCCGATCCAGCGGTGGGCGTACTCCCTGGTCTGTTGCGGGCGCCCGTGGAGCACGTGGCACAGTCCTTTCCGCACCAGGCCCTCGACCTCGGGCGGGACCGTTCGAGGCCGCGCTCCGGCTCCGACCAGGCGTTCGGGTGCGGTGAGGTCCCAGAACAGGCCCTGGTCGACCGGATGGCCGTGTTCGGGGAGGCGGTCGCAGACCCTCCGCAGGATCTTGCGGTACAGCGGACGTTCGTTGGCCAGAGTGCCCAGCTCTGCCCGGGCCGCCTCGGCCACCGCCTCCGACTGGTTGACGGCGAGCAGGTGCAGTCGGACGATGGCCTGTCCGGGGTGGGTCGCGGCCAGTTCCTGCGCGCACACAGCGACCAGTACCTGGGCGAACTCCCATCCGATCCCCGTGTTCTTCGCCCACTGGTAGATGCGCTGCCGCCCCTCTCTGCCGTACCGACGGTCCCGAAGCACAGTGGTCAGCAGCACCGCGGCCTGCGGAGCGGTTCCACGCCGTTGGGAGACCCATCCTCTGGCCCGCTCGAACACCCGCTCCGGATCCGCGATCCGCAGAGTCTGTTCGGCCCAGCGTTCGGCGACCCGATCCTGGTCCGCGGGCCACAGGATCCGGTTGGTGACCAGTGTGTCCACCCACCGGCCGAGTTCGTCATGCAGCCGGGGGTGGGCGTCCCAGAAGGCACTGCGCAGCGCCCCGGCCCGGCCGGGCTGCTCGAAGTACGCCCTGCGTTCGGCTCCCACCCGGATCTCACCGTCACGCAGTTCTTCGCGGAAGTTCTTCCGGTCGAGCAGGGGTGTCTCGTCCTCGGGGAAGGAGATCTGGTCCAGCAACGAGTCCACACCGGCGGCCAGGTGCTCGACGGGTGCCCCCTCCACCAGGGAGGCGGCCAGCAGGACCGCCCGTTCCCGGCCCTTCTTCTCCTCCAATTTCTTGGGCAGGACCTCCTCTCCCGCCCCAAGGGCCCGGCTCAGCCAGTCATCGATCCGCCCCTCGAATCCGGCTTCCCGGTAGGCGGCCTCGGTGCGCCGAGCGAGTTCCTCGATACCCCCCATGGTCGCTGTGGCGGCCCATGTACGGACCTTCTCCGTGGCACTGTTCGGGAAGAACCCCGGTACGGCACGGGAGCTGAGGTGCTCGGCGAGAACGGCGAGCGCATCCGGCCGGTGGTGTGGAACCACCCGGTCCTTCAGGGAAGGGTGCAGCCACTCCACGTCTTCGTGTTCCACCAGCACCACGAGAGAGGCACCCGCTCTGAGAACCCGCGTGCGCAACCCCTCCAGGTCGTCGTGCAGGGGTCCAAGGGCGGCTCTGTTCTCCCGGGTGAGGTCGACCAGGAGGCGTTCACCGCCCTTGAGCTCTTTCTCGTCGAGGAACGGCTGCCCCTCGTCGTTGGTCCGGACCAGGTCGTCCTGGACATCCTGGTCGGCCTCCTCTCCGACTGGGGCCAGGGTCATCTGGGCTGCGGCCTTGGCCCCGTCCCCGGGCCTGGTGCTGAGGACGACCGCTCCATGGCGCGCGATCCCGGCTCGGTTTTCCTTCTCATCGAAGCCGGGCGGAGCGACGAAGCGACGGCGCAGAGTGGCCAGCCGGTCCCCGGGAACGATCCTGCGTTCCTTGCCGTAGATCACCTGCCCCTTGGCATCGAATCTGAGCCGCCCGGAGTAGGCACTGACGTAGAAGTGCTGCTGGTACTGGTTCCCGGACACATGGGTGACCGTCGAGTCCTGGTTGACGTCTCCCGAACCGGTGTTGGTGGTGGCGTTGTCACCACTGGTGGTCGGTCCCGCGGGCCAGGCGCGGGGGTCGGTCTCCTGCGGGGTCACCGGCGGCCCTTCCCATAGGTGCCGCCGGTGTTCTGGCCCCTGACGGTCTGGTCGCCGGACACGTGGTTGGTTGTCGAGTTCTGGTCACCCGCCACGTGGTAGGTGGTCGAACTCTGGTCCCCGGAGACGTGCGTGACGGTCGAGTTCTGGTTGAGGTCACCCGAACCGGTGTTGGTGGTGGCCCCGTTGCCGTTGACCACCACGCCGCTGTTGCTGTAGTCCCTGGCCTGCACGGCGATGCCGTCGACGTCGGCCATGCTGTTGTCCGTGCGCGCCTCCCCGTTCCGCACGGCCGTCTCCTTCCCGGACCGGGCCTGCAGTCTCCTGTCCAGCTCGGTGGCGGCGACCAGGACGGCCTCGGCGATCTCATCGAGGTCGGAGCTCGAGGTCCGGTGGCGCAGCCGCCGGTACTGGCAACTAGCCAGTGGGGCGAGTTCCTTGGGCAAGTCGTCCTTACGAAGGCGCGGCGTGGCCTCGATCAGCACGGGGATCACCGTCGCGCCGGACGCGAAGGCGGCCGCGATCTCCCAGCGCGTCCAGTCCTCAGGGTTGTCGACCGCCCGTCGGCCATCGCCACCGCGGATCTCCAACCACTCCGAGCCGATGACCGCAACAAGAACCTCGCAGCCTCGCACCGCTTTTCTGAGTTCCTGCTCGAAGTCACTTCCGGCCGGGATCGAGTCGCTGGCCCGGAACACCTCCTCCGCACCGAAACGCTGGGCCAGTTCCCGCCCAAGGAGCAGGGCGACGTGTTCACCGTCGCCAGTCCGGTAGTTGATGAAACAGCTGGTCATGACTCCCCATCCGCATCAAGGAAAATAAAATGAACGACTATTGCCAACTTTTGGACACAACGGAAATGACGATACATATCGCCACCAAGCGCCTTTTTCCAGCACTCCGATAATGTGCCCAAACCCCAGATCTGGAAAGGCCGATCGGCTTGTTTCCCACCGCCCTTTTCCGGGGAAACGGGAAACCCCGGACCGGACGGAGCTCGGGGGCGGCGCCACGTCAGCCACCCGACCGTCAACAGGCACGGCTGAACCGGTATGGCAGGCAACGGAAACGGAGGGATTTCTCTCCGGCTGGCGAAGAGTCGGGAAACACTCGCGAAAGGCTCTCCGAGTCGCCCTTCCCGGGACAGCGGAAGGGCCCATCATGACTGGATGCGATCACCCGACTTCTCTTCGCCGCAGGTCGCCGCCGCTCCGGAACGGTCCGCGGCCCGGGCGCCCGGAAGCCGTTTCCGGCCCGAGGTGCAGGGGTTGCGCGCCGTCGCCGTGCTGCTCGTGCTCGTCTACCACCTGAACCCGGAGCTGTTGCCGGGCGGGTACGTGGGCGTCGACGTGTTCTTCGTGATCTCCGGGTTCCTCATCACGTCGCTGCTGCTGCGTGAGGTCCGCGAACACGGCCGGGTGTCGCTGGCCGGGTTCTACGTGCGGCGGGTCCGGCGCCTGCTGCCCGCCGCCACGGTGGTGCTCCTGGCGACCGGGGCGGCCTCCGTTGTGCTGCTGCCGGTGACCCGGCTGGGTGACACCGCCTGGCAGTTGCTGGCCTCCGCGGCGTACGTGGAGAACCTCTACCTGGGCAACCAGGCGCTGGACTACCTGGCGGCGGAGACGGCGCCCAGCCCCGTGCAGCACTTCTGGTCGCTGTCGGTGGAGGAGCAGTTCTACGTGGTGTGGCCGCTGCTGTTCGTCCTGTGGGCGCTCCTCCTGCGGCGCGGCTCCCTCCGGCGGGGTTCCGGGGCCGCGTCCGGCGCGGCGACCGCGGCCGGGACCGGGGCGCTCACGGTGCTGCTGGCCTCGGTGTTCGCGGCCTCGTTGGTCTGCTCGCTGCTGCTGACCTCGAGCGGTGCCCCCTCGGCCTACTTCCTGCCCACCACCCGGGCCTGGGAGCTGGCCGCCGGCGGGCTCCTCGCGCTGTTCCTCGCCGAGCGGGGACTGCCGGAGCCGCTCCGCCTCCCCCTGGGCTGGGCGGGTCTGGCAGCGGTGGTGGCCTCCGCCGTGCTCTACGACTCCGGCACCCCCTTCCCCGGGTACGCCGCGCTCCTGCCCGTCCTGGGCTGCGTGGCGGTGATCGCCGCCGAACGCTCCCCCGGCCCCTCCGCCGCGACGGTGCTGAGCACGGGCCCGGCCCGGTTCGTCGGTGACATCTCCTACGCCCTGTACCTGTGGCACTGGCCCCTCATCGTGTTCGCGCTGGCCCTGCTCGAACGGGACACCCTCGGTCCCCTGGGGTTCGTGGCCGTGGCCGCGCTGTCGTTCCTGCTGGCCTGGGCGACCAAGCTCTGGGTGGAGGACCCGGTGGCCCGGCACGGCCTGGTCCGCACGGGGCGCGGGGCCCTGGCCGTGGCCCTGGTCGGGATCCTGTCCGTGGGCGCGGTGACCGCCGCGGCCCTGGCCCGGGTCGACAGCTTCCAGGCGGGCGACTTCGACCCGGCGGTGCACGTGGGCCCGGAGGCGATCGGCCTGCCCTCCACGGAGGGGGCGTGGCTGTACCCCTCCCCGGTCGGGGCGGAGGACGACACACCACAGGCATACGACGACGGCTGCCACGCCGGCTTCGACAAACGGGACCCCTCGGATCCGTGTGTCTACGGCCCCGAGGACGCGGACACCACGGTGGCGCTCACCGGGGACTCGCACAGCACCCAGTGGTTCCCGGCGTTGGACGAGCTGGGCCGGGAGCGCGGGTGGCGGATCGTGGTGTTCAACAAGTCGGCCTGCGCGTTCACCGCGACCGAGGTGAGCCGGGAGGGGACGCTCTACGAGGAGTGCTCGGACTGGAACCGGGCGGTGGTCGGCGAGATCGACGCTCTGGAACCGGACCTGCTGATCACCAGTTCCTCGGCGGCGGGGACTCCGTACGGCCTCGAATCCGGCCCGGAGGCGCGCGACGCCATGGCCGAGGGCATGGTCGAGCTGTGGGGGGAGGTCGCCGGCCCCGACACCCCGCTCCTCGTGATCCGGGACACGCCGCGCACCACCACGGACGTGCTCGACTGCCTGGCGTCGTACACCCACGACCTCTCCGCCTGCGACCGGCCCGCGTCGGCGGCGCTGGAGCTCGACGACCCGCAGGAACTGGCCGCCCGTGAGGTGGAGGGGGCCGAGCTCATCGACCTCACCGACATGATCTGCACGGACGGCGCCTGTCCCGCGGTGATCGGCAACGTCGTGGTCTACCGGGACTCGCACCACCTCACCGAGACCTACGCGCGCCTGCTCTCCGACGCTCTCGGCACCCGGATGGACGAGGCCCTGGACAGTCCCTGACCGCCCCGCTCAGGCCCCCCGTGAGCGAGCTGACCGTGAACACGACGATCCCGACCACCGGCGCCGGCACGGACCCGAGCTCCGCGGAGGAGCCGGAAGCGGACCCGGCGGCCTCCGAGGCTCCGAGCGCACCCCTGCGCAGACCCGCGCAAAGGGAAAAGCGAAACACGGTTCCAAAAATACCGACCCATCAGAAATGATGGCATCTTTCGGCCACGAAGAAGCCGCGCTTTCTTTCCCCTCGAACACCAGCCCCGAGCCGGAGCGGACAACGACTCGGAGAATGTCTTGGGGCCTGCGCCCGCGGGCAGCGTTCGCGCCCGGGGGCCACCACGGCCGAGGCGCCGACACCCCTCACCCGCACGGAGCACGGGCCACCTGACGTCGACATCGGCACCTGTGACCGGATACGTCCGTGTTCACCGGAAAGGGTCGGAAAAAGGGCGAACATTCGCCCCGATAAGCCCGAAAGGAACCGACCTGCGCCCGGAAGGAAAAGCGTTTCTCCACGCCAGGTGAACACGCTCCGAAGTATGCTCGTGAAAACTCACCGGCGGGGCCGTCACATCCGCCGCCCCGGCCCGCCCTTTCGGACACCCTTCAGCACGGCGAAAGGCCGCCCGATGGAGACCACCGGCGAACCGGGACGTCAGAGCCCCGGACCGTGCCCCGCGACCGAGCACGGGGCGCGCCTGCGCGGCCGCACGCCCCGAACGGTCCCGGGCACACCGGGTTCCGGCGTGCTGGGGCCCCGGCGCGGTCACGCACCTCCCCGTGCGGCCCGGGCCCGCGGGCCGATTCCCTCCCGGCCCGGCCCCGGGCGGGGTGATGCACGTGGCTGAGAGATGAGAGGGAGGGGATTGGGCCGCGACAGGCGACCGCCCCCTCCCCGAAACGACCGACGGGAGCGACGATGGCCTGGAACCAACAGGCCCACAACCGGTACGAGCAGAGGGCGCAGGGGGGCGCCCCCTACAGCGGTGTGCCGACAGACCCGGCTCGGCGGGGCAGGGCCGACTGGGAGGGCACCGTCCGCGACCTCACCACCGGGGTGCTGGACCGGGCGGCGCTCGCCGACCTGTTGCACGGGGCCGGGGTGCCCGAGGAGGAGGCCGTCGCCGACCTGCGCGCGCACGGGGTCCGGGTGGTGGACCGGCTCCCCGACCTGCCCTCCGTGCCTCCCGTGCGTGAAGCCCGTGCCCTGAGCGAGCACCTGCGCACGCGCGGGGCGGCGTTCTCCCCGGCCGTGGTGTTCGGCGAGCGGCGGCTGGCCGAGGGGTTCACCGTGCTCGACGGTTTCCGGCTCCGGGACGAAGGTTCGGCCGAGACCACGCTGAGCGACGCCGCCCTGGACGCCGCGGAGCGGAGGGTCCAGGTGGAGGCGATGACGGAGAGCAGGGCGGCGGCCGAGCGGGTCCTGGCCGTGCTGCGCGCCGCCCGCTCCCCCGCGCTGCGCGACCGGATCGTGCTGTGGGAGATCCTCGAACACCTGGGTTCGCGCCCTGCGGCCCTGACCGAGCGGGCTCTGGTCCAACCCTGGGTGGACCGGGGGCTGGACCGGGACGAGGCCGCCCTGATCGCCGCGGCGGTGCGCCGGGAGGGGCACGGCGGGGACCGTTCGGCCCGGGCCGAACGGGAGGTGCGCGACCTGCTCGCCGACCACCAGCTCCGGCAGGCCCGGGCCGCCGCGGCCGACCTGCCCGACGGCCACGGGCTCCGGACCCGCGTCGCCGAGCTCGCCGACCAGGTGGCGGAGTTGGTCGGAACGGCCGACACCGCGCTGCGCGGGGGCCGGAAGGAGGAGGCGGCACTGGCGCTGGAGTCCGCAGTGGAGCTGGCCGCCGACGACGAGGACCTGGCCGCCCGGCTGGCCGCGGTCGAGCCCGAACCGCCCCGGGGCGTGGCGGCGCGGGTGGACGGCCGCCGGGTGGTGGTGACGTGGCAGCCCAGCAGCAGCCGGGCGGGCCGGGTGACCTACCGGGTGATCCGTCGGACCGGGCACGGTGGCACCGCCCGGGAGAGACCGGTGGGAGAGGTGTCGGGCACCCAGGTCGTGGACGACGGGCTTCCCGTGGGCAACGAGGCTTCCTACGCGGTGGTGGCGGTCCGCGGCGGCCTGGGGGCGTCGGCGTCGGTGGCGAGCCAACCGGTGATGATCACGCCCGACGTCACCGACCTGCGCGTGTGGTCGGACGAGGCGTCGGTGAGCGGCTCGTGGCGGGCGCCCGCGGAGGCGGTCCGGGTGGAGGTGCTGCGCGCGGAGGGCGGTCCGCCCCGGGGACTGGGCGACGGGGTTCCGGTCGAGCACGACGGGACGGGGTTCGTGGACACCTCCGTCCGCCCGGACGAGGAGTACCACTACCGGGTGCGCGCGGTGTACGTGACCTCGCGGGGCCGGGCGAGGAGTTCGTCGGGGCTGGTGCTGCGGGCCCGCCCGGGTCCCGCACCGGCCCCGGTGCGCGACCTGGCGGTGGCCGCGGGCGGGACGGGGCTCGTGGCCTCGTGGTCCGCGCCGCCCCGGGGCCGCGTGGTGCTGTTCACCTCGGAACTGCCGCCGTCGTGGGCACCGGGCCGGACCGTGCCCGCCGACCGGTGGGCGGAGCTGGGTTCGGAGGTGTCGACCGAGACCGTGGTGGGGGCCGACGGCCGCTGCCGAGCCGTGCTCCCCCTGCCCGCGGGCACCACGCACGTGCTGGCCGTGACGGTGGCGGGTGACCGGGCGGTGGCGGGCGGGAGCAGTCGGGTGGTCGCCGCTCCCCCGGTCACCGGCCTGCGCGCCGAACGGTTCGACACGGTGGTCCGGCTGAGCTGGACCTGGCCCGAGCACGCCGCCACGGCCGTGGTGTCCTGGTGGGACGCCCGAAGGTGCCCCGGTGGTGCGGGTGGAATGGATGGTGCCGGTGGGGTGAACGGCACGGATGGCCCGAGAGGTGCGCACGGCCCGGGGGACCCGGGTGGCGGAGGTGGCGCGGGTGGCGTGAGCGGTGCGCGCGGCGCCGGGGACCCGGGTGGCGCAGCCGGCGTGAGCGGCGTGAGCGGGCCGGCCGCCGGTACCGAGCGGGAGTCGCGGCTGCGGTACGAGGCCGAGGGCGGGTTCGAGGCGCACATGGGATCCGGGCCGGTCGTGGTGACGGTCCGGACCGCCGTACCCACCGGGGCCGGTGAGTCCCTGAGCCCTCCGGCGACGGTGCGGGTGCCCGACAAGGCGGTGCTCGAGTACCGGGTGGAGGCGGTCGGGCTGCTCCGCCGGGAACGGGTGGTCCACCTGAGCACCCGGGACGCCTGCGCCATGCCCGAGGTGGCGGTCGTGTACACACCGGGCAGGGTGCAGCCGCACTCCGGTGAGCAGGGCCGGGTGCTCGCGACCTTCCCTGCCCGTCACCTGTCCGCCGGTGAGCGGGTGTCGGTGCGCGTCCAGCCGCCCCGGGAGCCAGGACCGGCCTGGCTGATGTGTTTCCCGATGAACGGAGGCGCGGGTGTGCGCCTGCGCCAACCCCCGGTGAAGGAGCTGCGCCTGTGAACCTCCTGCCCGCGAACACCTGGCTGCCCGCCAACCCCCTGGACGGGCCCCGGCTGGTGTGCCCCTACTGCTACTCGGTCTTCGCCGAACGCCGGATCCTGTTCCGCTGCACGGGTCGCCCGGGGCCCCTGGGCGACGCCTGTCCCCCGGCCGAGGACCGCTCGCTGCGGGAGCACCTGGGGCGGCGCGAGCGGCTCCCACCGGTCTTCGAGGCCAACGGCAGACGCCCCCGGGCGGTGTGCCCCGCTTGTTCGGGCACGACCGACCGGAAGGTGTGCGCGGTGTGCCACGCCCGGATGCCGGTGAACTTCGGGCGGATGCGCGGCCGGACGATCGCCCTGGTGGGCGCCCGTGACTCGGGCAAGACCGTGTTCATGACGGTGCTCATCCACGAACTGAGGAACCGGGTCGGCAACCGGTTCAACGCGTCCGTGGGCGGTTCGGACGACCACACCCGGCACCGTTTCGGCCCCGACTACGAGTCGCCGCTGTACGAGGAGGGACGGCTGCTCCCGGCTACGCGGCGGGCGGCCGGGGCGGCCCGCGCGCCCCTGCTGTTCCGGTACACCGGCCGGGGGCGAGGGCTGACCGGGATCCGGCCCCGGCACACCCTGCTGTCGTTCTTCGACTCCGCAGGCGAGGACCTCGACGACGAGGAGAGCGTGGAGACCAACCTGCGCTATCTCCGCAACGCGGACGGGGTGATCCTGCTGCTGGACCCGCTCCAGATGGACGGGGCCCGGCGGCTGGCCGCGACCGGAACCAGGCTGCCCGCGCCGAGCGGGCCGGAGAACCGGCCCATCCACATGCTGGAACGGGTCACCGAGCTGCTGATGCGCCGGGAGGGCTCCCCGAACCAGCTGATCAGGGTGCCCATCGCGGTGTGCCTCACCAAGATCGACGCGTTGCGCGGTGCGATGGACGAGGGGTCGCCGCTGCACCGGCCGCAGTCGGACGAACCGTACTTCGACGAGTCCGACAGCCAGGACGTGCACGCGCAGGTCCAGCAGCTCCTCCACCTCTGGGACGGCGGGGGGATCGACCAGCACGTCGGCAGCCACTACCGCAACGCCCGCTACTTCGGGGTCTCCTCGCTGGGCGGGGCCCCCAGCGACGACAACCGGGTCCAGGGAGGTGTGCGGCCGTACCGGGTGGCCGACCCGTTCCTGTGGATGCTCTCGGAGTTCGGGATCGTCCCGTCCAGAAGCGGGCCACGCTCCTCCCGGGCCCTCCCCTGAGCGGTGGCCGGCAGGCGACGGGGCCCGGCCTCCGCCGGACCGCACCGCACGCCCGCACCCCGCACGACCGCCTCCCGCACCGACGCGACCCGCGTGAACACGGTCCGCGCCACCGCGCTCCACACGAGCACACCACTCCGTCGGCCCCACCACTCCGAACGAGAAGGGCACGCACAGGCGATGGGTTCACCTCAGCTGTACTACACCTCGTGCGAACACGGCCTGTCGGGCCACTCCGGCTACCAGTTCAACGCGGCCACCCCGGGGGTGGACCCGCGGGTCCTGCGCGAGGTGGAGCGTTTCACCGTCTACGAACCCCCTCGCTCGCTCGCCGCCGAGGACGTCGGCCTGCACCCGGTGAACCTCTGCTACTCCCCTGACCTGGTCGGGCACCCGGTACTGAGCCGTGTCGTGTCCAGCGGTGACGACCCGTCCGGGCGGCCGGGCAACTACTTCGCGCACAGCCTGTTGCTGGGTGCGAACGACAGCTGGGACGACGGCGGCCCCCTGCCCGCCGAGCTGTGGGGAGGCGGGTTCTGGGCGAGCGCCCCGGTGACCGCAACGGACCTGCCCGGTCTCGACCTCCCCCCGGGCCCGCTGGACCGGCGGCGGACCGGTTCCTGGCTGCGCGCGCACCGGAAGGATCTGCCCGAACAGCTGCTGGTGGCGGTGGACGACGCGATCGACGACGGCCTCCCCGTCCTCCTGCTCGCCGACGACGACGTGGCCGCCCACTGGCTGGCCGCCCTGTCGCACCTGCTTCCGCCACAGCGCGCACGGGCGATGTCGTTCGCGACCTACAGCGGCAACCCCGAGGACACCCTCGTGCACGTGGTGGCCGTGCCGCCGCACACGGACACCCGCATGCTCCGGAGCAGGTTCGCGGTCTTCGACCTGGCGGAGGACCGGGAGGGCGGACCGCGCACCGTTCGACAGCACACGGCCCGGCACCAGCCGGCCGAACCGCCCTCACCGGACACCGCGGCGGTGGTGTCCCTGGTCCTGAGGACAGGAGTGGAGGGAACCCCGGCGCTGTGGTCGGCCGCCCGTCCCTACGCCTCGGGGGCGGAACGGTCGCTGGCCGACTGGAGACCGGTGCTCGCCGCGGCCTCCCTGGCCGACGACTCCGCCCGCACCACAGACCCCGATCTGCGCGCGGTGCGCGCCTGGCTGTCCGGGGCCGCGTCCTGGCTGCGCCCGGCGCAGACCCGCGACCTCCTCGGGAGGCTGCTCGACGCCGACACCGACACCCTCCACGAGGACGAACTGGTCGACCTCCAGGGAGTGGCCCACAGCGTGGGTTCGGACGGGCTCACCGAACGCCTGGAAGGGGTGATGGTGCGCCGCTCCCTCGACCGGATCGCGGCCGGGGCCCAGGCGCCGCCGGTGTCGCCGATGCGCTCCGAACTCGTGCGGGACGCCGCCCGGGACCGGGTCTCCGGGCTGTTGGACGGGTCGCTCGGCCGGGTTCCGTCACCGGACCGGGCGGTGGAGCTCCTGCGTTGGGCCCGGTCCGGCGGGCTGGTGCTGCCCGCGGTGGCCCTGGCCCGGTACGGGCGTGACACGGTCGCCGGCCATCTGGCCGCCATCCCGCCCGGGGCCTCCCCCGCCCCCGGTCTCGTCCGCCTGCTGCACGAGAACGACGCCCTGCGCCGAGGTGCCGCCGCGGAGTTGGCCGGTCTGCCCCGACCGGTGCTGGCAGAGCTGGCAGCGGGACCGGTGGGTGCCCTGTTCGTGGAGGACCGGGACAGTTCCACGGCCGTGCTGCGCGAACTGCGGATGCTCGCCTCCGGGGACAGCGACCCGCTGTGCCTGCTGCGCGGGGTGGTGGCACTGCGTCAGGAGGGACGTGTCTCGGAGGCTCCGGGACTGGCCGACCACGACCTGGACGAGGACCTACTCACCGAGGTCTGGGGGCCGGATCGGCGGCCGGGCACGGTGCCGGCGGTGCTCGGACTGGTCGGCGAGCACACCCTGGTCTCCCCCGGAGTGGGCCGCTGGGTCGCCGAAACCCTGAGGGCCGCACCGAACAAGGACGAGGACGGCGAGTGGCGGCGGGCGCTGCACGAGCTGGCCCGCCACCGGATCGGGCGGCAGTTGCCGGAGGACGCCCGGGGACTGGTCGGCGCGTGGGAACGGGTGTCCGCGGCGCTGGCCCGCCTGGACCGGAGTCGGGGTGCGGAGGCGCCCTCCCTGCTTCCGGAGGTCGCCCGGAGCGTGCTGGCGCACCGGGGCACGGCGGTCACCGTGGTCGGGCTGCGGGGACTGGCCGACCGGTTGCTGCGCTGGCACCCCGCGCACGCGGCGGCGGCCCTGTCCGGCTGCGCCGAGGAGGTGTTCGTCGCCTACTGCAGGGCGGCGCGCGGCCGTCTGACCCTGCCGCCGAAGCGGGGCCTGGCCAGGTGGTCGCGGAGTCGGCCGGGGAAGCCGCCGGAGGGGGAGCTGGCCGTCCGCGTGTTCCGGACCGCCCTGGCACTGAAGCCGGGTGTGCCGGGTGAACCGGGCGGGCCGAGTGAGGCAGGCAGGTCGGGTGTGCCGGGCAGGCCGGAGAGGTCGCGCGGGCGGCGGGACAGGGGTGGCCGCCTGTTGGGGTACGTGCTGGAACCGGCGCTGCTCACCTGGCCCCGGCACGAACTCGGCAAGGTGCGCAGGGCACTCGACCAGAAGTCGGACGGGCCGGAGTTCGAGGCGTGGGTGCGTTCGCTCAGGGAGCGGGAGGGCGGCGGCCTGTTCGGTCGGCTCCGGAGGGGGCCGCGCAGAACATGAGCGCAGGCCGACCGCCGTTCTCCCCCTCCGACCTCGAGGCCCTGCTGGTACCGCTGCTGGTCCTGCTCGTCCTCGCCCCCATGGTGCTGTTCCTGGTCTTCGACGGCGACTCCATGAAGGTGCTGGCCTCCCTGATGAGCGCCGTGGTCGTCGTGGCAGCCCTGGCGCTGTCCACCGGCTTCACGGCTCTGACCTGGGTGTACGTCCGTTCGGTCCACCTGGTCCTCTTCCAGGGGCACAACCCGGAGATCCCCGGACCGGGGCCGGGGGACCCCGCCGAGTTCGGCTACCACGGCGGTCCGGCGTGGCGGGACCTGGCCGAGGTCCGCTCCCGCGTCAGGCGCCGCACGGGGCTGCTCGTGCTCTTCCTGCTTCCGCACCTGGCCGTACACGCGGCGGTGGTGCTCACCCACACGGCCTGGGCGTGGGTCGGGGCCGCGGTCCTGCGGCTGGTGGACGGCGGGTTGCTGCGGTACCGGCGCGTGCGCATGCTGTGCCCCCGCTGCTTCGAGCGCATGGCCTACCCCTCCTACGAGTGCGTCCACTGCGGTCGGGTGCACCGCGACGTCCGGCCCGGACGCCTGGGTGTGTTCCGGCGCAGGTGCCTGTGCGGGCAGAGCATGCCCACGCTGCTCGTCCTGGGCAGTGCGGAACTGAACGCCCTGTGCCCGCACTGCCTCCAGGGGCTGGAGCACCGGCCGGGAGAGGCCCGAGAACTCCCGATCGCCCTGTTCGGCGGGACCGGGGCGGGCAAGACCCGGCTCACCCACGGTCTGCACGCGGCACTGGAGCACGCCGCCGCCTCCCACCCGGGGGCCCGGGTGGAACTGGCGAGCGAGGACACCCGGCACCGGTTGGGCAACAGCGCCCTGATGCTCTCGCCCCGGCAGCGGGTTCCCCCGACCCGGCCGGGGCGCCGGGCGCGCGGGCTGGTGCTGCGGGTGACCGCCGGCCGCCGGGCACTGATGGTCCAGGTCTACGACACCGCCGGTGAGTGGTTCGGCCGCCTGGAACGCACCGAGGAACTCACCTACCTGGGCAAGACCACCACGTTCGTACTGGTCGTGGACCCGTTGGCGATGCCTCCGGTGTGGGACGCCCTCGACGCCGGGGAGCGCCGGCGGCTGGCGGAGGAGCGCTCGCTCACCCCCGACCCCGAACAGGTGTACATGCAGGTACGCGACGGGATCGCGCACCAGTACGGGACGTCGGCGCGAGGACTCGGACGGACCCGGCTGGCGGTCGTGGTCACCCGCGGCGACCTGCTGGCGGGCACGTCCATCGCACCCGCCGACGTCCCGCCCGAACGGTGGGTGCGGGAGGTGCTGGGGATGCGGAACGTGCTGCGGGCGGCCCGGAGCGACTTCGGGTCGACGAGGGTGTTCGTGACCGGCGCGGTCGTCGCTCCCGACGGAAGCCCGGACCCCAGCCTCACCACCCTGGCCCGGTGGCTGCTGGCGCCGGAGGCGGAGGAGTTCACCGCGATGCTCGCCCCGGAACCGGCGGCGGAGGCGGCCCCCGTCGGCCCGGACCCGACGGTCCCGGCTCGGGAGGTGCGGTGAGCGGCCCCGAACCCCGTCTCCGGACCGCCCGCAGGACCACCGCGGCACTGCTCCACACGGCGACGGCGGTAATGACGGCACTGGTCCTGTCAGGCGTGGTCCGAGTGGTCCTGTGGCTCGTCGACCTGATCTGGTCGGGCCTCGTCGGCCCCTGAGGCGGTCGGGCCGGCAGACGGCGGCGACCGTCGCCGGGCCGGGGCGACGGTGCGTCCGGCCGGACCGGCGGAGGGCCGGAGGACCGGAACGCCATCGGTCCCGGCGCCTGGTTCCCGGCCGGTGCTCTCACCCGGTGATCCGGTGCGCGAGGCCGCCCATCCTCCGCAGGCACTCGACCGGAACGGACCTTCTGTCCTCCGGGACCTCCTCGGCCAGCCGTGCGAGGACGCGCGCCGCCTCGACCCGGCCGGTGTGGGACAGCACCCAGCAGGCCAGCGTCCACTCGGCACGCTCGGCCGGGGTCCACTCGGCCAGGTCCTCGGCGCGTCTGCGCACCGCCTCCTCCGCGAAATGCCCGAAGTGGCGCCTGCCGCGTTCGCCCGGGTCCGCGGCCACGGCGGCGAGAACCACGGCCGCCTCGGGGAGCCCCTCACCGGAGACCGAGACGTCCTCGATCAGCCGCTCGATCAGGGGCTCCACCGCCTCGGGTTCGGTGTGTGCGATACCGGCGATGTACTCCACCGCCCGGATCGGGTGCTCGTGGGCCCACGCCCACGGCTCGTTCGGGCCCAAGTGACGCCTCCGGTGGGGAAAGGGTGGGTGTACGCCTGTGGTGTGACGCCCGCCCGAGGGACCGGGTTCGAGGGGACCGGATTTCAGGGGGTGCGGTCGGCGGAGCCGGTGATGGTGTCCGCGACGACCGAGTCGGGGTTGGTGTGCGCGATCGGCCAGCCCGTGTACGCCTCGGCGAGGTAGGTGCTCCCGGCGACGGATTCGGTGAGCTGGTCGATCTCGCCGAGCTGGCGGCGCCGCCCGAAGGCGTCCGCGTCGGCGTCCGCGTGCAGCATGGACGTCATCCACCAGGAGAAGTGCTGGGCCCGCCAGACCCGGTCCGAGGCGGTGCGGCCGTAGCTGTCCAGCAGTTCGGTCGAACCCTGGTGGAAGAAGCGTTCGAGCGCCTGGCAGAGCACGGCGACGTCGGAGACGGCCAGGTTGAGGCCCTTGGCACCGGTCGGCGGGACCGTGTGGGCGGCGTCCCCGGCGAGGAAGAGGCGGCCGTGGCGCATCGGGTCGATCACGTAGCTGCGCATGGGGATGACCCCGCGCTGGATGATCGGCCCCTCCTCGAGTTCGAACCCGTTGCCGTTGACCCGGGCGCGCAGTTCGGCCCAGATCCGTTCGTCGCTCCAGCTCCCGGCGTCCTCGGCGGGGTCGCACTGGAAGTACATCCGCTGCACGCTGGGGCTGCGTGAGCTGATCAGCGCGAACCCCCGCTCGGAGTGGGCGTAGACCAGCTCGTCGGAGCTGGGCGGGGCCTCCGTGAGGATGCCGAACCAGCCGTGGGGGTAGGCGTGGAAGTAATCGGTGCGCGCGTCCTCGGGAACGGCGGTGCGGCTGACGCCCTGGGACCCGTCGCATCCGGCGACGACGGCGCAGGAGAGCTCCACCCGGGTGCCGTCGGCGTCGGTGAACCGGACGGAGGGGGCGTCCGTGGTGACGTCGTGGACGCTGACCTCGCTGACTCCGAAGCGCAGGTCTCCCCCGGCGGCGAGGCGGGCGGCGATGAGGTCCTTGAGCACCTCGTGCTGCGGGTAGAGGTGGACGGCGCGGCCGGTGAGGGCGGTGAAGTCGATGCGCCGCGACTCGCCGCGGCTGCGGATCGCGATGCCCTCGTGGCGCTGCCCCTCGGTGAGGAGCCGGGCACCCACCCCGGTACCGGTCATGAGGTCGACGGTTCCCTGTTCCAGGATGCCCGCCCGGAGGGTCGTCTCGATGTCGGCGCGTTCGCGCAGGTCGATGACGACGGAGTCGATCCCGGAGAGGGAGAGCAGGTGGGAGAGCATCAGGCCCGCGGGGCCGGCGCCGATGACGGCCACCCGGGTCCGGGCCTTGAGGGGTTCGGCGTTCATGCCCTCAGCATGCGGTTCCCCCGAAACGCGACACCAGCCCTCTTCCATTGAATGGAAAGCTTTCCCCTCGGGTGGAGGGCTTCCCCCGGGAGCGGGCCTCCTCTTCGGGCGAGGCCCTCTCCACGTCCGGCGGACCCTCTCCTCAAGCGGACGGGCGCGGCGCGTGGCCCCGGGTGTGGATCATGTCCTCTCCGGAGATCCGGGCGCCCATGGCACGGGAGATGCCCCGCGCCGCCGCGACGAGGACCGGGACGTGCGCCTGCGGGCCCGCGTCGCTGAGGAACGGGACGACGACGGACAGGGCCGCGACCACCCGGTTCTCGCGGTCGCGGACCGGTGCGGCCAGACCGACGGCAGCGGGGTCGATCATCCGGGAGGCGATCACGTAGCCGTCCCTGCGCACCGCGGCGAGGAGGCGGCGCAGCCGGACCGGGTCGGTGACGGTGTGGCGGGTGTGCTCGCGCAGCTCCCCGCCCAGCACCCGCTCCTGGAGTTCGGGCGGGCTGTGCGCGAGCAGCACCAGGCCGGTGGAGGTGGCGTGGACGGGCAGGCGCCCGGCGATCTCGGCGACGTTGCGTCCGGCGTCCCGGGCGGAGAGGCGTTCGAGGTAGAGGACGTCGGTGCCCTCCAGGACCCCGATCTGGGTGTGTTCGCGCACGGCCACCTGGAGGTCCTCCATATAGGGCAGGGCGGTTCGGCTGAGGTCCCGGGCGGGCGAGGAGCGCGAGGCCACCTCCCACAGCTGGTAGCCGATGCGGACGCGTTTGTCGGGCTCGCGTTCCAGCGCGCCGAGTTCGACGAGTTCGCCGACCAGCCGGTGCGCGGTGGCGACGGGGAGGTCGGCGCGGCGGGAGATCTCGGAGACGGTGAGCGATCCGGAGACGGTACCGAAGGCACGGAGGATTCTCATGGTGCGGGTGAGGACGGACTCCCCCGACGTTGACCTGGCCATACTCGATCACCTTCCTGCTAGGGAGTCTTCCATCACCGGAAAACCCGGGGGAACCGGGGATCGCCTCGGGAGGGGCCCGGAGAAGCCCCGGGATAAGCCGGACGGAGCCCGGCGAGTCCCGGGAAGGCCGGAGGGGCGGGGCAGCAGGGAAGAGCCCGGGGTGCCCCACCCCCGACCGGTCGCACACCGCCCCGCCGCGGCCTGGCATTCTGGCTCCGACACCCGTTCACCCCGCCCCGTGCCCCGGGGCAACCCGACAGGAGAGACCCTCCATGGCCGTCTACGCCGTCGTCTACACCTACGCCGAGAACAGCACCGCCGCGCGCGACCAGCACCGGCCCGCGCATCGCGAGTACCTGGACGAGCTCGCCACCCAGGGCGTCAACCTCGTCTCGGGACCCTTCGGCCCCGACGACGCCCCCGGCGCCCTGCTGCTCTTCCGCGCGGACTCCGCCAAGGAGGCCCTGGCGTACACCGAGCCCGACCCGTTCCGCACCGAGGGCGTGGTCACCGACGTCTCGGTCCGCGAGTGGATTCCCGTGCTCGGTCCGCTCACCGAGCACTTCTGACCGGCCGGCCCCACCCTCTCGGAGCAGTTGTCCACAGGCGGCCCCCTCCCCTGCGAGGGGCGGGGCACCTGTCGTGGAACTGTGCCACGCGAGAACGTCACCCAGGCCGAGATCGCCGAACACGTACACCGCCTCGGAGAGCCCACCCCCGCTCGACCTCGACAGCGTCGACCTCCACGACGCACGGGAGAGAAGACGGGGAGCCCGCTCCCGGTAGAACCGCCGGGTGGACCGGCTTCCCGGGCTTCAGTCCCGGTCCGCGTCCGGATCCGACCGCTCGGGGGCGTCGGCGGCCTCCGCGGGTCTGGTCCGGAGCACGTCCCGGACCTGCTCGGCGGCCCGGAAGATGCACGTGACCCCCTGGGTCGGCATGGTGCCGGTGGACGACACCGCCCTGGCCGTCACCGACACCGGCGGGACCGGGACGCCCGTGGTCTACCTCAACGGCCAGTTCGCCACCCAGGGCTACTGGCGGCGGACCATCGACGACCTCGGTCCGGAGTGGCGGCACATCACCTACGACGAGCGGGCCCGCGGCAGGAAGTCGAAGACGTCCTCGGACTACTCCTTCGAAGCCGCCGTCCGCGACGTGGACGCGGTCCTGGCCGCCCGCGGCGTCGAGCGGGCGCTGGTGGTGGGCTGGTCCTACGGGGCCTACGTCGGCTCCCACTGGGTCTCCCGCAACCCGGAGCGCGCCATCGGGGCGGTCCTGGTCGACGGCGCCCAGCCCTACGACTGGATGGACGAGGCCATGGAGCAGAGGGTCCGCAAGCTGTTCCGGAAGGTCGCCCTGTTCGCGCCGTTGGTACGCCCCACCGGCCTGCTTCCGCGGATGAACGCCGAGCAGATGGCGGAGAGCAACATCGAGCTCGGCCGGCTCGGCGGGGAGAAGGAGCTGAGCGCGGTCCTCGACGCCATCACCGTTCCGGTGCGCTACGTGCTCGCCTCGGGATCGTCTCTCGGGAGCCGGGGCGACGAGCAGGAGACGATCCGGGCGGGCCTGGACCCGGTGTTCGAGCGCAACGAGAACATCCGGCTCTTCGCGAAGGTCCCGAGCAACCACGGCGCGATCCTCAAGAAGGATTTCCGTGCGGTCTCGGGAGCGGTCCGCGAGGTCGCCGCCCTGGACCCCGCAGGGCACTGACCGCCGAGCGGGGTGCGACGGACGGCCCGCGCAGAGGAAGGGGACCCGCAGGCCTCCGGAGGCGAAGGGGAAACGGCCTCCACCGGGACACCGGTCGTTTCCCCCGGCGGCCAGGGGGCGTGAGAGCGGGAGCGCTGCCACAGCGGCCTCGCGCCGCCGGCCCGCACAGATCCCCTGCCGGGCGGTGGTCCTCGACCGGAAAGCCGACCGCCACTCAGATGTCCTTAGCATCCAGATGTTACTAGTATCTTGAAACCGGAGCTCGGGAAGGGGACCCATGACGTCAGCCGCCACACCGCACACCACCAGCGCCGACCTGCTGGTCCTGCACGCACTGCGCTGCGCCGGGTTCTCCGGGCCCGCACGCCTGGCCGAGGTGACCGGGCTGACCGCCGAGGACGTCGAGTCCGAGCTGATCGACCTCGCCGTCGACGGCCTCGTCACACGCACCCCGGGCGAGTTCGAGGGCTGGGGGCTGTCCGAAGCCGGACGCGGGGCGGGTGCCGAGCGGATCGCCGCCGAACTGGACGCCACCGGAACCCGGCCGACGGCGGAGCGCGCCCACGAGGGGTTCATGGAGCTCAACCCGGAACTGCTCGACCTGTGCACGGCCTGGCAGCTGCGGCCCGTGGACGGGGTCCGGACCCTGAACGACCACACCGACCCCGGTTACGACGCCCGTGTCCTGGACCTGTTCACCGACCTCGACCAGCGCCTCGAGGCCGTCTGCGCCGACCTGTCCGCGAACCTGGTCCGCTTCCGCCGGTACCGCGTCCGGCTCTCCGGCGCACTCGGCCGCGCCCGGTCCGGGGCGTTGGAGGAGGTCGCGGACGGCACCTCCTCCTACCACGCGGTGTGGGCCCAGCTCCACGAGGACCTGCTGGCCACCCTCGGCGTCCCCCGGTACTGACGGACCACCCGACCACCCGAGAGGTGACGCGATGAAGTGGACCCACCCCCTCTCGGCGCAGGTCCAGGAGGGCCCGGACCTGCTGGGCGGCAAGGCGCACGGGCTCCTCACCCTGAAGCGCCTGGGCCTGCCCGTGCCCGCCGGGTTCGTCATCACCACCGAGGCCTGCCGCGCCTTCCGGCACGGGGGCCGCTTCCCCGACGGCCTCCGCGAGGAGATCGCCGCCTCGGTCTCCGCCCTGGAAGCCGAGACCGGCCGCAGGTTCGGCGACCCCCGTGCCCCTCTCACCGTGTCCGTGCGCTCCGGGGCCGGTGTCTCCATGCCCGGCATGATGACCACGGTCCTCAACCACGACCGGCCGGGAGAAGAACTGGAACGCGCTGTCACCGACGTGTTCTCCTCCTGGGACACCCCGCGCGCCAGGACCTACCGCGCCCTGAACGGCATCCCCGACGACCTCGGCACCGCGGTGACCGTGCAGGCCATGGTGCACGGGGACCGGGACGCCCGCAGCGGCAGCGGGGTCGCGTTCACCCACGACCCCAACACCGGCGAACACATGCCCTTCGGTGAGGCGCTGTTCGGTCGGCAGGGCGACGCCGTGGTCTCCGGTTCGGCCCTCACACGCCCCCTCCGGGACCTCGCCGACCGGGAACCCTCCGTGTGGGCGGACCTGGAAGCCGCCCTGAACCGGGTCGAGGCCCACTACCGCGACGCCTGCTACGTCGAGTTCACCTACGAGTCCGGGCGGTTGTGGCTGCTCCAGGTCCGCCCCGCCCGGCTGGTCGGCGGTGCCGCGGTGCGCACGGCGGTCGACCTCGCCGACGCCGGTGTGATCGGCCGCGCCGAGGCCCTGCGGCGGGTGTCCCCGCACCACCTCCAGCACGTGCGAACACCCCGTGTGGTCCTGGGCGAGGGCGGGCTCCCGCTCGCCCGCGGCCTGGGCGCCTGCCCCGGGGTGGCGGTCGGCAGGGTGGCGACCACCCCCGACCGGGCGGTCCTGATGGCCGCCGAGGGGCCGGTGGTCCTGGTGCGCCCGGAGACCTCCCCGCTGGACATGCGCGGTCTGGCCGTCGCGGCCGGGATCGTCACCGCCAGAGGAGGGCCGGCCAGCCACGCGGCCGTGGTCGCCAGGTCCATGAACACCCCGGCGGTGGTGGGGGTGGCGGAGCTGACCGTGGGCCCCGACTCGATCCGGGTGGGCGGCCAGCTCGTTCCCGAGGGCACGCTCGTCACCGTCGACGGCACCGGCGGCGAGATGGTCCTGGGGGAAGCGCCCGTCACCGGCGGACAGACCGGCCCCCACCTTCGCCGACTGCTCACGTGGGCCGACGAGGCCGCGGGCGGCACGGGTGGGGGTTCGGACGCGGACCGGCTTCGCGCGGCCCGGTCAGCGCTGGGATCCTGAGCCCTCAGAACCCCGACCCGCCCGAAATTCGGTTGTGTGCACCCGAATGTCCGGTCAAGGTGTAGTGCGAGAGCACGCCCTACCTGGAGACAGCCGTTGATCGAGATCCGCGAACCCATCCGCACCGCCCGCCTCTCCCTGCGCCCGTTCACGGAGGGGGACGAGGACGACATGTGGGAGTTCGAGTCGCTCCCCGAGGTGGCGCGCTTCCTGTTCAACGAGCCCCGCAGCCGCGAGGACAACGCCGCGGCCCTGGCCGAGCGCCGAAAGCAGTTCGCCCTGCGCGAGGGCGGCGACACCCTGGTCCTCGCCGTCGACCTGGACGGCAAGGTGATCGGTTACGTCCTGCTCGGCTGGGTCCACGAGGAGCACCGGCAGGGCGAGTTCGGTTTCGTGTTCCACCCGGGCTACCAGGGCAAGGGGTACGCCGCCGAGGCGGCCGTGGAGATGCTCCGGCTGGGCTTCGAGCAGCTGGGCCTGCACCGGATCCACGGTCGCTGCGACGCCCTCAACACCTCCTCGGCCAAGCTCATGGAACGCCTGGGCCTGCGCAAGGAGGCGCACTTCGTGGAGGCGGAGATCTTCAAGGGCCGCTGGGGCGACGAGCTGCACTACGCCATGCTCGCCCGCGAGTGGGAGGCCTCCGCCCACGCCGCCTGATCCGGCTCCCGGGCCGGAACGGACCGGTGGCTCCTCCCTAAGGCGTCGGCGGGGCGCCTTAGGCGTTCGGCTGCGGAAGGCGTCCGTCTAAGGCGTCCGGACCGGCCCGGTTCTGGTGTTCTTTCCCGATGCGCGGCCCCGTGCCTTAGCGCGAGTCTGTAGTCAGCCGGGAGAACCGATCCCGGCGCCCCGGCCCGGACAGGGCCAGACACCAGAGGAGCAGGACATGCACCCCGACTTCACCGCCCAGGCCGCCGACATGTACCGGGCCGAGGCCGAGCTGGCCGCCCATGAGGCCAGGCTCGCCCACAAGGCCCGTCAGCATCGCAGGGACGGCCGCGACCAGCGGGGCCGGCGCTCCGGGAGCGTCCGGACCACCCTGCGCTCCGTTCTCGGTCTCGCCGCCTGACGCGGGGCCCGTCGTACGGCGGGCCCCGCGTCGCGGTCTCGTCGCAGTGGCCGGGAGCCGGACCCCGGCCCCGGAGTCCGGGCCGAAAGCCCTGGGCCCAGCGCACCGCTCCACCGGCCCCGGACTCGGGCTCGGGTCAGAGCACTCCCTGCTCCCGGAGATAGCGCGCCGCACCGGGGTGGACGTCGTCGGGATCGACACCGGCCAGAGCCGACTCCACCGGTGTGACGTCCGCGTAGCGCGTGTGCTCCCCGAGGTCCTCGTACACGACCCGGACCAGTTCCTGGACCAGTTCGTCGTCCAGGTCGGCGTGTGCGTAGAGGGTCTCCCAGGTCGCCACGAGGTTGATGTCCTCGTCCTGGTTGGGCAGGGTTCCCGCCTCGACGGTCAGGTTCGTGTAGGAGGGGTCGATCAGGCCGAGCGTCTCGCCGACCTCTTCGGGGATCTCCAGGACCCGGACCTCGGACCCCTGCCGCTCGTGGTGGTCGAGCTCCGCGTTGCTGACCTGGTCCCACTGGAGGAGGACGTCGGCCGACCCGTCGACGAAGGCGTCCCTCGAGAGCCACTCCTCGGTGAGGACCTCCACGGAGAGCGGGTCCACCCCCGCGGCGAGCAGGACCAGGGCGCTCTGTTCGAGGCCCTCGGTGTCCGCCCAGGGGAAGACCATCCTGGCCCCCGCCAGGTCCTCCAGGGTGTGGATGTCCGAGTCCGCCTTGACCACGTACTGGATGGTCCAGGGCTCGACGTTGCCCAGGACCTTGATGTCCTCGGGGTTCTGGACCGGGTCGCCGTCGGAGGCGAGGCTTCCGTCCCGGAGCTGGGCGTACCAGGTGTTGT
This sequence comes from Nocardiopsis ganjiahuensis DSM 45031, assembly GCF_000341085.1. Taxonomy (GTDB): domain Bacteria; phylum Actinomycetota; class Actinomycetes; order Streptosporangiales; family Streptosporangiaceae; genus Nocardiopsis; species Nocardiopsis ganjiahuensis. Next base: position 244,192 of record NZ_ANBA01000017.1, on the reverse strand, counting down.
GCGTCAGGACCACGTCGTTGCGGTAGTCCGCACCGTTCTTGGGCGCCTCGATCCGCTCCTCCAGAGCGAGGAACTCGATGCCCGCGTCGAAATCGTCGTGGGCGACCTGCTCCGAGAACCCGACGTCGTCGACGTGCTCGGTCCACGCCTCGGCGACCTCCTGGGCCAGTCTCGAGGTGTCCAGGTGCCAGGCGGGTTCCCCGAGGAGGTACTCGCCCGCGTAGGCGGCCAGGGCCTCCTCCACCGCCACGGGCTCCGGTTCGGGTTCTCCGACGAGGCCGGGGAGCGTCCGGTGGAGGACCCCGCCGAGCAGCACGACCGCGAGCACGGCGGCCCCGGCGATCAGCGGTGTACGGCTGCGACGGGGTTTCGGAGCTTCGGAGGTGGCCTGGAAGCCCTGGTAGCTCTGAGGCTCCTGGGGGTGATCGGGCACGTTGGGGGATGTGTCCATGATGTTCCTTCGAGGACATGTATCTAGCGTGAAGTGGCTTTCACCCTAGGGTCCCGCGCCCCTCCGCCTCCAACCACCCCGCGCGCATGACCGCGCCCGAGGAGCGTGGGGTGCGCCGAGGCCTCCGGAGGGTTCCAGGTCCCCTGCCGGATCCCGACGTGCGCATGAAGGAGCCCGAGGGAACCGTTCCCTCGGGCTCTGCGGGTGCGTCGGACCCGGCGCGGCGTCAGGCGCCCAGCAGCACCGGTCAGCGCTTCTGCTTCCGGGGTGCCGTCTGCTCCTGCCCCGGGTGCTGTCCCTGCGGGCCGGCCTGACCGTGGCCGGGGTACCGACCCTGCTGGTCGGCCTGGGTGTACTGCCCCTGGTCAGCCCCCTGTCCGGGGTGCTGGCCCTGGCCGGCCTGAGCGTACTGGCCGTGCTGCCCCTGCTGGTTGGCGCGGCCGAAAGCCTCCTGGGCCTGGTTCTGGCGCTCCCAGACGACGAAGCGCTCGCTCTCACCCAGTGCCATGGTGGTCAGCCACACGGCGACGGCGACGTCGTCGACCAGGCCGAACACCGAGAAGATCAGCTCGGGCACGAAGTCGATCGGAGAGATGATGTAGCCGACCAGCACCAGCATCATGAAGAGCTTGCCGCCGCCGAGTTCGGGGTAGCGGCCGCGCAACTTCGCGCCGAGCATGCGCGGGATCGAGCGGGCGCGCTCCCACAGCGAGACCTTGCTGTCGGTGTTCTGGATGACCTGCCAAGCGGCCGCACCGGCAGCGGCCCGGTTTGCCTTGCGCATCGTGTTCGTCTCCTCAGGGGGCGCGTGACTTCTCAAGATATGACGCGAAGTCCCCTTACATAGTTCCCGCTGCCGGGGAAGCCAACCCCCAACGAGACACACACGACACCTCCGCCCCTCCCCGCTCCGAACCGGGAAGCCGATCCCGTGGCCGACCACCCCACTGACCGGGGTCGAGGGGCTGGTGGGACTCACGAGACGCAGGTGACGCCGTTCGTGCCCCTGGGGACAGTTCCACGCCGAGTTGTCCACAGGGAGGACCGGTGGCCCTGGTGGTAGCGGACCCGGAGGGGCATCCTGGGATGGACGACGTCCCTTTCTCCATCTGCGCCTTCGACTACCGCCCCTGCGGCCCTGTGCCCCTCTCCCCGTCCGTACCGCCTCCTCCTCGGCCCGCCGCCTACGCCACTCAAAATCGGTATCCAAAGAACAAAAAGGGTTTTTAGTACATAAAACCCAAGACCGGGTGGCCACATGCGGCCACCGACCGCCCGTCCCTCCTTCAGGTACGCCGGACGCACCCGGAGGAACCCGCCCCCTCAGCCAGCACCGCGGCCCCGGCCCCGCCAACCCGGTCACCTCGGCCCCGTTGACGAAAAGACACCACATGGCCTCACCCGAGTCCCAAGGTGGTGAATACCAGGTCTCCCGCTGTACCGCGCCCATTCGTTACGATGCGTCCGAGTGGCACCTGAGGCGCGGGACGCCTCTGCAGCATCCGAAATCGTCCGAGTGCGTAGAACCGATGGAGCTTTCCCAGTGTCCAATGCCCTACCTCGGTCGGCGACGACCGTAGCCCTGTTGGCGGATATCCCCAGCACGGGCCATGTGGGCGAGGCCGGAGCGCAACGGTTCGCCCTGCGAGGTGACGGTGTCGGCGGACGCAGCGCCGCCTTCGTCGCCTTCGCCAAGGAGGAGGCGCGGGCGGGTCGCAAGGTCGTGGCGCTCTATCCGGCCTGGCAGGCCTCGGACGCCGAGCGAGCGGTCAACTTCGCCCGGGGTGCCCTGCGCACCGACCACATCGCCGGGATCGGCGTCGACCTCTCCCCCCTGGCCCTCTCCCTCATCGCCGACCAACTCGCCTACCTCGCCCCCTACCTGCCGCCGGGGATGGTGGCCGCGCTCAGCGACGAACTGCCCAAGCACCTGCTGGCCGGGGCCTGGCTGCGCACGGTGTCCGGCCTGTCCACCCTTCCCACGAGCCTGCGCCAGCACATGGGTTCGTACGCGCCCTCGGTGTCCTTCCTCGCCTACTGCGCCCCCAACGCCCAGGTGGGACGTCTTCGCCCGTCCGAGGTCGCCGACGCGCTGCCCTTCCGGCCCGTGCAGCCGGTACAGCTGCTGTGCTCCACCCCGGACCCGAGCATCACCAAGGTGTTCGACGAGAACCTGCCGCGTGCCATCCAGCCGGTGGCCACCAGAACCCTGCCCGCCCAACCCCTCGGCGCGACCTACTGGGGCACCGGCAAGTACGTGGAGTTCGTGGCGCTGAGCGCCCACCCACAGGCCCTCGCCTACGCCGCCGGCTCCATCCGGGCCGCGGCGTGCTCCTGGTGCGGTGAGCCCATGTCCGCCAAACCCTGCCCGTTCTGCGCGGGCAACTCCACCGGCAGCCTCACCCGGGCCCACCACACCGCTGCCGCCCCACCGGGCGGCGGACCTCCGCCGGGGCCCCGGCCTCAGGCGCCCCGCTCCCCGGCACCACAGCCCCAGGCACCCCGGCCTCAGGCCACCGGCCCGCAGGCGCCCCACTCCCCTGCAGCCCAGCCCCAGGCACCCCGGCCTCAGGCCACCGCCCCGGAGGCGCCCCGCTCCCCTGCACCCCGACCTCAGGCCACCGGCCCGCAGATCCCCGAACCCCAGTCCTCGGGGCCGCCGTCCCCGAACGGCAACCCCGCCTTCCACGGGGCACCCGGCCCCGGCAACCGGCCGCCCTCCCCCGGGCCGGGCCACCGCCCGCCCGGCCCCTCCGACCGGCCGGAGGGGCCGGCGTTCCAGGACCGCGCACCGCAGCCGGAATCCCCGAGAACCTACTCCCGCTAGGGCCGACCGCTCCGCCCCACGGGTAGGCGGCCCACGACGACACCGGAACGGAAACCACCCCTATGAACCCCCGTCAGCGACGCGGCGTCCTGCTCATGGTCGTGGCCGCTATCGGCGCCGTCGCCGTGTTCGCCTCCGTCTTCACCTACATCAACAGTCAGCAGGAGCAGCTGGGGCAGTTCGCCACCGTCCTGGAGCTGAACGAGGACGTCGAGGCCTACCAGCCGCTCGGCCGGGACTCGTTCAACACGGTCGACGTGCCCGTCGCGTACTTCGACCCGGAGGTCTTCATCTCCGACCTGAACGAGATCGAGACCCCCGAGGGCCAGGAACTCGTGGCCTCCACGCACCTGGAGAAGGGCGCCATCCTGCAGCGCGGCATGGTCCAGCCCCAGCCGACCCTGACCGCGGGCGAGCGGGAGATCGCCATCATGGTCAACGCCGAGACCGGTGTGGCGGGCAAGGTCCGGCGCGGTTCGGTCGTGGACATCTACGGCACCTTCCAGCCGCGCGACCACGGTGAGGCCTGCGCGACCCGGATCATCACCGAGGTGGAGGTCCTCGACATCGGGGAGCTGCGCAGCCAGGAGTCGGAGGGCGGCGGGGTGGCCGGCGTGGTCCCGGTGACCTTCCGGCTCGACCCGCAGGCCGCGCTCCAGCTGGCCTACGCCGAGGAGTTCTCCACCAAGCTCCGGCTGGCCCTGGTCAGCGCCGCGGGCGGCGGCGACGCCGGCGAACCGCAGGTGTGCAGCGGCGACTTCGACGACATGATCGACGAGGCCTCCGACAGCCAGGCCCAGGGCGGACAGACCGACGAGCGGCGCATGCCGCATGGGGGGTAAGTACAGGTGAACTTCCGAGTCCTGGCGGGGATGCCCACTTCCGAGACGGAGATGGTGCTCGCCGCGCGTTTCGAGGAACTGACGGGGTCCGACCTCGTCGCCTCCCGGCGTACGAGCACGGATCTGATCAACGGGGCGGGTGAGTACCCCGAGCTCGACGTGGTCCTCGTCCACCAGGACCTGGGTCCGGCCCCGGTCTTCGACACCATCCGCGACCTCTCGCACCGCCATCCGCAGTTGGCGGTCCTGCTCGTCTCCCCCTCGATGGACCCGGAGACCTTCACCGGGGCCATGGAGGCGGGCGCGCGGGGCGTGCTCTCCGCCGACTCCGGAGTGACCGAGCTGGAGACCCGGATCGCCAAGGCCGCGGAGTGGTCGCGCACGCTCCGCCGCCACCTGGAGTCCGCTTCCCTGGACCTGCCCGCCTCGGGGGCGCGCGGGCGGATCGTGACGGTCAGCGGCGCCAAGGGCGGGGTGGGCACCACCACCTGCACCGTGCACCTGGCGATGGCCGCGGCCCGCCGGGACCGGGTGGTGTGCCTGGTCGACCTGGACCTGCAGGCCGGTGACCTGCCCGCCTTCCTCAACCTCCAGCACCGCAGATCCATCACGGACCTGGTGGACGCCGCCGACGACATCAGTCCCGGCATGCTCTCCGAGACGCTCTACGTGGACCCGCGCGGCCCGCACGTGCTGCTCGCACCGGAGCACGGTGAGCGCGGCGAGGACGTCACCGCGCGGGCCACCCGCCGGATCCTGAGCGCCCTGCGCTCCCGGTACGAACTCGTGATCGTGGACTGCGGGTCCACCATGAACGAGGCGACCGCGATGGCCGTGGAGCTGGCCGACAGCGCCGTGGTCACGGTGACCCCGGACGTGCCCGCGCTGCGCGGCGCGCAGCGGCTGATGGCGATGTGGGAACGACTGCAGATCCGCTCGCACGAGGACGTGTACTCGATGGTCACCCGGCACAGCCGGAAGAACGAGATCCAGCCGGACTTCCTCCAGCAGCTGTTGGGCACCAAGGTGCTGCGCACCCCCGTGCCGGCCGCCTACCGGGCGCTGGAGCCCGGGGAGAACAACGGGGACCCCACGAAGGTGACCGACGAGGGACTGCGCAAGGCCTTCGCCCGGCTCGCCTCCGAGCTGGACCTGCTCTCGCCGCCCACTGGCACGGGCGGCAGCGGCAAGGGCGGCACCACCACCCCCTCAGGCGGGATCCCGCCGAACCTGGCCGCGTTGGCCGCGCACCCGAACAGCGGTCCGGGCCACCCGTCCACCCGGGACGTGTCCGGTTTCCTCGACGCCACGGGCCCGAAACAGGTCAACGGGCACGCGCCGCGGGTGGGTGCCCCCGGCCGCTGGGGGCAGGGATCGCCCGGACCGGGGGGAGGGTTCGGTGGCTGAGCGGCGTCGGCGCCCCCGCGACGACCGCGGCGCGGTCTTCGTGGAGTTCGCCGCGATGGTGCCGTTCATGATGCTGGCGCTGGCCCTGGTGTGGCAGGTGCTGCTGATCGGTCTCACCTCCATGTACGCCTCCCACGGGGCCACGGAGGCGGCCCGGCAGGCCTCGGTCACCCCGGACGACATGGCGCGCATCGACGAGGAGGCGCGCAAGAGGGTACGGCCCCCCTGGGACGGCGAGGACGTGCTGACCACCGAGATCGTCGAACGCGACGGGACCCGTTTCGCCCGGGTGACCCTGGCCATGCCGGTGTTCCTGCCGGGCACGAACGGGCCTTGGGAGATCACCGGTGAGGCCAGGGTCGTCACCGAGGTGCCCCCGCGCGGACTGCCCGAGCCGGAAGGGGTGGACCCGTGACCGGAACACCCTCGGCCGGAGCGCCCGCTCCGCGCCGCCACGCGGAGCCCGCCCCCCGGCCCCGCCGGTTGCGCCGCCTGCTGTTCGGCGGCCGGCGCCGGGACTGCGACCGGGGCGGCCCGATCCTGGAGTTCGCCGCGGTCCTGCCGATCCTGCTGCTCACGGTGGTGGTGGCGATCGAGGCCTTCCTGGCCTTCGTGGCGATCGAACGCATCGAGTCCGCGGCCCGGGCCGGAGCGCGTACGGCCGGAACCCAGCAGCTGGAGGGCGCCGAGTCCGCTGCCCGCGAAGCCCTTCCCGGCTGGTTGGACGACGCCGCCGTCACCAGTGGTGCGAACGACAGTGACGGGTACTACGTCGAGGTCTCACACCCGCTGCCGATCGTGTTCTCGTCGGTGGACCTGAACCTGACGCTGACCCGACGGGTGGACATGCCGAACGTGTGAGACGGGGAGGGCCTCGGAGCACTGCGGCACCACACCAAGGGAGGAAACGAGGAACATGGGGCTCAAGGACCGGCTGGAAGAGGACCGCGGCGTCGAGGACCGCGCGGACCGCGGCAGTGTGACGCACTGGCGTCGGCGGCTCCTGGAAGAGATCAACCTGGAGGACCTGACCCAGCTGACGCTGGCCCAGCGCCGGGTCCGGTTGGAGAAGGTCGTCGGGCACATCCTGTCCCGCGAGGGGCCGGTGCTCTCGGACCGTGAACGGTCGGTGCTGATCCGCCGGGTCGTGGACGAGGCCCTGGGCCTGGGCGTGCTGGAGCCGTTGCTGGCCGACGAGAGCATCACCGAGATCATGGTCAACGGCCCCGACAACGTGTTCGTGGAGCGCGGCGGCCGCATGGAGCGCATCGACGCCGCCTTCAACGGCGAGGAGCAGCTGTACCAGACCATCGACCGCATCGTCTCGCTGGTCAACCGGCGCGTGGACGAGTCCTCGCCGATGGTGGACGCCCGTCTGCCCAGCGGTGAGCGGGTCAACGTGATCATCCCGCCGCTGTCGCTGTCCGGTCCGGTCCTGACCATCCGGCGCTTCCCCAAGCCGTACCCCATCGAGGAACTGGTGCGGATGGGCAGCCTGGACCAGGCGACCGGGGTGCTGCTGTCGGCGATGGTGCGGGCCCGGTTCAACATCGTGGTGTCCGGCGGTACCGGTACCGGTAAGACGACCTTCCTCAACGCGCTGTCGGCCTTCGTGCCCAGCAGCGAGCGGATCGTCACGATCGAGGACTCCGCCGAGCTCCAACTGATGCAGGAGCACGTGGTGCGCCTGGAGTCGCGTCCGGCCAACATCGAGGGCCGGGGGGAGATCGCCATCCGCGACCTCGTGCGCAACGCCCTGCGGATGCGCCCGGACCGCATCATCGTCGGTGAGGTCCGCGGCCCCGAGACCATCGACATGCTCCAGGCGATGAACACCGGCCATGACGGGTCCCTGGTGACGGTGCACTCCAACTCCGCGGACGACGCCATCCACCGGTTGCAGACCCTGGCGACCATGGGCGAGGGCAACATCCCCTTCGAGGCGGTCCGGGACCAGATCAACAACGCCGTGGACGCCATCGTGCACCTGGGGCGCTGGCCGGACGGTTCGCGGCGGATCAACGAGATCGCCGTCGTGTCCTCGCGTCGGCGCGAGGAGTTCCGCCTGGACCGGCTGATGGAGTTCGCGGCGCAGCCGATGAACACCGACCGCAGCGTCGAGGGGCAGTTCCGGCACTATCCACTGCCCCGCCACATCGCCGGCCGGATCTACCACGTGGGCGAGAGCATTCCGTCGGTGTTCGGTGTGGTCGCCGACGAACGGGCCCGGGGCAGCCGTCCTGAGGGCGGCTGGTGAGCGGCGGTTCGGCGTCCGCGCGGACGCCCTCGCCCCGCGTACCGTCACAACCCCGAAGGGAGACCGGGTGAACTGGCAGATTCTGGCGATCCTCGGCGGACTCGCCCTGGTTCTGCTGCTGGTGCTGTGGGCTGTCTGGGAGTTCGTGGCCAGCGCCGAGAACCGGCGGATGATCGCCGCCCGCAGCGCCCTGGCCCAGGTGGAGTACGACGCCTCCACCCCCATGGCCAAGTTCGACGCCAGATTGAGGCGCACCCAGTGGGGTGCCCGGCTGGCGCGCAGGATGGCGCGTTCGGGCACGGACGTGCGCCCGTCCACGTTCGTGGCGGCACTGGTGGCCGGTTCGCTGCTGGCGGTCGCGGTGGTGTGGCAGATCCTGGCGCCGTTCTTCGGACTGCTGGCCGCCGCCGGTGTGGCGTTCCTGTTCTTCTCCTACCTGCGGCGGGCCGAGGCCAAGCGGCGGGAGGAGTTCACCAGCCAGCTGCCCGACGTGGCCCGGGTGCTGGGCAACGCGACCTCGGCCGGGCTGGCGCTGCCGACGGCGGTGGCGATCGCCGCGGACGAGCTGGACGGCCCGGCCGGCGAGGAGCTGGGCCGGCTGGCGGAGTCGATGAAGCTGGGTGCCAGCTTCGAGGAGGCCGTCCACGACCTGCGCGAGCGCATGCCCTCCCGTGAGCTGGGAGTGCTGCTCTCCACCCTCGTGGTGGCATCCAGGTCCGGTGGTTCGCTGGTCACGGCGCTGCGCAACATCTCCACCACGTTGGAGAGCCGCAAGGAGACGCGGCGCGAGGTGCAGACGATCCTCAGCGAGACGACCTCCACCGTGTGGGCTCTCGGGTTCATGTCGGTGGGTGCGCTGTTCCTGATCAACGCGATCGAACCGGGGGTCATGCGCACGATGACCAGCACCGGGGCCGGGATCGCGGTGTTGTTGGTCGTGGCGGTGCTGTTCACGACCGGCTTCGCACTGGTCTCCCGCATCACCAGGTTCACGTTGTAGCCGTGCCCCTCCCGACCTGCCCCCGCCCCCTGAAGGACACCCCTCGATGAACCTCCTGTCCCTGGTCCCACTGGCCGCGGCGCTCGCCTCGGCCCTGGTCGTGCTGACCGGTGTCTACGGCCTGTACCTGACCCGGTCGCAGACCCGGGTACCGGTGGACGACCCGGTCCACGCCCCGGTGACCACCAAGAGCGACGAGACCTTCTTCCTGCACAAGATCACCGAGCGGATCGGGAAACCCTTCACCCGCTCGGTCCTGGGGTCCCTGAGCACGAAGCAGAAGGCGTCCGTCAGCGCCCGGATCGAGGCCGCGGGGCGCCCGGACGGGCTGACCGTGGAACGGTACGTGCAGCGCAAGGTCGGCGAGGTCTCCGTCTACGGCACGCTCGCGGTGGTGGTGCTGTTGTCGGACAACAACGCGCTGCTCGCGGTGATGGCGCTGGCCTTCACGGGGCTGACCGACCTGAACCTGTACGTGCAGGCGCGGGAGCGCGCCGACCAGGTGCAGACGCAGCTGCCGGACTTCCTGGACGTGCTCGCGGTGACGGTGAGCGCGGGCATGTCGTTCCGTGCCGCGGTCGGCCGGGTCGCGGCGTCGATGCCGGGGGTGCTGGCGGACGAGTTCACGATCGCGCTCCGCCAGATGGAGCTGGGCACCTCCCGCCGGGAGGCCTTCGATCACCTGCGGCGCCGCAACCGCAACGAGTCGCTGAGCAAGTTCGTCACCGCGATCCAGCAGGCCGAGGAGCTGGGCGCCCCGCTGAGCGACACCCTGGTGGACATCAGCAAGGACATGCGCCTGGCCGACGCCCAGTACATGCGCCGCAAGGCCCAGAGCCTCAACCCGAGGGTGACGATGGTGACCGCCGCGACCCTGCTGCCGGGCCTGGTGATCCTCATCGTCGGCTCGATGCTCCTGGGCACCGAGGTCAGCCTCGGCTCCCTGTTCGGGGGATAGGGCCACCCCGGCGGTGATCAGCGCCGCGGCGGCTCGGGCAGACCGCCTCCGACAGTGCGCCGCCTGGGGCGGAGGCCCTGGTCTCAGCAGTCGACCGTGTCCTCGACCGCCGAGGTGGCCCCCAGTTCCTCCAGCACGTCGTCGCCACCGTCCGCCTCGTCGGCACCGGCCGTTTCCCGCCCGTCGGTGAGGCCCTCCCAGTCCTGCGGCTTCATCACCAGCTCCAGTTCGTCGCCGAAGTCCGCCACCTCCTCCAGCTGGGAGTTGACGAGGTAGGAGGCGAGCACCTGGGCATGGGCTTCGCGTTCGGGGCTGTGGTAGATCGTGGTGAGGTCCGGGTCGCGCTCCCCCGGTTCACCGATCCCGGTGACGTCGAACCCGTAGTCGTTGGCCAGGAGCGCCTCCACGGCAGAGGCCAGCCCGGTCTCGCCCACACCGTTCAGCACCCGGACCGAGACGTCGCCGGGTTCCACCGCGGGCGCCTCGGCCTGCCCGTTCTCCTCGTCCCCTTCCTCCACCCCCTCGTCGGGGAGCGCCTCCCCCGCGGCCACCGCGGCGAAGAGCTCGGCTGCCTCGGGTAGACGCGGATCCACCTTGTCCTCGTTGAACCGTGACTTCTCCACCGGCACCATGACCATGTTGACGCGGTCCAGATCGACCTCGCGCATGGCGATGGCGAGCTCCGCCATGCGGTCCGTGGTGAGGCCGTCGTCGGCCGAGAGGCTGTCGGTCACCGACCGGAGGAACTCGTAGACCGTGGTGGGGCTCGACAGCGTCCCGTCGCTGGTGACCTTTCGGAGAATGGCTCCGATCAGCCGTTGCTGGCTCTCGATGCGGCCCATGTCGTTCCGGAACTCGGTGCTGTTCCGGGACCGGGCGAGCCCGAGCGCCTCTTCTCCGCTGAGGGTCTGCATTCCGGCGTCCAGCTCGAGATGGGCCTTGACGTCGTCGATCGGTTCCGGAATGCACAGTTCGACCCCGCCGAGGGTGTTCACGATGTCCTCGAACCCCGAGAAGTCCACCGTCACCATGTGGTCGAGGTGGATGTCGGTCACCGTCTCCACCGTGTGGCCCAGGCAGTCCAGTCCGCCGTAGGCGGCGGCGTGGTTGACCTGGTCGATACCGCCCGCCCAGCCGGGGTACTCGTCCACGGCGTCGCACCGCGGGATGTCCACCATCATGTCCCGGGGGATGTTGACCATGGTCACGGAGTCCTGGTCGACGTTGATGTTGACGAGCACCAGAACGTCCGGGCGCTTGCCCTCCGACTCCTCGTCCCCGCCCAGGAGGAGGATGTTGTGGATGCCCTCGATCTGGTCGGGGCGTTCCCCCCAGGCATCGGTGTTGATCTCCTCCGTGTCGATGGCCAGGGCGTCCCGGTACCCGGCGTAGACGGTCAGACTTCCCGCGATGACCAGTCCGGTCACACAGCACGAGGCCCATTGGCCGAATGAGAGCTTTCCGACCGAGGAGGATTTCGCTCTTCTGGAAGACACAGGACACTCGCTATTCGATATGGAAAAGCCCTGGTCAGAGCATTTCGCACACTCAATGAACAGGGACCGATCGCCGAATGCTACCGAAATGACGCAAGGTTCACCAGACCTGGGCAGAAGCCTTATTCAACACAAGTTCTTCACATCGGAAGGAGAACCGACAGCGCCACCAAATGCGTTATACAACCGGGGCCACTGTGTTTTTCTCCGAGAAAGACCGGTGGTGAGCCCCGGGGGCCCGCACCGGGCCTCCCGGGGCTCACCACCGGCGGTTCGCCCTACTCCGTCGGCCCCACCGGCGGGAAGGGGATCTCGGACAGGGTCGGGATGAGTACGCCCTCCTCGAATTCCAGGTGGGCTTCCAGCTCCTCGGTCAGCCGGTCCAGGTCCGCCAGGAACCGCACCGGGTCGGCCGTCCGCAGGTCGGCGAGCAGGCTCTCCAGCTCACCCCGGAGCCTGTCGACCACGCGGTGCTCCTCGATCAGGCGCCCGACCGGTTCCTTCAGGTGCGGGAAACCCTCGGCCAGCTTCGGGAACACCGAGTCCTCGCTGGTGTGGTGGAAGTGCAGGGACTCGCAGAAGGCCAGGCAGTGCTGGCGGATCTGCAGGTTCAGCCCGGGCGGAGGCGTCCCTGCGGAGCTCTCCCTCTCGGCCAGGTACTGCTCGGCCTCCCGGCGCACGTTCACCAGCTGGCCGCGCAACCAGCCGTGGATCTGGAACAGCTTGTCCGCGAGGTTGTCGACCTCCTCCGCGCCCTCCGTCTCGGAGCGCTGCAGCTCCACCACCGGCAGCCGGCGTTCCACCTGGTCCTGGTAGTCACCGAAACCCGGCTCGCGGCGAACGATCTCCTCGAAGACCCGGTCGCGCTCCTCCCCCTCCAGGGGCACGGCGACGGCCTCGTAGCTGTCGTCGCCGGGCATCTCCACGGAGACCAAGGGGTGGGCGAGCAGGTTGTGATACCAGGCGGGGTGCTGGGGCGAGCCCCCGGCGGAGCCCACCACGAGGACGCGGCCGTCGATCCGCAGGAAGCCGAGCGGGTTGGTGTACTCCCGGCCCGAACGCGCTCCGGTGGTGGTGAGCAGAAGCAGGTCACCGCCCTCGAACACGCCGCCCACCCGGCCGTGGTCGGCGCGGAACTCCGCCACCACCGGCTCGTTCCACGGGCTCACCTTCGGCGCGGGCCTCTGGTGCGGCCCTTGCTGCGGTTCCGGTTGCGGCTGCTGCGACGGCGGTTCGGGGGCGGCCTGCCGGTCCTCCGTGCCGTGATCGGCCACGGCGGCGGTCTTCATGTCGTCGCTGGTGTTCTCTGTCAAAGGACGGTCCTCTCACTGAATGCTGTGGAGGCGGGCGTCCCCGAAGGCCCGGTTTCCCAGGGCACAGCGCGGCGGGGCAGATCCTGACGTGCGCGTCAGGACCGCTCGCCGCTCCAAGGCTCCGGAACAGGGCGCCGGGCGGCCCGGGGTCCGGGCATCGCGGTGTCGGGACCGTCGGAGGGCCGACAGCCCGAGGATTGGGCAGTCCGGTGCCGGGAGGGGCATGAGCCGGGGAAGGGTTCGGGGAGTCCGCCGGGTTCTCTGTCTGTGTCTCCGGCCTGGTGCCGGAGTGCGGCGGCCGACGCACGGGCCGGGCTCAGCGGCGGGTCGGACACCACGGGCCCTGAGGTCCCCTGGTCCCGACGGCCGTGTCACACCGGCGCCGCGAGCGGCTCAGCCGCTCAGATTCGGTACGCGAAGTGTGTGCTCACGTTTGGCTCCCCGAACAGGTCATGGCGCCTCCATGCCGTCCGACCGGCCCACTGCTCTTTGGTCGGAAGCACGCGACGCCCCACCATCATAGACGCCTGTTCGGGTGGGGACAGACCCACCGAAAGTCTCCGGAAGGCCCTATGGGCCCGGGTTCCGCGCCTCCGTAGCGTCTTCGGTGGGCCCTGGACCACGTTCACCGGGGCCTTCGAGCCGGCTCGGCCCCGCTGGTGCCGCCCGGTGTCGTCCCGTGTTCACGAGCGCCGTTCCGCACCGGGCCGCCCCGGTGCTGTCGCTGACCGGATCACGCCCCTATCGGAGGACACCCATGAATCAGTCACGTCGCCCTCCCGCCGCCCCGCCGGCGCTCCGTCCGGGGCGCTCCCTCGCCCCCGACCTCGCTCGCGGCTTCATGCTGCTGTTCATCGCGCTGGTCAACGCCCAGTTCTTCCTCACACACCCGGACACCGTTCGGACCCTCACCGACCAGGTGCTCGTGTTCGTGCAGAGCACGCTGGTCAGCGGGCGCGCGATCCCGCTGTTCTCACTGCTCTTCGGCTACGGCACGGTCTGGATCATGCGCCGGGTGGTCGAGTCCGGCGGCGGCTGGGTGCACGCCCGGGTGGTGCTGCGCCGCCGGGGTCTGTGGATGCTGGTGATCGGCTTCCTGCACGGAGTCCTGTTCCTGCCGGTGGACATCATCGGCGCCTACGGACTGGGGCTGCTGTTGTTCGTGGGATTCCTGCGTGCCCGCGACTCCGTGCTGCTGTGGTCGGCGGGGATCTTCGCCCTCGCCTCGACCGCGCTGAACACCGCGCTCGGTTTGAGCGACGCCTTCAACACCGCCCCGGGTGCCGAGGAGCCCGCCGCGGCGGTGCCCTCGTTGGTGGAGACCGGATTCCTGTCCGCCGCCTCCGAACGGTTCGCGGAGTGGACCCTGTACACACCGGTGACCCTGTTGTTCGTGGTGATGCCGCCGATGCTGCTGGGTATGTGGGCGGGCCGCCGGGGGCTCCTGGAGCGACCCCGCGAGCACCGGGCGCTCCTGGTCCGCGTCGCCGTCATCGGCCTGGGCGTCGCGGTGGCCGCCGGCCTGCCGGACGCCCTGGTGACCGCCCAGTTCCTGCCTGAGCCCGACCCGGCCGTCCTGGTCTCGCTGTGGATCGTGCACGACGCCGCCGGGTGGGCGGGTGGCCCCGGCTGGGCCGCGGTGATCGCCCTGGTCGCCCTGTACCTGACCGAACGCGCCGCCGGGAGGGCGGGCGGTACCACCGGAAGCGGGAACAGGAGCGGGGGCGGGGGCCACGGTTCGGGGCTGGTCACGGTCGACGGCTCCACGGGTTCCCCGGGCCCGGTCGCGATCGCGATCGCCGCCGTGGGTGAGCGTTCGATGAGCTGCTATCTGGCGCAGTCGGTGGTGTTCACCCTGGTGTTCGCCCCGTACGGTCTGGGGCTGGGCGCCACCGCGAGCGCCTCGGCCGCGGTACTCGTGGCCGTGTGCACCTGGGCCCTGACGGTGGTCCTCGCCGAGGTCTCCCGCCGGTTCGGCGTCCGCGGTCCGGCGGAGGTCGTGCTGCGCAAGCTCACCTACGCCCGCACCTACCTGCCGTCCTCGCGGCCCGGGCGGAACTGACCCCGGGCGGAACAGGCCCCGGGCCGTCCGGCTCTCGTCCCCGAGCCGTCGGTCCGGGTTCCCGGGTTCAGGCGCCGTCCCCGGTCCGGCCCTCGGACCCGTTCCCGATCTCGTCCCCGGTCTCACCCCCGGCCCCGTCCACAGGGCACTGCGTCATGTCGCTCTCGCCCGGGGCCGAGCCCGGCAGCGCGAAGAAGCCCGAACCCAGCCGCTCCTCGTCCCGCCACTCCAAGGTGCCGTTCACGTCGTAGCAGTGGCCGCTCATGTCGTCGACCAACGCCCCCGAGTGCGCGGACGGCCGATAGGCCACGCCCGCCCGCTCCGGGGCTCCCGGGATCAGCACGTCGACCTCGGCGGTCGGGTTCTCCGGACCGAGCACCGTGAGCGTGGTCATCGGCAGACCCAGCGCGCTGCCGCTCCCGCCCCGGATGACCTCCTTGTCGAGCCCGCCGTTCTCACCGGGGTCCAGCGGCATCAGGGTCAGGAAGTCCTCTTCGTACACGGGGTGGGTGCCCACGTTCGGGTGGTAGGTCAGCTCCACCGTGAACTCGACCCCCGCGCCGGTGTCCCGCACCCCGGTCATGCACACGCTCATCACGGGGAAGGCGTCCAGACCGGGTGTGACCAGGCCGAAGTCGACGGTGTCGTGGTCGAGCGGGGAGACGAACGGCCAGACGTCGGGGTTGGTGCTCGGTTCACCCTCGGGCCCCGGGGTCAGGAGCGGGACGTACAGGTCCGGGGACGCGGCCTCGGGGTTGAAGGGACGCCAGGGCGCGTGGGCCTCCTGCGCGCTCACACGTTCGGAGTCGGCACAGTCCAGGGCTTCGGGGGCGGTCCCGTCCTCGGACTCGTCCTCCCCGTCCTCTTCGACCGGCTCCTCGGCGGGCTCGTCTGCGACGACGGTGTCGGCGGGCGACTCGGTCAGGGTGTCGAACAGGAAGTAACCGCCGCCGAGGACCACGGCCATACCGAGCGCGCCCACGCCGAGCCACATCCCGACCCGGCTCTTGCGTCCGGTGCCGTCGTCGTCCCCTTCGAGGTCGATCCCCTCGCCCTCCGCGTCCGACAGGTCGTGCCCGCCGGTCTGCGAGGGACCGAACAGGTAGGAGGAGGCCCCGCCCGGCGGAGCCCCGGCCGTGCCGGAGCTGCGCGCACCGGGCACCGGTCCGTAGCGGTCGCCCCCGCGGCCCTCCGTGTAACCGCGCGGGGTGTGGCCGTACGCCTCCGCGGCGGCCTCCGGCCCCCACTCCTCGTCCGGCGCGGTCCCGTTGCCGCCGATACCCGGATCCGCTCCGCGGCCGGTGCCGTGGCCCGGGGCGGCCCCGGCGCCCGCGGTGGGGCCGTTCCCGGGTCCCACCGCTTCGGAGCCGTACCCACCGGAAACCCCGGAGCCACCAGCTCCACCGGTTCCAGCAGAAGCTCCAGTCACAGGGGCATCGGCCGAACCAGCACCACCAGACACACCCGAGCCACCAGCCGTCCCGGCAGCACCCGCAGCGCCGACAGCACCCGCACCACCGGGCCCGCCGGCGGAACCGGCCATCGGCCGTCCCTCGTCCCGGGCGAGCGCGGCGTCGGTCCACCGCGCCCGGTCGTGCCAGCTCAGGTCCGGCTTCGGCCAGTGGTCACCGATGAGCTCGCGGAGCTTGTCCGGCCAGGTGTCGGCGGTCGCCTGCTCGTCGATACCGAGCATCAGCAGGCATTCCAGGTACGCCTCCTCCGCCGAGGGGCGCGCTTCGGGGTCCGGGGAGAACGCACGTTGCAGCAGCGGGCGCAGATCCTCTGGGAGCGCTCTCAGATCGACGCGCGCCTCACGGGCCCGGCGGGCCATCTCCCACAGGATCTGCCCGGGGATGCGCCCCGGGGTGTGCCCGGCCGGGGAGGCCCCGAACGGCGGCTCGCCGGTGGCGGCGAACACCACGAGGGAGGCCCAGCCGTGGACGTCGGAGGCCTGTGTGGCCGCTGAGCCGTCGTAGCACTCGGGGGCCAGCCAGCCCAGGCTCTTGGCGCTCTGCACCGGAGCCGCGGCGTCGATCCGGCGGACGATCCCGAAGTCCAGCACCTTGGGACCGTCAGCGGAGGCCACGACGTTGCCGGGCCGCACGTCGCCGTGCACGAGGCCCGTCGCGTGCAGGGTCGCGAGCGCCTCGGCCATCCCGGCGGCCAGCACCAGCAGCGCGCCGCCTCCGGAGCGTCCGTGCACCCGCACGTGCTGCTGGAGCCCGAACCCGGGGACGTACTCGATCGCGGACCACGGCCGGCCCTCGTGGGTGCCGCTGTCCCGCGCGCCTGCCGCGCACACACCGCCGACCTGACGCGTGAGGGTGGCCTCGCCGCTCACGTCGGCCCCGGGGGCCCACTCGGCGCCGGCGATCTTGAGGGCTATCGGCTCGTGGTCGGGGGAGACCGCGGCGAACACGGTGCCCATGCCGTCAGCACCGAGACGTCCGATCAGCCGGTAGCGGCCCACCTGGAGCGGGTCGCCGTCGGTCAGAGGGGTGACGTTCGGCGGCAGAGCGGGGAGGGAGAAGTCCATTGGGGGCAGCTTTCCACACATCAGGGACGGTTGTGGTGGGCTGTGCCGGGATAGCACATTCGATCCCGTGGTTCTGCGAATCTACCTAATTCGCGGGGCGCTCGACGCCGTGATCCCCCTTTTCCCCGTGCCACCGAGACCGATTCGCACCGGTCCCGGTCCCCTCTCCCGACGCCCCGCCCGCCCCTGTCCAAGAGTGCGGAATCCCCTGTTCACCAAGGCTCGCCGCGTCCTCCCGCACCCGCCCCGAACCACCTCCCGGGGTGGTCACGGCGGCCGTCCGCGCCGGGCACGGTCGGTGATGCTGTTATGGGAAGGAAAGGAAATCGGTGCAGTCCGCTGTCAACCACCCGTGGTCGGGGAGCTCGGAGGGCCTTCTCCGTGCGCCGGGCACATCACCGTCACACGGCAGGATCCGAGGCGCCCCGGGCGGTCCGATGCGCGCCCGGTGGAGAGCCGGCGGCCGAGCACACAGGGGAAACGGGCCGAGACCGGCCGCGGGAGACCGGGGCGGACCGGAGAGGGCCGGAGGGGACCGCAGCGGAGCCGGGAGAGGTCGGAAAAGCAGGGAATTCGTGTGCTCCACCGCTCTGAAACCACAGGAACCCCTCCAGAGGCACTCTCACCGCTGAGCATTCTGGAAACACCGGCACCTCTGGCCGCATCCGGTCATCCGTCGGCCCGGCCGATCCCGCTCCCCCGCACCCCGCCGACAGCGGCTCGCGAACGCGTTCACCACAACCGACGCACGGGACCCACCCACCCCTGGGAACACACTTCAGAAAACGGGTCAAACCTCGATCCGACCACAAAGCAAACTTCTTAGCAAAAACCGACGAAATAGCCCGAATACACCCTGCTAACTTTTTCTGAAGCCCCGACTTCCGACCAAGAGAAGACCATGGCTGACGACAGAGCCCCGAACACCGCCGATCACGTCCACGATCGCGCCGCGGAACGTCCCGGCGGTCACACCCCCGTCAGCAGCGCCCCCGCCGCGGACGCCCCCGACGAGGAGACCCCGCCCCCTTTCACCCGCCTGATCGGCATCATCGCGGGGAAGTCCTTCCCGCTCTATCTGTCCATGGTCGCCACGGTCTTCGGGACCATGGTCACAGCGGGGGTCCTGGGCCACACCGGCACCGCCGTGCTCGCCGCCTACTCGATGACCATCGCCCTGTACAACCCCGCTTCGATGGCGGTCCAGGGAGCACTGCGCGGTTCGATGCCGTTCGTCGCGGAGAACGCCGAGGACCCGGCCGAGCTCGCACCCACCGTTCGGAACTCCCTCTGGCTGGCCCTGTGCACGGGGCTCCTCGGCGGCGCCGCGGTGGCGTCGGTACCGCTGATCGCCCGGCTGATCGGGGTGCCCTCCGAGACGGTGGGCTCGTTCGGCCTCTTCCCGTACCTGATGGCACTCGCGCTGCTCACCCACTCCTTCCAGGCCTGCGCCACCACCCTCCTCATCGGTCTGGGGCGGTCCAGGCAGGCGATGGCGGTCGGTCTGGTCGGCACCGCGCAGTCGGTGGTTTTGGTCCCCGCCCTGGTCCTGGTGCTCGGCCTGGACATCACCGGCGCCGGGCTCGCCATGCTCCTGACGGGCCTCGTGGTCACGGCCGTGGCCCACACCCTGCTGCGGCGCGGCACCGTCCTGGCCGGTCAGAACCTCGGCCTGGGCAGGCCCGACTGGTCCGGGGTCCGGCACATCGCCCGGGTCGGCCTGCCCATGGGTGCGACGATGCTCATCAAGTTCGGGGTACTGGGGCTGCTCGCGATGGCGGTGGCCCGGGTCGGCACCACCGAGGCCGCCGCCCACCAGATCATGGTGACCCTCGTGACCTTCGTGTTCCTGCCCGCGACCGCGACCGGTCAGGCCACGGTCCCGTTCATGGCCCGCGCCGCCCGGGGCACGCCGCACCCCCGGGGCCGGGGTCAGGGCCGAAGCGACGACACGTCCGGGGAGAACCGGACACGGGCGGCCGGAACACGGGAGGGCGACCCCGCGGGAAGCGGGTTCGTCGAGGTCCGGCGCGCGCTGCTCGCCGGACTGTCACTGGCACTGCCGGTGATCGTGCTGAGCATGCTCCTCGTCCGGGTGGCCGCCGGGCCGGTCATCGGGGTCTTCACACCCGACCCGGAGGTCTCCGCGCTGGTCACGGCACTGATCCCGGTGGTGTTCGTGGTCGTCCTCGCCGACGGTGTGCAGGCGATGCCCGGGATGGGGCTGCTCGCCCTCAAGCGCACCACCCCGACCCTGTACACCTTCGCGGTGTGCTTCGGCCTGTTGGCCCTGGCCGCCTTCCCGGTGGCCTCGGCCGGCGGCCTGGCCTGGCTCTGGTGGGCCTACGCCCTGGCCAACCTCGGTCTGGTCGTCGGCCAGGGCGGCGGATTCCTCCGCCTGACCCGTGCCCGGGCCTGACGGCGTACGGGCCCTCACCGGCCCACCGGTGCGCGCCGGCGCGGACCGCCGTGGCCCGCACCGGGAGAGCCTGTTCGAGGGTGCCCCGACCCTTCGGCCTGTGGGCCCTGCGCGCTCCGGCCCCGAGCGCGGCGGTCACTCCTCCGTCGGCGGTTCCCCCGTGTTCCGGCCCCCTGCCAGCGGGCCCCGCGCATGCTGGTCCCCCGCCCGGTGGTCCTCCGGGCTCGGAACGGCGCCCCGGTCCGGAGACCAGTCCTCCGTGGCCTCCGGGTCCGGGCCCTGCCGGGTCCGGCCGGAGGCACCCCGTTCGGCGAGCCACGCGTCCGCGTCGAGCCCCACGGGGGTTCGTCCGGAACCACCCCGTTCCGGGGCACCCTTCCCCGCGTTCTCCGAGGGCCGGGGGCGGGTCCGGTCCGAGGCGCTCCCGATGGAGGGCCCCTCCTGCGACCTCTTCCCGAACCAGGTCACGCTCGACGTGCTCCGATCGATGTCCCCCTCGCCGGTGAACACCGTTCCCCCGCTCAGCTCCGCGGTCGCGCGCCCTTCGGAGGGACCCGTGTCGAACAGGTCCGCGGCCGGACGCCGAGCCGGGGCGTCCACCTCGGGACCGGCGCCGGAACCCTTCTCGGACCCCGCGCCGGTGTCCGTCCCGGCGTCCGCTCCGGAAACCGCCCCGGAGTCCTCGGCGGCACCACCGGACCCGACCTGCCCCACAGGTCCCCGAGCGTCCTCCGCCACCGCGCCGGAAAGGCGGTCCCACTCCTCGTCCAACGCCCTGAGCGCCTTCTCGTGGTCGTGCGCCATCACTCGCCCGATCACGCCGAACAGCAGCCCGGTCACCGTGAACACCACGACCAGGACCGCCATGCTGTCCCACGCGACGCCGACCACCCCGGCCAGGACCACCAGCGTCGCCCCCAGCGCGTAGAAGAACCGCACCATCGCCTTGGGGTCGCGCTGCTCCAGAAGCTCCCTCTTCTCGGTGATGCGTTCCCATTCCGTTCTCAGCACCAGTTCCCGGTCGGGCTGCGGTTCCTGATCGGGCTCCGGTTCAGGGGGCCGGATCTCCGAGTCCTGGTCCTCCGGGTTCCGGGGCTCCGGCCCGGCGGCCTTCGTCCGGCCGGTCCCCGGTTGCCTTCCCCCCGCCTGCTCGAACCGCTCGAACCGCTCGACCAGTTCACGGAAGTCCTCCCCGTGCGCGTGGAAGGCGACCGCCGCGGGCCAGGGGTCCTCGGAGTTGCACACGGCACGGAACACCTGGTCGAGTTCGGGCCCCTTCGGGATCCGCTCCACGGCCCAGGCGGCGAGGTCGTGCTTGCCACACGCGGACAGCGGGCTCGTGGCGAGGAAGTGGACCAGGTCGCCCCGTTCCTCCGGTGAGATCTCGTCGGGGGTGAGCGAGGACCCCTTGCCGAGCTGTTCCAGCCACGCCTCGCACTTGCGCAACGTGTCGAACATGGTCGTGGTCTGCCGGGCGACCTTCTCGTAGTACGCGCAGCCCTCGTTGGACTCGCAGCCGTGGTCGGCTCCCATGCAGCGGTGGCGGCTGAACGGTTCGAGGAGGTTGTCGTGCTCCACCAGCCGGATGATGCGCCGGTGCTCCTCACCGCGGTAGGGCCAGGCCCGCCCGTCCCGGGTGGAGAAGAGCGCGCTCCAGGACATGTCGATTCCGTTGAAGAGCGGCGCCAGGGAGGGGGCCAGTTCGACGATGAGGTTGGCGGCCTGCACGTCGGCGCCGCCCCAGTCCTCGGGTAGCTGACCGACGATCCAGCGGGCCCGCTCCTGCCCTTCCGGAAGCCAGCGCAGCAGGTCCTGCCGGTGCGGGGCGTTGCGCAGGAGGTCGAGCGCCTTGTCCCAGTTCCGCTGCATGCCCTGGGCGAGCGCGGCGGCGCTGGAGTAGGACTCCCCGCCGAACTCGAAGAGTTCGTCCCGGTCCGGCGGGGCCTGGGTGATGGTGGGGATCGCCGAGATGTCGATGGTTCGGCTTCCCTGGCCGATCTGGAGTCCCATGGTCAGGATGTCGTGGTCGGTCCGGCCGCCGTAGGTCGCGAGCAGTTCCGTGGTGTGGCCCCCGCCCGGCTCCTCCACCCCGAGGAGGGTGGCGAGGAGCCGGTTCGAGGTGGGGCGCAGCTGGGGATCCTTGTACAGGCACCAGCGCACGACCGCCGCGAGGTTGTCGGGCAGGCCGGTGAGGTCGGGCTTGTCGAACAGCACCTTGCGCAGGGTGACGGCCAGGTTCTCGCCGGTGAAGATGTCCCGGCCGGTACCGGCGAAGGCGATCACCGACCCCCAGGCGAACACGTCGATGGCGGGGGTGACCTTGGTGCCGAGGAACTGTTCGGGCGCCATGTAGCGGGGGGTGCCGAGGAGCGCGCTCGCCGAGACGGGGCTGTTCTCCAGGGCGCGGGCGATACCGAAGTCGATCACCCGGATACCGTCCGGCGCGATCATGATGTTGGAGGGGGTGAAGTCGCGGTGGACCACGTCGGAGGCGTGGATGGCGGTGAGCGCGGTGGCCGTGGCGACCGCGATCCGGTAGAGGTCACCCTCGGGCAGAGGGCCGCCGCCGCTCTCCTCGCCTGAGTGCACCTGCTGCCGAAGGGTGGGGCCGTCCACGTACTCGGTGGCCACCCAGGGCGGATTCCCGTCCGGGTCCGCGTCCAGGACCCGCGCGATACAGAAGTCCACGACCCGCATGCTGTGCTCGACCTCGGCCTTGAACCGGGCCCGGAACTGGGGGTTGTCGGCGTAGTGGTGGTGCAACACCTTGACCGCGGCGAACCGACCGTCCCTGTCGCGCCCTAGGTAGACCGTGCCGAACCCGCCTCTGCCGAGGACTTGCCGGAGTTCGAAGCCGCCGAGTACGTCGCCGATGTTCACAGGTGATCTCTCCAAGCCGGGGGTGAGCGCAGAGCGTTGTCGCGGGTGTGACGCTGCTGGGGTGGTGTCGGGGTGGTGTGATGCGCCCCGGGCGCTCCCGGTGCTGTGGAGCGCCCGAATCCGTGCGGTTCCGTGACCCACACCCCCTTCCCCTCATCGACCGTTTCACTCGGGGCCCGTCCTCGTCCCGGACCCGGCCCTCCCCCCGGTCCGCCGTCACCGTCGGCGTGACTCCACAGCGGACCAGCCCTCGTTCCGGATCGTCTTCACCCGGGCCCCGAGTTCGCCCGTTCCCGCCCGGCCGTCCGCCCGCGCGGTCGCGGCTCTCCCACCATCACCTCTCGGACAACGGGCCTCATGCGCAAGTCGCATAGAACCACCGGACCAAGGGGTACCGGCCGGGACTTCCCTGCTCGGGCGGCCGTCCCCGAGCGACGAGTCGGCCCGCCCGCTCCCCGGGCGCCCCGCCGGGCACAGGACGACCGCGCCCGCGATCACGGAGTTCACTTCAGCTGATTCACCGTTTCCCCGCCCCACGAATACCTTGATTCAATTATCTCCGAATTCACCGAGAAAAGGTTTCGACACCTTTCTTGAACTCTACCCCGGAGCACACGCCCATATCCCATCAGACAGGGACATTCAACAGCAGGAGCCCTGCTCGAAACCCATGTCCGCCCTGCTCCACCTCCACTCCGCGACAGGGCCTCCACAAAAAGCCACAAGCAGATCCTAATCCCCATGAACCACACAACCCTCCCCTGTCGCCCGTTCCAGTCACATCGGGACCGAATTTGATCGGATCATCCCCTGTATTCCCATCGACCGGTCACACCGCCCGCACCCCCGCCTCCACCACCCGCGATGAGCGGACGTGTCGACGGGCCCCGCACTGTCGGCCACCCCGTGAGCCCTCGTTCGCACCGACGGGAACCACAACCCCCTCCCGTGGTCCGGACGGCCTGCGACGCGCCGCCTCGGGGCGGAGACATCCGCGGGCGCGACTGGAAGCAAGCGGGGCCACAGAAGGACACCCCGCCCCACCGACCGGCCGGCACCCCTCGCAGCCGACCCGAGAGCACCCGGAAGCCCCTCGTCGCAAACGCTCCCCTCTCCAGGGGCCACCCTCGACGCCCCGCCCCGCGAACCCTCCACACCCCTGCTGCGAGCGGCCCCGCACGACCTGACGCGTTCGACTCACCACCGAGGGATATGTTTTCCGTCCCCTCATCCGCCCATCCCAGGTTCGGCCGCCAGTTGGGCCCATCACCCGCCCGAAGTCCCGCCGCACGGGCACTCGGCGCCCGTCAAGCGATCACTTAAGGCACCAAACCACCAACAAAAGGCAGTTGGGATCGTGTGCTTCGACCAATCCGGCCGACCCCGTCCCCCGCCACGAGCACACCCCCTGCCTGCGCCGGACAATCAAGTTGGGGAATTGCCACTGAACGGCTGCGGAGCGCCGCCCCCCTCGGGCATACTCGGATCGTCGGCCACCCGGACGGTGCAGGCCCTGGGCCTGAAGTCCGCACCATCCGTGGTGTCCACACGATGTACACGTCGTTCCGTGCATTCGTCCGTTTTTAGGGTTCGTCGGATGGTTCGCGTTCACCGGCCGACTGGTCTGCGGAGTAGGTACAGAATGGTTCTACGGGACGATAGAGTGCATCTACGGGGTCCCGCTTTCTCTCGTTCGTCACACGAGGGAAGCGCGGGTTAAATGGGGACGGACTTTTTGGAAGTTATGATCTAGGGGGAACTTCCGGGAGGGACGGTCCCACCTGCGCGAGTGGCACTTGATTCGGGGGAATTCACGTTCGCCAAGCACGTGGATGTGCCACTCGCCACCAAGGGGCCTTCGAATCCTCTGCTGCCTCCCGGCCGTTGGGCCAAGGGGAGGGAAAAGGGGAACAGAGGATTCGGAGGCCCCGATCTCAAAGGGGGCGGACGTTCCTCAGCCCTGTTTGCAAGGGGGAATTCAGGGCCCGGGGACGTCCACTGTCGCGGTCCCGGTTCGGGTCGGTTCGTTCGGAGCCGCCCACGACCGGGGCCGCGCCCTGTTTCCCGGAACCCGCATAGACGCCCGGCGCCGAGCAGGACCACCGCCGACTGCCGGCCTCGTCCCGCCGACCTCACTCCGCCCAGGGCCACCCGGAGCTCTCGCGCCCCGGGCCCCGGAACCGCAGGCCCCGGCGCCGCACAGCACCCGGGCGAAGCATGGGACCGTCCCGCGCGGGACCCTCTCCACCCGGCGGCAGCTCCGCGGACAAGCCCGTCGTCAACAAAACCGGGCCGACCCGGGAACTCGGCGGGGCCGGGCTTCGTTGCGCTTGCGTGAGTGAAGATATGACGCGTCTGCGCCGCCGGACGCGCCTGGGGCGTATACCGCCGACCCGGGCGAGAGCGTCCACGGGACACGACCTAGGGCGTGTCCCGGCAGCTCAGCACCGCTTCCAGCAACCCGGGGAACCGCCCGTCGATCTCGTGGTCCCGCAGCGAGACGAAACAGCGGGTGCCCTCGGTCCGGTTCTGCACCAACCCGGCGTTGCGCAGGATCTTCAGGTGGTGGCTCAGGGTCGACTGCGCGATCGGCAGCTCGATGTCCTTCCACGCGCGCTCACCCTCGAACTCCGCGAGCATGCCCACGATGCGCAGCCGGGTGGGTTCCGCCAGCGCGGACAGGACCGTGACCAGATCCACTTCGGACAGGGCCGGATGCTCGTGCCCCTTGGACGTCCCTCTGGGAGCCAAGACCCAACCTCCACTTCCGCTGCCGTGCAGCCGTTTCGAGCGCCCACCCGAGGGCTTCGCCGTCCCACCGAAACCCGTCCGCCGGCCGTGCCGACGACCCGAGGGGATTTGGTGTGCGTTCAGCGGCGAGTGTACCGTCAATGTTCGATGTTCGTCGATCATCGAATAAGCCAGGCCAGTGGGGGTAACTGAGATGACGGAAGCAGCTGGAACACCCGAGACCGCGAAACCGGGGCTCGCGCTGTCCGTTCTGGACCACGCCAGCATCGTCGAGGGCTCCACTCCCGGTGAGGCCCTCCGCGACGCCCGCGAGCTCGCCCAGAACCTGGAGCGCTGGGGTTACACCCGCTTCTGGTTGTCCGAGCACCACAACATGCGGGCGATCGCCAGCGCCGCCACGTCGGTCTCGCTCGGGTTCATCGCCGAGGGCACGTCCACCATCCGGGTGGGTTCGGGCGGCGTCATGCTCCCGAACCACTCGCCCCTGGTGATCGCCGAGCAGTTCGGCACCCTGGAGTCCCTCTACCCCGGGCGGATCGACCTCGGTCTGGGCCGCGCTCCCGGCACGGACCCGCGCACCATGCGCGCGATGCGCCGCGACAACTCCGCCTCCTCGACCTTCCCGCAGGACGTCCAGGAGCTCCGCCAGCTCTTCGAGCCCGCGAGCCCCGGCCAGCCGGTGCGCGCCGTCCCCGGCGAGGGCCTGCGGGTCCCGCTGTGGATCCTCGGTTCCAGCCTGTTCGGCGCCCAGCTCGCCGCGCACCTGGGCCTGCCGTACGCCTTCGCGTCGCACTTCGCGCCGAACGCGCTCTACGACGCGCTGGCCGCCTACCGGGCGGACTTCGCCCCGTCGGACCAGGCTCAGAAGCCGTACGCGATGGCCGGGATCAACGTCGTCCTCGCGGACTCCGACGCCGAGGCGCAGAACCTGTTCACCTCCCAGCAGCAGGCCTTCCTGGGCATCACGCGCAACGCGCGCGGCCTGCTCCAGCCGCCGGTGGAGCGGTCCGCCATGGACACCATGTGGCGTCCCGGGGAGAAGGAGCAGATGGACATGATGCTGCGCTACTCCTTCGTGGGTTCCCAGGAGACCGTGAAGCCGAAGATCGAGCAGTTCGTCGCCGACACCGGCGTGGACGAGCTGATGATCTCCTCGATGATCTTCGACAAGAAGGCCCGCTTCCGCTCCTACGAGCTGCTGGCCGACGCCTTCGACCTGGAGGCGCCCGCCGGGAGCTGAGGCCGAAGGCTCCGAGAGAGCCGGCAGTCGAGAGGGTCGAAGGAAAAGCCCTGACCGGGGGTACTTGGTCAAGGGTGCGGGACCGGGCCAGGCAGGGCTCGGTACCGTTCCCCCGGTCACCGGGGTGCGGGGCGGGGTCGCGAAGGGCCCCGCCCCACACTTGTGCCCGCACCCGGTCCCCGTCCCGGCGTCGGTCCCACCCATGCGGAAGACTCATAGCGGTGCGCCCGTCGCACGCCTCACGCTCGCGGGGTGTTCGCGGGCAGGAGAGGGCGCGCTCGGGCCAGACGGGGTTCAGTCCCCTTCCCCGGTCCGAGCCTCGCTCTCCAGGAGGTCGGCACGCCGCTTCAGCTCCTCGGCGTGCCCGTCCCGGACCGGCCCGATCCGCAGCAGCGCGGCGGCCGCCTCGCGCAGCAGTGCGGGATCATCGGGACGCTGCAGGCAGGCCAGACGGTAGGCGAGGGTGACCGCCCACTCGGGCAGGCCCGGGAAGCCGTGCTCGTGTCCGTGTCGGCGTTCGTGCTCGAGCAGGGCCACGATCTCGTCGGCGGTCGCGAAGGTGAGGGTCTCGGTGAAATACATGGTGACCTCTCCGAGGCGTTCCTCGTCATTGCCTCCGATCGCTTGCTGCATGTTCTGGGTCACCCGGAGGAGTTCGGACATGTGCGCTCACCACCACGGCTCGAGCCGGTCGTAGATCGACGCCGGTCGACGACGTCTGTGTTGGCTGCCTGAATTCGGTGCCTGTGTTCGGCCGGGCCCGAGCATGACACGGCCCGCGGCCCCGAACCAGCGGAATCGGTCCAACCCGGTCCGTTACACACGGAATCCGTCCACTAGCCTGTGCGTAGTCGCCGGCGCCGCTGTCCCCCGCGCCTCCCATGTCCCCGGCCTGGAAGGCAGGCTGTGCCGCTCCCCTCCCCCGACACTCCCCCCATGACTCCGCTGGAGTCCTCCGACCCGCGTACGATCCCCCCGTTCGACATCCGCGGCAGGCTGGGCGCGGGCGGTATGGGCGTCGTCTACGCCGCGCTCTCCCCCGACGACCGGTGGGTCGCCGTCAAGGTGATCCGCCCGGAGTTCGCCGACGACCAGGTCTTCCGGCGGCGGTTCGCCCGCGAGGTCCAGCTGATGAGCCGGATCCGGGCGCGCTGCATCGCTTCGGTCCTGGCCTACGACACCTCGGCCGAGCAGCCGTGGTTCGCGACGGCTTTTCTACCCGGCCCCACCCTGAACGTACGGGTGCGGTCGGAAGGCCCCTTGCCCGAGGCCCAGGCGCGGGTTCTCGGTGTGGGCATGGCGGAGGGGATCGCGGCCATCCACGCGGCCGGGGTCGTGCACCGGGACCTGAAGCCCTCGAACGTGATCCTGGCTCCGGACGGCCCGAAGGTGCTCGACTTCGGGATCGCCCATGCCGTGGACGGCACCCAGCTGACGAGGACGGGCGGGCTGATGGGCTCCCCCGGATGGATGAGCCCGGAGCGCTTCCGGGGTGGAGCCGGGCCCGCGGCGGACGTGTTCTCGTGGGGTGCCCTGGTGACCTACGCGGTGACCGGACGGTCGCCGTTCGGTACCGGGTCGGCCGAGGAGCTGATGTTCCGGCTGCTGAGCGAGGAGCCGGACCTGAGCGGGGTTCCGGAGGGCCTGCGCGAGGTCGTCGCCCGGGCGCTGGCCAAGGCCCCCGAGGACCGGCCGAGCTCGGCGGACCTGGTCCGGAGCCTGGCGGGCGAGAACGGCGAGGGGTCCGCACCGGCTTCCCCGGATGAGATGGCCACCATGGTCAGCGCACTCATCGACCAGGACTGGCCGGGGCCGCACACGCCGCCTCCCGAAGAAAGCGAGGCGGCGGCTCCCCCTTCGCCGTCTCCCGCTCCCCCAGCACCCGGGCAGCCCACCCCGTTCCAGGGACAGCACCCAGGGCAGCCCCGAGCGCAGCCTCAGAGCCCTCAGGTCCTCCAGGACCAACCCCCCGCACGGTTCCAGCAGCAGGGCCCCGAGTACCCGTCGGGGTCTGCTTCGCAGCCGGCGCCGCCCGCTGGCACGGGTTCGGGTTCGGCCCCTCCCTCTTCGGTTCCTCCCGGCCCTCCTGTGGGTCCGCCCTCTCCCCCACCGACCCCGGCCCGCGCCTCGCGTCCGCTGCGGGGCCTGTTGGCGGTCGTGGCCACGCTGCTCCTGATCGGCGGTGTGACCGGCTGGCTGCTGCTGCGTGACGGCGAGGGAGAGCAGATGGCCGACGACGGTGGCGCCGAGGTCCTGGAAGGCGCCGCAGAGGACCAGTCGGACCCGTTCGTCTTCGCCACCGCCGGCCAGATCAGCAGCCTCGATCCGTTCCTGGCCACGGACGGCGACACCTTCCGCTACAGCCGGCAGGTCTTCGAGACGCTGCTGCGCCACGACCCCGCGGACGGCCAGATCGTCGGCGGCCTGGCCCATGACTGGGAGCACTCCGACGACGGCACCGAGTGGACCTTCCACCTGCGCAAGGGCGTGCGGTTCCACGACGGGGACGACCTGACCGCCGAGGCCGTGTGCGCGAACTTCGACCGCTGGTACAACACCACCGGTGTCTACCGACGGTCCGAGTACACCTGGTACTGGCAGTCCGTGTTCGGGGGGTTCATGAACAATCTCTCCGACCTGCCGGAGCCCAACTACGTCTCCTGCGAGGCCCTCGACGGACTCACTGCGGTCATCACCGTCGACGAGTACTCCCCGGCCCTCCCCGGCGGCTTCACGCTCGCGTCCTTCGGCCTCATGAGCCCCACCACCGTGGCGGAGATCGCCGATGAGGCGTACGTGGGGCCTCTCGCCGACTACTCCTCGAACCCGGAGATCCTGGCCGGGACCGGACCCTTCCGGCTCTCCGGGTGGGATGACACGGAGAAGACGGTCTCCCTGAACCGGTTCGAAGACCACTGGGACGCCTCTCCAGGAGTCGAGACCCTCGTCATGGGCGACATGGCCGACGAGGCCGCCCGCCGTCAGGCACTGGAGGCCGGGGAGATCCACGGCTATGACCTGGTGAACACGGAGGATCTGGCACCACTGCGACAGGCCGGTTACCAAGTCCCCTCCCGCGACCCGATCAACCTCCTCTATCTGGGCTACCAACAGGAGGCGCACGAGGCTCTCGAGGTTCCGGAGGTCCGTGAGGCCCTAGCGCACGCCGTCAACCGAGAGCGCGTCGTCGACACGACCCTGCCCGAAGGCAGCGAGGTCGCCACCCAGTTCGTGCCCGAGACCGTCAACGGCTGGTCCCCGAACGCTCGCACCGTCGAGCACTCCCCTGACCTGGCCGAGGAGCTGCTCGCGGACGCGGGCCACGAGGACCTCGCGCTCGAGTTCTGCTATCCGAACGACGTCACCCGCACCTACATGCCCGACCCGGAGGGCATCCACCGCCTGATCACCCAGGACCTGAAGAACGCGGGTGTGTCGTTGGAGCTGGTGGACTATCCGTGGAGCGATTACGTCAGCGCCATCCATGCCGGGGACTGCCCGCTGTACCTGTACGGGTGGACCGGGCACTACAACGAACCCCACAACTTCCTCGGCCCCTACTTCTCCGAGTACAACCAGATGTTCGGGTACGAGAACGAGGACCTCTTCGAGGCCATGGACGGGGCCGCTGCCCTGCCCGACGACGGGGAGCGCTTCGCCGCCTACCAGGAGGTGAACGAGCAGCTCATGGAGTACCTGCCGGGGCTGCCGATCGCCCACACACCGTCGGTCACCGTGTTCTCGCCCGATGTCTCACCTCCGGCGATGGGCCCGCTGCCCGCCCACGAGAACTTCAGCGAGGCCTTCTGGAAGTAGGGGAGTAGCCCTGTCCAGAAGTCCAGCGGCGATCTTCCGGCGGTAGCGGAAGGATCTTCCTCGAAGCCTGTCAGGCGCTCTTCCCCGGCGTGACGAACGTCCCGCGCTGGGGAAGGGTGACCACCCATCCCTCTTCGCGAAGCAGGGCGATGGCCCGGCGCGCGGTCTCCCTGGCGATCCCGTGCTCGGCCACCAGTTTCGATTCGGAGGGCAGTGGATCGCGAGGCTTGAGTTCCCCCGCCTTGATCTGCTCGCGAAGCTGGTCGGCGACCTGGACATACAGGGGTGTGGGATCGAATCGGTCAACATGCATATCAAAGACGTTAAGCACGTCCCATACGCCTTGCATATGGCGGACGTGGTAGACGTCCTAGACAAGATAGACGTATGGTGAGGGCTTGAACTGAACATGAAGCGGCCCGGCGGTGCTACCAACACCCCGGGCCCGGTCCACCTGACAAAGGCAGGCAGACATGCATACCCTACTGGGCTTCTTCGGCGTGCTCGCACGACTGCTCAGGCCCACACGAGGTGCCCACACCAGCCCGTTCGGCTACCTGCGGGAACTGGGCTTCGAGGCCCGCCGCAACCGGTCCCGGCGGGTGCGCCGGTACGTCGGGGAGCTCTCGACCACCACGCGCATCGAGCCCGAGCCACTCGCCCCCGCTCCCCCGGTGCCCGCGCCCTCGACCACCACGAACCCCTCGATTCCACCGGCCCCCGTCCCCCCGATCCCCAGGCCTCGGCGGCCGATCGAGGACACGAGCGAGAACACCGGCCGGGAGAAGTTCCCCCAGGTCGAGATCGTGCGCGGCCCCTACCTGGCCTGGGAGTCCGCCCGGAAGCAGGTGGCCGCGTGAACGAGCACACCGAGGCCCTGGCCTCCCGGCTCACCCAGATCCTCAACGACCCCGAGCTGTGCGCCGACGCGGTCACCCGCCTGGTCTCCGCCAAGGCGGTCTTCGGCTACCTCGACGACGCGCTGCGCTCCGGTGACGCCCTGCCCACCCGCTGGTCCAACCGGTGGACCACCGGCATCGGCGCCATCACGGACTTCCACGACGTGACCGACCACTACGACGCCCTCTCCGAAGCCCTTCGGGCCACCGGCGAACCCGTCACCTGCTGGCGGGCCCTCTCCACGGCCCGGGACCAGTGGGCCCTGCTGAAGGCCGCCATGGCCTCCGGTTCCCCGCTCCCCGAACCCTGGCAGCGCTGAACCACCTGGCAGCGCTGAGCCCCGGGCCGAACCTTCGAACCGCATCCCGGCTCGAGCGCCGGAACCGAACCTACGCTGTGGCCCCGCCGGGAAGCCCTCCCTGCGGGGCCACGGCCTTTGTCCTCTTCCGGCCGCGGAGCCGGATCCAAGGGCTAGGAGGAGTGCAAGTCCTCAGAACTGCTTCGGTACCGGTCAGCCTTCCCCTGCTTGGCCGCTCCGCCCTCGGGTGGCGACCCTGTCCAGTTCCCTGCGGGCCGGGCCGCTGAGCGGGATGCGTCTCCACCACCAGTGTTCGGCGGCCCTCCCCGCGGTCTCCGGTTCGGCGACGGCCAGGAGCTCCACCCCGTCCTCCTCGGTGAGTGAGCGGAAGCGCGCGTCGGCGTCGGCCAGGGCGGCGTCCACCCCGGCCGTGCGCTCCGTTCCCAGGGTGGTGATCCCCCGATCGACGAAGTCACGCAGGAAGAGCGCCGTGACGAGGTCGTGGACACCGCAGGCCGAGGGGTCGGAGTCGGGGAGCTCGAGGTCCGCCCGGAGCCTGCACACGTGCGTGTGCCAGGCGCCGAGCAGGCCCAGCAGACCGAACTCGTGCCCGGTGGGGATCCGGACCGGGAACTGTTCGAGCCGGTCCAGTTCCTCGGGCGCGAAGTAGCGGAGAAACCACTCCCCCGCCTCTGGTTCCGCGGTCATGGAACTCCTCCTCAGGTGGGTCGAGGGCTGGGGACTCGGGCTGGAGCCAGGGACTGGGGCTGAGGACTGGAACTAAGGGCTGGGGCTGGGGTCGGAGGGCGTGCCGAGCACCTCCTGGTCGGCCCTCCCCACCTGGGAGTCGGGCAGTTCCCCCAGGGCTGCTTATGCGACTGGCTCATAAGCCGTTATGCGCCAGTCGCATAGGGGACACCCGACCCACTTTCCGGCGCTAGAGTGCCCCCGTCGAAAACAAGCCAGAACTCAGCTTCGGGTCCGATTCCACCGGCAAAAAGGATTTCTGCGGACCATCCGGCGTTCATTCGGAAAGCTTGAGCGTGTCGTGGTTCCATATCGACGGGATCTCTTCCCTGCGGGCCAGGATCGAACCTCACCTCTTCCCGGGAAACGCCCACACTGCGGTTGCTGTCGGTGTACAAATGGTTGCGGAGGGGGATGCACGAGCCCTGGCGCTTGGGAGGGGGCCTGGTGTTCGTGCCTCGATCGCCCCTTCGAAGAACTCGACTCACCTCGCTGGGGACTTAGGGGGAGCTCCCGGCGCTCCGGTCGAGACGCTTCGGGGGCATCTCGGTGCGGTCGGCCCGCTCGGACGCGGAGCCGGCCGCACCTCTCTCCTCCACCACACACTCACACCCGCACACCTCCCCCGCGTGGTCCCGGGGTCAGTCTCCTCCCCCGCCGCCTCCTCCGTCGCCGCCACCGCCGCCGGAGTCCCCGCCCGAGCCGCCTCCGAAGATTCCGCCGTGGCCGCTGTCTCCGCCCCAGTGCCCACCGCCGGAACTCGAACCGGAACCCGACCCCGAACCAGAACCGTCGGAACCGCCGCTGCCCCCGCCGACCGCGCAGAGGTCAGCGATCTCGCAGAGGCTGCCCCAGTCGAGTTCGAAGCCCTCCCGGGGCTCCGGGGTCTCCTCTCCGCCCCTGCGGGGACCCTCCTCGATCAGCTGAGCCGACCCGGTGTGCGTCACGACCCGGACGGAGTCGTCACCGGAACCCCCGGATGCACGCTCTCGCGGTTTGGCCGCCCGGCCCATCCGGCCGAGTCCGACCACCGCCGTGTAGACCAGCGCCCTCTCGCGTCCCATCACCCGATCCGCGGTCTCCGCCTCGGTGGCCGCGAACCTCCTCTCCGCCTCCCGTACCAGCTCCCGGCCGGCGAGGGTCCGGGTGGAGAGGTTCCGGCCTCCCCGCGCCAGGTAGAGCCCCCAGGCGAGACCGCTCACCACTGCGAGCGCACCGCCGAGCACGGTCAGTGCGACCGTCCATGCGTTCTGCCCCTGGACACTCACCGACACCCCACCCACTGCGGCCAGCGCCGAGCCCGTGAAGAAGAGCCATTGGGCGTGGGAACCGCCGGTTCGGTGGTCGGCCAGCAGTTTGGTGAGCTCACCCGAGTGGGCGGTCAGGCGCCGCTCCGCGAGCTTCTCCCGGAGCCGGTCGATCCCCCGGCTGAACGTGGCGGTCTGGATCATCCCGCGCGCGGTCAGTCCCGTCCGGTCCTTGAACGCCTTGACGAGGTCCCGGCGGACCTGGTCCTTCTCGGTGACGTAGGCGTTGGAGGGGCCGACCAGCGTGAAGAACCCGCCGCGTGCCTGTCGCCGGATGCGCCCCGACAGGAACAGGTCCATGAGCGCGACCTCACCGACCCGGGTCGCGCCTCCCACCAGGTGGGCGAGCTCCGACGGGGTCAGGTCCTCGGGTTCCACCCGGCGGTCGGGTGCGGGGACCGCGGAGGTGGCGGCTCCGATCGACCGGCCCGCTTTGACCACCTTGAAGAGCGGGACAGCACCGACGGCCAGGCCGAGCAGTGCCCCCAGGAGGGGAAGGAGCAACAGGGCGTTCAAGTCGTGAACCTTTCTGGCATGCGTCGGCCCAAGGTGGAGGGAAGCCGGCGAACCCGGAGGAGGAATCCCGCGGCTGGGGAGATGCGGGGCGGGTGTGGCGAGGGAGGGGATCTTGGGGCGGTGCGAAGTGACGTGGCGGGAGGTGCCAGTGGACGGAACGGAGGAGCGGAAAAAGCATAGAACACCAGTACGTGCGGGTCCCGGGCGGGAACAGCCGACCCGCTACGGGAACGCAGGTGCTCCGGGCCGCTGCGGGCAGGCCAGACGGCAAGCGGGGTTCGACGCCCACCGGGCAGCGCCGACCACTCGTGCGCGAACTCGTACTCGAGCACCGCCAGGAGCTCGTCAGCGGTCGCGCAGGGAGGACCTCTGCGAAACCGTGGTCGGCGCCCGACTCGTTCTGGGCGCCCCTGGCCCGTTTGAGGCTCTCGCTCGCCCTGGCGCGGTCAGGCATGTGTACGTTCCCGGGTTCCGAGAGTGCGCGGCCAGGGAGCACCCTCCGTCCGGCTCGGAGTTCACCCCTCGAACTTCCTGTTGGTCACTGTCCAGGACAACGAGTCCCCGGAGGCCAATTCCCACTGAAATCGCGAAAAACTCACGAGCACACCGTTGATACCGCCAACCTGGTTCCGGATCGGTGTGACCGACAGAATCTCACCGGCCCCCTCACCCACCGGGAGCGGGACAACGGCGAATTCCCATGAGTCCGTCGGCCACGCCCAGGCAGGCAACTCCGGCCAGGTCCCCCGCGCCACCTCGAGGTCCCAGTCCGTCCCGTTCCACAACAGGACGGATCCCCCTTCCGCCATGACCAACTCGACGCCCTCGGCTGACCTGTCCACGGGTGACGGATCTTCGAGATACACGACCGCGAAGGCGGATTCGACGACCTGACCAGGGATCAGCCCAGAACCATCGTTGAACATCGCACCTGGACTCATGAGCAGGGCCCCTCCTGGCGGTCTCCACCTCTCCGCCTGCTGCGCGGTGAGGGTTCGGCGGATACGGGAGGAGTCAGTCCGGCCGACCGGGCGAAGCCGGGTTCTCCAACTGGTCGGCACGCCGGAACAGTGCCTCGGCGTGTTCGTCCCAGTCCGGGCCGACGGCCAGCAGGTCACCGGCGGCCTCGCGCAACAGTTCTGGATCATCGGGCCGCTGCAGGCAGGCCAGACGGTAGGCGAGGTTGTTCGCCCACACGGGCAGGCCCAACCAGTCGTGCTCCCGCCCGGCCCTGAGCACCGCCAGGATCTCGTCAGCGGTCGCGAAGGCGATGACCTCGATGAATTCCCGGCCAGCGTCCAATTGGCTTCGAGCCCCCCTGGCCCGCTTGAGGTTCTCCGTCACCTGGAACAGATCAGGCATGCGCATGCCCCTAAGGTCTGATGAAGTACGTGGCCAGAGAGTATGCTCCATCCGGCTTGATCGAGACACGGTAGCCAATGCTGTACCCGTCGACCTGGACCGTTCCTTCGTACGGACGGAACCCCGGGGTACCCACTTGGGGAATGGTCCCCCCGTTGTCGATGTGCGCATAGACGTCGTTGACGATGCTCTGCTCGACCTGATTGGGAGTCAGATCGGTGTTCCTCAGGTCCGTCTTCACATTGTTCGGTCCCGTGTGTTCGCGGTTGAACCCGTGGCCGGTCTTGAACTGCCACGTGTCGTCACCGACCTGCGCGGTCCGCTCGAGGTTCTTACTCGTCGAGGGCTCGCCGTTCGTCTCGTGAGGACCGATCTCCGGGCAGGGGCCCGAGTTGTGGACCAGGAGCGAGGACTCGTCGGCCAGGACGTAGTAGGTGTGCAGTCCCTCCACGGTGAGGTTGTGGACGGTCTGCTCCACGACGGTGTACGCGTCGACGGCGTCGACCTGGACCCACACGCCTGCCGAGGTCTGCAGCCAGCTCCCCGGCTCCAGATCGATCGCGGCCGTCCACCCCTGGTCCGGAACCCAGAAGGGGTGGTTGTCCGTGGCGGTCACCGATGCCGTGTCACCGGATCCGTCGTCCACGGTCACTTCGACCAGGGTCTTGTCGCCCCCGCCCAGGATGAGATGGGTGACCTCGCGCGGTCCCTGCTCCCCCGTCTCCGGGTCAGCCGCCAGCACCAGGTCCCCCAGCTGGATCAGCTCGATGGGCTTCGCCGTGCCGTCCGCCAGCACCACCAGGGTCCCTGGAACGAAACTGTTGGAACAGCCCGCGCCGTCCCGGTCGTTCCCCTCCTGGTCGGAGGATCCGTCCTGGTCGGAGGATCCGTCCTGGTCGGAGGATCCGTCCTGGTCGGAGGATCGTCCGTTACCACCGAGGAACCTGAAGGGCTTGAGGACCGTACCCGGAATCTGGGTCAGCCAGTACCCGGTGTTCTTGACGAAGGAATCGTCGCCGTCCAGGTTCTCGTCATTGCGCTCGGCCGTCTCCCAGAAGTCGTCCCACATGGCACCGACGCTGCCCCAGGGGTCCTCCCAGATACCCACGACGCCGTCCCAGGTGCCCGACCAGGTCTCCTTGAAGTCGTCATGGCTGCACAGGTGTACATGGCACACGGCGCCCTTGGCGTCCTCCAATACCTCACTGCCGCCTTGGGCCAGTCCGCCACCGGCCACACAGAAGTAGTGGAAGACCCAGCCGCAGTCCCAGTTGTAGTCCCCGTTGTCCTCGAACGTGAAAGCGTCCCGCCCACCGGTCGCCCAGTCCCAGGCCTCTCCCCAGGAAAGCGTCTGTTGGACCGTGAAATCGTCGCCGCCGTCCCACACAGCGGGGGTGACCCCGCCCGTGTCCTCTTCAGGGTTGTAGGGGGCGGTTTCCGTCTCCACCGCTCCAGGGGACCCGGATCCGTCACCGGTTCCTCCCTCCGAGGCATCCGGATCTCCGGATTCAGGGAAACCCGATCCTTCCCCTTCGGAACCTGAGCCCTCCGGGAACTCCGATCCCCCAGTTCCGGGAGCGCCTGGTTCACCAGCACCCGGTTCCTCAGCGCCCTGCTCGCCGGCACCCGGTTCGTCAGCTCCAGATGCCCCCGGCTCTCCGGCCTCGGGAGCACCTGGCTCACCTGTTCCGGGGTCTGCGCCCTCCCCGCTCAGTGCGCCATCGACCGCCGCCGCGATCCCGTCGGTGATCTGACGGGGGACCCCTGACACGAGCAGGGCGGCGATGATGACACCGACCAGCGCGATGACGGCCGCGTACTCAACGAAGGAGGCCCCTTTATCAGGGTCGTGAATACGGCGCATCATGAGGGGGTCCGCTCTGTTGGGATTGCAGGGGACAGCGAAATCCTAGGGGCCCCCATATCCCGGCATATCCCTGTCCCCTGGCCGCTTGTGGCCAGAACTCGGAACAGGCCCTCTGAACTGCGTCAACGGAAAAGGAAAGCCGCTCACATTCTCCGCGGGGCGGGAAATCAGCGTACGACCGGCGCCGTTGCCCGCACGGACTCGGAACCGGCGTGCGACGCGAAGCTCAGAGATCGGCCTGCGGCGCCGGGAAGGACCAGCGGCCTACCCTCGGCCCACCGCGGAGGATCCGGCTGCTGAGCTCCTGGATTCGGAGGCACGAACCTGCGGTGCCCTGAGCGCGGAGGCCCCGGCTGTGGGGGGCCGGACTCTGGAGGCCCGGGCAGCAGGGGACGCGGGGCCGCAGCACTCCCAAATGAACAATTACCCCTGAGGCCGGATATCACGAAACTTAAGCGCCATACTGAACCCCAGGAAATTGACAATCTCACACCCTGGGGCCCCCGGATGTGGAAGATACCAAAGAAATGATGTACCGATAACCGACCTCACGCCTGATTCTCCATTGCGAAACTTCAGTTCCAGGAAATCAAGTAGGGAACTCCACTCCAGGGCATGGGGCTCGTCCGCCAGAAAAGAATCAATGACTTCATTTGTCACATCCCAAAAAAAGACGTGCGGGAGCACCTCGCCCTCATTGAACAAGTGGGACTCATAAGCATCTTCAAGAGATGGGAATTCACAAACAAGATCTATTACCAGTTGCAGTCCGCCATCCATCAACAGACACCCACCCCAGGACGCCCCCTCCCCAGCCCTGCACACCTGCCAGCATGAGCGTGGCCAATGGCTTGAATATGACTATTGGCGACTTCGATGCCTCGCCCAGCCCTTTTCACAGGAACCCTCCTTCCATCCCGAAGTCGAATCGCATCATTCACAGCCCGGCGATTTCTCGTCCTTCTCCCGCTGGAGGGAGCCTCCTTGATCCCAGAGGAATCGCGAAGACCAGGCAGATGAGCACACCCATCGAATGAGCTAGGACCTGTGGGAGCACAACTCCTCGGCGGCCAACACAAGCATGCCCTCACGCTTACCCTCTGGAGCAATTTTCATCAAAGCAAACACCGACCAGCCATTAGGCCAAAGAAGAGGGTGAGGCTTCTCGCCCCAGCAAGTACTCCAAGTGCTTGGGAAAAACCTTCAATCCGAACCGGAGCGAGAGCCGCACGAGGGAATCTTCAGAAATTTCATACAGGTCGCCATCCCCAAGCTCTTCCGATCCGAGAAGATGCATCGCATCGAGGTCGGAAAGCTCGGGAAGCTCATGGCGCTCACGAAAACCGCCCGACTCCCGATCGAACCCCTCCAGAATCCAAACCCAAGCACCCATCAACATCCCCCTGGCTTCCCCGCGGGGATGGATTGACCCTTTATTCCAGGGATCCGATTTCTCTTATCAGAATCAAACTCTCTCATGTGCTTAGCATTCCTTGTCTGCAGCCAGACACCCGGCTCAAGGTCGATCATGTCCGTCCACCCCCGATCAGGAACCCGGAAGGGGCACTGGTCCGTGGCGGTCACCGAGGCCGCAACGAACCAGAAAGCGAACCAACCTGAGGTCCGCATCGGAGCCGAGGACACCCTCGTCTACCTCATCAATGCACTCGGCGTACGCTGAGCCACAGAGGCAAGGTCAGCCGCGCTCACCGGGCGCATCCGGGCCCTCCAACTGATCGGCACGCCGTTCCAGCACATCATGCCTCATCAGTGCCAGCAGAAACCCCTGAGCCAACCTTCCAGCATTCTCCCTGAAGAATCCCAACCTGTTCCAAAAATCTTCTTCCGAAGCCATCCAATTGGAGCACGAAAGCAGTGTGGCGTAAATTGCATGAATACCCCCAATGGAAAGACTGACATCACCCCCCTTCCCATACTCGGGAAAATCAGATCGAATACTCACCAGCTCAGCCAGTGAAACCCCCGAGAAGACCTCACAGACTTCGTCGGAGTTCTCTCTCGCAGGATTCTCGGACTTATAGATGACAAAATCAATCGAATTTGCCACCAAATCGGACTGCTGACGACGAGCATGCCACACGTAGCCGTCACCTGACCTGGAGATCGCCACCCGATAAATCAACCGCCCCCCTAAATCGGCTTGAACGTTCCTGAATTTTCCACTTGCACGTGAGCCATCCCCCACTCCGACAGGTACTTCGCGATCCCGTCGGCACCCGCCAGTACCACCAGGGCTCCCGGAGCAAAAAGGAAAGCAGCTCACTTCCCCATCGCGGCAGGGAATCCGTGTACGACCGGCGCCGTTGTCCGCACGGACTCGGAACCGGCCTGCGACACGACGCTCAGAGGTCCGTGTCCACCGCAGCCCGGCGATGTTCCCGTCGCGCCCGCGCATACCGCCATGACGAGGGGAAACACAACGGGATCGCGGTGAGCACCGTGAACGGAATCGCCTGCAGCACCGGCGGACCGCCCAGCCCGACGGACCAGAGGTTCAGCGCCACGATCGTGACGCACAACCCCGCGATGGAGGAGAGCACCGCCCTGCCACCACGGCTCATCAGCAGCCCGCAGGCCAGCGCGGCCGCACCGGGCAGGGCCAGCCACACGGCTAGCAAGGCGTCCCAGACACCGAACAGATGGACGTTCTCCCACCTGATCAGACTGGGCAGCATCAGCACGGTCCACGCCGGCATGAGGAAGAGCATGATCCGCTGGACCTGGAGCTGGATCGGCATCTTCGGGCCATCAACCGACACCGCCCCCTCACTGCTGAGCGGGGTGGGAGGTGGTCCCGCAGCCCACTGCGGAGACTGCGCATACTGGTGCCCTGGCTGTGGCAACCCAGGGTGGGGAGGCCCCGGAGGAGGCCCTGGCTGAGGAGGCATCGGCCGTGGAAGTCCCGGGGGCCGCGATCCGGGGGGAACGGAGTTCGGCGGCGGCGGAATGCGAGGGTGTTCGGACATCACTGCCTTGCCAGAGGAGGGGCGGACACTACCGATTCGGGGAACGGTTCAAGGACCGGCGAAGAACTCACGGGACGTGCGACGCAGTGCCAACACCAGCCCGAAGATCGGGAAGGGCAACCCGATGAACCCACCGAGGTCACCACCGAGCATTCGGCTGACCTGCAGGAAGATCATCACGCTGTACAACACGATCAGACTGATCCGGATCCACTTGGCCCTGGTCTTGATCTTCGCGGCGAGAACCGCCAGGAAGGCACCCAGCGCGAAGTAGGGGAGGGCATAACCGATCCCGAACGCTCCGCCCCCGGCCTCCACGATCAGAATCAGGCCGTTACCGATCATCATCACGAACAGGAACCACAGCAGAACCCGCTGGGCCCGCACCGCGAGCGGAAGCTTCTTCTCCATCAAGTACTCCGTAGGGGATTCAGGGGAGGATGCGATGAGCCCCGATCACGCTCACCACGCGTACCTTACTTCTCAGACTTCTCCCACTGGCTGGCGAGTCTCCTTGACCCCAGAGCGATCGTGAAGACCAGGCCGATGAGCACACCCGTCCGACGATCTGGGCCATACAGGAACACGACTCCGGCGTGATCCACACGCGCGCAGATCAGACGAAGTCGCCCTGCCCACACGAGCCAAATGTGACGGGGCCGATCAGTCGCTATCAGGCTCGGGATCACTCCCACCGGGCCTTACGAGGCCATCATTACAGTTCGCAACATTCACTTCCCCAGCTTCGTCCATCGTCACGGGAATTATACGGCGACCATTGCTGGAAACCAACCAAACGAATACGGGGTCGATCTCCCCCTCGTCCCGCCAGAAGACACCCCATCCTCCTCCTGGCAAAACTGCGGCGATCTTGTTTGCCTTTTCCAGGTGCGAAAAATCTTCGTAGTCGAAGACAGCACGCAGACATCCCTTTTGGGTGTCAACCACCAGCGCCGCCCCGTCACTTTCCCGCCATGCCTCGACGTCTCGGGCCCTTCCAGTCACGGACTCCGTTCCCGAGAAGATGGCAACCCACCCAGTGGGATTAAAATATTGCTCCATCGATTTCCTCCAAACAAAACGCACAGGTGTCGAACCAAGAATTCTCCTACTCAGGCCAGGATCATCCCTACACGCCGGAGCTGGAGATAAACGGCAACCGGAGCAACGGTTCGTAGGCCTGCTTCCGCTCCCCCAGCCATGTGACTGGTGCTCAGGGTGAGCTACAGGGCTCCCCGGATACCGGCCCCAAAACTCTCACCGATCAGCCCCACTATCTTCTGCCGAGGGGTAGCAAGAAGGGAGATACCCCCTCAGGAGCGAAGGAAGAGGCAAGGACGATGAGGCGAGGCGGCCTGATGTAGCACCCCAAGCTCTTTGAGCCGATGGGCTGGCAAGTCGCTGTACGGCTGTCGCTCTACCTTCTGTTCCTCGGTCTCTTCACCCTGGTGCCGTGAGCCGTGGGGGCGCGCTTTGTCTACCCCTACCGGCCGCGGTCGACAAGGGGCTCCGGCCAGCGCAGAGCTGAGGGGTACCAGAACTGAACAGTTCAATGCGATGAGCCAGGTATCTCCGCGTTGACCTGCGTTTTTAACACTAAGCCCCGGTGCGCCAAGTCCCACGCGCACCACCGTCCGTTGGCGAACGGGGGCATCATGAAGACCACCTTTCACTTGGGGTTTTGCAGACCACGAAGAAGTCTCAGGTACCGTTGTGGCCGACGTGAACCAAGAACCCACGTGGCCACATCCGGCCAGAAGCTGGGATAGAGCACAGTGCCATGTCCGATAGTGGAGTGGTACAGGTCCGGAGCTCCGCGATCCGCGGCCCCGAACCTACCGGCGCAGCACGGGATTCCGGACTTCCTCACAGAGGTTATTTCCGGCCCTGACCAGCCCAGCACCGCTAAGGAGGTGACCGTGACGACCGCGCTCCCCTGTTCGACAACCGGGCTGAGAAGCAGGGCCACGAGTCCCACCCCATTCAGTCAGCTGCACCAACAGCAACTGAGGTTGCAGCAGCGAGAGCAGCAAAGGTGACAAGGGCAGCATGGGTGTTCCTGACGGAAACCCACAATCATTCGGTCCACCGACGGCCGTCCTCCCCTCTCTCAGGGATGCCAGAGGCAGTAGCGCCCCAGGGTGCTTTCGAAGCCCTGCTTGGCACGGTGTTGCCATGCTTCACCCGCTGTGAAAGCAGCCCGCCCCACCTTCGACCACCTCAGCCTGCGAGCAATCACCCCACCACTTCTAGCGAAGGGGTGCTCAGTGCTGTTCTGCCCCGACGCCCGGTGCCTGAGCAAAAGCAGCACACGTATCCCCCACTCCCGAGGAGTCAATCTGTGAACCTCACGAACAAAGCCTGGGCCAAGCTCAGCACCTTCACCCTGCCTGTTTCGAAGAAGGATGGTGACAGGGGCGCCGGCTTCGTCGAGTACGGCGCGATCCTTGTGTTCGTCGGATTGGTCGCCGCCCTTCTCATGGGAAGCGGAATCGCAGACACCATTGTGCAAGCAATCAGCCGCACGATCAGGACCACCCTCAACCCCCCGTGATCTCGTATTTTCCACATCAGAAATCATGCCACAGAAAGACAGAGGAGAAGGAAGAGTTTGATGCCAGAGAACAGGCCTCTCTCGAGGGAAGCGAGAACAAGAAGTCTGTTGGCGGCAGCCCTGATTTCCTCGCTCGCCCTCACCCTCTCTGGCTGTGTAGTGAATCCGGATGGCGCCCCCAATCGCCCCAACGAATCATCGGAGGAACAGGGGGGAGGTGAAGCAGAGCAGCCTGATGGCGAAGGGAAATCCACGAACGTCATCGCCAGTTCAACAACCACAGCGACTGATCTCGGATCAGATCTCCAAATCGATATCTATGCCCTTGAAAGACTGGAGAATGATTTACTCCGCCTGCGCATGGGAATCACAAACAAATCTTCCGAAAGCTTTATTCTCGGATATGGCCTCTCCGGGAGCAAGGACGAGGACAGCGCGAGCGAGGTCAGCCTCATAGACAGCAAAAGCCAGAAACGTTATCTAAGCCTGAAGCACGCTGACGAGAGCTGCTTCTGCAACGCACTCTCAGAAGCACTGGCAGGCGGAGCAACCGAAGAACTCTGGGTTGTCTATCCA
Source organism: Nocardiopsis ganjiahuensis DSM 45031 (assembly GCF_000341085.1). Classification (GTDB taxonomy): domain Bacteria; phylum Actinomycetota; class Actinomycetes; order Streptosporangiales; family Streptosporangiaceae; genus Nocardiopsis; species Nocardiopsis ganjiahuensis. The sequence continues at coordinate 200,823 of NZ_ANBA01000017.1, read as the reverse complement.
AATCCACCTGCCGACGTACAGAGCATGACCGTCATCACCCCCCTGGCGCCGCCAATGCTCGATGTTCCCATCAGCGATTCTTCGGAGTCAGTAGAGACTGGCAACCTCGCAGGCGACGAAATTCTCAACCTCACCCTAATCTCCGATAGCCTCGAGGGAGACCAGACCGGGCGGACCGAAAGTGGAGACGAGGTCAGCATCATCCTTTCTTCGGACATCCTCTTCGATACAAACAGTTCTGCACTTAGCGAAGAGGCACAAGAGATCCTGGAGCAAGTAGCTCGGGAAATCGATGACGCGAGTTCCATTGTTGTTTCCATCGACGGCCATGCCGACAACACCGGCAGCGACTCCGTAAACCTTCCACTTTCCAAAGAACGTGCGGACAGCGTCGAATCCACCCTGAGTGACTTGGTTACCCGACAAGGCATATCATTCGAATCCGAAGGCCACGGATCCGCAGATCCCATCGCCGACAACACAACAGAAGAGGGACGCGAGCGCAATCGTAGAGTTAGCGTCACCTTCGAGAAGTAGGGGAACAATGAGAGGAATTTTTCGAGCCGTCGGACTAGCTACTCTAGTTGCAATCGCTCCAGCTATAACTTCTTCTGGGGCGCTTGCTTCCTCGGTTCCGAGAACTGATGACTTGGACACCCTGGGAGCCTCGACATCAAACACGGATTTCAGCTCAGGGCTGTCAGCCGAGGTTCATGCGGCAGAAAGAGACGATTCAGAATCCTTCCTTTCTGTAACATGGAGCATCCGCAATGACGGCGGGGAAGACGTCTATTTTGACTGGCCCACCGGAGACTCATACCTTTACTCCAATATCCCTTATTCCGGTGTCACCGCAACCTCGTCGGATATGGCCAAACGATTCCATCCGGTAATGGACAGCACGGACGCCTGCCTCTGCTCCGGGGTTTCATCCTTAGATTTCAAGGAACGGATCGGCCCTGGAGAGCAGGTAGCCTACTGGTCGATGTTTCCTGTTCCTGCGGATGTCAATGAGATCCATCTCGAGATCCCGGGGTTCGACCCGATCGAGGGTATTCCTATATCCTGAGCACTGCTCCCATGATCACTCCTGAACTCTTCTGGAGGAGGAGTTGACCACCCCCCACAGTCCCGAACTCGGGGACACGCAACGCCCCTCGCCCAACCGTCCCCCCGGCCGCACCGACGATCGCGACCGCCCGCCGCGGGTCACGAGCTGGCGGGACAACGCCCTGGGCTGGTTCCGGTCCGCGCGTGCGAGCGAACAGGACCGCGGGGCGGCGTTCGTGGAGACCGCGGGGGTGATCATCCTCGCCGCGCTGATTATCACCACCGTGTACACCTCGGGTGTGAGCGCCACCTTCAACGAGGGCGTCCGGCAGATGGTGTGTCTGGTCAACGGCCCCGGCTGCGGTGAGGAAACCTGGGTGGACGAGGAGCGACCGGACGCGCCCGAGCAGTACGAGTGGGGTAACGACAACTCGAACCTCAGCGACAACAAGAACCTCGGGATGCAGGCTGCCTCCGCTGATCCGTACAACTGGACGGACGAGGAGTGGACCTGCCTGGACAACCTGTGGAGCCAGATGTCCAGCTGGGATCCCAAGCTGGTGGACCCAGAGACGGGGGCACGCGGGATCGTCGGCTTCAATCCGGCCGTGCACGGTTCGCTGCCCTCCGGGTTCCAGGACAGCGCCTCAGCACAGATCGACTGGGGCCTGAACCACATCCAGGAGTCCTACGGCTCCCCCTGCTCGGCCTGGCGCTACTGGCAGAGCACCAAAACTTACTAAGACGTCGTTTCTTATGGCGTGATCGTTCGTTGGACCGGGCATGACGGATCTGGTTGCGCGATCGGTGCCGGAGCAGGTGCGGGTGCTGTTCCAACGGGTGGTACCGCCGGCTGAGATGAACCCATCCGGCACAACTATGCGCCAAGGTCGTTCGGACCACGCTAGAGCGGGCGATACGTCTGGTACTTGCCTTCCAACGATGTAGCCGCCGCGTCAGCCACGTCCGTCCGCGGACCTGCCTCGCACCTCTCCAAGAATGCACGGACCCGCTCACCTGGCCATCCGGCTGCTGCCGCAGCCACCCAGAAGTGCAGTCCATCGTGAGAGTGCAGCGGTGCCAGAAAATCGAGGATGTAGTCGACGGTCTCCGGCTCCGGCACCGCGCGCAGCATGGCGACAGCGCGGAAGGCTCCATCGGCAAGCATGGGCATTCCCCTGTCCAGGCACCATCGCACCGGGACTGAAACTCCCTCTTCCGCGTTGCGCAGCCGCACGATCGAGTCGCCGAGGGCGACGTACACCATCTTGGCTTCCAGGGGCCGCTGAGCCAGATCACTCAGGAACGGGACCGCCGACCGGTGATCGCACGCTCCGAGTGCCATGGCCATCTGGTACTGGGTTTCCCAAGTGCGCATGTCGAGAACCTCGCGCTGGAGAGCCAGCAACAGCGCCGGGCCAGCGTCCGTGACAGCGAGTTTGCGCAGTCGTTTCGCAGCAGCACGGCGTTTCGCCGAGGACCTGTCGTCAAGCTGAGCAACCGCCTCGTCCGACGTCAACACCGAGTATGCCTCCTGGTGAGATCCCATCGACCTGCAACGCTAGGTGCTGCCGCTGACACTGAGTGGCGAGCGGTGCCCAGGAAGAGGAGACGGGCAGATCGCGAGGAGCGTGCACCGGTCAGCTGGTACCGGTCGGCGCCGACCCCATGGCATTCCACTTCACCTGGACCGTGATGTGGCCTTCTCCCGCGACCTTCGCGATGACGGCGCCGACCTCGGGGGTGAACTTGACCCCGAACTCCGCGGTGACCTCGTCCGGACGCTCAGGACTCAGCGACATCTGACGCAGCTGGCCCAGCAGCACCCCCACCACGTTCTGGAGCGTCTCCATGGTCTCGCCGAGCCCTTTGGACGCGGCCGTCGCACCGTCCACCCTGACGCCCACCGGGTGCGGACCGGTATCGGAGTCGGCCACCTCTACCACCAGCTGGGACCCGTCGTCGTCCGTGAACGCCACCAGTTCGGCCACCGCGTGTCCCACCGCTCTCTCGGGTTCTTCGGATCTCTCGGAAGCGCTGATCGGGCACAGGCTACCGACGCGGGCCGTGCCGACACCGAAACTGGCCGAATCCGGTCTCCTTCCTGGCCCCGCTTCTGTCAGACCCTTCGGCCCTTCGCCTTTCCCTTTTCCGTCTCTTCTCCCAGGGCACCACTCGACTACCCTTCCCCCATGGACAGCCCCCCAGGCCAGCCCTCCCCGGAGTCCAGTTCCGATCCCGTCCCTGAGCCGAAGCCTGCTCCTCGGGCCACCGTCAGCAAACGCCTGGCCGGATTCGTGCGCACCTTGGGGTCAGCAGCCAAATATGGATGGGCGCTCGTCCAGCCCCACCTGACCCGCTTCCGGGACTGGCTGTCCCCCTACCGGGCCGTCTGGCTGGTGCTCCTGTGCCTCAGCGGGCCGGTCTTCGTGGTGGCGAGCCTGCGACTCCTCGGGCCGGTGTTCTCCTGGATCTCGGAGCTGCCCGGGGCCGGCCTGGTGTTCTGGTCGGTGGCGGGTCTGGCCGGGGTGGTCATCGCACTTCTTCGCCTGCGTCCTCGCCGCACCCCCGAATCCGCGGAGAGGACCGCACCGCGGAAGCCCCTTCCCCTGCCGGTCCTCATCGCGCTGGTGATCGTGGCGGTGAGCGCGGCGGTCGGGCTGATCATCGCCGGGACCTGGTGGGCGATGGGCGCCAGGGTCCCCACCACACCGGACGAGTTCACGGTCGGGCACCTGAACGCGATCTCCGTGCGCGCGTTCGCGATCGTCGCCGGGCTGGGCGCCACCGCCCTGCTCGTCATCAACTACCGCCGGCAGGTCACCACCGAGGCCGAGTCCGAACGCCAGGAACTCAAGCTGTTCGACGAGCGCTTCACCAACGCCTACACGGAACTCGGCAGCGAACACCCCGCCGTCCGCCTGGGCGCGGTGTATGCCCTGGCCAACCTCGCCGACGACGCACCCAAGAACCGCGAGGACCTGGTTCAGACCGTCATCGACATCCTGTGCGCCTACATCCGCATGCCCTACTCACCCGAACCCAAGGAGCCCCGGGAGGGCGAGTCCGCAGCGGCCAAGGAGAGGTACCGCGAGCTCAAGCAGCAGTTCGACTCCATGCGCGAGGTCCGGCACACCATCCTGCGCATCATCGGCGACCGCCTGCGGAAGGACACCCGCTGGCGCGGCAAGGACTACGACTTCAGCGGGGCCGTCATCGACGGTTTGGACTTCCGGGGCGCCCACTTCACCAGCAGCACGGTGGACTTCGCTCACGCCCACTTCACCAGCGGAAACGTGGACTTCTCGAACACCCGATTCAAGGGCGGATCCGTGATCTTCTCCGCTGCTGACTTCGCTGGTGCGCGGGTGAATTTTTCCGCAGCAAGCGGTGAGGCTCCGGAAGGTCTACTGGAGTCGGTCTCGAACAGCACCACCGACCGTGTGATTCTCCCGCGGGAGTGGAGAGACGCAGGCACCGTCTGAGCCGCTGAACATCCGAACCCGCGACCCCGGCGTGGCGATGCCTCCCCTGCCCCGCCTCAGCGGCGCGGGCCTCACCTGACGCAAGCCCATCCCTCCTTCACCTCGCCTCCCCTCACCCTCTGCGACCTGGCTTTTCCTGACAGTGGCCGGATTCGGCCACAGGAAGTCCGTCGTAACCCACGACTTTTGCCAACTATTCCGGCAGTGTGTCCATCACAAGCAACGTCGCGTTGCTCTCAGCGAGACGAGATAGGTAAGTCAACCACCGAACGTTGTTCGCTAGAAACAACAGTCCTTTCGGTGGGAGTACGGAACCTGTCAGCGGTCCAACAGGTGCGCCCCTCCGCACCGCCACGCAGACGCTTACCCCCAGCAGCACGCATGACCACAAGCCAGGAGACGGCACCGAAACGGGGGGCGGGCCCCGCTTCGGCAGGTCGGGTTCCGTGGTCGGGGGTGCTCGGGCCTGGAGGGTCTCCGAGCACCCGTCCCGACCGTGTCCACAAGAACCGGAACCCGGCCGTGCCGTCTCCCTCCACCGCTCCCCCGTCCTCGCTCCCGGCTCCCTTGCCGAGGGACGGGGGAGCGGACCCCTCCGCTCCGGAATCCCCTCCCGAGGTCAGGCCGGTACGACCGCTGGTCCGCAGGCGGCCACCGCAGCTCGGGAGCGCACGCGACCCGTTCTTCCAAGGGCAGGGGACGCGACAGCGCCGTCCCCGCACGGCCTGCGCCGACTCCCGGGGTCAGCCGAGGGCATCGACCGCTGTCGCGGTGGCCTGCGCGATGAGGGCGTCGTCGTAACCCGCTCCCTCCTCGTCGCGGCTGGACATGACCGCAAGGACGATCGGCTCCTCACCCGGCGGCCAGACCACGCCGACATCGTGCCGGGTCCCGTAGCCGCACGCACCGGTCTTGTCCCCCACCTCCCACCCGTCGGGGACCCCGGCGCGGATCAGGCCGTCGCCGGTGGTGTTGTCCCGCATCATGTCGACGAGGACGTCGCGCTTCTCCTCCGGCAGGACGTCTTCCAGGGCGAACGCGCGCAGGCTCGCGGCCATCGCGCGCGGGGTGCTGGTGTCGCGCTCGTCGCCTGGGACCGCCTCCGCCATCTCCGGCGCGGTCCGGTCCACGCTGGTGACGTCGTCGCCGATCCCGCGCAGGGCCTCGCCCAGGCCCTCCGGTCCGCCCAGTTCCTCGAAGAGCAGGTTGGAGGCGGTGTTGTCGCTGTGGCGCAGTGCGGCGTCGCCGATCTCGCGCAGCGTCATACCGGTGGACACGTGCTCCTGGGTGACGGGGGAATGGAAGACCAGGTCGTCCTCGGAGTAGGTGACCACACGGTCCAGGTCCTCGAGGGAGGTCCGGTCGAGCACGGCGCCGAAGGCCAGGGCCTTGAAGGTGGAGCAGTAGGCGAACCGCTCGTCGGCCTGGAACTCCACCGACCGCTCCGTACCGGTGTCGAGCGCGTAGACGCCGAGCCGGGCGTCGAACTCCTCCTCCAGGCGTGTGAACTCGGAGTCCAGGCGCAGGGGTGGGGGCGCGACGGCGGACGGGGTGGGTGATGCGCTCGGCGGCGGCGCGGCGGCGGACTCGGCCGGGCCGTCGGGGGCCGAGCAGCCCGCGAGCGCGGCCAGCAGGACCGGGGCCAGTGCCGCGGACGCAGCGTGTCGGATCGTGGACCACGGCATCGCGAGACGCCCTCTCCCGTGTGCGGACGGTGTCTCTCCGAAGTCTCGCCTCCGGCGGGCGCGCTGTCGACGATGCCGGTGGCGCGGCGTGTGCGCCTTCGTCCCGGTACCCCTTCTCCGGGCCTGTCGTTCTCGGCTCCGTGAACTCGCCGCAAAACACCAACAGGGGGCGGCAAACCTTTGGACAGTCCTGGACAGATTCGGATCTTTAGCACTAAAACGCCCATAGCCTGATCGCTCAATCCCCACATCGCCCCTGGTAGGGGGCTTCGGCTCGATGTGGGGCAACGGGGGCCGACGCCGCCCTGTGTTCGCGTGCACAGGGCGGCGTCGAGGACTTGGGGGTTCAGTGAAGATCGCCTATCTGATCAACGACATGTACGGCATCGGCGGAACCGTGCGCACGGTCGCCAACCAGGCGGCGGCGCTGTCCGCGCGGCACGAGGTGGAGATCGTCTCGGTGTTCCGGCACCGCGCCGAGCCCGTCCTCCCCGTCCCCGCCCAGGTCAGCCTGCGGCCGCTGGTCGATATCCGTCAGCAGGGCGACCAGGCGACCGGCGTCGGGGGGCGTCCGCTGTACGAGGGGTCGGAACGGGCCGGGCTCCCGCCGCTGCTCTTCCCCGTGGAGGACGGGCGCGGCAGTACCCACAGCCGCCTCACCGACGACCGCCTCGAGGAGTATCTCGCCACCACCGACGCCGACGTGGTCGTGGGCACCCGCCCCGGGCTCAACGTGGTGATCGCGCGGGCAGCGCCCCGCCGGGTCGTCAAGGTCGGCCAGGAGCACCTCACCTACGAACAGCACTCCGAGGAGCTCCGGCGGGTCATGGCCGCCGAGTACCCGAACCTCGACGCGTTCGTCACCGTCACCGAGGCCGACGCGCGCACCTACGCGGAGCGGATGCCGATGCCGGGGGTCCGGCTGCTGTCCATCCCCAACTCGGTGCCCGCACCGCCCTTCACCGTGAACGGCCACAACACGCGCACGATCGTCTCCGCGGGCAGGCTGGCCCCCAGCAAGCGGCACGACCTGCTCGTGCAGGCGTTCTCCATGGTCAGCGACGAGTTCCCGGACTGGACGCTGCGGATCTACGGGCGGGGCAGCCGGCGCGGGGCGCTCGGACGGCTCGTGCGTTCGTTGGATCTGCAGGACCGGGTGTGGCTGATGGGTCCGCACCCGAGGGTCGAGGAGGCGTGGGCGCAGGGGGCGTTCGCGGCGGTGACCTCCAGCGAGGAACCGTTCGGAATGACCATCGTGGAGGCCATGCGTTCCGGGCTGCCGGTGGTGAGCACCGACTGCCCGCACGGACCCGCGTCGATCATCCGGGACCGGGAGGACGGGCTGCTGGTGCCCAACAGGTCCGCACCGGGCATCGCCGAAGGACTGGCCCAGCTGATGGGCGACGACCCGCTGCGGCGCCGGATGTCCTCGGCGGCGCTCACCGACTCGGAACGCTTCGACCCGGCCAACGTGGTGCGGCTGCACGAGGAGCTGTTCTCCGAGCTCGCGGGGGTGGGGCTGCCGTCCCCGCCGGGACTGGGACTGCCCGCTCCGCGCCCCGAGCCGCCCGCCTCCTGCCGGGTGGAGGTCGGCCCGGACGGGGTGGCGGTGATGTCGTTCGGACCGGTCGAGGGGATCGCCGGATCCGGTTCCGGGAGGATCCCCGAGCGGGTGGTGCTGGCCAAGCCCGGGCGAAGGCTGGAGCTGGTCCCGGGGGCCGACGGGCGTGTGGTGGTGGACGCCTCCCGGACGGGTGTCGGCACACCGGATACGAGGGTGGCGCATCAGGCCGGGCCGCTCGTGCCAGGACAGGGCACGGGCGGGTCCACCACCGTGGCCGCTCCCCCGACGGGCCTGGTCACCGGCACGTGGCAGGTGTTCCGGGTGGACGAGGGGGTGGAGACCCCGGTACGGGACGTCGAGATCCACCAGCACGGGTTCCCGCTGTCGCCCGAACAGACCGGTGAGGTCTCCCTCGTGGTACCCGCCCGGTCCCCGAAGGGCCGACTGGTGCTGCACGTGCGGCGCTCGGAGCACCACGCGGAGATCTCCCACGTGGAGATCGCGGACGGGCTGATCACCGTGCAGGGCAGGCTGCTCGGCAGGCAGCGCCCCGACGCCCGGGCCCGTCTGGTGGTGCGGCTGCGCGCTTCCCCCCAGACCCGCCGCGAGTTCCCGTCCGCGGTCGCGTCCGGGGGCGAGTTCACCTCCGTCATCGATCCCGAACTGGTGGTGCGCGGGCGGGAGGGCGACTCCGAGAAGTGGGAGATGCGGGTCGTCCTGTCCGACGGCACCGAGTACACGGTGGGCCGGCACCTGTCCGGTGTGGTGGGGTACAAGCAGATCATCGAGTACGCGTCCCAGCAGGTGCACCCCCAGCGGGGCCTCGGCAGCAGGGTTCGTCCGTACTACACGGTCAACGACCGGCTGGGGCTGCTGACCTCCCCGCTGGCCCCGACGCTCCCGGTGGACCGGGTCCGGGCGCGGCCGGCGGGGCGCCACGGCGGCCAACTGCGCTTCGAGGTGTTCCTGGGCACGCCCGTCCCCGAGGGGACGACCTTCGCACTGGAGGTCGTGCGGGGCACCGACGCGGGGCAGCGGTATCCGCTGGAGGTACTGCCCGACCACCCCGGCCGCCAGGAGGGCCGGCTGGTGGGGATGCTGCCGCTGCTGGAGCACAGCGACTACCGGGGGCAGTCGGTGCTGCGGGCGTCCTGGCAGCTCAGACTGAAGGCGGGCCCCGCGGGTGCGCTGGCCAAACTGGGTGCGAAGGCCGTCCCGGACCAGACCGCCCGCAGGTGGAGCCACGGGGTCTACGTGCGGTCGGCGACCGTGTCCCCTCTGGGTTCGGGGGATCTCAGGGTCACCGTCGCCGACGTCCACGTGGTGGAGGCCCTCAACCGCCGCATCCACTGAAGGCCCCGGCGAAGAGTGCCGAGGAGCGAGCGGGGCGGGGCCGGCACTCCGCCCCGCTCCGTTGTACCCGGGAGTCCCCGGGCAGAGCGGGGTTCGTGTGCGGAGTACGGGACAAAGCACCCGGAGCCCCGCCTTCGCGCACCCACCGCTACAGTTCCCCCATGGACGGGCACACCACCACACGGCGGCTGGGGCTCCTCGCGACGCCCCTGCTCGCCCTTGTGGTGCTCTGCTTCCTCTGTGCCCTGTGTTATCCCGGGTCCGCCTCACCGGGTGAGGCGACGTCGGGCGCGGGGGTCTCCGCGGAGCAGGTGGTGTCCTCGGACGCCTCCGCCGACCGGGACCACCTCCACGCCTGCCCCACGCCGGACGAACAGGGCCTGCTGACCGCGCACCCCGTGCTCGCGTTCGGCTCCGCGCTGCTCCTGTGCGTCCCGGTCGTCCCCCGGGCCGGGCCCTCCTCGCGCCGCTCCCGCCGGGACCCCGCGTCCCCGCACGGGTACTGCCTGCTCACCCTCCTCTGCGTCCAGCGGGTCTAGAAGCGCCTCCGAGCCCCGCTCCCCCGTGACCGCGGGGCTCACACGCGTGCCCGCACCCGCATCTGGACCACTGGGAATCCCATGAGCAAGAACCTGATCGTCACCCTCGCCCTCCTCCTCGTCGCCGCCCTCGGTATCGGGCTGCTCGTCCACCTGGATCGGAACGACGAGACCTCGGCGGCGGAGGGCTCCGCCGCACCGACCACGCCGGGTTCCTCTCCCGAGGAACAGCCCACCGCCCCCGCCGAGGTGCTCGTGCGGGACGACAGCCGCTACCTCGACCAGGTGGAGGGCGCCCGGGTCACGGTGGTGGAGTTCCTCGACTTCGAGTGCGAGGCCTGCCGCGCGCAGTACCCCGTGATGGAGCAGATCCGCGAGGACTACGACGGCCGGATCGACACGGTGATCCGCTACTTCCCGCTCCCCGGCCACCACAACTCCGGCCCGGCCGCGGCCGCGGTCGAGGCCGCCGCCCAGCAGGACGCCCTGGACGAGATGTACCAGCGGATGTTCGAGACCCAGGGCGAGTGGGGCGGGTCCCAGGAGGACCGGAGCGACGTCTTCGTGGGCTTCGCCGAGGACCTGGGACTGGACACGGACGAGTTCGTCGAGACCATGGAGGCCGCCGAGACCCGGGAGCGGGTCCAGGCCGACTTCGACGACGGCCTCGCGCTGGGCGTGCAGGGCACCCCGACCATCTACGTCAACGGCCGCCTCGCCCCGAGCATGCCGAGCCACCAGGTCCTGTCCGCGATGATCGACTCGGAGCTGGAGCGATGACCCCTCCGACCGGGCAGGACACCACCGCTTCCCCGAACCCCGGCGCCGACGTGCCCGTCATCAGCAGGGCCCTGCCGTGGGTGCTGCTGGTGGGCGGGCTGGTCGGGTTGATCGCGGCCACCGCGCTGTTGGTGGAGAAGATCCGGGTCCTGGCCGACCCCGACCACGTTCCCGCGTGCAGTTTCAACCCGGTGCTGTCCTGCGGGACGGTGATGGCGACCCCGCAGGCCGAGGTGTTCGGGATCCCCAATCCGATCATCGGGGTGGCCTGCTTCGCGGTGGTCACGGCGGTCGGCGCCGCGCTGCTCGCCCGGACCGGTGGCACGGAGTCGGGGTTCCGGCGGTGGTTCTGGCTGGGGCTTCAGGCGGGCTGTGTGTTCGGTGCGGTGTTCGTGCACTGGCTGATCTTTCAGAGCCTGTACCGGATCGGCGCGCTGTGCCCGTACTGCATGGTGGTGTGGGCGGTGACGATCCCCCTCTTCTGGTACGTCACGCTGCACAACCTGCGTACCGGGCACCTGCCGGTGCCGTCCGCCCTGCGCGGTCCGGTCGGTCTGCTGGCCCGCAACCACACGGTGGTCCTGACCGTGTGGGGCCTGGTCGTCGTGGGCGCGGTCGCGCAGGCCTTCTGGAGCTACTGGACGACCCTGCTGTGAGGCGGCTGTGAGACAGCCGTGAGGCGCACGCGACCGCGGGCGGGCCGTCGGGGACGGACGGCCCGCCCGCGGTCGGCCACCGGTTCGGGGAGGGTCACCCGCCGTCCCCAGGGCCCTTCTCGGGTCGTTTCGGGGCTCTGGGGTCCTCGGAGTCCATGATGTCCTGGACGAGAGTCGGGTGGTTGGTGGCCCACACGAAGAACAGCAGGACGACGACCGGGATCAGGAACGCTCCGATGAGCCGGATCAGCAGTACCGCCAGCGCTCCCGTCAGGACCATGGAGACCACCGCGGCCAGGTAGCGCACGTCCGAGGGCATCATCAGCGGGAAGGCCGCTACGATCACGATCACCAGCCCGACGGGAACGGTCACACCCGGGCCCACGGGGATCCCGAATCCCATGAGCAGGCCGCTCTCCCACCCAGCCGCCAGGACCAGGAGCGGTGTGGCCGCGGCGGTGGACAGGCCCAGCCAGGGATACGGGGGCTGGGGGTAGTCCTTCTGGGGGCGGGACGAGCGGTTCACACGGGTGGGCCTTCCGTGAGTGCGGCTGCCCTCCGCTCCGGCCGGCCGGAGCGGTGAGCCTGCACATCGCAGAATATGACCCGGTTTCTTCCTCTACGCGGCCTGGTGTGGTCCCTGGACGGTCCCGGGGTCGGTTCCCGCAGGCTCCGCGGTCGGTGCGGTCTACGCGCCCAGGCTCGCACGGGCCCGGCTGCGCGCCCAGGACACCAGCCAGGCGGTACCGAGCAGCACCCACAGCACGTCCAGCCACCACTGCCCCAGAACCACGCCGGGGCCCCGGCCGAGACCGGTGCCGAGCACCACCGGGGCGACCGCGACCAGCAACCCCAGCAGGCCGGACAGGTGCCATACCGCCATCTGGATCGGTGCCGTGTTCCCCATCGGGGTCTCGACCCCGACCGTCAGGTGGTCGGGCATCCAGCCGCGGTACACCCCGACCAGCGCACCCGCCACGGTCGCGGGCAGCACCAGGAGCAGCGAACCCGCGTCGGTGGTCGGCGCGCCGTCGAGCAGCAGGAACGGCACCGCGATCCCGACCACCGCGAACAGGCACACCAGCGGCAGGACTCCGTGCATCAGGGCGAGAGTGCCGAAGGACTGGGTGGGCGGCAGGTAGCGGACCCTGCGGGGGTCCGCCACGTCCATCCGCGCCCCGGACAGCAGTTGTGCGGCCGCCAGGTACAGCAGCACCGTCGGGGCCAGGAACCAGCCGATCGCCGCGGCCCCGTCCAGGTGGGCTTCGGTCCGCAGCAGCACCAGCGCGCCCCACCCGAGCAGGCATCCGCGCAGCACGGGGTAGGGCGCCCGGAGCATACCGAGCAGGTCCCGCCACAGCACCAGGTACCGGGCGTCGCGCGGGGGACGCAGCCGCAGGCGCGGACCGGAACCCGGCCGGGAGCGGAAGCCGGTGGGCCACCAGGTCCGGAACCAGGACCGGAACTGGGTGGTGAGGGGGTTTTCGCCTCCGAACCCGGTGTCCCGGCCACCAGGTCTGCCCTCGGACTCCGCAGAACCGGCATCCGGGCCACCGGGGCGCGCGCTGGAGCTGTCGGTCAACGGGGTTCCCGGGCCGGACCGGGACACCCGGCCACCGGGTCCGGGTGCGCTCGCAGGTGCGCCGACCGGTGTGTCCGCAGGCGCACCCGCCGGGGACCGCGCCGGCGCGGTGTCCTGCTCGGCCCGGTCCATGCGTTCGGTGACCGCGACCTGGTACCAGCTCGGGTCGCTCATCCAGATCCCCGAGCGCAGGCCGAAGGCGGTCGCGGCGCGCTCGCGCAGGGAGGAGGGTTCGACAAGGTGCAGAGAACGCCACGCCAGCGCGAACAGCCACACCGCCCCCACCGCCAGGAGGGCGGGCCCGGCCCAGGCCCCGGCCCGCAGCCACGGCGCCGGGAAGGAGAGGGACCAGGCGAGCACGGCCGCGCCGACCAGCAGGAGCTGGGCCAGTGCGTGCCAGAGCCGCAGGGCCCTGATGGTACGGGTGCCGTAGGCCACGACCAGGGCACCGCAGGCGGTACTCAGCAACCCCGCCAGCGCACCCGCCAGCCCGGTCTGCGCGAGCAGCACCCACGCGGCACCGTCCCCCGAAACCGGCATCGGGAGCACCGTCCGCCACAGCAGCACCAGGAGCAGCGGGCCGAGCAGGGCCCCGGCGGCGGCGCGCAGGGCGGCCGACTTCAGCAGGCTCGGAGTGAGGAAACGTGAGCGGTCCACGGGCAGGGACAGGACCCAGTCGATCATCGGGGCGCTCACCTGGACCGGGCCGCGTACGGCGGCTTCTCGGGCCGAGACCCACGACAGCCACAGGAGCCCCGCGAGGAGCAGTGGGACCAGCGCGGCGGACCGGTGGGCGGGCCAGGGGTCCAGGGGCGGGGGCGCGGAGACCACCTCGACCATCGCGATGCCCGCCGGGGGGAGCGTGAGCGCTCCGACGAAGACCATCAGGTAGACGGCGTAGGCGGCGTCGCCCCGGTTGCGTCGCAGGGTGGCGCGGCGGTGCGTCCGCAGCAGGCGCAGTACCCGGGCGGTGGTCCGAGCGCTGTCGGGGGCGGGGGGCCGTGGTGCGGCACGGCGCGGCCCGGCGTTCACGTGTCGTCCCGGCGGGTGTCCCCGGCGGTGTTCCCAGCGCTGCCCGCGGAGTCGTCCCCGGCGGCGTCCGCGGGGGCGTCCGCGGGGGCGGCTTCGGGTGTGTCCGCGAAGGTGTTTCCGAGTGCGTCGAACTCGTGGACCTGGTCGGCGAGTGCGTCGACGAAGGGGCGGTGGTGAGTGGCCAGGAGCAGGCAGGCGCCCTCGGCCTTGCGGTCGGCGAGGAAACCGGCGAGCCACTCCTTGGCCTCGGTGTCCAGATGCCGTTCGGGCTCGTCCAGGACGAGGAGTTCCAACCGGGGCGCCAGGAGCATCGAGGCGATCGACATGAGCTGCTGCAGGCCCCGGCTGAGCTTGCGCGGGCTGAGGTCGGCGTGGTTGGCCAGGCGGCAGCGTTCGAGGGCGTCGTCCACCCGCTCCGGGGTCCCGTCGCCGTGCCCGTGGCCGACGGCGACGAGTTCCAGGTGCTCGCGGACGGTGAGGTCCGGGAAGTACGACACCTCGTCCAGGACGAAGACCCGGCTGCGGAAGGCCGGGGAGTTCTGGGTGGGGGCGACGCCCAGCACCTCGACGGTGCCGTCGTCGGGGTGCTCGTTGCCCGCGGCGATGCGGAGCATGGTGGACTTCCCGCAACCGTTCGGGCCGACCAGCGCCGCACAGTGCCCCGGACCGACGGCGAGGTCGAGGGGCCCGATCACGTGCTGTGCGTCGTAGTGGCGGACCACGCCCTCGAACCGGACTGTGTCGCTGGTCATCTGGCCCATCCGTTCCCCTGACGCCGTGCCTCTTGGCGCTGCGCCCCTCAACACCGTGTTCCTGAACGCCGTGTCCCTCGAGGCCGCGTCCCTCGGCGTCGCGTCGCTCGACCGCACGCGTCGCAGAGCCCGAAGGTTAGCGGACCGCGCCCACCGCACCGACCCTGGGCGGCCCTGACCCGGGGGTGGTTGTCCACAGGGGCCGGTGCGTCTGCTTGTCACACCCCGGGCAACGGCGCATGCTCGATCCACCAGAAGAGGTGAGTCAGCTGAGCCCCGAACCCGCCGCCGACCTTTCCGCGGACCTTGCGGCCCTGCGCGCCGCCGTGCACGGTCTCGCCCCCGACGCCCTGGCGACCTTCGATTCCCAGCACCGGCACGTCCGGGACCTCTCCGGCCGCAGCCGGGACCCGGCCCCGGTGCGGATGTTCCTGCACCGCTGGGGGGTGTTCGTCGAACTGCGCCGCTGCCCGCGCCGGGCCGCGCGGTTGGCCGAGCTCGAACTCACCGCAGCCGAGGCCGCCGACGGTCCGGCCGCCCGTGCCGCGGCCCAGGAGATCGCGCACATCCTGGACGGGGTCACCCGTCACCTCTCCGTACCCTGATCCCACCGTTCCCGGAGCGGGTGTGCCCCGCCGTTCCCGACGCGGTGGCGCCCGGGCGCGACGTGAGGGGTGCCCGGCCCCGGTTGGCCAGCTGTGGACAGAATTTGCGGGGTGGCGCGGGTGCCACCTGGGGGAACGGTGACCGGCTGTCCACAGAGCGCCAACCCTCCCTATCCTCGCACTGCCGGCTCGGGTTAAGCTGCGCCGAGCAGAGGTCTGTACGACGCACGCCCGTCCGTCCCGGACCGCTGCCTCCCCGACCCGACTGTGCCCCTGCCCCCGCGGGGGTCGACCCTCCGGACCAGCATGCGACGGACCTCTCCCCCTTCGGTACGCAGACGCCAACTCCAGGGACGCCGCGACGACGGACAGGCCAACGTCCTCCTCCTGTTCGGGTTGACCCTGAGCCTGCTCTCGCTCACCCTGCTGTTCGTACGCGTGGGTGCCGCCAACGACATGCGTTCGCAGGCCCAGACGGCCGCGGACGCCGCCGTGCTGGCCGCGGTGTCGGCGCTGCGCGACCACGCCGCCGAGCAGCTCGCCGACGGCCTCTACCCCCTGCCCCGGTACGACGAGGAGGTCGCCGAGAGCCGCGCCGAGACCTACGCGAAGAACAACGGCGCCGTGCTCACGGACATCCGGGCCAGTGACAACAGCATGGGCCGCTTCGGCAACATCGTGCGGGTCGAGATCCGCGGCGCGGTCTGCCAGAAGGAGTTGGCGGAGGACGGCTCGCGGGACTGGAACGACGTGGTGTGCGACGGGGAGGAGGACGACTCCTCGTCCTTCGAGGGGACCGCCGCCGCGATCGCGATCATCGAGCTCACGGCGGGCTGCGGGCGCAACGACGACGGGATCACGTGCGACGGCCGGGCCGTGACCGACGCGGAAGAGGCGGCGGACCTCTTCGACGTGCACCTCATCGACCAGGAGGGGCAGTACAAGTTCGACCCGGACGTCGTGTTCGGCGGCGGGGCGGTCGTGGACTGCAGCTCGCTCGGTGCCCTGCACCCGCAGATGTGCGAAACACACAAAGTGCTCAACCATGAGTTCCCGGGCTTCTACCTCAGCGCGGGCGGCTACCGTCCCGGCCTCGAGAGCGACCACGGCTGGAACCAGGCGGTGGACTACATGATGGCCGATGCGGGCCAAAAACCGACCCCGGAAATGCACGCGACCGCCCTCAAAGTGGTCGACTACCTCATGGAGAACCACCAGGAGCTCAACGTCAAGGGGATCATCTACAACTACCGGATCTGGAACCCGCTCCGGGACTCGGTGGGGTCGTGGGAGCAGGTCAGCCGGAAGGCCAAGGTCTCGGGCAACCTGACCCTGGACCACGTGGACCACATCCACCTGTCGGTCGGCCCGCCGCCCTTCCGGTAGTCCTGTCCGGTCCCGCTGATCCCCTTCTGGCCGGGGATTCAGCGGGTTGTCCACAGGAACGGACCGGGGCTTGTCCGGGGCGGCCCGGCGACCGAACCTGGAAGTATGACGCGAGACCACGTCGTTCCCACCGGTTGCCCACCGCTCTTCCCCGTCCCCCGCTCCGCCCCTCTCCCCCGGCCCCACCGCTCCCGGACCCGTCAGCGCGATCCCCGACCGCACGGGTCCCGGCTGCCCGGTCCCCCGGCCGGTCCGGCCTCACCGCTCACCGGCCTGCCGCCCGAGCACGACCTCCTGCTCCGCACACTGCGCCCCGTCCTCGCCCACCTGTCCGCGGACGCCGTGGCCTTCGGCCGGACCGCCGCCTACGTGTGGGGCGTGGACCTGTACCCCCGGGGCACCGCCGTCACCCGCAACCGGCTGCACGTGGCCGTGCCGCCGGGGGTCGAGGGCGCTGCCCGGGCCGGGGTCCTCCCGCACCGTGAGCGGATACCCGAGTCCGCGCGCACCCGGGTCCTGGGGGTGCGGGTGACGACCGCGGCGCGGACCGCACTGGACGTGGCGGCGAGCTCGCCCTCCCTGTACTCCGCCACCGCCGCCCTGGACCGGTTCCTCACGCTGCGCCTGACCACCGGGGAGCGGCTGGGCACCGCCGCGCTGACCCACCCCCGGCGCGCACAGAGCCGGTTGAAACGGGCGCTGCGGCTGGCCGATCCGCGCAGCCAGTCCCCCGCCGAGAGCTGGACCCGGGTCCTGCTGCACGAGGCGAACCTGCCCAAGGCCCGTCCGCAGTGCCCGGTTCCCAGCGGACAGGGGCTCTTCCACGCGGACCTGGGCTGGCCCCTGTACCGGGTGGTGGTGGAGTACGACAGCGCCGAGCACCACTCCTCCCGCCACGAGCGCGCCCGCGACGAACTGCGGTACGCCGCCATGGAGGAGGCGGGGTGGCTGGTGGTCTCCGTCGGGGTGTACGACCTGTGCGCGCACCCGGGTGAGTTCCTGCGCCGGGTGCTGGCCGCTCTGACGGAACGCGGCTGGTCGGCTCCGCCGGAGCGGCTGGAGAGGATCCGGCGGGCCGTCCGCCGCTTCGAGCGGCAGCCGCCAAGGCTGGGAGAGGAACCGTGGGTCGGCCACAACCGGCCATGAACCGGGTTCGAACGGTGACCGGACGGTGGAGCCCCGAACACCCCTTCGGGGCTCCCTCCCCTCGGGGCAGAAGGGCCGCCTGGCCGGAAGAGGAGACCGCGGCGGTCCCCCGACATACGCCCACGCTGGGACGACGCCGACGGACCGGCGGGGAACCGGCCGGTCCGGGCGAAGGCCTTCGTCCCCACCCGCCGACGCCGGTTCCGCGTGCCCCGAGCCCACGTCCCGGATCGTCGGTGTCCGCGGGGATGATGTTCACCCGACACACGAACGGAGCGGTGAGTTACAGCGTCGTACTCCGCGTAAGCGGTACCCCCCGACTCCGAACCGCAGAATCGAGGCGCTGTCAGTGTCGACGTCGATGCCGCCCACCCGACAGGAGTCAGAGGACCAGGGGCCCGTACGGCCCCACTGGCTGCTGAGCCTGATCATGGCCCTGGCCTGTCTGGCGGTGGTCGCCAGCGGCTGGAGCGTGGCCCGACTGACCCTGGGCGAGGGCACCCCGCCACCGCCGGCCGAGGACCGGCCCGAGGTACGGCCGCCGAGCGTGCGAGCCGTGGACCTCGACCCCGCGGACGCGGAGCTGTTCCTGGAGCTGGCCGCACAGGAGCTGCGCACCGCCCCCGCCTTCCACATGAGTTACACGCAGAGTGTCGACGGCGACGAGGCCGGCCACGGTTGGGCCCGGCACCGGCCCGGCTCCGACACCGCCTTCGAGCACTACTTCAGGACCGCCTCCGGGGTGCAGGTCTACCGGTACGACCTGCCCGGGGCCGGGTTCACCATGACCGCGGAGAAGGGCATGTCCGGGATGACGGTGCTGGAGTCGCCGTCGGAGGCCGACCGCCGCCTGTGCTCGGCGGAGTTCGTCCTGGGCTTCCTGGACGACCTGGTGGACTCGGCCACCGGCGTGGAGCTGGTGGGCACGGAGGAGATCACCCTGTCCGAGGGGGTGTGGGGCAGCCGCTCCAGCACCCACACCACCCACCGGTACACGGGAACGTTCGAGTCGCTGGCCGGCGGCTACCAGCAGGAGACCGGCCACAACACCCTGACGCGGATCACCGACGCCGACTTCGACCTGTGGGTGGACGAGCAGGGCCATCCGCGAAGACTCAGCTACACCTCACCGGACGGGTTCGGCGAGACCTACGACTACCACGCCCTGAGCTGAGGGCACCGGGCCCGGGAGCCCGTGTGCCCGGATCCGGGCACGCCGAGGCCCCCGGGCCCCGGGGCGAGGCCGGGAGACCGGGCCGGGGCCCGCGCGGGTCAGTTCGCGCCGGCCCCGTTCATCACGACGTCGGGGACGCTGACGGTGTCGTCGAGCTCGTAGGCGTAGGGCGGGTCGGGCACGCTGCCGCGCAGCTCGGGCTGATCGGAGTCGACCAGCAGGTTGTCGCGGGTGACCACGTTGCCCGGTTCGCCGTCCTCGGTGGACACCGACACCGGGGTGCTCTCGAAGTAGTTGCCCTCGACCAGGACGTTGGAGTCGTGGGCGGACTGGATCCCGTACTCGGGGTTGGCCCGGAAGTAGTTGTTGAACACGTGGACGTGCTCGGCGTTGCGGGCGAGCGGATGCTGACCGGAGGTGCCGTCGAAGAAGTTGTGGTGCACGGTCACCCGCAGCGCGCCGGACTCGTCCTCGCGGCCGCCGATGCCGACCGCGGACTCGGCGTCGGTGAAGTGGTTCCAGGAGAGGGTGACGTGGTCGGCGCCGTCGGTCACGGAGACCAGCGCGCCGTCCTTTCCGCCGGAGAAGGTGGAGCCGTCCACCCACACGTGGTGCGCACCGCCCCGGACCGCGATCGCGGGGCCGTCCGAGACCATGTCGAGGTTGGCGAGGATGACGTTGTCGGAGCCGTCCACGACCAGGTCGCCGCCGGTGAGCTCGGCCCCCTCCCCCACGCCGTGGAGGGTCTTGTCCGAGGCCACCCGGACGGTGCCGTCGAGGTCGATCGCGCCCTCGACCTCCACCACCAGGGGCTCTTCGGCGGCCAGGTGTTCGGCGAGTTCGTCGGCGTCGGTGGCGGTCACCGTCTCGCCCTCGCCCCCTCCGGTCACCCCGGGGTGTTCGTTCCGTTTCTTGGGGGCGTCCTCCTCCGAGCCGTCCCCGGCCTCTGCTCCGGTGCCGCCGTCGGCGTCCGCCTCCTCCTGGCCCGGGTCGACCTCGCCTTCCTCTCCCTCCTCGCCTTCCTCGCCGTCCTCGGAGTCAGGGGACGCGCTCGGGTCGGCCACGGCCATGGGCTGGTCGGCCCAGCCGACGGGGGCGCCGAAGGGCCACTCCTCCTCCGGCGGCTCCGAGGGCGGACCGGACTCGTCCGCCTCCTCCTGGTCCGGGTCCACGGCGGCGCCGACGGGGGTTTCGACGGCGTCGTCCGCGTCCTCCTCCGGGCCGGAGCAGGAGGTGAGGGCCGCACACAACAGGACCGCCAGGCACGCGGCGGCAAGAGGGTGGAGTCGCATCTGGAACTTTCCAACGAGCGGGGAGGGGAACGCGGGAGGGGGGTCAGGTGTCGGACTCCGTCGATTCTCTCAGGAGAGCGGAGACCGCTGACACACCGGCCGAACGTTCCCGTGGCGGCCCCGGAGACGACGGAGGGCGCCGCCCCCTCGGAAGGGGGCCGACGCCCTCGCTGTCACGCGCGCGTTCACTGCCGCGCGTTCTCACTGCCGTGCGGTGTCACACCGCGCGAACGCTCACCGCGTCCACGCGGGTCCCCGAGCCTCCGGTGCGGACGCCGGGGTGCCCGGTGCGGAGGGGCCACCCGGGGGTGACTACTCCTTGGCCCAGCCGATGTCCTCGTACACGTAGTCGGCGGCCAGACCGTACTCGCCCCAGTTGTGCAGGTTGTCCTTGAGCACGTAGAAGCCGGGACGCTCGAACAGCGGAATGGTGACGACCTCGTCCCAGAGGAGCGCGTCGATCTCGTTGGCGATCTCGGCGTAGCGCTCCGGGTCGGTCTCGACCGAGAGGTCGTCGAACAGCTCGGCGATCTCCGGGGTGGAGTGCTTGCTGTTGTTGGCGCCCCAGTCCTCGCCCTCCTCGTCGATCGGCATCCCGTAGTTGCCCTTGGAGCCGGCGGTGAAGGGGGAGGTGCCGGTGAGGACGTAGGTCACCATCTCGAAGTTGCCGGGAGTGACGTACTCGGAGAAGAGCGCGTTGGCGGGCACCTGCTGGACGTCGACCTCGATGCCGACCTCGGCGAGCATCTGCTGCGCCATCTCGCCCTCGTCGACGGCGAGGTCCATGCCCTCGGAGGCGACGTAGACCAGGGTCAGGGTGTCGCCGTCCTCGTTGGTACGGAACTCCTCACCGTCCTCCAGGGTCCAGCCGGCCTCGTCGAGCAGCTCGGCGGCGCGCTCGAGGTCGCGCTCGCCCAGGCCGCCGCTGTTGTCCTGGTAGCCGTTCTGGCTGGAACGGAGCAGGCGGTTGACCTCACCGGTGATGGGCCAGTCCACGGCTCCGAGGGCCACCTCGGCCATCGTGTCGCGGTCCATGGAGAGCGCGATGGCCTGGCGGACGCGCTTGTCCTCCAGGCGCGGGCTGGAGCCGTTCAGGGCGGTGAAGCGGTGCCCGTGGTTGACGGCGCGGGTGAAGTAGGTGTCCTCCATGTCCTTGACCCGCTCGTAACCCGCGGCGTCGTAGCCGAGGTAGAAGCCGTCGACCTCACCGTTGGCGAAGGCACCGGCCTGGGCGCTGGTGTCCAGGCCCGCGAAGATGATGCGGTCGAGCTTGGCCTCGTCACCCCACCAGTCCTCGTTCTTGTGGACGATGATGCGGGAGGCGACGTCGTCGAACTCCACGTCGCCGAAGGGACCGGCGGTGACGGGGATGTCCTTGTTGTAGCCCTCGGCGAAGAGCTCCTCGTCCTCCATGTACTTCTTGGGGTACACGGGAGAGAAGAGGGTCGGCCACTCACCGTACGGTTCAGTCATCTTCAGGGTGAACGAGTACTCGTCGTCGCCCTGGACGACCTCGTCGACCCACTCGTAACCGGTGGTGGAGATGATCTCGAAGTCGTCGCCGCGCTCGCCCTTGCGGGTGATGACGGTGGCCTCGTAGTCCTCCCAGGTGATGGGCTCGCCGTCGGACCAGACGGCGTCGGGGTTGAGCGTGTAGTCGACCTCGAGGCCGTCGTCGCTCACGGCGTAGTCGAGGACGTAGTCCTCGTTCGGGGCGAAGCCGCCCTCGGCGTCGTAGCGGCTCGCCGAGGGCATGACGGCGGCGATGACGCGGCGGACGTCGCCCTTGTTGCCCTGGACGTGGTGCATGTTGTGCTGCTCTTCGTACTCGCTCAGAGCCCAGACGAAGTCACCCCCGTCCTGGAGGTCGTCGCGGTCCGCCGGGTTGAGGTCCTCAGCGGCGAGGGAGGCCTGCTCCTCCTTGGCCTCGTCCTGGCTCTGACCGTCGTCACTCGCGCAGGCGCCGGCCAACAGCACCAGCGCGGCGGCGGGGGCGAGATAACGCGCCTTCCCGATTCGCATGGGGATACTCCTTCTAGGGGTGGTGTGACCGGAGCGCGGGGCGGCGCCGGTCGTGCCTTCGGTGAACCGCGGATCAGACAAGGCCGGCCTGCCGTTCGGCGAAGTGGCAGGCGGAGGCCTGGTCGTCTCCGTTGGTGGGGAGAATCCTCGGTTCGGCGCTCATGCACTGCTCCTGGTCGGACTCCTGGAGAGTGATGAACTTCTGGCACCTCGTCCGGAAGCTGCAACCCGAGGGCGGGTTCGCGGGGCTGGGCAGATCGCCTTCCAGGACGATGTGGGTGCGTGACCGCTCCCGCTCGGGGTCCGGAACGGGGATGGCGGACAGCAGGGCCTGGGTGTAGGGGTGGCTCGGGTGTTCGTAGATCGCCTTGGTGGCACCGATCTCGACGACCTTGCCCAGGTACATGACGGCCACCCGGTCGGCGATGTGCCGGACCACGGACAGGTCGTGCGCCACGAACAGGTAGGCGAGCCCGAGCTTGGCCTGGAGCTCCTCCAGCAGGTTGACCACACCCGCCTGGATGGACACGTCCAGGGCCGAGACCGGCTCGTCCAGGACCAGGAGTTTGGGCTCCAGGGCCAGGGCCCGCGCGATACCGATGCGCTGGCGCTGCCCTCCGGAGAACTCGGCGGGGAACCGGGTGGCGTGCTCGGTGTTCAGTCCGACGAGCCGGAGGAGCTCGTAGACGCGCTCGGTCACCGCCTGGGCGCCGACCCTGTGGGTGCGCAGCGGTTCGGCGATGATGTCGAAGACCGTCATGCGCGGGTCCAGGGAGCTCATCGGGTCCTGGAAGACGATCTGCATGTCACGGCGGAGCGAGAAGCGTTCCGACCGGGAGAGCGACCCGACCTCGCGGCCCATGACCTCGATGCTGCCGCGCTCGGGCTTCTCCAGGCCCATGACCTCCATGAGCGTGGAGGACTTCCCGCAGCCGGACTCGCCGACCAGGGCCAGGGTCTCCCCCTCGCGGATGTCGAAGTCGATGCCGTCCACCGCGTAGACGGTGCCCACGCGGCGCTTGAACACCGAGCCCTTCATCAGGGGGTGGTGCTTGATCAGGTCCCGGACCCGCAGGACCTCCGGGAGGTCTTCCCGTCGAGCCGAGGCCGCCTCGGCCTCGGGGATCTCCGGCACCGGGTAGATGTCCTGGGCCGTCCACCGGTTGGCGTCGATCTCCCCGGACCGGATGCAGGCCACGCGCTGCTCGCCGTCGTCCCGGACCCGGGTGCGGCCGTCCTCGGTGCGGACGGCGGACCCGACGGGGAGGAGGTCCGGCTCGGAGTCGTCGCACTCGGGTTGCGCGAGGGGGCAGCGGGGAGCGAAGGGGCAGCCGGGGGGCAGGGCGCTCAGCGAGGGCGGGTTGCCCTTGATCGGCACCAGCGCGCCCTGGTCCTCCAGGTCCATCCGGGGCACCGCGCCGAGCAGCCCCATGGTGTAGGGCATGCGGCTGCTGTAGTAGATCTCGTCGACGGAGCCGATCTCCACGGGCCGTCCCGCGTACATCACCAGGAGCCGGTCGACGAACCCGGCGACGACGCCGAGGTCGTGGGTGATCATGACGATCGCGGCGCCGGTCTCGCGCTGGGCGGTGCGGAGCAGGTCGAGGATCTGTGCCTGGATGGTGACGTCCAGCGCCGTGGTGGGCTCGTCGCAGATGATGACGTCGGGGTCGTTGGCCATCGCCATGGCGATCATGACCCGCTGGCGCATACCGCCGGAGAACTCGTGCGGGAACGAGCGGTACCGCTCCGCCGGGTTGGGGATGCCGACCAGTTCGAGGAGTTCGACCGCGCGGGCGCGGGCCTTGGCCTTGCCGCCCTTGGGGTTGTGCACCATGACGGCCTCGGCCAGCTGGTCGCCCACGGTGTAGACGGGGGTGAGGCCGGACAGCGGGTCCTGGAACACCATCGAGATGACCTTGCCGCGTTTGCGGGCCATCTCCCGGTCGGACTTGCCGAGGAGTTCCTCGCCGTGCAGGCGCACAGAGCCGGTGATCTCGGCGTGGTCCGGGAGCAGGCCCATGGCGGCCATGGAGGAGACCGACTTGCCGGAGCCGGACTCGCCGACGATGCCCAGGACCTCGCCGCGGTGGACGGCGTAGCTGACGCCCCGTACCGCCTTGACGTCGGGGTTGTTGTTGAACCCGCGGAAGGTCACGGTGAGGTCGGTGACCTCCAGGACCGGGGTCGGCCGGGTGCGCTCGGAGTCCGCGGCGGCGGAGTCCACGATGGTCTCGGTGCTCATTGGTGTGTCTCCCCCTACTAGGACCGACGCGACTTGGCGGTGGGGTCGAGGGCGTCGCGCAGCCCGTCCCCGATCATGTTCACTCCCAGCACCAGCAGCACCAGCAGAGCCGTGGGGAAGATGAAGACCCAGGGTGCGGTGGTGGCGAACGAGGCGCCGTCGGCGATGACCACGCCGAGGCTGACGTCGGGGGACTGCACACCCAGCCCGAAGTAGCTCAGCGCCGTCTCGCCGATGATCGCGGTGCTGACCATGATGGTCGCGTCCGCGATGAGCAGCGACGACATGTTCGGCAGGATGTGCCGGAAGATGATCTTGTACGGGGGGACGCCCATGAAGCGGGCGGCGTGGATGTACTCGCGTTCACGGAGCGAGATGGTCAGGCCCCTGACCATCTTGGACGTGACCATCCAGCTGAACGCGGCGAGCAGGACGACCAGGATGAGCCAGCCGCCGTTGCCGACGAAGTGCCGGGACAGGATGGCCAGGATGACGAAGCTGGGCAGGACCAGGGCCAGGTCGGCGATCCAGGTGAGGGCGCGGTCGGTGAACCCGCCGAAGTAGCCGGCGAACGCACCGACGAGAGCCGCCACCACCGTCGAGATCAGGGCGACCAGGAGGCCGATGAGCAGTGACTTCTGCAGACCCGCCGTGGTCTGGGTGAAGATGTCCAGCCCGGTTCGGTTCGTACCGAACCAGTGGTCGGGCGAGATGCCCTGCAGGAGTGCGGTGTAGTCGCGCTCTCCGACGTTCCAGGGGCTGATCACCGGGCCGAGGAGGGCGAACAGGGTCAGCAGCACGAGGATCACGATGCCGACGATCACGCGCCGGGTGGCGATGAGCTGCCGGGCGAGGTCCTTGATCCGGTTGGGTGCCGGAGGCGAGGCGGGGACGTCCTGGGTCGTCTCTGTGACGGTGGTCATGGCGTGGTCTCCAACAGGGCTGCTGCGAGGGTGTCCGGGCGGGGCTCGCGGGTGCTGGTCTGGGCGGCTCGGTGCGTCATCGTCACACCCGCACTCTCGGGTCGAGCCAGGCGTAGATGATGTCGGAGAGGAACGAGGCCGCCATGATCGTGACGGCCATGAACCAGGAGACCGCCGCGACCACGTGCACGTCCTGCCGCGCGATGGAGTCGATGAGCCAGGCGCCCATGCCGTGCCAGCCGTAGATCTTCTCGGTGAAGGTGGCCCCGGACACCAGGGCGCCGAAGGTGAAGGTGAAGTAGGTGATGGTGGGGATCAGGGCGGTCCGCAGGGCGTGCTTGAACAGCGCCCGCCTCCGGGTGAGGCCCTTGGCCATGGCCGTGCGCACGAAGTCCGAGCCGAGGACGTCCAGCATCATGTTGCGCTGGTAGCGGGCGAAGGCCGCGAACAGGGCCAGGGCGAGCACGAGGGTCGGCAGGATCGCATGGTGGATCCGGTTGACGAGGGTCTCCCACCAGTTGCCCTGGAACCCCGCCGAGTACTCGCCCACGTACTTGAGGAAGGTGAACCCGAGTCCGTCGTTGACGGCCACGGCGAG
Source organism: Nocardiopsis ganjiahuensis DSM 45031 (assembly GCF_000341085.1). GTDB lineage: Bacteria > Actinomycetota > Actinomycetes > Streptosporangiales > Streptosporangiaceae > Nocardiopsis > Nocardiopsis ganjiahuensis. The sequence continues at coordinate 174,954 of NZ_ANBA01000017.1, read as the reverse complement.
GACCTGGATGACGATGGCGATGACCACGGTGGGGATCGACAGCACGAAGAAGGAGGCCCCGGTGGCGGCCTTGTCGAAGGCCCGGTACTGGCGCACGGCGGCGTAGGCGCCGATGGCGATCCCCAGGGCGCTGCCGAGGATGGTGGCCACGGTGATGAGGCGCAGGGTGACGCCGGCCTTCATCCACATCTGTCCTGAGACTTCGCCGCCCTGGATGTTCTTGCCGAAGTCACCGGTGACGACACCGCTGATCCAGGTCGCGTAGCGCTGGGCCAGGGGCGTCTGGTCGTTGAGGTTCAGCGTGTCGAGCTGACTGTTCACGACTTCGGGCGGCGGCGGTGGCTGCATCTGCTCGAAGTAGACACGCGGCTGAAGGTTGGTCGCGGCGAGCAGGTAGGCGAAACTCGTCGCGAGAAAAATCAGCACGACGTAGTTCAGCAGCCGCCTGGCCAGGAACTTGCCCAAAACTATCTCCGAACCTCACAGCCGAGCCCGGCGCTTGATCTGTCTTGATCCTCTGCGAGTCGTCGGCACTGGGAGTGATCCGGGTCGGGCAGGGGCGCGTGCCCTGAGCGGTTAGCCCGGGTAAGCACACACGCTCCGCCGACACCGCGAGGGTTGCCCCCGGTGACCGCCAAAACACACTGACATCCGGTTCACGTTCCGTGACCGGAATGTCAAGAGTCTGGACGATGTCTAGACACTTGACGGTAACCAGCACATCAAGAAAGGACAACGGTGGCAATTTGGACGGCAAGTTCGTATGCATTTGTCAACTTTTGCACGTTACGCATCCAGTCAACTCCATTGCGTGATGCAATCCTACTGACCTGCGTAAACGGAAATCAGAGAAGTCAAAAAGTCAACGTTGTTTACAAAAAGTCGTTCTTCCCACCGATTCGTCATCCCATTCACGACGGCTGGCAACGCGTGGGAAACAATCTTCACCCCCGCAACGACCAAACCCACCACCACCGGCCGATTGGTCACACAGCGTGATAGAAGCAGCCCACACGAGCAGACGAGACGCCCTCACGCCTCCCCGGGCCTCGTCACCGCGCGCAGCGGCCGTTAACCGCCGCTAACGGGACTCCGTGAACCCGGCTTACGGACGGAAGCCTCCGAACCTGCTTCCACCTGGGAGAACGAGAGTGACGCGGACGGCACCGGCGGGCGTCCGCGCGGTACCAGCGGGGCCGGGGAACCGGTCCTGGCCATTCCCCACCACGTCCCCAGCGAACGGGCGGCGTCACCGGCGGCGGACAGGCCCGTCCAGGCCACCGGCCCCACCGGGGCCGCGCCGTGACGGCGCCGCCAGGACAGCAGGTGCGGAACGGTCAGCAGAGCGGTCGCGGCCAGCGCCCGGCGTCCCGAACGCCCGCCCCGGCCGACCCCGCTCACAGCCACCGCCGCCACCAGCGGCCACCAGGTCGTCCGCGCCACCCGCGCAGCGGTTCGCGCCGTGTGCCCCAGATCGGTCGCCACCGGCCGGACCGCGTCGGCCACCGGGGTTCCGGTACCGCTCACGAGCCCGCGAACCCTCACCGCGGCTCCCGCAGCGCAGACCGCCAGCCCGGGCAGGGGCCGGCCGGCCAACACCAGGCCCAGAGCGGCCGCGTCCCACAGGGACAGTTCCGGGCCGGCCGCCCACCGTCCGTGCCGTCGGGCCAGAGGAGCGGCCGCGGCCCCGGCCTCGAAGCGGCCGCTCAGGTAGGAGTGGATTCCGGTGGGCATCACCGTGCGCACGCGCGACCGCGGCTCGTACCGCACCGACCAGCCCTCCTCCGCCAGGCGCCACAGCAGGTCCACCTCCGCGGCCGCACCGAGGGAGGGGTCCGGGTCGGCGGTGCCGCGGCGCACGAACAGCGTGGGGACCGGCTCCAGCGGTTCGGTCGAGGCGTGCTCGTTGGGCGGGGCGGGCCGACCGGGACCGTGGTGGCCCTGCCCCCAGGGCAGTACCGGCGCGGGGTCGGCGCCGCGGTCGGCGTGCAGGGCGCTGAGGGACGCGACGAACATCCCGCGGGGGCCGCAGCGCAGGCGCTCGGGCAGGACCCGGGGCACCACCGCCGCGACCCCGGGATCGGCGAAGTGCCCCAGGGCGGCCTCCAGCCAGCCGGGGGCGGGCAGGGTCCCGGCGTCCAGCAGGGCGACGATCCCGGCGTCACAGGCCTTCAGTGCCGCCGCCCGCGCCTCGGCTCCGCTCATCGGTCCGGTCACCACCCGCAGGCCGCGTTCACGGGCCACCCGGACGGAGAGCCCGGTGGCGCCCACCACGACCGGGCTCAGAGCCGGGTACGCCTCGGCGATCCGCGCCAGCGCCGCTTCCAGTCCGAGGTGGTCGCCCGTACCGACCACGGCGATCTCCACGTCGGGCGCCGGGTGGTCGGATACGGAGTGCGGGCGGGCCGGCGCGGGGGCCGGGTCCACGGACGCGGGACGCGGGTGGGCGAGACCGGCCTCGACCAGCACCCGCGCGAGCCGGCGCTCGCGGTCGTGGGAGGGCGCGGCGCCGCTGAGCCAGCGGATGACGGTGCTGACGTCTCCGGGTGAGAGGCGAAGAGCGCGAGGGGGTGAGCCTCCGACGAGGACGTGCCCCTCGTCGGTGAGCCGGGCGGCGCGGTCGATCTCGACGCCGAACCCCTCGGGCAGGGGGTCAGGGGTGGGCAAGGGCATGGCACATACCCTGTCGGGTGACCCACACCACGCGCAAGGCCGCACCAAGTAGCAAAATTCAGACGGTCTTCACCAAATCGTTATCGGCCCACGAGAGGGCCCAGGGGCGCGTATCCCCGTCCATATCCGGTGCCGACCGGGCTCCCCGAGTCGACCGGAAGCCGCTTTGCCCAGTTCAAGCAGGGTTACCCTGTCCGGACGAGGTCGACCGGGTCGTCAAGGAGGCACGGAGCGTATGCTGAGCGCGAGTAGGCCCTTCAGTGTCGTAGGGCACACCCCACACCAGACATGACCACCCTCCACGGCCGGCTCCCAGGCCACGCCACCGTCCAGTGTGAAGCCCCGCGGCTTCTCCCCCATCGCATGCCGCCACCCTCGTACCGCATCCCCAGCGATACCGAGCCGTGTCCCTCCCTGCCCCAGGGGGCTTCGCCCCGTGTGTCCACCTCGCGCCGTGACCCGTTCCGGGCATGGACGCTTCGAGGGCCAGGCGCCAGTCCAGCCCTGCCCTCGAAAACACATCCTCGGGGAGTGAACCCTCTTGTGTGAGACCGCAGCCCCTCGTTCCGCGCCTTCGCACCCGCTCCAGACGACGTCGGTCCCTCTCCACCGTCCCCAACGCCCGGCGAATCCCATGGAAGAGTCCAGCCGTACCCCGCCCCGAACCGACACCGCGCACCGTCCGGCCCGCAGACGGTTCCCGGGACTGCCCAGCCAGATCGCCTACGCGCGAAGATTTGTCGCGCGACAGCTGGCGGCCTCGCCGGAACAGACCACCGCGACGCTGTTGACCAGCGAGCTCGCCACCAACGCCATCACCCACAGCGCTTCGGGCCGTGCCACCGGGAAGTTCGAGGTGTGCGTGCAGCACGCGCCCGGGTGGGCTCGGGTGGAGGTGCGGGACCTCGGCAGCACGACGGAATCCCCGCAGCCCCAGCACCGGGACCCCTACGACACGGCCGAGCACGGCCGCGGCCTGGACCTGGTCGAGGCGCTCTCCAGCAAGTGGGGCACCGAACCGCGCCGTGACGGCCGGGGCCGCCAGGTGTGGTTCGAGCTCGTGTGGGACGGCGACGACCGGGATGCGGACCGGCCCGAGTGAGAGCCGGTTCGGTCCTGGAACGGGGTGCTGCCGGTCGTGGTGTCCGTGCGTCGCCGTACCGGGGGCGTGCGTCGTCCCTACTCCTCGGGCCCGGTGGTGTCAGCGGGCGCCGCGGCGGCCCCCGCGGTGTCGGCGGCGGGCACGTCGGTGCCCGTGGCGGGTAGTTTGTAACGCTCGTAGAGCTGACGGGCGTAGTCCTTCGCCTCCTGCGACGGCTCGTCACCGAGCTCGTCGCGGACGAGGTCATCCAGGCTCTTCTTCGAATCATCCATGTGAGGCAGCCTGCCTGGACTGCGCGGATAGCACAAATCGACATCCCGGTGACACAGAGGAAGGGACCGGAATCCCCCGTTTCACGGCCCTTTCCGCCCTTCACGCCCACCCCCGCGCCCGGGCGTGTCACCGTCCCCGACCCGATGGGAAAGTGACGATGCGACAGACCCACAGCGGACGACTACCCCTGCTCGTGGCCCCGGCCTTCGCCCTCGTGGCGACGCTGTTGCTGGTGGCCCTCGCGGAGCGGACCGGCCCGGTCCTGCTCTGGGGCGGCCTGGCCACCCTCGTCTCCGCGGTCCCGTTCGCGGTGCCGCAGCGCCACCTCCACCCGGCGGTGTGGGCCTGCGCGGCCCTGGTCACGGTCCTGGTGGTCCTCGGCAGCGCCTCGATCGGCTTCTTCTACGCCCCGGCCGCGATCGCCCTGCCCCTGTCCCGCTACCTCACGGCCGAGCCGGACGGCGGACCCCGGCCCCGTGGTGACGACCCGTGCGACCGGAACCCCCGCGAGAACGCCCTGCGCGACCGGGGCTGACCCCGGGGCGGAACCCGCCTGAAGCTCCGGAACGGCGAAGGGCGCCCCGCACGGATCCTGTCCGGTGCGGGGCGCCCTCGTATCGCGCGGTGGTGGAGCCTACTTGTCGGCGTGCTCCTCGGAGGACTCCTCGGCGTCCTCGTTCCTCCGGACCTCGCCGGCCCCGCTCTCGGCGGTGCTGCCGCGGCCCGACGCGTCGGCCAGGCCCTTGGCCTCGGCCTTGGCGCGGTACCTGGCACGGCGCCGCTCGTGGCGGGCTGCCGCCTTGGCCTCGCGCTTCTCGCGGCGCACCTCCACGAGCTGGTAGAGGACCGGGACCAGGACCAGGGTCAGCAGGGTCGAGGTCACCAGGCCGCCGATCACCACGAGGGCGACCGGGGCGGAGACGAACGCTCCGCCGCCGGCGAGGCCCGTGGCCATCGGCACCAGCGCGGCGATGGTGCCGGCCGCGGTCATCAGGATGGGCCGCAGGCGGTGCCGCGCGCCCTCCACGATGGCCTCACTGAGGTCCATCCCCTTCTTCCGGTTCTGGTTGATCAGGTCCATCAGCACGATGGCGTTGGTGATCACGATGCCGATGAGCATCACCATGCCGATCAGTGCCGCGGCGCCGATCGGGGTGTTGGTCAGCATCAGCAGGCCCAGCGAACCGGTGGCGGCGAACGGGACCGAGACGAGCAGCATGAGCGGCTGCATCAGGCTCTTGAACGTCGCGACCATGATCAGGTAGCAGATGATGATCGCGGCGAGCAGCGCCAGCCCCAGCTGGGCGAAGCCCTCGGTCTGGTCCTGGCTGACACCGCCGAGGCTGGCGGCGGCACCCGAGGGCAGGTCGACGCTGTCCAGGGCCTCGGTGATCTCCATGCTGACCGCACCGAGGTCGGAGGCCGTGGGGTTGGCCGACACCGTGGTGCTGGTGACACCGTCGATGCGCGTGAGCTCCGGCGGCTGCCGGACCTCGGTGACCTCGGCGACCTCGCTGAGTTCGATCTCCTGCCCGGTGGGCGTGGGGATCGGCAGCTCCTCGAGCTCGGCCACGGTCTGCGGCGCGTCCTGGACCAGGACGACGACGTCGCGGCGGATGTCCTCGATGGTGGCCTTGCCGACGTTCTGGCCGTTGAAGGCCGCGGAGACCGTCTGGCCCACCATGGCCTCGCTCAGGCCGAGCTCGGCGGCCTCCTCGCCGTCGACGTGCACCTCGAGCGCGGGCTGCGACTCGGAGATGCCGCTGGTGACGTCCTCCGCGCCGTCGATCCCGCGCAGCTCGTCCTCGATGATCCCGGCGGCCTCGGCCAGGGTGTCCTGGTCCTCCGCGGTCACACGGACCTCGATGCCGGAACCGCCCATACCGCCCGTGGCGTCCAGGCGCGGCTCGTACTCGGTGTCGAGGTCGGCGAAGGTGTCGCGCAGGACGTCGCGGTTGCGGATCTGGTCGGTGTCGGGGTCGGCGGTGATCGTGTAGTCGATCTGGTCGCCGCCCCCGCCCATCATCGGGTTGCCGCCGATGTTGACCTGGTAGGTGTCGATCCACGCCATCCCGGCCAGGGCTTCCTCGACCTTGGCGGCCTCGGCGTCGGCGGCCTCCAGGGACATGCCCGGGTCGAGTTCCTGGATGACCGTGTAGGTGTTCTCCTCGGCCTCGCCCAACCAGTCCGTCTCGGAGTTGGCGGCCATGACGGCGGTGCCGCCGAAGATGGCCACCGAGGCGGCCAGGGTGACCACCGTGGCGGTCTTGCGCTTGGTGGTGATCCAGCGGATGACCGGCAGGTAGGCGCGCTGCAGCGGGGTGCGCATCTCGCGCTTGTAGGCCTCGCGCTCGATCTCCTCGAGGCCGGCGTCCCCGACCTCGGCGGGCCGCAGGAACCAGTAGCACAGGACCGGGGTGATGGTCAGGGCGACGAGCAGCGAACCCCCGAGGGCGAGGCTGCTGGTCACGGCGAACGGCATGAAGATCTCGCCGACCATGCCGCCGACGAACGCCAGCGGCAGGAACACGGCGATCGTGGCCAGGGACGAGGAGGCCACGGCGGTGGCGACCTCGCGGACACCGTCCTTGACGGCGGCCATCCGATCCTTGCCGTAGTTCATGTGTCTGCGGATGTTCTCCAGGACGACGATGGAGTCGTCCACCACCCGGCCGATCGCGATGGTGATCGCCGCGAGGGTGAGCATGTTCAGGGTGAACCCGAACGCCTGGATGCCGATGAAGGCCACGAGGACCGACACCGGGATGGACACCGCCACCACCAGGGTGGAGCGGATGGAGAGCATGAAGACCAGGATCACGATGACCGAGGCGGCCAGACCGTAGGCGCCGGCCTCGAACATGTCGGTGATCGAGTCGTTGATGAAGGGCGCCTGGTCGAAGACGACGGACAGGCTGATGTCGTCACCGAGCAGGTCGGACTGCTTGTCGAGCACGTCCTGGACACCGTCGGAGACCTCGACGGTGTTGCCGTCGGGGGTCGCCATGATCATGAGCGCGACGCTGGGGTTGCCGTCCAGGCGGGCGATGGAGGAAGAGTCCTCGGTCACCATCTCGACGTCGGCGACCTCGGAGAGCTGCACCGGGGAGGGTGCCGGGGCCGGCGGGGCGCCGGGCACGGCCGCCGACGGGTCGACGCCCTGCGAGGGCTGCACCCACACGTCCTCGATCTCCTCGAGGGCGGTGAGCTGGTCGCCGGTGGTGACGCTCAGGCTGCGTCCGTCCTCGTCGATGGTGCCGCCGGCCATGAGCAGGCCGCTGGACTCCAGCGCGTCGGACAGGTCCTGGGTGGTGATCCCGGCGTCCTCGAGCTCGTCCTCGTCGGGAGTGACCTCGACCCGCTGGTCGGGGACGCCCGCCAGGTTGGCCGAGCGGACGCCGGGGACCGACTCCAGCTCCGGGATGAGGACGTTCTCGATCGAGGAGGCCATCGCCTGCTGATCGCCGCTCTCGGTGCTGGCCGCGAGGAGCATCACCGGCATCATGTCCGTGCTCATGGCCATGACGGAGGTGTCGACGTCCTCGGGGAGCATCCCGGAGATCTGGTCGACGGCGACCTGGGCCTCGCGGACCAGGGCGTCCTGGTCGCGGCCGTAGTCGAACTCCGCCATGATCTGCGCGGAACCGGTGCTGGAGGTGGAGGAGATCGAGTCGACGCCCTCCACTCCCTGGAGGGCCTGCTCCAGGGGTTCGGTGACCTGTCCCTCGACCACCTGGGGGGTCGCGCCCTGGTACTGGGCGGAGACCATCACCATCGGGAGGGACATCTCGGGGAAGAGCTCGCGCTTGGCCGAGACCGCGGCGAGGACGCCGAAGAGCAGGACGGCCAAGGTGATGAGGAGGACCAGCGCCCGGTTGCCGAGCGACATGACCGATAGGCGGTTCACGCGTTCGTCCCTTCCGCCTGGTGGACGGAGGCCCCGCGCGTGGGGTGCTCCGCGCAGAGGGCCGTTGAGGCCGTTCTGGACATGAGAGGTGCTCGCTCCTAGCTCGCCGTGTGTGGGACGGCCGGACCGGGATGTGCGGCGTTCGTCTTCGAGCGCGCACTCACTGGCTCGGTCTCGGCACCGATCCGCGAGGACGTGTGTGGGGGGATGCAAGGGTGTTCATCCGCGTGGTGCGGCCCTTGTCGAAGGGCTGCGCATCCGCCGGGCGCACCACTCACCATACGTCGCGTTATATCGGAAGTTCAGCCGACCCAGCCCGGTTCAGGGAACTCTCAGGGACATGTCAGCCTTCTGTCAGGGTTCCCTCCGACCAAAGTTAGGGACGCTCGCTGGAAGTCGGAGATTCCCCGGCCTGAAGTGGGTCTTCGCACCCTCCGAACGAGCCGGGTCCTGTAACGGACATCACATGGCCAGTTTTGGCCCACCGGAATAGTGCACACGGGGTGAGCGCGGCACGGGTACACGGAGCACCGCCCTCCGTACCCGGGGTGACCACACGGGCCCCGGAGGGCACACCCTCAGCAGGCGCCACGGGGAGGGCGGAAGAGGCGGGGGGAGAGCACTCGGCCCGGGCGCGGCAAGGAACCCGGAGGCGGCCCCGGCGGAGTGGTTTCGGACCGGCGCGGCGCGGTGACTCAGACAGCCGGGGCCTGTTCCCCTGGTTTCCTCTGGAGCTCCGGGGCCTCCTGAAGGCCCTGATCCTCCGGGGCCGCCAGGGGCTCGTGGGGCTGCGTGGTGCCCCAGACGACACCGAGGAGGTCCTCCAGGGCGTGGGCGAGGGAGGCGTCGACGAGTTCGTAGCTGACCTGGCGGCCGCGGGCGTGGGTCCGCACGAGGCCGCAGTCACGCAGGCAGGCGAGGTGGTTGGAGACGTTCTGCCTGGTGAGCCCGAGCCGGTCGGCGAGCCCGGCGGGGTAGTCCGGCCCCTCCAGCAGAGCCAGCAGGAGACGGCACCGGGTGGGGTCGGACAGGGCGCGACCGAGACGCTGGATCGCGGAGAGGCGCTGCTCGGAGGTCAACATGAAAATCATTGTACACCGCTTGCTGTATAGACAGCCTTCGCTGTATAAACAGTGAAGGCTGAACTATTGGCCGGGGGCATCAGGGGCGCCGAAGCGGGCGGCACCGAAGCGGCATCCAGAATCGAGGAGGGAACCCATGGGCGCGGGACACGACCACGGACCGATCACCGCCGGGGCCGCCAACAGCAAACGGCTCGCCCTGGTACTGGGCATGATGCTCGTCGTCGCGCTCGTCCAGGTCACCGGAGCCGCCTTCAGCGGCAGCCTCGCCCTGCTCGCCGACGCCGGCCACACCGTCACCGACTCCTTCGGCGTCGCCCTGGCCCTGGCCGCGGTGTGGATCGCCGCTCGGCCCGCCACCAGCAAACGCACCTTCGGCTTCCAGCGGGCCGAGATCCTCGCCGCCGCCGTCAACGCGATCGTGCTGTTCGCGCTGTGCGGGTTCATCGTGATGGAGGCCGTCGACCGGCTCCGTGAGCCCGCCGAGGTCTCCGGGCTCGGGATGGTGGCGGTGGCCGCCTTCGGCCTGGTGATGAACGTGGTGGCGCTGTTCGTCCTGCGCTCGGGGGCCGAGGAGAGCCTCAACGTCAAGGGCGCCTACCTGGAGGTCATGAGCGACGCGCTGGCCTCGGTGGGTGTGATCGCGGGCGGCCTGGTCGTGTGGCTCACCGGCTGGCAGCAGGCGGACACCCTGGTCTCCCTGGGCATCGCCGCGATCATCGTGCCCCGCGCGTGGTCGCTGCTGAAGGAGGCCGTGCACATCCTGCTGGAGGCCACCCCCAAGGGGATGGACCTGAGTGAGGTCCGCGCACACCTGATGGGCCACCCCGCGGTGATCGACGTCCACGACCTGCACGCCTGGACGATCACGTCCGGGGTCCCCGTGATGTCCGCGCACGTGGTGGTCTCCGAGGAGGACCTGCGGGACGGCGGGAGGATGCTCGACGAACTCCACGAGTGCCTGACCGGGCACTTCGACGTGGAGCACTCCACACTCCAGCTGGAGCCGCCCGGGCACGCCGACCACGAGGGCGCCCGGCACCCCTGACCCCGTGCTCCGCCCGGCCTCCGTATCCGAGGTCAGGCGCACTGGAGCCTCGACCGGACCAGCCACCCCGTCTGGCAGAATTGCGCAGGTTCGGTAAGACCCCAGCTAGTGACGACAGGTGAGCACGGGATCATGTGGTGGAGATCCACCACACCCAGGCCGACCAGGACCCGGGTGTTCATGGCAGTATTCGAACGGGTGAGAACCCTCTGGGACCGGCTCCTCCCTCTCCGGAGCAGGCACCAGGGTATGCCGGCGACCCAAAGGGCCCGCACCGCGTGGGGAAAGCCCGCGCGTGCCTTCCTGTTGATGTTCGTCCTGGTCGACCTCCTGGGCACCGGACTCCTCCTGACCCCCGCCGCGACAGCCGGCGACGAGCGGCTGACCCTGGTCGAGGCGATGTTCACCTCGACCACCTCGCTCGCCGTCTGCGGGCTCAGCGTGATCTCCATCGGCCACGACCTCTCCGTCTTCGGTCAGCTCGTGGTCCTGGCCCTCATCCAGGTGGGCGGGATCGGCATCATGACCCTGGCCTCGCTGCTGGGCGCGGCCCTGATCCACCGCTTCAGCCTGCGCATGCAGCTCAACGTCCAGGCGGAGAACCGGGCCCAGGCGGTCGGGGACGTCCGCAGCATCGTGAGCCGGGTCGTCATCGTGTGCCTCACCATCGAGGCCGTGGTCTTCCTCGTCATCACCCCGCGCATGTGGCTGAGCCACGGCCTGGGCCTCGGCGAGGCCCTGTACTCCGGCCTCTTCCACTCCGTGTCCGCTTTCAACAACGCCGGGCTCTCCCTGTACGACGAGAGCCTCACCCGGTTCTCCGGTGACTGGATCATCCTGTTCACCGTCGCGATGGCCGTCATCCTCGGCGGGATCGGCTTCCCCGTCCTCCTGGAACTGCGCCACCACTGGCGGAGCCCCCGGGCCTGGGGGCTGCACACCAAGATCACGATCATCACCAGCGCCCTGCTCTTCGGCGTGACGGCGTTCCTGGTCATCCTCATGGAGTGGAACAACCCGAGGACCCTCGGCGAGCTGCACTGGTGGGCCAAGATCTCCGACGGGTTCTTCCACGGGATCATGCCGCGGAGCGGCGGCTTCAACGTCACCGACACCGGCGCGATGTACGACTCCACACTGCTCCTGACGATCATGATGATGTTCGTGGGAAACGGCAGCGCAGGAACCGCGGGCGGGATCAAGGTCGCGACCCTCGCCGTGCTCTTCCTCGTGGTGTGGTCCGAGGCCAGGGCGCACACCAGGGTGCACGTGTTCGGCCGCAGGCTCGCCCCGGACGTGATCCGGCAGTCACTGAGCCTGATCTTCCTGTCCATGACGGTGGTGGCGATCACCACGGTGTTCTTCCTGCACACCACACCGTTCACCTTCATGCAGACGCTCTTCGAGGTGGTGTCGGCCGTGGGCGTGGTCGGCCTCTCGACCGGGATCACGCCCGACCTCGCCCCCTGGGCGCAGATGACGCTCTCGTTCCTCATGATCGCGGGGCGCATCGGGCCCGTCACCTTCGTCACCGCGCTGGCCTTCCGGGAACGCAAGCGCCGTTACGATCTGCCCGAGGCCCGACCGATGATCGGCTGACGCCGCTCCACCCGCAGGAGCGCCCCACACACAAGAGGTAGGACAGTGCCACAACGCAACAAGGTCTCCGACAAGCGCATCCTGGTCGTCGGGCTCGGCCGATTCGGCAGCTCGTTGGCCCTGGAACTGGTCAACCACGGCTGGGAGGTCCTGGGGGTGGACTCCAACCCCCGTGTCGTGCAGATCTTCGGGGAGTCGCTGACGCACACCGTGATCGCCGACTCCACCGACGACGAGGCGTTGAGGCAGATCGGCGCGGCCCAGTTCAGCAGGGCCGTGGTGGCCATCGGCACCCATCTGGAGGAGAGCATCCTGACCACCTCCCAGCTGGTGGACCTGGGGGTCAAGGACATCTGGGCCAAGGCCACCAGCCGACGGCACGGCCGCATCCTCGAACAGGTCGGAGCGCACCACGTCGTCCTGCCCGAGCACGACATGGGTGAGCGTGTCGCCCACCTGGTCTCGGGCCGCATGCTCGACTACGTGGAGCTCGAGGAGGGGTTCTCCCTCATCAAGACCAAGGCCCCCCAGGCACTGGTCGGCCGCTCTCTCAGGGAAACCAAGGTCAGGCAGCGCTTCGGCATCACGGTGGTGTCGGTGAAACGGGTGGGGGCGTCCTTCACCTACGCCACCGAGGAGACCGTGCTGCACAGGGGAGACGTGATCGTGGTGGCCGGCCGCACGAAGGACGTGGAGGGCTTCGCCGAGAGCGACTGAGCGCCGGACCGGGCGACCGGAGGCGCGCCGTCGGGCCCGAACGCGGCAGGGAGGGCCGGGGGACGGGCCGACGGCGGGCCGAGCGGGGCAGGAGGAACCGGCGGCGGCCCGGGGCGCACCGGTCGTACCCGAGCAGGTCAGGGCGGCCCGGGCAAAGAAGACAAATTGACAACCGTTTTCATTTTCCCGATGATGGACCCATGAGAACTCCCATCGTGCGAGCCGCCGCCCTCGGCGCGGCCACACTCATGATCGCCACCGGGTGCGGAACCGACGGAGGCGGGGCCGACGACAACGGGACCTCCCCCGCCGACGCCGCCCTGACCATCGTCACCGGCGTCTACCCGCTGGAGTGGCTGGCCCAGGAGATCGGCGGAGAGGACGTCGCCGTCGTCCAGCTCACCGAGCCGGGCACCGAGCCGCACGACCTGGAGTTGACCGGACGGCAGATCGCCGAGGTCAGTGAGGCCGACATCGCCTTCTACGTCGAGGGCCTCCAGCCCGCGGTGGACGAGGCGGTCGGCCAGGAGGCCGCCGAGGCCGGCCTCAACGTCGCCGACGTCGTCGAGCTCCGCCCCGCCGAGGGCGCGGACGAACACGACGACGAGCACGCCGAGGAAGACGACCACGGCCATGACCACGGCCACGAGGACGAGGGCGACGAGCACGCCGAGGACGAGGAGCACGCCGAGGAGGACGACCACGACCACGGTGACCACGACCCGCACTTCTGGCTGGACGTCGAGCTCATGACGGAGACCGCCGAGGCCCTCGCCGAGCGGATGGGCGAGGTCAACCCCGACGGCGCCGACCTCTACCAGGAGGGTGCCGAGCGCGTCACCGCCGAGCTCGCCACCATCGGCGATGCCTACGAGGAGCGCCTGGCCTCCTGCGAGCACCGCGAGGTGGTCGTGGGGCACACCGCCTTCACCTACCTCACCGACCGCTACGACCTCGAGCAGATCGGGGTCAGCGGAGTGGACCCCGACAGCGAGCCCTCCCCCGCCCAGATCGCGGCGATCACCGACGTCGTCAACGAGCGTGACATCAGCACGATCTTCACCGAGCCGCTGATGCCCGCCGCCACCGCGGACACCATCGCCGCCGAGACCGGCGCACAGGTGGAGGTGCTCGACCCGCTGGAAGGCGTCACCGACCAGTCACCGGGCGACGACTACCCGTCGATCATGCTCGGCAATCTCGACGCGCTGACCACCGCGCTCGCCTGCGAATAACCCCGTCCCTCCGCGTAACACCAACCCCCGGGGAACATCCCCGAACGTCCCCGAAAAAGCATCGGAGAGAGCGTTCAGGGGGTGTCGTCACCCTCGGGCCCCAGGCCCCGTCGGCACACCGGCGGGGCCTTTTGGTACCACAGGGCATTCGGTACGGGGTGCCCTTTCGGACGTAGGTCCCAAGACCGCTGCTCGCCGTCTGACCTGCGGCGGAGAAGGATCGGACGGGTCCTCGCTCCGCATTCCGATTACATGGCGCTTACATCCTTCCAAACCCCCGGACAAGTGGCTATGGTCACGCTATGCTCGTGAGAGTGGCGGTGCTGATGCACGTGCATCTGTTAGTGCATTAGCACGCCCGTCCCCTCAGAGCAAAAGTCAAGGAGCCAGACAAAAATGACCGCACACAACGGCATCCGCGCGACCGAGCTGACCGAGGCCTCCTGGCAGAAGGCCAAGCGCAGCAACTCGCAGGGCGCCTGCGTTGAGATGGCCCGCCTGACCGACGGTTCGATCGCCATGCGCAACTCACGCTTCCCGGGCGGCCCCGCCCTGGTCTACACCCAGGAAGAGATCGACTGCCTCATCCTGGGCGCCAAGGACGGCGACTTCGACAACCTGCTCGGCCAGTGAACCTCAACTTGTGAGCAGCGCGCCATGGGGTGGCGTGTCATTCGCGGCCTGGTAAGCCGTAACCATTGCTCTCTCCCAGGCCGCAGGGGGGTTCCACACCACTGGAGGGCTCCGCCCGGCGGGCGGGGCCCTCTGCTTGACGCACACCCCGGTCCGCACGAACACGGTCCCGCACGCCCAGGCCCCGCGTCCGGGTTCCCACGCTCGGGTTCACACGAGCTCTCGGACCCCGCGCCCCCGGGTCCACGCACGCGGACCGACGCCCTCCCGGGCCGAGACACGAAAACAGCGCCGGTCGGTACCCGAGGCGCCGCTTCTGAGCTCTTCTGGGGCCAGCCCTCTCGATCAGCCCTCTTCGAGGTCCTTCAGCATGTCCTTGAGCATGGAGAGTGTCTCGTCGGGAGTGGCCGCCGAGACGCTGAGCCTGGTCATGGCCTTGGTGTAGGCCTCGACCGTGGCCGGCTTGTCCATGACCTCGCCGTCGGTGAGCTGTTCGAGGTAGACGATGTCGGAGAGCTCGAACTCGGAGTAGCGCAGGATGGTGAAGGAACCGGCCTCCGCCGCGTGCGCGCCCACCTCGAAGGGGACGATCTGGAGCGTGACGTTCTCGAAGTTCTCGCAGAGGTGGATCAGGTGGCGCAGCTGACCGCGCATGATCTCCCGGCCGCGCTCCTTGCCCCCGATGGGACGGCGCACGGCCGCCTCGTCGAGGATGATCCACATCCGCTTGCCGGCCTCGAGGTGCTTCTGTCTGGTGAGTCTGGCCTTGATCCGCTGCTCGGTCACCTCGTCCGTCTGAACGCCGCCGGAGATGATCTCCCGGGCGTACTCCTCGGTCTGCAGCAGACCGGGGACGAACTGGGACTCGTAGATCCGGATCTGGTCGGCGGCCTCCTCGAAGCCCACGTAGCGGATGAACCACTTGTGGAGGGCGTCGCCGTACTCCTTCCACCAACCGGGCTTGTTGGATTCGGCCACGAGTTCCCGAAATTGCTTCTGGACCTTGCGGTCCGTCACGCCGTACATCTTCAGGAGGTCCTCGATATCGCGGATCTTGAAACCGACCCGGCCGAGTTCCATGCGGCTGATCTTGGAGGCGGAAGCACGAATCCTCTCGCCCGCGGCCTCACTCGTGAAGCCACCGCGCTCGCGATACTGCCTCAGCTGGAACCCGAGGAGCATACGGCGCACGGTGGGGCCACTCCCCTGACGCAATTGAGCGATATCCACCTTCGCCGCCTCTCTGTCATTCTCCGAACAAGGGTATCGGGTCGCTCGGACCCCTTTGCCGTGCGCTCAGGACACTACACGTACACGATATAGCCAGTGCCTCGTTCTGCCCACGGATCGTCCCCGTTCGCCCCTTCGGCCCTCCGGACCGCTGGGTGAGCCGCCCTCGGTGCCCTCCCGCGGGGGGTCACGCCCGAGAACGGGCCTCCTGTCATCGACTCACACGAATTGCGCCCAAACGAACTTTCCGCCGGGCGGTGTGGGAATCACACCCCACTCTCGCGCGAAAGCGCTCACCAGGGCAAGTCCTCTGCCGCCCTCCATGCTCGGATCGGCTTCCCTTCTGCGGGGCAAGCGATCTCCGCCGTCGCGAACGGCGCAGATGAATTCACTACCGCTGCGCATGAGGGAGAGCTGAATACCGGCGTCGCCCTGCCTGGTCAAGGCCAGCGGTCCTCCATGGCGCACCGCATTGGTGACCAATTCGGAAACAACCACTGCCACGTCACCGGACAAGTACTCCATCTCCCATTCGAGGAGCAGAGCCGCGGAAATCTCACGGGCGGCGGAGACCGCCATGGGACGGGGCTCGAAGGTCCACGTCACGGCGTCGTGCCGGTCGCCGCAGACCGGGGTGTTCCAGCGGCGCGAGCCGTGGGTCAGGACCCTGAGCCACCAAGCACCGGTCGGCTTCGACACCGCCTCCGCACACTCCATGCCCTTCACTCCTCACTGACGCTTCGTGCGCCGGGCCGCCAACGAACAGGCGGAAGGCTCGTGCTGGTGCACGCCCCGAATGCACGTGCATCTCGGTCTTGGAGGCAATCGTAGGCCACGCTTGGACAAAGTGCAGGCAAACGCGGACACGAACCCGAAAGGTTTACCGGCCCGCAGGTGAGAGGTATCGCGAAGCTGCTGCGGAAGCGTTACCGCGGCGTTTCGAAAGAGGTCCGCAACCGCCCCCCGGGCACGTACCGACCGGTAGGCATGCGGATAGGATTCCTCCGCGCCCACCACGTGAATTATGGAGGTAACACCATGTCCCCAACGCCTCGTGTGGCGATCGTGACCGGCGCGGCCCGCGGTATCGGTGCCGCGACGGCCGAGCGCCTGGCCCGTGAGGGCCGCGCCGTGGCCGTGCTGGACCTGAAGGAGTCCGACGCCCAGGAGGTCGTGGACCGCATCAAGGCCGACGGTGGCCAGGCCATCGCGGTGGGCTGCGACGTCTCCGACGCCGACCAGGTGACCGCCGCGGTCGACACCGTCGCCGAGCGGCTCGGCCCGCCCGCCATCCTTGTCAACAACGCCGGTGTGCTCCGCGACAACCTCCTGTTCAAGATGTCCCCGGACGACTGGGACACCGTCATGAACGTCCACCTGCGCGGTGCGTTCCTGATGAGCAAGGCCGCCCAGGCCCACATGACCGCCGCCAAGTGGGGTCGGATCGTGAACCTGTCCAGCTCCTCGGCGCTGGGCAACCGCGGCCAGGCCAACTACTCGGCGGCCAAGGCCGGTCTCCAGGGTTTCACCAAGACCCTCGCGATCGAGCTGGGCAAGTTCGGCATCACCTGCAACGCGGTCGCCCCCGGGTTCATCGAGACCGCGATGACCCGCGCCACCGCCGAGCGGGTCGGTGTCGACTACGACGACATGAAGGCCTTCAAGTCCGCCGAGATCCCGGTCCAGCGGGTCGGCTACCCGGAGGACATCGCCAACGCCGTCGCGTTCTTCACCGCTGAGGACGCCGGCTTCGTGTCGGGCCAGGTCATGTATGTCGCCGGTGGTCCCCTGGACTAGGTCTTCCAGGTTCCAGGGGTTCCCACGACCCCGGGACGACCGTGCGAGGCGCCCCGTCGGAGTGTTCCGGCGGGGCGCCGCCGTGTGCGGGGGCGGAGGCCCGGCCCTGCGGCGGACCCGCCTGGCCGGAACCGGCCACCCCCGCCGGTGACGGGTGCGTTCGGTGGTTCGGCGAACATGAGTGTCCGCGGCGCGGGGTACGGTCGCAGACCGACAGGATGAGGAGTGGTTCCATGGCAGTGCGTTGGTACTCCACCGTGATCGAGGCGCGCGACCACCGGGCGCTGGCCCGTTGGTGGGCGGAGGCGCTCGGGTGGCAGACGGCCTTCGACACCGATGAGGAGGTCGTCCTGTGGCCGCCCTGGGCGCAGGAGCTCGGGCCGAAGCTGCCCTTCCACCAGGTACCTCCGGGCCTGGTGTTCGTGCCGGTCGGGCACGACAAGCAGACGAAGAACCGGATCCACCTGGACTTCGCCCCGCATGTGGACGACGACCGGGACGCCGAGATCGAGCGCCTGCTCGCCCTGGGAGCCACCAGGACGGACGTGGGCCAGGGCGACGGGGTCACCTGGGACGTCCTCGCCGACCCCGAAGGGAACGAGTTCTGCGTCCTGTCCTCCCGCGACGTATGACCGCATCGGTCCGGCCCCGTCTCCCCCGTCCGGCTCACCCCCCGGGCATCTGATGAATGCCCTGTAGGAGCTCCCCATGGCAAGCGATTCCACCCCCACGGACCGCGCGCACAGCGTCACGGTCGACACCTCGGTTCCGCACTCCGCCCGGATCTGGAACTACTGGCTGGGAGGCAAGGACAACTATCCGGTCGACCGCGAAGTAGGCGAACAGATCCTGCGGGTCGCACCGGTCGTGGGCGAGATCGCCCGCGTCTCGCGGGCCTTCCTGGTGCGTGCGGTCAGCCACCTGGCAGGAGAAGCCGGGGTTCGCCAGTTCCTCGACGTCGGCACCGGACTGCCTACCTCCAACAACACCCACGAGGTCGCACAGTCCTTGGCCCCGGAGTCCCGCATCGTGTACGTGGACAACGACCCCCTCGTGCTCGCCCACGCGCGCGCCCTGTTGGTCGGCGCCCCCGAGGGCTTCACCACCTACCTCGACGCGGACCTGCGCGAACCCGAGAACATCCTGCGCGCGGCCGCGGACACCCTGGACTTCGAACAGCCGATCGCGCTCATGCTCATGGGCAGCGTGGAGCACGTCACCGACGACGAGGAGGCGTACTCCGTCGTCAGCCGCCTCGTGGACGCCCTGCCCTCGGGGAGTTACCTGGTGTTCAACGACGCCACCAACGTCGTGCACCCGGAGGAGATGGCCAAGCTCGAACAGTTGTGGAACAGCGAGGGGTCGGCGGCGATCGCCCAGCGCACACCGGAGGGCATCGCACATTTCTTCAAGGGGCTCGAACTACTGGAGCCCGGTGTCGTGTCGACCCCGCTGTGGCGCCCCGACTCGACGGACATCGGTGAACCCCGCGCGGTCGACGCCTTCTGCGGTGTGGGACGCAAACCGTAGGTCTTCTCCGAACAGGCCCGTCCCCGGCGGCCGAGGCTGTGACCGGCCCCCGGTACCTACTCGGCGGGCAGGGTCTCCGAGAGATGAACTTGGTCCGCGTCGTCCCGGCTACTGGCGGGCCCCAGGGGGGATCGCAGGCGGGCAACAGCAGCAGCGGAGCAGCGAGTGCGAGGCGGAACCTGCTGGGCGTCATGTGCGGCACCGGTCTCTGGCTGGTTCTCACGGGCGGGTGGGGGACAGAGGTTCCTCCACCGCCCTTCAACGGGTGGGAAGGGCGGCCTCGTCGTGGGCGCCGGGCGCGTCGGCGGTGAGGCCGCCCTCGATGGCTTCGGTGACCTCGGCGACCACCTCCTCCACCAGGCTGACCCCCGTGACGTAGTCGGAGTTGCCGTCGCTGAGGACCGCGATCAGGTACTCGTGGTCGGGGCCGCTGACGTACCCGACGCTGTTGACGTTCCACAGGCCGCCGTTGGAGGGGCGCGGAGTCCAGCCGTTCTTGTTCCCGACGGTGTCCTCGGGGCCGGCCGCCGCGGAGACGCCCCAGGCCTGTTCGGGGGCGACCGCCTCCATGAGCCCGCGGACGTAGGCGCGGCCGTCGTCGGAGAGCGGACCCTCGTCGGTGTACAGGGCGCGCAGCAGACGGACCTGGTCCGACGGGGTGGTCATCGTCGAGCCCCAGCTCCCGCCCGGGTGGGGTTCGGTATCGGTGAACCCGAGGTTGCCCGCGTGGCGGAGGAACCCGTCGGTGAAGCCCATCCGGGAGTAGAGCTCGTCGGTGACGGAGTTGTCGCTGTACCGGATCATCCGCTCGGCCTGGGCGCGTTCTCCTGTGGTGAGTTCACGGTCCTCCTCCTCCGCCCGCATGAGGAGCATGGTGAGGACGGTCAGCTTGGCGACGCTCGCGGTGGGGAACCGCTGGTGCGCGTTGTAGCTGAAGGTCGTCCCGGTGCGCAGGTCCTGGACCGCGATCCCGAACTCCGCTCCGTGCTCGGCGTCGATGCCCTCGATCCGTTCGGTGAGGGCGGCCCGCTCCGTCGCCGGCAGGGCGCTACCGCCCTGCGCGGGCGCGGTGACCGGGGCGAAGGGCACCAGCGGCAGCTGGGTCGGGGCGGCCAGCTGGTTGAGGAACGCCGTGTCGGGGGTCAGGGCGACGTCGTTCGCGGAGAGCGCCCCGGGGAGGGCGAAGGTCATGAGTAAGGCGACGAGGGTGGCCGTCGCGATGGACCAGACTCGTCGGTCGGCGGGGAGACGCCGGATCACACGATCACCGGTTCGTTTACACCGTGGGGGATGTCCTGTGCCGGATATTATTCCCTCGCGCCTGGCGAAAATCACCCATCCGATACTGAATCGGTACCGAGTTCCGCATGCGCACTCACACCCGTGCCCCAGGTGCGGAGCGGAACAAGCGGCACGTTCGCCACGAGGGGATTTCCCGCCACATACGGCACGGTGACCCGGGGGTGCGCAGGGGTGTCCGGAGCCGCGTAGGGGTGTCCGGTGCACGCAGGGGCGCAGAGGAACAGGGGCACAGGGGCGGCGTCCGGCCCCGGAGCCGGTTCAGTCCGTCCGGACCCGGGTGTCCTCGTCGATCCCTCGGGCCACGAGGGCCTCACCGGTGGCGTCGGCCATCCGGAGCAGCTGGACGATCACCGGCACCACCAGCAGGTGCGGGCGGCCGGAGAGCCCACGGGCGCGGTACCCCTCGCGGGCGGCGTGCCAGGCGGTGGCGACCATCGGGATGGAGCGGATGGTCAGGGCCAGGACCAGGGCGACCCGGTCGGGGTTGACGCCCACGTGGCGCAGCGGCCGGGCGAGGCGCTCGAAGAGGTCCAGCATCTCCCGCACACGGGTGGTGAGGGTGACGGCGTTGGCGAGCAGGACCAGCGCGGCGAGCTGAGCGCAGAGCCGCGCTCCTTCGGCCCAGGCGCCGACGAACAGGGTCTGGAACACCCCGATGGCCAGCAGGAACGGCCACAGGGCACGCAGCACCCCGAGCGCACGGCGCGGGTGCAGGCCCACGAGCGGGTACAGGAGCAGGCTCGCGGCGAGGGCGCCCAGGGCCGCCCACAGGTGGGCGGCGATCAGCAGCGCGGCACCGGCGACCAGCAGCGCAAGGAGCTTGGGTCCGGCGGCGATCCGGTGCAGGGGGCCGGTGCCGGGGACGTAGAGGCCGATCACGCTCACTCGCCGGTCCCCGCTCGGGGTGCGGTTGCGGGGCCGGGCTCCCCCGGTTCCAGGGGCTCGCTGTCCATGAGCTCGGTGTAGAAGGCCACCGCGTCGGCGGGGAGGCCGTCGAAGGCCACCCGTCCCTCACTCATGACCAGGACCCGGTCGAAGCCGGTGAGCAGGTCGAGGTCGTGGGTGAAGAGGACGACCCGCTGGTCGAGCCCGGCCAGGGTGCGGTGGACCATGCGGGTGTTGCGCAGGTCGAGCAGGGTGGTGGGCTCGTCACAGACCAGGATCTCGGGCTCGGTGACCAGGACCGAGGCCAGGGCGAGGAGCTGTTTCTGGCCGCCCGACAGCAGGTGCCCGGGGTGGTCCCGGTGGTCGGCGAGGCCGTACCGCTCCAGGACGGCGTCCACCCGGCGGGCGGTCTCGGCGCGGCCCAGTCGCAGGGCGCGCAGGCCGATCTCCACGTCCTCGGCGACCGTCGGCATGATGATCTGGTTGGCGGCGTCGGAGAAGACGAAACCGACGCGGCGCCGGATGTGCTTGGCGTGCCGCCGGGTGTCCCACTCCCCCAGCGACACACGGCCCCGGTCCGGCAGGACGAGCCCGTTGAGGGTGCGGGCGAGCGTGGACTTGCCCGATCCGTTGGCCCCGATCACGCCGACGCGGTGCTCGGCGAGGTCGAGGCTGATGTCGCGCAGGACCGCGCGGCCTTCGTAGGAATGGGAGACCCCCTCGAGACGGAGCATCAGGCGTTCTTCTCCTCCGGGCCCCCGGCGGCTTCGGCGGCGGCGTCCGCGCTCTCGTCGGCGACCGGCCGGCCGGCGGGCGGGATCGGGTAGGCGCGGAAGACGGCGGCGGCGATGGCGGCGGTGACCACGGCCTTGACGATGTCACCGGGGAGGAAGACCGCCATGGACAGGAGCGACGCGAGGACGGCGTCACCGAGGACCAGGGCCATCCAGGGGACACCGATGGCGTAGATGACGACGATGCCGCCGAGGGCGTTGATGACCAGGCCCTGCCAGAAGCTGTACTTGCCCTTGCGGACCATGAGGTCGGTGAGCAGGCCGATGACGAGGGCGGCGAAGACCCAGCTGACGATGAACCCGGCGGAGGGGCCGGCGAGGACGGCGAGTCCGCCGCGACCGCCCGCGAAGAGGGGGAGTCCGGCCAGGCCGAGGGCGAGGAAGGTGACCACGGCGAGGCTGCCGCGCTTCCAGCCGAGGAGGCTGGGGGCGAGCATGACGCCCAGGGTCTGGAGGGTGATCGGCACCGGGGAGAAGGGGATGGGGATGGCGACGGTGATGCTCAGCGCGGCGATGAGCGCGGCGAACACGGCGACGAGTGCGAGGTCGCGCGACGTCAGACCCCGGTAGCGGACGTGGGTCGTCACAGTGGTGGGCATGCGTGGTTCCCCTCGGGGAGGTGTCGGGAGCGGATCACCTTCCATTGTCCGTTATGAGGGGTTGCCGGGGAGGCGGCGGGGCGCACAGAAGAGGAGCGCCGGAGTTGTAGGGGTACGCCTGAGAGCCAGGTCACAGGTGCGGGTGACGCCACCGCCGCCGCCAGCGGCTCCTCCCGCACCCTGGCCCTCGCCGTCCTCCTGACCGTCGGCGGACGGCTCGGGGACGTGTTCGGCACCGGCGTGTGCTGGGAACCGGCATGGCCGGGTTCGTCGCGGCCTCGGTGCTGTGTGCGACGGCCCCGACGGCCGGGTGGCTGGGCGCCGTGACCGCCGTCCGTCGGAGGCGGCGGTCACGGGCTCGCTAGCGGGCTCCCTCGGCGTTGCGGATGCGCTTGATGGGGACGGGCAGCACGCACACGGGGACCGGGATCTCCAGGCGGTGGCCGGTGTCGGCGGGGATCCCGGTGTCGGGGTCGATGCGCAGCGACATCAGGGAGTCGCCGTTCTGGGCCGCCGCGACCAGGTGGTCGGGCTGGCCGTTGTGGCCGCGGACCACGGTGAAGTGGCGGGGACAGGCGCCCACGGGGGTGTCGGCGAGGTGCTCCAGGCGGGCACCCTCGTCGCGCACGGCGAAGGTCGAGATGACGTCGGCGCCCCGGTTGGACAGGTACACGCGGCCCTCGTAGGTGTTGGTCATCGGCAGGGCGTCGCCGTCGGCGATCGCGCGGCCCTCGACCTTGAGCCGGTGCAGGGTGATCTCGGCCGGGAAGTTGGCCTCGGTCACGGCGGCGGTGTGCGCGCCGAGGGCGGGCAGGGAGCCCAGGTGTTCGCCGGTGCCGTTGCGGGGGTTCCAGCGCACGGTGTGCACGCGGGAGTCCAGTTCTCCGGCGACGTAGACGTAACCGCCGTTGACGGCCATGTGCCGGGGACCGGTACCCGAGGGGAGCTGGACGGTGCGGAGCAGCCCTTCCTCGGCTTCGGGGGCCGGCCCCTCGTTCTCCGGGCTCAGGGGCGTGGCGTAGTGGTAGACGCGCAGTTCGTCGGTACCCAGGTCGGCGGCGAGCAGGTAGCGCAGCCGGGGTTCGTGGGAGTCGAGGACGATCGCGGTGCTGTGCGCGTGCGGCCCCTCCTGGCGGTCGGTGACCGGTCCGTGGCCGCGGTGCGGGAGTTCGCGGCCGGGTCCGGTGGGGGTACCGTCGTCCGCCGTGGGCTGGAAGGTCACCACGCCGTTGGCGTAGTTGGCGACCGCCACCTGTTCGGGGCCCAGGTAGCGCACGTGGCAGGGCGAGCCGCCGCCGGTGGGCACGGAGCCGAGTTCGGTGAGGTCGGCGTTCCCGTCGATCCGGAAGGCGGTGAGTGAGCCCTTGGCCTGCTCGTTGACCGCGTACACCGTGGGGGGTTCGGGCCGGAAGGCCAGGAACGAGGGCCCTGTGGTGCGGGCGGCGACACCGTCGGCGCCGAGTTCGCCGGTCTCGGGGTCGAACCAGACCCGGTGGATGCCCTGGCCCTCCCCCGGCGGTTCGGAGTCGGGGGTGTAGGTCCCCACGAGCAGGAGCCGTCGCGGTGTGTCCACCGGGTGCCTCGTTTCCGTCGCCGATCAGCGGGATGCGGTCCATACCACCGGCGGCATGTTACCGTCCCGGTTCCGGCCGGGGAAGGCGATACGCGCACCAGCGGGAATTGTCACCAGGCGTAACCACAGGGGTCCCAAAGCTACTCACCAGTCGCAGATGAGGGCTCTCCGCTACGTAGCGAGTCTGTTACAGTTCCTCCCCAATAGCCCGAGTCGGGCAGGCCAGGGCCGCCTACAGACCATGTGACCCGATTCGGGCCGCCGCGGGACCTCCCGCGCGCCCCGCGGAACAATGCCCGTCCAAGGCCCCGCACCACCCCCGGAAACCGAGAGCGCGCCGCAGCTCTCCCCCTCGGTCCGTGGTTCCCCGCTCACCCGAACACTGGATCAGCCTTGTCCCTTCGCCCGATATCGCAAGTGCCGTTGCCCGACCAGGAGATCATCGACCTGGTCCGTCAGTCAGCCGTCGACGTCCCCCAGGGATCGACGCGACTGGCCAAGAGCTTCTACGACAACCTCTTCAGCATGGTCCCCGAGGTGCGGGCCATGTTCTCGGAGGACATCAAGCCGCAGCAGCAGCGGATGGCCGACGCCCTCCTGGCCGTGGTGCAGCACCTCGACACCCCTGACGAGGTCGCGGACTACCTCCGGCGCCTAGGGCTGCAGCACCGATTGGAACTCGGGGTCCTCCCGGAGCACTACCCGCACGTGGGGCGCGCCCTGGTCCGTGCCGTCAGCGAGATCTCCCCCACCTGGTCCTCCTCGATGAGTTCGGCCTGGGTGCTGGTCTACCAGTGGATCACCGCGAACATGCTGGCCGGGGCGGAGCAGGCCGAGGCCGCCTCCCCGAACTCCGCGGCCCCCTCGCGCGCCCGTCACGCCTCGAGCTCCCCGAACTCCGCGGCCCCCTCCCCTGCCCGTCACGCCTCGGCCTCTCCGCGCTCCGCGCCCTCCTCGTCGCCCTACCGGACGCGCTGACCGGAACCGGCACCGTCCCTGCCCCGTACACCGTCGAAAGCCTTCTTCATGTCACACTCCGATCAGCACCACAGGCCCGGAACAGAAGGGGAGCACTACGTACAGGAGGTCCTGGGCACCAAGGACAGGGCCGACCGCTTCTACCGCGACCAGATGCTGGACCACCTCAACCCGGCGATGAAGGAGTTCATCGCACGCCAGGAGATGCTGTTCATCGCGACGGCGGACCTCCAGGGCGAGTGCGACTCCAGCTTCAGGGCCGGGCCGCCCGGTTTCGTGCACGTCATCGACGACCGCACCCTGGCCTACCCGGAGTACCGGGGCAACGGCGTGTTCGCCAGCGCGGGCAACGTCGTCCAGAACCCGCACATCGGCCTGATGTTCCTGGACTTCGAGCGGGAACGGATCGGCCTCCACGTCAACGGCCGGGTGAAGATCACCGAGGACGAGCGCCTGCGCTCCCACGTCCCGGACCTGCCCCTGCCCCAGGTGCCGGGACAGCGCGCGCTGCTGTGGATGGTGGTCCAGGTCGAGGAGGCCTACATCCACTGCCGCAAGCACATCCCGCACCTGCGCAAGGTCGGCGCCGACGAGTCCTGGGGCACCGACGACGTGCTGCGCAAGGGCGGGGACTTCTTCGGCACCAAGCAGGAGCGCGAGGACCGGGAACGCGCGGCCCGGGAACGCCAGGCCCCCACCCGTACCACCGCCGGAACGGGCTGGCGGTAGGCGCCACCACTCGGCTTGTTCCGCTCAGCGGAGCGTGCCTGCCCCGCCCGGGCTGAGCGGGGCAGGCCGCGGACAAGGGCGTGCCTCGTCTCGCTGCAGGACAAGGCCCCCTTCTCACTTCCGCATTAATTCCGTACAAGTGCCGTACAATCGAGAGCACTCCGGTCTGGGGAGGGAAGCCCGAGCCGGAGCTCCACCGGAAAGGCCCGCCCATGAGCACCGCAACGGAACGGATCGAAGTCAGGGTGACGCCCGAGGACAAGGCACTGTTCCTCGAGGCCGCACGCATCAACCACGAGTCCGCTTCCAAGTTCGTCGCCCGAGCAGCCCGGGAAGCGGCCGAAGAGGTCGTGGAGCGTGAGCAGACCACCAGGGTCCCCGCCGCGTTCTTCGACGCCATGGTCGAGTCCCTGGAAGAGCCCGCGGAGCCGATCGAGGAGCTGGCCTCGGCTGTGCGCAGGCACCGCTCCACAGTGAAGAAGAGGTAGCCCGACCGTGTTCGTCTGCCAGCCCCTCAGTCGGGAGCACGAGCTCGAATCCTTCTCCTGTGGGAAGGAGGAGCTGGACACCTGGCTACGCAGAAGCGCGCTCCACGCGCGTGCGAACAACACCGCCGCCACGTTCGTCTGGTGTGAGGAGGGCAGCAGAGAGGTCGCCGCCTACTACTCCTTCACCTCCACGTCCCTGGAGAAGGAAGAACTGCCCAGGAACCTGGCTCGGGGCAGTACGCACACGATTCCGGCGGTGCTGCTGGCGAGACTGGCGTTGGGCACGCGTTACCAGGGGCAGGGTCTAGGTCCCGTTCTCCTGGTGGATTCCTTCGAGCGGGCCCTGGCCGGGAACGAGATCTTCGCCGTGCGGTTCTTCGTGGTGGACGCTCTGGACGATGACGCCCGCACCTTCTACGAGAAGCACGGTTTCCGCGGCATCCCCGGCAGCATGCGGCTCTATCGCAAGATGAGCGACATCGCCAGGACCATGGTGTAGGCACCGCCCGCGCCCTCAGGAGCACGGAGTGCCCCCGGACCGAGGTCCGGGGGCACTCGCTGGTTCGGGCTACTTCCCGGGCTTCCTGACGGCCTCCAGGGCCTTCATGATGCGTTTGTCCGAGACCGGGTACGCGGTGCGCAGCTCCTGGGCGAAGAGGCTCACCCGGTACTCCTCCAGCATCCAGCGCAGCTCGACCACGTCCGGGTCGTCGGCGCGGCCGGCGGGCAGAACGCCCTTGACCTTGGCGACGGCCTGGCGCATCTGTTCGACCTTGGACATGCCGACCTGGTCGCGGCGCGGGTTCTCCGGGAGCTTCTCCAGCCGGTACTCGATACCGCGCAGGTAGCGGTGCACGTCGTCCAGGCGGGACAGGCCCGCGCGGGTGACGAACCCGTCTCCGACGAGGTCGCCGAGCTGGCCCTGGACGTCGTTGAGGGACGGCAGGACCGCGAGGGACGTGGTGCCCTTGACCTTCTTGGAGACCTTGCGCCACAGCACGAGGATGCGGGCGGCCTTGCCCAGGATCTCGGCGAGGGTATCGCCGAGGTCGGCGCGGACGCGGTCGGCGAGCCGGGCGAAGTCCTCACCGTTCCACACCGGGCCGCCCTCACGGGTGAGCAGGTGGTCGACGGCGGCGGACTCGGCGTCCTCCAGCATCTTGCGGATGGAGCCGTGCGGGTTGTCCGCCAGGGCGAGCTTGTCCGGGTTGTTCAGGCCCTTGCTGACCGCCGTCGCCGGGGACGGGATGTTCAGCATGAGCAGGCGCCGGGTGCCCGCGCGCATCGCGGAGCGCTGTTCGGCCTGGGTGTCGAAGATGCGGATGGCGACGCTCTCGCCCTCGTCCACCAGGGCGGGGTAGCCCTTGACCTTCGGGCCCAGGGCCTTGCGCTCCAGGGTCTGCTCCAGCGGACCGAAGTCCCAGGAGGTGATGCCCTTCCTCTCCACGCCCTTGGCCTCGGTGGCGATCGCCTCGCGCAGCCGGGGTTTGAGTTTGGCGCGCAGCTGTTCGAGGTCCTTGGACTCGGCCAGGGTGCGCCCCCGGTCGTCGATCGCGCGGAACGTGATGCGCAGGTGGTCGGGGACCCGGTCCAGCTGGAAGTCCTCGGCGCGGACGCGCTCGCCGTACGCCATCACGGTGAGTTCGGCGGCCAGCGCCTCGGTGAGCGACCCCTCGTAGGGCGTCAGACCGCCCCGGGCGCGGGCCGCGTTGTCCGGGACCGGCACGAAGTGGCGGCGCAGCGGCTTGGGCAGCGAACGGATCAGCGCGGTGATGAGTTCGTTGCGCAGACCGGGGATCTGCCAGTCGAAACCGGTGTTCTCGACCTGGTTGAGGAACTTCACCGGGATGTGCGCGGTGACGCCGTCGGAGTCGCTGCCCGGCTCGAACTGGTAGGTGAGCGGGAAGACGAACGCGCCCTGACGCCACACGTCCGGGTAGTCGTCCTCGCTGACGATGTCCACGCCGTCGTTGATGAGCTCCTCGCGGGTGAAGTCGAGGAGCGCGGGCTCGTCTCGGCGGGCCTTCTTCCACCAGGAGTCGAAGTGGGCGGCGGAGACGGCGGAGTCCGCGACGCGGCGGTCGTAGAACTCGAACAGGGTGTTGTCGTCCACGACGATGTCGCGGCGGCGGGCGCGGTGCTCCAGGTCCTCGACCTCGTCGAGGAGCTTGCGGTTGTCGTGGAAGAACTGGTGCCGGGTCTCCCAGTCGCCCTCCACGAGGGCGCGGCGGATGAACAGCTCGCGGGAGAGCTCGGGGTCGATCTTCCCGTAGGACACCTTGCGCTGCACGACGATGGGCACCCCGTACAGGGTGACCCGCTCGAACGCCATGACGGCGCCGCGCTTGCGCTCCCAGTGGGGTTCGCTGTAGCTGCGCTTGACGATGTCGGCGCCGAGCTCCTCGGCCCATTCGGGCTCGATCCTGGCGACCATGCGGCCCCACAGCTTGGAGGTCTCGACGAGCTCGCCGACCATCACGAAGCGGGGCTGCTTCTTGAACAGGGCCGAGCCGGGGAAGATCGCGAAGCGCGCCCCCCGGCCGCCCAGGTACTCGTGCTTGTCCGGGTCCTTCAGGCCGACGTGCGAGAGCAGCCCGGCCAGCAGCGACATGTGCACCGAACGCGGGTCGGCGGCCTCCTCGCGCAGCGGCGGGACCTCGATGTCCATCGTGCGCAGCACCTGTTTGAGCTGGCCGTGGATGTCCTGCCACTCGCGTACGCGCAGGTAGTTGAGGAACTCCTCGCGGCACATCCGGCGGAACTGGTTGCCGGACAGCTCCTTCTGCTTGTCGCGCAGGTGGTTCCACAGGTTGAGGAACGCCAGGAAGTCCGATTCCTTGTCGGTGAACCGGGCGTGGGACTGCTGGGCCTGCTGCTGCTTCTCCGTGGGCCGCTCGCGCGGGTCCTGGATGGACAGGGCCGAGGTGATGACCATGACCTCGGCCAGGCAGTCGCGCTTCTCGGCCTCCAGGACCATGCGGCCCAGGCGCGGGTCGATGGGCAGCTGGGCGAGGCGGCGGCCGATCGGGGTGAGGCGGCGCTGCTTGGAGCCCCGCCGGTCCGAACCCTCCTGGCTGTCGGCGCCCTCGCGCTCGGAGGGTTTGGTGGTCTTCGTCTGCGGCGTCTCGGGCTGGAGCGCGCCGAGTTCGGCCAGGAGGTTGACGCCGTCCTTGATCTGGCGGTGGTCGGGGCCGTCCACGAACGGGAAGGCGGCGACGTCGCCCAGGCCGAGGTGGGCCATCTGGAGGATGACCGAGGCGAGGTTGGTGCGCAGGATCTCGGGGTCGGTGTACTCCGGGCGGGAGAGGAAGTCCTCCTCGGAGTACAGGCGGATGCAGATGCCCTCGGACACACGGCCGCAGCGGCCCTTGCGCTGGTTGGCGGAGGCCTGCGAGACCGCCTCGATGGGCAGGCGCTGGACCTTGGTCCGGTGGGAGTACCGGGAGATGCGCGCGGTGCCGGGGTCGATGACGTACTTGATGCCGGGGACCGTCAGCGAGGTCTCGGCGACGTTGGTGGCCAGGACGACGCGGCGGCCGCTGTGCCTGGACCAGACGCGTTTCTGTTCGCCGACCGACAGCCGGGCGTAGAGGGGCAGGACCTCCAGGCCGCGGATCTTCTTCTTCTCCAGGGCCTCGGCGGTGTCGCGGATCTCGCGTTCGCCGCTGAGGAAGATCAGGATGTCGCCGGGCGCCTCGCCGGAGAGCTCGTCGACGGCGTCCAGGATCGCCTGGGTCTGGTCCTTGTCGGTTCCCGGGCCCGGGTTCTTCTCCTCCGGATCGAGGATGTCGTCCGAGATGGGCCGGTAGCGGACCTCGACCGGGTAGGTGCGCCCGGACACCTCGACGATGGGGGCGTCGTCGAAGTGGCGGGAGAACCGCTCGGGGTCGATGGTCGCCGAGGTGATGATGATCTTCAGGTCCGGCCGCTTGGGCAGGAGCTGCTTGAGGTAGCCGAGCAGGAAGTCGATGTTGAGGCTGCGCTCGTGCGCCTCGTCGATGATGAGCGTGTCGTACTGGCGCAGCATGCGGTCGTGCTGGATCTCGGCGAGCAGGATGCCGTCGGTCATCAGCTTGACGAGCGTGCTCTCGTTGGAGGAGTCCGTGAAGCGGACCTTGTAGCCGACCGTCTCGCCCAGCGGGGTGCCGATCTCGTCCGCGATGCGCTCGGCGACCGTGCGTGCGGCCAGTCGGCGGGGCTGGGTGTGCCCGACCGTGCCCATGACGCCGCGCCCCAGCTCCAGGCAGATCTTGGGCAGCTGGGTGGTCTTTCCGGAACCGGTCTCACCGGCGACGATGACGACCTGGTTGTCGCGGATGGCCTCGGCGATGTCCTCGCGCCGGGCGCTGACCGGCAGCTCTTCGGGGTAGCTGAGCTCGGGCACGGCTTCGCGGCGCAGGCCCACACGGAGTTCGGCGCGGTCGATGTCACCCGCGATCTGCGTGGTCACGGAGGCACGGCGGCGCTCGTCGCGGATCCGGGCGAGCCCGTCGATACGACGACGGAGCCGGTGCCGGTCCGCGGGCATGAGGTCGCGCAGCCGGGAACGGAGTTGGTCCGCGGCGGGCGCGGGCGTGGTGGTGCTCATCAGTACTCAAGGTTATGAGGGTCGGCAACCGGTTTTCCCGGCGGGCGGGTTTTCAGCGGGCACGCGTCGGGGCGGGCACGGTTGAGGACGGCAGGGATCGGCGCCGCCGGGCCGGACGGGGAGGGTCCCGGGCGCGCCTTCAGGTGAACGCCGCGGACGGCGGGGTTTGTTCCGGAAAGCGCTGGTGTGCCTCGGTCCTCGCTCGGCGGTCCGAGCGACGCCCGGCTGGGCCCCGACTCCGTCGGCAACGCGGTGCCGCTGTGGCCGGCTCACATGGCGGGGAGCGGCTTGGTGAGCCATTCCTTGAGAACGGGGATCCACGGGCTCTCGGGGGGCAGGTGGGCGTCGTGGAACTCCTCTTCCAGGTCGGCGCGGTGGGTGGTGGGGCGGCGTTCGAACAGTTCCCGTACCTGGGAATCGGTGAAGAGACCGCACTCGGCGAAGACGGCCAGGGTAGGGACCTCCAGCCCTTCCCATTCAGGCCAGCGGGGCTTCTGGAGCCCCTCCATGATCGCTTCCATCACGGCGGGGTCGAAGAGGGGGACGAACCCCTCGGGGGTTTCCTCCAGGTCGGCGGCCCAGGCCTCGCTGAGGACGTCCGGGCCGAGGAAGGCGCGGGCCGCCTCGCGGTTGGGGAAGGGCACCGGCCAGGAGGCGAGGGACCTGCCGATGCGCCGGGCCGTTTCGGGGTCGTCGCCCCCGGCGTGGCCTTCGAGCATCACCAGCCGGTCCACGAGGTCGGGGCGGGCACTGGCGGTGAGCAGGGCGGTGTGGGCGCCCATGGAGTGGCCGACCAGGCGCACGGGCCCTTCGGCCAGCTCCTCGATGACGGCGACGGTGTCGGCGACGAAGGCCGCTCGGGAGGTGTCCCCGGGCCGGGTGGTGCTGAGGCCGTGGCCGCGCTGGTCGACCAGGAACACCCGGAAGAGGGGTGCCAGGGCGCGGGCGGTGGGCAGGAACTCGCGGGCGCTCCCGGCCAGGCCGTGCAGGACCACGACCGGCGGGCCCGCCCCGGCGGTGTCCAGGACGTGCAGGTCCACGCCCTCCCGGTGGACCCACCGGGAGGGCACGGGGGTGTTCCCGGCTACCACAGCGTCCCCTCGAGCCAGGCCTCGACCAGGGCGGCGGTGGCCTCGCCGTGCTCCTCGAGCATGGTGATGTGGTCGCCGCGGGCATCGGCCGGGGTGTGCGGCAGAGGCCACTCGAACCGCCAGTCGTCGCCGCCGATCCGCGTGCCGTCGGCGGTGTGCATGGGGCCGCCGGGGCGCACGGCGAGGGTGGGGACCTCGGTGGGTTCGGGTTTCCAGTCGGCGAAGAGGTGGATGTAGCGGCCCATCGCGGTGACCCGGGTGCCGTCCATCAGGCCGAATCGGGTCTCTCGTTCGAGCACGCCCGCCTGGATGATCGGGCCGGCGGTGGGCTCGTCCGGCATGGGGGTGTCCATGAGGACGACCGCCTCCGCGGGCCTGCCCTGAGCCTCCAGCCGGGTCGTGACGCTGTGCGCCATCCACCCGCCCGAGGAGCGGCTCACGATGACGAAGGGCTCGTCGCCGACGGCTTCGAGCACCGCGCGGGCCTGGGCTCCGACGGCCGCCTCCAGGGTGGCGGGCAGCGGGTCGCCGGGGGTGAAGCCGGGTTGGGGCAGCACCACGACCTCGCGCCGGCCCTGGAAGTGCGCGCCGAAGCGGGCGTACTCCTGGACGCCGGAGACCATCACCAGGGACGGCAGGCAGACCAGGCGGGGAACTCCCGGCCCCCTGGCGATGGTGACCGGGCGGGGGCTCGCTCCGAACTCCTCCGCGGTGCCGAAGGCCGGCCGCAGGTGGGCGGCGGCCTGGATCAGGGTGATGCCCTGGGCGACCCGGCCCTGGAGGCAGGCCTCGCGGAACAGCGGGACGGTCGCCTCGACCGGGTCCCCGCCGTCTCCGGAACCACTGTCCTCCGATGCCGGGCCCGTCCCCGGACCCGCGTCCGGCGCCGCACCGCCCGCCGCGGGGAGTGCGCCGTCGAGGTAGCGGGCGAGCCGGTTCGGGGTGGAGTGGTTGAGCACCACCGACGCGGGCAGGCGCAGTTCGGTGGCGGTGCGCAGTTCGTTGCGCAGCTCCACGGCGGTGAGTGAGTCCATGCCCAGTTCCAGGAAGTCCTGGTCGGGGTCGAGCTCCTCGCCCGGGGGCCGCCCCAGGACGTCCAGCGTGCGGGAGCTGACCAGCGCGAGCAGGGCCTTCTCCCGGGCGGGACCGGCCAGCCCGGCCAGGTCGGAGCCGGTGGCGCCGCCGGAGGACGCCCGGCGGCGCGGCGGGCGGACCAGGGTGCGGAACAGGGGCGGCAGCTGGCCGGTGCGGGCCGCGCGGCCTCGCAGGGCGCCCAGGTCCAGGGGCATGGGCACGAGGTAGGGGTCGCCCGCGGCCAGGGCCGCGTCCAGCAGGTCCAGGCCCTCGGCGTGGCTGAGCGGCCGGGCCATGCCCAGGCGCCGCAGCCGGGAGATGTCGGTGTCGTCCAGGTGCGCCCCGGCCTCACCGACCTGCTCCCACAGCCCCCAGGCGAGCGACTGCCCGGGCAGGCCCAGGGCCCGCCGGTACTGGATCAGGCCGTCGAGGAAGGTGTTGGCCGCCGCGTAGTTGGCCTGGCCCGGGCTGCCGAGCACCCCGGCCGCGGAGGAGAACACGATGAACGCGGCGAGGTCGAGGTCGCGGGTGAGCCGGTGCAGGTGGAAGGCGGCGTCGGCCTTGGGCCGCAGGACCGTGTCCACCCGCTCGGGGGTGAGCGCGGTGAGCACGCCGTCGTCCAGGGTACCCGCGATGTGCACCACGGCGCGCGGCGGGTACCGCCCGATGACCCGTGCGAGGGCTTCGGGGTCGGTGACGTCGCAGGGCACGAAGGTGCCGCGGGCCCCGAGGGAGGACAGTTCCCGCCCCAGTTCCCCGGCGCCCGGGCTGTCCGGGCCGCGGCGGCTGAGCAGCAGGAGGTCGCGGACGCCGTGCCTGGTGACCAGGTGTCTCACGAGCGCCGAACCCAGGACTCCGGTGGCGCCGGTGACCAGGACGCGGCCGTCGGCCAGACCCGGGGCGGCGGGGTCCGACGGGACGTGCGCCGGGGTGAAGCGCGGTGTGCGCGCGACCGCGCCCGGTGCGGACGGGTCGTGCCCGGCGGCGGCGGGGTCGGCCTGCGGGTCGGCGCGGAGCGCGATCTGCGGTTCCCCGGTGGCCAGGGCGAGCGGCAGGAGGGCGGTACCGGCTCCGTCGGGGTCCAGGTCCACGAGGGTGAAGCGGTCGGGCTGCTCGACCTGGGCGGAGCGCAGCATGCCCCAGAGCGGGGCGTGCACCGGGTCCTGCACCCCCTCGTCGCCGGTGGCGACCGCGCCCCGGGTGACGACGGCGAGGCGGTGGTCGGCGGTGCCCTCGTCGGCCAGCCAGGCCTGGAGGAGGTCCAGGGCCCGGTGCAGGGCCAGCCGGGCCTCGCCGGACAGGTCCGTGAGGTCGGGCAGCACCGACACGAACGGGGCCAGCACGGTGGTCCCGCCGACGAGGTCGCGCACCCCGGCGAGGTCGGCGACCGAACGGACCGGGACCCCGGCGCGGGCCAGGTCCTCGGTGAGGCCCGTGGGGTCGGGGCCGAGCACCGCCAGGGCGGTCGTCCCCGGGGCGGAGGGCAGCGCGGTGCGCGGCCAGGAGAGGGCGTACAGCTCGCGGGGTTCCGTCAGCCGGGCCTCCTCCTCGATCCGGTCGGCGGAGACCGCCCGCACCTCCAGGGCGTCGACGGTCAGGACGGGGTCCCCGGCCGGGTCGGTCACGGTGAACCGGTACTCGTCCTCGCCGGTCCGTGCGGCACAGACCCGGACCGAGGTCGCGCCGGAGGCGTACAGGCGGACCCCGGACCAGTTGAACGGCAGGCGGACCTGTTGGTCGCCGTCGTTGAGGACGGCGACGGTGTGCAGGGCGGCGTCCAGCAGGGCGGGGTGGACGCCGTACCCGGCACCGGAGTGGGAACCCGCACCGGACCCGCTGCCTCCGCTGCCCCCGCCGTCCAGCGCGGGCACGGCGGGCAGTTCGACCTCGGCCCAGGCCTCGTCCCCGTCCCGCCAGGCGGCGCGCAGCCCCTGGAAGGCGGGCCCGTAGCCGTAGCCGTGTGCGGCCAGGCGGGTGTAGAGGTCCTCGACGGGGAACGGCTCCGCGGACGGCGGCCACGGGACGGGTCCGGGTGCGGGGGCTCCGGTGTCCGGTCCCGCCTCGGCGGTGAGGAGGCCCTCGGCGTGCACCGTCCACCGGTCGCCGACCCGGGCGTGCACCCGGACCGGACGCGAACCGCCCGGGTCACCGGGGACCGGGCCGTCAGGGCCCGGTTCCCCCGGACCCACGCTGACCCGCAGCACCGCGTCCTCGTCCGGGCGCAGCACCAGGGGTTCGCGCAGCGTCAGTTCGGCCACCTCGGCCAGACCGGCGTGTTCGGCGGCGTGCAGAGCCAGGTCCAGGTGGGCGGCGCCGGGCAGGATCACGGTGTCGCCCACCGCGTGGTCGGCGAGCCACGGGTGGTCGCGCAGGGACAGCTGACCGGTGAAGACGCTGCCGCCGTCCTCGGGGAGGTCCACGACGGCGCCGAGGAGCGGGTGCCCGGAGGGGTCGGCCCCGGTGCCGTGGACGTCGGCAGGGCGGGCCGGGGCCAGCCAGAACCGGCTCCTCTGGAACGCGTACGTGGGCAGGTCCACCAGGCGGGGCGCGTACGGGGCGTGCACCCGCGACCAGTCCACCGCCACGCCGCTCACGTGTGCGCGGGCCAGGGCGAGGAGGAAGTCGGTGCGGGTGCCGTGGCCGCGGCGCAGGGTGGGCAGCACCGCCGCGGTGTCGTCACCGGCGGCCTCCACGGTCTGCTGGATGCCGTAGGTGGTGACGGGGTGGGTGCTGACCTCGACGAAGGCGCTGAACCCGGCGTCGTGCAGATCCCGGACACCGGGCTCGAACAGCACCGTGCGGCGCAGGTTCTCGAACCAGTACCCGGCGTCCAGTTCGGTGCCCTCGATCCGCCGGCCGGTGACCGTGGAGTGCAGGGGTGTGCTGGTGGGCCGGGGCGTGATGCCGGCGAGGGCCGCCAGCAGGTCCTCGCGCAGGGCGTCCACGTGCGGGGAGTGCCCGGCGACGTCCTCGTGCACGCGGCGGACGCGCACCCCGTCGGCCTCGCAGGCCTCGATGATCTCGGCGACGGCGGGTTTGTCCCCGGCGACCACCACGGTGGCGGGGCCGTTGACCACGGCGACGCCCACCTTGCCCTCCCAGGGGCCGATCCGCTCGGCGGCCTCCTCGGCGGAGACGGACAGGGTGGCCATCGCACCCTTGCCGACCAGGCGGGTCAGCAGGCGGCTGCGGGTGATGACGACCAGCGCGGCGTCCTCCAGGCTGAGCGCCCCGGCGACGTGCGCCGCGGCGATCTCGCCCTGGGAGTGCCCGATCAGCGCGGAGGGGCGCAGGCCGTGTGCGCGCCACAGGTCGGCGAGGGCCACCATGACGGCGAAGAGCACCGGCTGGACGACGTCGATCCGGTCCAGGCCGGGCGCACCGGGCTCGCCGCGCAGGACGGCGGTGAGCGACCAGTCCAGGTGGGGGGCGAAGGCCTTCTCGCACTCGGCGATCCGGTCGGCGAAGGCGGGCACGGCGTCCATGAGGGGGACCGCCATGCCGACCCACTGGGAGCCCTGACCGGGGAAGACCAGGGCGGTCCTGGCCTGTTCGCGGACGCGGCCGCGCACGATCGGGCCCGGCCGGTCGCCCGTGTCCGGGTCCCTGCCCTCGGCGAGGGCGCGCAGTGCGGTGCGCAGCTCCTCCGGGTCGGTTCCGACGACCACGGCGCGGTCGGGCAGGTCGGCGCGGGCGGTGTCCAGGGTGTGGGCGACGTCGGCGGGACGCAGGTCGGGGCGGGCGTCCAGGTGATCGGCGAGGCGGGCGGCCTGGGCGGCGAGGGCGTCGGTGCCGCGGGCGGACAGCGGCCAGGCGACCGGCCCCGGTCCGGTCTCCGGCGCCGCCTCCGCGGGTTCCTCGGCCGGTGCCTCCTCGAGGATGGCGTGGGCGTTGGTGCCGCTCATCCCGAAGGAGGACACACAGGCGCGCCGGACGCGCCCCTCGCTCCGGGGCCACGCGCGGGCCTCCATGAGCGGGACGACGGTACCCGCCGACCAGTCCACCCGCGGGGTGGGTTCGGTGAGGTGGAGGGTGCGCGGCAGGGTCTCGTGCTGCAGGGCCAGCACCATCTTGATCACGCCGCTGATCCCGGCGGCGGCGACGGTGTGTCCGAGGTTGGACTTGAGCGAGCCCAGCCGCAGCGGGTTCTCGGGGGTGCGGGCGCGGCCGTAGACGCCGATCAGCGCCTCGGCCTCGATCGGGTCGCCCAGGGCGGTGCCGGTGCCGTGGGCCTCGGCGGCGTCGATCTGGTGCGCCTCCAGCCCGGCGTTGTCCAGGGCCTGGCGGATCACCTTGCGCTGCGCGGAGCCGTTGGGTGCGGTCAGGCCGCTGCTGGCACCGTCCTGGTTGACGGCGGCCCCCCGGACGAGGGCCAGCGCGGGGCGGCCGTGGCGGCGGGCGTCGGAGAGGCGCTCCACCATGAGGACGCCGCAGCCCTCGCTCCAGCCGGTGCCGTCGGCACTGGCGTCGAAGGCCTTGCTGCGTCCGTCCGGGGACAGGGCGCGCTGGCCGCTGAGCCCGGCGAAGAGCGAGGGGTCGGTGACGAGGCTGACCCCGCCGACCAGGGCGCGTTCGCACTCGCCGCGCCGCAGTGACTCCACGGCGGTGTGCAGGGCGGTCAGGGAGGAGGAGCAGGCTGTGTCCACGCTGACCGCCGGGCCCTCCAGGCCCAGGGTGTAGGCGATCCGGCCCACGGCGACGCTGGGCGCGGTGCCGGTGACCAGGTGGCCCGCGCTGCCGTCGGTGGTGTCCACGGCGCGCGGCCCGTACGGGGTGGCGATCACCCCGGCGAACACACCGGTGCGGGTGCCGCGCAGGGTGGTGGGGTCGGTACCGGAGCGTTCGATCGCCTCCCAGGCGCACTCCAGCAGCAGCCGCTGCTGGGGGTCCATGGCGGTGGCCTCCTTGGGCGAGATGCCGAAGAAGGCGGCGTCGAAGTCGGTGGCGCCGTCGACGAAGGAGGCCACCCGTACGTAGCTGCGGCCGGGCTGGTCGGGGTCGTCGTCGAAGAGGTCGCGCAGGTCCCAGTCGCGGTCGTCCGGGAAGCCCGAGACGGTCTCACGTTCCTCGACGAGGAGGTCCCAGAGCTGCTCGGGGGTCTGGACCCCGCCGGGCAGGCGGCAGGCCATCGCGGTGACGGCGATCGGTTCGGTGGCGGCCTCGACCAGGCGCCGGTTCTGTTCGCGCAGGCGTTCGTTGTCCTTGACGGAGGCGCGCAGGGCCTCCACCACTCGGCCGTCGGGACGGCCGCCAGCAGTGTCGTGCATCGTGTCCTCGATCGCTCGGTCAGTCCTGGCCGTACACCATGCGCACCAGGTCGTCGACGTCCATGTCGTCGACCCCCCGGTCCGCTTCGGGCTCCGTCCCGACCCGGTCGGCGGCGGGTTCGGCGGCGGCCGCCCCGAAGGAAGCACCGGGCTCGCCGCCCGGGTCCAGGGCCAGCAGGGCCTCCAGCAGCCCGGCGGCGCGCAGCCCGGCCACGGGGACGCGGGCCAGTGCCGCGCGTACCCGCTCCTCCTCGGCTTCGGGGTCGCTCTCGCGGGCACGGCCCGGGTC
Source organism: Nocardiopsis ganjiahuensis DSM 45031 (assembly GCF_000341085.1). GTDB lineage: Bacteria > Actinomycetota > Actinomycetes > Streptosporangiales > Streptosporangiaceae > Nocardiopsis > Nocardiopsis ganjiahuensis. The sequence goes on along the minus strand of NZ_ANBA01000017.1, from coordinate 136,471 downwards.
GAGCTCCTCGGCCAGGTGGTCGGCGAGGACCCTCGGCGCCGGGTGGTCGAAGACCTTGGCGGCCGACACCTCCAACCCGGTCAGCGCGCTCAGGCGCACTCCGAGGCGCACCGCTCCGAGGGAGTCCAGGCCCATGTCCAGGAACCCCTGGTCGGCGGGGACGTCCCGGGGCGAGGGGTGGCCGAGCAGTGCGGCGGTCTCGCGCCGCACCGCTTCCAGCAGCGTCTCGGCGCGCTCCCGGGCGTCCGTCCCGGCCAGGTCGGCACGGGCCGGCGCGTGACCCGTGGGGCTCGTGAGCCCGGCGGCGGTTCCGGTCCCGGAGCCGTTCACGGCCTCGGCCGTCCGGGCCCCGTCCGGGGCGCCCGTTCCGGTCTCGATCACGATCCGCCCAGCCGCCGGCGGGTTCATCCAGAACCGCCTGCGCTGGAAGGGGTAGGTGGGCAGGGGCACGGTCCCGGCGGTCTCGGGGAACAGCGCGGCCCAGTCCACGTCGGCACCGCGCGTGTCCAGGGCGGCCAGGCCCTCGGCGAGCTGGCGGGTCTCGGGGCGCTTCCCGCCGACCAGGGCGGTGACCTCCGCGTCCCGGTCACCGCTCAGGCAGGCCTGCACCATGGAGCTGAGCACGCCGTCCGGGCCCACCTCCACGAACTCGCTCACGCCCTGGGCGCGCAGGTGGGCGACGCCGTCGGCGAAGCGGACCGCCCCGCGCACGTGCCGCACCCAGTAGTCGCCGGTCAGGATCTCGTCCCCGGCCCGGCCGCCGGTCAGGTTGGACACCAGCGGGACACGCGGCCGGCGGTAGCGCACGTCGGCGGCGACCCGGGCGAAGGGTTCGAGGACGGGGTCCATCAGCGCGGAGTGGAAGGCGCGGGTGACCGCGAGGCGGCGGACGCGGCGCCCCTTGGCGATGAACTCCTCCACGACGGCCAGGACGGCGGCCTCCTCACCGGACAGCACCACGCCCTCGGGTGAGTTGACGGCGGCCACCGACACCACACCCCCGGCCCGCTCCAGGGCGGTGCGCGCCTCGTGCTCGTCCGCCTGGACCGCGACCATCACCCCGCCCTCGGGCAGGTCCTGCATGATCCGGCCGCGGGCGGCGACCAGCGCCACGGCGTCCTCCAGGGAGAACACCCCGGCCGCGTACGCGGCGGCCAGTTCGCCGATGGAGTGGCCGACCACGTAGTCGGGGGTCAGCCCCAGGGACTCCAGCAGTCGGGTCAGGGCCACCTCGAAGGCGAACACGCCCGCCTGGGTGTACAGGGTCTCGTCGAGCAGGGCGGCCTCGGCGCTGCCCTGCTCCGCCCACATCACCGAACGCAGCGGGGTGTCCAGGTGGCGGTCGAAGCCGTCGGCGGCCTCGTCGAGGGCCTTGGCGAAGACGGGGTGGTGCCGGTACAGGTCACGGCCCATGCCCAGGCGCTGGGAGCCCTGCCCGGAGTAGACGAAGGCGGTCACCCCGCCGCCACCGGACCGGCCGCGCACCACGCGCGGGTCGGGGGCACCGGAGGCCAGCGCCTCCAGGCCGCTGACCAGTCCCTCGGCGTCCTCGGCGAGGACGACCGCGCGGTGTTCCATCCGGGCCCGGGAGAGGGCCAGGGAGCGCGCGGTGGCCACGAGTGACCCGTGGCCCGTGCCGAGGTGCCCGGCACCGCTGCTCCCCGGGCCGACCCGGCCCTGGTTCCCGTGAGCCGGCGCGCGCGTGTGCTCGTGCAGGCGCACGGCCTGGTCCCGCAGGGCCTCCTCGGTCCGTGCGGACACCACGAACGCCAGGCTCCCGGGGGCCTCGGCCTCCGGCGACGCCGCGCCTGGGACGGGTCCCGCGGTGGTCTCCGGTGCCGCCTCCACGATCACGTGCGCGTTGGTGCCACTGATCCCGAAGGAGGACACCCCGATCCGGGAGGGCCGGCCTGCGGCCGGCAGCTCGTGCGGCCGGGAGGCCACCCGCAGCAGGCTCTCGTCCCAGTCCACGTGCGGGGTGGGCCGGTCCGCGTGCAGGGTCGCGGGGAGCGTGCCGTGGCGCAGCGCGTACACGGCCTTGAGCACCCCGCTCACCCCGGACGCCGCCTGGGTGTGGCCCACGTTGGACTTGAGCGAGCCCACCAGCAGCGGGTGCTCGCGCTCGCCCCGGTAGGCCTCCATGAGGGACTGCGCCTCGATGGGGTCGCCCAGCGTGGTGCCGGTGCCGTGCGCCTCGACCGCGTCGACCCCTTCGGGGCCGATCCCGGCGTCCCTGAGCGCGGCACGGACCACCCGGACCTGGGAGGGGCCGTTGGGAGCGGTCAGGCCGTTGGACGCACCGTCCTGGTTGACCGCGCTGCCGCGCAGCAGGGCCAGGACCGGGCGGCCGTGGCGGCGGGCGTCGGAGAGGCGCTCCAGCAGCAGGACCCCGGCGCCCTCGGCGAAGCCGGTGCCGTCGGCGTCGGCCCCGAAGGCCTTGCAGCGGCCGTCGGCGGCCAGGCCCTGCTTACGGGTGAACTCGGCGAGCAGACCGGGGCTGCACATGACCGAGGCTCCGCCGGTGACGGCCAGGGAGCACTCCCCCGCCCGCAGCGCGCGGACGGCCAGGTGCAGGGCGACCAGCGAGGACGAGCAGGCGGTGTCCACGGTCATGGAGGGGCCCTGGAGCCCCAGCGTGTAGGAGACCCGGCCCGAGGCGACGCTGAGGGAGGTCCCGGTGAGCAGGTGGCCCTCCTCGGGGCCCTCGGACAGGCGCGGACCGTACTCGGTGGCCGAGACGCCCATGTACACACCGGTGTCGCTCCCGGCCAGGGACGAGGGGTCGATCCCCGCGCGTTCGACCGCCTCCCAGACCACCTCCAGCAGCAGCCGCTGCTGGGGGTCCATGGCCACGGCCTCCTTGGGGGAGATCCCGAAGAAGGCGGCGTCGAAGTCGGCCACGCCGTCGAGGAACCCGCCCCGGTCCATGGCGGACAGGGGGTCCTCCCCGCCGAGCACGGCGTCCAGGTCCCAGCCGCGGTCGGCGGGGAAGGGCCCGACGGCGTCGCCGCCCCGGGCGACCAGGTCCCACAGTCCTTCCGGGGAGTCGATCCCACCGGGCAGGCGGCAGCCCGCCCCCACGATCGCGATCGGCTCGGCGGCGGCCTGGTCGAGTTCGGTGTTGCGCGCCTTGAGCTGGGCGTTCTCCTTGAGCGCCGCGCGCAGGGCCTCGACGAGCCTGGTGTTCTTCTCGCTATCGGTAGCCATCGGCCGCCTCCTGTTCACCGTCGGGTGCGGGAGCCCCTGTCCCCAGGGCCAGCTCCAACAGGCCGTCCACGTCCATGTCGTCGATGCCGGCCCCGTCCTCTTCCGCCCGGTCCTGCGGGGGATCTTCCTGTGCCGGGACCCGCGTCCGCGGCGCGGCCCCCCGCGGCCCCTCCTGTTCCTGGTCCCCTTCCTCGGGGAACATCGTGGCCGCGACGAGCCGGGCCAGTGCCTGGGGCGTGGGGTGGTCGAACACGGCGGTCGCGGGCAGGCGCAGACCGCAGGCGGTGCCCAGGCGGTTGCGCAGCTCGACCCCGGTGAGGGAGTCCAGGCCCAGTTCCTTGAAGGGCCGGTCCGCGGGTACACCGCCGCCGCCGTCACGGCCCAGGACCACCGCGGTCTGCTCGCGTACCAGTGACAGCAGCAGGCGGTCGCGTTCGGCCGGGGTGAGCCCGGCCAGCCGCTCGGCGAGCGCGGGGCCCCGGTCCGCGTCCCCGGTTCCGGGCGCGGCGGCGTCGCCGGCGCCCCCGGAGGTCCCGGAGGACCCGGCGTCGGCGGACCGGTCGACCCCGGCGGTGAGTTCGCGCAGCACCGGCAGGTCCGGGCCGTTCACCAGGTCCAGCAGGGCGGGGGCGAGCACCGCCCGGTCGAGGTACAGGGCGGCGTCCAACCGGGCCAGGGCGCGGTCGGTGGGCATCGGCAGCAGTCCGCCGCGCCCCAGCACGCCCAGGTCGGCGCTGTCCAGGTGAGCGGTCATCCCGCTGGTCTCCCCCCACAGCCCCCAGGCCAGGGAGGTGGCGGCCAGCCCGCGTTCGCGGCGGTGCTGGGCCAGCGCGTCGCAGAAGACGTTGGCCGCGGCGTAGTTGGCCTGCCCCGGGTTGCCCAGGGTGCCGGTCACCGACGAGAACATCACGAACGAGGCCAGGCCGAGGCCGGCGGTGAGCTCGTGCAGGTTCCAGGCCGCGTCCACCTTGGGGCGCAGGACGGTGTCGAGCCGTTCCTTGTCCAGGGACAGGACGGTGGCGTCGTCGAGCACGCCCGCCGTGTGGACCACGGCCCGCAGGGGACGCTCGTCCGGGACCCGGTCGAGCAGTCGTGCGAGGGCGTCGCGGTCCCCGGTGTCGCAGGAGGAGACCGTGACCCGGGCGCCCAGCGCCTCCAGTTCGGCGGTGCGGGCGTCCTGGCCCTCGGCGGCGGCGCCCCTGCGGCTGACCAGCAGCAGGTCGCGCACCCCGTACCCGGTGACCAGGTGGCGGGCGACCCGGTGGCCCAGGGCTCCGGTGCCGCCGGTGATCAGGACCGTGCCGCCGGGAGGGAAGGGCGCCGGGACCGTCAGGACGATCTTGCCGATGTTCTCACCGCGCTGCAGCACCCGGAAGGCCTCCTGGGCCTCGCGCAGTTCGTACACGGTGACCGGCAGCGGCTTCAGGGCGCCGGACTCGAACAGCTCCATCAGCCGGGTGAGCATCTCCCCGATCCGCACCGGGTCCACGTCGGGCAGGTTGAAGGCAGTGTAGGCGCGCCCCGGGTGGGTGGCGGCGACCTCCTCCTCGTCGCGGATGTCGGTCTTGCCCATCTCGACGAACCTTCCGCCCACGCCCGCCCCGTCGGAGGGGGAGCGCAGCAGGCGCAGGGAGGCGTCGACGAACTCGCCGGTGAGCGAGTTCAGGACCACGTCCAGACCCCGGCCCTGGTTCGCGGCGCGCAGGGAGGTCTCGAAGTCGAGGGTGCGTGAGGAGGCCATCCGCTCCCGGGGCACCCCGAGCTCGGCCAGCGCGGGCCACTTGGCGGGGCTGGCGGTACCGAACACCCGGGCGCCCATGTGCTGGGCGAGCTGGGCGGCGGCCATCCCCACCCCGCCGGCGGCGGAGTGCAGCAGGACGCTCTCCCCCGGGCGCACGGCGGCCAGGTCGACCAGGGCGTAGTAGGCGGTGAGGTAGACGATCGGGATCGCCGCCGCCTGCTCCAGGGTCCAGTCCTCGGGGACGCGGACGAGCTTGCGGCGGTCGGCGACCGCCATCGGCCCGAACGCGCCGTCGAACATCCCGGTGACCCGGTCGCCGGGGGCGAGGTCGTGCACGTCGGAACCGGTCTCCAGGACGATCCCGGCGCCCTCGATCCCCATGCCGGTCTCGTTCTCGACCAGGCCCAGGCTCACGACCACGTCACGGAAGTTGACCCCGGCGGCGCGGACCGCCACCCGGACCTCGCCGGCGCCGAGCGGGGCCGCGGCCTCGGGCGCGGGGAGCAGGGCCAGGTCCTGGAGCGATCCGGCCTCACGGGTGTCCAGACGCCAGACGGGGGCGGGCGGAAGCGCCGTCTCCCCCGCTTCCGCCGACACCAGGCGCGGCACCAGGACGCGCCCCTCGCGCAGGACCACCTCGGGTTCGCCCAGGGCCACCGCGGCGGGCAGCACCCGGTGGGAGTCCTCGGAGCCGTCGGAGTCCACGAGCACGAACCGGTCCGGGTGCTCGCGCTGGGCGGTGCGCAGCAGACCCCACACCGGGGCGGCGGCCAGGCCGCTGAGCCGGTCGTCGGGGAGCGCCGCCACCGAACGCCAGGTCACCAGGGCCAGCCGGGCGTGGGCGGTGCGTTCGTCCTCGAGCCAGGTCCGCACGGTCTCCAGCATCGACTCCAGGCCCTCACGCACCGCGACGGGGAGGGTCTCGTGGTCGGCGTAGACAGCGCGCGGCGGGAGTTCGGTGTAGACGACGTCGGGGACGGGTGCGGCGGGGTCGAGCCGGTCCGGGGAGGGCAGCCCCGTGGGGATGTCCTCCGCGGCGGGCGAGACCTCGACCTCGTCCCAGCGCAGCCGGTACAGCCCGGGTTCCTCCCCGGGCACGGCGGGCAGCGCCTCGGCTTCCAGGGGCCGCAGCACCAGTTCGTCCACTCCCGCGGCGAAGCGGCCGTCGGTGTCGTGGGCGGTCAACCGGTAGCGGTCCCCGCCTCGCGGGTCCAGCCGCACCCACAGCTCGGTGGCCGGCTCCTCGGTGGCGGCGACCCGGACCCCGCTCCAGGCGAACGGGACCAGGGGGGCGGACCCGGAGTCCCCGTTCCCGAAGAACAGGGCCGGGTGCAGGGCCGCGTCCAGCAGAGCGGGATGGGGGCCCTGGAAGAGCGCGGGGACAGGCCCCTCGGGCAGGGCGACCCTGGCGAAGAGGGTGTCCTCGTGCCTCCAGGCCTGGCGCAGCCCCCGGAAGAGCGGGCCGTAGGTGTAACCCCTCCGGGAGAGCCGGGTGTAGTCGGCATCGGGTTCGAAGGAGAGCGCGGTCGCCCCCTCCGGAGGACGGCCGCCCTCCGTGTCCGTGTCCGCCGGAGCACCGGCGCCTGACGGGGCGCCGGGGGCCGTGGGTTCGAAGAGGCCCCGGGCGTGGCGGATCCAGCCCTCCTGGACGGGGCCCCGTGAGTACACACTCACCTCGCGGCGTCCTCGGGTGTCGGGTTCGGCGACGCTCACCTGGAGCCTGGCGGTGGTGGCACGGGCCAGCACGAGGGGGGCTTCCAGGGTGAGGTCGGCGATGGCGGGGGTGCCGGTGCGGGCTCCGGCGTGCGCGACCAGTTCCACCAGGGCGGTGCCGGGGACCACGGTGCGGCCCAGGATCCGGTGGTCGAGGACCCAGGGGTGCTCTCCGTCACCGACGCGGCCGGTGAACACCGTGCTGCCGTCCGCCAGTTCCAGTCCCTCCTCGCCGAGGAGGCGCGGGGCGCTCACCACGGGGGCGGGTTCGGGGGCGACCGGGGCCGTCCAGTGCCTGCGGCGTTCGAAGGGCAGGTCCGGCAGGATCACCGGGGCGCCCTCGTCGGCCACGCCCTCGAGGACCAGGTGGGCGTTGGTCCCGCTGATCCCGAAGGAGGACACCGCGGCGCGGCGGGGCCGTCCGGTGTCGGGCCAGGCCTCGGCCTCGGTCAGCAGGCGCACCCCGCTGTCCTCCCAGTCCACCTGCGGGGTGGGCCGGTCGGCGTGCAGCGTGCGGGGCAGGCGGCCGTGCCGCAGAGCCTGCACCGTCTTGATCACCCCGGCCACACCGGCGGCGGCCTGGGCGTGCCCGATGTTGGACTTCAGCGAACCCAGGCGCAGCGGCTCGGCGTCGCCGCGGTCCCTGCCGTAGACGGAGATCAGCGCCTTGGCCTCGATGGGGTCGCCCAGGCGGGTCCCGGTGCCGTGGGCCTCCACGGCGTCGACCTCGCCCGGGGTCAGGCCCGAGGCGGCCAGGGCGGCCTCGATCACCCGCTCCTGGGCCCTGGGACTGGGCGCGGTGAGTCCGTTGCTCGCGCCGTCGGAGTTGACCGCGCTTCCCCGGAGCAGGGCCAGTACCGGCCGGCCGGCGCGGCGGGCGCGGGAGGCGCGCTCCAGCAGGAGGATCCCGGCGCCCTCGGCCCAGGCGGTTCCGTCGGCGTCGGCGCCGAAGGCCCGGCAGCGGCCGTCCTCGGACAAGCCGCGCTGGGCGGAGAACTCCAGGAACATGCCGGGTGAGGCCATCACCGTCGCGCCGCCGGCCAGGGCCATGTCGCACTCACCGCGCCGGAGCGCGCCCGCCGCCTGGTGCAGGGCCACCAGCGAGGCCGAGCAGGCGGTGTCGATGGTCAGCGCGGGCCCGTTGAGGCCGAGCACGTAGGCGATGCGGCCCGAGGCGACGCTGAGCGTGGAACCGGTCAGCCGGTACCCGCCGTCGGTACCGGACGCGGGGTCGGCCAGCCGGGGGCCGTAGTCGCTGGGCATGGCCCCGACGAAGACCCCCACGCGTTCGTCGCGCAGGGCGTCGGTGGACAGCCCGGCGCGCTGGACCGCCTCCCAGGAGGTCTCCAGCAGCAGACGCTGCTGGGGGTCCATCGCGTCGGCCTCGCGCGGGGAGATGCCGAAGAAGTCGGCGTCGAAGAGGTCGGCGTCGTAGAGGAAGCCGCCCCTGCGGGTGTAGGTACGCCCCGGCGTGCCCGGTTCGGGGTCGTACAGGGCGTCCAGGTCCCAGAAGCGGTTGTCGGGGAAGTCCCCGGTGGCGTCCACGCCCTCCTCCACCAGCCGCCACAGCTGTTCCGGGGAGGCGGCCCCGCCGGGCAGGCGGCAGGCCATCGCGGTGATGGCGATGGGGTCGTCCTCCGGCGCGGACGCCGGGCGGGGGGCGGGCGCGGCCGGGACCGCGGTCGCGGCCCGGGCGGCCGGTTGCGCGGCGGGCGCCGGGGCGGTGGCGACCGTGTCGCCGCCGAGCTCCGCGGCGAGGAACTCGGCCAGCGCGGCCGGGGTGGGCACCTCGAACAGGACCGTGTCCTCCAGGCGGACCCCGGTCGCCTCCTCCAGCCCGTCACCGAGTTCGAGGGTCATGATGGAGTCGAAGCCGAGGTCGCGGAAGGCGCGCCCGGTGTCCTCCGGGGCCAGCTCCTCCTGGTCCAGGACTCGCGCGGTGTGCTCGCGGACCAGGTCCAGGAGCGAACCGGTGTGCCCGTTCTCCCGCGGCCCGGCGGCCGCGGCGCCCTCCGGTTCGGCGGCACTCTCCGGTTCGGCGGCACCGCCGGTCCCCGTGGCGGACCGCTGCGCCCGGGACGCGGCGACCAGCTCGTCGGGCCAGTAGCGCTGCCGCTGGAACTGGTAGGCGGGCAGGTCGGTCCGACGCGCCCCGGTGCCCTCGAACAGCATCGACCAGTCGATGTCCACGCCCGCCGTGAAGGCCTGGGCGGCCGCGGTGAGCAGCTGCGCCTGGTCGCCGGCGCCCCGGCGCAGGGTCTCCAGGACGTGTCCGGACACCCCGGCCGCGTCCAGTGCCCGGCGCACCCCGAAGGAGAGCACCGGGTGCGGTCCGACCTCCACGAAGGTCCGGCGCCCGCCGCGGATCAGGGCGTCGACCGACGGGGCGAACAGCACCGGGTTGCGCAGCCCCTCGTACCAGTACCGGGCGTCCAGGGCGGGGCCGTCCGCGCCCAGTTCGGTGCCGGTGAGGGTGGAGTGGAAGGGGATCTGCGGCACGCGGTGGCGCACCTCCCCCAAGCTCTCCAGGAGCTGGTCGCGGATGCGCTCCACGTGGGCCGAGTGCGAGGCGTAGTCCACGTCCACCAGGGCGCCGTGCACGCCCCGGTCCACGCAGTGCTCCACGGCGTCGCGCACCGCGCGGGCGCCGCCGGAGACCACCACGGCCTCGGGTCCGTTGACCGCCGCCAGGTACAGGTCGGGGTCGGCGCCCACCAGCTCCTCGGCCTCCGCCACCGACAGCCCCAGGGAGGCCATGCCCCCGCTGCCGGACAGCTCCGTCAGCGCCCGGCTGCGCAGTGCCACGACCCGGGCCGCCTCCTCCAGGGACAGCGCCCCGGAGACCACCGCGGCGGCCAGCTCGCCCTGGGAGTGCCCGACCACGGCCGAGGGGCGCACCCCCAGCGCCGACCACACCCGGGCCAGGGAGACCATGACCGCCCACAGGGTCGGCTGCACGACGTCCACCCTCGCCCGCGCCCCGACCAGGGGCGGAGCCTGGGCGTCCCCGCGCAGCACGGCCCGGACCGACCAGTCCACGTGCGGTTCCAGCGCCCGCTCGCAGGCCCGGAGCCGGGCGGCGAACACCTCCGACAGCACACCCTCGCCGCCGAGCAGTTCACGGGCCATGCCCGCCCACTGGCCGCCCTGGCCGGGGAAGAGCAGGACCGGTCCGAGGCTTCCGGTGTCCGGGGCGGCGTCGGTGCGGTCCTCCAGGCGGACCGACTCCAGTTCGCGGGCGCCGCCGTCACCGGAGGCGAACACCACCGCGCGGTGCTCGAAGACGTCGCGTGTGGTGGCCAGGGACCAGCCCACGTCGCGGGCCAGCACCCTCGGCCGCGAGGACACGTACGCGTGCAGCGCCGAGGCCTGGGCGCGCAGCGCCTCGGCCGAGCGGGCCGAGAGCACCCAGGGCACCGGGTCCAGCGAGCGGGTGGCCGGGGCGGTGGCGGGGGCGTCCGTGCCGCTGCGGTCCGCCGAGGGCCGGGGGCCCAGGACCAGGTGGCAGTTGGTGCCGCCCATCCCGAAGGACGAGACCCCCGCCAGCGGGGCGTGGGCGGGCCAGGGCTCGTTCCGGGTCTGCACGTCGATCCCGAGCCCGGCCAGGTCGATCCCGGGCGGGGCCTCGGTGAAGTTGAGGGTGGGTGCCAGCTGCCCGCGGTCCAGACTGAGCACCGCCTTTACCAGGCCGACGATCCCGGCGGCGCCCTCCAGGTGGCCGACGTTGGTCTTGGCCGAACCCACCCGGAGCGGTTCGCCCCTGCCGTTCCCCCCGCCGCCCCGGCCCCTGGCGAAGGCCGCGCCCAGGGCGGCGGCCTCCACCGGGTCGCCCGCGGGGGTTCCGGTCCCGTGCAGCTCCACGTAGGCGACCTGGTCGACGCTCTTGCCCGCGTCCTCGTAGGCCGCCCGGATCACCGCCTCCTGGCCGCGGGTGGTGGGCCGGGTCAGGAACTCACCGGAGCCGGAGTGGTTGACCGCGCCGCCGTGCAGCACCGCGTGGACGCGGTCGCCGTCGGCCAGGGCGCGGGTGAGCGGCTTGAGCACCACCACGGCCCCGCCCTCACCGCGCACGTAGCCGTTGGCGCGGGCGTCGAAGGTGTGGCAGCGGGCGTCGGGCGAGAGCCCGCCGAACCGGACCACGCTGCGGGTGCTCTCCGGGACCAGGATGAGGTTGACCCCGCCGGCCAGCGCCACGTCGGCGTCACCCCGGCGCAGGCTGTCCATGGCGAGTTTGACGCCGACCAGGGAGGAGGCCTGGCCCGAGTCCACGGTCAGGCTGGGGCCGCGCAGTCCCAGGAAGTGCGAGACGCGGTTGGCGATCATGCCGCGGTTGGTGCCGGTGAGGGTGTGGTGGGTGATCGCCTCGGGGCCGCCCCGGTCCTGGAGCAGGGCGTAGTCGGAGGCGATGGCTCCGGTGAACACGCCCACCTTCGACCCCCGGAGCGAGCTCGGGGCGGTGCGCGCGTTCTCGACCGCCTCCCAGCTGAGCTCGAGCATCAGCCGCTGCTGCGGGTCCATCGCCAGGGCCTCGCGGGGGGAGATCCCGAAGAATCCCGCGTCGAAGCTCTCCGCGTTGTCGAGGAAGCCGCCCCAGTCCGGGCCGCGCGAGGACGCGCCCCCGGGGTCCGGGTGCCCGGGCGCCAGGCGTTCGGGCGGCGGGGTGATGGCCTCGCGCCCCTCGGTCAGCAACCGCCAGAACGCGTCGGGGGTCCTGGCCCCCGGAAGCCGGCAGGAGATCCCGACGACAGCGACGGGTTCCCAGGTGTCCGGGGCAGTGTGCCCCTCCGATCCATCACTCACGATCGCTGCCTTTCACGTTCGACCGCCCTGCTCGGCCCTCGGGCACCGTGTTCCGAACACGGGTTTCGAACGCGGTGCGCGCCCGTGCATCTGCACGAGATACACCTCTGTGACCAGGCAGGAAACGATATTGCGATGCGATACGGGAGTGCTCACCCACCGGGGCGGGCTACGAACGGGGGCACGAGGAAAACTCCCAGCACCGGCTATTGAGGACTAACGGGCACCAACCAGAAGGATCGTAACGCTTGCTCAGAGGCGACCACAACGGCGGGTGCATTTCGGTCGAGTAATTCGGACATTAACTGGAGCACGTCGGCCCGGACTTCAACAAGTTCCAGTGAGGAATCCCCGTCGTTCACGGCCAGGAGGAATCGCCGAGCTCGCCGGCCCGTGCAAGTCTGACAGCAATGGGTGCTGCGGGCCTTGGGAAGTTTTCTGGTTCGCCCCCGCCCGTCGGGGCGTCGGCGTTAGTGTTTTCGATCATGAAGATCGTCGTGCAGATCAAGCTGCTCCCCGACGCCGCCCAGGAGACGGCGCTGTGGGAGACGTTGAAGCTGTGCAACCAAGCAGCCAACCACGCCTGTCGGCGCGCCCACGAGAGCGGGGTGATGGCCAAAGCGCCGTTGCAGCGGCTGGTCTACGGCGAGCTGAAGGCGATGGGCCTGTCCGCCCAGCCCGCGATCCACTGCGTTCGCAAGACCGCCGGGGCCTACGCCACGCTGAAAGCCAACCTCAAGGCCGGGAACCACGGCCGCCAGGGGTCCAAGCGCCGCAGGAGGGTGGAGAGCACGCCGGTGCGGTTCCGCAAGGACGCCGCGCAGCCCTTCGACGACCGGTCACTGTCCTGGCAGCTGGACGCGCGCACCGTCTCTATCTGGACCCTTCAGGGGCGGATGAAGGGTGTGCCGTTCACCGGCTCCCCGGACCAGTTGAAACTGCTGGCCGAGTACAGGCTGGGCGAGTCCGACCTGATCAGGCGCGGCAAGAGCTGGTACCTGTACGCCACGTGCGAGGTCCCCGAGGCCGAGGAGTTCACCCCGGAGGGGTTTCTGGGGGTGGACCTGGGCATCGCCAACATCGCCACCACCTCCGACGGCACGGTCTACTCGGGCAAGCACCTCAACCACGTCCGCCACCGTCACCGTCATTTGCGCCGAAGGTTGCAGCGTAAGGGCACCAAGTCCGCCAAACGGGTGCTGCGCCGGTTGTCGGGCCGCGAAGCCCGCTTCGCCGCCAACACCAACCACCGCATCTCCCAACGCATCGTGACCGAGGCTCAACGCACCTGCCGCGGTATCGCCCTGGAAGATTTGGGCGGCATCCGCGGCAGGGTACGGCTACGCAAGCCCCAGCGGGTCACGCTGCACTCCTGGTCCTTCGGCCAGCTCGGGGCCTACATCGCCTACAAGGCGAAGCGGGCCGGGGTACCGGTGGTCTACGTGGATCCGGCCTACACCTCCCAAGGGTGCAGCGAGTGCGATCACATCGACAAGAAGAACCGGCCGGACCAGGCCACCTTTGTGTGTACGTCGTGCGGCTTCGCTGAGCACGCCGACGTCAACGCAGCCTGCAACATCTCCTCGCGGGGTGTTGCGGGTTGGGCAGTGAGTCACGCTGCCGACGACGCGGCCTGAGGCGTACCTGCCAGGTATGTGTTGGAGCTGCAAGCTCGGCCCTTCAGGACCGAGAAGCTGACCATGCGTGTAACACAAAGGGCCCGGCGCCCCGAGGGGAACCGGGCCCGCTGCGCGGGGAAAGGGATCTCAGTCGCCGTTCCGGGCCTTGACCTCGGCGATGTAACGCTGTGACACCTCGGGGTCGAACAGCCAGTTCTTGTAGTCCGTGGGAAAGTCCCAGCCCTGAATCCACCGGTCGGCGATCTCCCGGTACTGGCCGGCGGCCGTCATGACGTTGGCGAAGTGCTCGGGAAGGTCCTGCTCCCACATGGTGGAGGCCTGCTCGGCCCAGGCCTGGTTGTCCTGGCCGAACTCCCAGAAACGGTCGAAGGCCCTGACCAGGAACTCCTCGTCGAACTCGCCGTCACCGTGCTCGGTGATGCTCTCGAGATAGGCCTGGGCGCACCGTGTGGAGTTGTTCCACGTCTGGCCGACGAAGGGGTCCATGGTCACCACCACGTCCGCCATCCCCAGCACCAGTCCACCCGAGGGCAGCTTGCCGACCGGGTTGCGGACCTGCGGGGTCAGGTCCTCGACCAGGGTGCTGCGACCGTCGATGAGCACGGCGTCCCGCACGCGCTCGAAGAAGTCCGGGGCGTACTTGCGGGTCAGGTCCTTCATCCTGCGGAGCTGCTCCTCCGGGCCCGGCCGGTCCGGCCAGGCGTCCATCGGGCCGCCCTTCTTGTCCACCATCAGCAGGCTGTGGCAGGGGCCGTCCTGGCTGAGGATGGGGATGAAGATGATGTTCCCGGCCTCCTGCGTGACCGCGGACCAGCCGATGTTCTCGGGCTGCCCCGGGTCCGGCCACACGTCGTACATGTAGGCCTGGGCGATCGCGCGCGGCCGGGCCCCGCTGAACCGGCTGGTGTCGTTGTCGAAGAGCTGACCGAGCTCGCCGTGGCCGACCGCGACGATGATCAGGTCGAACATGCGGGAGAAGTAGTCCAGGTCCGTGACGGTCACGCCGTGGATCACGACCTTGCCGCCGCGGTCCTCGAAGAACTCCAGCCAGTCGGCCATCTTGACCCGGCGGTCGACCGAGACGGTGTAGCCGTTGCCGGGGTGCGAGCTGCCCTGGAGGGAGGCCACCACCTGGCTCTGCATGTACATGAAGAGCTTCTGTTCGCGGATCTGCGGGGACAGCGCGCTCCAGAAGTCGAGGTCGAACTCGCGCTCGCACTCCAGTGCCGTGGGCAGGGTGAACTGGGAGATCGAGGGTTTCCCCGTCCTGATCTCCGGTGAGGACTGCCCCGTGATCACCGTGACGTCGTAGCCACGGGTCAGGAGACCGTGGGCCAGGTGCAGGCCCGCGTGGCCCGCTCCGACGATAAGGATCTTGCGCATTGTGTCGCTAACTCTCCTGGGGAATCTACGGGGCCGTGGGGAGACCAGGGTTCCAAGGGCTCCCCACCCGTCAGGCGACGGGCTCGCTCGCTCGGTTGTGCTCCAGCGCGTACCGCAACAGTGTCTTGAGTACGTCGCCGCCGGACATCCTGTGCCTGGCGTCGAAGTCGATGATCGGGACCTCCGGGCTGACCTCCAGGGCCTCGCGGACCTGCTCGGAGGTGTAGTCCAGGCGCCCCTCGAACTTGTTCAGCGCCACGATGTAGGGGATGCGCTTGTTCGTCTCGAAGTAGTCGACGGCGTCGAAGGAGTCCGCGAGCCTTCTGCAGTCGACCACGACGACGGCGCCCACGGCACCCCGGACCAGCTCGTCCCACATGAACCAGAACCGGGCCTGGCCCGGCGTACCGAACATGTACATGACCAGTTCGTCGTCGATGGTGATGCGGCCGAAGTCCATCGCGACGGTGGTCGTCGTCTTGTCGGGTGTGACCGAGGTGTCGTCGTGCCCGACACTGGCCTCGGTCATGATCGCTTCAGTCGTGACCGGCGGAATCTCCGACACCGAGCGCACCAAGGTCGTCTTGCCGGCGCCGAAGCCACCGGCGATGACGATCTTGCTCGACATCTTCTTGCGATTCGACCTGTTGTCACTGGAAAAGTCGTTCGAGACCACGAAGAGCCCTCTCCAGAACCTGGTTTTCGGACGGACTGCTGCCGGTGATGGTCGGGTGGATGTACACCAGGTCCTGCTCGGCCAGGTCACTGACCAGAACCTGGGTGACGCCCAGGGGGATGTTCAGCTCGGCCGACACCTCGGCGAGAGACCGTGTCTCCCGGCACAGTTTGTAGATACTGATCGACTCCGGCATGAGGGTGCCAGGAGGTTCCTGCCCGGGCTCGGACGTCGAGACCAGGGTCTGCACCATCAGCGGATGCCGTGACCGCGTCCGCCCACCCGTGAAGGTGAACGGGCGAACACGGTTACTCCTTCGCCTGCGGAAGCTCATAGCCGCGGCAACCTCATTCCTGCCGAACCGTTACGGGTCACCGTCGTCAGTTCTGGATGACCTCGCGCAGCTGCGAGCGCAGCTGCGGAGTGAGCACGTGGGCGACGTTGTCCACGAGCTTGGCCATCTGGAAACCGACGATCTTCAGCTCCGTACCGGGTGCGGTGAGCACCGCCATGCAGGAACCGTCACTGATGGCCATGATGAAGAGGTGGCCGTGGTTGAAGCGGACGAGCAGCTGCTCGCACTCTCCCCGCTGGAACAGGCTGGCCCCGCCGACGGCCAGGCTGTGCAGACCGCTGGAGATCGCCGCGAGCTGCTCGGCGTGCTCCTCCGGGAAGTCGCTCGAGTGGGTCAGGACCAGGCCGTCGGAGGAGACCACCACGGCGTGCTCGACACCGCGCACGTCCCGGACGAACCGGTCGATGAGCCACGAGAAGTTCTCAACACTGTCGTTCGTGGATTCAGTCATGCTTGTGCTCTACCTGCCTCGGCCGAGTGTCGGGTTCGCTGGGGGTATGGGGTGTGTGGGCCCGCGCCGGGGGCGCGAGCCGCAGCGTTCGGGGTCATTCCTTGTCGCCCTCGAGCTCCTCGCCCTCGAGAGCGGCGCGTTCCCCGTCGAGGAAGTCGCCGATCTCGTCACGGATCTGCTCCGCCCGGGCTTCACCGGTGAGCTTGGGAGGGGTGTCCTCCCGGCCCTTCGGCGAGGACGGCGGGTTCTCCGAGAGCGCTCCGGGGTGCGGCATCATCCTCAGCGGCGAACCGTGCGGGGTGGCGCTGCGCCGGGGCAGACCGGCGGAGGTCACCGCGGAGTTCCCCCCGGTCTGGGGCGGCGGCGAGGCCTTGGGACCGCCGGACCCGTTGGCCCCCTGGCCGTTGGTGCTCTGCTGCGGGATCGGTCCGGTCGTCGTCACTGGAGCGCTCGCGCTGGGAATCGTGGAGGTTCGGGACTGGCCGGGCTGCCGGGGCGTGGCCACGCGCAGGAGCCCCTTGGGGATGATCGTGTAGGCGCTGACCCCGCGGAAGGACCGGGACTCCAGCCGGGTCTCCAGCCCGTGCTTCTGCGCGATCCGGCTGGCCACGTACAGGCCCATGTGCTTGGGCACCTCGTCGTCCAGGACCGGCTCACCGTTCAACCGGTTGTTGAGCTCGGACAGCTGGGCGTCGGGGATGCCCACCCCCTCGTCCTCGACGACGATCATCAGGCGGCCGTCGTCCATCTCCTGGGCGCTGATCACCACCTGTGAGTGCTCGGGCGAGTTCGCGGTGGCGTTGTCCAGCAGCTCGGCCAGGAGGTGGCTGATGTCGTCGGCGGCCAGACCGGTGATGGAGGTCTGCGGGAGCTTGCCCAGGCTGACCCTGGGGTAGTCCTTGATCTCCGAGGTGGCGGCGCGGGCCACGTCGAGCAGGGGCACGATCTCGTCGTGGGCGTCGGACTCGCCGCCGTCGTGCCCGGTCAGCACCAGGAAGTTCTCCCCGTTGCGCCGCATGCGGGTCGCGAAGTTGTCGATCTGGAAGAGCTTGTCGAGCAGGTCGGGGTCCTGGGCGTCGGTCTCCAGCTCCTCGACCATCTCCAGCAGGGCGTCGACCAGGGAGAGGTCGCGCATGGCCAGACCGGCCAGTGCCTCGTTGAGGAGGTCGCCCTCGGAGCCGCGCAGCGCCTCGGAGACGGCCTGGGCCACCTCGGCTCTGGCTGCCTCCCTGGCGGCGGTGCCCTCGGTGGCGCCCCCGGCCGCGTCCGGGGACCCGCTCGTCCCGTTCTCCCGCTGTGCCGCCTGCGGCCGGGCGGTCTCCCGCTGGGCCGTGTCCTGCTCCGACGGCCCCGCCGTCGTCTGCGTGCCCGGCCCGGTCCCGGTCCGGGCCTCCTCCTGCTCCCGGGCCGGCTCGGCGGCGCTCTCCTCCTCCGTCTCGGTCCCGGAACGGGTGAGCGCCTTGTCCTGGCGCACCTCCTGGGAGACGGTCGGTTCGGTGCGCTCCGCGAACAGTGTGGCGGCCGACTCCGCGGTGACCACCTGCGGCTGCTGCCCCGCGGTGAGCACGATGACGTGCTGGACCGGCTGGCCGTACGGGTTGAACTGGCCGTAGGGGGCGATCTGCCCCGGGTAGGCCATCGGCTGCCCCGGGAGGACGTAGCCGGGCGGCTGGTAGGGCAGCGGGTACGCGCTCTGGTAGGGCAGCGGATGCGGATGCGGATGCGGGTGCGCGTAGGGCACCGGGTAGTGCGGCGCGGGCTGCGGCGGGTACTCGGCCTGCGGGTAGGGGTAGGGCGCGGGCGGCCGGCCCTCGTGGGGCGGGCGCTGGTAGCCGTGCGGGGCGGGTTCGTGGTGGCCCTGGTAGTCGGGGCGACGCTGTGCGCCCTGGTAGCCCTGGGGGTCCTGGTACCCCGGTGCGCCCTGGTTCCCCCGGGGGTCCCGGGGGCCCTGGTGGCCCGGCGTTTCCCGGTAGCCCTGGTCCCGGTACCCGGAGTCCTGGTAACCGGCTTCCTGGTACCCGGAGTCCTGATGACCCGGGCCCTGGTAGCCCTGGGGTTCCCGGTAGCCGTTCTGGTCCGGGTGGCCCTGGTGGCCACGGGGGGCGTAGGGGTCGTACCCGGCGGGTTGCTGGTCCTGTCCCCGCTCCGACCCCTGGGGGTGGGCGGGCGCGGGACGCGGCGGCTCGTAGGGGGCCTGCGGCTGCTGTGCGTAACGCTGCGAGTCGTAGGGTGCCTGCGAGGGCGCCCACTGCCGTCCGGGCGCCGCGGACTCGGCCGCGGGCCACCGGGGTTCGGGCAGCGCCTCGGGGCGCTGTGGCGGGCCACCGTGCGCTTCGGACGTGTTCGCCGCGATCCCGGGCGCTTCGGCCCGGTGGGGTTCTTGGGCCGTGTGCTGTCCCGGCGCGGACCGGTGGTCGGCCGCGGGTTCGGGGGCCGCCGGGGCCGGTGGGGACACAGGGGCCTCGGGCCGCTCTGTGTGCTCGGGCGAGAAGGGGGTGTCGGTCATGGTGTCCGTGGTGGCGGGGATGTGCGGGCTGCGCGGTTCGGGCTCGTCGAGGCCGACGCCGCGCCACTGGCCGACCTGGTTGGCGCCGGTGTCGACGTCGTCGACCTCGACGTTCCTGGTCGTGTAGGGGTTCGGGACGCTCACCCGGGAGGTGGGACGGTAACCGTTCTCGGCGGACGCGGAGAAGGGTCCGGTGGGGGGCTCCGTCGCGGCTGTCTCCTCGCCGTCCGACGTTCGGTCGGGGTTCTGCGAGTGCGGATGCACGGGCTGATGCACGGGATGTCCTTGCTCGGTCTCCGGTGACGGGGGTTCCTGGGACTTGACCATCCGGGAGATGGCCCGGCGGAACCGTCCTTCACGCCTGGCTCCACGCCCATCCTCCGTCGACATCATCTTGGCCAGGGAGTGGTCATCGCGCTCGTGCGGTGACTGCGCCTGTGCCACAATCTCGTCTCCTCGAATCAGGTGGGCGGATTGGCGATGGCCCCGCACCACCGCCCTGACCAGGGAGGAAGTCGTTTCTCGGACCCTTTGCGGCCCTTGACACGACCAGACGCCCCGAACGCCGGGGGGACGCCTCGACGGCTTTCGCGGCGGCGGGAACATGTGTCGCGGCACTTGAACGTGATCGGCGAACAGTACCCGATCCGGAGGACAAGTGTCCGTGCTCCACACAATTCCGGTTCTTCCACCGAGAACCGTCGTTCGGTTCGTCAGACTAACAAAGGACGCCCAGCTTGACAGAAGAATCGGAGAAGCGCCGAAAAAGCATCTGACGGCACCCTTGTGACGTGCGGGAACACTGACAAATAGGCAGCTCGACCCATACGCCACATGGTCGTTTTGTGGCGCTTTGTCCGATTATTGCCGGGTGTCACCTCTCTCACGACGACACCCGGCGTTCGGGGGCGGACCCACCTCAGAGGTCGAGGCCGACCTGCCCCGGAGCGGCGTTGACCAGCGCCGCCATGTTCCCCGGAGGCTGCCGGTTGTCACGCAGCATCTGGTGGGCCTCGCCGATCTCGTCGAAGGCCACCGTCTTGGTCACACACGGATCGAGCTGGCCGCCCGCGACCAGGTCGATCACCATGCGGCACTGCGCGGGAGAGGCGAAGTGCGAACCCTGGAGGCGCTTGAGCCGCATCCACAGGAAGCGCAGGTCGACATCGGCCTGGAAGCCCGAGGTGGCGCCGCAGATCACCACCATCCCGGAGTTGTCGCACAGGTAGAGCGAGGTCGGCAGGGTGTCGGCCCCGGTGTGCTCGAAGACGATCCGGGGAGAGCGCCGCTCCCCCAGCTCCTCCCAGAACTTCTTGCCGAAGGCCCGGGCTCCGCGCATCCACGCGGAGAAGGCCTGGGTGTCGCTCTCGTCGGGGACCCGGCCCCAGTGGTCGAACTCGGTGCGCAGGATCGTGCCCACGGCGCCGAGTTCGCGGCACAGCTCCGCCTTCTCCGGAGTGGAGACCACGGCGATCGGCTTGCCGCCCGCCTGGCGGGCCAGCTGGATCGCCGAGGTGCCCAGACCGCCCGCGCCGCCCCAGATCAGCACCGGGTCCCCCGGACGCACGACGTTGGGGTACCAGCCGAAGAGCTGCCGGTAGGAGGTGGCGGCGCTGACCAGGAAGCCGGCCGCGACGTCCCAGGTCAGGTTCTCCGGCTTGCGGTGGCACTGGACGTCCTGGACGAGGGTGAACTGGCCGAAGGAACCGAAGTTGTGCTCGTAGCCCCACACCCGCATGCTCTTGGAGGCGATGGGGTCGCCGCCCATGCGGATGTCGTCCGAGCTCTCGTCCCACTGGCCCGAGGCGATGATGACGTGGTCTCCGACCTCGACCCCGCGCACCCCCTCCCCCACGGCCCAGACCACGCCGGAGCCGTCGGAACCGCCGATGTGGTACTCCTCGGGCTCCCCGGCCTTCTCCCGCGCGGCGATGACGTCCGCCGGGTGGCCCATGGCCGCCCAGATGTTGTTGTAGTTGATGCCCGCGGCCATCGTGTAGACGAGGACGTGGCCCGGCTTGAGCTCCGGCACCGGGACGATCTCGTGCGCGAAGGCGTCGCGGGGCTCTCCGTAGCGCTCCCGCCGGATGGTGAAGGCGTGCATCCGCTCGGGCACGTGGCCCAGTGGCGGCACCTCTCCGAGTTCGTACAGGTCCTTGGTCATGGCACACCAGTCCTTTCGAGGGCCGGGGGCAGGGGGCGAACGGGGGTGAGAGGGCACCTGGGGTTCGGGGGAGGAGTGCTCCAGGGGCGGCCCGGGGCAGGGGCGGGGTTCGGGAACGGCTACGGGCAGGGGTATCCGCGACGACGGCACGAGTGCGCGTGCGAATGCACGGGAGACTACATTCCCCGGGGCCGAACGCGTACAAACGGACCACGGCACGACAAACTCGCGCATGCCCGTAATGCCCAGGATGCGCGTGCAGGGGCGAGGCCCGAAGGCACTCGCCCCTGCAGAACCCCGGTGCCCCTCCCCCGGGCCGGCCCCGCCGACGCGGGGAGCTCGTTCGGGGAGGGCTGTTCAGGGTCCCCGGAGGCTGGAACCCCCGGGCGGCCCTGAGCGGTCCCGGATCAGTTCCCGACCGCTCCCTGTCAGCTCCGGACCGGGGGCAGCTCGCCCTGGATCAGCGCCAGGATGACGTGGTTGTCCTGGTACTGCTCGTTCTGAGAGGTGGGGGTCTCCGTCGGGAACTCCTCGACACGGATGCCCTCGACCGCCGGGGAGAGGTACTTGTAGGTCCAGATCGGGATACGCGGCAGGAGCTCGTTGAAGACGATCGACAACGTCTTCAGGGCTTCGATCTGCTCCTCCTCGCTCTCGGCGCGCTGGGCGGTCTCGACCAGCTCGGCGATGTCGACGTCACCCTGGGAGGGGCTCTCGACCTGGAGGTCGAACCCCTGGCCCGGGGACTCCTCGGTGCCGGCGTTCTCCGTCAGGAAGTTCATCTGGAAGGCGCCCCAGTAGTCGGGGATCTCCGGGTTGCCCCAGTGGCGGACGGCCACCTCGAAGTCGCCCTCGCCCCAGATGCCCCACGGGTTGTCCTCGGGGACGTTGCGCGCCTCGGTCTTGATCCCGAAGTCGTTCCAGGCCTCCTCCACCTGGGTGGCGGTCAGCTCGAAGTCGCCCCAGCCCGCGACACCGATGACCTCGAAGCTGGCCTCGTCGCCGTTGGGGAGGTACCACTTGCCGTCCTCCTTGGTCCAGCCGGCCTCCTCCAGCAGCTCCGCGGCCTTCTCCTGGTCCTGGTCGAAGGTCTCGAAGTCCGCGAGCTCCTCGGCGCTGAAGATCTCCTCGGCCTGGATGTCGGCCAGGCCCGCGTAGTGCGTGACCCGGCTGTA
Source organism: Nocardiopsis ganjiahuensis DSM 45031 (assembly GCF_000341085.1). GTDB lineage: Bacteria > Actinomycetota > Actinomycetes > Streptosporangiales > Streptosporangiaceae > Nocardiopsis > Nocardiopsis ganjiahuensis. Next base: position 114,660 of record NZ_ANBA01000017.1, on the reverse strand, counting down.
GGCGTCGCCGCGGGCCACCTGGCCGATCTGGTCGCCGTCGAGGACGTAGGCGAGCGCCTTGCGCACGCGCACGTCCTGGACCTCCGGCTTGGCCTTGTGGTTGAACATGATGCCGGCGCCGTCGTAGCCCGCGTGCTCGATCCAGCGGAAGCCCTCCACGCTCTGGAAGGCCTGCTGGTCGGCGGCGGAGGGCGCCAGGGTGGAGTAGTCGACGTCGCCCGACTGCACCAGCAGGGCCGACTGGCGGTTGTCGCCCTTGTGGATGACGACCTCGTCGAACGCGACCTCGGTGCCCTGGTAGCCGTCCTCGTTGCGCACCAGCGTGATGCGCGCGTCCGACATCTGCGCCTCGTCGAACTTGTACGGGCCGCTGCAGACGATCTCGTCCGGGTTGTACTCGATGAACTCGGCGTTCCACTCGACGTGCTCGTCGTCGCCCTGGCGGACGCCGTCGTTGACCATCTCGACCGCGCGCTCACCGAAGTTCTCGTAGGTGACCTTGGAGACGATGCGGTGCTTGATGATGCTGCGCTCGATGTTCGGGAAGGGGTTCTCGAAACCGAGGCGGACGGTCAGGTCGTCCAGCTTCTCCAGGTCCTGGACCTGGGGGAAGCCGATGCCCCACGGCGGGGCCTCCAGGACGCGCATGGCGTAGCTGCGGAGCATGTCGTCGGCGTTCAGGTCGGTGCCGTCGCTCCACTTCAGATCCGGCTTCAGGGACACCACGAGGTCGTTGCCGTCCCACTCGTGGCCCTCGAGCAGGAGGTAGTCCCACTCGTGCGTGGACCAGTTGAAGACACCGCCCGTGCACAGGAACAGGTCCTTGTAGACGGAGTTGAGCAGCAGCGCGCCGTCCTCGACGTGCACGTTGCGGGTCTGGGAGTCCAGGTCGAAGTCGAAGACCCCGGTGAACTGGGTGGTGTCGGAACTGCCGCCGCCGTCAGCGGCGCAGGCGGACAGGGCGCCGGCGCCCGCCACACCGACGGTGCTGAAGCCGACGGCCTTGAGGAGACGCCTCCTGCTCATGTCGTTCAGGATGGCGTTGTGCGAGGGGGTGGGGGTCATTCTTGACGCTTCCTTTCCAAGAGGACGGCGAGCAGACCGAGGGCGAGGACGGCCAGGCCGATACCGGCGGTGACGACGCTGATCACGAACTCGGCTGTGCCGGGGGAGGTGAAGACGGCGGTGAGGGTGCAGGCGAGGGTGAGGAAGGCTCCGACGAAGAGGCCGAAGCGCCCGATGAGGAGCAGCAACTCACCTCACCCCCGGGTCACGACGTGGCAGGCCAGCAGCCGGTCGTGGCTGCGGACCAGCGGCGGTCGTACGGTGTCGCAGCTGCCCTGGGCGTAGATCGGGCAGCGCGGGTGGAAGTCGCAGCCCGGCGGCAGGTCCGTGAGGTCGGGGATGTCCGCGCTGCGCAGCCGGACCCGCTCCTTGCTCTTCGCCAGGTCCGGGTCCGGTTCGCAGACCGCGGAGACGAGCGCCTTGGTGTAGGGGTGCTGGGGGTCGTTCACCACTCGCGGGGTGGGTCCGTGCTCCACGACCTTGCCGAGGTACATGACCGCGATCTCGCCCCGCCAGGCGAAGTACTTGGCCACGGCGAGGTCGTGCGTGATGAACAGGAAGCTCACCCCGAGTTCGTCGCGGAGCCTGCCCAGGGTGTTCAGGAGGCTCACCCGGATGGACACGTCCAGCATCGACGTGGACTCGTCGGCGATGATCACCTCGGGGTTCATCGCCAGGGCGCGGGCCACGGCGACGCGCTGGCGCTGGCCGCCGGACATCTGGTGGGGGTACTTGTCCAGGTAGTCCTCGGCCGGGGTGAGGTCGACGCGCTCCAGGAGTTCGGTGGTGACGCGGCGGGCCTCGTGGCGGTCCTTGACCATCCGGTGGCGGCGCAGCCCGGCGGAGACCGTGGAGTAGACGGTGCGCACGGGGTTCAGGGAGGCGTAGGGGTCCTGGTGGATGTACTGGACCGAGCGCCGGAAGGCGGCCCGCTCCTTCTTGTCCATCGAGGCCACGTCCTTGCCGCGGAACAGGACCGACCCCGCGGTCGGGCTGGACAGTGCGGCGGCCATGCGGGCGGTGGTGGTCTTGCCGCAGCCGGACTCCCCCACCAGGCAGAGCACCTGGCCCGGCCGGACGTCCAGGTCGACCCCGGCCACGGCGGGGACGTCGCCGCGGGGTGTCCTGAAGACCTGCTGGGCGCCCTTGAGGGTCAGCACGGGGGGTCGGGCGCGGCGCTCGTCGGAGTTGAGGGCCTCGGCCGCGGCGGCGGCGTCGATGACCGTCCCGGCGGCCGGATCGGTAAGGGGGGATCCGGCCGAACCGGCGGAACGCGGGTCGGTGTCGTCGGGTCGCGGTTCGGCGTGGGCGGGGTTGGCGGTCCGGTCAATCACGGGAGGCCCCCTCGGCGTGGAGTTCGGCGTCGGTGCAGCGGAAGCAGGCCGCCGTGTGGCTCAGGCCCGCGTCACGGCGCCGGAGGACCTGGAGCACGGGGCGCTCGGAGGCGCAGACCTCTTGGGCGTGGGCGCAGCGGGGCTCGAAGGAGCAGCCCGGGGGCAGCGCGTTGAGGCTGGGCGGCCCGCCCGGCAGGGACTCGGGCACGTGGAGGTCGCCCACCACCGGCGGCACGGAGTTGATCAGTGCCGAGGTGTAGGGGTGCCGGGAGCGGTAGAAGATGTCCCGGGTCGTGCCGGTCTCAATGAGCCGGCCCGCGTACATGGTGCCGACGCGGTCGGCGAGTTCGGCGGCCAGGCCGAGGTCGTGGGTGATGAAGACCATGGAGAAGCGCAGTTCCTCGCGCAGCTCCGCGAGGCGCTCCACGATGGACCGCTGGGTGAGGATGTCCAGGGCCGTGGTGGGCTCGTCGAGGATGAGCAGCTGCGGTTCGAGGGCCAGGGCCAGGGCGATGAGGCTGCGCTGGCGCATGCCCCCGGAGAGCTCGTGGGGGAAGCTCTTGAGCACCCGGGCCGGGTCGAGCCGGACCGTCTCCAGCAGTTGGGCGGAGCGTTCGAGGATCTCCTTGCGGGGGCGGCGCCGCCCGGCGCGTTCGTGGGCGCGGAAGGTGTCGAGGAAGTGCTCCTCGATCCTCAGCACCGGGTTGAACGCGTTCATGGCGCCCTGGAAGACCATGGCCGCCTCGTTCCAGCGGAAGCGGCGCAGCTTCTCCCGCTCCAGGGTGCGCACGTCCACGCGGGTGCCGTCCTTGCGGCGGAAGAGGATCTGGCCCCGGGGGACGACACCGGTGCGCGGGAGCAGTCGCAGCAGGCCGAGGCCGAGGGTGGTCTTGCCGCAGCCCGACTCTCCGACCAGGGCCATGGACTGGCCGGGGTGGAGGTCGAAGGAGATGTCGCGGACCGCGGTGACGTGGGTCCTTCGACCGGTGCGGTAGCCGACGTCGACGCCGCGGACGGACAGCAGTGCGCCGTTGTCCGTGTCCGGGGCGGCGGGGAGGTCGTTCACTGGGCTCACCTGTCCCGGAGTCGTGGGTTGAGGGCCTGCTCCAGGGAGCGGGTCATGGTGACCAGCCCGATCTGGAAGAGCATGATCATCACCATCGGCGCGACGAGGAAGGGCGCCGCCTGCGGCAGGAGGAAGGCGTTGTTGTCCCAGGCCTGCTGGATCATCAGCCCCCAGTTGTCGGCGGTGCTGGGCAGCAGGCCCAGCAGGTACATGCCGACGACCGCGTAGATGGCGTTGGTGATGGCGATGATGAAGTTGATGAAGATGTAGCCCGCCATGTTGGGCAGCACCTCGACGCAGAGGATGCGGGCGGTGCCCAGGTCCTGGAGGCGGGCGGCCTCGATGAACTCGCGTTCCTTCAGGGTGAGGACCTGTGCGCGGATCGACCGCATCAGGTAGGGCCAGGTGACCAGCCCGATGATGAAGGAGACCACCATCGGGGAGGAGGTCCGGTAGAAGGAGGCGATGACCAGCATCAGGACGATGAAGGGGATGGTCATCGTGATGTCGGTCAGCTGGAGCAGGAAGTGGTCGACCCGGCCCCGGACGTAGCCGGCGACCGCGCCGAGGGTGACGGCGATGGCGACGGTGATGAGGGCGGCCATGAGGCCGACCATGATGGGTTCGCGTCCGCCCAGGACGAGCTGGGTGAGGGTGTCCTTGCCCTCGTGGTTGGTGCCGAGCCAGTGCTCGGCGCTCATCGGGCCCCAGATCCTGCTGACGTCCGTGGGGTTGTGGGTGTCGATGAGGAGCGGGCCCACGAAGGAGAACAGCAGGACGCTGAGGACCAGGCAGAGTCCGATGAACCCGCTCGTGCTGCGGGTGATGCCCTGCCAGATGCTGCCCCAGACGCCTGCGGCGGGCGCGGGGCCGGTTGCGGTGGTGACTGCCATGCGTGCGTCCCCCTACTTCCGGATACGAGGGTCGAGCCTGCTGTAGAGCAGGTCCGCGACGAGGTTGGCGATCACCACGCACGAGGTGATGATGATGAGCAGCCCCTGGAGGAGCGGGTAGTCGCGGTAGTTGACCGCGTCGAGCAGGAGCCCGCCGACGCCCTTGTAGACCAGGACCTGTTCGACGAAGATCGCGCCGCCGACGAGGGTTCCGAAGGAGATCGCGATCTGGGCGACCAGCGGCAGGACGGCGTTGCGGCCGACGTAGGCGGTGGCGATGCGGCCGTCCCTCAGCCCCCGGGCCCGGGCGACGGTCACGTAGTCCTCGCCGAGCACCTCGGTGGTGGAGGCCTTCATGACGAGCATCCAGGTGCCGATGATGGCGAGCACGTAGGTGAAGACCGGCAGGGCCGCGTGGTAGAACGCGTCGCCGATGAAGGTGAGCGAGAACCCGGGTCGGACACCGGGGCTGAGGGTGCCGCGGAGTTCGATCGGGTTGAACCAGCCCAGGTACATGCCGCCGCCGACGACGAGCACCATCGCGATGAGGTAGTTCGGGATGGCGCCGAGCACCGAGGCGAGGACGCTGAGCACGTGGTCGAGCACCTGGTTGCGGCGGTAGGCCATGATCATGCCGAACGCGAGGCCGACGGCGATCGCGATGAGGGTGCCCACGCCGATGCTGAACAGGGTCCAGGGGAGGTAGGCGCCGATGGCGTCGGTGACGCTGAATCCGGGGCGGTTGATGGTGTCGCCGAGGTCGAGGGTGAAGAGCCCGACGATGAACTCCCACCACTGCCGCAGGAGGGGCGCGTCCGGGTCGTAGGCCAGCGAGTGGATCGCGATGGCCCGCGCCTCGTCCATCGACATGCCGCCCTGGGTGAGGCGGCCCGCCATGACGTCGATGGGGTCGCCCGGCATCGCACGGCCGAGGAAGAAGGTCACGTTGGCCACCACGAAGACCACGACGAAGGCCTTGCGGACCTTCACGAAGACGTAGTTGCGCCAGAGCCGTTTCAGGAGGGGGCTGGTCCTACGGGGGGCAGCGGCCCTGGTGTCACCTGTGTCCGGTGGGGGTGGGGAAGCCGCGATTTCGGTGGCCACGGGGCTCCTTCGAGCAAGGGGGCACGTCGGTGGTGGGGGAACCACGTTTTTTATTAGGAAACTTTCCTAATAGAACATCACGGTAACGCCACCCCTGTGGCCCACGCCACCCTCGTGACCAAACGGCGTCTTTTGCGCGACCCGATCGGCATCACAAAAAGAACAGAAGATGACAAAACTGCTCATATAGAGCACTGACACATGGCCGGATGCGGCCACATACCGCCACCCGCGACTTCTCCTGGTGCCACTGCCCGCGAAGAGTGCCGTGCCGACGCGGACATGACGACGGCCCGCGCCATCGGATGGCGCGGGCCGTTCACGTTCCAGGGTGCGGCACCGCCGGAGAACCGGGGCGGAGCCGCCGGATCGGGGCCGTCCGCGGGGGCCGGCTACAGGCTGGAGCCCTCGAGGCTGCCGGTGGTCTGCTCGCCGTCCTGGCCGACGAGGCACAGGTAGTCGCGGTCGCCCTGCTCCCAGCCGTCCTCCATCGGGAAGAGCGTCTGAGGGATCAGGGACGACTCCTCGACGGGGGTCCCGACGAAGGTCTCGAAGACCTCGTAACAGCCCTCGTCGACCAACTCGATGACCGCTTCACGACCCGGGTAGTCGAGGTCGCTGTCCAGGGCACCCCCGTGGTAGACCTCCAGGTCGTGGGGCTCCGAGCAGTCGACGATCGGCACGGTGCTGACGGAGTCGTCGACACCGACCTCCATCTCGTTCAGGCAGTCGCCCACGACCAGAACGGCGACGTCCTGGTCCTCCGGCCCGAAGGGCTCCTCGGTCTCCGCCTCGACCGGTTCGGGCTCCTCCGTCTCCACCGGCTCCTCGGGCTCCGTGGGCTCCGGCTCCGTCACCGCAACGGGCTCCTCACCGCCGCCACTGAACGCCGGCGGGAGGAGGGGCAGGCCGCAGGCCGAGAGGGACAGGGCGGCACCGGCGGCCACGGTCGCCAGGGCGATACGGCCGGGCAGGGGGTGGCGCGCTTCGGACAACATGACGGCTCCACTGGATCGTTGGTCTCTCACCGATGCGGAAGGGCGAATCGGCGGTACCTATCCAGATGCGCCCGGAGAGGAGAAGGTTGCGCCCGTTCGCGAACGGGCCCCGGAAGGCGGTGGTTCCCGACCGGCCGGTCCCGGTACGGGGTCAGCGGTTGGCGCCCTGGAGGCTCTCGCTGATGGGGCCCTCGTCGGAGATGACGTAGCAGAGGATCTCACGGTCGTCGAAGCTGTCCCAGGTCTGGGCCGTCGGCTGGAGGCCGCCGACGTGGATCGCCGAGTCCATGTAGTTCACGCCGACGAACTCCTCGAAGGCGCTTCCGGTGCAGATCTCCTCCATGGAGTCCCCCACGGAGGCGTCGCCGGGGAACTCGCCGTCGGGGAGGTCCTCGACGTGGAAGACCTCGGCGTCGTGCGGCTCGGCGCAGTCGATCAGCGGGATGTTGCTGACCTCCTCGCCGCCGAGGGCGGTCTGCATCGCGGCCTCGTCGAAGCAGTCGCCTACGGCGATGTTCATGACGTTGCCGGTACCGAGGAGGGAGTTGACGAGCCCGCAGGCGGAGAGGCTGACGACCGCACCGGCGGCGAGGACCGCGAGGGAGGTGTTGCGAACGATGGGGGAGAGCGAAGACATGAAGGTACTCCGGGTTTTCTTACTTACGGGGATCCCGCCGGGAAGAGGGGTGGCGAGAAGAAAAGAATTCACCAGTCGGTGACCCTTGTCAATCGCGTTTTGGGAACTCACGAATACGTTGTGAACACATACCCAAAGTGACGGAGTGATGACAGGACAACGGCACTGGCCTGCGAAGGTCCGCTGCTGAGAGCCCTGATCCGGGAGCGGGCACCAGCCGGGAGGAGGCCGCGGAGTTCGAAGAAGGAAGGGCCGGGGGCATCGGCCGAGAGGGAGGACGGAAACTGCGGGGACGGGGAAGCGTGGATTGATTCCCGTGGATTTCTCCGCGTGGAAGGAAATCGGACCACCGGCGATCATCCCCCGGCCCTACGACATACGGGGCGGACGGCACGGGGACGCCGAGGGGCTCTGGACGCGGATCCGGCCGGGGAGGCCCCGGCAGGGCGTGCGGAGTCGGAACGAGAACGGCCCCGGCCGGAGGATGTGGTTTCCTCCGGCCGGGGCCGTTCCTGCACTGCTGTGCGCCATCAGGGACTCGAACCCCGGACCCGCTGATTAAGAGTCAGCTGCTCTAACCAACTGAGCTAATGGCGCCGGTCTCCGCCGGGAACCTCGCGGCTCTCTGCGGCAACGGAGTTAACTCTACCGGAACTTCTGGGCACCCGGAGCCAGATCGGCCCCGATGTGTGCCAGACCACGGAGAAGGCCCTGGTCGGGCCGCGGACACCGCCGAAGGGCCGCGCGTACGGGCAGGGCCCGATCGCGCGGCGGGCGCCCACGAAGAGCCCCGCGCACACGGGAACGGCCCCGGTCGGAGGATGTGGTGTCCTCCGGCCGGGGCCGTTCCTGTACCGCTGTGCGTCATCAGGGACTCGAACCCCGGACCCGCTGATTAAGAGTCAGCTGCTCTAACCAACTGAGCTAATGACGCCGGTCTCCGCCGGGAACCTCGCGGCTCTCTGCGGCAACGGAGTTAACTCTAGCAGGACCGCGGGGTGGCCGCGAACCGGTTTCGGGGCCGGCCGGGGGTCGGCCCCGTCACATCGCGTCCCTCACCCGGAGCAGGCCTCGTCGGCCCGGCGGGCGCGGTCCGTGTGATCCCTGGACCTAGGAGAAGGCCATGACCAGGGCGACGATGATGCCGATGGTCAGGACGACACCAACGCCCGCCAGTACCAGCGGAAGGATCGGGCGGCGCGGAGCCTCCTCGGGCTCGGGGTTGTCGTCGACGAAGCGGCGGAAGTGCTGGGTGGTTCCCGCCGGGTCCAGGTTGGGATCGTTGTTCTGCGTCATGGGTTTGACACTAGCGACTCATCTGACCGCTGAGCACCCCCCGCGACACATCCGGTCGATTTCACTACCCTCCGTTGGGGTGACCGGAACCCGAATTTTCACCAAGCCCTGGTTGCGTCTGCTGCCGCCTTTGCGACCCTTGCGACAGTTGTGGCTGTTCATGCCGTTCGCGAGGGGTTCCTGCGGGTGAAAGCCGACCGTAAGACCGACCGCGAAGACTCAGCCCCGGGGCTCGGAGCCCGGTCGGTACTTCCCCGCGGCCGTGCCCGTCCCCAGGGGCCCGGCACGCAGCACGGCGGCCATCCGGGCCGTGGGCGAGACGCTGTGCGCCGGGTCCACCCCCTCCACCAGCCGGACCAGCTCCGCGGCCGAGCGCTCCGGATGGGCGTCCAACCAGGCGACGGCCATCCGCAGCGACAGGGGCAGGCGGCCGGCCAGTTCGGAGATCCGCCGCAACACGTGCGGCGGGCAGCGGTCCGGCCCGAGCAGGGAGCGCAGCAGGGCGACCGCGTGCTCCTCCGGCAGGGCGGCCACCGGCAGGGCTCTCAGCCCGTCCCTGACCAGGAGGTCGGTCAGCCAGTTGCGGCTCGCCACCACCGCCGAGCTCCCGGGGGTGCCCGGCAGCAGCGGCCGCACCTGGTGGGCGGTGGTGGCGTTGTCGAGCACGATCAGCACCCGCCGACCCGCCATCAGGGAACGGGCCCGGGCGGCCGCCTCGTCGGGTTCGAACGCACCGCCGTCCAGGTTCACGGTCACCGCCCCGGCTGTCAGGGAACGGACCAGGCGGCGCAGGACGTCGGCGGGCTCGCGCGGGCTGCCGTCGGCGCCGCGCAGGTTGACGTAGAGCTGGCCGTCGGGAAAGTGCGTGGCCACGGAGTGCGCCCAGCGCACGGCCAGGGCGCTGCTGCCCGCCCCGGCCGGCCCCCGGACCAGGACACTGCTGGGCGCGGGCGAACAGGGGTCGACGAGGCGGTCGAGTTCGGCCAGGGCCTCGGCGCGGCCGACCAGGGTGCGAGGCGCGGAGGGGAGCTCGGCGGGAACGAGCTCCGCGGCGGAGCCGCTCCTGCGCCGGGCGGCGCAGGGCCGGGTGTCGTGGTGGGCGCGCTGGCGCGGGACGAGGGTTCCCGTCCCGGAGTCACCCGCCGAGGAAGCCCGGAGGCCGAGCCTGGAGTCGAGGTCGCCGCGCAGGATGCCGTGGAAGGTCTCCTGGAGTTCGCGTCCGGGGTCGGCTCCCAGCCGTTCGGCCAGGACGGAACGGGCCCTGGCGTAGACGCGCAGGGCCTCGCTCTGGCGGCCGGAGCGGTAGAGGGCGATCATCTGGACCCGGATGAGGGGTTCCCGTTCGGGGTGGTCGGCCGCGATGGGGCCGACCCGGGCGGCGACGTGTTCGTGCTCGCCCCGGGCCAGGGCCGCGTCGAACCCCTGCTCGGCCACACGGAGGAGCTCCTCGTTCAGCCGGGGCACGTCCTTCGTGTGCAGCAGCGGCGCGGTGACGTCGTTGAGGACCGGCCCCCGCCACAGGCGCAGGGCACGGAAGAGGAGGTCGGCGCGGGCGTCGGACTCCCCGTTGCCGGCGGCGCGGTCCGCCTGACGGGCCAGGGAACGGAAGAGCAGCAGGTCGGAGCGGTGCTCGTCGAGGTCGATCCGGTAGCCGCCCTCGGCGCCCCGGATGAGGGGGTCGCCCAGGTGCTGTTCGAGGAGGGCCCGGGCCCGGGCGACGTGGACCTGGAGGGCGCCTCTGGACGCCTGGCCCGCAGTGGCCCAGACACGTTCGATGAGGTCGTCGGTGGGGACGACCCTGCCCGCGTTGAGCAGAAGCGTGGCCAGGAGGGCACGGCGGCGCTCCCCGCGCAGGCTCAGCGGGACACCGTCGACCTGGACGCCGAAGCGACCGAGGAGACTGACATAGAGGCCCCGGGCGGCGGGTTCCAGGGGGCCCGTCTCCAGAGGCTGGGCCTGCGGGCGCACGGGTTCTGCGGTCGCCTCGCCCCGTGTCCCCGGCGGGTCGAGCAGCGACACGGATCCATCCCCCCTGTGAGGCGGACACGGGTGTGTTGGGTGGAGACGTGCCGCCCCGCCACCCAGGGTGCCGCCTGAGCTGGGATCACGCAATCAGAACAGGGACACTTGCCGCACGGGCCGTCCCTTGAAATCCTTGAATCTCCCGGTTTTTCCCTTCAGTGCGTTGACTCTGCACCACGACCGAAAGAAACTTTCCTCCATGGCGCAAATTCCGAAGCCGTCTGGTGACCGTGTGAACCGGGATGACGTCCCTTCGTCATCGGTCCCCACGACCGTCCTCCGGATCAGGTCGTTGCTTCCCTCGCTCGCTCCCGCGGAGCAGCGTGTGGCCCAACGGGTCGTCGACGACCCCGAACGCGCCGCCGCCTCCTCCATCACGCAGCTCGCCAAGGACTGTGCGACCTCCGAGGCCACCGTCATCCGGTTCTGCCGCACCATCGACTTCAGCGGCTACCGCGAGCTGCGGCTGGCCCTGGCCACCGAGGCCGGGCAGGCCCGCGGCGCGCGTACCAACACCCCCGAGCTGGCCAGCGACATCAATCCCGACGACACCCTCGTCACCGTCGTCCAGAAGATCGCCTACACGGACGCGCGCGCCGTGGAGGAGACCGGCGCCGCCATGGACGTGAACGTCCTGCGCGCGGTCATCGACGCCATGTCGAACGCGCGGCGGATCGACGTGTACGGGGTGGGCGCGAGCGCGTTCGTCGGCGCCGACCTCCAGCAGAAACTGCACCGGATCGGCCTGACGTCGTTCGCGTGGTCGGACGCGCACGTGATGCTCACGAGCGCGGCCCTGCTGGAGGAGGGCGACGTCGCCATCGGCATCTCGCACAGCGGCACCACCATAGACACCGTGCAGGCACTGACCGAGGCGGGGCGCAGGGGCGCGCGGACGGTGGCGATCACCAACTTCCCCCGTTCCCCGATCGGCTTCGCCGACCACGTGCTCACCACGGCGGCACGGGAGACCCTGTTCCGTTCAGGGGCCACGGCCTCCCGGCTGGCCCAGCTGACGGTGGTGGACTGCCTCTTCGTGGGTCTCGCCCAGATCCGCTACACGGACAGCAAGACCGCCCTGGAGACCACCTACGAGGCGGTTCGGGGACTGCGGCTCAGCGACGACCGCAGGCGTCGGCGGAACGAGACCTCCGCCGCCAGGAACAGTCCCGGGGGAACTCCCGGGAGCACACCCGAGGACGCTCCCGGGGAGACGGCCGGGGCCGCACCCGACGACAGCACCGGGAGCTCCACCGACAGCACCACCGGAAACCACGACTAGACAGCTGAGACGACTGACCCGCTACCCGCGTCGGTTCGGCGGTCCGGAGTCCGGGCACGGCCCGGCGCGACCGGACGGAAGGACAGGCACGGGTGCGGACCGAACAGGGGAGCGCAGTGCGCGGCGGCAGGGAACACAACCCGCAGGACCAGGGGCCGGACGGAGAGGACCCGGGCAGCAGTGAGGCCGTGATCGTGCGGGCTCCCACCGAGGCCCGCAACACGGGCACCTACGACATCGACCTGCTTCCGGCGCTGGACGTCCTGCGGCAGATCAACGCCGAGGACACCACCGTCGCGGCGGCCGTGGGCGCGGTGCTGCCGGAGTTGGCGCGCGCCGTGGAACTGGGGGTGGCGGCGCTGGAGCGGGGGGCGCCCATCCACTACTTCGGTGCGGGGACCTCGGGGCGGATCGCGGCGCAGGACGCCGCCGAGCTGCCCCCGACCTACGGCGTCCCCGCCGAGTGGGTGGTGGCCCACCACGCGGGCGGCGGCGAGGCCCTGGCACGGGCCGTGGAGGGGATCGAGGACGACTGGGAGTCCGGTCGGATCGACGCGGCCGGGGTGGTGCCGGGTTCCCTGGTGGTCGGCCTGGCCGCCAGCGGCCGGACCCCGTACGTGGGCGGTGCCCTGGAGGCGGCCCGTGAGCGGTCGGCCGCCACCGTGCTGATCAGCGCGAACCCGGACGCCCCGCTGGCCGCCGGCGCCGACGTGCACGTGGGGGTCTCCACGGGCGCCGAGGTGATCGCCGGTTCGACCCGGATGAAGGCGGGCACGGCGCAGAAGCTGCTGCTGAACGCCTTCTCGACCGCGGTGATGGTGCGGATGGGAAGGACCTACTCGAACCTGATGGTGGGCGTGGACGCCACCAACGGCAAGCTCCGCGGGCGGGTGGTCACCATCCTGGTGGAGGCCACCGGGCTGGACGAGGAGGCGTGCGCCGAGGCGTTGACGGCGGCCGGGGGCGACACGCGGGCGGCACTGGTGTCGTTGCTGGCCGAGGTGGACGCGGAGACGGCCGCGCGGTCCCTGGAGAAGAACCGGGGCCGGGTACGGGCGGCTCTGGCCGATCTGGGCCTGCCGGGGCAGGAGGCCGCGGGGATCTAGAGGTCAGGGGTTCGGAGGACCGGGGGTTCACGGGCCCGGGTGCTCGGCCTTCCGGGTTTCCGGGCGGCACGGGGCGGGCGGAGTGCGCGGCTCCCCCGTGTGTCGACAGAACCACGCATACGCCCGGCCCGCCGGCGCTTTCACCCCGGCCTGCGGACAACCGCCCTCCCGGGCCCCTGCGTGCTCTCAGAGGCCCGGAAGGGCGGTGCTGTCAGCCGTCCAGGGCGGCACCGATCAGCCCCAGCGGCGGCGAGCCGAGCTCCAGCAGCGCGCGGTGGAAGCGCGGCAGGGAGAACTCACTCCCCCACTGCTCCTTCGCGCGCTCGCGCAGCGCCATGATCTCCAGCTTGCCCCAGGTGTAGCGGCCGTAGGTGGGGTCGAAGGTGGCCCGTCGGGCCTCCGAGAGCGCGGCCGGGCCCTGCAGCGGGGTGTCCTCGGAGAAGCGGGCCGCCGCCTCCTCCACCGTCATCGTCCCGGTGTGCATGCCGATGGCCACGGACAGCCGGGTGACGCGGATGAGCGCCTCCAGCCACACACCGACCTCGAAGTGGTCGGCGGTCCAGTCCGGGTCGCCCACGCGTTCGGCCGCGTACGCCCCGAATCCCTCCTCCAGGCACATCTCCTCGGCGTAGTGCGCCCATCCCTCGGCGAAGGTCATGGAGTGCAGGGCCCGGCGGACCGGACTCGGCGCCCGGCGCAGGGCCCGTCCGTGCGAGAAGTGCCCGGGCGCGACCTCGTGGACGCTCACCGCGGGGAGGGTGGTGTGGCTGAACTGCTCCATCCACTCGGCCGCCTCCGCCTCGGACAGCTCGGCGTCGGGCGGGGTGATGAAGTAGAAGGACGGGGTGTCCCGCTCCCAGGGCCCGGACCACGCCATCATCGCGGTCGCCCAGCGCAGCGCGGGCGGCGGCACGTCCACCCGGCACTCGCCGTCGGCGTAGGGGGCCAGTCGGCGCTCCTCGGTGAAGTCGAGGGCGATCCGGGTCCACGTGCGGGCGGCGTCGAGCACACCGTCGGCGCCGGGGTGCCGACGGGTGAGCTCCCGGCTGAACTCCATCGGATCGCGCCCCGGCGCCAGGCGCCCGGCCGCCTCGGCGAGCTCGGCGCGCAGGCGGTCGCGTTCGGCGTCGGCCCGTGCCGCCAGGACGTCGAGGTCGACCTCCATGGCCTCTCCCGTGCCCATCAGCCGTCGGAGCGCCTCGGCGCCCAGCCCCGCGCCGGCCGCGCCGTGCTCTGCGGCGTGCTCCACGTGGGCGAGCAGCTTCGCGTGGGCGGCCAGGGCCTCGCTGCGCACGTCCTCGGGAACGTCGTCCGGAACACCCGCGGCGATCCCGCGGACGGCTCCGAGGAGGGACTTCGCGACGGGTGCGGAGAGCCGGTCCAGTGCGTCGACCGCGCGGTCGGCCAGGGCCGGCCAGAGCTTCAGGTGCCGGATCCGCGCGGCGTCGCGCTCGGCCCCGGGAGCGTACTCGCGTTCGTAGCCGGAGAGGTCCATCTCGCCCGCGTGGTGGAGCGGGTTCGCGCGGTGCCACTCCAGTTCGCCCAGCTCGTAGCGGAGCCCGTTCTCGAAGGCCGCCAGGTGGGCCTCGTCGTGCGGGTCGTCCAGGGGTTCGCCGCCGAGCCCGGCCAGGGCGGCGCGCACCCCTGCCGGGGAGAGGTCGGCGGCCCTGCCGTCGTACTCGTGCATCCCCGCGCCGTCCCGCATGGAACCGGGCATGAGGTCGGCGATCGCCCGCAGCCGCGGGGGGAGTTCGTCGGGCTGTGTGGAGGCGTGTTCCCGTGCGGAACCGTGTGGTCGTACAGACATGCGCAGACTCTAGCCCTCCGGCCCCGCGGCACACACGCGGGTTTTTCGCGACGCTCCGCGGCGTCCGCTCCCGGTCTGTCACCGGTGTGCGCGATCCTGGTTCCGGTGCCGCCCCGCCGGACGACCACCCCTCGGAAGATTGGCGGACGAGTTTGATCCCCGAACCCACCCGGTACCTGCGCACGTCGTGGTCGGAAGACCCCTTCGCGCTGGGTTCCTACTCCTACCTGCCCCCGAACCCGCTCGGGGCCTCCGTCCGCGGGCTCCTGGCCGCTCCGGTCGGCGGACGCCTGTTCTTCGCCGGGGAAGCGACCTCGGAGGAGGCCCCCGCCACCACCACCGGGGCGCTGCTGAGCGGCCGCCGCGCCGCCGAGGAGGTCCTGGAGACCGCCCGGGAGGGCCAGAGCGTCACGGTGGTCGGCGCGGGCTTCGCCGGGCTCGCCTGCGCCCGAGCGCTCGCCGGGGCAGGGCTGCGTGTGACCGTCCTGGAGGCGCGGGACCGTGTCGGCGGGCGGGCCTGGACCACATGGGTGGACGGCATGCCCGCCGAGCTCGGAGCCTCCTGGATCCACGGGCACAAGGGCAACCCAATGACCGAGGTACTGAAGCGCTCCGGAGGCCGGGCTCTGCCGTTCGACTACGACAGCGTCGCCGGGCGCGACCGCTCGGCGCTGCGCGAGCTGGAGCGGATCACCGAGGACATGGACGAGCGGCCCGACGCCGACACCACACCCATCTCCGCCGTGTTGCCCGAGCGCCCCTCCCCCGCGCTGCGCTCGGCGGCCAACATGGTCTACGCGCAGGAGTACGGGGCCGAACCGCACCAGCTGTCCGTCACCGCCGACGAGGAGGGGGTGGGCGGGCGCGGCGGCGACCTGCTCCTGTCCGACGGCTACGACCGGCTGGTCGAACAGGTGCGCGACGGTCTGCCCGTGCGCACCGGCGCGGTCGTCACCGGCGTCGGCCACGGCGCCGACGGAACCGTGGTCCGTCTGCGCGGCGGGGAGGAGGTCCGGGGCGACCGCTGCGTCGTCACGCTTCCGCTGGGCGTTCTCAAGTCCGGTTCCGTGGCCTTCTCCCCGGCCCTGCCGCAGGAGAAACGGGACGCCGTCGACACCCTGGGCGCGGGCCTGCTCGACAAGCTCTGGCTCTGGTTCCCCGACGTCTTCTGGCCCGCCGACGTCGACGTCATCGAGTGGTCGGACCCGGAGGACCCCGGGCTGTGGTCCTACTGGGTGAACGGCCACAAGGCGTTCGGGCAGCCGGTGCTGCTCGGCTTCAACGGCGGGGAGCACGCCCACCGGGTCGCTCGGCTCACCGACCGGCGGGTGGTGGACAGTGCCGTGTCCGCGCTCCGCCGCATGTACGGCTGAGCACGGACCGCGGGTGCGGTGCACCGGGTTCGGGGACGACCGGAACTCCGCCCGTGTCCCGGGCGTCTCCCCTGGTGTGACGATCTCCGAACCCGAGAAGCCCGCCGAGGACCCCACCCCCGGGGCCGCACCCGACGCAACGGCCGCCGACGCCTCCGAAAACGGGGCCGTCGCGACCGCGGAGCCCCCGGAGGCCACCGGCGGCGCCGAGGACTCCGCGTACCCCGAGGGCTCCGCCGGGGCGGAGGACGACACCGGCGGAGCCCGCCCGGGACGGCTTCTGCGCCGCCTGGCCCTGCTGGCCGCGGCCGCGCTCGTCCTGGGGTGTGCGCCGTTCGTGTGGCAGCTGGCCGCCACCGGGGACCAGCGCCACACCGCGGCGTCGGTGCCCGACCGGCCCGTGGCCATCGTCCTGGGCGCGGGGGTCCGTTCCGACGGCCTGCCCACCTACCTGTTGGCCCAGCGTCTGGACCTGGCGGTGGAGCTGTACGAGGCGGGCCGTGTCCGGGCGGTCCTGGTGACCGGTGACAACGGGGTCGAGCACTACAACGAGACCGACACCATGCGCGACTACCTCGTGGCGGCGGGCGTCCCGGCCGACCGGGTGGTCGGCGACCACGCCGGGTTCTCCACCTGGGAATCGTGCGTCCGGGCCAACGAGGTGTTCGGGGTGGAGGAGGCCACGGTCCTCACCCAGGAGTTCCACCTGCCGCGCGCGGTGCGCCTGTGCGAGGCGGCGGGGATCGACACGGTCGGAGTGGGCGCCGCCAGCATGAGCGAACGCGGTGTCGCCACGGTCTACGGGTGGGCGCGCGAGGTTCCGGCAGCGGTGGCGGCGCTGGGCACGGCCGTGTTCCGGCCCGACCCCACGTTCCTCGGCGACTACGAGACCGGAGTGGACGACGCCCTGGCCCTGGCCGACGAGGAGACCCCCTGATTCCCGGCGCTCCCCCGGCGCGGCCTTGCCGCCGGAGGCGGGGCCGGCGCCGATCTCGCCTCTGGTGGCAAGGTCATCGCCGTGCAGGACGAACCCGTTCCCGGGGCCTCCTGCGGCTCCGGGAACGGATTCGTCGCGGCCGGTGGCCGCCAGGGATCAGCGGCCGCCGCCGAAGATGCGGCCGAACAGACCGGTGGGGGCCTGCTGCTGGGCCTGCGGCTGCTGCGGCGCGGCGGCCTCGGCGGACTCCTCGGCCTCCGGCTCGGGCTCCACACCGACCAGGGCGCAGAACTCCTCGGCGTTGTCCGGCAGCGCCCAGGCGCTCAGGGTCGCGGTGAACTCCTCGTCCTCCCAAGCCGTGGCGGGCAGCTCCGCGATGGTCCACAGGACCTTCAGGGTCTCCTCGTCGTACTCGGCCTGGGCGTGCTCCTCGGCCGTGTACCCCTTGGAGCGGGGGCCCAGGACGATCTCCAGGCCGACACCGGTGACCAGCGCACGCGACTCGTCCTCGCCCTTGATCAGGCCGGGCAGGATGTCCAGGCGCAGGCGGCGGGCGCGGTCCCCGGCGCGGCCGAGCGCCAGGAAGCCCAGGACCTGCGGGGAGCGGTTGCCGCAGTGCGGCCACGACTCGTTGAACAGGCCCTCGTAGCCCACGGTGGTGCCGCCGCCGCGTCCGATCCGGCGCAGTCCCTCGCGCGGGGTGTTCTCCCCGTGGATCAGGACCAGCGCCACCGAGGCGGCGAAGGAGTTGTAGAGGTTGCCGCCGGCCATCTGGTGGGTCAGGCCGATGGTGGTGTCGACGTCCTTGGGGTCGGCGACCAGGCCGAGGGCGAACAGCTCGGCGGGCAGCGGCTCACCGCTGTCCAGCCCTTGGGTCATCATCTCGCGCACCGAGGCCGGGGTCTTGAGCGCGGGGCGCAGGTCCTTGGCGAGCAGCATCTGGGAGGCGCCGGTGATCTCGGAGGAGATGCGTTCGGCGTCGTCGGGGAGGAAGCCCAGCAGGTAGCTGACCCATTCCCCCGCGCGGTCGAGGCCGCCGCGGTTGGAGGCGCCCTCGAGGAGGGTGACCAGGTCGGGAACCCGGGCCAGGACGGCCTCGTAGGTGTCCAGCTCGGCCTGGAGGAGCGCGGCGCCGTCATCGGCCTCCAGCACGGCGAGGCGGTTGCGCATCCGGTGGTGGTGCTGCTCGTCGGGCGCCTCCTCCATCCAGGTGCGGTACTGCGCGCGGACCTTCTCGACGTCGTTGGAGACGGCCCAGGCCACCTCGTCACGCCACTGGTCGAGGTCCCGGTTCTGCGGGAAACGGTCCTCGGCGTGCGCGCTGACCAGTTCGAGGAGGAGGCTGAGGGGCCGCCAGCGGTCGGCGGGCGGGGTCTCCTCCGCGATCGCGATGTCGACCAGGCGGTCGACGGCCTCGGGGGCGGCCCGGTGACCGGGTGCGGGGAAGTGGATGATGTCGTGGAGGTCGGACAGCGCGCTGTCGCTGGCCGCGACCTGTTCGAGCAGCTCGGGGATGCGCTCGCCGCCCTCGGGGGCCAGGGCGGCCCAGTCCACGTTCTCCGTGCTGTTGTTGTCTTCGTTTCCCGTGGTCGCGTTCATGGGGCTGATTATCCCGGCTCAGGGCTTGTGCGCGAATCGGCGCCGAGGTCGTGCTTCTCACCGGCCCCGGGGGAACCTTCCGCGCCGGGGCGGCCCGGGCCGTTCGGCGCCGGGCGTTCCCGGGCCGTGGTCCTGGGAGCGTGTCCCTAGGACTCCCTGTCCGTGAGTTCCCCGCGCGCGGGTTCGGGGCGCAGGACGGCGTCCTTCAGCGCCTTGGCCGCCGCGCCGACCTCGCGCGCGTAGCCGATGAGGGTGGACCGGCGGCGGGCGCCGAGGCTGGGGTCGCCCACGCCCACGGCGTCGATCCCGGCCGCGCGGGCCAGGGAGACGGTCCGGGGGAGGTGGAAGGACTGCGTGACCATCGTCGCCGCGTCGACCCCGTAGAGTCCGCGGACCCGCACGCAGGTGTCCCAGGTGCGGTAGCCGAACGGGTCCGCCTCCACCAGATCGGCGGGCACGCCGCGGGCCACCAGGTAGTCGGTCATGGTGTCGGTCTCCCGGCGGGAGACCTCGCGGTTGTCCCCGGAGACGAGGACGCGGTCGACCTTCCCGGCCTCCATCAGCCGTACGGCCAGGTCGAGTCGGCGGGCGAGCAGCGGGGAGGGTCCGTCGTTCCAGGCGGCGGCGCCGAGCACCACGGCGACGGGACGGTGGGGTACGGAGTCGACCGTTCCCCTGCGTCCCGTGCTGGCGAGGTAGGTCCAGGCGAAGGGCGCCAGTCCCAGGGCGCACACGCCCGCACCGATCGCCGCGATCCAGATACCCACAGCCCTGTGTCCTCCCGCCCCGCGCGCGGCCCCTGCCGCGCGGCCCCACCATCATGGCGCACGGCGGGAGCCCGCGGCCCGGATCGCCCGAGGACCGGGAGGCCGCCCGCGAACCACCGGGCCGGCGGTGTCACCCGAAGAGGTCGGTCCAGCCGCCGGACTTCTTGTACCGGACCTTGAGGGAGCCGCCCTGGCACTTGCCGCTGACGACGAAGTGCGGCGTGCCGTGGCGGGGGATGGAGTCGATGTCCGAGCGCAGGCTGCCGAACCAGGAGGAGTCGACGTCGACCTCGGCCGTGGCGCCGTCGGGCAGGATCAGGTCGCCGGAGCCCCAGGAGACGTCCAGCCAGACCTCGATGACCGGGGTGGTGAGCCGGGCCTGGCGGAAGTCGAGCTTGGCCTCGCCGAACCGGGCGTTCACCTCGATCCGGTGGGGGACGGTCCACTCCCCCTTGCGCGCCACGGAGTCGCCCTGTCCCTTGAGGACCAGCGGCTGGCCGCCCACGAGGGGGTTGCGGCCGTAGGAGGCGACCGCCCCGCTCGTCCCGGCCGGGGCGGAACCGGCGGGCGCGGGACCGCTGAAGCCGGAGGCCCCTGCGGGCAGGTCGGCCACGATGGGCTGGAGGTCGGCGTAGGTCTTGGCCGCGTAGACCGCGCTGAGGCGCTCGTCCAGTTCGTCGAGGTCCAGCCGGCCCTCGCCCGCGGCCTCGCGGAGGATCTCGGCGACCTGGTCACGCTCGGTGTCCGAGATGCGCATGCGGTTCATGTCGTTGGGGGCCACGTGCTCGTCCCGCTCCTTCCGCCCTGTTTGTCACCACCAACGTTAGAGCATGGGATCCGTTCCACGTCGCCGCAGGCGCGGGTGACACCGGCCCGATCCGGCGTTCGGGCGCCCGTTTGTCACCCCCGCGGTGGAGGATGCGTGGTGATCCCCGACCTCGTCGGGGGTCGGGCGGGACCGTGCGGGGTTTGCCCGGGCATCGCCGCTTTGGAGGGGACGGGGACTGGGTACCGCTTCTCTAGGGTGGTTGAGGACTCTGCCGGGGTAGGACGGACCCCGGCAGAGTCCTGAACCACACATGGTGTCCCCGGGTGGATACACGATCTCGCGCGTTGCACCCTTCCGCACAGAGCGTGTCCGAAACCGGCCAGAGTGTGAAACCGGCTCCGGGAACCCTCATACCTCCGGCGTTCTCTCGGCCCCGACACAGTCTCGACGCGGCCTCGGGTTTCGGTCACCCTCCTCCCGCCTGTCCGGACGCCCTCCCCTCCCCCACCCTCCTCAGGCGAAGCAGGGCCACCGTACCCAGAGACACGGGTTTCGGTCAGCACCATAACTCTGATTTCGGACACAGGCCTTCCCCGAAGAACCCCAGGTCACGGAGTCCCGGCCCGACTCCCACGAAAAGCCCGCCGAAGATGCTCGAACACCCTTGCGCAAAGCATCCTTTGAACTGCGCAAATACCGCCCTTGAAGTGATGTGGAAACCTGTCGAGAATCGACCTCCGAGCGGCGTTTGCCCAAATTCCACGGCGAGCATGTTTCAAGTGAGAGCGAGGCCCTCACCGGCTTCCCCTCGCACGACACCATCCGTTCCGACCGTCCAGAAGAGCCGCCGGGGTGTGTTCCGTGCTCCACGGAGCGCGCCCGAGGTCGAAGACCGGAGGAATCCACGACGTGTCCGCCCTAGCGATCGCCCCGACGTTTCTCAGCGACTTCACCCGCCTCACGCCCGACGTCCAGCTCAACACCCTGGCCGTGATGCGTGCCTACCAGGCCGGTGACCACCCCGGGCTGGAGTCCGTCGCGGGCGCCGCCGACCCCCGGGTCCGGGTCGTCAGCATCGCCCCCGACTGGTCCGGCGTCATCGTTCCCGACCCCGACCCGGAACACGAACAGGACGAGGAGGAGGGGCCCGAGGACCCGCCCTACCGCCTGCTCACCGTGCGCCCGCGCGACGAGGCCCTCCGCTACGCCCGGAGCCTGCGCCCGCACACCCTGTCCGACCCCCTCGCCGAGGCCGGGACCGGCCGCGCCGACCTGACCCCGATCGGCCCGCCCGAGCTCGCCGGGGCGCTCAGCTCGCCCTTCGCCCAGTGGCAGATCACCCTGCACCCGGACCAGCACCGGATCACCGAGGCGCACTTCAACGGATCGGTCCAGATCACCGGCGGCCCGGGCACCGGCAAGACCGTGATGGCCCTGTACCGCGCCGCGCACCTGGCCGAGGTGGACGCAGCCGCCCACCCCGAGGACACCCGTGAGTCCGTCCTGCTCACCACCTACAACCGCGCCCTGGCCCAGTCCCTGGCCGAGCGCCTCGACCAGCTGCTGCCCGATCCGGAAACCCGGGACCGGGTCAAGGTGGCGACCATCGACAGCCTCGCCCGGTCGATCGTGCAGTCGCACACCAGCATGGCCCCGCGGATGGCGAGCGAGGACGAGCTCGCCCAGCGCTGGCGCGCGGTCGCCCTCGCCGACGGCCTGCCCTTCTCCGGCCGGTTCCTGGTCGACGAGTGGGAACAGGTGATCCTGGCCAAGGGCCTGGAAACGCTGCCCGACTACATCCGCTGCGAGCGCAGCGGCCGCGTCCAGCACCTGGCCCCCGAGCACCGGCGGCAGGTGTGGGAGACGGTGCGGCGCTACGTGGGGGCGATGCGGGTGGAGGGCCTGTGGTCCTACCCCCAGCTGGCCGGTGAGGCCGCCCGTCTGCTGAGCCGGTCCGGCCCGGTGTACCGGCACGTGGTGGTCGACGAGGCCCAGGACCTGCACCCGGCGCAGTGGCGGATGCTGCGCGCCGCGGTCCCGGAGGGCCCCGACGACCTGTTCGTCGTGGGCGACCCGCACCAGCGGGTGTCCGACAACCGGGTGTCGCTGGCCTCGCTCGGCATCAACGTGCGCGGTCGCGGCCACCGGCTGCGGGTCAGCTACCGGGTGACCCAGGAGATCCTGGACTGGAGCATGCCGATCCTGGGCCGCCGGGCCGCCCTGGGGATGGACGACGACGCCGACACCCTGGCGGGCTACCGCTCGCTGCTGCGCGGACCGGCGCCGGTGGTGCGCGGATGCGACAACCGGACCGAGGAGCTCAACGCGTTGGGCGAGTGGGTCCGGGTGTGGCTGGAGGCCGGGGTGAACCCGAGCGAGATCGCGGTGGCCGGGCGCAACCAGTGGGTGGTGCGGGGTGTCACCAAGGAACTGGAGGCCCGTGGTGTGGCGACCACTCCGCTGGAGGGCGCCGTCGACGCCTCGGCGGTCCGGGTCGGCACGATGCACCGGATGAAGGGCCAGGAGTTCCGGTGCGTGGCCCTGATCGGGGTGAGCGACCACCTGCTTCCGCCCAAGGCCGCGATCGAGGCCGCCGACGGCGACCAGGTGGCCCTGGAACACGCCTACCAGCAGGAGCGGACGCTGCTGTTCGTGGCCTGCACCCGGGCCCGCGACGCGCTGTACGTGTCGCACGTGGGCCGGCCCAGCCGGCTGCTCTCGGACCAGTGGTGACACGTGAACAGGCCGCCGGGGAGCCGGTGACCTGAGCCGGTGTCCACCGGAGAACCGGTGACCGGTGCGTGGGAGACGGGGGCGCCGTCGTCGCGGCGCCCCCGTCCTCTGCCCGTCCTCGCCGGGCGGCCCCTCCCCCGGGGCTAGGCGCCCCCTCCGTACTGGCCGTTCAGGTCGGGGATGGTCATGACGTCGGTCGAGGCCATCGGGTTGTCCACGTCCACTCCGGTCACGTACATGAACGGCAGCAGCAGCGGCGGCGGGAAGTCCGGCGTGAAGGTCAGCGGGATGCCGAGAATCGCCACGTGCATGCGGGTCACGTGCATCTCCACGTCACCGGTCATGTTCATGGTGGGCAGTCCGAGGCTCCGGCGGGTACCGAGGTCGTCGAACCACAGCTCGCCGCCCCGGATGTCACCACTGCTCATGCTGAGCTTGATGTAGCGCTGGGGGCCGTCGGCGGTCGGGCACTCCACCACGCCCCGGTACCGGGCTCCGTACATGGTGAGGCTGTCGGCGGTGAGGCCGGAGTCGCGGACCGAACCCCGGAAGCAGTCGTAGTCGGAGTCGACCAGGACCTCCGGGTACTCGTCCTCCTCCTGGGCGGCCTGGCAGGCCAGGACCGCGTCGAGGAAGTCCTCCTCGTCCTCGACGACGGCGGCGTCGCCGACGCGGAGCTCGCACTCCTCGGGGTTGCCCTCCTCGTCGCCCTCGTCCTCCTCGGGTTCCTCCTCGTCCTGGTCGCTCCCGTCCTCGGTGTCCTCGTCGTCCGGATCCTCCGGACCGGCCTCGTCGGGGTCGGTCTCGCCGGGCTCCTCGGAGGCCTCGTCCGAGGGTTCCTCGGAGGGCTGTTCCTCGGACTGTTCCTCGTCGTCACCGGGGAAGAACCAGTCCCAGGGCCAGCCCGCGGCGGGGGCGGGCGCCGAGGCGAGGGTGACGGCGGCGGCGAGCGGCAGAGCGATCGCGGCCAGGTGCCGAGTGGTTCCACGCGGTTCGGAGGCGGGTTCGACCGTTTCGGTCGCGGTGCCGTCGTCCGCCGGTTCCTCGCGGCGGGGTCCGGCGTGTGCGCCGGTGCGGGTGTCGGGGCTGTCCCCGACGGAGTCGTCGCTGTCCTTCGCTTCGGAGTCCGCGGAGTCCTCGGGGCCGTCCGACCGGTCGTCGTCGGTGCCGCTGTCCCCCTCGGGGGCCGAAGCCCCCGCCCGCCGCCGCCCGCGGGAGCGCCGCCGCACGACGGGAGCCCACGCGAACACGAGGGCTCCGCCGACGATGCCGAGCAGCATCCCGATGACGAACCCACCGAAGTTGGAGGTCACGAAGGACACCAGCGCGAGCATGAGCCCGACCAGGCCGAAGAACACGTGCTGTGCGGGCTGGAGCCAGCTCAGCACGCCGAGCGTGATCAGCAGGCCCGCGATGAGGGGGCCGGAGATCCCGGCGATGCCCGCGTAGACGATCAGGTCGATCGGCAGGATCAGGCTCTGCGCGGCCGGCGCGACCAGCAGCTCGATTCCGGCCGCGATGAGGACGGCTCCACCCCAGAACGGACGGGTCCGTCGCCAGTTACGGAACCATCCCCATCCCGAGCGGAGCAGGGTCAGTGCGTGGGCCATGGGATCAGAAGCACTCGTGGTTGCCCGGCTTGATCGCCAGGTGCAGACCGGACAGGCGCAGCGATCCGGAGGTGACCGCCCAGGAGGTCAGTTCCTTGTCGGTCACGGTGATGGTGTCGGCCTGAAGACCGAAACCACCCGCGGGCCCCTGTCCGTTCTCGGCCTTGTCCAGGGTGCTGGCGTCGCGGCCGATCTCGATGGAGCTGAACTCGGCGTTGCCCTGGAGCTGTTCGATGTCGATGACCATGTTGGTGCCGATCACCGGGGATTCGGCCCCGGCGGTGATCACCAGGGTGGCCTCGCCGATGGGCAGGTCCCAGAGGGAGGACATGCACAGGTTGTCCAGCTCGGCGCTGTCGATCGAGGAGAGTCCCACCGGCCGGCTCGACCCGTCCACGGAGTTGGCGACGTCGCCGTACTGCGTGAAGCCCTGGCCCTCCAGCCGGTCCGCGGACATCTTGAAGCTGTCCCCCGAGACGGCGAAGGAGGCCGCGAGGAGCCCCTGTGTGGTCATACCGCCGAGGACCGCGGCCGCCACGAAACCGGGGACCGCGATGAGTGCGAACCTGCGCCAGCGTGTTCCGCCGCTGCCTTCGTGCTGCTCAGGCGTGTCCTGAGGCGCTTCAGGCACCTCATCTGGAGCCTTGGGCATGTGTACCTCCAGTGTTCCGTCGCGGGGAGAGGCGACGAGGGGGAACGAAACTTGCGCCGAAGCACGCCACGCGTGTTACATGGAACACACCTTACTCGGCGGTAGTGACGAACATTACAATAAGTGTTGTCACATTTCTAGATGGCGCATTTTTCGTTGCGGACTCGTATCCGGCGCATTACGGGCAGCCGCTTCAGACCTGGAGAGAGACCAAGCCATGCCCCCTCAGCGCGCAGAAGACCCCGCCGGCAGCACCGCCCCGACGAACCAGACCCGACCGGACGAAGCCCTCCCCGGGGAAGCGAGGCCGAACGAGGCCGAGCCGGGGAAGACCGGATCAGACGACACGTTCGACTACGACGTCGTGGTCATCGGTTCCGGTTTCGGCGGCTCCGTCAGCGCCCTTCGCCTCACCGAGAAGGGGTACCGCGTCGGCGTCCTGGAGGCGGGTCGCCGCTTCACACCCGAGACCCTGCCGTCCTCGTCCTGGGACCTGAAGAACTTCCTCTGGGCCCCGCAGGCCGGCATGTACGGCATCCAGCGCATCCACCTCCTGCGCGACGTGATGATCCTGGCAGGCGCGGGCGTCGGCGGCGGTTCGCTCAACTACGCGAACACGCTCTACCACCCGATGGACGCCTTCTTCGAGGACCCGCAGTGGCAGCACATCACCGACTGGAAGTCGGAGCTGTCCCCGTTCTACGACCAGGCCCGCCGCATGCTCGGCGTGCGCACCAACCCCACCGTCACCCCCTCCGACGTCCACCTGAAGGCGGTCGCCGAGGACATGGGTGTCGGTGACACCTTCCGGCTCACCCCGGTCGGCGTGTGCTTCGGCGACGGGGAGGACGGCGACGGCAGCAGGGCCGCCCCCGGAGAGTCCGTCGGCGACCCCTACTTCGGCGGCCAGGGGCCCGACCGCAAGGCCTGCAGGGAGTGCGGCGAGTGCATGACCGGCTGCCGCCACGGCGCCAAGAACACCCTCACCGAGAACTACCTGTACTTCGCGGAGCGCGGTGGCGCCGAGGTGCACCCCCTGACCACGGTCGAGCGGCTGCGTGAGCGGCCCGAGTCCGAGGGCGGAGGTTTCGCGGTGGACACGCTCCGCACCGACGCGCCGCGGCGCCGGTCGAACGCCCGCACGTTCACCGCGCGCCAGGTCGTGGTCGCGGCCGGCACCTACAACACACAGACACTGCTGCACCGGATGCGGGACAGCGGGATGCTCCCCGGCCTGTCGGAGAAGCTGGGCACCCTGACCCGGACCAACTCCGAGGCCCTGGTCGGCGCCATGAGCAAGCGGGTGCCACCGCCCGAGGACCTCACCCGGGGCGTGGCGATCACGTCCTCCATCCACCCGAACGCGAACACCCACATCGAACCGGTCCGCTACGGCAAGGGCTCCAACGCGATGGGCCTGCTCACCGCGATCCAGGTGCCGGGCGGGGGCAGGATCCCGCGCTGGCTGCGCTTCCTCGGACTGGCCGCGCGCCATCCGTACGTCTTCATGCGCAGCTTCTCCAACCGGCGCTGGTCCG
The DNA here is from genome assembly GCF_000341085.1 of Nocardiopsis ganjiahuensis DSM 45031. Classification (GTDB taxonomy): domain Bacteria; phylum Actinomycetota; class Actinomycetes; order Streptosporangiales; family Streptosporangiaceae; genus Nocardiopsis; species Nocardiopsis ganjiahuensis. The sequence continues at coordinate 88,072 of NZ_ANBA01000017.1, read as the reverse complement.
AGCGGACCATCATCGGGCTGGTCATGCAGTCCCTGGACAACTCGCTGACCACCTCGGTCAAGGGCGGCCTGTTCGGCGGGAAGAAGCTCACCTCCCGGCAGGGCCACGGAGAGCCGAACCCCACCTGGATCCCGGAGGGCCAGGAGGCCGCCACACGGCTGGCCGAGCGGATCGACGGCTACCCGGGCGGCACGGTCGGCGACATCTTCAACATCCCGATGACCGCTCACTTCCTGGGCGGCTGCCCGATCGGCGACAGCCCCGAGACCGGGGTGATCGACCCCTACCACCGGCTGTACGGGTACCCCGGGCTGCACGTGGTGGACGGTTCCGCGGTCACCGCGAACCTGGGTGTGAACCCGTCCCTGACCATCACCGCGCAGGCCGAGCGGGCGATGGCGATGTGGCCCAACAAGGGCGAGGAGGATGCCCGTCCGGCGCAGGGTGAGGCGTATCGGCGCACCAGGCCGGTCTTCCCGCACCATCCGGCCGTCCCGAGCGGCGCCTTCGCCGAGCTGCGCTTCACGAAGTCGCTGCCGCTGTCCGTGGCCGACTCCACGGATCTCCCCAGCGGGGACGCCGCGGAGGAGGTCGTCGAGCGGATCCGGGAGAAGGCGGCCGAGATCGTCGCCGAGCCGCCCAAGGGCTGACCCGGCGCCGGGGCTGATCCGCGCCCGGGACCGGATCCAGGGACCGGCCCGGACCCGCGACGCACGCGGGCCCGGACACCTGAGCGGTGTCCGGGCCCGTCATCCGTCCGGGGGTCGCGGGGGTGGAGGGTCGCGGCGGTTCGGCGCCGAGGTCTGCGGAGGTCGAAGCGGTCGGGGGTCGGGGGTCGGGGGTCGAGCCGGGGGCTGGGGAGCGTGGCTCTGCGTGTCGTGGACGTGCTGGTCGCGGCTCCGCGGAAGGCGGTCTCAGAGACCGTCGGGGTCGTCTGCGCCCGGAGGTGTGCGCGCCGCCGTCCGCAGGGTCTCCATGCCCTCGGCGAAGTGGTCGCCCAGGACGTTGGTGAGGTGGTTCGCCATCTCCTGCGCCAGGACCGCGTCCACGGCCTGCTGGGCCAGGGGGCGCACGTGGCGGATGAGTTCGGCGATCTTGGCGATGTCCTCGGCGTCGAGCACGGTCCCCGCGGTGTGCTCGGCGATGATGTGGTCGGCGACCAGGCGGATCATGTGCTCGGAGACGTGACCGATCTTGTCCCGGAGGTTCTCCGCTATGTCCAGCACCGAGCCCACGGTCATCCCGAGCTTGACCAGTTCGACGCCGGCGTGCAGCAGGCGGGGGCTGGGAACCCGGAAGCGCAGGCCGTCGCGCTCCAGCACCTTGAGGTCCAGGGCGCGCTTTATGGTCTTGGGGGTCACCCCCTTGCCGAACAGCTCCCTCAGATCGCCGAGGCTGATGTAGTCGGCGATCTCGTCGCTCCAGGCGTCGCCGACGGCGGACTCGAAGCCGAGGATCTCGGACAGGTCGCCGCCGCGCTCCCACACCTGGAACATCTCGCCGATGTTGGCGAAGGTGTAACCGCGGCGGAGCAGCTGGCCGATCAGCCGCAGACGCGCCAGATGTGCTTCGGAGTAGATGCCCACGCGGCCCTGGCGCCGGGGTGGGGCGAGGAGACCTCTGTCCTGGTACACCCGGACGTTGCGCACCGTCGTGTCGGCGAGCCGGGCGAGTTCGTCAATGCGGTATTCGGCCATGGAACCAGCCTAGAGACCCCGGAGAGCCGTACTCATCAGTAAATCCGCCCCTCGGCACCGTTGAACGTTGTCAATAGAGATTGTAACGTTCTAGGAAATCGGAGTGAACGGGGTCACACCACACGAACCGCCCGTTCGGCGCGCCTCCGACACGGAACACCCCCTGGAGGTACCCATGTCCGTGGGAAACGCGCCGACACCGAAGCTCACCGACCGCGAGGACATCGCCAAACGCCTCCTGCGCGGCTCCGCCAAGGCCTCCTTCGACCCCCTGGTGGAGATCGACTGGGACGCACCGCTGGAGGACAAGTGGGGCATGCGCCCCGAGCGGGTGTCCCTCTACGGCACCCACCTGTGGGACCGGCTCAGCGAGGAACAGCGCAAGGAGCTCTCCCGGCTGGAGATGGCCAGCACCATGGCCACCGGCATCTGGTTCGAGACGATCCTGATGCAGATGCTGGTCCGGCACGCCTACCACAACGACCCCACCACACTCCACGTCCAGTACGCGTACACCGAGATCGCCGACGAGTGCCGCCACACGGTCATGTTCGCCAAGGCGATCGAGAAGCTGGGGTCGAGGGCCTACCGCCTCGACCCGGTCGCGCACGTGCTGGGCAACCTCTTCAAGGCGATCGCGCACGGCCCGCTGATCTTCGCGGGCGCGCTGTTCGTCGAGGAGATCCTCGACCAGCTCCAACGGGAGATGATCGACGACGAGAGCATCGAGCCGGTCGTGCGGTCCACCTCCCGGATCCACGTGATCGAGGAGGCCCGCCACATCCGCTACGCCCGTGAGGAGTTCCACCGCGACTGGATCAGGCGCGGCCCCGTGGACCGGGCGTACTCGCGGCTGGTCCTGGGCCTGGTCACGTACTACTCGGCGACCCGGCTGATCCACACGAAGGTCTACGAGCAGGTCGGACTGGACCCCAGGGAGGCCCAGCGGGCGGCGCACCGCAACCCGCACTTCATCGACAGCAAGACCGAGCTCTCCCACAAGGTCGTCAAGACGCTCAGCACCGCCGGAGCGATCTCGGGCCTGGGCAAGCACTTCTGGAAGAAGGCGGGCCTGCTCGGCCGCTAGACCGCTAGACCGCCAGGCCGCAGGGCCGCAGGGCCGCAGGGCCGCAGGTGAGCACCCCCGGGACCGTGCGCGCGGGCGCGCGGTCCCTTCCGTGTGCGCCACAACGGCGCGGCGCCCCGGAAACCCGGACCTTACTCACGAGTAAATTTCCGGCGACGACCCATTGCATTGTGACAATGCTCGTTGTAACGTTCCGGCAATGACTGTGGAGGAGATCACATGACGACCCCCTTGCCGCGCCACCTGAGCCGGCTGCCCGGCCAGAACGCCATCGTCACCGGCGCCTCCGGGGCGTTCGGCAGCGCCACCGTGGCGGTCCTGCGCCACCTCGGCGTCAACGTCGTCGGCATCGACCGCAAGGCCGGCCCCGGCGTCATCGCCTGCGACATCACCGACGACCAGCAGGTGCGCGAAGGGGTCGCCGAGGCGATCGAACAGCTCGGCGGACGCCTGGACCTGCTCATCCACTACGCGGGGGTCGGCCCCTCCGTGGACATCGGCCACCTGCCCGACGCCCACGTCCACCAGGCCCTCGAGGTCAACCTCCTGGGCTCCTGGCGGGTCACCGCCGCCGCGATGCCGGCCCTGCTCAAGAGCCGCGGCCGCGTGATCGTCACCGCCTCGCTGCTGGCCAACCTCCAGCTGCCCCTGGCCGGCGCCTACACCGTCTCCAAGCGCGCGGTGACCGCCTACGCCGACTCCCTGCGCGCCGAGTACGGCACGCACATCGGGGTGACCACGGTCTACCCGGGCTACGTCGACACCCCCATTCACGAGAGCTCGCGCGCCACCGGCGCCTCGCTCGACGGACTGGTCCCCGCCGAGACCGAGCGCGACACCGTGATGACCGTGGTCCGAGCCGCCGGCGCCAAGCGCGCCCCGCGCGACGTCGCCTGCACGGCCTTCGGGACCGCGGCCCTGCACCTGACCAAGCACTTCCCCGGTACCACCGAACAGATCGTCTCGCTCCAGCTCGGCCTGCTCCTCACGGACGGCGCCTTCGCTGACGCGGAGATCGCCCAGGGGCTCCACGCACGCCACGGTTCCCCGCACGCCCCGACCAGCATTTCTCGAGTCAGCACCGTCTGAGGAGGAACGAGATGACCGCCGAAGTTGTCGCCAAGCCGAAGATCACCGACCGCGAGGACATCGCCAAGCGCCTCCTGCGCGGCTCCGCCAAGGCCTCCTTCGACCCCCTTGTGGAGATCGACTGGGACGCACCGGTCGACCCCGACATGTGGGCGATCCGCCCCGAGCGCATCTCCATCTACGGCACCCACCTGTGGGACCAGCTCAGCGAGGAGAAGCGCAAGGAGCTCTCCCGCCTGGAGGTCGCCAGCGTCGCCACCATCGGCATCTGGTTCGAGACGATCCTGATGCAGATGCTGGTCCGCCACGCCTACCACAACGACCCCACGTCGCTGCACGTCCAGTACGCGTACACCGAGATCGCCGACGAGTGCCGCCACACGGTCATGTTCGCGAAGATGGTGCAGAAACTCGGCTGGGAGACGCACCGGCTCGACCCGGTCACCTTCCACCTCGGCCGCGTCTTCAAGGCGATCGCGCACGGCCCGCTGATCTTCGCGGGCGCGCTGTTCGTCGAGGAGGTCCTGGACCAGCTCCAGCGCGAGGCCGTCCCGGACGAGCAGATCCTGCCGCTGGTACGCGCCGTGGCCCGCATCCACGTCACCGAGGAAGCGCGCCACATGCGCTACGCACGCGAGGAGTTCCAGCGCGACTGGCCCGAGCGCAGCGCGCTGAACAAGGCCTACAGCCGCATCGTGCTGGGCCTGGTCACGTACTACTCCGCGACCCGCCTGATCAACCCGAAGGTCTACGAGCAGGTCGGGCTCGATCCCAAGGAGGCCTACCGGGTCGCCAAGGGCAACCCGCACTGGGTCGAGACCAAGACCTGGGCCGCCCGCAAGGTCGTCGGCACACTGGGCACCGCCGGTGCGATCACGGGCCTGGGGCGCTACTTCTGGAAGAAGGCGGGCCTCCTCGGCCGCTAGACGGCCTGCCCCGCACCCCCGAGTCCAGCAGACCCCCCGAGGGTCCCCGGAGGACCAGTCCCCCGGGCCGCCCCTCCCGAGAACCCCGTCGTCGGAAGGCGAAACGCGCCACGTCTTCCGGCGGCGGTCCCCGAACGCCGGGGGCTGAGAGCGAACGCGCCACGCGCTCAGCCCCCGGCACCCTCCCCCGGGGGCGAAACGCGCCGCGCCCCCGGGGACCCATACTTACCGGTCGGTATGCCGAAGTCCACGGACGGACCGGGCCGCACGAAGGGAACAGCATCGTGACCGAAGCAGTACCGCATTACCGGGTCGCCGTCATCGGCACCGGGTTCGCCGGAATCGGGATGGCTGTCCGCCTCAGGCAGGCCGGCCTCAGGGATTTCGTGATCCTCGAACGCGCCGACGGCATCGGCGGGACCTGGCGCGACAACTCGTACCCGGGTGCCGCCTGCGACGTCCCCTCACACCTGTACTCGTTCTCCTTCGCGCTCAACCCCCACTGGAGCCGGACCTTCTCCCCGCAGCCCGAGATCTGGGACTACATGAAGCGGGTCGCCGGGGAGCACGGCGTCGACCGGCACGTCCGCTACGGCAGCGACGTCAAGGCCGCCCGCTGGGAGCCCGAGGACAACCGCTGGCGGATCGAGACCTCCAGCGGCACCGTCACCGCCCAGTTCCTGGTCAGCGGCGCCGGACCGCTCGCCGACCCGACCTACCCGGACATCAAGGGCCTGGACGCCTTCGAGGGAAAGCTCTTCCACTCCGCCGAGTGGGACCACGACCACGACCTGACCGGCCGCAGGGTCGCCGTCATCGGCACCGGCGCCTCCGCCATCCAGTTCGTACCGAAGATCCAACCGCAGGTGGGCAAGCTCTCGCTGTTCCAGCGCACCGCCCCGTGGGTGATGTTCCGGCACGACCGCGACATCACCAAGGCCGAGAGCTGGCTCTACCGGAACATCCCCGGTGCGCAGCAGATCGCCCGCAAGAGCATCTACTGGGGCCGCGAGAGCTACATCCTCGGTTTCGCGAAGAACCCCAAGCTGCTCGGGATCGTGGAGCGCCTCGGCCGGGCCAACATCAACCGCAGCGTCAAGGACCCGGTCCTGCGCGCCAAGCTCACCCCGACCTTCCGCGCCGGGTGCAAGCGCATCCTGATGTCCAACGACTACTACCCCGCGCTGGCCCGGCCCAACGTGGACGTGGTCACCGACGGCATCGTCGAGGTCCGCCCGAACTCCGTGGTCACCCGGGACTCCTCCGGCAAGGAGACCGAGCACGAGGTCGACACGATCATCCTCGGTACCGGCTTCCAGGTCACCGACCCGCCCATCGCCCACCGCGTGTACGACTCCGAGGGCCGCTCGCTCGCCGAGCACTGGGGCAACGACGTGCAGGCCTTCCGCGGCACCACCGTCAACGGGTTCCCCAACGCGTTCGTGCTCGCCGGCCCCAACACCGGCCTGGGGCACACCTCCCAGGTCTTCATGATCGAAGCGCAGATCCGGTACACGATGGAGGCGCTCAAGTTCGCCTGCAGGAACCGGGTCGACCGCCTGGAGCCCCGCCCCGAGGCCCAGCGCGCCTACAACAAGATGATCGACAAGTCCATGCAGGGCACCGTGTGGGTGACCGGCGGCTGCGACAGCTGGTACCTGAACGAGGAGGGCCGCAACACGACGCTGTGGCCCACCTTCACCTGGAACTACGCGCTGCGCACCCGCTGGTTCGACCCGCACAACTACGACCTGCGCCGCGTGCGTTCGACGAAGAAGCGCAAGGACGCCGTCCCCGCCTGACCGGGTCGGATTCGGAGAAGGAGAAGCAGTATGAGCGGGTTCGACGACGACGAAGAGGAGTACCGGGGCACGGTCACGGTCCTCCTCCAGGACCCCCCGGGAAGCGATGACGCGGGTGACGGCAGCACGGCCGGGAGCTTCGAGGTCCAGGCCCATCTGGCCGGGCACTTCTCCCCGCTGACCGGCGACTACCGCTGGAAGGGCCGCCTGTCGGCCGACCCCGCGCTCACCGAGGCCTACAACAACGGGGCGCGCACCGTCGTCGTGCGCACCCCCGACGGCCACGAGGGCGTCGGCACGCTCGACAGCCCCAACCTGTGGGGCGGCCACCCGGTCAACGGGTCGGGCACCCCGCCCTTCGCCGTCCCCCGGATCGAACTCGACGACTGAGTCCCGGCCGTTCTCCGCGGCCGCCCCCAAGAACGTCCCCTCAGGGCACGCGCCGCCCTGGGGGGACTCCCCGTCTGACTTCCCCCAGAGTGAGAGGTAACCCGATGGCGACACGACACGTGGGACAGGCACAGGAACTCAGGGTGCGCTCCGCCGACGGCACCCGGCTGCACGTCGAAGTACGCGGGCCCGCCGACGGACCGACCGTGGTGTTCTCCCACTGCTGGTCGACCTCCCTGGCCTCCTGGGGCCCCGTGGTCCGCGAACTCGACCCGGGCCTGCGCGTGGTCCTGTACGACCAGCGCGGCCACGGGCGGACACAGACCCCCATCACCCGCGCGGGGTACAGCACCGACAAGCTCGCCGACGACCTCTGCGCCGTCCTCGAAGCCACCGTCCCCGCCGGGCAGAAGGCGCTGGTGGCCGGACACAGCATGGGCGGCATGACCATCATGGCCGCGGGCCCGCGCGCGACCTTCAAGGAGAAGGCCGGCGCCGTGCTGCTGACCAACACCGGCTGCACCGACCTGCCCCGCAGGTCCACCGCCATCCCCCTCCCGGGAGCGCTCGGCACCCTCGGCGCCAAAATCTTCCTGAGCGCGCCGCTCCCCCTGGGCCCGGCCAACGCCGTCAGCGCCAGGATCTTCAAGTTCCTGGTCATGGGCAGGAGTGCCGACAAGGCCACCCAGCGCCTGTGCGCCAAGCTCGTCCACGACTGCGGCGGCGTCCCGCGCGGCGAATGGGGCCGGGTCATGAACAGACTCGAACTCGACGACGCGGCGCGCGAGATCTCCGCGCCCACCGTGGTGGTCGGCGGCGACGAGGACAAACTGACTCCCCCGTGGCACGCCCACCACATCGGCGAGCTGGTGCAGAACTGCGAAGAGGTCCGCGTACTCCCGGGGCTGGGCCACATGGGCCCTCTGGAGGCCCCCAAGACCCTCGCGGAGCTGGTCGGCAAGATGGCGGCCAACCACATCGGCGCGGGTTCGAAAGCCTAGGACCCGGCATTCGAGGGGCGCGGTGCGAAGGGGCGCCGCGCCCCCGCCCCGCGTCGCCAGGGCGGCAGGCGCCGCGGCCCCACGAACCGGGCCCCCGTCGACACGCCGTGTCTGAATAACATGTGGCGGGGATGCGCATGCACGCCCTGTCACTCGGCAACCCGGAGCAGCCCGCCATGAAGTACACCGTCTCGATCGAGGTCGCCCTACCGCTGGAGAGGGTGGTGCAGCTGCTCTCCGACCCGGCGCACATGCCGAAGTGGCTGCGGGGTCTGGTGCTGCACGAGCCGCTGCGCGGGGAGCACGGGCAGGTCGGCACCGAATCGCGGGTCGTGTTCCAGGCGGGGAAGCAGGAGATGGAGTGCACCGAGACCATCACGCGCCGGGAACCGGCAGACCTGCACGGGCTCCCGGAAGGGCAGGTCGTCCACTTCGACCGCGAGATCGTCGCCGAGGGCATGTGGAACGCGGTGCGCGACCGGCTGACCCAGTCCGGCCCGGAGACGACGCTCTGGGTGAGCGAGAACGAATACCGGTTCAGCGGTGTGATGATGCGGCTGGTGGGCCTCCTGATGCCCGGCACCTTCCGCAAGCAGTCCCAACAGCACATGCAGGACTTCAAGGCCTTCGCGGAGCAGGGACGGGACGTCCGCGAGGCGAACTGACCCGCGGTCGGTGTTCGCGTCCCGAAGAGGGCGCAGGGGCCGACGCGGCGGCGGGCCGACCACCGACGCGCCCGGCGGGCCCTGCTGATCGCGGGGAAGGGTTCAGCCCGCCTGCTCGAGAGAGCCGGGGACCACGGCGCCGAGGCTGTTGCGTATGTGCGAGCGGACGAGTGCGCCCGCCCTGGCGCTCTCCCCGCTGACGACCAGCTCCAGGATCTCGTGGTGCTGCCTGAGGTCCAGGGTGCGGGGCCCGTCTCCTGCGGGCAGCCTCGATCCGATACGCCGGTAACGGTCCGACTTGTCCCACACATCGTCCAGGAACCTGATCAGCACCTTGTTGTGCGAAGCCGCGTAGATCGCCCGGTGGAACTCCCGGTGCGCGGTGACGGCTTCCTCTCCCCAGACACGGGTCACCGGCAGGAGCCGGTCCGCGGCCGCCCTCATGCCGGCTATTTCTCCGTCAGTTCTGCGGAGTACCGCCAGCTCGGTGGCCAGAGGTTCCAGCGACAGGCGGACATCCAGTAGCTCACGGGCTTCGTCGGCGTTCACGGGCGCCACACGGACATCCCGGTGGGTGACCACTTCCACCCATTCCTCACTGGCCAACCGTCTCACCGCCTCGCGCAAGGGCGTGATACTCATTCCCATTTCTTCCGCGAGTTCGTACTGGGACAGGCGGGACCCCGGGTCGAGTTCCCCCGAGACAATGCGGCGCCGCAGCTCGCTGTAGGCCGACTCTCCCTTGCTGGAAGCACCTTTCATAACGCTCATCGTACTCTCCGGACAAGAACGGCCGGCTGGGTCGGGCCTGCTCCGAAAGCCTGCGGGACGGACCACAGCCTGCCCGGAGAGCAGCGCCCACCAGGAAAGATCCACCTCGGATATTGTGCCCCGGATCACCCTTGGGTAGCCTGCGAGGATCTTATAAGACTTCGACGCACGGGGCAGAACCTTGAGAATTGTTTCCGCTCGAGCAGGCACCATCCCGATCAGCTCGTCCATGCGCAACGCCTATATCGACTTCAGCAAGATGGACTGCACCGTCGTCGCCCTGGTCAGTGACATGTTCGTGGACGGAAAACCCCTGGTCGGTTACGGATTCAATTCCAACGGCCGTTACAACGCCACCGCGATTCTCGAGGAACGCATACTCCCGCGGCTGCTGAACGCACCTGGCGAGGACCTGCTGGACGAGAACGGGGAGCTCTCTCCCGAAAAGGCCTGGTCCCTCATGATGCGCGACGAGAAGCCCGGAGGCCACGGAGAGAGATCAGTGGCCGTCGGCGTGATGGACATGGCCCTGCACGACCTGGCCGCCAAAGCCGCCGGGGTCCCCCTGTACCGCTGGATCTCCGATCACTACGGAGACGGCGACCCCGATTCCGACGTCTTCGTCTACGCCGCCGGCGGCTACTACGCGCCAGGCAAGACCCTCGCCGACCTCCAGGCCGAGATGCGGGGGTTCCTCGACGGCGGGTACGAAGTCGTCAAGATGAAGATCGGCGGGGCCGGCCTCGACGAGGACCTCCGGCGCATCGAGGCCGTTCTCCAGGTCCTCGACGGAGACGGGGGCCGCCTGATGGTCGACGCCAACGGGAAGTTCGACCTGGACACCGCGCTGGAATACGGCCGGGCCATCGACGGCTACGGCCTGTTCTGGTACGAGGAAGCGGGCGACCCGCTGGACTACCGCCTGAACGCGGTCCTCTCGGAGAGCTACGCGAACCCCGTCGCCACCGGAGAGAACCTGTTCTCGCTCCAGGACGCGCGCAACCTGATCCGCTACGGCGGCATGCGGCCGGACCGCGACTTCATCCAGGTCGACCCGGCCCTGAGCTACGGCCTGACCGAGTACCGGCGGGTCCTGGACATGCTGAAGCGGCACGGCTGGTCCTCCCGCCGCTGCGTCCCCCACGGCGGGCACCAGTTCTCCCTGCACATCGCCGCGGCACTCAAGCTGGGCGGCAACGAGTCCTACCCGGGGGAGTTCCAGCCCACCGGCGGCTTCACCGACGACGCCGTGATCACCGGCGGCCGTGTGGCCCCGGGCGATCTGCCGGGCATCGGGTTGGAGGGCAAAGCGGATTTCCACAAGGTCCTCCGGAACCTGCACAGCTGACCCCCGGGGCCGCGACCGCGCCCCACCGGCCCCGACATCCCCCGGAAAGACTCGCAACGGCACACCGACAAGCAATCGACCCCGCTGAAGAAGGCTGGCCATGACGGCATACTCCCTGGGAAGGGTGTGGGACGAACTATGGGCGTCCCACTACCAGATCAAGAGCCTCCTGACGTTCTCCGCGAAGAAGGAGCCCCGGCCTCCCGAACGGGCGAAGGCCCGCCGGGGCGCGAACTCCGGCGCCGCGACGCCCGGGCCGGGACGGGAGGGGTCCGGGCCCTCGGAGGACGAACGCGGACCACGGGGCGGCTACACGCCCGCCCGCCTCGTGGGCCTGGCCCTGGGGCCCCTGCTCTTCGCGATGACGCTTCTGTTCTTCGACCCCGGGGGCCTCTCCTCGGAGGGAGTGGCCGTACTCGCCGCCACCCTGTGGATCGGGACCTGGTGGATCACCGAAGTCGTGCCCATCCCGGTCACCTCCCTGCTGCCCATCGTGCTTCTGCCGTTGACGGGGGCGATGGAGGGGGACGCCGTCGTGTCCTCCTACGGCAACGACATCGTCTTCCTCTTCCTCGGGGGATTCGCTCTCGCGATCGCCATGGAGAAGTGGAACCTGCACAAGCGGATCGCCCTCTCCATCGTCCTGATGATCGGCACGAGCCCCCGCCGCATCGTTCTCGGGTTCATGGTCGCCACCGGATTCCTGTCGATGTGGGTCTCCAACACGGCAGCGACGATGATGATGATCCCCGTCGGCCTGGCCGTGGCGTACCAGGCCGCGCAGGCGCTGCGCAACGGTGAGCACGCGACGGAGGTCCCGAAGTTCGAGAAGTGCATCGTTTTCAGCATCGGATACGCCGCGACCATCGGCGGCCTCGGAACTCTGATCGGAACGCCGCCGCTCGCGATCCTCGCCGCGACCACCGGTGAGATCTTCGGCCAGACCGTCTCCTTCGCTGGATGGATGCTGTTCGGGGTCCCGGTCGTCGTCCTGCTGCTCGCCTTCGCCTGGTTCTACCTCGCGTTCGTCAAGTTCAGGTTCGGCTTCAAGCACCTCCCCGGCGGCAGGGAGGTCATCAGGGACGAGAAGAAGTCCCTCGGCAGCCTGACGACCGAGGAGAAGGCCGTACTGGCGGTCTTCAGCGGCGCCGCGTTCATGTGGGTGACCCAGACGTTCCTCTGGGAGAGCCTGGTTCCGGGCATCAGCGACGGCCTCATCGCGATCACGGCCGCGGTCGTCCTGTTCCTGCTGCCCACGCGTCACTCGGAGGAACCGCGCATCCTGCGCTGGGAGGACTCCAAGAAGATCCCGTGGGGGATCCTGCTGCTGTTCGGCGGCGGTCTGGCCATCGCGGCCGGATTCACCGAGACCGGCCTGTCGACGTGGATCGGTGAACAGCTCCTCGTCCTCGAGGGGGTCAACATCGTCCTGACCGTGCTGGTGGCGTCCGCCCTGGTGCTGTTCCTGACCGAGATCACCTCTAACTCGGCGACGGGCACCATGATCATGCCGGTCATGGCCGGTCTCGCACTCGCCCTGGGCGTCCACCCCTTCGCGTTGATGGTCCCCGCCGCGATGGCGGCGAACTGCGCCTTCATGCTCCCCGTGGGGACACCGCCGAACGCGATCATGTTCGGAACCGGAAAGATCACCATCATGGACATGGTCCGCATCGGCGTCTGGCTGAACCTCGCGGCACTGGTTCTCATCGTCGCGGCGGTGTTCCTCGTCCTGCCGTACCTGTGGGGGATCGACCTGCTGAGTACACCCGTCGAGTTCCAGCCGGCCGGCGGCTGAGCAGGCGGCCCTCCCCCGGGCCTGGGACTCCGGCAGCGGCCGTCCACCGCCGTCGGTCCCACGACAGAACGGAGGGGCACGGTGCGGGTTCCGCACCGTGCCCCTCCCTCCGGTCGTCCGGGCGCTCGGGTGTTCGGTCGCTCGGGCGTCGGTCCGCCGGAGCTACTCCACGGGGAGGCCGTCCACCCAGGCGGCCGGACCGTCCAGGAAGGGCACGCCGCCCTCCCAGCGGAGCGGGGTGACCCACATGCTCCGGCCGTACTCCGGGTCGCCGACGTGGTCCGGGGGCCAGGCGTGGTGGACGTACCAGGTGCGGTCGTCCACCTCCAGGACCATCCCGTGGCCGGGACCGGCCGCCACCTCGTTGGAGGACATCAGCGGCTCGTCCGACGGTTTGGTCCACGGACCGAGGACGCTGTCCGCCACCGCGTAGCCCACGCCGTACTCCTCCGAGTAGTAGCCGTTCGCGGAGTAGAACATGTAGTAACGGCCCTCGTGCACCCAGATGCTCGCACCCTCGACCAGGTGGCCCTCCCAGTCCTGGTCGTGGGTGACCAGCCGGTGGGGCTCTCCGATGAGGGACAGGCCGTCGGGGGCGAGTTCCTGGGCATGGATCCAGCTCTGCCGGTCAACGTGGTTGCCGTCGTTCTTCCACAGCAGGTAGGGCGTGCCGTCGGCGTCGACGAAGGGACTGGCGTCGATCGAACCGCCCTCGTCGGTCTGGCAGAGCAGCGGCTCCTCGTCGGTGTCGACGAAGGGACCGAGGGGGTCGGAGGCCTCGGCCACGCCGAGGCACTGCAGATCCAGCTCGGGATCACGTGCCGTGTAGTAGGCGAGGAACCTCCCCGGTGCGGACTCGATGACCTCCGGGGCCCAGTGTTTGCCCGGCTCCGACCAGGGAGCCACGTCGGGCATGGAGTCTCCGGCCGGTTCCCAGTGGACCAGGTCGGACGAGGTCAGCACCGGCATGTTGCCGTGCGCTCCGTTGGTGGCGTAGGCGTAGAACGTCCCACCGGACTCGAGGACGAACGGGTCGGGGAAGTTCTCGTCGAAGACCGGGTTGGCGAACCCCACGGGGGCCTCCTCGTCGTCGGTTTCGCGCACCGAGTGGAACTCGACGCTGTGGAACACCGCGTCGACGGCCGGTTCGGCGCCGCCGCCGGCGTACAGCCCGACCCGGGGTTCGGTACCGGCCGGGAAGGTCCACACCGCACCCCAGCGCCAGTTCTCGCCGTCGGTCGAGGTCGACGAACGGTAGTGCGGTTCACCGGTGTCGGGGTCCACCCGGTGGTGCAGGCGCAGCCACATCTCCGGGGCGGTGGGGCCGCCCCAGTGGGATCCGCTGTCGACGCGGCTGTCGGTGGTCAGTTCACGGCTGAACTCGACCGGCCGGGTCTCGTGGAGGGCGAGGGTCCCCAGCCGGGCGAAGTCGTCGTCGTCGACATAGGCGATCAGGCCCGCCTGCTGGTAGTTGCGCCGGGTGTCCTCGCCGAGGTCCAGGGTGAGGTGGGTCTGCATCAGCCACTCGCCGTCGGGGGCGTCCCGCAGCAGGAGCGCGCCGTCGTTGTCCTCGCCCCGGACGTCGCCGCCGTCGACCGGCCAGCGCAGGCCGTCCTCCCCGACCGCGGTGTCACCGGAGTCCCGGACCCATTCCCAGTCCTCGGCGAGCCCGCCGTCGAACTCCTCGGACCAGAGCAGTCGGTCCGCCTGCGGCTCCGCGGCGGCTTCGGTGACGGGGCTGTGCACCTCCGCGACGCTCGGGTTGGCGATCCGGACGGGGGCACCGGAGGCCTCCCAGGCCACCGGCCGCCGCTTCACCACGGTGCGGGGGACGTCGACCACGACCTGGGCCATGGGGTCGCCGAGCCGGCTCTCGCCGAGGGCGGCCCGCACCCGGCCGTCCCGGATCTCCACCTCCAGGGCGGTGAAGTGCTCCGGGTCGAAGATCTCCGGCAGCGGCGCGACCTCGGTGACCGGGTCCCGCGAGGGCGCGGAGACCTCGGTGCGCAGTTCCCGGGCGTCGGTGTCGACCTCGACCGCGATGCCCTGGGCGCCCATCCGGGCCAGGTCGAGCCGGAGGGTCCCCGTGCCGTCGGGGAACCTGAGGTCCGACTCGACACGGGACTCGGCCGCGGCGGGGCGGACGGTCTCCACTCGAGCGGCCTCGTCACCGGAGCCGCCCGGTTCGAGCAGGCCGACGGTCCCGGCTCCGTTGCGCTCCTCCGTGACGGAGGTCCACTCGCCCGACACGGCGCGCAGGGACCGGCCGGCGGCGGGGTCGGCCATGTCGATGTCCAGTGCGGAGCCGACCGTGGGGCCGGTCAACTCGCCTTCGGTGGGGCCCTCTCCGGCGTTGGCGACCGGCCAGCCGTCGATCCAGTCGAGCCGGTCGACGAAGGTCGGGCGCTCGTTGATCCCGCCCGGGCCGTCCAGCCACGGGTCGTCGCGTTCGATGCCGTGGTACAGGATCCAGTCCTGGCCGGTGGTGTCGGTGAAGAACGCGTGGTGTCCGACCCCGATGACGCTGTTCCCGTTCTGGGCCATCACCTGGGTACCGCCGACCCGCGACTCGTTCATGGAGACGCCCTCGTGGTCCAGGAACGGACCGGTCGGGGACTCCGACCTGCCCGCGTAGACGCTGTACCCGGTGCCCGGGCCGTCGCAGCACATCGCCGCGGAGACGGTCAGGTAGTAATACCCGTCGCGCTTGACGACGAAGGCGCCCTCGTACCGGTCCGCGACGGTCAGCCGGGTCGGTTCGCCCACGGCGCGCAGTCCGTCGTCGTCCAGTTCGGTGACCCAGACTCCGCCGATGTAGCCGCCGAAGTACAGGTAGCGGGACCCGTCGTCGTCGGTGAACAGGGCCGGGTCGATCGAGTTGAAGTACCCGCCCGAACCGTTGGGGCGGGGTTCGACCACGGCCTCGCCGGTGTCGGTCCACGGCCCCGCGGGGGTGGGCGCGGTGGCCGCGCCGATGGCGTGGTCCATCGCCCCGTCGCCGTCGGCGGTGTGGGTCACCGAGTAGTACAGGACGTACCGGTCGCCCACGAACCGGATGTCCGGGGCCCAGAACATCGAGTCCTCGTGGGCCCACCCGGGCCGGTTGCCGTCGTCGAAGACGGTCCCCAGGTACTCCCAGTCCTCGAAGTCCGCGCTGCGGGCCGCGTGCATCATCCCGA
The DNA here is from genome assembly GCF_000341085.1 of Nocardiopsis ganjiahuensis DSM 45031. Classification (GTDB taxonomy): domain Bacteria; phylum Actinomycetota; class Actinomycetes; order Streptosporangiales; family Streptosporangiaceae; genus Nocardiopsis; species Nocardiopsis ganjiahuensis. The sequence continues at coordinate 72,319 of NZ_ANBA01000017.1, read as the reverse complement.
ACTCGCTGGGCGCCTCGGTGAGCGGGTCGCTCGTGGCGTACAGGTACCAGTACCCGTCCTTGCCGCGGATGACGACGGGGTCGGCGTAGGTGTCGGAGAACTGGTCGGAGAGGGGGTTGCGGACCATGGCGGGCTCCGGCTCGGCCGAGCCGGAGTTCTGGTTGACGGGGGTGGCCGCGGATCCGGGTCCGTCCGGCGAGGCCGAGGCCGGGGAGGCTGTCAGGAGGGCGAGGGTCGTGCACAGGGCGATCACGATCGCCGGAGGTCTCATGGGGGGTCAGGAACCTTTCCGGGTCTCGGCAACGGGTCCGTCACCTTCCTAGTCGACTTTTACATCGTTGTAAAGATCCCCTGTGGACCATCCCCAGCATGGAACGCGGTCCCCGCGGCGCTCCGGCGGACCTGCCGGGGCGCCGCGGGGCCGCGCCTAGACGACCGTGCGGATGAGCTTCTTGTTGACGAACTCCTCCATGCCCGGACGGCCGAGTTCCCGGCCGAACCCCGAGCGCTTGACACCGCCGAAGGGCAGTTCAGCGCCCTCGGCACCGACACCGTTGACGAAGACCATCCCGGCCTCGATGCGATCGGCGACGCGCCGGGCCTGCTCGGGGTCGGTGGTGAACACGTACGAACCCAGTCCGTACGGGGTGTCGTTGGCGATCCGGACGGCGTCCTCCTCGTCGGCCGCCGGGAAGACCAGGGCGACGGGACCGAAGAGCTCCTGCCTGGCCTCGGGCACGTCGGTGCCGAGACCGGTGAGCACCCCCGGAGGGAAGTACGCCCCGTGGCGCTCACCGGTGCTGACCAGGCGGGCCCCCTTGGCCACCGCTGCCTCGACCTGGCGGTCCAGGGTCCGGGCCGCGGCGACCGACGACAGCGGGGCACCGGACCACTCGGCCGAGAGCCGCTCCGCGAACCGCTCCACGAAATCGTCGTACAGGTCCTCGACGACGACGAACCGCTTGGCCGCGTTGCACGCCTGGCCGGTGTTGTCGAGCCGGGCGGCCACGGCCGCGTCGACGACGGCGTCGAGGTCGTCGGTGGACAGCACGAGGAAGGGATCGGCCCCGCCGAGTTCGAGGACGACCTTCTTCAGGTGCCGTCCGGCGATCTCGGCGACCGCGGAACCGGCCCGCTCGGACCCGGTGAGCGAGACCCCCTGCACGCGCGGGTCGGCGATCACCGTGGCGATCTGCTCGTTGGTCGCGTAGACGTTGACGTAGGCGCCCTTCGGGAACCCCGCCGCGGCGAACAGCTCCTCCAGGAGCGCCGCGGTGCCCGGGCACTGCGGGGCGTGCTTGAGGACGATGGTGTTGCCCGCCGCGAGGTTCGGGGCGGCGAAGCGGGCGATCTGGTAGACGGGGAAGTTCCACGGCATGATGCCGAGGAGGACGCCCACCGGGGAGCGCCGCAGGACGGCCCCGCCCGGACCGGAGACCACGTCGAGCGGCTCGTCGGCGAGGAACTCCTCGGCGTGGTCGGCGTAGTAGTGGTAGATGTCGACGCAGAAGTCGACCTCGCCCTCGGCCTCGGCCAGCGGCTTGCCCATCTCCCGGACGATCCCCTCGGCCAGGGCCGCGCGGTGCTCGGCGTGCAGGTCGCCCAGGCGGCGCAGCAGGGCGGCGCGCTCGGCCGACGTGCTCGTTCGGCCCCAGGCGGTGGCCTGGTGGGCGAGGTCCACGGCCGCGTCGACCTCGGCGTCCGTGGCGGTCGGATAGGTGGCGAGGACCTCGCCGGTGGCGGGGTCGGTGACGGCGTACATCGGTTCTCCAGAAGGGTGTACGGGTGCGGGGCGGCGATCGGCCTCCGCCGGCGGTCGGACGGCGCCGCCCGGATCGTCCGTGGGCAGCCGCCCGCCGGGGCGGGCCGGTGTCCGTTGCGCGGGAGGCTCCACGGTGGTCCGGAGGTTGCCCGGGGTCTCGGTCAGCCGGGGACGGATCCGTCGCCAGAAGACCGGTACGAGCAGGTCAGACCGTGGTCAGAATTATTGTTCACGCGCTCAATAGACCTGTTGAGTGCTTACCCAATAGCATTCGCGGCATGACGTCAAGACAAGACCGGAAACGGGTGCGCAAGGCCCCCGAGGAACGACGTCAGGAGATCGTCGCCGCGGCCGCCCGGATCGGGCTCACCGAAGGCCTGGAGCGCATCACCCTGCGCCGGGTGGCGGACGACCTTGGTGTGCGCTCCGGCCTGGTCGGCCACTACTTCCCCACGGCCGAGGACCTCGTGACCGAGGCCTTCACCAGCGCCGCGGCGGGGGAACTGGACGCCCTGCTCCCCGAGACCGCCGGGGACCGGTCCCGGGGCAGCGCGGTCCGCGTCCTCCAGAACTTCCTGGCCCGGCTGTCGGGCCCCGTGTTCGACGATGTCAGCAGGCTGTGGCTGAACGCCCGGCACCTCTCGCGCTACCGGCCCGTGCTGAACGAGGGGGTGGTGCGGCAGGAGCTGCTCTGGTGCCGACGGGTGGAGCAGGTCATCGCCGCGGGGGTGGCGCAGGGGTCGTTCCGCTGCGAGGACCCCTGGGAGGCGGCCGTGCGCGTCATAGCCGTCCTCGACGGCGTCAACTCCTACACCAACACGAGCGCCCAGCAGCGGTCGGCACCGCTGATCGACATGGTCCGCACCTTCACGGAAGCCGAGCTGGGCCTGCCCCGGGACGCCCTCCTGCCCCACGGGCCGGCCGCGGACGGCTCCGACCGGGAGCCCCGCCCGGCGGACCGCTGACGGGCGGCCGGGGCTCAGGGCCCGGGGTCCGGGGCGGGTCCGGGGTCACACGTCGCGGACCAGGGTCGGGATCACGTGCTCGGACACCTCGGAGTGGACCTGGTGCAGGCGGGTCTGGACGGCTCTGCGGAGCTTGGCCAGGCACTCGACCAGGGTGATGTCGTCGCCCACGAGCCCGCCCTTGGCGACCACGGGGGTCCCGTCCAGGGGGCCGCCGCTGAGGTGGCCGTGCACGGCCAGCGGGACGACCTCGCCGCCCACGTCGAAGGCGTGCACGTCGAGTTCGTCGAGGAGGCTGGCGGTCAGGTCGCCGCCGGTCAGGTACAGGCCGCTGGGCAGGGCCTGGGCGCCCACCGTGTCGGCGAGCTCGTTGACGACGTCGGCGACCAGGCTCGCGATCCGGCCCGGGAGTTCGGCACGGGCCTGGGCGGGCAGTTCCCGGACGCGTTCGGCGGTGGTGACCACGCGCAGCACGCAGAGTTCGGGGAAGCCCGAGGAGGACAGCTGCCCCGTGAGTTCCTCCGCCACCTCGTCGGGGTGGTCGCTGTCGGGGTCGCTGATGGCGACCGCGTCCACGTCGACGAACCGGACCGCGCCGGTGCGGGCGACCGTGGCGAGCTGGCGGTGGGTGAGCTCGGTGGTGCTGCCCGCGACCGCGAGCAGCGGGCCGCGGGAGCCCGCCTGGCCGCGCAGGCGCAGGGCGTAGGCGAGCAGGGCGCCGGTGGGGCCGGGGTCGACGGCCACCCAGACGGTGCCGTCGGCGTGGTGGGCGGCGGCCGCCGCCTCGGCGATGTCGGTGAGGTGCTGTTCGCTGCTGGCGTCGCAGAGCACGATGGGTTCGTCACCGGCGAGGAGTTCGGCGGTGAGCATCTCCTGGGTGATCTGACGGATGGGCACGTGGCGGACGGCGAGGTCGGTCTGGGCGGCGAGGATGTCCGCGACCACGCTGGTGGTCATCGGGCAGAGCGGGTCGACCGCGAGCTCGGTGCGTTCCAGGGGCATGCCGTTGAGCAGCTGCACGCCGTCCTCGGTGATGCGTCCGGAGCCGGGGAAGGCCGGGGTGAACAGCACCCGGACGCGGGTCCCGACGGGGAGGCGGTCGCGGACGGCGTCGTAGGTGGCCTCGATCTCGGCGCCGACGTTGCCGCGCAGCGTGGTGTCGGTGCGTTTGACCACGAGGCCGACCGGCCAGACCGCCTCGACCACGTCGGTGACCAGGTCGGCGGCCTGTTCCGCCGGGACGTGGCGGCTGTCGAGGTTGGCGACGACCACGTCGTAGTCCCCGGCGACCCGGCTGACGTGCTCGGGCGTCACCGTGGCCACGCGCATGCCGGTGCGGGCGAAGCGTGCGCCGGTGGAGTTGGCACCGGTGAGGTCGTCGGCGACCACGAGGACCTGGGCCACGGCGCTTCTCCTTCGGTGTCGGAAACCCTGGATCTGCCTACTGCCAACATAGGCCCAAAGGCAGGGCCGGGGGCCGGTTCGCCGCGACCGCCCCGGCTGCCGGCTCAGCGTCCGGGCAGCGCCACCACGGAGTTGGTGCGGGCGCTGCGGCGGGCCGCCTCGATGATCTCCAGGCCGTGGACGACCTCGTGCAGGTCCACCGGCAGCGGTTCGCCCTCCCCGACCGCGTCGCGCACCCCGGCGTAGAACTCGGGATAGGCGCCGCGGGCGCTGGGCACCGGCTCCGTCCGGCCGTCGACCCCGAGCAGGCCCCATTCGGCCTCGGGCACCACACCCCAGTCCGCGGCGTCCGGACGCTCGCCCGCGGTGAGCCGGGCCTCCTGCCCGTCCAGACCGTGGCTGGTGAAGGCCGCCTCGTTCCCGAGGACCCTGAACCGGGGGCCGTTCTGCGCGCTGAGGGCGCTCATCCACAGCTGGGAGCGCGTGCCCCGGGCGTGGCTCAGGGACAGGAAGACGTCGTCGTCGGCGTTCACGCCCTCGCGCCGGGCGTCGATCTCGGCGTAGACGGAGGTCACCGGTCCGAACAGGTTGACCGCCTGGTCGATCAGGTGCGGGCCCAGGTCGTACAGCAGGCCGGCGCCGGCCTCCACTCCCCCGCTCTCGCGCCAGGTGCCCTTCGCTTCGGGGCGCCAGCGCTCGAAGCGCGACTCGAAGCGGTGCACCCGCCCCAGGGCGCCCTCCTCGATGAGCTTCCACAGGGTGAGGAAGTCGGCGTCCCAGCGGCGGTTCTGGTAGACGGTGAGCACGCGGCCGAGTTTGTCCGCCAGGTCGGTGAGCTCGCGGGCCTGGCCCGCGGTGAGCGCGAAGGGCTTGTCCACGACCACGGCCAGCCCGGCCTCCAGGGCGGCCCGCGCCAGGGGCGCGTGGGTGTCGTTGGGGGTACTGACGACCGCGATCTCGTAGCGCCCGGCGTCGGCCCACAGGTCGGCGACGGTGGGGTACACGGTGATCCCCGGGTAGCGCTCCTGAGCGGCCCGCCCGCGTTCGGGGGAGCCGGTGACCACCGCGGACAGGCGCAGCCCGGGTACGGCGTCGATGAGCGGTGCGTGGAAGACCTCGCCGCCCTTGCCGTAGCCGACCAGGGCGACGTGCAGTTCGGGTCCGTCATGTCCGGAGATGCCCTGACCAGGGCTGGTGGGTGCGTCAGCCATGTCCTCCAATGTACGGCTCCGGACGCGTGTCCCGACGACCGGCGCACCCTGCCCGGGTCCTAACGTCCTACCTCCACGTCGGTTTCCTACCGCCAAAAGTCCTGACCAGGGCGACACACTGCAATATTTCAGATCGTTACGCAAGAATTTGCGCGAACTATGGACAAGCGCGCCCAATCCGACTTTCATCGAGGAACGCATGACCTGAATCACACCCCCGGCATCGGGGGGTGTGCGTGCCGAAGAGGAGTGAGACCCCCATGCCCAGTTCGGTCAACAGACGTGGCCTGGCCGCAGCCGCGGCAACGGGAGGTCTGGTCCTCCTCGTCTCCGGCTGCTCCTACCTGAGCGGGGGTGACAGCGGCACCGTCGACACCTCCGACATCGACTGCTCCCCCTACGAACAATGGGAGGACACCGGCGGCACCGTCTCCGTCTACGCCTCCATCCGCGACGAGGAGGGCGACCGCCTGGAGGAGTCCTGGGCGGACTTCGCGGCCTGCACCGGCATCACCATCCAGTACGAGGGCAGCGGCGAGTTCGAGGCCCAGCTCCCGGTCCGCCTCGACGGCGGCAACGCACCCGACCTCGCCTTCATCCCCCAGCCCGGCCTCCTGGAGCGCGCCGCCGAGGACGGCCACGCCGTCCCGGTCGCGGACGGGGTGCAGAGCAACGTCGAGTCCGGCTGGAGCGAGGACTGGCAGGGCTACGCCACCGTCGACGGCGAACTGTACGGCTCCCCGCTCGGCGCCAACATGAAGTCGATGGTCTGGTACTCCCCCGCCTACTTCGACGAGAACGGTCACGAGATCCCGGAGACCTGGGACGAGATGATCGAGCTCAGCGACGCCATCGCCGCTGACGGCACCAAGCCGTGGTGTGTGGGCTTCGAGTCCGGCGACGCCACCGGCTGGCCCGGCACCGACTGGATCGAGAACGCCCTCCTGCGCACCTCGGGCACTGACGTCTACCACGACTGGATCGCCCACGACATCCCCTTCGACGCCCCCGAGGTCGAGGACGCCTTCGACCTGGCCGACGGCGTCATCCGCAACGAGGACTACGTCAACGGCACCTTCGGCAGTGTGGACAGCATCGCCGTCACCTCCTTCCAGGAGGCCGGGATGCCCCTCCTCGACGGCGGCTGCGCCATGTACCTGATGGGCTCCTTCTACGGCGCCCAGTTCGAGGACGACGTCGAGATCGGCGAGGACGCCGACATCTACGGCTTCGTGCTGCCCCCGCTGGAGGCCGACGCCGAGATCCCGATCATGGGCGGCGGCGAGTTCGTCGTCTCCTTCGACGACCGCGCCGAGGTCGTCGCCGTGCACGAGTACCTGTCCTCGGGCGAGTACGCCAACCAGCGCGCCGCACTGGGCTCCTGGGTCTCCGCCCACCAGGACCTGGACCAGTCCCTGCTGGCCGACCCCACCGACCAGTTCACCGCCGAGGTCCTCAACAACCCCGACACCGTCTTCCACTTCGACGGAAGTGACGCGATGCCCTCCTCCGTGGGCACCAACGTCTTCTGGAGCGGCATGGTCGACTGGGTGACCGGCGCCGACACCGCCACGGTCCTGGAGAGCGTGGAGTCCGCCTGGCCGTAGCCGTGTTTGTTTTGGGCCTCCGCCCGCCCGTCGCCCGCCACCACCCTCAACGGACGCGCTGGCGCGCGCAGCCCGGCCCCTGACTTCGGCCCGTGTTCGGCGCCTTTGCGGAGGGATCTGGGTTGAGAGCAACACAGCATCCTCGTCTACGCCTGACGCTCGTTCCTCGCTGACGGCTTGGCTCCTCTTGCACTGTGCTTGCTGAAACCCAGACTCCCCGGCGCTCGAACTGACACCCCGGCCGCGCGACTGGTACCACCGGTCGCGCGGCCCGTCCCCTCCCCATCTCCAGGTACCACCAGGGGTCTTCCATGGAGTTCTCCTTCCTGAACGAGCTGCCCAAGCTCGTGTGGATGCTCATCGGGATCGTCGTCTTCCTCGGCGTCATCGGCCTGATGCTCGTCCTGCTCGACGCGCCCCGCAGCAAGCGGGACCGCTGGCAGGCGGCCTTCTTCCTCGGACCGGCGGTGCTCCTGCTCCTCGGCGGGCTCGTCTACCCGGTCGTCCGCACCACCGTGCTGTCCTTCTACGACCGCAGCGGCGACACGTTCGTCGGGCTGGCCAACTACCTGTGGATGTTCCAACGGCCGGAGATCCTCCAGGTCCTGCTGAACACCCTGCTGTGGGTCCTGTTCGCCCCGGCCCTGGCCACCGCGATCGGCCTGCTGTACGCCGTGCTCATCGACCGGTCCCGGTTCGAGTCCCTGGCGAAGTCGCTGGTGTTCATGCCGATGGCGATCTCGTTCGTCGGCGCGAGCATCATCTGGCGGTTCGTGTACGCCTACCGGCCCGCCGACCAGGACCAGTACGGGCTGCTCAACCAGATCGTCGTCTGGTTCGGAGGCGAGCCACGGCTGTGGCTGCTCGAACAGCCCCTCAACACGTTCCTGCTGATCCTGGTCCTGATCTGGGTCCAGGCCGGGTTCGCGATGGTGGTGCTGTCCGCCGCCATCAAGGCGATCCCCACCGAGACCGTGGAGGCGGCCCGCATCGACGGCGCCGGGGCCTGGCAGCTGTTCAGCCGCATCACCCTGCCGTCGGTCTGGCCCACCCTGCTGGTCGTCCTCATCACCATCTCGGTGCAGACCCTCAAGGTCTTCGACATCGTCCGGACCATGACCGGCGGCAACTACGGCACCAGCGTGATCGCCAACGAGATGTACAGCCAGGCGTTCTCCCAGGGCCAGGTGGGACAGGGGTCGGCCCTGGCCGTGTTCCTGTTCGTCCTGGTCATCCCGTTGGTCGTTCTCCAGATCCGGCGCAACCGCAAGGCCAGGGAGTTGGCATGAGCAAGACCGAACCCCGCTCCGCGGCAGAGCCCGGCACCGGCACCGAACGTTCCGCGCCCAAGGACGCGGGCGCCGCGGCCCGGGTCCGCAGACGGCTCAGCGGCGGCGCCGCCAGCCTCGTGGCGCTGGTCATCGCCGTGGTGTGGACGCTTCCCACCGCCGGGCTGTTCGTCTCCTCGTTCCGGCCGGCCGACCAGATCGGCTCCACCGGCTGGTGGACGTTCTTCGGCAACCCCGAGGTGACCCTGGACAACTACCGGGACGTGCTCTTCGGCAGCGCCAACGACGGCCGCCTGGCCAGCCACTTCGTGAACTCGTTCGTGATCACCCTGCCCTCGACGGTGTTCGTCCTGGGCATCGCGGCACTGGCCGCCTACGCGCTGGCCTGGATCGACTTCCGCGGCCGCGACTGGGTGTTCCTCGGGATCTTCGCGCTCCAGATCGTGCCGCTCCAGATGTCCCTGGTGCCGCTGCTGCGCTTCTTCTCCCAGGGGGTGACGGTCGGCGACGCGCAGATCCTGCCCGCCTGGGAGCTCAGCGGCGCGATGGCGTTCACCAACGTGTGGGTCGCGCACACCATCTTCGGCCTGCCGCTGGGCATCTTCCTGATGCACAACTTCATCTCGCAGCTGCCGAAGTCGCTCTTCGAGGCGGCCCGTGTGGACGGCGCCGGGCACGGCACGATCTTCCGCAAGGTGGCCCTGCCGCTGATCGCGCCCGCCCTGGTCTCGCTGGGCATCTTCCAGTTCCTGTGGGTCTGGAACGACCTGCTGGTGGCGTTGATCTTCGCCGGGGGCGACACCGCCACGGCACCGCTCACCGTACGGCTGGCGGAGCTGGCGGGGACCCGGGGCGAGGCCTGGCACCGGCTCACCGCGGGCGCGTTCGTGTCGATCGTCGTGCCGCTGCTCGTGTTCTTCCTGCTCCAGCGCTACTTCGTGCGCGGCCTGCTGGCGGGCAGCGTCAAGGGCTGACCCGGCCCCGGTCCCGCCCGGGCTCCGGGCCACCGCTCAGGAGGTGCGCAACGCGGTCCGCGCGGCCTCCAGAGCGGTGGTCCGGTAGGCGGCGCCGAACAGGCACACGTGCACGAGCAGCGGGTGCAGCTGGTGCAGGGCCACCCGGCCCCGCCAGCCCGACGACAGCGGGGCGACCTCGTTGTAGGCGTCGCGGACCCGGTCCAGGTAGGGCAGCCCGAACAGGGCCAGCATCGCCAGGTCCGCCTCGCGGTGGCCGCCGTGCGCGGCCGGGTCGATGAGCACCGCGTCGCGTTCGCGCCAGAGCACGTTGCCGCTCCACAGGTCCCCGTGGATCCGGGCCGGCGGTTCGGGTTCCCCGGCCAGGTCCTCGACCGAGTCGACCACCTTCTCGACCGCACGCGCGTCGGTGGGGGTCAGCGCCCCCTGGTCCAGGGCCCGGCGCAGGTAGGGGCGCAACCGTTGTTCGGCGTAGAAGCGCGGCCAGTGCCGGGCCGGGGTGTTGTCCAGCGGAAGCGGGCCCACGTAGCCGGGCCAGTCCGCACCGAAGCTGTCCGCTCCGGTCAGGTGGGTGCCGGCGAGCTGTCTGCCGAGCCGCTCGGCCGCGGCCGGCGTGGGTTCGCGCTGCTCCACCAGCGGCAGCACGAGCAGGCGTTCGTCCCAGCCCAGGGGTTGGATCACCGGGGAGCCGAAACACCTCCCGAGCCACTCCAGGCCGCGCGCCTCCGCGAGGAGCACCCCCGTGGGCTCGGACCCGCGCGACAGGGACTTGACGAACAGCCTGGTGCCGTCGGCCAGCTCCGCGTAGGACAGGGTCCAGTCGTGGCTGCTCCCGGCCCGGGCGGCGCGCCGGACCTCTGTGCCGAGCAGGGCGGAGATCCGGTCGGCGAGGGTGCCGGTCAGCGGGTCCCGGCGCGGCCGGTCCGGCCGGTCCCCCCCGCCTCCGGGTCCGAAGGACCGCACGATCGGCTCCCTGTCCACGCGGTCAGGCCTTCAACCGGGTGACGAGTTCCCCGGTGAGGCCCTTGGCGGCGGCCTCGACCATGTTCAGGACGGCGGTGAACCCGTCGTCTCCCCCGTAGTAGGGGTCGGGCACCTCCGGGTTGGGGCCGCTCGCGGGCGCGAAGGAGCGGAACAGCCGCAGTCGGGAGGCGTCGAAGCCGAGCTCCGCGCCCCGTTCGTCGACGACACGGCGCAGGTCGGCGAGGTTGTCCACGTCCATCGCCAGGACCAGGTCCCGAGTGGCCAGGTCCTCGGGCTCGAACTGGCGGGCGGTGTGGTTGGTCAGGTACCCGTGCACGCGGAGTGTGGACGCGGCCCGGGGATCCATTCCGCCGCCCACGTGCCAGTCGCCCGTACCGGAGCTGTCGACCTCGACGAGGTCGCTCAATCCGGCACGTTCGAGGTCTGCGGTGAGCACCTTCTCCGCCATGGGTGATCGGCAGATGTTTCCCAGGCACACCACACTGACGCGGTAGGGACCAGCGGGGTCACGCGGTTGCGGCAGGCTCATGTCCCTTACCGTAACGAAAAACCTCCACACCCACCCGCTCCGGCGCGGTGAGTGCGGGCCCCGTCCCCCGAACCGTGACCCGCGTCAGCCCTTGGGGAGCCGTACGACGGTCACGAAGAAGTCGTCGATCTGCCGCACGACCCGGATGAACTGCTCGAAGTCCACGGGCTTGGGCACGTAGGCGTTGGCATGCAGGCGGTAACTGCGCAGCACGTCCTCCTCGGCTTCCGAGGTCGTGAGCACCACGACGGGGATGTGCGCCAGGTCGTCGTCGCTCTTGACCTCCTCCAGTACCTCCCGGCCGTCCTTACGCGGCAGGTTGAGGTCCAGGAGGATCAGGTGGGGGCGGGGGGCGTCGGCGAACTCGCCTTCGCGACGCAGGAAGCGGAGCGCCTCGACGCCGTCCGAGACCACATGCAGGCGGTTGCCCAGCTTGTGTTCCTCGAACGCCTCCTTGGTCATCAGGACGTCGCCAGGATCGTCCTCGACCAGCAGCACCTCAATGGGATGCACCAACATGACCTCGCTCAAGCTTCCAGACCCCTATACGGGTTCCTCCCCGTGACCGGGTGGAACCGTACCGCCAGCGCCGCCGGGCAGGGGACGCGGTTCCCCGCCGGGTTCGCTACCCGTGGGGGAATCGGCCCTCGGCTCGGTGCCGCTGGACTCTTGTGTGGCCGTCGGTGCCTCGTCCGCGGGGGCGGACTCGGCGACCTCGGTGCCCTCGACTCCGTTATCGGCGTCGTCAGTCGGTTCGGTTCCCTCCAGGGCAACCGACTCTTCCTCCTCCGCCTCGGTGTCGACGGGCAGAGTCCAGCATATGCGGGTTCCGGTCCGTCCGGAGTCCGGGCTGTCGGCGGTTTCGGACTCTTCGGTCTCCTCTTCGCCGGTGTCCAGCCACATGCGACCACCGTGGAACTCGACGATCTTCTTGCACATGGCCAGTCCGATACCCGTACCGGTGTACTTCTCCCTGGTGTGCAGGCGCTGGAAGATGACGAAGATCCGCTCGGCGTACTGCGGTTCGATGCCGATGCCGTTGTCCGCGCAGCAGAAGACCCACTCGTCGCCCTGGCGCTCCACACTGATGTGGACCGTGGGCGCGTCCTCGCCGCGGAACTTGACCGCGTTGCCCACGAGGTTGAAGAAGACCTGGGTGAGCAGGGTGCGGTCGCCCTGGACGGCGGGCAGGGTGTCGCCGGTGATCTCGGCGCCCGCCTCCTCCAGGCGTGTCTCCAGACTGCTCAGGGCGTCGTCCAGAGCCACGTTCAGGTCGACCGGAGCGAAGTTCTTGGTGCGCCCGACCCGGGAGAAGGCCAGCAGGTCGTTGATGAGGGTCTGCATGCGCTTGGCGCCCTCGACGGCGAAGTCGATGTAGGAGTCCGCGCGCTCGTCCAGCTGGCCCTGGTAGCGGCGCTGGAGCAGCTGGCAGAAGCTGGCGACCTTGCGCAGCGGCTCCTGGAGGTCGTGCGAGGCGACGTAGGCGAACTGCTCCAGCTCCAGGTTGGAGCGGCGCAGCTCCTCGGTCTGGTGCTCCAGCAGGGTGGACTGCTCCTGGAGCTTGCGCCGCGCGGAGGCGACCTCGTCCAGGTCCTGCACGATGCGCTCGCGCATGGCGTCCACGTCCTGGCCCAGCTGGACGATCTCCGGCGGCCCGTGCAGGGAGATGCGGTGGGCGTAGTAGCCCTCGGAGACCTGGCGCATGTGCCCGGCCAGCTCCTCCAGGGGGCGCAGCACCCACTGCTGGAGCATCACCCACAGGAAGACCGAGAGGAACACCACCACCAGGCCGACGAGCACCAGCAGGGCCACGACCTGCTGGGTGGCCAGGGTCAGGCCGCTCTGGGCCTCCTCGATCTCGCTCGTGAGGTGGTTCGTGGTGGCGTCGGCGGCGCGGTTGAGCTCCAGGAACAGCGCGCGACCGTGCTGGAGGTCCTCCTGGGTGGGGGTCTCACCGGTGCGGACCTGCTCCAGGACGGGTTCGGCGAACTCCTCGCTCCAGACGTCGCCGGCCTCGATGAGCTCGTTGACCTTGGGCGCGACGTCCTCGTTCTCCTCGGCCAGGGTGGTCAGGGCGCTCCGGTACTCGGCGAGAGCCATGCGCTGCTCGACGAAGGGCTGGAGGAAGTCGCGGTCGCCGGTGAGGATGTAGCCGCGCAGGGCGTGGTCCTGGCTGAGGTAGGCCGAGCGGGTCTGCTCGACGGTGCTCAGGCCCGGGGTCAGGGAGTCGACCTGCAGGACCAGGGAGTCCCGGGCCTGGAAGGCGGCGAGCGTTATCACCGAGACGGCGACCACCAGGACGACGGCGACCACCGTCAGCAGGCTGGTGACCCGGCGGCGCAGGCTCCAGGAGTGTCGGCTGGAGTAGATCCGCCCACCCGGGGTGGCGTTGACGAAGAGGCCTCCCCCGACGGACGCCCGGGAGCCCTCGTCCGGTTCCGGCCCCTCACCTCCGCCCTGTTCGGAAGCGGTCGCGGACTCGGTGTCCATGGTGTGGTGTTCCTCCCCGGTGGGGCTCACTCCGGCTCTCCGTGGTTGATGAGCAGCATCGCCACGTCGTCCTGGAGCGGCCCTCCGTTACTGCGTTCCGCCTCGTCCACCAGGTGTTCGGGCAGGTTGTTCAGGGCCACGCCCTGGCCGAGCGCGCCGTTGACCATCCGGCGCAGGCCCGCGACCTCGAGGCGCGCGGGCGGGCCGCCGTCGTAGGCGTCGACCAGGCCGTCGGTGTAGAAGAGCATGCTGACGCCCTTGGGCAGGACGATCTCGGTGACCTCGTCCTGGTCGACCGGGAAGACGCCCAGCGGCGGCTGCGGTACGGCCTGGATCTCCTCGGCGACGCCGCCGGCGACGATCATGGGCGGCGGGTGGCCGAGGACGCGCACGCGGGCCCGGTCACTGCCGGTGTCGAGGCTGGCCATGCACAGCGTCGCGTACATCTCCTCCTGGGCGCGTTCGCTGACCAGGAGGTCCTCCAGGTTGGGCAGGACGCGCTCCTCCGCGACACCGCTCATGACCAGAGTGCGCCAGGCGATGCGCAGGCTGACCCCGAGGGCGGCCTCGTCGGGGCCGTGGCCGCTGACGTCGCCGATGATGACGTGGGTGGTGCCGTCCTTCTCGACCGCGTCGTAGAAGTCGCCGCCGACCAGAGCGCGCTTGCGCCCGGGCCGGTAGTAGGCGCGGTGGCTGAGGGGCGAGCGGGCGAGCAGGACCTGGGGCAGCAGGCCACGCTCCAGGCGCATGTTCTCCCGGGCCCGCATGCGCGCCTCGCGCAGCTGGCGGGCGTTCTCGTCGGCGCGGCGCCGCTCCAGGGAGTAGCGCAGGCTGCGGGCCAGCAGGGAGCCGTCCACCTGGCCCTTGACCAGGTAGTCCTGGGCGCCCGCGGCGACCGCGGCGATGCCCTCGTGCTCGTCGTCGAGGCCGGTGAAGACCACGACGGCGGCGGAGGGCGCGCTGCCGAGGACCTCCCGCAGGAGGTCGAGGCCGTGCCCGTCGGGGAGGTTGAGGTCGAGCAGGACACAACCACGGAAGTCGGTGAGGTGCTCACGGGCGGCCTTGAGCGTGGAGACCCACGTGATGCGGGTGGCCAGCGCGGTGTCCGCGAGGAGTTCCTCGGCGAGAAAGGCATCGCCGGGGTCGTCTTCGATCAGCAGGACGTCAACCGATTCGACGGTAGCCTCCACCCGGTCGTCCAGGACGGTGTCGTCACCCAGGGCGGCGCTGCCGTGTGTCGCAGCGCCGTTCGCGGCGTGGGCCGCCTCGTCACCGGTGACCGTCACGGGATCGTGCCCTGTTCTCCTGGTATCCACTCATCGCCTCAAGGTCCGTGGGTCCGTGGGGCGCGCTGTCACGCCGGAAGCCCGAGGCGGACACCTCGGGTGTTCCCGGCGGTTCGGACCGCACGACATCCAAACGATAAACGCCCCGGTGACCAGTTGACCAGCAGACGAGACGAGACACATCCAACGCCGGCCCGAGGAACCGCCTTCCGGCCCGTGCGCCGGAAGGCCCGACCCGGTGGGACTTCCCGGCGTGCCCGAGGGTCCCGTGCGTGGTCAGAGCGTGCACGTGCGCGTGCGGAGGCACGTGAATCCTGTGACGCAGGGCACTTGAAGTGGGCATTGTGACCCCTTTTCATGACAGGTCGTCATATCCATCTTGACAACCCTGTCCGCCTAAATGACATGATGTCATAAAGATCCCGAAAAGAGAGGCGGAAAGTGCCGATGAGCGCCACAGCCGAGGCCCCCACACCGGCCTCCCCCGCCGCCGAAGAGCCGTTCTCCGAGCGCCTCAAGGCCGCCACCTGGGGCGATCACTCGGCCGCCGAGAACCACGGCTTCACCAAGGCGCTGCTCGGGGGCGAGCTCTCCCTCGCGGGCTACACCGCCATGGTCGCCCAACACCACTTCGCCTACGTGGCCCTGGAGCGGGTCGGCCGCGCACTGGCCGACGACCCCGTCGCCGGCCGCTTCCACTACCCGGAGCTGGAGCGCGTCCCGGCGCTGGAGGCCGACCTCGAGCACCTGCTCGGCGGCGACTGGCGCGACCGGATCTCCCCCACCCCTGCCACCAGGACCTACGTGGCGCGCATCGAGCAGATGGCCGACCACCCCGCGGGGTTCGTCGCGCACCACTACACCCGCTACATGGGGGACGTCTCCGGCGGGCAGTTCATCCGGCGGATCGCCGCCGAGGCCTACGCCCTCGCCGACGGCGCGGGCGTGGCCTTCTACGTCTTCGACGGCCTGGGCAGCCTGCCCGAGTTCCGCGCCGGGTACCGCGAGCGCCTCGACTCCCTGGACCTCGACCGGGCCGCCGCGGGCTTCCTCGTCCAGGAGACCCGCCTGGCCTACCAGCTCAACACCGAGGTCCTCGCCGACCTCGGCAGGAAGCACGTCTGAGCCCGGGCGTTCCGCCACGCGGCCTCCTGCCGCACCGAGGCCGGCCGTACCGGCGCCGCGGGGCCCGGTACGGCTGCTCCGGCGTGCCGCCTCGGCCGCTCGGACGTGCCACCATAGGAGTCATGCCCAAGATCACGGCTCCGACCATCGCCGCTCACCGTGCCCGCACACGGGAGCGCATCATGGACGCCGTCGAAGAGCTGATCAGGTCCCAGGGGATCGACCGCATCTCCATGACCGACGTGGCCAACGCCGCGGGCATCACCCGCACCGCGCTGTACAACTACTTCCCGGACAAGCCCGCGCTGCTCCTGGCCTTCACCGAGCAGGTCAACAGCGCGTTCGTCGAGCGGTACAAGCGCGAGCTCCCCTCAGGGGTGTCGGCGGCCCGCCGCCTCTCAGCCTTCGTACGCCTCCAGCTGGAGGGCCTCGTCGCGCATCCGCACCCGCCCGCCGCCGAGCTGGGCGCCAGCCTGGGCCCGGACGCCTACCAGGCCCTGGCCGCGCACGTCGCCCCGATGCAGCGCCTGCTCACCGAGATCCTGGAGGAGGGCACCGCGGCCGGGGAGTTCGACCGCCTGCCGGCGGAACGGGTCGCCGGGCTCACCCTGTCCATGGTGGGCTCCCAGCGGCTGCCCCTGGTGAACGGCGACATCAGCCTCGACGGGACCCACTCCCTGGTCACCCGGTTCGTGCTCCGCGCCCTCGGGGTGGCGACCGAAACCGTGGACACCATCCTCCCCGCGAGCACCACGGAGAACACGCAGGGCTCTCACTGAAACACCCTCGGTGATAAGGGTCAGGGCCTAACCGGCCGTGTCCGGGAGCGGCCACCGCCGACCCGCTTGAAGGCCGCGGGACCGGGGAACGTTCCGCTCTGCCCGGCCCTCCCGGGCGAGTCCGCCCGAACGCCTCCGAGTCCTGTTAGGCCCTCCTCCCCGTGTCCCTCACGCTGATCGCCCTCGGCACCGTCCTGGTGTCGATCGCCCTGTTCAACAAGGTGCCCCGCTACGTGCCCGGGCGCCCGCCCGCTCCCCGCGCCGGCGGCGGGGTCGTCACCGCCCAGCGCACCGGCGCGCCGCCAGGGCTGCGCCTGGTCCCCGCGCGGCTGACCGAGCAGGGGCGCGCCCTGCTCACGGCCGTGGGAGGGAGCGCGCTGATCGTGGCGTTCTTCCTCAGCCTGTCCGGTCTCTAGGGCGTGGTCGGCCTCCGGCCGGCCCGGTTCCTACCGAGGACGGCCTCCGGGGTACGGATTCCCCCGGAAGGCCCCGCGTCCGTTCGCCATGCGCAGCAGCAGGCCGCCCGCGACCGTGGCCGCGATGCCGCCGGTCACCGCCGCCACGGCGGCCAGCCGCTCCCGCAGCTGCGAGTCGCGGTGCGCGGTCGTCTCCGCGATCGCCCGGTCGGTGGCCCCGAAGGCACCACCGCACAGCTCGGCGTCCAGCTCGGTTCCGCGCCAGGGGGCGTTCCAGGTGCTCAGGGGCTCCAGGCCGCCGGGCGCAGGAGTGGTCCGCGGCTTCCAGCGCACCGCCTCTCCGAGGTCCACACCCTCACCGGAGAGCACGTCACCCTGGAGGAACCGCGGTGCCGGGCCGGTGTAGCGCAGCTCGCCGGGCGCGTTCGCGATCATCTCCACGAGCAGTCTGGCGCAGGCGCGCGCGTCGCCCAGTGCGGTGTGCTGCCCCGTCGGCCAGTCCCCGCTCAGCAGGTGGGTGGCGCGCGGCAGCGAGTAGCGCGGAAGGTCCAGCTGGGCACGCAGGGCGCGTAGCGTGCACAGGCCCGACTGGCCGCGCGGCAGCCCGGCCGGAACCAGCTCGGCGGCGAGGAAGCGCTCCTCGAAGTCCAGGTTGTGGCCGACCACCACCGCGCCGGAGAGCAACTGGGCGATCCGCGGCACGATCTGCTCCACACGCGGAGCCCCGATGACGTCGCCCTCACCGATCCCGTGGAACTCCTGGCCGCTGACGGGCGCGCGGGGGTCCACCAGCGTGCTGAACTCCTCCACGAGCTTGCCGTCCCCGCGCACCCGCACCACCGCGATCTCGACCAGACGCGCGCCCTCGCGCGGGTCCAGGCCGGTCGTCTCCACGTCGAGTACCGCGTACTCCAGGTCCGCCGCCCGCGTGCCGACCCTTCTCCGGGTCAGTGCGCCCGTCCGCAGCGTTCCCATCGTCTGCCCCAACTCCCTGTGTCGCGCCGGCGGCCCGGGCTCTCACGCCCGGCCCCGGCAGTGTCCTCGGGCGGTGTTCCAGCAGGTCGCTCCCGTTCTGGCAGGATGTTCCGACCGGATCACCGTCGGTTCACGACCTTACTGCCCGTGCCCGACACCGGGCGCCGCACGTGCCTGAGCAGGGTCGACACCGCGGACCGCACACCGCTGATCGGGAAGAACACGTGGTTTGTGTACGTTTTGACGCGTGCCCGGCACCGACGGGCACCCACCACCGGCCTCAACGGCGAGGAGAACCCGCATGAACCAGACCCCGCTGCCCAGCTACGCCCCTCTGACGGAGGTCGTCCGCTCCGGGATGCGCGAGGGCGTGCACTACGGAGCGGTGGTCGGCCTGTCCGCCGACGGCGAGATCGCCTACGCTCGCGGGCCCGTGCACGACCCCATGTTCCCCCGTTCCTCCGCCAAGCCCTTCCAGGCGCTGGCCATGCTGCGCGCCGGCGCTCAGCTGGAGGGTGCCTCCCTCGCGATCGCCGCGGGCAGCCACGGGGGTGAGGAATTCCACGCCGCCGAGGCCGAGCGCATCCTGGCCTCCGCCGGGCTCACCGCGGACGCCCTCCAGTGCCCGCCCGCCGTTCCCGGCTCCCCCACCGCCCGCAAGGCCTTCATCGCCGCGGGCCGCTCCCCCGAGCGCCGGTACATGAACTGCTCCGGCAAGCACGCGGGCATGCTCGCCGCCTGTGTCGCCCAGGGCTGGAGCACCGACGACTACCTCGACCCCGAGCACCCCCTCCAGCTGCTGGTGCGCGAGGCGACCGAGGACATGTGCGGGGAGACCGTCGCCCACACCGCCGTCGACGGCTGCGGCGCACCCCAGCTCGCGGTCTCCCTGACCGGCCTGGCCCGGGGCGTCCAGGGCATGCGCCTGTCGCCCGAGGGCACCCACGAGCGGAACGTCGTCGAGGCGATGAGCGCCCACCCCGAGTACGTCTCGGGCCCCGAGCGCGTCGACACCGACCTGATGACCCGCCTGCCCGGCCTGGTCTCCAAGATCGGCGCCGACGGCGTGCTCGTGCTCAACGCGCCCACCGGCGAGACCGTCGCGGTCAAGATCAGCGACGGAGACGCCGAGGAGCGTTCGCGTGTGGTGGTCGGCCTCACCGCACTGCAGGCCCTGGGCGTGGACGTCAGCCCCGTCAGCGAGCGCCTGACCACCCCGGTGAGCGGCGGCGGCCGCACCGTCGGCGAGGTCCGCGCTCTCTGACTTTTGGGCTTCCGCTCCGCTTCGGCCCACCCGTCGCCCGCCACCGCCCCCAACGGGCGGCCTGGCGGCCGACGGTACCTTCCGAGCAATCCCACTTCCAGCACCTCCCCGGGTCTCCTGCAACACCACCTGCCGGCGCCCGAACGCGAACCCCCTGGGACCGGGGCAACTGTGGCTAGGCTCCGGGGAAACATGACAGCTGAAGGAGAGATGGTGTCGGACACCCTGAACGAGATCGTCATCGCCGGTGCGGGCATGGCCGGTCTGCACGCGGCCGAAGCCCTGCGGGAGCGGGGCTTCGAGGGACGCCTGACCCTGGTCGGCGAGGAAGCCCACCGCCCCTACTCCCGGCCCCCGCTGTCCAAGGAGGTCCTGACCGGGATCGGGATGGACCCCGCGCACGGCGGCCCCGGCTGGCTGGTCGGACACCGCGCCCTGCGGCTGCGCGACGACTCCGCGGTGGACGGTCTCGACCTGGAGTTCCGTCCGAGCACCCGGGTGGTCGGGCTGGACCCGGCCGCCCGTGAGGTGCGCGTGGACGGCCCTGGCGGCGAGGGTTCGCTGCGCTACGACGGGCTGATCGTGGCCACCGGAGCGCGGGCCCGGCGCCCCGCCACCGACCTGGCGGGGGTGCACGTCCTGCGCACCCTGGACGACGCCGAGGCGGTCCGGGCCGCCTTCGACTCCACCGGACACCTGGTGGTGGTCGGCGCGGGGTTCGTCGGGGCCGAGGTCGCCGCGAGCGCCCGCGCCGTGGGCATGGAGGTCACCCTGGTCGAGGCGGCGACGACCCCGCTGACCCGGGTGGTCCACCCCCGGATCGGGGAGGTCCTCACCGATCTGCACCGGGAGAACGGCGTGGACGTGCGCCTGGGTGTGGGCGTGAGCGGGTTCGAGGGGGCGGGCCGGGTGGAGCGGGTCCGGTTGGCGGACGGCTCCGCGATCGAGGCCTCGCTGGTGGTGGCCGGCGTCGGCGTTCACCTGAACACCGAGTGGCTGCGTGGTTCGGGCGTCGACCTGTTCGACGACGGTTCGGTGGTGTGCGACGAGTACTCCGCGACCTCGGTGCCGAACGTCTACGCGGTGGGCGACCTGGCCAACTGGCCGCACCCGCGCTACGGCGGCCGGATCCGGCTGGAGCACTGGACCAACGCGAGCGAGCAGGGCGAGGCGGCCGCCCGCAACCTGCTCGCCGGGGCGGGGCGGACGCCCTTCACACCTGTGCCGTATTTCTGGTCCGACCAGTACAAGAAGAAGGTCCAGCTCCTGGGGCAGGGCGCGCCCGCCGATCAGGTCACCTTCGTGCACGGTTCACCGGAGGACCGAAAGTTCGTGGCGTTCCTGGGGCGCGGGGGGATGCTCACCGGTGTCCTGGGCCTGCGGTCCACCCCGCGCACCATGCGCTACCGCGGCCTGCTGGAGAAGCCCACCACGTGGGACGAGGCACTGGCCGCGGCGGGTGTCACCCCGTCACGGTGATGGCCTGCTTGGGGCACAGCCTCTCCGCCTGACGGACCTTGTCGCGGAGCTCCTCGGAGGGTTCCTCGGTCAGGAGGTACAGGAAGTCGTCGTCCCTGACCTCGAACACCTCGGGGGCCGCGCCCATGCACAGGGCGTTGCTCTCGCACTGGTCGTAGTCGACCTCGACTCGCATACTGCCTTCTCTCCGGGCCGTCGGGCCCCTGGGGATCTGCGGGTGGCAACACCCTAGCCACAGCACCCGCGGAGTCGGTATTGCCGCATTTCGGACATGCTTGTCCCGGGGGCCTCTTCCGGCCAGGCACTGCCCGCCGAAGAACCCTTTCGGCGCGACCGCCGTCACACCACGCGGAACTCCCCGACCGGGGCGGAGTGGAAGAGGTGGGGCATGAGCGCTGAGGAGACGGACCGCTCGGTGCGGGACGGCCGGACCGGTGACGCGGAGGAGCCCGCGACACCGCGGTCGGAGCCGCCGGAGAGCGCGGTGGGGCGACCCGCCGAGGAGGGTCCCGAGGCGGAAGGTCCCGGTCCGGAGGGTCCCGAGCCGGAAGGTCCCGATCCGGAGGAGAGACCCGCGGAACAGGAGCCCGGAGCGGAGGAGCGGGGAGAGGAGGACCCCGGTGCGGAGGTGGCCGAGGAGCAGGGGTTCGGGGCATACGAAAGGCGCTACGACGCACTGAGGTACGCGGCCCCGCCTCCGAGGCCCCGGGCACCGCTGCCGGAGGCCCCTGTGTGGCTGCCGCTCGCGGTGTTCGGCGTGGGTGTCCTGGGGTTGTTCCTGGCCACCTTCGACCGCCCCGGGATCGGTCTGGTCATCACCGGTCTGGCGGCCGGGCTGACCGCGTTCACCGCCCTGCTGGTGCGCCCGTCGATCCCCGAAAGCGCCGAGGACGGCGCGGACGGTTCTCTCGGGGAGGACCCGGAGGAAGGCACCGGCGACTCGGGCGAGGAGGCCGACGGCTTCGAGGACCGTACGGGCCCCGACCGCTACCGGCACGCGTGGTCGGCGGTCTACGGGGTCCTGGCCACCGCACTGCTGGCCACCGCCGCCCTGCGCGACGCGGGCTGGGTGCTCACCTGGACGCTGACCGCCGCCTTCTTCCTGGCCTCCCTGGCCTTCGCCGTGCACAACCCCGCCGCGCGCCACAGCACCGTCGGGGCGGCCGCCGGCTCCGTGGCCCTGCTGCGCAACGCCTTCGCCGTACCGGTCTTCCTGGGCCGCCCGCTGGTCCGGTTCAAGGCGTCCAACCGGGCCCTCGTGCCCGCGCTGGTCACCACCGGGACGACGCTCGGCCTGCTCGTGGTCTTCGGCGGACTGTTCGCCTTCGCCGACCCGGTCTTCGCCGCCCACGTGGAGAACCTGTTCAGCGCACCGGACCTGAGCGTGGGTGGGCTCCACCCGATCGGCGCCCTGCTCGCCGCCCTGTTCACCGGTGCCGCCGTCCTTGCCGCGCGCCGCGGCACGGCCCCGCGCCGCCCCGTCCCGGGGTCCGTCACGCCCCGGGCGACTCCCCCGGGCTTCCCCGTGCCGGCCCCCGACCCGGAGGCCTCCGCCCCGCCGTGGCCGGTCTGGGTGTGGACGGTGCCGCTCGGCGCCCTGGCCGCCCTGTTCACGGCCTTCCTCGCGGTCCAGGCCACCGCCATGTTCGGCGGTGACGAGTACGTTCAGCGGGTCGCCGGGGTCATCTACGCGGAATACGCCCGCCAGGGCTTCTTCCAGCTGGTGGTGGTGAGCCTGCTCGTGCTCGGCGTGGTCGCCCTGGTGGTGCGGCTGGTGCCGGGCCTTTCGGGAACCCGGCTCCTGCGCAACTCGATGCTCGGCGCGCTGTGCTTCCTGACCCTGGTCATCCTGGCCTCGGCGATGATGCGGCTCCAGCTGTACATCGACGTGTTCGGACTGACCCGGCTGCGGGTCGCCGCCGAGGCGTGGATCGTGTGGAGCGCGCTGCTGTTCGTCCTGATCCTGGTCGCGGGCGTGCTCGACTCCCTGGGCCGCCGGACCCGGTGGCTGCCGCGCGCCGCCGTCGCCCTGGGCGCGGTGGCCCTGACCGTGTTCGCCTACAGCGATCCCGACCTGCGCATCGCCGAGAGCCACCACGACCTCGACCTCGCCGAGGTGGACACCTGGTACCTGCGCGGGCTGTCCGCGGACGCCGTGCCGGGGCTCATCGAACTGGAGGGCGACGACCGGGGCTGCGCCCTCGACCGGATCGGGGACCGTCTGCGGACCGCGGACGGCTTCGGTGCCGGGAACCTCTCCCGTGAACGGGCCCGTTCACTGCTGGCCGAACACGACCTGCTCGGTTCGTCCGCCCCCGAGTTCGTCGACCGCTCGCACTGTGCGGCCCCCTACTTCCACTGAACGGGCAGCGGGGGCGCGCCGTGTACGGCGCGCCCCCGCTCACCGGGTTCCCGCCCGCCGCTCGCCGCTACTTGGCGAAGCGGTCGGTGGCCTCGATCAGCTGGTCGAGGATGCCCGGCTCGCTGAAGGCGTGACCCGCGTCGTCGATGACGTGGAACTCCGCCTCCGGCCAGGCACGGTGCAGGTCGTAGGCGGTGCGCATCGGGGTGCACACGTCGTAACGGCCCTGGATGATCACACCGGGGATGTGGCGGATGCGCTCCGCGCCCTCGATGAGCTGCTCCGGCGTGAGGAAGCCCTTGTTGTGGAAGTAGTGGTTCTCGATCCGGGCGAAGGCCAGCGCGTAGTCCTCGTCCGCGTGGTGCTCGCGCAGCGCGGGGTTGGGCCGCAGCGTGATCGTCGACCCCTCCCACACGCTCCACGCGCGGGCGGCCTCGAGCCGCACCTCCCGGTCCGGGGACTCCAGACGGCGGGCGTAGGCGCCGATGAGGTCGTCGCGCTCCTCCTCCGGGATGGGGGCCAGGTAGGACTCCCACAGGTCCGGGAAGAGGTTCGAGGCGCCCTCCTGGTAGAACCAGCGCAGCTCCTGGTCGCGCAGTGTGAAGATGCCGCGCACGACCAGCTCGGTGACACGTTCGGGGTGCTTCTGGGCGTAGGCGAGGGCCAGGCAGCTGCCCCAGGAGCCGCCGAAGACCTGCCACGCGTCCACGCCGATCATCTCGCGCAGGCGCTCCATGTCGCCGACCAGCGACCAGGTGGTGTTGGTGGACAGGTCCGCGTCCATACGGCTGGCGTGCGGGGTGGAACGCCCGCAGTTGCGCTGGTCGAACAGGAGGATGCGGTACTTCTCCGGATCGAAGAGCCGGCGGTGGTCGGGGGTGCAGCCGCCGCCCGGGCCACCGTGCAGGAACACCACGGGCTTGCCCGCGGGGTTGCCGCACAGCTCCCAGTAGACGCGGTGTCCGTCGCCGACGTCGAGCATGCCCGAGTCGTACGGCTCGATGGACGGGTACAAGGTGCGCAAAACGTGGGACCTTTCGTCGCGGGTGTGTGTCTGTACTGGTCGTGGCTGTGCCGTGTCGTCCCCCGGAACCGGGATCAGAGCCGGTCCAGGAGCTCGGCCTTCTTGGCGCTGAACTCGCTGTCGGTCAGCAGACCCTCGGCGTGGAGGCTGCCCAGCTCCCGGATCTTGGCGAAGATCGCCTCGCTGTCGTCGGCCGGGCGCGCGGCCTCCAGCCCGGCGGGCTCCCCGGAGCCCTCCACGGCGGTCCCCGCCTGCGCCAGGGCGATGTGGGCGTTGACGGTGGCCGCCAGCAGCAGGCTCTCCTCGCTGCCCTTCAGGCCGTGCGAGGCCAGGGTGAAGAAGTCGTTCTCCAGGCCGGACGCCTCGGGCAGGGTGACCCCGCGCAGCACCACGCGCAGGAAACCCTCGTCGAAGTCGATCTGCGGGAACCACTGGAGGCTCTCGATCTCGCCGAAGGGGAACTCGCGTGACTTCTCCGTCCCCTTCGCGGTGCTGGCCATCCAACCGTCCCACTGGAGCCGCACGCGCTGCCCGTCGAAGGAGGCGGAGCCCTCCCCGGTGCGTGCCTGCAGGGGCGGCCTGGCCACCAGTCCCAGGGCGGCCCGTACGGGATCGAGCGGCGCGGTGAGGATCTCACGTGCGTAGCGGGCGGACTCGGCGATCCGGTCCGCGCTGTACTCGGCGACCAGTTCCAGGTCGTGCGGACCGGTCAGCTGCAGCGGTGTGGTGTTCTGGGCGGCGCCCGAGGTCTCCAGGCGCGCGTAGGGGTCGGCCCCGTCCACCAGGCGCAGGCGGAGCCGCCACCCGTGCTTGCGGTCACCGGGGTCGAACTCCACCTCGCGTACGGCCGCCAGCGGGACCGAGCACTGGCCGAGCGCCTTGAACAGGGTCGGAACCTTGCGTCCGGTGCCGAAACTGACGCGCACGTTCTCCTCGTCGAAACGCCAGATGGCGTGATGTCCGCGAAGTTCCTCCATGGGCAACCATCCTAGAGGTGCCCCACGGGGCGGACATCCTCCCCGATACGCCTCGGAGGCCCGGGCGGGCGCCCACGGCGCGTCCGGGCGGCTCCGGGGTTCGGCGGGCGAGGGGTCGGGACGGCCGGTTGCGGGTAGAACCGCAGGGGCACACCCCGTCCCGCCACCCGTCCGGTGGCCGGGAGCCCGTGGGCGGCGCGCACGGCGCGCCCGCCCCCGAAGCGGAGGCCTTCGATGTCGCACGAGATGTCCGAGGGGGCACGGGAGTTCCGCGCCGCGCGGGACCTGCTCCTACAGCACCGGGAGGACCAGGAGACGGCCCACCGGGAGTTCACGTGGCCCCGGCCGGAACGGTTCAACTGGGCTCTGGACCACTTCGACCTGGTGGCGGCCACGCGCCCGGACCGGACGGCGCTCTGGCTGGTCGAGGAGGACGGCACGGAGGCCCACCACACCTACCGGCAGCTGTCGGAGCGCTCCAACCAGGTGGCGAACTGGCTGATCGGCCAGGGCGTGCACCCGGGGGACCGGATCATGCTCATGCTCGGGAACCAGGTCGAGCTGTGGGAGACCCTGCTCGCCGCGATCAAGCTGGGCGCCGTGATCACCCCGACCGCGACCAACCTGTCCGAGGGCGACCTGGTGGACCGGCTGGACCGGGGCGACATCGCCCACGTGATCTGCTCCCCCGCCGAGACCGCGCGGTTCGCGAACCTGGACGGCCACTGGACCCGGATCTGCGTGGGCTACATGGACGGGTGGCTCAGCTACCCGGACTCCGAGCACTCCGGGCTGGAGTTCACCCAGCCCCGGCACACCGAGCCCGACGACCCCCTCCTGCTGTACTTCACCTCGGGCACCACCGCGCGCCCCAAGCTGGTCACCCACACCCAGAGCTCCTATCCGGTGGGCCACCTCTCCACCATGTACTGGCTGGGCGTCCGACCCGGCGACGTGCACCTGAACGTGTCCGCGCCCGGCTGGGCCAAGCACGCCTACAGCAGCGTTTTCGCTCCGTGGAACGCCGAGGCCACGGTGCTGGTGCTCAACCAGGAACGGTTCGACCCGGCGGCCCTGCTGGACGCGGTGGTGCGCTGCGGGGTGCGTACGCTCTGCGCACCGCCGACGGCCTGGCGGATGCTGCTCCAGGCCGACCCGGGGGCGTGGGAGGTGGGGCTGCGCGAGGCGGTCTCCGCCGGGGAACCGCTCAACCCGGAGATCGTGGACCGCATCCGTGACGCGTGGGGGATCACGGTGCGCGACGGGTTCGGGCAGACCGAGACCACCCTGCTGGTCGGCAACGGCCCCGGGCAGGAGGTGGTTCCGGGGTCGATGGGACGGCCCATGCCCGGTTACGACATCGTCCTCGTCGACCCGGAGACCGAGGAGCCCGCGGACACGGGCGAGATCTGCGTGGACCTGGCCGACGAACCCGTGGGGGCGATGCGCGGCTACTCCGACAACCCCGAACGCACCCGGGAGGCGACCCGGCGCGGCCTGTACCGCACCGGGGACATCGCCATGCGGGATTCGCGCGGTTACATTACCTATATCGGCCGCTCCGACGATGTGTTCAAGGCCTCGGATTACCGCATCTCACCATTTGAACTGGAAAGTGTTCTGATCGAACACGAATACGTGGCCGAGGCCGCGGTCGTCCCCTCCCCCGACCCGCTGCGCATGTCGGTCGCCAAGGCGTACGTCTCCCTGGCCGAGGGCGCGGCACCCGACGCCGACACCGCCCGCGCCCTCCTGGAGTACGTCCGCGACCGCCTGTCGCCGTACAAGAGGGTCCGCCGCCTGGAGTTCACCGCTCTGCCCAAGACCGCCTCGGGTAAGATCCGACGAGTGCAGCTGCGCCAGGCCGAGGCCGAGCGCGGCACGGTCACCGACGGCACGCGCAACCCGCGCGAGTTCTGGGAGGAGGACCTCCCAGGGCTGAAGGACTGAGCGCCCGGCGCTCGAAGGGTCCCGGCGGGAATGGTCACCGCGCATTTTCGTCTCAACCTCTGGGACGCCTCCTTCCGGAATGCGCCGGTGTGGTCTTTCCCATCCCCCGTTTCCCACCGAATTGCCGACGCGATCGTGTCCGGAGTTCCGGGGCGCGCTACGGTTTTGTTGCGACACGATCAGCCTGACGGGACCTAGGGGAGACGATGACGAGCACCAACGACACACGGGTGGCAAGCTACAAGCCGCTCATCGCCCCCCGGGACCTGCTCGCCGAGCTCCCGATGAGCGAGGAGAGCACCGCCCTGGTGGAGAGCTCGCGCGCCGAGGTCAAGCGTGTGCTGGACGGCGAGGACGACCGCCTCCTGGTCGTCGTCGGTCCCTGCTCGGTGCACGACACGGAGTCGGCCCTGGACTACGCCCGGCGCCTGCGCGACCTGGTCCCGTCGGTCAGCGGCGAGCTGTGCGTGGTCATGCGCGTGTACTTCGAGAAGCCCCGCACCACGGTGGGCTGGAAGGGCCTGATCAACGACCCGGGCCTGGACGACACCTACGACGTGCACCGCGGCCTGCGCACCGCCCGCAAGCTGCTCATCGACATCAACGCCCTGGGCCTGCCCGCGGGCACCGAGTTCCTCGACCCGATCACCCCCCAGTACATCGCCGACGTGGTGTCCTGGGGTGCGATCGGCGCCCGCACCACCGAGAGCCAGGTGCACCGCCAGCTCAGCAGCGGCCTGAGCACCCCGGTCGGCTTCAAGAACGGCACCGACGGAGACGTGCAGGTGGCCGTGGACGCCGTGGGCGCGGCTGCCGCCTCCCACACCTTCTTCGGCGTGGACCCGGCGGGCGCCGGCTCGGTCGTGGTCACCGACGGCAACCCGGACTGCCACGTCATCCTGCGCGGCGGCCGCAGCGGCCCCAACCACGGCTCCGAGTCGGTGGGCTCGGCCCTGGACGTCATCGAGAAGTCGAAGCTGCCGCGCCGTCTGATGATCGACGCCAGCCACGCCAACAGCGGCAAGGACCACGTCCGCCAGGCGCAGGTCTCCCGGGAGATCGCCGCCCAGGTCGCCGAGGGCCAGAAGGGCATCGTCGGTGTGATGCTGGAGAGCTTCATCGAGGAGGGTGCCCAGAAGCTGGGTGACCCGGACCAGCTCACCTACGGCCAGTCCATCACCGACAAGTGCATGAGCTGGGAGACCACCGAGGGCGTCCTGGAGAACCTCGCCGAGGCCGTGCGCCGGCGCCGTAAGAACACCGTCTGAGACACACCGGTCAGCGGAAGGGCCCGACACGAGCGACGTGTCGGGCCCTTCCGCGCTGTCCGCCGGTTCAGGCCCGGGTGTCCTTGACGGTCTCGCCGCCCTGGACGACCAGCACGACGTTGTCCCGATCACCCAGCAGGGCGATGTCGGCGACCGGGTCGCCCTCGCACACCACGAGGTCGGCGAGCCTGCCCGCCTGGACCGTGCCCGTCCGGTCGGCCGCGCCCACCAGCTCGGCGGCGTTGCGCGTGCCCGCCACGATCGCGTCCATCGGGGACAGCCCCACGGACACCAGCTGGGCGAGTTCGCGCAGGTTGCGGCCGTGCTCGGAGATCCCCGCGTCGGTGCCCATCGCGACCCGCACCCCGCGGCTGACCGCGTGCGAGATCCGCTCGTAGGTCTCGTCGGCCAGTGCCCGCTTGGTGTCGATCGACTTCCGCGACATCAGGTGGATGCGGTCCGCGAAGTCGAACGTGGTCAGGGTCGGCACCAGGAACGTGCCGTGCTCCAGCATGAGGTCGATGCCCTCGTCGTCGATCAGGTAGCCGTGCTCGATGCTGGCCGCACCGCCGCGTACCGCGTTCCTGATCCCCGCCGCGCCCTGGGCGTGCGCGGCCACCGGCCGCCCGCCGTGCCTCGCGGTCTCGGCGACGATCACCGCGATCTCCTCCTCGGTGATCCCCTCGTCGGTGGGGCCGTCGGAAGGGCTGGAGAGACCGCCGGTCGCGCACACCTTGATCACGTCGGCGCCGTCCCGGATGAGGCGGCGGGTGGCCACCCGGACCTCCTGGGGGGAGTCGGCGATCTCCGCGGCGGTGTGCTCGCAGTCGTGCGAGTTGGCGCCCGAGGGCAGGGTGAAGTCGGCGTGGCCGCCGGTGTGGCTCATCAGGCGCAGCGCCATGCTCAGGCGCGGTCCCCGGATCAGGCCCCGCTCCTGGGCGATCCGGAACCCGGCGTCGGCCCCGCCGAGGTCACGGGCGCCGGTCACGCCCGCCTCCAGGGTGACGCGCATCCGTTCGGCGGACTCGAAGGCGTGCAGGCTGCGGGAGACGTCCGCGTTGTTGGCGGCCAGGGCGCGACCGTCGGCGAATCCGAAGTGCACGTGGGTGTCGATGAAACCGGGCAGCAGTGTGCGCCCGTCCAGGCTCTCCACGGTGTCCTCGGGGCGGGCCCGGGGCGCGTCGGCGGCGGGGCCCGCGTAGACGATCACCCCGTCCTCGACGAGGACCGCGGCGTCCGCGAGCGGGGCGGCCCCGGTGCCGTCGACGAGGGTGAGGTCCCGGTAGAGGGTCCTGGCGCCGGTCATGGGGGCTCCTTCTTTCGGGTGCGGGCCGTTGGAACAGGTGTGCGAGCGCGCGCCCGGGCCGATCGGCGTCCCGCCGAGGAAGGACACCGCGGACACGGGCTACTCCGGGGGAAGGACCTCCAGGGCGACCAGGAGCTCACGGCCCAGGGACTCGCGCAGGTCGGCGTCGCCCTCCTCCTCGATCTCCAGGCGCAGCGCGAACGTGTGCAGCTCGTCTCCGTGCTCGACCCAGCCGACCCACCAGCCCGGCACAGGGTCGACGTTCACACCCAGGCCGGTCCGGCCGAAGAGCTGGTGGTCCGCGCCCTCCTCGACCCTGAGCAGCTCGCGCACCGCCTGCTGGTGCTCGACGTCCACGGGCAGTTCCTCGCGGGCGAGCTCGGCGACGAAGGTGGCCTGTTCCAGCGCGGAGATCTCCAGCGGACCCTCCAGCCAGAAGCGGTCCATGTCGCCCTCTTCGCCCAGCTGGCGGTTGCCGTAGTCGAAGCGGTCCACCCAGGTGGACATCCGGTCGAACCCGATCCGGTCGGCCACCTCCTGGTGCACCGGGACATCGGTGGCGGGCAGGGCCTCGCGCAGGCTCAGCTCCTCACCGGACGCGGTGGAGACGGCCTCGTCGACGTCGGCCACCTCTCCGGTCTGGAGGGCGATCAGCGTGTTCGGCAGCTTGAACGTGGACGCGGGCACGGCGCGCTCGCGCGCGCCCTCCGGGTTCACCACGACCGCGGACCGGTCACCGGCGTCGAAGAGCACGAACGTCCCGCTCACTCCGGCCTCGGCGAAGACGGCCTCGAGGTCCTCGCGTTCCACGGTCTGCACGTCGCCCAGCTGAACGGGGCTGCCGACGGTCCCCTGGGCCGCCCCGGAGTCCTCCTCGGCCCCGCCGCAGGCGGTCCCGGCGAACAGGGTGATGGCACAGCCGACCGCGCCGACGGCGAATCGGCCGGGAGCGCGCCCGGGCCTCCCGGGAGCGTGTTCGGTGTCGGTACGCACTCGTCTCCTCCACAGGCTGTCCGAAGGAACGTCCACCGACAAAGCTAGCTCCTGCCCACCCGTCACCCGGCACCGTTCCTCAAGGGACACCCTACGGTGCGGTGTCCCCCTCGGACCGGGGTTCGCCAGGGTTGTCCACAACCGGCTGGCCAGTCTTGGGCGCCCTGCGTCGCCGCTGCTAGGCTGAGCGTGTTGCTGACCCCGTACGGGAGAGAGTCCGCGTATCCAGCGTGGGCCGCCGAAGGAGCAATCCCTCCCCGATGACAACCTCTCAGGCACAGCGGACCGTACGGGCGAGACCACTCTGGAAAGCAGGGACACGTTCCCTCGCCGAAGGTGCAAACCACGCCGAGCGCGCGGTGAAGCTCTCAGGCACCCATGACAGAGGGGGAGGATGGCAACGCCTTTCGCACGACACGACGCCCATCCTCTCGGGAGTGCCCATGTCAGATCCCACGTCCGCGCCGCGTATCACGGCGCTGCACAAGGTCCACGAAGAGGCAGGGGCGACGCTCGTCGACTTCGCCGGGTGGCTCATGCCGCTCCGCTACAGCAGCGAGACCGCCGAGCACACCGCGGTCCGCGAGGCCGCCGGGCTCTTCGACCTCTCCCACATGGGTGAGATCCGGCTGACCGGCCCACAGGCCGCGGAGGCCCTCGACCACGCCCTGGTCGGCTTCCTCTCCAAGGTCAAGGTGGGCCGCGCCCGCTACACGATGATCACCGCCGAGGACGGCGGGGTCCTGGACGACCTCATCGTCTACCGCCTGGCCGAGGACGAGTACCTCGTCGTGGCGAACGCGGCCAACGTGCCCGTCGTCGCCTCCGCCCTGGCCGAGCGCGCCGCCGGCTTCGACGTCGAGGTCGCGGACGAGTCCGCCGCCTACTCGCTCATCGCGATCCAGGGCCCGCGCGCGGTGGAGATCCTCGCCCCGCTCACGGACGCCGACCTCGACGAGATCCGCTACTACGCCGGGTACGAGCACACGGTGGCCGGGGTTCCGGTCCTGCTCGCCCGCACCGGGTACACCGGTGAGGACGGTTTCGAGATCTTCGTCAAGCCCGCCGACAAGGCGCCCGAGATCTGGGCCGCCCTCATGGCCGAGGGCGCCCCGCACGGGCTGGTCCCGGCCGGACTCTCCTCCCGCGACACCCTCCGCATGGAGGCCGGGATGCCGCTCTACGGCCAGGAGCTCACCTCGGAGCTCACCCCCTTCGACGCCGGCCTCGGCCGCGTGGTCAAGTTCGACAAGACGGGCGACTTCGTCGGCCGCGCCGCCCTGGAGGAGGCCTCGCGCACCTCGCGGGAGCGGCGCCTGATCGGGCTCGCCTCCCGTGGCCGCCGGCCCTTGCGCAAGGGCCAGGACGTGCTGCGCGACGGAGCCGTCGTCGGAGTCACCACCAGTGGCGCCCCCTCCCCCACCCTGGGCCGCCCCATCGCCATGGCCTACGTGGACGGCGACCTCGACACCGCGACCGGCTCGTTCACCGTGGACGTGCGCGGACGGGGCGAGGAAGTCGACGTGGTCGAGCTGCCGTTCTACAAGCGGCAGCCGTAGGAACCTGGGGCCGCCACCACGCGGCCCCGACGACCTGCACGCGCCACCGGCTGGATTCCCACGAGGAACCGGCACGGACGGGGCGTGACCAGGCGTAGGCCGGGCCGGGTCGCCGTACGGGCGCACGGCAGACAAATGGAACACCTCCAAGGAGAGTTGAAGTGAGCGTTCCCACGGAGCTGGGTTACACCGCCAAACACGAGTGGGTCGCGGTCGAGGACGGGATCGCCACCGTCGGGATCACCGCGTTCGCCGCCGAGGCGCTGGGCGACATCGTCTACGTCGAGTCCCCCGAGGTCGGCAGCGAGGTCGCCGCCGGTGACACCGCGGGCGAGGTGGAGTCCACCAAGTCCGTCAGCGACATCTACTCCCCCGTGAGCGGAGAGATCGTCGAGGTCAACGCGGCCCTCGAGGACGCCCCCGAGACGATCAACTCCGCGCCCTTCGAGGGCGGTTGGCTGTTCAAGGTACGGATCTCCGAGGAGCCCGCGAACCTGCTCTCCGCCGAGGAGTACACCAAGCTGACCGAAGGCGAGAACTAGCATGACCAGCGACAACCTGCTCAACCAGACCCTCGGTGAGCTGGACCCCGAGGTGGCGGCCGCGGTCGACGCCGAACTGGCCCGCCAGCGCGACACCCTCGAGATGATCGCCTCCGAGAACTTCGCGCCCCAGGCGGTCCTGGAGGCCCAGGGCACCGTCCTGACCAACAAGTACGCCGAGGGCTACCCCGGCCGCCGCTACTACGGCGGCTGCGAGCACGTCGACGTGATCGAGCAGCTGGCGATCGACCGCGCCAAGGAACTGTTCGGCGCCGAGCACGCCAACGTGCAGCCCCACTCCGGCGCACAGGCCAACACGGCCGTGTACTTCGCGCTGCTCAAGCCGGGCGACACCATCCTGGGCCTGGACCTGGCCCACGGTGGTCACCTGACCCACGGCATGCGGATCAACTACTCCGGCAAGATCCTCAACGCCGTGGCCTACCACGTGCGTGACGAGGACGGCACCGTCGACTACGACGAGGTCGCGGCGCTCGCCAAGGAGCACCAGCCGAAGATGATCGTCGCGGGCTGGTCCGCCTACCCGCGTCAGCTCGACTTCGCGAAGTTCCGCGAGATCGCCGACGAGGTCGGTGCGCTGCTCATGGTGGACATGGCGCACTTCGCCGGTCTGGTCGCGGCCGGGCTGCACCCCAACCCGGTGCCGTTCGCCGACGTAGTCACCACCACGACCCACAAGACCCTCGGCGGCCCGCGCGGCGGCATGATCCTGTCCAAGGCCGAGCTGGGCAAGAAGATCAACTCCGCGGTCTTCCCCGGCATGCAGGGCGGCCCGCTGGAGCACGTGATCGCGGCCAAGGCGGTCTCGTTCAAGGTCGCGGCGAGCGAGGAGTTCGCCGAGCGCCAGCGCCGTACGGTGGCGGGTGCTCGCATCCTCGCCGAGCGGCTCACCCAGCCGGACGCGGCCGAGGTCGGCGTCAAGGTCCTGACCGGCGGCACGGACGTCCACCTGGTCCTGGTCGACCTGGTGAACTCCGAGCTCAACGGCCAGGAGGCCGAGGACCGGCTGCACGCGGTCGGCATCACGGTCAACCGCAACGCGGTCCCCAACGACCCGCGGCCGCCGATGGTGACCTCGGGTCTGCGGATCGGCACCCCGGCCCTGGCCACGCGCGGTTTCGACGAGGGTGACTTCGCGGAGGTCGCCGACGTCATCGCCGACGCGCTCAAGCCGGAGTTCGACGAGGCCGCCCTGCGCGACCGCGTCAGCGCCCTGGCGGCCAAGCGCCCGCTCTACCCGAACCTGTAGCAGTGCCCGCCGTGTGGGCCGCGAGGGCCCACACGGCGCCGGTCACCACGGCCCCACCCCTGTGCTCAACGAGGAGGACAGCCATGGCCATCAGCGTCTTCGACCTGTTCAAGATCGGTATCGGACCGTCCAGTTCGCACACCGTCGGCCCGATGAAGGCGGCCCGGACCTTCGTGTCCGGACTGCGCAGCGAGGACCTCCTGTCCCGTGTGTCCCACGTGCGAGCGGAGCTGTACGGCTCCCTGGCGCTCACCGGCAAGGGGCACGGCAGCGACACGGCCGTGATCCTGGGGCTGATGGGTCAGACCCCCGAGGACGTGGACGTGGACGCGGTCCCCCGGCTGGTGGAGGGGGTCCGGACGGCCCGGACGCTGTACCTGGGCGGCCCCGAGGGTCCGCCGGTGACGTTCGACCCGTCGGTCGACGTCGACTTCCGCCGCAAGGAGAGCCTGCCCGGCCACCCGAACGGGATGCGCTTCGTGGCACTGGACTCCGCGGGCGCCGAGGTGGCGGCCAAGGTGTACTACTCGGTCGGCGGCGGTTTCGTCGTGGACGAGCGGGCCGCGGGAGCGGACCGGATCAAGGCCGACGACACCGAGGTCCCCTATCCCTTCGACAGCGCCGAAGAGCTCCTGAAGCTGTGCGAACAGACGGACATGTCGATCAGCGCCCTGATGCTCGCCAACGAGCAGGCCTTCGGCCGCACCCCCGCGCAGATCCGCGCGGAGCTGCTGGAGATCTGGACGGCGATGCGCCAGTGCGTGCGGCGCGGTGTCTCGACCGAGGGCAGCCTGCCCGGCGGTCTGAAGGTGCCCCGGCGGGCGCACCGGCTCTACCGCCAGCTGGGCGGCAACTGCGACGAGCACGGTCTGCTCGCCCCAACCCACGTGGACCCCGACCCGATGCGCGGCAGCGACTGGATCACGCTGTACGCGCTGGCGGTCAACGAGGAGAACGCCGCGGGCGGGCGCGTGGTGACCGCCCCGACCAACGGCGCCGCGGGCATCGTCCCGGCGGTCCTGCACTACTACCTGCACTTCAGCCCGGGTGCGGGTGACGACGGCGTGGTCCGGTTCATGCTCACCGCCGCGGCCATCGGCATACTGTTCAAGCAGAACGCGTCCATCTCCGGTGCCGAGGTGGGCTGCCAGGGCGAGGTGGGTTCGGCCTCCTCGATGGCGGCGGCCGGTCTGGCCGAGGTGCTGGGCGGTTCCCCGGCCCAGGTGGAGAACGCCGCGGAGATCGCCATGGAGCACAACCTGGGTCTGACCTGCGACCCGATCGGCGGTCTGGTCCAGATCCCCTGCATCGAACGCAACGCGCTCGCCTCCGTCAAGGCGATCAGCGCCACTCGGATGGCCCTGCGCGGCGACGGGAGCCACTTCGTGAGCCTGGACAAGGTCATCAGGACGATGCGCGACACCGGCCGCGACATGCACGACAAGTACAAGGAGACCAGCCGCGGCGGCCTCGCCGTCAACGTCATCGAATGCTGAACCAGGGGCCATAGCGGGACGGCGGGAGCCGGAGCGCCCAACCGGGAATAGCTCGGGAACATCTCGGGTTGTACCGGACGCACGGTCGGCAACCGGGCTCGAGCCTCCCACCCGCTCGCCCATGTCGACCGTCACCCCGGGTCTGGTGGCTTGAGCCCAGCTCGCCACCAGACTCGCCCCATTCGGACGCTTTCGGCCCTCTCCTGCGGACGTGGTCGTTCGATCAAGGGTGATCATCGGCCCGACTTGTTTTCCGCTGATTTTCACGAGAAACAGGCGGACTTTTTCACGGCCATTCCCAGAACCCCGCGAATTCGTACCGTCCGTGGATAGTATAGATTTCGCTCGTGACTTCCCAAACACTTCCCTGGTCCTTCCGCGTACTCGCCCCCATGGCCGCGGCAGCCCTGTTGCTCTCCGCCTGCGGCGGGTCCGACGCCGAGGGTTCCTCCCCCGCCGAGGGCGAGGAGAACGCGTCTGCCGAAGAGGCCGCCGAGGAGAATCCGGATCAGTCCTCCATCACCGAATCCGGCCTTTTCTCCAGAGACTGTGACGGCTCCGACGGCACCTTCACCCTCTACTCGGCCGACGACGGTACCGAGATCACCACTGTGACCTTCTCCAGTGATCTGGTGGCCGCGGACACTTCCGAGGCGCTCGGCCACGGGCGGGCCGCGGACGCCGAGGAACTGAACTACGACAACGACTTCGATTCCTGCGGCGGGCAGCTCATCAGCGTGTCCCCCCACGAACACCTGCTCCTGCGCGCCTACAGCGAGGAGGTCAACGGCAACACCGTGGAGACCTTCGGGGTGATCTCCGAGGAGGGCGCCGTCACCACCCTCGCCCCCGAACAGGAGGTCTCCGACTTCAGCACCCCCGTTGACTACCGGACCCCCGTCTACGACGCGGTCAACGAGCGCATCCTCTTCGTCGCATACGACACCAGCACCAACGAGGGCACCATCCAGACCATGGATCTGCACAGCGGGGAGGTCAACGACCTCGGCACCTGTGAAGGCGCCGAGAACTGCGACAACCTCGCCGTCCTGCCCGAGAGCGGTATCGCCGTCCAGGGCCCCCTCGCCTGGCCCCTCACCCCGGATGCCGTGAGCAGCGCGAAGGTGGCGAGCACTCTGGAGTCCCCGGACAGCGAGACGCTGCTCTACGCGGAGGTCATCGGGAACTCGACCCAGCTGTCCTTCATCGACATGGAGACCGCCCTCGCCGACAACCCCGATCTGATCAGCGGAGGAATCTCCGACCAGAGCGAATACCGGTTGGGTCTGGAGACAACCGCCAAGCCCTTGTTCATCGACGAGAACACCCTGCTTCTGAAGGACAACGAGCTGTCGGTCTGGGAGTTCACCGAAGAACTGCTGGCGGAGTTCAGCCAGTCCGAGGAGGAACAGAACCGCCCCTCCTTCAACGAGGATTACGCTCCGGTCGATCGCACCCTCATCCCCGAAGGTCCGCGAACCAACGAGAACCCCCTTCTCTCCCCCGACCGCACCGAGATCCTCTTCCGCTCCAAGCCGGCGACCGGCGAGGCGAGCTGGTACCGGGTGCCGGTCGACGGCTCCAGCGAGCCCGAGGAAGCGTTCCAACTCGAGAACCCTGACCTGTTCAACACCTGGCAGTAGTCCGGCGCACCGGGCGAGGCAAGCGAGGAACACACGGAAGAGGGGTCGGCGCACTCGGCGCGCCGACCCCTCACGTGCTCGTCGTGGATTCAGGCCAGACTGCGCCTGGGGTTCTTGGCGGGGGCGGTCATCGACATCCGGATGACGGCGGGCACCCGTTCCAGTTGGAGGGCGCCGCGCAGGTTGGCGATCGCCTCCGAGCGCACCCGCTTCCAGACACCGGCCACGTCGGCGTCGTCCTCCAGGGTCAGCGCCAGCCGCAGGTGAGGGCTGTCGCTGGACTCGGTCAGCCGGGCCCGTGCCCTGCGGACCCCGGGGTAGTCGGCGACCTCCTGTTCCAGGGCGCCGCGGGCCACGTTCTCGCTCATCTCCACGTTGCCCGCGTCGTCGTGTTCCAGGAAGAGCCGGCCCACCGTGTCGTTCATGCCCTGCACCATCAGCCACCGCAGGGCGAGGAAGCCGGACACGAAGGCGACGGCCACCGCCACGTAGGGCACCCACTGCTGGGCGAGCACCTCGTTGACCCGGTCGCCGAGCAGCGGTGAGGCGGCCAGTTCGCCGCCGAGGAGGCCCTGTCCCGCGGCCAGCGCGGCCAGGCCCGCCGCCAGCAGGACGGTACCCACGATCACCAGTCCCAGACGGTTGCCCCTGGCCGACCTCCGACACCTGTCGCGCGCCATGTCAGCCCTCCGCGAATCGAACGTGCGTGGCGATCCGCATGCTGCGCAGCGGGGCCAGTTCCTCCAGGCGGTGCTCCACGGCCGCGGTCACCTCGCCGGGCAGTTCGCCCGACTCACGCATGCCGGTGCGCACGTGGACGCGGAGCTTGTTGCCGCGTACCGCCACGTTGACGCTGTCGACCCCGCTCACGTCCTGGGCAGCGGCGGCCACGGCCCGGCGCAGTGCGGGTCGGGTCAGACCGACCACCAGTGCCGGATCGTCGGTGCGCAGCGCGGTCCACCGGCTGCGCCCCGGGGCCAGGGCCACCACGATCAGGGCCAGACCGATCAGGGCCAGGACCGCCGAGGCGATCTGCACCGACGGCTCCGACCACGTGGTGGCACCGGCGTAGTCGGTCGCCGCGCCGACCGGGATCAGCCGCAGCGGGTTGCCGGCGAGGGCGGCGATGACCTCGGCGGCAGCGATCACGGCCACCACCAGGATCAGGAAACCGGTGAGCACCGCCGGCCACGACCGGCGCGGTCGGAACGTGTGGACGGCGACCCGCTTGGCCCGACGGTCGATTCCCTGGCTCGGACTGCCGAGCACCTCTTCCACGGTGGTCATGTCAGCGCACCAACTCCGCGATCTCGATGTCGATGTGGTGGACCTGTTTGCCGGTGATCTGCTCGATCCGGTCCTTGACGTGTCCTCGTACCGCCCGGGCGACCTGGAGCGTCGGACGCGGGTAGCTCACCTCGATGCGCAGCTTCAGCAGGACGACCTCCCCGCTGACGCGGGCGCGTGCCGCCCTCGACCGCGCGGCACGCGCCCCGGACACCTCTCCGGCGGCCTTGGCCGCCGCCTTCTCGATGACGGCCCCGGGGATGTCCGTCCGCCCTCCCGGATCCCGCGCCCGGGCGTGCCTTCCGGCCGCCTCCCCCGGGGACACGGCCTCCCGCTGGCGGGGGACCGTATCGCTCCGAACGCCGACCACGACCTCACCCCTGTCTACGCCGACCGCCGTGTGAACATCTCGGCGAGGTCGATCTCGCCCTCCATCGCCCGGCCCGCGACGAACCCGACGAGGCCGAGGACCAGAACCAGCGCGAAGGCGGGAAACCCGCCGAACGCCGCCGCGAGCCCGAGCACCGTCCCGTAGGACAGTCCAACGATGGGCCACATGGCTACCCCCTCTAATCAGAACGCCCTGCTTGTAGGTCTGTGTTCAGATGGCAGCGCGTGCGCCGTCGCCGAGGCCGGCGACCACGTCCTCCACGGACACGTGGACGACGCGGCCGTCGGCTTCCGAGGCCAGGCCCCGACGGATCTCGGCGGCGATCTCCGGCAGCGGACGCCCGTAGCGCACCACCACACCGACCTCGACGTAGTCGTCGCGTACCGCCACCCCCTTCACCCTGCCCCCTGGCACGGCGGTGCTCAGGGTCCCGAAGGAACCGGAGGACAGCTTCACCACGTCGGGAAAGCGCGTGGTCGACTCGGCGATGGCCTGCGCGGTCTCGCCCGGGGTCCGACTGCCGGACACGACTACTGGACCCTGGGTTCGGAGTCGCCGTCGTCGGCGGACTCGTCGTCCTCGGGCAGGTGGATGTCGTCCACCTTGATGTTGATCTCGGTGACCTCCAGGCCCGTCATCCGCTCGACCGCCGCTGTGACGTTGCGGCGCACGGCGGCGGCGAGGTCCTGGATGGCGGCTCCGTACTCGACGACCAGGTCGATGTCGACGGCGGCCTGCCGCTCCCCGACCTCGACCGAGACCCCCTGTGCCACCGAGCCGCTGGAACCGCCGCCGCTCACGGCGTCGCGTACGGCCCCGACCATGCGGGCGGTCCCGCCGCCCATGGCGTGGACGCCGCCGATCTCGCGGGCCGCCATTCCGGCGATCTTGGCGACGACACCGTCGGCGATCTGGGTGTGCCCCTGATCGTTCCTGTTGGCGGCGTCACGCCTGCCCGCGGCGTCGCGGGCGCTCGGTACCGCGGCTTCGGTCTTGATGTCCGACACTGGTCCCCCTACGCAGTGCGCAAACCGTCCTGGACTCTTCTACTTGTTCTTGAAGACGCCCTTGATCTTCTCCTCCGCGGACTCGAACACGCCCTCGGCCTTGTCCTTGAGCTCCTCGGCCTTGCCCTTGGCCTTGTCCGCGGTGTCCTTGGCCCCGGCCTTGGTCTGGTCGACCTTGCCCTCGGCCTGGGTACCGGTGTCCCCGGTGGCCTTGCCGAAGGCTTCCTTGCCCTTGCCGACGGCGTCGTCGAAGTGCTTGCCCATTTGTGCTCCCTGATCAGAGTCGGTTCGACTCAGGGTTGATGGACCGAAACCCGAGCCGTCCCGGGACGGGACGACCGGAGAGGTTTCGACCTCATCACACCATATACGCACTCTATGTAGTCAACAAGGTACTGACAGCCATGAAATGCAGGTGAGAGGGGTCATGGTCTTACCATCCCTCCCCCAAAAACGCATCCGAAACCCCGCCTGGAACAGAAAGACGTCAGGGGCACCTACCGGTACCCCTGACGTCCGAAATCGAGTTGTCCCCCGGCCGTGTCACCGGGCCCGGCGGCCTCCGCCAGCCCGGGCGCGCTGTCCCCCGGGACGCCTAGCCGAAGATGACCGTCTTGTCTCCGTTGAGCAGGACCCGGCGCTGGGCGTGCCAGTTCACGGCGCGCGCCAGGGCCACGGACTCCAGGTCGCGGCCGATCGCGGTGAGCTGCTCGGGGCTGTGGGTGTGGTCGACCCGGGAGACCTCCTGCTCGATGATCGGGCCCTCGTCCAGGTCGGCCGTGACGTAGTGGGCGGTGGCGCCGATCAGTTTCACCCCGCGCAGGTGCGCCTGGTGGTAGGGACGGGCGCCCTTGAAGCTGGGGAGGAAGGAGTGGTGGATGTTGATGATGCGGCCGGACATCTTGGTGCACAGCTGCTCGGAGAGCACCTGCATGTAGCGGGCCAGCACCACGAGGTCGACGTCGTAGGAGTCGACGAGCTCCAGGATCCGCCCCTCCTGCTCCCGCTTGTTCTGCGGGGTGACCGGCAGGTGGTGGAAGTCCACGCCGTAGGAGTCGGCCAGGAACTCCAGGTCCGGGTGGTTGGAGACCACCGCGGCGATGTCGATGTCCAGCAGGCCGCTGCGCTGGCGGTAGAGGAGGTCGTTCAGGCAGTGTCCGAACTTGGACACCATCACGATCATGCGCGGGCGCACGTCCCGGGCCTGGAGCGTCCACTCGACGAACGAGTCGCCGGGACCGCTGCCGAAGTCCCCTGCCAGAGCGGCGAAGGCACCGCGCAGAGCGTCCTCGCCGACCGCGCCGGCCTGCCCGGCCTCGGCAACGAACTGCATCCGGAGGAAGAAACGACCGGTGAAGTGGTCACCGTACTGCTGACTCTCGGTGATGTTGCAACCGTGGTCGGCCAGTAGGTTGGCCACCGCCGCAACGATGCCCCGGCTGTCGGGGCAGGAAAGGGTCAGGACGTACTCGCGCTCGCTCATGAATGGCACCACTCCCGGGGTCGACCGGCTGATCAGCCGTGACGCCCCAGGATATCGAGGGCCTGGAACCGCCGGGGTCGTTCCCGGCGTATCCCGCGTCACCAGCGGATCGGCCGGGCACCGAAAAGTCGGGCCCTTCGGACAATATGAAAGACATTCATGTTCTGGCATCCTCAAGGACATGACGAGACTGCGTGAGAAGTACGAGGCCGCGACGCGCGAAGTCCAGGCCCCCTTCGCGATGGTCGACCTGGCCGCCTTCCGCGCCAACGCGGCGGACCTGACCCGCCGCGCCCACGGGCGCCCCATCCGCGTGGCCAGCAAGTCGGTGCGCTCCAGGGAGCTGCTGCGCACGGTCCTGTCGCTGCCCGGCTACGCCGGGATCATGGCCTTCACCCTGCCCGAGGCCCTCTGGCTGGCCACCGGTGACCCCGAGCCGCTCAGCGACGACATCCTCGTCGCCTACCCCACCGCGGACACCGACGCCCTGACCGAACTGGCCGCGGACCCCGCCGCCGCGCGCGTCATCACCCTGATGGTCGACGACACCGCCCACCTCGACCTCGTCAGCGCCGCCGTGGCCAAGGCCGACCGCGGCCCCGACGCGCCCCCGATCCGGGTGTGCCTGGACATCGACACCAGCTGGCAGCCCCTGGGACCGAGGATCCGCGTGGGCGCCTACCGCTCCCCCGTCCGCACCCCGGACCAGGCCGCCGCGCTGGCCCGCGCCGTCCTGCGCCGCCCCGAGCTGGAACTCGACGGGATCATGGCCTACGAGGGGCAGATCGCCGGCGTGGGCGACGCTCCCCCCGGCCGTCCCCTGTACGGGCGCGTACTGCGCGCCGTTCAGCGCCGCTCCGCCCTGGAGCTGGCCAGACGCAGGGCCGCGATCACCCGCGCCGTCCGCGAGGTCGCCCCCCTGCGGTTCGTCAACGGCGGCGGCACCGGCAGTCTGCACACCACCGGACGCGAACGGGCCGTGACCGAGCTGGCCGCCGGGTCCGGTCTCTACCAGCCCCACCTGTTCGACCAGTACCGGTCCTTCCGCGGACGCCCCGCCGCGCTGTTCGCGCTGCCCGTCGTACGCCGCCCCGCACCCGACGTCGCCACCGTCCTGGGCGGCGGCTACCCGGCCTCAGGACCGATCGACGCCCACCGCCCCCCGGTCCCGCACCTGCCCGAGGGCCTGTCCTACAGCGCCACCGAGGGGGCGGGCGAGGTCCAGACCCCGCTGATCGGCGAGGCCGCC
This sequence comes from Nocardiopsis ganjiahuensis DSM 45031, assembly GCF_000341085.1. Taxonomy (GTDB): domain Bacteria; phylum Actinomycetota; class Actinomycetes; order Streptosporangiales; family Streptosporangiaceae; genus Nocardiopsis; species Nocardiopsis ganjiahuensis. Next base: position 29,973 of record NZ_ANBA01000017.1, on the reverse strand, counting down.
CGCGGGCTGTCCGTCGGGGACCGGGTGTGGATGCGCCACGCCAAGGCCGGTGAGCTCTGCGAGCGCTTCGACACCCTGCACCTGATCGACTCCGACACCGGGGCCTACGAGGGCGCCGTCCCCACCTACCGGGGTGAGGGCCGCACCTTCCTCTGACACCGGCGGCCGTACGAGAGCCCCACGACCGCACACGGGACGGGGCCCGCGCGATCACTCACGCGGGCCCCGTCCGGCTGTGTGCGGGGGTGCTGTACGGCTACTTCCGCTTGCGGCGGACCGCCCAGGCGACGACACCGACAGCGATGACCGCGCCCACGCCGGCCACGAGGATCAGCGCCTCGGGCGGCAGCTGGCCGCGCGACTGGTAGGTGGTCACCACCTTGTCGTCCCCCTTGAGCACGATGCTGCCCTCCTCAGGCTGCACCAGGTGGCTCTCCACGCGCACCGCGCCGCCGCCGAACACCAGCGCACGGGCCTCGTCGAAGACCCGGGTCCCCCGGTCCTTGGCCTTCGCGAACTGGCGCCGAGCGATATTGCTCGGGCGGGCCTGCTCGCCGAGTTCCTCCAGGGTCTCGGCCAAGAGCCGCTGCTCGCGGTTGATCTCGGCCATGACCTCGGCGGGGGTCTGGCGCGGTTCGGTGTCGCTTCCCGTCATGGGCTGCCTCTCTCCACTAGCGCACGGTTGTCTGAGAGTCCGAGTCCGAGCCGGTGTCCCGACCCTGATCCTCCGCGCCGTCGGACGGACCGGAGAATCTCAGCGCGCCATCGATTCCGTCGACCACACGGAAGAAGTCCCGCGTGGACAACCACAGTTTATAGATGATGGCGATCTCAAAGGCGAGAAGCAAAACGCCCACAAAGGCCGTGATCCAGCCGATTGTCCACGGTTCGAACAGGGCCGCGGCGACCGGGGCGACCAGGAAGACCGCCATCTGGAACTCGATCCCGCCGACCAGGTGGGTGCGCACCCGCCGGGCGTTGAGGGCCCTCCAGAACCGCTGGTACCAGGGGAAACGCGTCCGGAACTCCTGGTGCAGGTCCACCTTCGGCAGGGTCAGGTCCGGCTGCTTTCCCGCGGTGCGCTGGTTGCGCGCCTCCCGCTCGTTCTGACTGCGCAGAATCTGTTCCAGAACCCCGATGCCGTGTCGCAGCACCGCCTGCTCGCCGCCGTCGCTCATCGTCCTGCCGCCGGCACCGGTCGCCTTGCCCGTGGCGTCGACCTCCGGCTCCAGCATGGACAGGGTCCCGCGCGCACGCTCCAGGGCGGCCGCCAGGTGGGAGCGCATCTCACGGCGGACCTTGTACACCTGGAGCGCGTTCAGGTAGCGCAGCATGTCCAGGAACACCACGGCCAGCGCCAGCCAGACGAACGCCACGTGCTCGGTCTCCCGGTACTGGCCGCCCATGAGGGCGACCACGCACACCAGGACCCGGAAACGGTCCGAGACGTAGTCCATCCAGGCGCCGAACAGCGACTCCGAGCCGGTGAGCCGGGCGAGCTTGCCGTCCGTGCAGTCCACGAGGAAGCACACGTAGTACAGCGCGGCACCCAGGATGAGCAGCTGCCAGTAGCCGAACGCGAAGCACACGGCGGCGCCCAGCCCGAGGAAGAGGGCGACCACGGTCAGCTGATTGGGGGTGATCGGCGTTCGGTTCGCGATCAGACGCACGAGCCGGACCGCGATCGGGTCCACGAAGTAGACCGTCAGCCAGGAGTCACGCTCCTTGAGCGTACGAGCCCTGACCTCGTCGAGTGTGAATCCAGGCATCGTGACGAACTACTCCCAAAGCGAAGCGAATGTGTCCCGGGCGGCGGCCGCCGGACACCATCGGGTCACGGGCGACCCGCGCACGCTACGCCATGACCCGGAGGACGGCCAACCTATAGCACATGGTCAACAATAGGTGATCGAACCGTTGGTCACTCCCAAAGCGGATGAACCGAACCGGAATCGCAACCGAAGAACCTTCCCCGTCCCGACCAGCACCGACGAAGCGGCCCCACCACCCCGGGCACGGATCTCGTACTGTGTGGCATGAACACGCGGACCGGCGACCCGGTCCGCCAGAAGTAGAGAAGAAGGCACCACGTGAGCGAGCCCATCCGTCTTGAGCCCGGCGACCAGGCCCCCGACTTCACCCTCAGCGACGCGGACGGCCAACCCGTCACCCTGAGCAAGGTCCTGGCCGACACCGGCAAGAGCGTCGTCCTGTACTTCTACCCGGCCGCCATGACCCCCGGGTGCACCACGCAGGCCTGCGACTTCCGGGACAACCTCTCCGAGTTCGCCACCGCGGGCTTCACCGTCCTGGGCGTCTCCCCGGACAAGCCCGAGAAGCTCGCCCAGTTCCGGGAGAAGGAGAGCCTGACCTTCACCCTGCTCGGCGACCCCGACAAGGACACCCTGCGCGCCTACGGTGCCTTCGGTGAGAAGAAGAACTACGGCCGCCTCGTCCAGGGCGTCATCCGCTCCACCGTCGTCGTGGGCGCCGACGGCAAGGTCCAGAAGGCCTTCTACAACGTGAAGGCCACCGGTCACGTCGACCGCGTCAAGAAGGAACTGGGCGTCTGACCCGGCCGACCGGTCGTCCGGCAACCACGGAGCCGGACGACCGGTCATCTCCCCGATCCCGGTAGAGTGACCCCGTCGGGGCCGTAGTCCAACTGGCAGGAGACGGCAGCTTTAGGTGCTGTACAGTGCGGGTTCGAATCCCGCCGGCCCCACTCCACTCCGGAACGACCCTGTTCGTGCGTGAACGCACTCACGGGGTCGTTTCGTCATTTCCCCCTGGGGGACGACCCCCAGGCCCCCGCTGATTCCGCTCCACTCCGGAACGACCCTGCTCGGCGGGCTCCGTCCACCTCGCCGGGTCGTTTCGTCATTTCCCCGGGTCAGGCAGCCGCCAGGCGTGCGGCTCTCCGGGCGACCTCCTCGACGGCGTTGCGGCCCCACATGTCGGTCGCGGGCCGCAACTCCTCCCGGGCGGTACCCGAGACCTCGAGCAGGAGCCGGGCCCCGTGACCGGTCCCCGGGCCGAGCCTCAGCCGCACGCTGTCCCCCGGGACGCCTTCGGCGACGTCGAACGCGAACCCGTCCGGGGCGTCCACCTCGGTGGCCGTGCCCAGCACCGCCTCCGGGGCGGTGGAGCGGCGGAACTCGCCGCCGGCCTCCGGCGCCGACAGCTGCTCGCCCGTGGCGGGGTCCGTCCCGAAGAACAGGTCCCAGGCGACCGCCGCGGAACAGGTGAGCTGGCGCTCGAACCGCACCTGCCAACCGGTGTCGTCCTCGGTCACCTCGGGGGCACCGAGGCCGAAGTGCTCCGCCAGCTGCTCGTGGCGGTCGGCGCCGTTGTCCTGGGCGGGCGCCTCGACCCCGTCGAGCCCGGCTCGCAGGGCCACGAGGCACTGCTCCCATCCCGTGGCGAAGCTGGCGGCGCCGCCGAGGTCGTCGAACTCGTGCGTGAGCACGAACACCGTGCCGTCGCCGTCGGTGCTGAGGTCGAACGTCAGCTGGTCGGTGTCCCAGGTGAAGACGAGCCGGCGCGGCTCCAGGACCTCCAGGACGCGTCCCTCCACAGCCTCCTCGCCCTCCTCACCGTACCGGGCCGCGCCCCCGGGCCTCAGGTCGAACTCGACCCCGTGGGGAAACCACTGCGCCAGGCCCTCCCGCGAGGTCACGGCCTGCCAGACGCGCTCGATCGGGTGGTCGTACCTGCGCTCGACACGGACGGCGGGCCGCTTCCCGTCGTTCGCCAGCGTCGGATCCGTCATGACTGGTTCTCCTCGCGTTGTGCGTCCAGGTGTCTGCCGAGGCGGTCGAGCCGGTCCTCCCACATCCACCGGTAGGGCTCGAGCCACTGGTCGACCTCCCGGAACGGCTCGGTACGCAACTCGTACCACCGGCGCTGCCCCTCGGGGCGGACGCGGACGAACCCGGTGTCGCGCAGCACCCGGAGGTGCTTGGACACGACCGGCTGGCTGATCCCCAGGGCCTCGTTCAGATCACTGACCGAACTCGGCCCGCGGCGGAGCTGGGCGATGATGTCCCGCCGGACAGCCGATGACAGCACTTCGAAGGTCGACAACATTCAACGAATATACCCTTGTCGAAATATATCGTCAACGGCATGTTCGCTGGCGGGAGACGCAGAAGCCCCCGCCGCCGTGCGGACACGGGGACGGGGGCGTCTCTTCTCGTTATCGGGTCCGGCCCGGCGGTCAGAGGCCGAAGAGGGCCCACATGACCAGCGCCAGCAGGGCGATCACACCCAGTCCGACACCGGCGGCCACGGTCAGATGGCTCTTCTCCGAGTGCTTGCCGGTCTTGGTCAGACCCATGTTGTCCGTGGACTCGCGGATGGACAGCATGATCGAGTTCATCGTCTCGGGGCTGTGCCGGAGCCGCTCGCTGATGGACTCGGCCAGCACGTGCGCGCCCGCCCGGAAGTGCTCCCGGGCCGACTCGCGCCCCTCGGCGCCGTTCTCGGCCCCCTCCTCGGCGGAGGGGGAACCGTTCTGGGCGGAGGGGGTGCCGCTCTTGGCGGGCTCCTCCGGAGCCCAGGGCGCCAGGGCCGCGATCCGCAGCATCTTGGCGGCGTTGTCGGCGATCAGCCGCTCACCCGGCTCGACCTTGAGCAGGCCGGCGAGCACGGGGGCCAGCGGGCCGGCGTTGGCGGCCTCCTTGGGCTCGTCCAACTGCTCCTGGCGCAGGATCTTGATGTAGCCCTTGCGGTCGTAGGGCGGGTAACCCTCGACCGCCGCGTACAGGGTCGCCCCCAGCGACCAGAGGTCGGACTCCGGACCGACCGGGCCGGCCTTGGCGCGCTCCGGCGGGATGTAGGCGGGCGAGCCGATGATGCGCCCGGAGGAGCTCAGCGCGGACTCCCCGTTCCAGGCGGCCAGCCCGAAGTCGGTCAGCACCACGCGCCCGGTCTCGCTGATCATCACGTTGTCGGGCTTGACGTCGCGGTGGACGATGCCCTCCTCGTGCGCGACCTTGAGCGCGTCGATCAGCTGGAGTCCGATCTCCGCCACCCGCTGGTAGGGCAGCGGGCCGCCCACCTGGATGATCTCCTCCAGAGTGGAGGCCTCCAGGAGTTCCATGACGATCCACGGCCGCTCGTCCTCGTCCACGACGTCCAGGACGGTGACGAGGCTGGGGTGGGTGAGGCGTCCGGCGACACGGGCCTCCCGGGTGGTGCGCTGCACCAGGGACTCACGCTCGGAGCGGCTCAGGTCCGCGGGCAGGCGGAGCTCCTTGACCGCGACCTCACGTTTGATGACCAGGTCGGTGGCGCGCCATACCGTACCGACACCGCCGCGGGCGATCTCGGAGGTCAGCTGGTAGCGACCCATCAGCAGCCGTCCGCCGGCCTCCGGCTCAGCCACGGCCGACTCTGGACGCGCGGAGTCGAGCGACGTCTGGGGCCGCTGCGTGTGAGGGTTGTCTAGGGAGGACACGGTTATCCACGGGTCCATTCACCGGCCATGGTGGCCTCCTGCGGAGCATTGCGGTCGCTGTCACCACGTAGGTGCACGGATCACTCGTTATACCAGCATGACGCAGAGTCCAAGCTGGTGGTTGCCGGATGGCTGACACATAGGTTCGGTTTCGTTATGTCCGGGAGAGAGCCACACATGCCGTGACGAGGCTCTCCCTTGCAAACCCTTGACCCGAACCGGGTTTCGTGCACGTGCTTCCGCTCGTGCACGAAACCCCTGGACATCAGCTCCAGAGGGACTCGGGAGAGCGCACCTCGACCGGACCGATCCCGGTCTTGGTGAGCGGCTCGCGCAGGCTGTCGGCATCGCCGACCACCACCACGACGGTCTCCTCCGGACGAAGGTACTCGACGGCGGCGCTGTTCAGGTCCTCGGCGGTGAGCTTCTCGTACCCGGCCCGGGTGCGGTCCACGTAGTCGTCGGGCAGGTCGTTCACCACCATGTCGACGAGGGCCCCGGCCATGGACCGGGCGGTCGAGTAGGTGACCGGCAGCCCCACGGTGTTGGACTCGCGGACCGCGGTCAGCTCGTCCTCGGTGACGCCCCCGTCGCGCAGCTTGTTCACCTGCTCCAGGGAGGAGGTGATCGAGTGGGCGGTGGTGCCGGCCTCGACCTGGGTGCTCATGAAGAACACCCCGCTGTCGCGGCGCAGGTCGAAGCGGCTCCCGGCACCGTAGGTGTAACCCAGGCGCTCGCGCAGCTCCATGTTGAGTCGGGAGGTGAACATCCCGCCGAGGACCTCGCTGATCCCCTCGGCGCGAGGCAGGTCCACCTGCGAACGCGAGGGGGCGCGGTGCGCGATGACCAGGGCCGACTGGACCGAGCCCGGGCGGTCCACGACCAGCACGCGGGGCAGCTCGCCGGGGGGCGAGGCCGGTTCGGTGACCTGGCGCTCGGGTGTGGGCGCGGCGTCGCCGAAGACGGTCCGGCCCAGCTCCTGGAGGTCGACGTCGGCCAGGTCGCCGACGACCACGAGGGTTCCGGCGACCGAGGCGATCGAGTCGGCGTGGAAGCGCGCGACCGTCTCGGGGGTGATGTCGGCCAGCTTGATCGGGCCGCCGGCCAGGGGCGTGGCGTAGCGGCCGGTGAACAGCTGCCCGCCGAGGCTGCGCATGGCCAGGGTGCCGGCGGAGGAGGCGTCCAGCCAGAAGCGCTCCAGGAGCTGCTCGCGGCGGCGCACGACGTCGTCGGCGTTCAGGGCCGGGCGGCGCACGGCGTCGGCGAACAGGTGGACGGCGTCGCCGAGGCGTTTGGTGGGCGCGTCCAGACCGGTGATGAAACCGTCCCAGCTGACGCGGGAGATCCACTCGGCCCCGTGGCGCTCCAGCGCCGGGGCCAGGGAGCTGTTGCCGCCGGGCCCGTCCTCGAGGGCCTCGCTGGTCAGGGCGCTGACGCCCATGGCGTCGAGGGGCTCGACCGCTCCGCCGGAGGGGTGCACGAGGCGGAGGGAGGCCAGCTGCTGGCCGGGGACGTCGATGGCGACGATCGTGCCGCCGCCGACGCGGATGCGCTGGGGCTGGGGAAAGGTGTAGGACGCGGGGGCGCCGAGGTCCGGGCGGGTCTGCTGCATGCTCTGCGGCTCTTTCTGCGGCTTGGCTGGAACGGGGCGGTGACGCCTGCGGGACGGTTACGCCTGGACGGCGGTCATCCCTGCGGGGCGTCGGCCGCGGCGTCGGCCTCGGCTTCCGCCTGGAGCGTCTCAGCGGCGGTCTCGGGCTCGGGGTCGAAGCGGACGACGAGCATGTTGTCGTCGACGAGCAGGCGAGCGGCGGCGGCCCGGACCTCCTCTGCCGTGACGCCCGCCCAGCGCTCGGGCCAGGTGTAGGCGAGCTCGGGGTCGCCGAGCAGCTGGGTGGAGCTGCCGATGGCGTCGGCCAGCCCGGAGGGGCTGGCGATGGAGTGCAGGTGCTCGCGCTCCAGGACGGCGCGTGCGCGGTCGAGTTCGGCGTCGGTGATCCCGTCGGCGAGCTTGGCGACCTCCTCGCGGATGGCCTGCTCCAGGACGTCACCGTCCACGCCCTCGCGGGCCAGCATGTTCACCAGCAGCAGGCTGTCGGTGTAGCGGAAGGCCAGCAGGTCGGCGGAGCCGCCGCCGTCGTCGGCGGCGATGGGCCGGTCCACGACCAGTGAGCGGTACAGGCGGCTGCCCTGGCCCTGGCCGAGGACGGCCGCGGCCAGCTGGGCGACGTCGTGCCCACGCTCGCCGTAGGCGGGGACGCGGTAGCCGATGAACACACCGGCTGCCGGAACCGTCTCGGTGACGGAGTCCCGAACGGGACCGCCCAGGGGGGCCTTCAGAGAGGGGTCGGGGGTCTCGGGGACGAAGTCACGGGCGGGGATGCCGCCGAAGTACTTCTCGACCCGGGCCAGGACGTCCGCGGACTCCAGGTCGCTGACGATGGTCAGGACGCAGTTGTCGGGGCCGTAGTGCGCCTTGTGGAAGGACTTGACGTAGTCCAGGTCGGCGGCGTCCAGGTCGGCCATGGAGCCGATCGTGGAGTGGTGGTAGGGGTGGCCCTCGGGGTAGGCCAGGCGCAGGATGCGCTCCAGGGCCGTGCCGTAGGGCTGGTTGTCGTAGCGCTGGCGGCGCTCGTTCTTGACGACGTCGCGCTGGTTGTCCAGGACCTCCTGGGTCATGCCCTCGCGCAGGGTCGCCAGGCGGTCCGCCTCCAGCCACAGGATGGAGTCCAGGGCGTGCGTGGGGACCGTCTCGAAGTAGTTGGTCCGGTCGGTGGAGGTGGAGGCGTTGATGTCCCCGCCCAGCCGCTCGACCACGTCGAAGTGCTCGCCCTTGGTGACGTTTCCGCTGCCCTGGAACATCAAGTGCTCGAACAGGTGCGCGAACCCGGTGCGGCCGGGCACCTCGTGCCGGGAACCGACCCCGTACCAGAGGTTGACCGAGGCGACCTGGCCGGTGGAGGCCGGAGCCGTCACCAGACGCAGTCCGTTGTCCAGTGTGTACTGATCGACCCGTCCCGCCGTTCCCATGGTGGTCACCAGCGCATGCACCCCATCAAGTTCCGTTGACTGCTTCACCGACTACGAGCCTATGGCCTAACCGCACTGCGGGGACACTCGGTTCCAGCAATCCGTAGGGGGTTTGGCGGGGTTTGTCAGTTAGTGCCGGAACAGATCGGACGCCGGTCAGAGGCTCGACAGGGCCTCAACCACAGGGGGGGTGTCGTTCGAGCGCCGGGGAGGCCAATCCTCTGCAACACAGTGCAAGAGGAGTCAAGCCGCCAGCGAGGAACGACAGAGCGGGAACTGCGCCGGAGGCGTCCGTTGAGGGTGGTGGCGGGCGACGGGTGGGCGCAGGTGCAAAGTAAACACGGTTCAGGAGGCGTTGCGGTACTCGGTGGTGTCCATGGACGCGGCGATCTCGTCGTAGACGGCGCTGTACTGGGCGTCGGCCGACCACACGTAGAGCAGCACGTCGCTCTCGGGCAGGAACCACATGCGCACCTCGAAGGTGTCCTCGTTGTCGCAGGTGACGGTCCATACCGAGTGGTGCGACTTGAGGCCGTCCGCGTGTTCGAACACGTTGCCGTGCCCGGTCGTGAGGCCGGCGTCCTTGACCCCGATGTTGCCCGACGCGGCGGTGTTCAGGCTGCGGCAGCTGTCGGTGTCGTCCGCCCAGCCGTCGTCGTCGTGGAAGGCCTCGTCCTTCTTCGGCCAGTCCTGCGGGTGGTTGTCGGCCTGCTTGGGGACCAGCTGGACCGAACCGTAGGCGCAGGCGCTCTGGCCGGGCGGGGTCATGCACAGCTGACCGCCCTCGTTCTGGACCTCCCAGCCCTCAGGGGAATCGATCTTCACCCCTCCGACCTCGGCGCTGTCGAAGCCCTCCGGGCCCGGAGGCTCGATGGAGGGCATCATGCCGCTCTCGCCGCGCTCCAGTTCGATCTCACCGGCCGACTCGCCGGAGCAGGCACTCAGCGCCAGCAGGGCCGCCGCCGCGACCACGGCCGCACGGCCGCCTCTCGCTCGCTGCCGAACCTCGTCCGTCGTGCGCGCCATCGATCGTTCCGCCCTTCTCTACGGTCCCCGACCACGCGTCTGACAGATCGGAGCACAGTTGACCATAGCGTCCCCGACACACCCGCCGCACCGGAGAACGGCCCCCACTACCCTGGGGCCATGGTGGACCTCGCGAAGATCACTGAGCCCTTGTCCCTCGACCGGTTCGGCCCTCGGCCCCAGGGCCCGTTGGTGCTGGAACTGGACCTGACGGAGGGCGTCGCCGACGAGTCGCCGGGCGACCCCCTCAGCCAGATCATGAACCGTCGCAAGCAGCACTACCTCGAGGTGCTGGAGGGCATCCGCAGGGGCGCCCGCGACCCGGGGGTGGGCGCCCTCGTCGTGCGGGTCGACGCCCGCGCCCTGGGCATCGCGAAGATCCAGGAACTGCGTGACACCGTCGCGGACTTCCGCGCCACCGGCAAGCCCGCGGTGGCCTGGGCGGACACCTTCGGCGAGGCCGGGGACGGCAACCTCCCCTACTACCTGGCCACGGCCTTCTCCCGGGTGGCCCTGTCACCCACCGGCCTGGTGGGGCTGAGCGGCCTGAGGTCGCGGTCCACCTTCCTCAAGGGCGCGCTGGACAAGCTCGACGTGAAGTTCGAGGGCGGCGCGCGCCACGAGTACAAGAACGCGATCAACCCGTACACCCAGACCGGGTACACCGCGCCGCACCGCGAGGCGATGGGCCGGATCGTGCAGTCCATGAACGACCAGATCGTCACGGCGGTCGCCGAGAGCCGCGGACTCACCGAGAAGCGGGTGCGCGAGCTCATCGACACCGCGCCGATCCTGGGCAAGGAGGCCCTGGAGGCCGGCCTGGTCGACCAGCTCGCCTACCGGGACGAGGTCTACGCCGAACTCACCCGGGAGGTGCGCGCCGAGGGCGAGGACTCCCCCGAGCCCGTCCTGCAGTTCGTCACCCGCTACCACCGCAAGCACACGACTCCGCCCAAGCCGAGATTCGCCGACAGGGGCGACCACATCGCCCTGATCTCCGCCAGCGGCGGCATCACCCTGGGAAAGAGCCGCCGCTCCCCCATGGGCGGGGCCGTGATGGGCTCGGACACCGTCTGCGCAGCGTTCCGGGCCGCCCGCCAGGACCCCCGGATCCGCGCCGTGGTGTTCCGGGTGGACAGCGGCGGCGGCTCGGCCATCGCCTCGGACCTGATCCGGCGCGAGAGCCAGCTGACCCGTGACGCGGGCAAGCCGGTCATCACGACCATGGGCGACGTCGCCGGGTCCGGCGGCTACTACGTCGCCCTGGGTTCGGACGCCATCGTGGCCCAGCCCGCCACCATCACCGGCTCCATCGGCGTGCTCACCGGCAAGCCGGTCCTGGGCGCGCTCAAGGAGCGGTTCGGGATCACCACCGACTCCGTGTCCCAGGGCGCGCACGCGGCCATGTTCGACACCGAGGAGGGGTTCAGCGAGTCCGAGTGGGAGCGCATCAACACCCTCCTGGACAACATCTACGACGACTTCGTGAGCAAGGTGGCGGCCGCCCGCGGGCGTACCTGGGACGAGATCCACGAGGTCGCCAAGGGCCGGATCTGGACCGGGGCGGACGCCCTGGAGCGAGGCCTGGTCGACGAGCTGGGCGGGGTCGAGACGGCCGTGCGCCTGGCACGGGCCGAGGTCGGGGCCGGTGCGCTGCCGGTGCGGGTGTTCCCGCGCCCGCACCCGCTGGACCGGTTGCGCCAGCACGAGTCCAGCGAGGACGTGGCCTCCGCCGAGCCGCAGACGGTCCTGAGCGCCTGGGGGCCACTGGAGCACCTCGCGGTCCGGCTCGGCCTGCCCGCCGCCGGCCCGCTGAGCATGCCGGGCACATGGGAGGTCCGTTGAGCGTTCCGAGCGGCGCCTACCTGGAGGCCATGGCGCTGTTGCCGACCGGGGTCACCGTGGTGACCGTCGCGGACGGCCGTGACGACATCGGGGCGACGGTGAGCGCGCTGGCGTCGATCTCCGCGGCCCCGCCGGTCGTGATGCTGAGCGTGGCCGGGGACGGCTACGTGGCCGAGGTCGTCGAGGAGGTGGGCGCGTTCGCGGTGAGTGTGCTCGCCGTCGACCAGCGTGCCGTGGCGGGACGGTTCTCCGCCGAGGGCCGGCCCAGTGCGCGGCTCCTGGTGTCCGGCTTGTCCCACCACCGGGGCGAGCACACCAGGGCGATCGTCCTCGACGACGCGCTGGCCGCGCTGGAGTGCTCGGTGCGCCAGCGCGTCGAGGTCGGGGACCACGTGGTGTTCTTCGCCGACGTGGTGGGCCTGCCCGAGGTGGGCGCGGAGCGCCGCGGCCCCGCGATGGTCCGCTGGGACGGGCGCTACCACTCGGTGGGCTGACCGGCCGCACGACACAGGAGGGGCCCGGAACCGAGATCTCGGTTCCGGGCCCCTCCCTGCTGATCACGTCGGGCCGGTCAGGGCGGGGGTCAGGCCAGGCCCTTCTCCTCCAGCCACTCCTGGGCGACGTCCGCGGCGTTCTCGTTCTGGACCACGACCCGCTCGTTGAGCTGGGTTAGCTCCTCCGTGGTCAGGGCCGCGGAGACGGCGTTGAGCGCGGCGCGCGCGGTGTCGTCGACCTGCTCGCTGTTGATGAGCGGGGTGATGTTCTGCGATCCGAAGAGGTTCTCCGGGTCCTCCAGGACCACGAAGTCCTCCACCGCGATCTGCGGGTCGGTCGTGAACAGGTTGGCGGCCTGGATGTCGTCGTCCAGGAGCGCCTGGGTCAGCAGGGCGACCTCCAGCGAGCGGTACTCGCCGAACTCGACGCCGTAGACGGCCTCCAGGCCCACGACGCCCTGGTGTCGGGTCTCGAACTCGGGCGGTCCGCCCAGGACGAGCTCGTCGGCCACGTCCGCGAGGTCGGCGAGGGTGGTCAGGTCGTACTCGTCGGCCACCTCGCTGGTGACGGAGACCGAGTCCTTGTTCTCCGCGCTGGAGGAGTCCAGGATCTCCAGGCCCTCGGGCAGAGCCGCCTCGACCAGGGCGTTGGTCTCGTCGGCGTCGCCGCTGGGCGCCTCCTCGTCGAGGTAGGCCAGGGTCGCCCCGTTGTACTCGGGGAAGACCGAGAGGTTGCCCGACTCGATCTGCGAGTAGTACACCTCGCGGCTGCCGATGTTGAGCTGGTACTCGACCTCGACACCCTCGGCGGCCATGGCCCGGCCGTAGAGCTCGGCGAGCAGGGTGCTCTCGGGGAAGTCGGCCGAGCCGATGACGACCGCGCCCGCTTCGTCACCGCCGCCGTCGCCGCCGTCCTCCTCGAAGGGATCGCTGCCACCGCAAGCGCTGAGGAGCAACACCAGTGGAAGCCCGATGAGGGCGAGCTTCTTGTGCATGTCCGAACCTTCTCTCTGGGAAACTTCCTTGGCAGGCGGTGCCCGAAGGCCACCTGGTCAGCGTGCCGCCGCGGCCTCGGCACGCAGCCCGGGAGCGACGAGGAGCCGTCGCAGCCCGGCGAACAGGAGCGTGGTGACCACGGCCAGCGCCACCACGAGCACGGAACCGCCCAGCATCATCGTCAGGTCCTGGCGGGCCTGGCCGTCGACGATGTAGCGGCCCAGGCCGCCCACTCCCACGTAGGCGGCGATGGTGGCCGTGGCCACCACCTGGACGGCGGCGGTGCGCATCCCGATGAGGATGAGCGGCGTCGCCACCGGGAGTTCGAGTTTGAACAGGACCTCGCCGCCGCGCATGCCCATGCCCAGAGCGGCGTCCTTGAGCCGGGGCTCCACGCCCCGGACCCCCTCGTGGGTGTTGACGAGGATCGGCGGGACGGCCAGCGCCACCAGCGCGGCGATGACGGGGGCCAGCCCGATCCCGGCGGCCAGCACGATGAGGAACAGCACACCGATGGTGGGCAGGGCGCGCGCGAAGTTGGCCAGGCTCGCGGTGAGGAAGCCGCCCATCCCGGTGTGTCCGGTGAACAGGCCGATCGGCACCGCGATGACCGCGGAGATCAGCAGGCCCGTCAGCGAGTAGTAGACGTGCTCGCCCATGCGGGCGGGGATGCCCGCGGGGCCGGTCCACTGCGCGGGGTCGCTGAACCAGGCGACGAGCTCGTTCAGGATGTCCATGGTTACTCCCCCGCCGTAGCTCGGGTCGGGCGCTGGGACGCGGCGGCCGGGGTGCCGGTGGCCACCACGGCACGTCGGCGCGACCGCCTGCGGCGCTCCTTCGCTCCCCCGTTGCCCCGGGTCCAGGGCGTGAGCAGGTACTGGGCGATCACGAGCAGGGCGTCGGTCACGAACGCCAGCAGGACCACCAGCACGATGCCCACCACGATGGGCGCGTCGAACTGGCGGCGGAACCCGTCGCTGAGGATGATCTGGCCCAGTCCGCCCAGGCCGACCAGGGAGGCGACGCTGACCATGCTGATGGTGGCCACCGAGGCCACGCGCAGGCCGGCGATGATCACCGGGACCGCCACCGGCATCTCCACGGTGACCAGGCGGCGGAGCGGCCCGAAGCCCATGGCGACCGCCGCCTGTCGCACGTGGTCGGGGACCTGGCGCAGCCCGTCCACCACGTTGGGCAGCAGGATCACCAGGGTGTACAGGGACAGCGGCACGATCGCGGTCCAGTCGCTGAAGCCGGTGTAGGGCAGCATGAGGAAGAACAGGGCGATCGAGGGCACCGCGTAGAGCACGTTCACCCCGGTGAGCACCGGCGGGTACAGGCGTCCCCAGCGGGCGCACGCCAGCCCCAGCGGCAGCGCGGTGACCAGCCCGATGAGGATGGACACGTAGGCCAGGCGCACGTGCTCGACCAGTTTGGGCCGGATGCCGCGGTTGGGCTCGTCCGGGTAGCTCCAGTTCCGCACGCCCCAGTCCGTGACTCCGACGACCCAGTCCCAGGCCTCGGAGAGACCGCCGCCGCCCACCGCCGCGATCACTCGGACACCGACCAGATGGCGGCGCCCAGGTCGTCCTGGGAGACCACCCCGACGACACGGCCCTCGTCGTCCACGCCGACCGCCCGGCCCGCGGGCGAGAGCACCGCGGCGTCCAGGGCGGCCCGCAGGGAGTCGGTCCCCACGTCGAAGGTGTGGCCGTAGGGAGCCAGCTCCAGCGAGCCGAGCGGGACCCCTGCGGGTGCCCGGTCGAGCTGTGCGGCGCTGACCCACCCCTGCGGTATCCGTGCGGAGTCCACGACGAGCGCCCACGGCTCGCCGTCCCCGGCGACGACGGACCGGGCGCGCTCGACCCGGTCCTCGTCGTCGAAGACCACGTCCTCGCGCAGGGACAGCCCGCGGGCGGGGAAGAAGGAGAGCCGGCGCACGCCGCGGTCGTAGCCGATGAAGGACTCGACGAACGCGTCCACGGGCTCGGCGAGCAGCCGCTCCGGGGAGTCGTACTGGGCGAGCTCCCCGCCGGGGCGGAAGACCGCGATCCGGTCGCCCAGGCGCACCGCCTCGTCGATGTCGTGGGTGACGAACACGACGGTCTTGTGCAGCTCCTGCTGAAGGCGGATCAGCTCGTCCTGGAGGCTGGTGCGCACGACCGGGTCGACGGCGCTGAAGGGCTCGTCCATGAGCAGGATCGGCGGGTCCGCGGCGAGGGCGCGGGCGACGCCCACCCTCTGCTGCTGGCCGCCGGAGAGCTGGTGCGGGTAGCGCTTGGCCTGGGCGGGTTCGAGGCCGACCAGTTCCATGAGTTCGGCGGCCCGCGCGCGTGCCCTGCGGCGCCGCCATCCCAGCAGCAGGGGCACCGTGGCGATGTTGTCCAGGACGGTGCGGTGCGGGAACAGGCCCGCCTGCTGGATGACGTAGCCGATGGCGCGGCGCAGCTGGGCCGGGTTCCGGCCGCGGATGTCGGCGCCGTCGATGCGGACGGTGCCGTCGGTCGGCTCGACCATGCGGTTGATCATCCGCAGGGAGGTGGTCTTGCCGCTGCCGGAGGGGCCGACGAAGACCGTGGTCTTCCCGGTCTCCACGGTCAGGTCCAGGTGGGCGACGGCGACGGTGCCGTCGGGATAGATCTTGGCGGCACCCTCGAATGTGATCATCGCGGGGTCGTCTCCGTTCGGGGGCCGGGTGGTGTCGCTGCGGGGGAGCAGGCGCAGATTCGCACTATTTCCCCCAGGGTCGGGGGTCAAACGGGGAGGGTGCGGTCGCCGCGACCGGGCCGCGACCCGGGACCGCTCCTGGTCGTGCTGGGGAGGGTATACGGGTCAGCAGGGGACGGCACGGGGCGACACGCCGCCCGAATCGAACGGGCGTATGATCCCGGCCACGCCACAGGTACGGGTTCAGTGCCGGGCGACGGCCCAGTCGGCGAGTTGGTGGAGGTCGTCCGCGACGACGTCGGCCTCCCGTGCCCCGGGGGTGGCGGAGTGGCGGTAGCCGTAGATGCCCCGGCGCAGCAGGGCGGTGCGCATCCCGGCCCGGCGGGCGGGCAGGACATCGTTGTCGACGCGGTCGCCGACGTAGAGGATCTCCTCGGCGGTGACACCGGGGGTGCTCCGGGCGGCCAGTTCCACGGTCAGGTCGAAGAACTCCGGCTGGGGTTTGTGCGCCCCCCAGACGTCGGAGATCCCGATGCCGTCGACCCCCAGGTCCATGGCGGCCAGGGCCGGACCGGCCTCGACCGGCTGGTTGCCCGCGATGACCAGGGACAGCCCGGCCGTGCGCATGGCCTTGAAGGCGGGGCGCACGTCGGGGTAGAGGTCGAGCTCGCCGAAGTGCTCGCGCTCGCCGTCGGGGTCCTCGGCACGCCAGCGGGCGCTCTCGGCCGCCAGGTCGAACCCGGGCACGAGAAGCCGGAACCCGTCGGTGAGGGTGCCGCCCGAGGCGATCACGCCACCGATGGTGCCGAAGAACGCCATGTGCGGGATCGCGAACCGATCCGCCCAGCGCGCGAAGATACGCGTCTCGTCGATGAGCGTCTCGCCGACGTCGAACACCACAGTACGAATTGCCACGGTTAGGGAGTGTACACAGCACCTCCGACCAGGCACGTGGCCGAGACGGCGGGCGGCCTCCGGTCGGACGCGGCTCAGGTGCCCGGCGGACGCAGCACCGCGAAGGCGTCGGTGACCTCCAGTTCCCCGGCCCGGAAGCGGAACAGCGCCGCGGGCCGGCCCCCGGAGCGGCCGGAGGGCACCGAGCGGCCGGTCTCCTCGATCTGCCCGCGCCGCAGCAGGACCCGGCGCAGGTTGGTGGCGGCCACGTCGTGCCCGAGAGCGGCCCGGTAGTGGGCCGACAGCTCCGACATGGTGAACTCCGGCGGAGCCAGCGCGAACCCGAGGTTGGTGTAACTGAGCTTGGAGCGCAGGCGCCTTCGGCCGGAGCGGACGATGGAGGCGTGGTCGAAGGCCATCGGCGGCAGGTCCGCGGCGGGGTGCCACCCGGTGTCGGAGGGGACCACCGGGTCGATGTGGGCCGGGACCAGGCCGAGGTAGGCGGTGGCCAGGGTGCGGCGCTGGGGATCGCGTTCGGGGTCGCTGCGGGTCTCCAGCTGTTCCATGTGGCTCAGGTCGCGGACGTCGACCTTCTGGGCGAGCTGTCGGCGGATCGAGGCACCCAGGCTCTCGTCGGCGCCCAACCGCCCTCCGGGCAGGGCCCACTCCCCCTCGCAGGGGGGCAGTGCCCGCCGCCACAGCAGCACGCACAGCTCACCCGCGCGGATCTGGAGGACGACGGCGAGCGCCTCGTGCGCCGAGAGCACCGCACCGCTTCCTCCCCCTGCCGCCTCGCTCCGGTCGGCCGTCGCGGTCGGACCCGCTCCGGCCGTCATGGCCTGTCCGTTTGCTTCCGGGATATCCACCCTGTCCCTTCCGTTCCACGCCATGTTAAGCTTCACCAGGTTTGTGCCTGGCAGACAAAAACTAGTCCGCCGCACTGATCTCCCACGGCACGGCGCCCGCACGACGTGCCCACAGCCTCGAGGAAGTAGTAGGACATGGCAACGGTCACCGCGACGGCGGACACCATGACCAGGCAGGAATGGGCCGCGGAGGTCCACCGCCTGGCAGAGGAGCGCGACGCTGTCATCCTCGCGCACAACTACCAGCGCCCGGAAATCCAGGACGTCGCCCACTACACCGGCGACTCCCTGGCGCTGTCCCGGCTCGCCGCGAGCGTCGACGCCGGCACGATCGTCTTCTGCGGCGTGCACTTCATGGCCGAGACCGCGAAGATCCTGGCTCCCGAGAAGACCATCCTGCTGCCCGACCCCAACGCCGGGTGCTCGCTGGCCGACACCATCAACGCCGAGGACGTGCGCGCCTGGAAGGCCCAGCACCCCGGCGCGGTCGTCGTCGCCTACGTCAACACCACCGCGGCGGTCAAGGCCGAGACCGACATCTGCTGCACCTCCTCCAACGCCGCGGACGTCATCCGCTCCATCCCGGAGGACAAGGAGATCCTCTTCCTCCCGGACCAGTTCCTGGGCGCCCACGTCAAGCGGGTCACCGGCCGCGAGAACATCCACATCTGGATGGGCGAGTGCCACGTGCACGCCGGGATCGACGGCCACACCCTGCGCGAGCGGGTGGCCGCCGAACCCGACGCCGAGGTGTACGTGCACCCCGAGTGCGGCTGCGCCACCTCCGCCCTCTACCTGGTCGGCAGCGGCGCCGTCCCCGAGGACCGGGTCAAGGTGCTCTCCACCGGCGGCATGCTGAGCGCCGCGGAGAACACCACGGCCAAGAAGGTGCTCATCGCCACCGAGACCGGCATGCTGCACCAGCTGCGCAACGCCAACTCGACCACGGAGTTCGAGGCGGTCAACTCGCGCGCCGAGTGCCACTACATGAAGATGATCGACGCCGACAAGCTGCTGAACTCGCTCCGCCACGGCACGACCGAGATCGTGGTCGACACCGAGACCGCCGAGCGCGCCCGCCGCTCCGTCGAGCGCATGGTCGAGATCGGCCAGCCCTCCCGGGGCGGCGAGTAACCGGACGGTCCGGCTCCGGGAACGGCCCGGAGCCGCCGAACGGAGCGGGTCGGATCGCGCGTCGCGAGTGACGCCGGACGCGCGGGGACGGTAACAGAAGTCTCACCTTCCAGCCACAGCTGAACGATTCGCCCACATCAGACGCCTCCCCTCGCTAGCGTCACCACAGAAGCGGGGGGAGAATCGTGACCAGAGGTAACGAATCAGACGTACCGGCGGTTGGCACCGTCGAGGCACTGCACGACGCCTTCGCGCAGTCGCTGTACCTGTACGCGTGGTCCCTCCTGGGCGATCCCGGACGGTACGCCGACGGGGCGGACCGGTCCGACGAGGACCCGGTCACCGACGCCGTGCACGAGGCCCTGGTCGCCGGGGTCGCGCTCGAGTCCGAGCTCACCGACCCGGCGGACCGCGGCCCCTGGCTCTACGCGCTCGTCCGCGCCGCCTGCCAGCGCCGCGGCTTCGCGCACACCTGCCCCTACGCGCGCCTGGCGACCGTACCCGCCGAGGCCCCGGTCGCACGGATGTTCTCCCGGCTGCCCGCCAGCCACCGCGAGCTGGTCGAACTCAACCTGCGCCACGCCCTGTCCACCTCGGCGGTCGCCCGCATCCTGGGACTGGAACCGAGGATCTGCGGCGAGCTGTCCCGCTCGGCGATCCGCCGTGCGGCGGAGGGCTTGGAGGACCTCTCCGGGAGCACCCCAGACGCGGAGCCCGCCGGCGCCGCCTGGCGCACCCAGGTACAGCAGGTCTCCTCCGCGCTGGCCCTGCTGCGCCCGCCCGGAACCCCACCCGGCCTGCGCGCCCGGGTCGTGCACACCTGCACCTCGCCCGGAGCCGCCGAGGAACGCTCCCGCATCGTCGCCGCCATGCGCCCGCTCACCGCGGACGGCTACCCGATCCACCGATCACGCCTGCCCGGCGCGCCCGTGGCCGAGGCGCCCGAGGACGACGCCGCCGTCGAGGTCCCGCTCCCCCGGGCCCTGCCCGGCGACCGGTTGACCACCGCGGACCACCCCGTCCGCGAGGACGCCCGCTCCCCGCTGCCCGCCCCGGACCACGACCCCCTCGACGAGGTCACCGGACCCGAACGCCGGCGCTGGCCGCTGCCGGCGGTCTCCGGACTGGCCACGGTGGCGGTGGCCTTCGGCCTGTGGTGGTGGGCGAGCTCCGTCGGCGACCCCTCGACCATGATCGACGCGGGACCGGACCTGGCCGGGCAGCGTCCGGGCCTGTCCGAGGTGGAGGCCGCCTCGACCGCCTCCGACGGCAAACCGGGGACCGGGCAGACCGAGGTCTCCGCCGCCTCCGAGGGTTCCGCCCTCGAGGGCACCGAGCCGGACGCTCCGGAGAGCGAGCAGCCCAGCGGCCCCCTGCCCGGCCCGGAGGACCCCGAACGCGACGGGCAGCCCGAAGAGGGTTCGGACGAGGGTGGGCCCGAGGGCCCCGGGGGCGCGCCGAGCCCGCCGGGGGCGCCGGAGGACGCCCCCGATCCCGACCCGGGCGCCGAGGACGGGGAGGGCCCCGGGGACGAACCCGGGGACGAGGGGGCCGGGGGCGGCTCCAACGGACCGAACGGAGTGCTCGACGGCCTTCTGGGGCTGCTGTTCGGCAGCGGCCGGAGCGAGTAGCCGACAGCTCCCGGACCGGCGCCGGCCAGACGGGCGGCGGTCTCTAGAAGGAGGCGAGCAGGCGCTCGGCGGCGACCTGGACGCGGCGCTCGACCTCGTCGACGTCGCGCCGTCCCTTGAGGATCTCCACCAGCTCGAAGATCCACACGCTGGTGAGCGAGCAGACCAGGACGTACCCGGTGCTGTCGCGGTCCACCTCGGTACCGGGCGCCTCGGACTCGCCGGCGTCGGCCTCGGGAGCGGTGGTGTCGGCGCCCTCGAGGTTGCCGGTGACCACGCGCCACACGAGGTCGCTGATGCGCACGTCGAGTTCGATCTTGACCTCGGCCATGATCAGGGACCGCACCAGGGCGTCGGCGAGCTCGGGCTCGCGCATGAGGCCGCGGGTGGCGCGGAGCAGGACGTCGACCGCTCGGCCGGAGGGGCTGTCCGCGGTGGGCGGGCGGCGGACGATGCCGCCCTCCAGGAGGTCCAGCTCCTCGGTGACCACGGCCACCACGAGGTCCATCTTCGAGGGGAAGTAGCGGTAGAGCGTACCGAGGGCCACCCCGGCGCGCTCGGCGACCGAACGCATCTGCATGGCCTCCACGCCACCGCGCACGGCCAGGGCGGCCGCGGTCTGGACGATGCGCCGACGCCGCTGGGTCTGACTCCGCGTCATCGTTCCGATCGGTGCCTGCACCGCCACAGGGTCTCTCCCATTCGTCACCGGTCCGCACGGCGTCGTCGCACGGCGGACCGAAGGTCAGCTGCGCCGGGCTGACTTAACCCCTGTCAACCAAGCTTACGAGAACACGTTATCCAACGGGTTCCCCCCGTCGCAGCGCTTCGAACCCATGATTCTCGCCTCATCACCCGACGTGGCAGAGGCAATACGAGGTCTTGGCGCAAGCTTTCAGGCGACCCGACCGACCTTTGTAGAATATGTTCTATTTTTCCGGGCGAATATGGTCCGGGCCACATCCGAGCCGACAGGGCACCAGCCGCCCGAAGGCCCCGGCGAGCCCTTCCCTAGAATCGAACCAGATTCGGTTTCCAGCGGAGAGGTCGGCCCAGGATGCGCACAGTTCCCCCAGTAGAGGACCTAGGCGAGGGAGTGTGGAGCATCCCGGTGCCCGTCCCCCACAACCCGATCGGGTTCACCTACGTCTACGTGCTCCCGGCCCTGGGCGGACCCGTCCTGATCGACACCGGATGGAACCACGAGGACTCCTGGGACGCCCTGGTCAGCGGCCTGAAGCAGACCGGACACGGCGTCGACGAGGTCCAGGGCGCCGTGATCACCCACTTCCACGGCGACCACTCCGGACTCGTCGGCCGCCTGCGCGAGGCCTCCGGCGCCTGGATCGCGATGCACCCCGCCGACATCGAGGTCCTCCGGCGCCTGGAGGAGCACACCGACGAGGAGCGGAGTGCCTCCGTCATCGACCAGATGACCCGAGCGGGCTTCCCCGAGCAGGACATCGAGACCTTCCGTGCCTCCCCCAACGTCTTCCGGTCGCCCGCACCGCCCGACCTCGCCCTCCGCGACGGCGAGCGCGTCGACGCCCCCGGCCTGGACCTGCGCGCCGTGTGGACCCCCGGCCACACCCCCGGCCACCTGTGCCTGCACCTGGCCGAGCGCGACCTCCTCTTCACCGGGGACCACGTCCTGCCGCGCATCACCCCGCACGTGGGGCAGTTTCCCCTCGACTCCGCCGACGGCAACCCCCTCGGCGACTTCCTCGCCTCCCAGAGCCGGATCGGCCGCATGCCCGAGGCCGACCGCCTGATGTGTCTTCCCTCACACGAGACGCGCTTCTCGGGACTGGCCGAACGCGCCGAGGAGATCATCGACCACCACGAGGAACGCCTGCAGTCCATGGCGCGCCTGCTCGAGCAGGGCCCCACCACCCTGTGGGAACTCACGTCGAACCTGGAATGGCGCCGACCCTGGGCGGACATGCGGACCCTGGCACGGCACATGGCCGCATCCGAGACCGCGGCCCACCTGCGCCTGCTGGAGGAACGCGGCCTGATCACCCGGAACGGCTCGGCGGACCTCCCCCGCTGGGCCAGCGTCGCCGGACCGCACCTGCCCGAATAGGATCCCAGTACCCGAAGCCTGGCGCCGACCCCGAATGAACTCGCGAGTAACATATGGGGCGCGCAGCGTCCCAGCGGACGCCCCACCAGCGAGCCCGGCCGCACCGGTGACCCCGGCGCGACACGGCGGCGACCGGGCACGCGACCCAACGAAGAGGTGGACTCTTGACCCAGTCGGGCACAAGCACGGAACCGACCCCACGGCCCTCCGGCGACCGCCCCCTGCGCGTCGCCCTCCTGTCGTACCGAAGCAAGCAGCACGTGGGCGGACAGGGCGTCTACGTCCGCCACCTGTCACGCGAACTGGCCGCGCTCGGTCACGAGGTCACCGTCTTCTCCGGACAGCCCTACCCCGTCCTCGACGAGGGCGTCACCCTGGAGAAACTCCCCTCCCTCGACCTCTACAACGACGCCAACCCCTTCGTCGCCCCGCCCGTGCGCGAGTGGCGCGACTGGATCGACGTCCTCGAGGTCGCCACCATGTGGACCGCCGGCTTCCCCGAGCCCCTCACCTACTCCCTGCGCGCCAACCGTGAACTGCGCCGCCGCCTGGAGGAGTTCGACGTCGTCCACGACAACCAGACCCTCGGCTGGGGCCTGCTCGGCATCAAGTCCGCCGGCCTCCCCCTGGTCACCACCATCCACCACCCGATCAGCGTGGACCGCCGCATCGAGATCGAGGAGGCCAAGGGCCTCCACAAACTCTCCAAGCGCCGCTGGTACGGCTTCGTGAAGATGCAGGCCCGGGTGGCCCGCAGGCTCGACCCGATCCTGGTGCCCTCCCAGTCCTCGGCCGACGACATCGCCCGCGAGTTCGGCGTCGACCCCGCCACCATGGAGGTCACCCCCCTCGGCGTGGACACCCGCTACTTCCACCCCCGCCCCGAGGTGGAACGCGTCCCCGGCCGCATCGTGTGCACCGCCAGCGCCGACAGCCCGCTCAAGGGCGTCGGCATCCTGCTGCGCGCCGCCGCCGAACTCGCCACCGAACGCGACGTCTCCCTGACGATCGTCAGCAAACCCAAGCCCGGCGGCCCCACCGACCAGCTCGTCGACGAACTCGGCCTGCGGGAGCGCGTGGAGTTCGTCAGCGGCATCGGGGACCGGGAACTGGGCGAACTCGTCTCCAGCGCCCAGGTCGCGGTCGTCCCCTCCTTCTACGAGGGCTTCTCCCTCCCGGCCGTGGAGGCCATGGCCTGCGGCACCCCGCTGATCGCCAGCCACGCGGGCGCCCTGCCCGAGGTCGTCGGCACCGACGGCGACGCCGGACGGCTCATCCCGCCGGGCGACCCCGAACTGCTGGCCGCCGAACTCGCCTCCCTGTTCGACGACGACGCCGAGCGCGAGCGCATGAGCGCCGCCGCCTGGCGCCGGGTCCAGGAACGCTTCACCTGGAAGGCCGTGGCCGAGCTGACCGCCCAGCGCTACGCCTCCACCATCGACGCCGTCAAGGGGACCGGTGCAGGTACCGGAGACGACGACACACGCCCCGCGCCCGTGCGGGCCCGCGCGAACGGCGCCTGACCCGGCAGGCCGCGCACACCACGACCCGCAGCACGATCCCTAGGGAGCCTCCACTGATCACCGTCGACTTCAACCTGTTCCCGGTCGGCCCGGGCCACCGTGTTCTCGACCTCGGCTGCGGCGGCGGACGCCACGCCTTCGAGATCTACCGCCGCGGCGCCGACGTGGTGGCCTTCGACCAGAACGTGAGCGACCTCGCCGAGGTCGAGACCATGTTCGCGGCCATGGCCCACGAGGGCGAGGCCCCCGCCTCCGCCAAGGCCGAGACCGTCAAGGGCGACGCCCTGGACATGCCCTTCGACGACAACAGCTTCGACCGAGTCGTCGCCGCCGAGATCTTCGAGCACCTGCCGCACGACACCGCCGCCATGAAGGAGCTCTACCGGGTCCTCAAGCCCGGGGGCATCGCGGCCGTCACCGTTCCCAGCTTCCTGCCCGAGCGCATCTGCTGGGCCCTCTCGGAGGAGTACCACACCAACGAGGGCGGCCACATCCGCATCTACACGCGCGCCGAACTGGAGGCCAAGCTCAAGGCCACCGGCTTCGTGATCGGCCCGCACCACCACGCGCACGCCCTGCACGCCCCGTACTGGTGGATCAAGTGCGCCGTGGGCACCGACAACAACGACCACCCGGCGGCCAAGGCCTACCACGACCTCCTGGTCTGGGACATGCTCCAGGCCCCGAAGGTGACCCGGGTGGCCGAGCGGCTCCTCAATCCGGTCATCGGCAAGAGCGTCATCGTGTACGTGCGCAAGCCGCACACCGGCACAGCCGCCTGATGGTGTCCGCGCCCTCCGGCCCCGACGCCCTCCACCTGCCCGGCGTCCTCAGCGCCGAACAGCTCTACCGGTCCGCGCACTACCTGGTCGCCTCCCAGGAGCCCGACGGGGCGATCCCGTGGTTCCCCGGCGGCCACACCGACGTGTGGGACCACGTGGAGTGCGCCATGGCCCTGACCGTCACCGGCCTGCTCGTCCCCGAGCACGCCGACGCGGCCCGTCGCGCCTACCTGTGGTTGGACGGGAGCCGCCACCCCGACGGCGGCTGGCCCGCCAAGTACCGGCAGGGCCGGGCCGTGACGGAGCTGCGCGAGGCCAACCACGCCGCCTACCCTGCGGTGGGCCTCTTCCACCACCTGCTGACCACCGGCGACGCCGCGTTCGCCGAGCGGATGTGGCCCGTGGTGGAGAGCGGCCTGGAGTTCGTACTGGCCCTGCGCGGCGAACGGGGCGAGATCCTGTGGGCGCGCGCCGAGGACGGCTCCCCGGGCGACCACGCGCTGCTCACCGTGTGCGCGAGCGTGCACCACGCCCTGCGCTGCGGTGCCGCCCTCGGCTCCCGGCTGGGCCGCGAACGCCCGGAGTGGTCGGCCGCCGCGAACCGGCTGGCCGAGCTCATCAACGACGACGAGGGGCTGTTCGCGGACCGCTCGCGCTTCTCGATGGACTGGTTCTACCCGATCCTCGGCGGCGCAGTTCGCGACGAGGCCGCCAAGGCCCGGATCGCCGAGCGCTGGGACACCTTCGTCATGCCCGGCCTGGGCGTGCGCTGCGTGAGCGACCAGCCGTGGGTGACCGCCGCGGAGTCCTCCGAGCTGGTGATGGCGCTGGCCGCCATGGGCGAGACCGAGACCGCTGTGCGCATCTTGCGGGACGTGCAGCACCTGCGCGACCCCGACGACGGCGTCTACTGGACCGGCTACCAGTTCGCCGAACAGGTGCGCTGGCCGGTGGAGCGCAGCACCTGGACCTCGGCCGCGGTCATCCTGGCCGTGGACGCGCTCACCCGCACCACCCCCGGCTCCCGAGTGTTCCTGCACACCTGGGAACCGGAACCGGTCGGCGTCTGAGACCGCGGACACGAAGAGGGGCCCCGGTACCGGGATTCGGTACCAGGGCCCCTCTCTGTCACCGGCAGGCGCTACCTGCCCTCTTCCCTCGTCGGTGGAACCTCGGGATCACCCGGGGGATCCGGTTCGATCGGCCGGTCGGGTTCGTCCGGCTCGACCGGGACGCCCGGGTCCTCGGGTCCGGGGTCGACCGGCGGCTCGGGATCGACCGGTTCGACCGGCTGCTCGGGCGCGGGGTCGTTCGGTTCCTGGGGCTCCTGCGGCTGCTGGGTGGACACGTCCGGCGCCCAGTTCTCCGTGGTGCCGCCGAACTCGGGTCCGGGGAAGGATCCCCGTTCGTAGCCCTCCATCGCGCGGCTCATGTACGAGTTCCACATCGAGGCGGGCAGGCCGCCACCGGAGATGTTGTGCCCCGGGATGCTGAAGCCCTCGTTGTTGCCGCTGTAGACGCCGACCGCCGTGGACAGCTGCGGGGTGTACCCCACGAACCAGGCCGCGACGCTGCCGTCGGTGGTTCCGGTCTTGCCCGCGACCGGGTGGTCCCACAACCGTGCGGCCGTACCGGTGCCGCCGTTGACCACCTGCTCCAGGGCGTAGGTGACGTCGGCCGCGGTCGACTCCTTGAGGGCTCGCTCGCCCTCGATCTCGGGCCGCTCGTTGTCACCCTCCTGGTTGACGATCTCCTTGACGACGTGCGCCTCCATGTGGACGCCGCCGTTGGCGAAGGTCGCGTACCCGCTGGCCTGGTCGACCGGGCGGACGCTGGTGGCGCCCAGCGGCATGACCGGGACCAGCTGGTTGTCGGCGATGCTGCCGTCGGGCAGGCCCATGTCGTAGGCGGTGTTGCGGATCTCCTCGAACCCCACCTCCTGGGCCAGCTCGACGAAACCGAGGTTGTTGGACACCGTGGTGGCCTGGGTGAGCGTCATGACCCCGCCGGGGGCGTCGCCCGCGTTCTGCACCCGGGAGCCCTGGATCTGCCGCGGCCCGCGACCGTCGACGGTGGAGTTGAGGCCGTACCCCTGCTCCAGCGCGGTGGCCAGCACGTAGGGCTTGAACGCCGAACCGGCCTGGGCCGCTCCGAGGAAGGAGCTGTCGTACTGGTTCTCCACGTAGTCGTGTCCGCCGTAGAACGCCAGGACCTCACCGGTCTTCGGGTCGATGGTGGTGAGCCCGATGTTGACGCCCTCGGGGAGGTTCTCCGGCGGCACCATCTCCTCCACCGCCTCGTAGGCGGCGTCCATCATGTCCTGGTCGAAGGTGGTGACGATCTTGAAGCCCTGGCGGTTGATCTGGTCCTCGGTGTAACCGAGTTCCGCCAGCTCGCCCATGGCCTCCTGGAGCATGTACCCGCGGTAGCCGGTGACGTCCTCCGCGGTCTTCGTCGGCTCGGGGGCCGGGAACTCCATGTCGTCGGCCTCCTTCTGGGTGATCGCCCCGGTGGTGACCATGCCGTCGACGACGTACTGCCAGCGGCTCTCCATCTCGGGCGTGGTCTCCACGTCCGCCTGTCCGAAGGGGGTCGGCTGCTGGATGGCGGCGGCCAGGAAGGCGGCCTCCGCCGGCGTGATGTCCTCGACGTCCTTGTGGTAGTACGCCTGGGCCGCGGCCTGGACCCCGTAGGACATGCGACCGAAGTAGATGGTGTTGAGGTACTGCTCCATCACCCACTCCTTGTCCTCGCTCTGATCCACCTTGATGGAGATGATGATCTCCTGGATCTTGCGGGACACGGTCTGTTCCAGGGAGACGCCCTCGTAGTAGTTGCGGACCATCTGCTGGGTGACGGTCGAACCGCCCTGCACCTGCTTGCCGGTGAGCGTGGACCACACGGCCCGGGTGGTGCCCTTCACCGAGACGCCGGGCTCGGTCCAGAACCCGCGGTCCTCGGCCGAGATGACCGCCTCGACGACGTGGTCGCCGCCGGCCGTCATCTCCTCGTAGCCGATGACGTCGCGGTCGGTGCCCCGGTAGGCGAACTCGGTCTCGCCGTCGGCGAAGTAGAAGGTCGACCCCTGCTCCACCGCGTCGGCCTTCGCGGCGTCCGGGACCTCGACCGTGCTGTAGAGGAACGCGAAGGCACCGCAGGCCAGAATGACCATCAGACCGGTGACCACCAGGAAGGCGAGCAGCAGCCGCACCCACAGCGGCTTCTTGCGCTTCTTCTTTCCGCCCTTGCCGCCCGGACCCTTGGGTCCGCCGGGGCCGCTGGGCGGACCCTTGGGCCCACCGGGCCCCTGGGGGCCGCCAGGAGCACCCGGAGCCCCGAGAGGCGTGGCGCCGCCCGCGGCGGCGGCTGCCGACGCCGCACCGGCCGGTCCAGCCGCGCTGCCGGAGGAGTCCTCCGGCGAAGGTCTGTCCGACACGTAGTCGGAGAGCCTCCGCGGCTCGGGCCACAGAGCAGCCGTCTCGGCCTCGGCGCCGCCGTCAGCGTCGGCGTCCCCCGCGGTCCCGTCCGTCGGCTCGGCCGCGGAACGGTGCTCCGTCTCCGCGCCCTCCTCGGGCGGGGCGGCGGCGAAGCGCACCGCACCCGGTGCGGGCGCGGGCATGGCCTCGGTCGGGGTCTCCCCGGAGTCCTCCGCCTCGTCCTGAGGCTTGTCGTCCTCCGGTCCGTCCTCGGCTTCGACCCGGAAGGGCTCGGTCGCGGGCCCGCTCTCGGCGACAGCGGCAGCCGCGGCCACCGGGTCACCGACGGATTCGGCCGCGGTGTCCTCCGCCGGAGTGTCCTCGGTCTGGGCGTCGCCCGCGTCCGAGGCGTGCTCGGACTCGTCCCGGTCCTGCGCCCGGAGCTTCTCCGTGGCAGGCTCAGGGTCTTCCCGGACCTGGAGCTTCTCCGTCCGGGGCTCCTCGGCCACGGCGTCCTCGGAGGACTCGGAGCCCTCGGAGGCCGCGACCTCGGTCGCGGTGTCGGTGTCTCCGGTCCCGGTGTTTTCGATACCGGTGTCGGCCGGTGCGCCCTCGGCGGTCTCGGGGACCGTCTCGGCGCTCTCTCCGCTCTCCCCCTCGGCCTCGCCTTCCGCCCGGTCGGCCGGGCCCACAGGGCTCACGTCACCGGGTTCGAAGCCCTGCTCGGCGAGGGTCCTCGCCACGCGGTCACGGAAGAACGTGCCGCTCGTCTTGAAAGTGATGGGTCCGGCGATGAACTCGGGTTCGGGACCGTCTTCGGCTTCGGTCCCCTCCTTCGAATTCTCCCCTCCGGGTTGATCCTCACCGCTGGTGGGTAGATCATCACCGTGGGGGGTCGCCTGACTGGACAGCTCCTCAGCAGAGGTGTCGTTCGTCTCCGGCGTGTTGGCGTCAGGACGCTGTCCATCCGTCCCGCCGCTGCCGTGTGTGCTCTCGCTCAGCTCCCCGCCCCCAAGGCAAATCACGTCCGGCACCGTGCCGTCCTGGTGTTTGACGCGCGAGTGCCCCTGATCGGTTCAGTTCGATTCAGGACTGAAGCGGTATTCCGGGGAAAATCGCCACCATCGCTCCACCCTCACCGCCACGATACCCGCACGTAACCGTGTCAAGGCCGAATCCGTAACCGCGCGGTCACTTCTTACCGAAGGCTTACCCTCCGAAAGCGTGTCACAGACCCGGTGTTGGATGACTCACTCCACCGATGTGATCCGCCCTTCGGAAAAGGGGGTCGCATCAGGCGGTCCGCTCCAGGACCCGCATGGAACCGACCACACGGACCTCCTTGAAATTCCCGGAGTCGAGCGCGCGGCAGTAGATGTTGTAGGGCGGCCGGCCCCCGTCCTCGGGGTTGGGGAACACGTCGTGGATGACCAGGGCGCCACCGACGGCGACGTGCGGGGACCAACCCTCGTAGTCGTTCTGCGCGGCCGTCTCACTGTGGCCGCCGTCGATGAACAGCATCCCGAGCTCCGTGCCCCAGACCGCGGCGACGTCGACGGAAGCGCCGGCGATCGCGATCACCTCGTCGTCCAGGCCCGCCTTGGTGATCGTGTGCCGGAAGTGCGGAAGGGTGTCGAACTTCCCGGTGACCGGGTCGATGAGCGAGGTGTCGTGGTACTCCCAGCCCTCCTGGTGCTCCTCCGACCCGCGGTGGTGGTCCACGGTGATGATCTTCGCACCGGCCACACGAGCAGCAGCGCCCAGGAACACGGTGGACTTCCCGCAGTAGGTCCCGATCTCCACGACCGGTCCCCGGTCGGCGTATTCCAACGCCGTCTCGTAGAGGGCGAGCCCTTCGTCAGTGGGCATGAAACCCTTCGCCGCCTCAGCGGCGGCCAGCAGATCCGCGGGGATTGTCTTCGTCATGACGAAATTCTCCCATCACACGGAAACCCCCTCGTCAGCGCCCCTGATATCCCCGGCACAGAGCCAGCCCGCGAAGCAGCCCCAGCCCTCTTACCGGTTACCGGCATTCCTGATTCACATGTTCACAAGCCACGACAAAAAACAAAAAGAAGGAGGAGCCCGCCCCGAAAGACGAACCCCTCCCCCTATTCTCAAG
>NZ_ANBA01000016.1 GCF_000341085.1 Nocardiopsis ganjiahuensis DSM 45031 | reverse complement strand
CTCTGAGACGACCCTGCTCGGGGGCCTTCGGCCTCCTCGCAGGGTCGTCTTCGTTGTGCCCTCTGGGGGGCGACCCCCAGACCCCCGGTGTGCGCTCGCTGGCGCTCGCGCACCTCGCCGCCTCTGTTCGCGCGTGGGCGCGCTCACCGGGGCGGCTCGTCTGTGGTTGAGGTGGATGGGCGGCTCTCGGTTGGACCGGTGGGCGGCCGGGGTGCCTCTTCCGGCACGGGATCGAGGGTGCGGGTGCCGCCGCGCTGTGCGGCAGCGCCGGCGACGACCACGAGGGCGATGCCGATCAGCTGCACGAGGGCGGGCATCTGACCGAGCACCAGCAGGCCGATGAGGACGCCGAAGGCCGGCTCGATGGAGAGCAGGGTCCCGAAAGCGGTGTGGGTCATCCGGCGGAGGGCGAGCATCTCGAGCCCGAACGCCACCACCGGGGTGATCAGCGCGATCCCGGCAGCGGCCAACAGCACCCACCAGGTGAAGTCGCCGCCGGCCACCTGCGGCAGCCCGAACGGCAGCGTGGCCAGCGCGGCGATCGGAATCGTCAGTGACAGGCCGCTGATCCCCGAGAACCGGTCGCCCACGCGCTGCGTGAGCACGTTGTACAGTCCCCAACACGTTCCCGCGATCAGGGCGAACCCGACCCCTGCCGCGTCGATGTCCCCGCGCCAGGGTTCCGTCAGCAGCACCACTCCGGCGAGGGCGAGCAGGGGCCAGGCCAGCGCCCTTCGGTGCCTGCTCGCCAGAGCCGCCACCGTGAGCGGGCCGAGGAACTCGATCGCGACAGCGGTGCCCAGCGGAATGCGTTCGACCGCGGCGAGGAAGAACGTCGTCATGAACCCGGTGACCGTGCCGAGCGCGAGCAGGGCGGGGAGGTCCTTCGGGCGGATCGAACGGATCGAGGGGCGCGCGATCAGCCAGAGGAGGACCGCGCCGAAGCACATTCTCAGCCAGGCCGTGCCGGCCGGGCCGACCTGCTCGACCACGCTCAGCGAGAGCGCGTTCGAGAGCTGGATGGCGAGCATCGCCGTGACCGCCATCGACCACGCCGGTACCCGGGGGGCCCTCACGGCGCGGCGCGACACGGTTGTGGAGAGAGACATTCAGCGGTGCTCCGTTCCGTGCGCCGTTCCCACCCCGGGTTCGTGGACCGTGAGTGAGAACCGGGCGGGTTCGCCGTGTCCGTTCGCATAGGAATGGGGTGTGTCCCCGAAGAAGGTCAACGCGTCGCCGGTGCCGAGTTCGTAGGACTCGTCGCCGAGCTCGACCGTGATCGCGCCCTCGAGGACGTGGAGCAGCCCCCGGGTGCCGCCGGCATGGGCTTCGCTGGAGTACCGCTCGCCCGGGGCGAGGGTCCAGTCCCAGAGCTCGACCACGTCGGGCGGCTCCGTGCCGGCCACCAGAACACCGAGGCCGCCCGACCCGCCGGTCCACAGCACGGCGCCCTCGCCGCGCCGGGTCAGTTTCGCCGACCGCGGCTCCGGGGGCTCGACCAGGGCCGGAAGCCCGACACCGAGTGCGTCGCTGAGGCGCAGCAGAGTGCCCACGCTCGGGTTCACCGACCCCTGTTCGACGCTGACGATCATGCGCCGACTCACCCCTGCGTGGGTCGCGAGCTGATCGAGGGTCCACTCACGGGCACGCCGCTCGTGCTTCACTCGGGCGCCGATCGCCCGGGCCAGCTTTTCCGCACTTGCATCCATGGGTGCACCATAGTGCACGGAACAGGCATTATTGACGCAGGGGTTCGATGGGTGCACGACCGTGCCGAACCGCTCGGCGGTCCTGAACTCGGGGGTGGCCGCGCGGCTCCAGGGCGATTCGGCTCTCCCACCGGGTGACTACAAGGTGCTGCCGGCGCTCAGCGAGGCGCCGGGGGAGCGGGGATCGAAGGCCTTCCACGACGCCACGGCCCCGCACCTGACTGCCATCCGTGAACTCTTCGTGGACGCCCTCACTCCGGAACAGGTCTCCGCCGCCGGAGAGGTCGCCGGGGCCCCGCGCGCTCACCTGGACGGGCGGGCCTGACCGCCGGGTCCCGGTGGCCCTGTTGAGGGTTTTCCCGAGAATTCTCCTTTGTTTATGGAAAAAGCCCCTACATATGGTTCAAGGATATATTTGAAGGGATCGGACCACGGGGTGCAGGGGGTGCGGAGTGCGGATTCTGGTGACCGGGTCGAGCGGGAACGTCGGCCGACTGGTGCTGCGAGGGTTGGTCGGGTCGGGGGCCGAGGTGCGGGCGCTCTCCCGGCGCGGACGGGACGACCTGCCGGAAGGGGTCGAGGGGGTGGTCGGTGACCTCGGGTCGCCGAAAACCCTCGGAGACGCGCTGAAAGGGGTCGACCGGGTGTTTCTGTTCCCCGTTCCTGAAACGGCGGAAAGCGTGGTCGAAAGGGCGCGGGCGGCCGGTGTCTCCAGGATCGTGACGCTCTCGTCGGGTGCCGTCACCAACGGGTTCGACACCGATTTCCACCTCCCGGTCGAACAGGCGGTGGAGGCCTCCGGGACGGAGTGGACCCACGTGCGCCCGGGGGAGTTCGCGCTGAACAAGCTCTGGCTGTGGGGTCCCTCGATCAGAGCGGAACGGGTGGTCCGGGAACCCGAACCGGAGGCCGCCTGGTATCCGGTCCACGAACGGGACATCGCCGACGTCGCGACCGAGGCCCTGCTCGGCGAGGGGCACACGGGCAGGGCCTACACCCTCAACGGGCCCGAGCTCGTCAGCCGGCGGGAGCAGGTCGCCGCGATCGCCGAGGCGATCGGTGAACCGGTGCGCGTCGACGTCGTCGAACCCCGGATCGCCAGGGAGCACTACCTCGCTCAAGGGGGGTTCGCGGCGGAGAACGCCGACTTCCTCCTGGGGTTCGAGGACTACTCCGGGGGCGAGGCGGACCCAGAGGAGCTCGAAGGGGTCGATGCGGTGGCCCCGGGCCCCGTGCCCACGTCGGAGGAGGTCACCGGGCGGCCCGCGCGCACGTTCCGTGAGTGGGCGTGCGACCACGCGGCCGACTTCCGGTAGCGCCGGCCCTCCGGGGCGCGGCGGCGAGGGCTCAGACGGTTCCGAGGGCGAACAGTGCGCCGAGCCAGGCCAGGCCGAGGATGATCGTCACGCGTTGGACCAGCCCCGCGTAGGGGGAGTCCTTCTCCCAGAGGGCGCCGAAGGAGCCGCTGGCCACCGCGGCCGCCGCGGCGACGATCCCCGACCCCCACCTCCAGAGCGGGTCGTCGAGCGCGAACACCGCGATCAGAGGGGTGAGGGGCAACAGCAGGAAGACCACCGCGCCCGCCCGGTCGTGGAGCCGGTGCGCTCGGGACTGGTCCTGCGGGGTCCCGTCGGGTGTGCCGGGCGGATAGCCGCGCATCGGATCCATGCGGAACACGCCCGAGGCCACCAGCGCGAGGCCGAGTGCTCCCACCGCGACGGCCAGGAAGGGGTGGGGGAGGGCGAACGCCCCCGCCGTGACCAGCAGGCCGCACACGACGAAGTTGGTGGTCTGCACCCATCCGCGTGAGCCGAGGGCCAGGGCACTGACCGGCTGCCGGGCCGGGTGGTAGCCCGGCCGGGTGAGCCCGTCCGCCAGGAAGACGACGATGAACAGCCAGGCGCCGGCGGCACCCGACCACAGCAGGAGTGTCACAGCTGGCGCTTCCTGTCGGGTTCGGTCCGGATGGCCTGATCCTAGGTCGATCGGACTGCTTTTCGCAAGGTGTGCGTGACCCGTGACTGTCCGGGGTGATTTTCCGATTTCTGTGCAACCCATGGGTTGCAGCAAGATCGGAGAAGTGCAACCATGGGGTTGCAATCAAGGAAGGGAGACGGTCATGGTCGAGGACCGGATCGAACGACAGCTGGACATCGACGCCACGGCGGACCGGGTCTGGGGCCTGGTGTCGCGGCCGGGATGGTTCGTCAACGACGGACGCGTGGTCGACCACCGGATCGAGGAGGTGGATGAGGGCGTGCACCTCGTGCACGACCCCACCCACGGCGCGTTCCGGATCCGAACCGAGAAGCTCGACCCCCCGCGCTACGCCGCGTTCCGCTGGATCGGCGGCGAGAGGGACCAGTACATGGACGAACGCTCCACCCTGGTCGAGTTCTGGATCGACGAACGGTCCGGCGGGGTGACGCTCAGGGTGGCGGAGAGCGGGTTCGCGGGGCTCAGCATCACCGAGGAGGAGCGCCGTCGCCAGGTGGCGGACAACACCGAGGGCTGGGAGATCGAACTCGCCGCTGCGCGCAGCCTCCTCGACCCGCTGACGGTCGAGCGCACCGTGCACGTCGACGCCGCTCCGGAACGGCTCTGGGAGGTCCTGACCACACCGAAGCACTTCGCCGCCTGGTACGCCTTCGACGGGGCCGACTTCGAGGCCCGAGAGGGAGCGCCCATGGAACTGCGGTGGGCCGAGCACGGCTCGTTCCGGGGCAGGGTCGTGGAAGTGGAGGCGCCCCGGCGGTTCGCCTACCGGATCGCCATGGAACCCGACACCGACCCCGGGGAGGGTGACAGCACCCTGGTGACCTTCGAGGTCAAGGCGTCCGGGACCGGGGCCCTGCTCACGGTCACCCAGGTCGGGTTCGACGTCCTGGCCGAACACTTCGGTGCGGCGGCGGACAACGCCGCCGCGGAGGACGAGGGCTGGGGCGGCGGCCTCGCCACCCTCGTCGACCAGCTGGCCGAGACCCAGAGGAGATGAGGTGGTAAAGGGATCCCGGGCCTGAAGGCCCGGGCTTTCAGCGCACATGGCTGAGGGCCGCCTTTACCAGCACCAGCCATCACCTTCGAAGGAGGTGACCTTGATGGCTACGTTCCGCGTAGGACCAAAGACCCACCCTGGCGTGCTTCCTCAGCGCCAGGCCCTGGAATCGGAGTCAGCAGACACGCCCCGGATCGGGCACGAATCGGGACTCCGACACCGCCGCCAGGCGGTACCCGGCGCGGACCATGTGCGAGGGGAGACCAGACCCGCTTCACCTAGCGGTTCCGGCGTCACTCCCAACCCTGTTGGGAAGCAGGGCCGTGAGGCCCACACCAGACAGACCGATCCATACGTATTCGTCCTGGACAAGAACCACATCCCCCTCCAGCCGTGCCCGCCGGCTCGGGCCCGCAAGCTGTTGACCAAGAAACGTGCCGTGGTGGCCCGGCACACCCCCTTCACGATCCGCCTCACCGACCGCACCGCCGCAGAATCCGAGATCGACGGGGTCGAGATCGGGATCGATCCGGGCTCCAAGCACACCGGCATCGCCCTGTTCACCCACCGGGCGGGGGAGCGCCGGGGCCGGTACGCCCTGCAGTTGGACCACCGGGGCGCGCAGATCAAGAAGAAACTCGGCCAGCGCGCGGGTTACCGGCGGCGGCGCCGCAGCGCGAACCTGCGCCACCGGTCCCCGCGGTTCTCCAACCGCGCCCGCCCCCGGGGGTGGTTGGCCCCCTCACTGCGGCACCGGGTGGAGACCACTCTTGGCTGGGTGGAGCGGCTGTGTCGGTGGGTGCCGGTCCGTGCCGTGCATGTGGAGCGCCTCGCCTTCGACACCCACGCCCTCTCCGCTGGGAAACCCTTGGAGGGCGCGCAGTACCAACAGGGCACCCTGGCCGGGTACGAGGTGCGTGAGTACCTGCTGGCCAAGTTCAACCGGGCCTGTGTGTACTGCGGCATCACAAACGTGCCGTTGAACCTCGACCATGTGTATCCCCGCTCGCGGACCGGGTCGGATCGGGTGTCCAACCTGGTGCTGGCGTGCGTGCCCTGCAACCAGACCAAAGCAGACCGGTCTGTGGAGGAGTTCGCTCCCAAGGCCGCCGCGCGAATCTTGGCCCAGGCCAAAGCCCCGCTGCGTGATGCGGCCGCTGCGCAGTCCACCCGGTGGGCGCTCTGGCAGGCGTTGGACCAGCGCCTGCCCACCCGTGTGGGCTCGGGTGGGCGCACCAAGTTCAACCGCGACCGCAACCAGCTGCCCAAGACTCACACCCTGGACGCCCTGGCTGTGGGCAAGGTCGAGGCCATCACCCAGACTGTGGCCCGGGTGCTGGTCGCCGGGTGCGCGGGCCGGGGCCGGTACGCACGCACCACACCGGACCGGTACGGGTTCCCGCGGCTGCGTGCGGCCCGCCGCAAGCAGTACTTCTCCTTCGCCACCGGAGACCTGGTCCGCGCCGTCGTTCCTTCTGGGAAACGTGCGGGCACCCATACCGGGCGTGTCCTTGTGCGGGCCAGGGGGAGCTTCGACATCACCACCGGTCATGGACGTCAGGCCGGGATCAACCACAAACACATTCGTCTGCTCCAACGCGCAGACGGCTACGCCTACACCTTCCGGAAGGAGGAGGGCGTTTCCTCCCGGCCCTGAAGGGGCCGGGCTTCCACGCCCAAAAAACATGGTGAACACCGCATTGCCCCCGGTCTTCGCGGCGCTCGGCGACGACACCCGGTGGAGCATCCTGGTCCGGCTCGGGAGGGAGCCCGCCTCCGCCTCGGAGCTGGCCCGGGAACTGCCCGTCTCCCGGCAGGCGATCGTGAAGCACCTCGAGATCCTGCGCACGGTCGGGCTGGTGCGCACACGGCGCAGCGGCCGGGCGGTGGTTCACGAAGTGGACGGCGTCCGCCTCGACGAGGTCGGACAGGACCTGCGCGGTATCGCCGCCGCCTGGGACCGCCGGCTGGAGGGGATCAGGTCGATCGCGGAGGGCCAGGACTGAACGAACCTTCGGCGCGCTCCCGCTCGTTGACGAAGGCCACGAGCTCGGGGTCGTCCGAGGTCAACCGGTCCACCTCCGTGCCGCCGTCGCAGGTGCGCATCGACACCGTCACCGCGGTGGCGGTGCGCGCCACCACCTCCCACAGCGCACCGTGCTCCTCCCACCGCCGCAGAGCGGCGACGTGCGGGTTCGGAGGGCGGTCGTCGTGGGCCACAGCGGTCTTCCTCTCCTGCGGGTGAACCCCCTCGGCACCTGGGCGACCAGGGCCTGGGGGACCAGGATACGAGAGGGTGCCGGACCCTCTCCGGCCGTTCGGAGAGGATCCGGCAGCGGGCCGCTACGACGTCGAGGAGGGGAGGGCGTAGAAGGTGAGCACCGCCGCGTGGTCGGTGGTCCACTCGTTGTCCGCGTGCCCCGGGACGGGGGCGGGGTCTCCGACGACCAGGTCGTGCGACTCCAGCACCGTGAGGTCGCCGGCGTGGTAGACGAAGTCGATCCGGTCCTGGGGCTCCTCGCGGCCGGTCGACCCCTCGTGGAACGGGTACAGCGGAGACCAGGTGTTCCCCGGGGCGGCCGCCGGATCCGGGTGGGCCGCACGGTAGGAGTCCGTCAGCCCCGCTTCGGTCGGCAGCACCGAGGTCGGCCAGGGCACGTCGGCGTATCCGCAGTTCTTTTCGCGCAGCTCCTCGGTCCAGTCCAGGTGCGAGGGCGCGTTGAAGTCACCCACGAGCAGTACGGGGACCTCGTCGGCCGCGTCGACCTGGTCGGACATCGCGGCGAGGGTGTCGGTGATCTGCGGTGTGCGGCCCGACTCGGCCTCGCGCTCCAGGACCCGCTCCGCGTCCATCCCGTCGAAGCAGAAGTCGTAGGGACCGTACGGGGTGTACCCCAGGTGCACGTTCCACAGGTTGACCTGGGACTCCTCGCCGTCGAGCTCGATCCGCACCCCGCCGGAGGCGTTGACCTCGCCGTACTCCTGCGCGATCGGGTACCGGCTGATCACACCGAGGCTGCCCGAACCCTGCCAGTGGTACCAGCCCAGGGCCTCGGCCAGCCGGGTGGCGTGCGTGCCCTGCGTCTCCTGGAGCCCGACCACGTCGGCGCCGCTCTCCAGCAGGAACCGCACCTGCTTCTCGTGGTAGCCGGTGATCTGGGTGCCGCCGTGCCAGGTGTTGAGGCTCATGACCCCCAGTTCGTCGACGAGCGGCTGGTTGTGGCGGCGCACGGGGACGGTCACGGCCAGGCGCGCCGTGGAACCGTCCGAACCGGTCGCCTCCACGGTCACCCGGGCCGAGGCGCGGTCGGGACGGGACACCCCCGGCGGGGTCTGCCGTTCGGCCGAGGTCCGCGGGGTGCCCGAGAGGGTGCCCTCCGGCGACACCTGGACCCAGTCGTCCCCGCTGACCTTGCCGAACTCCGTCTCCGAGTCGCCGCCCGAGACCAGACCGCCCAGGCTCGCCTCGTAGGGCTGTCCCTGGCGGGCGTTGTGCAGGGTGACCTCCTCCACGGGGAAGGAGACCGGGCCCTCGGCGGCGAGCTCCACCTCGACCGGTTCGGACAGCCACTCGTAACCGTCGCGCGCCAGGTAGAAGGCGGTGTAGGAACCGGGCTCCAGGGAGTCGGCCGACAGCCGCACGGTCCCCTCCGCCTCCGGCGCGTACTCCCAGACCAGGGACGGGGCGACGTACTCCTCGTCCACGGGGCCGCCGCCCGAGGCGCGGTACAGGCCGATCCAGTTGGCGGGATCCGGGTCGGGGGTGGAGTAGGCGAAGGTGAACTCCTCACCGTCGGCCAGGGAGAGGGTGCCCTGTGGGGCCGCGGACACGGGGAACGCGCCCAGGGCGAGGAGGAGTGCGGTGAGCACCGTCGGGATCAGGAAACGGACACGCATGCCGGGGGAGGCCTCTCGTTCGGGGGACTTCGGGCTGTTTCTTTTCTGGGCCGAGGGTCAAGCCACCTTCCGGTACCCCGGAAACAGGTGTGTCCAACCCCGGGGGACCCCGACTGAAGGTGTGGTGAACAGCCTGCCCGCGCGCTCCCCGGTCTCGCTCATCGCCGTCTCCGGCGCCGTACGAGCAAGATCATCGTGGTCGGGGCGGGGCGGTGGAAGCACGGACGACCAGGTCCGGGGTGAGGACCTCGTGGCGGTCCTCGACCCGGCCCCCCAGCCGCTCCAGCAGCAGCCCGGTGGCCAGCCGCCCCATCACCAGGCGCGGCTGGTCCACGCTGGTCAGCCGGGGCCGGACGGTCTCGGCCAGCGACGTGTTGTCGTAGCCCACCACCGAAACCCCTCCCGGGGCGGGCCGACCGGCCTCGTGGGCGCGGTCGAGCACGGCCAGGGCGGCGAGGTCGTTGGTGGCGAACACGGCGGTGGGCCCGGTGGCGAGCAGCTCGGCCGCGGCCCGCTCCCGGGATCCGGCCCCTCCGGTGCCGGAGTCCGTTCCGTGGTCGGAGCCGCCTCCGACCCCGCGGACGGTGGTGTGGGCGGCCAATCCCAGATTCCGCATCGTCTCCCGGTAACCGGCCTCGCGGGCCCGTGAGGCCGGACGGCCGCTCCCCGCCAGGTGCGCGATCCGCTCGTGGCCCAGTTCCGCCAGATGCCGTACCGCCGCCTCGGCGCCGGCCCGGTCGTCGTTGGCGACGGTGTCCACCCCCGGGGCCGGGGTTTCGGGTCGGCCCACCATCACCACGGGGACGCGCCGTGCCGCGGCCGCCAACACCTGCGGCTCCGGCCAGGAGCTGACCACCACCACACCGTCCACGTTGAGCTGGAGCAGCGCGTCCAGCTGCCGGGCCAGCCGGGCCCGGTCGCGCCGCCCGTGCGCCAACAGCACCGTGAACCCGCGCTCCTCCGCGGCCTCCTCCACCCCGGAGACGACCTCGGTGTGGTAGGGGTTGGCCAGGTCGGTCAGGAGCACGCCCAGGAGCATGGTGCGCCCCTGCACCAGCCCGCGCGCCAGGGTGTTGGACCGGTAGCCGAGCCGCTCGGCGGCGTCGAGGATGCGTGCGCTGGTCGCCGCGCTCACCCCGTGGTCGCCGCGCAGGGCCAGCGACACCAGGGACTTGGACACCCCGGCGGCAGCCGCCACGTCCACGATGGTCGGGCGCGGCGCGCGCCCCTCTTCACGTCTGCTCACACGGACATTGTGGCGTGGGGACGGCGGTGGGGAACAAGCGGGGAGCACCCGAATCTGGAACGTTCCAGATTCGTTTCCCGAACCGCCACCCGAGGGTCCCCCGGAGGCCGGGGCCCGTGCCTAGCGTCACCGGTGAACACGGATCCCACCGGCAGGAGAGCCCCCTTGGACACGTCCCCGCTCCGGCACCGCCCCGACGCACTCCTCCTGGACTTCGGCGGCGTCGTCTTCCAGACCCGCAAACGCCCCGAAGGGCGTACGGAGGCCGCCCACCACCTGCACCGGGTCCTGGCCCGGGCCGGTCACCACGTCGATCCGGACCTGCTGCGCGGCTCCCTGGACGCGGGGCTGGCAGCGCTCAAGGACTGGAAGAACGCCGCGGGCCGCCGCCGCACCCCCGCCGAGCTCGACCACCGCACCATCTGGACGGACTTCCTCGCCTCCGACCTCGACGATCGCGCCCGGGAGATCCTCGCGGGCAGCGCCGCCGAGCTCCTCGCCGACATGTCGCCCCTGATCTCCGAACACGAGGTCCGCCCCGGGGTGCGCGAACTCCTGGCCGCAGCCGGGACCCTCGGGGTGCGCGCCGGCATCGTCTCCAACGCCCACTCCGGCCGCTCACACCGTCGCATCCTCCGCGAGGCCGGGCTGGAGGACCGGTTCGGCGTGCAGGTCTACTCCGACGAGGTCGGCATCCGCAAGCCCCACCCGGAGATGATCGCCCTCGCCGCCCGCGCGCTCGGCACCGTCCCGGAGCGCTGCTGGTACGTGGGAGACACCCAGGACCGCGACGTCGTCGCCGGCCGCCGGGCCGGCACCGGAGCGGTGATCCTCACCCGCCACCACCACACCGACACCCCGCCCTATCCCGTCCGCGAGCGCGCCGACGCCGTCTTCGACACCCCCGAGGGCCTGGTCGTCCCGCTGCTGCACAGCTTCCCCGCCGAGCCCGGTGCGGGTCCCGATCCCGAAGCCGGGCCCGCCTCCGCACCCGGGCCCGCCTCCGGGGCCGAAGCAGGAGGCACGGCCGGGGGAAGCGGCTCCGCGCAGCCGGTTCCCGAACCCCGGACGGTCCCCGAACCCCCGCGGGTCCCGCGCCCCCGGCGGGCTCCCGCCGCACTCCTCCTCGACCAGGGCGGCGTGATCGCCCGCTCCACCGCGACCCCCGACGCCCAGCGCGACTTCGCCCGGAGCCTGGCCGTCCGCCTGGACCGCGCCGGGTACGCCGCCACCACCGACACCGTCCTCGCGCTGGTGCTGTCCGGGCGCGACCGCTACCGGGCCTGGAAGGCCGCCCACCCCGAGGACGGCCCGATCCCCGAGATCACCCCGCGCCGGTTCTGGTTCGACATGGTCGGCCACGGCCTGCCGCCCCGCGCCCGAGCGTTCCTGCTCGCCGAGTCCGCCGAACTCACCCTCGAGTACGCCCGCTCCAAGAGCCACGCCACCCTGCGTTCCGGCGTGCGCGAGGTCCTGGAGTTCTGCGCCGGGAACGGCGTCCCCGTCGGCATCGTGTCCAACACCGTGTGCGGCCGGGCCGTCCGGGAGGAACTCGACCGCTTCGACGTCCTCCACCTGGTCGGCGCCC
The DNA here is from genome assembly GCF_000341085.1 of Nocardiopsis ganjiahuensis DSM 45031. GTDB lineage: Bacteria > Actinomycetota > Actinomycetes > Streptosporangiales > Streptosporangiaceae > Nocardiopsis > Nocardiopsis ganjiahuensis. Next base: position 135,927 of record NZ_ANBA01000016.1, on the reverse strand, counting down.
ACGTCTACTCCGACGAACTGGGCCGCCGCAAACCCGACCCCGCAACGGTCCGTGCCGCCACCACCGCCCTGGGCGTGTCCGCCGCGGACTGCTGGTTCGTCGGGGACAAACCCTGGCGTGACACCGCCGCCGCCCACCGGGCGGGTGTCGGCGTGTCGGTGATCGTCCGCGGCGGCTCCGCCTCCGACGAGCAGATCGACGCCGCTCTGACCGGCCCCGCGGACCTGCGTCCCACCCACGTCATCGACGAGACGGGCGACCTGCTCGGCCTGTGGACGGACACCCCCGCACCGCTGACCGACTCCGAGCCGGTGCCCTCGACACCCTGAACCACGCCGCCCCGAACCGCACCGCCCCGAAACCCGCTCCCCGCCCCACCCATCGCTCCGGCGAAAGGCGCCCCCATGGCCGACTCCCCCCGTTCCTCCGAACACCTCTCATCCGACGTCACCCGGCGCTCCGGTCCGCCCGAGCTCACCTCGGCCCAGAAGCTGATGGTGTTCGTGCTCTCCATGACCCTCTTCGGCCTGGCCAACATCGTCACCGAGGTCATCCCCGACCTCCAGGTCGGGCCGGTCACCCTCAAGGTCTCCTACCTGGCCTTCGTGCCCGTCGTCATCGCCGCTCTGTTCCACCCGCTCTACGCGGCTCTGGGCGCTCCGCTCGGCGAGATCGTCTTCGTCGACCTGCTCATGGGCGACTTCTCCGGAATCGGCGAGCTGGAGGGCTACCTGCAGATGTTCCTCGGCATCTACGTCGCCGGCTGCCTGGTCCGGAACCCGCGCAGCCGCGCCCAGCTCTTCGCGGCCGGACTCACGGTCGTGGTCATCGACAAGATGCTCTCCGCCATCGTCGACATCGCCAAGGTGTGGGTGGGAGTGGACGACGCCGAGTTCGTGCCCGGCCTGCCGCAGTCGATCCTCCTGCTGGAGGGGATCGGCTTCGCCGTCGCGCTGCTGATCAGCGGCCTCCTCTTCGGGGCCCTGCCCGCGATGGCGCTGGCCCCGCGCCTGTACGGCAAGATCGAGCCCCTCCTCGGCATGGCCCCGCGCGACCCGCGACACCCCCTTCCGCTCGCGGAGCGCGGGACCGGGGCCTTCATCCTGCTCGCCCTCTTCCTCTCCTTCGTCGCGATGATCGCCGCCTTCACCTCGGACATCTTCGGCAACTTCGGTGTCTGGGAACCCGACTTCATCGAGCAGTACGGAGCCCGGTTCCTGTGGATCGGGGTGTCCGCGGCGCTCATCGTGCTCGTCGCCGCGGTCGTCACCGTCCGGTTCGTCGCCGCCTCGCGCCGCGGCCGCGCCGCCCAGGGCCGGGACACCGGCACCCGGTCCACTGCCCCTGAGGCCCCTGAGACCCCCGACACCCGGGCCCCCGAGCCCCGGAAGACAGGGGCCCAGAACGCAGGGACCCGGAACGCAGGGACGCGGAACACCGGGGAGCGGGAATGACCGACATCCCCCGCCCCGGATCCGCCCCCGCCATCGAGGTCGAGGCGCTCTCCTTCCGCTACCCGGGCGCCGACCGCGACTCGCTCACCGGCGTGGACCTGCGGATCGAACACGGCGACTTCACCGCGGTGGTCGGCGGCAACGGCTCCGGCAAGACCACCCTGTGCAAGACCTTCAACGGCCTGGTCCCGCACTACTGGTCGGGGACCTTCGACGGGGCCGTCCGAGTGAGGGGGCAGGACACCCGGGACCGCTCCGTCGGCGCCCTCTCCCACCAGGTCGGCTACGTCTACCAGGACTTCGGCAACCAGCTGGTCCGCCCCACCGTCCGCGACGAGGTCTCCTTCGCCCCGGTCAACTTCGGTCTCGCCGACCACCGGGAACGCACCGACGAGGCCATGGAGCTGCTCGGCGTCACCCACCTCGCCGACCGCTTCACCTGGCAGCTCTCCGGCGGCCAGCAGCACCTGGTCGCCCTCGCGGCGGTCATGGCCCTGCGCCCGGAGGTCGTGGTCGTGGACGAACCCGTCGCCGAACTCGACCCCGCCCACGCCGACGGCATCTACGCGGCTCTCACCGACCTCAACACCCGGCTCGGCACCACCGTGATCGTCATCGAGCACCACGCCGAGTACGTCGCCCGGCACGCCCGGTCGGTCGTGCTCATGGCCGACGGGGCGCCCGTGTGGCACCTGCCGGTCCGGGAGGCCATGGAACGCGTCGATGAACTCGAACGGCACGGCATCCCCGCGCCCCAGGTCGTCCAGGCCACCCGGAGCCTCGCGCCGTGGGCGCCGGTCCCGCTCACCGTGGAGGAGGCCGCCGCGCACCTGAGCGCACACGCTTGCGAGGACCGCCCCGAACCCGACCGGCCCTCCGAGCCGGCTCCGTCAGCCCGGGCGGTCGCACCGGCCGGATCCCGCGGGGCCCCCGTCGCCCGGATGACCGGGGTCAGGCACGGCTACAGGGAGGTCGGCGGGGACCTCGCCGTCGTCCTGCACGACCTCGACCTGACCCTGTACGACGGTGAGCGCGTCGCCCTCGTCGGCGGCAACGGCGCCGGGAAGTCCACGCTCATGCGGCTCTTCACCGGCCTCAAAGTGCCCCGGGAGGGCACCGTCCGGGTCGGCGGCACCGACACCCGCACCGTCCGACCCGCGGCCCTCGCCGACCAGGTCTGCTACCTCTACCAACGCCCCGAACAGATGTTCCTCAAGGACAACGTGCGCGAGGACGTGGCCATGTTCCCGAGAGGGCGCGGGCGCCCCGACACCGACACCCTCGTCACCGACGTCCTGGACCGGGTCGACCTCACCGGCCTAGCCCACCGCGACGGCCGCCTCCTCTCCGGCGGCCAGCAGCGCCGCGCCACCCTCGCCATCGGCCTCGCCATGCGCCCCGCGCTGCTCCTCCTCGACGAACCCACCTCCAGCCTCGACACCGCCAGCCGCGACGCCGTCATCGCCATGCTCGACGCCCTCGCCGACACCATCCGCTGCACCGTGGTGGCCACCCACGACATGCACCTGGTCGCCGAATGGGCCCAACGCGTCCTCGTCCTCGACCAGGGGCGCGTCGTCGCCGACACCACACCCGCCGAGCTCTTCGCCGACCCCGGACTCATGTCCGCGGTCGGCCTCGTCGCACCCCAGATCACCCGCCTGGGGCTCCACCTGGGCCTCAACCCGCCGCCCCTGACCGTCAGCGAGCTCCTCGACCGACACCGGACCACTCGGAGGACGCGTGCGTAAGGAACGAGACGGAATCTCCGTCGAGTGGGTCAAACTCGAACTGCTCCGCACCGCCTACGCCACCCGGGGCGGCATGCTCGCCGCCCGCGACCCCCGGTTCGTCATCGGCTGGTACCTGATCTTCGCGGTCGTCCCCTGGTTCACCCACAACATCACCGTGCTGGCCGCGCTCTTCACCGTCTGCGCCGCCGCCGTCGTTCTCAGCCGGGTCGGGCCGCTGATCCTCGGCCTGTTCGTCATCGGGTTCGTCGTCGAAAGCCTCTACGTCCTCTTCGCCGCCTGGTTCTTCGGCGGAGACCTCACCACCGTCCTCGCCCTCGTCGAACTCACCCTCAAACTCGCCACCATCAGCCTGGCCAGCATGGCCGCCTTCGTCTCCCTCGACCCCGAGAAGCTCTCCGACGGACTCCTCAGCCTGCACGCCCCCGCCATGCTCAGCTTCGGAGTCAGCTACGGCTACCGGATGCTCCCCGTCCTCATGGAGGAGTTCCACACCGTCGTCGACGGCCACCGCCTCCGCGCCGCGCCCCTGACCGACAAGGGCTTCCTCGGCTGGCGCGCCGTCGTCCGCACCGCCACGACCCTCGTCCAGGCCTTCTACCCCCTCATGCTCAACACCGCCAAACGCACCCGCACCACCGTCGAAGCCCTCGAAACCAAGGGCTTCACCTACGCCGCCGAGCACCCCGACGGCCGCCGCATCCGCCTCGCGCACCTGCGCGCCGACCGCTGGGACCACCTGCTGATCATCGGCACCCTCCTCCTCGTGGCCGCGAGCTTCGCCCTCGGCCAGGCCTACCCCCTCCACGGCGGAGTGCGCTGACGGAAGGTGTGGGGCGCCCGACACGAACGTTGGTCGTCCCACTCCTCCACATCCGATAGACTCATACCGTTGCCGCAAGGCACACGGGGCTATGGCGCAGTTGGTAGCGCGCCTCCATGGCATGGAGGAGGTCTGGGGTTCGAATCCCCATAGCTCCACTTCTCTCCGAAACGACCTTGCTCGGGGGACTTCGTCCTCCTCGCCAGGTCGTTTCGTCGTTTCTCCGGGGGGACGCCCCCCGAACCCCCGATGTGCGCTCGTCGGCGCTCACGCACCTCGCCGCCCCTTCTCGCAGGCGGGCGACTTTCGGTCCGACCGGTGGGCGGCCGGGCTTCGAATCGGTTACCGCCTCTGTTCGGGGTCTTCGTCCGTGTCATGCCATCGGTTCCCGCCTCGCTGTTGTTAGCGTCTGTTGCCCCGGTGGACGGTGAGAAGGTGGAGGGATGGCGGAATTCAGGCGTGTTCCCGTGAACGGGACCGAGCTGGAGGTGGCCGACTGGGGAACCGGGGAACCCTTGTTGTTCGTGCAGACCGCGCTCATGGCCGATGAGTTCCTGCCACTGGCCGAAGACGCCGCACTGCGTGAGGGCTACCGCAAGGTCCTTTACCACCGACGCGGATACGCGGGCAGCGCCCCGGCGCGGGGGAGCGGCTCGGTCGAGCGCGACGCACGGGACTGTGCCGCCCTGATGACAGGCCTGGGGATCGAACGGGCCCACATCCTGGGTGGTTCCTACGCAGGCGCGGTCGCCCTGCAAACGGCGGTCGACTCGCCTGACCGCGTGCACAGCCTCGTCCTACTGGAACCCCCGCCGACGATCACCTTCCGGGCACCCGAGTTCCGTGCCGCCGTCGAGCGGATGGTCCAGGACAGTGGGGAACGCGGCCCGTCCGCGGCTCTGGCGGAGTTCCTCGACACCTTCGGATGGAGTACGGACTTCCTGGAGTCCTCGGTCCCGGGCTCCTCCCGACAGGTGGAACGGGACGCGGCCACCTTCTTCGGCACGGACCTTCCTGCCCTGCTCACCTGGCGCTTCGGCCTTGAGGACGCCCGCCGCGTCCGCTGTCCCGTCCTGCACCTCGGTGGAGCGGAGAGCGGCCCCTACTTCGCCGAGGTCCGCGAGGCCGTGCGCCGCTGGTTCCCCGGAGCCGGGGACGTCGTGATCCCGGGCGCGGACCACGCTATGGCCTGCACACACCCGAGCGCGGTCGGATCGGCCGTCGCCTCCTTCCTGAGCCGTCATCCGATGTAGCCCGTGAGGGCGCACACCTGGCCCGCTCGGGGGTATCGCCTGATCAGAGACGCTCTTCCCCTTCCTAGACTGGCCGCATGGAGTACGCCGTGAATGGACAACCGACCGGAGGACCCGAAGCGGGCGAGGACTGGGAGGCAGGCGAGAACAGCCCTGTCCTCCAGGTGCTGGAGAAGATCCGCGAGGAGGCCACCGGTCTTTCCGGCGGGTTGGTGGCGGACTACATCCCCGAACTCGCGCACGCGGACCCGGAGACCTTCGGGATCGCGGCGGTCAGCGCCCACGGCCGCTCCTACTGCGTCGGTGACGCCGAGCACGCCTTCACCCTCCAGTCGATCTCCAAGCCCTTCGTCTACGCGATCGCCGTGGAACAGCTGGGGCTCGACCGGGTGCACGAGCACGTGGGTGCCGAGCCCAGCGGGGAGCCGTTCAACGCGATCAGCCTCGACGAGCGGGGACGCCCCGAGAACCCGATGATCAACGCCGGCGCCATCGTGACCACCTCGCTGGTGGAGAGCGGGTCTCCGGAGGGGCGTTTCGAGCGCATCCGCTCGGTGCTCTCCGCGTTCGCCGGGCGTGAGCTCGGTGTCGACGAGAGCGTGTACCGCTCGGAGGCGGAGACCGGCCACCGCAACCGGGCCCTCGGGTACCTGAGCCTGGCCGGCGGTGTGCTGGTGGGCCCGGTGGAGGCGGCGGTACAGGACTACTTCCGGCAGTGCGCCGTCAGTGTCACCGTGCGGGACCTGGCCGCCATGGCCGCCACCCTGGCCGTCGGCGGGGTCAACCCGGTCACCGGGGAGCGGGTCGTCTCCCAGCGCACCGCCCGGCACACCCTGTCCATCATGTCCAGCTGCGGGATGTACGACCGGGCCGGGGAGTGGGGGCTGCGCGTGGGCATCCCCGCGAAGAGCGGGGTGAGCGGCGGCATCCTCGCCGCGGCGCCGGGGGCGTTCGGGGTCGGGGTGTTCAGCCCGCCGCTGGACGACGCGGGCAACAGCGTGCGCGGGGTGGCCGCCCTGGAGCGGCTGTCCGACGACTACGACCTGCACATGCTCCAGATGCCCGCGAAGCCGCCGTCTCCGGTGCACAGCGTGACCCGGGACGGCAGCACCCTCGAGGTCCGGCTGCGGGGCGAGATCGACTTCCTCGCCGCCGAACAGGTGGTGTCCCGGCTGGCGGAGGCGATCGACGACGCCCGCGTCAGCTCCGTCAGCGTCGCCCTGGAACGGGTCTCCGGGCTCAGCGACGCGGCCCGGTCCCTGTTGGCCGCCGAGATCACCGAGCTGGAGGACGCGGGCGTGGACGCCACGGTCAGCGATCCCCGGGGCGTGCGCCGCCGCTGACCGCCTCGGCGGGAGTGCCGAACCGGCTCGGGGAACTTCTCGCGCACTCCCTTGACGGGGTGATACCCGAGGCGCATAATCAACCTATCGGTTGATCAACTGGAAGGTTGAATAAGGAGATGGCGAACGACTCGCTCAGTCTCGCCTTCGCCGCGCTGGCGGATCCGACCCGTCGGGCGATCCTCGCCCGGCTGGCCGGGGGAGAGGCGACCGTCAACGAACTGGCGGAACCGTTCGACATCAGCCTCCAGGCGGTCTCCAAACACCTGAAGGTCCTGGAGAGGGCCGGCCTCATCACCCGGGGGCGTGACGCCCAGTGGCGGCCCTGCCGTTTGGAGACCGCTCCGTTGGAGCAGGTCAACGAGTGGATCGGCCGTTACCGGGACCAGTGGGAGGGGCGCTTCGCCCGCCTGGACGAGGAGCTACGCAGGATCCGGAGCAGCACTGAGGGAGAGAAGAACCATGAGTGATCTCAAGGTCGTCGCCGAACCCGGACGACAGGACATCCTCATCACCCGCACCTTCGACGCACCGCGCGAACTGGTCTGGCGCGCGCTGACCGAACCCGCGCTCCAGGCCCGCTGGTTCGGTCTGGACGAGACGTCCACCGAGGTGGAGCCCACCGAGGTCCGTACCGGCACCCCCTGGCGGGTCGTCGAGAAGACCGGGAACGGCGAGACCTTCGCCTTCCGCGGCGTCCACCACGACGTCCAGAGGCCCGAACGGATCGTGCGCACCTTCGAGTTCGAGGGCATGCCCGGCCACGTCTCCCTGGAGACCCTCACCCTGGAGGAAGCCGACGGCCGCACCGAGTACCGTGTCGTCGCCCTCTTCCAGTCGGTCCAGGACCGGGACGGCATGGTCGCCTCCGGTATGGAGTCGGGGATGGCGCAGTCCTTCGACAAGCTGGAGAAGCTGCTTCCCTCCCTGGGCTGACCGCCGCCTCCGTCCCGGGCCGACGACCGCGGAGGCCCGGGACTCGGCCTGTGGACAACGCCGAAGCTGTCGTCACCGGCGGGTACTGTCGATCCGTGGCAGATCTCCCCGACGTTCCCACTCTCCTCGGCGCGGCCGTCAAAGCCCTGGGCGGCAGCACCCGAGAGGGTCAGCAGACCATGGCCGACGCCGTCGCCGCGGCGGTCGAACAACGCGAACACCTGGTGGTCCAGGCCGGTACGGGCACCGGTAAGTCCTTGGCGTACCTGGTCCCCGCGGTCAGACACGCGATGGCGACCAAGACCCCCGTGGTGGTCTCCACGGCCACGATCGCGCTCCAGAACCAGCTCATCGACCGCGACCTGCCGCGACTGGCCGCCGCGCTCGCCCCCCTGCTTCCCCGCGAACCCACGTTCGCGGTGCTCAAGGGGCGCCGCAACTACCTGTGCCGCAACCGCATGCAGACCGCGTCCGAGGACGACGCGGAGGGCAGCGAGCTCTTCGACGCCCGCCAGCTCTCCTCCCTGGGCCGCCAGGTCGCGCGCGTGCACGAATGGGCCGAGGACACCCGCACCGGCGACCGCGACGAGCTCGTCCCCGGTGTGAGCGACCTCGCCTGGCGCCAGGTCTCCGTGGGCGGCAACGAGTGCATGGGCGCCCGCGTGTGCTCCTTCGGCCAGGAGTGCTTCGCCGAGTTCGCCCGCGAGGCCACCACCGGCGTGGACGTGGTCGTCACCAACCACGCCATGCTCTCCATCGACATGTCGCAGGGCTACCACATCCTGCCCGAGCACAACACGATCATGATCGACGAGGCCCACGAACTCGTCGACCGGGCCACCTCCGTGGCCACCGGGACCCTCACCGAACGCTCCGTCACCGCCGCCGCCAAACGCGCCGCACGCCTGGTCGAACCGGGCATCAGTGAACGGCTCGGCGAGTGCGCCGACGGCCTGTCCCTGATGTTCACCGAAGTCCCCGAGGGCCGCCTCGACCACATCGACGAGGGCCTCGCGGGCGCGGTGGCGGCGGTCCGGGACGCCGCAGCCGCCTGCGTCGCGGCGATCGGCCCCTCCCCGGGCGAGCTCGACCCGGACACCGCCTCCGACCGCCGCCTCGCCCTGGCGGCGCTCACCGAGGTCCGCGAGGCCGCGGAACGGGTCCTGGAGTCCTACGAACCCCCGCTCCGGGACCGCACCGAGATCGTCTGGCTCACCAAGGCCCCCGCCCGGCCGCCCGCACTCAACGTCGCCCCGCTCGCGGTGGGCGGGCTGCTGCGCGAGAAGCTCTTCGGGGACCGCACCGTCGTGCTGACCTCCGCCACCCTCACCCTGGGCGGCGACTTCACCGCCCTGGCCCGGCAGTGGGGGCTGGGACGCGAGGTCGCCCAGGAGGCCGCCGAACGAGCCGCCCGAGCCGAGGCGCCGGGCACCCCCGCCGAACCCGCGACCGCAGCCGGCACCGGGGCTTCGGACGGCAGTACCGGGACCGGGGCGCGGGACACCGAGGACGACGATGACGGCCCGCACCGCGCCGCCGGGGAACCCCGCTGGCGCGGCCTGGACGTCGGATCTCCCTTCGACCACGGCCGCAGCGGGATCCTCTACGTGGCCCGACACCTGCCCAAACCCGGCCGCGACGGGCTCTCCGAGGCCTACCTCGACGAGATCGCCGAGCTCATCGAGGCCTCCGACGGGCGCGCGCTCGGCCTGTTCTCCTCGATGCGCGCGGCCCAGCAGGCCGCTGACGAACTGCGCGAGCGCGTGGACCAGCCGATCCTGTGCCAGGGCGAGGACTCCACCGGGCAGCTGGTCCGCCGCTTCGCCGAGGAGGAGCGGGCCTGCCTGTTCGGCACCCTGTCCCTGTGGCAGGGCGTCGACGTGCCCGGCCCCTCGCTCCAGCTGGTGATCGTCGACCGGATCCCGTTCCCGCGTCCCGACGACCCCCTGGCCTCGGCCCGCCAGCGCGCCGTCTCCGCGCACGGGGGCAACGGCTTCCTGTCGGTGTCGGCCACCCACGCCGCGCTGCTGCTCGCCCAGGGCACCGGCCGCCTGCTGCGCTCCACCGACGACCGGGGCGTGATCGCGGTCCTGGACCCGCGCCTGGCCACCGCGGGGTACGGCGGGTTCCTGCGGGCCTCGCTGCCGCCCTACTGGGGGACCGCCGACCCCGAGGTCGCCCGTTCCGCGCTGCGCCGCCTGGCGGAGAAGGCCGGAGCCGGTCAGGACGAGTCCGCGGCCTGAGGCGCCCGTGTCCGGCACGACGGCGGCCGGGTACCCGTGGAGGGTGCCCGGCCGCTGCCGTCGCCTGGGTCGAGCCGGGGCTGCCGGCCCCGCACCCGCGCGTTCCCGTGTTGTTCCGACGCCCTGCCGTCCGGCGCCGGATCAGCCCCGTGTGCGGTAACCGAAGAGGCGGACCGCGTAACCGGGGGAGTTCTCCTCCGGTTCCTGGATCTGCCAGCGGTCGTCGTGCTCGCCGACCAGGAGCTCGTTCCACATCATGTCGATGAGCTTGAGCCGGGAGACCACAGAGGCCTCGGGGTCGAGCACGATCGAGTAGGCGTGGTCGGTGAGCCGTTGGGTCACCATGCCCACGGACTGCCCGTCCCAGATCGCCGGAACGGAGGCGTGGCCGACCTCGACCCCGCACAACCGGAGCTGCTCCACCTCCTCGTCGAGGGCTTCGGCGGCCAGGGCGCCGTCGAGCTGCAGAGCCTCCTCCAGCTCGTCGCGCTCCTCGTCGTCCCGAAGGTAGGCGTGGTAGGTGCGGTAGCCGCACGCACGGCACTTGCGCCAGACCACGCAGCGGGCCAGTCCGTAGGCGGACTGCGCCTCGCCGACACTCTGGTGGTCGCTCACCTTGCGGATCATGCCGCACTCGCAACACAAGGCAGTGAGATCCTGCTTCATCAGAGTCCCCCCTCCCAGGCGAGTATGCGACGGATGGAGGCCGTTAGGGAACCCGTTCGGAGAGGAAGTCGCGGCAAGGACTCGTCATCAATGCCCAAAATGACCGGGGAACGGGTTTCGGACGTGCTCAGAGGGTGCGTGGACGTGGCCGGTCTCACCTTTGAGGGGTATGCTCCGCCCTCACCCGACAGGGGGTCCCGCCGGGCGGAGGGGCAGCGCGGAATCACGGTGAACCACTAGTCCATGGAGAGGCCGCGCTTGTTGCGCGCGGTCCAGTCCCGCATCCGCTGCGGGTAGCCGACGATCTGTACGTCGTAGACGGGCGCGGAGATCTTGCCCGCGACCTTGCGGATGACGTCGGGGGAGCCGCAGCGCCGCCGGATCCACTCCCCGTCCGTGGCCACTGCGACGGCTGTGGTCTGGGTGGCGAAGGTTTCGGGCTCGACGAAGAACTCCACCCCCACCCGGCTCTTGGCGAACTCGATCAGCGCCTTGATGTCCGAATCTTCGGTGACACGGTCGAAGCGGGTCTTGCCCTTACGGTTGGCCTTGCGGAGTCCGAAACGGTCTCGCCATCCCATCGGCGCTCATGTCCCCTTAATGCCTGTTCATACCTGTTGCTTGCTGGATACCGCCGAGTGTATCGGCCTGGACCCGACCCCAGACGGGCCCCGAGCGCCCAAGCTGCACCGGTTTTACGCGTTTTCCAGACAGCTCTGTCACCACGCTGCTACGTTCTGTCGCACATGGCACAGGGGGGAGAAGCATGACGATGTGGACATGGGCGGGGGAGACGGGACGCCAACTGCGCGCCGCGGGGCAGGACGAACTGGCGGAGGCCGTCACCACACTGCCGGAGCTCAGTGAGGCGGGGGACGCTGTCAGAGTGGAGGCGGTGGCCAGATCGGCGCTGCGCACCGCCCGGCGCCTGGTCGCCGAAGCGGGGAAGACCTCCGACAACGCACTCACGGCGGCCCCGGCCTCGGTGCCGGGCGTGTTCGGACCGCCGACCCTGTTCTTCCTGGCGCACTGGCCGCTCGCCGTGCGCGTGGGAGCGCTCGCCGAGGGCCGTCGCGCCCTCGAACAGGCCACGGCCGCCGCCGAGGACGAGCCCGCACCGCACACGCACGGACCGCTGCCGGTCTCCGCCCTGGAGACGCTGGTCCGGTGCCACGCCAACATCGACGCCCGGGGCACCACGGACCAGCGCCGCGAACTGCTCTCGGCCCGGCGCCTGTCCGGCTGGGAGAGCACCCCGGCCTGGCCCGCCTTCACCCTGGCTCGGGTCCATCTACTCATCGACGAGGACCAGGCCGACCGCGCCGAGGCGGAGCTGCGCCGTTACGAACACACCGCCACCGGCCCCGCCGTGCTCGGCGCAGACGGGGTTTTCGCGCTGGTCAGGGCGTTGCGACACCAGGACAAGCACACCGACGCCCTGGAGGCGCTGGACCGGATGGAGGCCGAGCTCGGCCTGGGCGGCAGGGAGGCCGGAGGCCCGGCCAACCCGCGCCGGACCGCGTTGCGCCGGATGATCCGCTTCGAGCGCGCCCGGCTGCTCTCCTGGCTGGCGCGCCTCGGCCTGTGCGACGCCCGCCAGGCCATCGGGCTGCTGCCCACGGTGGAGGAGGCCGAGGCCTACCCGAAGCTGCGCTCCGCCTGGGTGGAGGCCGTGGAGAACCTGGTGTGCCAGGGGAGTGTCCGCAACGACTGGCGTCTGGGTGTGCGCGTGACGACCTGGTCCCGCTACTTCGAGCGGGTCGGGGCGCCCAGGCGGGGGGCCGAACTCGCCCTGGCGGCGACCCGGCTGGCCAGCGGACGAGGGGCCCGCTGGGTGGCCGAGTGCTCCGCGCAGCGCGCCGAGCGCCTGATCCGTGAGCTCGGCGGCGCGGAGGAGATCATCGGGGACCTGGTGGAGGTGAGGTCGATGGTGCGGGGGATGAAGGCGATCCACCCCCTCGCTCCGGCCGCCGACATCCTGGAGTTCCTCAGGGCGCAGCCCACCGAGGAGGTCAACCCCGAGGAACAGGCCGAACAGGTCAACGTGGCGCTCATGGAACAGCCGCACGACAGCTCTCTGCTGAGCGCGCTCGGGCAGGTCGGCCGGACGCTGATGCTGTCCGACGCCGCCACCGAACCCCAGTGGCGCCACGTCCGCGAACAGCCGGGCGACCAGCGCGCCGCCCTGTCGCTGCTGGAGACGCTGCTGCACGACAACGACACGGCGGGGGTGCGCAACCTCGTCCGCACCCTGGCGGCTGGGGCCCTGATCCCGCAGGGCCAGGTGGCGGCCGAAGGACAGCCTGCCCCGCAGAGCCGACCGGTCCCGGCAGGGCAGCCGGTCCCGCAGGGCCACACGGCTCCGCAGGTCCGGCCGAGCGCACACGGACAGCCGGTGCCCGAGGAACAGCCGGCCGCACAGGGGCGTCTGGTTCCGGAAGGGCAGCCTGCTGCGCGGAGTCAGCCGGTCCAGGCCGTCCCGGAGCGGCAGCTGGTGCCGGAGGAGTGGGCGGCTCCGCGGGGGCAGCACGCCTCACAGCGACAGCCGGTCCCGGAGCACCGGCCCGACCCGGAGCGGCAGGAGACGGCCGGGGCCGGGCGGTTCGGTATCAGCGGCTGAGGTCGCGCCACGGCGGCCGGGGACCCGGGATCCCGGCCCTCGAGCCCGGCCACGGGTCCCGGTCCTGGGCCTCAGCTGAGCAGCGCTCTGCCCGCGGGGTAGGTCAGGGCCGCCGGGGGGAGTTCCTCCGGGCGGCCGCTGGCGAGGACGGTGACCTCGCCCGCCCCACCGCCGGCCCCGGCGGCCGCACCCATCCTGCGCAGGGTCTGGGTGGCCACCGGCCGGGCCGCGGTGAACAGTTCCACGCTCCCGGACAGCGCCTTGGAGATCTCCTCGCCCACCAGGTCGTAGTGCGTGCAGCCCAGCACCACCCCGCGGACCTCGGGCGGGGTGAGGGACGCCGCGTACGCCACGGCCCCGGCGATCCGGTCGGGGTCGGCGGACTCCACCGCCTCGGCCAGGCCCTTGCAGGCGACCGTGGTCACGGACACGTCCCGGGCGAAGGTCTCCACGAGCCGGCGCTGGTAGGAGCTGCGGGTGGTGGCCTCGGTGGACCACACCGCGATGGGGGTCCCCGCGGCGGCCGCGGGTTTGATGGCGGGAACGGTGCCGATCACCGGGACACCGGGCTCGAACTCGGCGCGCAACCGGTCCAGGCTGTGGACCGACGCGGTGTTGCAGGGCACGACCACCGCGTCCAGGGAACCCGCGGAGTCCCGCGCGGCGAGGGCCCCGGCCAGGGCCCGGTCGATGATCCGTTCCGGGGTATGGGAACCCCACGGCATGTGGTCCGGGTCCATGGAGAGGACGAGGTCCGCGTCGGGCCGGGCCGCGTGCAGCGCGGCGGCGGTGGACAGCATGCCGATACCGGAGTCAACAAGAGCGATGCGCACGGAACCGAATCCTATGCGGGTCGGCGGGTGACCCCGACAACACCGCAGGTGACGGGGCGTCGCCTGTGACGAGCGCCGGTCCGGGCCCCGGAACCGGGCCCCGTGTGGGTAAGACACGTACCGAAATGGGGTGGCAGAAGACCGTTACCGATAGGTAGAACTGAGGGAATCGGCCTGCCGCGGTACACCACCACCGGTTCCGGCCGACCCAAGCTGTGCGCCGCCAACAGCCAGTCGTCAACAGTTCAGGGGAACCCGGCATGACTCCTAGACAACCCGGTACGACGTCGAACTCAGGCTCCAGGTCGAAACAGCCGGCAGGACGGGGAACGGGACTCGCGGAGCACATCGCCGCGGTGCAGCGCCTGAGCCGGGAGTACCGGGCGCTCCCCGAAGGCGCGCCGGTGCGGTTGGCCAAGCCGACCTCCAACCTCTTCCGGTTCCGTGAACCCTCCTCGGCGCCCGCCCTGGACGTGTCGGCCTTCTCCGGGGTCATCTCCATCGACCCCGTCGAGCGCCTGGCCGACGTCGGCGGCATGACCACCTACGAGGAACTGGTCGCCGCCACCCTCCCGCACGGGCTCATGCCCATGGTCGTGCCGCAGCTGCGCACCATCACCCTGGGCGGGGCGGTCACCGGACTGGGGATCGAGTCCTCCTCCTTCCGCAACGGCCTGCCGCACGAGTCGGTGCAGGAGATGGAGATCCTCACCGGCTCCGGCGAGGTCGTCACCGCCACCCGGGACAACGAGCACAGCGACCTGTTCCACGGCTTCCCCAACTCCTACGGGACGCTCGGCTACAGCCTGCGTCTGCGCATCGAGCTCGAACCGGTCTCCCCCTACGTGCACCTGCGCCACCTCAGGTTCCACGACGCCGCGGAGGCGATGGACGCCCTCGCCCGGATCTGCGCCGACGCCGTCCACGACGGGCAGCCCGTGGACTTCGTGGACGGAGTGGCCTTCGGCCCCGACGAGCTGTACCTGTCCCTGGCCCGCTTCACCGACCAGGCACCCTGGACCAGCGACTACACCGGCAACGACGTCTACTACCGCTCGATCCCGCGCTACGCGGACCCCGCGGGCGGATCCGCCCCCGCCGGGCCCGGTGACTACCTCACCGTCCACGACTACCTCTGGCGCTGGGACACCGACTGGTTCTGGTGCTCCCGCGCCTTCGGCACCCAGAACCCGCTCGTGCGCCCGCTGTGGCCGCGCGCCCTCAAACGCTCCGACGTCTACCGCAGGCTGGTCGCCTGGGACCGGCGCACCGACTTCTCCCGGCTCCTGAACCACTACCGCGGCCGACCCCAGCAGGAACCCCTCATCCAGGACATCGAGGTGGGGGTCGAGCACGGGGCCGAGTTCCTGGACTTCTACCACGACCGGATCGGCATGACCCCGCTGTGGATGTGCCCGATCCGGCTCCGCGAACCCCGCCGCAAGGGGCTGGCCGAGGGCGAACACGTCTGGCCGCTGTACCCGCTGGAGAACGACCGCCTGTACGTGAACTTCGGGTTCTGGGGGCTGGTCGACATGCAGCCCGGCCAGCGCCGGGCCCACCACAACCGCAGTGTCGAGGAGGAGGTCACCCGGCTCGGCGGCCACAAGTCGCTGTACTCGGACTCCTTCTACACCGAGGACGAGTTCTGGGACCTCTACAACGGCACCGCCTACGACGCCCTCAAACGGGCCTACGACCCCGAGGGCCGTCTCCTGGACCTGTACGCCAAGTGCGTACGCAACCGCTGAACCACTCATCCGCGGCACCGCCTGACCACCGGACAGCCGAACGCAGGACCACCGAAGCTGAGCAGTCGACACCACCGGGAGGCGACCCGTGGGGAAGGGCCGCGTCCGACAGGGGAAAGGACAAGAGCATGCGGCTTGCAGAGATCTTCGAGCGTGTCGTCGGACCTGACGCGCCCATCCGGTTCACCGCCTACGACGGCAGCTCCGCCGGAGACCCGAACAGCGACGTCGGGCTGAACGTGCGGACCCCGGTCGCCGTCAACTACCTGGCCCAGTCACCCAACGCCGTCGGCCTCACCCGCGCCTACGTCTCCGGCCACCTGGAGATCGAGGGCGACATGTACACCCTGCTCAGACACATGGCGGACTTCGCCTTCGCCGAGGGGGTGAACGTGACCGCCCGCGACGCGTTCGAGATCGTCCGCTCGGTGGGCTGGGTGAAGTTCGTCAACCGGGTGGCCCCGCCGCCCCAGGAGGTGCGCCGGGGCACCCTGCTCGGGCGGGGGCTGCGGCACTCCAAGGAGCGCGACGCCGAGGTCATCCACCACCACTACGACGTGTCCAACGAGTTCTACGAGATGGTCCTCGGGCCGTCGATGACCTACACCTGCGCGGTCTTCGACGACCAGGACGGCTCCCTGGACCGGGTGGGCGCCTTCGACGGGGCCTTGGAGAGCGCCCAGTTCCGCAAGTACGACCTGGTCGCCCGCAAGCTGGGCCTCGAGGAGGGCATGCGCCTGCTCGACGTCGGCTGCGGGTGGGGCGGCATGGTCCGCCACGCCGCCCGCGAGTACGGCGTCAAGGCGGTCGGGGTGACCCTCTCCAAGGAGCAGGCGGAGTGGGGCGCGAAGAGGATCGCCCAGGAGGGCCTGACCGACCTGGCCGAGATCCGGCACATGGACTACCGGGACGTGCCCGACGGCAGCTTCGACCGGATCAGCTCCATCGGCCTGACCGAGCACATCGGCTCGAAGAACCTGGACGCCTACTTCTCCTCGCTCCACGACAAGCTGGTGCCGGGCGGCCGGCTGCTCAACCACTGCATCACCCGGCCGCGCAACAACCTCAAGCCGATGAACACCAAGGGCTTCATCAACCGGTACGTGTTCCCCGACGGCGAGCTGGAGGGCCCCGCCCAGATCCAGACCGCCATGAACGACGCCGGATTCGAGATCCGCCACCAGGAGAACCTGCGCGAGCACTACGCCCTGACCCTGCGCCACTGGGGCGCCAACCTGGAGCGCAACTGGGAGGAGGCCGTCGCCGAGGTCGGTGAGGGCACCGCACGCGTGTGGCTGCTCTACATGGCCGGGTCCGTCCTGGGCTTCGAGCGGGACGTCGTGCAGCTCCACCAGATCCTGGGGGTCAAGCTGGACGGGACCGATTCCCACATGCCCCTGCGCCCGGTCTTCTGACCCTCCCGAACCCGGACGGGGGTGTTCGCGCATCGCGGACACCCCCGCCCGGAACCGTCCTCCTGCCGCATCCGGCGACACGGAGACGGCATCATGGAGCCGACAGTTCCAGCAGCAGTGAGCAGCAGTGAAGGGACCAACCCCGTGTCCTCCGACGACAACGCGCCCCAGGGCGGACCCACACCCGAACACGACCTGCCGGACCACGTCAAGGAGACCGCGATCGCGCTGGTCAGCGCATACGTGGACCACAACAGGGAGGAACTGGACCGGCTCATCCCCCGGGCCACCGACGACGTCGACGACGTCCTGTCCGAACTCAAGGTGATCGCGGCCTTCCTCGGCCGACGGGTCCAGGACACCGGTGTCGTGTGGAAACCCGCCGACTCGCGCGAGGCGGTGGCCCGCACGGTCGCCGAGATGCTCCCGCCGGAGCTGGAGTTCGCGGTCTCCACCGCCTGGGAGGCCCACTCCATCGGTGAGGAGGAGGCCGCGGAGCGCTTCACCCAGGGCGACCCCATGGTCTTCGTGCACATGCTCGCCGCCTTCTGCGCCGCCATCGGGCAGGCCGTCTACAAGCGCTCCGAACTGGTCTCCACCCTGCGCCAGGTGACCGGCCTGAGCGACTGAGAACCGCTGGGCGGGCCGCCCCCGGCCCCCTGGCGGGAGACCCGTCCCCGGCTCGCGGGACAACGTCCCCTAACAGCTCAGACACAAGTCGTAGTTGTTTACTTCACAAGTCGCCGTTCTTTACGTAGGTTTCCTACCAACCCTCAGGGGACCCTCGAAAGGAACGGGAGGCGAGCCGATGGCCCGCAGACGAGTACACGAGTACGTCACCCTCCCCGCAGCCACACTGAGCCTGGTGCTTGCGGCGACCGCCTGCGGTGGCGGCGGAGACGGCGGCGGTGACGGCGGGACCACCGACACCCTCCAGGTCTGGATCATGGAGGGCACCAACCCGGACGCCACGGCCTTCTTCGACGAGGTCAACGCGGCGTACACCGAGGAGACCGGGATCGAGGCCGAGGTCGAGTTCGTGCCCTGGGCCGACGCCCAGGACAAGATCTCCACGGCCATCGCCGGCGGCACCACGCCCGACGTCATCGAACTCGGCACCACCTTCACCCCGGAGTTCGCCGACGCCGGCGCCCTGCACGACCTCTCCGGCTACATCGACGACCCCTCCCGCTTCCACCAGGAGATGTACGAGATGGGCGTCATCGACGACGCCGCCTACGGTGTGCCCTGGTACGCGTCCATCCGGTCGATCATCTACCGCAAGGACATCTTCGAGGAGCACGGCCAGGAGGAGCCCACCAGCTGGGACGAGCTGCGTGAGACCGCGCTCGACCTCGCCGAGGCCGAAGAGGACATGATCGGCTTCCCGGTGCCCGGCCAGGCCCAGTACTCGGTCATGCCGTGGATCTGGGGCGGCGGCGGTGAGGTCGCGGTCCAGGAGGCCGACGGCACCTGGACCTCCACCATCAACAGCCCCGAGGGGCGCGCCGGGGTGGAGTTCTTCACCGACCTGGCCCTGGAGGACGACCTGTCCACCACGGGCGCGGTCAACTGGAACGAGATCGACGTCATGGAGACGCTCGCCGACGAGCAGTCGATCATGGCGATCTCCAACAGCTCCAACCCCAAGGCCATCATCGAGTCCAACCCCGACCTGGAGGGCAAGCTCGGCGTCTTCACGCTGCCCGGCCAGGACGGCGGGTACATGGACTCCTTCGCCGGCGGCTCCCTGCTGTCGGTGTTCGAGGGCACCGGAAACGAGGAGGCGGGCTGGCAGTACGTCGACCTCCTCACCAACGGCGAGTTCTTCGAGCGCTGGGGCGAGGAGAGCGGCTTCTTCCCGGCCGGGGTCGACGAGATCCAGGCCTACGCCGACTCCGGCGACCCGCTGGTCGAGCCGTTCGCGGTCCAGCTCCTCGAGGCGGGACGCACCACCCCGGTCGTCCCCGCGTGGTCGCAGGTCGAGGCCGAGGGCATCATCGTCGGCATGCACCAGGACATCCTCAACGGCAACGCGACCGTCGAGGAGGCCACCGACAGCGCCGCCGAGGCCATCGAGAACATCCTCAACGAGGGCAGTTAGTTGCAGCTCGGTACACCGGTCCGGCCGCCGAACGGCGGGCGTCGCGCGCCGCTCCTGGGTATGCGGGGGCGGCGCGCCCTCCTGCCCTGGGTGCTGCTCGTCGCCCCGCTCGGGGTCATCGGACTCCTGCTGTTGTTCCCGATCGGCCGGATCGTGTGGCTGTCCTTCCGGGACTTCAAGCTCCGCAACCTCGTCTCGGGCGAGTCGGAGTTCATCGGCCTCGACAACTACGTCAGGCTGCTGACCGACCCGTACCTGTGGCAGGTCGTCCTGGTCAACACCGTCGTGTTCGCCGTGGTCGCGGTGGTCGCGACGGTGGTCCTGGGCACGCTCGTCGCCCTGCTGCTGGCCAATCTCAAACCGGTCACCCGGATCATCGTGGTCTCGTGCATCATGGTCGCCTGGGCGATGCCCGCGGTCAGCGGCACCTACGTGTGGATCTGGATCTTCGACGTCGACCACGGGGTCGTGGCGCAGGCCCTGAAGGCCCTGGGCCTCATCGAGCCCGCCGGCTACAACTGGTTCGCCGACCGCTTCTGGTTCTACGCGATCGTCACCCTCAACATCGTGCACAGCGGGTTCCCGTTCGTGGCCGTCACGGTCCTGGCGGGGCTGCTCACGGTGCCCAAGGAGCTGCACGAGGCGGCGCGGATCGACGGCGCCGGGGCGTGGAAGCGCTTCTGGCACGTCACGTTCCCGACGCTGCGCCCGGTGTTCGCGGTGGTGACGGTGCTGTCGACCATCTGGGACTTCAAGGTGTTCGCGCAGATCTACCTGATGCCCGGCGGTGACGTCGGGGGTTCCCAGATGCTCAACCTGGGCGTGTGGGCCTACGTGCGGTCCTTCGGCCAGAACGACTTCGGCACGGGCTCGGCCATCGCGGCCATGCTCACGCTGCTGCTCCTCGGGGTCACCGTCGTGTACCTGCGCGCACTGTTCCGGGAGGACGAGCTGAGATGACCCGGACACAGCGGGTTCGCCCGCCACAGCAGATCCGCGGCACACGCCCGGTCCACCCGGCCCCCGGACCGGGGTCAGAACAGACCGGAGACCAGTTTCTCCCGCACCGTCCGCCAGTCCACCGACGCCAGCGAACGCCGGTCCAGGTCCTCGCGGACCGCGGCCGTGGTGCGCAGGTCGTACTCGTCGAGCGGCCTGCCGTCGTCGTGGTCCCGGTTGACCAGGCTGTCCACGTACACGTGGAGCCAACGGCCGCTGGTGTCCCGCAGGGCGTGCCGGAGCGCGTGCTCCCGGAACCGGGCGTCGTGCGGTATCCACGCGGCGATGACCTCGGTGGGGGAGGGGGCGCCAGGATCGTTCACGCTCTCCATCACCCGTTCCCGTTCCTCACCCAGCGGATCGAGGAGGATTGTAGGGCATGCCCCCGGACCCGCCCCACGGCATGTCCGGCGGGCGGTACCCGCCGTAGGCGCCCCACCCACACGAGGAGGTCCGTTGGACACGCGCACCGCTGACAGATCCCCCGCCACGGCCGGGGACGACTGGGAGGTGCGGGTACGGGCCTCCCGGCGCCGGGGCGGGGCGCTCAGGGCCGGCCGCGTCCTCGGCAAGGCCGCCGGGGTGAGCGCCCTCCTGTTCTTCACCCTCTTCCCCGTCTACTTCATGCTGGTGAGCGCGTTCTCGGACAGCACGACCTCCGGGACCGGGGCACTGCTGCCGACCTCGTTCACCTTCGACAACTTCGTGTACGTCATGACCGAGGGCAACTTCGGCACGTACCTGCGCAACTCGCTGACGGTCGCCGGGGTCACGGTGGCCTTCGCCTGTGTGCTGTCGATGCTGGCGGCCGTGGCGGTGGCGCGCTTCCGCTTCCGGTTCCGCACCGCGGTACTGGTGCTGATCCTCATCGTGCAGATGGTGCCCCTGGAGGCGCTGGTCATCCCGTTGTTCATCCAGGTGCGCAACCTCCAGATGCTCAACACCGTGATCGGCCTGAGCATCGTCTACGTGGCGCTGGCCCTGCCGCTGGCCGTCTGGATGATGCGCGGTTTCGTGGCGGCGGTCCCCAAGGAGGTTGAGGAGGCCGCCTACATCGACGGCGCCTCCTGGCCGCAGATGTTCTGGAAGGTGCTCTTCCCGCTGGTGGCCCCGGGCCTGGTGGCCACGGCGATCTTCTCGTTCATCGTGGCCTGGAACGAGTTCGTGCTCGCGATGACCTTCATGACCCAGAGCCAGAACTACACGGTCGCGGTGGGCCTGCGCCAGTTCTTCGGCCAGTACGCCAACGACTGGGGGCACGTCATGGCGGCCTCCACGATCATCACCATCCCGGTGATGGTGTTCTTCGTCCTCGTCCAGCGCTGGCTGGTGTCCGGGCTCGTCCAGGGCGCGGTCAAGGGCTGACCGGGACCGGCGAAGGGGGGCCGTCCCGATCGGACGGCCCCCCTCACCGTGTGCGGAGCGCCCGGGCGCCCCGCACCCCTAGGCGTCGCGCAGCTCGCGCTTGAGGATCTTGCCGGTGGAGGTCATCGGCAGCTCGCTGCGGAACTCGATCTGGCGCGGGTACTTGTACGCCGCCAGCTTCTCCTTGGAGAAGGCGGTGATCTCCTCGGCCGTGGCCTCGGCGCCGTCCTTGAGGATCACGAACGCCTTGATCTCCTCGCCGTGGCTCTCGTGCGGGACGCCCACCACCGCGGCCAGGCTGACCGCCGGGTGGGTCATCAGGACCTCCTCGACCTCACGCGGGTACACGTTGAAGCCGCCGCGGATGATCATGTCCTTGGAGCGGTCGATGATGAAGTAGAAGCCGTCCTCGTCGCGGCGGGCGATGTCACCGGTACGGAACCAGCCGTCCTTCATGACCTCCGCGTTCACCTCGGGGCGGTTGTGGTAGCCCTTCATGATCAGGTGGCCGCGGATCGCGATCTCGCCGACGGGGTCCTCGTCGCCCTCCTTGACGACCTCGTTCCACTCGGGGTCGATCAGCTTCATCTCCACACCCCAGACCGGGCGGCCGATGGAGCCGGTCTTGGCGCCGGTGTCGGGGTTGTTGAAGGAGGCCACCGGAGAGGTCTCGGAGAGGCCGTACCCCTCCTTGATGCCCACACCGAACAGCTTGGTGAAGTCCTCGGCGAGCTGACCGGGCAGCGCGGAGCCGCCGGAGACGGAGTCGACGAGGTTGCTCGCGATGGCCTCCAGGTCGTACTTGCCGGACTCGGCGGCCTGCGCGGCGTTGAGCAGGCCCCAGTACATGGTGGGCACCCCCGCGAAACCGGTGATGCCCTCCTTCTGCATGATCTCCAGCGCCTGGTCGCCGTCGAAGCGCGGCATGAGGACCATGGTGGCGTGGCGGTACAGGGCGGCGTTGAGCATCACGGTCTGGCCGAAGATGTGGAACAGCGGCAGGACGGTCAGGGCGACGTCGCGCCCCTCGGGGTGCGGGTTGACCAGGCCGGAGGCCACCACGGCGTTCATCATCAGGTTGTTGTGGCTCAGCTCGGCGCCCTTGGGCTTACCGGTGGTGCCGCTGGTGTAGATGATGACCGCGGTGTCGTCGGCACCGGCCTGCACGGTCTCGAAGGTGCCCGGCTGGCCGGCCAGCGCCGCCCAGATGGTCTCGGCGCCCTCGATCGTGGACTCCGTGGCCCCGGCCGCCGCGGGCATGTCCACGAAGAGCTCGCAGGCGTCCACCTGGTTGAAGGCCTCGAAGGCGCGCTGCCCCAGCGGGAGTTCGGGGGAGCCGGTGAAGGCGAAGATCGCCTTGGCCCCGGAGTCCTCCAGGTGGTAGGCGATCTCGCGCGGCGTCAGCAGCACGTTCAGCGGGACGACCACGGCGCCCGCCTTGAGCGCGCCGAAGTACACGAACGGGAAGTACGGCAGGTTGGGGCTGGCCAGGGCGATCCGGTCGCCGGGCTCGACGCCCCGGGAGACCAACAGGTTCGCGACCTGGTTGGCGATCATGTCGGTGATCGCGTAGTTGAGCCGTGTGTCGCCGAAGACCAGGCACTCCTTCTCGGGCACGGCTCGGGCGCCGTCCTCAAGAAGCACAGAAAGATTGAACATGGGGGCCTCCCGCAGGCGAGTGAATCCAGGCAGGTGCAACGGACCAGGTGTGACCTGGCTCGCGTGTTCTGCGCCACTTTTACGGCAGAGTAACAAACCGGGCGGTCGGTGTGGAGAGGCGAGGGGTCCGGAAAACCACCGGTGCGATCGTCACCCTCCGTGATGGATGCCCGGTTCGGGGGCGTCCCAGGTGGTGGAAAACCGGTCCTCGGCCGGGTGGCGCAGCCGCTAACCTGAAGGCAACACACCCAGAACCGGCTAAGGACTACTCAGAGATGACAGCGGTAGACGGCGACCAGACGACGGGCGACACCTACGACGCCCACGCCCTCCAGGACAAATGGCAGGCGCGCTGGGCCGCCGAGCTCCCGTTCGAGGCCGACATGGGCGCCGAGGACACCCGGCCCCGCTCCTACGTCGTCGACATGTTCTCCTACCCCTCCGGTGACCTGCACATGGGCCACGCCGAGGCCTACGCCATCGGTGACGTGATCGGCCGCTACCGCTTCCAGCGCGGGGACAACGTCCTGCACCCGGTCGGCTGGGACTCCTTCGGCCTGCCCGCCGAGAACGCGGCGATCAAGAACAACAGCCACCCCTACAAGTGGACCTACGCCAACATCGAGACGCAGGCCGCCTCGATGCGCCGCTACGGCCTGGCTCTGGACTGGTCGCACCGCCTGCACACCAGCGACCCCGAGTACTTCAAGTGGAACCAGTGGCTGTTCACCCGCTTCTTCGAGCGCGGACTGGCCTACCGCAAGGACGGCCTGGTCAACTGGTGCCCCCAGGACCAGACCGTGCTGGCCAACGAGCAGGTCGTGCAGGGCAAGTGCGAGCGCTGCGGCGCCGACGTCGAGCGCCGCGCCCTGAACCAGTGGTACTTCAAGATCACCGACTACGCCCAGCGCCTGCTGGACGACATGGACCAGCTGGACAACGGCCGCTGGCCGGACGAGATCCTGGCCATGCAGCGCAACTGGATCGGCCGCTCCACCGGTGCCGACGTGCACTTCGAGATCGAGGGCCGCGACCGGCCGGTCACCGTCTACACGACCCGGCCCGACACCCTGTACGGCGCCACCTTCTTCGTGGTGGCAGCCGACGCCGACCTCGCCGACGAGCTGTGCGCCCCCGAGCAGCGCGAGGCCTTCGAGGCCTACCGCTCCGAGATCTCCAAGCTGTCCGACATCGAGCGCCAGACCACCGAGCGCCCCAAGACCGGCGTGTTCCTGGGCCGCTACGCGGTCAACCCGGTCAACGGCGAGCGCATGCCCGTCTGGGCCGCCGACTACGTCCTGGCCGGTTACGGACACGGCGCCATCATGGCGGTGCCCGCCCACGACCAGCGCGACCTGGACTTCGCCCTGGCCTTCGACCTGCCCGTGCGGGTCGTGGTCGAGACCGGCGAGGCCGACCCCGCCGAGACCGGTGTGGCCACCGCGGGCGAGGGCGTCCTGCGCGACTCCGGTCCGCTGGACGGCCTGACCAAGACCGACGCCATCGAGCGCATCATCGGCATCCTGGGCGAGCGCGGCACCGGCGAGGCCACGGTCAACTTCCGCCTGCGCGACTGGCTGCTGTCCCGCCAGCGCTACTGGGGCACCCCGATCCCGATCGTCCACTGCCCCTCCTGCGGCGAGGTCGCCGTCCCGGACGAGCAGCTGCCGGTCACCCTGCCCGACCTCAAGGGCGCCGAGCTGGCCCCCAAGGGCATCTCGCCGCTGGCGGCGGCCAAGGAGTGGCTGCACGTCGACTGCCCCTCCTGCGGCGGTCCGGCCGAGCGCGACACGGACACCATGGACACCTTCGTGGACTCGTCCTGGTACTTCCTGCGCTACATCTCCTCGCACCTGGACACCGCGCCCTTCGACTCCGAAGAGGTCAACAAGTGGGGCCCCGTCGACCACTACATCGGCGGTAAGGAGCACGCGACCCTGCACCTGATGTACGCGCGCTTCTTCACCAAGGTCCTGTACGACATGGGCATGGTGAACTTCACCGAACCCTTCCGCCGCCTGACCAACCAGGGCCAGGTCATCAACCAGGGCCGGGCGATGTCCAAGTCCCTGGGCAACGGTGTGGACCTGGGCAAGGAGATCGACGCCTACGGTGTGGACGCGGTCCGCCTGACCATGCTGTTCGCCTCCCCGCCCGAGGAGGACGTGGACTGGGCGGACGTGTCCGTGGTCGCCGCGCAGAAGTTCCTCAACCGCGCCTACCGCGTGATGAACGAGGCCGGGGCGGCCAGCGCACCCGGCGTCGACTTCGCCGCCGGGGACACCGAGCTGCGCCGCTTCACCCACCGCAGCATCGACCAGATCACCGCCCTGGTCGAGGACCGGCGCTTCAACGTCGCCATCGCCCGCTGCATGGAGCTGGTCTCGGCCACCCGCAAGGCGATCGACTCCGGCCCCGGCGCCGCGGACCCGGCCGTCCGCGAGGCCGCCGAGTTCGTGGCCATCGCCCTCTCCCTGTTCGCGCCCTACGTGGCCGAGGAGGGCTGGGAGAAGCTCGGCCACGTCGGCACGGTCGCCGTCGGCAACTGGCCCGAGGCCGACCCGGCGCTGCTGGTCCAGGAGTCGGTGACCTGCGTGGTGCAGGTGCAGAGCAAGGTCCGCGACAAGCTGTCCGTGGCCCCCGACATCGACCCGGCCGAGCTGGAGCGCCTGGCCCTGGCCTCGGAGAAGGCCCAGAGCTTCATCGGTGACAAGACGGTCCGCAAGGTGATCGTCCGTGCTCCCAAGCTGGTGAACATCGTCGTCGGTTGACCCTGCACGCGGGGCGGTGGTCGCGGCAGCGGCCGCCGCCCTCTAACGTGGGCGTGACAACTGACTGGGAGGCGGTGGCCGGGTGGGCTCTGCGACGGGTGCTGGACCCCGACCCTGGGTACGGGCCGTGATCGTGGTGGTCGGCACGGTGGTGCTCTCCGCCGCCGCCGTCGGAGGCGGTCTCCGGCTCGCCGGGGACGACCCCGACCAACCGCACGGCGGTGACACGCACACCGCGGCGCCCCAGTGCGGCGTGGTCCCCGAGGAGGCGATCGCCGAGGCGCTGCCCGGGGCCGTCCTGGAATCGGCCGAGAGCGGCCCCCTGGCGGGCGGGGAGAGCACGGTGTGCGTGTGGACCTCGGCCGGCCGGCCGGACGGGGAGGACCAAGCGGACACGGGCACGGGGCAGGGCGTCCTGCGCGTGGACCTGTCCGCGCGCTTCACCGACGCCTCCGCCGAACCCGTCGTCACCGGTGACGAGTTCGCGTCCCGTGCCCGGAGCGCCGTGGTTCCGCCGCGCGGTGAGGCCGTCGTCCTGGAGACCGGAGACGAGGTCGAGGTCTGGCGGGGCCAGGTCCCCGGTACGGCCGAACTCGCCTTCCACACCGACAACCTGCTGGTCCGCGTCGCCTACAGCGGGGTCGACGACGGCGACCCCGTGCCCTTCGACGAGGCGCGCGAGACCACCGTGGCCTTCGCCGAACAGCTCGGGGAGGTCCTGTGAGCACGCCCTACCCCGGCCCGGTCCCGGGTGGCCCGGACGGCCCGGGTGGCCCGAGCGGCCCGAGCGGCCCGGGCGGCCCGGGCGGTCCGAGCGGCCCCGGTGAGCACGCCGAGGATCCCGGAGCCACACCGCCGCAGAGCCGCGGACTGGCCGTCGCCCTCCTGGCGCTCCTGGTCGTGGCCGTACTGGCCCTCGCCGGCTGGCTCGTCTGGTACCTGCTGGGCAACGGCGCGGAGAGCGGCGACTTCGAGGCCGCACCCGAGTGCGGGATCGGGGAGACCGAGGTCCTCGACGAACTCGTGCCCGGCTACGAGACCGAGATCGAGGAGACCGTCGGCACCGTCCAGGACACCTTCGGGACGGGCTGGCAGTGCCGCTGGGCCACCCCCGAGGGCTCGGGGGACTCCGTGCCGGCCGCCGCCACCCTGGTCCTGGTCGCCGCCCCGGTGGAGGGCGGTGAGGACGTCGCCGCCGACACCCTGCGCTCCACCGCGGAAGGCAACGGCGCCCAGCCGGTCGAGGACCTGGGCGACGAGGCCCTGCGGTGGGTCGAGGACGGCACCTTCGAGGTGGGCTGCGTCGCCGTCCGCGTCTCCAACCTGTACGCGGAGTCCTGCTACACCGCGGCCACCGACTACGACGCCGTCCGCTCCGTGGACGGCGACCTCGCCGCCGATGAGGCCGAACGCCTCGCCCGGTCCGTCGTCGAGCAGCTTCCCGCGCCCGAAGACGACTAGCGGCCGCTCCTCAGGGCCGGGGCCTGCCCCGGGCCTGAGGGCCTACCAGAGGCCGTCGAGGAAATCCTCCACGGCCGGGGCGACCGCGGGGGCGAAGGGGCGGTCGGCGTCGAGCGCCACGGCCCCCGGCGAGTCGTCGTACTCACGCAGGATGTGGTCCACACCGGGCAGGTCCACCCGCTCCGCGCCGCTCAGGCCGGTCATGAGCAGGTCGACCTCCTCCTCGTTGACCTGGGCGTCCTCGTCGCCCCAGAGAACCAGCACCGGGGTGCTCGCGGGCAGCTCCTCGGCCAGCTCCACCGGGTCGAAGGCGTCGATCCAGGCCAGGTAGGCCTCGTTCTGCTCGTCGAACAGGCCGGTAGTGTCGTCCGGGGGCAGCTCCGTGCCCGCGCGGATCGCAGCCCGCCCCGCCCGGACGTCGGAGAGCATCTCCGCGGCGCCGACCTCCCCGACGGCGCCCTGGGCCTCCGCGCTGCGGATCTGTTCGGTCACCTGCCGGTCGATGAGGTCGAGCATGCGGGTGCCGGGCGGGGCGGCCAGCACGAGCGCGGGTTCGGCGTCGAGGACCTCGTGGGCGCGCAGGGCGAACAGTGCGCCCTCGCTGTGGCCCAGGACGACGGTGCGCTCGGGGTCCACCTCGGGTTGCGCGACGAGCTCCGCGTAGGCGGCCGCCATCTGCTCGTCGTAGACCCTCGGGTCCACGGAGCGCTCCATGGCCTCCAGCTCGGCGTCGTCCATCTCCGCGGGGTCGCCGCTGCCGAACTTGTCGTAGCGCAGTGAGGCCGCGCCCGCACCGCTCAGGACCCGGGCGAGGTTCAGGTTGGTGTCGGCCTCGGGGCGCCCCGGGCCGTTGCCGTCCCGGTCGGTGGGGCCGCTGCCGGAGATGATGAGAACCCCGGGGACCGTGCCGTCGTCGGTCCGGGCCGGGGCGGTGAAGGTACCGGACACCGCGAACCCGCCGCCCTCGAAGGAGACCTCGCGCTCGTCCCCGGCCCGGCCGGGCAGACCGGGACCGTCCTCGCCGTCGGTCGGCGAACAGGCGGTGACCAGCAGCGCGCCGGCGGCCAGGGCCGCGACCAGTGCGGTCCGAGCGCGGCCGGTCGCGGGGGCGGTAGTGGTGCTGGGGGCGGCGGAGGAGGCAGGTGTCGACACGCCCACAGCGTATCGGCCCGCCCGCCGCCCCCGCCCCGGACGTGCGC
Organism: Nocardiopsis ganjiahuensis DSM 45031; assembly: GCF_000341085.1. Classification (GTDB taxonomy): domain Bacteria; phylum Actinomycetota; class Actinomycetes; order Streptosporangiales; family Streptosporangiaceae; genus Nocardiopsis; species Nocardiopsis ganjiahuensis. The sequence continues at coordinate 107,281 of NZ_ANBA01000016.1, read as the reverse complement.
GGTCCCGCTCCGTGTGCGCGCACACGGAGCGGGACCGCGGTTTCAGACCCGGCGCATGACCGTGACGACCTTGCCGAGAATGGTCGCCTCGTCACCGTTGATGGGCTCGTAGGCGTCGTTGCGCGGCATCAGCCAGACGTGCCCGTCCGGTTCGCGACGCAGCACCTTGACGGTCGCCTCGTCGCCCAGCATCGCGGCGACGATGTCGCCGTTCTCCGCGTCCTGCTGCTGGCGGATCACCACGAGGTCGCCGTCCGTGATCGCGGCGTCGACCATCGAGTCGCCCACGACGGTGAGCATGAACAGGCGGCCCTCGCCGACCAGCTGCCGGGGCAGCGCCAGGACGTCCTCGACCGCCTCCTCGGCCAGGATCGGACCGCCGGCGGCGATCCGGCCGACCAGCGGCACCGAGGCGGCCCGGGTGGAGTCGGCGGTGAGCTCTTCCGGGGTGATGCTCTGCGTCGTGTCCCGGCCCGGCGTGCGCAGCTCGACCGCCCGCGGCCGGTTCTGGTCGCGGTACAGGTAGCCCTTGCGCTGGAGCGACTTGAGCTGGTGCGCCACGCTGGACGGACTGGACAGGCCGACCGTGTCACCGATCTCCCGGATGGACGGCGGGTAACCCCGTTCCCGGACATAACGCTGGATGCAGTTGAGGACACTCTGCTGGCGCGCGGTGAGTTTGGGGGCGTCGGGAACGGTTGTCCCCGTGTCACCTACGGGCGAAAGAACAGTGGTGGGTCCGGAGCCGACGGCTCCGGGGTTCTCCTCCGGCACGGCCGGGCCTCCTCGGCGTTCGGTTCGGTCAGGGCCTGCTTGTGTGGCCAGCCACCGGGTCCGACCGCGCCGACCTGGTGGTCCACGGGACGGCGAAACCGGCGTGAAATCAAGGTCAACATTAGTCGTTGCGCACGGTGATATCAAACAAGCGTTCGAGAACGGGTGCTCGGGGTCGCGCGCGGATTTTGTTTTGTGTTTTCGAGCCCTGTTTTCCGGCGGCCTCCACATATGTGTGTACACGTGTTCACCCGTCGTTGTCCCCCGAATGCGGGAAGAGGTTCAAGGAGGGTTTCGGGGGTTCCCGGGGCCCGGCGGGTATGGGGTTCGTCTCGCCCCGGCCGCCCCACGCGTCGTCGGTGCCGGGTTGCCCGGAGAGGAGTCGCAGGAGAGGGATGTCCGGAGGGAGGATTCGGCCAGCGGCGGGGTGTGGCGCCCGGGGAGTCGCGTGCTCCGGCGCCCTTATCCTTGGAGCCGGTGCCCAGCACCGCACATCCCCACTTCCCCTCCTCGGGTCCCCCCTTCGCCGACCGGTCGCGGTCCTCGGACCCCGTTATGGGGACACGCTGGCGAGAGGGTTGCGGACATCCGTCCGGGCGCCTAGGTTCAACCACAACATCTGGTGTCAATCAGGGGTATGCGATCCAGAAGTTGTGGTTTAGTAGACCCCAGGGAAGGCCCCGAGGGGCGTTGGTCGGGCAAGGGAAGCCAGGTGAACCGGGATGCACTGTCCGTTCTGCCGCCATCCGGACACCCGGGTGATCGACAGCAGGTCCACCGACGACGGCGCGGCGATCCGGCGCCGCCGGTCCTGCCCCGTCTGCGAGCGCCGCTTCACCACGCAGGAGACCGTCCTGCTGATGGTGGCCAAGCGGTCGGGGGTCACCGAGCCCTTCAGCCGGACCAAGATCATCGCCGGGGTGCGCCGCGCCTGCCAGGGCCGCCCCGTCTCCGAGGACGCCCTCGCCAAACTCGGCCAACAGGTCGAGGAGGAGATCCGCGGCAGGGGTGTGGCCGAGGTGCCCGCCCACGAGATCGGCCTGGCCATCCTGGGGCCGATGCGAGACCTGGACGAGGTCGCCTACCTGCACTTCGCCAGCGTCTACCGCGGTTTCGAGAGCCTGGCCGACTTCGAGGCGGAGATCGCCAGCCTGCGCGAGGACCGCGAGAACGAGGCCCCGGTCGACACCACTGCTTCCGCGGGGTAGCTCCACGGCGCCCGCGCGGTGCCGGAACAGCTGCCCCCAGGCGGGCGGAGGCACGGCAGAGGACGCCGCTGCGTCCTCCTGCCACCCTGAACACCCATGAACGCCCGCGCGGTCACCGCCGGTCCGCGCATGAACGTACTTTCGGGGAGTTGCCATGACGGAGACCGCGAGCAGTCCAGCGGGGCGCAAGAACAAGGGGTCGCGCAAGGGGCTCAGGATCAACCGGGTCTTCACGACCGAGGGCACGCACCCCTACGACACCCTCGAGTGGGAACTCCGCGACGTCGTCATGACGAACTGGCGCGACGGCACCGTCAACTTCGAGCAGCGCGGGGTCGAGTTCCCCTCCTCCTGGTCGGTGAACGCCACCCAGATCGTGGCCAGCAAGTACTTCCGCGGAGCCGTCGGCACCCCCGAGCGCGAGTGGAGCCTCAAACAGCTCATCGACCGCGTCGTCGGCGTCTACACCGCGACCGGGCGCGCCCACGGCTACTTCGCCTCCGACGAGGACGCCGAGGTCTTCGACCACGAGCTGAAGTACGCCCTGGCGCACCAGATGTTCAGCTTCAACTCCCCGGTCTGGTTCAACGTGGGGACCACCGCGAAACAGCAGGTCAGCGCGTGTCAACCGTACGGCGCGATGGTCAGCACTCCGGCGGGGCTCGTGCCGATCGGTGAACTGGTGGAGAACGACGCGGTCGGAACCAAGGTCTACGACGTCAACGGGCTGACCCGCATCGTCGCGACCAAGGAGAACGGGGTCAAGGAGGTACTCCGTCTGCACACCAAGGCTGGGCACACCCTCGATGTGACCGCGGACCACTTGGTGTGGAAGAGCAGCGGAACCAGTCTCACGTCCGGGCGTTTCGTGCCGGCTGGGTCACTCGGACCCGGTGACAGCCTTCAGTGGCACCGGAGGGACTCCTTCGGAGAGGCCGAGATCCGTTCGAGCGACATAGCCGAAGCGGCGCTGGCGGGTTGGCTTCAGTCCGACGGCTTCGTCGGCCAGTACCAAGGAACCAACAAGTCCCTCACCATCGAAGCGATGACCGTGACCCCGGCCGAGCTGACCTGGGTCACCAGTGCTCTGGACCGGGTGTTCCCTGACATCCATCGCAGGGAAACCAAGGTCCGGACCCAGGACACGAGCCTGGACTGCCGACGCACCCGGCTCTACGGCAACGGTATGAAGGATTTCGTGGCGCGCTGGGGGCTTCGGGCACGCGGAACCGACATGGCGGTACCTCCATTCCTGTTCAGCGCCCCTCTGCCGGTGGTCCGGGCCTACCTACGCAGCATCTTCCAAGCTGAGGGCTACGTCTCCGACCGGGAGCGTTCCACCCTCGTCGGCATGGACATGATCTCCGCGGATCTGGTCCGCGGGGTCCAGAAGCTGCTGATGCGGTTCGGGATCTTCTCCCGTGTGCGGACCAAGTCGGATCCCAGGTCCAACCGGCACGATCTGTGCGCCCTCGGCATCCAATCGCTGGGGGACCGGGCGCTCTTCCATGCCGAGATCGGCTTCGTCGACCCTGTCAAGGCCCACAAACTGGAACGCAGCCTGGACCGCCCGGGCCGGGTTGCCAAAGACCTCAAGCGGTTGGAGATCGCCAGGATCGAGGACCTCGGTCCCATGAAGGTCTACGACATCCAGACCGAGAGCGGTGAATACCTCTCCGGCAACCTCCGAGTCCACAACTGTTTCATCCTCTCCGTCGACGACAACATGGAGTCGATCCTCGACTGGTACAAGGAGGAGGGGCTCATCTTCAAGGGCGGGTCCGGCGCGGGTGTGAACCTGTCGCGCATCCGCTCCAGCAAGGAGCTGCTCTCCTCCGGCGGCGCCGCCTCCGGTCCCGTCTCCTTCATGCGCGGCGCCGACGCCTCCGCCGGCACCATCAAGTCGGGCGGCGCCACCCGCCGCGCGGCCAAGATGGTCGTGCTGGACGTGGACCACCCCGACATCGAGGAGTTCGTCGAGACCAAGGCGCGCGAGGAGCACAAGATCCGCGCCCTGCGCGACGCGGGCTTCGACGTCGACCTCGGCGGCGACGACATGTTCAGCGTCCAGTACCAGAACGCCAACAACTCCGTCCGCGTCTCCGACGCCTTCATGCGCGCGGTGGACACCGGCTCCGAGTTCGGGCTGACCTCCCGCACCACCGGCGAGGTCATCGCCACCGTCGACGCCAAGGACCTCTTCCACCGCATGGCCAAGGCCGCCTGGGAGTGCGCCGACCCGGGCATCCAGTACGACGGCACCATCCAGGACTGGCACACCAACCCCGAAACCGGGCGTATCAGCGCAAGCAACCCATGTAGTGAATATCTGTCATTGGACGACTCGTCCTGCAACCTGGCCTCGGTCAACCTGCTGAAGTTCCTGCGCGAGGACGACACGTTCGACATCGAGCGGTTCACCGGCCTCACCGAGCTGGTCATCACGGCGATGGACATCTCCATCACCTTCGCGGACTTCCCCACCGAGAAGATCGGTGAGACGACCCGCGCCTACCGTCAGCTGGGCATCGGCTACGCGAACCTGGGCGCCCTGCTCATGGCCACCGGCCACGCCTACGACTCCGACGGCGGCCGTGCCGTGGCCGCCGCGATCACGTCCCTGATGACCGGTGCCGCCTACCGCCGCAGCGCCGAACTGGCCGGGGTCGTCGGCCCCTACGAGGGCTACAAGCGCAACGAGAAGGCCCACAAGAGGGTGATGCGCAAGCACGCCGCCGCCAACGACGACCTGCGTACCGTCGGCGCCCTGGAGCAGCCCGTCCACGCGGCCGCCACACAGGAGTGGGCCGAGTGCCTCAAGCTCGGCGAACGCCACGGCTGGCGCAACGCCCAGGCCAGCCTCCTCGCGCCCACCGGGACGATCAGTTTCATGCTCGACTGCGACACGACCGGGATCGAGCCGGACTTCTCGCTGGTCAAGTACAAGAAGCTGGTCGGCGGCGGGTCCATGCAGATCGTCAACCAGGCCATCCCGCGGGCGCTGCGGAACCTGGGGTACCAGGACGAGCAGGTCGAGGCGATCGTCGGGTACGTCGCGGAGAACGGCCACGTGGTGGACGCGCCCGCGCTCCGGCCCGAGCACTACGAGGTGTTCGACTGCGCCATGGGGCGCCGCTACATCCAGCCCATGGGCCACGTGCGCATGATGGCCGCCACCCAGCCGTTCCTGTCGGGGGCGATCTCCAAGACGGTGAACGTGCCCGAGGAGGCCACGGTCGCCGACCTCGAGCACATCTACTACGAGGGCTGGCGTCTGGGGCTCAAGGCCCTGGCGGTCTACCGGGACAACTGCAAGGTGGGCCAGCCGCTGTCCACGGCCAGGACCGAGGACAAGGAGGCGCCCAAGGTCGTCGAGGTCCACCGGCCGGTCCGCAAGCGGCTGCCCAAGAAGCGGCCGAGCGAGACCACCTCGTTCTCCGTGGGCGGCGCCGAGGGGTACATCACCGCGGGCTCCTACCCCGACGACGGCCTCGGCGAGGTCTTCATGAAGCTCGGCAAGCAGGGCTCGACCCTGGCCGGGGTCATGGACGCCTTCTCCATCGCGATCTCCATCGCCCTCCAGTACGGGGTCCCGCTGGAGACCTACGTGGAGAAGTTCACCAACATGCGCTTCGACCCGGCGGGCATGACCGACGACCCGGACATCCGCATGGCGCAGTCGGTGGTGGACTACATCTTCCGCCGCCTGGCCCTGGACCACCTGCCCTACGAGGAGCGGGCCGCCCTGGGCGTGCTGTCCGCCTCCGAACGCGAGGCCCAGGTCAGCGGCGAGGACCCGGCCCAGGCCGCGGTGCAGGTGGAGTCGTACGCGCAGTCGGCGGCCTCCACGGAGGCCCCGGCCGCCCCGAGGGAGGAGCACGCCGAACCCCGCGCGGCCGAGGTGCCCCGCACCGAGGGGTTCGTCGCCGACGCCCCGCTGTGCATCACCTGCGGGACCAAGATGCGGCCCTCGGGCAGCTGCTACGCCTGTGAGGGCTGCGGCGCCACCAGCGGCTGCAGCTGACCGAAAGCGATCGGCCCGAGGGGGACGGCGAGGCCGGCCGTCCCCCTTTGCCGTGCACCCGACCGCGGTTAGCCTGGGGCCGGGAGGCAGCCATGGCACGCACCGTTCACCACACCCGCACCGGACGGCTCGGGTTCGAGCTGTTCCGCGCCGTTACCGCCACCGAGCTGCGCTACGGGGCCGCCGAACTCCGCGCGGCCCGCCGTGAGGGCCGCCGCCCGGTCCCGCGCCCTGTGACCCGTCGCTCCCGCACCCACGAGCCGGCCCGACTGTTGGCCGACGACGGCTGGGTCTCCGAGTGGGCCGCTGTGGAGGAACGCCGTGAACGCCAGAACCTGCGCCGCGCGGTCACCGAGGTCCGAGTCCGGGTCAACACGGCCGAGGGGAGGCTGGACCCCGAAGCCGCCGAGGAGGTGCCCCTGCCTCAGGGACGCCACCGCCGCAGCGCCCTCTGGCTCGTCTGAAGCGTTCCGCAGCGGCTCTCGGGGCGGTTTCGGTCGGGGCCTTCGGGGGCGCGTGGTCCACACCTGTGGTTGGCGGGGGAGGGGAGCGGGTAATCCTTCGGCACCCGGCGACAGCCGGTGGAAGGTGGTTTCCATGCTGATAGCCGCGATCCTGCGGGCCAAGGGCCCGGAGGTGGTGAGGGTCGCCCCCGAGGCGACCGTCGCGCAGTTGCTCACCGAACTCGCACGCCACAACATCGGCGCCGTCGTCGTCGCCGGTGAGGACGGCACACTCGTCGGTATCGCCTCCGAGCGGGACGTCGTCCGACACCTGGAGCGCCGGGGACCGGAGCTCCTGTCCGCCCCCGTCTCCGACATCATGACCTCCGACGTGGTCACCTGTACCCCCGAGGACTCCGTCGAGGAGGTCAGCGAGAACATGACCGTGCGCCGATTCCGGCACGTCCCCGTGACCTCGGAGGGCCGCCTGGCGGGGATCGTCAGTATCGGTGACCTGGTCAAGAGCCGTCTGCGGATCCTGGAGGACGACCGGGCCCAGCTGGAGGCCTACATCCACGGCCGGTAGCCGGAACCCCCTCCGGGGCCTGTCCGCCCCGGCCGGGCGTCCGTGGTCAGGCCCCGGAGCGGTCCCCCGACGCCACGGCGACGGCGGCGGTCGCCGCGGTCACCCCCAGCACCGCCGGCCAGGAGCCGATCTTCTTGGCCAGCGGGTGCGACAGGCCGAAGGCGGCCACGTACACGCCGGTCAGCGCGATCGCGGTGCCCAGGCCCGAGCTGCGGCGCGTGGTCTCGAAGGCCGCGGCGCCGAACCCGGCCAGGACCGCCCCGCCCAGGGGCCGGTTGCCGGTCGCCCGGGCCATCGAGTAGCCGCCGATCAGGCCGGCGGTGGTCAGGACGGCACTGGGTACTGCGGGCATCGAGAACTCCTCGTTTGACGCGAATCGGTGACAACGACGTTAGTCCCACCCGGAACGCGGCACCATCCGGCACGCGTGTTCCGGCGCGGAGGGCTGTCCGGGGCGTGGCCCGGGCTCCGGTCACCGTGCGGCGGATTCCGCGTCACGCTCGGGACACGACCCATGGGTTTCGGACGGTGTCCGTGACAGTCTGGGCGCAGACCACTACCGCTTTTTCGTGCGTCGTTCCCGTCCCGACCTGGAACCGGAACACAGTACGCGGCGTCGAAGCCGATAGTTCCCGACGTTTCGTCACGAGGAGTGCATGCCTATGTCGTTCGCGCAGACAGTGCGCGGCGCGGCCAGTGCGGTAGCCCAGGGGGGCGACCCGCGCCAGGCCGTGACCGACGCAGTCCAACAGGCCACCGGCCAGTCGGCCGGCCAACGGTCCGGTCAGAGTTCGGAGGGCGGCCTCGACCCGGGGGACTTCATCGCCGCGCGCGAGCAGGGCGCCTCCGTCGACACCCGCATCGAGCAGAAGACCACCTCGCTCAGCAACGCGGGCGAGGCCCTCAACAGCAGCTACTACGAGCGCGGCCGGGGCGGTCCCGTCCACGTCATCTGTCCGATGGTCATCCCCAAGGGGCGTACCTTCGTCACGATGCTTCCGGCGATCGCCCTGGTGGTCATCGGTGTCATCGGGTTCGTGTCGGTGTCCGCCGCCGCCATGGCCACCGGAGCCAACCCCCTCCTGAACCCCTTCTTCGGTCTCCACTACTGGGTCATCACGCTCGCCGTCACCGGCTTCATGTGGTGGCGCCAGGGAATGGTCATGGTCCCGGAGGGCTGCCAGGCCATCGTCACGCGGTTCGGGAAGATGGAGAACCTCTTCCAGCCGGGGCGGGTCACCCTGTTCAACCCCTGGAAGCGCGTCTCCTACATCGTCAACACCACGCGCGAGTACCCCTTCAACGCGCCGATCCGCTCCGCCCCCACCAAGAGCGGCGTCCAGGCCTCGGTCGACCTGTTCGTGCAGTTCAAGATCGAGAACGCCACGGACTTCGTCTACACCCTCGGCGGTGTCCCGGGCTTCCAGGAGAAGCTCAACAACGCCATCAGCGAGACCACCCGCAGCCTCATCTACGAGCAGGAGGCCTCGGCGATCTACGACATGGTCGGCGAGAGCACCCAGGCCCTCCTGGACTCCCTGAACCGCCAGTTCGGCGGCATCGTCGTCCTCACGAGCGCCAACATCACCCACGCCGAGCCCTCCAGCCAGGAGTACCGGATGGACCTGGCGGCCCCGGAGATGGTGCGGGTGGCCAAGGACGCCTACACCTTCGAGTACGAGCTCCAGCTGCGCAAGGAGCAGAACGAGGGCGACCTGAACAAGGAGCTCGCCACCCTCAACGAGACGCTCTCCGCGATCCAGGCCGACATCGCCCAGTACCAGGCGCAGATGGACACCGCCCTGGAACGCGAGACCAACCGGGCGCGTGCCACCGCCCGGCAGCGTTTCGTGGAGGCCGAGTCCGAGGCCAACGCCAACGCCGCGCTCCTCCAGGCCCAGGCTCTGGACATCCGCGCGATCAGCGCCGCCGAGGCCCCGGAGATCCTCAACTACCGGTTCCGGGAGAACCTCCTGGACAAGCTGGAGTCGGTGGCCGACAGCCTCCCGCAGGTCCTGCGGATCGGCTCGGGCGACGGCGCGAGCGTCGACTACCTGCGCATCGCCCAGGAGATCATCGGCCAGACCGACGCCGCGCTGTTCTCCGACGAGGACATGAGCGCGATCCGTGAGCGCCTGGGCGACATCAAGGCCCGTATCGCGGACCGCGAGCAGGAGATCAACGCCATCGTCGAGGACGAGGACGCGGCGCGCCGCGGCCCCTCCACGGAGGACCCGGGCGAGGACCTGGTGGAGGAGATCCGCCAGTCGGTGAGCGACGACTCCATCGACGAGCGCATCTCCGAGGCCGCCCCCGACGACGCTCCCTCCGCCGAGTCCTCGGCTCCGCCCGCGGGCTGGGCCCCGGTCGACGCCCCGCCGCCCGCCGGCGCACCGTTCCAGAACCCGCAGGACCCGCCGCTGCCCCCGTGGTCGCAGCAGGGTTCCGAGGGCCAGCAGCCGGGAGGTCAGTAGATGAGTGAGTCCTTCAATCCCGGAGGCGGCTCCAACATCAAGGAGTCCCTCGCCTCGTGGGGAGACCTCGCGAGTCTGCTGCGCGGCGGCGACCAGGGTGCGATCGTCCCGGTCGTCATCCCCCGCGACAACCGGGGCCTGCGCTGGACCATCCTGGTCTGGTTCGGCCTGTTCGCGCTCAGCAGCGCACTGATGATGTCGCTGAACGTCGCGCTCGGCGGCCCGGTGGCGGACTTCGCCTACGGCGCCCTGGCGGTGCCGACCCTGTTCGTCGGTGTGCTCAGCGTCCTGGCCGCGGGCCTGTGGTGGTGGCGCGGCGCGATCGTGGAGATCGAGGAGGGCACCACCGGCATCCTCACCAAGTACGGTGCCTTCGCCAAGAGCATCGGCCCGGGCCGCCACTACCTGTGGCACCCGTGGTCGCGTGTGGACTTCGTGGTGGACACCCGTACGGAGATCCCGTACACGGCTCCGGTGCTGGCCTGCCCGACCCGTGAGAACGTGCCGCTGAAGTCGATCGAGTTCTTCCTGAAGTTCCGGATCGAGGACCCGTACCGGTTCGTCACGACCATCGGTGCGAGCAACTTCGACCTGGTGCTGTCCAGCGCGGTGCAGGACGCCATCCGCCAGCGCAGCCGCATGGTCAACACCGAGTCCGCCTACGACCTGCGCGGGTCGAACGTCGAGGACATGCGCCGTCTGCTCAACACCCAGCTGCTCAAGTACGGCGTGACCATCACCGGTTGCAACATCCCGGACGTGCAGCTGCCCAGCCAGTACCAGCAGCACCTGGCCACGCGGGAGCGGGTCGCCAAGGAGCTGGTCGCCTACGAGCAGGAGTGGGAGCTCACGCGCAAGCGCCGCATCGACACCCTGCTCATGGACATCGAGCGCTCCAAGAAGACCCGCGACGCCAAGATCGTCGAGGTCAACGCCTCCCTCAACAAGGCGCGCAAGGACGTCGCGCAGATGCTGGAGGAGCAGGAGACCGAGGCCCAGCGGGTGCGGTACGAGATCGAGACGCGCGGCCGGACCGACCTGGTCGCCGCCGAGAACGAGGCCAAGGCGCAGCGGCGTCTGGCCACGGCCTACCGGGACAACCGGGCGGTGCTGGAGTACGAGCTGGCCCGTCGCCGCCTGGACGTGGGCGCCGTACTGGCCGAGCGCGCGCCGCGTCCGGTCGTGGTGCAGACCGAGGCCGGTTCGGGGGACAGCTCGGCGCTGTCCACGCTGCTGACCGCCCAGCTGCTGCCGCAGGTGATGAACGGCGGGGGCGGCTCCTCGCGCCGTTCGCTGGGCGCCTCGGCGGCGCAGGAGGCCTTCGAGAACGCGCAGGGGTCGGTGGCCGCGGCCGCCGCCCGCCAGCAGCAGATGGCCGAGGAGTACCAGGGCCAGCAGGACGCCGCGATGCGACAGCAGTTCGAGCGCGGCGAGGGTTACGGCGGCAACCAGGGCGGACGCCGGGGTCGCTGACCTCTGGTGCCCGTCGGGTGCCGGTCCGGTTCCGCCGGACGCCCGCCCGGAACGGTGGACCGTGCGAGGGCCCCGCGACGAGTGTCGCGGGGCCCTCGCGTGTACGGGGGAGGATCCTCCACCGGTGGTGCCGGGGCTCAGCCGGTGGGGGACAGGGCCGCGTAGCCGGCGATGTCGATCCCGTGCCGGGCCGCGATCTCCACCAGGTCCTCGATCTCACCGGCCTGGGTGGAGGCCAGGTCGTCGTCGCCCACGGCGTGGGCGCGGCGCAGCGCGGTGATCGAGTCGTGGAGACGCAGGTGAAGGGTGAGCACGAACTCGCGCATGGGATCTCTCCTCGGATGGGCGGCGCTGCCTGGGGGGAGAACCTCGAGGGGTGTCTCCCGGGGGTACGCCACCATCTCTACACACCGAGGGTGAGAGTCACGTTGGAGTGGGACAGCCCCCGGCAAAGAGCCGGGTAAGAAGTCCGTGCCCGGGGTCGGGTGAAGGTCACCGCCCCGGGCACCGCACCGGTCCGCCGGGGGCGGAGGCCGGTTCGGGTCAGTGGTCCACCCAGACGTACCAGTCGTCGGCCACGTGTTCGTAGATCCGGGAGCCCTGGCCGGGCACGAAGACGCCGACGGGGAGCTCCTCGGGGCTGTGGGCCAGGCCCGAGGGGTAGAACAGGCCGGAGCCCTGTACCTCGTAGTGGGTGACGTCGTCGGTCACCGAGACGCTGCGCAGTGAGTACAGGCCGGTCCGCTCGCCGTTGCGGGGGATGGTCGTGGGGTCGGCCACCTCGTCGCGGAGTTCCAGGAGCTGTTCCGAGGAGGCCTGCACACGCATCTGCAGGGGCACGTCGGCGACGGCCAGGCCCAGTGCCACGAAGGCGATGAGCGGGGCGGAGACCCAGCGCAGCCAGTAGTAGCGGATCATCGGACGGGCCACGGCCAGCGCGATCCCCAGGCGCAGGGCGCCCATCCCGGCCAGGAGCAGTCCACCGCCCATGCCGATCACGAACGTGGGCAGGTGCCCCGCGGGCATGCTGTCCTCGAAGAGAAGGACGAGTCCGATCACCGCGCAAGCGGGGATGTAGAGCCGACCTGGTGGGCGTGAGGCCCAACTGATCAGCCGCTGTGCCGGTGTCGGCTTCTCGGCGATCTCGATCAGCTTGGCCACGGACCCGTCAGGGTTCTGGCCGGAAGCTGAGGCGGACATGGCGTTCCCCCCACCGAATCCGGGTCGTGGTGACGCGGGCCCGAGGGCGGTCGGGGGCCTCGACAGGCCGCGTCACAGTCGATACGGCCGTCGTAGTGCGGCCTGTTCCACAGGATAGAGCAGTGGTGGGGCGTGTTCGGGGCGACGGGGTGAAATAGCAGGAGCTTTCCCCTGTGTCGTCGATGGCGCCCGGCGCCGGGCAGGTCGGGGCACGACGGGGCGGGGGGAGAGGACCAGGTAGTCCCACGACCAGCGTCCGCCACCCACCGCCATGAGGACGCACACCGCCGTGACCAGCGCGGTCGCTCCCCAGGAGCCGAACGGGGACAGGTGTGCGGCTCCGGCTGTGAGGGTTCCGACCACGGCTGACAGGGCCAGGAGCGGGCCGGTCAGCCATGTGAGCAGACCCACGGCGAAGGACACCGAAAGAGCGACGAGCAGTGCCGGGAGCAGCGGCGCGGCGAAGGCGGCGGCGGGCATTCCGGCGTCGGACAGGCGCTCGGCGACCGCGGTCTCCCGGCCGCGCAGTGCCAGGCCGTACTCAGCGAACACCCAGCCCACGCCCACCCTGGTGGCGGCGGAGACGACGTCGTGGAGGCGGCCGCGCAGGATGGAGGGTTTGGCCCGGTGGCTCCGGGGTTTCGCTGCGGACCGAGAGGGGGGTTTCGACGGGGTTTTCGGCCGTGTCCTCGGCTGGGTGCGCTGCATGTCCATTCCTCCCGGGCGAGCCGGCACGGCGGTTCCAACAAGCGGAAACTACCGAAAGTCACGGCTCATGACTGCTTGTCACGTCCGGTGAGTCGCACAAAACCCGGCGGATTGGCTCCGGCGGCACCGCGAGGGCTCTCCCGGTCCCTCAGTCCCCGTCGTCCGGAGCCGGGGCCGGGCGCCCGGGCGAGGCCGCCCGCACCCGGAGCCTGCGGACCCGGGTGCGTGTGGCGCACCGGTCCGAGCAGTAGTCCCGGTTGGCCCGCGGTGAGGCGTCCAGGAACGGGGTGTCGCAGTCGTTCGCCCCGCAGGTGTGCACGCGGGCGAGCAGCCCCGCCTCCCAGGCGCGCATGATCGCGGGGACCAGGGCTTCGGCCACGCGTGCCACCGGTCGGGGGTCGGGGCTCACGTGCCGGAGCGGGCCGTTCAGCGAGTCCACCGTCGGGGTCAGCGCGAACTCCCGGGCGAGTGCGGACAGCGCGGCGGGGGCCATGGCCGGGTCCGGTGCCAGGACCAGCGGTGCGAGGCGGTCGCGCAGTTCCCGGACCTCGGCGAGGTCCCGCGCCGACCCCTGGGCCGGTGCGGGCGGGCCGAGCTGTTCCAGCGAGAGCAGCTCCTCCGGCCAGAGGTCCACGGGGCGGGTGGCCACCAGGCGCAGTGCGGCCCGGAGGAGGTGCTCCGTCGTGTGTTCCGAGGTCATTCCCCGATCCTTCCATGTAACGGGAGAATGTCTCATCCTACCGTTACGATGACCGTATGGACTCACCCCTCAAGAGCACGCTCACCTCCCGCCGCTTCTGGTCCTACTCCCTGGTCGCCGCCCTGTGCCGCGCACCCGCGCTCATGGTCGCCGTCGCGGCGACCACCACGAGCCTGCTCGTCACCGGCCGGATCGACACCGGCGCACTCATGACCACCTGCCATGTGGTCGGCATGCTCGCCGCGACCCCGGTCGCCGCGCGGATCGTCGGCCGCTGGTCACCGAACCGGGTCCTCGCCGTCCAGATGGGCGCCCACGGGCTGCTGTGGTCGGCGGTCTGGGCCGCCGTCGGGGGCGGCCTGCCGGTCTGGTCCTGGTGCCTGGGCGCCGCGCTGGCCGGAACCGTCGTCGCGGGCTCCGGGGGAGTGGTGCGCTCGTTGCTGACCCGAACCGTCCCCGAGGGCGCGGGCCGGGCGGCCTCCACCGTGGACGTCACCTTCATGGACCTGCTGATCTTCCTCGCCCCGCTGGTCGTGGCGGCCACCAGCCCGATCCACCCGCTCGGGCCGATCGCGGCCGTCGCCTTCCTGAGCCTGGTCGCCGCCGTCGCGGTCCCCCTGACCGCGCTGCCCGTCCCCGCGGGCGGGAGCGCCGGAACCGGCCGGGGGACGACCGAGGGGGCGGGTGGGGGAACGGCCGCCGGAAAGGGCGCCCACCGGCTCCGCTGGAACACCGCCGCCGTGTCCTGGATCGTGTTCGGCCTGGCCATCGGCCTCTACTTCGCCGCCGTCGAGGTGGGGGCCACCGCGCTGGTGGTCGCCTACGGACACGACGTGAGCACGGCCTGGGTGGTCTTCCTCTTCCTGTCCCTGGCCAGTGTCGTCGGCGGCTACCTCGACGCCGCCCGCGCACCCGGGCGCCGCGAGTCCGCGTGGGCAGTCGGCGCGGTGACCCTGCTCGTCGCGGGCTGCCTGCTCCTGGCGGCCTCGCCGCCCCTGCCCCTCGCCGCCCTGGCCCTGTTCCTGAGCGGCCTGCCCGTCGCCGCACTCCTGGGCCTGCGCTCGCACATGATCGACACCGTCGTCCCCGAACACCAGCGGGCGGGGTACTTCTCGTGGGCCTTCGCCTCGCAGAACGCCGGGTTCGCCCTCGGCAGCGCCCTCCTGGCGCTCATCGGCCAGCCCGCGCTCCTGGTGGCCTCCGCCTCCGCGACCGCCGCCGCACTGCTCGTCTCCCTGCGCCTGTCCCGTTCCTCGGCCGAACCGGCACGGAAGGTCACCCAGCCGATCTAGGGTTGTGGCGTGCCCACGATGACTTCCGCGAACACCGCTTCCGCCAAGAACAGCGCCAGCCGGCGTGCGACGAAGAGCGACCCCCCGCCCGCGCCCACCTTCGATGTCGAGAACGAACTCCGCGCCGCGGGCGCGCGCGTGGTGGCCGGGGTCGACGAGGTGGGCCGGGGGGCCTGGGCCGGACCCCTCCTGGTCTGCGCCGCGGTCCCCGGCGAGGGTGAGCCGCCCGCCGGGCTCACCGACTCCAAGCGCCTGACCCCCAAGCGGCGCCGCGAGCTCGCCGTTCAGATCGAGCCCTGGGTCGCCGACCACGCCTTCGGCTGGTCCGAGGCGGCCGAGATCGACGAGGTCGGCATGACCGAGGCCCTGCACCGGGCCGCCCGCCGGGCCCTGGACGCGCTGGAGCCCCGGCCCGACGCGGTCCTCCTCGACGGCCGCCACGACTTCATCGGCCGCCCCTGGCGGGTCCGCACCCAGGTCAAGGGTGACCTGACCTGTGTGAGCGTGGCCGCCGCCGCGATCCTGGCCAAGGTGCGCCGCGACTCCCTCATGGCCGAGCTCGCCGAGGAACACCCCGGCTACGGTTTCGAGAAGGCCGCGGGCTACCCCTCGCCCACGCACAGGGCCACCCTGGCCGAGGTGGGCCCCACCCCGCAGCACCGGATGAGCTGGGCCTACCTCGACGACCTGCCGCGATGGAGCCACCTGCGCCGGGTGCGCCCCGCACCCGGCGGTCAGATCCCGCTGCTCTGAACCGCTCGCGGGACGGCCCCGGACCCGCCGCGGCACCCCGGGGGCGACCCGCGACACGCCGCCCCGCACTGGACATCCGGCCCCACTTGGGGCAAGGCTGTTGACTGGTCTGCGGCCGCGCCGCGGGCGTCGGTCCCCTCCGACCCCGGTCCGTCCCGGGCCGACCACGCGACCCCCACGCAGGAAGGGGCTACGGATGACGCGCGAAACGCGCTCCACCGCCGCCGCGCAGGCCGGCCGCGCCTCGGGACTGGACCGCCTACGCGCCGTCTACCACCGGACCCCGGTCGGAAGACGCCTGGTCGCGGCGCTGGTCCTGCTCACGGTGGTCGCTGTCGTCGCCTTCGTGCTGAGCGTGCCCGTGTTCCGGGTCCTGCTCGCCACCCTGCTGCTGCTGGTGGCGTTCTCGGCCCTGATGCGCTCCTTCGACTCCTTCCTCACCGTCGTGGTGTCGGTGGCGTGGCTGGTCATCGCCGTACCGCTCTTCCAGATCCCGCTGACAGCCGAGCCCGTCACCCTGCTGGTCCTGCCGCTGCCCCTCCTGGTGGTCCTCGCGGCGGGTCGCGCCCGCGAGTTCCCCGCCTGGCACACCGCCCTGCTGTCGCTGACCGCCGGGCTCATCGTCGGGTTCTCCGTGGCACTGTTCGGCATGGTCGTCGAGCCCTTCCCCGCCGCTGCCGGGATCGCCGCGCTCTACGTCGCCGCGGGCGCCTGCCTGATCTGGCGGCTGGCCGCCTCCGGGCAGGTGGCCAAGGAGAGCCGGGAGAACGAGGAGAAGCGGCGCAACAGCACCTCCAGGTCACCGGCGGGACCACCGCAGGGGGATCCGTCGGGGAAGCGGTCCGGTACGGGCGACGTCCCCGGCGACGGGAGCGGGCTCCGCGGCCTGCGCGGCCGGGGCTCGAACGCGCCCGGCCGGGGCAGGGCCGCCGAGGACGGGACCGACGCGGACGAGGAACCCGTCCCGGTCGACCAGGCCCTGGCCGAACTCGAGAGCATGATCGGCCTCGACCCGGTCAAACAGCAGGTCCGGGGGATCGCCGCCTCCATCGAGGCCGCCCGCCTGCGCGCCGACGCCGGGCTCGCCGTGGAACGCCCCCTGCGCCACCTGGTCTTCTCCGGCCCGCCCGGCACCGGCAAGACCAGCGTCGCCCGCACCCTCGCCACGATCTTCCACTCCTTCGGCCTCCTGCCCACCTCCCGGGTCGTGGAGGTCCAGCGCGCCGACCTGGTCGGTGAGTACCTGGGCGCCACCGCCATCAAGACCAACGAGCTCATCGACAGCGCCCTGGGCGGTGTGCTGTTCGTCGACGAGGCCTACTCCCTGGTCAACGAGGGCGACGGCCAGGCCGACCGGTTCGGCAACGAGGCGGTCCAGACCCTGCTCAAGCGCGCCGAGGACGACCGCGACCAGCTGGTGATCATCCTGGCCGGGTACGAGAAGGAGATGGACGCCTTCCTGTCCTCCAACCCTGGTCTGGCCTCCCGGTTCGCCACCCGCATCAGCTTCCCCAGCTACTCCTCCGCCGAGCTCTTCCGGATCGCCGAGACCCTCGTCGGCCAGCGCGGGGACACCCTCGACCCGGACGCGGCCCGTACGCTCCGGCGCAGGTTCGACCAGACCGTCCAGCGCGAGGCCGTGGACGAACTCGGCAACGGCCGCTTCGCCCGCTCCATGGTGGAGAAGGCCTCCCAGGCCCGCGACGTCCGTGTGGTCACCTCCGGGGTGAACGGCGACGGACCGGCACCCAGGCCCAGCGCGGACGCTCTGGTCACCGTGCTCACCGCCGACGTAGAGACCGCCTACACCGAACTCACCTCCCGCCTCCCCGGCTTCGGGGAGTCGCCCGGCCTGGAGGAGGCGATGGCCGAGCTCGACGGCATGATCGGCCTCGAACCGGTCAAGGAACAGGTGCGCTCCCTGGTCGCGCAGCTGCGGGTGGCCCGGCTCCGGGAGGAACAGGGCCTGCCGCACCAGCCGCCGATGCGCCACCTCGTCTTCACCGGTCCGCCCGGCACCGGCAAGACCACGGTCGCGCGCGTGCTCGGCCGGGTCTTCTCCGCCCTGGGCATGCTCGGCCGCGCCGAGGTCGTGGAGGCCCAGCGCGCCGACCTGGTCGGCGAGCACCTCGGTGCGACCGCCGTCAAGACCAACCGCCTGGTCGACCGGGCCCTGGGCGGCGTGCTGTTCGTCGACGAGGCCTACTCCCTGGTCAACCCGGGGTACAGCGGCGGCGACGCGTTCGGGTCCGAAGCCATCCAGACCCTGCTCAAGAGGGCCGAGGACGACCGCGACCGGCTCGTGGTGGTCCTCGCCGGCTACACCGACGAGATGGACCGCTTCCTGGCCTCCAACGCCGGACTGTCCTCCCGCTTCAACGTGCGCGTGCGGTTCCCGTCCTACAGCCCCGACGAGCTGTCCGAGATCGCGGACACGGTGGCGGCCCGCACCGGTGACGTCTTCGACGAGACCGCACGCGAGGACCTGCACAGCATCTTCACCCACGTGTGCCGGACCGGGTGGATCGACGAGCTGGGCAACGGGCGCTTCGCCCGCTCCCTCTACGAGCGGGCCTGCTCCCACCGCGACCTGCGGGTCTCCCAGGAGGTGGGGGAGGCGGCCACGGCGGCCGAGCTGACCGTGGTCACCAGCGAGGACGTCCGCAAGGCCTACTCCGATGCCACCCAACAGAGCTAGGGACTCCCGACCCCGCCCCCTGCTACTGTCCAGTACATGACCGCTGCACCCTCATCCTCCGCGTCCCCCGTCACACAGGCACTGATCCTCGCCGGCGGACAGGCCACCCGGCTGCGGCCCTACACCGACACCCGCCCCAAGGCGATGGTGGAGGTGGCCGGACGGCCCATCATCGACTACCAGCTGGAGTGGCTGACCTCGCACGGAGTCGAGCAGGTCGTCGTCTCCTGCGGCTACAAGGCCGAGGTCCTGCGCGAACACCTCGAAGCCCGTCGGGGCGGCCCCGAGATCACCCTGTTGGTCGAGGACGAGCCGCTGGGCCGCGGCGGCGCCCTGCGCTACGCCGCCACCGGGCTGCGCGACCCCGAGGCCCCGTACTTCGCCCTCAACGGCGACGTGCTCACCTGGTTCCCCCTCGACGAACTCACCGAGCGCCACCGCGCCAAGGGCGGTCTCGGCACCCTGGCCCTGGCCCAGTTCCGCACCACCTGGGGCATCGTCGACGTGGACGGGGACGACCGCATCGAGGGCTTCACCCAGAGCCCCCTGCTGCCGGTGTGGATCAACGCGGGCGTCTACCTGTTCGAGCCGGGCCTGACCCCGCTCCTGCCGGTCAAGGGCGACCACGAGTCCTCGACCTTCCCCGACCTGGCCAAGGAGGGGAAGCTGACCGCCTACCGCATCGACGGGTTCTGGCGCGGAGTGGACACCGCCAAGGACGTCAAGGAGGCGGGAGCCGAGATCGAGGCCATGCGGGAGACCGCGGGCTGAGTGTTCACCCGGACGTAGGACCGTGTGGTGACGGGGCACCGGGGCGGTGGGTATTGTCGCCGTCGTGACGAATGACGGTTTCCTCCTCCCCAGCGCCCCCAACTTCCGTGACCTCGGCGGCCACCGCACGAGGGAAGGCCGCACCGTGCGCGACGGTCTCCTCTACCGGTCCGACGCCCTGCACACCATCTCCGAGCAGGACCTGCCCGTGTACAACGGGTTCGGTATCCGCCAGCTGATCGACCTGCGCACCCACCACGAACGCGACCGCCTCCCCGACCTGGTCCCCGACGGGGCCGAGTACGCCGCCGTGGGCGTCCAGAACGCCGAGGCCGCGGGGGCGAACTTCGTCGAGACGCTCGCCGACCCCGAACAGGCCCGCGCGATGTTCAGCGACGGGGCGGCCGAGCGGTTCATGTTCGGCGTCTACCGCGAACTGGTCTCCGAGGCCGAGGCCCTGGAGGGCTACCGCGACCTGGTCGAACGCGCCGCCAAGGGACCCACCGCCCTGGTCTTCCACTGCAGTGCGGGCAAGGACCGCACCGGCTGGGGCGCCGCCCTGCTGCTCACCCTCCTGGGCGTGGAGCGCGAGGCGGTCACCGAGGACTACCTGACCAGCAACGAGCGCCAGGCCAACACCGACCACTGGATGCGCCAGCTGTCCCAGCACAGCGGCCTGCCCTGGGAGGACGTGCAGCCGATGACCCGCGTCCGCGCCGACTACCTGGACACGGCCTTCACCCACGTCGACGAGCTCTACGGCTCCTTCGACAACTACGTCGTCGACGGCCTCAAGCTCTCCGGCGGCACCCTCGACCAGCTGAAGGACCGCCTGCTCGTCTGACCCGCTCGGAGATCGTCGCCGGGCACATAGGAGTCCACGGACACCACGCGGCCCGGAGGTCTTTCGGATCCGTTCGGCGGCCCGCCCGCCCGGCCGGAACCCCCGCGCGGCCGTGCCCGACCGGGTCTTCGCCGCCGGAGCGGAGTTCGCCATCTCAGCGAGCAGGCCCGGACCCGGGGTTCTGCCGGGACCGGGGCCTACAGGGCGTCCAGGCGGCGGCGGAGGTCGCTCTCGCTGGTGGCGCTGAACAGGACCTCGGTGAGGGTGGCCAGGACCGTGGGGCGGTCCTGGCCGCGGTCGAGCATGCGGCGGGCCGCGGCCCAGAGGTTGGCGGGGCGGCCGTCCCAGAGGCGTTTGGCGAGGCGTTCGTGGCGGTCGAGTTCGCGTTCGCGCTCGGGGTCCAGGCCGGTGACCGGGCGGTACCAGCGGTCCTGGCCGGTGGAGTGGTGGCGGCCGCTGTGCGGGGTGGCGGCGTCGTACTCGCCGTAGTGGTCCAGCCGCAGCAGGGCCCGGCGGCCCTTCGAGGTGTCCGGGGCGAACTCCTCCGGTGCGCCCGTGACGATCTCGCTGGCCAGCAGGGGGAACGCGAACATCCGCCGGGCCAGGGACGCGAAGTCGCCGTCGGGCAGCAGGCGGCGTACCGCCTCCTGGCGCAGGCCGAGCGGGCGGGCCGGGTCGCGGTAGGTCTTCGCGAAGGCCGAGGTGGTCTCCCAGACCGCGTCCAGGGTCGCGCCGACGGCCACTTCGGGGAGCTGGGTACGGGCGCCGGCCCAGCGGACCCAGGCGGCGAGGACGTGCGGCATCGCCTCCTGCTCCTCGGGCAGCAGCACCACCCGGCCGGGGAGCCAGTGCAGCAGGAACGACTCCACCTTGCGCGGGCTCACCCGGAGCGGTCGACCGGAGTCCACGTCGCAGCCGTGCGCGATGATGTGGTCCGCGCACCGGCTCGCCGCGTAGGAGTCGGAGAGTTCGGCGGCCTGGTCCGAGGAGAGGAAGCGGGCGGCGAGGACGGCGCGCCGGTCGCGCCGCCACACCGGGACCGGCGAGGCGGGCACGCCCTCGGGCGGGTGGGGGAGCCGCTGGACCCGGGAGGCGGCCAACGCGAAGTGCGCCGCCAGTGAACCCCCGGTCAGATCGGCGGAGGAGACCCCCACCGGTTCCACCGCGGGTCCTGCGGAGGGGTCGGCGGCGGCACCGGTCACGACCCGTTCGGTGCGTTCCAGCGCGCGGGAGAGCAGCGTCCGGGCCTCGCTCAGCTCCAGTTGGTCGAACCGGGCGAAGTCGTCGTTCGCGGCGCGTTCGCGGCACTTCTTGAGGAGCAGGTCGACCTTGGTGGTGACCCAGGTGTCGCGCAGCAGCCCGCCGCTGTTGTGGTCCAGGACCAGGATCAGCGCGTGTTCGGGCGGCAGCGCGCCGCTGCTGTCGGGCGCGTCCCGGCTGAAGACGCACACGACGTCGTCGATGTCACCGAACCGGTCGCCGCTGACGTACACGGACACCGGGGTCACCGCGCCCAGCTGGGACGCCCAGGCAGGGGCCTGCAGTCCCCGCTCGCGCAGGGCGATCATGCCCTGTTCGGCCAGTTCCCGCCGTGAGGCGGAGGTGCCGAGCGCCGTGATCGCGGCCAGTACGCCCAGCCCGGCCGGCTTCCCGGAGGCCGTGGCGTGCGTGATCAGCCCTTCTCCGAGCAGCCGCTCGACGTCCACCCCGGGCAGCCGTTCGCCCCACCAGGTGCCCAGAAGCTCACTGAAGGCCAGCTCGGCGTCGAGCGGGTGCCGCATGGCGAGCAGGGCTCTGGCCGCGCGCAGCATCTCCTCGAAGGCGGCGGCTGGAACGTCAGGGCCTGTGGGTGAGGGCGAAGGGGATGGCACGGTCTGAAGCGTATGCCAGTGGGAACCGGGTCCGCTCCCGCTTGTGGACAACCCGGCCGCGGTTCGCGGTCCGTGCCGGCGGCGGGCAGCACGCCAGCCGGACACGGCGCCCCTGGGCGTCCGCGTCCGGCTGGCGTGGTGACCGGCCCGGTCAGCGGGTCAGCGCGGTCAGGGAACCGCTCGGTGGCCGGTGAACAGCGTGGTTCCCGGACGGCGCGTGGCCTTCCTCGCGGTTGAGGGCGGCACGGAGTTCACCATGGCCTCGAGGTGCTCGCGGGCGACCCGCTCGACGAGGTGTGGTGTGACCGTGATGCCCAGGTGTTCGACGCAGTTCCAGGTATCGCTGACGCAGCGCTCGACGCAGCGGTGGGACAGCCCGCTGAACTCGTCGTGAAGCCTCGCCGAGATCTGTCTGAGATCCTGGACCGGGAAGGTCTGGAGCATTCTCGCTCACACCCCTAGCTGAAGATGGCCTGGACGGTGACCTCCACCCATTCCACTTGTTCTGGACGGACTGTCAACCCCTCTCGCGGCACGCTGTTGATAAAACCTGGGGGAGGGGCCGTTTACTCTGGTCACATCATCACCGCAGGTCAACAAGGCGAAAAGGACGTTTCGGACATATAACAGTCCCGTTTCGAAGAGTTCGCCGCAAACCGGCCATCCTTGCCCATCGTTGGGAATTATGGGAAAACACGCCCGCAAAACCCCCGGTCGGCTGTGCGCAGGGGGTCCTGTGGCCTAACATTTACCTTCCGCGTCCACGGTAGGCCCCCCTCCCCGGCAGCCGTTGCGTGTGAGCGGGTGTGTCTTATGCTTGAGCCGTGACAGCGGCCGAGAGGAGTCATGGAGCGTGACTCCTGGGAGCCGCGGAGCCCCCGGCCGGAATCGGCGCCGCGCACCCCGCGCCCCAGCGCCGCCGCGAACGGGTGGCGGGCACAGTGCACAGGGGACCACGCGGTCCAGAAAAAGCCCCATCGAAACACGGCTGGGGAATCCCACGGTTCCGGAGGTGTCGAGCAGTTGAGCGCCGAGACGTCCATTCCCCCACCCCGGATCAGCGCGGCGGAACTGCCGGACGCGGTGAAATCCCTCCTCACCGAAGCGCCCATCGGATTCGCACTCCTGGGCCCGGACGACGTCTTCGTGTCGATCAACCCCCGGATGGCCACCGTCTTCGGCAGCACCCCCGCCCGCTGCCTGGGCCGCACGCCGACCGAGGCCCTGGAGGAGTCCGGCGACCCCGCCGGGGCCGTCGCCCACAGCACCTCGGTGGCCGGCGTGCGGGAGAGCGGCCACGCCGTGCGCGGCCGCCACCGGACCCCCTCCGAGCAGACCTGGGACCTGACCTGGTTCCCGGTCGACGACCCCGCCAACGGTGACCGGCACATCGCGCTCATCGCCGCCCGCGACCACGAGGACGGCGGCCCCCACCGCGGCGAACAGCGCCTGCGCGCCCTGCTCCAGGCGGGCAACCAGATCGTCTGGTCGGCCGGGCCCGGCGGCGACGTCCAGGAGGACTGCCCCCAGTGGCGGGCCATCACCGGCCAGGACCTGGACGCCTACCTCGGCCGGGGCTGGCTCGACGCCCTCCACCCCGACGACCGTCCCCGCGTCGAGCGCGCCTGGGACGACGCCGTCCTGGACGTCACACCCTTCGACGCCATGTTCCGCGTGCGCACCCGCGCGGGCGGCCACGGACACTACCGGGCCAGGGCCAATCCGATCACGGACGGCGCGGAGACCGCCGAATGGGTCGGAACCCTGGTCGACGTCACTACCGAGCGCGAGGCCGACGAACTGCGCCAACGCCTCAACCAGCAGCTCAGCGAGGCGGCCATGCGCACCGCCCGCCTGCAGAAGGCCACCTCCGACCTGGCCGAGGCGCTCACCGCCGACGAGGTCGTCCAGGCCATGTCCGAGATCGGTCGCTCCGGCGTGGGCGCCGACCACACCTCCGTGGCCCTCTTCGACCGGGACCGGCTGCGCCTGCGGATGCTCTCCGCGGACGGCTGCCTCGGCCTGCCCGAGCGGGGGTTCTCACTGGACTACCCCGACGTCGCGGCCCGTGCCGTGGCCGCCCGGGCGCCCCGGCTGGCCGCCAGCCCCGCCGAGCTGCGCGAACTCATGGAGAACGCGCCCGAGGTCGAGGCCCTGCTCGAGCTGACCGGGGAGCGCGCCTGGGTGGCGCTGCCCATGATGGCCGCGGGGCGGCCCATCGGGGCCCTGCGCTTCTCCTTCGACGCCCAGCGCGACGTCACCGACGAGGAGCGGGTCTTCCTGGAGGCGCTCGCCGGACAGTGCGCCCTGGCCATCGGCAGGGCCATCGTCTACGAGCGCGAACACGGCACCGCCGAGGAGCTCCAGCGCAGCCTGCTGCCCGAGGAGCTCCCCGAAGTGAGCGGGGTACGCCTGGCCGCCTACTACCGGTCGGGCTCACAACACGTGCAGGTGGGCGGCGACTGGTACGACGCCTTCCCCCTGCCCGACGGGCGGGTCGCCGGGGTCCTCGGCGACGTCATGGGCAAGGGCATCCCGGCCGCCGCGGGAATGAGTCGGATCCGCAACGCGTTGCGTGCACTGGCGTTCTCGATGCCCGAACCGGTCGATGTGTTGACCGGACTGGACCGCATGTTCACGGCCACAGAGGGAATGGATCAGGTGACAACGCTGGTCTACTTCGTTCTGGACCCGGTCACCGGACAACTCGACCTCAGCAACGCGGGCCACCTCCCGCCGCTCGTGGTCGCCGGCAACGCCGGGCCCTCGCTGCTCGACACCGACCCGGACACACCGCTCGGCGTCAGCTCTCCGAGGGGCCATCACAAATTCTTCGTCCAACCCGGTAACACTGTCGCCCTCTACTCCGATGGACTGGTTGAGAACCGCAAACGATCCGTCGACGCCGGTCTCAACGAGCTCGTCAGGGTGGCGTCGATGGCTCAGCCCGAGGTGGTGGGCGATCCACAGCAGATGCTGGAGTACCTTGTTGAGAGCATGCTCGAAGGGTATGAGCAGGACGATGATGTCACTCTGCTCGCCGTTCAGCTTCCGGTGATCGATTCCGTGTCGGAGCGGTAGACCGTACGAACAAGTCCATTGCCTTGCCTACAGTGAAGAAGCCGCCGCGCCCCGCGATGCGGAGGTGACCCCGGCTTCCCCGCCCAGTGGGGACGATCCCAGGCCGCAGGTGGGAGAGGGTGCAGTACCCGGTCCCGGCCGAAACCGGACCACCGGGTCCGATCAATTCTCGCCACACGTCCGTTCGAGAGGTGTTTGTGTCATCTGCCAGTTCGACTCGCTCGAAGCAGTCCGAGTCACTGCAAGAGCCCGTCATTCAGCAGCTGATCGAGCGTGGGCGGTCCCAGGGCTTTCTTGAGCCCGAGGACGTGCGCCGTGCCTTCGAAGAGGCCGAAATTCCGATGTCGCAGGCGCAGTCCGTGCTCCGAAGCCTCGCTAAGGAGGGCGTGACGGTACTGGTTCCGGAGTCGGCCTCCTCGCGGCGCAAGACCACGCGGCGCAAGCCGGCTGCCCCTCGGTCCAGCACCACCACCCGCTCGACCACGACCACGAGTCGGGCCGCCAAGCCCGCCCGTGCGGCGGCCGCCCAGGAACAGCCGGAGACGGTCACCGCCGTCGTCGACTCCTCCGAGGGCACCACCGCGAAGAAGCCCGCGGCCAAGAAGGCGGCGACCGCGAAGAAGGCGGCCGCCCCCAAGAAGACCGCGGCCAAGAAGACCACCGCCGCCGCCAAGGCCCCGGCCAAGAAGACGGCGACCAAGAAGACGGCGAAGAAGGACCTCGAGCTCGCCTCGGGGCCCGGTGAGTTCGTCGAGGAGGGTCTGGACGACGACCTCGAGCACACCGGCGCCGAGCTGGAACTGGTCGAGGACGCGGCGGACTCCGACAAGGAGACCAAGCCCGCCAAGCCCGAGACCGTCGGCGCTCCCGTGAAGCCGAGCAAGGACGACGACTCCTTCGTCCTGTACGACGATGACGACGACGCGCCCACCCCGCAGGTGGTCGCGGCCGGCGCCACCGCGGACCCGGTCAAGGACTACCTGAAGCAGATCGGCAAGGTCCCGCTCCTCAACGCCGAGCAGGAGGTCGAGCTCGCCAAGCGCATCGAGGCCGGCCTGTTCGCCGAGGAGAAGCTCTCGGAGGAGAACGACGTCCTCACCTTCGAGCTCCGTGACGAGCTCGAGTGGATCTCCGAGGACGGCGGCCGCGCCAAGAAGCACCTGCTCGAGGCCAACCTGCGTCTGGTCGTGTCCCTGGCCAAGCGCTACACCGGTCGCGGCATGCTGTTCCTGGACCTGATCCAGGAGGGCAACCTCGGTCTGATCCGCGCCGTGGAGAAGTTCGACTACACCAAGGGCTTCAAGTTCTCCACGTACGCCACGTGGTGGATCCGCCAGGCGATCACCCGGGCCATGGCCGACCAGGCCCGCACCATCCGTATCCCGGTGCACATGGTCGAGGTCATCAACAAGCTGGCCCGCGTCCAGCGCCAGATGCTCCAGGACCTGGGCCGCGAGCCCACCCCGGAGGAGCTGGCCAAGGAACTCGACATGACCCCGGAGAAGGTCGTCGAGGTGCAGAAGTACGGCCGCGAGCCGATCTCCCTGCACACCCCGCTGGGCGAGGACGGCGACAGCGAGTTCGGTGACCTCATCGAGGACTCCGAGGCGATCCAGCCGGGCGAGGCGGTCAGCTTCACGCTGCTCCAGGAGCAGCTGCACTCGGTGCTCGACACCCTGTCCGAGCGCGAGGCCGGCGTCGTTTCCATGCGCTTCGGTCTCACCGACGGCCAGCCGAAGACTTTAGACGAAATCGGTAAGGTCTACGGGGTCACCCGTGAGCGCATCCGGCAGATCGAGAGCAAGACGATGTCGAAGCTCCGTCACCCGTCGCGCTCCCAGGTGCTCCGCGACTACCTGGACTAGGACGTGTGCGGCGGGCCCCCGACGGTCCGCCGAGCACGACCGACACAGCCGGTCCGGGCGATGACCCAAGTCCCAGGCTGAGAAGACGAACAGGCGCGCTCTCCCGATGTGATCCGGGAGGGCGCGCCTGACGTCTGTGCCCCTGCATGCTCACGGGTGTGGCGACCCCCGCGTGTCCCTCGCATGACATCAGGCGCTTCACTGTCCCCGCACGGAGTCCGATCTCCATCCGATGACGACCATGCTGCCCCACGCACTGTAGGTGTGGCATAAAGGCGTTCCGGTCCGATTTCCCGCACGCTTCGTCCGCCTTGGTGCGGATTCGCTCCAGGGGTCTGCGGTCCGTGGTCAGTCGCGGACGACGACATCCATCGTGCGCGCCGTCCCCGGCTTCCCCGCTGGCTGCAGCTCGGCCGTGTGGCCCAGGTCGCGCAGCGCCGAGACCAGCTCCTGCGGGGTGCGGGCCCGGACGTCCTCGCCGACCAGGACACGGGCGATGTCACCCCGGGTGGCCTTGGCCATGTGGCTGACCACGGAGCGCTCGGCCACCCCGTCCACCTCGCGCTCGCGGAGCACGCGCACCGCCACGGTCCGCTCGGCCGCCGCCCCGGTGGGCCTGAAGGCCGCCGCGTAGGTCGAGGACCGGCAGTCCACCAGCAGGCTCCCCTCCGTGAGCTCCCCGAGCGGCCCGGCCATCGCCTTGCGCCAGTACGCGCCCAGGCCGCCCAGCGGCGGCAGCTTCACACCCATGGACAGGCGGTAGGGCGGCAGGCGGTCGGCGGGGCCCACCACGCCCCACAGGCCGGAGAACACCAGGACGCGCTCCCGGACCCGGGTGCCGTGCTCGGCGAGCAGCCCGGGCAGGCCGAGGCGGTCGTAGAGCACACCCGTGTACAGCTCGGCGGCGCGCAGCGTGGGCGCGGCGGCCAGGTCGAGGTTGCGCTTGAGGGCGTCGGTCTGGGACACGGAGAGCCCGAGCACCTCGCGTGCGGTGTCCTCGGGGCCCGAGCAGAGTTCGGTCAGCGTGGTCACGACCCGCTCCCGGTCCGGGGCCAGCTCCGGCAGGGTCAGCGCGCCCGGGTCCAGGCGGGGTCCCTCACCGGAGGTGGCCTTGCCCTCGGAGGGCGGGAGCAGGATGAACATGAACTCTCCAGGTCGCAGGTGTCACGGGGGCCGTGCCCATGTTAGGGCGTGTCCGGGCTGATAGGATGTGCCGCTTCCGGCAGCTGGACAGTGAGGAAGCGAACATGCACACATGGGCGGCACGGGTGTCCGGGGACTGGCCCGCGTTCCACACCGAGATCCGGAACGGGTGGCGGTTCGGGCTCGCGGGCGGGTTCACCAAACGGGCCAACTGCGCCCTGGTGGAGGACCTCGGAGCCGATGTCGCGGAGGTCACGCGGTTCTACCGCGAGCACGGCCTGCGCCCCTGCGTGCAGGTGTGGCCGGGGGAGGAGGCCGTGGACGCGCGGCTGGCCGAGCACGGTTACGCGGTGGTGGAGCCGACCCTGGTCCTGGCCCGGGAGCTCTCCGAGCGGCCTCGGGGACCGGAGCGGACCCGGATCTCGAGCACCCCGGCGGGGCGCTGGACGGAGCTCTTCGCGGAGACGGGTGTGTCCGCGGAGTGGGCCGAGGGGGTCGTGCGCATCCTGGGGCAGGTGAGCGCCGCCTACGGGGTCCACGAGGACGGTGACGGCCGGGGCTGCGCGGTGCTGGACGGCGAGTCGGTGGCGGTCTGCGCGATGGTCACCGCACGCGCCGCCCGCGGGCGCGGTGTGGCCGGGGCGATCCTCGCCGACCTGCTCGCCTGGGCGCACGACAAGGGCGCCCGCCGGGCCTACCTGTGTGTGGTGGCCGACAACGAACCCGCCCTCCGCCTGTACCGGGGTGCGGGGTTCGAGGAGGTCTCGCGCTACCACAACCGGGTGCTGGCCGACTGATCAGCCGGGCAGCGGACACCGGAACGCTCCCACGACGGACCGGCCGCACAACGAGGACGGCGGCCCCCGGAACCGGGGGCCGCCGTCGACGTTTCGGGGTCGTAGTGGCTAACGCTCTTCCGCGTCCTTCTTGCTCTCAGTGAGCTTGTCCGTCTCGTCCTGGATGTCCGAGGCGATCTTGCGGAGTGAGTCGTCGTGCTTGCGCATGTGGTGCGCGCAGAACAGGAGTTCGCCGCCGGAGTTAAGCAGCACCCGGACGTACGCCTGTGCACCACAGCGGTCGCAGCGGTCAGCAGCCGTCAGCGGCTGAGTGGGGGCAAGGGTTCCAGTCACTTCGCCATCCTCAATACTCGGCGTTAGTCACCTCTGACAACATCTAACCCGACCCAGACGTTCCCAACCAGGTCCCGTGTACGCCGACAGCGGAATCCGCCCGGTTCATGCCTGGGTGACACACTCTGGGGCCTTTCTCGTTGAACGCGGTTCCTCAACCTTGTTGTACCCCTTGAGGAGGCCCGGCTATCCCCGGAAAACGGGAGTATCCAGGTCGCATCCACCGGAGGTGGTAGTCTCGCGCGGGGCAGGCCCGTCCGACCCCCATGTCGGTCCGTACCGGCCTTCACGTCGCTCTGTGGAGCCCGTCACAGCGGCCCCGGCGACGACGCCGGAGACCCGCATCCGGGGGACACGACCCCGCCCAGACACAGCCGTGCCACGGCAAAGCCCTCGGCTCGCCGTAGCCTGGCCCCCTCAACAGTCGGTGCGGCGCGGTACAAAGGGCACGCACCGCACAGCCACGATGGCCCTCAAGACGCAGGAGATGTCCGAGTGACCGCCTTGACCGCAGCCGTCCACGATCCCGGGGACTACTCCGCCCGGCACCTGTCGGTCCTCGAGGGCCTCGAGGCGGTGCGCAAACGGCCGGGCATGTACATCGGGTCCACCGACAGCCGGGGCCTCACCCACTGCATGTGGGAGATCATCGACAACTCCGTCGACGAGGCCCTCGCCGGCTTCTGCGAACGCATCGACGTGACCCTGCACAGCGACGGGTCCGTCTCCGTCCACGACGACGGCCGCGGTATCCCCGTGGACAACGAACCCAAGTCCGGACTGTCCGGTGTCGAGCTGGTCATGACCAAGCTCCACGCGGGCGGCAAGTTCGGCTCCGGCTCCTACACCGCCTCCGGCGGCCTGCACGGTGTCGGCGCCTCCGTCGTCAACGCCCTGTCCGCCCGGGTGGACGTGGAGGTCGACCTGCACGGTCACACCCACGCCATAAGCTTCCGCCGCGGCATCGCCGGACGCTTCGCCGGCGCGGGCCCCGACGCCGAGTTCACCCCGGTCTCCGGCCTCGAGCAGACCCGCAAGATCGCCAAGAAGATCACCGGCACCCGCACCCGGTTCTGGCCGGACCTGCAGATCTTCCTCAAGGACGCGGAGATCACCCGCGACCACCTGCTCGACCGGGCCCGCCAGACCGCCTTCCTCGTCCCCGGGCTGACCATCGCGGTGCGCGACGAGCGCACCGAGGGCGAGCCCGCCTACGTCGAGGAGTTCCGCTACGACGGCGGGATCGGCGAGTTCTGCACCTTCCTGGCGCCGGACAACCCGGTCAGCGACGTCCTGCGCATCCAGGGGTCGGGCAACTTCACCGAGACCGTCCCGGTCCTGGACGAGTCCGGCCACATGGTCCCCGCCGACGTCGAGCGCCGCCTGGACGTGGACGTCGCCCTGCGCTGGGGCACCGGCTACGACACCACCGTGCGCTCCTTCGTCAACGTGATCGCCACCCCCAAGGGCGGCACCCACATCAACGGCTTCGAGCGCGCCCTGGTGCGGGTGATCAACGACCAGCTGCGGGCCACCAAGCTGCTCAAGAACAGCGACGACCCGGTCACCAAGGACGACACCCAGGAAGGGCTGACGGCGGTCGTCACCGTGCGCCTGCCCGAGCCCCAGTTCGAGGGGCAGACCAAGGAGATCCTCGGCACCTCCGCGGCCTCCCGGATCGTCTCCCAGGTGGTCGGCAAGGAACTGCGCGAGTTCCTCACCTCCACCAAGAAGGCGGAGAAGGCCAAGGCCCGCACCGTCATGGAGAAGGTCGTCGGCGCCGCCAAGGCCCGCCTGGCCGCCCGCCAGCAGCGCGAGACCCAGCGCCGCAAGAACGCCCTGGAGAGCTCGGCCCTGCCCGCGAAGCTGGTGGACTGCCGCAGCGAGGGGCTGGAGCACAGCGAGCTGTTCATCGTCGAGGGTGACTCCGCGCTGGGTACCGCCAAGCTCGCCCGCGACTCCGAGTTCCAGGCGCTGCTGCCCATCCGGGGCAAGATCCTCAACGTGCAGAAGTCCTCGGTCGCGGACATGCTCAAGAACGCCGAGTGCGCCGCGATCCTCCAGGTCATCGGTGCCGGTTCCGGGCGGACCTTCGACATCGACGCCGCCCGCTACGGCCGGGTCATCCTCATGGCCGACGCGGACGTCGACGGCGCCCACATCCGCTGTCTGCTGCTCACCCTCATCTACCGGTACATGCGGCCGATGCTGGAGGCCGGGCGGGTGTACGCGGCGGTGCCGCCGCTGCACCGGATCGAGCTGACCAACGTCCGGCGCAAGCGCGGCGCCAAGCCCGAGGACCGCTACATCTACACCTACTCCGACGCGGAGCTGTCGCGGACCCTGCTGGACCTGGAGAAGCGCAAGGTCTCCTGGAAGGAGCCGGTGCAGCGGTACAAGGGTCTGGGCGAGATGGACGCCGACCAGCTCGCGGAGACCACCATGGACCCGCGCCACCGCACCCTGCGCCGGATCCGGGTGGAGCAGGCCGAGGAGGCCGCCTCCGTGTTCAACCTGCTGATGGGCAACGAGGTGGCCCCGCGCCGCAAGTTCATCCAGGAGGGCGCCCAGGAGCTGGACCTGGAGCGCATCGACGCCTGAGCCCCGCGCAGGCGAAGGGGCCCGCACCGACCGTCTGAACTCTCAGCCGTCGGTACGGGCCCCTTCCCGTGTCCGCCGGTCACGGGGTCCGCGGCGGCTCCCAGACCCCGTCGGCGAAGAAGCGGTCGATGGCGGCCCGGTAGGGGGTGGGGTCCAGCCCCCGCTCCGACACCCAGGCGTCGTTGTAGTAGCTGTGCTGGTACCGTTCGCCGCCGTCGCAGATCAGGGTGACCACACTGCCCTTGCGGCCCTCACGGAGCATCCTGGCGACCAGGTGCCACACGCCCCACAGGTTGGTGCCGGTCGACCCGCCCGCGGCCCGGCCGGTGAGGTCGTGCAGGTGGCGCATCGCGGCGATGCTCGCGGCGTCGGGCACCGGCATCATCAGGTCGATCACCGACGGCACGAAGCTCGGCTCCATCCGGGGGCGGCCGATGCCCTCGATCCGGGAGGGCATGCCGGTGGCGTAGTCGGCGGCGCCGGTCACCCAGCCGGGGAAGAACGCCGAGTTCTCGGGGTCCACCACGGCCAGGCGCGTGTGCAGGCGCCGGTAGCGCAGGTAGCGGCCGATGGTCGCCGAGGTGCCGCCCGTGCCCGCGCCCACCACGATCCAGTCCGGGCAGGGGTGGCGCTCCATGGCGAGCTGCTCGAAGATCGACTCGGCGATGTTGTTGTTGCCCCGCCAGTCCGTGGCCCGCTCGGCGTAGGTGAACTGGTCCATGTAGTGGCCGTCGGTCTCCGCGGCCAGGCGCTCGGCCTCGCTGTACATCTCCGGCGGGTTGTCCACGAAGTGGCAGCGGCCGCCGTAGCGCTCGATGAGGGCGATCTTCTCCGGGCTGGTCCTACGCGGCACCACCGTGATGAAGTCCAGCCCGACCAGCTGGGCGAAGTAGGCCTCGGAGACCGCCGTGGAACCGGAGCTGGCCTCCACGATCGTGGTGCCCTCGGTGATCCACCCGTTGGCCAGCCCGTACAGGAACAACGACCGCGCCAGCCGGTGCTTCAGGCTGCCGGTGGGGTGCACCGACTCGTCCTTCAGGTACAGGTCGATGCCCCACTCCGGGGGCAGCGGGAACACGTGCAGGTGGGTGTCGGCCGAACGGGTGTCGTCCGCGATCACCTTGCGGACGGCCTCGTCCGCCCAGGAACGGGTGCTGTCGGAACACCGGTCGACCCACGGATCGTCCGGACCTGGTCTTTCTGGGGTGGGAGCCATGGTCAGCAGGGTATCCGTGTTTGCTGAAACCCATCCTGGCGGCGCTCTCGCGCTCTCGCGCTCTCGCGCCCTCACGCCCACGGACGCACGGAGAGCCGGACCCGAGGGGGGTCCGGCTCTCCGGTGTCCTGCGACCGGTCAGTCCAGGGAACCGCCGGACATCACCGAGTACATGCGCCGGTAGGTGGCCGCCTCCTCGTGGCGGCTCTGCCTCTCCAGCGTGCGTGCCAGGGCGATGTGCGCCCAGTTGTCCACCGGGTCCAGCTCGATCAGTTTGCGGAAGGTCGACTCGGCCTTGTTGAGCTGCGCGGAGTGGAAGTAGGCGCGTCCCAGCAGCTCCAGGAGGGAACGGCTGCCCGGCTCGCTCTCCACGACGGGTTCGAGGGTGCGGGCGGCGTAGATCGGGTCGCCCAGCTCCAAGAACAGGCGGGCGCGGTTGAAGGTGTCGTAGGTGCTCTCTTCCACGGTGCTCCTCTCAACGGTGTCACACCGTCCCGGGTCACAACGGCCACGGGGGTGACCGCATTCCCGGGGGTGGACGAGGCGGGTGCGGGGCCCGGGGGCGGGTGGTTCGACCACTCGTAGGAGTGATCCCCGCGCCGGGCCGCCGCGACACCTCGCGCGACCCGCTCAGAGGTCGACCGGGGTCACCCTGCCCGTGTCCACGTCGTAGATCGCCCCGGCCACCGGCAGGTCCTCGGGCAGCAGAGGATGGTGCCTGATGCGCTCCAGATCGTGCTTGAGCGCGCCCATCTGGTCGTTGTCGGTGTGGAACTCCAGGCTGCGGGTGTCCACCCCGTGCTCGTTCAGGATGAGGTCGTGCACGACGTCGTCGTTCTCCACCGACGCCATCTTGCAGCGGGTGTGCGGCAGGATCAGCACGCGCTCCACCCCCAGCAGGTACACGGCCAGGACCAGGGTGCGCAGGGTGTCGTCGGTGACCCGGGCCCCCGCGTTGCGCAGGATCTTCGCGTCGCCCGGCTTCAGACCGAGCATGTCCAGCGGCTCGATCCTGGAGTCCATGCACGTCACCAGGGCCAGGCCGCGTGCGGCCAGCGGTTCGAGGCCGTCCAGTGAGAAGTCCGCGGCGTACTCGGCGTTGGCTTCGAACACGTCGTCGAAGGACCCGGGGGGAGGGGTGGCGTCGGTGCTAGCGCTCACGTGTCGTTACTCCCTATGTCTTTTGGGTGCGCGGCGATGCCGTGCACACAGGTAACCACACCCGTGTGCACGGCAGAGGGCGCGAAACTCAGGTGTTCGCCCCGGGCGCGGTGATCCCGGAGTCGGTCTGTCCGCTGCCGACCGTGGCGATGGCACTGGTCAGGGCCTCGCCCGAACCGTCCCTGCGCTCGGTCAGGTCGGGCAGCCGTACCGGCTTGCCGTCGGCCCGGGAGGCGCGGGCGGGCGCGCGGCCCACCCAGGCGAACAGCAGAGTGTCCTCGCCCTTCAGATAGCGGTGGCAGCGTACACCGCCGGTGGCCCGGCCCTTCGCCGGGTAGGACTCGACCGGGGTGACCTTGGCCGATCCGGCCTGGGTGCCCTCCAGGGCGCTGCTGCTGCCGGACACGGTCACCACGACCGAGTCCTCGGGGCTGGAGATCGCGCCGAACCACAGCACGCGGGCCTCGTCGGACAGGCGCACGCCCGCCACACCGGCGGCCTGGCGGCCCTGCGGCCGGGCGGTGGTGGCGGAGAAGCGCAGCAGCTGCGCCTCCGAGGTCACGAAGACCAGGTCCTCCTCGCCCGTGGAGAGCTGGGTGACGCCGATCACGCGGTCGTCGTCCTTGAGCGAGATGATCTCGAAGTCGTCCTTGTTGGGCGGGAAGTCCGGCGCGACGCGCTTGACCACACCGCCCACGGTGCCCACGGCGAAGCCGGGGCCGGAGGTGTTCATGGAGACCACCGACACGACCCGCTCGCCCTCGTCGAGCTGGATGAACTCGCCGACGTCCAGTCCGGCGGCCAGGGGAGGGCGTTCGGGCTCGCCCGCACCGTCCTCGGGGAGTTCGGGCAGTTCCACCACCGGAACGCGGATCATCCGGCCCAGGTCGGTGACGACGCCGATGTCCGAGCGCGAGGTGGTCGGGACCGACACCTCGATCGTGTCGTGCGGGGCGCGCAGGCCATCGTAGACGCGCGGAGGGGCGGCGCCCTTGGTCCGGGCGATACGGCCTTCGACACCGAAGAGCACGTGGCAGGGCTGGTCGGCCATCTCCAGCGGGATCACCGCGGCCCGGGCCGCGCCGTCGCTCTCCCGCAGCTGGGTGCGGCGGGGGGTCGCGAACTTCTTGGAGACCTCGTTGAGCTCCTTGGAGACCACCCGGCGCAGCTTCTTGTCCGAGTCCAGGATCGAGCTGAGCTCCTCGATCTCCTGGTTGAGCTTGTCCCGCTCGGTCTCCAGCTCCAGCCGGTCGAAGCGGGTGAGGCGGCGCAGCGGGGTGTCGAGGATGTAGCGCGCCTGGATCTCGGAGAGCTCGTAGGCGCCCATGAGGGACTCACGGGCCATGGCGGTGTCGTCGGCCTCGCGGATGAGCGCGATGACCCGGTCGATGTCGAGCAGGGCGACGAGCAGGCCGGCGACCAGGTGCAGGCGCTCCTGGCGCTTCTTGCGGCGGTGCTCGCTGCGTCGGCGGACCACGTCGAGACGGTGGTTGACGTAGACCTCGAGCAGCTCGCGCAGGCCCAGGGTCTGGGGCTGGCCCTCGACCAGGGCCACGTTGTTGATGCCGAAGGTCTCCTCCATCGGCGTGAGCCGGTAGAGCTCCTCCAGGACCGCCTCGGGGTTGAAGCCGTTCTTGAGCTCGATGACCAGGCGCAGACCCTGGTTGCGGTCGGTCAGGTCCTTCAGGTCCGAGATGCCCTGGAGCTTCTTGGACTGCACCAGCTCCTTGATGCGGCTGATGACCTTCTCCGGGCCGACACTGTAGGGCAGCTCGGTGATGACCAGGCCGGTGCGGCGCGCGGACACCTTCTCGATGGAGACGGTGGCGCGGGTCTTGAAGGTGCCGCGGCCCTTGCGGTAGGCGTCGCGGACACCGTCCAGGCCGACGATGCTGCCGCCGGTGGGCAGGTCGGGGCCGGGGACGAACTCGGTGAGCTCCTCCAGGGTGGCCTCGGGGTTGGCGATCAGGTGGCGGGCGGCCGCGATGACCTCGCCCAGGTTGTGCGGGGCCATGTTGGTGGCCATGCCCACGGCGATGCCGGAGGCGCCGTTGACCAGCAGGTTGGGGAAGGCCGCGGGAAGGACCTCGGGTTCGGTCTCCTGACCGTCGTAGTTGGGTTTGAAGTCGACGACGTCCTCGTCGATGGATGACACCAGCAGCTCGGCGGCACTGTCCAGACGGGCCTCGGTGTAACGCATGGCCGCGGGGGCGTCGTCGCCGCCCAGCGAACCGAAGTTGCCGTGGCCGTCGACCAGCGGCACGCGCATGGCGAAGGCCTGGCTCAGCCGGACGAGGGCGTCGTAGATGGCGGAGTCGCCGTGGGGGTGGAGCCGACCCATCACCTCCCCGACGACACGGGCGCACTTGACGTGCCCGCGGTCGGGCCGGAGGCCCATCTCGTTCATCTGGTACAGAATGCGCCGTTGGACCGGTTTCATGCCGTCGCGAGCGTCGGGCAGCGCGCGTTGGTAGATCACCGAGTACGCGTACTCCAGGAAGCTGCCGCGCATCTCCTCGGAGACGTCGATGTCGATGATCTTCTCGGCGAGATCCTCGGGGGGACGGGAAGTAGTACGGGCCATGTCCGTAATTCTGGCCTGTGCCAGAGACTGAAACGTACCGGGGCGCGTGGTTGGGCGTGTGTGAGTCGCGCGACTGGGGGGTTTTCGCCCATGCGAGAGACGGTTTCCGCCCATACGAAGAACGGTTTCCCGCCCCCGGCGAGCCGGGGGCGGGAAACCCGGGGGCAGGGGCGGGGCCACCGGTCGCCGGCGGTCCCGCCCCCTCACGTGCGGCCCCGCGCGGCGGGACCCGTTGCTCAGTCGGTGAAGGGAACGCCCAGGGTGGCGCCCTCCGGGCCGCCGACGCGCACTTCGGAGTCCTGGCCGCCGAGGGCGCTCCAGATCTCCACGCGTACCGATCCGCCGTCCAGATCCGCGAACGAACCCTCATGGGACGCCGGGCCCTGACCGTGGGTGTAGGTCTCCCAGCCGGAGACGTCGTCGGTGGCGAAGTAGTGGTACGTCTCCTCCCGGTCGTGCGTGCCGTCGCCGTCGAAGTCGTAGGAGACGCGTGCCTGGACGGCGTTGCCGATCCCGTCGCCGGAGTCCACCGGCAGGGCGAAGGAGGTGGAGCCACCGGTGAAGGAGCCGGTCAGGCCCTCCAGCTCGAGCACCACGCTGTCCGAGGGCGGGGTGCCGTCGTGGTTCCCACCGGCCGCGTTCGGCACCGTGATGCCGCTCTCGGTGCCGCCCGGGTCGGTGGAGAGCGCGGTGTCGGTCAGGTGGAGGGAGCCCTCGCCCACGTTGCCCTCGCCCGGACCGGGGTCGGGGTCGGGGTCCCCGCCGTCACCGGGGCCGCCGGGGTCGCCTCCGCCGCCCTCGCCCACGGTGGAGCCCAGCGCGCCGGGCTCGACCTGGAGCGTGGTGCCGTCGGAGAAGGTGACGGTGAGCGGCTCCGAACCCGGGTTGAAGGCCGTGTACGCGCGTTCGGTGCCGTTGTCGAACACGGCGTAGTGGGCGGTGTCAGCGGTCACGGAGACGTCCACGGTGCCGACCTCGGCGAGGGTGGAGACCCACTGGTAGGTGTGCGGCTTGGAGCCGCCCGCCTCGGGTTCGTAGGTGTCCCACTGCTCCTCGAACATCCGCAGGGCGTCCTCGCCGTCGGAGAGCGCGCGGTGCGCCCAGTGGATGTCCCGCCAGATGTCGGGCTCGCCGCCGAGCTTGTCCACGAGCGACTCGTAGATCACACCGGCGTGCTCGGGGTCGTGCCCCAGGTACAGCGAGCCCGCGGTGATGGGCAGGTAGTTGATGCCGTAGTGCTCCTCGGCACCGCCGTCCCACCAGATGCGGTAGTCGCCGCCGTCGCCCCAGACCATGCCGACGACGTCCTCGGGGTAGTCCTCGGGGAAGGTGTCCCCGCCCGCGTTCTGCCAGTAGCGGGCGATGGTGGAGGCCTGGGTGGTGTGCAGGTAGACGCCCAGGTCACGGAGTTCCTCGTCGCCGGTCATGGCGCCGAAGTGGGCGGTGGCGGCAGCGAAGTGCATCCCCTCGGAGGAGGACTCCTGGTTGTTGCCCGCGGCGAACCCGGCGTGGCCGGAGGCCCAGCCGTGTCCGGCGTAGGGGGAGAACGAGCGCAGGCGCGGGAACATGTCGCTGTCGGGGTCGGTCTCTGCCACGTCTCCGATGAGCAGGCGGATCATGCCGCCCCAGGCGTCCTCGTCGGCCCAGTCGCGGTCGTAGCGGGCGACAACGGCGGCGGCGGAGACGAAGTAGCCGTAGTGGAAGTCGTGGTCGTTGAGTTCGGTCGCGGCCCCGAAGCTGTCGGGGTAGCCGAGCATCGTGCCCCACTGCTCGTCGTAGTGGAACTGGCGGGTCCCGCCGGCGGTCAGCCAGTCCTCCAGGCGGCCCTGGACCAGCGCGAGGAGTTCGTCACGGGCCTCGGTGTGGCCGATGGAGTCGGCGATCGGGATGAGCTGCGCCAGGCGGCCCATGGCCTTGCCGTCCCAGTAGGTGTCGCCGGGCTCGGGGAAGAGCTCCTCCTCGGCGAGGACCTCGTCGATGAGCGCGGCCATCCGGTCGTGGTCGGCGCTGTCGACGGTGGGCAGGCTGGGCATGATGCCCTGGGTGGTGAGCTCGGTGGTGAAGGAGGCGCCCTCGGAGACCTTCATCTCGCCCCGGGGCGAGACGTAGGACAGGTCGGTGAGGCCGCCGGTGACGTTGGCCCACTGGTGCGGGTAGAGCGCGGTGAGGGTGCCGGTCTCGTCGCCCTCCTTGGCCTCGGTCTCCAGCTGGTAGGTGCTGGTGAGGGTGGCCGCGGACTCGTCGTAGTCGTACTCCACGAGGGAGCCGGTGACGAAGGAGTGGGCGTAGGGGGCGAAGGCGTCCAGGTCCTCGGGTGAGGGCAGGACGGCCACGGAGTAGTACCCGTCGTCCCCGGTGTCGGCGGTGAGCGTGTCACCGGACACGGTCCAGGGGGAGTCCGAGGGCGAGAACAGGGCGTAGTGCCTGCCGTTGACAGTGGCGCCGACGGTGGATCCGTCCTCGTGCCAGATGTCGGGGGAGCTCTCGAAGGTCACCTCGGCTCCGGCGCCGTCGGTCTCGGCGTAGGCGAAGGGGAGTCCCTGGCCGATGGTGACCCGCAGTTGCGCGCCGCCGCCCTCCCAGTGCGCGGTGACCGTCCAGTCGCCGCTGTCCGCGGTGCGGGTGTCGGGCGAGTCCAGCCCGGCGGCGCCGAGCGTGAGGTCGGAGACGGCGGTGTACTCGTACTTGAGGTCGTCGCCCACGAGCTGGTGGGAGTCGGGGTAGCCCATGTCGAGCCCGCCCTCGTGGGGCCGGTAGCTCAGGGGGTGGGCGAAGAGGTTCTCGCCGTGGGGGTTGTCGGGGTAGCGCTGGAAGATCAGCGAGGACCACCACTCGTTGGTGGGGGCCGGGCCGGTGTAGTCGTCGGTGACCTTGGGGGAGGTCGGTGCCCCGTTCAGGTCGGAGGGGCCGGAGGCGCCCGCGGGACGGGAGTCGGTGTAGCTGCCCGAGCCGACGGGCACCTCGGCCGCGCTGTCGGCGGAGGCCGGGGTGGCGTCGGTCCCGGCCCCGGCGACCGCCAGGGTCGCGCCGCCGACCACGAGGGCGGAGGCGGTGGCCAGCAGGCCCAGGGTGGTGCGGTTGCGCCCACGGGCGTGCCGGGGTCCGGTGGAACCGGGGAGGAGGGAACGTGGGGATCGGGGGACGGAGCCGTCGGGGGTGGGGCGGCTTCGTGCTGCCATCGGGTGCCTTTCGTGCTTCTCTCGGGAGAGCCCTCCCCTTTCGGGAGCGCTCCCATACGTGAACACATGAGCCCTTGCGGCGAGTGTTCAGATAACACCGCGTGAGCGCAATGCCATATGTGGGGAATGTTTCTATTCCGTTACCACTGTTGCCTTGGGAGGAGATGTGGGACCGGGTGCCGGTTCGTACGCGTGTTCCACAAGGGGCGGCCGGTGCCCACGAGGCCGCCGCACCGTCAGAGAGATCTTCCGTTTCGCCCCTGCGCTGGGCGGAAGAGCCTGTGGACGACCACACCGATCCCCTCCGCCTCTGGTACCAAAGAAGTCATGGCCACTCCCACCCCGCCCGACGTCCCCGCCCCGGACGCAGTATCCGCAACGGACCCGGACGCGGCACCCGCCGCGCCCCCGGAGGTCCCCGTCGACGAGCCCGCGGCTCCTGCGGAACCCGGGCACGCCCCCGCCGGCTCCGAGGAGCCCGGCAGCGGCCCGGCCGACCCCGCCGCCGACCCGGCGGGCCCCCGGCCGGGCGGTGCCCTGCGCGAACGCGCCGAGGAGCACCTGCGCGCCCTCGCCGGGGACTCCGCCCGCCTGCGCGAGGACCAGTGGACCGCCATCCACGCCCTGGTCGCCGACCGGAGGAGGGCCCTGGTCGTCCAGCGCACCGGTTGGGGCAAGTCGGCCGTGTACTTCGTGGCCACCGCCCTGCGCAGGGCCGAGGGGGCGGGTCCCACCGTCATCGTCTCCCCGCTGCTGGCGCTGATGCGCAACCAGATCGCCGCCGCCGAACGGGCGGGCATCCGCGCCCGCACCATCAACAGCTCCAACACCACCGCCTGGGAGTCCACCTACGCCGAGGTCTCCCAGGGCCTGGTGGACGTGCTCCTGGTCAGCCCCGAACGGCTCAACAACCCCGAGTTCCGCGACCGCGTCCTGCCCGAACTCGCCGCGGGGGCGGGCCTGGTCGTCATCGACGAGGCGCACTGCGTCTCCGACTGGGGCCACGACTTCCGCCCCGACTACCGGCGCATCCGCTCCCTGCTGCACGACCTGCCCGACGGGGTCCCGGTCCTGGCCACCACCGCCACCGCCAACGAGCGCGTCACCCACGACGTCGCCGAGCAGCTGCAGGCCGGGGCCGACCGCGCCGACACCCTGGTCCTGCGCGGCAGCCTGGAACGCGAGAGCCTGAGCCTGGGCGTGGCCGAGCTGCCCGACCCCACCGCCCGGCTCAGCTGGCTGGCCGAACACCTGCCCCGGATCCCGGGTTCGGGCATCGTCTACACGCTCACCGTCAGCGCCGCGGT
This sequence comes from Nocardiopsis ganjiahuensis DSM 45031, assembly GCF_000341085.1. Classification (GTDB taxonomy): domain Bacteria; phylum Actinomycetota; class Actinomycetes; order Streptosporangiales; family Streptosporangiaceae; genus Nocardiopsis; species Nocardiopsis ganjiahuensis. Next base: position 66,195 of record NZ_ANBA01000016.1, on the reverse strand, counting down.
GGAGACCGCCCGGTTCCTCACCGAGCAGGGCATGGAGGTGCTGCCCTACACCGGGCAGACCGACCCCGACGAGCGCAGACTGGCCGAGGACGCCCTGCTCGGCAACCGGGTCAAGGCGCTCGTGGCCACCAGCGCGCTGGGCATGGGCTTCGACAAGCCGGACCTGGGCTTCGTCGTCCACCTGGGCGCCCCGCAGTCCCCGATCTCCTACTACCAGCAGGTCGGCCGTGCGGGCCGCGGCGTCGAGCGCGCCGAGGTCGTGCTCCTGCCCGGCCGCGAGGACGTGCAGATCTGGGAGTACTTCGCGGGGCTGTCCTTCCCGCCCGAGGACACCGTCCGCCAGACCCTCCAGGTGCTGGGGGAGTCCGACAAACCCCTGTCCACCGCCAACCTCGAGACCCGTGTGGACCTGCGCCGCACCCGCCTGGAGCAGATGCTCAAGGTGCTGGACGTGGACGGGGCGGTGCGCCGGGTGCGCGGCGGCTGGACCGCCACCGGCCGGCCCTGGACCTACGACGCCGAGCGCTACGCCGCCGTCAGCGCCGCCCGTGAACGCGAGCAGCGCGCCATGCTCGACTACATCGCCGTCGACACCTGCCGGATGGAGTTCCTCCGCCGCCAGCTGGACGACCCCGAGGCCAAGCCGTGCGGGCGCTGCGACGTGTGCACCGGCCGGTACTGGCCCACCGAGGTCGACTCAGGGCGCCGCAAGGCCGCGGCCGACCACCTGGACCGGCCCGGCACCCCCATCACCCCGCGCCGCCAGTGGCCCACCGGAATGGACACCCTCGGCGTGCGCCTGTCCGGCAAGATCCCCGAGAACCTCAGAGCGGCGGAGGGACGCGCCCTGGGCCGCCTCACCGACATCGGCTGGGGCACCGAACTGCGCCGGATCCTCGCCGAGGGCGCACCGGACGCACCCGTGGACGAACGGCTCCTCCAGGGCGTGGTGCGCGTCCTCGCCTCCTGGGGGTGGCGGGACCGGCCCGTCGGCGTGGTCGCGATGCCCTCGCTCACCCGGCCGGCCCTGGTCGCGGACCTCGCCGCCCGCATCGCCGAGCTCGGCCGGCTGGTTCCGCTCGGCTCGCTGTCCTACCGGACCGGGGGCGGGCCGGGCACCCGCCGCCACAACAGCGCCATGCGCCTGGAGCAGGTGTACTCGGAGCTGGTGGCCGACGAGGCCCTCGAGGCCCGGGTGGCCGAGCTCCAGAACCGCACACCGGGACCGGTTCTGCTGGTGGACGACCAGGTCGACACCGGGTGGAGCCTGACGGTCGGCGCGGCCCTGCTCCGGAAGGCGGGCGCCCCGGAGGTCCTGCCCCTCACCCTGGCCACCACCGGCGGCTGAGCGGGCCCGGGGACGCGGGCCGCGGGTTCGGCAGCGGTTCGGATCCCGGACACGTCAAGGCCCCGCCACATCGAGGCGGCGGGGCCTTGACGGACGTGTGCGCGGGGTCAGCGGATGCGCTGGCCCCGGGGCGCGCCCCGGCGGACCGGCTGCCCCTCGCCCAGGTCCGGGCGGGCCCCCGGCTGGTGCAGCGCGCGGGCGGCCAGTCTGCTGGCCCGGCCCAGGGCCTCTTTGGGGTGGCGTCCGGCCAGCCACGCGGGCAGGAAACCGGCGATGAAGGCGTCACCGGCGCCCACGGAGCCCGGGGAGGGCTCCACCGGCTCGGCGGGGGCGGTCACGCAGTCCTCGCGCGTCTTGGAGGCCCACAGCCCGCCCTCCTGGCCGAGCTTGATCACGACATTGGGGAACCACGCGGTCAGCACCTTGGCGGCGGCCTCGGCGTCGTCGCGCCCGGTGAGCACCCGGGCCTGGTCGACGTTGACGAACAGCAGCCGGGCGCCCTGCGTCCAGTCCAGGAAGTTCTCCGCGCCGGCGCGCTCCAGCGGCGCGTGCGAGCCGCCGTCCACCGAGATCGACATCCCGCTCTCCCGCGCCATGCGCAGGGCCACCCGGGCCGCGCGGCGGGAGTCGGAGTTGATCAGCGTGTAGCCGGACACGTGCAGGTGGCCGTCGGCGCCGAACACGTCACGGGGCAGGTCCTCGGGCTGGAGCCGGGCGTTGGCGCCGGGGTCGCTCAGCATCGTCCGGTCGCCGCGGTGGGTGATCATCACCACGCAGGTGCCGGTGGGGCGCTCGGGGTCCATCACCATGCGCGAGTCCAGGCCGTAGCCCATGAGTTCCATCTCGCGGGTGCGTCCGGTGATGTCGGAGCCGCGACGGCCGACGAACGTGGTTTCGGTACCCTCGACCGCGAGCCACGAGGCTATGTTCGCCCCGGAACCGCCGCCGTACATGATCACTGACGCAGGGGTGTCGCTGCCGCGGGCCAACGGGTGGAACGCGCGCGCGACGGCATCGGTCATCAGGTCACCGATCACGACCACTCGAGTCATTTCGCCAGCCACCACCGAGGGTTTGAGAATCTGTGCCCGCACGACGTTAACAGCTTAACGATCAGTGTCGGGTAACGAACTGACAGCACCCCGGACACGCGGTCACACAAGGGCTGCCGAGGGTCGACGGACCCACCGCACCAGGGTACGCGGCGCCCGGCTGAGACGGGCCCCAAGCCCTTCGGCGGGCGGGTCCCGGGGAGGGGATTTCGGGGAGCCCGCATGGACTTTCCCCGGATTCGACCGATTGTCGTCTAGTCTCGCAGTCGTGCAGTCCTACCCGAACCATTGGGAAGCCGACGTCGTTCTGACCGACGGAGGCACCGCGCACCTGCGCCCCATCACCCCTGACGACGCCGACCTGCTGCGTGAGTTCCACTCCCGGCTCTCGCCGGAGACGATCTACTACCGGTTCTTCGCGCCCTACCCCAAGCTCTCCGACCGTGACGTGAAACGTTTCACCACGGTCGACTACGAAGACCGGGTGGCCCTGGTGGCCACCATCTCCGGCACCCTCGTCTCCGTGGTGCGCTACGACAAGGTCGCCCCGGAGGAAGCCGAGGTGGCCTTCGTCGTGGAGGACGGGCACCAGGGCCGGGGCCTGGCCTCGGTGCTCCTGGAGCACATCGGAGCCGCCGCCCGCGAACGCGGGGTGCGCCGCTTCATCGCCGACGTGCTGCCCGAGAACCGGCGCATGATCAACGTCTTCCGCGAAGCCGGTTACACCGCACAGCAGACCTTCGACGAGGGCGTCATCCGGCTCACCCTGGACCTCCAGCCCACGGACGACTCCAAGGAGGTCATGCGGGCCCGTGAGCAGCGCGCCGAGTCGCGCTCCATCGCCCGCCTGCTCTTCCCCGAGTCCGTCGCGGTCATCGGTGCCAGCCGCACCGCGCACACCATCGGCCAGACCGCCCTGCGCAACCTGCTCGGCGGGGAGTTCCAGGGCCCCGTCTACCCCGTCCACCCCGAGGCCAAGGCCGTGGTGGGCGTGCGCGCCTATCCCTCCGTCCTGGACATCCCCGACCAGGTCGACCTGGCCGTCGTGGCGGTGCGCGCCGACACGGTCGTCGACGTGGTCGAGCAGTGCGCCGAGAAGGGTGTGCACGGGCTGATCGTGGTCAGCTCCGGGTTCGGCGAGGTCGGACCCGAGGGGAGGGCACGCCAGGACGAACTGGTGCGCACCGCCCGCGCCGCCGGTATGCGCGTGGTCGGGCCCAACTGCCTGGGCATCGCCAACAGCGACCCCTCGGTCTCCCTCAACGCCACCCTGTCCCCGGACCTGCCGCCCCAGGGGCCGATCGGGTTCTTCTCCCAGTCCGGCGCCCTGGGCCGGGCCATCCTCCAGCGGGTGGCCGAGCGCGGGATGGGCCTGTCCACCTTCGTCTCCGCGGGCAACCGCGCCGACGTGTCCGGCAACGACCTCATGCAGTACTGGCAGGAGGACCCCGCCACCCACGTCGTGCTCCAGTACCTGGAGTCCCTGGGCAACCCGCGCAAGTTCACCCGGCTGGCGCGGCGCCTGGCCAAGCAGAAGCCGGTCGTGGCGGTGCGCAGCGGCGGCTCGGCGCAGACCACGCCCACCGGCCACGCCGCAGGGGGACTGGCCCTGCCCGACTACGCCGTCACCTCCCTGTTCCAGCAGGCCGGCGTGGTGCGTGTGGACGACATCACCCAGATGTTCGACGCCGCCCAGGTGTTCGCCTACCAGCCGCTGCCGGACGGGCCGCGCGTGGGCATCATCGGCAACTCCGACTCCCTGGAGCTGCTGGTCAAGGACGCCGCCGTCCGCCAGGGACTCAAACCGCACGACCCGGTCAACCTGGGCCCGCAGGCCACCGCGGAGGACTTCGACACCGCGATCCGGGCCGCTCTGGCCGCCGAGGACGTGCACTCGGTCGTGGTGGTCTTCGTCCCGGCCCTGCACCCGATCGGCGACGACGTGGCCCGCGTCCTGCGCGCCCGCTCACTGGACTCCGACAAGCCCATCGTCACCACCTACCTGGCCCGCCAGGGCATCCCCGAGGAGCTGCGGCACGTCGGGGACCAGGGCCAGACCCTGCACGGCTCGGTCCCCTCCTACCCCTCGCCCGAGGACGCCGTGCGCGCCGTCGCCCACGCCACCCGCTACGCCCAGTGGCGCAACCGCAAACCCGGACGCCACCCCGAGCTGCCCGACATCGACCGCGCCCGGGCCCGGGCCACCATCGGCCGCGCGCTCAAGAAGGCGACCCCGGCCATGGAGGACGTCGCCTGGTTCGGCGGTGAGCGCCGCTACGACGAGGAGACGGCGATCTCCCCGGAGGACGCCCGCGACCTCCTGGCCTGCTACGGCATCGCCGCCTACCCCGACATCAAGGTCAACTCCGCGGAGGAGGCCGTGGTCGCCGCCGGCGAACTCGGTTACCCCGCGGTGGTCAAGGCCGACGCCCCCGACCTGCGGGTGCGCGCGGGCGGCACGTTCGTCCGCGCCGACCTGCGCACCCCCGAGGACGTCCGGAGCGCCTACCTCTCCCTGCTGGACCGCTTCGGCGGCGAGGCGGAGCTGGTCGTCCAGCGCATGGCGGCGCCCGGTGTGCCCACGGTGGTACGCGCCGGCGACAACCAGTCCTTCGGCTCGGTGGTCTCCTTCGGGCTGGCCGACGTCACCGCCGAACTGCTCGACGACCGGGCGTTCCGGCTGGCGCCGCTGACCGACATGGACGCCGCCGACCTCATCCACGCGGTCCGCGCCGCGCCGCTGCTGTTCGGACTGCCCGCGGGGGCCACCTCGCTGGCCGAACAGCCCAACGTCGAGGCCTTGGAGGAACTGCTCATCCGGGTGTCCCGCCTGGTGGAGGCCTTCCCCGAGATCGGCTACGTGGACCTGGACCCCGTCCTGGTCAACGCCACCGGAGCCCACGTCCTGGGTGCCCGCATGTGGCTGCGCGAAGCCCCTGACGTGCGCCCCGACGCCGGTCCCCGCCGACTGCGCGGGGTGACGTTCTGATCAGGGAATGGGCGTCTCGTTTCGGTGGACGGTCGCGAAGTGTCACCGGGAGGAGGCAGGATAGGGGTATGAGGAAAACACGTGCCGTGTCCACGGATTGGCGCCTGGAGATCGAGCGGAGCGGGTACTACCCCGCTCTGGTCATCGACGCCGTCGCGACCACCCTGGGCGAGGAGGACGCCAAGGCGTTCATCGTGCACCACGAGGCGACCTTCGATCCGGCCATGGAGATGCGGCGGCACATCACCGTGATGCTGCTGACCGACACCCGGCTGGTCGTCTGCCACACCGACGAGCACCCGCCCGGCGAACCGGGCGGGACCTCACACGCCTCGACCACGACCGACAGCATCCAGCTGGGCAACATCCAGTCGGTGGCGCTGACCCGGGTCGTGCCCAACCCCGCCCAGTACACGCCGGGCAGCCTGCCCAGCGAGCTGGTGCTCAGCGTCAACCTCTCGGTGAACTGGGGGGCGGTCGCGCACATCGACCTCGAACCCGCCTCCTGCGCGGACGAGAGCTGCGAGCTCGACCACGGCTACACCGGTGCCATCACCGCCGAGCCCCTCACCCTGAGGGTCAGCGAGGCGGCTGACGGCGCCGACGCCGTCAGCACCATGATGCACTTCGCCGACGCCCTGTCAGCGGCCACCACCCGGGGCTAGCCCCGGGCAGCGCCCACGGGCCGTCCGAAGAACGCTCGGCGGGGCCGGGCGGCGATCCTCCGCGTCCGGAGGTCCGCCCCCGGCCCCGTTCGTGTCCCCGGGAGCGGGCGGGGCCGAAGAGCGGGGCGGGCGGGACCCGTGGTGAACGCGAACGCCGTCGTGAGGTCCAGGTAACACCGGCGCGTCCGCGTGTGATGCGGACTTAACCGATTCGGCGTGGGCGGACGTGGTGCCGTAACAGTCCACCCGTCTACTGTTGGTGACGGTTTTGTGCATACCGCCACAAGCGAGACGCGTACGGCCACGAGCCACCCGCGCTCACCGCGCGCCGTGACCGGGTCCGCGCGCGTTCAACGGAGAAAGGTCAGTCTGCGATGACGCAGCACCCGACGTCCCCGAACCCCTCGGACGACGCTCCCCTCGTGCGGTCGAGTGTCGACCGTGCCATCGCCACGATCACCCTCGACTCGCCCCGCAACCGCAACGCGCTCTCCGCTCGGCTGCGCTCCGAACTCTCCAAGGCACTCTCCGACTCCATGGCCGACGACGAGGTCCGCGGGGTGGTCCTGACCGGCAGCGGTCCGGTCTTCTGCGCCGGGGCCGACCTCAAGGAGATCGGCGCCGCACTCCAGGGCGCCCCGGTCGAACCCGCCCCGGAGCTCCCGGAGATCTTCGAGCAGATCATGGGCGCGCCCAAACCGGTGATCGCGGTCCTCAACGGCGCAGCACGCGCGGGCGGGATCGGTCTCGTGGCCGCCGCGGACATCGCGCTGGCCCCCAAGAGCGCCACCTTCGCCTTCACCGAGGTACGGATCGGTGTGGTCCCGGCGATCATCTCCGTCCCGGTCTCGGCCCGGATGCACTCCCGCCAGATCAGCCGTTACTTCCTCACCGGTGAGCTCTTCGACGCCTCGGCCGCCGCCAAGGCCGGGCTCATCACCCAGGCCGTCCCGGACCGGGAGATGGACCACGCGGTGGACGCGGTCCTGCAGGGGTTGCGGGGGTCGGCCCCGCGCGCGCTGTCGCGCACCAAGGAACTCCTCGGCGAGCTGGGCGGCGGTGCGCAGGCCGCGCCGGACCGGCGCACCGAGGCGTTCACGCGGATGGGCGAGCTGTCCGCCGAGTTCTTCGCCGGTGAGGACGCGGCGGAGGGGCGGGCGGCCTTCTTCGAGAAGCGCCCGCCGCGCTGGACTCAGTGACGCGGGGACCCCTCAGAAGTCGGACGCCCGGCCATCGGCACCGGCCGGGCGCCCGCCTGCGCACCCCGTCGGTGAGCCGCCGCTGAACGCCACGGGCAGGCGGGCCGTGCACCGCGAAGCCCTCTGAGCCGGTGACTGGAATCCCTTGCTCTTTCAGGCAGGGGAGGATGTCAAAATGGTCGGGTGAGCTACTCCGGAGATACCAGGGTCGGCGGTCCCGCCGACCTGCGCCAACTACCGCACCTGACGATCACCAAGCTGGCCGTGGGCCCGATGGACAACAACACCTACCTCCTCCGTTGCCGGAGCACGGGTGAAGCGGTCCTCATCGACGCAGCGGCCGAACCCGACCGGATCCTGGAGCTGATCGGTGAGAACGGGCTGACCCGCGTGGTCACCACCCACCGCCACCAGGACCACTGGCAGGGCTTGGCCGAGATCGTCGGCCAGACCGGTGCCCGTACGGTCGCCCACCCCGACGACGCCGACGAACTGCCGGTGTCGGTGGACGAGCCCGTCGCCCACGGCGGCACCGTCCCCGTCGGGGACTGCGTACTCACCGTCATCCACCTGCGCGGCCACACGCCAGGGTCGATCGCCCTGCGCTACGACGACCCCGAGGGTCACACCCACCTGTTCACCGGTGACAGCCTCTTCCCGGGCGGGGTCGGCAAGACCTGGTCCGACGCGGATTTCCGGAAGCTGTTCGGTGACGTGTCGGAGCGCATCTTCGGCGCCCTGGCGGACGACACGTGGGTCTACCCCGGCCACGGCAAGGACACCACCCTGGGCGCCGAGCGCCCCCACCTCGCGCAGTGGCGCGAGCGCGGCTGGTAACGCCTGCCGGGTCCTGCCCCGGTCGCACCCCGACCGTTCGGACCTCAGCCGCCGTAACAGCAGAAACCGATGTGTCCGAGGTGGTCGGACACCGCCTCGGACACGTCGGTGCCGACCGCGAGCGCCCGGTGGAAGGCCCGCATGGCCGCTCCGGTCAACGCGTCGTCGACCGGGATCGGGCTGGCCACCACGGTGTGGGCGCCCCGGGCCAGCAGCGTGCCCACGAACCCGCTCGGCCGCCCGGCGGTCCCGCCGAAACCGCGGCCGCCCCAGCAGGCGGCCAGTATCACCAGCGACGGGGCCGTCGGCAGGGCCGTCAGATCGCAGGCGAGCAGCGGGCCGTCGTGCAGGTCCAGGCGGGAGAGCATGGGCGTCCGGTCTCCGACCTGCCCGTGCCCGGCGAGGTGGGCGAGGTCGGAGCGGGGCAGTTCTGCCAGGACCTGCTTCCGGCCGGCCCTCTCCAGGACCCGTGCGCCCGGGTGGAGCCCGGCCAGCGCCGCCACCTCCAGCCGGGCCTCCCGGGGCTCGGTCCCGCACGCGAGCAGGACCCTCCCGGAACCGTGCCGTGCGGTGGGCCGCTCCGTCAGGGAACGCGCCGTGCACACCTGGCGTACCGGCCGCCCCCGCAGCGGCGGGAGCACTCCCCAGGGCAGGTCTCCCAGGTAGGAATCGCCGGTCACCACCAGGGGGCGGTCCCCGACCAGCGACAGGACCGGACCGAGCAGGGCGTCGGACACCAGTGCCTCCGGTGGGCGCCCGTGCCCGGTGGTCGTGCGGTGGCCCGGTCCCGGGGCCGTTGACGCCTTCGTGTGCGTACCTGGCGCCGCCGTGGAACGTTCGTGGGGCAGCGGGACGGAGCGTTCGTGGATGAACCTGCCGAGCGTGCGGCGGAGCGCCAGGAGGGGCCCGAGGGGCCGTGCGTGCACCCGTCCGGCCACCGCGACCAGCGCCACGGCCTCGGTGCCGGCCACGGTGTAGTGGACGTACGCCTGGCCGTCCAGGCTGCTCAGCAGCGGTCCCAGGACCGGCTCCCGGTACGCGGGCGGCCGCCCGGCCCACCTTCGGGGCGCCCGCCAGCGCGCGGACTCCCAGCGCCGCGCGTGGTCGGCGGCCTCGGGGCCGGCTCCGTGGTGCAGCGCCTGCCGGTAGCGTCCGGTCAGCTGCTCGACCTCCGTGTCAGCGGCGGTGACCGGTCCCGGAACCAGGCCGTCGGCCCAGGTGCGGCCCAGCTCCGCCCATTCCAGTGCGGTCGCGGTGTCCCCGGCGCTCAGGGCGCTCTCCAGTCCGGCCCGCACCACGTGGGGGTCGAGTTCGGCGTCTCCGAGCCAGGGGCCGGGCGCCGGAGCCCCCAGTCCGGCCATGTGGTCCAGCGCCCGCCGGGCCCGGGGCAGCCGCGCCCGCGCCCCGGCGACGTCCCAGGAGTTCGCGTACCCGGTGCCCGAGGGCGCGGCACCGGTGTGTCCGGGGGCCGTGACCGGCTGCGCCACGGCGGGGGTGCGCAGGTCGAGGGCGTCCTTGGCCCGCTGGACCGGGGTGCGGCGGCCGGCGCCGCGTACGGTGCGCTCCAACCGGCGGGCCAGGCCGTACCAGAGCGAACCCGGGCCCGCGCTCGAGCTGACCTGCAGGGCGAGGTGGAGAGCGCCCCGGTGGTCGCCGTCCAGGAGCCGGAGCTTGGCCTCCACCAGGACACGGGCGGTCCTGTCTCCCCCGGTCTGCCAGGGGGCCTCGGCGAGGGTGCGCCCGGCCTCCTCCACCAGCCCCTCCGAGAGCAGGGCCTCGGCCAGGTCCACCCGCAGCGGTTCCTGCCGGTCGGCCGGCATCAGGTGCGTGAGGCCGTGGAAGGTGGCGATGGCGGCGGCGGTGTCGCCGCGGTACAGGTCCAGGCAGCCCAGGTTGTGCCGGGCCACCAGCCCCAGAAGGGAGAGGCCGCGTTCGTCGGCCAGGGACCGGGCCTCGTTCAGGTGTTCCTCGGCCTGACCGAAACGGCCGCACAGGGTCTGGGCCAGTCCGAGGTCGGTCAGGACCCCGGGCAGGACGGGGGCGACTTCGGCGACGGGGTGGCCGTGCAGGCGCCTGCGGGTGTCGTCGAGGAGGTCGACGGTCTCCTCGAAGAGTCCTCTCCGGGCCAGCCGCACCCCCTGGGTCACCCGGGACAGCAGGGCGCGACCGGCTTCCGGGATCGGGCTCTCGCCGCCCCGGAGAGGGTTCGCGGGTGTGGGGTCGGGCGCTGCGCTGGGGAGCACGTCCGGCTGCCTTCTTTCGCCAGGGGGCCGGTCACCACCAGTGATAGCAGTGGGTTCACCCGAGCGGGAACGGCCTGCGCCAACCTGTGGACAACTGACCGACCGCGAAACATGGCCAACCGGAGCGAAGGCGGACATGTGGCCATGTGTTGGCGCGCGGACCTAACCGGGTTCGGGGCGCATCCGTTTTCCGGGTCCGGAGCGGCGTTCGTCAACACCAAGTGCCCGAGGGGGCCAGAGTTGACTGTGTGCCGACAACATGGTTTTCACTGGTGCCATGCACACGAACTCTGCTTCGACGGCATTGCGTGTCCGCCCGCGGATCTGGCTGGGCCTCACCGCGTTCGTCGCCTATCTCGCGGTCTTCTACGGGATCTGGATCGTCAACGGGATCGACTACGCGCGCATCGGCGAGAGCGAGGAGACGCTGCTGAAGTGGTATGTGGCGCCCCTCGCCGGCGGTTTCGTGGTTCTTCTGGCCATCGTCTCGACCTTCGGATGGTGGCGCCCCTCCCTGAGGACGAGGAGACTCCCGAGAGCTGCCGCCGTGGTGCCGGTGATCATGGCCGCGGTCGCGATCCTCAATCTGGTGTTCGGGGAGTTCTCCAGAGTGACGGTGACGATGTGGATCCTCCTGGTCATCGGCAGCGTCCTGGTGGGATTCAACGAAGAAGTGATCGCGCGCGGCCAGCTCATGGTCGCCCTGCGCAGCCGGTTCGGCGAGATGGGCATCTGGTTCCTCTCCACCTTCCTGTTCTCGCTGCTGCACCTGCCCAACCTCTTCTTCGGTATCGGTTCGCTCGCGTTCCTCCAGGTCGTCATCCAGTTCGGCCTGGGATCCGTCTACTACCTGGCGTTCCGCTCGACGGGGTCGCTGGTTCCGGCGATGATGCTCCATGGCCTGTGGGACTTCTCGACCTTCTCGTCGAGCCTCCCGTACGCCGGACTCGTCGCACCGTTTCTCGGCATCGCAGGCGTTGCCGTGGCCGTGACGCTCCTTGTGAAGGAACGGAGGCGGGACGAGAGGGGGACGGGTGAGCCGATCCGCTGATCGGATCAGCCCCGACCCGAAAGGGTCGTGAGGTCATGCCGCCGGCGGGGCGGGCCCGCCCCGTACGCGCGGATCACCGGGACGCTGTGCGATTCCGCTCGGGAGTTCGGTGTCGCTCTGCGGTTCCGGCTCGATGTGCCGTGCTCGGGGCGCATCCGTTCTCCGCGCCCCGGACCTGTCGCGGGTCAGACGGTGAACCAGTCCGTGAGGGTGAGGGGGTGGCCGGGGCGCTCCACGGCCAGGCACAGCGGACCCGGGGACAGCTCGGCGGCGTCGAAGCGGCCGTCCATCCCGACGAACAGGAGCAGGGTGTGACCGGGGCGCCGCAGGTGGACGTCCACGTGGTCGAACTCGCCGCTCACCAGGCCGGAGAGCGAGCGGTGGGCGCCGTTCCGGTGGACCTGGAGGTCCAGCCGGACCCCTTCCAGGCCGAACCGGAGAACGGCCGGCGCGGCGCCGCCGCGGTCGCGGTGGAGCGGCCGTCCGGGGGCGGGGACCGTGTCACTGAGGGTCCGGGCCAGGCGGGCTCCGTCGAGGGAGCGGTCGAAGGCGGCCAGGGCGGCGGCCCGCCCGGCTCGGTCCGGGATGGGCTCTGGGTCGTTCCGCACGGTTCACGCACGCCTTTCGCTGGGTTCTCCGGTCGCTCTGAGAGAGCGACGGAGCTGGCGGAACAGGTGCCGCCGCTGGTTCGAAGTGGTCCTGTGGGAGATGGGTCCGGCGTCGGGTGAGTCGTCGAGGTAGAGCCGGGCGACCCGGCGGTCGACCGGATCGGTGAGTCCGTCTATGGCCCGGTGCAGTTCGGCGTACCGCTCCTGGAGCAGGTACTGGTCTTCGGGATCGGCCTGGTGGTGGGCGTACCCGATCAGGTCCTGGGGATCGACCGGAAGGAAGCGCTGCCGGTGCTGCCGCTGGCGGTTGCAGGCGGTGTTCGTGGCCCGGCGCAGCCAGACGGCGAGCAGGTGCGGCGAGTGGAGGCGGGGCAGGTTCTGGTTGAGGCGGAGCCAGACCGTCTGGACGGCGTCCTCGTGATCCTGCCGGGGGAGTCGGTAGGAGCGGGCGATCCGGTTCACCATGGCCAGGTGGCGGTCGACGATGGCCTCCCACGCGTCCGCGTTCCCGTGGCAGGCCCCCAGCACGAGTTCGGCGTCGGAGAGCTCGGGGCCGGTTGTGGCCGAAACTGGAAAAAAAGTGGTGGAAACATGCCCTGAACTGCTCGAATGGGTGATTTTCTCGCATGTTTCCGGGGCTGGGATGTCCCCGTGCGACTGGTCTGGCACATCCGCCCCCACTATGATCGGACTCCCTGTCGCCACCTGTGGCACACGCTAATCTCTGGGTGTCCCGGGTGCGGTGGGAACGCTGGAAAATACCAGCGTGCGAGATGGTTCCTAGGGTGCCCGTGGGGCACAATGGGGCAAAAGGCATTCAGGCGGGTATGCAACCTTCTCGAGTACGAGAGCGTCGGGGAAGCGCACTCGTTCGTAACAGGAGGTTCGGTGTCCGCACGCGGCGTCTTGTACGTCCACTCCGCGCCCGCGGCGCTGTGCCCACATGTGGAGTGGGCGGTCGCGGGTGTTGTCGGAGTACCCGTGAAACTCGACTGGGTCGCCCAACCGGCGGCTCCCGGCCACCATCGCGCCGAGCTCAACTGGCAGGGGAAGCCGGGGACCGCGGGGGAGGTGGCCTCAGCGCTGAACGCGTGGCAGCGCCTGAGGTTCGAGGTGACCGAGGAGGGGTCGCCCGGCTGTGACGGCATGCGTTACAGCTACACGCCCTCGCTCGGTGTGTTCACCGCCATCACCAGCGCCGCAGGCGAGGTCCTCGTGCCCGAGGGCAGGCTGCGCGCCGCCATGGCCACCGCCGCCGAGGGCGCCGACCTGGCCGCCGAACTCGACCGGCTCACCGGCCGTGCCTGGGACGAGGAACTCGAACCCTTCCGCTACGCGGGAGACGGCGCACCCGTCCGCTGGCTCCACGCCGTCGGCTGAGCCGTCAGGAGCCGCCGCCGGCTGAACCGCCGCGGGCCGGGGCGCACGCCCGGGTTCAGGGCGGTTCCTCCTCGCTGGGCCAGATGGCCGAGGCCAGCAGCACGGCCGCCCAGATGCCCAGCGGGACCAGGGGCCAGTACGGCACCAGTTCGCCGCCGAGCAGGCTGGCCACACCCCAGACTCCGGTCAGCAGGCCGGCCACGCCCAGCCACCAGCGCCACTCGTCGCCCCATTCCTCCCAGGGCACGAGCGCGGTCCTGGGCTCGGAGGCGGCGTAGCGTTCGCGGTGGGACCTCGGCAGCGGGATCGGGCCCTCGGGTCCGGGGAGGTCGGCGGTCAGCGAGCGGAGCTCACCGACCAGGACAGAAGTCAGTGCCGCGCCCACCCGGCGCTCGTACTCCTCGTGGTCCAGACGGCCCTCGGAGTACGCCACCGCGAGGCGGTCGACCGTCAGGTCCCGCTCGGTGTCCGAGGCGCGCATCTGGTTCAGCGGCAGACGTTGGGCCTCCACTTCCCACCCCCAAAAGCGCGAGTTGGTGACCACACCATACGTGTCGTTCCCGGTGCGCGAAAGTGCTCGGAGGGGTCAGTTCTCCGGGCCTTGCCGCGGAGCGCGCCGGGGTGCTGTCGTCGCAGGTCAGGCTGCTATCCAGTGAGCCACGGCACGACACGTCGAGGGATCGGCCGCACCCACCAGACCGGTGTGCTCGAAGGACCCCCGGTAGGTGAACCCGGTGCCGTCCAGACGGGTCACCAGACCCCCCGTCTCGGCCAGGACCAGACCGGGTGCGGCGACGTCCCAGTCGCGCACCGGGACGTCCTTCACGAACAGGTGGGCGTCGCCCTCGGCGATCCGGCACAGCTTCAACGAGATGCTGCCGCTCTCCAGGTACTCGCCGTAGCCGAAGCGGTCGTACACGCGCCGGGCGATGCCGGAGGGTTCGGGGGTGTTGTCGGTGAGTACTCCGTGCCCGGGCGGGGTCGGCGGATGCGTCGGCAGGAGCCTGCCGTTGCGCCGGGCGCCCTGGCCGCGCACGGCCGTGTACAGGACCCCGCTCTCGGGGGCGAAGACCGCCGTCACCTCGGGGTGATCCCCGATGACCAGGGCGGCCTGGGTGACGTACCCGTCGAACCCGTGCACGTAGCTGGCCGTTCCGTCGATCGGGTCGATCAGCCAGTACCGGGGCGGCCGCTCACGGGACAGCGACGCGGGGTCCTCCTCGCTCACCACCGGGATCTGTCCGTCGATCGCGGCCAGCCGCTGCGAGAGCGCCCGGTGGGCCATCGCGTCGGCCTCGGCCTTGAACTGGCTGCCCTCCCACACGCCGCTGCGCGCCGAGGGGTCGCAACGCCAGTCGCGCAGCAGCCCGCCGACCTCCACGACCGCTGACGCCACGGCCTCGGAGAGGGCGTGCTGGGCGTTCACCGCGCACGCACCGGGACGATCGGGGGCTGGTCGCCGGTGGACACCGACCCGGGCAGGGCGAAACCCGCCCCGCTCGAGCTGGGGGCCGGCGCGGGGGAGATCCCGTGTGCGGCGAACCGCGCCTCGGGCATGAACTCGTCGGTCCACCTCCGGACCATCGCCACCCCCTCGCGCCACTCGTCGTCCAGCCTGGGTCCGTCGCACACCGCCTGCCGGAGCAGGCCGGCGATCTCGTCGACCCCGGCGGCCACGGTGAGCGCGGCCGTGGACGAGAACCGCGGGTTGATCTCGAAGACCCTGGGCCGCCCCCGCCCGTCCAGGCACAGCTGGACGTTGAACGGGCCGTCCGCGCGCAGCGCGGTCTGGACCGCCCGACAGGTACGGACCACCTCGGGGTTGCGCCGGGTGATGGCGTACTTGGTGACCCCCTGCTTGAGCAGTACCTCCTTGGGCACCACCGCCTGTACGTCGCCGTCGCGCCAGACCACGACCGACACCGTGTACTCGGGACCGGTGACGCGTTCCTGGACGATCAGCTCGTCGGCGGCGTACCCGCTCTCGGAGACCACGCGGGCCATGTCGCGGGTGGAGTCGACGACCATCACGCCCCGGCTGCCGCGCCCGCTGCGGGGCTTGACGATGAGGCCGTCGGGGGAGGCGTCGGCGGCGCCGGTGGGCCACTCCGAGGCCAGCCAGGTGCGGGGCACCCCGATCCCGGCGTCCTCCAGCTGCTGCATGAGGACGTACTTGTCCAGACAGGTGGTGACGAAGTCCAGGCGGGGCAACAGCACGGCCACCCCGTCCTTGGCGAGTTCACCCACCCGGACGAGCTCCTCGTCCACCAGCGGGACCACGGCCACGGCCTGCTCCTCGGCGCACAGGGAGCGCATCCGGGGCAGGAACGCCTCGCTGTCGCCTGGCGGGACCAGGTAGCCGCGGTCCGCCAGGTACAGGCCGGGTGCGGCGGGGTCCACGTCGGTGGCCACCACCCGGAACCCGTGTTCGCGCAGATGCAGGATGGTTCCGGGTGTCGGAGCAGAACCCGCTGTGGTGACCACGACGGTCGGTTTCCTCGAAGACTGCTGTGGCACCAGCTGAACCCTTCCAGGCATGTTCTGTGTGGGCCGGGGGATGGACCGAGCCTAGACGGGGGAGGGTCCCCGGGGCTTGTGAATGGCCAGATGCGGTTGCGAAGTGAACCGGACCGGCCCCTCGCGCGTGTATCCGACGGCCCCGGGAGGGGAGGGCGGAGGGCGGGCGCCGCGCCGAGCGCGGCACCCGCCCTCCGGAGACGGGGCGGAAAGCCCTACTTCTGCTCGTACGTGGGGGTGACGATCGCCCGGCCGAGCGTGTGCGAGAACAGGTTGAAGCCGAGGAACGCGGGGCTCGCGGAGGCGTCCACGCCCAGGCTCGGGACGTCCACCGCGTGCACCACGAAGAAGTACCGGTGGGGGCCGTGCCCGGCGGGCGGCGCGGCACCGATGTAGCGGTGGCTCCCGGCGTCGTTGCGCAGGGTCACGGCCTGTTCCGGCAGGCCGGAACCGTTGCCCGCGTCGGTCGCCAACTCGGTGACGTCGACGGGGATGTCGCAGACGGCCCAGTGCCAGAACCCGCTCGCGGTGGGCGCGTCCGGGTCGAAGCAGGTGACGGCGAAGCTCCGGGTCCCCTCGGGGAAACCGCTCCAGGACAGGTGCGGGGAGGCGTCCCCACCCCCGGCGCCCATGATCCCGCTGACCTGCGCCTTGGACAGGGGCTGCCCGTCCGTGACGTCGTCGCTGGTCACGGTGAACGAGTCGACCCGGGGCAGGAAGTCGTAGGGAGATGGCGGCTTGGCCACGGCGATGGCCTCCTTCGTGCTCGTGGATGTCCGTACCGGCCCGCCGCAGGCGGGCCCGCCACCGAACATACGCCCCTCGAGCCCCGGAGGCGGTCTACTGCGCGGAAGGGGGCGCGGGGTACGGTCGTGCCGAGACCGGACAAGAACCCGGTTCGGTTCGGGCGACAGGACCCGGCCGGACCGGCCCACCGACAGGAGTCGCCATGACCGACCGCTGGGGCATCACCGTCCCCTTCGAGGGCATCCCCCTGGCTGACCAGCGCGCCCTCTTCGAGTCGCTGCCCGACCTCGGCTACACCGACGCCTGGTCGGCCGAGGCCAACGGCACCGACGCGTTCACGCCGCTGGCCCTGGCCAGCGTGTGGGCGCCCCAGCTGCGCCTGGGCACCGCGATCGTGCCCGCCTACACGCGCGGGCCCGCCACGCTCGCGATGAGCGCGGCCACCATGGCCGCCGCCGCTCCGGGCCGCTTCAGCCTGGGGATCGGCACCTCCTCGAACGTGATCGTGGAGCGGTGGAACTCCATCCCCTTCGAGGAGCCCTACAAGAAGGTCCGCGACACCGTGCGCTTCCTGCGCGAGTCGCTGACCGGCCGGAAGGTCAAGGCGGACTACGACACCTTCTCCGTGAAGGGCTTCACGCTCGGGGCGGTCCCCGAGCAGCAGCCGCCGATCCTGGTGGCCGCGCTGCGCCAGGGCATGCTGCGCCTGGCCGGGCGGGAGGCCGACGGCGCGATCATCAACTGGCTGTCCTCCGAGGACGTGCGCACGGTCGCCCCGATCGTGCGTGAGTTCGGTGAGGAGAAGGAGGTCGTCGCCCGGATCTTCGCCATCCCCGACACCGACCCCGACACCGCGCGCGAGATCGGCCGCTGGGCGATCTCGGCCTACCTGAACGTGCCGGTCTACCGGGCCTTCCACGAGTGGTTGGGCCGCGAGGAGCTCGGTCCCATGTGGAAGGCGTGGGATGACGGCGACCGCAAGGGGGCGCTCGCCGCGATCCCGGACTCCGTCATCGACGACCTCATCGTGCACGGTCCCGCGGAGTACTGCCGTGAGCGGATCGAGGCCTACGTGGAGGCGGGGGTGAGCACCCCGGTGATCGCGCCGATCGCCCCGCCCAGCCTGGACCCGGCCGACGTGATCCGCGCGCTGGCTCCCCGGGGCTGATCCGCCGCGACCCCGGCCCCCTCGTCCGGGATGTCCCCCGCGCACCGGTGCGCGGGGGACATCCCGACCGTTCGGTATGTTCCCTACTCCGGACCGAGGGGCCCCAACAGCCTGCGCGCCCGCAGCACCAGCTCCAACTCGAACCGGGCCCCCGGTTCCCGCAGCCGGGGCCCGAACAGCTCCTCCAGCTGTCGCATCCGGTACCGCACGGTCTGGGGATGGATCCGCAGCCGCTCGGCCGCCTCGTTGGCGTTGAAGCCCGACTCCAGCCAGGCCAGCAGGGTGTCGGCCATCCGCTCCCGCTGCGGTGCCCGCATCCCCTCCAGCGGCGCCAGCCGGGTGCGGGCCATCTCGGCGACCAGGGCCGTGTCCCGGGACAGCAGCAGTTCCGGAAGGTGGTCGCCCCACCGCAGCACCCCGGACCCGGGCACCACGCCGGTCCGCACCAGCTCCGCCAGCTCCCGTGCACGGGACAACGACGCCGGGGCCCCGTCCAGGGGCACCGTCGGCCCCAGCACCGCGCAGCACCCCCGCAGCGAGCGCTCCAGCGACCGCAGCCGCCCCGGCCCCTCCGGATCGGGTACCAGCGCACACGGCTCCAGCCGGTCCAGGTCCACCAGCACGTCCGGGGGCGGCACCGGCACCGCTGCCGTCGCACCCTCCTGAAGCAGCAGCGCCACCGCGACCCGTTCGGGCAGGCGCCACCGGGCGGACCGCGCCAGCGTCGACAGCGCCCGCGCCTCCGGCTCCGTCCCGGCCTCGGCCAGCAGCACCTCCAGCAGCCGGGCTCGGCGGCGCCGCAACGCCTCCACCCCGGCCCCGCGCACCTGGGCGTGGCCCTCCGCGGCGGCGGCGGAGATCTCCTCCTGGAACGAGAAGAGCGCCTCGCCGAGCGCGGCCATCTGGTCCCGGTCGACCGACTCGGCCCGGGCCAGCCGCCGCCAGGCCGCCGCCGCCGAGGTGCGCAGACCGGTGTGCAGGCACTCCAGGGTGCGCCCCTGGCGGGCCTCGCCCGCCCCGAACGCACGGAAGGTCCTGGCGACGGAGTCCGGCTGTCCGGCCCCGGCCTCCTCGGACTCGGAGTCCTCCGCCTCGGAGGCATGTTCGACCCGGTCCAGGAAGGTGTGCACCGCGACACCGATCACGGTCCTGACCGACTCGACGTGCGACGGTTCCAAGGGCTGGGAGTGGGCCTCGGCCCGGCGGCGGACAGCGTCCACGGCCTCCTCGACCAGGTGCGGCACCAGGGGGCGGAGCTCGGCTCCCAGTGCCGGGGGCAGGTCCGCGACGAGGGCGCCGCGGCCGCCCTCCCGTAGTCGGTACGACATGTCACCTCCGGCGCGGACGCACAGCGGAGCCCTTCGGCGCACGCCCGCGCGTGCGCCGACTCTCCTCGAGCACGCCCGCGCGTGCTCTGTGCGCCAGTGGGTGCCGTGATGCCGGTCACCCCCGCCAATACCACCAGAGGCCGCTCCCACGGACAAGCCCCGGCCCCCTCGTAAGGGAACCGGGGCTTGTCCGTGTCCGGCTGTGGGACGCGGGCCGGCGGGGCGGCCTCACACCACCGCGCCGGCCAGGGCCACGATGATCGGACCGGTCAGCGGCAGCAGGATGTTCGAGATCGCGTAGGTGATGGTGTAGGCGATCATCGGCACCGAGTTCCCGGCGGTGGACACCACCTGGCTGATCGCCGGGGTGCTGCACTGCTGACCGGCGACCGCCCCCATGAGCAGCGGCGGCTCGATCTTCAGGATCTTCCAGCCGACGAGGATCGAGACCGTCGCCGGGATGAGCGTGGTGAGCACCGCCGCGATCGGCAGCATCACCCCGTACTGCTGCACCAGTTGCAGCGCGGAGGGTCCCGCGGACAACCCGACCGCGGCGATGAACGTCGCCAGGCCCAGGTCCTTCATGGTGCCCGCGGCGGCCGGGTGCAGGGTTCCGAAGGTGGGCCGCCTGGCCCGCAGGTAACCGAAGACCAGGCCGGACAGCAGCGCTCCGCCGCCGGTGCCCAGGGTGAGGTCGGCGTTGCCGAGCGGGATCACGATCTGCCCGACCAGGATGCCCAGCACCAGACCGAGCCCCAGGTAGACGAAGTCGGTGGTGTACTGCGACGCCATCGGGTAGCCGAGCTTCCTCCCGGCCGCCTTCACGTCGCTGGGCGCACCCAGGAGGGTGAGGACGTCGCCGACCTGGAGCAGGGTCCCGGGCAGCGCCGGGATCTCCTTCTCGGTGCGGGTCAGCCTCTCCACGAAGACCGACCCGCGCAGCTTCGCCCCGAGCACCTCGTTGATCCCGCTCAGCGGCATGTTGTGCGTCCTGCGGTGGGTGAGCACCACGTTCAGGGACTGGAGCACCACGTCGGGCTCCTCGGCCTGCTCCGGGCCGATCACGTCCTCGGCGCCCACCAGCGCGGCCCGGCGGCCGACCACCACCAGCAGGTCGCCCTCCCGGACACGGAGGGTGTCCTCGGGCCGCACGTTCTGGTCGCCCCGGCGGACCTCCTCCACGGTGGCGCTGCCCGGCAGTGAGCGGACGATGTCGTCGATCGTGCGCCCCGCGCTCCGGTCCACCCGGAAGACCCGGCCCACCAGGTCGGGCAGGGCGGGCTGCTCGCCGGGCTGCGCGTCGTGGCCGCCGCTCAGCCGGTGCCACAGCTTCGCGGACTCCTTCTGCAGGTCGAACCGCATCAGCCGGGGCGCGACCTGGCTGGTCAGCAGCACGATGGTGATCAGGCCGCACAGGTAGCTGATGGTGTAGGCGGTGGCGACGTTGTTCTGGAGGGTCCGGGTGTCCTCCTCGGGCAGCCCCAACCGACCGATCGCCTCGCTGGCGGTGCCCAGCGCCGCGGACTCGGTGGCGCCGCCGGCCATCAGCCCCGCCGCGGTGCCCTGGTCCAGCTGCATGATCACGGTGAACGTCAGCACCACACCGATCACCGCCACCACCTCGATGATCGGGAAGCCCAGGTAGCGCAGCCCCTTCCGATTCAGGTTGGCGAAGAACTGCGGTCCGCTGCTGAACCCCAGCGCGAAGATGAACAGCGCGAACGCCAGGTTCTTCACGCCGTCGCTGAGCTCGGCTCCGGTCAGGTAGCCGATCAGCAGCGCCATCAGCAGGGTGCCGCACACCCCGCCCAGCCGGATGGGGCCGAACGGCACCTTGCCGAACAGGTAGCCCAGGGCCAGCGCGGTGAAGAGCGCGATCTCCGGGGTGTTGACGAACAGGTCGGTGATCCAACCGCCCACGGCGGCCTCCTCGCGTCTCAGTGAGCTCCGGAAAGCCTCAGGAGCGGTCGGCGGACGAGGTGAACCGCTGGTGGTACTCCGCGCCGATCTGCTTCAGGGCGCGGCCGATCCGCCCGTAGGCCTCGTGTTCGAGGTTGGCCAGGCTCACCCGCACGGACCACTCGGGGCCGTCGAAGCCGCCGCCGTTGAGCAGCACGACGCCGTCCTCCTCGGCCAGGCGCAGGACCGGGTCCACCGGCTCGTAGTTCGCGCGCATCCACTCCGCGAACTCGGTCCCCCAGTGCCGCTCGGCCCAGGCCAGCAGGTCGAGTTCGACGTAGTAGCCCGCGCGCAGGGCGTTCGCGGGGAAGGGCACCTCCAGCCCTTCGGACAGGGCCGTCATCCGCCGCTCCAGGACGCGCATGACCGGCTCGTGGTACTCCTCGTCCGTGTGGGTGAGGGCGAACAGCGCGAACAGGGCCATCTGTACCTGCTGGGGCGTGGACAGCCCGGCGGTGTGGTTGAGCGCCACCGAACGGCTGTCGGCCACCATGCGGTCGATGAACCGCAGCCCCGGCACGTCCAGGGAGAGCGAGGCGTAGCGCCGGCGGACCGCCTCGGCGTCCTCCCCGGACAGGCGCGCGATCCGGTCGTCCACGACGTTGTCGGGTTGGAGGGCGATCACGCCCAGCCGCCACCCGGTCGCTCCGAAGTACTTGGAGAACGAGTACACGCCGATGGTGTTGCGCGGGCACACCTCCATCAGCGAGGTGAACCCCCGCACGAACGTGCCGTAGACGTCGTCGGTGACGATGACCAGGTCCCGGTTGCGCTTCTCCACGATGTCCCGGATGCGGTTCAGGGCGCGTTCGGACAACGCCACCGACGGCGGGTTGCTCGGGTTGACCAGGCACACCATCCGCACCGACGGGTCGGCGAGCTTGTCGAGCTCGGCGTCGTCGTAGTCCCACGTGTGGAAGTCGCCCTCGGTGCCGCGCGAGGCGCTGACCTCGACCACGTCGAAGTCGTAGCGCTCCAGGTGGGGGATCTCCAGGTAGGGCGTGAAGATCGGGGTCATCAAGGCGATCCGGTCGCCCTTGCGCAGGACGCGGTTGGTCTGGAGGGAGTCGAAGACGTAGCACATGGCCGCGGTGCCGCCCTCGACCGCGAACAGGTCGTAGGGGGTCTCGGGGGGTCGGCCGCCCATGGCCCCGGCCAGGTACTCGTGCACCGACTCGGCGACGAACGGCAGGATGCGGTCGGGCACGGGGTAGTTGTCGCCGATGATCCCGTCGACCAGTTCGAGCAGGACCGCGTCGGAGCGGTGCCCCTCCACCCGGTTGAGCACCCGGCGCAGCAGGTCTGCCCCGGGCTCGCCCGCGTTCTGGTCGAGGAACGCCGAGAAGCGCTCGGTGATGCCGTCGGAGACGGGCATCCCGGCGACGGCGGGCCACTCGTTCCAGTGGCGGCGGGTCTCCAGGACCGCGAACCGGCCGAGCAGGAAGAACGCCTCGCGGGGCGGGGCGGCGGTCCAGTTGGGGTTCCCGCGCCCGGCGTTGAGCATGGCGTGGGCGTGCTTCCGGGAGGAGGCCCCGGCCAGGTCCATCAGATGGCCCTTGAGCTCGAAGGGGCTGAGCCCCTCCAGTCCGCGCTGCGCCGCGCGATCGTCCCCGAGATCGGTCATGGGACCCCTTCCGATATGTCGCTCAGGGTGATTGTGCGCATACGGAAGGCGCCCCCTGGGGGCGGGTGCTCGGGGCGGGGTCAAGCCGAACCGAACCCATACCCGTGCTTTGCCTGATCAGGGGGTCTGCGGCGATTGACCGGTCGATACACGTAGTCATCAAGCGGATGAATGCGGTAACAATGGTGCGGTGCGGGCGCCACCGGCGTCCGCTCGCGACCGACCAGCCCCGCTCCCGGAAGGCCACCCCCCATGCGACGCACCCTCATGTGTGCTGCCCTGCCCCTGTTCCTCGCCCTCACCGCCTGCGGCGGCGACGGTGGGGAAACCGCCGAGTCCCCCGTCGAGGAGAGCGTGGAGGAGGTCGCGGCCGGGGCCGGCGAGGACGCGGCCGCCGTGGCGGCCCAGGCCGTCGCCGAGGGGTTCGTCGCCTCCCTCGCGGCCGGAGACGGCGAGGCGGGCTGTGCCTTCACCGACGAGGGCGCCCAGGCCGCGATCGTGGCCCAGAGCGAAGCCGAGGACTGCGCGGAGGCCTTCCCCGACTACGCCGCCGGCCTGCCCGACATCGAGGGCATCGAGATCGGAGAGGTCACCGTCAGCACCGACCTGGACGGTGAGACCCTGATCGCCAACGTCGAACTGGTCCACCCCGACGAGGACCTCGGCGCCCTGGAGGTCCGTGAGGGCACCGACGGCGAGTGGCGCGCCACCCGCCTGCCCGGCACCACCCTCGGCGGCGCCTGAGCTCGGTCACGGTCAGGGGTGAGGCAGCGAACACCCCCGCGGCGTGCTCGTCGAGGTCTCGACCGTCCCGGTTCTGGAAGAGTGGGGACCGTGAGGCACGGCACGACCGCGTGCCCCGTGGCACAGAACGAAGGAGATGCGGAATGATCCTGATCGTCGTCAAGTTCCGGACCAGGCCGGAGGCCGTGGACAGCTTCCTCGACGCGGTCGCCGACTTCACCGCGGCCACCCGCGCGGAGCCCGGCAACCTGTGGTTCGAGTGGTCCCGGAGCGTCGAGCGCGACGACGAGTTCGTGCTCGTCGAGGCGTTCAAGGACGGCGCGGCCGAAGCCCACGTCAACAGCGATCACTTCAGGGACGGGCTGGCGTCCATGAAGCCGCTGCTGAAGGAGACCCCGCTGATCGTCAGCCGCGTGGTCGAGGGCGAGGGCTGGGACCGCATGGGCGAACTCACGGTCGACGATTAGCGGAACGGCTGGTTTCGACGGGTTTCGACGGACCGGACAGGCTGAAGGGGAGCGGACTTGGTCACGTACGTGGCGGACGCGGGGCGGTACGACTCTCTGGAGTACCGGGCCTGCGGCAGGAGTGGGCTGAAACTGCCGAGGCTGTCGCTGGGACTGTGGCAGAACTTCGGCGGCGACCGGGACCTGGAGGGGCAGCGCCGGATCCTGCGCCGCGCCTTCGACCTCGGCGTCTTCCACTTCGACCTGGCCAACAACTACGGCCCGCCGCCGGGCAGCGCCGAGGAGAACCTCGGCCGGTTCCTGGCGGAGGACTTCGGTCCCTACCGGGACGAGCTGGTGATCACCACCAAGGCCGGGTGGACCATGGGGCCGGGACCGCACCAGCAGGGCGGTTCTCGCAAGTACCTGCTGTCCTCGCTCGACCGCTCGCTGAAGCGGATGGGCCTCGACCACGTCGACATCTTCTACAGCCACCGGCCCGACCCGGACACCCCGCTGGAGGAGACCATGCTGGCCCTCCACCACGCGGTGGTGTCGGGACGGGCCCTCTACGCGGGGATCTCCTCCTACGGTCCGTCGCTGACCCGTCGGGCCGCGGCGATCATGCGCGACCTCGGCACGCCGCTGATCGTCCACCAGCCCTCGTACTCGATGCTCAACCGCTGGGTGGAGGACGGCCTGCTGGAGGCGGCAGCGGACGAGGGCATGGGCGTGGTCGCGTTCTCGCCCCTGGCGCAAGGGCTGCTGACCTCCCGCTATCTGGGCGGTGACGTGCCCGTGGACTCCCGCGCCGGCGTGGGGCGGCCCAGCTGGCGCGACAGCATGCTCACCGAGGAGGTGCTCGGCCGGGCCCGGGCGCTCAACCAGATCGCTGCCGAGCGCGGCCAGACCCTGGCGCAGATGGCGATCTCCTGGGTCCTGCGCGAGCAGGGGCCGCGCACCGTCACCACGGCGCTGGTCGGCGCCTCCAGCGCGGAGCAGCTGGAGCAGAACCTGAAGGCGGCGGAGGCGACGGACTTCTCCGACGAGGAGCTGCGCGACATCGACCGGTGGGCGGTCGACTCCGACGTCAACATCTGGTGGGGCGCCACCGCCTCCAAGGAGTAGACCGCAACCCGGCGGGGCCGGTCCGCCGTTCGGGATCGGGGTGAGCGGGTATTTTGGCACCATGCCGATCAAACTCGATCCCGCCCTCGCCGATCTGCGCTCCTGGAAGCCCCGGGCGTGCTCGATCTCGAAGGCGCTGGAGATCGTGGGACAGCGTTCGGCGCTGCTGATCATGCGCGAGGCGTTCTTCGGCACCCGCCGCTTCGAACTGTTCGTGGAACGGGTCGGTATCACCGACGCGGTCGCCGCGGCGCGCCTCAAACAGCTCACCGAGGCCGGACTGCTGCGCCGTGAGCCCTACAAGGAGCCGGGCAGCCGCACCCGCCACGAGTACGTCCTCACCGACATGGGCGCCGACCTCATGCCCGCGGTCTTCGCGCTCAAGGGCTGGGGCGACACCTACCTCCAGGAGGGCGGCGGCCCGCTGGCCCTGGTCGAGGACGGCACCGGAGCGCCGGTGCGGGTCGGCTACCTGACAGAGGACGGTCGCGAGGTGTCCCCGGACGAGCTGCGGATGGCGGTCCGGCGCCGCCGTTCCCGGGACTGAGCAGCCGGGTTCCTGGGCCGGCCGGCCGCTCCCGCGGCCGTGCGGCCTCCATCGCCGAGCGGCCCCGGGGCCGTGCGGCCTTCCGGGGGGCGCTTCGCGAGCAGTGCGCGTGAGGGGTAAGCAGGCACCTGGATGCAGGGCTGGGGCTTGAGTGGCGGACTGGGCCCTTCGTGGTATTTGGGTCTTTCGGGGCAAAAGTCTCTTGTGGGGTGCTCAGGCGTCCCCTAGCTTGACCTCATCCCCCCTGTCCGAAAGGTCGCCATGCCTTCCCCCCGGCGCCGGACGCTCCTCCCCGCCCTGTCCCCGGCCGTGCTGGACCACGCGAACCCCGATCCGGAACACCCCCGCGCGCCCCTGCCCCGATGCCCCGGGGGCGTTCGGTGACTCCCACGCAGCTGAGAGCGTTCTCCGCGGTGGTCCGGCTGGGCTCGGTCAAACGGGCCGCCCGCGAACTCGACGTCTCCGAGGCCGCGGTCTCACTGCACATCGGCAAGCTCCGCAGACTGTTCGGTGACCGGCTCTTCTCCCGGACCGGCGCCGGACTGGCCTTCACCCCCGGCGGCCTGCGCCTGGCCGGTCGCGCCACCGAACTGCTGGGCCTTCAGGACCGTACCCTGCGTGAGGTCAGCCAGGCCGGCACCGGTACCCGTCTGCTCCGCATCGCCGCCTCCAGCCTGTTCGTCGAGTACGCGGCGCCCGGCCTGATCGAACTCTTCGTGGGGCGCGCCGACGACCTCGACGTCGAGCTGAGCGTGCACAGCCCGAGCCGGTTCGAGGAACTGCTGTACGACCGGGCCGTCGACGTCGCCATCGGCCCGGGCCAGGAACAGGCAGCGGGAGGCGAACCCGAGCGGGTGACCTCCCAGAGCATCCTCAGGTACCAGCTGCTCACCGTGGTGGGCCCCGGACACCCCTTCGCCGGTGGGCGGACCGCTCCCGAACGCCTCCGCGAACAGACCTGGCTCCTCGGCCCCTCGGCCCTGGACCACACCGGGCTGGTCCCCGCGGTCCTGCGCCGGTTCGGTGTTCCGGAGGCCCGCCAGCGCGTCTTCCAGAGCCACGCGGCCGCCCTCGACGAGGTCAAGAAGGGCGCCGGGGTGGGTCTGGCCCTGGGGTACGCGGTCTCCCACGACCTCGCCGCCGGACGCCTGCTCCTTCCGGTCGGCCCTCCGGTGCGCACGGGCGGCTGCTGGTCGGTGAGCGCCCTCCCCGACAGCGACGAGTCAGGAGTGGCCGCCGAGTTCGTCCGCTTCGCGACCACGCCCCGCGCCACCCAGACCATGCTGCGGGGAGCGGGTGTCGATCGCGGCCGCTTCCGCTCGGGGGTGCACGTCACCCTCTGGAACCACGCCGTGCCCCAGAGGCCGGCCACCTGACCCGTCCCGAGAGCCCTCCCTCCGGCTCCCGGGCGCGCTCTCGCGGGCCACGGCCTCCACCACATCCCGGAGGGCGGCGAAGGTGTGTGCGGGCAACAGCGCGTCGCAGAACGGCAGGGCCGCGGCCATCCCGCCCACCGAGGGCTCGAAGCCCGGGGCGGCTGCGCGGGGGTTGGCCCACACCACCCGGTGGGCCCGCCGCCGCAACCGCTCCATGGCCGCCGCCATCGCCTCCGGGGCGTCCCCGTCCCACCCGTCCGAGGCCACGACCACCACCGCGCCGCGCACCGCCGCCCCGTGCCGGGAGGCGAGCAGGGCACGCAGGTTCGCGGCGATCCGTGTCCCGCCGAACCGGTCGTCCACGGCTTCGGTGGCACGGGCGACCGCCTCCTCTGCGGTGCCCTCGCGCAGCAGCGGGGTCAGCCGGGTCAGACGGGTGCCGAAGGCGAACGCCTCGGTCTCCACGGTCAGCGCGAAGGCCCGCATCAGGTGGACGCAGGCAGCTGTCTGGGCCCGCATCGAACCGCTCACGTCGGACAGGACCACCACCCGGCGCGGACGCGACACGGGGCGGGTCCGCACCAGTTCCACCGGCTCCCACCCGGTCCGGCGGGCCCGGGCCAGGGTGGGCCTGAGCGCCACCCGCCCGCCGGAGCGCCCCGGGGCCCGCCTGCGGACCCTGCGCCGGGGCAGCCGGGGCCGCAACTCCGCCAACCACGCCCCGAGCCGAGCGGTCTCCTCCTCGGAGAGCTGGTCGAAAGGGGCCTCGGCGAGGGCGTCGAGGTCGCTGGGGAGCAGTTCCGGGAGCGCGGACGCCGGGCTGTCCCGTTCCGGGTCGGCGGGGCCGGGCGGCAGGGTCACCCACGGCAGCCCGGCACCGACCGCGCCCTCCTGCTCGGACCCGGGGCCCGGCTCGGGGGAGCGGTCGGCTCCGGTTCGGACAGCGGCCAGGGGGGTCGAGTCCTCGTCCCCCGGAACACCGCCCCCGAAGACGGTGTCGAACACCGTGTCGAAGGCGGCGAGATCGCACCGCCGCCGCACCAGGCACACCCGCGCCGTCCAGTAGAGCCGGCCGAGCGCGGTCGGCGGGACGGCGGCCAGCGCCCGGGCCAGGGTGCTCGCGGCGTCCAGGTCCACGCGCACGCCCCGGGAGCGCAGGCGCGCGGTGAGGGCGACGGCGAACGCCGCCCGGTCCACTCCCGGCAGCGGGGACGCGTCCGGTCGCTGGGAAGGGGCCGGGGAGGCCACCGCGCGGTCAGGTGAAGTAGGCATAGCCGAGGAGGAGCCCCACCACCACGACCACCACCGCCAGCATCGGCCACAGCCGCTGGACGACGGCCTTCCCGGTGGCCCGGCCCAGGTCCAGCGGCGCCGCCTCCCCACCGTCGATGCTCCGACGGGTGGAGGGCGCGGGGCCGGTCGGAGCCGGGTCCGACCCGGGCGTCAGTCCCGTGGCCGTGGTCCAGGTCCCCTCGGGGCCGGCGCCGTCCCCGCTCTCCTGGACCTCGTCGGACAGGTCGCCGTCGGCGGACATGTGCCTGCCGCCCGACATGTGGGCGCCTCCGGACATGTGCCCGCCACCGCTCATGTGGTCTCCGCCGCTCGTATGGGAGCCCCTGCCCTCCTCGCTCCGTCCGTTCGCGTCGTCCCCGGCGCCCCCGCCGAACTCCGCACCGTGGTGCGCCATGACCGCCGCCTCCGTTTCCGTGCCGGTGAGCTTGCCCTCCAAGCACTCGACGAACTGTCCCAGCAGCCGCTCGGACACGTCCTTGACCATCCCGCCGCCCAGTTGGGCGAGTTTGCCGGTGATCCTCAGGTCCGTACCCACCGAGACCGCGGTCCCACCGCCCTCCTCACGGAGCTCGAGCGTGACCGACGCCGACGCGTTCCCTCCGCCCCGGCCGGCCCTGCCCTTGGCCTCGATGACCGCACGCCGGTTCCGGGCGTCCTGCCCGACGAACCACGCGGTGCCCTCGTAGGCGGCCGCGACCGGCCCGACCTTCACCCGCACCGTTCCCGAGTAGACGTCGCCGTCCGGTCCGCTCTCCACCCCGGTCAGGCGTGCGCCCGGCATGCAGGGCGCGATCGCCTCGACGTCGGTGAGCAGGTCCCACACCCGCTCGACGGGCGCGTCGACGGTGAACTCGTTGTCGATCCTCACGTGGCTGTCTCCGCTCGGGCCCTGGGGGAGTGCTCCGGCCCCGGCGGGCCGTGGCCGAGGTCGTTCAGTGCCGAGACCACGGTTTCATGGTCGTCGGGGGTCTTCGCCAGCGCGGACAGGGTCCGCACGATGTCGTCCCGGACCAGTTCGGTCACACCGAGAGCGCCCAGCGCCGACACCCAGTCGATGCTCTCAGCCATCCCCGGGGCCTTGTCCAGGTCCAGTTCCCGGACCCGCCCCACGAACTCCGTCGCCGAACCCACCAGCGCCTCGCCCGCTTCCGGGACGCGGCGGCGCAGGATCTCCGCGGCCCGTTCCGGGGCCGGGAAGGTGATCCAGTGGTAGAGGCAGCGGCGGCGCAGGGCGTCGTGCAGGTCGCGGCTGCGGTTGGAGGTCAGTACCACCAGGGGCGGCCGTTCCGCGGTGAAGGTGCCCAGCTCGGGCACGGTCACCGACGCCTCTCCCAGGAACTCCAGCAGCAGCGCCTCGAACTCGTCGTCGGCCCGGTCCACCTCGTCGATCAGCAGGACCGGCGGCACCGGCCCCCCGTGCCGGACCGCCCGCAGGATCGGCCGGTCGAGGAGGAACTCCTCACCGAACAGGTCGCCGTCGTCCAGCCGCTCGCCCC
This sequence comes from Nocardiopsis ganjiahuensis DSM 45031, assembly GCF_000341085.1. Taxonomy (GTDB): domain Bacteria; phylum Actinomycetota; class Actinomycetes; order Streptosporangiales; family Streptosporangiaceae; genus Nocardiopsis; species Nocardiopsis ganjiahuensis. The sequence goes on along the minus strand of NZ_ANBA01000016.1, from coordinate 36,450 downwards.
GGGACTCCGCCAACCGGACCGCCAGGAGCTGCCGCTGGTGGTTCCACTCGTACAGGGACTCGCCCGCGGTCAGCCCCTCGTAGCACTGCAGCCGGATCAGCGGCGCGTCCAGGGCCCGGGCGAGCGCCTTGGCCACGGCGGTCTTGCCCACGCCAGGTTCGCCCTCCAACAGCAGGGGGCGCCCGAGCGCCATGGCGAGGAAGAGGGCGGTGGCGGTGCCCTCGTCCACCAGGTGGTCCTGTTCGTCCAGCCGCCGCCGGACCTCCTCGGCGTTCAGCACGGGCTACCCCTCCGCCCTGTACCGGTCACGGCAGCCGGGGCAGCAGAACCACAGCTCCCGGCCGCCGGTCTCCAGCCGCGGGGTCGTGGGCCCCACGGTCACGCTCATCCCGCAGACGGGGTCCACCGCGCTCTTCACGGCGGACCCCTCACCGGCGGCCGGGGCGGGGGCCGCCAGGCCGTCCACGCGGACCGCCCGGGTGAGCTGGGCGAGGATCGACAACGCGATCTCCGCCGGGGTGCTCGCCCCGATGTCCAGGCCCACGGGGGAGTGGACCCGTCCCCGCTCGCAGTGGTCGAGGTCCATGGCGTCCAGCACCGCGGCGCCCCGCCGCAGGGAGGCCACCAGCCCCACGAAGCCCACCCCGGCGTCCAGGGCGGCGCGGATCACCGCCGCCTCGTCGCCGCCGTGGCTGGCCACGATCACGGCGGTCGAGCCCGCCACCACGGACGTGTCCGCCCCGGTCTCGACCACGAACCCCAGCGGCGGGGCGAGCCCCCGCAGGGCGGCCACGATCGGGGACTCGCCCACCACCCCGACCACCGGGTCCGGCAGGCGCGGCCGGAGGAAGATCTCCAGGGCGCCGCCGGACAGGCAGGGGTTGACCACCACGTGCGCTCCCGGGGTCTCCGGGAAGGGCTCGTCCTCGCCCGGCAGCACCCGCAGCAGCACGCTGCGGCCGTCGCGGATCGCGCCGAGGGCGGCGGTGCGCACCGAACCCTGCGCGCACTGCCCGCCCACGAAACCCTCGATGGAACCGTCCGGCAGGACGATCGCTCCGTCCCCGGGCCGGACCGAGGCCGGGACCTGCGCCCGGACCACGGTCGCCTCGACGAACGGCACCCTGCCGGCGAGCAGTTCGCGCCCGCGGTCCGACAGGTCAACGGCGGCCATCGCGTGGCCCACCCCTTCCTGGATGCTGCTGTTGGTGGTGCTTCGGTGGGGACCGGCGCCCCGGATCCGGCCTCGGAGCCACGGTCAGAACGACGGCTCGGCCCGGCCGTTCATGGCGTCCCACACCCGGGAGGGGGTGAGCGGCATGTCCGCGTGGCGGACCCCGAACGGCTTCAGCGCGTCCACGACCGCGTTCACCACCGCGGGGGGAGACCCCACCGTGGCCGACTCGCCCACGCCCTTCGCGCCGATCGGGTGGTGCGGCGACGGTGTCACCGTGTAGCCGGTCTCCCAGTCGGGGACCTCCAGCGCGGTCGGCAGGAGGTAGTCCATGAACGAACCGCCCAGGCAGTTGCCGTCCTCGTCGAAGGAGATCATCTCCATGAGCGCCATCCCGACCCCGTCGGTCAGACCGCCGTGCACCTGGCCCTCGATGATCATCGGGTTGATCCGGGTCCCGCAGTCGTCCACGGCCACGAAGCGGCGCACCTTCACCTGCGCCGTCCCCGGGTCCACGTCGACCACGCAGATGTAGGCCCCGTGCGGGTAGGTGAGGTTCTCGGGGTTGTAGCAGACCTGGGCCTCCAGACCGCCCTCGATCCCCTCGGGCAGGTCACCGGCGCCGTGGGCCCGCAGCGCGATCTCCTGGATGGTCACCGACCGCTCGGGGTCGCCCCTGACCGAGAACGCGCCCTTCGTCCACTCCAGGTCCGCGACCGACACCTCCAGCATCCCCGAGGCGATGATGCGCGCCTTGTCGCGCACCTTGCGCGCCACCACCGCGGCGGCCGCCCCCGACACCGGCGTGGACCGGCTGCCGTAGGTCCCCAGCCCGAACGGGGTGTTGTCGGTGTCGCCGTGCACCACGTCGATGTCGTCCGGCGGGATGCCGATCTCCTCGGCGACGATCTGCGCGAAGGTCGTCTCGTGCCCCTGCCCCTGGGACTGCACCGAGAGCCGCACCACGGCCTTGCCGGTCGGGTGGACGCGCAGCTCACAGCCGTCCGCCATGCCCAGGCCGAGGATGTCCATGTCCTTGCGCGGTCCGGCGCCGACCGCCTCGGTGAAGAACGAGACCCCGATGCCCATGAGCTCGCCGCGCGCACGCTTGTCCGCCTGCTCCTTGCGCAGCTCCTCGTACCCGGCGATGCGCACCGCCTCGCGCAGGGTGGGTTCGTAGTCGCCGGAGTCGTACACCCATCCGGTCTTGGTGGTGTACGGGAACTGCTCGGGCCGGATGAGGTTCCTCGACCTCAGCTCGACCGGGTCCATCTCCAGTTCGTGGGCGAGGCAGTCCACGATCCGCTCGACCAGGTACACGGCCTCGGTGATCCGGAACGAACACGCGTAGGCCACGCCGCCCGGGGCCTTGTTCGTGTACACGGCGGTCATCTTGGCGTAGGCCGCCTCGATGTCGTAGCTGCCGGTGAACACCCCGAAGAACCCCGCCGGGTACTTGGTGGGAGCCGCCTGGGCGTTGAACGCTCCGTGGTCGGCGAGCACGTTGGTGCGGATGCCCAGGATGCGGCCCTCGCGCGTGGCGGCGATCTCGCCGCGCATGATGTAGTCGCGGGCGAACCCGGTGCTGACGAGGTTCTCGGAGCGGTCCTCCATCCACTTGACCGGCTTGCCGATGACCAGGGACGCCACGATCGCGCACACGTACCCGGGGTAGATGGGCACCTTGTTGCCGAAGCCGCCGCCGATGTCGGGGGAGATGACCCGGATCTTGTGCTCGGGCAGCCCCGCGACCATCGCGTACAGGGTGCGGTGGGCGTGCGGCGCCTGGGTGGTGGACCACAGCGTCAGCCGGCCCTCCACGGAGTCGAAGTCGGCGACCGCGCCGCAGGTCTCCATGGGCGCCGGGTGCACGCGCGGGTAGACGATGTCCTCGGTGACCACCACGTCGGCCCTGGCGAACACCGCTTCGGTGGCGGCCTCGTCGCCGGTCTCCCAGTCGAAGACGTGGTTGTCCGCCTTGCCCTCCAGGTCGTCGCGGATCACCGGAGAGCCCTCGGCCAGGGCGGTACGGGCGTTCACGACCGGGGTGAGCATGTCGTACTCGACGTCGATGAGCTCCAGGGCGTCGCGGGCCGAGTAGTGGTCCTCGGCCACCACGAAGGCGACCTCCTGGCCCTGGAAGCGCACCTTGTCGGTGGCCAGGACCGCCTGGACGTCGTTGGACAGGGTCGGCATCCACGCCAGGCCCTTCTCGGCGAGGGCCGCGCCGGTCACGACCGCCTTCACCTTGGGGTGCGCCTCGGCGGCGCTGGTGTCGATGGAGACGATCCGGGCGTGCGCCACAGGGGAGCGCAGGATCGCCAGGTGCAGCATCCCGGGCAGCTGGACGTCGTCCACGTACCGGCCGCGGCCGCGCACGAAGCGGGGATCCTCCTTGCGGAGCATCCTGCCGTGGCCGACGGGCTTGTGGTCGTTCACCGTGGTCATCGAACCCCCTCCTCGGCGCCGTCGGACGCGGCCCCGCACTCGGGCCGTGCCGGGCAGGCGGCGGCCTTCTCGGCCGCCTCGTGCTCGGCCGCCCAGCGCACCGAGCGCACGATGGTGGCGTAGCCCGTGCAGCGGCAGATCTGCCCGGAGATGGCCTCGCGCACCTCGTCCTCGGACGGGTCGGGGTTGCGGTCCAGCAGGGCGCGGGCGGTCATCATCATCCCCGGGGTGCAGAAACCGCACTGGAGGCCGTGGCACTCCATGAACCCCCTCTGCACGGGGTCGAGCTCGCCGTCGGTGGCCAGGCCCTCGACGGTGCGGACCTCCTTGCCTCCCGCCATCGCGGCCAGGACGGTGCAGGACTTGACGGGTTCACCGTCCATCCACAGCACACAGGTGCCGCAGTTACTGGTGTCGCACCCCCAGTGGGTGCCGGTGAGCCCCAGGTGGTCCCGGACGAAGTGCACCAGCAGGAGACGGCTCTCGATCTCCTTGGTGACCTCTTCGCCGTTGACGGTCATGGTGACGCGCATGCTCAGGCCTTCCCGGTTCCGGCGACGGCGCGGCGCAGCGTCCGTCGGGTGAGTTCCTCGGCGAGGTGGCGCTTGTACTCGGCGCTGCCCCGGCTGTCCGTGGCGGGGTCGCAGCTCCGGGCGGCGATCCGGCCCGCCCTCGTGTACAGCTCCTCGGAGGGGCGCTGCCCGCTCAGGGCCTCGGTGATCCCCTCGACCCGCACGGTGCCGGAGCCCACGGCGGCCAGTCCGACCCGGGCGTGGGTGATGGTGCCCCCGTCCAGCCACACGGCGGCGGCCGCGGATGCCACGGCCCAGTCGCCGGCGCGGCGCTCGACCTTCTCGAAGGCGCTGACCCCGCCGGGCCTCACCGGGAAGCGCACCTCGACGAGCATCTCGCCCTGCCCGAGCGCCGTCTCGTAGGGGCCGCGGTGGAACTCGACCATCGGTACCAGCCGTTCCCCCCGGGGTCCGCGGACCACGCACACGGCGTCGAGGGCACCGCACACCGCCGAGAGGTCCTCGGAGGGGTCGGCCTGGCAGAGGGATCCGCCCAGCGTGCCGCGGTTGCGCACGACGGGGTCGGCGATCACCCGCTCGGCCTCACGGAAGACGGGGAAGACCCCGGCGAGCACGTCGGACTCCAGGAGTTCACGGTGCCGTGTCATGGCGCCGACCCGGACCTCGTCCCCCTCGACCCGCACGTACCCGAGCTCCCCGTGGAGCTCGTTGATGTCGATCAGGTACTCCAGGTCGGTGAGCCGGAGCTTCATCATCGGCAGCAGACTGTGGCCGCCCGCGACCAGCCGCGCGGACTCACCCAACCGGTCCAACAGACCGATCGCGTGGTCGACGCTGGTCGCGCGTTCGTACTCGAACGGTGCTGGGACCTGCATGCACACTCCCTCGCGTTGCGTGTGATGCAGTGCACACCGAACGTGGTCGGCGGGTCAACGCCGACCTAAGGAGTCGCTTAATACCCGAGGGGAACGGCACTGTGAAGGAACCGGAGTTCCGGGAGGGGAACGGAGGAGGCTTCCGAGACGTCCGGCCGAACAGTGGACAGGGTGGGCCGACCCGCATCCCCGCACCCGGGGCGCACACGAAAACCGAGTGCGGTCGCGCGGAGGGTTGGCGATACTGCCGCGCATGGACCCACACGCGTATTCGGACGACGACGTCGCCGCGCTCTACGACGTGCTCAACCCCTGGGCTCCCTGTGACGACTTCTACCTCTCCCACGTGATGGCGGCCGAGGCCGTGCTGGACGTGGGGTGCGGGACTGGGACGATGCTGCACCGGGCCCGGGCCGAGGGGCACCCGGGCAGGCTCTGCGGGATCGACCCCGACCTGCCCTCACTGCGGCGGGCGCGTACGCGCCGGGACGTGGAGTGGGCCGAGGGCAGGGCCGTGGACATCGCCCGGCGGCCGGAGTGGCAGGGGGAGTTCGACCTCGTGATCATGGCCGGCAACGCGTTCCAGGTGTTCGTCGGCGACGAGGAGCTCCGGGACTCGCTCGCGGCGGTCCGCACGGCGCTGCGGCCGGGCGGGCGGTTCGTGTTCGGCACCCGGAACCCGGCCGCGCGGGCCTGGGAGCGCTGGACGCCCGAGAACGCCGCCGAGGTGGTGGATCACCACGGGCGGGAACTGCGGGTGGAGCACCGGGTGGAGTCGGTGGTGGACGGGGTGGTCACGTTGACCGAGACCACCGCCGCGCGCGACGGTGAGCCGCTGCGGGTGGACCGGGGCGTGCTGCGGTTCACCGCGGCCGAGGAGATCGACCGGTTCCTGGCCGGGGCCGGGTTCCAGGTGGCTGAGCGCTACGGGGACCGGCGGCGGGGGCCGCTGACCGGCGCGAGCGGCGAGATCGTCACCGTCGCCCACGCCGTCCGAGCGGCCTGAGGGGTTACCTGTCGTCGTTCTCGGGCGTGTCCGGTTCGGCCTCCCCGCCCTCCGGTCCGGGTCTCCCCTCGGAGGCCGGCCTTGAGGAGGATTCCTCCTCGTCCCAGCCGGTCGGGTAGCGCTTGCCGTCGGGGACCTCGTCCCAGTACTCGGGTGAGCGGATGGCCCGTTCCGCCTGGCGCTGGACGATCTGGAAGATGCCCAGCACCAGGAAGATGATCATGATGGGCACGGCGACGGCGATCAGGACGCCGAGTGTGGGCCATTCGAACACCGGCCTCACCTCCTTGCCCCTGAGCCTCCCCGCTCACCCGCGGGTTCACCCCTGCGGAGGAGTGTCCTCCGAGTTCAGCGGATCGGCAGGCCGGTGACGGTGCGGCCGATGATGAGCTTCTGGATCTCGCTGGCGCCCTCGAAGATGGTGAAGATGGTGGCGTCGCGGTGCCAGCGCTCGACCGGGTACTCGCGGGTGTAGCCGTTGCCGCCCAGGATGCGCAGGGCGTTCTGGGTGACGAAGGTGGCGGTCTCGGAGGCGTAGAGCTTGCTCATGGAGCCCTCGGCGTAGGTGAAGTCCTTGCCGTTGCGGGCCATCCAGGCGGCGCGCCAGACCAGCAGGCGGGCGGCGTCGATGCGGGTGGCCATGTCGGCCAGCAGGAAGGCCACGCCCTGGTTGTCCCCGATGGGCTTGCCGAACTGCTCGCGTTGGACCGAGTAGTCGCGGGCGTACTCGTAGGCGGCCCGCGCACAGCCCACCGCCATGGCCCCCACGGTGGGCCGGGTGGCCTCGAAGGTCTTCATGGCGGCCTGGCCCTTGGAGCGCTTGCCCTCGCGGGCGCGGGCCAGGCGCTCGTCGAGCTTGTCCTTGCCGCCCAGCAGGCAGGAGCCGGGCACGCGCACGTTGTCCAGGACGACCTCGGCGGTGTGCGAGGCGCGGATGCCGTGCTTGAGGAACTTCTGGCCCTGGGAGAGCCCCGGGGTGTTGGGCGGGATGACGAAGGAGGCCTGGCCGCGCGAGCCCAGGTCCGGTTCGACCGAGGCGATCACCACGTGCACCTCGGCGATGCCGCCGTTGGTGGCCCAGGTCTTGACGCCGTTGATGACCCACTCGTCCTTGGCCTGGTCGTAGACGGCGCGGGTCCTGATCGCCGAGACGTCGGAGCCGGCGTCGGGCTCGGAGGCGCAGAAGGCGGCGAGCTTGACGTCGTCGGGGGTGCCGAACATCTGCGGCGCCCACTCGCCGATCTGCTCGGGCGTGCCGGTCTTGCTCAGGGACGCGGCGGCCAGGCCGGTGCCCATGATGGACAGGCCGATTCCGGAGTCGCCCCAGAACAGCTCCTCGATCGCCACCGGCATGCCCAGGCCGCTCTCCTCGAAGGCCTGGGTGGCGAAGAAGTCCAGGGAGTACAGGCCGATCTTGGCGGCCTCCTGGATGATCGGCCAGGGGGTCTCCTCCCGCTCGTCCCATTCGGCGGCGGCGGGGCGGATGACGTCGGCGGCGAACCCGTGGGCCCAGTCCCGGACGTCGCTGATCTCTTCGGGGAGCTGGAGGGAGAAGTCGGACACGGGGGTGGCTCCTTGGGTGGTACGGGGACCGGCCCGGGGCGGGTGGGGCTGGTCCCGGGGTGGGACGGCGAGACCGGCGGGCTGGTGTTACCGGCGGTTACGTATGAGTGTTACCCATGAGTAGCACCTGGGTTTCCGAACTGTCCAGGTGTTGGCGGCTCCCGCACGGGGGAGGCGGGTGGAACTGCTCCCCTTTTCGCGGAAAGCCGCGGTGTTAGGCTCCTGTGTGTTCTGGATCACACCGTCGAGGAAGCTGCCCAGGAGTACACATGACCTCCGTTCCCGGCACCACGGACGACCCCACGAACCGCACCCTCCCCGAGCTGTTCCTGCGCAACGCACGCGAGCACTCCGACCTCCCCGCCCTGTCCTGGCGCGAGTCCGGCGCCACCGACTGGACCACCCTCACCTGGGCCCAGGCCCACGACACCGTCGCGGCGCTCGCCGAGGGCTACGCCGCCCTCGGGGTCCGCCCCGGAGACCACGTCCTGCTGATGATGGGCAACCGGCCCGAACACTGGCTCTCCGACATGGCCTTCGTCCACGTCGGGGCCGTCCCCACCACCGTCTACTCCTCCGCCGCCCCCGAACAGATCAGCTACATCGCCCGGCACAGCCGCGCCCGCCTCGCCGTGGTGGAGGACGCCGCCGTCGCGGCCCCCTGGGAGAAGCTCCTCGACGACCCCGACACACCCCTCGAAACCCTGGTCGTGGTGGAGCGGCCCGACCCCGGGCGCGGCCACACCCCCTACACGGGCCTCACCGAGACCGTTCCCGCCGGGGCCTTCGACCGCCGGCACGACCTCACCCCCGACCACCTCGTCACCGTCGTCTACACCTCGGGCACCACCGGCGACCCCAAGGGCGCGGCCATCACCCACAGGCAGGTCCTCGCCCAGGCCACCTCCCTCGACGCCGCCGTGGACCTGCCCGACCACCCCAGCCACGTCTGCTACCTCCCGCTGGCCCACATCGCCGAACGCCTGCTCACCCTCTACCTGCCGCTCCTGCGCGTCTCACACGTGTGGATGTGCGCCGACCCGGCCGCCCTGGCCGGAGTCCTGCCCGAGGTCCGGCCCCCGCACTTCGTCGGGGTGCCGCGCGTCTGGGAGAAACTCGCCACGGCCGTGCGCGCCTCCCTCGCCGCCCTGCCCGAGGAGATCGCCGCCGTCGTCGACGGCGCACGGAAGGTCGCCACCGAGTACAGCGAGTACCGCGAACGCGGCGAGGAGGTCCCCGCCGAACTGGAGGAGCGGTACCGGGGCGTCCACTCCTCCGTGCTCACCCCGCTGCTCGCCCGCCTGGGCCTGGACCGGGTGGTCCTGCCCTCCAGCGCCTCGGCGCCCATGCCGGTGGACGTGCTCCGCTTCTGGGCCTCACTGGGCATCGAGGTCATGGACGTGTGGGGCCTCACCGAGTCCGTGGGCGTGGCCACCCTCAACAGGCCCTCGGACGGCGGCCACCGCCTCGGTTCCGTGGGCCGCCCCCTCGACGGCGTCCGGATCCGGGTCGCCGAGGACGGAGAGGTGTTCCTGCGCGGCCCCTCGATGTTCCAGGGCTACCTCCGGCCGGACGGCTCGGTGGACCCCGCCGTGGACGACGAGGGCTGGTTCCCCACCGGGGACGTGGGCCGGATCGACGAGGACGGCTTCCTGTGGATCACCGACCGCAAGAAGGAGATCATCGTGACCTCGGGCGGCAAGAACGTGTCGCCCGCGCTGGTGGAGAACACCCTCAAGGAGCACCCGCTGATCGGCCAGGCCCTCGCGCACGGCGACAACCGCCCCTACCTGGTCGCGCTGCTCGTCCTCGATTCCGAGATGGCGATGCTGTGGGCCCGTGAGCGGGGTATCGGGGCCGAGGGCGCCGACCTGGCCGCCCACCCCGAGGTGGCGGCGGAGGTCGAGCGCGCGGTGGCCGCGGCCAACGCCCGGCTCAGCCGTCCGGAGCAGGTCAAGCGCCACCGGATCCTGTCCGGCGAGTGGGGGCCGGACACCGGGGAGCTGACGCCCTCGCTCAAGCTCCGCCGCCGCGTGGTCGTGGACCGCTACGGCAAGGATCTGGAGGACCTCTACCGGGACTGAGGGCCACCGGCCGGACCGAGGTCCCCCGTCAGGGGATGAGGGCCTCCGCCGGCGCCGACGCCCGCGGTCGCTGACCGGTACCGGTCAGCGACCGCGCCCCCGAACCGGGACGCCGCGCGACCGATCGCGTCCCTGGCCGGGGCCGGCCGGTCGGACGGCCGGCCGGGCCATCGGTCATTCGGTCAGTGCCGGGGCCAGCCGGGCGAGGGTGCCGAGAAGGCCGCACTCCCCGGGCAGCGGCTGGGCCACCACGTGGTCGGCCCCGGCCGCCGCGTACGTGCGCAGCACGGCGGCCACGTCCTCCGGGCCGCCCTGCGCGACCAGGTCGTCCACCAGCTCGTCACTGCCACCGTCGGCCAGGTCGTCCCGAGTGAACCCCAACCGCTCCAGGTGGGCCGCGTAGTTGCGCATCCCCAGGTAGAATGACATCCCCTCCCGGGCCTGCCGCCGGGTGGACGCGACGTCGGTGCCCAGCACCAGCTTGTGCTCCGGGGCCAGCAGGGGCCCGTCCCCGAGCACGCCGCGCGCGGTCCGGGTGTGGGCGGGGTCGGCCAGGTAGGGGTGCGCGCCCGCGGCGCGCTCGGCGCTCAGTTCGAGCATCTTCGGGCCCAGCGCCGCCAGCACCCGGCGGTCGGCCGGGACACCCCCGCGGTCCAGCACGTCCAGGTAGTCGCGCATCCCCTGCAGGGGTTTGACCGCCTCGGGGCCGTTGACCTCCCGGTGGCCGGCCCCGATCCCCAGCAGGAAACGGCCCGGATAGGCCTTCTCCAGGCGGCCGAAGGCCTCGGCGGTCTCCTCGGCCGGTGCCGCCCAGATGTTGACGATCCCCGTGGCCACCGCCAGCCGCGAGGTGGCGGCCAGAGCCGTGGCCACCGGTTCCAGATCGGACGAGGGGGACCCGCCGATCCACAGCGCGCCGAAGCCGAGGCGCTCCACCTCGGCGGCGACGTCCTCGTCGACGTCCTGGTGGCGGAGCCACACGCCGTACCTGCCCAGGTCGACCGGTGTCGCGTTCAGACCCATGGATACTCCTCGGTGCCCTCGGGGTTCTCGGTGTTCTCAGCGCAATCAGTGCTCGGCGGCCGGTGCCGTCACCAACCTACGGCGGACAGCGGCCCGGAGCGTGAACCCCCGCCGGAGCCGCGACATACCCGCCGCACGAGGGAACAGGAAGTATCCTGCGGGGGCAGGCCCTTCCCCGCGGGCTTCTCCCCGCCCCCCTGGAGACGGCTTATGAGCGCGCACCCCCTCCTGATCGACGACCCCGATCAGCTCGTCACGGTCCAGAAGGACTACGACAGCGACACACCCATGGACACCCACCACCTGGCCCCGGGCCAGACCCGGACCTTCGGCCGCGGCGGCCGCAACCGGGACGTGGACATGAAGCTGGCCGCGGGTGACCTGGCCGTGCACCGGCACGCCGGGGACATCACGTCGTACGGGGACCACTGGCGGATCAGCAACATCAGCCAGAACAGGTCCTACATCGTGGAGAACACCGAGCGGCTGGCCGGGTTCGTCCAGGTCCCGCCGAACACCCACGGCATGCTGGTGCCCTTCGAGACCTCCCGGGTGCGCATCCCCGGAGCCGCGGGCGAGCACAGCTTCCTGGTGATGGCCCCGGCGGCCTGCGCCGGCGTCCTGGTCCCGCACCTGCGCGACAGCGACAGCGACTGGCACGACAACACCGGCGAGCGCACCGAGGCCACCAGCTTCCGGATGGACCGGTTCCACACCTACTACCGGGTCCTGGTCGCCTACTGCGAACCCCAGCTGCGCGGCCTCAACCCGCCCGTCCCGCCCCAGCGGCAGGTGGCCGAGCGCGTGAACATCGGCACGTCCGCCGTCAACTCCCACGTCGACTACCTGCTCAAGGAGAAGTTCAGGGTCGACCTGGAGGGCAACGGCCAGGGCGTCGGGTGGCGAGCGCAGGTGCTCATCGAGAAGGCGCTCTACTTCGGGGTGGTCACCGAACGGGACCTCGCCATCCTCGACCAGGAGCACGGCACCCCGAAAGGTCTCGGATAGCGCCTCCCGGCCGGTGCGTCCAGCATGGTCACACGCGCCCCCCGAACCCGGGCGCGGGCCCGCCGGGACCGCCGAGCGAGAGCGCGAGAACGCCCGACCGGCTGTTGAGGAGCACCCGGTCGAGCGTCCGAGAGCAGTCAGGGAACGGACGGAGGACGCGGCCCCGGAGGCCACGTCCCGAACCCGCCCCGGCTCGCGCCGGTCCAGGACCCGGACGGTTCCGTGCCGCGACGGCACGGAGAAGGCGCAGGTCGGTTCAGCCGGAACCGCGACCCCGGCTGAGCCGACCTGCGCCGTTACCACGATGACCGGGGGCAGGCCCCAGGGCGCCGTCGACGAACCCAGCAGAGCCGCCCACATTTTTACAACGTGGGAAAGCTGAATCCGCCGAGGTGGCACAGCAGCCGATGATCCCTTCCCGGACCCCGAACGGAAACCCTTCGGACACCCGGGGGCGCAAAAATGCCCTCGGCATCAGGGAAAGCAGCCTGTCAGCGCCGTTGGGCAGAGAGCGCGCCCGTGTTGTGTAACGATGGAAAAGATGATGGCCCCGGACGCAGCGATCCGGTGGCCCGGGGAGGGGAAACGAGTGGTCGTCAGTCTGAAGGACGTCGCACTACGGGCGGGGGTGTCGGTCAAGACGGTGTCGAACGTCGTCAACGGCTACCGGCACGTCACACCCGCAACCCGCCAGCGCGTCCAGCGGGTCATCGACGAGCTCGGGTACCGCCCCAACCTCACCGCCCGGCACCTGCGCAAGGGCAGGACCGGGATGATCGCCCTCGCCCTGCCCGAGCTCGGCAACCCCTACTTCGCCGAGCTCGCCGACGCCGTCATCGCGTACGCGAGCACACTCGACTACATCGTCCTGCTCGACCACACCGGCGGCCGCCGCGACCAGGAGATCCTCTTCGCCCAGGGCTTCCGGGCCCGGGTGATCGACGGGCTCATCCTCAGCCCCATCGAGCTGGAGAACGAGGACCTGCTCGCCCGCGACAGCGACGCGCCCCTGGTGCTCCTGGGGGAGCGCCAGTACGACGCGCCCTACGACCACATCGCCATCGACAACGTCGCCGCCGCCCGCACCGCCGCCGCCCACCTGGTGGAGATCGGCCGGCGGCGCGTCGCCTTCCTCGGCGCCCGCCACGGCTACGCCCGGCAGGCCGCCCACCAGCGGCTGCGGGGGTGGCGCGAGGTGATGACCGAGAACGGGCGGCCCACAGGGGACGAGTTCGTCGCGGTCACCGACGGCTACACCCGCGAGGACGGCGCCCGGGCCATGGCCCGCCTCCTGGACTCTGGGGTCCGGCCGGACGCGGTGTTCTGCTACAACGACCTCGTCGCGATAGGCGCCATGCGCACCCTCACCGAACGGGGCCTGCGCGTCCCCGAGGACGTGGCGGTGGTCGGCTTCGACGACATCGAGGACGGGCGCTACTGCACCACCACCCTCACCACCGTCGCCCCGCACAAGGGGGCCATCGCCCGGGCGGCCACGGACGCCCTCCTGGAACGCCTGGCCGAGGGTGAGGGCAAGGCCGTCGAACCCAGGCGGGTCCGGCCCGGCTTCGCCCTGGTCACCCGGGAGAGCACCGTGGGAAAGCCCTGAGCCGTTCGGCCGGGGATCAGTCGTAGGGGCGCAGCCAGCGGCGCGCGTCAGCCAGGGTGGGTTTGATGCCGTCGCTCCAGGAGCAGACCTCCAGGCTGGTCAGGTAGCCGCCGTAGGAGAACACCAGGACCTCGCCGAGGGACTCTTCTTCCTCGGTGACGAGCTGGGCGTCGGCCACCACCGGGCTGCCCGAGTTGATCGGAGCCGGTTCCACGGCCCCGGCGTCGATCTCGAAGTAGGCGGTGCCGCACTCACAGGTGCAGCGGGAGCGGAGGCGCAGATGAGGAACCTGTTTTCGGAGCGCTGCGTGCACCGGATCGCCCGGTTCCAGCATCCTCTCGAGCACGTCCGTCACGTCCGCGGGAAGTCTCTCGCTCTCGGTCATGCACTCCTACCAGGGTCGGCCACCAGGGGCGGGGTCCGGCCTCACATGTTAGGGGCCCGGTGGCGCTCTACAGCGGGTGCAGGTGCCGGGCGGCCCCGGCGCGGACGCACCGGGTGACCTCGTCGAGCAGCGGTGACCTCAGGTTCCAGCGCTGCCAGTACAGCCGGACCTCCACGGGGCGCTCCGGGGCCAGCGGCACCAGCCGGCCCTCGGCCAGTGCCTCGGCGGACTGTTGCTCGGGGACCATGCCCCAGCCGAAACCCAGGAGCACGGTACGGGCGAAGTCCTCCGACGCCGGGACGTAGTGGCGGGGGCCGCGCGCGCCCTGACCGACGAGGCCGCGCAGGAAGCGGTCCTGCAGATCGTCCTTGCGGTCGAAGTTCACCACCGGCGCCTCCACCAGCCAGTCGGCGGACTCGGTGCGGTGGCGGTCGGCGAAGGCCGGGCTGCACACCGCGTGGTAGCGCATGACGCCGAGCCCTTCCACGGAGCAGCCCTGGACGGCCTCCGGGGTCGACGTCACCGCCGCCATCACCGCCCCCGACCGCAGCAGGCCCGTGGTGTGCTCCTCGTCCTCGCGGTGGATCTCGAAGACGGCGCCCAGCTCCGGGGGGAGCTCGGCGAGCGCTTCCATGAACCACGTGGACAGGCTGTCGGCGTTCACGGCGAGCGGCACCTGCGCGTGGCCGTCCCCGTGCTCCGCGGTCTGGAGCGCGGAGAGCACGTCCTGGTCCAGCAGCAGCACCTGCCGGGCGTAGCGCAGCACCGCGTCGCCCGCCTCCGTGGGCACGACCGGGTTGGTGCGCTGCACCAGGACCTTGCCCGCGGTCTGCTCCATCGTCCGGACCCGCTGCGACACCGCCGACGCGGTCACGTGCAGGCGGCGGGCGGCCGCCTCGAAGGTGCCCTCGTCGACGAGAGCGGTCAGGGTGCGCAGGTGGTCGAACTGGAAGGGCATCCCGGGCTCCTGACGTGCTTTCCTAAGCATCTCTTAGGGGTTCTGAGAAAGTTTAGCTTTACTGCATGAAGCAGGTGGGGGAGGCTTTCCCCGTGAACGAAACCCTTCTCCCCGCCCTCATGGGCCTCGGCACCGGCCTGGCGCTCATCGTGGCCATCGGCGCCCAGAACGCGTACCTGCTCCGGCTCGGCATCGACGGCAGGCCGACCACGGTCCTGGCGGTGGTCCTGCTCTGCGCGGTGTCGGACGCGCTGCTCATCACCGCCGGCGTCGCGGGCGTCGGCGGTCTGCTCGAGGCGCTTCCCACGGCCATGGTGGTCGTCCGCCTGCTCGGTGCGGGCTTCCTCGTGGTGTACGGCCTGCTCGCCGCCCACCGGGCGCTTCGTCCAGGCCGGGCGCAGGCCCTGGTTCCGGCGGAAAACGACCCCGGGGCGGAGGGCGTCCCCGGCGCGGACCGCGAGAGCGTGCCCGTGGGGTCGGGCGGCGCTCTGGCGACCCGGCCCGCCGAGGCCCGCGGGCGCACCGGGCTCAAGGCCGCGGTCCTCACCGCGTTCGCCCTCACCTGGCTCAACCCGCACGTCTACCTGGACACCGTGCTCTTCCTCGGGTCGGTCGCCAACCAGCAGGCCGGAGAAGCCCGCTGGTGGTGGGCGGGCGGCGCCGTGGCCGGCAGCTTCCTGTGGTTCTTCTCGCTGGGCTTCGGCGCGCGGCTGCTCCGCCCGGTCTTCGCCCGTCCGGGCGCCTGGCGGGTGCTCGACGGGGCCATCGCGGTCATCATGCTCACCCTGGGCGTCCGCCTGGCGCTCGGGTTCTGAGTCCGTCGCCGGTCCTGAGCCCGCGGAACGGGGCATCCGCGGACGGGGCGCCCGCCCTCTCACACTGCGGCGGATGCCTCGGGGTCCGTCACCGGTCCCAGCCACACGATCCCTGGACGGGCGCGGAGGGTCCCGTTCAGGACGGTTGGACGTCACCGCTGGTCGTCGGGGTGAAGGCGGGGTCCAGGTCCCCCGGCGGGATCCCCGGGTGGTGTTCGTGGCCGGAGGCGGTCCGACCACGGGAGGCGGGATCCAGGGCCAGCCGCGACATGATCCGGTACCGGTCGCCCCGGTAGATCGAGTGCACGTACTCCACGGGGCGGCCCGCCGAGTCGCTGGTCAGCCGTTCGAACAGCAGCGCGGGAGAGAACTCGGGGACCTCCAGCAGCCGGGCCTCGGCCTCGCTGGTGACAGTGGGTTCGATGGTCTGCACGGCCTCGGTGACCTCGATGCCGTGGTGCTCCTGCAACCGGTCGTAGAAGCAGTCCGAGGCCACGTCCTCCCGGGACAGGCCGGGGACCCGGTCGACCGGGACGTGCAGGTACTCGATGGCCATGGGCTGGCCGTCCACCAGCCGCAGCCGTGCGACGTAGGTGATCCTCGAGGCGGGGGAGACGTGCAGCCTGCGGCCGACCCGGGCGCCCGCGGGCACGGTCGCGAACTCCAGCACCGAACTCGACCACACCCCGACCGCCTGGGGGAGCGCGAAGGGCCGCTGTTCGGAGACCATCTCCTGGGTGATCTTGGCGGGCGCCACGAACATGCCCCGACCGTGTTCACGCACGATCAGACCGTTGCCGACCAGCTCGTTCACGGCCGCGCGCAGGGTGGGACGGGAGACCCCGAGCCGAGCGCACAGTGAGCGCTCGGAGGGGATGACGTCGCCTGGGCGGCGCTCGTCCACCAGGTCGAGGAGGTGGTCGCGCACCATGTCGCGTTTGAGAACCCCGTTCGCGGGGTCGGCGCGACGTTCGGCCGTGCCGTTCGCGCTCGGGGGACGATCACTGGCAGCCATGTTGACCAGTATGGCACCAGCACCCGTTTCTGGGGAGTGTTGCTGTTGACCAGTTTCTGACCAGTGGAGTTGCCAGTGGTCGGGCCTCCGGCAGGGATGATCCCGCCGTCCCGCCCGACATCCCATGTCTTCTGGTGGTTCGCGGTCTTCGGCGAAGCTCTTGACGGGATCAATTGGTCTATGCCATTTTCGGCAGTCAACAGACTTCGGTTGACCA
The DNA here is from genome assembly GCF_000341085.1 of Nocardiopsis ganjiahuensis DSM 45031. Taxonomy (GTDB): domain Bacteria; phylum Actinomycetota; class Actinomycetes; order Streptosporangiales; family Streptosporangiaceae; genus Nocardiopsis; species Nocardiopsis ganjiahuensis. The sequence continues at coordinate 19,737 of NZ_ANBA01000016.1, read as the reverse complement.
ATTGGTCAGATCACAGAAGGCATCGAGGTGCTTCGTGAAGTCCGCTCCCCCCACACCCGAACCCCTCGTCCCCGCATTCCGCGTCCCGCACCCCCGCCCGTCCCCGCCACTGGTGGCCGGCTCCTGCGTGGCCGGTGCCCTCCTCTCCCTCGTGCTCCTGGCCGGGTGCTCCTCCACCGACGAGGGGGCCGACCCGACCGTCGACGTGTGGATCATGCGCGACAGCCTCACCGAGGAACTGATCGCCCAGTTCCAGGAGGAGTTCGAGGGCGAGCACCCCGACGTCGGCCTCAACATCCAGATCCAGGAGTGGGACGGTATCGGCCAACGCGTCACCGCGGCCCTGGCCAGCAACGACGCCCCCGACATCATCGAGACCGGGAACTCCCAGGTCGCCCAGTACGCGGCCAGCGGCGGACTGACCGACCTCAGCGACCGGGTCGACGAACTCGGCGGGGAGGACTGGCTGCCCGGTCTCGCCGAACCCGGTGCCTTCGAAGGCCGTCAGTACGGCATCCCCTTCTACGGGGCCAACCGCGTGGTCATCTACAACACCGAACTCTGGGAGGCGGCCGGGCTCACCGAGCCGCCGCGCGACCGCGAGGAGTGGCTCGAGTACTCCGAGATCCTCGACGGGGGCGACCAGCAGGGCATCTACCTGCCGGGACAGAACTGGTACGTGTTCGCCGGGTTCCTGTGGGACGAGGGAGGCGACTTCGCGGTCGAGGACGACGGGGAGTGGACCGGCACCCTGGACACCCCCGAGGCGGCCGCGGCCATGGAGTACTACGCGCAGCTCCAGGCGCACGGCAACGGCCCCCGCGACTCCGACGAGGCCGAACCGCCGCAGATCGAGGTCATGGCCGGGGGAGACGTCGGCCAGATCATCTCCGCCCCCGGCGGTGCCGCCGGGATCGTCGAGGCCAACCCGGAGCTGGCGGGCAAGCTCGGCTTCTTCCCGATCCCCGGACCCACGGACGAACTCTCCGGGACCGTGTTCGTCGGTGGTTCCGACCTCGTCATCCCGGCCGCCTCCGGCAACCCGGACGCCGCCTACACGGTCCTCCAGGCCCTGGTCGGCGAGGAGTGGCAGCGCCGCATCGCCGCGGAGATGAACTACGCGCCCAACAAGACCACCCTCACCGACGCCCTGGCCGACAACGAGGGCGCCGGTGTCATGGCCCAGGCGGCCGCCGACAACGGACGGGCCACCCCCAACTCCCCGGAATGGGCGGCGGTGGAGGCCAGCGGAGTCATCAAGGAGTTCCAGACCGCCGTCCTCACCGGAACGGACCCGGCGGAGGCGGGGGCCCGGGTCTCCGAGACCATCACCTCGACCCTCAACGCCGGCTGACCGTGCCCAGCACAGGCCACCGCACAGGTGCGGACCGCGATCGCGCTTCCGGCGCCGGTCCCGGTCGACGAGCTCCCGGACGCCGAGGTCCCGGGGGCGGCACCGGCTCCGCCCCGAACCGCCGCTCCGCCCCGAACCGCCGCTCCGCCCCGGCCCGCCGCACCGCCCTGATCCGCGGCGCCGTCCCCTACCTGCTCGTGGCCCCCACCGTGCTCGGCGCGCTCTACCTGCTGCTCTACCCGCTGCTGCGCAACATCGTGATCTCCCTCCAGCACTTCCGGATGGGCGAACTCGTCAACGGCGGCGCGGCGTTCGTGGGGCTCGACAACTACCGGGAGATCCTCGACGACCCCGTGTTCTGGGACGTGGTCCGGCGCACCTTCGGGTTCACCATCGCCAACGTCACCCTGATCATGGTGTTGGCGACCCTCGTCTCCCTGCTGCTCATGCGGCTGGGGCGAGGGGCCCGGCTCCTGGTGATGGGCGCCCTGGTCCTCACCTGGGCCACCCCCGTCATCGCCGCCACCACCATCTTCCAGTGGATGTTCCAGTCCGAACTGGGCGTGGTCAACTGGCTGCTGGTCCGGGCCGGGTTCACCTCGTTCCAGTCCTACTCCTGGTTCGCCAGCGGCACCGCCACGTTCTGGATCATCGTCGTCCTCGTGGTCTGGCAGTCGGTCCCGTTCGCCGCGATCACCCTGTACGCGGCCCAGACCACGATCCCCCACGAGCTCTACGAGGCGGCGCGCATCGACGGCGCCGGGCCCTGGCGGCTGTTCACCACCATCACCCTGCCCATGACCCGGACGATCTTCGGCCTCATCACCTGCCTGGAGATCATCTGGGTGTTCAAGGCCTTCGCGCAGATCTGGGCGATCAGCCAGGGCGGTCCGGGCGGTGCCACCACGATCCTCCAGGTGTACGCGTTCCGGATCGCGACGCTCCAGCACCGCTACGACCTGGCCGGGGCCGCGTCCACGATCACCGTCGTCATCCTCATGCTGGTGCTCGTCGTGTACTTCCGCCACATGTACCGACAGGAGGCGCTGAGGTGAACCCGGCGACCCTCTGGCGCAGACTGCCCTTCGCCCTGGCCGCCCTGGCCGTGTTCGCGGTCATGGCGTTCCCGGTGTACTGGATGGTGCTGACGGCGTTCAAGCCCACCGTTCTCATCCAGTCCCCGGACCCGCTCTTCCTGCCCACCGCCCTCACCCTCGACCACTTCCGCACCGCGGTCGGCGCCGACAACTTCTGGGGGTACTGGCGCAACAGCCTCCTGGTCACGGTGAGCGCGGTCCTGCTGTCACTGGGCATCGGTCTGCTCGCAGCCTTCGCGGTGGCCCGCATGAACTGGAAGGGGCGGCGCGGCTTCCTCCTCATGGTGTTCATCGCCCAGATGGCCCCGTGGGAGGCGATGCTCATCCCCGTCTACGTCATCGCCCGTGACACCGACATGCTCGACCGCCTGCCGATGCTCACCCTCGTGTACTTCATGATCACGCTGCCGTTCACCATCGTGACGCTCCGGGGGTTCATCGCGGCGGTGCCGCCGGACCTGGAGGAAGCGGCGATGGTCGACGGCGCCACCCGCGCCGAGGCCTTCCGCAAGGTGGTCTTCCCGCTGCTGGCGCCCGGCCTGCTGTCCACCTCGCTGTTCGGTTTCATCACCGCGTGGAACGAGTTCGCCTTCGCCAACATGCTCATCATCAAGGACCAGACCGACCGGACCCTGCCGGTGTGGCTCGCGTCCTTCCAGAACACCTTCGGTACCGACTGGGGCGCCACCATGGCCGCCTCCAGCCTGTTCATGCTGCCCGTGCTGGCGATCTTCCTGGTCCTCCAGGGCCGGGTCACCACCGGCTTCACCGCCGGCGCGGTCAAGGGATGAACCGGCCTGAGTGAGAGGAGTCCCCCGAACCCCGAACCCCGAATCCCCGAACACGTCAGCAGCACCTCTACCCGCTGAGAGGACCCCCTGTGCACGAGAAGAACGGACGCCGGACCCCGGCTCCCCACACCCCCTCCACCCGTACCCGAACCCTCCGCCCCCTCCCCGCCGTCCTCGCCGGCGCCGGTGCGCTCGCGCTCGGCGCGGGCCTGCTCGCCGCCGTCTCGGCCGAACCGACCGACGCCGTCCTCACCTCCGCCGAGGAGGGCGCCGCGGCCCGGACCGGCGTGCTGTTCGACGACTTCCACTACACGGCGCACGACGACCCCGCGGTCGGCCGGAACGGCTGGACGGTGCGCTCGGGCGGTGGCGGCCCGGGGGTGCCCGGCGCCGTCTGGGACCCGGCCAACGTCACCTTCGAGGGCTCCGGGGGTGAGACGGTGATGCGCCTGGAGTCCCACACCGACGAGTCCCGTACCGAGCAGACCGAGGTGTACCACGAGCGCAAGTTCCACGAGGGCACCTACGCCGCCCGGGTCCGGTTCACCGACGCGCCCACGACCGGACCCGACGGGGACCACGTCGTGCAGACCTTCTTCAGCATCACGCCCCTCGACTTCCCGATGGACCCGCAGTACGGGGAGATCGACTTCGAGTACCTGCCCAACGGCGGTTGGGGCGGCAACGAGCTGTCGATGTACATGACCACCTGGGACACCTACAGGTCCGACCCGTGGGAGGCGGTCAACGTCCACGACGTGATCGAGGAGAGCCACGAGGGCTGGCGCGACCTGGTGTTCACCGTCGCGGACGAACAGGTCACGTACTACATCGACGGCCGGCAGGTCGCCCGGCACGGCCAGCCCTACTACCCCGAGACCCCGATGTCGGTGAACTTCAACCTGTGGTTCATCGCCGACGGCCTGCTCGGATCCCCGGAGCACCGCTCCTACGAACAGGACGTGGACTGGGTCTTCCACGCCAAGGACCGGGTGCTCAGCCCGGCTGAGGTCCAGTACGAGGTGGGCGCCCTGCGGGCCGAGGACGTCGACTTCGTCGACACCGTCTGACCCCTTTCCGAACCGCCGTCCCGCCCCCGTCGCCCTCCCGGTCTTCGAGCCCTGACGGGGGCGGGGCGGCCCGTTCCCACCGCCGGTCTCCGCCGCCTGCTCCCACCGGCCGCTCCCCTCGGCCGGGCTCAGCGGCGGGGCTCAGTGGCCGAAGGCCTCAGCGAGCCACCACGAACCCCCGTCGGAGGTGATCTTGGCGTCCACCACCAGCGGCCCGGCCCGGTCCCCGGCCAGCCACTCGGACACCCCGCCGAGGTCCTCCACCCGCCGCACGGTGATCCCGGAGGCGCCGTACCCGCGGGCGAGCGCGGCGATGTCGGTGTCCGGGAAGACCACCGTGCCCAACTCCGAGTCGAGCCCGGGGGCGGCGCCTCCCGGAGCGAAGGCGCCCTCGGGGGCGAAGTGGTGGACCTCCGCGCCGTAGGCGGCGTCGTTGTACACGACCACCACCAGCGGCAGTGCCAGGCGCACGGCGGTCTCCAGTTCGGAGACCGCCATCAGGAAACCGCCGTCACCGGTCCCCAGCACCGGCAAGCGGTCCGGCCGGGCGGCGGCCGCGCCGATCGCCGTGCCCAGGCCCAGTCCGACGGACTGGAAGGCCTGGGTGAAACAGAACCCGAACTCGTCCGGGACCGACAGGTGCGTGGACGGGTAACCCATGAAGTTGCCCGAGTCCACCGACACGATCCGCTCCCGGGGCAGGATCCGGTCCAGGGCCGCGGTCAGCGGACGGGGGTCGATCCGGTCCGGGGTGGAGGTGTCGTCGACCGGCAGGTCCTGCCAGCGGGACTCGGCGGAGATACGGGCAGCCGTCTCCGGGGTCCTCAGCCCGGGGGAGGGCTCGGGCCGGATCCCGCGGAGGACGGCCAGGGCGTCACGGGCGGTCGCGGCCGTGTCCCCGAGCACCCCGAGGTCGATCGGCCGGTGCGCACCCAGCGCAGCGTCCTCCAGGTCGACCTGGACCACCCTGGCCCCGGGGGCGACGAGCCTCCCGTGCCGCGTCGTCCACATGTTGAGCGCGCAGCCCCAGCCCACCAGCAGGTCGGCTCCGGCGATGAGCTCGGCGGTGAGCGGGGAGGAGAAGCCACCGGAGATCCCCAGTGAGAACTCCTCGCCCTCGAACAGCCCTGACGCCACCGCCGACGTCGCCAGCAGGGCCCCCGCGTGCCGGGCGAGCGCGGCGATCTGCGGCCCCGCGCCCCGGGCACCCCGCCCGGCCACGAACACCGGGCGTTCGGCCGCGCGCACCAGTTCCACCAGTGAGGCCACGGACTCCGCCGCCGGGCGCACCGGTGCCGGCCGGGCCGGCGGGCGCACGGTCAGGGGGGCGTCCTCGGGAGCGTCCTGGGCCTGGACGCCCAGGGGCAGGTTCAGCACGACCGTGCGCCGCTCGTGCAGGGCGGTGCGGAAGGCCCGCACGGTGTCGGCGACCGCGGAGTCCGCCGAGTGCACGCGTTCGGGTACCGCGCCCACGGCCCGGGCCAGGGCGTCCTGGTCGACGGCGAAGTTGGAGCGTACCGCGGCCGGGTCGGTGTCGGCGGCCAGGACCAGCAGCGGGGTGCGGCTCTTGGCGGCCTCTCCGATCCCGGTCAGCGCGTTGGTGAGCCCGCAGCCCTGGTGGACGCTGAGCACGCCGACCCGATCGGACATGCGGGCGTAGGCGTCGGCCATGACGGCGGCGCCGCCCTCGTGCCGGGCCGCGGTGAAGGGCACGCCGTGGTGGCGCAGGGAGTTCGTGACATGGAAGTTGCCGCTGCCCACCACCCCGAACACGTGCCCGACCCCCAACTGCGCCAGGGCGCGCCCGACCAGGTCGGCGACGGTGGAAGGGGTGTCGGCAGGGAGGTTCTCGTCAGGCACGGGGCTCCTCGGCTCTTCGGTCCACGAACGCGATGACCCGGGCGGGACTGCCGGTTCCGTCCAGGATGGGCAGCGGGCTGACCACGACCACGGCGCCGGTCGGCGGCAGTTGGGCGAGGTTGCGCAGGGAGGTGACCCCGTACCGGTCGTTGCCGAGCAGGTGGTGGTGCACCGGGAACGGCGGGTCGAGGCTCATGGCGTTGCCGGCGTCGATCCCCACCGTCTCGACCCCGAACCCCGAGACGGGGCTGTCCTCGGCGAGCCACCGCGCGCACTCGGCGGAGACCCCGGGGGTGTGCGAACCGTTCTCGTCGGTGTTCAGGAAGAGGTCCTGGTCGTGCCCGTACTGGTCCCAGCCGGTGCGCAGCAGCAGCCAGGAACCGTTCTCCAGGGGTCCGTGCTCGGCCTCCCAGGCGCGGATGTGCTCGACCTCCAGCAGGAAGTCGGGATCCTTGCCCACCTCCGCGCTCACGTCGACGACCGCGGCGGGCCCCACCAGACGGCTCATCGGGATCTGGGAGACGTCCCGGCCGCCCTTCCCGGTCACCCAGTGCACGGGCGCGTCCAGGTGGGTGCCGACGTGCTCGCCGGTGCGGATGTTGTGGTGCTTCCAGAACGGCCCGGGCTCGTCGTAGGCGCTGACCTGTTCGAGACCGAAGTCGACGAGGTTGGCGAAGGGCGCGGGGAGCTGGAGCGTGGGGGTGTTCGCGCTCAACCGGGTGGTGAGGTCGACGATCTCGACGTCACCACTGGCGAGCCCGCCGATGAGTTGGGTGAGGACCGGGGAGTTCATGTGGTCTCCGGAGAACAGGGGTGTTTCTGCCTGGATGGGCAGAACCCTACTCGTCTCCACCGACAACGGACAGGGACGCGGAACCTCGACCGGGGGAGCGGACGCTGCTCCGCCCGACGGCCTCAGCCGGCGCCGCCGCTCCCCGCGCGGCAGGGGCGGCGCTCAGGCACCACCCGGGTGGCACACGGGGGAAGAGAGGTTCCGGGGCGGGCGGGGGAGGGGTCTGACGTCCGAATCTACTAAGAATCTACGTAGTAAAGGTACGGAGTGGGCTCTGCCGAATCCTGAACCGGGACCGGCCCCGGAACCGGGTGGGGGCGCTCTCCGGGACCCGGAGAGCGCCCCCTTCGTCCGGGGCGGCCACGGCTCAGCCGTCGGACCCCCGGTACGTGGCGAAGTCGAAGTCGGCGTGGCAACCGGTGCCGGTCAGGTCGTGGACCCACAGCCCGAGGAAGGCCCCGGTGAAGCCCCAGACGGTCGCGGTCTCACCGTCGGCCGCGCGCTCCTCCGCGTAGTCGTCGGACAGGATGCTCGCGTCCAGGACCCCGCCGACGGAGGTCCACTCGCGGCCGTCCGGGGACAGGGCGAACCGCAGCTCCGCCCCGTCGATCTCGGCGCGCAGGTGAAACCGCTCCCAGCCGCGCACGTCCACGCGCTCGCCCACCTCGCGCACCCGGCCGCGGTCGGAGCTGAGCACCCCGGCGAACAGCCCGTCCGCCTCGTCGAAGCCCACGCGCAGGTAGTGCCACTGCCGCATGTTGTAGTACGCGGTCAGCCCGGCCATCCGCTGGAAGGTGTCGGTGGAGAACTCCATCACCGTCTCCATCACGCACCGCTCGTGCTGCACCCGGCGGGCCACCAGGCTCGGGCCGCGGGTTCCGGAGGGCGACTGCCCGCCCTCGATGCGCAGGTGACCGGGGCGTTCGTTCAACGAGACCCACCCCTCGTCCACGTGGCGCCGCAGAGTGCTCCACTCCGGGCGCAGCAGCGGGGCGTCGAAGTCGTCCCTCGCGGGGACCTCCGGCCACGGGTGCGGCTCCAGGGCGGGCCCCTCGACCTCCTCGTGCGGGACGCCGCCCTCGACCCGGGGCCAGCCGTCCACCCACTCCACCCGCTGCAGGGCCGTCTCGCGCCCGCGCACGCAGCGGCCGCGTTCGGTGAGCGGACGCGAGGTCAGGTGGGCCAGGAACCACTCGCCGTCGGGGGTGCTGACCAGGCTCCCGTGCCCGGCCTTCTGCAGGGGCAGGGACGGATGCTCGCGGGAGGACAGGGTGGGACCGGCCGGGTCCACCTCGTAGGGGCCGGTGATCTCCCGGGACCTGGCCACCGTCACCTGGTGGTCCCACTGCGTCCCGCCCTCGGCGGTCACCAGGTAGTACCAGCCGTTCTCCCGGTACAGGTGCGGGGCCTCGGTCACCCGGGCGGACGTGCCCTCGAAGATCACCCTCGGCTCGCCCAGGAGCCGCATCCACTCGGTGTCCAGCTCCTGGAGCACGATCCCGGCGAACGCGTGGTGCCCCGGCCGCCAGTCCATCAGACTGCTGGTCACCCAGCTCCGGCCGTCCTCGTCGTGGAAGAGGGACGGGTCGAACCCCATGGCGTGGATCGGCGCGGGGTCGCTCCAGGGGCCGTCGAGCGAGGACGCGGTGACCACGTAGTTGGGCGTGTCCCAGAAGCCCTCGGCGTAGTTCTCCACGTCGGTGAAGATCAGGTGGAACACCCCGTCCTTCCAGGACAGGCAGGGCGCCCACACGCCCGCGCCGTCGCGGTGCCCGGTGAGGTCGAGGAGGCGGTCCTCGTCCAGGACCCCGCCGAGCGGGCGCCAGTGGACCAGGTCCCGGGAGTGGTGCAACAGCACGCCCGGGCTCCACTCGAAGGTGGAGGTGGCCAGGTAGTAGTCCTGGCCGACCCTCAGGATCGAGGGGTCGGGATGGAAGCCGGGCAGGACCGGGTTGGTGATGGTTCCGGTGCGGCTGCCGGTGCCAGTGCCAGCTGCGGGAGCGGTCGTCATCGTGACCTTTCTGCGGTGGGGGTACGGGGAGGGCCGAAAGGCCCGTGCCTACTTGCCGAAACCGGCGGCCAGGCCGCTCAGCAGGTGTCTGCGGCCGAACAGGTACAGGGCCAGGATGGGGATGGTGGACAGCACGACCGCGGCCATCAGTCCGGGCACGTCGGTCCCGTACTGGGTCTGGAACGCCCACAGCCCCAGGGGCAGGACCCGGTTGGACTCGCTCTGGGTGAGCACGAGCGGGAAGATGAAGTTGTTCCAGGCGTTGAGGCCGACGAAGATCGCCACCGTCACCACGCCGGGGCGCGACAGCGGCAGGACCAGCCGGAGGAACACCTGCCAGGTGGCGGCCCCGTCCAGGGCCATCGCCTCGTACAGCTCCCCGGGCACGTCCCGCAGCGAGCTGGTGAGCACGACGATGGAGATCGGGAGCGTGAACGCGGCGGTCGGCAGGATGATCGCGGGCAGGCTGTCGTACAGGTTCAGCCGGGTGATGATCAGGTAGATCGGGATGATCACGGCCTGCGCCGGCACCGCCAGCCCCAGCAGGAACAGCGTGAAGCTGATCCGGACCGCGCGGCTGCGGCTGCGCACGATGGCGAACGCGGCGGGCACCGCCACGAGCAGGACCAGGAGGATGGCCCCGAACGCCACGATCAGGCTGTTGGTCAGGAAGCCGAGGAACCCGACCTCGAAGACGTTGCGGTAGTTGTCCAGGGTGAGGGTCTCGGGGACGGACAGGGGACCCTGCGACATGTAGTCGCCCGGCCCGCGCAGGCTCGTCGCGACCAGGTAGTACAGGGGCACGCACACGACCAGCAGCCACAGGGCCGCGCCGATCCCCGCCCCGTAGGCCGGGCGGCTGCCGGGCCGGGGCCGCAGCAGCGCCACCAGGCGCGCGGCGGGGCCCCGGCGCGGTCCCCGGCCCGGGCCGCTCCCCGAACCCGTACCGCGACGGCCCGGCGAGCCCGAACCCGCCCCCGGCCCCGTGCCCGGACTCGTTCCGGGCCTTGTTCCGGTGGCCATGTCACATTCCCTCTCTCTGGCTGGTCATGCGGGAGTAGCCGGTCGCCCGCACCACCAGCAGTGACAGTCCGGTTCCCAGGATCACCAGCAGCACCGCGATGGCACTCGCGTAGCCCATCTCGAAGGCGACGAAGCCCTGGTTGTACATGTGCAGCGGCAGGATGCGGGTGGCGTTGCCCGGGCCGCCCGCGGTCAGCAGCAGGACGGTTTCGAAGTAGGTCATGGACCCGACCAGCATCAGCACCGACGACGCGATGATCGTGTGGCGCAGCTGCGGGACGGTGATGCGCAGGAAGCGCTGGACACCGGAGGCCCCGTCCAGTTCGGCGGCCTCGTAGAGCGACCGCGGTACCTGCCGGGCGGCCGCCTGGTACAGGAGCATGTGGAACGGCAGGAACTGCCACAGCACGATGAACACGATCGCGTACAGGGCCAGTGACGAGTGGCCGAGCACGTTGCTGTGGCTCAACCCGAGCCACTCGCTGACCTGGGCGGGAATCCCGAAGTTCGGGTCGAGCAGGGCCTTCCACACCAGGGCGATGGCGGCGGTGGACAGCAGCAGCGGCAGGAAGAACACCGCGCTCACCACCGCGCGGACGCGTTGGGGGCCGGCCGACCAGACACCGAAGGCCAGTGCCAGCGGTGTCTGGGTCACCCAGCACAGGGCGGTCAGGGTCATGGTGATCACGAGCCCGCCGCGGACCTGGCCGTCGCCCGGCAGCGCCGCCCAGTTGGCCAGACCGACCCACTCGGGGTCGCCCAGCCCGCGCCACGAGGTGAAGCTCAGGTAGCCGACGATGAGCACCGGGGCCAGTCCGAACAGGCCGAAGAAGAGCAGGGCCGGAGCGACCCAGACGAATCCGGGCCGCTCCGTGGCGGAGGTTCTCACCGGGTCTGCTCCATGGCCTGGCCGAACTCCTCCGGGGTGATGTCACCGATGAAGACCAGCTGGAGGTTGGTCAGCATGGCCTCGGCCACGGCCGGGTCCAGCGCCTGGTCCCACGACTGGGTGAAGGTCGGCGCGTCCGAGACCAGCCCGTGGGTGAAGGTGGCGAACTCGGCGTGGTCGCTCTCCTGGAGCTGCTCCTCGATGCCTTCGATGGGGGGCACCTGGCCGACGTCGATCAGGTCGCTCACGTACTCGTCGGAGGCGAGGGTCTCGACGAGGAAGTCGACCGCGGTCTCGGTGTGCTCGCTGTCGCTGTTGATCGAGAAGTAGTTGCTGGGGTTGCCGACGATCGCGTTGGGCTCGCCCGCGCCGCCCTCCACGACGGGGAAGGCGGTGAAGCCGAGCTCGTCGTTCTCGACGAACTCGGGGCTGTCCTCCATCTGGCGGGAGATGTCCCAGCTGCCCATCAGGAACATCGCGGAGTCGCCGTTGGCCAGGAGGGCGGACGCGCTCCCGTTGTCGTAGTCGATGGAGGTGAAGTTGTTGCCGAACGCGCCGCGGTCGACCAGGTCCTGGCACATCTCCAGGGCCTCCAGGACGGCGGGGTCCTCCCAGGAGCCCTCCTCACCGTCCACGACGGCCTGGAACACGTCCGGGCCGCCGATCCGGTCCACCAGGTAGGAGAACCACATCAGCTGGGTCCAGCCCTGGGCTCCGGGCAGGACGATCGGGGTGACGCCCTCCTCCTGGAGGACGTCGATCGCCTCGTAGAGGTCGTCGAAGGTCTCCGGGGGCTCCAGGCCGGCCGCCTCCAGGACGGGCTTGTTGTAGTACATGACGACCGGCTGGACCCCGAGGAGGGGCACTCCGTAGTAGGAGCCGTCGATGGCGGCCACGTCGAGGACGCTGGGCAGGAAGGCGTCGCGGAACTCGGGGTTGTCCTCCAGGGCCTGCGTGAGGTCGAAGACCTGGTCCTGCTGGGTGTACTGGGCGAGGTTGCCGCCGCCCCAGTTGAAGAACACGTCGGGGGCGTTGGGGGAGCCGAGCGCCACCTGGAGGCGCTGCTTGTAGGCGTCGTTGACGAAGGTGACGAGCTCGGTCGGGACGTCCTGGGTCCCGTTGAACGCCTCGATGCGCTGCTCGACAATCTCGTTGACCGCAGCGTCCTCCAGCGCCCAGACCTGCATGGCGTCGCCGCCACCGGGGCCCGAGGTTCCGCAGCCGGTGGCGAGGAGGAGGGAGAGGGCCAGGGAGGTACTGCCGATCACACGTATCCGGTGGGTGCGACTCATGGCGTGTACACCGTTCTTCCGTTTGTTCCGGGGGGCACCGAAAGCTTTCGAAATGTTTCCGATAGCTTTCGGGAAGGCTGACGCTAAGTTGTCCTCGCGTCCACGTCAAGGGGCTGTTTGGTTGCGAGGAGGTTGCGGTGTGGACTTCGAAAAGTTTCGGGATAGAATCCAGCGCAGCGGAGCACGGGGAAGCCGGTTCCCCCGACGACGAGGAGGCACATGGCGAAGCGACGCCCAACCCTGGCCGAGATCGCCGGTGAGGCGGGGGTTTCCGTCTCGACCGTCTCCAAGGTGATCAACGGTCATCTCGACGTCGCGGCCGACACCCGCCGCCAGGTGGAACGGCTCCTGGAGCAGCACCGTTACCAGCCGCGACGCCACCGGGAACGCCGCCCCGTCGGCCTGATCGACCTCGTCTTCCTGGACCTGGGGAGTCCCTGGGCGATGGAGATCCTCACCGGGGTCGAGGAGGTCACGCACGACGCCGGTTTCGGGATCGTCGTCTCCGCCGTGCACGACCGCAAGCGCAGCAGGCCCGGCCGCAAGTGGCTGGACAACCTCCAGGCCCGGCACTCCGACGGTGTGGTCCTGGTGCTGTCCGAGCTCTCCTCCCAGCAGCAGGCCCAGCTGGACGCCCTCGGCATCCCGGTGGTGACCGTCGACCCCGTCGGCGACCCCGCCCGCGAGGTCCCGGCGGTGGGCGCGGCCAACTGGGACGGGGGCCTCACCGCCACCGAGCACCTCATCGGCCTGGGCCACCGGCGCATCGCGATGCTCGCCGGACCGCCCGACGTGATGTGCAGCCGGGCCCGGGTGGACGGGTACCGCAGCGCCATGCGCGACGCCGGGCTGCCCGTGCTCGACGGGTACGTCACCCACGGCGACTTCATGGCCGGGACCGGAAAGGACCTCACCGAGGACCTGCTCGACCTGCCCGAACCGCCCACGGCGATCTTCGCGGGCTCGGACCAGATGGCCCGCGGCGCCTACGAGGTCCTGTACAAGCGGGGCCTGAGCGTGCCGGACGACGTCTCGGTGGTGGGCTTCGACGACCTCCCCGAGGCCGAGTGGGCGACCCCGCCGCTGACCACCGTCCGGCAGCCGCTGCGCGACATGGCGCAGATGGCCACCCGCATGCTGTTCGACCTCATCAGCGGCAACCAGCCCGAGACCACCCGGGTGGAGCTGGCCACCCGCCTGATCCGACGCGACAGTACGGCCCCGCCCAAGGAGTGAGCCCGGCGGGACGGGCGGCACCCTGTGGTCGGTCAACGCGCGCACCCTCGGGCAGCGGATCGTCGGCTCGGAGATGCTGGGCCGCTACAGCGCCGCGGCACGTCTGTTCAGCTGGGGCGCGATGCCGTAGGGCGCCGTGCTGGTCGGACTGTCGGCCGAGCTGGTGGGGGAGCGGTCCGCCTTCGGGTTCTTCGCGGTGCTGGCCGTCCTCGCGGTGGTCCCGTTCCTGCGCGTGCTCGCTCCGGCGGCTCTGGCCGGGGTTCCCGAACCCGTCTGACTCGGGGCGTGGTGCCCCGGTGGGGGACGCTGCCCGTGGTGGTGGGGCTCCCGGGGCGGGGGAGGGGGTCCCGGAGGAGGGAGAGTGCCCCGGGAACCCACCCGGGCCGACCGGATGGCGAACGGTCGGCCCCGCTTTCGGTGTGCTGCCGGTCAGGGCGGCCCCGGCCCGCGAGCCGGGGCCGGTGGTCCCGGACGGTTCGCCGGTGCCGCCGAGACGGCTCCGTCGGTCCGCCGGGCCGGTCCCGGATCAGCTCTGCTTGGTCGAGGACGGGTACGGCAGCAGGGCCATCTCGCGGGCGTTCTTGACGGCCGCGGCGATCAGGCGCTGCTGGCGGGCGGTGACGCGGGTGACCCGGCGGCTGCGGATCTTCCCCTTCTCCGAGATGAACTTGCGGAGCAGGTTCGTGTCCTTGTAGTCGACGTGGTCGGCCTCGCCCAGGGGGTTGGCGAACCGGCGCGAGGTGTCGCGTCCGCTGGGTCGGCGGGTCTTCGGTGGCATGGGAGTCCTCCTCGGGTCGGCCTTCGGGTGTTGTTCTGCGCGGGTGTGCCGGTGGGTCAGATCGCGTCGGCGAAGGGGTCCTCGGCCAGAGGGCGGCCGGCCTCCTCGTCGGTGAGCAGGCAGGAGTCGAGGAGTTCGACGAGCCGTTCGGCGTCCAGGTCGACCCCGGTGAAGGCCAGGTGCTGGCGGCGGTCGCCGACCACCGGGTCCCAGTCCAGGAGCGCCGAGGTGCGGCGGGTCTCGGAGACCATGTCGAGGGCGGCCTCGGGCAGGGCGCCCAGCCAGGGGCCCGCGCTCTCCAGGATCAGTGCGTCGTTGTAGGCGTCCCACACCAGGAGGGTGTCGGGCCTGCTGGCCAGCCAGACCCGGCCGCGCCCGCGTACCCCGGAGGCGACGATCCGCTCCAGGGACTCGTGCAGGCGGACCGGGTGGAGCGGGCGCTTGCGGGTCCACACGACGGTGCTGACACGGCCGTCGGCGAGGTCGGAGTACTGGGCCCACGCCGGGTTGAGCCGGTTGGCGGCGCTCTCGGGGTCGAAGCGGCCCTCGGTGAGGGCGATCAGTCCGCCGCCGGGCGGGACCACCACGGCCGCCGGGTTCAGGTGCTCGACGAGTGCCCGGGCCTCGTCGCGGTGTCGGGCGCCGTGCAACGCGAGCACCGTGGGGTACTCGACCTGGTGGGAGAGGACCTCGGCGACGGTGCGCTCGTCCTCCACGGCGATGTCCAGGGACCGGTCGGCTAGGTCGTCGAGGCTGGCCAGGTCCGGGAGCAGGCGCTCGGAGTCCACCGCGGTGACGACGGTGGCCAGTCGCAGCTCCTCGTGGGAGGAGACGAGTTCGGCCACGGAACGGGGCTCGACCCCGTCCCAGGTCTCCACCACGCACAGGGTGTGCTCGCCGCGCTCGGCCAGGTCCAGCAGGGTGGGGATGAGGTCCTCGCGCAGGGTGCAGGAGGCACACAGGTGGTCCAGGTCGACACGGCTGTGGCCGAGGGTTCCCCAGCGGTCACGGGTGACGCGGTGGACGATGCCCTCGGCGATGCCGTCGAGGTCGTGGTGGACGGCGATGGAGCCCGGCACGGCTGTGATCAGGTCGTCCACGGTGCTGCGGCGGGCGAGCCGGTGCAGCCCGGAGACCACGACCACGCGCAGGGGTGCGGTCACTTCTTTCATCGGGGAAGACCCTCCCATTAATGAAAACGATAACCATTACCGTAACGCACACGCGCGGCACTTGGGAACAGGGCATACGGGCGGGAGGCGAACACCTGAACCGGAAGCGGAGCCGGGGCGCGTGTTCCGGCCGGGCCCGGGCACCGTGCCGCCCGTCTCCTAGCGCTCGGCGAGGTAGGCGTCCGCCAGCGCGCGCAGGACCTCGGAGCAGCCGTGCTCCACTGTCAGGGTCGCGATGTCGTCCGCGCGGGTCGCGCCGCGGTTCAGGATCACCACGGGTCTGCCCCGGCTGACGGCGTGCTTCACGAACCTTCGTCCGGAGAAGACCGTCAGGGACGACCCCGCTACCAACAGCCCGGCCGCGTGGTCGACCATCGCGTAGGCCTCCAGTACCCGGGGCTTGGGCACGTTCTCGCCGAAGTACACGATGTCCGGTTTGAGGACGCCGCCGCAGGAGGAGCAGTCGGCCACCCGGAAGTGCTCGGTGGAGGCCAGGACGGCGTCGGCGTCGGGGGCGACCTCGATGTCGGCCACCTCGGCGGCGAAGCCGGGATTGAGTTCGGTGAGGCGTTCGGCCAGCTCCTCGCGGCCGGTCACCGCACGGCACCCCATGCAGACCACCCGGTCGTAGCGGCCGTGCAGGTCGATGACGCGGCTGCTGCCCGCGGCCTCGTGCAGGGTGTCGACGTTCTGGGTGATCACCCCGGACACCACGCCGGCGCGTTCGAGGTCGGCCAGGGCGCGGTGGCCGTCGTTGGGCCTGGTGTTCTCCACGTGGCGCCGGCCGACGTGGTTGCGGGCCCAGTAGTGGCGCCGGAACACGGCGTCGCCGACGAACTCCTGGTAGGTCATGGGTGTGCGGGGCGGTGAGTCCGGGCCACGGTAGTCGGGGATGCCCGAGTCCGTCGAGATCCCCGCGCCGGTCAGCGCGACCACCGGCCCCGGGCCGAGGACCTCGCGTACCCGGGCGGCCGCCTCGGCGGGGCTGTGGACGCGGAGCGTGTTCGTCACCGTTCGAGGATATGTCGTGACGGCGTTCCCCTTCCGCCGGGGCGGGCGCCCCCGGCCGAGCGCACCGGGGGTCTCGTCTCCCGGGTTCCCGCCGTGTCCCTAGGCCCCTGTTCCCCCGCACCCCCGGGGGAGCGGGGGAACAGGGGCGTCCGGGGCCAACGAGCGTGTCAGGCAGCCCACGAGGCAGGTGACAGCGGCCCGGGACCGGAGCGCGGAACGCGTGTCGGCGGCGGTGGGCGGGGAGGTCTCGGTGCGGGCCCGCTCCAGCCGAACCGCCTCCTGGGCCGCCCCGATCACGCCTGCCAGGGCGATCCGTGCCAGGCCTCGCCGTTCCCAGGCCATGTTCAGGCCGCCCCGGTGTAGCGCTCGGGGTCCGCGTCGAAACGTGGGCCGCAGCAGGAGCAGCAGAGCCAGTACCGCCGGCCGCCGTGGTCGCGGACGAGGCCGGCGGCTTCGGCCTCGGCCTTGACGACCGTGTTGTCCGGCATCACCGGGCAGATGGCGACTCCGTCCTGAACGGTGTCCTCCGGTGCCCTGTGGTCGTGATGGCCCATGGTGGTGGCTCCTCCCAGGGGGTACGCCCCTGTCGCACTCGGATACCCTGAGGGGGTATTCTCAAGATCCACTTATACCCCTGAAGGGTATGAGTCGCAACCCGGGCGATGCTGCGGTCGCGGCCCGGGAGCCGTGGCACCACGGGGTGCGGTCGCGGAGCCGCGCGACAGCGCCCCCGGGTTCGGCTCAGGCGGTCTGGACGATCTGGAAGACCTCGGCCAGGCGGCCCACGGGGAGCCCTGCCTCGGCGGCGTTGGCGGCCATCCACTGGCGCAGCATCGGCTCCAGCTCCGCGATGTCCCCGATCTGGCTCTCGTGCGCGGTCAGCGCCGCCACCTTGCGCTCGAAGACGTCGGTGATGTCCGAGTAGTGGTTGGGCTTGGGGCCGCCGACGACCCAGACCTCGGGGACGGTCCACGGGGCCAGGCCCTCGTCGGCGAGGAGTTCACGGTGTGCGTGCGGGTTGCGCGCGTCCGGGAAGACCGCGTTGAGGGTGGCCTCTCCGGTGGCCATGTGGTCGGGGTGGCTGGCGGCGATGCTGTCCCAGTCGCGTTCGGGGCTGGGGATGATCACGCGCCCGGGCCGGACCCGGCGGATCACCCGCGAGATGTCGCGGCGCAGGTCGAGGGAGGCCAGCACCCTTCCGTCCGGGTACCCGAGGAAGCGCACGTCCTTGACCCCGACCTCGGCCGCGGCCCGGCGCTGCTCCTCCCGGCGCATCGCGGCGATCTCCGAGCTGTCCAGGGTGATCTCGTCCCCGCCGGCCTCGCCGTCGGTGACCATCAGGTAGACCACCTCGGTTCCGGCCTCGGTCCACAGCGCCACGGTTCCGGCACAGGCGAAGTCGGCGTCGTCGGGATGGGCCATCACGACCAGGGCGCGTTCGGGCACGTCAGCCACCGGGGCTCCTTTCGTCGCGGGCGTTCCCGCGTGTTCGAGGTCGCCACCCATCGTATGAACCTCCCGGCCGCCGCCGTCCCGCCCCGGGCCGGGACGGGGGAACTCGCGGCCGATTCCGCGTGCTGGGTCGTCCGCATGTCAGGGCTTCCCGATCAGCATGCGATATCAAGCAATCTCGGCGAAATATTCGGCAACCTGCATTCAACAGAGCGCCTTTACTCTCTATTTCACCACAGGTTGCATGCAATCATGCGACGGCCTACACCCGAGGGGATGGGGCGTAGTGAAGCTCTACGAGACCGTCAGGCACGCTGACGCACCGACTCATCACACACCGGCGGACGTCACCTTCGCCGGGGTGGACCTGCGCTACCCGACCGGCACACTGGCGCTGTCGGAGGTCGACCTCGAACTGTCCCGGGGCGAGTTCGTCGCGGTGCTCGGCGCCTCGGGGTGCGGGAAGTCCACGCTCCTGCGCCTGGCCGCCGGGCTGGAGGCCCCCACGGCGGGGACGGTGGCGGTGGGGCCCGAATCCACCGGGGTGATCTTCCAGTCGCCCACTCTCCTGCCCTGGCGGAGCGTGCGGGCCAACGTGGAGCTGTCGGCCCGCCTGCGGGGCGTGGGCCGGGCGGAGCGCCGTGCCCGGGTGGAGGCGGCGATCGAGGCGGTCGGGCTCACCGAGTTCGCCGCCGGCCTGCCCGGCGAGCTGTCCGGCGGCATGCGCATGCGGGTGTCCCTGGCCCGGGCTCTGGCCCTGCGCCCGGAGCTGATGCTCCTGGACGAGCCCTTCGGTGCCCTGGACGACCTCACCCGCCTGCGCATGCAGGAGGAACTGCTGCGCCTGCACACCGCCCACGGATTCACCGCCCTGTTCGTCACCCACTCGGTCTCCGAAGCCGTCTTCCTGGCCTCGCGGATCGTGGTCATGTCACCCCGGCCGGGCAGGATCGTGCGGATCGTCGACAACCCGGCCGCTCACCCGCGCACGCCCGGCTTCCGCCACGAACCCGGCTTCCATGAGCGGGTGCGCGAGGTCGGCACCGCCCTGAACGGGGTGAGCTGATGGTTGACACACTCCCCACCCGCCACACCGGCCCCGCCTCCAACGCCCGGCGGTCCGTGCCCGACGTCCCCGGGACCGCACCGGCCGCAGCCCGCCGGTCGCGCCGGCACGGGGCGCTTCCGCCTCTGGTCTCGGTGCTGCTCGCGCTCACCGCCTGGTACGCGGTGTCCTACCTCGTGCTCAGCGAGGACCGCCGGTTCCTCCTGCCCCCGCCGCACCGGGTCCTCACCCACTCGCTGCTCGACCCCCTCACCCTGGGGACCATGCTCCGCGCGCTGGCGGTCACCGCCCAGGTGGCCCTGCTCGGGCTGTTCCTCGCCGCGGTCCTGGGTGTGGCCGCGGCGGTGCTGATGAGCCAGTCCCGCGCGATCGAACGCGTCGTCTACCCCTACGCGGTCGTGCTCCAGGTCGTCCCCGTGCTGGCGATCGTGCCCCTGATCGGCCTGTGGTTCGGTTACGGGCTCCCGGCCAGAACCATCGTCTGCGTCCTCATCGCGTTCTTCCCGGTCGTGTCGATGACCCTGTTCGGCCTCCAGTCGGTGGACCGCGACCTCCACGACCTGTTCACCCTGGGGCGGGCCGGACGCTGGCGGCGCCTGCTGTCCCTGCAGCTGCCCGCCGCCCTGCCGTCGGTCATCACGAGTCTGCGCACCGCCGCGGGGCTCTCCGTCACCGGCGCCGTCATCGGCGACATGTTCTTCGCGCAGGGACAGGCCGGGATCGGGACCCTCCTGGACACCTACCGGGCCCGTCTGCAGTCGGAGGACCTCATCGCCGCCATCCTCCTCGCGGCGCTGTTGGGCGTGGCCGTCTTCAGCGTGTTCACGGTGGTGCAGCGCCTC
>NZ_ANBA01000015.1 GCF_000341085.1 Nocardiopsis ganjiahuensis DSM 45031 | reverse complement strand
C
Organism: Nocardiopsis ganjiahuensis DSM 45031; assembly: GCF_000341085.1. Classification (GTDB taxonomy): domain Bacteria; phylum Actinomycetota; class Actinomycetes; order Streptosporangiales; family Streptosporangiaceae; genus Nocardiopsis; species Nocardiopsis ganjiahuensis. The sequence goes on along the minus strand of NZ_ANBA01000015.1, from coordinate 238,064 downwards.
CCCCCCCCCCCCGCCGTTGGCCCTGATCCCAGCGCCGCCCCTGCCCGCGTCCCCCTCCCCTCGCCCCTCCCCTCGCCCCTCCCCGCCTCCCGCACCGGTGCCCAGCCCCTCACCCTTCCGGAGCCCCCATGACGCCCCGACCCCTCTCCGCCCCGCTGCCCTGCCCCGGCCCCTCCCGGCCCCGGCTCTCGCGGCCCCGCCCCTTCCGTGCGGCCGTGCCGACCGCGGCTTCCGCGCTCTGCCTCACCCTGCTCCTGTCCGGCTGCCTCTTCGCCGAGGCTCCGCAGGAGAGCGCCGAACTCGAACCCGTCGCCGCCGACCAGCGCCTGGACGACGTGTGCCCCGCCACCGTGGTCGTCCAGCTCCAGTGGGAGCCCGAGACGGACTCCGGGCCGCTCTTCGGCCTCCTCGGCCCCGGTTACACCGTCGACGCCGAGGCCGGCTCCGTGACTGGCCCGCTCGCGGTCGACGGTCTCGGCACCGGCGTCGACCTGGAGATCAGGGCGGGCGGTCCGGCCATCGGTTTCCAGACCGTGCCCTCCCAGATGTACGTGGACGAGGACATCACCCTCGGCCTGGCCCACTCCGAGCAGGCGATCGCCGCATCGGGGGACCAGCCCGTCACCGCCGTCACCACCCTGCTGCGCGGCAGCGCCCAGATGCTCATGTGGGACCCCGAGACCCACCCGGACTGGGCGGGCGTGTCGGACATCCGCGACTCCGGGGCCGCGGTCGTGGTCTCCCAGGGGCAGCTGTACCCGGAGTGGCTGGTGTCCGAGGGGCTGCTCGACGCCGACCAGATCGACACCAGCTACGACAACTCCCCGGCCCGTTTCGCCGCCGAACCCGTCTTCGCCCAGCAGGGGTTCGCCAACTCCGAGCCGTTCGTCTACGAGAACGAGGTCCCGGCCTGGAACCGGCCGGTCGCCTACGAGCTCATCCGCGACCTCGGCTACGAGGGGTACGCCCGCACCGTCACCGTGCGCTCGGACCGGGTGGAGGAGCTCGCGCCCTGCCTGGAGCGCCTCGTCCCGATGGTCCAGCAGGCCACCGCCGACTTCCACGGCGACCCCGGGCCGGTCAACGACACGGTCGTGGACGTGGTCGCCCGGAACCCGAACTTCACCCCCTACAGCGCCGAGCTGGCCGAGTACTCCTCGCAGACCCTCCTGGCCGAGGGGCTGATCGGTGACGAGACCGACGGCACCGTCGGCAGCTTCGACCTCGAACGCGTCCAGCGCGTCATCGACGACTTCGCCCCGCTGCTCCGCGCCGGCGGCTCGGACGTCCCCGAGGACCTGACCGTCGACGACCTCGTGAACACCGACTTCCTCGACCCCGGCATCAGCGTCGGCGAGTGACCGCCGCCCCGACCACGCCCGCACCCATCCGCGGAACACACCGCCACCATCCACCACTGACGGAGGAGACCACCGTGACCACCCACCACCTCACCGAGCTCGACCGCGAACGCCAGATGGGCGGAATCGGCACCGAGACGTTCTCCCGGGAGATCCGGGTCATCGACCTCAGCGACTTCGACGACCGCCGCGAGGAGATCACCGAGCAGCTCTGGGCCGCCGCCACCGACATCGGGTTCTTCCAGCTCGAGGGCCACGGCATCAGCCGGGCCGAGACGGACGGCGCCTTCGCGATGGCCGAGCGCCTCTTCGCGCTGCCGGAGGCGACCAAGGCCCGCTACCCGCTGGTCAAGGAGCTCAACGCCGGATGGGAGAGCCTGTCCCAGGTCCGCCCGTCCATCGGTACCGCCGACCAGAAGGAGTCCTACCAGGTCACCCGTCCGCACATGGAGGGCCGCTGGCCCTCGGAGGACGAACTGGCCGGCTTCCGGCAGGTCGTCCTGGACTTCGAGGAGCACTGCCACCGGGTGGCCATGCGCGTGCTGTCCTGCTTCGCCGACCGGCTCGGCCTGGACCGGGACCACTTCACCCGCGCCCACGACCCCTCCTCGGAGCACTACCAGAGCACCCTGCGCCTGCTGCACTACTTCGCGGTGCCCGAGGAGCTGCGCGGCGTCCCGGGCCGCTGGCGCGCGGGCGCGCACACCGACTTCGACTGCCTCACCCTGCTGTTCCAGCGCGACGGTCAGGGCGGACTCCAGGTGTGCCCGGGCAAGGACGCCGAGGAGCAGCAGTGGACCTCGGTCGAGCCGTCGTCCAGCCGCATCACCTGCAACATCGGTGACATGCTCACCCGTTGGAGCGACGACCGGCTGCCCTCCAACTTCCACCGGGTGCGCAGCCCCGGTGCCGGTGAGTATCAGGGTGACCGCTACAGCGTGGCGTTCTTCGCCCAGGCCGACCGGGACGCGCTCATCCAGGGGCCGGAGGGCCTCTACCCGCCGATCTCCGCGCGGGACTTCCTCGACCAGCGGGTCAAGGCCAACTACACCGCCCCGGGGACGGGCGCCACGGAGTCCTAGGATGGCTGCGGCGAGGCGGACGCGGGCGGCGGTGGCGCCGCCCGCGGCGGAGGCTGGGAGAACACCGGTGATGAGCAGAATCGAAGGCATGTCCCTGGCGGACTCGGCCCGTGAGCACCTGCGCGGACTCGTCCTGTCCGGGGAGCTGGAGCCGGGGACGCAGTTGAGCGTCGCCGCCCTGGCCGCGCGGTTGGGCATCAGCCGCAGCCCGGTCCGCGAGGCGGTACTGGGGCTCATCCACGACGGCCTCGCCGAGAGCACCCCGAACGCCGCTGCCAAGGTGATCCGGCTGGACGACGACCGGATGCGCGACGTCCTCAGAGTGCGCGCGGTGCTCGACGGACTGGCCGCCGAGGAGGCCGCGACCCGGCTGGACTCGGCGCAGGTGGCCGAGTTGTGGGAGATGGTCGAGGATCAGGGCCGCGACCTGGCCCGGGAACCCGACACCGCGCGGGACACCGCGAGCGACGTCGCCTTCCACTCCTACATCCGGGAGTGCTCGGGCAACGCGACCCTCATCGAGGAGCTCGACCGGCTGGAGGCCCGCGCCCACCTGCACCGGGGCTCGATGTGGAACCTCAGCGCGAACCGCCGGGCCGCGCACCGCGAGCACACCGCGATCGTCGAGGCCCTGGAGTCGGGCAACCCGAACGCGGCGCGCACGGCCGCCGAGGAGCACGTCCGCGGCGTGCTCGTGCGGATGCGGCGCGGCTGAACCTCACCCACCCCCGCCCCCACCCCTGAGGAAACGATGCTCACGATCGTCAACGCCGTCCTGCTCACCGCCACCGTGGACGAGGAGGGGCGGCCCGTCTGGATGGAGGGCTGGCTGCGGATCGGTGAGGACGGCCGCATCGCCGGTCTCGGCGAGGGCGCCCCGCCGCCGGCGCCGGGGGAGCGGTTCGACGCCGGGCAGGCGTTCGTCGCCCCCGGGTTCGTGTCCGCGCACAGCCACCTGTTCACCTCGGGGATGCGCGGGGTGGCCCCCGACTCCACCCTCTACGAGTGGGTCTCCCGCAACTCGCTGATGCTGGTCGGCGCCGAACCCGACGACCTCTACTGGATGACCGTCCACGGCGCGCTGGACGTGCTCTCCCACGGGGTGACCTCGGCGTTCAACTTCCTCCAGAGCCGGGTGGTGTCCACCTTCGACCGGTCGAGCTCCACCCTCAGGGCCGCCCGCGTCCACGGTCCCGACTTCCTGACCCGGCAGGTGGACGCCGCCCGCGACGCCGGTCTGCGCACGATCAGCGCGGTGCGCCTGGACGACGAACAGCTCCCGGAGGAGGAGTCCTTCGCCGCCTTCGGACACGTGATGGCCCACCGGAGGGCCGCCGGACCCGGCCGCTCCCGGCTCGACCTGGGCGGCGCGGTCTACGGTGCGGTCCAGTGGTCGAGCTCCCCGGCCACCGCCGAGCGCGAACGCGCCATGATGACCGAGCACGGGGTCGCCAACCAGGCGCACTTCGTCGAGACCGCCGAGCAGATCGACCTCCAGCGCTCCCGTTTCTCCTGGTACGAGCAGGCCGGGCTGCTCGGCCCGGACATGGTCTTCGGTCACTTCGTCCACCCCACCGACCACATGGTCGGAGCGCTGGCCGCCGCCGACAGCCCCGTGTCCTGGCAGCCCGCCTCGAACGGCCGCCTGGGTTCGGGGACGATGGACGCCGTGCGGCTCCGCGACGCCGGGATCCGGATCGGTCTGGGCCTGGACGACCAGTCCTGCACGGATGTCTCCGACCCCTTCCAGAACATGCGGTTCGGCCTCTACCAGCAGCGCTCCCAGGGGCTGCGCGCCGACGTGATGTCCCCGCACGAGGTGTTCCGGGCGCACACCCTGGGGGCCGCGGACGTGGTCGGCGTGGCCGACCGGGTGGGCTCGCTGGAGGTGGGGAAGGAGGCCGACCTGGTGGTGGTCGACCCGCGCCGACCCGATCTCGGCCCGGTGTGGGACCCGATCGCCACCTACGTCCTGGCCTGCCAGCCCCGCAACATCCGCCAGGTGTTCGTGGGCGGTGAGCGGGTGTGGGACGCCGAGGCGGAGCGGGGCGGGCTCTCGGCCCGCGCCGACGTTGAGACCTACGAGCGGATGGTCCGCAGCGCCGCCGCGAGCGGTTTCGCCCCCGCCCTCAGTCGCCGGAACTAGCCCGTCTGCTTCCCCGAGGGGGGAAGCGGACCGCTCGGCCGTGTTCTCGAACAGGCGCAGGCCCGCTTCCCGGACGCCCTGCGCCCGCTCCGGCGCGCGGTCCGGAGCCACGGGCTCTCGTGGCGGCATTCCCACAGGGAGAAACAAAAGATACAAGGTGCCAGTTTGGTTGCCTGAAGGTAACAAATGATCCTGCAGGCATGGTGGGCTCTCCCTCCTTGATCTACGTTCACATGCGTGCCGGGTCCGTCCCCGCGGAACCCCGTGCACCACCCCCTTCCCCCTCGCACGCCCCCAGGTGCGAAGAAAGGTCCCCCGCTGATGATCCACCGCCTCTGCTCGACCCTGTTCCTCACCCTGCTGCTGATCGCTTCCTCGTCCGCAGCGGCCAACGCGGAGTCCTCCGTCGACTACGTCGCGCTCGGAGACTCCTATTCGTCCGGTGTGGGTGCCGGATCCTACGACCTCTCCGCCTCGTGCAAGCGCTCCTCCCGGGCCTATCCCGCGCTGTGGGCCGCGCAGAACTCCGTCGCGTCCTTCAGCTTCGAGGCCTGCGGCGGCGCGACCTCGGCGTCGGTGCGCAGCCTGCAGCTCGGCACGCTGTCCTCGGCGACCGACCTGGTCAGTGTGACCAGCGGCGGCAACGACGCCGGTTTCGTCGACGTGGTCGTCTCCTGTCGCACCGGCTCGGACGAGGCCTGCTTCTCGGCTCTGGACAACTCCGACCGGTACATCGCCCAGAGCCTGTCCGGCCAACTCGACGGTCTCTACTCGGACATCCGCGCGAAGGCCCCCGGAGCCCGCGTCGTCGTCCTGGGCTACCCGCGCCTGTACGAGACGTCCTCCTGCTTCGGAGCCATCACCGTCGAGCGCCGCGAACGCATCAACGCCACCGCGGACACCCTCAACGCGCAGCTGCGCAACCGGGCCCAGGCCCACGGGTTCGTCTACGCCGACGTCAGCCCGGCCTTCGAGGGCCACCGCATCTGCGCCTCCACGAGCTGGATCCACGGACCGACGTGGCCGGTGGAGAGCTCCTACCACCCCAACGGCACCGGGCACGGCTCCGGCTACCTGCCGGTCCTGAACAGGACCGCCTGACCGCCGCTGTTCCCCGGCGCCGGCATCGATGACGTCGGGTCCGGCCGAGGGGGTGGACCGATCGGTGACCGGACCGCCCCCTCCTCCGGTCCGCCGCCCGGAGGAGGGGTGCCTGCTCAGGGTTTGCGGGCGACGGCGCCGTACATGTCGGTGTCGGGGGTGCGGCCGACGTCCACCGGCGCCGGGCGCCACAGAGGGCTGGGGCCCACGCCGGGCTCGAGCAGCTCCAGGCCGTCGAAGTAGGAGGTGAACTCCGCGAGAGTGTGGCCGCGGTAGGCCAGTGCGGCTTCCTTGTTCCACTCGTCCAGGGCTTCCGCGGCGCTGCCCTCGTCGGGTAGGACGGCGTCGGCCACCACCAGGAAGCTGCCGGAGGGCAGTCCCGCCAGGTACGAGCGGACGAGGTCCACGGCCTCCTCCAGGGTGGGGATGTGGCCGAGGGTGCCGATGATCGAAAGCCCGACCGGCCGGCTGAAGTCGAGTAGCTCACCGGCCCTGGCCAGGACCCGTTCGGTGTCACGCAGGTCGTGGTCGACGAACTCGGTGGCGCCCTCCTCGGTGCCGGTCAGCAGCGCGCGGGCGTGGGCGAGCACCATGGGGTCGTTGTCCACGTAGACGACCTTCGAATCCGGGGCGGCGGCCTGGGCGATCTCGTGGGTGTTCTGGTGGGTGGGCAGCCCCGTGCCCACGTCCAGGAACTGCCGGACACCCTCCTCGACGGCCAGGTGGGTGATGGTCCGGACGAGGAAGGCGCGGCCCGCGCGGGCGTCGACGGCGATCTTGGGGTGGATACCGAGGATCTGGTCGCCGAGTTCACGGTCGACGGGGTAGTTGTCCTTGCCGCCGAGCCAGTAGTTCCACACCCGTGCGGAGTGCGGAGCGGAGAGGTCGACGCCTTCGGGTACGACGGGGGAGTCACTCACGGGGATCCATCCGGTTCGAGGGCTGGGCGGGTCCAGTCTGGCTGATCCCGCCCGGTTCGCAAAGCCCGGATCCGCGCGGAAACCCCTGCGGCACAAGGCTTCCGGCGTTGTGACCGGTGGGCGCGCCCCATGCCCTGGCCCCGGGCGGCCGCCGGTCACGACGGCTGCCCGGAGCCCTTGGGAGCCACGGACGCTCCGGGCCCGGAACCTCAGCCCAGCTGGACGATCAGGTCGCCGCCCTCCACGCGCCGAACGCCGTCGACGGCCACCCGGGAGACCACACCGTCCTGCGGTGCCGTGATCGAGGCCTCCATCTTCATCGCCTCGATGGTGGCGACCGTGTCCCCGGTCTTGACCTCGTCGCCCACGGCCACCACCGGGGTGACCACACCGGCGAAGGGCGCCGCGACCTGGGAGGGGTCGTTGCGGTCGGCCTTCTCCGCCTCGGGCACGTCCGAGGCCAGTGACCGGTCCCGCACGTGCAGCGGCCGGAGCTGGTCGTTGAGGGTGGTCATGACGGTGCGCATGCCGCGCTCGTCGGCCTCGCTCACCGCCTGGAGGCCGATGAGCAGGCGCACACCCGGCTCCAGGTCCACCACGTGCTCCTCGCCCTCGCGCAGACCGTAGAAGAAGTCCTTGCTGTCGAGCACGCTGGTGTCGCCGTAGGCGGCGCGGTGCGCCTCGAACTCCTTCGTGGGTCCGGCGAACAGCAGCCGGTTCAGGGTGGCGCGCGGCTCCTCGGCCAGCCCGGCGCGGTCCACCTCGCTCAGCTCCTCGGTGGCACGGGGCTCGCCGCGCCCGCGCAGCGCCTTGGTGCGGAACGGCTCGGGCCACTCGCCCGGGGGCACACCCAGCTCACCGCGGAGGAAGCCCACCACCGAGTCGGGCACGTCGAACCGGTCCGGGTCCTTCTCGAACTCCTCGGGGGAGACCCCGGCGCCCACCAGGTGCAGGGCCAGGTCGCCCACCACCTTGGAGGAGGGGGTCACCTTCACCAGGCGGCCCAGCATGCGGTCGGCGGCGGCGTACATCGCCTCGATGTCCTCGAACCGGTCGCCCAGCCCCAGCGCGGTGGCCTGGGTGCGCAGGTTGGACAGCTGGCCGCCGGGGATCTCGTGGTGGTAGACCCGCCCGGTCGGGGAGCTCAGGCCCGCCTCGAAGGGCGCGTACACCCGGCGTACCGCCTCCCAGTACGGCTCCAGCTCGTTCACCGCGTCCAGGGACAGCCCGGTGGGGGTGGCGGAGTGGTCGAAGGCGGCCACGATCGCCGAGAGCGAGGGCTGCGAGGTGGTGCCCGCCATGGAGGCGACGGCGCCGTCCACCGCGTCCGCGCCGGCGTTCACCGCGGCGAGGTAGGTGGCGAGCTGGCCGCCCGGGGTGTCGTGCGTGTGCACGTGGACCGGCAGGTCGAACTCGCTCCGCAGCGCGCTCACCAGGCGGGCGGCGGCCGGGGCGCGCAGCAGCCCGGCCATGTCCTTGACGGCGAGCACGTGCGCGCCGGACTCCACGATCCGCTCGGCCAGCCTCAGGTAGTAGTCCAGCGTGTACAGCTTCTCGGCCGGGTCCGACAGGTCGGCGGTGTAGCACAGCGCCACCTCGGCGACCCCGGTGCCGGTCTCGCGGACCGCCTCGATCGCCGGGCGCATCTGCTCGACGTCGTTGAGGGCGTCGAAGATCCGGAAGATGTCCACACCCGTGGCGGCGGCCTCGCGCACGAACGCGTTGGTGACCTCGGTGGGGTAGGGCGTGTACCCGACCGTGTTGCGGCCGCGCAGCAGCATCTGCAGGGCCACGTTGGGCACGGCCTCGCGCAGTGCGGCGAGCCGCTCCCAGGGGTCCTCGGCGAGGAACCGCAGCGCCACGTCGTAGGTGGCGCCGCCCCAGCACTCCAGGGAGAGCAGTTCGGGCAGGGTGTGCGCCACGGCGGGCGCCGCCGCCAGCAGGTCCTGGGTGCGCACCCGGGTGGCCAGCAGCGACTGGTGGGCGTCGCGGAAGGTGGTGTCGGTGACCCCCAGCGTGTCGGAGGCGCGCAGCCAGCGCGCGAACCCCTCGGGGCCCAGCTCGGTCAGGCGCTGCTTGGACCCGGCCGGCGGCGCGCCTTCGGGAACGGCGGGCAGCTTGACGACCGGGTCGATCAGGTGCGGGCGCTCGCCGTGCGGCTTGTTCACCGTCACGTCGGCCAGGTAGGTGAGCAGGCGGGTGCCGCGGTCGGCGGAGGGCCGGGCGGTCAGCAGCTGGGGGCGCTCCTCGATGAACGAGGTCGTGACCCGGCCCTGCCGGAAGTCCTCGTCCTCCAGGACCGCCTGGAGGAAGGGGATGTTGGTGGAGATGCCGCGGATCCGGAACTCGGCGACCGCGCGCTGGGCGCGGCTCACCGCCGTGGCGAAGTCGCGGCCCCGACAGGTGAGCTTGACCAGCAGGGAGTCGAAGTAGGCGCTGACCTCCGAACCCGCGGCCGCGGTGCCGCCGTCCAGGCGGATGCCCGAGCCGCCGGGGGAGCGGTAGGCGCTGATCGTCCCGGTGTCGGGCCGGAAGCCGTTGGCCGGGTCCTCGGTGGTGATGCGGCACTGCAGGGCGGCGCCGTGCAGGACGATCGCGTCCTGGGACAGGCCCAGGTCGGCGAGGGTCTCACCGGAGGCGATCCGGATCTGCGACTGCACGAGGTCGACGTCGGTGACCTCCTCGGTCACCGTGTGCTCGACCTGGATGCGCGGGTTGAGTTCGATGAACACGTGCCGGCCGTCCCGGCCCACCAGGAACTCGACCGTGCCCGCGTTGCGGTAGCCCAGCTCCCGGGCCAGCCGCACCGCGTCCTGGCACATGCGCTCGCGCAGCTCCGGGTCGAGGTTGGGCGCCGGGGCCAGTTCCACGACCTTCTGGTGGCGGCGCTGCACCGAGCAGTCGCGCTCGTACAGGTGGATGACGTTGCCCTCGCCGTCGGCGAGGATCTGCACCTCGATGTGGCGCGGGTCCACCACGGCGCGCTCCAGGAACACCGTGGGGTCGCCGAAGGCGGTCTCGGCCTCGCGCATGGCCGCCTCGATGGACTCCCGGAGCGCGGGGCGCGCGTCCACACGGCGCATGCCCCGGCCGCCGCCGCCGGCCACGGCCTTGACGAACACGGGGAAGCCGATCTCCTCGGCCGCGGCCACCAGCCCGTCCACGTCGGTGGAGGGCTCGGTGGAGTCCAGCACGGGGATGCCCGCCCGCTTGGCGGCGGCGATGGCGGTCGCCTTGTTGCCGGTCAGCTCCAGCACCTCGGCGGGCGGACCCACGAAGGTGATGCCCGCCTCGGCGCAGGCCCGGGCCAGCTCCGGGTTCTCCGACAGGAAGCCGTACCCGGGGTAGACGGCGTCGGCGCCCGCCTCCCGTGCCGCGCGGACGATCTCGTCGACCGACAGGTACGCGCGGACGGGGTGCCCGGGCTCCCCGATCTGGTAGGCCTCGTCGGCCTTGAGCCGGTGCAGCGAGTGGCGGTCCTCGTGGGGAAAGACCGCTACGGTGCGCGCCCCCACCTCGTGCCCCGCGCGCAACGCACGGATGGCGATCTCACCGCGGTTGGCCACCAGTATCTTCTCGAACATGCCGGATGCCTCCTGGACTCCGTGATGCGGCTGGCATGGTCCGGCGCCCTTGCCGGTGTTGCCGACGGCCGTGCCGGGGCACCGCCACTCCAAGGAAGCGGTGCCCCGGCAGGGCCAGTGGGAACCCTAACGAGCGGGCCGGAGGTGCTTTCGGCTGGGGTTGCCCCGGGACCGCTTCGCGGTGTGCGTGAAACCCGGGTAGCCCTGGGAGGCGATCCGATCGCACTGCTGCCGGTACAGGTTCAGGCCGCCCGCGTAGGGCATGAACACCCGCGGCTTGCCCTCGACGTTGGCGCCCATGTACCAGGAACCCGCCCGGGAGTAGAGGGTGTGGGAGGCGACCTCGGCGACGTGCGCCACCCAGGAGTCCTGGGCCTCCTCCTCCGCCTCGGCCGCCGCGACCCCCGAGCGCTCCAGGTGGTCGATGTAGTCGGTGATCCAGTCGACGTGCTGTTCGATGGAGGCCATCATGTTGGTGAGCACCGAAGGGCTCCCCGGGCCGGTGACCGTGAACAGGTTCGGGAACCCGGAGACCGCCACACCCAGGTAGGCGCGCGGACCGGCCCGCCACTCCTCGTCGATCCTTCGCCCGTCGCGACCGCGCAGGTCCATGCGGGTGTAGGCGCCGGTCATCGCGTCGAACCCGGTGGCGAAGACGATCACGTCGAACTCGTGGTCGGTGCCGTCGACCCGTACCCCGGTGGGGGTGATCCGCTCGATCGGGGTGTCCCGGACCGAGACCAGGGACACGTTCTCCCGGTTGAAGGCCTCGTAGTAGCCGGTGTCCAGGCAGATGCGCTTGGTGGCGATGGGGTAGTCGGCGGGGGTCAGCAGCTCCGCCGTACGCGGGTCCCGGACGGTCTCCCGTATGCGCTCGCGCACGTAGTCGGCGGCGATCGTGTTCGAGGTCTCGTCCATGAGCAGGTCCCCGAAGGCGGAGATGAATCCCAGGCCGCCCCGGTGCCAGCGGCGCTCCAGCTCCGCGGTCCGCTCCGTCTCCGTCAGGTCGGCGGCGTTGCCGGGAGGCGGGTCCAGCAGCAGCCCGACGGCGGTGTCCCGGGCCTCTTCCCGCAGCTCCGGGTAGCGGTCGCGGACGTCGTCGAACTCCTCCTCGGTGAGGGGGCGGTTGCGGGCGGGGACGGTGTAGTGCGGAGTGCGCTGGAAGACGGTGAGGTGCTCGGCCAGGTTCGCGATCTCGGGGACGGCCTGGATCCCGGAGGAGCCGGTGCCGATCACGGCCACCCGCTTCCCGGACAGGTCGACCCCCTCGTGAGGCCAGTGGGCGGTGTGGTGGACCTCGCCCAGGAAGCCGTCGAGCCCGTCGATGCCGGGGGCCTGGGCCGCGGACAGGCACCCCAGCGCGGTGACCAGGTAGCGGGCCTCGACACGTCGCCCGGTGTCGGTGGCCAGCAGCCACAGACACCGGTCCTCGTCGTAGTGGGCGGAGCTCACCCGGGTCCCGAAGGTGATGCTGCGGCGCAGGTCCAGGCGGTCCGCGACGTGTTCGGCGTAGGAGAGGATCTCGGGCTGGGCGGCGTAGCGCTCGCTCCAGACCCACTCCTGCTGGAGGTCCTCGTCGAAGGAGTAGGAGTAGAAGACCGACTCGGCGTCGCAGCGGGCACCCGGGTAGCGGTTCCAGTACCAGGTGCCGCCGACACCGTCTCCGGCCTCGAAGGCGTGCGCGGTCAGGCCGAGGCGGTCGCGCAGGCGGTGAAGGGCGTACATGCCGCCGAACCCCGCCCCGATGACGGCCGCGTCCAGCCGGACCGGCTCGGGTGCGGCGGGCGGTGGGGCGGAGGGGGAACGGGGGGCGGGAATCTGCGCGCTCTGGTTCGGGGGGAGGTGCGGCATGGGTTCCTTCCGATGCGCCCGGGGGGTGGGGCAGGGCGGCGCCACATTAACCGCTGAAAGCTCGAAAAGAAAGGGTTTTCGCACCGATCGGCATGATGAAGATCGCTCTGTGTGACTGCGTGTACCCGTGTGTACCCGTGTCCGAATTCGTGTTCCCGGTGGCCGTTCCCGAACGGCCACCGGGGCACCTGGTGGCCCGGTTTTCCCGTGACCAGGCCACCGGGTGGCCAGGTTTTTCACCACCCGGCCACCAGGTCAGGACCCGAAAGTCCAGAACTGTTGTCGGTGGGGTCCCAGGGGCTGAGACCTCGGCGCGAGGACCGGGGCGGTGACGGGGTGGGTGCCCCGGCCGGGTCAGGCCGCGGTCCGGTCCGGACCGCTCTCGGGGGCGGACTCCGCCGGACCGCCCTCGGGAGCGTGTTCCGCCGTGGCGCCCTCGTGGGCGCGGAGCCAGCGGACGAGGGAGACGGCCACCAGGCTCAGGATGGCGATCAGCGGGAACGCGGTCACGACCGACAGGCTCTGCAGTGCTTCGGTGCCCCCCGCGGACATCACCGAGACCGACACCGCGGTGAGCACGCAGGCCCACAGCACGCGGTTGAACCGCGAGGGCTCGACATCGTTGGGCAGGTCGCGCGAGGTGGCCGACCCCATGATGTAGGACGCCGAGTCCAGGGTCGTGGCCAGGAAGATCAGCAGGAGCACCAGGAAGAGCGGCGTGATGACCTCCCTGAGCGGGAACGCCTCCAGTGTGGCGAAGATGGCCGAAACCGCACCCTCGGCCTCCAGGGTGTCGACGATGTCCGCGTTCCCCCGCAGCTCGAAGGCCATCCCGGAGTTGCCGAGCAGGGCGAACGCGAGCCAGCAGCCCAGGCTTCCGAAGCCGCACATCCCGACGATGATCTGCCGGACGGTGCGGCCCTTGGAGATCTTGGCGCAGAACATGCCGACGAACGGGCCGTAGGAGATCCACCAGCCCCAGTAGAAGACGGTCCAGGTCTCCTGGAAGCCCGAACCCCCGACGGGATCCGTGTAGGTGCTCATGCGCAGGATGTTCTGGGCGAGCATGCCGACGCTGTTGGTGAGGGTGTCGATGACGAACACCGCCGGCCCCACCAGCAGGATCAGGACCCCCAGGGTCGCGGCCAGGTAGAGGTTGAGGTTGGCGAGGCGCTTCAGGCCGCGGTGCAGCCCGAGGAAGACGCTGCCGGCGAACAGCAGGGTCCACAGGCCGATGACGACGGTGTTGAGGGTGGCTCCCGCCTCGATCCCCAGCATGCGGGAGGCGCCTTCGGCGATGGTGGGCACGGCCAGGCCCAGAGAGGTGCCGGCCGCGCCGATCATCCCGATGATGAAGAAGACGTCGATCACCCGCCCGGGCCAGCGGTCGACGCGGTCGCCCAGCACGCCCCGGCAGGCCTCGCTGAGGCGCAGGTGGCGGGCGCGCCGTACGTGGTAGGCGTACGCGAGGGCCAGGGTCGGGACGCAGAAGACGGCCCAGGCGGTGGGGCCCCAGTGGAAGAGGGGGTAGGTGGCCGACCACTCGGCGGCCTCGGCGCCACGCGGTTCGAGCTGGTAGGGGGGATCCACGTGGTAGTGCGCCCACTCGATGATTCCCCAGTACATGAGGCCGCCGCCGATCGCGGCGGTGAAGATCATCGCGAGCCAGGTGGGGGTGGAGAACTCGGGGCGGTCCTCGGCGCCGCCCATCCTGATGTTGCCGTACCTGGAGAAGGCCAGCCAGACGAGCAGGAGGGCGAGTGCGACGACGAACCACATGTACGCCCAGCCGAGGTTCGACTGGAGTTGGGATAACACGCCCCCGAGGAGGCGCTCTCCCGCCTCCGGGGCGAGCACGAAGGGTGCGGTGAAGCCGACCACCATGATCAGGGCGGGCCAGAAGACTTTGCTGTCGATGTTCCAACGGATGGCTCGGGTCACCTCCGGGCTCGGGGTCAGGGGCCTTCTAGTTCCTACTGTGTTGCGGTTGACTTATCAAACAGTCAGGTGTCGCATCGTTGCGATTTCATCGTGCGCGCGAGGATGGAGTCAGAGAGAAAACGGCTGGTGGTAAGGGTTGCGTGACGCACGTGGGTGAGAGGTGGGATGTTTGTAACGAAGTGGCAACCAGAGGGCTCGTTGCGATTATCGCTATTCTGTTGCTACCTTCGCTTCCGTGAGCGACCAAGCAGATGTGCGCGGCAGGGCACGTGAGGCCATCCGCAGGTCCGGGCTGTCCCAGCGGGAGTTCGCGGGACGGCTCGGCCTCGACCCCACCAAGCTCTCCAAGTCCCTGACCGGGACCCGGCGTTTCACGGCCCTGGAACTGGCCGGGATCGCCGACGAGACGGGGGTGACCGTCCACTGGCTGCTCAACGGCGACGACGCGGCCGAGACCGTCTCGGCGGCTCCGCGCGACTCGTCGGCGGTGACTCCGCCGCCCGCGAGTCTGGCCGACCGGCCCGGAGCCGCCAAGGAGCACAACCGCAGACTCCAGATCATCGAGGCCGCGTGGCAGCTGATCGCCGAACACGGCTACCACTCGGTCCGGATCGCCCAGGTGGCCCAGCTGTGCGGGACGTCCAGCGCGACCGTCCACTACCACTTCCCGACCCGGGACCTCCTCCTGGAGGAGGCGCTGCGCCACTCGGTGAAGCAGGCGTTCGACCGCCAGGTGGCGAGCCTGCACACCATTCGCGATCCGCACGAGCGGCTTCTGCAGCTCATCGAGCTCCAGCTGCCCGGCTCCGAACGGCTGCGCCTGGAGTGGTCGGTCTGGATGCAGGTGTGGGCGGCCGCCGCCCTCGAGCCGGGGATGCGCGAACTGCACGCCGACTCCTACCGGCGCTGGCACGAGACCATCGCCCGCACCCTGCGCGAGGGGCAGGAGAGCGGGTCCTTCCGCGCCTTCGACGGCGAGGAGATGACCAGACGCCTCACCGCCCTCATCGACGGCATGGGGATCCAGGTCATGACCGGGATGCCCGGGCGGTCCGTCGAGCACATGCGCACCACGCTTCACGCGGTCATCGAGAAGGACGTTCTCGCGGACTGATCAGCCCGGCCGGGCGGCGACCCCTCCCGGCCCCGGGCACGCAGGACCCACACGGACTACGGAGACAGAGCACCGCCATGAGCGACACCATGAACCACAAGCCCATCCTGACCTGTGCCCTCACCGGCGCCGGGGACACCGTCGGCCGGAGCGAGCACGTTCCGGTGACCCCCGAGCAGATCGCGGCCTCGGCGGTCGAGGCTGCCGAGGCCGGGGCCAGCGCGGTGCACATCCACGTGCGCGACCCGAAGACGGGCGCGCCCTCGCGGGACAACGCGCTCTACCGTGAGGTCGTCGACCGCATCCGCCAGACCGGCATCGACATCGTCATCAACCTCACCGCCGGCATGGGCGGCGACCTGGTGATCGGCCAGGAGGACCCGCTGCGCTTCGAGGAGGGCACCGACCTGGTCAACGGGCTGGACCGCCTGCCGCACGTGGAGGAGCTGCTCCCGGACATCTGCACCCTGGACTGCGGCAGCCTCAACTTCGGCGACGGCAGCAACGTCTACATCTCCACTCCGGACATGCTGCGGGCGGGCGCCAAGCGCATCCAGGAACTGGGTGTGCGCCCGGAGCTGGAGATCTTCGACACCGGCCAGCTGTGGTTCGCCAAGACGATGCACGCCGAGGGCCTCATCGACGACCCGTCGATGTTCCAGCTGTGCACCGGCATCCCCTACGGCGCGCCGTCCGACCCGGCGGTCCTCCAGTCGATGGTGAACATGCTGCCCGAGGGCGCCGAGTGGGCGAGCTTCTCCATCGGTCGCAAGCAGATGCCGTGGGTGGCGCAGTCGGTGCTGCTCGGCGGGCACGCCCGGGTGGGGCTCGAGGACAACCTGTACCTCAGCCGCGGGGTGAAGGCCACCAACGGCCAGCTCACCGAGAAGGCCGTCAACATCATCGAGCAGCTCGGGGCCCGTGTGGCCACCCCGGAGGAGACCCGCGCCGTGCTCAAGCTCCGCAGCGCGAACGGGGCCCAGGCCTGACCGTCGCCGCGTCCGGCGGGCGCCCCCGCCCCGGCGGGTCCGGACCAGCCCGGATCCCGCCCCCCGCAACACGAGCCCCAGCAACATGAGGAACACGATGACCACACAGAACACCAGAACCACCCCCGAGGCCGTGCGCACGGTCGCCTGCGTCGGCGCGGGCGTCATCGGCGGAGGCTGGGTCGCCCACTTCCTCGGCCGCGGGTACCAGGTGGTCGCCTGGGACCCCGCCCCCGACGCCGAGGCCAAGCTCCGCGAACTGGTCGCCTCGGCCTGGCCCGCCCTGGAGCGGCTGGGCCTGGCCGAGGGAGCCTCGCAGGAGAACCTGCGGGTCGTCGACACCCTGGCCGAGGCCGTCTCCGACGCCGACTTCGTCCAGGAGAGCGCACCGGAGCGCCTCGACCTCAAGATCGACCTGCTGGCCGAGATCGACGCCGCCACCCCCGCGGGTGTGGTCATCGGCTCGTCCACCTCCGGCTACAGCATGAGCGAGATGCAGGTGAAGGCGGCCGACCCGGGACGGCTCGTGGTCGGGCACCCGTTCAACCCGCCCTACCTCGTCCCCCTGGTCGAGGTCGTCGGCGGCGGACTCAGCGAGCAGTGGGCCGTCGACTGGGCCTCGGACTTCTACCGTGTCGCGGGCAAGTCGGTGATCAGCATGGACCAGGAGCTTCCCGGGTTCATCGGCAACCGCATCCAGGAGGCCGCCTGGCGCGAGGCCCTGCACATGGTCGCCGAGGGCGAGGCGACGGTGGAGCAGATCGACCTGGCGATGACCAGCGGGCCCGGGCTGCGCTGGGCCTTCTTCGGCCCCTGCCTGACCTTCCACCTGGCCGGAGGAGAGGGCGGTATGGCGCACATGCTGGACCACTTCGGTCCGTCCCTCAAGTCCCCGTGGACCCGTCTCGAGGCCCCCGAACTCACCGAGGAGCTGCGTGACCGCATGGTGAAGGGCACCGACGAGGTCGTGGCCGGACGCTCCACCGCCGAACTCATCGCCCAGCGGGACCGCCGTCTCATCGCGGTGGCCCGGGCGCTCGAGGAGGTCGAGCGCGAGGAGGCCGCCGAGCTGGAGAGGCGGAACGCGTGAGCACGTCCTTCACCCAGCGGCTGCGGCCCGAGTGGATCGACTACAACGGACACCTCAGTGAGGCCTACTACGTCCTGGTCTTCGGGTTCGCGACGGACGCCCTCATGGACCGCGTCGGCCTGGACGCCGCCTACCGGGAGCGGTCCGGCTGCTCGCTGTACACGGTCGAGGCACACGTGAGGTACCTGGACGAGGTCGGTGCGGACGCCGAGGTCGAGGTCCTCACCCGGGTGATCGCTCCCGACACCGCCGCACCCGGCACCAAGAAGGTGCGGATCTGCCACGAGATGCGGGTCGACGGAGCCCTGGCGGCGACCGAGGAGCTCATGGCGCTCCACGTGGACCAGGGGCAGGGCCGGGCGGTCCCCCTCCCCGAGGAGGTGGCCGCGCGGCTGGCCGCACTCGCCGAACCCGCCCCCGACTACGCGGGCCGGTCCATCGGCTAGCTCGCCGCCGGCCGCGCCCATCCCAACCGCGTGGAGCGGGTAGCGGGGCGGTGGGACCGGAGCTCCTGGACCGGTGCTTCTCGGCCGGGCCCCGCGCCCCGTGCTTCCCGGGCAGTGTTGCGGGGTCAGGGATGCGGTGGAGCACCCTCCCCGAAGGCCGCGCGGAGCGCCTCGACCTGTTCGCGGCGGAACTCGCGGACCACGCCCGCCTCGGGGAAGAACGTGTCGAACCCGTGGAAGGCTCCCGGCACCACGGTCGTTCCGCAGGGCACCCCCGCGGCGCGGAGGCGTTCGGCGTACGCGAGGTCCTCGTCGTGGAACAGGTCGAGTGTGCCCACACCGATCCAGGCCGGAGGCAGTCCGGACAGGTCCGCGCGCCGGGCGGGGGCCGCGTAGGGGGAGACCTCCGCGGCCCCCGGGGCCCCGCCGAGATAGGACTCCCAGGCGAACCGGTTGTTGCCCACCGACCACATGCGGACGTCGAGGCCGTCCAGGTCGGTGCGCAGGGTGGTGCGGTCGTCCAGCATCGGGTAGACGAGCAGCTGGAACACCGGCCGGGGACCGCCGCGGTCGTGGCACATCAGCGCCAGGGCCGCGGCGGCGCCGCCGCCCGCGCTGGCCCCGCCGATCGCGACGCGGTCGGGGTCGAGGCCCAGCCGGTCGGCATTGTCGACCGTCCAGGAAAGGGCGGCGTAGGCGTCCTCGACCGGTGCCGGTGCGGTGTGGTCGGGCGCCTTGCGGTACCGGACGGCGACCACGGTGGCGCCCAGCTCCCGGGCGAACTCGATGCTCCCCTTCTCGTCCTGGATCGGGCTGCCGAAGAGGTACCCGCCGCCGTGGATCCACAGCAGGGCGGGGGAGGGACCCTCCGACGACCGGGGACGGTAGACGCGCAGGGCGACCGGGGGCGCGCCCCCGGGGCCCGGAGCGGCGTGTTCCTCGATCACCAGGTCCGAGGGGGTCGGGCCCGGCCGCATGCGGTCGGCGAGCCGTTGGGCCATGCGGGCCGTGCGCGGGCCGATGGACGGTGTGGGCAGGAACCGGGCGCGGGACAGGTCAGGGTGCAGCTGGGACATCGGGTTCCTCGGATGGTGGTGGGGGACGGGCGGTGGATCCGAGCGGCAGAGCGCTCCCTCCCGTCCGGAGAGCGCTCTATGTACGGGTGTTCCGCGCTCCGCGGCGCTCGGGGAGCGGTCCGAGACCGTCGCCGACGGTGGTCAGGGCCTCCTGGACCAGGCCGATCATGTTCCCGTCGTGCTGTCCGCCGGCGGCGAGCTGCTCCGAGGCCACCCGCAGCGCCACGTTGATGGCGGCGGCTTGGACCCGGACGGACAGGGTGTCGGGTGTGGCGCCGGCGCGTTCGGCGACGGCCTCGGCGAAGACGTCCTCGGCGGTGTGGTGGACCTCCAGCCACACGGCCCTGAGCCCGGGCTCCGTGCGGGTCATCCGGATGAGGTCGAGCGTCGGGGCGCCCAGGGCGGCTCCGGTGCCCCCGTCGAGGGCGCCCGAACGCTCCAGGTGCTCGGCGAGTGACAGCTCGGCGGGCCAGGACCGCAGGCGGTCCGCCACGAGGTCGAGCCCGTCGGTGAGCAGTGGGCGTACGCAGCTCTCCTTGCTCGGGAAGTAGCGCCACAGCGTACGGGTGGAGATCCCCAGTTCGTGGGCGATGTCGTCACCCGTGGTCGCGGCCACCCCCTTGGCGGTGAACAGCTCCACGGCGGCTCGGGCGATCTGCATGCGCACGACCTCCCTGCGTCGACTGCTCATGGGCGGCCGCCCCCGGACGGACGGCCCGGGGGAGGGGTTCTGGTCCTGGGGCACGCGCCCTCCTCCGTGTGTCTCCTCTGTGCCGCCAACTCTACTGAGCTGGTGGTCCTGCTCCAGAATAATTGTCTTTCAGTGACAAAAAGTCCTACAGTGACAATTGTGACCACGGAGGTCACCCGGGTCCGGCGCTCAGCGGGGCGCGGGGAAGAGCCCCAGCAGGGGAGAACAGAGGAACGTCATGACCGCATCGGGTCTGGCCGGGAAGAACGCCGTCGTCACCGGGGGCGGCTCCGGCATCGGGCGGGCCACCGCGCTGCGCCTGGCACAGGAGGGAGCCCGGGTCCTGGTCGCCGACCTCGACGGTGACTCCGCCGCCACCGCCGTCCAGGAGATCCGCGCCGCCGGGGGCACCGCGGAGAGCGTCGCGGGCGACCTCAGCCGCCAGGAGGTCGTGGACGAGGTCGTCGCCACCGCCCTGGAGAGCTTCGGAGGGATCGACGTCCTGGTCAACAACGCCGGGATCATGGACGACATGTCCGCGACCGCCGACGTCACCGACGCGCTCTGGGAGCGGCTCATCCGGGTCAACCTGACCGCGCCCTTCCTGCTCACCCGCGCCGTCCTGCCGCACATGGTCGAGCGGGGCCGGGGATCCGTGGTGTTCACCGCATCCGAGGCCTCCCTGCGCGGCAGCGCCGCCGGGGCCGCCTACACCGCCGCCAAGCACGGGGTGGTGGGCCTGGTGAAGTCCACCGCGGTCATGTACCGGGACCAGGGCATCCGGGTCAACGCGGTCGCCCCGGGCGGTACGGCCACCGGGATCAGGGTCGACGCGGACGCCGAGGCGTCCGGACCGGCCGTCCTGGGCCGCTACATGGGCAACATGGGCGGGGTCGCCCAGGCCGACGAACTCGCCGCGGCCATCGTCTTCCTGGCCTCCGACGCCGCGAGCAACATCAACGGCGTACTGCTTCCGGTGGACGGCGGCTGGTCGGCGGTCTGACCGGCATCCTCCGGCTCTCGGCCTCGGACCGGATCCGGGGCGCGACGGCCCCCGGAACACACCGGCCCCGGAAGCGGGCGGGCCCCGGAGCCCGTACCCGGCTCCGGGGCCCGTCCGTGCCTGTCAGCGCCGTGGCCGGGGGTGCTTCGGCAACACCGCGACCGGCACGGTCGCCGCGTGCAGCACGCCCTGACTCACCGAACCCAGGAGCAGGCCGCGCACGCTGCCCCGACCCCGGGAACCGACCACGATCAGATCCGCGGCGGCACCGGCCTCGACGACGGCCTCGGCGGCGTCCTTGCCACTGCGCACGACGGAGACCCCCACACCCTCGGTCCCGCTGTCCGCGACCTGCGCCAGCATTTCCGAGACCATCTCCTGCGAACGCTCGTCCAGCAGGTCGTCCGGGGGAGACCAGCCGCCCGCGGCCAGGGCCTCGGAGTCGAAGGGCAGCGACACCTGCCAGCTGTGCACCACCACCACCGAACCGCCCTCGACCCGGGCGGCCTCCCGCAGGGCGAAGGCCAGCGCCCGCCGGGAGTTCTCGGAACCGTCCACCCCCACCACGATCCGGCGCGGCGGATCGGCCGGCACGGTCGTCCCGGCCGAGGGCACCACGACCACCGGGCACTCCGCGCGCGCCGCCATCCGCACGCTCACGGACGCGTCCAGCGCCGAACGCGCCGCGCCCAGGCCGCGTGAGCCCACGACCACGAGATCCTCCGGGGAGAGCCTGCGCAGCAGGGCGGTGGCGGGGTCCTCCAGCGCCAGGACTTCCCCCACCTGCACGTTCGGGTGCAGTTTGCGCACACGTTCGGTGGCCTCGGCCAGCACGCGGCGCCCCTGCTCGGTGACCTCCTCGGGTGGCGGGAACCGGGTGGGGCCCGCGTAGACGGACATCACCAGCGGCATCGCCAGGGCGTACACCACGTGCAGCGGCCACCCCAGCCGGTCGGCCTCCATGGCCGCCCAGGCCAGTGCGGTGGACGCGGCCGGAGACCCGTCGATCCCCACTGCGACCTTCGGCGCCCTCGTCTCGTTCTGCACCATCGACAGCCCCCTTCTGACAGGCGCCGCGAACATCACGGCTCCGTCAGGAGTCTTTCACCCGGTGTGTCCCGATCACAGCCCTCCAGGACGCCGTTTCCGCTGTGCCCTTCCGTTGCGCCTGCCCCGGTGGCCCTCCCGTCGCGACGGCCACCGGGCGGAGGGAGGCGGAGGGAGGCAGGCTCCCTCCGCCGGTTCGTGGGCTCCGGGTCAGCGGTTGACGGGTGTGTTGGGGGCCCAGGAGAACTCGCGGTCGTAGAGGTAGCGCAGTTCCGGATCCGACTCGAGAACGAGGTCCTGTCCCGCTCCCTCGACGTGCACCCTGCCGTCGTCCTGGATCTCCCAGCCGAGGGTGAAGGGCTCCCCGGTGTCACGGACCAGGCCGCGGTCCCCTTCCATGACCGGGTACAGGGAGACCTCGATCTCCCCCTCGCCGATGTGTTCGTACCGCCCTTCCCACAGGTCACCGTTGGCGTGGCGGATGGTGAGCATGTACGCGCCCGACATGGACGCGTACTGGCCGAAGGCGACCTCCTGCCATCGCTCGTCCTCGGAGAGCTGCGCGGCCGGTTCGGCGGTGTCGCCGACCACGCGGTAGACCCCGGGGAGCGGGGAGTCCGACGCCTGCGGCACCAGGGTCGGTGCCAGGGCGATCGGCCCCAGGAGGACCAGTACACCCAGGGAGCCGAAGATCCACCGGGTCACGGCGTGGACCCGCGGCCACGGGACCGGGCGCGGGGTCGTCGCCCCCTCGGTGGGACGGCCGGTGAGGAAGCGGAGGAGGCGCGGCACCTCCGGCAGCAGGACCAGGACACAGCCGACGGCCATGACGAGGGCCAGCTGCTTGACCGGGACGTCGTAGAGGAGGTTGAGCAGGAAGACCGCGCCCATCGCCATGGCGCCGAGGAGACCGCCGAGCCAGGCCGTGCGCCGCCAGATGAGCAGCGCCCCGGCGAGGATCTCGACCAGCCCCGAGAGGACCTGGAAGACCGGCGCGTAGGCGACGAAGCTCCACAGCAGCCCCATGGGGCTCTTCTCCCCGAAGGCGAGGAGGGCGCTGCTGTAGTCGAGGAGCCCCATCTGGCTCATCAGGACTTTCAACCAGCCGTAGATCATGAGGTAGTGGAAGAGCCACAGCCTCAGGAGGCCGTGCCCCATCCACAGCGCGGTGACCCACCCGGGCCGACCGGTTCCGGGGGGTGCGGCGGGCGGAGGCGGCGGTCCGTCGGTGGAGGCGGGCGCGGCGCCGGCCTCGGTGTCCTGTTCGTCGGAACCCTGCTCGTCGACCGGGGTCGAAGGGTGACCGGGGGCGGGGGAGGTCATCGTCCTCGTTTTCGTTGTCGGGGCTCGAAGGGGCGCGGTCCGCCCCCCGGTGTTCGAGTCTGCGGCAGTGCCCGGGGTTCCGGGAACCGAACGTTTTCTCGCGCGTGGCCAGTGGCGGCCGGAAGGCCCCGCCGGCCGGGTCCGGGGCACCGGACCCGGGGTGGGGGAGCCGAACTCCGGACCCCTCCCCGGGCTTGACCTTCGAGTCGACTCGAAGGCCTATCTTGGGCGCATGGTGTTGATGCGCGTCTCCGAGCTGGCCGAACGCTCCGGTGTTCCCGCCTCCACGCTGCGCTACTACGAAGAGCGCGGGCTGCTTCCCGCGCAGCGCTCCCCGGCCGGCTACCGTCTCTACGACCAGCGCTCGGTCGAACGGCTGGCGTTCATCGGCACCGCCAAACAGCTCGGCCTGGACCTGGACGAGATCGGCGAACTCACCGCGGTGTGGTCGGCCCATTCGTGTTCCCGGGTCAGGTCCGTGCTCCGGCCCCGGCTTGTCGAACGCCTGGCGGAGGTCCGCGAACGCAGCGCTGAGCTGGAGGAGTTCCGGTCCGTGCTCCGAGACGCGCTGCGGCGCCTGGACGCACTGCCCGACCGGGACACCCCCTGCGATCCGGACTGTGCCTTCCTCGCCGATGGCCCGGACCCCGCCCCGAACCCCGCCCCGGGCCCCGCCCGGCGTGTGGGCGCGCCTGCGGCCCGGCCCGCACGCCGTGCGCGTGAGCTGACCGTGTCCGCCACCCCGAGGGTCTCCTGCTCACTGGAGGAGGACGACCACCGGGAGCGCCTCGACCGGTGGCGCCTTCTGCTGGAGCCGGCCCGCCGGGTGCGCCACGCCCGCGGGAGTACCTGGACCCTCCCCCTGGAGAAGGCCGGGGCACTGGCCGAACTGGCCGCCGCCGAACAGCAGTGCTGTTCCTTCCTGGACCTGGGCATCGACTTCAGCGCCCGCCGGGTGCACCTGCGTGTGAGCACCGGCCCCGGCGACCCGCCCGCACCGGGCAGCCGCGCCGAGCAGGCCGCCCGCCTGCTGGGGGCCGAGCCATCGCAACCTCCGACCCCTTCCGAGGAGCCCTGACCGATGTCGATCGCCGAACGCCTCCAGAGTCTTCTGGTGGCCGTCGCGGCCCTGGCCGGGCTGGGGGCCGGGCTCCTTCTCCCGATCGGTGCGGCCGCGGAGCACGTCGTGCTGCCCGCCCTGCTGGTGATGCTCGCCGCCGTGTTCGTGCAGATGGACGCCGCCCAGGTGGCGCAGGCGCGGCGGGCGCGGTCCGTGGTGGCGGCCAGCCTGGTCCTCAACTTCGTCTTCACCCCGCTCCTGGCCTGGGTGCTGGGAGCGGGTCTGCTGGGTTCCGAACCGGACCTGCGGATCGGCCTGCTGTTGCTGCTGGTGACCCCGTGCACGGACTGGTACCTGGTCTTCACCGCCATGGCCCGCGGCCACACGGGTATCGCCGCGGCCCTGCTGCCGGTCAACCTCGTCCTGCAACTGCTGCTGCTACCGGTCTACGTGCTGCTCCTGGGCGGACGGGCAGCGATGGTCGACGGCGCGACCCTGGCCGAGTCGGTCCTGCTCGTCCTGGTCCTGCCGCTGACCCTGGCCGCGGTCACCCGCTGGGCCGCCGCCCGGTACAAGGGCGCCGACTGGCGCGACCGGATCGTGGTCGCCCCGGCCGCGCGGGTGGTGCTGCCGCTGCTGTACACGGCGGTCTTCGCCATGTTCGCCTGGCAGTCCCGCACCG
Source organism: Nocardiopsis ganjiahuensis DSM 45031 (assembly GCF_000341085.1). Lineage (GTDB taxonomy): Bacteria > Actinomycetota > Actinomycetes > Streptosporangiales > Streptosporangiaceae > Nocardiopsis > Nocardiopsis ganjiahuensis. The sequence continues at coordinate 213,557 of NZ_ANBA01000015.1, read as the reverse complement.
TGACGGAGCACGCCCTGGACCTGCTGGCGCTCCTGCTGCCCCTGGCGGTCTTCTTCGTCCTGGCGCCCGTGGTCGCGGTGTCCGCGGCCGGGCTCCTGCGCCTGCCCGCGGAACAGAGGGTCACGCTGGTCATGACCACCACGGCGCGGAACTCGCCCATCGCGCTGGCCGTCGCGGTCGCGGCCTTCCCCGACCGGCCGCTGATCGCCCTCGCCCTGGTGGCGGGGCCGCTGCTGGAGCTGCCGCTGTTGGCCCTGCTGGCCCAGATCGTCCGCGTCCCGGCAACCCCGGACAGGACCCCCTCCGGCCCCTGAACGTCACCCCTGCCGGATACGGTGCGGACGACCGCGTCACGCGCGGTGCCGTCCGAGGGAGGGGCAGCCATGGACCGCTGGTTCGAGGACACCGGATCCGTCACGCCGTTCGCCGAGGATCCGACGGTGGCCAGGAGGTTCCACGAGGGCGTCTCCGGCCTGACGGGGGAGGTCGCCGCATCGTGTCCGACACCGAGATGACGACGCTGCTGGGCTTCTTGACCGACAAACGCGAACACGTCCTGGGCGCCCTCGAGGGCCTCGACGACGAAGCGCTCCGGCGCCCGGTACTGCCGTCCGGCTGGACCTGCCTGGGCCTCGTGCGCCATCTCGCCCTGGACGACGAGAAGTTCTGGTTCCGCGCCGTCGCGGCAGGCGAGCGGCTCGCCGTCGAAGAGATCCTGAGCTCCGGGGACGACGCCTGGAATCCCGCACCGGAGACGTCTGCACAGGAGGTTCTCGCCCTGTACCGCGAACAGATCGAGCTCTCCGACGTGATCCTCGCCGGCGCCGACCCGGACGCGGCCACGGCCTGGTGGCCGGACTTCTTCGACGGCTGGCGCTACGACACCCTTCGTGAAGTCGTCCTGCACGTCATCACGGAGACCGCGACCCACGCCGGGCACCTGGACGCTGTCCGGGAGCTCATCGACGGCAGGCAGCGGCTCGTCATCACCTGACCGCCCCGCTTCGGGAAAGGCCGCTCCGAGGGCGGCTTCCGACGTGTCCTCGTCTCGCGGCAGGGCAGATCTCGTGGACGGCCCCACGCGGCCCGGGTCGCTCCTGTCATCGACGGGAAGCCCCGGTGGATCCGTACCGGGCGCCCAACAGCTCCCCGCAGTGCCTGACATGTATGAGTGCCTCTCACCGCGGGCTGTGAGCGTGCCCGGTGAGTTTCCGCCGCTCTCAGCGTCGTCGCAGCGTCGGGTCGAGCAGCGCGGGCGGTGTGTCGTTCTTCTCCGCCGGGGCGAGATCGATCCCAGGGGGGACGATCGCGTCGATCGCGTCAAGGACCTCGGTGGACAAGACGGTGTCAGCGGCGGCGAGCTGGGAGCTGAGGTGCTCCAGGGTGCGCGGTCCGATGATCGCCGCGGTCACGGCCCGATGCGCGGTGACGAAGCCGAGGGCGAGCTGGATCATGGTCAGGCTGGCGTCGTCGGCGAGTTTCGCGAGCTGCTCGACGGCGTCGAGCTTGGCGCGGTTCGCGGGGACGGTGAGGTCGAAGCGCGGTTGCATGAACGTCGAGCGGCTGGTCGTGATCTCCCGGCCTTCGCGGACCGCGCCGGAGAGCCATCCCGACGCCAGCGGACTCCACGCCAGCACTCCCAGGCCGTGTTCCTCGGTGACGGGCAGCACGTGGCCCTCGATGCCCCGCTGGAGGATGGAGTAGTTCGGCTGTTCGGTGACGTAGCGGCCGAGTCGGCGGTCGTGGGCGACTCCCTGCGCTTGCACGATCCGGTAGGCGGGGAAGGTGGAGCTGCCGAAGTAGCGGATCTTTCCCGCCTGCTGCAGGTCCGTCAGCGCGGACAGTGTCTCCTCGTCGCTGGTGTTCGGGTCCCACCGGTGCATCTGATAGAGGTCGATGTGATCCACGCCGAGTCGGCGCAGGCTGCCTTCGAGCGCGGTGATCAGCCAACGGCGTGAACTTCCGCGGTGATTGCGGTCCTCACCCATGGGGAGCGTTGCCTTTGTCGCCAGGACGACATCGTCGCGGCGGTGCCCGAGCGCCTTGCCGAGCATCTCCTCGGACTCCCCGCTGCTGTACGCGTCAGCGGTGTCGATGAGGTTGATCCCCGCGTCGAGCGCGGAACCGACGAGGGAGTCGACGTCTTCCTGACCGGTTCGGCCGATCCGGCCGAAATTCATCGCGCCCAGCGCGAGGGTGCTGATCTGGACGCCGGTGCGTCCGAGGGTGCGGTACTGCATGAGCAGGGTTCCTTCCGGCGGGTGATCTTCTTCGGCGATCACGCTTCCTCTGGCACGATGGAAGCGGATCACTGTTCCAGATCGACTATACGGATCGATGTTCCGTTTATCAATCCCGTCGTCAGGAGGGCCTGTGACCAGCAGTGAGAAGCGACCCGTGCGGGCGAAGCGCGCCGATGCCCAGTGGAACGAGAAGGTGCTGCTCGATGCCGCCGCAGCCGTGTTCGGCGCTTCGGGGGTCGACGCGCCGGTTCGCGAGAACGCCGCGAAAGCGGGTGTCAGGATGGGGGACGATCTATCGTCAAGCCCGGTGGACGCGGAGCGTGGAGCGCTCACGCAAAGGGATCGGGGCCGGTCGTTCGGTATGGCGCCGATCCTCGAAGAGCACTGCTGTGGAAACAGCGAAAGCGGGCTCCCGGAGGAACCCGCTTCGAAGTCGATCTCCCAGATGTCTCCCACCACGGGGACCGGGGACACACCAGAGGCCAGATCCGAAGATCTGGCCTCTGGTCCTACTTGTGGGCGATACAGGACTCGAACCTGTGACCCCTACCGTGTCGAGGTAGTGCTCTAGCCAACTGAGCTAATCGCCCCAGTGAAACTGGGAGGTGGAGACGGGATTTGAACCCGTGTAGACGGCTTTGCAGGCCGCTGCCTCGCCTCTCGGCCACTCCACCGAGTACACGAGAGGCGATCTCTCGCCCCGCGTCTCCCTCGAGCGGACGACGGGATTCGAACCCGCGACCCTCACCTTGGCAAGGTGATGCTCTACCAGCTGAGCCACGTCCGCTTGCTGCTTCGGCCCGGCCCCCGTTTCCGTGGGCCCCGCCTTGCTGCTGATTAAGACTTTAGCGGAGATTCGACAGACGGCAAATCGGAGGTCGTCGGGGGGTGGTGCGGCGGTGGCTGGTGAGCGGAGCGCAAGCGGTAGCGTCCGCCTCATGTGGCCCGGGTAGACAAAGGGGCACACCCTCGGATCTGGAGTGGACGGAGCGGCATGGACGGTTCGGCGTGTGGCGGTCACCGAGGTGCCGTCCCTTGGGGGGCGGCGCGCGAGCGGGCCCGGCTGTTGGGGGAGGAACTGGGCTCCCCGGTACGCGAACTCCCGCTGGGGCGGGCGCTGGGCGGTGTGCTCTCCGGTGACCTGCGGGCCCTGGTGGGTTCGCCCGCCTTCGACGCCTCGGCGATGGACGGGTTCGCGGTGGCGGGGCCGGGTCCCTGGAAGCTGGTGGGGACCCAGTTGGCCGGGGTTCCGGTGGCCGGGCTCTGCCTGGGATCGGGTGAGGCCGTGGAGATCGCCACGGGCGCCCGGGCGCCCAAGGGCACGGAGGCGGTCCTGCCCTACGAGCTGGCCGACGTGGTGGACGGGTGGGTGCACGGTGAGGCCCTGCCGGGGCGGCACGTGCGCTGGTCGGGTGAGGAGACCGCCCCGGGGGAGACGGTGCTGGCGGAGGGAACCGAGGTGACCCCGGCCGTGCTGGGCCTGGCGGCGAGTCTGGGCCACGACCAGCTGGAGGTGCGTCTGCCGACGGTGTCCGTTCTGGTCACCGGCGACGAGATCGCCACGGCCGGGCTCCCCGGCGAGGGCGTGGTGCGGGACGCCATCGGCCCGCTGGTGCCGGGGGTGATCGCCTGGGCGGGCGCTCACCTGGAGCGGGTCCGGGTGCTGGGGGACGGTTACGCGGACCTCCGTGAGGCGTTGGCCACGGCCGGGACCGACGTGGTGGTGGTGTGCGGTTCCTCGTCCAAGGGCCCCGCCGACCACCTGCGCGGTGTGCTCCGGGAGGCAGGCGCCCGGACGGTCGTGGACGGGGTGGCCTGCCGCCCGGGGCACCCGCAGCTGCTCGCGCACGCCGACGGCACGGTGTTCGTGGGGCTCCCCGGCAACCCGAACGCCGCGCTGGTGGCCTCGCTCACCCTCCTGGTGCCCCTGCTGGGAGCGATGTCCGGGCGGCCCGATCCGGCCTCGGTTCCGGGAACGGTCCCCTTGGCGGGGGAGGTGCGTTCACGGCCCGACGACACCTGTCTGGTCGCGGTGCGGCTGCGGGAGGGGCGCGCCGAACCGGTGGGGCACGACCGCCCGGGCAGTCTGCGCGGCGCCGCCCTGGCCGAGGCGTACGCGGTGGTGCCCCCGGGGTGGTCCGGTGGCGAGGGGGAGCTGCTGCGCCTGCCGTGAGCCCGCACCCGGCGGCCGGGGCGCGCGTCGGCCCCCGAGGACGCTTCCTCGGGGGCCGACGTGTGCGGTGACCGCCGTTGGCTACTTCGCGGTCTCGGAGAGCTCGGTGTCCTCCTGGTGGGCCTTTGCGGGCTCCTGGGGCTCCACGGCCGGGTTCCCGCGTCCGCGCAGCAGGAACCAGGCCTGGGCCGCGGCGGCGAGCACGATCACCACGGCGATGGCCGAGGTCAGGTGCATGCCGTTGGTGAACGCCAGCTGTGCCGAGTCCATCAGCGCCGCCCCGGCCGAACCGCCGAGTTCGGCGGAGGCGTTCGCGGCCCCGCCCAGGGTCTCCCGGGCGGCGTCGGTCGCGGCGCCGGGGACCCCGTCCACCTCGGTGAGGTGGACGCGGTAGAACGCCGTCAGGACACTGCCCAGTACCGCGACGCCCAGGGCACCGCCCATCTCGTAGGCGGTCTCGGAGATCGCGGAGGCGGCACCGGCCCGCTCGGGCGGGGCGGCCGACATGATCGCGCCGTTGGTGAGCGTCTCGGCGAAACCGGCGCCCAGGGAGATCAGGACGAAGGCCGCGGCCACGAGCACGACACCGCGGACGAGGTCGTCGGCGGGTGTGAAGACCAGCGTGCCGAACCCGGCCGCCGTGACGATCAGGGACACACCGATGACCGTGGCCAGGCTCAGGTGGCGGGCCAGCCGGGCCGCGACCAGGCTGGCGACGACGGACAGGATCAGCCCCGGGACCAGCACGAGGCCGGCGCGCATCGGCGAGACGCCGAGCACCAGCTGGAGGTACTGGGTGAGGAAGAACAACGACCCCACCAGGGAGAACACGATCATCAGGTTGGTGACCACGGCCACGCTGAACACGCGGGAGCGGAACAGGTCCACGTCGATGAGCGGGTCCTCGAGCGTGCGCTGTCGGCGGACGAACAGGTAGCCCAGGGTCAGGCCGAACACCAGCGAGAGGACCGGCAGGACGTCGAGGCCGCCGGTGGCCAGCTTCTTGATGCCGAAGACGGCGGGCAGCATGGCGCCCATGGACAGCACGACGCTCGGCACGTCGATGCGGCCGGAGTCCGGGTTGCGGGACTCACGGACCAGCAGCGGCACGAGGATCAGGATCAGCGCCATCACCGGCAGGTTGATCAGGAAGACCGAGCCCCAGAAGAAGTGCTCCAGGAGCCAGCCGCCCAGGATCGGACCGAGCGCGGCGCCGGCGGAGAACCCGGAGGCCCAGATCGCGATGGCCAGCAGGCGCTGGCGCGGGTCCAGGAAGATGTTGCGCAGCAGGGACAGGGTCGAGGGCATCAGCGAGGCCCCCGCGACGCCCAGCAGGGCGCGGGCCAGGATCAGCGTCTCGGAGTTGGGCGAGAACGCGGCCAGCAGGGAGGCGACGCCGAAGGCGGCCGAACCGACCATGAGCAGGCGGCGCCGTCCGATGCGGTCACCGAGTGAGCCCATGGTGATCAGCAGGCCGGCCAGGACGAAGCCGTAGATGTCGATGATCCACAGCAGCTGACCGGAGCTGGGGCTCAGCGCCGTGCTCAGAGCCGGGACCGCGAAGCCGAGCACGGTCATGTCGACCGAGATCAGCACCACGGGCAGGACCAGGACGGCGAGTGCGGCCCACTCGCGCGGACCCGCGAGCGCGGACGGGGCCCCGTTGCCCCCGTGCGCGTGGGTGGCGCCGTTTCCGGCCTTGGCGGAACTCATCTTTCCCTCGTATCGCTTGTGGTGGCTGGTGGACGGTGCGCCGCTCGGTGTGAGGGCACGGGCCCGGCAAGGAGTCGGTACTGCCGGGCGGAACGGGAAGTCTGGTCGACCGAGGGGTGCGGCACGCGTGGTCCGGGACCCGGGTGCGGGCACAGTTCGGGACTCTTCAACCGTCCAGCCGGTACAGTACCGTCCAGCCGGTACAGTGTCAATCGTGAGCACATCGAACACGCGCGACCGCATCCTCGACGCCCTACAGGACATCCTGATCAGCGACGGTTATTCCTCGGTGACCCTGGAGCTGGTGGCCCGTACCGCCGAAGTGTCCAAGGGAGGGCTGCTCTACCACTTCCCCTCGAAGGCGTCCATGATGGTCGGCCTCATGGAGCGCGTCCGGGCGCTCGCGGAGGAGGAGTTCCGCGAGGCGGTGGTGAGCGAGGAGGGAGTGGTCCGCTACTTCCTGCGCACGTCGCTGCCGCAGACCTCGGCGGAGGGGGAGCTCTACTGGGCGGTCATCGCCGCCCTGCGGAGCAAGGAGGACATCCCTCCGGAGGCGGGGATCCTGGTCAAGGAGCTGTTCGACCGCTGGGGCGACCTGTTGCACGCCGAACTCACCGACCCCGTGCTGGCCGAGACCATCCGGCTGGCCGGCGACGGCATGTACATGTCCTCGATCGCGGGGCTGGGCCGACCCGACCCCGTGCTCACCCAGCAGGTCGTCGACCGCCTGGCCGAGGCCTCCGACCGGGTGCGGCGCGAACGCTGACCCCGGTCGCGGGTCGGCGCCGCCGGGTCCGAACCGGGTGACCGTCGGCCCTTCCCCGGCGGCTCTTCGCGACTACGCTTTTCCCATGCGCTCTCCGGTCCCCGAATGCCGACAATTGCCCGCTGGTAGGGTCGGCGGTCACCCGGAGGGCACCGTCCGTTGTCTCTGGAAGGTAATGGTGTGGTGCTGTTCACGTGTCCGGGAACGTGGTTTACTTCCCAGTAACTTCGTTGCCGTCACCGGGCGCCGCAACAGGGTGCCTGCCCATCCGGCGAGGTGAGGTGTGCACCACCGCGAGATGTGGGGCGTGCCGTGTCGACCGGGAGGCCTCTCTTGGCAAGACTGTTCCCACCTCGCCGGAACGTCCACGGGGTGAGGACACGCCGACGGGAAAGCGGGGAGCGGATGCACAGGCTCACCAACCGGGTACGACCGTACGCCTGGGGAGCACGCTCTGCCATTCCTCGCCTGCTGGGCACCGAACCCGACGGCACACCCCAGGCCGAGCTCTGGCTGGGCGCCCACCACGGCGCCCCCAGCACCGCGCACTGCGACGACGGCTCCAGACCCCTCCCGGAGCTGATCTCCGAGGACCCCCACCGCGTCCTGGGCCCCAGGACCGCCGAACGCTTCGGCGCCCGGTTGCCCTACCTCCTCAAGTACCTCGCGGCCGAGGCCCCCCTCTCGCTCCAGGTGCACCCCGACGCCGAACGGGCCCGCTCCGGCTACGAGTCGGAGGAGCGCGCGGGCATCCCCGTCGACGCCCCCCACCGCAACTACCGCGACCCGCACCACAAACCCGAACTGCTCCTCGCCCTGGAGCCCTTCGAGGCCCTGTGCGGCTTCCGCGAACCCGCCGCCACCGTCGCCGACCTGATCGGGCTCGACAACGAACTGGCGAACTCGCTCCGCGAGGACCTGTCCGACGCCGACACCCACGTCGCCCTGCGGGCCGCCCTCACCCGCCTGCTGACCCTCCCGGCTCCCGAGCGGTGCCGGATGATCGACGAGTTCGTCCGGGAGTGGTCCGGCCGGGGCAGACGCGGCGCCCACGCCGAGATCGTCGTGGACCTGGCGGCCCGCTACCCCGGAGACCCGGGCGCGGTCGCCTCCCTGCTCCTGAACCGCGTCACCCTCTGGCCGGGGCAGGCCCTCTTCCTCCCGGCGGGCAACCTGCACGCCTACCTCCAGGGCACCGCGGTCGAGGTGATGGCCAGCTCCGACAACGTGCTCCGTGCCGGCCTGACCGCCAAGCACGTGGACGCCCCCGAGCTGCTCGACGTGGTGGACTTCTCCGTGCTGCCCATCCCGTACGCCCAGCCGGGCTTCCTCGACGGCCGCCGCGAGTTCCGTCCGGCCGCCCCCGAGTTCGCCCTGCACGAGATCGGCCCCGGCCGGATCACCGCCCACCTGCCCGGCGACGGACCCACCGTGGTCCTGTCCCTGCACGGCAGTGTGGAACTGGTCGCGGAGGTCGGCGAGGGGGTCACGCTGCGCCGCGGGGAATCGGTGTTCGTCCAGGCCGACAGCGGTCCCATCAAGGTGGAGGGCCACGGCCACGTGGTCGCCGCCACTGTCGGCGACCACTAGCGCCCACCGATAACCTGGGCCCCTCTGTTCACGTCACCAATTGGGGGACCCACCATGGCGCTCGAGCGTCCTGAGATCGACTTCATCGAGGGCCCGGCGCCCGCGGACCTGGAGATCACCGACCTCACCGTCGGCGAGGGCGACCAGGCCGGGCACGGCAGCACCGTCAGCGTGCAGTACGTCGGTGTCGCGCACTCCTCCGGCGAGGAGTTCGACGCCAGCTGGAACCGCGGCGAGCCGCTGCGCTTCCGCCTGGGTTCCGGTCAGGTCATCCCCGGTTGGGACCAGGGTGTCCTGGGCATGCGCGTCGGCGGCCGCCGTCAGCTGGTCATCCCGCCGCACCTGGCCTACGGCGACCGCGGCGCCGGCGGCGTCATCAAGCCGGGGGAGACCCTGGTGTTCGTCGTCGACCTGGTCGGCGTCAGCTAACTCCGCCCCACCGTGCTGCCGCACCGCGGACGCACAAGGGCCCGTGCCGCGCTCCCACGTGCGACACGGGCCCTTTTCGGTCCCGCTCCCTACTCAAGGGTTGCGCCCACCTTCACGTGGCCCTTGAGGAGGTCGCGGGCGATCGTGCGGCGCTGGATCTCGTCGGTGCCCTCGAAGATGCGCAGCAGGCGGACGTCGCGGTAGAAGCGCTCGATGGGCAGCTCGCGGGTGTACCCCATGCCGCCGTGGATCTGCATGACCCGGTCGACGATCTCGTTGGCCTTCACGCCGCCGAACAGCTTGGCGATCGACTGCGCGTGCCGGGAGTCCTTGCCCTGGGACACCTGCCAGGCGGCGTGCAGCACCAGCAGGCGCAGCGCCTCGATCTCGGTCTGGGAGTCGGCGATCATCCACTGGATGGCCTGGCGGTCGGCGATGGGCGCGCCGAAGGTCTCGCGGGTCTTCGCGTAGTCGATGGCCATGTCGAGCAGCCGCTCGCAACCGCCCAGCGCACGGGCGGGCAGCAGGTAGCGGCCCTTGCCGATCCACTTCATCGCGAGGGCGAAGCCGTAGCCCTCCTCGCCGAGGATGTTCTCGTGCGGGACGCGCACGTCCTGGAAGACGAGGGAGGCGGGGCGGCGCTCGCCCATGGTGTCGATGGGCTCGGAGGTCCAGCCCATGTCGCGGTCGACGAGGAAGCAGGTCACACCGCCGTTGGCGCCCTTCTCGGGGTCGGTGACCGCGAAGACCATGGCGAAGTCGGCCTCCTCACCACCGGTGATGAAGGTCTTCTCGCCGTTGATCACCCACTCGTCGCCGTCGCGGACGGCCTTGGTGCGGATGGCCTTGGCGTCGGAGCCCGCGCCGGGTTCGGTGATGGCGAAGCAGGACCTGCGCTCACCCTCGATGGTGGGGAGCAGGTAGGTGCGCTTCTGCTCCTCGTTGGCGTAGTAGAGGATGTTGTCGGCCTCGCCGCCGAACTTGAAGGTGAGGAAGGTCCGGCCGAGTTCGATCTCGATGAGGGCCTCGCTGATGGCGTCCAGGCCCATGCCGCCGTACTCCTCGGGGGTGGCCACACCCCAGAAGTCCGACTTGCGGGCCAGCGCGCGCAGCCGGGTGCTCTCCTCGCGGGTCAGGCCGGGCGGGTGGCCCTCGCGCTCGCGGCGCAGCACCTCGTTCTCCAGCGGCATCAGCTCCCGCTCCACGAAGGTCCGCACCCAGCTCTGGATGGCGCGCTGCTCTTCGCTCAGTGAGAAATCGATCACGGCTGCTCCCAAGTAACCTAACGCTGTTCGGTTATTTGAGGGTACGTTGTGCCCGACGGTCCGCGCAAGAGAGCGGCCTGACGCTGTGAGGTTGCGGTGGAATCACCGATACCCCGCAGAGCGCGGGCCGCCGCCGTGCGATGATCGGCGCGGACACCGGACCGACCGGCACGCGACGGCGCAGCGTGGAGAACAGTGCAGAAGGGGAGCCTTTCGTGGCCCGACCCAAGACACCGATCCTGAGCAAACCGGCGATTCGCGGAGCCGCGCTCACGCTCATCGACCGGGACGGGCTGGAGAAGCTGTCCATGCGCAAGCTCGCCCAGGAGCTCGCGGTACAGGCCGCCTCGCTGTACAGCCACTACCGCACCAAGGAAGAACTGCTCAGCGAGGTCGCCGAGGAGGCCACCACGCACATCGACGTCACCGGCTTCGACGGCGGTGACTGGCGTGAGGGGCTGGCCGTGTGGGCCCGCTCCTACCGCGCGGCCCTCGACGCGCACCCCAACCTGCTCCCGGTGATCGCCGCCGGCCCCGGGCGCCGCGAGGAGGCGCTGCGCCGCGCCGACGCCGTGCACGGCGGGCTCGTGAGTGCGGGCTGGCCGCCCCGCTACGCCACGATGATCGGGGCCTCCACCAAGTACCTGGTGGTGGGTGCCGCGACCAACTCCTTCTCACGCGGGTTCGACGACGACGTGCGGGTCTACCAGGACCGCTACCCCAACCTGTCGCAGGCCCACCGGCTGGCCGAGGTGGCCGCCGAGATCGACGAGGACAGCTTCGAACTGGCGCTGACGGCCTTCATCGACGGTCTGGTCCCCGTCTACGAGAAGGTCCGGGTCCGGCACGAGGACTGAGCGGGGGCGGGCCCGGCCCGGTGCCCGGCACCGGTGCGGGCGCCTTCGCCGGTGTGTCCTCCCTGTTCAGAGGGCTGGAGCGGCGCTGTCGATCCAGTCGCAGAGCAGCTCCAGCCCGGCTTCGGCGCGCCCCCGGTCGCCGGTGACGAGGTAGTCGGTCTCCAGCCCGGAGAAGGCCGAGTTCAGCAGCGTGGCCAGGATGAGGGCGCGGTCGGCGGGCACCCGGCGCAGGGTCAGGCACGAGGCGACGAACTCCGCGCGGCCGCGCACGAACCCCGCGCCGGCGGCGGGCAGCTGCCCCGAAGCCGCCAGGCCCTCGATCTCCCGGATGAGCCGGGTCATGGGCAGCTCCTCGCCGAGGTTGCGCCGCCAGGCGTCGCGGACGATGCCGCTGACCGGGACGGCCGGGTCCTCCCAGCCCCTGGTGGCCAGCAGGGACCGGTGCTGGCGCTCGTCCAGGCGGGCCAGGACCGCCGAGAGCAGGTCCTCCCGGTCGGCGAAGTGGTGGGTGAGCACACGTGTGCTCTGGCCCAGCCCCTGGGCGAGGCCGCGCAGCGTGAACCCGCTGATCCCGGTGTGCGCCAACTGTTCGATGACAGCGTCCAGGACCTCGCGGCGCCTTGCCGGATCGGCTTTCCGAGCCATGTGTACCTCCTGGTCCTACCGGTCCCCAACTCTGGCACAAGCATTTGGGTAACAACTGTTACCCTTATTCGATGCGTACTCCTCCTCTCTGGCTCCTGGCCCTCGTCCTGGCCGCCTTCACCGTGCAGACCGACGACTTCATCGTCATCGGGGTCCTCCCCGCCATCGCCGCGGACACCGGCGTCTCCGAAACCGCGGCGGGCCAACTGGTCACCGTCTACTCGCTGGTCTACGCGCTCACCGCGCCGCTCTGGGGGGTCCTGCTCGCCCGGCTGCCGCTGCGGCGGGTGCTGTCGGCCGCCCTGGCCGTGTTCACCCTCGCCAACCTGGCGGTGGTGTGGGTGGAGGGCTACCCGGCCCTGGTGGCGCTGCGGGTGGTCGCGGCGCTGGCCGGCGCCGTGGTGCTGCCCGCCGCGCTGGCGGCGGCCACCACCCGGGCCCCGCAGGAGCGGCGGGGCAGGTACCTGGCCGCGGTGATGACCGGCCTGACCGGAGCGATCCTGCTGGGAGTGCCCGCGGGGACGTGGATCGGCGCGGCCTTCGGGTGGCGGGCCACGTTCGTGTCCTGCGGGCTGCTCGGCGGTCTCGCCCTGCTCCTGGCGGCCCGGTCGCTGCCCGCGGCAGGGGCGTCCCGGGAGGCCGCCCCGGAGGGCGGTGCGGGCGCACCGGCTCCGACGGGGACGGGACCTGGCGCGATGGCGGCCGTCCGCGCCGAACTGGCGGGGTCCCTGCGGCCGCTGCTGAACCTCACCGTCGTGGGCCTGCTCGCGGTCACGGCTCTGGTGGTCGCGGGCAACCTCGCCTTCCAGACCTACCTGGCCCCCTTCCTCGCCGGGCTGTCCGGGGTGGGGCCGCACCAGCTGTCCGCGCTGTTGGTCGCCGCCGGCGTCGGCGGGGTGGCGGGCACCCAGTACGCGGGCCGGATGGTGGACCGGGTCGGCCCGCGGTGGGCGTTCGGGCTGTCCTGCGGCGCCTTCTGCCTGACGATGGCCGCCTTCGCGCTCCTGTGGCTGACCGCCCCGGTTCCGGTCTGGGCGGCCGCCGCACTGCTGGTGTGCTGGTCCGCGGCTGCCTGGGCGGTGCCGACCACGGTGCAGGCGCTCACCCTGGCCCGGGTCGGGCCGCGTGCCGCGACCCAGGCCATGGCGGTGCTCAGCAGTTCGGTGTACGTGGGAGCCGCGCTGGGCGGGGTGGGCGGCGGGCTCGCCGTGGCCGCCGGCGCCGGTCTGGTTCCGGTGGTCGCCACACTGTCCGCGCTGTCCGGTCTGGTCCTGGCCCTTCTGGTGACCCGTGAGGGGACGGAGCCGGAGAGCCGGGCCGACACGTCGGCCCGGCCGGCCGGCTAGCCGGCGGCTCCGCGCCCCTCGGCCAGGGCGGCGACGATCCAGTTCCGGGTCTCGGCCGGGTCGATGACGTCGTCCAGTTCGAACACCGAGGCCGCGCTGGTGGCCCGTCCGCGCCTGTAGGCCTCGGCGAGCACGGCGTCGAAGGCCGCCGTCCGCTCCTCGGGGTCCTCGATGGCCTCGAGCTCCTTGCGGAACCCGAGCCGTACCGCGCCCTCCAATCCCATCGGCCCCAGCTCTCCGGTGGGCCAGGCCAGGGTGGCGGCGGGCGCGCGCAGGTGGCCGCCCGCCATGGCCTGCGCTCCCAGCCCGTAGGCCTTGCGCAGCACCACGGTCACCATCGGGACGCGTAGTTGGGCGCCGACGACGAACAGCTGGGAGAAGTACCGGACGGTGGCGGTGCGCTCCGCTTCGGGGCCGACCATGAACCCCGGGGTGTCGCACAGCGACAGCACCGGCAGCCCGTGGGCGTCGCACAGCCGGAGGAACCGGGCCGCCTTGTCGGCTCCGTCTGCGTCGATCGCACCGCCGAGGTGGGCGGGGTCGTTGGCGATCAGGCCCATCGGCCGCCCCTCCACCCGCACCAGTGCGGTGACCAGACCCGGGCCGAAGCGGCGGCGCAGCTCCAGCACCGAACCGGTGTCGGCCAGGGTGCGGACGGCCCTGCGGACGTCGTACACGCGCAGCCGGTTCTCCGGGACCACGTGGCGGAGCAGGCGCTGGTCGGCGGCCTCCCAGTCGTCGTCAGGGCCCTGGAAGTAGGACAGGTAGTCGCGGGCGGCGCGCACGGCCGCGGCGTCGTCCTCGACGAGCAGGTCGATGACCCCGTTGGGTTCCTGGACCTCCACCGGGCCGATCTCCTCGGGTCGGTACACGCCCAGGCCGCCGCCCTCGATCATTGCCGGCCCGCCCATGCCGATATTGGCGTCACGGGTGGCGATGACCACGTCGCAGCAGCCCAGCAGCGCGGCGTTGCCCGCGAAACAGCGGCCCGAGGCCACCCCGACGGTGGGCACCCGCCCGCTGAGGCGGCCCATGGCGGCGAACGTGGTGACACCCAGCGCGGAGGCGGTGTTGGGGTCGACGTCACCGGGACGGCCGCCGCCGCCCTCGGCGAAGAGCACGACCGGAAGGCGCCGCCGGTGGGCGATCTCCAGCATGCGGTCGGTCTTGCGGTGGTTGATCACACCCTGGGTTCCGGCCATGACGGTGTAGTCGTACGACATGACCACGCAGTCGGTGCCGTCGCCGGGCCGACCGCCGGTGCTGTCGTGGCCGTGGCGGTCGGTGTTGATCCGGCCGATTCCGGTGACCATGCCGTCGGCGGGGGTGTTGGCGGCCAGGTCCTCGTCGGAGCGGCGGCCGCGCTGGGCGGCCACCGCCAGCGCGCCGTACTCGGTGAACCCTCCGTCCCCGCACAGGTCGGCGATGTTCTCCCGGGCGGTGCGGCGGCCCAGGCGGTGCCGCTTGGCCACCGCCTCGGGGCGGCGCCCGTCGGTGCCCAGCGCGTGGCGCTCGAGCACGTCGGCGAGGTCCGGCCGGACCTGGTCGAGATCGACCTCGTCCTCGACCGGGCCCGCTTCCTCCTCCGATCCGTCCGCCACGAACTCCAGCAAGGGCTCCCCCTCGGTGACGGTGTCCCCGACCGCCGTGCGGACCTCGCCGACGGTCCCGGAGGCGGGCGCGGCCAGGACGTGCTCCATCTTCATGGCCTGGAGCACCAGCAGTGGCGCCCCGGCCCGGACGCGGTCGCCGGGCGCGGCCTCCACCGAGACGACGGTGGCGGAGAACGGGGCGGTGAGGTGACCGTCCGGATGGCCGTCCGGGGCTTCGGGGCGCTCCTCGTCAGCGGACGCGGAGGTGGGATCGGGCGGGGACGAGGCGCGGGGGACGAGGGGCGCGGCCCCGGCCCGGGCGCGGAGTTCGGTGAGGTGGTCGGTGACGAAGCACGTGGTGGCCTTTCCGGAACGGAACACCGGGTGGCGCAGGACCGCCCGCAGGAAGGGGATGTTGGTGTCGGCCCCGGCGACCGAGAACTCGGCCAGGGCCCGGTCGGCGAGGTCGGCGGCGGCGATCAGCCCGCCGCGCGGGGCGTGCGCGACCACCTTGGCGAGGAGGGGGTCGAAGCCGTCCCCGGCGGTGTGGCCGACCGCGCCGTGGGTGTCCACCCGAACGCCCGGGCCGGTGGGCGGGGTGAAGGCGGTGAGGGTGCCGGAGGCGGGCAGCGCCGACCCGTCGGGGCCGGTGGTCTCCAGACTGACCCTGGCCTGGACGGCGTGGCCGCGCGGGGCGGGGACGGCGTCCTGGCCGAGGTCCTGGTCGGCCAGGGTCCGGCCCAGTGCCACCTCGATCTGCGCGGCGACCAGGTCGATCCCGGTGACCTCCTCGGTGACGGTGTGCTCCACCTGCAGGCGCGGGTTGGCCTCGATGAAGTGGAAGCCGGGGGAGCCGGGGTCGGCGGAGCCGGCGGGGGACCCGGTCGGGCCCCCTGCCCCGACGAGGAACTCGAAGGTGCCCAGACCGGAGTAGGAGACCTCCCGGGCGAGGGTGAGCGCGGCGTCGAGCAGCCGCTGCCGGAGCCGCTCCGGCAGGCCCGGGGCTGGAGCCGTCTCGACCAGTTTCTGGTGGCGCCGCTGGACGCTGCACTCGCGTTCCCACAGGTGGGTGACGGCGCCGGTGCCGTCACCGATCACCTGCACCTCGACGTGCCGGGCGCCCTCCACCAGCCGCTCCACGTAGAGGTCGCCGCGGCCGAGCGCGTTCCGCGCCTCGGAACGGCAGCGCTCGTAGGCGAAGGGCAGGTCGGCCGGGTCGGTGACCGCGCGCATGCCGCGTCCGCCGCCGCCCGCCAGGGCCTTGACCATGACCGCTCCGCCGGGGCCGAGCCCTCGCAGGAAGGCCTCGGCCTCTTCCAGGGAGGTGGCCCCGGAGGTGCCGGGCGGAACGGGCACGCCGAGGCGCTCGGCCAGGCCTCGGGCGCGGGCCTTGTCACCGAACAGGGAGAGGGTCTCGGGGGAGGGGCCGACGAAGACCAGACCGGACGCGGCGCACAGTTCGGCGAAGCCGGCGTCCTCGCTGAGGAACCCGTATCCGGGGTGGACCAGCGCGCAGCCGGTCTCGCGGGCGACGGCGACCAGCCGCTCGGCGTCCAGGTAGGCGGCCGGTCCGGAGGCGTTGAGGGGCCGTGCCTGACCGGCGAGGCGGACGTGTGCGGCTCCGGCGTCCTCGGCCGCGTACACGGCGACGGTGTCCAGACCGAGGGAGGCGGCGGCGCGGACGACGCGCACGGCGACCTCGCCCCGGTTGGCGACGAGCAGGCGGGTGGGTTCGGGCACGGGGGGTCCCCTTCCTGGGGGCGCTCGGCCGGTGGGTGACCCGAGTCTGCACCCGCGTTGACACCAGTGTCAACGGTGGTGTCCTCCGGGTGAGGGCTCTGGGATACTCGCCCGCATGGACGAGCCAGGGAAGCCGGAGAGGCCGGAGAAGGCGGGAACACCGGGGCGAACAGGGAAGAGGGAGTGGCAGACCCGGACCAAGCACGACCGGGCCGACAGCGCCACCCGCGCCGACCTCCTCACCGCGGCGCGGAGGGTGTTCGAACGCAACGGCTACGCGCGGACCACCGTCGCGGGGATCACCGCCGAGGCGGGGGTCGGCCGGGCCACCTTCTACGTGTACTTCGCCTCCAAGGAGGAGGTGTTCGCGGTCCTGGCCGAGGGGGTCCGGGCCCGCTTCCTGGCCAGTCAGGAGCTCGACGGGATCGACGCCGAGGACCCCTACGCGGTGGCCCGGGAGACCGTCACGGCCTTCCTGGACGCCTACACGGAGAACCTCGCGTTCATCACCGTGCTCCAGCACCAGTCGCTGTCCGACCCCGCGATGAGCGCCCTGTGGGAGGAGATCCACGGGCTGCCGCGCCGCCGATCGGCCCGCTACACCCAGCGCCTCGTGGACCGGGGGCTGGCCGACCCCGCGGCCTCGCCGGAGGCCGTCGCCCAGGCGGCCGGGGGCATGGTCGCGGCCTTCGCCCGCGGGCTCGCCGCGGCCCCGGGGGACCGCGCCCGGGCCGCCCGGGAACTGACCGCGATGTACGTCCGCCTGCTGGGGCTGCCGGAGCGGTGACGCGCCGGTGGCGGGGCACCCCGGCGGGACCGGGAGGCCCCGACGGTGAGGGCCCCGTCCGCGGTGCGCCTCCCAGGTCAGGGGGCCGCACCAGCGGACAGGGCCCCGGGGTCGGAGCGCTCCCCGGACAGGGAGTCCGGTGTCAGGAGCGCGCGAAGGCGTCCACCCCGGTCAGCTCGGCCGACCAGGCCCACAGCCGTTCGGCCTGTTCGGGGTCGCTGGCGTGCGGGGCGATCCCGCCCTCACCCCGCGAGGGGTCGGCCTTCTCCGGGAGTTCGGCGATGTCGGCGTTCTCGCAGTACAACCCGCCCAGGCCCGCCAGCCGCGGCGAGGTGGCCGCCCACACCTGGGTGGCCGCGCCCTGTTCGGGGGTCTTGAAGACGGGGTTGACGGTGTTGCCCTCCTCGTCGATCCAGCCCCGTTCCACCATTTCCCCGGTGGTCATGTGGCGCTGCAACTCGGTGAGGATCGCCCCCGGGTGCAGGGCGAAGGCACGCACCCCGTGCTCGCGGCCGAGCCGGTCCAGGTGCACGGCGAACAGCACGTTCGCGGTCTTGGCCTGCCCGTAGGCCTGCCAGCGGTCGTAACCCTGCTCGAACCACGGGTCGTCCCAGCGGATGCCGGACGCGTGGTGCCCGCTCGAGGACACCGAGACCACGCGGGCGTCCTTGCCGAGCCTCGGCCACAGCCGGTTGACCAGGGCGAAGTGCCCCAGGTGGTTGACGGCGAACTGGGACTCCCAGCCGGGTCCGACCACCGTGTGCGGGTTGCCCATGATCCCCGCGCTGTTGATCACCAGGTCGATGCGGTCGTACGGGAAGGACTCCGCGAAGCGGCGCACGCTCTCCAGGTCCGCCAGGTCCGTCTCGGCGACCTCGGTGCCGGAGATCTCCGCGAGCGCCTCCTCGGCCTGGTCCGGCCTGCGCGCCGGGACGACCACGCGGGCGCCCGCCCCCGCGAGGGCCCGTGTGGTCTCCAGTCCGATTCCTGAGTAGCCGCCGGTCACCAGGGCGGTCCTGCCGGTCAGGTCGATGCCGTCGAGGACCTCGGCCGCGGTGCTGCGCATGCCGAAGCCGGAGCCGATCTTGCTCTGTTTCGTGGTCATGCGGCCCACGCTAGGAGCTGGAGCGCGCTCCAGGTCAAGCCCCGCCGCCGGGCCGCGGCCGAGGTGCTGCGGGCTCTGCAGGACACACCTCTGTGGTCGGGCTACCCGGAGTGAGGAAGGAACACCGGTGGCGGCCCGGGGCCGCCACCGGCGCCGCTCCTCCGCGGGGGCTCAGGACCCGGTCGGTTTGATTTCGTTGTTTGCAGACAGCGCGCCGCGCTCCAGTCGGTCCAGCAGGCCGCCGGACCTCGGAACGGCCTGGGCGGCGATCTCCTTGCCGTAGCGGATACGGGTGAAGGTCTCCGGGAGCCGGCTCTCCAGCCTCCGGTGGGCCGCCCACCCCATCAGCCAGGCGGCCAGCGCGCCGTTGGCCAGGGCGACCGGGACCGCCAGCCACGGCGTCCCCTGCGCCCCCGCCCACACGGCCGCCGCGAGGGTCGGGGCCGCGAGCACGGGGAAGGCGACCAGTGTCAGCCACACCTGGAGCTGGTTGTCCCCGGTGTCGTTGGCGTCCACCCGCCGGTGCGGGTCCACCCCTGGGGTCACGGCCACGACGGACAGCAGGACCGCGAGCCCGTTGGTCACGCCGAGGGCGACCACGAGGCCGATCAGTACGTAGGGCACCGCCCCGTACTCACCGGTGGCCACCACCATCACCACGCTCATCAGCGCGGCGAGGGGGGTGATGAGCAGGGCGATCGCGACCTGCCGCCCCCGGATCTCGGCGCGGACCGTGTCCCGGCCCTGGCCGACCACGCTCAGCCACAGGGCGGTGCCGTCGTGCCCGTACAGGTTGGAGCTGCTCATGCCCATGATCACCACGGCGAAGACCCCGGAGAACGGAGCGATCTGCGGGAGGTAGCTGATCAGCCCGAGCAGACCGATGAACAGACCCGCGTACAGGGAGGAGCGCAGTTCCAGACCGCGCCACGGGTCGCGCCACCACTGGCGCAGCTCCTTGCCGACCACCGCGCCCAACGGGGTGTCCGGCAGGAGCGGGCGTCCGCCGTCGAACACCCGGGAACCGAGCGGGCGCGAACGCCGCCGTACCCCGCGGGAGGTCACGGCGGGTGCCAGCAACCGCACGGTGACCAGGACCGTGACCAGGGTGAGCGCGGCGAAGGCGCCCAGCCAACCGAAGGCCGCGCCCCACGCCCCCGCGACGGCCGCGTCCACGGCCAGCACCGGCCAGGAGGTCGGCAGTACGGACAGCACGGTCACCGCCGTGCCCTGGAGGCCGAACTCGGACAGGCTCCCCACCGCGGCCAGGGCGGGCTGGACCGCCACCCACCCGAAGAACAGCCCGGCCACGATCAGGCCCCACTGCAGCGAGGCGATCTCCATGCCGAGGCGGCTGTGCATGGCCGCGCCCAGCGCTCGGAACACCAGGCGCGACAGCGACACCATGAACACCACCAGCAGGAGCATTCCGAGCAGACCCAGGAACAGCGCGGCGGCGTCGGAGGCCCAGGCGTGCCAGGCCAGCGCAGACGTCGCCACCAGGGTGAACAGCGCCCCCGCGCCGATGAACATGGTCACCAGCAGACCGGCGCCCACCCGGTTCCGGTCCAGGGGAAGGAGGGTGAAGTACTGCGAACGCAGCACCCCCACACCGTTGGTGATGGTCGGCCCCAGCACCCAGCCGCCGGCCCACACCGCCAGCACCAGCATCAGCAGGCTGGACCGCACCTCGGCGGAGGCCGCGGTCACCGTCAGGTACCAGGTCAGCCCGGCGCCGAGGAGGATCAGCGACAACGAGAACCACCGGGTGGCGCCGGTGGTGTGCCGCCCCAGGGTGAACTTGAGCCGGATCAGGAGTTCAACCACGTCAGGTCCTCCTCGCTGACCTCGCGCGCCCCGACCAGCCGTACGAAGGTGTCCTCCAGGGTGGCGTCCACGCCCCGCACGTCGCCGAGCGTGCCGTCGGCCAGGACCCGGCCCTCGGCGATGATCGCGACCCGGTCGGTGAGCTGCTCCACCAGGGCCATCACGTGGCTGGAGATGACCACGGTGCCGCCGCCGTCGGTGAACCGGCGCAGGATGGCGGTCAGCACACGGGCCGACACCGGGTCGACGGCCTCGTAGGGCTCGTCCAGGACCAGCACGTCCGGCGCGTGCAGGAGCGCCGTGGCCAGGCCGATCTTCTTGCGCATACCGGTCGAGTACTCGGCGACCAGCACACCGTCGCGCTCGGCCCCGTCCAGTTCGAGGACCTTGAGCATCTCCTCGGCGCGGGTGCGGGTGACGTCGCGGTCCAGGCCGCGCAGCCGCCCCCAGTAGTCGAGCAGCTCTCCGCCGGTCAACCGCTCCGGGAGGGAGAGCCCGTCGGGCAGCACGCCCAACCGGTGCTTGGCCTCCACAGGGTCCTTCCACACGTCCACACCGAGCACCCGCGCGGTTCCCGAGTCCGGGCGCAGCAGACCCACGGCCATCGACAGGGAGGTGGTCTTGCCCGCGCCGTTGGGACCCACGAGTCCCAGCATGGCGCCGCGCGGCACCGTCAGGCTCACGCCGTCGGCGGCCCGGGTCTCGTTGAAGGTCTTGGTGAGTTCGTCCAGTTCCAGTGCTGGAGCGGCTGCTGCTGGTGCGTCGGCTCTTGTCATACCGCCCATACTTCGCCACGCACCCCCCGCGCGCATCGGTCACCCGGACAGAGTCCCCGGTCAGGTGGCCGGCGTGCGGGGCCGATTCCTGGCCTGGCGGTCGAGGCGGCGGCAGGGGCGCGGTCCTAGGCTGGAGGCCGGTACGGGACCGAACGGGGAGGGCACATGGAGGAGGGGCGCCGCAGCCGCCGTGACCTGGCCGTCGACGGTCTCCTGACGGTGTTCGCCGTGGGCTTCGGGCTGCTGTCCTTCTCCGGTTACGCGGCGGACATCCACCCGGCCGACCGGGTGCCGGAGTGGGTGCTGTGGCTGGACCTGGCCTGCCTGCCCTTGGCCTGCGCCGCCCTGTGGTGGCGCCGGGACCACCCGCTGGCGGTGGCGGCGGGGGTCGCCCTGGCCTCCTCGTTCTCGACGTCGGTGCTCGGTGCGCTGACCGTGGCCCTCATCGGCCTGGCGATCTACCGGCCCGTGTCCCAGGCGGTCGGGGTGGCGGCGCTGACCGTGGTCCTGGGGCTGCCCTGGGTCGTCCTCGTCCCCGCCACCGCCGCCGACTCCGTGTTGACCGGCATCCTGATCCTGGTGATGCTGAGCGCCTTCGTGGCCTGGGGCGCTGCCATCGGCTCCCGGCGGCGCCTGGTCGACCGGCTGAGGGAGGACGTGCGGCGCGAACGCGAGCTCAAGGAGGAGCGGCTGGCGGCGGCGAGGGTGGCCGAGCGCCGCCGCATCGCCCGCGAGATGCACGACGTCGTCGCCCACCGCATGTCCCTGCTGTCCGTGCACGCCGGGGCGCTGGCCTACCGCACCGAGCGGGCCGAGAGCGGGGAGGCCGAGCCGTTGAAGGCCGCGGAGGTGGGCGCGGCGGTGAGGGTGATCCGCGACAACGCCCACCGGGTCCTGGACGAGCTCAGCGACATCCTCACCGTGCTGCGTTCGGACGACCTGACCGGAGAGGACGACGAGGCCGTGCCCCAGCCCCGCCTGGCCGACGTGTCGCGCCTGGTGGCGGAGGCGGTCGAGGCGGGGGAGCGGGTGACCTACACCTCGGACCTGCCCGAGGGGGCCGAGCCCCGGGACCCGGTGCAGCGCACGGCCTACCGGGTGGTGCAGGAGGGGCTGACCAACTCCCGGAAACACGCCCCGGGGGCGAAGGCCTCGGTCACGGTGTCCGGCGCCCCGGGACGCGGGCTGGTGGTCGTGGTCAGCAACGTGCTCCCGGTGGGCAGGTCCGTCCGGGAGATCCCCGGCGCGGAGGCCGGTCTGGCCGGGCTGGCCGAGCGGGTGCAACTGGAGGGCGGGCATCTGAGGCACGGCCCCGCGCACGGCCGGTACCGGCTGACGGCGACCCTGCCCTGGCCGCAGGGCCGGGCTTCGGGCGCACCCGGGGGAGATCGGCGGAAGGTGTCATAGTGGTGGCCGTGAACGCTCCCATCCGGGTCCTGCTCGTGGACGACGACGCCCTGGTCCGCTCCGGTCTGCGCCTGATGCTCTCCGGCGACGGTGACATCGAGGTCGTGGGTGAGGCCGACGACGGCTCCGCGGTCGCGGCCGCTGTGGCCGAGCACCGGCCGGACGTGGTCCTGATGGACGTGCGGATGCCGGGGGCGGACGGCATCGCCGCCACCGAGGAGCTGCGTTCGGGTACGGCTCCGGGGGCGGACAGGGGTACCGGGCCGCAGGTCATCGTGCTCACCACCTTCGACGCCGACGCCACCGTGGTGCGGGCCCTGCGCGCGGGCGCCGCCGGTTACCTGCTCAAGCACACCGACCCGGCGCGCATCGTCGAGGCGGTGCGGCGGGCCGCCTCGGGCGAACCGGTGCTGTCGCCGAGCGTGGCGCGCGCCCTGATGGACCGGGTGGCCGGTGGCGACCCGGGGGAGCGCTCCGAGGCGCCCACGCGCCGCGAACGCGCCCGGGCCCGGCTGGCTCTGCTCACCGACCGGGAGCGGGACGTGGCCGAGGCGGTGACGGAGGGGCTGTCCAACGCGGAGATCGCCGAACGCCTGTACATGTCCATGGGAACCGTGAAGGCGCACGTGTCCAGCGCGCTCACCAAACTGGACCTGTCGGGCCGGATCCAGCTGGCCCTGCTCACCCACGACGCCCGCCACTCCGAGGACTGAGCCCTCTCAGGCGGCGCCCGCCGCGGTGGCCATGGCGGCGGCGAGGGCCTCGGCCTCCTCCTTCTCGGGGAGCGGCTGACCGCTGGCCATCCGCGCCATGATCACCCCGGAGAGCAGGTCGGCGACCAGCCGGGCCCGGTCGGTGCCGGTGATCTCGCCGCGGTCCACGGCGCGTTCCAACAGCGCGGTGACCATCTCGAGCCGGCGGTCCAGGACGGCGCGCATGATCACCGAACCCGCCTGGTCCTGGAGCGCGGCCACGAGGGCGTGCCTGGCCAGGGTCTGGGTGGCGGCCTCGCCGAACACTCCGTAGACGGCGAGCACGGCCGCGCCCATGTCGCCGCGGAGCGTGCCGGTGTCGGGCACCTCGATCCGCCCGATGGTGACCTGCTCGGCGGCGGCCAGGACCAGCTCCTGCTTGGTGGCGTAGCGGCGGAAGACGCTGGTGCGTCCCACTCCCGCGCGTTCGGCGACCTCGTCGAAGGTCAGCTCGAACCCGCGTTCCAGGAGCAGTTCCACAGCGGCCCGCCGAACGGCTTCGTCCACGGCGGGGTCGGGGCGGCGGCCGCCGCGTCCCTTGTTCATCTTCCTCTCCCCGGGCTCTTGACAGCAGTTGAGGTACTCGTAGTATCGGTACTAAGCATTTCGGTACTCGGAGTACCTGTACTAAAGATTCCGGTATTCAGAGTACCGGATAACCCCCCGTAGGGAGAAGCGCCATGAGCGTCATCGTCGTCGGAGCCGGTCCCACCGGCCTCATGCTCGCGGGAGACCTCGCCGAAGCCGGCATCGAGGTCAAGATCCTGGAGAAGCGCGCGGAGGAGTCCAACCTGACCCGCGCCTTCGCCCTGCACGCCCGCACCCTCGAACTGTTCGACATGCGCGGTATCGCCGACGAGATCGTCGAACAGGGCTTCCAGGTCCCCGAGGTCCGACCCGTGCTGGGAACCCGGGAACTCGTCCTCGACCTGCGCCACCCCGAGAGCCGGTTCCCCTACGTGCTGACCGTCCAGCAGGCCCGGACCGAGGCACTCCTCCAGCGCCGCGCCGAGCGCCTGGGCGTGCCGATCCTGCGCGGGGCCGAGGTCACCGGGCTCGACCAGGACGAGGGCGGGGTCACCCTCACCGTCCGCACCGCCGAGGGCGAACACACCGAACGCGCCTCCTACGCGGTCGGTGCCGACGGCGCGCACAGCGCCGTCCGCGCCCGGCTGGGGGTGGGGTTCAGCGGACACAGCTACGACACCCACATCATCCTGGCCGACGTGCGCCTGGAACAGGACCTGCCCCGCGCGGTCAACCCGTTCATGGGCGCCGACGGTGTCGCCCTGCTGCCTCCCTACGGCGACGGCTGGTTCCGCGCCACCGTCTGGGACCGGACGCGCCAGGACGTGCCCATCGACCGGCCCGTCGGCCTGGAGGAGCTCAACGACTCCCTGGGCCGCATCACCGACGGGCAGCTCACCGTCGCCGAGACCCGCTGGTCCACGCGCTTCCTCAGCGAGCGCCGCCAGGCCGACCGCTACCGGGTCGGCCGGGTCCTGCTCGCCGGGGACGCCGCGCACGTCCACTCCCCGATGGGCGCCATGGGCATGAACACCGGGATCCAGGACGCCGCGAACCTGGCCTGGAAACTCGTCGCGCTGGAACAGGGCTGGGCACCGTCCTGGCTGCTCGACACCTACGAGAGCGAACGCCACCCGGTGGGGCGCTCGACCCTGCGCCTCACCGACGCCATCCTGCGCATCGCCGTCGCCCCGGCGCCGATCCGGGCCATCCGCCCGTTCGTCGCTCCTCGCATGCTCCGGATCCGTAAGGTCTCCGAGGGGGTGCGCAGGCTCCTGTCCGGGATCGGCGTGCACTACGACCGGCCCGAGCCGGTGGAGGACACCGTCTCCGTGGGACAGCGCGTGGACGACCTGTCACTGGTCAGCGCGGGCGCGCCGACGCGGTTGTACGAACTGGTCGACCCCGCCCGGTTCACACTGATCGACACCACCGCCGACGGGAGAGCTGCGAAGGCCGCCGAACCCTGGGCGGACCGGATCCAGGCCCTGCACGTCCGGGGTGAGCTGCCCGAGGGCGCGGACGTCCTCCTGATGCGACCCGACGGCTACGTCGCCTGGAGCGGTGAACGCCCCTCCGCCGCGCAGACGCGCACCGCCCTCAGCGAATGGACGGGCACGCCCTGACCGCGGTCGGGGCATCCGTACCACCGGCCCGGCCCCTGCTCATCCGGAGCGTTCCGCCCCCGCCTCCGGTGCTCCCTCCCGGACCGCCTTCCGGGATATCCTCAGGAACGAGATCCACTGGAGCAGGACCAGCGACGCCGTGGCGGCCGTGTAGGCCGCCCACAGGGCGGTCAGCCCGCCCAGCTCCACGACCGGCACCGACACCAGCACCAGCAGCCCGTAGCCGAACGCGAACGCGTACACGGCGGGCCGTGTGTCCTTGAGCCCGAGCATCCCGCTGTTGGGCGCCGACTGCAGGGCGTCGAACAGGCCCACCAGACACAGCAGCGGAACGATCGCGACCACCCCCGCGTGCACGTACGGATCGTCGGTGAACAACCACGCCACCGGACCGGCCCCCCACCACAGCACCGTCCCGCTGACCACCACCACCGGGACCGACACCAGGTAGCTCGCCAACACGGTGCGCACGACCAGGGGCCGGGAACGCGCCCTGGCGGCCCGCACGGTGAACGGCACGGTGGCCTGACCCACCGCGACGAAGGAGATGAAGGACAACCCGAGGAGCACCACCACGACCTGGTGCACGGCGGCCTCCTCGGGGCCGATCCGGGCCACCACCACGGCCAGGACGCTCAGCGACCCCGACTTGATCAGCAGTGTGGAACCCGTGGGGACCCCGACCCTGGCGATCCGGCCGATCCCCGCCCACCGGGGCCGCCCGAAGCCGATCCGGTACCCGCGCAGGACGGTCATGCGGCCGACCACGGCGAAGTTCAGCCCCAGGGTGAGCACGTTCATCCCGAGCATCGATATCCCGGCGCCCAGCAGCCCCAGTTCCGGGAAGGGGCCCGGGCCGAGGACCAGGACCGGGGTCAGCACCAGGCTGAGCGCCACGGCGGTCAGGGACAGCACCAGCACCGCGGTGGTGTGGCCCAGGCCCACCAGCAGCACCGTGGTGGCGTTCTTGATCGAGGCCAGCACCACGTACCCGGCCATGCACAGGGGGTAGAGGCCGAGTGCTGCCACGGTCGGCTCGGCCACCCCGATCAGCCGTGCGCCCAGCGGGACGGCGAGGATCAGCAGCCCTCCCAGGAGCCCCAGGAAAAGAGCGATCCACAGGCTGTCGCGCACCACCGGTGCCAGTGCCTCGGGCGAGTCCTCGTTCTCCGTGAAGAAGGGCATCGAGCCGCGCAGGGTGCCGTGCACGACCATGATCATCGGGTTGAACACGGCGATCACCAACGCGTAGGCGGCCAGCTCCACGGTGCTCGTGTTGCCCAGGACCGCGGCGGTGACCGCGGTCCCGAACAGGGTCGCGAACATCGACAGGTACAGCGGCAGGGCCTTGCCCGCGATCCGTCGGGCGATCACCCCCGAGCGCCTCGGGAGCTCGGGTGGTGCTGCGGCGGTCGGAGGGGCCTGGGCGGGATCGGTACTCGACGACATGCGCGGGGACGACTCCTTGGGGGGTGAGCGTTTTCCCGGGGGCGGGGAACGTAGCATCTGGCTCGACAGTGCGTTCGATGACGAGGGGACGGTTCTCATGGCCGAAAAGCGCGTGCTCTGGGGGAAGAAACTTCCACAGGTCTACAAGAAGCTCGACGAGATCGACCACATTCTCGCCGGCCACCTGGACGTGAAACTGCTGGAACTGGTCAAACTCCGCGCCTCCGTGCTCAACGGCTGCGCGTTCTGCGTGGACCTGCACACCCACAAGGCCCTGGGCGAGGGTGAGTCCCAGCAGCGGCTCTTCCTGGTCTCCACCTGGTACGAGGCCGGTGAGCGGTTCACCGAGCGGGAGCGCGCCGCCCTCGCCCTGACCGACGAGATGACCGAACTGGGCGGCACCGGGGTGTCCGACCAGGCCTACGAGGAGGCGGCCGAGCACTTCGACGAGACCGAGCTCGCCGCCCTGATGTCCGCCATCGCCATGATCAACCTCTACAACCGGCTCGCGGTCACCAGCCAGCTGCACCCCAAGGAGCGCTAGCCACCGGTCCTGCCCGGCGCCGGTGGCCGGTTCCGACCACCGGCGCCGGGCAGGGGCCGCGCTCACCGGCGCTCGGCCGCGCAAACGCTGTACCCCTTCGGGTCGCGGCACGGGCCCCGGTCCGCCTCTAACCATCTCCTGGTCCGGGGCCTGAGGGAGCGGCGCGGATGGGCCGTCACCGCACAGGAGATCGGCGCGTGCGCGGTCACAGTGCCTCCTTCGGGGCGGGACAGTGCTCCGCCCCGTACTCCAGGGCGGCCAGGGTCAGCCCGACCACCTCCGACCGGTGCTCCTCCACCGCGGCGGCGTCGACGAGGGTGCGCAGCGCCCCGGGCACCAGCGTGGCCAGCGCCCCCTCCACCGCGGTCTCGCCCAGCCGGTCGCGCAGCCCGCCGACCACCCCGGGCCAGCGGGACTCCAGCACGGCGCCGTTGGCCACCGCGGTGTGCCAGACCGAGGCCAGGTGCGGACGCGGGACCAGGTCCCCCAGCGAACCCCCTTCGGTGCGGGCGGTCAGCGCGGCGGCCAGCCCCGCCTCCTCGGCTCCCCACGTCGCCAGGGCCTCGGCCAGGGGCAGGTGCGCCTCCGGTACGTCGCGGTCCAGGTCGATCAGGGAGGCCGCCCCGGTGGTCCAGTTCAGGTGGGGCAGCGGGCGCGGCGGTTCCAGGACCGAGGTGTCGGTCCCGGGCGGCGGTTCCGGGGCGAAGCACACCGATCTTCGCGCTCCGTGCCCGGAGTTGCCGACCAGGCTGGGCAGCTCCTCGTGCTCCACCGGGTTGGGTACCGCCACCAGGGCGGGCGTCCCGGTGCGCCGGACGAACCGCAGCACCTCGCGGTCGTCGGGCTCCCCCTCCACCGCCTCCTCCGCGAGGAACCGGCCCAGTGCCGCGGACAGCTCCGAGGGCAGGGCCAGGGCCACCGTGGGCACGTAGGGGTTGACCACCGGGACCGCTCCGGCACCGGTGAACACCGCCCAGCGGGCCAGCGTGGCGGTGCGCGAACCCCACTCGACGAAGAACGACACCGCCGCCTCCGGGTGGGCGGCCAGGTACCGTTCCACGGTCCCGGCGAAACCCTCGGCCAGCCGGGCGTCGTCCTGAAGGACCAGGTGGTGCGTGGTCTCGTGCCGCGCGGCCGCACCGAACGCCACCCGGGCGCTGCGCAGCGCGGTGGGCGGACCGTCCGGCTCGGGGTCCAGGGCCAGGCCGGTCAGGGGGAGGCCGGTGCTCTCGGCGACCCTTCCGGCCGCGTCGGCCCGGGCGGGGTGGCACATCACGGAGGCGGACACACGGATGCTCTGGGAGCGCTGGGGGGTGTGCATGCTCTCCATTCTAGGTTTTCCGGCGCCGCGAAACCGGTTGTCCACAGGATTGCCGCGAGGTCGGCGGACCTCCCGGCCCGGGTTCTCCTGCCGGACCCGGGCGGGAGCGGGTCACCCGTCGATCAGTCCGGCCTCGTAGGCGATCAGAGCGGTCCGGACCCGGTTGCCCTCGCCCAACCGGTCCCGGATCGCCTCCAGGTGTGTCTTCACGGTGCTGTCGGACAGCCCGAGCTCCCGCGCGATCCCCGCGTTGGTCAGTCCCGCTCCCACCAGGGACAGCACCTCGCGCTGCCGGACGCTGAGCGCGGCCACCCGCTGCCGGGCCCGGGCGGCGGGGCCTCGGCGCGGGAACCGATCAGGTCCACGACCCGGCGTGCCACCTTCGGCGACAGGAAAGCCCCGCCCTCGGCGGCCGCGCGCACCCCGGTCAGCAGTTCCTCGGGGTCGCCGGTCTTGAGCAGGAAACCGCTCACGCCGTCGTCGAGAGCGGCGCTCACGTAGGCGTCCTCGTCGAAGAGGGTGAGCATGACCACCGCCGTCTCCGGGTGGGACCGCCGGATCCGCGCCGCCGCGTCCAGGCCGTCTCCGCCGGGCATGCGCACGTCCAGCAGGACCACGTCGGGCAGCAGCCGGCCCACCAACCGGACCGCCTCCGGGCCGTCGCCCGCCTCGCCGACCACCTCGATGTCGCCCTGCGCCGTCACCACCGCACGCACCCCGGCGCGCACCAGTGCCTCGTCGTCGGCCACCACAACCCGGATCATCGAACCTCCTCGCCCCCGATGACGCTACCGCTGCGGCCGACGCGCCGACGGGGGTCGGCCGAAAGTCAGGTGCGCCGACCTCCTTCACCCGATGCGGACCCGGAGCCGCGCTCCGTAGCGTCGCTTCCATGCGACACCTCCCAGACCTGCCTGCCCCGCCCGGCCCCGAGTGCTCCGAAACCGCCGCGGGCTCCGGCGCCCCGGCGCGTCCCACCGTGATCGTCGCCTCGCTGGCCGCGATCGTGGCGGTGGCGGTCCTGGCCGTGCCCTCGGCCGCTGCCGCCGCGGCCGCCGCATCGCCGGTCGCCGCGGCCGAAGCCGCCGACTCCACCTCCGCCGATTCGGCCCGGGCCGGGGGAACCGCTCCACCGGCACCGGATTCCGCCGCCGTCGACGAACTGGCCCGGGAACACCTCGACGCCGCCGGTGTCTCCGGGCTCACGGTCACCGTCGTGCGCGAGGGGGAGGTGGTTCACGCCGAGGGCTACGGCCACAACCCCGACGGCGCGGACGTCACCGGTGCCACCCCGGTGCCCGTCGCCTCGCTGAGCAAGTCCATGACGGCGGCGTCGATCCTGCGCCTCGCGGAGGAGGGGGAGCTCTCCCTGGACGATCCCGTCCGCGACCACCTGCCCGGCTACCGGCCGGTGGACGACCGGGCCGAACGGATCACCGTTCGCCAGCTGCTCGACCAGACCTCCGGGCTCGGCTCGTACGGCCTGGTCAGCCCCGACCGGCAGCGGATCGGTTCCAAGGAGGAGGCGCTGGAGGTGCTCTCCGGCATGGAGCTCACCTCCGATCCCGGCGAGCGGCACACGTACTTCGGCGGCAACTACTGGCTGGCCGCCGCTCTCGCGGAGGAGGTCACCGGGCTGGAACGCGGCGATCAGATGGACGAGAACGTGTTCGGGCCGCTGGGCATGGACGACACCGGGACCGCTCAGGACCCGGACAGGGCCGGTCCCGGCGGGGCGGCCTCCGGATACGGCGGGCTGCTCGGCACCGGGATCGCCCGCGGCGGGTTCGGTGACTACTCCGCGGGCACGGGGGACGTGGTCACGACCGCGGAGGACCTGGGCCGCTTCCTGGCGCCCTTCACCTCAGGGGGCCTCGCCGCGGACGGTACCCGGTTCCTCGGCGAGGAGTCCGTCGACGCCGCGCTCACCGCGTCCGCGCCCGAGGGGGTGTACGCCCTCGGGTGGCGCGAGCGGTCCGATCCGGACGACGGGCCGCCCCGCGTGACCCACGACGGCGCCGGCTTCAACCACCTCGCCCACCAGGGAATCCACCTGGAGCGGGGATACGCCGTCGCGGTCACCGCCAACACCATGCTCCTCCTCGACCCCACCTTCACCCTCGCCATGGCGGTCATGGACCTGGTGACGGGGGAGGAACCCCCGCCGCCCGGCCGGAACAACCTGTGGGTCGACCTGGGGGTGTCGGCGCTGCTCCTGCTCTCGGTGGGACTCGGTGTCCGCCGCTGGACCACCGCGTCCGAGTGGGCCGAGCGGGTCAGGGAGCGCGGCAGCCTGCGAGCCGCGCTCGGGCTGGTTCCGCGCTTGCTGCCGCTGGCCCTCGTTCTGGGCTTCGCCCTGGTCATCGCGCTCAACGGAGCGCACCCCCGCAGCCTGATGCTGTGGTTCATGTGGCCGATGCTCGGGCTGTGGGGCCTGGTCGCGACCCTGTCCCAGACCTCGACCGTCCTCGTGCGGCTCCACCGCCTGCGCCGGTCCGCACCCGGCTCCGGGTCCCGCCCGGCCGCCGGCCCGGGAGCGGTCACCAGCCCAGGAGGGACGACAGGGAGTACAGCGCCGCGCTGAGGGCGACCAGAGTGACCGACGTGCGCACCAGGTCGCGGACCAGGCTCCGCTCGGCCTCCCGCACCCGCTCCGGCGGCAGCGGTGCGAGCGGCTCCGCGGCTTCGGATCCCTGCGACGGCGTGAGCCCTCCGGCAGCCGGGGCCGCGGGCTCTCCGGCAGCCGGTTCCCCGGACCCGCCGGAGGTCGGGGCCCCGGGGCGCTCCTCCACCGGGCCCCCGTCGGCGGCCCGGACGGCGGGTGGAATGGACCGGTGGGGGACCGCGGCCGCCACGGAGAAACCGCCCCCTTCGTCCGGTCCGGCCCGGAACCGCCCGCCCACCAACCGCAGGCGCTCGCCCAGGGCCTCCAGACCGACCCCCGAACCCGGCGCCGCCGCACCGGCTCCGGGAGGTTCACCGTTGGCCACGAGCACCTCGGTCTCCGTCTCGGAGCTGGTCACCCGAACGGTCACCGAGGAGCCCGGAGCGTGTTTGGCGGCGTTGGTGAGTGCCTCACGGACCACCCGCGAGACCGTGCTCCGAACCAGGGGCGGAGCGTCCGTGCCGGTGGCGTCCAGGGTGACCCGCATCCCCGCTTCGGCGGACCGCCGGACCAGTACTTCCACGTCCGCGGCCTCGCCGCCGTCGACCTCGGACTCCTCCCGCAGGACCGTCACCACCTCGCGCAGCCGTTCGGCGGCGGTCGCCGCGCCCTGCCGGAGTTCGGCGGCCGCGGAGCGCACCTGCTCGGGGGTGAGATCGGTGCGGACCTGCAGTGCCCCCGCACGCAGCGCGATCAACCCCAGTTCGTGTCCGAGGGAGTCGTGCATGTCGTGCGCGATGCGGGCCCGTTCCCGGCGGCGGGTCTCCTCCAGCGCGCCCAGGCGTGCGCGTTCCTGGAGCTCCCGGTACCGCCGCCATCCGGCGCCCGCCGCCAACGGCAGGAGGATGGTCAGCGGTATCTGCGCGATGGCGTTGAAATGCGCCGCTCCCGCAAGGACCAGGGCCGTACCGGCGGCCAGCATGGCGGCACCGGACAGGATCAGTGCGGGTGAGGGGCGCAGCCCGCGCTGACCGACCCGCAGAGCCGTGTAGAGGGCGGGAGCCGACGCCGAGGGGGTCCACAGGAGGATCGCGAACGCCGCGACCAGGGCGGTGCGGGGGAACCGCTGGTTCAGTGCGAGGGGCACGGCCAGGGCGGCCACCAGCAGGACCGTGCCCCACCGCGGCAGGTCGGATGCCAGCGTGACTGACAGCGTCAGCAGCAGCGCGACGCCGACGTCCATCGCCGGCCAGAACCGGATTCTCGTGCGGAGCACCGTTCGCCCCTCCCCTCGCGGACCGCGAGTCTAACCGCGGGACGCCCGAGGCACCCCGGACACCCCGGACGCCCGGGACCGGCACAAGAAGGAACCGCCCCCGTCCCGGAACCGCGGGACGGGGGCGGTCGACGACGCCCGGCAGGCGGGGTCAGCTCGTGGGCTGCTGGTGCTGGCCGGCCCCCCGGCCGGTCTCCTGCCCCTGCTCCGGGGCCCGGGTGGGGCGGGGAGCGGCAGCGGGCCGTTCGTGTGCGGCCCGGTATCCGGCGCGGTAGCTGCCCTCGGCGGAGTCCTCGCTCTCACCGCGGATCGCGGCGGGCCAACCCGCGGTGAGGCCGTAGATGACCAGGATGTCGATGGCGATGACCACCACCGACCACAGCGGCATGGCGATGAGGAAGGCCAGCTGGGCGATGGCGTTCAGGGAGGCCAGGACGACGGCGAAGACCCGGGCCCAGGTGCTGCCGGACAGGACCGACAGACCGGCGATGACCAGGACCGCACCCCACAGCCCCAGCAGGACGCCCCAGCCCCCGTAGTCCAGGACGAGCATCTGGGAGCCGGTGGCAACGAAGTATTCGGGGGTGAACATCGCCGCGACGCCCTGGATGATGTTGATCGCGCCGGTGACGATGAGCAACGTCGAGACGAAGTACTGCCAACCGTTGGCCTGTGTCCGCATGGGTGCTCCTTTACCGGTCGCCCGGTGGACTCTGGGGTCCGACGGGGGGCGACCCCTCGGGTTTACACGAGCATTGGGGCCGAAGGCCGCATCCTCATCATCGGACAAATGGTGTAACGGTGACGGAATCGGTTCTTCCGGATCGGGCAAAGCTCGTGCGTGAGCACTGATTCTCGGGACTATCGGCTCTCCGGACCCTCGGAACCGCACGCCTTCCGGTTCTCGGAGCTACCAGGCCACCGGTCCCTCACGATCGATGAACGTCCCGGACGGGGCGTGCGCCGGCAGCGACGCCGCGGCCAGGATCGGCGCGACCGCCTGCTCGGGAGTGAGCGGCGCCTGGCCCTTGTTGCCCGGGGTGAGCTCGGTCTGTACGAAACCGGGGCAGACGGAGGTCACCTTGACGGGCGTCCCGGCGAGCTGATTGGCCAGGCTGACGGTGATGCTGTTCAGAGCGGCCTTCGAGCTCCGGTAGGCGGGCACGGCCGTCCCGTGGTACGGCGATTCGGGGTCGCCGTGGTCGGTCAGGGAGCCCATCCTCGAGGAGACGTTCACGACCCTCCCGGCCCCGGAAGCGCGCAGCAGCGGCAGGAACGCCTCGATGACCGCCACGGGCCCGAACACGTTGGTGCGGAAGGTCGCCTCGAACAGTTCGACACCGGCGAACTCGCGCTGTTCGGCGTCGGTGGCCTCGGGCAGGATCCCGGCGTTGTTCACCAGAACGTCGATGTGGTCGCCCCACTGCCCGACCTGCTCGGCCGCGGCCCGGGCGCTGGCGGGCGAGTCCACGTCGAGCCGTACGAACCGGGCGGAGTGGCCCTCGGCGTTGAGTTTCTCGGCCGCGGTCCGGGCGGCCGCCTCGTCGCGTGCGGCGATGACGACGGTGTCTCCGGCCTCCGCCAGCGCTCGGGCGGTGGCGAACCCGAGTCCGCGGTTGGCTCCGGTGACGACACTGGTCCTGGACATCGTGGTGGTCCTTCCGATCTCGGTGCGGCGGCGTGCGCCGCCGGGGGCCGGGTCAGCTCCCGCTTCGGAGTGTGGGCGGTGCGGCGGGCAGGGGGGAGAGACCCGCCGAGGCTGGGATCGGCGGTACCAGGCTCGCGTCCGCGCGGTCCCCGCCCGTCGGGCATCCTGGTGGGATGGATCGAAGCGAGCTGGCGGGGTTCCTGCGGGACCGGCGCGGTCGGGTGCAGCCCGCCGACGTGGGACTGGAGGCCGGGCGCAGGCGCCGGACCCCCGGGCTGCGCCGGGAGGAGGTCGCCTGGCTGGCCGGCATGTCCGTGGACTACTACATCCGGCTCGAGCAGGCGCGCGGGCCGCGTCCCTCGCGGCAGGTGCTCGGCGCGCTGGCCCGGGCGCTGCGGCTGACCGATGACGAACACACCCACCTGCTGCACCTGGCGGGGGAGGCCCCGACCCCGCCCGGTTTGTCACGCGACGTCCCGGCCGGGGTGCTCCACCTGCTGGACCGGCTCGGGGATACTCCCGCGGTGGTGCTCGACGCGAAGTTCGACGTCCTCGCCTGGAACGCGATGGCGGCCGCCCTGTTCACGGACTTCTCGGCGCTCCCTGCCCGCGAACGCAATCTCCTGCGGTGGCACCTGAGCGACGGCGCCTCGGTGACGGACCCCGGCGACGCCGACCGGATCGTCCGCGAGATGGTGGCTGACCTGCGGGCCGCCGCTGGGCGCCACACCGACGACCCCGGTCTGCCCGCACTGGTCGCGGAGCTGGCCGAGCAGAGCGAGCGGTTCGCGCACCTGTGGTCCGACCGCGAGATCAAGGTTCAGCGAAGCAGTGTCCACAGGATGCTCCACCCGGTCGTCGGCCCGCTGGAACTCGACTCCCAGGCCCTGATGGTCTCCTGCGCCGACCAACGGCTCCTGTTCTACACAGCCGCACCCGGCACCCCCTCCCACGACGCTCTCCAACTGCTCCGGGTCGTGGGCGTGCAGAACCTCGATCCCGCATAAACGCTTTTACGTAAAAACGTAGAATCGTGTACCGTGGTCCCGTGCCAGAACCAACCTCAGAACCGACCGCGGAGCAGCGCCTCGCCGCCCTGGAGATCCGGGTCGCCGAACTGGAGCAGCGGGCCCGGGCCGCCGACCCAGCCGACTCCGCCGAGACGGCCTACACCGAGCAGTTCTTCGCCCTGGAAGCGCTCAAGGGCCGCGTCCCCGAAGACGGGGCCGTGGTCTTCGCGGGCGTCGTTCGGGTCCAGGGCAGCCCGGAGCCGGTCCAGTGGCAGTACGGGAAGTCCGTCGACGAGATCGAGAACCTCGACTGGTCCGCGATGGCGGGGAACCTCGACGCGCTCGGCCACCCCGTCCGGCTCAGCCTCCTCCACGCGGTCTGGTCCGGGGTCGGCACCGTCGCCGAACTGAAGGAACGTGAGGAGTTCGGCACCAGCGGTCAGATCTACCACCACATCAACCTGTTGGTCGCGGCGGGCTGGCTCGTCACCCGCAAGCGCGGCCACTACGTCATCCCGGCGGAACGGGTGGTCCCGCTCCTGGTGGTCCTCACCGCCGCGCGGGGCTGAGGGCCCGGGGGAGCGGTGCTGAGCAGTACACGGACCACGGCCGCCGCCTCGATCCTGACCGTCGCCGCGGTCCTCTTCCTCACCCTGTGACCGGTGGCCGGCCGCCTTCTCAGCGAAGGCGGCCGGCCACCGGGCGGGGCGCTCCCGCGGACACTCCTACTGGCCGGTGATCCCGGTCGTGGCCACACTGCTCACGATCTGCCGCTGGAACAGCATGAACACGATGATCATCGGCGCCGCCGCGATCATCGACGCCGCCAGCTGCGAGGCGTAGAACGTCCCGTAGGAGTCCAGGATGTTCGGGATGCCCACGGGCAGCGTCATCAGGGCCGGGTCCGTGGTGACGATGAACGGCCACAGGTAGTTGTTCCAGGCGGAGATGAACACGAAGATCGCGGCCGCGGCGAGGATCGGCCGGGACAGCGGCAGGATGACCGAGGTGAACAGCTTCCAGTACGAGGCCCCGTCCATCCGCGCCGCCTCGTCCAGCTCCTTGGGCACGGCGTCGAAGAAGCGCTTGAGGATGAAGACGATGATCGGCGCGACCAGCTGCGGCAGGATCACCGCGGGGTAGGTGTCGACCAGGTTGAGCGACACCATCTGCTGGAACAGCGGGACGATGAGCAGCTGGGGCGGGACCACGATCGCCGCGACCGTGACGATCATCAGCGCCGCGCGGCCGCGGAAGGCCATCCGGGACATCGCGAAGGCCGCCGGCGCCGCCACCGCGAGGGTGAACACCGTGACCAGCGCCGCGATGAGCAGGCTGTTGAACATCCACATCTGCACGTTGCTCGCGGCGAAGAGGCTGCTGTACTGCTCCAGCGTGAACCCCGACTCGGGGAACAGGGTCAGCGGCAGCGAGATCGCGTCCGACTCCGCCTTGAACGAGGTGGCCAGGCCCCACAGCATGGGCGTCAGCCACAGCACGGTGAGGACGACCAGTGCCGTGAGGGCGGCGATCCGCGGTCCGCGTCCGCCGCCCAGGACCAGGTCGCGCCGCCGGGCGTGCTCACGGGCGAGTTCGGCTCTTCGGGCCGATCTGGCCGACCGGCCTGTCCGACCCGGCCGGTCCGGCCGGATGGTGAGGGTGTCCGTGCTCATGTCAGGCCTTTCTCCGCGTCGTGATCCACAGCTGGACGGCGGCGACGACGAGGACGATCGCCAGGAAGAGGTAGGAGACGGCCGCGCCGAACCCGAACCGGTAGCCGGTGAAACCCACGTCGTAGATGTAGAGCAGCAGTGAGCGGGACGAGTCCCCCGGACCGCCCCCGGTCATCAGGTAGATCTGGTCGAAGACCTTCATCGAGGCCAGCACCTGGAGCAGCACCACGACCACGGTGATCCCGCGCAGCTGGGGGACGGTCACGTACCACAGCCGGGCCCAGGCACCCGCGCCGTCCAGCGCCGCGGCCTCGTACAGGTGGTCGGGGATCGACTGGAGGGCGGCCAGGTACAGCAGGAAGTTGAAGCCGACGGTCCACCACACCGTGGTGAGCGCCACCGACCACAGGGCCACACCGTCGTCGTTCAGCCAGCCCAGCCCTTCCATCCCGAAGGCCCGGAGGACCTGGTTGAACAGGCCGAAGTCGTCGACGTACAGGAACTGCCACACCAGTGCCACGGTGGCGACCGGCAGCAGGAACGGCATGAAGAACGAGAGCCGCCACAGCCACTGGCCGGGCATGCCGGTGTGCACCAGGACCGCCATGGCCAGCGCGACCACGACCAGGGGGACGGTGGTGACGACGGTGAACAGGACGGTGTTGCCCAGGGTCTTCCACACCAGCGGGTCACCGAGTGCCTCGGTGTAGTTGTCCGGCCCGACGAAGGTGCCGCCCGCGCCGTTGAGCGCGGTGTCGGTGAAGCTCATCCACAGGCCGCTGAGCAGGGGCCAGAACAGGAAGAGCGCGTACACCAGCAGGAACGGGAGCAGGAAGCTCAGCGGAGAGTCCGGGACGCGCCGCCACAGGCGCAGCGCGGGACCCGGCCGGGGCTGTGGCGCACGGCTGTCCGCGCGGGTACCGGGGGTGGCAGGGGTGGTGTCGGTGGGTGCGCTCATCAGGAGACCCCCTCCGACGGGTTGATCCGGGCCGCCCAGGAGTCGAGGGAGCGGGCCAGCTGCTCCACCGCCGCCTCCGGGCCCTCGCCGCTGACCGCCGTACGCAGAGACTCGCTCACACTGGAGTGGAACTGCGAACCCGCCCCCGCGAACCACACCTCGGGGTCCAGGACCGGCGTCTCGCCCGCCGACGCGTAGTCGGACTGCGGGGTCAGGGCCTGGTACTCCGCGGACTCCATGACCGGCGAGTACGCGGGGATGTGACCGGCTTCGCCCCAGGTCAGGCTGTTCCGCACCATGAGCGCCACGAACTCGTGGGCGGCGCGCACCCGCTCCGGGTCGGGATCGTTCTGTCGGGGCAGGACGAAGGCGTGCGAGTCGGCGTAGCTGCCGGGGTACTCGAAGACCGTGGGGAACGGCGCCGCGCCCAGGTTCTCGACGTTGTCCAGCAGGTAGGGCAGCTCCCACTCACCGCAGACGAGCATCCCCGCCCGGCCGGAGCTGAAGCCGGCCAGCGCGCTCTGGTAGGTCAGGTCGTTCTCCGAGGTCTGCCCGTCCATGAGCTCGGCGAGGAAGGAGAACACCCGCAGCGCCTCGTCCCTGTCGAGCTCCGCGGGTCCGCCCTGGGGCAGCTTCAGCTCCGCGCCGGTCTGGTTGTACAGCTTCCAGAAGATCCGCCACCCCTGGGAGTCGTCGTTGACGTGCCCGTAGGTGATGCCGCTGCCCCCGGAGACCTCGGCGATCGCGCGTGAGGCCTCCAGGAACTCCTCGGGGGAGTCGAGGGCGCGCAGTTTGCCGTCGGTGTCGAGCAGTCCGGCCCGGTCGGCCATCCCGGTGTCGTAGAAGAGGACGACCGGGTGGGTGTCCAGGGGGATCGCGTAGGTGGAACCGTCGTGGATGCCGCGCTCCCAGAGATCGGGCACGAAGTCCTCGGCGGTGACCCCGAACTCGGCCAGCAGATCCAGGTCGAAGGGGTCGAGCAGCCCGCCGGGGGCGTACCCCGGAAGGCGGGACATGTGCATGACCGCGGTCTCGGGGGCGCGCCCGCCCACGGAGGCCATGGCCAGCTTGGTGTAGTACGGCGGCCCCCAGGCGAGGGTGCTCGGGGTGACGCGCAGGTGCGGCGCCTGATCACGCACCGCGTCGAGCATGGTCTCCAGGCGGGCGCCGTCGCCGCCCTGGAACAGGCTCCAGAAGCGCACCTCGGAGGTGTCGGCGGCGGAGCCGGGAGCACAGCCCAGGGCCGAGGCGCCGAGGGCGAGGGCTCCGGCTCCGAGGAGCATCTGGCGCCGGGTGGGCGGGGACACGGCTCCGGTCGGCGGACCGGAGCCCGCGGACGGCGGGATCGGGGGAGAGGGATGGGGGGACATCGACGACCTCCTTGGTCGTTCCGACGCATGACGGGGAAGCGGGGCCGGGGGAGGGGACCCGGCCCGGGGAGCGCCCCGATCGGACAGCCGGTCAGGGAGCTCGGCCGGTGGAGGGGCTCGGTCAGCCGGGCTGCGGGCCGTCCTTCTCGAAGGCGGCCGTGCGCCGCTGGGCGGCGGCGATGCGGGCGGTGTCGAGCTTCTCGCTCCGGTCGAACCGGTAGACACCGTTGCGTTCCTGGAACACGTCGGTGAGCTGGGTGTAGCAGTAACCGAACATGTGGGGGTCGTCCAGGAGGACCCCGGTCAGGCCCTCGAAACGGGCGTGGAACTCCTCCGGCGTCCGGGGGTCGCTGCCGTAGCCCCACGAATCCCCGCCGCGGTCGGTGTCGGGGTCCCACCGGATGCCGCCGAACTCGCTGCAGAAGTAGGGCTGCCCGCGGTAGGCCGTGGACCAGGCGCTCCCGTCGTCGCCCTTGTTGACGTAGGGGGAGTCCTCCGCCAGCCCGCGCATCTGCTCCCGGAACGCGTCCGGGTCCTGCTCGTAGCTGTGCGAGTCGTAGACGTCGGTCCGGGGCACCCGGTGCGAGTAACCGGAGGCGTCGACCACGGGGCGCGAGGGGTCCAGTGCCTTGGTGGCCAGGAACATCGCCAGGGTCACGTCGTCGAGGGAGGTCGTGCGGTCGTGCAGCCGCTGGAAGGTCTCGTTGAGCGGGCACCAGCCGACGATGCTGGGGTGGGAGTAGTCGCGCTCCACGGCCTCCAGCCACTGGGCCACGTAGGAGGCGTCGGGCCGCTGGTTGTCCAGGGCGGCCGGGCCGTCGGTCGCGCAGCCCCAGTCGCCGAACTCGCCCCACACCAGGTAGCCGAGCCGGTCGGCGTGGTAGAGGAAGCGCTCCTCGAAGACCTTCTGGTGCAGCCGTGCGCCGTTGAAGCCCGCGCGCAGGCCGAGTTCGATGTCGCGCACAAGCGCCGCGTCGTCCGGCGCGGTCATGAGTCCGTCGGGGTAGTAGCCCTGGTCCAGGACGAGCCGTTGGAAGACGCGCTCGCCGTTGATGAGCACGGCCTTGCCCTCGATCGAGACCGACCGCAGCCCCGCGTAGGACTCCGCGCCGTCCACGACCGCGCCCCCGGCGTCGACCAGTTCCAGGCGCAGCGTGTACAGGTGGGGGTCCTGCGTGGACCACGCACGGCGACGGCCCTCGGGGATCATCAGGGTCAGCTGCGGTGCGGTGTCGAGGTCGGCGCGGACCTCGGCGGCCGTGACCTCCCCGTCCCCGTCGCCGAGGACGGCGCGCACCCGCAGCCCCGATCGCGGGCCGGACAGGGGGAGGCGGACGTGGAAGGCCCCGTTGGCGAGGTCGGGTGTGACGCGCGGGCGCCGCAAGTGGGTCTCGGGCACCGGCTCCATCCACACGGTCTGCCAGATCCCGGTGGTGCGCGTGTAGTGGCAGCCGGAGTTGGCGTACCAGGTGGCCTGTTTGCCCCGGGCCTGCGGGCCGTGGCGGGTATCGCGTGCGCGCACGACCACGACGGCCTCCTCACCGGGCTCGGCGACCCCGTGCAGGTCGGCGGTGAAGGGGGTGAACCCGCCCCGGTGGCGCGCCACCTCCACGCCGTTGACCCACACGGTGGTGTCGTGGTCGACCGCCTGGAAGTGCAGCAGCGTGCGCCGACCCGCCCACTCCTGGGGGACGCGTACGGTGCGCCGGTACCAGACCGCCTCCATGAAGTCGGTGTCACCGATACCCGAGAGCTCGGACTCGGGGCAGAAGGGGACCGTGATGGTTCCGGCGAGCTCCGCGTCGCGCAGACCCCGTTCGAGGCCGCTGTCACCGCGGTCGATCTCGAAACCCCAGGAGCCGTTCAGGCACAGCCAGTCGGCCCGGGCGAACTGGGGGCGGGGGTACTCGGGGCGCGGCGGCGCGAAGGGCCCGCTCTCGGACGGTGTGGGTGACTGCATGAGGCTCCCCTCGGTGAAGGCACGGCGGTCAGATGTGTGACCCGCGTCATGTAGGGAACTATGTGAGCATATTTTTACATCGATGTAAATCCCTCCACCGGGGACGGGCGGCCTCCGCCGCCCCGAGGGACAGCGGGCTAGGATGGCGCGGAACGGAGGTGGCTTTGGGGAACAGGCCGCGTATCAAGGATGTGGCGCGACGTGCGGGTGTCTCGCAGAAGACGGTTTCCAACGTTATTAACGACCACCCGAACGTCAGCCCCAGGACCCGAGCGGCCGTGGAGGAGGCCATCGCGGCCCTGGGCTACCGGGTCAACCTCGCCGGGCGCCACCTGCGCCGGGGCGAGTCGGGGGTGATCGCCCTGATCGTGCCCGAACTCGACCTGGGGTACTTCGCCGAACTCTCCGACCTGATCATCAGGGAGGCCGAACAGCACTCCCGGACCGTGCTCGTGCACCAGACCGAGGCCCGCCGGGAGCGCGAGATGGCGGCCCTCGACGGGTTCGGCACCGACTTCGTCGACGGGGTCCTGTTCAACCCGCTGGCCATGGACGACGACGACCTCGCCGCCCACCGCTCCCGGCTGCCGGTCGTGCTCCTGGGCGAGACGCCCCAGGCGGGGCGGCACCACCACGTCACGATCGACAACGTCAGGGCCGCGCGCGAGGCCACCGACCACCTGCTCGACGCGGGACGGACGCGCATCGCGGTGATCGGCGGCCGCCCGCCGGGCCCGAGCGGGACCGCCGAACTGCGCGCCCAGGGCTACCGCGAGGCCGTCGAGGCCCGCGGGCTGGCGTACGAACCCGAACTCGTGCGGCCGGCCCGGCACTTCCACTGGCAGGACGGCGCCGACCTTGCCGCCGAGCTCGTGCGCTCCCCGCGGCCCCCCGACGCTCTGCTGTGCCTGAACGATCCGCTGGCGCTGGGGGCGATCCGCGCCCTCTACGACGCCGGGGTGCGGGTGCCCGAGGACGTGGCCGTGGCCGGGTTCGACGACATCGCCCTGGGCCGCTGCTCCGTGCCGAGCCTGACCACCGTCTCACCGGACAAGCCGGGCCTGGCGCGTGCGGCGGTGAAGTTGCTCATGGAGGAGATCGAGGCCCGCCGCTCCCCTTCCGCCCCGTCCTCCCGGGAAGCGGCGGAGGGGACCGTTTCCGCATTCGAGGATTCCACCCCCGGGGATCCCGCTCCGAAGGAGATCGTCGTCGGGCACACCCTCCTGGTCCGGGAAAGCAGCGGACCGAAGTCCTGATCCCTTCCGGGCGCCGAAGCGAAAAAACGAAAAAGGTCAAAACACTCTTCGTTCAGACAAAAGAACCCAATGCTGCAATGTCCATTTAAAGCGGGTTTGCGGCGAAGCGCTTCGAGGGTTTTTGTGCTGGCCGGTGGGCTTGGTTACGAGAAACTCCCCGTTCTTCTCGGGGGTGGACTAACGTGAAATCCATCCACCTCGGAAGGTCCCACCTCCGGGATGTCCGGGGTGTTCTCCCCTGCCCCTGACACCGGCGGGCGGAACGGTAACGGCTCCTCCATCCGCCCGAAACGCCGCGAGGAATGCATTCATGGCAGTACACCTGTCCGACCGGAAACGCCCTTTCCTGCGCCCCGGCCAACAGGCACTCGTCGCTCTTCTGATCACCTCCGCCCTGACCGCCCCGGCCTGGTCCTGGACGGTGATCGAGAGCCCCGAAGCGGCCCGATCGGTCATCGCCCTGGTCGTCGGTGTGGCCGGCCTGCTGCTGTGCGCGGCCGTGGCCACCGCCGCCTACCATGCGGCCGCCGCGCGCATCGCCCGTGCCCACGGCACCAGGGTCAGCGGCGGTGCGCGGACCCTGGAGGAGGAGACGGGGCGGGTCGTCGACGCGCTCCTGCCCGCCCTCGCCCACGCGGCCCGCGAGGGACGCCCCGTCGAGGCCGTGCTCTCCGCGCACCCCCGCCCCACCCACCCCACGGTCGACCGGCTCGCCCATGCCGTCACCACCCAGGTCGCCGGCGCCGAGCGCCGCTCGGCCGAGGACCGGGCGGCGCGCGCGGAGATCGAGAACGAGGTCACCGACCTGGCCGACGCCGTGCTCCCGCTGATCGTGCACCGGGTCCGCGAGGACCGCACCACCGCCGTCGAGGTCCTCGAGCAGGAGTTCCAGGACGTCCACGCGCCCGTGGCCCACCTGCGCCGACGCGTCCTCGAGGAGATCCTGGCCGGCGAGCGCCGCTCCGCCACCGCCCTGGTCTCGGCGGCCAACTCCGGCGGGCGCATCCAGGCGCACCTGACCACCCTGCTCGCCCAGCTCCGGGATCTGGAGAACCGCTACGGCGACCGCCCCGACATCTTCCACGACCTGCTGGCGGTCGACCACAACGTCGCCCGCACCGGCCGCCTCGCGGACGCGTTCGTCGTCCTCGCCCAGGGGCGTTCCGGGCGCCGTTGGACCCGCCCCATCGTGATGGAGAGCATCCTGCGCGGGGCCATGGGCCGCATCACCGCCTTCCGCCGTGTCCGGCTGCACTACACCAGCAAGGTGGCGGTGGTCGGGTACGCGGCGGAGGGGGTCATGCAGGCGCTGGCCGAGCTCATGGACAACGCCGCCAACTTCTCCGCGCACGGCACCGACGTCCACGTCTACGTGCAGGAGGAGGACACCGGGGTCACCGTCACGGTCGAGGACAGCGGGCTGGGCCTGCGCCACCGGGAACGCCGGGTCGCCGAGAACCTCATCGCCGAACCCCGCACCCTGGCCACCCTCCCCGGGACCCGGACAGGACTGGCGGTCGTGGGCTGCCTGGCGGACAAGTACGGCCTCAAGGTGAGCTTCCGGCCCTCCGCCCGTGGCGGGGTCGGGGTGGTCGTGCTCATCCCGCCCAACCTCATCACCGAACCCCGCGTCCCCCAGCGCCGCCCGCGCGCGGCCGCCGCCCCGCCTCCGGTTCCCGTCCCGCCTCCGGCCGCTGTCACGCCTGCCTCCCCGACTCCGGCTCCCGCCCCGCCTCCGGCCGCGGTCGCTCCCGCCTCCCCGGCCCCCGTGCCCCCCGCCGTGGCCGACCCGTCCACGGCGGGCGCGGATCCGGACGGAACGGAACGCCCGCCCCTGGCCCGCCGGGACGCCGCCCGCCCCGCCCCCACCGCCGGGACCGAACAGGAGTCCCCGCCCGAACCGCCGGTCAACCTGCCCCAGCGCCGACGGGGCCACACCCTGGCCGAGGCGGTCCGGGAGAACCCCGAACAGCTCTTCCCGACCGAACGCCGTTCCCTCGACCCCCGCACGCGCAACGGGCTCCCCACCCGGTTCGCCGCCTTCCGTGACGCCGGCGGCGCCCCGGAGGAGGAGAGCCCGGACAGCACCTGGGAGGACGGTCGATGAGCACGGCCCCCACCGCGTACCACCGGAAACCGAACGAAGAGGAACGGAGGGAGGGGCACCGGGCCGTACCGAGTCCGGACCGCTGCCCCGAAGTCCCCATGACGACCACGGACGCCAGCCTCGACTGGATGCTGGAGAACCTGCGCCACCGGACCCCGGGCATCCGGCACGTCCTGGTGCTGTCCAGGGACGGGCTCAAGATGTGCCACACCCGGGAACTGGACCAGGACAGGGCCGACCAGCTCGCCGCGATCTCCGCCGGGATCCAGAGCCTGTCCCTCAGCGCCTCCGCCGAGTTCGGCGACGCGACCGGCTCGGGCCAGGCGATGCTGGAGTACGGAGGCGGCCTCCTGCTCATCGTCGGTGCCGGCGAGGGTGCCCACCTGGCCGTCATCGCGGGACACGAGGCCGACGTCGGCGTGGTCGCCCACCACATGAACGAACTCGTCGAGCAGATCGGCGGGCACCTCACGGCCGCGCCCCGCCGCGGGCC
Organism: Nocardiopsis ganjiahuensis DSM 45031; assembly: GCF_000341085.1. Classification (GTDB taxonomy): domain Bacteria; phylum Actinomycetota; class Actinomycetes; order Streptosporangiales; family Streptosporangiaceae; genus Nocardiopsis; species Nocardiopsis ganjiahuensis. Next base: position 168,721 of record NZ_ANBA01000015.1, on the reverse strand, counting down.
CCACGAGGTGGACCCGCCCCGATGAACACGCGACCCCTGAACTCGGAACCCCTCGAAGCGGAGGCACCGGACCGGCTGTACACGGTCACCGGGGGGCGCGGCGACGCCGAGGACCCCGCCCTCGACTCGGTGTCCCTCGTCGTCGCCGAGTCCGACCCCGGGCCCGACATGCAGTCCGAGCACGCCGACATCCTCCGGCTGTGCGTCCACCCCATCGCCGTGGTGGAGATCTCAGCGGAGCTCCGGCTCCCGGTGAGCGTCGTGCGGATCCTTCTCACCGACCTGCTGGACACCGGGGCGGTGACCGCCCGGCACCCCGTACCCTCCACGACCTCCTCCCCCCGGAAGGGGCCACGGCACGACCCCGACACCCTGAAGCAGGTGCTCCTTGCCCTCCAACGCCTCTGACGCCCCCGCGGCCGCGCCGGCCACGGGACGGTTCCCCCTGGCCAGTACCGCGAGCAACGCGCTCAAGATCGTCATCGTCGGCGGATTCGGCGTGGGGAAGACGACCATGGTCGGTTCGGTCAGCGAGATGCGCCCGTTGAGTACCGAAGAGGTCATGACGCAGGCCAGCGCCGGGGTGGACGACCTCAGCGCGGTCCGCGACAAGCGCACCACCACGGCCGCGTTCGACTTCGGCCGGATCACCGTCGACGCCACCCGGGTCCTCTACCTCTTCGGCGCCCCCGGCCAGAAACGCTTCTGGTTCCTGTGGGAGCAGCTCTTCACCGGCAGTCTCGGCGCTGTCGTGCTCGTCGACACCAACCGGGTCGAGGAGTCCTGGTACGCCATCGACCGCCTCGAACACCACCGCACCCCGTTCGTGGTCGCGGTCAACCGGTTCGGCCCGGGGCCGAACCTGGACGCGGTACGCACCGCCCTGGACCTGTCCGACGACGTTCCCCTGTTGGAGTGCGACGCCCGTCGCCGGGAGTCCAGCCGCGACGTCCTGATCGCCCTCGTCCACCACCTGGCCAGGTACCGTCCGCCCACGTCAGCACCGGAGATGTCATCGTGAACAACACCGTGGGAGCCTTCGGGGCACAGGGGGCGAGCGTCCCCCCGGCCCGGGGGCCCGTGCCCCTCTCACCCGCACACGAGCACGCCATGCGCTTCTACGGGCCCGACATCGCCCGGGACCCGGTACCGCTGTACGAGGAGATGCGCCGACGCTTCGGCCCGGTGGCCCCCATCCTCCTCGACGGCGACATCCCCGCGTGGTTCGTGCTCGGCTACCGGGAACTGCACCACGTCACCGGCAGACCCGAGTGGTTCGCCCGGGACTGCCGCCGCTGGAACATGTGGGACCACGTCGACGACGACTGGCCGCTCATGCCGTACGTGATGTGGACCCCCTCGGTGATGTTCGCCGAGGGCGCCGAACACCAGCGGCGTGCCGGGGCGATCGGTGACGCCCTCGACGCCACGGACCGCGCGGACCTGCGCGCGCTGTGCCAGTGGGTCGCCGACGGGCTCATCGACCAGTTCGCCGGGGACGGCGAGGCCGACCTGGTCAGCCAGTACGCCCACCACATCCCGGCCGGGGTGATCGCCCGGCTGTACGGCCTGCCGGCGCAGGAGGTCTCCGACATGGTCCGGGACATCCTCGTCTCCCTGGACGTCACCGCCGACGCGGGCCAGGCCCACCACCGGGTCCAGGAGCGGATGCGGCGGATCGTCGGCGAGCGGCGGGCCCACCCGCGCGACGACATCCCCTCCCGGCTGCTCCTGCACCCGGCCGGACTCACCGACGAGGAGGTGGTCATCGACCTGCTGGTGATCATGTCGGCGGCCCAGGCGCCCACCGGGAACTGGATCGGGAACACGCTGCGGCTCATGCTGCTCGACGACGACTTCTCCCTGACCCTGCAGGGCGGCCGCAGCAGCTCCGGCGAGGCGCTCAACGAGGTGTTGTGGAAGAACACCCCCACCCAGAACTTCATCGGCCGGTGGGCGGTGCAGTCCTGTGAACTGGGCGGGCGCCGGATCAAGCGGGGCGACCTGCTGGTGCTGGGCCTGGCCGCGGCCAACTGCGATCCCCGGCTCAACACCGGTGACCTGGGCATCTACGGGACCAACCGGGCGCAGATGTCGTTCGGGCACGGGGAACACGGCTGTCCGTTCCCCGCACCCGAGACAGCGGAGGTGATCGCCCGCACCGCGGTGGAGACCCTCCTGGACCGGCTGCCCGACGTGCGGATGGCCGTGCCCCCGGACCGGTTGCGGTGGCGGCCGTCGGTGTGGATGCGCGGGCTGTACGAGCTCCCCGCGCGGTTCAGCCCCATCGTCGGTCAGGGGCGCGGCACCGGTTAGGGGCGGGGCGCCGGTCAGGGGACGGCCCGGGGCCGGGGGACCGGGGAGAACTCCAGGGGCAGCTCGCGCAGCCCTCGGGTGAACAGGCCCTGTTCGACCAGCTCGGCGCCCTCGGCCAGCCTCAGGTTCGGCATGGCGTCGAGCAGGTCGTTCACCGCCGTCCGGACCTCGGCCTCGGCCAGCAGCGCCCCCACGCAGAAGTGTCGGCCGAGCGCGAAGGACAGGTGTTCGGCGGCGGCGGAGAAGGACGTGGCCCCGTCCAGTTCCGGGCGGGACAGGTCGAAGGAGTCCGGTTCGGTGAACCGGGCGGGGTCGCGGTTGGCCGCCCCGATCAGGCAGGTGACGGTCGCCCCGGCGGGCACCGTGCCGCCGCCGATCTCCACGTCCCGGCCGGCCTGGCGCATGATCATCTGCACCGGAGGGGTCAGCCGCAGTGACTCGGCGAAGGCGCGGGGGACGAGGGAACGGTCCTCCCGGACGGCCGCGAGCTGCTCCGGGTGGGCGATCAGGTTGGCGAACAGGCCGGCCAGAGCCTTGTCCGTGGTCTCCCCGCCGGCGGCCAGGAGGAGGCTGCAGAAGGCCTTGACCTCCTCGTCGGTCATCCGGGTGCCGTCGACCTCCGCCTGGCAGAGCCGGGAGAGCAGGTCGTCCCCGGGGTTCTCCCGGCGTTCGGCGATGACCGGGAGCAGATACGCCTCGAACTCGTCGCGCGTGCGCAGCCCGGCGGCGGCCACCTCCGGGTCCTGGGCGAGGTTGCCGAGGAAGGCGATGATCGCGGTGTACCAGTCGTGGAAGCGGTCGTGGTCGCCCTGGTCCAGGCCGAGCATGTCCACGATGACGTTGATCGGGAAGCGGGTCGCGTACTGGGAGACCAGGTCGACCCGGCCCTCGTGGCGGAAGGCGTCGACCAGCGTGCGGCTGTTGCGCTCGATCACCGGGAGGAAGCGCTCCTGGAGCTCCCGGCCGCGGAAGGCGGGCGCGACCAGGGCCCGGCGGGTGGAGTGGTCGCGCCCGTCGAGCTGGAGGATGGTCCGGCCGTGGACCGGTTCCAGCTGCCAGCCGTAGTTGTCCGTGGAGAAGGCGCCCTCCCGGTCCTGGAAGACCCGCCGCACGTCCTCGTACCGGGAGAGGACGTAGCTGGACGTGGGCTCGTGCCACAGGAGGGGCGAGTGTTCGCGCAGCAGGGAGTAGACGGGGTAGGGGTCGGCGGAGAACTCGGGGGAGAGCAGGTCCGGGATGCTGTGGGCGCTGGTCAAGCGGTCACGCTCCAGAGTCTGGAAGACGGGTGCCGAGGAACCCTCACAGTAGGCAGACGTCCGGACGTGATCCAGCCCTGATCGGCCCGGAACTCGATATCCAGGTGAAAAGGGTGCTAAGTCCGCTTCCCCGGTGTCCGTAACACGGCCCGAACCGGTGGATTCGGGTGTCCGCGAAGGGACCCCGGGCCGGATCAGGCCTGTACCGCGCTCCCCGGACCCTCCTCCCGCTCCACTTCCTCCTGGGCCTCCCGGGCGATTCGGTCGAACTGGGCTCCCATGGCCTCGGCGAGGGCGGTGGCCGCGGACAGGGGCCGGACCATGACGACGAGGTCGTCGATCAGCCCCTCCTCGTTCGTGTGGATGAAGTCGCAGCCGTTGAGTTTCCTGCCGCCGACCGTCGCCTCGAAGACCAGGGCGTGGTCGCGGCCGCCGGCGTCGTTGATCTCGCGCACGTACCGGAAGTCGGTGAAGACCCGGCTGACGCCCCTGATGATCGCGGCGGTGATGGCCCGTCCGGCGTAGGGCTCGAAGGCGACGGGGCTGGTGAACACCACGTCCTCGGCGAGCAGGGCGCGGATCGTGTCGTGGTCGTCGGCCTCGACGGCCTTGCGGAAGTCGTGCACGGTTCTCCCCTTATGCAACTTTTTGAATAGGTGCTTCGGAGAGTAGCAAGCGCCCCGAGGGCTGACCAGTGGACTCGTTGACCAATCGCGCCTCTGCCTAATCACCTGGTTGGTCACCAGGGTGCTAATTTGTCTGGATGGCACTGAGAGAGGCGGTTCTGGCAGCGCTCCTGGAGGGTGAGGCCTCCGGTTACGACCTGGCCAAACGGTTCGACGCCGGGGTCGCGAACTTCTGGTCGGCGACCCCGCAGCAGTTGTACCGCGAGCTCGAACGGCTGGAGGGCGAGGGCCTGCTCAGCGCCAGGGTGGTGCGGCAGGAACGCCGACCGGACAAGCGCCTGTTCACCGTCACCGAGGCCGGGCGCGAGGTGCTGCGCTCCTTCAGCCACCAGCCCTCCCGGCCCACGGCGATCCGCGACGACCTGCTCGTGAAGCTCCAGGCCGCGGACGAGACCGGCCTCGACGCCGTGATCACCGCGCTCGAGCAGCGCATGGAACTGTGCCGCGCCAAGCTGGAGCGCTACGACCGCCTCGCGGAGCGCATGCGCGGCGGCCTCGACGAGGAGCGCTACCTGCGCGAGGCCGAACGGGTCGGTCCCTACCTGACCCTCCAGCGCGGCCGTTCCCACGAACAGGAGAACCTGCGCTGGGGCGCCGCCACCCTGGCCGTCCTGGAGCGCCGCCGGGCCGAGCCGCGATGATCCCGCTCCCGGCGCGGTCCTGGGACTGCGCCGGGAGACAGGGGCACGGCCGCCTAGTTGGCGGACCGCCTCCAGTTGTCCGGAACCCGGTCGGCGGGTCCGGGAACCGGCTGGTCCTGCGGGTGCGAGGTCGGTGCGGCCAGCTCGGGGCCCTGGACGACCTGCTCGGTGCGGAAGTCGTAGAACCACTCCTCACCCGGCTCGAAGCTCTGCACGACCGGGTGTCCGGTGGACTGGAAGTGGCGGGTTCCGTGCTGGGCGGGCGAGCTGTCGCAGCAGCCGACGTGTCCGCAGGCCGCACAGCGGCGCAGGTGCACCCACCAGCCGTCGCCCGCGAGGCACTCCTGGCAGCCGTCTCCGCTGGGCGGGACGGTCGGGTCGATCTCGTTGCTCATGGCGTCACGCTACCCACCGCGACCGGGAAGGAGCGTGAACCACGCCCGGACCCGGGTGCGCGACCCCGCCGCACGGCTCCCCGGATCCCGGTGGCCGCGGTCGGCGGGGGCGACCGGTAACCTCGTCGCCGCCCGCCCCGAACGACGGGCCCCAACAACCTGGAAGGCACTCCCATGAGCGAGGAGCTGTCCGTGCGCGTCGACGGTCACGTCGGCGTCCTGGAGATCCACCGCCCGCCGAACAACCACTTCGACCTCGGCGTCCTGACCGAACTCGCGGACACCGCCGAGGAGCTCGCCGCCGGGGACTGCCGTGTCCTCGTGCTGTGCTCGGAGGGCAAGAACTTCTGTGCGGGAGTGGACTTCGCCTCCGGCGGGGTCGGAGACACCCCGGTCAGCACGCTCAGCGCCATCTACGGCCAGGGCCTGCGCCTGTTCTCACTGCCGGTGCCGGTGATCGCGGCGGTCCAGGGCGCGGCCGTGGGCGGCGGACTCGGACTGGCCTGCGCGGCCGACTTCCGGGTGGCCGCCCCCTCCTCGCGGTTCCACGCCAACTTCGGCCTCCTGGGCCTGCACCAGGGGTTCGGCCTGACCGCCTCACTGCCCCGGATCGTGGGCCGGCAGAAGGCCGCCGACATGCTCTACACGGCCCGCCGCGTCACCGGTACCGAGGCGCACGCCATCGGCCTCGCCGACCTGCTGGCGGACGAGGCGGACCTGCGTGGGGAGGCGGTCCGCCAGGCACACCGCATCGCCCTCTCCGCCCCTCTGGCGGTGCGCTCGATGAAGGCCACCATGCGCGCCGAGCTGCTCGCCGAACTGCCCGCCGCCCTGGACCGGGAGGTCGTCGAACAGACCAAACTGCTCGGCACCAAGGACAACGAGGCCGGGGTCACCGCCTCCCTCAACCGCACCAGGCCCACCTTCACAGGGGAGTGACCGCGCCCCCCGACGCTCGGCCCCCGGCGCTCGGCCCCCGGCGCCCGGCGCCTCCTCGGCGGCGGTCGCGGTGTGAGCGGAGGGCCTTCCCGGGGACACCGGACACGGGTGAGTGCTTTGATGACTTAAGTCCACAAAAAGCATCCGAGGTAATAGACCAACCGTCATTTCATGCTTGATGCGTCCGATGATTGTTATGGGAGACTCCTTCGCCAGGAGGCTTTCACCCGATAGGTTGCGGTCCTGGAATGGGGAACGGCGCGTCGGGGGAGGACTGTGCCAAGGGTTGCGGAAGCGGTGGAGAGCGTACTCGAATGTACGGGCTCACGTGCGGCGATGCTGGTGGACCGAGCCACCGGGCACGCTTTTGCGAGGGTGGGGGAACGGTCTCTCCTGCTTCCCGCGGAGAGTGTCGGTGAGTCCTATCAAATGGCTCAGATCGCGCAGTTGGCCGGAAGCGGCCAAAGCCGGGCCGAGACCGAGAGCATTGTGGTAACCACCACCGAACACCACCATGTCATCCGCCCCGTACCCGTTCCCGGAACGGACGGTCCGCTGTTGAGTGTGGTCTTCGACCGGGCACGCACCAACCTGGCCCTGGCCCGGCGCGAACTCGACCAGCGAGCCGAGGTCCTGCTGGCATGAGCCCCACCGGGACCGGCCCCGCCCCGTACGGCGGCCTGGCGGCGGACATGCGCAGCCTCCACCACGAGTCCTTCACCGGTGCGCTGCTCGTGTTCGGCCCGCCCGACACCACCCTCCACTTCCGGCAGGGGCTCCTGGTCGCGGCCCGGACCCCGGCCGCGCCCGCCCCCGACACCCTGCTGCTCCGGTCCGGCGCCGTGCCCGAACAGGACTGGGCGGCGGCCCGCGCACACGCCCTCACCACAGGGGACCTCGGCGCCGAACTCCTCGCCCGCCGTCACGTGAGCGCCGCGCTGCTCGAACTCACCCTGGAGCGGTCCCTCCTGGACGGGGTCTTCGCGATGGGCCTGACCCCCTCCAACCGCGGCGGCGAGGTCCGGCCCGGCGCGCTGCCGCCGCTGCTGCGCCTGGACGAGGGCGTCGAACCCGGCCCGGCCCTGCGGGAGGCCGCACGCCGCCACGACGCCGTCGGACGCAGGTGGGGCCCGCCGGCCGACCTGGCCCGGCTGCGCCCGGTGGCGTCCGGGGCACCGGAGGCGGTGCCCTCCACCGTCCACCGGGACCTCCTGGCCCGCGCCGACGGCCGCCGCACCCCCCGCGACCTCGCCTTCGCGCTGGGACGGGACGTGAGCGGGGTGATGGCCGACCTGGTCAGGCTGGCCGAGCGGGGCCTGGTCGAGACCGCGCCGCGCCCGCCCGGGGGGCCGCTCAGCCGCCGCCTGCCCGAGCGCGGGCAGGACGGCCCCGGACCCCGGCCGCTCACCCAGCGGCGGCCCGGCGCCGACGGAACGCACCTCGCGCCCGGGACGGACACCGGCCTGCCCCCGGAAGTGGCCGCCCGCCTGAACGCGGCTCACCACGTCCCGGGTGACCTGCTGGGAGACGAGGAATGACCCGGGAGGAGAGCCTGCCGGAAAGTACGGGGGAGCTTGAGGAAGCGGAAGGCCCCGGCGGGGTTCGCGGACTGCCCAAGCGCGTCCCCGCGCCGGTGCCGAGGGGCCCGCGCCCCCGCCCGGGGCTGTTCGGCCCGGACGCGGCCGAACCCGGACCGATCGCCGCGCTGCGCAGGACGCGGCGCGCGGCGGTCCCGCTGGAACGGGTGCGGCGCGCGCTCGAGGAACTGGATGGACTCGACGAACAGGGAGAGCCGTCGCACGGTGACGACGGCAGGAGAGGGGAGTGAACGATGGTCCAGGACGAGATCGTCCGCGAACTGGCCGACCTGCGCGAGCGCGTGGTGGGTGTGACCGGTGGGGTGGTCGCGGCCTCGGACGGTCTGGTGGTGGCCTCCGACAGTCCGGAGATCCGTGACCAGGCCCTGGCCGCGCTGGCCGCCGCCAGCCTCGGCCTCGGCAAACGCACCGCGGCGGAGGTCTCCCTGGGGCCCCTCAACGAGGTGGAGATCCGCTGCCAGGGCGGGCACGTCGTGGTCTACGCCGTGGGCGCCGAGGCCCTGCTCGCCGTCATGGGCGACGAGGGCATGGACGGCCGGACCCTGGGACGGGAGGCCCGTCGCACCATCGAGAGAATCGGCGCCCTCCTGGAGGTCACCCCCGTCACCTGACCCGGGGCCTGATGGGGGGTCCCTGAACCCCCGGTCGAGGGGTGTCGGCGAGGGAGAGGACTCAGGGCCGGTAATCGACGGGGGAGAGGCCGCCGTCCTGCCGGGCGAGGCTCTCGGCGCCCGAGACCCGGTCGGTGTTGTGCGCGGCGACCGCGGTCCAGCCCTCGGGAGCCCTGGCCACGACGAAGGTGAACACCCCGCGCCGACGCCCTGCCGGGCTGCCGTCGGGCATCACCTGGCCGTCGATGGACCACCGGCAGTGCACGACGGCCGATTCCGTGCCGAGCATGCGGACCCGGACCCCGGACACCCGCATGGTGGTACCCGGGAAGATCACCCGAAGCCCGTGCTCGTGGGCCCGTCTGATGCTCTCCCGGTCACGCCACCACAGCCCGACCACGTTGACGAAGTCCGCGTCCGGCGCGAACAGCGCGGCGATCCCGCTGGCGTCGCCACGGTTCCAGGCCTGCGCGAAGCGCTCCGGAACACCCTCCGGCCCCTCGTTCACCGACACCTCGTGCCCTCCCCTCTGCTGCGGCCCCTGTCTCGATCATGCGCCGGATTTGGATGAGCTGGAGTAAGGCAGTGAGGCGGCTGACCTCGAACTCCTGGCCCAGTTCGTTCTTGGAGGGCATTCTGCCTCCGGCGGTCAGGTCACCGTCGACGATGCGGTCCAGCAGAGTTTGGGCGATCTCGTCGGCGAGCAGCGGTCTCGGCACGACACTTCCTCTTGGACCGGGGAAGGACAGGGGCGCGGAGCCCCCGGCGGTGCCGACCCCCGAAGACATCACGCATGTCCACAGCAGGGCCCGACCCTATCGCCGTCCCGGCCTTCTGCCCGCTTGCTGATCGGGTACAGACGATCCACGAGTCTCATGATGACAGGCACCCGTTGCTCCGGTTCGCAGTCGTCCAGCAGCGCCCTGACATGGCGCACCATGACGGCGTCCCGAAGCAGCTTCACCACGGCGAGCAGGACAGGAACGATCGCGGTGCAGACAAGCGCGGTGGTCATCCGGAGTGCCTGGCGAGGTTCTCGGCCATGACCTGGTCGCGGATGAGCGGGTCGATCCGGCAGTTGGTCTGGCAACGAAGAGTGGCCCGGGCCTCGCCCAGTTTGAGGGTGCCTGTGGTGCTAATTTCTCCTTCGCCGCTATCCCGGGTCGCGGCGACCACTCCGCTGTGGAGCAAGCTGTCGGCCACGTCACTGATGACGGTCCCGCAACACCATTCGAACACGACGTCAAGGTAAGCGTGTGTATAGGTGTTCACCCAGGGGTGGGAGCGACCCGTGATGTTGAGCAATCCGGGACGACGCAACAGGCGACTGAGGAGCCAGTCACGATCTTGTCGACGTTTTCGACCATGCAGCTCGTTCTCTCCGAGCCAGAATGCCAAGGTCGGTCGTTCGCGAGGACCGGGGGACTTCGGGTGGCTTCTCCACAGTTGTACATCTTGCGGGGTGTTGTCGGGCAGCGTGGGAGACCACTCGGGGTCAGGGTGTCGGAGTCGAACCGAAGCTCCGCCCGCCGTATGAATGAGAATCAGGTCCTGCCCCGGTTCGAGTTCCTGTCCTGGTTCGAGGTCGGGACGTAGGCCAGGGAGGCCTCGAACGCCTTGGTAGGCGTGGTCGTAATGGGGGAGAAGCTCCCGGACAACCGTGTTCGCCATCTCGGGGTGGAGATGGAGCACCGGCTGTGCGGGAAGAGGGTCGACACGAACCAGGCCGAGGGCGACGCTGTCGAGTTGTTCGTCCCTGAACGCGTTGGCGAGCACGTGGACCAGGAAGGCCTCAAGGCTGCGCTGTCGTGGAGAGCAAGCGTCTGGCACCGGGCGGAGCTTTGAGATGAAACCTTGTTCGGCCCACTCGAGGCAGGCCTTCTCCGGGGTCCTAGTGGCTTTCGCGCACAGGCGCACGGCCTCTGCGGGGTCTTGATCAGGGCTGAATGCAAGGGCCTTCCGGTTCGAGAGGAACCCCTGTTCGGCCCATTCCCTGCAGACCCTGTAGAAGGTGCCGGTCGCCTTCGCGTGGGCCTTGGCGGCGCGCTGAGCATTAGACATCCTGGACATACGTCTCCCTCGACGCTCCCCGGCCGAGCGTTCGGAGGTAGGTCAGTACATCCTGCGGAAATGTCGAACAACGCTCGCGGGAACTACGGGAGAGTCCTTGCCCCATCTCGGGACGGCCGGGTCCTGAGGCTGAAGGGGAGGTTGCCGCGACAACGGGGACAGCGTAACCCACCCGAAGCGGGGAGTGGAACAGGTTCGGTGAGAGTCGGGCTCGGGGCAGACCAGGGTGGCTTATCTGGCTGCTGAGCTTGATGGTCACGGTCCGCCGGGACGTTGTCCGGTTCGGGCGACGGCGCCCGTCCGGCCGGACCCGGGGCGGCCGGGCCTCAGACGCGGCGTTCGGAGTGGCCGAGCTCGCGGTCGGGGGCGACGCGGTCGCGGACCAGCTTCTTGATGTCGGCCGCGTCGGTGAAGGCCGCGTCTCTCTTGCGGGACCAGACGGTCTCGCCGTCCACGCGCACCTCGAACACACCGTCGGTTCCGGGGACCAGGGCCACCTCACCGAGTTCGGCCTCGAAGGTGGTGAGCAGCTCCTGCGCCATCCAGGTCGCGCGCGGCAGCCATTTGCAGCGCGTGCAGTACTCGATTTCCAGCCGTGGGGTCCTCACCTGTTCCGTCACGGGCCCCAGTATGCCCGCACCGCGCGGACCGGGGTCACCCCGGGGCGCCGGCGTCCGCGGGCGCCGTCATCCGGAACCACCCGTGGCGATGCCGTCCATCAGGTTGTCCACCAGAGCTACGGCGAAGTCCTCGGTGACGGGCTCGTCGGGGATGAGCAGTCGGTGGTAGACCGCCCCCCAGAGCTGGTCGATGAGCACCCGCACGTCCACCCCATCCCGGATCTGTCCCGCTTCCTGGGCCGCGCAAAGCCGTTCCGCGGCGAGCCGGCGGCGCTCGGTGGAGTACAGCCTCCGGTACGCGCTGGCCAGCTCCTCGTCGGTCTGCGCCTCGCCGATCAGCTGGGTGAGGATCCGGCCCCCTGGGGTCCGCGTCATCACCCGGGTGAAGGCGCGCAGCTGGCTCTTCAGGTCGGTGCGCACGTCCCCGGTGTCGGGAAAGCTCAGCGCGGGCTCCACCGCGTGGAAGTAGGCGTCCAGGGCCAAGGCGCCCTTGGAGGGCCACCACTTGTAGAGGGTCGTCTTGCTCACCCCCGCCTCGCGGGCCGCCCGCTCGAACGACAGTGTGCCCGTGCCCTCGCTCAGGAGGAGTTCGCCGACGGCGCGGAGCACGTCCGCGCGGACCTCCTCCGCGGGACGCCTCCCCCGCCCGCGGGAGCCGCGGACCTCTCCGGTCATGGTGCCTACCTGCTTTCGATGGTGGTCCGGGGCGGGTTCAGGCGATGCCGCCGTTGCTGAAGAGGGTCTGGCCGTTGACCCAGCGGGCCGGTCCGGCGAGGAAGGAGACGGTCTCGGCGGCGTCCTCGGGGCGGCCGAGGCGCTCCAGCGGGGGCGCCTTGGCGAGCTGGTCGACCGTGGCCTCGTCCTTGCCGTCGAGGAACAACGGGGTGGCGGTGGGGCCGGGCGCGACCGTGTTGACGGTGATGTTCCGCCCGCGCAGCTCCCGGGCGAGGACCAGGGTGATGCCCTCCACCGCCGCCTTGCTCGCGACGTAGGGGCCGTAGGTGGGGAACTGCAGACGCGAGACGCTGGTCGAGAAGTTGACGACCGCTCCGCCCTCGCGCACCCGCCGGGCCGCCAGCTGGGCGATCACGAAGGTACCCCGGATGTTCGTGCGGTGCATCCGGTCGAGGTCGTCGAGGTCGAAGGTGGCGATCGGTCCCAGGATCATGATCCCGGCGGTGTTCACGACGACGTCGACACCGCCGAAGGCCGCCTCGACGATGTCGAACGCGGCGGCCATGGCGTTCTCGTCGGCGACGTCGCCTCCGACGGTGATCGCCCTGCCGCCCGCCTCGGTGATCGCCGAAGCGACCTCGTCGGCCCTGGCCGGGTTCCCGGCGTAGTGGACGGCGACGGCCAGGCCGTCGGCGGCCAGGCGCTCCGCGACGGCCCGGCCGATGCCGCCGGAGCCGCCGACGACAAGGGCGACGCGTTCGGTGGTGGAGGTGCTCATGGTTCTGTCTTCCTGCTCGGGTAAGTGAACGACACGTCCATATAACCACTATGTGAACGGTTCGTCCATATGCTTGGGGGCAACGTGACCCGGGCGCTGGTGGATTTTCGAGTTCGGCACACCCTGGTGTGAGCGCGACAGCGGTCACCCTCCAGGCCGAGGCCGGTACCGTCCCGGGACCGGAGGGGTCCTACTGCGACCACCCCTACGAGCACATCGCCGTCACTGGACTCCGCGTTCCCTGAACGTTCGTTCCTGCACGTTCAGGCGCCGCTACGCGGTGCGCGGCGGTGCCAGCGAGTCGGTGATCCGGACCGTCGTGGGCAGTCTCCGCCCCCGCGGCCGGTGGCCCGGCTCCCCGTCCACCATCTCGGTCAGCGCGGACACCGCCGCGCGCCCCAGCTCGTCCGCGGGGGTGCGCACCGCCGTGATCGGCGGCCCGGGCAGGTCGGCCAGGGCGATGTCGTCGGCCGCGGCGACGCTGATGTCCGCGGGCACCCGCACGCCGAGACGGCCGAACTCGAACATGACGCCGAGCAGGAGCAGGCTGTTGTAGACGAGGACCGCGGTGCAGCCGGAGTCGGCGATCTCCCGTGCGGTGGCGGCCCCCTCGGCGAAGGCCGGCCGCACCGGCCCGAAGACCCGCACCCGCAGCTGGTACCGGGCCGCGTGCTCGACCAGTTCCGCGCGCCGGTGCCGGTCCATCCACGAACTGGGCGGGCCCGCGAGGTAGGCGACCTCGCGGTGTCCGAGCTCCACCAGGCGGTCGTAGACCGTGCCCAGGCCGCCGGGAGTGTCGACGGTGAAGGAGGTCAGGCCGGGCACCCGGCGGTTGATCGCCACCACCGGTTTGCGCCGGTGCACCTCCTGCAGGTCGGCGGCCGAGCTCACCGGTGACTGCACGGCGAAGCCGTCGACCTGGCTCTCCAGTTCGCTGAGCGCCTCCGCCTCCCGGTCCGGGTCCCCGCCGGTCACGGCGATGATCACCCGCCGGCCGCTCTCACCGGCCAGGTCCTGCGCGGCCGTGGCGGTGGCGGCGTAGAAGGGGTTGTCCAGGTCGGGGACGAGCAGGGCGAAGAACCCGCTGCGCCCGGTGGTCAGCGCCCGGGCGGCCGGGTTGACGCGAAATCCCAGCCGTTCGGCGGCGGCGCGCACCCTCACCAGGGTGGACTCGGCGACCATCGACGGCCGCGACATCGCCCGCGACACGGTGGACGCCGAGACGCCGGCCTCCCTGGCCACGTCGTCCAGACTCGCCATTCCAACTCCTCGCAGGTCATGGTGCCCCCGGTCACACTCGTGGCCGCGGGGGTTGGCGTGGTGCCCAACTGAGGTTACGGTGTTGCAAGCGCTTGCAGAAGCGCTTGCAGTTGTCTTCGCAGATAAGACAGCACAAAGATCCCCGAACTTCCCACTGACAGCGACCGGGAGTGGAATTGCCCAGCCCGTCACCCACCGCAGAGGCCGCCCGAGTCGCTTCGCGCCGCCGTCTCCTCCCACGCCCGCCCGTCACGGTCCTGCTCGTCCCCGGGCTGGCCGTCATGCTCTTCGCCTTCTGCTACCCGGTGGTGACCACCCTGGCCTGGCCGCCCGACGGCGACCCCGCCACGGTCGCGCGGGAGACGGGCAGCCTCCTCACCGACCCCTACCTGCTGCCGGTGATCGCGCGCACCGTCCGGGTCTCCGTCCTGACCACCGCGCTCTGCCTGGCCATGGGCTTCCCGGTGGCCTACCTGATCTCGCGGGCCCCGGGGGCCTGGCCGGGCCGCCTCCTCGCCCTGGCGATCTTCCCGCTCCTGCTCAACACCGTCGTGCGGACCTACGGCTGGATCGTGGTGCTCGGCGGCAACGGCCTGATCAGCAAGGTCAGCGAGGCGCTGGGCCTGGGCCGGGTCCAACTGCTCTACACCGAGACCGCGATCGTGCTCGGCCTGGTCCAGCTGTTCCTGCCCCTGATGATCCTGTCCACCTACTCCAGCCTCTCCCAGCAGGACCACCGGCTGGAGGACGCCGCCCGCGGCCTGGGCGCCTCTCCCGGCCGCGCCTTCCGCGACGTCGTCTTCCCCCTCGCCCTGCCCGGCGTGCTGGTCGGCTGCACGCTGGTCTTCGCCGGCGCGGTCACCGCCTTCACCACGCCCCAGCTTCTCGGCGGCCCCCGGGAGCGGCTCCTGTCCACCCTGCTCTACAGCCGGGTCAACGTCAGCCTCGACTGGCCCTCGGCCAGCGCCATCGCCCTGGTGATGACGGTGCTGGTCCTGGTGGCCAGCGCGTTGTCCAACCGGCTCGGCAAGATCGGGAGCACCACCTCATGATCCTGAGACGCCCGTTCCTCTCCCTGCTCGCGGCGGCCGCCTTCGTGCTGATGCTCGGTCCCGTGGTGATCCTGGTCGGGGTCGCCTTCACCGCCGGAAGCACCCTGGCCTTCCCCCCGGAGGGCCTGTCCCTGCGCTGGTTCTCCGCCGCCCTGGAGTACGGCCCGTTCGTCGACTCCTTCGGCACCAGCATGGTCGTCGCGGCCGTCTCGACCCTGCTCGCCCTGTTCCTGGGCGTCCCCGCGACCCTGGCACTGCACCGGGGCAACCCGCGCGGCCGCCGGGTGATGGAGAACCTGTTCTTCGCCCCGATCGTGGTCCCCGAGCTGGTCCTGGGCCTGGCCCTGTTCCAGCAGCTCATGGTCGGCATGCGGGTGACCGCGCTCGGCGCCCTGATCGTCGGACACACCGTCCTGCTGCTCCCGTACACCGTCCGGGTGGTCGGGGCCTCGCTGGCACTGGCCGACGCACGCCTGGAGGAGGCCGCCCGCGGCCTGGGCGCCGGTCCGGTGCGCACCTTCTTCACCGTGACCCTGCCGGTGATGGCGCCGGGCATCCTCTCGGCCACCATCCTGGCCTTCATCACCTCCCTCAACAACGTTCCGCTGTCCCTCCTGCTCACCGGCCCGGGCGTGGCGACGCTGCCGGTGGAGATGCTCAACTACGTCCAGTCCTCGTTCGACCCGGTGGTCGCGGCGGTCAGCGTGCTGCTTCTGGCACTCAGCGTCGCGGTCGCCTTCGCCACCGAACGCATGGTCGGTTTCACGAAGGTCTTCGGCCGCTAGCCAGGAAGTTTCGGCGGCCGGCCGCGCAGGCCGTCAGCCGGGAAGAAGGAGACACCCACACATGACATCCGTCGTCGAAACAGCCGTCGAGGCACCGGTCGTCGAGCTCGACCGCGTCAGCCACCGCTTCGGGGCCCGGGGAGGCAAGGGCGGCACCACCGCCGTCGCCGACCTGGACCTGGCCGTGCGCCGCGGGGAGTTCACCACCCTGCTGGGCCCCAGCGGCTGCGGCAAGACCACCACCCTGCGGATGATCGCCGGGTTCCTCCAGCCCACCTCCGGGCGGATCCTGCTGGAGGGCGCGGACGCCACCCGCACGCCGCCGGAGAAGCGCAACATCGGCATGGTCTTCCAGTCCTACGCGCTTTTCCCGCACATGACCCTGCGCGACAACGTCGGCTACGGCCTGCGCACCCGCAAGGTCGCCTCCGCCGAGGTGAAGCGGCGGGCGGGGGAGGCCCTCGAACTGGTCGGGCTCGCCCACCTGGCCGACCGCAAACCCGCCGAGCTCTCCGGTGGCCAGCAGCAGCGCGTGGCCCTGGCCCGCGCCGTGGCGATCCGCCCCTCGGTGCTGCTGCTGGACGAGCCGCTGTCCAACCTGGACGCCCAGCTGCGCGTACAGATGCGGCGCGAACTCCTGCGCGTCCAGCGCGAGACCGGCCTGACCGCCGTCCTGGTCACCCACGACCAGGACGAGGCGCTGGAGCTGTCCGACACGATGGTCATCCTCAACAACGGGCACCTGGAGCAGCAGGGGGCGCCCCGGGACGTCTTCCCGCGCCCCGCCAACCGCTTCGTCGCGGAGTTCCTCGGTTACGACAACTTCCCGGAGGTCCCCGGACACGGGCCGGTCACCGTCCGCCCCGAGCACGTGCGGCTGCTCTCCGGCGGCGCGCGCGAGGACACCGGCGAGACCGGTCTGGACGGCACCGTCGGCGAGGTCACCTTCCAGGGCAGCAACTGCCTGGTCGAGGCGGTCATCGACGGGGCGGAGGGGCCCGGAGCGGTTCTGCGCGCCCTGCACCCGGCCGACGACCTGCGCCCCGGCGACCCCGTGCGGATCGCCCTGCCGCACCGCCACCTGGTGGAGCTGCCCGCGCACGGGGCGCCCGCACACGAGGCGACCGCGCACGAGGTGGCCGGATGAGCCGCCCCGCGCACCCGCGCCCGCGCCCGCGGCGCCTGACCGCCGCCCTCGCCGGGGCCCTGGCCCTGACCGCCGTGACCGCCTCGTGCGCCCCCGTCCGCGGGGACGACCCCGACACCCTGGTGGTGAGCACCTTCGCCTTCGCCACGGAGGAGTTCACGCAGGTGGTGGCGGAACCCTTCGAGGCCGAGACCGGCATCGAGGTGGTCCTGGACACCGGGACCAACGCCGGACGGCTCACCAAGCTGAGGATCAACGCGCAGACCCCGGACACCGACGTCGTGCTCATCTCCGACTACTACGCGCAGATCGGCAAGGACATGGGGCTGTTCTCCCCGGTCGACCGGGAGGACGTGCCCAACCTGGACGCCGTCCAGCCGTGGGCGGTGGACCCCGACGGCTACGGCCCCGCCTACACCTTCCAGCTCCTGGGCCTGCTGTACCGGACCGACCTGGTCGAGGAGGCGCCCGACTCCTGGGACGACCTCTGGGCGAAGCCCGAGGACGGGTACGTGCTGCCCGACATCTCCGTCTCGGCCGGCCCGATGTTCGTCCTCGCGGCCGGCGAGCACTTCGGATCGGGACCGTCCGACCCCGACGCCGGGTTCGATGCGATGGCCGGGATCGGCCCGGACGCGCTCCAGTTCTACACCGGCTCCACCGAGCTCACCAGCCTGCTCGAACGCGGTGAGATCGCCATGGCCCCGGGGCTGGACAACTTCGCCATGGGATCGGTGGAGGCCGACCAGCCCATCGGCTTCGCCGTGCCCGACCAGGGCAGGGTGATGACCGCCAACACCGTGCAGGTGGTGGACGGAGCGCCGAACCCGGCCGGGGCGCTGGCCTTCGCCGACTTCCTGCTCCGCCCCGAGATCCAGGAGGGGATGGCCGAGGCCCTGTACGACAAACCCGTCGCGCTGGGCGCCGACCCGACACCCCTCATGGAACAGGTCTCCCGGGACGCGGCCTCGGACCCGATCGCCAACGGCTACCACCAGGGCGACCTGGAACTGATCGCCGACGAGCGGTCGGCCTGGCTGGACCGCTTCACCGAGGAGGTGGCCCGGTGACCGACCCCTCGACCGACCCGCTGACCGGCCCGGCCACCGGACCCGTGCCCGTCGTGATCGACTGCGACCCCGGAGTCGACGACGCCGTCGCCCTGCTGCTGGCCCTGGCCTCACCGCACCTGGACGTGCGCGGGGTGACCACGGTCGCGGGCAACGTCTCCCTGACCGACGTGAACCGCAACGCCGCACACGTCCTGGACCTGGCCGGAGCCCCCGCCGACCTGCCGCTGGTGCCCGGCCTGGCCGGGCCGATCGCCCGTACCCGCCGCATCCGCGACGAACCCATGCACGGCGCCGGGGGGCTGGGCGGACTGCTGCCCGCGTCCCCGCCCCGGCCCCTGACCCCCGGCCACGCGGTGGACTGGCTGGCCGAACAGGCCCTGCGCTCCCCGGGAGAGCTGACCCTGGTCGCGATCGGACCGCTGTCCAACGTCGCGGCCGTGCTCGCCCGGCACCCCGAGGCCGGTCCGGCGTTCAGGGAGATCGTCGTGATGGGCGGCGCCGCCTTCGCCCAGGGCAACGTCACCCCGGCGGCGGAGTTCAACTTCCACGCCGACCCGGAGGCCGCCCGCTACGTGCTGGAGTCGGGCCTGCCGGTACGGATCGTGGGACTGGACGTGACCCGTGCCGCGCTCTACCCGCTGGAGGCCGCCGAACACCTGGCCTCCCTGCCCGGCACCGCAGGGACCGCCGGAGGCCTGCTGCGCGAGTACGCCCGCCGCTACCTGGACCGGTTCGGCGTCCCGGCCGTACCCGTGCACGACGCGCTGGCGGTCGCCGCGGTCAGCGACCCCGAGCTGCTCGGCTGGGAGGAGGGCAGCGCCTCGGTGGAGTGCTCCGGAGAACTCACCCGGGGAGCCCTCGTAGCCGACCTGCGCACACCCGACCGCGCACGGAACGTGCGCGTGGCCCGCACCGTCGACGCCGACGGCTTCTCCGCCCACCTCACCGAAGGCATCACCCGCTACGCAGCGGGACCGGACCACACCGCGTGAACGCCGAGAACCGCGAACACGCTCCAGAAGGGAACCCGACCCCGATGCTCAACGCCGAGCTCAGCGCCGACCTGCTCATCCGCGGCGGTGACGTCGTCTCCGTGCACACCGGACAGGTGTGGCGCGCCGACGTCGCCGTGGTCGGCGACCGGATCCGCGCGGTGCTCCCGCCGGGGACCCCGGTGGACGCCGCGGAGACCCTCGACGCCACCGGTCTCGTCGTCGCGCCCGGCTACGTGGACGCGCACATGCACATCGAGAGCTCCCTGCTGGCACCGGCCGAGTTCGCCCGGGTCACGCTCGCGCGCGGTACCACGACCGTGCTCGCCGACGCCCACGAGATCGTCAACGTCGCCGGACGCGACGGCCAGGCCTGGATGATCGAGCAGGGCAGGGACACCGCGCAGACCATGCGCTGGGCGGTCCCCTCGTGCGTGCCCGCGCTCGACGGCTTCGAGACGGCCGGTGCCCGGCTCGACGACACCGACATCGCGGAGATGCTGGAGTGGGAGGGGGTCACCACCCTCGGTGAGGTGATGGACTACCGCGCGGTGGTCTCCGGCGACCCGCGCATGCACGCCATCATCGACGCCGCCCGCCGCCGGGGGGTGCGGCTGGACGGCCACTGCCCCAACCTGTCCGGGGCGGAACTGGGCGAGTACCTGTGGGCCGGGATCGACTCCGACCACTGCAAGAACACCGCCGAGGTGGCCGTGGAGAAGGCCCGCCTGGGCATGCTGCTGATGCTCCAGGAGAAGTGTCTGACCCCGGAGGTCGTCCGGGCGCTCCTGGACCTGCCCCACCTGCCCGACTTCTGCCTGGTCACCGACGACATCGTCGTGGACGCCATCGTGACCACCGGCCACCTGGACCGGGTGGGGTCGGTGGCGCTGGAGCGCGGGCTGCCCCCGCTCTCGGTGCTCCGGGCGCTCACGCTCCAGCCCGCGAGGCGGCTCGGACTGGACGACCGGGGGACCGTCACCCCCGGCAAGCGCGCCGACCTGGTCCTGCTGCGCTCGCTCACCGAACTCACCCCCGTGGTGACGGTCGCGGGCGGCGCCGTCGCGGGCCGCGACGGCGCCCCGGTGAGCGGCCCCGGCCCCGCACCGACCCACCCGTTCGGCGGGACGGTGCGGATCGGCGCCCCGACGGCCGAGGCGGCGCGCTGGCGGGTGGACCTGCCCGACGGCGAGCACACCTTCCGCTCGCTGCGGGTGAACGGGGTGGACACCTACACCGAACCCGACGAGGTGGTGCTCCCCGTCCGCGGCGGAGTCGTCGACTGGCAGGGCCGGACCGCGGTGGTGGCCGTCTTCGAGCGGCACACCGGGGCGGGCGGGGTGGCCTTCGCCCCGGTCGCCGGGCAGGACCTGGGCGCCGGGGCGTTCGCCACGACCTACGCCCACGACAGCCACAACCTCACGGTGGTCGCCACGACCGAGAGCGCGCTGCTCACCGCCGCCGCCGAGGTGGTCTCCTGGGGCGGCGGCATGCGGCTGGTCCGTGAGGACGGCCCCGGCGCCGGACTGCCCCTGCCCGTCGGCGGGGTCATGTCGGAGCGTCCGGCCGACGAGGTGGCACACGCCTCCCGCGAGCTCCGCGCGGAGCTCGCCGACTGGGGCTGGCAGAACCGCAACGCGTTCATGAGCCTGTCCACCCTGACCCTGGCGGTGTCTCCCAGCGTGAAGATCACGGACAAGGGCCTGGTGCGCGTGGTCGACCGCGCCTGGGAGCCGGCGACCGTGGCCCGGTAGGGGGCGCCGGGCCACGGCGTCCGGAACCGGCCAGCGGTGGGCGCCTCCGAGGCGGAGAGGGGCCGTTGTCAGGCGGGTCCCGGCGACGTAGAACGGAAGGTGCGACACCGGATCCACCCGTCTCCGGCCCACCCCTCACCCTCCAGGAGGCCGCCATCCCCTCGCCCGCCGACACCGAAGCATCAGGCTGCCCGTTCCGTCTGCGCACCGACGGAACGGGCTTCCACGAGGAGACCGCCCGACTACGCGACAGCGGGCCGGCGGTCCGCGTCGAACTCCCCGGAGGGGTGGTCGCCTGGGCGGTCACCCGGCACGAGCTGGTCCGGGACCTGCTGGGGGACCCGCGCGTCTCCCGGGACTTCCGGGCGCACTGGCCCGAGCACGACCAGGTCGGGCAGGACTGGCCGCTGGCCCGCCTGGTCTTCCTGGAGAGCTTCATCAACCGCTACGGGGAGGAGCACCGGAGGCTGCGCCGGCTGGTCACCCCCGCCTTCACCCCCAACCGGGTCCGCCGTATGGAGGACACCGTCCGCGAACGGGCCCGCACCCTCATCGCCGGACTCGCCGACACCCAACCCGGCGGCGTGGTCGACCTGCGCGCCGCGCTGTCCCGCCCGCTCACCATGTGGGTGATCTCCGAACTCTTCGGCGTCCCCGAGGAACTGCGGGAACGGCTCGGCGCGGCGGTGGACTCGGGTGTGGACACCACGGCCGGGCCGGAGGAGGTCCTGGCCGGACAGCGCGAACTCATGGCCTGCCTGGACATCCTCGTGACCCACCGGCGCGCCCACCCGGCCGAGGACCTCACCAGCGACCTGCTCTCACCGGAGGGCGGCGATCCGCTGCCCTACCCGGACCTGGTCGGCACGCTCATCCTCATGATCGGCGCCGGTTTCGAGACCGCCGTCAACCTCATCACCAGCGCCGTGCACGCCCTGCTCACCCACCCCGAGCACCGGGAGCGCCTGGTCTCGGGGAAGCTGGCGGTCGAGGAGGTGGTGGAGGAGTCCCTGCGGCGGGACCCGCCCACCAAGTACGTGCCGCTGCGCTACGCGGTGGAGGACATCGACCTCGACGGCGTGCTGATCAGGAAGGGCGAACCCGTCCTGGTGGCCTTCGGCTCCGCGGGGAGGGATCCGGACCTGCACCCGGACCGCCCGGAGGCCTTCGACCCGGACCGCGAGTCCAAGGAGCACCTGGCCTTCGGGCACGGCGCGCACTTCTGTGTGGGCGCCCACCTGGCCCGGATGGAAGCACGCGTGGCCCTGGAGGAGCTGTTCGCGGCCCTGCCGGAACTCACCCTCGCCGAGGGAGGCCGGGAGCCGGAGCCGGTCCCCTCCCTGCTCGTCAACGGCCACGCCGAACTCCCCGTGGTCCCGCACCCGGCCGCCTGACCTGATCCCCTGCCCCGAACACGAAGGAGGGCCCGGGGCACGTGCCCCGGACCCTCCTTCGGTCATTCAGCCGTTCCGTCAGTCAGTCACCCGGTCAGGAGAAGTCGGCGACGTTCTCCTCGGTGACGACCTCCACCGGCACCATCACGGTCTCCTCCAGGGCCTCGCCGCGCGCGGCGGCGATCGCGTTGCGCACCGCCGCCCGGCCGAGTTCTGCGGGCTGCTGGGCGACGGAGGCGTGCAGCACGCCCCCCTCGACCGCTTCGAGCCCCTCGGGGGTGCCGTCGAAGCCGATCACCACGGCCTCCTCGCCCCGCGAGGACAGCGCGGCGGCCGCGCCCAGGGCCATCTCGTCGTTCTCCGCGAACACCCCGTCGATGTCCCCGTTGCCCTGCAGCATGTTGGTCATCACGTCCAGCCCCTTGGAGCGGTCGAAGTCGGCGGGCTGCTGCGCCACCACCTCGATGCCCGGGTACTCGGCGATGCCCTCGGCGAACCCGGAGCCGCGTTCACGGCTGGCGGAGGTGCCGGGGGTGCCCTGCAGGACGGCGATCCGGCCCTCCTCGCCGAGCTCCTCGGCCAGGGCCTGGGCCGCCAGTCGGCCGCCCTCGACGTTGTCGGAGGCCACGAGGGTCTCGACGTCGGCCTCGGTGACCCCGCGGTCGGCCGCGATCACCGGGATGTCGGCCTTGTTGGCACCGCGCACCGGTGGACCGGCGGCGTCGGAGTCCACCGGGTTGATCACCATGGCGTCCACACCGGTGCTGATGAAGTTCTGGATCTGGTCGGCCTGCTGGGAGGCGTCGTCCTGGGCGTCGGTGACGACCAGGTCCACTCCAGCCTCGTCCGCCTCGGCCTGCGCGCCGTCGCGCATCTGGAGGAAGAACGGGTTGTTGAGGGTGGACAGCGACATCCCCACCCGGGGGCCGTCGGAGGAGGAGTTGGGCACGAGGAAGGACAGCGCGCCCACCACGGCCGCGGTGACGGCCGCCGCGATCGCCAGCTGGATCCCCTTTCGGCCCCGGCCGCCACCGGAACCGGCGCCCGCACCGGCGCCCGTACCCGAACCGCCGCCCGCACCGCCGGAGCGGCGGCGCAGCGTGTCGAACAGCACGGCCAGCGCGATCACCACACCGATCACGACCTGCTGCCAGAAGGCGGAGACCGACAACAGGTTGAGCCCGTTGCGCAGCACCGCCAGGATCAGCGCGCCGATCAGTGTGCCGAAGGCCGTGCCCACACCGCCGGCGAGGCTGGCGCCGCCGATGACCACCGCGGCGATCGCGTCGAGCTCGTACCCCTGCGCGGCCTGCGGCTGCGCGGAGGCCAGACGGGAGGCGAGGATGACACCGGCCACGGCGGCGAACAGGCCGGACAGGGCGTAGATGCCCAGCTTCTGGCGCTTGACCCGGATCCCGGACAGGTGCGCGGCCTCCTCGTTGCCGCCGATCGCGTACATCGCGCGCCCGGTGAAGGTGCGGCGCAGGACCACGGCGGTGATCAGGCCCATCACGACCATGATGACCACCGGCACGGGCAGCCAGCCGCCCAGGGAGTCACCCAGACGGGACACCGAGTCGGGCAGCGCGATGGGGCTGCCCTCGGAGATCACCAGGGAGAGCCCGCGCCCCACCGAGAGCATCGCCAGGGTGGCGATGAACGGCGGGAGCTTGCCGTAGGCGATCAGGGCGCCGTTGACCAGGCCCGCGGCCGTGCCGGTGGCGGCGGCCAGCGGCAGGGCCAACCAGACCGGCACCCCCTCGACCGTGGCCAGGAAGGCCAGCACCGTCGCCGAGAGCGCGGCGACCGAGCCCACGGACAGGTCGATCCCGCCCGAGATGATCACGAAGGTGACACCGAAGGCCAGGACCGCGATCACGGCGGCCTGCACACCCACGTTGAGCAGGTTCTGCGCCGTGAGGAAGTCGCCGGAGAGCAGCGACATGACCACGACCAGGACGGCCAGGGCGGTCAGCGCTCCGTTCTCCAGGAGGAAACGGCGCAGGGCGGGCCAGGCGCCACCGGTCTTCGCTGTGTCAGTGGCCATCGTGGCCCTCCAAACCGTTCGTTCCTGAGTTGCTTCGGGGGGTGGCTGCCAGCGCCAGGGACATCACGGCGTCCTGCGTGGCCTCCTCGGCGGAGAGCTCCCCGGTGACGCGGCCCTGGGCCATGACGAGGATCCGGTCGCTCATCCCCAGGACCTCGGGCAGGTCGCTGGAGATCATCAGCACCGCGTGACCGGAGGCGGTGAGCTCGTTGACGAGCCGGTAGATCTCGACCTTGGCGCCCGCGTCCACGCCGCGTGTGGGTTCGTCGAGGATCAGCACCCGGGAGTCGGCCAGCAGCCACTTGCCGATGACGACCTTCTGCTGGTTGCCGCCGGAGAGGGTGCGCACGTGCTGGTCGATGCCGGCCATGCGCACCCCGAGCTCGCCGGCGATCCGCCGGGCGGAGGCCCGCTGGCCGGCCAGGTCGACGAACCCGGCCCGGCTGGTCGGTCCCAGGGTGACCAGGCCGAGGTTCTCCTCCACGGAGGCGTCCAGGACCAGGCCCTGGCCCTTGCGGTCCTCGGGGACCAGGCCCAGCCCGGCGTTCATGGCGGCCCGGACGTCACCGCCGGGCAGGGGGCGGCCGAGGACCTCCACCTCACCCGAGTCGTAGGGGTCGGCGCCGAACACCGAACGCGCGACCTCGGTGCGGCCCGCGCCCACCAGGCCGGCCAGTCCGACGACCTCGCCCGCACGCACTTCGAGGTCCACGTCCTGGAACCGTCCGGCCCGGGTCAGCCCGCGCACCCGCAGCAGCGGCTCGCCCGCCTCGGGGCGCTCACGCGGGTACTGCTCGTCGATGCTGCGGCCCACCATCAGCCGCACGAGTTCGTCCTCGGGGGTGTCGGCCCCGACGTGGGCGACCGAGCGGCCGTCGCGCAGGACCGTCACCCGGTCGGCGAGCGCGGCGATCTCCTCCAGGTGGTGGGTGATGAAGACGATGCCCACACCCTCGTCGCGCAGGCGCCGGGCGATCGCGAAGAGCCGCTCGATCTCCCCGGTGGTGAGCACGGCCGTGGGCTCGTCCATGATCAGGATCCGGGCGTCCAGGCTGAGCGCCTTGGCGATCTCCACCATCTGGAGCTGCGCGATGCCCAGCCCGCGCACCTTGGCGCCGGGGGAGACGTTCACGCCGACCCGCTCCAGCAGGGCGGCGGCCTCGGCCTCCATCCGGCGGTTGTCGATGAGACCGAACCGGCGGGGCTGGCGGCCCAGGAAGATGTTCTCGGCCACCGTCACGTCGGGGACGAGGTTGAACTCCTGGTAGATGGTGGCGATGCCCAGGCGCGCGGCGTCCTGGGCGTCGCGGACGGCCACCTCGGCGCCGTCCACCAGGACGCGCCCCCGGTCGGGGCGGTGGGCACCGGAGAGCACCTTGATGAGGGTGCTCTTCCCGGCTCCGTTCTCGCCCAGCAGGGCGTGCACCTCACCGCGGCGGAGGTCGAAGTCGACGTCGTCGAGCGCCACCACCCCCGGGAAGGCCTTGCGTACGCCCTCGATGCGCAGCAGTTCGTCCGGACTACTCACGTGCGGCTCCTCCGGTCGCGGCTCGGTCGGTCTGGGGCGGTGTCGCGGCTTCGCCGCAGGAGCGGCGGACGACGAGGTGGGCGGGCAGGACGGTCGAGGCCACCGGTTCGCCGGCGATGAGCGCGGCCAGGGCCCGCACCGCGACCCGCCCCAGTTCGGCGGTGGGCTGGGCGATCGTGGTGATCGGCGGATCGGTGTGGGTGAACCACGGGATGTCGTCGAAGGCCGCCAGCCCGATGTCGTCGGGCACGCGCAGGCCGCGCGCCGCGATCGCGTCGAGGGCGCCCAGCGCCATGAGGTTGTCGGTGGCGAAGACGGTGTCGGGGGGTTCGGGCAGGTCCAGGAAGCGTTCGGTGGCCAGCCTTCCGCTCTCGGCCTGGAAGTCGCCCCGGCCGATGTAGTCCTCCGGCAGCGGGATCCCGTGGGCGGAGAGGGCCTCGCGGAAGGCGTCGATCCGTTCGCGGCCGGTGGTCGTGGCGGCCGGGCCGGTGATGACCGCGATCCGGCGGCGGCCGAGGGCGTGCAGGTGGTCGACCAGGTCGCGGATGGCCCTGCGGCCGTCGGCGCGCACCACGGGCGCGTCGGCCCCGGGGATCCAGCGGTCCACGAACACCACCGGGGTCGGGCCCGCGGCGGCCTCCAGGGTCATGGGGGAGCGGCCGTCGGCGGGGGAGACGAGCAGTCCGTCGATGCGCCGCTCCAGCAGCCCGCGGACGTGGTGGTCCTCCAGGTCGGAGCGCTCGTCGGCGTTGCCGATGATCACGCTGTAGCCCAGTGCCCGGGCCTCCTCCTCCACCGACCTCGCGAGCTCGGTGAAATAGGGGTTGAGGACGTCGCTGATCACCAGGCCGATGGTGCCGGTCCGGTCGGTGCGCAGGGAGCGCGCGACGACGTTGGGCCGGTAGCCGAGCGACTCGACCGCCGCGAGGACCCTCTCCCGCGCCCCGTCGCTGACCGACGGGTGCCCGTTGAGCGCCCGGGAGACCGTGGCCACGGACAGCCCGGACGCCCCGGCGACGTCCTTGATGCTCACCACTCCGGTTCACCTCCTGACGTCCCATGAAAACGATTACATGTGGGGAAACGAGTACATCATGCGTCATCACCACAGGAATTCACAAATCGGATCGTTCGGGGTGGGGGAGTACGAGTGGGAACCTGCCGACGGTGCGGACGAGCACCCCGCCCCGAGCACCCGGAGGACGCGCCCGGGAAAGGTGCGTGACGCCTGACCAGCGACGTCGTAGTCTGGCCGGGCCCGCCCTCGATCCCCGACGACCGGTACCACGATTCCGGTCGGCGTCCGGTGCGCCCCTCGGTGACCCCGGACGGTTCCCCCTTCGCCACGGAAAGTGTCCGGACGCGACCCGGGAACGGGTGGAGACCGCGGGCCACGGCGAAGACGACACCAGGAGCTGACCATGGCCGTCATCGGTACCGACCGCGACCTCATCGCGCTCGTCAACACCTTCACAGTCGACCCCCGCGACCAGGAGAGGCTGGTGGAACTCCTGCACGAGGCGACGGAGGACGTCATGCGCCACTTCCCCGGGTTCGTCTCGGCCAACGTGCACGCCAGCCTCGACGGCACCAAGGTGTGCAACTACGCGCAGTGGGCCAGCGAGGAGGAGTTCAACAAGGCGATCGAGCACCCGGACTCCCAGCCGCACTTCATCCAGTGCCGGGAGATCGCGACCTCCGTCTCCGCGCTGTACCGGCTGAGGTTCACCGAGGGCGGGTGAGGCAGAAGAAGGGCTGCCGGGCGCATCCAGGACCGTCCGCGGGCGGCGGCTCCAGCCCTCGTGGGCACGGACTCACGGACTCCCGACGCGTACACGGTCGCTCTCCCGGTCGGACAGGAACAGGGCCAGGCGCTCCGCCTGCTCCCCGACCTCCGACCGCTCGGCGCCGGTCAGGGGCCGCAGCGGTGTGACGGCCACGGCATCCTCCTCGGGCCGCCAGGTCGCGGTGACGCGGCCGTCCACCAGTACCACGCGTTCACCGGCGACCGACAGGCCCCGGTGCTCGTCGTCGATGATCCGGTTCCGGTGGTGGTAGCCCAGGACCGCGTTGTCGAACGCGGGCAGGAACCGCACCGGGGCCTCGGTACCGGGATCCGGGCGCGGGGCCTCGGGCAGGTCCAGCAGCTCCCGGCCGCGCTGGTCGCGGAAGGAGACCAGCTCCTCGCGGACCGCGGCCACCGCGGCGGGCAGTCCGGCCAGCCCGCACCAGGAGCGCAGGTCGGTGGAGGTCGCGGGGCCGTACGCGGCGAGGTAGCGCCGGACCAGGGTCCGGCCGACCGGGTCGGAGCCGTCCGGCGCGAGCGGGTCGGCCTCCCGGCCCAGCCAGGAGGAGAGCAGGACGTTGCGCACTCCGCCCTTGGCCCGCCACAGCCCGCGCGGAGGGGTCTGCACGACGGGGAGCAGCGCCGAGACCAGCATCTCGCCCAGGGGCCGCCTGCCCGGTTCCGGCCAGCGGGCGGTGATCTCCTCCACGAGCTCCCTCATGGTGCGGGGCTCGCCGTCGGACATCACCTCGCGGCCCGCCTCGGCGAGCTCCTCCAGGTCCACGCCCCGCAGGTCGTCGCGGTACACACCCATGACCTTCTGGCGCAGCATGGCATCGAACCGGGACCGCCAGGCGAGGGCGTCCTCGGCGGTGACCAGGTGCACGGTGCGCCGCATGAGGTGGACCCGCACCACGCGGCGTTCGGTCAGCAGGTCCGACAGCTCCGCCGGTTCGAAGGAGCGCAGCCGCGACCAGAGCCCGACGAACGGTTCCTGGGGCTCCTGCGCCTGGAGGCCGCAGAGGTGGGCCACGGTGTCCAGCGCCGACCCGTCCGTGGGGGTGAGCAGCGCCTGCCGGGCCAGGGTGGCGCGGTTGAGCGCCCGGTCGTCGAGTACGGGCGCGGTCTTCGCGGGCATCGTCTGTTTCCCCTGTTCCTCGTGGTTCCAGGAGAACGATCGCAGAAGTGGCGGTCACCGTGTGTCCGCCACTTCCCGGGAGGCGGGGGACGGGGGTGCCCGGAGCGCCTGCGAGGGACCATCGGCACACTGGCCGGGTGGAACACCGCCGAAGCCGGTCCCGGCGAGGCGTCCGTCAACCGTGCGAGGCAGGCCTGACAGTGAGCGACACCCCCGTCATCCGAGTGAACGAGGTGGACTACGTCCGCGGCGGCAACCCGATCCTGCACCGGGTGACCATGACCGTGCGGGCCGGTGAGCACTGGGCGCTGCTCGGCGCCAACGGCGCGGGCAAGAGCACCCTGCTCAGCCTGCTCGGCGCGGTCCGGCACCCCACCAACGGCACCGTGGAGGTCCTGGGCCACCGGTTGGGCCGGGTCGACATGCGCGAACTCCGCTCCTACCTCGGGCACGTCAACCCCCGGCACGCCCCGGACGGGCCGATGACGCTGCGGGAGGTCGTGCTGACCGGGCTGACCAACACCGCGGCCCGGGTGTCGCGCTGGGACCCGACGGCCGAGCAGTCCGCCGAAGCCGACCGCCTCGTCAAACTGCTCGGGCTCGACCACCGGTACGAGGCCTCGTGGGAGACCCTGTCCCAGGGGGAGCGGGGCAGGGCCCTGATCGCGCGGGCGCTCATGCCCAGCCCGCGCCTGCTGCTGCTCGACGAACCCGCGACCGGTCTGGACGTGGCCGGCCGCGAACAGCTCATCGAGCGGATCGACACCCTCCAACACACCGACCCCGACCTCGCCACGGTCCTGGTCACCCACCACCTGGAGGAGCTGCCGCCCGGCACCACCCACGCGATGCTGCTGCGCGACGGCGCCTGCCTGGCCTCCGGCCCCGCCGACGAGGTCCTGACGAGCGAACGGGTCAGCGCCTGCTTCGACCACCCGGTCCGGCTCAGCCGGATCGACGGGCGCTGGACGGTGCACAGCAGCCGCGCCTCCCGGTCGCCACTGGTGTGAGCTGGTGTGAGCGGCCCCGGCCGGGGGTGCCGGCCGCGCGCGGAAAACGACGGTCGGGGATCCGGTAGTGAGGTGGGGCGTGCGGGTATCCCCGTCGCTGGAGTCCTGTGTTCCGTACGGGAGACCGTTCCCGTCGCCCGGCGCCCCGGGACGCCCGGTGCCCGAAGGACGACAGGACCAACGGAGAAACAGATGCCCCCCGAGGAAAAGACCCCCTCCCAGGAAAGTAAGCCTCCCCGAGGACGGGCCCTGCGGCCCGCGGTGCTCTCGGCGCTCGGCTCGGCAGCCGCGCTCACCCTCACGGCCTGTGCCGCCCTGCCGGGCGGTTCGGGCGGACCGCCCCAGGACAACACGCCCGACGAGGTCTCCACCGACATCAGCGGTGTGTCGGCGACGCTGACTCTGGCCTACACGGACGACCCGCCCAGCAGCGAGCTCGTGGAGGGTTTCACGGACCAGTACCCCGACGTGAGCGTCGAGCTCCGGCAGACCCCGTTCACGGACTACGTCAAGACCATCACCCTGTCGATGTCCTCCGACGACGCCCCCGACATCGCGCAGTACAACCCGGGGGCGATGCGCTCGCTCGTCCCCGGCGGCCACATCCTCAACCTCGACCCCTACGCGGAGGCCTACGGCTGGGAGGAGTCCTTCCCGTCGGCCGCCCTGGAGCCCCTGCAGTCCGACGAGGAGGCCTCCGAGTTCGCCACCGGCAGCCTCTACGCCGCCCCCGGCGCGCTCTCGGTGCTGGGCGTCTTCTACAACACCGAGCTCCTCGAGGAGGTCGGCGTCGAGGAACCACCGGCCACCCTGGACGACTTCGAGGACGCCCTCGCCCGGGCCGACGAAGCCGGCGTCGCGCCCCTGAGCGTGGGAGGCCTCGAGGTGGGCGGCTTCCAGATCTGGAACGCCCTGCTCAACTCGCTCGGCGACCACACCGAGTACAAGGACTGGGTGTACGGGGCCGCCGGCTCCTCCATCGAGACCGACGCCGCGGCAGAGGCCACCGACACGTTCAGCCGCTGGGTGGACGAGGGATACGTCACCGAGGGCGCCAACGCGACCTCCGACGACGACGCGCGCGCCGAGTTCGTCGCCGGGGACAGCCTGTTCCTCGTCACCGGGAACTGGGCCGCCTTCGAACTGGAGGCCGAGATGGGCGACGACGCGGGCTTCATGCTCATGCCCGGGCGGACCGCGGACCAGGCCCCCGTGGCCTCCGGGGCCAGCGTCGCCTACGCCGTGTCCTCCAGCACCGAGCACCCCGACGCGGCCGCGGCCTTCCTGGACTGGCTCAGCTCCGCGGAGGCGGCGCGGATCCAGCTCGACACCGGCTTCATGCCCGTGGACACGCAGGTCCCGGCCGAGGGACGCGGTCTGCTGGACGAGGTCAACGCCGGCTTCGCCGAGGTCGCGGACAACGACGGCATCGTGCCCTTCCCCGACTACGCCACACCGGGCATGATCGACCAGCTCACCCCCGGTGTCCAGGGGCTGATCTCGGGGAGCTCGACCCCGGAGGAGTTCCTCGCCTCGTTGCAGGCCGAGTGGGAGGGCCACCATGGGTGAGGGCGCTCCCGCGCGCCCGCTCCACCCGCCCGCCCCCGCACCGCGTCCCGGTCGCGGAGGCGGGCGCCCCCGCCGCACCGGACGCGCCGGGGGCCGGGGACGCCCGAGGCTCAAGGGCTGGCTCTACCTGTTGCCCGCACTCGCCGTCTACGGCGGTTTCGCGATCTACCCGGCGCTGAGCACCCTCTACTTCTCCTTCCTCGACTGGGACGGCGTCCAGCTCCCGGCCTGGGCGGGCCTGGAGAACTACACCAGGGTCGTCTCCGACCCGCTCCTGGCCGGAGCGATCGGCAACGGCCTCGTGCTCATCGTCTTCTTCTCGCTGCTCCCCATCGCGGTGGGGCTGCTGATGACCGGGCTGCTGACCGGCCGTCCCCGCCGGGGGATGACCTTCTACCGCACCGTCTTCTTCCTGCCCCAGGTCCTGCCGCTGGTCGCGGTGGGGACGACCTGGCGGTGGCTCTACAGCGGCGACGGCGCGGTCAACGAGTTCCTCGGCGCGGTCGGGCTGGGCGGGCTGACCCGCACCTGGCTGGGCGACTACGACTTCGCCCTGGTCGCCCTGGGCCTGATTGGCACGTGGTGCATGAGCGGTCTGTGCATGGTCCTGTTCATGAGCGGGGCACAGAAGATCGACCCCGCGCTCCACGAGGCCGCCGCGCTCGACGGCGCCGGCCGGCTGCGGCGCTTCCTCAGCGTCACCCTGCCCGGGCTGCGCCGGGAGATCAGCATCGCGGGCGTCATCACCACCATCGCGGCGCTGGCCAGCTTCGACCTGGTCTTCGTCACCACCAACGGCGGCCCGGCGGGTCAGACCAACGTCCCGGCCCTGCTCGTCTACCGGCTCGCCTTCAACGAGGGCGACATCGGTGCGGCCAGCGCGCTCGCCGTGGTCCTGACCCTGCTGGTCATCGCCCTGGTCAGCCTCATCCGCCTGCTCGCCAGGGAGAAGTGATGCGTGAAGGAGCCCCGGTGACGGTCCTGCGGCACGGGACCCTGGGCCTGATCACCGTGCTGGTGCTGTTCCCCTTCCTCGGCATCGCCCTGGCCGCGTTCCACCCCACGAACAGCCAGGTGGGCGGTCTGAGCCTGCCGGATCCGTGGTCGTGGGAGAACTTCCGCCTCGCCTGGGAGGCCGGCAACTTCGACCGGCTGACCAGGTCCGGCCTCGTCATCGCCGGATGCGTCGTGCCCCTCACGGTCTGCTTCGCGACCCTGGCCGGGTACGCGCTGTCGGTCCTCGGGGTGTGGGGCGGCCGCGTCCTGTCGCTCGGATTCGTCCTGGGCCTCACCCTGCCGGTGGAACTGCTGGTGATCGCCCTGTACTTCAACCTGAGGGAGGTGGGCCTGACCAACACCTACTCCGGAGTGGTCCTCGCGGAGGTCGCCCTGTTCCTGCCCTTCGGCGTGTACTGGATGCAGTCGCACTTCGCCGGAGTCCCCAGGGAACTGGTGGAGGCGGCCCGGGTGGACGGCGCCCGCGACAGCGCGGTGCTCGTGCGCGTACTGCTCCCGATCTCCTGGCCCGCGGTCACCACCCTCGCTGTGCTGGTGTTCATGTGGTCGTGGAACCAGTTCCTGCTCGTCCTCGTGATGATGCAGAGCCCGGACATGCGCACCGCCCCCACGGGCCTGGGCCTGTTCGTCGGGCAGTACGGGACCGACATCCCCCTGCTCTCGGCGGCCAGCCTGATCGTCATCGCCCCGATCGTGGTCGTCTACCTCCTTTTCCAGCGCAGCTTCGTCAACGGCATCACCCGGGGCGCGGTCAAGGGGTGAGGGGCGGGGCGCCGTAGCGCACGCCACTCGATGTTGACACCGCATACTTTCTCCGCTTAATGTGAACAGTGCATACATCGGGCGCCTTCGGCGGCCCGGTCCGGCCCTGTGAACGGAGCGGTATGAAGGCGATCACGATCGACGAGTTCGGCGGCCCCGAGGTCCTGAAGTGGACCGATGTCGAGGACCCGGTGCCCGCGCCCGGTGAGGTCCTCGTCGACGTGGCGGCCAGCGCCGTGAACCGCGCGGACGCGGTGCAGAGAGTCGGGCTCTACCCCGTGCCGGAGGGCGCGTCGCCCTATCCGGGGCTGGAGGCGTCCGGGCGGATCAGCGCCCTCGGCGAGGGGGTGACCGGCTGGCAGGTGGGCGACGAGGTCACCGCGCTGCTCACCGGCGGCGGATACGCGCAGAAGGTCGCCGTCCCGGCCGGTCAGCTGCTCACGGTGCCCCAGGGGGTCGGCCTGGCCGAGGCCGCCTCCCTGCCCGAGGCCGCCGCCACGGTGTGGTCGAACGTCTTCATGACCGCCGGGCTGAAGGAGGGCGAGACCCTCCTCGTGCACGGCGGCTCCGGCGGGATCGGCACCATGGCGATCCAGATCGCCAAGGCGCGGGGCGCCCGCGTGGTCACCACGGTCGGCGGCGGGGAGCAGGCCGCCCGGGTGCGCGAACTGGGGGCCGATCTGGCGGTCGACCACCGCACCGGGGACTTCACCGAGCACGGCCCCTACGACGTGGTCCTCGACATCATCGGCGGCCAGAACCTGGAGGGCAACATCCGGTCGCTGGCCACCGGCGGGCGCCTGGTCGTCATCGGCCTCCAGGACGGCCTGGAGGCCCCGCTCAACCTCGTCGACCTGCTGTTCAAACGGCTGTCGGTGTTCGGCACCACCCTGCGCTCCCGGCCGCTGGAACAGAAGGCCGCCATCGTGGCCGGGGTCCGGGAGCATGTCTGGCCCCTGATCGAGAGCGGGGCCGTACGCCAGGTCATCGACCGGAGCGTGCCCCTGTCCGACGCCGCCGAGGCGCACCGGATCCTGGAGGCGGGCGGCCACTTCGGCAAGCTCCTGCTGGTGAACGGTTAACCGGAACCTGCCGAAGGCGCCACCTCCGCACGGAGGTGGCGCCTTCGGTGCTTACATTGGAGGACTGCTGTAAGCGCCGTGACCATGAGGGAGTGTGATCCGTGCCCCGGGCGAGTTCCCCGTACCACCACGGAGACCTGCGTGCCGCCTGCCTGCGGGCCGCTCGGGAACTGCTCGAGGAGAGCGGCGGCAGCGGGCTGTCACTCCGCGCGGTGGCCCGGCGGGCCGGGGTCTCCGCGGCGGCCCCCTACCGTCACTACGCCGACCGGGACGAGCTCCTCTCCGCCGTCGCCGGCGAGGGCTACCGCGAGCTCGCCGGGTACCTCGCCGCGGCCCACGCCGACCCCGAGACCGTCGACGACCTCACCGGCGTCGCCGCCGCCTACGTGCGCTTCGCGGTCGAACACCCGGCGCTGTTCCGCGTGATGTTCGTGGAACCCTGCGACCCGGACGACGAGGGCCGGGCCCGGGCGACCGCCGCCCTCTGGGAGTACGTGACCGGTGTCGCGGAGAAGGTCTTCCCCGGGTCCGACACGGACGCCCTGGCCACAGCGGTCTGGGCCCTGGTCCACGGCCTGGCCTTCCTGCACCTGGACGGCAAGCTCGAGGCCGGCTCTCCCGAGGTGATCGACCGGAACGTGCGGGCCGCGGTCCACGTGCTGTTCGCCACGAACCCGGCGACCGTGGCGAACCCGGCGACCGCGGCCGCACCCGAACAGGTCGGGCCCGGCCACGTGCGCGCTCAGGAGGGGTGAGCCTCCTTCGGAGCCCGCTCGGACGCGCGGACCGCGAGCCCGACCGCGCCCATGACGGTCAGCAGGACCGCGAGGCCGCCCCACACCATCGGCTGGGTGACGAGCATGTCCCCGGTCGCCTGCCCCGGGGCCCGTCCGCCGTCGCGGCCGGTCGCCGTGACGAGCAGGAGGACGACCGTGCCGGCGGCCACGAGGAGGCGGCCGCTCAGCCGGGTCAGTCCGGGCAGCCGGGACAGGTCGGACCGGGACAGGTGCTCCTCGGGGCGCAGCGGCGTGAGCAGCCGGGCCAGGAAGAGCAGCGCCACCGGGAGCTGCATCGCCCACACGAAGGTGCGGAACCAGCCGTCGAACCACACGTTCGTCCCGTACAGCAGGGTGTGCCACACGCTCAGGACGTAGACGGCGATGACGAACCGGTGCAGGACCCGCCACAGCCGGGACCCGGTCCAGGCCCGGACGTAGAACGACAGGCCGAGCGGGACCGCCAGGTAGAGGGCGATGAGCCCGAGCAGGACGGCGACCTGGCCGGTGCCCGAGGAGTAGCCGCCGGGAACGAACACGTCCACGAACGCCGACAGCAGGAGCGGGGCCGGGGAGAGCCCGTCGGCGTTCTCCCGGAGGAGTTCGAGGAAGAACGCTAGGGCGTGGCCGAACATCAGCCCGATGGTGGTGATGCTGGTGACGCGGTGCCAGCGCTCCAGCCGGGAGTGGGTCACCGGGGACGAGGGCAGGGGCCTGGCCGAACGCGCCAGGCCGAGCATGACGGTGATCCACGCCCACAGCAGGGCCGACCAGCCGAAGGCCTGGCAGGCCCAGTAGAGCCAGTACCGCTGGGCGTCGGCCAGGAACGGCATGACCTCCAGGGTCTGTGAGGTGCCGCCCTCGATGCGCAGGTACAGGACCGCGAAGATCACCGCGGTCACCGCCAGGGCCGCGGAGGAGTCGAACAGCAGGTGCCGGAGGTCGGTGCGCAGGGTGCGGCCGTCGAACCGGGGCTTGCCGGGACCTCGGGAGGGTGAGGAGGAAGGGGCGGGGGAGGAGGACATGCGCGGGCTCCCTGGGGGGTGAGCGGGTGCGGGGAGAGCAGGGGGACGGGTGCGGGGGTGAGCGCGGGCGGGGAAGGGGACGGACCGGTGCACAGGGGAAGTCGTCGGCGGGCGCCGTTCGGTTCCCGTGATCCGGGATTTTCCCGAGGACGCCTCGGCAGGGGTTCGACCCCCGCCGAGGCATCGGAGGGTAGCGTGTCCGGCGTCCGTCAGGAAGGGATCATTCCGGACGGGGCCCCGGGGTCGGAGCCGGTTCGCTCACCGTGACCGCGGGGACCTCGGTCTCCGGGACGGGGTGAGCGGTCGGGGCTCCGGTGACCGCCACCGGGTCCTCGGACCTCAGGTCGCGCAGGAAGCTGACCACCACGCCCACGATGACCACGAGGAAGGGCGCCGAGGCCACGATCACGGTCTGCTGGAGCGCGCCGAGCCCGCCAGAGAGCAGCAGGATGATCGCCAGGGCCCCGGTCATCGCCCCCCACAGCAGCAGGATCGACGTCCGCGGCTGGATGGAGCCGCGCGTGGTGAGCATGCCCAGCACGTAGGTGTTGGCGTCGGCTCCCGAGACGAAGAAGAGCACCGCCAGGATCACCACCAGCGTCGCCGTGAGCCCGGGGAGCGGGAACTCGGCCAGGGTGGCGAAGAAGGCGCTGTTGAGGTCGGCCGCGGTGGCGCCGGCGATGTCCGTGCCGTGATTCAGGTCCAGGTCGATGGCGGCACCGCCGAAGACGGAGAACCAGGCGAAGAAGGCCAGGCTGGGCATGCCGAGGACGACCAGGATGAACTGGCGGATCGTGCGGCCGCGCGAGATACGCGCGAGGAACAGGCCGACGAAGGCGCCCCAGGACACCCACCAGGCCATCATGAAGTACGTCCAGTTCTGGAGCCACTCGACGTCACCGAAGGCGGGGCCACGCAGGCTCATCAGCAGGAACTCGCTGCCGTACTGGCCGAAGGACTCCAGGAAGAGCGAGATCAGGAACGCGGTCGGGCCGAGGAAGAGCACGAACAGGAAGAGCACCGCGGCGACCGAGAGGTTGATCTCGCTGATGTAGCGGATGCCGCGCTTGATCCCGGAAGCGGCGGAGAGGCTGAACAGGGCCGTGACCACGATCACGATGACGATCTGGGTGGTGGTCCCGGTGGGGGTGCCCACGAGGCGGTTCAGCCCGTTGTCGATCTGCAGGGCTCCCAGGCCGAGCGAGGTGGTGGTGCCGAACAGGGTGGCGAACACCGTGAAGACGTCGATGGCCTTGCCCACGGGGCCGTCGGCGTGCCGTCCCAGCAGTGGCCGGAACAGGGCGCTGACCAGGCCGGGGCGCTTCTTGCGGTGCATCGAGTAACCCAGGGCCAGGCCGAAGACGGCGAAGATCGCCCAGGCGTGCAGACCCCAGTCGAAGAACGAGTACTGGAGGGCCAGGACCGCCGCCTGGGACGACTCCGGGTCAGCCAGGCCGTGCGGAGGGGTGGCGAAGTGCGAGATCGGTTCGGCGATGCCGTAGGAGACCAGGCCGATGCCCATCACCGTGCACAGGATCATGGCGATCCACGTGTGGGTGGCGAACTCGGGGCGGTCGTCGTCCGCGCCCAGCCGGACACGTCCGTAGCGGCTGCAGGCCAGACCGCCCAGCAGCGCCAGCAGGAGCAGGGGCAGGAGCAGGTACGCCCAGCCGAAACCGGAGGTGATCCAGTTCAGGGCGGCGCTCATGGAGTTCATCTGGTGCTCGGGGGCGGCCACGCCCCAGACCACGAACAGCGCTGAGATGGCGAGGGAGGCCCAGAAGACCACCCCGACGGTTCTTCGGGCGGGGGTGGAGTCATTCATGTGTCGACTCCTCTCGCGCGACGCTGGTCACGAAAGCCGGTGACACACGGCATGAGGGGTCGCACGGCGGTTGGCCGTGGCGTCCGTCCGTTCTGGGTCCGGGAATGGATCGCACGGGAGTGAACCGCCTGTTCGTCGGTGAGTGGTCGAGATCCGGGGAACCGTCCCGAAGCGCACATGGTGACGGACGCCTTCCGTTCAGGACCGGGAGTCAGGAGCGGTCGGCGTCCAGGTGCGTGTGGCGGACCCCGGGAAAAGCCGGAACGGCGGCGCGGAAGCGCTCGAGCCGTAGGCAGGGTCCAAGGATTTGCTGAGAACCTCCGAGCGAGCGTACTCGCATGTGGGAGCGGGTGCGCCACTCCCCACCCGGTCGGGACCGGGATCGGCCCGCTCCTGGGCGGGAATGCCCGACCGTACGGCGGCCCGGTGTGATTCCGCCGACTCCTCCCTCCGGTCAGGCCGTGGCGAGGGGGAGGAGGATGCGGACCGAGCTCCCCCCGGGACCGCTCTCGATGTCCACGCTGCCGCCCTGCGCCTCGACCAGGGAGCGCACGATCGGCAGTCCCAGGCCGACGAGCCCTCCCGCCTCGTTGGAGCGCGTGGTCACGAACGGCTCGAACACCCGGGGGAGCAGGTCCGGATCGATCCCGGGCCCGTCGTCCGCGACGGTCAGGGCCACCGTGTTCCCGCGGACCGCGGCGGACACGTCGACGGTGACGCCCGGCGGATTGTGGTCGATCGCGTTGGAGACCAGGTTCATCAGGCACTGCTCCAGCCTGGCCTGGTCGCCGAGCACCACCTGGGGGACGGCCTCGTGGAAGACCACGTCGGACGCGAAGGCCGGGGACCGGACCCTGGCCCGTACGGCGTCGAACAGGTCGGGCAGGAAAACGGGGCCGCGGTCGGCGTCGACCCCGTCACCGCCGCGTGCCACCGCCATGAGGTCCTCCAGGACCCGCCGCAGCCGTTCGAGCTCGGCGTGCACGACCTCCGCCTCCGGTCCGCCGAGCAGCTCCAGGTGCCCCTCGGCGACGGCGAGCGGGGTGCGCACCTCGTGGGAGATCGCTGCCAGGTAGCGGCGCCGGCCGGTGTCCGCCTCCTCGATACGGGTGAGCATCCGGTTGATCTCGGTGGCCAGCTCCGCGATCTCGTCACGGGTGCCGGGAACGGGCACCCGCGTGGTCAGGTCGGTCGGGGAGATCTCCTTCGCCGCCGCCGACACCTCCCGCACCGGTGCCAGGGTGCGGCGCACCACCAACCACAGCGCGACCCCGCCGGCGCCGACGCCGATCCCCCCGGTCAGGACGGTGACCAGCAGAACCGAGGCCGCTGTGTCGTGGACGGTGTCCAAGGGCGCGACGACGGTGAGGACGGCGATCTTCTCGTCGGACGCGTCGGTGACGAGGGTGTCCAGCACACGGACCTGGCCGATGCCGGTGTCCACGGTCCTGGCGACCCCGGGCGCCGAAGCGGGCGCCTCGTCCCCGCGCATGAGCGCCGCGACCTTCGCGGGGCCGCCGGTGCTCTGCAGACGGACCCCGTTGACGTGCACCAGCGACACGTGCCGGACCCCGCTGGGGCGGATCGCCAACGCCCGGTGCGCGGCACGCTCGGCCTCGGGGCCCGAGACCATGCCGTCCAGCCCGGCGGCGGCGGGCAGCTGGTCCCCCAGCGTGTCGCTCAGGAGCGCGGACTCCTGGCGCAGCAGGTCGTCGACGTCGTTGCGGCCGGAGACGAGGACCAGCTCGTAGGTCAGGGCCGTGACGCCGCCGAGCACCAGCACCATCACCAGCAGCGCCCGCAGGACCAGGCGCCGGGTGAGGCTCATCTGTCGCCGTCGCTCAGGCGGTAGCCGACCCCGCGCACGGTCCGGATGCGCTCCGCCCCGAGTTTGCGGCGCAGCTGGCTGATGTAGACCTCGACGACGTTGGAGGCGCCGTCGAACTCGTACCCCCACACCAGGTCGAGCAGCTGCGACTGGGAGAACACCTGGCCGGGGTGGTGCAGGAAGACCGACAACAGGGCGAACTCCCGAGCGGACAGGGCGACGGTGGCGCCGTCCACGAAGGCGGTGTGCCCGCTCAGGTCGAGCGTGAGGCCGCCGACGGTCAGGGCGTCAGCGCGGTCCTGCCCGCTGGTCCGCAGCCGGGCCCGGACCCTGGCCAGGAGTTCGTTCACGCTGAACGGCTTGACCATGTAGTCGTCGGCGCCGGCGTCGAGGTTGGCGATCCGGTCGGCGACCGCGTCCTTGGCGGTGAGCACGATCACCGGCACCGACGGGCGGCGCAGGCGGAGCCGGCGCAGGAGCTCCTCACCCGACAGGCCCGGCAGCCCCAGGTCCAGGACGACCAGGTCGACGTCGGGGGACAGGGCCATGACCAGACCGTCGATGCCGTCGGAGGAGACCACCACCCGGTGTCCGGCGTTCTCCAGGCCACGCCGGACGAACGAGACGATGCCCTCCTCGTCCTCCACCACCAGAATCGCCACCGTGCCGCGCCCCCGCTCCCTTGGTCCCGTCCAGCATGCCGGTGAATGCTGAGTCCCTGATGAAGGCAACCTGAAAGCCCGCTTCAGGTTGGTTTCAGGTTCCCATCATGGGGCTGGTGGACAATGGGTTCCACTCAGCGACCCACCGCCGCCCACTGCCGAAGGAACCGATGATGCGACGCCGGAGGACGACCCTCGTCGCCTGCGCCGCGGCCGCCCTGGCGGTCCTCGGCGTGAGCGGCTACCTCTTTCCCAAGGACCCGGACCTGGTGGTCGACACCATCCGCCTCGACGGTTTCACGAGCGCCCCCACGCTCCGCTCCCCGGTCGGGGAGGGCACGTCCCGGCCGGTCGACGGCCTCGAGCAGCTGATCGGTGAACTGCGCTCCGGTGCCGCTCCGCAGGACTGGTACGTCGGGGGTGTGGGGGTCGACTTCGGCCCCCGCGCGTGGCTGCTCACCGATCCGGTGGTGGAGGACTTCGACGGCGACGGCACCGCGGGCCCCCTCCTGGAGGAACTGCGCGCCCTGGAGGGGAGCGAGGTCACCCTCGGGGTGCGCCACGCCCCCGACGGGGACCCCGAACGCGACGACGCCGGTGTGTTCACCGTCAACGGACTGACCTTCCGGGACCCCGACGGGGGAGCGGCCCCCTGGGAGGACACGGGCTCCCTGAGCGAGGCCGGCCGGGAGGAGGTCGCCACCGCCGCCGAGGAGGCCGTCGGAGAGGGGGCCGAGGCCACCGGCGTCGACCGTGTCGACGAGGACGGCTGGCGGGGGTGGGAGGCGCGGGTGCGCGGTGCCGACGGGCAGTGGTACAGCGTGATCCTCGATCTCTCCGGCGCGGTCGCGGACGTCCGCGTGAACGACTGAGGCGCCCGCCCCGGCCCTCTCGCTCCCCACCTGAAAGCCGTCTTCAGGTTCCTTTCAGGAAGGGCTCAGCAACCACTGGCACGCTGGCCCGGTCCGGTTGGAACAAGAGAGGAGACGGGGTTGTCACGTCCGCCATCCCTTCGGCTGTCCGCCGGGCAGTGGGTCGCCTGTGTCGTCACCGCCTTGGTGATCATCGCCAGTCTGGGTGGTTACGGCTGGTACCAGGGTCTGGTCGGTAACATCACGACCGCTCAGGTGGACACCGACGAGTGGGACCGGCCCACGAGTGTAGAGGGGGTCATGAACCTCCTGATCATCGGGTCGGACGTGCGCTCGGGTGAGAACGCCGAGTACGGCGAGGCCGAGGGCGAGCGCCCGGACACGATGCTCATCGCGAGTGTCAACGTGGACAGCGGCGCGGCCACCCTGGTGAACCTGCCGCGTGATCTGATGGTGGACCTGCCCGGCTGCGAGGCCGTGGAGGGTTATGAGGGCATGTCGCCTCACCAGGGGATGATCAACTCGGCGATGACCTTCGGCGGGGTGGGGTGTCAGTGGAACGCGGTGGAGCAGGTCACCGGGGTGCATCTGGACCATTTCGTGGTGATGGACTTCACGGGGTTCAAGGACATGGTGGACGCGATCGGCGGGGTGGAGATGTGCATCCCCGAGCCGGTGGACGACCCCAAGGCGCACCTGGTGCTGGACGCGGGGTTGCAGACCCTGGACGGTGAGGACTCGTTGGGGTTCGTGCGCTCGCGCTACTCCCAGGGCGACGGCAGTGATCTGTCGCGGATCGACCGCCAGCAGGAGTTCATGGGGGCGATGCTGCGCGAGGTGCTCAGCAGCGAGGTGATGACCAATCCGGTGACCATCACCAACTTCCTGGGCGCGGTGACCGACTCGATCACCACCGATGACGCCCTGACCATCGACACGATGGCCGACATCGCGATCTCGATGCGCGAGGTGGACCTGGACCGGGTCCAGTTCGTGACGGTGCCCAACGGCGCACACGCCGAGGACGGGAACCGGCTCGCCCTGAGCCAGCCCGCCGCCTCGGAACTGTTCGAGGCGATCAACTCCGGTGCGGACCTGTTCGGGGAAGGGTCCGAAGACGACTCGGAGGGGGAACCCGAGGGAGTCGGGGCCACCCCTTCCGACATCTCGGTGGAGGTCGTCAACAACACCGGGGTCGAGGGCCTGGCCCTGGAGATCCAGGCGGTCCTGGTCGATGAGGACTACGTGGTCACCGGCACCGGCAATCCGGAGCTGCGGGCGCCCGAGCTGACCACGGTCTACCACGGGCCGGGTGACGAGGCGGCGGCCGAGCTGTTGGCCGGTGAGCTGAGCAACGCCCAGACCGAAGAGGTCGAAGGGCTGGAGCAGACCCTGGAGCTGGTCGCGGGTACGGACTGGGCCGGGTTCGACGACGGCTCCTCCTCCGAGAGCGAGCTGTCCGTCACCGACGACCTCGGCGGCAAGACCGCCGAAGCCGCACCGGAGAGCGCGTGCTGACGCGGTCGGCCGTGACCGCGGGCGGCGGCTCCGAGACCGGCCCCGCAGCCGCCGGGCGGGCGAGCGGGTAGGCCCGTCCCCGGGGGGCGAACCGATCCGCCCGTCGCGAGGGCGACGGAGAACGCGCGCACGTCCGACAGGAGCGGACGGGCCCCTCTCAGTCCTGGTCGAGGGGCCGCACCCGGGTGGCGGTGACGGTGGGCAGCGCCCCCGGCGCGGCCCGGCGGACCCTTCCCTCCACGACCAGCAGGCGGGAGCCCAGCACCACGGCCGCGGAGGACTCCTGGGCGTCGGAGAACAGCGCGACCTCGGTGATGCCGCTGCGGTCCTCCACGGAGGTGAAGACCACCCGCCGCCCCGAGCGGGTGGGTGGGGTCTGCACGCTCACCCGCACCCCCGCCACCGTGACCCGGGCTCCGTCGGGGACCCGGTGCAGCTGGTGGGCGGTGACCAGGCCGTGGCGGGCCTCCAGGTCCGCGAGCCGGTCCACGTACGGGTCCAGTACGTGTCCGGACAGCTCGTACCCGAGGACGCGCATCTCCTCGGTGACCCGCTCGGCGTGGGTCATCGGCGGAAGCGAACCGGCGCCCGCCGGGACCGGGGCGTCCGAGTCCAGGCGGAGCTGCCCCGGGGAGGCCGAGGGGCCCGGTCGGGCGCGCGCCAGGGCGCGGGCGCGCACCAGCACGTCGCGCCGGTCCCGGGCAGCGGTTCGCCCACCGGCCCCGGGACCCGGGTCGGCCAGGGCGTCCAGGGCACCGACCAGGGCGAGGTCGTCCAGGGTCTCGCGGGGCAGCCGGGTGCGGGCGGTCAGGTCGCGCAGGTCGGAGTAGGGGCGGCCGGTGAGGAGGCGGTCGCGGTCGGCGTCGGTCAGCGACCCGACGTCGGACAGGGAGGGGCGCAGGGCCCACCGGCCGGTCACGGGGTGGCGCTCCACGTTCCACGCGGCGCCGGAGGCGTTCAGGTCCAGGTCCAGCACCGGCACGCCGTGGCGGCGCGCGTCGTGCAGCAGCGCCCTGCGCGGGTACATGCCGGGGTCGTGGGTCATCACCCCGGCGAACAGCGCCGCGGGGAAGTGCGCCTTGAGGTAGGCGGACTGGTAGGTGGGCTCGGCGAAGGCGGCACCGTGTGCGCGGCAGAACCCGAAGTTCCCGAAGGC
Organism: Nocardiopsis ganjiahuensis DSM 45031; assembly: GCF_000341085.1. Lineage (GTDB taxonomy): Bacteria > Actinomycetota > Actinomycetes > Streptosporangiales > Streptosporangiaceae > Nocardiopsis > Nocardiopsis ganjiahuensis. The sequence goes on along the minus strand of NZ_ANBA01000015.1, from coordinate 125,078 downwards.
GGCCACCATCGACCACACCCGGTCGACCACCCCGGGGGTGTGGCCGCGCCCGCCCGCCAGCGAGCGGAACTCGCTCTCCACCTGGGCGCGCCCCTCTTCGGAGCCCAGGGCCCGCCGCATCGCCTCGGCGCGGTCCAGCCCGCAGCCGGTGATCGCGTCCAGGGCCAGAAGGAGCTGTTCGTGCCAGAGCAGCGCTCCGCCGGTGGGCGCCAGGACCGGTTCGAGGGACGGGTGCGGCACCGGCAGCACGGCCCCCTGGCGCCCGGCCAGGTACACGGAGACCATGTCCACCCCCATCGGCCCGGGGCGGAACAGGCTGATGTCGGCCACGAGGTCGTCCCGGGTCCGGGGCCGCAGCCGGGAGACCAGTTCGCGCTGGCCGGGTGACTCGATCTGGAAGCACCCGAGGGTGTGGCTGCCGGCCATCAGGTGGGCGGTGCCCTCGTCGTCGTCGGGCAGGGCCTCCAGGTCCAGTTCGGTGCCCGTGGTACGGATGATCTCGGTGTGGGCGTGGGCCAGCGCCGACTGCATCCGTACGCCCAGGACGTCCAGTTTGAGCAGTCCCCACTCCTCCACGTCGTGCTTGTCGGCCTGGGTGACGGGATAACCGGCCTGCGAGGGCTGGGTGGGTACCCGCGCGGCCATGTCCTCGGAGGACAGGACCAGCCCGCAGGGGTGCATCGCCACGTGCTGGGGGAGGCCGTCCAACCGCTCCGCCAGCCGGAACAGCCTCCGGACGTGTGCGGAGTCCAGGCCCTCGAGGCGGCGGAGCTCGGGCAGGTCGCGCGCGGTCTCACCGATCCTGCTCGCCCGCACCCGCGGGAACACCCGGCTGATCCGCTCCACCTCCACCGCCGGCAGGGACAGGGCCAGCCCTGCGTCACGCAGCGCCGAGCGGGCCCGGTAGGTCTCCAGCATCCCGACCGCAGCGCTCGCCCCCGCGTGGGAGGCGAGCACCGCGTCGTAGGCCTCCAACCGCCGGGCGGACTCCACGTCCAGGTCGACGTCGGGCTGGCCGGGGCGGCTGGGTGTCAGGAACCGCTCGAAGAGCAGCCCGCTCTCGACGGGGTCGATCGAGGAGATGCCGAGCAGGTGCACCACCAGGCTCCCCACCGCCGACCCCCGGGCGGAGCAGCGGATGCCCTTGTCCCGGATCGCGGCCGCGGCGTCCGCGACGGTCAGGAAGTACTCCCACAACCCCATCCGGTCGATGACGGCGAGCTCCTGGGCGGCCCTGTCCCGGGCCGCCCGGGCCCGGCGGCCGTGGTCCAGCCCCCGCCGGGCCGCGCCCTGGGCGACCCGGGAACGCAGTTCGGCGCGGGCCCGGGGCCGGTCGGGCAGGTGCAGACGGCCCCAGCCCAGGTCGGCGACCGGGTTCAGGGCGCAGGAGGTGGCCAGTGCCGTGGTGTGGGCGAGCAGCCGCCGGGCGCGCGCGGTGTCCCCGGCGCACACTCCGACCGCGGTCTCCAGCATGTCGGCACCGGTGGCCAGGTGGGCGTGCGCGGTGCGCGGTTCGGGGGAGCGGCCGCCGGGGGAGTGGGCGCGGACGCGGTCCAGCGCCCACGCCACCTCGGCGTCGCGGGCCGCGGTGTAGCGGACGGCGTTGGTCAGTACCGCCAGGAGCCGTTCCCGGTCGGCCAGCCGGACCATGCTCCGGGCGAGCAGGCGCTGCCCCGGGGCGCCGTGGTCGTGGGGTGCCAACACCGTCTGGGCGCCGGTGGCCAGCCAGACGGCCAACAGCTCCCGGGCCCGGCCGGGCCGTTCCTGGGCCAGGGCCCGGCCCACGTCGGAGTCGGGGCCGAGCAGGACCACGGCCCCCTCGGAGTGCTCCACCACCTGTTCCGGTGTGACGGCCACCGGCCCCGGGCCGCGGTGGGCGGCGGTGACCAGGCGGCACACTCCCGCCCAGCCGGAACGCCCCCGGGCGAGCACGACCACACGGCCTCCCTCGGGGGTGGCCAGTGCCAGGTCCACACCGAGCACGGGCCGGAGCCCGGCGGACTCGCAGGCCCGGACGTGCTCGGCGGCGCCCCAGACCCCGTCGCGGTCGGTGAGCGCGGCCATGCCCTGGCCCGCGTCGGCGGCACGGGCCACCAGGGCGGTCGGGGTGGCGGTCCCGTACCGCCGGGAGAACGACGAGGCGACCCGCAGATGCGAGAACAGGTAGACCCCTCCCCTGGAGAACGGACAGCGCAGCCAAGGGGAAAGACACCACGACTCGAACAAATGTTCGATAACTGTAGCGCACGGGAGGTTGCGTCGCACCCCCTGACCTGGACCGACACCGACTCCAGAGGGCGTCAAGGCCTACAGGACAGGGGAAGCGGCCGTGTCAGCCCTGACCGGGCCGGGCCCCGGCCCACCGCGGCAACGGCGGAGGCGACCCTGCGAGGGCGTGCACGCGTGGTGACCAGCGTGTGCACGTGTGGTGACCGTGGCAGCCGCCACGGGAAGTTCCGAACCAAACCGCGCGCTCCCCCGTCACAAGAGTGGTCCGGCTCCTCCTGGCCCTTCGGCCTCACGGCCTCCGGGTCCGGGAACCGGACGTTCTCCTCGTCCTCCTCGCTTCACTCTCGGAGACCACTCATGAACCGTGTCCTCGTCCCCCGGCCCCTGACCGGCAACGTGCTCGTCCGGGCGGCCGCCGGACTCGCCGCCGTCATCTTCGCGACAGCCGTGACCTCCTGTTCCTTCTCCGTCGGTGACCTGAGGCCGGTGGGTGAGGAGGAGTCGGCCCCGACCGACGCCGAAGCCGAGGAGACCGAGGCGGCAGAGGCCGACGAACAGCCCGCGGAGGAGGAAGGCGAAGCGGAGGAGGCCGCCGACGCCGACGCCGGCTCCGCCATGCCCGTGGACCCCGCCGACGCCGTGGTCTGGGACGACGAGACCTACTGGCTCAGCGGGTCCGGGGACGCGCTCTACCAGCTCGAATGGACGCCCCAGGTCAACGCTTCCCTGGAACTCACCCACACGGGTACGGCCAACTTCATCGTGGTCCCCTACGACGCGGAGGGGGTGCGCATGGGCAGTATCGCCAACGACATCGGCGCGGTCGAGAGCGAGTTCGTCCTGGAGGAGGGGGCGATCTTCGGCGACGCCGGAGAGATCGAGTTCATCCACGTCCAGGCCGACGGCGACTGGACCATCAGCCGCTGAGCGGAAGGGCGTCAGGGGCCGGAGCGCGCTCCGTGAACCCTGACGCCCTTCGGCTGTCGCCGACCGGTGCCGACACTGATGAGCGCCTACATCAGTGCCTGGGCGCGAGGCCCCGCGGAGGTAAGGGTCATGTCCGGGTAGCGGTCACCCTCCACAGCGGCGGCGATCGCGTCCAGGGCGTCGAGTTCGGGACCGGTCGGACACACGTCGACGGACGCCGCGTTCTCCTCCAGGCGGTGAACCTTCTTGGTACCGGGAATCGGCACGACCGGCAGCCCCCAGACGTCGGCTCGCTGGCGCACCCAAGCGAGCGCGACCTGGCCGGGTGTGGCACCGTGCGCCTCTGCGGCCTCCGTGAGGGGGGTCAGGAGGCGCGCGTTGGCCTCGGCCCGCCCCTCGGCGAAACGCGCCAGGCGGAGACCGACCCGGCCGACTGCGTCCGGCGCGTCCACGAGTTCCACCGCGACCATCCGGACCTGCTGCGCCTCACGCTCATCGGGGTGGCGGCCTGGCCCAACATCATCCAGCAGCTGTCCCGGATGATCCTGGGCCGGGGCCCGCGCACCGAGGAGGCTCAAGGTCCCCAGCAGGGTCGTTCCGTAATGAAGTGGGCGATACAGGACTCGAACCTGTGACCCCTACCGCTGACCCCTGCCGCGCAGATCAGAGTGAACCGTTGTCTTCCTCTGGTTCTCCTGGCTGGACGAGTTCGCTCGCGCCGCTTTCGTTCGAGCGGCGGATGGCGTCCTGCGTGCGGTGCACGGCGATGGCGGTGTCGAAGTTCGGTTCGTGCGCCGCGCCGGTCCGGATCGCGGCGGCGAATCCCCGGTAGACCTCCCCCGCATTCGCGGCGGGCGAAGGGTTGTCGGAGCCCTTGGTCCAGAAGCGCTCCGGTACCGGGAGCACCGCGGTGTCGCCCGTGGTCGTCTTCCGCAGTTGGTAGCGGGGAGCGACCAGCGAGTCGTCCGCCGATTCCAGGACCAGACGGCCGGTGCGGCCCTGCACCTCGATGCGGTACCCGGCGCCGGCGGGACCGCCGGTCATGATGTGGACCGAAGCAGGCGCGCCCGATTCCAGGACGCCGTGGACCAGGATCTGGTCGGGCGACGTGACCTTCAACCGCTCACCGGTCTCCGTGATCGTCACTTCGGGGATGCGGGTCGCGAGCCGGCCCGACAGCGCTGTGAGACGGCCGAGCGCGTGCGCGAACTGGTCCATCGCGTGCCCGCCGACCACCGCGAGGTGGTTGACGCCCTTGGTCGCGTCGAACAGGTCGGCGTACCGCTCGGACCATTCCTCGGCCGCGCCGATCGAATAGTGGAGCGAGGCCGAGAGCACGTCGCCGACAGCGCCTTGGGCGATGAGCTCGTGCAGGTACCGGATCGCCGGGTGGTGGCGGGTCTGCAGGCCGACCGCGTGCTGGACGCCCTTTGCGGCGGCCAGGTCGCGGTAGCGCTCGGCGGTCGCGGCGTCCAGCGCCAGCGGCCATTCGACGTACACGTGCTTGCCGGCGGCGATCGCCGCTGCGACCAGGTCGTCGCGCTTCGGCAACTGGACGGCGATGAGCACCGCCTCCACCGCAGGGTCGGCCAGCAGCGCGTGTGCGTCCCCGTAGGAACGCTCGGCGCCCCACGCCTCCGCCGCTTCGGCGGCTTGTGTCGCATCGGTGGACGCCACGGCCACGATGTCGAAATCATGTGAATCCCGCAGGGCCGCAAGGTGCACCGCCCTCGCCCAACCTCGCTGGGCGTGCGCTCCGATGACGCCGATCGCGATCTTCTCGTTCATTGCCTTGTTTCCTTGTCCGGTGGCAGGGGTCAGAGGGCCGCGGTCGCGGGTTCGGATTCTTCGGCGGCGGTCTCAGGTGTGGCGGGGGTGCGCAGGGCGAAGGCGGTGAGGACCGTTCCAGCTGCCACGACTCCGGCCGCGATGAGGAACGCCAGGCTGTATCCGTCGCGCAGGGCGGTCATGGCAGCGGTGCCGGACTCGATCCGGTCCGCAGTGACAGCGGCTGCGGCAGTAGCGAGAACGGCGAGACCGATTGCGCCACCCGCCTGCTGTGCGGTGTTGTTGAGCCCCGATGCCAGGCCCTGGTCTTCGGGAGCGGCGCCGGACATCGCGGCCATGATCGCCGCCGGGAGCGCCAGGCCCATGCCCACGCCCATGATGAAGAGGGCAGGCATGACGTCGGCGAAGTAGTTCCCCTGCTCCGGAACGCGGCTCAGGAGCAGGAGTCCGGCGGCCAGTGCCGTCATTCCGGACATCAGGACCTTGCGGATGCCGAATCGGCCGGTGAGCCTGGATGACAGGAACAGAGAGGTGATGCCGAGTGTCACCGGGGCGGGGAGGAACGCCAGGCCGGTGTGCAATGAGTCGAGACCGAGCACCCGCTGGAGGTAGAGGGCCCCGAGGAACTGGAAGCCGAAACCGGCGACGAAGATGGTGACGACCACAAGGTTGGCGGTGGAGAGCCGGCGGTCGCGGAAGATGCGCAGGGGCAGCAGCGGGGTGGCGGCTCTGGTCTGGCGCCAGAGGAATCCGATGAGGAGGGCCACGGCGATTGCGCCGAGTCCGAGCGAGCGTCCGGTGGTGGATTCGGGTTCGGCGATCTGGGCGATGGTGTAGACGCCGAGTGAGAGGCCGATAGTGACGAGGGCCGCCCCGAGGAGGTCGGCGCCCTTGTCGAAGCCGATGCCGGGCTGCCCGGTGATGAAGCGGAGCGCGAGGACGAGGGTGGCGATGCCGATGGGGACGTTGACGAGGAACGCGCTTTCCCAGCCGAGGGTCTGGGTGATGACACCGCCTGCGATGAGGCCGATCGCGCCGCCGCCTGCGGAGACGAAGCTGTAGATGCCCATGGCCTTGGCCTGTTCACCGGGTCGGGGGTAGAGCGCGACGATCATGCCGAGGATGACTGCGGAGGCCATGGCTCCACCGACGCCTTGGCCGAAGCGACCGGCAATGAGCATGGCGGGGTTGACCGCGAGTCCGGCGAGGACGGAGGCGAGGGTGAAGGTCGCCAGCCCGGCGATGAACACCCTCTTGCCGCCGAGGAGGTCGCCCAGGCGCCCGGACAGGAGCAGGAGCCCGGCGAAGGCGATGAGGTAGGCATTGACGACCCAGGCCAGGCCCGAGTCGGTGAAGCCGAGGTCGTCCTGGATGGTCGGGAGCGCCACCGTGACGATGGTGCCGTCGAGGATGACCATGAGCTGCATGGCGAGCAGCACGCCCATCGCCCATCCGCGCCCGGTTGCCGGTGCCGCCTGTCGAGTCGTTGCCGCTCGCTGTCCCATCGTCATGCCTTCCGTCGCATTCGCAGTGCGGGCCGGTCGGCCCGCTCCCAACTGACATTACGGAGCTGAAATGAGCGCAACAATGATCGTGAGGCGCAGATGGATGTCCGAAACACTCACCGATCCGGAGGTTAGGATATGCACATGGACGTGTTGAGTGACATGATCGCCGCGACCCGCGTGGGCCGGCCCGGGTTCGGGACGACCGTGCGGCACGCGCCCTGGGGGCGCTCGTATCCGAAGTTGGCCGGGGCCGGATTCCACATGGTGCTGCAGGGGTCGTGTTGGCTCCTTCCGCGCCAGGGGGATCCGACGCCGCTCTCGGTCGGCGACGTGGTGTTCCTGTACGGGGATATGGGACACGGCCTGGCCGACAGCCCCGAGACGCCGCTGACCGAGGTCGCGGGCCCCGGGGAGCCGCAGATCGTGGAGGGCCCCGGGATGCGGACGGCGCTGCTGTGCGGGGTGTACGAGTTCGAGCGTGACTGGTCGCACCCGCTGCTCGACAGCCTTCCCGAGGTCGTGCACGTGCCCGCACAGCTGGGCCGCCATCCGCAGCTCCGTGCGATCGTGGACCTGCTGACCGCCGAGCTGGACGAAGGCCGACCGGGCGGTGACGCGGTGGCGCCCGCGCTCCTGGACGCCCTGCTGGTGTACATCCTGCGGGCGTGGCTGTCGGAACAGGACAGGGGCGGCGCGGGCTGGGCTTCGGCACTGCGCGATCCCGGCCTGGCCGCGACGCTCGGCGAGATGCACGAGCACCCGGGCCGACAGTGGACGGTCGAGGAGTTGGCCGCCCACGCGGGCATGTCCCGGGCGACGTTCGCTCGCCGGTTCACTGCCGACGTGGGCGAGTCGCCACTGGCGTATCTCACGCGGTGGCGGATGGTCACGGCCGCACGGCGACTGCGCGGCGGCGAAGAACCGTTGTCGGCTGTCGCCAGGTACGTCGGCTACAGCTCGGAGTACGCGTTCGCGAAGGCCTTCAAGCGGATCCACGGCACCGCTCCAGGCCGCTACCGCCGCGAGGACGCTAAGCAGGCTGCGATGCAGGCTGGGTGAGCTGTCGGTCTCCAGCTGCGGGGCTGGGGCCCACGCTCCCGGGGGTGAAGCGCATCTGCGAGATGGTTGCCGAGGAGATGGAGAAGAGCGTACCCACGGTGCCCGAGACCCGGTGGATGCGGTGTGTGGGCGCTCTCACGAACAAGGAGCGGGAGCGGCTGTTCGGCATGGCGCCGACCCTCGAAGGGCACTGTTGTGGAAACAGCGAAGGCGGGCTCCCGGAGGAACCCGCCTTCTGCTTGTGGGCGATACAGGACTCGAACCTGTGACCCCTACCGTGTCGAGGTAGTGCTCTAGCCAACTGAGCTAATCGCCCTTATGGAAATGTGGTGCCCGTGGAGCCGGAGACGGGAATCGAACCCGTGTGCAGGGATTTGCAGTCCCTTGCCTCAACCACTCGGCCACTCCGGCTTGCAGAAGCACGGGGGAACCGAGCGGCACCCACGCGTGCCTTTCTCCGAGCGGACGACGGGATTCGAACCCGCGACCCTCACCTTGGCAAGGTGATGCTCTACCAGCTGAGCCACGTCCGCGTGTGATCCGGGATGCTCTCCCCGATCCGATCCGATTGTGCCACCTGAAGCGGCACTATGCGAATCGCTCGAGCGGACGACGGGATTCGAACCCGCGACCCTCACCTTGGCAAGGTGATGCTCTACCAGCTGAGCCACGTCCGCGTGTGATCCGGGATGCTCTCCCCGATCCGATCCGATTGTGCCACCTGAAGCGGCACTATGCGAATCGCTCGAGCGGACGACGGGATTCGAACCCGCGACCCTCACCTTGGCAAGGTGATGCTCTACCAGCTGAGCCACGTCCGCGCGGCGAGTGCTTCGGTGCGGCTCCGGTTTTCCCGGCGCCGCGTCCCTCGCTGCGTTAAGAACTCTAGCGGAAGTTGGGGGAAGTGCGAAATCGGCTTCTCCCAGGGGGTTCCGCGCTCTGCCGTGGCAGGCCTGGCCGGCCCGCCGCGGCGGCAGGAGCTACTTCTCCACGTGCGCGGGGGAGGAGGGCATGTCGGGTCGGGGCGGGGCGGACAGGTACTGGCCGACCCTCTCGATCACCTTGTTCATCTCGTAGGCGATCAGGCCCACGTCGCTGTCGGCGTCCGACATGAGGGCCATGCACGCGCCCTCACCGGCGGCGGCCACGAAGAGGAAGGCGCGGTCCATCTCGATGATGCTCTGCCGGATGTTCCCCGCGGAGAACTGCTTGCTGGCTCCGCCGGCCAGGCTGTGCAGGCCGGAGGCGATGGCCGAGAGGTGTTCGGCGGCGGGGCGGTCCAGTCCGCTGGAGGTCGCCATGAGGAGGCCGTCGGTGGACAGGACGATGGCGTGTTGTGTGCCCGAGGCGCGGGTGAGGAGGTCGTCCAGCAGCCAGCTGAGTTCGCCGCGGGCGGTGCTCGATGGGGTCATGTCTCTCTTTGCTGTGTCTGGTGTGGGCGTGCGTGGAGGGGGCACGCGCGCTTCGGGGCGCTTCACGTGTACCGGCTGGAGAAGTGGCTCGAGGGGTTGCCACCGGCCCCGCATAAGCGTTGCCCAGATGATAGTCATTCGTAACTTATCTGTCCGGCTGCAGCCATCGGTTCCGGGTGGGCCGCCCCTGGTGGATAACGACTCTGACCAGTGGTGACGGTTCCCTGAAAAGAGTGGGGAGACCGGACCGGCGGCCGGTGCCGGACAGGGGACTTGCCAACGTGCGACCCCGGCGGGTAGGGGCCGGTCCGGGGGATCACCAGGCGAGGTGAGGGGTTGAGGTGGGAGGATTCGAGGTGTCACCGGCCCGACCAGGGCCCTTGAGAACTTGGGGGTTGGAATGAGGGTGTGGATCGCCGGCGCCGGTTACGGCCGCGGCGCCGTGCTGGAGGAGAAGGACGCGCGTATCCCCGTGGCCGACCACGGCATCACGGTCGGGGACGGCGTCTTCGAGACGGTGCGCGCGCAGAACGGAAGGCCGTTCGCGCTCACCCGTCACCTGAAGCGTCTGGCCCGCTCCGCGCAGGGGCTGGGCATGGACGAACCCGACCTCGAACTGATCGCGGACGGTGTGGCCCAGGCCGTGGCCGCCAACCCGGAGCTGCCCGACGCCCGTGTGCGCATCACCGTCACGGACGGGGCAGGGCCGCTCGGTTCGGACCGGGGCCAGGGGGAGCAGACCGCGATCGTGGCGCTGGGTCCCTTCCCCGGCATCGCCCCGGCCACGGACGTGGCCCTGGCGCCGTGGCCCCGCAACGAGTTCGGTGCGCTGGCCGGGCTCAAGACCACCTCCTACGCGGACAACGTGCGCGCCCTGGCCTACGCGCGTGAGCGCGGTGCCACCGAGGCGGTCTTCCGCAACATCGGCGGGAACCTGTGCGAGGGCACCGGAAGCAACGTCTTCGTGGTGCTCGACGGCAGGCTCGTCACCCCTCCGCTGTCGGCCGGTCCGCTGGCGGGCATCACCCGGGAACTGGTCCTGGAGTGGTTCGGCGGTGAGGAGGAGGACGTTCCCATGGAGCGGCTCCCCGAGATCACCGAGGCCTTCCTGACCTCCACCGGCCGTGACGTGCAGCCGATCCTCAACATCGACGACCAGCGGGTGTCGGCCGAGCCGGGCCCGGTCACGGCGAAGGCGATGGCCGTGTTCGCGGAGCGCTCCGCGGCCGACATCGACCCGTGAGGCAGGGCCCGCCCGTGACACAGGAGTGACGGGTGGGAGCACGAGAGGGAGGGACGGCGCCCAGGCGCCGTCCCTCCCCGGTTCTGCCGGATCACCGCGGTCCGCGGGTCGTCCGGCGGATGACCTTCTGTCTCCGGGTCACCGGCGGGTGACCTTCTGTTCTGGTGCGCGGAGCAGGAGGCGGGCCCTCAGGAGTGCAGGTGCTGCTGGATCTCCTCGTCGAGGTCCACGAACTGGCCCTCCTGGCCCGCGGGGACGATCTCGTAGGTGCGGTGGAGGAACTCCGCCAGCGGGGAGACCTGGGTGTCGAACTCGGCCTGGCCGAAGGGCGAGGAGAGCGCGATGCTGACCGTGCGGTCCCCGCCGTCGTCCTTGGAGGGCCACACGCGGACGTCGCCCTCGCCGACGGGGCGCACGATGCCCACGGTGAGGAGCTCGCGCGCGAAGATCCACTCGACGGGGGTGTCCTCGCCGGTGTGGAACGCGACGCGGATCGCGTAGGGGTCGTCAGCGCTGTAGTCGAGTTGCGCGACGAGGGGAACCGCAGTGCGCTCCGGGACCACGAGTCGCAGGCCCAGCTCGGCGGTGGCAGTGGTGTCGCTACTGTTCATGTTCGCCAAACCTTTTCTCGTCCGGCCCAGAGTCCTGGGTCGCGGGCCGGTTGCCGTCTCACTCGCTCCAACGCGGCTGTCCGCGGACTATGACGTGAGTACGGAGACTTTCTTGGTCGGTGGGACCGGAGGTCTCGCTGCCCGCCCAGCGGGTCCAGCGCGCCGCAGGGCGGCACCACGATCCTTCGTCACTGTAATGACCAGGGGAAACCAAAGATTTCCCCATGATGAGTGGCCCGTGTCACGCGGAGGTCAATCCGCGGTCGCGTCGGGAGGGTCCACAGAAGCGGGAACTCCTACTCATTGCGGGGATCGCGGTCGGTAAAGGAATCCTGTGGGAACCCGCCGATCGCCATGTGTGACCTCGATCACATGCCCGCGGCCCCGCTGGGCGGGTTCGGGTGCGTCGATCACTCCCGAACATGCGCTAGAGTTTTTCTTGTCAGGCCGACGAGGCCGGACAGGGCAGCAGCCCAGGGGGCGATTAGCTCAGTTGGCTAGAGCGCATCGTTCACACCGATGAGGTCACTGGTTCGAGTCCAGTATCGCCCACCGACAAGAGGGACCCACTCCGTATCGCACGGACTGGGTCCCTCTTTTTTTGTTTTGGTCCGGCCAAGCCCGGGCAACGTGCGCGTATGCGACCGGAGGCGGGTTTCGGAAGCGTCCGGGGCCGGGAAAGGTCCCCGCCTATTCGCCAGGTGCGTCCGGGGGAGAGGGAGGCGAGGGGGGAGCGGTGCCGTCACGGCGCGCGGCCTTGGCGGACCTGCGCCCGCGGTACCGCTCCAACAGGTCGTTCTTGGTGCGGATCGCCCATTTCTCACCCCTGCGCGCCCACACGCGCGCGGGACGCAGCAGACGGTGGGCCCAGCGGAACTCGGTGCTCAGCACGAGCAGCCCGAGGAGAATCGAGGTGATCCCGGGGCCGGGCACGATGAGCATGGCGATTCCGGCCAGGATGACGACGGTGCCCACCGTGCCGACCAGAACGCGCCAGGGAAGGTGCAGGGCGGGGTGCGTGTGCATGCGTCTGCGGAACAGGCGGAGCCGTGCGCGCAGGCGCCTCCACCGTCGTAGACGGGCATGACGACTGGGGGATGTCTCCGGGGCCGGAGGCCCGCTCGGTGGACTCGGTGACATGCGCTCACAGTATTCGGTCAATGCGACGAGTGCTTTCGGACCAGGCTCCAAGGGAGTGATCGGATGTCTGCTGATTCTCACCGATCTCGCGGGTGTGATCAATGGTTCCTCCCGGACCTGTGGAGAATCCCCGGACACCACGAAGCCGATAGCATCGTGGGAGCGAAACGCCTGGCCTCCGCACCGCCGTCGGCCGGCTCGCATCCACGACATCGACGTAATCCCTAGGAGTCACCGTGTCCGCCGCGTCTGAGCTGCACATCACCCTCGCCGGAACCCCGCGTGCGGTGGCGGCCACGACTACCGCGGGGCAGGCTCTGGAGGCGGACGGCAGGACCGTGATCGCCGCCCTGGTCAACGGCGAGCCCCGCGACCTGGCCTGGGAGCTCTCCGACGGCGACGCCGTCGAACCGATCGCGATCGACTCCGACGAGGGGCGGGCGATCCTGCGCCACTCCACCGCGCACGTCCTCGCCCAGGCCGTCCAGGAGCTCTTCCCCGAGGCCAAGCTGGGTATCGGCCCGCCCGTCGAGAACGGTTTCTACTACGACTTCGACGTCGCCGAGCCCTTCACCCCCGCCGATCTCAAGAGCATCGAGAAGAAGATGCAGCAGATCATCAAGCAGGGGCAGCGCTTCGACCGCCGGGTCGTCTCCGACGACGACGCCCGCGCCGAGCTCGCCACCGAGCCCTACAAGCTGGAGCTGATCGGCCTCAAGGGCGGTGCCGCGGAGGCCGCCGAGGGCGCCTCCGCCGAGGTCGGCGCCGGTGAGCTCACCATCTACGACAACATCCACTCCCGCACCGGCGAGCTGTGCTGGAAGGACCTGTGCCGCGGTCCGCACATCCCCACCACCAAGGCGATCCCGGCCTTCAAGCTGATGCGCACCGCCGCCGCCTACTGGCGCGGCAAGGAGACCAACCCGCAGCTCCAGCGCGTCTACGGCACCGCCTGGGAGAACAAGGACGCGCTCAAGGAGTACCTGGCCTTCCTGGAGGAGGCCGAGAAGCGGGACCACCGCAAGCTCGGCTCCGAGCTCGACCTGTTCTCCATCCCGGACGAGATCGGCTCCGGCCTGGCCGTCTTCCACCCCAGGGGCGGTGTCATCCGCCGGGTGATGGAGGACTACTCGCGCAAGCGCCACGAGGAGAGCGGCTACGAGTTCGTCTACTCGCCGCACGCCACCAAGAGCGCCCTGTTCGAGAAGTCGGGGCACCTGGACTGGTACGCGGACGGCATGTACCCCCCCATGCAGCTCGACGGCGGTCAGGACTACTACCTGAAGCCGATGAACTGCCCGATGCACAACCTGATCTTCGACGCGCGCGGGCGCTCCTACCGTGAGCTGCCGCTGCGCATGTTCGAGTTCGGCACCGTGTACCGGTACGAGAAGTCCGGTGTGGTGCACGGCCTGACCCGCGCCCGCGGCTTCACCCAGGACGACGCGCACATCTACTGCACCCGCGAGCAGATGGCCGACGAGCTGGACTCGCTGCTCACCTTCGTGCTGGAGCTGCTGCGCGACTACGGCCTGGAGGACTTCTACCTGGAGCTGTCCACCAAGGACCCGGAGAAGTACGTCGGTGACGACGCCAGCTGGGACGAGGCCACCGACACCCTGCGCCGGGCCGCCGAGAAGCAGGGCCTGGAGCTGGTCCTGGACCCGGGCGGCGCCGCCTTCTACGGCCCGAAGATCTCCGTGCAGGCCAAGGACGCCATCGGCCGTACCTGGCAGATGTCCACCATCCAGCTGGACTTCAACCTGCCCGAGCGCTTCGACCTGGAGTACACCGCCGCCGACGGCACCCGTCAGCGCCCGGTGATGATCCACCGCGCCCTGTTCGGCTCCATCGAGCGGTTCTTCGCCGTGCTGCTGGAGCACTACGCCGGCGCCTTCCCGGCCTGGCTGGCCCCGGTCCAGGCGGTGGGCATCCCCATCGCCGACGAGCACGTCCCGTACCTGCAGGAGGTCGCCGCCAAGCTGCGCGCGGAGGGGATCCGCGTCGAGGTCGACGCCAGCGACGACCGGATGCAGAAGAAGATCCGCAACGCCCAGAAGCAGAAGGTGCCCTTCATGCTGCTGGCCGGTGACGAGGACATCAGCAAGAACGCGGTGTCCTTCCGCTACCGCGACGGTTCGCAGAACAACGGTGTTCCCGTGGACGAGGCGGTGGCCGAGATCGTCGCCGCCGTCCGCGAGCGCCGCCCGTAGGGACCTGCTGTCCGGGCCCGCGGCCCGTGAGAGACAGCGGAGCGCCCGTCCCCTGCCGGGGGCGGGCGCTCCGCTGTATCGGGACGGGGCGGGTCAGCCGCGCTCACTCGGGCTCTTGCCGTCCTTCTCGTCCTTGAAGAGGTCCTCGCGGGAGATCTTCGCGGTGGCGTTGGGGTCCGGCGCGGTCTCCTCCTCGTCGTCGCGGAACAGGTCCGCGCGCGAGATGCGGTGTGTGGCGTTGGGGTCGCTCATGAGGTACTCCTTGTGCGTTGGGGCAAGCCGGATTTTATCGGCCTCTCCCGCAAGGGCCGCACGTTCGGGGGCGGTGATGCTGTTCAGGAGCCCGTGGTGTTGCGTTCCCAGGCCTGGTCGGGGACCCGGATCACCAGTTCGATCAGGTAGTCCGCCGCGGTCAGGGCGCGGTCGGGGTCCAGTCGCATGGCCGCCCAGGTCATGACGTGGCCGCCGGTGAAGCGCACCGGGAGGGAACGCGACCGGCAGTCCGACAGCAGCCAGGAGACCGTGTCGTGGTCCAGGACGGTGCGGGTGAAGCGGTCGTCGGAGCCGACGGTGTGGAAGGCCTCGGCGAAGGACCGGTCGACCTCCTCCGGGCCGCCTCTGCCGTCAAGGGACACGGTACGCGCCAGGTCGCGCCGGCGGATCTCCAGGTCCGCCCCGACGCCCGGTGTGTGCACCGCCACGACGCGGTGGGTGTGCCTGGCCCGACCCGTGCCGCGCCGTGCGGCCGTGGAGGAGCTGTGTGTGAGCTCGAACATGGTGACCAGGTGTGCCCCGCGCCGCCCGGTGAGCACGTGCTGCACACGCGGGTCCTTGCCGCGCAGGGCCAGAGGCAGGACCGCCTCCTCCAGCGGGCGCGGATGGTGCTCGGTGTAGTGCCAGCCGTGTTCGCCGGCCCACCCCTTCAGCTCGCTGACCCGTTCCTTGCGAAAGTGCGCGGCGACCGTGATCGCTCCGGCCGACACCACCACGGCGACCAGGGCGATCAGGGACAGGGCGCCTTCCATCCGGTGTCTCCTCCGGTGGGGAAATGTGAGAGGCCAGGGACCCGCTGTGCCTCCACCGAGGCGGATCGGATCTCCGCGAGCCCGGTCATCAGGGGGCCCGCACCGGCCGTACAGGTCCATTCTGTGCCGATCGGTGGTGCTTGTCACCCCTTGTTGCCCTCCTCCGATGACGCTGGGGAGGCGTACGCCCCACACCCGTGCCCGGTTCCCGCTCCGGCCGCGGGTCCCTCGGGTGGTGGCGGAGCTGGTGTGCGGGGCCGCTGCCTGCGGGGATGCCGGCGTCCACGCTCACGCTCGGTGATCGCTCCGACACCTCGCTGGTTGCCGCCGGGCCGGTTCCGTGCGAACGGTACCCACGGGTGAGCGGAGGGCGGGGGTGTCCGGAAGTGGCCATCCTCGGACACCCGGGAACTTCGGATGCGGGATCGCTCGCGGTTCGGGGCGGGGTTCGTACCGCCGTGCCCCGGTCTCAGGGGGAGTCCCTGCGTTGCCCGGGGCCGGTGGCTCCAGGGTCGGTGGCTCCGGGGGTGTGTCCGCCGCGGCCTAGGTGTACTGACCTGACAGATGGGTCAGCGGTATCCGTGACGGGAGGCCCGGGCTCTCCTGCGGCACGGGGAGCCGGACAGAGGGACCGGACAGCTTCGGGTCGTGGGCCAGGATCCGCAGGTGCAGTTGCTGCAGTTCCGGGCTGGGATCCACACCCAGCTCCCCGGCCAGGCGTGCGCGCATGTCCTCGTAGGAGACGAGTGCCTCGGCGCAGCGACCGTCGCGGTACAGGGCCATCATCTGCAGTCCGCACAGCTGTTCGTGCAGCAGGTGGGAGCCCATCACCGGGCGCAGGCGGGCGAGGACCTCCGAGTGCCGGCCCTGGGCCAGCCGTACGTCCATCAGGTGTTTGAAACAGGTGAAGCGCTGCTCGTCCAGGTGCGTGTGGGCGAGCGCCAGGTCGTTGTACAGGGACGTGCCCTGGAGGACGTCACCGCGCCACAGGTCGAGTGCCTCCTCGAGGATCTGTGCCGCCTCGGTCAGGTGCCCCTCCGTGAACTGTCGCAGGCCCCGTCGCAGCAAGGCGTCGAAGACACAGGAGTCCAGTTCGTGCTCCCCGACCCGGATGCGGTAGCCGTCGCCTCCGGTCTCGATCCGGTCGATCCGCTGACGCAGCTGGGAGACGTACGTCTTGACGTTCCCGCGTGCCGAGCGCGGGGGGACGTCGCCCCAGATGTTGTCAACCATCCGGCCGAAGGGCACCACGCTGTTCGCCCGTACCAGGAGGGTGGCCAGGAGTTGGCGGTGTTTTTTGCGGTTGACGGGAACAGGCTCCCCTGAGTCGTCCGTGACTTCGAGTGGTCCGAGCATTCTGAAGTCCATGAATATCTCTGTCCGCCCTTATTTCAGATGACTGCTGATCATGAGGACTTTCGATGGGTGTTTCTATTCTTCTCGTACATCCGATGGAAAGGCGATGATCAAATTCATCGTCCGGTGAGCGTATCCTAACCTGCGCGCGAGATATGGAACCGTGATTGGCCGGTCCCGGCCGCCTTGGTATCGAGTTTCGATGGCGTGTTGGCTGTTCGGGAGGCTGGTGGAAGTTTTTCGGTCTGATGAATCAGCTGTGAACCCTCCGTGTACCGGACGGTGGTTGTCTGCTGATCGCCGAACACGGCACACGTCGAGAAGGGACCCGTCATGATCAGTCTGATCACGTCGCTGAGCGACCGAATGATCCAGTCCGTTGTCCCGCAGGTGCGGGTCGAAGCCGCTTCCTGCACCGGGTGGAAAAACTCGCACTGCAACAGGTGCGGACTCTTCTGGACCAACAAGGTCCAGTACCAGTCGCGGAACTGCAGCAGCGGAACTCAGATCCGCGAACTGTCCTGCGGCACCTGCTAGTCAGAGCACCTGATCCGAGGTGAGGACGTGGGGGCGGAGCACGTGCTCCGCCCCCACCGAATTCGTTGTGGAACGAGAGGTACGTCGTGTTTTTCATGGTCGTCGCGATAGTCCTGACAGGAGCACTCGGCCTGCTGAACCTCCTGTTGGCGGTGGGGGTGGTCCGCAGGCTGCGGCAGCACACCGAGCTCCTGGCGAACAGGCCGAAGGCGGTCGGCGACGACGTCTCCGCCCCCGCGGTGTCCGTCGGCACCAGGGTCGGGGCGTTCCGGGCCCGGTCCACCCGGGGCGTGGAACTGTCGTTCGAGGAGACCGCGGAGCCCCTCCTGATGGCGGTCCTCTCCCCGGACTGCTCACCGTGCCGGGAACGCCTCCCCCTCCTGCTCGACCACACGGCACGGCATCCGGACGCGCGTGTGCTCGCCGTGGTGATCGAGGAGGGCGGGGCGGAGGCGGAGATGGTCGAACTCCTGGAGCCGGCGGTGCCGGTGGTGGTCGAGCCCTGGGGCGGTGAGATCCCCCGGCTCCTCGACATCCAGGGGACCCCGGCCTTCGTCACGCTCGTGAACGGCGTCGCGACGGCGACCAGCGTCTTCGTGCCCGAGACCGGTGGAGCCGAGCTCGGTACGGCGGTCCGCTGAGCCATGGACACGACGGAAAACACCCCCCGACTCGGCGGTCGCCACGTCGTCGCCGGCCTGCTTCCCGCGGTCCGGCTCGTGTGGCAGGCGGGCCGCTGGTGGGCGCTCGGGCTGGCCCTCCTGGCCGTCACCGCGGGTGCGGTACCGGTCGCCACCGCCTGGCTCATGCGCACGGTCCTCAACGACCTGGCCGTCGACGCCGTGATGGCGACAGTGCTGGTGGTAGCCGTCCTGCTGGCCACCCTCGGACTCCTGACCGCCGTGACCACCGCGGTGCAGACGTACGCGGAGGACGAGTTGGCCCGCAGGGTCGGCCTGCACGCGGACGACCACCTGTTCACGTCGGTCAACCGGCTCTCCGGGCTCGGCCGGTTCGAGAACCCGGCCTTCCTCGACCGCCTGCGGTTGGCGGCCGACAGCGGCGGCCAGACCCCGGCCCAGGTCCTCCAGGCCGTTCTCGGTCTGCTGGGCGGACTCGTGACGGTCCTCGGCTTCGTGACCTCCCTCGTGGTGATCCACCCGCTGCTGGCCGTGGTCGTCCTGCTCGGAACCCTGCCACCGCTGTGGGGACAGCTGGAGCTGTCGCGCCGACGGGCGGCCATGGTCTGGCAGCTCGGCCCGGTCGAGCGCAGGGAGCTCTTCTACCGCGACCTGATGTCGAGCGCGGAGGCGGCGAAGGAGATCCGCCTCTTCGGCCTCGGCGACATGCTCCGCCGACGCATGCTGGCCGAGCGCCGCACGGCCAACACGGAGACCCGACTCATGGACCGGCGCGACATGCTCGTCCAGGTCGCCGCCGGGCTGCTGGCCGCACTGATCTCCGGCGGGGGGCTCGTGTGGGTGATCTTCCAGGCGGGCCAGGGCCGGGGGGCCGTCGGCGACGTCGCCCTGTACATCGCCGCGGTCGGCGCGGTGCAGCAGGGGATGGCCGGGATGATCTCACTCCTGGCCCAGGCCCACCAGCGACTGCTGCTGTTCACGCACTACCGCTCCATCGTCGCGATCGAACCGGACCTGCCCACCGGAACGGCACGGGTCGCCCCGCTGACCGGCCGTATCGAGCTGCGCGACGTGTGGTTCCGCTACACCCCCGACCACCCCTGGGTCCTGAAGGGGGTCGACCTGGACATCCCCGCGGGGACGGCGCTGGGCCTGGTCGGGCTCAACGGGTCGGGCAAGAGCACCCTGGCCAAGCTGCTGTGCCGGTTCTACGACCCCGATCACGGCACCATCACCTGGGACGGGACCGATATCCGCCAGGTGGCCCCCGAAGCCCTGCGCGAGCGGATCGGCGCGGTGTTCCAGGACTTCATGACCTATGACATGACCGCCGCCGAGAACATCGGGCTGGGCGACCTGAGCCGTTTCGAGGACCGCGCGGCCATCGAGACCGCCGCTCACCGCGCGGGTGTCCACGATGCGATCGCCGCGCTCCCAAGCGGCTACGACACGCTCATCACCCGGATCTTCTTCCAGGGGGAGGAGAACGCACAGGGCGTCGACCTCTCCGGCGGCCAGCAGCAGCGGGTCGCGATCGCCCGCGCCCTGCTCCGGGAGGAACGTGACCTGCTCATCCTCGACGAGCCCAGCGCCGGGCTGGACGCGGAGGCGGAGCACGAGTTGCACACACGGCTCAGGGAACGGCGCCGGGGCCGCACCAGCCTGCTGGTCTCCCACCGGCTCGGTGCTCTGCGCGACGCGGACCGGATCGTGGTGCTCGACGAGGGGACGGTCACCGAGTCGGGAACGCACGGGGAGCTGATGGCCGCGGACGGGGTGTACGCCCGGCTGTTCTCCATCCAGGCGCAGGGGTACCGCCAGGACGAGGGGGCACCGTGCTGACCGCGCTCGTCGTACTGGGATCGTCGGCCGCCGTGGCGGTGACCGCGGTCCTGGCCGTGCTCCTGTGGGTCCGGCGCAGGGTCTTCGTCACGGAGGTCTCCGGTGTGAGCATGCTGCCCGCGCTGCGCCAGGGGGACCGGATGCTCGCCGAACGGGCCAACCGGCGCACGGTGATCGTCCCCCGCCAACTCGTGGTCCTGCGCGATCCGGAGACCCCCGTGCTCCGTGACGAACGCGACCGGCGCCGCCCCAACTACCTCGTCAAGCGAGTGGCCGCGGTGGCCGGTGACCCGGTGCCCGAGGGCGTCCCCGGTGGCCGGGGGAGCGGGCCCAGGACCGTACCGGATGGGTTCGTGGCGGTCCTGGGCGACAACTCCGACCACAGCACCGACTCGCGCAGGTTCGGTCTGGTACCGGTCGGCCGGGTCGTCGGAACCGTGCTGCGCCGCCTGGAGGGATGACAACGATGCTGTGGGACTACCTGGTGCCGGGGGCTGCGGCCCTGCTCGCGACGGTCTTCGCCGTCTCCGCGTTCGGCAAGGTCCGTGACCACCGCGGCTTCGCAGCCTCCCTGGAACCCCTGGGGCTGGTGCCGACCCGGCTGCTGAGCGCAGCGGCGTGGGCGGCCGCCGCGGGGGAGGCCGCCGTGGTCGCGGCCTTCGCGGGTTATGCCCTGGGGATCGGACCGGCGGGGTGGATCGCCTTCGGCGGATCGTTCGCCCTGCTGGCCGTGTTCACGGCGGTGATCCTCGCTTCCCTGCGGCGCGGGTCGTCGGCGCGCTGCCACTGTTTCGGACGTTCCGGGGCGGTGTACTCCTCGCGCCACGTGGTACGCAACGCCGCACTGGGTGTGGTCGCCGTGGCCGGTGGACTGGCCGCGCTGCCTGCGGGGGCTCCGGGGCCCGCCGAACTGGCGGGTGTGCTTCTCACCGTGGTGACGGGGCTGGTCGCAGGTGTCCTCGTCGTCGTCATGGACGACCTCGTGGAGCTGTTCGCCTGAGTCCTCGGGCACACCCCTCGCGAGGGCCTGCACGGGCCGGGCCGGGGCGGTGCGGCGTGCTCCTACCACTCGTCGTGCACGATCCGGCTGGCCACCCCGCGGGTGTCCGACATCCTCCGGCCCCTCCCCAGCACACGGAGGATCTGAGCCGGGCCGGGCCGGTGCTCGGGCGGTTCGGTCAGCGCGGCGCGGACCGGGGTGAGCAGCTCCTCGGGGAGCCCTGCCAGGTTGGCCTCACCGCGCAGCACCCGCTGGTTGACCGCCTCGGAGTTCCCGCGGCCGAAGGGGTTGCGGCCGGTGGCGGCGTAGGCGGTCAGCTGTCCCCAGCTGAAGACGTCCGAGGCGGTGGTCGCCGGGGCGCCGTGGAGGCGTTCGGGGGCGATCCAGCCGGGGGTGCCCATCACCTCGCCCGCCCCGGTGCGGGAGGCGCTGCCCGACGTGCGGACGCCGCCGTTCGGGGTCCGTGCGGTGGCGTCGGCCGTGCGGGCGATGCCGAAGTCCAGGATCCGGGGGCCTTCCGGCGAGAGGATGACGTTGCTCGGCTTGAGGTCGCGGTGCACGACCCCGGCGTCGTGGATGTCGGCCAGAGCCGAGGCCACCCCCGCGGCCAACCCGGTCAGGGTGCCGCCGAGCAGCGGACCGGCGCTCTCGACCCGCTCCCGCAGGGTCGGACCGGGCACGAAACCGGTGGCCAGCCAAGGGGACCGTGCCCGGGGATCGGCTCCGACGAAGCGCGGCACGAAGGGGCTGCGGACCCGCCGCAGCGCCCCCACCTCACGTGCGAAGCGGGCCCGGAACTCCGGTTCGTCGGCCAGTTCCGGGTGCACGGCCTTGACCGCGACCAGCCGCCCGAACCTGGAGCGGCCCAGGTAGACGGTGCCCATCCCCCCGGATCCCAGCCGCCCGAGTAACCGGTGCGGCCCCAGCCGGACAGGGTCGTGCGCCCCCAGGGGCGTGACGGTCGCGCCCCCGGTCCGGTCGCCGCCGGGTGTGGAACGGGGAGAGGGGGTGGTGGGAGGCACTGCGATGGGACCTCGTGTGGCTAGAGGGGGTGCTGGGGTGAGGTCATCCTTGCAGTGAAGGAGTCGTCGCGCACCCCCGCCGTCGGCTCTCCTCGACCGGCCGGGAACGCAGCAGATCCCGGGCCTCCTCGGCCTTCCGGGAGTCCCGGGCGTCCCGGGGCGTGATCCGGAGTCCGCGCAGGAGGAGCGGGGCCGAGGGTCCGTGTTCGGTGACGATCTGGGCGAGCGTGTCCATGGGGTGGGACCTCCGGGGATCTCCGCCGATTCGGCGGAACCGCACCGTCTGTGCGGTGATCCCATGGATACGGAGGGCGCCGGTTGTCCGGAAGCGGCCACGAACAAGGCGCGAACAACCCGCCGTGAGCCGGTTGTTCGCTGAACAATGCGAGTAGTTCGGCAGCGCGGTGCGCCCCGGCCGCCCCGGTCGCCGCAGCCCTCGAACCCCCGCAGGCCCCCGCGGCAGGAAGGCAGGACCGGTATGGCACGCCCCCAGGACCCCGTCGACCCGGACGCTCCCGAGGAGGTCCGCCGCCTGGCCGAGCGCCTCCGCGAAGCGGTGGACGGGGCGGACCACACGGGTGTGCGCGAACAGGCGGAACGGGCCTGGAGGCGAAAGGACGCGGACGCGGGTGAGGGTACGGGCTCGGACGCGGCCCCCGCCGGCCCCGGCCTGCACTCGATCCGCCCGCCGCTCGGCGAGCTCCCCGCCCGGGTACGCGGCCGCGACGGGCTCCTGGCACTGCTGGGTGAGGCCCTGGCCGCGCCTGGGGGCCAGGTGGAGGTTCTGCACGGACTCGGCGGCTGCGGCAAGACCACACTCGCGCTGAGGCTGGCCCGGGACGCCCGTGCGCTCGGCTACACGGTGTTCTGGGTGTCGGCCGACGAGCCCGACCGCATGGTGACCGCCCTGCGGGAGGTCGCGCTGGAGCTCGGCGCCGACGAGGAGCAGGTCGCCGAGGCCTGGGCGGGCGGTGCCAGCGCCACCGATCTGCTGTGGGGGCGCCTGGAGGCCGCGGAACGGCCCTGGCTGCTGGTGTTCGACAACGCGGACAGTCCCGACCGGCTTGCCGAGGCCGGGCACACGGCGTGCGACGGGACGGGATGGGTCCGGGCCGGCGAGACCGGACTGACCGTGGTCACCACCCGTGTGGGCACCGCCGAGGCGTGGGGCGAAGGGCCCCGCCTGCACCCGGTCCGCGAACTGTCCGCCGAGGACGGTGCGGACGTCCTCATCGACCTCGCGGGCAACGCCGGAACCGAGGAGGAGGCCCGAGCCCTGTCCGAACGCCTCGGCGGTCTGCCCCTGGCCCTGCGCCTGGCCGGTTCCTACCTGGCACGGACCGCGCGCGGCGCCGGACTCCTGCGTCAGCGGGGCGGCGGGCCCCACCGGACACGCACCTTCGACGCGTATCTGGAGGCGGTGGGCGATCTCGGCCCGGAACTGCTGGACCAGGGCCTGCCGCCGGGCACGGGGGCCGCCGAACGCCTGCACCGCCGTCTGATCAGCCGTACCTGGGAACTGAGCCTCGACCTCCTCGACGAACAGGGGACCGTGGAGGCGCGGCCGCTGATGCGCCTGCTCTCGTGCTTCTCCGCCGAACCCTTCCCGGTGGACCTGCTGGACGTGGCAGCGGCGTCCCGGCACGGGCTCCTGCCGGAACCCCCGGACCTGGACCGGGTGGACCGGGCCCTGGAGGCGCTGGTCGACCTGGGACTGGTGGAGGTGGTGGAGCTTCCCGAGGTCTTCGCCGGCGCCGGTCCGGTGCCCTGCCTGCGGGCCCACCGTCTGGTCCTGGACGCGAACGCCCACCGGGTGCGCGAGTCGGATGGGAAGGAGCGCGAGGCGGTGTGGGGCGCCGCCGTGGAGATGCTCGCCAAGGGGGCGGAACACCCGCCCGAGTCCACCGCGAACTGGGGCTGGTGGCGCCTGCTGGCACCGCACGTGATCGGTGCGATGCGCCGAGTGGATGATCGCCCGGCCGGAACGCTCTCCATGGTTCTGTACACGGGGGTCAGCACCTTCGCCTACCTCTGGTTCAGTTCCCAGCGAGGCCGAGCCGAGGACCTTGTGGCCCTGATGCGGAGGCGAAGCGAGAAGTTCCAGGAGGAAGACGCCGTACGGTTGGTCGTCCGACACAGGTACGCGATCGCCTCTTTGCCCAGGCCGGAACGGCTGGAGGAACTCTCCGTCGTTGTGGCCGCGCAGAGGCGGGTCCTCGGTGATGAGCATCCCGAGACTCTCACAGCGCGTCACGACTTGGCGCTCCTTCTTCCCAACGACTCGGCGGAGACCGAGGCCGAGTTCCGGGCGGTGCTTGAGGCGAGGCGGCGGGTGCTCGGGGTGGAGAGCTCGTACACCGAAGTCACGCTGCGGGCTCTGATCGGCGTGATGTCGAGGAGGGGAAAGGAGGAAGAGAGCCAAGGGCACTACGACGAGCTGATCCAGGAGTTCCCTGAGAGCAGGGATCTGCTCAGTATCGAGAGTCGGCACCACACTGCCCACCGCCTGGATGATCTGGAACGCTACGAGGAAGCGGAGCACGATTACCGGGCTGTGCTCTCGGAACTGGACGACCGCAGGGCACATCTGGCGTCCCTTCTCAATTCCGGGGAGGGGGCTGCCAGGTTCGAGATCGAACACGCCATCGCGGAGAACCGCAGGAAGTACGGGGACCTGCTCAGGTGTCTCGCTGACAACCTGGTGAAACAGCAAAAACAGGAGGGCCTCAAGCAGTACAGGCGCCTTCTGGAGTTGATGGAGGAGACAGGAGAGGCCAGCGGAGAGCGTTGGCTGGGACGCAGACACGACTACGGCGACTTTCTGGCCCGGTTCGGGCACCATTTGAGCGCCTCGAACACCTTCCAAGAAGTCCTGGCGGATCGTCTGGAAACGAATGACGAGTGCGACACCAAGGTGCTTCAGGACCGGCACTGTCTCGCCCACGCTCTGCAACACCAGGAACGCTTCGAGGAGGCCGCAGAACAGCTGATCCTGGTGCACGCGGCCTTCGACGACCTGCTGGGGCCCATTGATCCGAAGACCTTGGACGCCCTGGGGTGCCTCGCGTTCAGCACGCGGAAACAGGGTGACCTGGAGGAAGCGCTCCGCCTTCATCGTCAGCTCTACCGGAATGAGTGCGAGTTGTACGGTCCGGATCACGCCGAACCCCTGATGACCCGGCAGTGGATCGCTACGCTTGCTCACCAACTGGAAGAGCTGTCCCCTGGTGAGGCGCGAGCGGAGCTGGAGGAGGTACTGGCACTGCTCCCGGAGGCCGAGGGAGCCGAGGAGCGGTGGGTCACCGCCGTACGTGAGCGCTTGGCCGGGCTCGGGTCCTGAGGATCCACACAGAAGAACGCGGCCCCGGGGACGTCATCGGGTTTCGATGACGCCATCCGGGGCCGCTGGTCCGCGGGTCAGGCGGGCAGCCCGAGCTCCCTCGCGATGAGCATCTTCTGGACCTCGCTCGTCCCCTCGCCGATCTCGAGGATCTTGGCGTCGCGGTAGAAGCGGCCCACCGGGTAGTCGTTCATGAAGCCGTAGCCGCCGAAGACCTGCGTCGCGTCGCGGGCGTTGTCCATCGCCGCGTTGGAGGCGATGAGCTTGGCGATGGCCGCCTCCTTCTTGAAGGGCTCGCCGGCGAGCATGCGGGAGGCCGCGTCGTAGTAGGCCAGGCGCGCGCTGTAGGTGCGGGCCTCCATCTCGGCGATCTTGAACTGGATCGCCTGGTACTGGCCGATGCTGTGGCCGAAGGCCTGGCGCTCGTGGGCGTAGCGCACGCTCTCGTCCACGCAGCCCTGGGCCAGGCCCACGGAGAGCGCGGCGATGGCGATGCGGCCCTCGTCGAGGATGCGCAGGAACTGGGCGTAGCCGCGTCCGCGCTCGCCCACCAGGTTGGCTTCGGGGACACGGCAGTCCTCGAAGACCAGCTCGTTGGTGTCCGAGGCGTTCCAACCGACCTTGGAGTACTTCTGGCCCACGGAGAACCCGGGGGTGCCCTTGGGGACGAGGATGGAGGAGATCTCCGGCCGCCCGTCCTCGCGCTCGCCGGTCACGGCGGTGACGGTGACCAGGGCGGTGATGTCGGTGCCCGAGTTCGTGATGAACGACTTGGTCCCGTTGATCACCCACTCGCCGTCCTCCAGGCGCGCGGTGGTCCTGGTCGCCCCGGCGTCGGAGCCGCCGCCGGGTTCGGTCAGGCCGAACGCGCCGAGCGCCTCGCCGGAGGTGAGCCTGGGCAGGTAGGTCTTCTTCTGCTCCTCGGTGCCGAAGCGGTAGATCGGCATGGCTCCGAGCGACACCCCGGCTTCGAGGGTGATCGCCACGGAGGAGTCCACCCGGGCCAGCTCCTCGAGGGCCAGGCAGAGGGCGAAGTAGTCGCCGCCCATACCGCCGTGCTCCTCGGGGAACGGCAGCCCGAACAGGCCCATCCGGCCCATCTTGGCGATGATGTCGTACGGGAACGCGCCCCGCTCGTAGAAGTCGCCGATCACCGGCGCGACCTCGGTGCGGGCGAAGGCCTCCACGGCGGCCCGCAGGTCCGCGTGGTCGGTCGAGAGTTCGTGGCGGTTCATCGCTGGTGCTCCTCGGGGGTAGCCGTTGTGGAAGCAGGTGTGGAAGGGGCGTCGTCGGCCGGGTTCTCGGCCTCGACGGTGACCAGGACGGCGTCCATGGGCACGGAGGAACCGGGACGGACCGCCACGGTGGTGACGGTGCCGTCGACGGGCGAGGGAACGGAGTGCTCCATCTTCATCGCCTCGACCACGGCCAGGGTGGTTCCGGCGGTGACCCGTTGGCCCACCCGGACGGGGACGTCCAGGACGGTTCCGGGCATGGGGCTGCGCACCGTGCCGTCGGCGGCCGCGTCGTCCTCGCGCAGGGCGGCGGCGACGGGCTCCTCGTGCAGGGTCCAGGCGGAGCCGTCGATGCCCAGCCACCGGTGTGCGGTGGCCGGATCGTCCGCGCGCAGGTAGGTGCGGATCCGGTCGGGCGCGGTGACGGTGAGCCGGGTCCCGTCGGCGGAGCGCCGGGCACGCAGGGCGACGGGCTCCCCGTCGGCCACGCTCACCAGGTACCGGCCGGCGGCGCCGTCGCGTCGAACCCTGACGACGGTGGCCTCCTGCCCGGGTGCCCGCAGCCGCCACGGGGTCCAGGCCGGACCCCCCATCCGCCAGCCGTCGGGCACGGCGAACCGGTCGGCGCTCACCGCGCCCGCGGAACCGGCGCCTCCGGGACCGGGCGGCCCTTCGAGGTCCAGCTGGTGGTCCACGGCGGCGGCCGCGCAGACCTCCCCGGGGACGCCCTCGGGGGCGGCGGGCGGCGGGTCCTCGGCGATGAGGTCGGTGCTCAGGTCACCGGCCACCACACGCGGGTGCAGCAGCAGCCGCCGCAGGTAGGCGGTGTTGGTCACGCAGCCGAGCAGCGCGTAGGAGCCCAGCGCCGCGTCCATCCGGCGCAGCGCCTCGGCCCGGTCGGCCCCCCAGGTGATGACCTTGGCCAGCATGGGGTCGAAGTCGGAGGTCACCGCGCCCCCCTCGGCGATACCCGAGTCCACGCGCACGCCCGGGCCCGAGGGCTCGTGCAGTGCCAGGATCGGACCGCCCGAGGGCAGGAAACCCCGGTCGGCGTCCTCGGCGTAGATCCGGGTCTCCACCGCGTGCCCGACCCACGAGACCTCGTCCTGGGTGAACGGCAGCGGCTCCCCGGCGGCCACGCGGAGCTGGAGCTCCACCAGGTCCACGCCGCGCTCGCCGCGGACGGCCACGACCTCCTCGGTCACCGGGTGCTCCACCTGCAGGCGGGTGTTCATCTCCAGGAACGAGAACGACAGCTCGCCGTCGGACCCGGTCTCGGCGATGAACTCCACCGTGCCCGCGCCCACGTACCCGCAGGAGCGTGCGGCGGCCACGGCGGCCTCGCCCATGGTGGCCCGCTGCTCCTCGCCGAGCAGGGGCGAGGGCGCCTCCTCCACCACCTTCTGGTGGCGGCGCTGCAGGCTGCACTCGCGCTCGCCCAGGTGCAGGACGTTGCCGTGGGAGTCGGCCAGCACCTGCACCTCGATGTGGCGCGGCCGCTGGACCAGCTTCTCCACGAGCAGGGTGGCGTCGCCGAAGGAGGCCAGCGCCTCCCGGCGGGCGGCCGCGGCCTCGGCCACCAGCGAGTCGGGCGAGTGCACGGCCCGCATCCCCTTGCCGCCGCCGCCGGCGGACGGCTTGATGAGCAGCGGGTAGCCGGTCTCCTCGGCGGCGCGCAGGAGCTCGTCGTCGGACAGCGGCTGCCCGGGCTTCTCGGTGAACCCGCCCAGGACCGGCACGCCCGCGGCGGCCACGGTGTCCTTGGCGCGGATCTTGTCGCCCATGGCCTCGATCGCGGCGGCGGGCGGGCCCACGAAGACCAGCCCGGCGTCGGTGCAGGCCCGGGCGAAGTCGGCGTTCTCGGACAGGAATCCGTAGCCGGGGTGGACCATGGTGGCCCCGCCGGCCAGGGCCGCGGCGACGATGGCGTCGATGTCCAGGTAGCGCTCCACCCTGAACGCCTCGTCGGCGGCCAGGGTGTGCGGGGACCCGGCGTCGGCGTCCGTGTAGACGGCGACCGAGCGCAGGCCGGTGCGGCGCAGGGTGCGCATGACCCGGAGCGCGATCTCGCCCCGGTTGGCGACCAGCACGGTGGTCGGTCCGAAACCGCCGGACGCACCGGCTGTGCCGGTCGCGGCTGAGGTTCTGGTTGGCGTCGTGGTCAAGGGGTTCCTCACATCCGGAAGACGCCGTAGCCCACCGGGTCCAGGGGCGCGTGGCGGGCGGCGGACAGGGCCATGGCGAGCACGTCGCGGGTGTCGGCGGGGTCGATGACCCCGTCGTCCCACAGGCGGGCGGTGGAGTAGTACGGGCTGCCCTGGGCCTCGTACTGGTCGCGGATGGGTGCCTTGAAGGCCTCCTCGTCCTCGGCCGACCACTCCTCCCCGCGCAGTTCCTTCTGGTCGCGGCGGACGGTGGAGAGCACCGACGCCGCCTGTTCACCGCCCATGACGGAGATACGGGCGTTGGGCCACATCCACAGGAACCGGGGCGAGTAGGCGCGGCCGCACATCGAGTAGTTGCCGGCGCCGAAGGACCCGCCGACCACCACGGTGAACTTGGGGACCCGCGCGCAGGCCACGGCGGTGACCATCTTGGCGCCGTGTTTGGCGATGCCGCCCGCCTCGTAGGCGCGGCCGACCATGAACCCGGAGATGTTCTGCAGGAACACCAGCGGGATGGAGCGGCGGTCGCAGAGTTCGATGAAGTGCGCGCCCTTGAGCGCGGACTCGGCGAACAGGATGCCGTTGTTGGCGATGATCCCGACCGGGTGGCCGTTGATGTGGGCGAACCCGGTGACCAGGGTGGTGCCGTACTCGGACTTGAACTCCGTGAACTCGCTGCCGTCGACGATCCGGCCGATGACCTCGCGCACGTCGTAGGGGGTGCGGGTGTCGGCCGGGACCACCCCGTAGAGCTCCTCGGGGTCCAGCAGGGGCGGGCGCGGCTCACGCACCTCCCAGGCCGGGGGGTCCTGCGGGCCGATGGTGTCGGCGATCCGGCGCACCTTGGCGAGCGCGTCGGCGTCGTCGTCGGCGAGGTGGTCGGTGACCCCGGAGACCCGCGAGTGCAGGTCGCCGCCGCCCAGGTCCTCGGCGGTGACGACCTCGCCGGTGGCGGCCTTCACCAGGGGCGGGCCGCCGAGGAAGATCGTGCCCTGCTCGCGGACGATCACCGCCTCGTCGCTCATCGCCGGGACGTAGGCGCCGCCGGCGGTGCACGAACCCAGGACCGCGGCGATCTGCGGGATGCCCGCGCGCGACATGGTGGCCTGGTTGTAGAAGATGCGGCCGAAGTGCTCGCGGTCGGGGAAGACGTCGTCCTGCATGGGCAGGAAGGCGCCGCCGGAGTCGGCCAGGTAGACGCAGGGGAGGCGGTTGTGCAGAGCCACCTCCTGGGCGCGCAGGTGCTTCTTGACCGTCATCGGGTAGTAGCTGCCGCCCTTGACGGTGGCGTCGTTGGCGACCACCACCGTCGCCCGTCCGGCCACACGGCCGATCCCGGCGATCATCCCGGCGCCGGGGGCGTCCTGGCCGTCCTCGCCGTAGAGGCCGTAGGCGGCCAGCGGGGCGATCTCCAGGAACGGTGAACCGGGGTCGAGGAGGAGGTCGACGCGGTCGCGGGGGAGGAGCTTGCCGCGCTCGACGTGGCGCGCTCGGGTCTTCTCGGGGCCGCCGAGGGCCGCGGTAGCGATCCGTTCCCGCAGCTCCAGCGCGAGCGCGCGGTTCGCGGCGTCGTTGGCGGCGAACGCGGGCCCGGCGGTGTCGACCGCCGAACCGAGCACAGGTGCCCTGCTCATGGTGTCCTCTCGTGGAGGGATGTTAATGCTCACTAACAACGGTGATGTTAGTAACTACTAACATGGGTGTCCAGGGCCGGGGCGGCGCGGGCCACGGAAGGCGGCCCCGGGCGAGGCGGCGGAAGGCGGACGAATGGGGACGAGACCGAACGGCAGGCCCGCGGGTGAACGGCGGACGGCGATCCTGGGCGCGGCGGCCCGGCTCTTCGCGGCGCACGGCTACCGGGGGGTGACCATCGACGACCTCGGGCGCGCCGTGGGCACCACCGGACCGGCGCTCTACCGGCACTTTCCCGGCAAGGAGGCACTGCTCGGCGCGGTTCTCGTGGACGTCAGCGACCGCCTCTCCCGGCGGGGGCGTGAGCTGGTCGCCCGCTCGGACGGGCCGGAGGCGGCCCTCGAAGCCCTGCTGCGCGGGCACATCGAGTTCTCCCTGGACGAACCCGACCTGATCACCGTGCACGACCGCGAGCTGGGCAACCTCACTGACGAGGACCGCGGCCGGGTCCGCCGCCTCCAGCGCGGCTACGTGGAGGAGTGGGTCAACGTCCTGGCCGAGCTCCGTCCCGGTGTCCCGCGCGCCGCCCTGCGTGCGTCGGTGCACGCCGCGTTCGGTCTGCTCAACTCCACCCCGCACAGCCGGGGCGCGCTCCCCCGGGGCGACATGGCCGCCCTG
Source organism: Nocardiopsis ganjiahuensis DSM 45031 (assembly GCF_000341085.1). GTDB lineage: Bacteria > Actinomycetota > Actinomycetes > Streptosporangiales > Streptosporangiaceae > Nocardiopsis > Nocardiopsis ganjiahuensis. Next base: position 94,475 of record NZ_ANBA01000015.1, on the reverse strand, counting down.
CTGCTGCGGATGGGCTCCGCCGCCCTGCTCGCCGAGGACCCGGCCGGGGACCCGTCGGGGGAACCCGCGCCGACGCCGACCTGATCTTCCGTGGAACGCGGTTCGGCCCGGCCGGGCGCCGGCCCGACCGGGACACGGGAAAGGGCGGGTGCAGTACCCGCCCCTTCCGTTCGGCTCCTCCGGTCCCCGCAGGGGGACCGGGGCGGCCCGACCCCTACGGGAGGCCGCCCCCGAGACCGCCGACGACGTCGTCCACCGGCTGGGTGACGTCCCCGGCGTCGACGTCGTCGACCGGCAGCTCACCGGTCACGTCGCCGGTGTCCGCGGGAAGGTCGCCAGTGGCGACCGGGAGGTCGAGTTCCTCGAGGGCTCCCAGCGGATCCTCGAGCTCCAGCAGCGCCTGGAGCGCCTCCAGGGCTTCGGGATCGCTGAGCAGCTCGACGGCGTCCTCGTTGGCCAGGATCTCCTGGACCTGAGGGTTCTCGAGCAGGGCCTCCGCCTCGGGAGAGAGGTTCCCGGTGGTGCCGGCGACCTCTTCCACGGGCTTGGTGACCTCGTCCGACGGGTCGGCGAGAGCCGACCCCGCACAGAACATGGTCAGTCCTCCGGCCAGCACCGTGGTGGCGGCGATCCTGGTGAACGCACGCATACGCGTTCCTTGCCCCTCTCTGCGACACGGGTCAGCACGTTCCGTTTATGCATGACCACACACAGTTACCCAGTCTCGGTCCGAAGAGACCAAAGGCGGGTGTTGTCACCGTGAAGACCCCGTATGGCTTTTCGGCTCGTCGGCCAATGGCTGACAAAGACCCCGGAACGACTCGCGTGGGAGCGTCTCGAATTAGTTCCGCCGCCCGTACATTCGGCAGCGGTGAAGTGGGTACGCCCGCGTCCGACGGCCCCCAGACGCGAAGGACGTCCCGCCCCCGACACGGAGAAGGAGCGGTGTACATATGTCTCGGCCTCGGATCGTGGTGGTCGGCGCGGGTTTCGGTGGACTCCACACCCTGCGTCACCTCGAACGGCGAATCCCCAACGGTGCGGCGGACATCGCGCTGATCGCACCGAACGACTACATGCTCTACAGTCCCCTGCTGCCCCAGGTGGCCTCGGGACTTCTGACCCCGCAGTCGGTCGCCATGTCGGTGCACCGGCTCACCCGCAAGACCCGCCTGGTGCCCGGGCACGCGGTCGGGGTGGACACCAGGGACCGCACGGTTGTCGTGCGCAGGCCCACCGGTGAACTCGCGCCCTGCCGGTACGACCGGCTCGTGCTCGCACCGGGTGCGCTCACCAGGGAGTTCGACATCCCCGGGCTCACCCAGCACGCCTACGGCGCCAAGACCCTGGCCGAAGCGGTCCTGCTGCGCGACCACGTGCTGGCGCAGCTGGAGCTGGCCAACGACTCACGTGACCCGGTCGAGCGCGAGGAGCGCTGCCGGTTCATCGTCGTCGGCGGCGGCTACACCGGAGTGGAGACCGCGGCCTCGCTGATGCGCCTGTGCGAGGAGGCCGCCAAGCGCTACCCCGAGCTGCGCTCGGTCATCCGCTGGCACCTGGTGGACATCGCGCCCAAGGTGCTGCCCGAACTCGGCGACCGGCTCGGCCGCAAGGCCCTCGACCTGCTCCGCGGCCTGGGCATCGAGGTCAAGTTGAAGGTGAGCGTCCGGGAGGTGACCGCGGACAAGGTGGTCCTCACCGACGGGCGCGCGCTGCCCTGCCGCACCCTCATCTGGACCGCCGGGGTCTCACCCAGCCCGCTGATGGAGACCCTCGGGAAACCGACCCAGCGCGGCCGCCTGGAGGTCGGCGCGGACCTGGCGGTCCCCGGGCAGCCCGACGTGTTCGCGATCGGCGACGCCGCGGCCGTGCCCAACCTCTCCCACGCCGACAGCGCCTACTGCCCGCCCACGGCCCAGTACGCGACCAGGCAGGCCGCCACCGTCGCGCAGAACGTGGTCAACTCGGTGCTCGGCAGGCCGCTGAAGGAGTTCAGGCACAAGGACATGGGCCTGGTGGTGGACCTGAGCGGCAAGGACGCGCTGGCCAGGATCATGCAGTTCGACCTGAGCGGCCTGCCCGCGCTGGCCGCCACCCGCGGCTACCACATGCTGTCGGTGCCGTCCCCGACGGCGCGGGCGCGCATCGCCGCCAACTGGGGCATCCGCGCCTTCACCGGGGGAGAGGTCTCCCGGATGGGGTTCGCCGACGAGGGCCGGCCGTCGTCGTTCGTGGCCAACGAGACCGTCGACTACCTGGACCAGAAAGCCTCCCGCACGGAGGGTGCCCGGCTGCTCGACAACGAACGGGAGCGCTACGGCGAGGACTGATCCCGCCCGGTCCGGCCCGCGCCCCTGCGCCTCAGGTACAGGATGAGCGCGGTCGCCGCTCCGACCAGTCCCAGCGCCAGCGCGACCTGCCAGAGCTCGAAGCTCTTCGGCAGGCCGGCGAGGAAGCGCCGACTGGGGGAGTCCGGGTTGAGCAGGACCGCCGTGACGAACACGGCCGACAGAACGGTGGTGGCCACGGCCACCACCGTTCCGCGTGTCCCGGTCAGCCCCATGCGGCGCCGCAGGACCCCGCCGGCCTCGATGATCCGGGTGACACGCAGCAGGCGCAGGGTTCCGGCTGCCCGGACCAGGCGCAGGACCTGGGCCGGGCCGAGCGCGAAGACGACGGCGGGCAGGGTCACCGCGGCGACGAAGGTGCTCCACTTGTGGGTGCGCAGCCACCCGAGCTTGTCCTCGGCCAGCGCGATGAGCAGGATCCACTCCGCCCACAGGACCAGGCCGGCCAGCCAGTTGGTCCGGTTCCCGATCTCGGCCCACAGCCCCTCGCCCCACATGTCGAGGAAGACGGCGGGGACGGAGACCAGCGCGCAGACCAGTACCGGCAGGGCCAGGCGGCGCTCCAGCGCGCGGGCGTGGCTGTTCTCCTCGGTGGCCTGGGCCTTTCCGGGGCCGGGGGGATGTTCAGGGGGCATGTCGGTACGTTAGCCCCGGTGTGGTGCCCGCTGCGTGGGCCGGCCGGGTTCGGCCGCGCGCCGTGGAGCCAGGGGCGGCGGCCGGTGGCGGGGAACAGGAGCAGGGGCGGTCAGGAACGGACCAGTCGCGCGATCGCGTCCGAGGCCTCGCGGACCTTCTCGTCGGCCTCGTCGCCGCCGTTGGCCACGGCGTGCGCCACGCAGTGCTTGAGGTGCTCGTCGAGCATGGACAGCGCGAAGGAGCGCAGCGCCTTGTTGACCGCGGAGGTCTGGGTGAGGATGTCGATGCAGTACTGGTCGTCCTCGACCATGCGCTGGAGGCCGCGGATCTGTCCCTCGATGCGACGGAGCCGGTTGATGTGGCTCTGTTTGTCATTGCTGTAACCGTGGTTCGCCGCCATGCCACCGTCTCCGTGTCGTTCCTGCTCAGCTGCCATAACAATACCCCCTCAAGGTATTCAAGTGAGGAGCTTCGCGGTCTATTCCGCCCCTACGGCCGCCGCCCGGCGAACGATTTGTCACCAACCTGGCCGTACGAGAAGTTTCCCAGACGGCAGGGGACGGTCGCTCCGTTCGCCGTGCAGCCGGAGGCCGGTTGTGGCCGCGTTGGCAGGAACTTGCCCGAGGCGATCCTCGCGCCTCGTGATTCCGCCGGACCGAAAACCGTAACGTTGCCCTGAGTAGTCATGTTTATTCACTGGGTGGGGAGTTCGTGGTGGCGACACGGGAAGCGGTGACACGGGCCGCGTCGGTCCGGCAGGCAGGGGTGGCCGTGGTGGCGTCGGTCCTGCTCGCCTCGGGAGCCGTCACGGCAGGCGCGGCCTTCAGCGCCCGGGACGCCATCGCCCAGCAGGCCACACCCTACGCGTCCAGCACCTGGGGACAGCTCACCCTGGACGCCTCGGCCTACGGCGCGGGCGCGGTCTCCGGAACGCTCACCGAGCTGGAGGTGAGTGGAAACGGCAACGAGCAGTGGGACATCGGCACCGGGCCCGGCTCGGACATCTCCGGCAACCTGACCTCCGCCACCGGTACCGCCGAGGTGAACGCCGTCACCGACCCGGAATCGGCGATGACCAACGCCAACGGTGCCTTCACCGCCTTGAACGTGCCTCCGCCCACCGTCGGCGGGGCGGCCTCCCTCATCACACGAGGGCCGAGGCAGCCGGACGGCCGGTACCAGATCTTCACCGTCTCCACGTGGAACAACCGGGTGCAGTGCGCCCCGCCCGCCGATGTCATCGTGCAGGACTCGACCACCGCTCCCATGTTCCTGGGACAGCTGGTCGAGGCGCCCGCGCCCAACGCCCCCGGGACCGCCGTCACGGAACTCGACTTCCCGGGCGACTACGGGGACGGCGTCACCAACGCGCACGTCACCGTCACCATCTCGCACGTCTACGAGGTCGACGACCCCTACACCGGCCACGCGCGTACCGACTACACCGCGGTCGTCCAGGGGGAGGACGCCGACGGGAACCCGGTGGGAGCTCCGGTGACCCTGTTCGACATGACCCTCGGCGACGTCCACGTCGACTGCCGTCCTCCTGAGCCCTCGCCGTCCCCGACCCCGACGGAGTCGCCGACCCCGAGCCCGACGCCTTCCCCGACGGAGTCACCGTCCCCGTCACCCACACCGAGTCCGACCCCGTCCCCGTCACCCTCGCCGTCCCCGACGGAGTCGCCCAGCCCGAGCCCGTCGCCCACACCCAGCCCGAGCCCGTCGCCCACACCCAGCCCGAGCCCGTCGCCCACACCCACACCGAGTCCGTCGCCCACGCCCACGTCGTCCCCGACCCCGACCCCGTCACCCGCGCCGTCCCCGACCCCGTCCCCGACGGAGTCGCCCAGCCCGAGCCCGTCGCCCACAGCGACTCCGAGCCCGACCGCCTCACCCAGCCCCGGCCCGTCACCGTCGGTTTCCCCGAGCCCGTCCTCTCCACCCACCGATCCCATCGATCCCGTGCCGCCCAGGCCCGCGCCTCCGGCCGACGGGCCGAAGCTCCCGGTGACCGGTGCCGGCGTCGCGGCCCTGGTGATCGGCGGACTCACGGCCATCGGCGCCTCGGCCGTCGCCTTCGCGGTCTCGCGTAAACGTTCGGCGTGAACTCGGCAATCCCGGGTCCGGAGCCCTTGCTCCGGCCCCGGGCCGCCCTGACCATGGCGGTATGAGCGACAGCGCCGAGCAGGACATCATGACGACCATCCGCGGTCTGATGGACGAGGAGCACGCGCTCCGCTCCGCCCCCGGAGGGTTGGAACCACAGGAGCGCGGCCGCATGAAGGAGGTCGAGGAGGCCCTCGACCAGTGCTGGGACCTGCTCCGCCAGCGCCGGGCCCGCCGTGAGTTCGGTCAGGACCCGGACGAGGCGGAGGTCCGCCCGGTCGCCGAGGTCGAGAACTACCGGCAGTAGGGCCTCGCAGGCGAAAACTTCCGGCCCTTCCCGAGCGTCAACACACATGAGCGGTGACGGACCGTGTTCCCGGTCCGGTACCGCCCCCTGTCCTGTACGCGCGAAGGAGCCCCCATGCTCGCCTCCCTCACGGGCCTCGGTCTGGCCTCGGCCGCCGGGCTCAACGCCTACATCCCTCTCCTCGTGGTCGGGTTACTGGCCCGCTACACCGACTTCATCCCGTTGTCGCCGACCTGGACATGGCTCGAGCACCCCGCCACCCTCGTCACCATCGGCGTGCTGCTCGTCGTGGAGCTCGTGGCTGACAAGGTGCCCGCGGTCGACAGCATCAACGACGTCGTCCAGACCGTCATCCGTCCCACTTCGGGCGGGATCACCTTCGGTGCCGGGGCCTCCACGATCGCCCTCAGCGAGATCACCGGTGAGGCCTCCGGAGCCGCGGTCACCTCGAACGGGATCGCCTGGGGAGCGGTGATCGCAGGCGTGGTCATCGCCTTCTTCTTCCATGTGGCCAAGGCGCTGGCCCGGCCGGTGATCAACACCCTCACCCTGGGCGTCGGCGCACCCGTGGCCTCCGTCCTGGAGGACCTGGCCAGCGTCGTCACCGCGCTGCTGGCCGTCCTGCTGCCCCTGCTCATCATCATCGTGTTCCCGCTGTTGATCGTGTTCGGGGTGTGGGCGGTGCGCAAGGCACGGAGGACGCGGGCGGAGCGGCGTGCCCGGCGCGAGGCCGAGACGAACGGCAGGGTCCTCGGGCAGCAGTTCCGGCAGGGGCGCGACTCCGGTACCCGGCGGGACCCCGGCCCGGGCGGTACGTGGAACGGCCCGACCCCCTAGCGGGCCGGCCCCGGACCCGCGCCGGACACCGGCGGCCGGACAGCGTCTGGCCAGCGCAAACCATGACAGGGTGGCAGAAAACGCATATCGGAAACGGTGCGGCTGGTCGTAAAGTTCTCACAATGGCTGAGATGACTTCTGCGAAACCGAACACCCACCACATCGTCTGGGACTGGAACGGCACCCTCCTCGACGACAACCACGCCAACCTCGCCGCGGTCAACGCGGTGTGCGCCCAGTTCGGCCGTGAGCCGGTCGAGATGGACTACTGGCGCTCCGTCTTCCGCCGCCCTCTCATCCCCTGTTACGAGGAGCTCCTCGGACGGAGCTTCGCCGAGGGCGAGTGGGAGCGCGCCGAGAAGATCTACGACAGCAGCTACCTGGAGTACCTGCACACCTGTGAGCTGGCCTCGGGCGTCCCCGACGTCCTCCACCAGTGGGCCGGCTCGGGCGGCACCCAGTCCCTGCTGTCCATGGCCTCGCACGAGCACCTGGTGCCCCTCATCGCCGAGCGCGGCCTCGACCCGCACTTCACACGTGTGGACGGGCGCAAGTTCGAGACCGAACACGACTCCAAGGCCGAACACCTGGTCCACCACCTGGAGCACCAGGACCTGGACCCGTCCCGGGTCGTGCTCATCGGCGACATCGACGACGACGCCCGTGCGGCCCGTGAGGCCGGAGCCCGGCCCATCCTGGTCGCCAGCGGCCTGATGGCCCGCGAACGGCTGGAGGCCACCGGCGCCCTGGTCGTGGACACACCGCAGGACGCGGTCGCGGCCCTGCGCGAGTTCGTCTGACGCTCCGTCACCGTCAACGTGGCCCGCCCACCCTTCGAGCACTCCTCGGGGGTGGGCGTTCCACGTCCCCGCGACCCCGCGATGACCTGCGTACTCGGAGGTTCGCGGCGTGCGCCGTTAGGCCGGACCGGCCCGTGCTCCCGATCGTGCGGTGTTGTTAGATGGGTCTCGCAGCAACACACAGCCACGCGATTGGGAAGGCGGGCCAATGACGGAGAGCAACGTGCCCCGTGTGCTCTGGGAGCCCGACGAGGAACGGATCGAGTCCTCCAACATCGTCGCGTTCGCCCGATGGGCCGCACGGGAGCGGGGAGTCGAGGCCTTCGGCGGAAGCGGGTCCACCGCCGCCGCGGACTTCGACTACGACGCCCTGTGGCGCTGGTCGGTCACCGACGTCGACGGTTTCTGGGCGTCGGTCTGGGAGTTCTACGGGGTCCGGTCCAGGACCCCCTACGAACAGGTCCTGGCCGACCGGAGCATGCCCGGCGCCCAGTGGTTCCCCGGTGCCTCCCTCAACTACGCCGAGCACGTCTTCGAGGGCCGCGACGCCGACGAGGTGGCCATCCGCCACGCCACCGAACTCCGCGCGCTCGACTCCTGGACCTGGGGCGACCTGCGCGAGCGCACCGCGGCGATCGCCGCCGGACTGCGCGAGCTCGGGGTGGGCGAGGGCGACCGGGTCGCCGCGTACCTGCCCAACCTGCCCGAGACCGCGGCCGCGTTCTACGCCGTCGCCTCCCTCGGCGCGATCTGGTCCTCCTGTTCGCCCGACTTCGGTGTGCGCAGCGTGATCGACCGCTTCGCGCAGATCGAACCCAAGGTCCTCCTCGCCGTCGACGGCTACCGCTACGGCGGCAAGGACTTCGACCGCCGTCCGGTGGTGGAGGAGCTGCGCGCCGCGCTGCCGAGCGCCGAGCACACGGTCCTGCTCGACTACCTCACCCCCGGCGCGACCCTCGAGGGCACCCTGCCCTGGAGCGAGCTGACCGGGCGCGGCGCGGGCGCCGAACTCACCTTCACCCCCGTCCCCTTCGACCACCCCCTGTGGGTGCTCTACTCCTCGGGCACCACGGGCCTGCCCAAGGCGATCGTCCAGGGCCACGGAGGCATCCTCCTCGAACAGCTCAAGAACCTGAACCTGCACCTGGACGCGCAGGAGCACGACCGGGTCTTCTGGTTCACCACGACCGGCTGGATGATGTGGAACTTCCTGGTCAGCGTGCTGCTGACCAGGGCCTCCATCGTGCTGTACGACGGCAGCCCCGCCCACCCGTCACCCTCCACCACCCTCAACGGTCGGCCTCCGGCCGCGGCTCCTCCCTCTTCGTCACCCTCCACCACCCTCAACGGTCGGCCTCCGGCCGCGGCCTCTTCCCCGGACCTGGGTGCCCTCTGGGACCTGGCCGCCGAGGCCGGGGTCACGGTCTTCGGCACCAGTGCCGGGTACCTGTCCTCCTGCATGAAGGAGGGCGTTCACCCGCGCCGGGGCCGCGACCTGTCCGCGCTCAAGGCGATCGGCTCCACCGGGTCCCCGCTCAGCCCCGAGGCGTTCTCCTGGGTGTACGAGGAGTTCGGCGACGACCTGTGGCTGTTCTCCACCAGCGGCGGCACCGACATCTGCAGCTGCCTGGTCGGCGGCACCCCCACCCTGCCCGTGTACGAGGGGGAGATCCAGTCGCGCGGCCTGGGCATGGCCGTGGCCTCCTGGGACCCCGACGGCAACGAGCTGATCGGCGAGGTCGGTGAGCTCGTGGTCACCGAACCCGCCCCGTCCATGCCGGTGTTCCTGTGGGGCGACACCGACGGGGAACGGCTCAGGGACAGCTACTTCGCCGTCTACCCCGGCATCTGGCGGCACGGCGACTGGATCGAGATCACCGAGCGCGGCACCGCGATCATCTACGGCCGCTCGGACTCCACCATCAACCGCGGCGGCGTGCGCATGGGCACCAGCGAGATCTACCGTGCCGTCCTGGCCCTGGACGACGTGGTGGACGCCCTGGTCGTGGACGTCCCCCAGGAGGACGGCTCCTCGAGGATCGAACTCTTCACGGTGCTGCGCGAGGGCGCGGACCTGGAGGGCGACCTCCCCAAGGAGATCGCCCGCCGGATCCGCACCGACTGCTCGCCCCGGCACGTGCCCGACCGGGTGCGCGCCATCAGGTCGGTGCCGCGCACCCTGTCCGGCAAGGTGCTGGAGGTTCCGGTCAAGCGCATCCTCATGGGTGAGAGCCCGGAGAAGGTGGCCAGCCGCGACTCCCTGGCCAACCCGGAGGCGCTGGACTACTTCAGCGGTCTCGCCCACCGCTGAGCCTGCTCAGAGGGGGACGAAGGCGGTGGTCTGCCGCCAGATCAACCCGCCGCGCAGTACGAACGTGCCGTGGCTGTCGTGCTCCACGCCGTCCAGCTCGATCCGGGAGCGGTAGGTGATCACGTCCTCCGTGACGCGGAGCCCCAGGGGTTCGAGCACCCTGGGGCTCCGGGCGAGGTAGTCGGCGAGGAGGACGCGCACCTCCGCCCGTCCGTGCGCCACCCGGTCGAAGCGGACCAGCACCGCGTCCTCGGTGTAGTTGGCGATCAGCGCGTCCAGGTCGCGCGAGCCGAGAGCGGCCACCTGCCGCCGGAAGAGCTCCGCGGCCTCCGCCGCGCCTTCCGCGATGTCAGGGTTCACGTCCATGCTTCCTCTCCTCAGGCCCGGTACCGGTGGATGAGTGACACGGCCAGGGCGCCTTCGCCGACCCCCGAGGCCACCCGTTTGACCGACGACGACCGCACGTCCCCGGCAGCGAACACCCCGGGCAGGCTGGTCTCCAACAGCATGGGGCGGCGCGGCGCGTCCCACCCGGGCGGGCCGTCCTCCCCGCCCGGCAGATCGGGGCCGGTCAGGACGAACCCCGCCTCGTCGCGCTCGACCACCCCCTCCAGCCACTCCGTGCGCGGCCGGGCGCCGATGAAGGTGAACACGAAACCGGTCGGTACTGTCTCGGTCGCCCCCGTCACCGAGTCCAGCAGGGTGATCCGCTCCAGGGACTCCGCGCCCTCGAAGCCGACCGCTCCGGTGTTGAGCCGCACCTCGATGTTGTCCGTGCGGCGGATCTCCTCCACCAGGTACTGCGACATGCCCTTCTCCAGGCTGGAGCCGCGCACCAGCACCACCACGCGCCGGGCGTGGTGCGCGAAGTGCATCGCCGCCTGCCCGGCCGAGTTGGCCCCGCCGATCACGTACACGTCCCGGTCCACGCAGGCGGAGGTCTCGGTCATCGCCGCACCGTAGAACAGGCCCGCTCCCTCGAACCGCTCCGCGCCGGCCACGTCCACCCGGTTGTAGGACACCCCGGTGGCCAGGACGGCTGTCTCCGCGCTGATCTCGCGGCCGTCCTCCAGGGTGACGATGTGCGCGGGGCCGGCCCGGCGCAGTCCGACCGCCCGCATGGGTGCCAGGATCTCCGTCCCGAACCGGCGTGCCTGGGTGACCGCGCGCCGCGCCAGGTCCGCCCCGGACAGGCCGTTGGGGAAACCCAGGTAGTTCTCGATCCGGCTCGACGTCCCCGCCTGCCCGCCGGGGACGTCGGCGTCCAGCAACAGCGTGGACAGGCCCTCGGAGGCGCTGTAGACGGCGCCGCCCAGCCCGGCGGGGCCGCCGCCGATGATCACCGAGTCGTAGTGCGGGCGGCTGGCGGTGCCCGCGATCCCCGCCCGCCGGGCGAGTTCCGCGTTGGTCGGCGCTGACAGGGCGTCGCCCTCGGGGAAGAGGACGAGGGGGAGCGCGGCCCCGGGCCGGCGGGCGAGCTCGGCCGCCTCGGCGTCGCGCTCCACGTCGAGGAAGCGGAACGGCTGTTGGTGGCGGGTGAGGAAGTCGCGGACGCGGTGCGCGGCGGAGGACACGGCCGGACCGACCACCCGGATGCCGTCGTAGGGCGGGTCGTACGCGGCCCACCAGTCGGTGAGCAGGTCGTCCAGCACCGGGTAGAGGCGTTCCGCCGGGGGGTCCCAGGGCTTCATCAGGTAGTGGTCGAGCCGGACCTGGTTGATGGCGGTGATCGCCGCCTCGGTGTCGGCATAGGCCGTCAGCAGGACCTTGCGGGCGTTGGGGAAGCGGGGCACGGCCTCCAACAGGAACTCGACCCCGGACATGGCGGGCATGCGCTGGTCCACGAGGAGCAGGGCGGGCTCCTCTTCACGTGCCTCCAGGGCCTCCAGCAGGTCCAGCGCCTCCCGGCCGGAGGAGGCGGACAGCACCCGGTACCGGTCCGCGTACTTTCGGCGCAGGTCACGCCGGATGGCCCGGAGGACCTGGGGGTCGTCGTCGACGGTGAGAAGGACGGGGCGCGTGCGGTTGTCCTCTGCCAAGAGGGCTCCTCGGGGGGTGAGGGGTCGGCCAGGGGGTGATGCCGGTGCTTCGCGGGGCTCCCGTGCAGGGCGCCCCCATTATCGGCGGGCGGGCCCTCCGGGACCAGTCAATAGAACGACTGGGGCGCGGGGTCCCGGGGCCGACGGTTCAGCGCCCCGTGGGCAGGCGGACGGCGAACACGCTGCCCTCGGGGGAGGTCTCCACCGTGAGCGTTCCGTTGTGCCGCCGGGTCACGATCCGGTGGCTCAGGTGGAGTCCGAGACCGGTGCCCCGGCCCACGTCCTTGGTGGTGAAGAACGGGTCGAACAGGCGGGGCAGGGCCTCCTCCGGCACGCCGCCGCCGTTGTCGGCGATCCGCACGATCACGCAGGTGCCCTCGGCCGCCGTGCTGACGCGCAGACGGGGTGCGCGGCCGCCGGTCCGGGCGGCATCGGCCATGGCGTCCACGGCGTTGTCGACCAGATTGGTCCACACCTGGTTGAGCTCGGTGGGGTAGCCGCGCACGCGAGGCAGGTCCGGAGCGTAGTCACGCTCGACCGACACCCCGGACAGGCGTCCGCGCATGATCCCCAGCGTGGACTCCAGCCCCCTTTCCAGGTCCACCTCCTGTTCCGGGGCGCGGTCCAGGTTGGTGTAGTCGCGGACGGTGGCGATGATCCCCGAGACCCGCGCACCGGCCTCGCCCGCCTCCGCCACCATCCCGGCGGCGCCGAGAGAGGACTCGAGGTAGGACAGGGCGGCGGTCCGGACGTCGGCGGACATCCCGGAGGTCAGACGCGCAGGCCACCCGGGGTCCAGGCCGCGTTCGGCCAGGATCTCCGCCAGCCCCACGGCGTCGGGGAGGCCGTGCTCGGCCAGCCAGTCGGCCAGGTCGTCCTCGGCCTCGGCGACGGCCAGGGGGTCGCGGTGGGCGCGGCTCCGGTCCAGCGACAGGACCTCGGCCCGGGCGGCTGCCAGCCGCTCGGCCTCGGACCCGGTGGCGACGGCCCCCCAGAGCCTGGCGCGGGACTCCAGGTCGGGCAGGGCGGCCCCGAGTTCGGTGGTGGCCCTGCTGACGGCGGCGGCCGGGTTGTTGAGCTCGTGGGCCAGGCCGGCCGCCAGGGTGCCCAGGGCGTCCAGGCGGCTGCGCTGGGCGGCCTGCGTCTCGGAGGCGTGGATGCGCCAGGCCAGCACGGGGACCAGGACCCTGGCCACTTCCGGACAGCGCACGAGCATCTCCATGAAGGCCTCCCGGTCGTACCGCAGGAGGAGGGTGGGCCCGTCGGCGGTCGCGGTCGCGACGTACGCGCCCTCCACGAGGAGCGGCATCTCCCCGGTGAAGCCGTGCGCCGCGGAGGGTTTGCCCCGGTCCGGATCGGCCGGGTCGCGGGGCGCGCTGTGCCGGGTGAGGACCTCCTCGCGGCCGTCGACGACCTTGGAGATCACCAGTCGGCCCGAGACCAGCACACAGAACCAGCGAGCGGGTTCGGCGTCGTGGAAGAGGATCTCACCGTCGGCCAGGGCCAGGGCGGTGCCCGCGTCCAGCAGCCACGCGTACTGCTCCGAGGACAGGCCGGTGAAGAGCTCCACCCCGCGCAGCTGCTCCTCGGTCACACAGGGGGACCGGGGCGCCGGACGCCGGCGGGCGGTGGGACCGGAACGCGCGGGGGGTTCGGGCGGCATGGGCGTCGTCCTGTCCGTCGGAGAGGGAGGAGCCGGGGAAGGACGAAGAGAATAACCGGCGGAGGGGGGCTCCGGACGGGAAACGGGCCACGGATCCGCACCGTGGCCAGGAGTGGCCGTCAGGAGAGCGTCAGGGCGTTGGAGGCCCGTGCGAATGCGGCATAGCCTGACGGATGTGGCACAGAACCAGTCAGACGACACAGGTACGGCTCCCCAGGCCCTGCCCCCAGCCAAGCGCCGTATCGACGGCATCGACGCCGCGCGGGCACTCGCGGTGTTCGGGATGTTCGCCGTCCACCTCGGGGTGGCCTCCTTCGGTCTGCTCCCGGAGGAGCAGGGCTGGGAGCTGCACAGCCTCGTACGCGGCAATTCCTCGGCCCTCTTCGCCTTCCTCGCCGGGGTGTCCCTGGCCCTGATGACCGGACGCACCCAGCCGGCCGGGGGCGACTCCCTGCGCCGGGCCGTCATCCGTATCCTGGCCCGCGCGTTCCTGATCGGGCTGCTCGGCTTCGTCCTGGACGCCTTCGCCGTGCCGGTGGCGATCATCCTCACCTACTACGCCGGCTTCTTCGTGCTGGCGCTGCCGCTGCTGCGGGCGCGCGCCGCCCTGCTGTGGGCGGTCGCCGGAACCCTGGCCGTGGTGGGGCCGGCCGTGTCCTTCCTGCTGCGCCAGGACCTGTTCCCGGCGGGCGTCCGCACCGGCGCGCTCACCTCGTTCACCGAGTTCTTCCTGACGGGCTACTACCCGGCGATCACCTTCATGGCGTTCGTGTTCGCGGGTATGGCGGTGGGCCGGACCGATCTGACCGCCACCGCGGTGCGGGTCCGGATGGCGGTCGGCGGCGCGGTCACGGCCGCCATCGGCTACCTGGGCTCGTGGGTGCTGCTCAACCCGATGGGCGGGCTGGACCGGCTGACCGAGGCGCACAGCACCTACCTCGACGGCCGCCCGCTGAGCTCGGTCGACCCAGAGATCGCCGAGGAACTGCGGTGGGACACGATCGACGCGGCCCACAGCGTCAGCGGCCAGGTGCCCACGGATTCCTGGTGGTGGCTCGCGGTGAACACCCCGCACACCGGCACCACCTTCGAGATCTTCGAGGCGGTGGGCCAGGCGCTCGTCGTGCTGGTGCTGTGCATGCTGCTCGCCGAGCGGCTGCCCCGCCTGACGTACCCTCTGACCTCCGTGGGCCGGATGCCCCTGACCGTCTACTCCGGACACATCCTGGTCCTGGCGGTGGTCGTGGCCCTGAACCCGGAAGGCTCCGTGAGCGGCCCCTACCACCTGGAGCTGTTCATCCTGGGGTCGTTCGTCTTCGCGAGCCTGTGGCGCTGGGGCGTGGGCCGGGGGCCGTTCGAGCTGGCCCTGGGCGCCTTCGCCGACGGGACGGTGAACCTCGTCGAGAGCGCCCGTGCCGACCGCGCCCCCGACCGCGGGGCGGGCTGATCCAACGACGGCCGGACGCCGTGCCTGCTACCGGTCCCCGGACCGCTCTCCGGGCTGGTCCCCGTGCTGGTCGCCAGGGCGCGTGATGTGTGCCGAGGTGCGGTCCTGGAGCGCCAGCGTGTCCGTGGTGGTGCGCGTGTTCTGCCGGATGAGGCGGCGGGCGTCGTCGGCGGCCGAACGCGCCACCGCAGGGCTGGCCACCGGGCGCGCGGACAGCTCGGTGTCCTCGGGCAGTCCGATGTCCATGGGCAGCCCGGCCCGGCTGATCACCCGCAGCTGCGCCGACTCCTGGGACTGCGAGGGCCGGATGTCGCCGTCGGGCGTCTTCCACGCCGACAACCGGTGGACGAACCAGCGGGTGCCCCGGTACTCGGGTCCCCGCTCCCACTCCACCCCGTCGGGCCGGTGGCCCAGGGCGTGCTGGAGGTCGGCCAGGGTCCATCCGGCGGAGAAGAACCGGGCGCTCTCGGCCTTGAGATAGGGGAAGTCCACCCCGCGCAGCGAGGCGTCCTCCCGGCGCAGCATCTCGCAGGCGTCGTGCACCGCGTGCGGTGTGTGCCGGGGCCGGTGCAGCGGGTCGGCGTCGGGCTTGCGCAGCAGGGAGTCGTCGATCGTCACGATCACCTCTCCCTGGCGGTTGTCCCAGATGCTCACGTCCTCGCGCGCCCACCCCTGCGACTCGGCCAGCGCCGTGGCCATTCTGCGCAGGTCGACCTGCTTGTCATCGCTGCTGATCCGAAACTCCGCCATGCCCCCAGGTTACGCCCCACTCCGACACCGGACACGGAAGCGTTCGGGCGGTCCAGGGGAGTGGTCCGGTCTAGACCGCGGCTGGCTCACGTGCGCCGACCCTTCGGTCCGAAACCGTGTTTTTCAGGCTTTCCCGCCGCATGGTTGGATGAAAGGACGACTTCAGATGCGGTCTGGCTTTAGAGTCTCCTCCAACCTTGGCGGGCGCGTACCCGAGGGGGACTGACGGCGGCCCGGCCCGGGGTTATGGTGACTGCCTGACGGCGGGGGACACCACCCCGCGTCAAGCGAGGACACGCCGTTTGCGCTGGCAGCAGCGGACGGCCCCAGTTGAACCGACGAGCTGTAGGTGCCCGTGCCCCACACCGCATTCGCGCCCGAGGCGACGACCAACCACGCGCTCCGGGCCTACCTGCACGGCCTCCCGGGGGTCGACGAGGTCGGCGCCCGGGCCCGTGCCCAGGACCTGTCCACCCGGTCGATCAAGACCACCGCCAAGGCGAAGGCCATCGACCTGGCCATCTCCATGGTGGACCTCACCACGCTCGAGGGCGCGGACACACCCGGCAAGGTCCGGTCCCTGTGCGCCAAGGCCGCCCTGCCCGACCCGGCCGACCGCACCGTGCCGCACGTGGGCGCCGTGTGCGTCTACCCCGACATGGTCGCCACCGCCGTCGAGGCGCTGCGCGGCACCGGGATCGGCGTGGCCTCGGTGGCCACCGCGTTCCCGTCCGGGCGCGCGCCCCTGGAGGTCAAGCTGGCCGACACCCGGCAGGCGGTCGCCGACGGCGCGAGCGAGATCGACATGGTCATCGACCGCGGCGCCTTCCTGTCCGGCGACTACCTGAAGGTGCACGAGGAGATCGTCGCGGTCAAGGAGGCCTGCGGTGAAGCGCACCTGAAGGTCATCCTGGAGACCGGCGAGCTGGTCACCTACGACAACGTGCGCCGCGCCTCCCACCTGGCCATGCGGGCCGGAGGGGACTTCATCAAGACCTCCACCGGCAAGGTCGCCCCGGCCGCGACGCCGCCGGTCACCCTGATCATGCTGGAGGCCGTGCGCGACCACTTCGCCGCCACCGGCCGCCGCATCGGCGTCAAGCCCGCCGGGGGGATCCGCACCACCAAGGACGCCGTCCGCAACCTGGTCCTGGTCAACGAGACCGCCGGCCCCGACTGGCTGACCCCGGACCTGTTCCGCATCGGCGCCTCCAGCCTGCTCAACGACCTGCTCATGCAGCGCACCAGGCTGTCCACCGGCACCTACCCGGGCCCCGACTACTACACGCAGGACTGAGCCGTGATCTTCGAGTACGCGCCCGCACCGGAGTCCCGCTCCGTCGTCAGCCTGCGCGAGACCTACGACCTGTTCATCGACGGCGAGTTCACCCCGGCGCGGAGCGGTGAGTACCTCACCACGCTCAACCCGGCCGACGAGGAGAAGCTCGCCCAGGTGGCCGTCGCCGCGCCGGAGGACGTCGACCGCGCCGTCGCCGCCGCCCGACGCGCGTACGACACCGTGTGGAGCCGCATGAGCGGAGCCGAGCGCGGCAAGTACCTCTTCCGCATCGCCCGGATCATCCAGGAGCGCTCCCGCGAGCTGGCCGTCCTGGAGTCGATGGACAACGGCAAGCCCATCAAGGAGACCCGCGACGTCGACCTCCCGCTGGTCGCCGCGCACTTCTTCTACTACGCCGGTTGGGCCGACAAGCTCTCCCACGCGGGGCTGGGCCCCGACCCCAGGCCGCTCGGCGTGGCCGCCCAGGTCATCCCGTGGAACTTCCCGCTGCTCATGCTCGCGTGGAAGATCGCCCCGGCCCTGGCCACCGGCAACACCGTCGTGCTCAAACCCGCCGAGACCACCCCGCTGACCGCGCTGGTCTTCGCCCAGATCTGCCAGGAGGCCGACCTGCCCCCGGGCGTGGTCAACATCCTCACCGGCGCCGGCGAGACCGGCCGGGCCCTGGTCCAGCACCCGGGCACCGACAAGGTCGCCTTCACCGGCTCCACGGAGGTGGGCCGCCAGATCGCCCGCGCCGTGGCCGGCACCGACAAGCGCGTCACCCTGGAGCTCGGCGGCAAGGGCGCCAACATCGTCTACGACGACGCCGCCCTCGACCAGGCCGTGGAGGGCGTGGTCTCCGGCATCTTCTTCAACCAGGGCCACGTGTGCTGCGCGGGTTCGCGCCTGCTCGTCCAGGAGTCGATCGCCGAGGAGTTCCTGCCCCGTCTCAAGGAGCGCATCTCCAAGCTGCGCCTGGGCGACCCGCTGGACAAGAACACCGACATCGGCGCGATCAACTCCGCCGCCCAGTTGGAGCGGGTCCGTGAGCTCACCGCCACCGCCGACGAGGAGAACGTCGAGCGCTGGTCGCCCGCGTGCGAGCTGCCCGAGCGCGGCTACTGGTTCGCGCCCACCGTGCTCACCGGCGTCAGCCAGGCGCACCGGGTGGCCCGCGAGGAGATCTTCGGCCCCGTGCTGTCGGTCCTGACCTTCCGCACCCCGGAGGAGGCCGTCACCAAGGCCAACAACACCCCCTACGGGCTGTCCGCGGGCGTGTGGACCGAGAAGGGCTCCCGCATGCTGTGGACCGCCGAGCGCCTGCGTGCCGGTGTGATCTGGTCCAACACGTTCAACAAGTTCGACCCGACCAGCCCCTTCGGCGGCTACAAGGAGTCGGGATACGGCCGCGAGGGCGGCCGCCACGGTTTGGAGGCCTACCTTGGCTGAGCGGCGCGAGAACAAGAAGAAGGGCGCGGCCAAGGCCGGCGCCAAGGCCGAGGCGGCCGGGACGGCGGCCGGGGCCGGCGCCGTACCGGCCCGCCTCGCGGTCCGCAAGACCTACAAGCTCTACCTCGGCGGGGCCTTCCCGCGCTCGGAGTCCGGCAGGAGTTACCCCGTGGCCTCAGCGGACGGAACCCACCTGGCCAACGCCTCGCTCGCCTCCCGCAAGGACGCCCGCGACGCGGTCGGCGCCGCCCGCAAGGCCTTCGGCGGCTGGTCCGGGCGCACCGCCTACAACCGCGGCCAGATCCTGTACCGGGTCGCCGAGGTCATGGAGGGGCGCCGCGAGCAGTTCGCCGCCCGGCTCGTCGACGCCCGGGGCCTGTCCCGGGCCGAGGCGGACCGCACGGTGTCCACGGCCGTGGACCGCTGGGTGTACTACGCGGGCTGGACCGACAAGTTCGCCCAGGTCCTGGGCGGGGCCAACCCCGTCTCCGGGCCCTTCTACAACCACTCCGCACCCGAACCCACCGGCGTGGTCGCGGTGTTCGCGCCCCAGGACGCCCCGCTGCTCGGGCTCACCTCGGTGATCGCCCCGGTCATCGCCACCGGCAACACCGCCGTGGTGGTCACCTCCGAGAAGGCGCCGCTGGCCGCGATCGACCTCGCCGAGGTGCTCGCCACCTCCGACCTGCCCGGCGGCGTGGTCAACCTGCTCACCGGCAAGGCGGCCGAGATCGGCCCGCACCTGGCCTCGCACGCCGACGTCAACGCCCTGGACCTGACCGGGGCCGGGACGTCGGCGGTGGAGTTCGAGAAGGCCGCGGCGGACACCCTCACCCGGGTGCTGCGCCCCGGCCCCGAGGCCGAGGGAGGGGAGGACGCCTGGTTCGACGCCGACCCCGGCACCTCCCGGATGACTCCCTTCCTGGAGACCAAGACGGTCTGGCACCCGGTCGGGGTGTAAGACTGACGGCCCGGCCCGCCCCCGCTTCGGGGGGCGGACCGGACCGACAGCCCAATGGAGGAACGGTGTCCGCGAACACTCCAGAACAGGCCGAGACCCAGCTCACCGGGGCCCCGGTGCCCGAACCGCGTCGCGTGCCGGGTCTGCGCCTGGTCCGCCTGGACCGCACCACTCCCGAGGTGGCCCTGCTGCGCGAGGTGGTGCCCCGCCACCGGGTGGCCCCGGAGCAGCGCCGGTTCGTCGCCGAGGCGGTACACACCCTGCCGCGTGCCGACGAGGACCCGGACCGCTACCCCTACGCCGTCGTGCGCAACGACGTCCCGCTGACCGACCGCTCCGCCGCACTCGAGGCCTGCGCGGGGTTCGGCATCATCGACCGGCGCCCGGCCGTGCTGCGCGCGCTCGTCGACGACCCCGACCGCGCGGTGCTGCTGCGCGCCTTCTACGTCACCCCCGAACACCAGGGCCGGGGCATCGGCCGGGCCGCCTGCGCCGCCCCGCTCCTCGACCTGCTGGTGGCGGCGATCGCGCCCCGTGCCGACCGGATCGTGCTGTGCGTCACCGACGGCAACGAAGCCGGGGACCGCACCTACCGGGCCGCCGGGTTCACGCCCACCGGCCGCCGCCACGACGCGGGCGAGCACGGCATGCAGAGCGTCCTCGCGCGGCCGGTGCGGACCGGCTACCACCCCGTCCCCCAGCTGCCGGAGCCACGATGACGCGTTGGAAGGGCTCCCGGAAGAGGGCGGCGGGCCGCTGGGACACCGCCCAGGTGCGCCTGGTCCGGCTGGACGAGGAGTCCGCCGAGACGGCCCTGCTCCGCGAGGCCCTGCTCGGACACGACCTGCCGCCCGAGCAGCTGCGCTTCACCGGCCTGCCCGTCCGGACCCTCCCCGACGCCGACCGCGACCCCGAGCGCTTCCCGTACGCGGTCGTGGCCCTGGAAGGGGCGCTGACCGACCTCGACTCGGCCCGGGCCGCCTGCGCCGGGTTCGGGGTCCTGGACCGGGCCATCCGATCGGAGCTGGTCGACTCGCCGGAGCGCGCCGTACTGCTGCGCGCCTACTACGTCACGCCACAATGGCAGGGCCGGGGGGTCGGCCGGGCCTCGTGCTCCGCACCCCTGCTGGACGGCCTGGCCGAGGAGGTGGCACCGCACGCCGACACCATCGTGCTGTGCGTCAACCAGGCCAACCAGCCGGCGCAGCGCGTCTACAAGGCCTCGGGCTTCGACTTCACCGGGACGGTCGTGCCCGGAAGCGCGGGACCCCAGGAAGTGATGGCGCGCCCCCTGCACCCCGGAAGCCCGTAGACCCGGGGCCGGCACACACCCGGTTCCGGGACACCGGCACCCACCCCGAACCGCGCACGCGGTACCGACGAACGGAGAACTCGCAGTGACTCGCACACCCCAGGCCGCCGCCGAGGAGGCCGCAACCGAGCTGCGTTCGCGCACCGGTGTGGACAGCTATGACGTGGCCCTGGTGATGGGGTCCGGTTGGGCGACCGCCGCCGACCTGCTCGGCGACTCCGAGCACGAACTCCCCTCTTCCGAACTCCCCGGGTTCCTGCCCCCGGCCGTGGACGGCCACAGCGGCACCCTCCGGAGCATCGCCGACGGCGACCGCCACGTCCTCGCCTTCCTGGGCCGCACCCACCTGTACGAGGGCCACGGCACCGACGCGGTCGTGCACAACGTGCGCACCGCCGCCGCGGCGGGCGCGAAGACCATCGTGCTCACCAACGCCGCCGGCGGTATCAACACCGACTACGCCGTGGGCTCGCCGGTGCTCATCGCCGACCACATCAACATGACCGCGAAGTCGCCGCTGAGCGGAGCGACCTTCGTCGACCTCACCGAGACCTACACCCCCGAACTGCGCGCGATCGCCCGCGAGGTCGACCCCGACCTGCCCGAGGGCGTCTACGCGGCCATGCCCGGCCCGCACTTCGAGACCCCCGCCGAGATCCGCATGCTCCGCGCCATGGGCGCCGACCTGGTCGGCATGTCCACCGTCCTGGAGGCCATCGCCGCCCGTGAGGCCGGGATGCGGGTGCTGGGGATGTCCCTGGTCACCAACATCGCCGCCGGTCTGCAGGGCGCCAACCTCGACCACGAGGACGTCCTGGCCACCGGACGCGACTCCGCCGCCACCGTGGGCCGCCTGCTCGCGGACGTCGTCGAACGGCTCTGATTTCGGGCCTCCGCCCGCCCGTCGCTTCCGCGGAGGGGTTCGGGTCGAGGCGGCACGGCATCGTCGTCCACGTCCGCCCGTCGCCCGCCACCACCCTCGACAGACGCCTCGGGCGCAGTTCTCACTCTGGCTCGTTCCTCGCTGACGGCTCGACTCCTCTCGCACTGTGTTGAAGGGGATCGGCCTCCCCGGCGATCGAACGGGAAAGAACACCCCCTGTGGCCCGCCATCCGGAAAGGACCTCCCCATGCTCGACTCCGCCCTCCTCGTCCAGGCCAGGGACTGGCTCGACCAGGACCCGGACCCCGCGACCCGGGGAGAACTGGGTGCGCTGCTGGCCCGGGTCGAGGCCGGTGACGGGGCGGCCCTGGCCGACCTCACCGACCGCTTCGCCGCCCGGCTGGAGTTCGGTACGGCGGGTCTGCGCGGTGCCCTGGGCGCCGGGCCCAACCGGATGAACCGGGTCGTGGTCATGCGCGCCGCGGCGGGGATCGGAGCCTGGCTCGGCGAGGGCGGCAAGCACGTGGTCATCGGCTACGACGCCCGGCACCGGTCCGCCGACTTCGCCCGGGACAGCGCGGCCGTGCTCACCGGGGCCGGGCACAGGGTGTCCCTGCTGCCCGGCCCGCTGCCCACCCCCGTCCTGGCGTACACCCTGCGAGAGCTCGGCGCGGACGCCGGGATCGTGGTCACCGCCAGCCACAACCCGCCCCAGGACAACGGCTACAAGGTGTACGTGGGCGGCTCCGGCGACGACGCGGGCAGTCAGATCGTCTCCCCGGTGGACACCGAGATCTCCGCCGCCATCGACGAGGTGGGGCCGGTCGGCGCGCTCCCGCTGGGCGAGGACTGGGCGGTGCTGGGGCCCGAGGCGGTCAGCGGGTACCTGGACGCGGTGACCGCGATGGTGCCCGAGGGCCCCCGTGACCTGTCGGTGGTCTACACACCCCTGCACGGGGTGGGCGGCCGGGTGCTGCTGGCCGCGGTGGAGAAGGCCGGTTTCGCGTCGCCCGAGGTCGTGGCGGAGCAGTTCGAGCCCGACCCCGACTTCCCCACGGTCGCCTTCCCGAACCCGGAGGAGCCGGGGGCGATGGACCTGGCCCTGGCGGCGGGGGAGGCGCACGGGGCCGACCTGGTGGTGGCCAACGACCCCGACGCCGACCGGTTGGCGCTCGCCGTTCCCGGGCACGGCCTGCTCACCGGGAACGAGGTCGGCGGCCTGCTCGCCGCGTACGTGCTCGACCACACGAGCGGTGACGAGCGGGTGGTGGCCACCTCGATCGTCTCCTCCAGCCTGCTCGGCAAGATCGCCCGGGACCGGGGCGTGCACTACGAGGAGACCCTGACCGGGTTCAAGTGGCTGGCCCGCGCGGGCGCCCCCGGGCAGCGCAGGGTGTTCTCCTACGAGGAGGCGCTGGGGTACTGCGTGGGCGGTGACCGGGACCGACCGGTGGCCGACAAGGACGGGATCAGTGCCGCGCTGACGGCGCTGTCCCTGGCCGCGGAGGCCAAGGCGCGGGGCCGCACCCTGGTCGACCTCCTCGACGACCAGGCGCGCAGGTACGGTCTGCACCTGAGCGACCAGCTGTCGGTCCGAGTGGAGGACCTGTCGGAGATCTCCGCGGCGATGCGGCGGTTGCGCGCCGAACCGCCCGCCGCGTTCGGCCCCCTGAAGGTGTCGGGGGTCGTCGACTTCGCCGGCGGCCATGAGGGGCTGCCGCCGACCGACGCTCTGCGCTTCGAGCTGGGGGGCGGGGTGTGGGGGCGGGTGACGCTGCGCCCTTCGGGGACCGAACCCAAGCTCAAGGCCTACGCCGAGGTGGTGTTGGGGGTGGACGACGACGTCGCGGCCATCCGCGCGCGCGGATCGGAACTGCTGTCCGAACTGATGGCCTCGGTCGCCGAGGTGGTCAGGGGCTGAGCCGGGGGAGGGGCGAGGTCACTCGCTCCCCTCGGAGGGCTCCACGACCGGTCGGTGTACGACCTCGTCGATGACGGTGAGCGTCTGGGTGGACGTCACGCCGGGGAGCGACTGGAGACGGCTCAGAATCAGGTCACGCAGCTGGTTGGTGTTGGCGACGCGGACCAGCAGGACGATGTCCGCCGACCCCACCACGTACCAGCAGTACTCGATCTCGGGGTAGGACGAGAGGATCTCCCGGTTGGCCCGCCAGTCGGGCTGGCTGCCGGAGATGAGGACGAGCGCGGTGACGCCGAGCCCCATCTTGGAGTGGTCGGTCACCACGGAGTAGCCGCGGATGACCCCCTCGTCAGTGAGCCGCTTGATCCGGTTGTAGGCCGTGGCCCGGGAGACGTTGGCCAGTGCGGCGATCTCCGTGATGCCGGTCCGAGCGTCCTTGGCGAGCGCGCTCAGAATGGTCTGGTCGGTCGTGTCCGGCCGCCGGCCGCTCCTGCGCTGGTCGCCCATGGCCATGTGCGTGCTCCTCGTGTGCTCTTGTCGCAGTGCTCAGCTCCTCGCTGTCATCTTTGACAGGGAGCTAAGCAAATACCAGGTAAACGTTGTTTTCGTCCATCGAAATCTCAGTCGGCGAGATGCTGGGCGCACGTTCGGCGGATGCTGGTGGGTCGAGTGGGGGATCGGGGGATTGGTGCGCTCGGACCTCTTGTGCGAACCGCCAGACGGGGGTGTGGCGGAGGAGTTCCGACTGTACTCAGGTTGACGCGCGGGGTGGGCCCAGGGTTTCCCTGACTGGCCGGTAACTACACCCTCCTGTCCGGAATCAGCCAGAAATTCTTGCCCATGGGTCCATTCCGTGCGTATTTGTCGTATCTGTAAGGACATACAACGACTCCTGTGACGGGGCAGGTGAAGGTGCTCCCCGCGCCCCGTGTGTGCACTCTCCGTGTCCGGGCTCCAACCCTCGGGTGGCCTTCGGGAGTGAGGGTGTTGATGGCGTTTCGTGATGTTTGGCGCTGTGTGTCGTTTTCCCTCGCGTGGAGTGTCTGAACCTGGACACATGGGAACGAAACCAGGGTCTTCGTTCGCTGATGTATCGACTGTTCGGACATATCTAGCGCAAATGTACAGTTAGCCGGAGAATCAAGGCATACCGTGACCACCCCCGAGCCCCGGTCGCGCCACCACGCGCGCAGGGCCACGTTGGGAGCCGCTCGACATGCCACCCCAAGAGTCGACGGGTCAGGGCGCCATCACCGTGGAGCACCTGACACCCGAACTGACCCGCGGCCTCTACCGCGACATGCGCACCGCGCGTGATCTGGACACCGAGGCCATCGCCCTCCAGCGCCAGGGCGTCTTCCCCGCCTACGTCTCCGTCCGGGGACAGGAGGCCGCGCAGGTCGGCAGCGCCAGCGCTCTCGACCCCACCCGCGACTTCGTCTTCCCCACCTACCGTGAGATGGCCGCCGCCCTCGCCTACGGCGTCGAGATGGTCGGCTACATGGCCACCCACCGGGCCCTGTGGCACGGCGGCCTCTACGACGTCATGGAGTCCCGCTTCGGCGCCATCAACGCGGTGGTCGGCGGCCCCGTCCCCCACGCCGTGGGCTGGGCGCTCGGCGAACGCCTCCGCGGTGACGACGGCGTCGCCATGGCCTACTTCGGCGACGGCGCCAGCTCCGAGGGCGACGTACACGAGGCCATGAACTTCGCCGGGGTCTTCACGGCACCCGTCATCTTCTTCTGCCAGAACAACCAGTGGGCCCTGTCGGTGCCCAACGAGCGCCAGGTCGCGGGCGGTTCCATCGCCGCGCGCGCCGAGGGCTACGGCATGACCGGCGTCCTCGTCGACGGCAACGACGCCGGAGCCGTCCACACGGTCACCGCCGAGGCGGTCGAACGCGCCCGCAACGGCGGCGGCCCCACCGTCATCGAGGCCCTCACCTACCGCGTCGAGCCCCACTCCACCTCCGACGACCCCGGCCGCTACCGCGACGAGTCCGACGCCGACCGCTGGCGCCGGCGCGACCCCATCGACCTGCTGCGCGCCGCCATGCTCGAGGCCGGGCACGCCGACGAGGAGTTCTTCGCCGACGTCGATGCCGAGGCCGCCAGAAGGGCCGAGGAGATCCGCGACGGGGTCGCCGCCGCCCCCGAGCCCGACGGCTCGGAGCTGTTCACCCACGTCTTCCGGGAGACCACCGACGAGCTGACCCGGCAGCACCGCACCTGGCAGGAAGAGGTCGAGCTGTGACAGAGCTGATCGAACGCGCCGACACCGCGGTCGAGCCCCGCACCGTCGAGCTGTCCATGCAGCAGGCCATCAACCGCGCCCTGCGCGTCCTGCTCTCGGAGGACCCGAACGTCCTCGTCTTCGGTGAGGACGTCGGAGCCCTCGGAGGGGTCTTCCGGGTCACCGACGGCCTCCAGAAGGAGTTCGGCGACCAGCGCGTCTTCGACACCCCGCTGGCCGAGTCCGCCATCATGGGCATGGCGGTCGGCCTGGCCATGAACGGCTGGCGGCCCGTCCCCGAGCTCCAGTTCGACGGCTTCGCCTACCCGGCCGTCGACCAGATCGTCAACCAGGTGGCGCGCATGAACTACCGCACCCGCGGCGCCGCACCCATGCCGATCACCCTGCGCCTGCCCTCCTTCGGCGGCATCCAGGCGCCCGAACACCACGGCGAGAGCCTCGAGGCCCTCTTCGCCCACACCCCCGGGCTGAAGGTCGTCGCCCCCTCGGACCCCGGTGAGGCCTACAGCCTGCTGCTGCAGTCGGTGCGCTCCGACGACCCGGTCGTCTTCATGGAGCCCAAGGCCCGCTACTGGGACCGCCGCCCGGTCCAACTGAGCGAGCCCACCGACCCCATCGGCACCAGCCGCATCGTCCGCCCCGGACGCCACGCCACCCTCGTCGCCTGGGGCGCGATGGTGCACAAGTGCGTCCAGGTCGCCGAACTCGCCGCCGAGGACGGGGTCGACCTGGAGGTCCTGGACCTGCGCTGGCTCAAGCCCATCGACACCGCCGGACTGGCCGCCTCGGTCTCGCGGACCAAGCGCGCCGTGGTCGTCCACGAGGCCCCGCTCACCGCCGGGCTCGGTGCCGAGGTGGCCACCCTCGTCACCGAGAACTGCTTCCGTGAGCTGGCCGCCCCGGTCCAGCGCGTCACCGGATTCGACGTCCCCTACCCGGCTGGACCGCTGGAGCCCCAGTACCTGCCGACGATCGACCGCGTCCTGCTCGCGGTCCAGCGAACCCTGGAGTACTAGCCGACATGGCAGAAGAGAACATCACCTTCACCCTTCCCGACCTGGGCGAAGGACTGGTCGAGGCCACCGTCCTCGAATGGCAGGTCTCGGTCGGTGACACCATCGGCCGCAACGACCCGCTGGTCGAGGTGGAGACCACCAAGTCGGCCGTGGTCATCCCCTCGCCCAAGGCCGGGCGCGTGGTCGAGCTGCACGCCGAGGAGGAGCAGGTCGTCCCGGTCGGCGACCCGCTGGTGACCTTCGCCGTCGAGGTCGAGGAGAGCGCCCCGCAGGCCGGCATCGTCGGTCGCGTCCCGACCGAGGACGCCAAGCCCAAGCGCCGGGTGCGGCTCAAGCCCCCGACGGACTGACGCCCGGCACCCCTGGACCACTACGCCGAAGGTCCCACCTTCAACGGGGACCCGTTCGGATGTCGACACAAACGGCAGCGCCCCGTACGGGTCCCCGTTTATAGGAACATCTGAATGGGTCCTCGTGTTTTTCCACCAAATCCCACCCCCGGCATAAGAACGGAAGGATTCATGACTGCGAATCTCGCTGGAGACGTGACAATGCGCTATGCGGATTTGCCTTCCCAGAACCCGGCCGACTCCGTACCGGTGCTTCTGCTGCACGGTTTCGGGACCAGCTTCGACATGAATTGGCGCGCCGCCGGATGGCCGCGTGTCCTCGACACCGCCGGACGCCGTGTCATCGGCCCGGACCTGCGCGGCCACGGGGCCAGCGACAAACCCACCGACAGCGGTCTCTAC
This sequence comes from Nocardiopsis ganjiahuensis DSM 45031, assembly GCF_000341085.1. GTDB lineage: Bacteria > Actinomycetota > Actinomycetes > Streptosporangiales > Streptosporangiaceae > Nocardiopsis > Nocardiopsis ganjiahuensis. Next base: position 67,401 of record NZ_ANBA01000015.1, on the reverse strand, counting down.
CTGCCCGAACACTTCGTCGCCGACCTCCTGGCGATGCTCGACGAGCTGGGCCTGGAGAGCGTCGACGCCGTCGGCTACTCCATGGGGTCCCGGCTGGCCTGGGAGCTCGCGCTCACCGCGCCCGAGCGGGTGCGCCGCCTGGTCCTGGGCGGGTTCGGCCCGGCCGACGCCCTGGCCGGCCTGGACACGACCGGACCCGGCGAGGGGGACAGCCCCTTCGACCACGTCTACCGCACCGTCGCCGGGCTTCCGGGCAACGACGCCGCGGCCCTCGCCGCCTGTGCCCGGGGGCAGGCCTCCCGCCCCTTCCAGGAGGAACCGCGTCCCGAGGGGATCCCGGTGCTCCTGGTCTCCGGAGCCAGGGACACCGTCGCGGAGGGTGCGCGGGAGCTCGCCGAACGCTGCGGCGGATCGCACGTGGAGATCCCCGGCCGCGACCACGCCAACGCCGTCTCCTCCAGGGTCTTCAAGGAAGCCGTCGTGGCCTTCCTCGACGAATGAGCTCGGCCCGACGAGGCGCCGTGGCCCGAGGGCACCGGCCGCGAATGGGTCAGTCCGGTCTAGACCGGTTGGGTCCGACGTGGGCGTGTGACCTTGGGTGAAGGTCACGACACGCGCCGTCGCACGGGCCGGTTTTTCAGGGGAAGGGGAGGTCAAAAACAGCCAATAGGCCGTTGGTTGCCCCGATCCGGTGTGCTGTTGGTAACTTCCAGGTAAGGCACCGTGTCACTCTGCTCTCGCCTTCATAACAACTCCGTCCGTTGGTTAGGTGTACTTTCGGCCAGCGGATATTGTCCGGCAGCAGAACTCAGGTCGGTTCCGCTCGGAATGCGGGCCGCTGAGAGGGCGAAGGGGAGAGTTTCAAGTGAAGCGCAGCAACGCAGCCAAGTTCGCCGCGGTCGCCGCGGCGGGCGTGCTGGCACTGACCGCGTGTGACAACGCGGCCGAAGACGGCGGAGCCGACGGAGGCAGCGACGAGGAGGCCTCTTCCGAGGTCCGCGTCGGTCTCGCCTACGACGTCGGTGGCCGCGGCGACCGCTCCTTCAACGACTCCGCCTTCCGGGGCCTGGAGCGCGCGGCCGAGGAACTCGGCGTCGAGACGGCCGACTTCGAGCCGGCCGACGGTGAGGCCGACTCCGACAAGCAGGACCGCCTCGCCAACATGGCCGAGGAGGGCTTCGACGTCGTCATCGGCGTCGGCTTCGCCTACCAGGAGCCCATGGAGGCCGTGGCCGGGGACTACCCCGACACCAACTTCGCGATCGTCGACTCCGAGGTCGACGAGGAGGAGTTCCCGAACGTCACCAGCCTGGTCTTCGCCGAGGAGCAGGCCTCCTTCCTGGCCGGTGCGGCCGCGGCGCTGACCACCGAGGAGGACCACGTCGGCTTCGTCGGCGGGGTCGAGACCCCGCTGATCCACAAGTTCGAGGCCGGCTTCGCCGCGGGCGTCGAGCACGTGAACGAGGACATCGAGGTCGAGGTCAACTACCTGAGCCAGCCGCCGGACTTCAGCGGCTTCAGCGACCCGGCCCAGGGCCGTGAGGCCGCCCAGGCCCAGTACGACCGCGGCGCCGACGTGATCTACCACGCCGCCGGCGCCTCGGGCAACGGTGTCCTCCAGGCCGCCGTCGACAACGACTTCACCTTCATCGGCGTCGACAGCGACCAGTACGAGAACGCCGAGGACGAGCAGAAGCCGTACGTGCTGACCTCCGCCATCAAGCAGGTCGACGTCTCCGTCTTCGAGATGATCAAGGCCGTCGTCGACGGTGAGCCGCAGACCGGCATCCAGCGCTTCGACCTCGCCGACGGCGGTGTGGACTACACACAGTCGAACGAGGAGGCCATCGCGCCGATCCAGGAAGAGCTCGACGCCATCAAGCAGGAGATCATCGACGGCGAGATCGAGGTCCCGACCCAGCCGTAAGCGCTGGTCGAGGCATGATGTTGTCCCACCGCGGGCAGAGCCCGCGGTGACAGTGCCCCAGGACGGCACCGGTGCAGGGGAGCAGTCCCCTCCCGGTGCCGTCCCGGTTGCCGTTTTCCGCGACGAGGGCGTCCGGACACGACCACACCGGTCCCGTGCGCCACGTTGCTGTTTCCACGAGGAGAAAGATGAGCAGCACGCCATCGGGCGACGAGGCCTTGGAGCCCTTCGCTGTTGAGCTGCACGGGATCACGAAACGTTTTCCCGGCGTCGTGGCCAACCACGACATCGACATCACCGTGGCTCCCGGTACCGTGCACGCCATCGTCGGCGAGAACGGCGCAGGCAAGTCCACGCTGATGAAGACCCTGTACGGCATGCACAAGCCGGACGAGGGCCAGATCCTGGTCCGGGGCCAGGAAGTACGCTTCAACTCGCCCTCGGACGCCATCAGGCACGGCATCGGCATGGTGCACCAGCACTTCATGCTCGCCGACAACCTCACCGTGCTGGAGAACGTGGTCCTGGGCGCCGAGCGCAAGCACGGCATCGGCCGCAACGCCAGGAGCCGCATCCAGGAGCTGTCCGCCCAGTACGGGCTCGGGGTCGACCCCGACCGCCTCATGGAGGAACTGGGCGTCGGCGACCGCCAGCGCGTGGAGATCCTCAAGGTCCTCTACCGCGGCGCCGAGACGATCATCCTGGACGAGCCCACCGCCGTCCTGGTCCCGCAGGAGGTCGACGAGCTCTTCGACAACCTGCGCGAGCTCAAGCGCGAGGGCCTCACGGTCATCTTCATCTCGCACAAGCTCGACGAGGTCCTGTCGGTCGCCGACGAGATCACCGTGATCCGCCGCGGCACCACGGTGGCCACCGCCGACCCGCGCGCCACCACCGCCCGCGAGCTGGCCACACTCATGGTGGGCGGCGAGCTGCCCGTGCCCGAGCTGCGCGAGTCCACCGTCACCGACCACGTCGTCCTGTCGATGACCGGGGTCACCGTGCGCTCGCCGGAGGACCGGCCCGTCGTCGACGACGTCTCCCTGGACATCCGCCAGGGCGAGATCGTCGGTATCGCCGGCGTCGAGGGCAACGGCCAGTCCGAACTGATCGAGGCCATCATGGGCATGCGCCGGATCGCCTCCGGCACCATCACCCTCGAGGGCCGGGACATCACCGACTGGGCCACGCTGCGCATCCGCGAGGCCGGGGTCGGCTACATCCCCGAGGACCGCCACCGGCACGGCGTGCTGCTGGAGTCCCCGCTGTGGGAGAACCGGATCCTGGGCCACCAGACCCGCCGGCCCAGCGTCAGGGGCTCCTGGATCAACCGGGCCGGGGCCCGCGCCGACTCCGAGCGCATCGTCTCCGAGTACGACGTGCGCACCCCCAACATCGACGTCATCGCCGACGCGCTGTCCGGGGGCAACCAGCAGAAGTTCATCATCGGCCGTGAGATGAGCGGGGACCCGCGCTTTCTGGTCGCCGCGCACCCCACCCGGGGCGTGGACGTGGGCGCGCAGTCGGCCATCTGGGAGCAGCTGCGCGAGGCGCGCGCCGCCGGGCTGGCCGTCCTGCTGATCTCCGCCGACCTCGACGAGCTCATCGGCATGTCCGACACACTCCACGTCATCCTGCGCGGCCGCCTGGTCGCGGAGGCCGACCCGACCAGCGTCACCCCCGAACAGCTCGGCTCCGCCATGACCGGCGCCGGGCTGGACGGCGCGGACGCGCACACGACAGAAGGTGGCAGCGGTGCTGAGGGCACCAACCGGAACGAGAGCGAGGGCGGCGCATGAGTAACTCCGGACGCCGCACCGTCGCGGCACCCGTCGTCCTTCTCCTGGCCGTGGTCCTGGGGGTCGCGGCCACCTTCGCCCTGGACCTGTTCCTCCTGTGGTGGGCGGCGCTCCTCATCGGCGTCACGCTGGCCTTCGGCCTCGTGGCGGCGCTGGCGCCGATCACCCCGGACGAGCGCCGGATCGGGGCCGACGGGACCAAGGAGGAGGGCACGCCCCTCCACAACGTCCTCGTCCTCCCGATGTCGTTCATCCTGGCGGTGGCGGGCGGCCTGGTCTCCGCCTGGGTACTGGACCTCCAGCTGATCGAACCCGTCGCGGCGGCTCTCGGCGCGCTGGTCGGCTCGGCCCTGGCGTTCGTGCTGTTCCACCGCCTGGCCGCGATGATGGCGCTGTCCTTCGCCGCGGTCCTGTCCGCCGGCGTGATCGCGATCGCCGTCACCGCCGCCGTGCTGTACTTCAGCGGTATCGCACCGTTCCAGACCTTCGGGCGGATGGCCGAGTTCGGCACCCGGCCGGACAGCATGGTCCAGATCATCAACAGCAGCATCACGTACTACCTGGCCGCCGTGGCCGTGGCGATCGGCTTCAAGATGAAGCTGTTCAACATCGGCGTGGACGGCCAGTACCGGCTCGCGGCGCTGCTGGCCGCGGCCGTGGGCGGTTACCTCGTGCTGCCGCCGGTGATCAGCCAGATCGTCATCATCGCCACTGCCATCGTGGTCGGCGGTGTGTGGGCCGGCATCGCCGGTTACCTCAAGGTGGCGCGCGGGGTGTCCGAGGTGATCTCCACGATCATGCTCAACGCGATCGCCACCGGCATCACCGCCTACCTGCTGAGCACCGACCGCCTCGCGGTGGAGATCAGCACCAACAACATCGGCACGCCGCCCATGCCCGAGTCGGCGTGGGTGCCGGGCATCCCCGCGGGCTTCCTCGGCTCGCAGCGGGAGATCTACGGCCTCGTCTTCCTGGCCGCCGCGGTCGGTGTCCTCTACTGGATGATGCTCAACCGCACCCGCTTCGGTTTCGAGCTGCGGGCCACCGGCCAGTCGCAGACCGCGGCCGAGGCCAGCGGCGTGAACGTCAAGAAGATGGTCTTCCTGTCCATGCTCTTCTCGGGCATGATCGCCGGGCTGGTGGGCCTGCCCCAGCTGCTCGGCCACTCGCACTACTACGCGCTGGACTTCCCGGCGGGTATCGGCTTCATCGGTATCGCCATCGCCCTGCTGGGCCGCAACCACCCGGTGGGCATCGTCTTCGCCGCGCTGCTGTGGGCCTTCCTGGACCAGGCGGCGGGCATCCTGCCCTTCGACGGCATCCCGCAGGAGATCGCGGTCATCGCGCAGGCCACCATCGTCCTCACGGTCGTCGTGGTCTACGAGGTCGTGCACCGTTGGGGCCGTCGCTACCAGCAGCAGCAGATCGGCAAGCAGCTCGGCAGGACCGTCGAGTCCAGCGGGGAGGCACAGTGAGCCAGGAACTGAACATCAAGGAAGCGGTGAAGCCGCGGTCACGGCCCAGGGGATGGTCGCGCTGGCGCTTCCTCACCCTGTTCGCCGCGGTGCTCGTCTCCCTGGCCGGCCTCCGCGTCATCACCGGCCAGGACATGCTCACCGACTCGGGCACCGTCCGCACCACGCTCACCTTCGCCGTACCCATCGGCCTGGCCGCCCTCGGCGGTCTGTGGGCCGAGCGGGCGGGCATCATCAACATCGGCCTCGAGGGCATGATGATCCTGGGCACCTGGTTCGGTGCCTACTTCGCCTGGAGCACCGGCGACCCGTGGATCGGCCTGATCGCCGGCGTCCTCGCCGGTATGGCCGGCGGTCTGCTGCACGCGGTCGCCACGGTGACCTTCGCGGTGGACCACATCGTGTCCGGTGTGGCGATCAACATCCTCATGCTCGGCGCGATGCGCTACCTGTCGATCCTGGTGTACGCGGACATCCCCGGCGCCGGAGCCGCGCAGTCACCGACCACACCGGGCTTCCCGACACTCAACCTGCCGGTCGTCCCGGACCTGCTGCGACCCGTGGCGGCCAGCGGCCTGTTCCTGGTCAGCGACCTGGCGAACATGGTGATCGGCCTGACCACCCGGATGTCGGCGTTCACCCTCGTCGCGCTCCTGATGGTCCCGCTCACCTACCTGGTGCTGTGGAAGACCACCTTCGGCCTGCGGCTGCGGTCGGTCGGTGAGAACCCCGACGCCTCCGAGTCGCTCGGTGTGGCCGTCTACCGCCTCAAGTACATCGCGGTCGTCGTCTCCGGCGGTCTGGCCGGTATGGGCGGCGCGTTCCTGGCCATGGTGGCCTCGAACATCTACCAGGAGGGGCAGACCGGCGGCCGCGGCTACATCGGTCTGGCCGCGATGATCTTCGGCAACTGGCGCCCCGGCGGTCTGGCCATGGGCGCCGGGCTGTTCGGTTACACCGACGCCCTCCAGCTGCGCGGCGGCGGCGAGGCCATCCACGCGATGCTCCTGCTGTTCGTGGCGGCCCTGCTGGCCTGGACGCTGTGGAGCACGCGCGCGGCCCTGCTCGGCCGGATCGGCTCGGTGGCCGCCGTCCTCGGCGCGCTGCTGTACGCGTTCACCGCGGCCGGTCCGCTGGCCTCCCTGTCCGGGGCGCTCTACCCGGTCTCGGCGCTCCTGCTGCTGGTCGGCCTGGTCCTGGCCCTCTGGAGCACCCGCGAGAAGGGCACGCCCCCGCTCGCACTGGTCTCCGTCGGGCTGCTGACGGCCGGCGCCCTGGCCTACTGGGTGAGCTCCTTCGCCGGCGGCGGCGCGTCCATGACCACCGCCTTCGTCGTGCTGACCCTGCTCGGTGCCGCGGCTGCTCTCGCCGCGATGTGGAAGACCAAGAAACGGGCCACGGCCCTGGCGGCCCTGGCCGTCGGCGCGGCATCGCTGCTGCTGTTCTGGTACTTCGGCACCGACTCGCTGCCACGCGAGCTGGCCACGTACAGCCCGCACATCGCCACCCTGCTGGTGCTCTCGCTGGCCTCGCAGAGCCTGCGGCCGCCGGCCGCGATCGGTAAGCAGTGGAGGGCGAGCAGATCATGACCGGACACGCTGGGAACGACACCGCCGCGGTGGACTGGCAGGCCCTGCGGGCGGCGGCCCGGGAGGCCATGGCCAACGCCTACGCGCCCTACTCGAACTACCCGGTGGGTGCGGCGGCGCTGGTCGACGACGGCCGGACCGTGAGCGGCTGCAACGTGGAGAACGCCTCCTACGGCGTGGGCCTGTGCGCCGAGTGCGGCCTGGTCAGCGCGTTGCACGCCACCGGAGGCGGGCGCCTGGTCGCCTTCGCCTGCGTGGACGGCCGGGGTGAGACCCTGATGCCGTGCGGGCGCTGCCGCCAGCTGCTGTACGAACACGGCGGACCGGAGCTGCTGGTGGACACACCCGAGGGCGTCTGGCCCATGGAGCGTGTGCTGCCGCAGGCCTTCGGGCCGCACAACCTGGCCTGACCCGCCGGGCGTCTCCCCGGTCGCCGAGCCACGGCGGCCGGGGAGACGCCTTTTCCACCGCTTCTCACCACGGAAGGAACATGACATGGACGTCATCGAGATCATCCGAGCCAAGCGCGACGGGGGAACGCTCTCCCCGGAGCAGATCGACTGGGTGATCGGGGCCTACACCCGTGGTGAGGTGGCCGAGGAGCAGATGGCGGCGCTGGCGATGGCGATCTTCCTGCGCGGCATGGACCGCGCCGAGGTGAGCCGCTGGACCGAGGCGATGCTCTCCTCCGGCGACCGTCTGGACTTCTCCGACCTGGCCCGTCCCACCACCGACAAGCACTCCACGGGCGGGGTCGGCGACAAGATCACCCTGCCGCTCACGCCCACCGTCGCCGCCTGCGGCGCGGCCGTCCCGCAGCTGTCCGGGCGCGGGCTCGGCCACACCGGCGGCACCCTCGACAAGCTGGAGTCGATCCCCGGCTGGCGCGCGTCGCTGTCCACCGAGGAGATGCGGAAGGTCATCACCGAGACCGGCGGCGTGATCTGCGCGGCCGGGACCGGGCTGGCCCCGGCCGACCGCAAGCTCTACGCGCTCCGCGACGTCACCGGCACCGTGGAGTCCATCCCGCTCATCGCCGCCTCCATCATGAGCAAGAAGCTCGCGGAGGGCACCGCCGCCCTGGTCCTCGACGTCAAGGTGGGCTCGGGCGCGTTCATGAAGGACGCCGACTCCGCCCGCGAACTGGCCCGCACCATGGTGGACATCGGCAACGACCACGGCGTGCGCACGGTCGCCCTGCTCACCGACATGGCCACGCCCCTGGGTCGCCAGGTCGGCAACGCGCTGGAGGTCGCCGAGGCCGTGGAGGTGCTCTCCGGCGGCGGCCCCGCCGACGTCGTGGAGCTCACCGTGGCCCTGGCCCGCGAGATGCTGCTGGCGACCGGGCTGACCCCCGGCGAGAACGGCGTGAAGGACCCCGCGGAGGCCCTGCGCGACGGCAGCGCCCTGGAGGCCTGGAAGGACCTCGTCCGCGCCCAGGGCGGCGACCCGGACGCGCCCCTGCCCGAGGCGGCCGAGCACCGCGTGGTGCTCGCGCCCGCCGACGGTGTGCTGACCAGGCTGGACGCCTACCAGGTGGGCCTGGCCGCCTGGCGCCTGGGCGCGGGCCGTGCCCGCAAGGAGGACGCGGTGTCCTTCGGCGCCGGGGTCACCCTGCACGCCAAGCCGGGCGAGGAGGTCAGGACGGGTGAGCCGCTGTTCACCCTGCACGCCGACGAGCCCGAGCGCTTCGACCGCGCCGCCGAGGCCCTGGAAGGGTCCTTCGACATCGAGGACGCGGCGGTCCGGAAAGCCGACCCGCTGCTCATCGACCGCATCTCCTGAGACCGATCTTCTGAGCTCGGTCTCCTGAACCCCGGGACGCGGGTTCCCGTGGGGTCCTCCTGCGCCGGGCACACACGAGCGGAGGGGCCGGCACCGGTGCCGGCCCCTCCCGCGCATCCTCGAAAGCCGTACTACTCCATGACGGGCGGCATCATCTGCTGCGGAGCGGCGTCCGGGATCAGCAGGAACGCGGTGGCGGCCGCCAGGACGAACAGGAAGCCCACGACCGCCGTCGCGGTGGCGGTCCACCGCGCCCAGTTGCGGGTGCCCCTGTTGAGCAGGGCGAGCGCCAGGGTCGCGGCGAGCACGGTGAGCAGGGCCACCGCGCCGCCCGTCCAGATCTGCATCTCGATCTGGCGGATCTGGTTCGGGTCGATGGCCTGCCCGCCGACCAGGATCATGCTGGTCAGGATCTCCAGCAGCTGGCCGGAGAGGACGGTCACGGCGAGGAACGCCACACTGATGATGCTCAGCGTCTCCGAGGAGAACGCGCCGCCCGGCCGGGGTTCGACCGGGGCGGCCTCGAACTCGTGGTCGTACCCGTGGTCGAGTTCCTCACCGCCGGGGCCGCCCGCCGCGGCACCCGGGTCCTCCGGCGTGACGGGAGGCTCCGTGGCGACCCCCGGCTCGAACTTGGGCTGCGGGGAGCCCTCGGTGGGTCTGTTGATGTTCTCGGGCCTGGTGTTGTCTTCCGGTGCGGTACTCACGCGGCCAACGTACCTGCGGGTCCGGGTAAGCGGGACCTAAGAATCGCCTGCTCACCCCCGGGAAACCACCAAGATCCGATTACCGTCCCGCTGCCGGGAGGAATTCGAAGGCACGGGACTCGGCTTCGCCGGGTGTGCCGTCGGCGCCGAGCCGGAGCACGTTCAGGGTCGCGTCGACCAGCATCCCCTCCTCGTTCCACGTGAAGGGCCCCCGGGGCCCGACGTAGGAGATCGTCCCGCCCTCGCGCAGCAGGGAGACACAGGGCGCGTAGCCGGTGCAGGCGGTCTCCCCGCTGGTGACGCCGGGCATGTGCGCGGCGATCTCGGCCGGGTCCACGGTGCCCGCGGCCTCGGCGGCCAGGGCGGTGGTCAGCACGCAGTCGTACAGTGCGCCGCCGTTCCCGCCGTGGCTGGGCACCGGCTTCCAGGTATCCACGTCCTCGGGGGCGAACCCGGGGCCGCCCGTGGGGTGGCCGACCACCGTGACACCCTCGGCGGGCAGGCCCGTCTCCTCGAAGGCGCCCGGTTCCATGAGCTCGTGGAGCAGGGTCTCCAGGTACACCCCGCCGGGGTCCATCCCGGCGGAGAGAAGCTCCGCCGTGATGTCGAACCCGAACAGCGAGTCCGTGACGATGACGGCCTCCACCTCCTGCCCCATGAGGTCGGCGGCGACCGCCTCGGGGTCGAATTCCTCATCGCCCGGGGGCTGGAACAGCGGGATCCTCTCGATCTCGGGCAGGACGGTGACCCCCGACGCCTCCAGGGCCAGGACGGCGGACTCCCGGGTGATGTCGGGGGTGGAACTGATGGGGCTGTCGAGGACGGCCACCACCTCGTGTCCGTCGTCCGCCACGACCTCGGCCAGGGCACCGGCGACCAGGTCCCAGGAGGGTGCGCTGATCAGGGGCGGGGCCGGGGCCAGCTCGGGGGTCCGGTGCAGGAAGTCGCCGCTGGCGCAGTGCGTAGGGCTGGATGCGCTCCCCGCCTCCGAGATGGTGTGGGTGTGGTCGACGCTGGAGCTGAGGAGGACGTGGGCCCCCTCGCCGGTGAGCCGCTCGGCGACCGCGCCGACGACCAGCCCGCTTCGGGTTCGGGGGCCGTCGGGCGCGGAGGCCGGGCCGGGGGTGGTGCCGGGGGAGGTCTCCGGCCCCGGGGGCACGGGGGCGGAGGGTTCGGGGGATTTCACGGTTCTCCTCGGGAGATGGGGGATGAACCCGTGACAGTATTCCGGTTCTGTGAGGATGGTCGGCTTCCGGTGGCCGAACCGTGGCCGATCGGGTGCCGCCCGGCGACACTCGTGTCGGCAGGGTGAGCGGTCAGGAGCGCTCCGCGTCCTCCGGGGCCCTCTCCTCCTGGGCCGGGGCGATCCCGCGGCGGGACAGGGCCCAGCGGCGGCCGAAGGCCACGAGCACGACCACGGCGACCACCGCGAGGATGCCCAGGGAGACCGGGCGGGTGACGAAGATCGAGAAGTCACCCCCGGAGATCAGCAGCGACTGGCGCAACGAGACCTCGAGGATGCCGCCGAGGATGAACGCCAGCACCAGCGGTCCCACCTCGTAGCCGAACTTGCGCAGGGCGTACCCGAGCAGCCCGAACACCAGCATCACGACGATGTCGGACACCCGGTTCTGCACGGTGTACACGCCGATCAGCATCACGACCAGGGCGACCGTCGACAGGATGGTGATGGGCACGCGCAGGACCTGCACCCAGGCGCCGATGAGCGCGGTGTTGAACACCAGCAGCAGAACGTTCCCGACGAACATCGAGGCGATCACACCCCAGAACACGTCGGGCTGGTTGACCATCAGGGACGGTCCGGGGGTGATGCCCTGGATGAGCAGGGCCCCGTAGAGCAGGGCCAGCACCACGTTGGGCGGGATGCCCAGGGTGAGCAGGGGAACGAAGGCGGTGGTGGACCCGGCGTTGCTGGCCGCCTCGGGCCCCGCCACGCCCTCGATGGCGCCCTTGCCGAACCGGGAGGGGTCCTTGGCCCGGCGCTTCTCCACCACGTACGCGGTCATCGACGAGACCACGCTGCCGCCACCGGGCAGCAGCCCCAGGACGCTGCCGAGGAGGGTGCCGCGCGCCAGGGCCCCGCCGGACTGGCGGAAGTCGGCGCGCGAGGGCCAGATCCGGCCGATCTTGTGCTTGATCTTCGTGCCGGTGGGGCTCTTGTCGATGCTGTACAGCACCTCACCGAGCCCGAACAGGCCCATCGCGATGGGGATGAAGCTCAGCCCTGCGAGGAGGTCGGTGCTGCCGAGGGTGAACCGCGGTTCCCCCGAGACGGAGTCGAGGCCGACGGTGGCCAGGAAGAGCCCCAGCCCGGCGGCGACCAGCGCCCGGCCGACGGACACGTTGCCCATCCACGCCACGAGCAGGACCCCGGTCAGGGCGACGAGTGTGTACTCGGGCGGCCCGAAGTTCAGGGCGACCCCGGCGAGCAGGGGAGCCAGCACCACCAGGAAGACGGTCGCGGTGATCCCGCCGACGAAGGAGCCCACGGCGGCGATCCCCAGGGCCGGTCCGGCCCGGCCCTTCTGCGCCATCGGGTACCCGTCGAAGGTGGTCACCACCGAGGAGGCCTCCCCGGGGATGCGCAACAGCACCGAGGTGATGGTTCCGCCGTAGACGGACCCGTAGTAGATCCCGGCGAGCAGGATGATCGCGGGGGCCGGGTCCAGCACGTAGGTCAGGGGCAGGAGCAGGGCGATGGTGGCGGTCGGGCCCAGGCCGGGCAGGACGCCGATGAAGGTGCCGATGAGGACGCCCAGGGCCACGAACACGAGGTTTCCGGGTTGGAGGGCCACCTGGAAGCCGTGGAGGACGCTGTCGAGGTGGTTCATCAGCTCGTTCCCTTCAGGAGCGCGATGATCGGGTCGGGAGGCAGGGGGATGTTGAGCCCGTACACCAGGCCCGCCGTCAGGAACGCGGTCACCGCCGCCGAGAGCAGGAGCGCGGTCCACCAGCGCATCCCGGCGAGGACGCGCAGCCACAGCAGCTGGAGGGCGAACACCGGCAGCACCAGGCCGGCCACGGCGAACAGGGCGGTGAACACCGCCATGCTGACCAGGGCCGTCACCAGGCGGCGGGGGTTGTGGCTGAAGACCTCCTCGGAGGGCTCGTCGCCGACGGGCGGCCTGATGGCGAAGGCGGCGACCAGGATGAGCGCCCCCGCGGCGAGGGGCCAGAAGCCCGGGCCGGGCTCCCGGGGCGAGCCCGGCCCCAGCAGGACCGAGCCCAGCACGACGAGGCCGCCGAAGCCGCCCCACACCAGCCGCTGGGGCCACACGGGCCGGGTCGTCCTGTCGGCCTCGAAGTCCGCCGGGCCGCCGGGGCCGTCGGCCGTGTCGAGGGTTTCGGGGGTACCGGGGCTGCTCACGACTCCTCCTCCCGGATCAGCGCGACGAAGCTCTCGTGCATCGCGTCCATGACCTGCCTGCTCAGATCCGAGGAGGTGGGACGGTCGTTGGCGACGTAGTCCTCACCCACGGCCTCGGCGAGCTCCGGGGACTCGGCGCAGGAGCGCGTGTGCCCCTCCAACAGCTCCACGAGCTCGTCGGGGGTGTCCCCGTGCAGGACGGGGAACCAGAAGGAGTCGGACATCGGCAGCCCGTCGTAGCCCAGCTCCTCGAAGGTGGGCACGTCCGGGATGTGCGGCATCCGCTCCTGTCCGCCGGAGACCGAGACGTGCAGTCCCGTGTCCTCCAGCTGGTCCATGACCTCCTTGGAGCTCTCGGTGAACACGGCGTCCACGTCCCCGGCCAGCAGTGCGGTGATGGCGGGCCGGGACCCCTCGTAGGGGACGGCGCGCAGGGGCGCGCCCCTGACGTCGGCCAGCAGGTTCAGGGTCTGGTGGGGCGCGCTGAGGGCGCCGGGGGTGGAGACCACCAGGTCCTCCTCCCGGTCGAGGAACCCGGGGCCGACCTCCTCGTGCAGGTCCGCCGGGGTGATCAGGACGGAGGGTGCGTGGGTGACCTCGTTGAGCTGGGTGAAGTCGTCCTTGTCGTAGCCCACGGTGGGGACGCGGAGCGGGACGACCACGGGTCCGCTGGTGGTCACCATGGCCATGGTGTGGCCGTCGGCGGGCGCGCCGAGCAGGTCGTTGAGGGCGATGGCCTGGCTGCCGCCGGGCTTGTTCTCGACCACGACCTCGCGGTCGAGCCGTTCGTTCAGGCAGCGGGCGACGTTGCGGGCGATGGTGTCGGTGCCCCCGCCGGGGGCGAAGCCCACCAGCATCGTGACGGGGCGTTCGGGGTAGCGGTCGGGATCGGCCGTGGCTGCTTCGCCTCCGCATGCCGTGGCCGCCAGGGCCAGGGCGGACGCGAGTGCGGGCAGGGCGAGTCGTCGGGTCATCGGTGCGCCTTACGTTGACGACGGTCGTGCCTGGAGGGTGTCGGTCGGGTGTGGGTCGGCGTGTGGTCCGGAGCGGTGGTCACCGCGGCCGGAGCCGGGCGCGCAGTTCGCGTTTGAGGACCTTGTGGCTGGGGCCCATGGGCATCTCGGAGACCACCTCGACCCTGCGCGGGTACTTGTGCGCGGCCATCCGGGTACGCGACCAGGTGACGACCTCCTCGGGGTCGACTCCGACCCCGGCGGCCGGCACCACGACCGCGCACACCTCCTCGCCCAGTTCGGGGTGGTCCAGCCCGATCACGGCGACCTGGGCCAGGTCGGAGCGCTGGGCGAGGACCTCCTCCACCTCGCGCGGGTAGACGTTGTAGCCGCCGCGGATGATGAGGTCCTTCTTGCGGTCGACGATGCTGACGAACCCGTCGGGGGAGCGGACGCCGATGTCCCCGGTGCGGAACCAGCCGTCCTGGAGCGCGGCGGCCGTGGCCTCGGGGTCGTCCAGGTAGCCGGCGAACACGTTGTGTCCGCGGACCACGATCTCCCCGCGCTCGTCCGGCGGCAGGAGCACGACGGAGTCCTCGTTCCCGGCGTCGGCGATCTCCACCTCCACACCCCAGACGGCGTGCCCGACGGTGCCCTCGCGGGTTCCGAAGGCGGGCTGGTTCGTGCTGGCCGTGGGGGAGGTCTCCGAGAGGCCGTAGCCCTCGTGGACGACCGTGTCGAACTCCTTCTCGAAGCGCCGCAGCAGGGCCACGGGCAGGGCGGCGCCTCCCGAGACGCAGAAGCGCAGGGCGGGGAGCGCGCCGACGTCCTCCGTTCGGACGGCCTCGGACAGGCGGCTGTACATGGTGGGGACGCCGAGGAACACGGTGACGCCCTCGGTCCGCATGAGCTCGATCGCCGCGGCGGGGGAGAAGCGCTCGTGCAGGACGAGGGTGCCGCCCAGCCGGAACGTGGTGTTGAGCGCGACGGTCTGCCCGAAGGTGTGGAACAGGGGCAGACAGCCGAGGACGGTCTCGTGGCGGTCGAACGGGTGGTTGTCGAAGGCGTTCACGGTCGCGTTCATGACCAGGTTCAGGTGGGTGAGCACGGCGCCCTTGGGCCGTCCCGTGGTGCCGCTGGTGTAGAGCACCACGGCGGGGTCCTCGGGGCGCCGGGCCACGGCCCGGTCCAGGGCGGGGGTGCGCTCGGCCAGGGACGCGAGGGTGCCCTCCTCGGAGGAGGGGCCGATGCGGTGCACGGCCGCCCCGGCCTCCCGGCCGGCCTCGCGGGCCGTGTCCAGGTGCTCCTCCCGGCTCAGGAGGAGCCGGGATCCGCCGGCGGTGAGCAGGTGGGTGATCTCCCGCGAGGTGAGCATGGGGGCCAGCGGCAGGACCGTGCCTCCGACGGCGAGCACCGCGTAGTAGCAGCGGACGAAGTCGGTGTGGTTCCCGGCCAGGAGCGCGACGCGGTCCCCCTCGGCGACTCCGAGGGAGCGGAGTGCCCCCGCGTGCTCGAGGACCTCCTTCCAGAGCCGCCCGTAGGTGAGCCTCTCCGTGCCGGAGACGAGGGCCGTCCGTTCGGGGAAGCGTCGGGCGGGGTCGGACAGCAGGGTCGTGAGTGAGAGTCTCATCGTCCTCCCGGTGGACTCGGGCGCCCGGCGACCTTCGCGGACGGCCGGGCCGGGGTTGCGGGCGGGAGCCCCGCGGGGGCGGGGCCTGCACGGGGAGGCGTGTTCCCACAGGTGGGGCCTGGAGAATCGGTTAACCTACCAGTGTTAGGTTTCCTGTGATTCTAAGCACATCCCCAAGGCGGGGGCAATAGCGGACATTCGTCACTCGAGGTGCAGGCGGAGGCAGGTGTAACAGGAGGTGGCGCCGGTCTTCCCGGCGCACGGGAAAGGGGCCGTGGACGGTGTCCTCGGCCCCTGGGGGTGTGGTCGCGGTGTGGGCGGGTTCAGGCCAGCAGCAGGTACGACAGCACCGTCATGAGTGCGAGGAGGACTCCCACCAGCACGGTCGCCGCGGCCAGCTGGCGGGCCCACTGCCGGGTGCTCGACCCGGACCTGACCAGGGCGACGGCCGCGAACACGACGGCCAGGGCGGAGAGCAGCCCGGCGCCGATCAGCTCGCCCCGGACCTCCAGGGTGAGGGCGCCGTACGAGCCGGTGAGGGTCTGCTGGTTGAAGATCCTGATCAGCTGGGTGGACAGCAGGGTCGTGACCAGCATGAGGAGCCCGGCGATGCTGAAGGTCTCGGGGCCGAACAGGGTGCTCCGGTTCGGGGCGGGCCGTCCGGCGAGGAAGGCCTCGTCGGCGGCGGGCGAGGCCCCGGTGGAAGCGGAGGCCTCGGGAGCCTCCTCGGTGGCCGAAGGGCTCTCGGTGGAGGAGGGCGTCTTGGTGGGGGCGGTGTCTTCTGGGGAGGTACTCACCCGCGCCAAAATACCGCTCGCCTTTCCCGTCGCCCGTGTCCGTAACGAGTCAACTGCGGCCGGTTCCGGCCATATCGCCCCGGAGGGCCGTTACGGGGAGAAACAATCACGAGTGCTTGTTTTTTTCTGTGTCCGGTGTCACTCTCTTTGCCATGACCGCTACACCAGCCCCCTCTCTGCGGGTCGGGAACGCCTCCGGCTTCTACGGTGACCGCCTCTCGGCCGCCCACGAGATGCTCACCGAAGGCCCCGTGGACGTCCTCACCGGCGACTACCTGGCCGAACTCACCATGGCCATCCTCGGCCGCGACCAGCTGGCCGATCCGAGCCGGGGCTACGCCAGAACCTTCCTGAAACAGATGCGCGAGTGCCTGGCGATCATCATGGAACGCCGCGTGCGCGTGGTCACCAACGCGGGCGGCCTCAACCCCCGGGGACTGGCCGACAAGCTCACCGAGCTCGCCGACAGCCTCGGCTTCGAACCGCGCATCGCCTGCGTCACCGGTGACGACCTGCTGGACCGCGCCGAGGAGTTCAACCTCGGCACCCCCCTGACCGCCAACGCCTACCTCGGCGCCTTCGGCATCGCCCGCTGCCTGGACGCGGGCGCCGACATCGTCGTCACCGGCCGCGTCACCGACGCCTCCCTCGCCGTCGGACCGGCCGTCTCCCACTTCGGCTGGACCCGCGACGACCTCGACGCCCTCGCCGGGGCCACCGCCGCCGGACACGTCATCGAGTGCGGCACCCAGGCCACCGGCGGCAACTACGCCCTGACCGGTGAGCTCGCCGGCCGCAGCCTGGACCACCCCGGCTTCCCGATCGCCGAGATCAGCGCCGACGGCTCCTCGGTCATCACCAAGCACACCGGTTCCGGCGGGGCGGTCACCGTCGGAACCGTCACCGCCCAACTCGTCTACGAGATCGCGGGCGCCCGCTACCCCGGCCCCGACGTCACCACCCGGTTGGACACGGTCCGGCTGACCCAGGAGGGAGACGACCGCGTACGGATCAGCGGGGTGACCGGGGAGGACCCCCCACCGGACCTCAAGGTCGGCCTGACCGGGATCTCCGGTTTCCGCAACGAGGTCGAGTTCCTCCTCACCGGCCTGGACGCCCGGGCCAAGGCGGACCTCGCCGAACGCCAACTGCGAGCCGCCCTGGCCCGCAACCGGCCGGGTGATCTGAGCTTCGAGTTCACCCCGGCCCCCGACCCCCACGGTGACACCCAGGACGCGGCCACCGCCCGGCTGCGCGTGGTCGCCCGCGACCACGACCCCTCCGTCATCGGCCGCCGCTTCGGCGCCGCCGCCGTGGAACTGGCCCTGGGCAGCTACGCCGGATTCCACATCACCGCGCCGCCGCGCGACGCCCGCCCCGACGGGGTGACCGTCACCCACGCGCTGGTCCCGTCCACCGAGGTCGAGCACACCGTCATCACCCCCGACGGCGACCTCGAGAGCGTCCCGCCGCCCGAGCGCACCAGGGAACTGACGGAGGTCCCCGAACCGCCGCTGCCGGAACCCCTGCCCGAAGGCCCCACCCGGTCGGCCCCGATCGGCCTGGTCCTGGGGGCTCGCAGCGGAGACAAGGGCGCCGACGCCAACGTGGGCGTGTGGGCCGCATCCGACGAGGGCTGGCGGTGGCTGGCGCACACCCTCACCGTTGACGCGCTGCGCGAGATCCTCCCGGAGACCGCGGACCTGAGGATCACCCGCCACCTGCTGCCCTCCCTGCGCGCCGCCAACTTCTGGATCGAAGGGCTCCTCGCCCCCGGCACGGCCCGCAGGGAAGGCCTGGACCCCCAGGCCAAGGGACTGGGGGAGTGGCTGCGCGCCCGCCGCGTCCGGATCCCCGAGTCCCTGCTGCCCCAGACCGCCCCGTCCGAGACCCCGTTGCCCGAGGAGGGCCCGTGAGCGTCCTGACCTCCAGACTCGACACCCGGGGCCCGGCCTACGCCGAGGCCCGGGACACCATGCTCGCCAAGCTGGCCGAACTGGACACCGAACACGCCAAGGCCCTGGCCGGGGGAGGTGAGCGCTACGTCGAACGGCACCGCTCCCGGGGCGGTCTGCTGGCCCGCGAACGCATCGAACTCCTCCTGGACGAGGGCAGCCCCTTCCTCGAACTCTCCCCGCTGGCCGCGTGGGGCAGCGACTTCCACGTGGGCGCGAGCACCGTCACCGGTGTCGGCGTGGTCTCGGGCGTGGAGTGCGTGATCGTCGCCAACGACCCCACGGTGCGCGGCGGCTCCAGCAACCCCTGGACCCTCAAGAAGTCCCAGCGCGCCGGGGAGATCGCCGAGCGCAACCGGATGCCGATGATCAGCCTGGTGGAGTCGGGCGGCGCCGACCTGCCCACCCAGAAGGAGATCTTCATCCCGGGCGGAGGTACCTTCCGCCACCTCACCCAGCTCTCGGCCGCGGGCATCCCCACCATCGCCCTGGTCTTCGGCAACTCCACCGCGGGCGGCGCCTACGTGCCCGGCATGAGCGACCACGTGGTCATGGTCAGGGACCGCTCCAAGGTCTTCCTCGGCGGCCCGCCGCTGGTCAAGGCGGCCACCGGCGAGGAGAGCGACGACGAGTCCCTGGGCGGCGCGCGCATGCACGCGGAGGTCTCCGGGCTCGCCGACCACCTGGCCGAGGACGAACACGACGCCATCCGCATCGGCCGCCGCATCGTGGCCCGCCTCAACCACACCAAGGCCGGTCCCGCGCCGGCCGCCGAGGTCCGCGAACCCCTCCTGCCCGCGGAGGAGCTCCTCGGGATCATGCCGCCCGACCTCAAGGTCCCGGTCGACCCCCGTGAGGTCGTCGCGCGTGTGGTGGACGGCTCGGAGTTCGACGAGTTCAAACCGTCCTACGGCCCCGGGCTGGTCACCGGCTGGGCCACCCTGCACGGCTACCCCGTGGGCATCCTGGCCAACGCCAACGGTGTGCTCTTCAGCGCCGAGTCCCAGAAGGCCACCCAGTTCATCCAGCTGGCCAACCGGTCGGACACGCCCCTGGTCTTCCTGCACAACACCACCGGCTACATGGTCGGCGCCGAGTACGAGCAGGGCGGGATCATCAAGCACGGCTCGATGATGATCAACGCCGTCTCCAACAGCACCGTCCCGCACTTCTCCGTGCTCATCGGCGCCTCCTACGGCGCCGGGCACTACGGCATGTGCGGTCGCGCCTACGACCCGCGCTTCCTCTTCTCCTGGCCCAGCGCCCGCTCCGCCGTCATGGGGCCCAAGCAGCTCGCCGAGGTCATCTCGATCGTCTCGCGGGCCTCGGCCGCCAAGAAGGGCCGGCCCTACGACGACGACCAGGACGCGGCCATGCGCGAACTGGTCGAGAACCAGATCGAGGCCGAGTCCCTGCCGATGTTCCTGTCCGGCCGGGTCTACGACGACGGTGTCATCGACCCCCGCGACACCCGCACCGTCCTCGGGCTGTGCCTGTCCTTCGCCAGCAACGCACCGGTACGCGGCACCGACCGCTTCGGTGTCTTCCGAATGTGAGAAGGGGAGGACCATGACCCACACACCCCACACCGTCCCCACCAGTCCCGAAACCACCCGCCCCATCGGCACGCTGCTGGTGGCCAACCGCGGCGAGATCGCCCGCCGTGTCATCCGCACCTGCCGGACCCTGGGCGTGGCCACCGCCGCCGTGCACGCCCCCGGTGAGGAGAACGCCGCGCACGTGCGTGAGGCCGACACCGCCGTGTGCCTGACCGTCCCCGAAGGGCGCGGCCCCGTCGACGCCTACCTCGACCCGGACGCGCTGGTCGCCGCCGCCCGAACGGCCGGTGCCGACGCCGTCCACCCCGGCTACGGCTTCCTGTCCGAGAACGCCGCCTTCGCCCGCGCCGTCACCGGCGCCGGGCTGACCTGGGTGGGCCCGCCCGCCGACGCGGTCGAGCGGATGGGCTCCAAGACCCTCGCCAAGAAGGTCGCCCGCGACGCCGGGGTGCCGGTCGCCGACGCCCTCGATCCCGACGACGTACGCGCCGACGACCTCCCCGTCCTGGTCAAGGCGGTGTCCGGGGGCGGCGGACGCGGCATGCGCGTGGTCCGCGGCCTCGCCGACCTCGCCGCCGAGGCCCAGGCCGCGCGCACCGAGGCCGCCTCGGCCTTCGGCGACCCCTCGGTGTTCTGCGAGCCCTACGTGGAACGCGGCCGCCACGTGGAGGTCCAGGTCCTCGCCGACCACCACGGCACCGTCTGGGCGCTGGGCGAACGCGACTGCTCGGCGCAGCGCCGCCACCAGAAGGTCCTGGAGGAGGCGCCGGCCCCCGGACTGCCCGAGGAGACGCGCCGGCGCCTGCACCGGGCAGCACGCGACCTCGCCTCCGCCATCGGCTACACCGGCGCCGGAACCGCCGAGTTCCTCGTGCCCGTCACCGAGGCGGGACTCGGGGAGCCCGTCTTCCTGGAGATGAACACCCGCCTCCAGGTCGAACACCCCGTCACCGAGTGCGTCACCGGCCTGGACCTGGTGGAGTGGCAGCTGCGCATCGCCGAGGGCGAACCCCTGCCCGGCGCCGAACCGCCCGCGCCGCACGGCCACGCCGTCGAGGCCCGCCTGTACGCCGAAGACCCCCGCAACGACTGGCGGCCGCGGACCGGCGTCCTGCACGCCTTCGACGTCCCCGCCGCCACCGTCAGCTTCACCCCGCTCACCCGGCCCGGGGTCCGCCTGGACCACGGAGTGGAAGCGGGCGACACCGTCGGCACCGACTTCGACCCCATGCTGGCCAAGGTCATCGCCTACGGCCGCGACCGGCGCGACGCCCTGCGCCGCCTCTCCTCGGCCCTGGCCGACGCCCGCCTGCACGGGGTGGGCACCAACCGCGACCTGCTCGTCCGCGCGCTGCGCCACCCCGACTTCGCCCAGGCCCACGAGCGGCCCGAACGCCTGCACACCGGGTTCCTGACCGGTGAGCGCCTCGCCGGACTCGCCCGGCCCCTCGCCGGACCCGAGACCGAGGAACTGGCCGCGCTGGCCGCCTCCCTGGCCTCGGTCGAGGCCGCGCGCGGAAGCGGCACCCTCCCGGCCGGGATCCCCGCGGGCTGGCGCAACCTGCCCTCGGCCCCGCACCGGCGGCGCCACACCACCCCCGACGGGCGCGAGATCACCTCGGCCTTCCTGTCGGTGCGCGGCACGCACCTGCCCGAGCGGGAGGGGGTGCGGGTGCTCTCGGCCGCCCCCGGCCAGGTGGTCCTGGAGGCGGACGGTCTGCGGCGCGCCTTCACCGTCACCGTGCACCCGGGCGGCGCCGACGTGTACGTCGAGTCCGCTCTCGGCCCGGTCACCCTCACCCCCGTCGACCCGCTCCCCGAACCCGAGGCCACCGTCGACCCCGGCGCCCTGCCCGCGCCCATGCCCGGCACGGTCACCGCCGTGGACGTCACCGTGGGGGAACAGGTCCGCGAGGGCCAGACCCTCCTGCGGATGGAGGCCATGAAGATGGAGCACCGCGTCACCGCCCCCGCCGCCGGCACGGTCCGGGAGCTCCCGATCGCAGCGGGGGAACGCGTACCGGCCGGCGCGCCGCTCGTCGTCCTCGACTACACCGACCCCCACAGCGACACCACTCCCCACAGTGAAGGGCCCGACCAGTGACCGCTGCCATGACCTTCAACGAACCCTCCGAGCGCGTCGAACTCCGGGCCGCGGTGGCCGACTTCGCGGGCAAGTACGGCTCCGAGTACTACAGGGCCAGGGCCAAGGAGGGGACCTACCTCACCGAGCTCTGGCGCGAGGCCGGCGGGCTCGGCTACCTGGGCGTCAACATCCCCGAGGAGTACGGCGGCGGTGGCGGCGGCATCGGCGACCTGGCCGCCGTCCTGGAGGAGCTCAGCGCCGCGGGCTGCCCCACCCTGATGATGGTGGTCTCCCCGGCCATCTGCGGCACCGTCCTGTCCCGCTTCGGCACCCCCGAACAGCGCCGCCGCTGGCTGCCCGGCCTGGCCACCGGCGAGGCCGTCATGGCCTTCGCCATCACCGAACCCGACGCCGGTTCCAACTCCCACCGCATCACCACCACCGCCCGTCGCGACGGCGACGGCTGGGTGCTCAACGGCCGCAAGACCTTCATCTCCGGTGTCGACGTCGCCGACGCCGTCCTCGTGGTCGGACGCATCCAGGACGAGGACACCGGGCGCCTGTCCGCCGCGCTGTTCGCCGTCCCCACGGACACCCCCGGGTTCGAGGCCCGGCGGATCGAGATGGACATCGTCAGTCCGGACCACCAGTTCCAGCTGTTCATGGACGACGTCCGCCTGCCCGCGGACGCCCTCGTCGGCGACCCCGAGGCCGGGCTCCTGCAGCTCTTCGCCGGACTCAACCCCGAACGCATCATGGCCGCCTCCCTGGCCACGGGCAGCGCCCGCCACGCCCTCGACAAGGCGGTCGCCTACGCCAAGGAGCGCGTCGTGTGGCGGGACACACCGATCGGCGCCCACCAGGGGCTGGCCCACCCGCTGGCCCAGGTCAAGATCGAGGTCGAGCAGGCCCGCCTGATGACCCAGCACGCGGCGCTCCGCTACGATTCCGGCGACGACGCGGGCGCCGGAGAGGCGGCCAACATGGCCAAGTACGCCGCCGCGGAGGCGTGCGTGCACTCGGTCGACCAGGCCGTGCAGACCCTCGGCGGCAACGGCCTGGCCAGCGAGTACGGACTGGGGTCGGCGATCGCCGCCTCCCGTCTGGCCCGGATCGCCCCGGTGAGCCGGGAGATGGTCCTCAACTACGTGGCCCAGCAGTCCCTCGGCCTGCCCAAGTCGTACTGACCACGGGGGCACCACAGCGGAGAAGAGGCGTGCGGTGGAGACGGCATCCGACCGGGAGCCGAGACAGGAGCGCAGCCGGGCCACCCGGGCCCGGCTGCTGGACGCGGCGGTGGGGTGCCTGTCCGACCGCGGCGTGGCGGGGGCCACGGTAGGCGCGGTCGCCGAGCGCGCCGGGGTGTCCCGGGGCGCCGCGCAGCACCACTTCCCCACCCGGGAGGACCTGCTGCTCGCGGCGCTGCGGCACATCGTGGACGTCCGCGGCGCCGAGCTGCGCCGCCGCGCCGAAGCGGTCCCCGAAGGGCCCGGCCGCACCGAGGCGGTGGTGCAGATGGTGGTCGACGCCTTCAACGGGACCGGTTTCAACGCCGCCCTCCAACTGTGGGCCGGAGCCGCCAGCGACCCCGCCCTGCGCGAACGCGTCATCCCCCTGGAGGAACAGGTGGGACGGGAGGTGCACCGCGCGGCCGTGGAGCTGCTGGGCGCCGACGAGTCCGTCCCCGGCACGAGGGAGGCCGTCCAGGCCACCCTCGACCTCGCCCGGGGGCTGGGCCTGGCCAATCTGCTCACCGACGACGGCGCCCGCCGCCGCCACATCGTCCGCCAGTGGGCCCGCATGCTCGACCAGGCCCTGACCGGCTCCTGACCTGGATCGCCGGGCGGCCCGCCCGCCGCTCTCCCGCACACCCTTCGGTTCCCCTGCTGTTCACTGTCGGGTAACCGCCTACCACCCCGGCGCGGTGGGCGATTATGATCGAAAAGGCCGGGCAAAATCTCGGCACAGACACGATCAAGACAGTTCTTCACAACAGGTTCTTCGGACAAGGCGGTGTGCCGGTGGGTGCGGATACGGGCAGGGACCTTCCCGGCCTGGCCAGGCGGGCAGTGGACGCGTTCGCGGAGAGCTCCGCGCGGGGCAGGGATCGCGACGTCCTCATGGACACCGCCTTCGCGCGGCTCTTCGATCTCTACCAGGCGACGTCCAGGGCGGAACGCCAGTCCCCGGCGGGGCAGAACTTCAACGCGACCCTCGCCGACCTCCTGGTGAGCGGCAACAACCCGGACCGGCTCAGCCTGTACGTGGTGCGGAGCCAGACCGCCGCCGAGAACGGCCGGCACGAGGGCTACCGCCCCGCCTGCTGGCGACGCTCCATGCTCCAGCTCCTCGGCGACGAGTTCGTGCCGCTGCAGACCGTCCTGCGCCCGGTCGACCTGGACGCCTTCCCGCGCATCGACGACGCTCTGGAGGCCGTGGCGGCCGACGCCAGCCCGGCCACCGTCGAGGCGGTCCCCGCCTGGGTGCCCGACACGCACTGGTGGTGGTGGGAACCGGCCCGTCAGCGCGGGGAGGAAGCGCCCTCGCACACCCGCGCCGACAGCGGAACCCTGGACGCCGTCACGGATTGACCCGGGCCCCGGAACCGGAGCCCCGCCCCGGGCCTCAGGCCGGGGGTTCGCGCAGGGAGTCGAAGCCGCCCCGGGCGGGAACCAGGTGGATCTCGCCGGGCCGGGCGGTCTCGACGGTCTCCTCCAGATGGACCATGAGCAGCGAGCAGGCTTCTTCCAGGCCCTCGTCGTGCCGGGTGCCGAACGCCCCCACCGCGTCCTCGGCCAGATCCCGCAGCCGCGCGGCCAGGGAGGGCGGGTCCAGGTGCAGGACCAGCGGCTCCTCCAGCTCCCGGCCCTGGAAACAGCTGATCCGGATGCCGCGGTCCCCCGGCAGGACCTCGGCCCGGCTGGTGGCCCGGTAGGTCACCGGCGCTCCGGCCCCGCCGGGGTGGACGGTCACCTCCGTCCCGCCTGTCAGCTCCCTGACCAGCCAGTCCCACGCTTCCTGTTCGTCCATGCCCCCATGCTGGCCCCGGCCGACACGGGACGCCGGGGACGACACGGACAGGACCCGGATCCGGGCTCAGCCAAGGCTTGGAACAGCCGCGTGCGGGTCCACACCGGAGAGGGCCAGGCCCATCAGGAACCCGGCCGCCTCCTCCAGCTGGCGGGCCCGGGCCAGCGGGCCCAGCACGGCCTGGGTCGCGCCCAGGTCCGCGACGAGCCGCCCGCTGGTCCTCAGCGCATCGAGGTCGTCGCCGCACACCGCCACGGTCACCTCCGAGTTCTGCTCGGCCGGCCGCTCCCAGAACGCCGCCGGGAACAGGTGGAAGGCCTTCACCACACGGGCGCCGGGCGCGAGCTCGGCGACGCGCCCGGCGGCCGACCCCCCGGGAAGCAGGACGCCGGTCCCGTGCTCCACCGCGTTGGTCGGATCCAGCACCGGGACCCCGGCCAGGGAGCCCTCGTGTGCCCCGGCGGAGCGGAGCGCCGGCTCCATCCCCTCCCAGCCCACCGCGAGCAGGACCGCGTCCCTCCCGGCCACCGCCTCGGCGGGGGAGGCCGCACCCGCCCGCTCGCCGAGCGCCCGCGCCACCTCCTCCGCCCTGTCCCGGGAGCGTCCGCCCACGGTGACCTCGTGCCCGGCGCGCAACCAGCCGGTTCCCAGGGCCTTCGCCATCGTTCCGGTTCCCAGAACACCGATTCTCATACCGCGGTCTCCTCCGCTCGTGGATGGGAGCACCACGGTAGGCAGGCCGTCGCGCACCGATCGGTACGTGACGGATCGGCGATGATGGCGGGTATGGACGACGCCCACGGCTGCTACGAGTTCATCGCGGACTGCCGGCTGCGCGAGGCCGCGAGCCTGTTCGCGCACACCTGGGACCCGACGCTGCTCGCGGCGCTGAGCGAGGGGCCGCTGCGCCGCCGCGCCCTGCGCTCGGTGATCGGGGGCATCAGCGACAAGGCGCTCACCGAGTCCCTGCACCGGCTGCTCGACAGCGGGATGGTCGAACGGCGCTCCTACCGGCAGGCCCCGCCCCGGGTGGACTACGCCCTCACCGCGCTCGGGAGGTCGTTCGTGGACGGGCCGGTCCGCGCCCTGGCCGACTGGACGCGGGAGCACGCCGACACCCTCGCCGAGGCCCGGCTCAGCGGACGCCCCTGATCTTCCAGACGGCCGCCGCGCCGAGCAGCGAGACGAGCCCGCAGACCGTGTAGAGCACCGGGTAACCGCCCAGGTGGACCACGATCGGACCGGCCAGGGCCGGGGCGATCACCTGCGGGCCCGAACTGGCGATGTTGACGATGCCCAGGTCCTTGGCACGCCCCTCGGCGGTCGGCAGTACCTCGGTGACCAGCGCGTTGTCCACGGACAGGAAGACGCCGAACCCGACGCCGAGCACCACGGCGCAGACCACCACCGCCGTCCAGGTGGGGGTGAGGGCCACCGCGAACGCGGGCAGGCCCATCACCACCCCGGCGAAGGCCACCATGCCGCGCCGTTTCCCGATCCGGTCCGAGACCACGCCCGCGACCACGGTGGTCGCCACGACCGCCGCCGTGTACACGAGGATCAGCGTGAGCAGCCCGTCGGTGGCCGAGGAACCCGGGAAGAGGTCCTCGTAGCCCACCTCGTCGCGGAGGAAGTACAGCAGGTAGAGGACGAACATCGCGTTGCCGGTCCCGATGAGGAACCGGGTGAGGAAGGCCCAGGCGAAGTCCGGGTGGCGGCGGGGCGACACCCACAGGCTCCGGCCGAAGTCGCGCCACGGCGGCCGGGACTCGCGGGGCAGCGGCGGGTCCGGGGAGAGCAGCGCGAAGGGCAGGGCACACACGAGGGTGAGGACGCCGATGAGGGTGTAGCCGGGGGAGATCTCGGTGACGACCACGGTGACCAGTACGACCGCCGCCACGACCCCGGCCGACTGCGGGATACCGATCCAGCCCGAGACCGCGCCGCGCTGGCTCCGGGGCACGTGGTCCGGGACGGCGGCGAGCAGGGTGGCGTTCAGGCAGGACAGCGCGGTCTGCACGAACGACCAGCCCACCAGGATCCCCGGGACGCTCTCCTGGGTACCGAGCAGGACCAGCCCGGCGCCGCCGAGTGCGGCGCCGGCCAGTACCCAGGGCCTGCGGCGCCCGAGCCGACCGGTGGTGCGGTCCGACAGGGCCCCGGCCAGCGGGGTGGCGATCATCGCCATGGCCGCCCCGATCCCGGTGACCCAGGCCAGGACCGTCTCCTTGTCGGCGGGGGCGACCCGGCCGACCTGCTCGGGCAACAGGACCTGGAGGGGGCCGAAGAAGGCCATCCACATGCCGAGGTTGGCGAGGCTGATCCCGGCCACCCACAGGGCGCGGACGTTGCGGGTGGGTTCGGCGAGGGCGGGAGGGAGGGGAGTGCGGGGCTCTTGCGCGGGGGGTGTGCGCACAGTGTGACCTACCTGACATGAGAAGTGTTCATGTTAGGTCAGGAGGGCTGGTTCGGGGAAGGCCCCGGCAGGCCCGAGGAGGCTCCATGTGCGTCTAGTCAATTTTGACTAGTAGGGTGGCGGGATGAACGAGACCGAGACGATCCGAGCCAACGAGACCGCGGTCCCGCTCCTGCACACCCACGATGCCCAGGTCACGCTCGACTTCTACGGGGAACTCGGTTTCGAGGTCACCTGGAAGCAGCTCAAGCCCTACGTCTACCTGGCGTTCCGGTGGAGCGGGTTCGAACTGCACTACGGGTCGGGGCCCAAGGGGCTCGACCCCGTCCACGAGCACACCGGCGGAGCGCTGATCATGGTCGACGCGGTGGCGCCCTACCACGCGGCCTTCACCGCGGCCATGCGCGCCGCCCACGGGAAGGTCCTGGCCCGGGGCCTGCCGCGCATCACCCGCTACCGGCCCGGCGCCAGCCGCTTCACCCTGATGGACCCGTCCGGGAACTCCCTCATCTTCATCCGGCGCGACGAGCCCGAAGGACTCGACTACGGGGGCTCCCTGGACCTGGAGGGCATCGCCAAGGCCCTGGACCAGGCGCGCAACTTCCGCGAGTTCAAGAACGACGACCTCGCCGCCTACCGCCACCTGAAGTCCGCCCTGCGCAGGCACGCGGACACCTCTTCGGCGGTCGACCGCGCCCTCGCCCACGCCACCCTGGTCGAGCTCTCCCTGGCCCTGGACGACCCGGAGCGGGCGAAGGCCTGGCGGACCGAGCTGGAGGCGGTGCGGCTCACCGAGGAGGAGCGCCAACGGGTCGACCGGGAACTGGACCGCGCCGTCGAACTGCGGGAGTGGCGCGGCGACGCCTAGGGCGAGCGGGAGGCGAGGCCGATCCGGTTCGCGTCGGCTTTCGCCGACCAAGTAGTCAAATTTGTTTAGTAGAGGAGAGATATGAACGGGAACGGACCGGCGATCCGTGCGCAGGGACTGCGCAGGACCTACGGATCCACCAGGGCGCTCGACGGACTCGACATGACCGTGGCGCGCGGCAGCGTGCACGCCGTGCTGGGCCCCAACGGCTCCGGCAAGACCACCCTGGTGCGGACCCTGGCCACCCTGCTGAGGGTGCGGGAGGGGCGCGCCGAGGTGGCGGGGTTCGACGTCACGGACCGCCCCCGGGACGTCCGGCGGCGGATCGGGCTGCTCGGCCAGCACGCGGCGGTGGACGAGGAGCTCTCCGGGCGCCAGAACCTGGAGCTGTTCGGCCGCCTGTACCACCTGGGCGGCCGCCGGGCCGCGGCCCGCGCGGACGAGCTGCTGGAGCGGTTCGGCATCGCGGACACCGGCCGCAGAGCCGTCGGAACCTACAGCGGCGGGATGCGGCGCCGCCTGGACCTGGCCGCCTCGCTCATCGTGGAGCCGGAGGTCCTCTTCCTGGACGAGCCCACCACCGGACTGGACCCGCGAGGGCGCACCGAGGTGTGGGAGTCGGTCCGATCGCTGGTCGGCGGCGGCACCACCGTGCTGCTCACCACCCAGTACCTGGAGGAGGCGGACCAGCTCGCCGACCGCATCTCGGTCCTCGACCACGGCCGGGTGATCGCCGAGGGCACGTCCGACCAGCTCAAGGCGGAGCTGGGCGGGGACCGGATCGACGTGGTCGTCCGCGACGCCGGGCAGCTGGCGGGCGTCGCCGAGCTCCTGGCCGGGATCACCGGGGACGCGGCGGGCGTGGAGACCGACACGGACACCCGCAGGATCAGCGCCCCGGTCGCGGACCGCATGAGCGCGCTCAACCGCCTGGTGCGCTCCCTGCACGATCACGGCGTCGAGGCGGAGGACGTCTCGGTCCGCCGCCCCACCCTGGACGAGGTGTTCATGCACCTCACCGGCGACATGAAGGAAGAGGTACCGCAGTGACCGCCACGAACCCGAAAGCCGTGGACACGGCCGCGACGGACCCGGGCCCCACGGGCGCGCCCGCCGTACGCACACCGCCCCCGCCCGCCGCCGGCTCGGCGTTCGGCTGGTGGCTGGCCGACTCCTGGACCATGACCCGGCGCGAACTCTCGCGCTGGGCCCGGCACCCCGGCCAGGTCCTCGTCAACCTGGCCTTCCCTGTCATGATGCTGCTCATGTTCGCCCTGTTCATCGGCGGCAGCATGACCGTGGCGGGCGGCGGCGACTACGCCGAGTTCCTCGTCCCGGGCATGTTCGTGGTCACCATGGCCTTCGGCCTGGAGGGCACGATGACCGCGATCTCCAGGGACCTGGAGCGGGGCGTGGTCGACCGGTTCCGTTCCATGCCCATGGCGCCCTCGGCGCTCCTGGTCGGCCGCGGTGTCGCGGACATGCTCGACTCCGCGGCCGGCCTGCTGGTCATGGTCGGTGCGGGGCTCCTCATCGGCTGGCAGTGGAACGGGTCCTTCCCGGCCGCTCTGGCCGCGGTGGGGCTGCTGCTCCTGCTGCGCTTCGCGATGCTGTGGTGCGGGATCTGGCTGGGTCTGGTCGTGGGCCGTCCGGAGCTGGTGACGGCGGTGCAGATCCTGGTGTGGCCGGTGGCCTTCACCTCCAGCGCCTTCGCCTCGACCGAGGCCATGCCGGGCTGGCTGCGCGTGATCGCCGAGTGGAACCCGCTCTCGGCCACCGCCACGGCGGTGCGCGAGCTGTTCGGCAACCCCGGGGCCGCGGGGACCTCCTGGCCGACCGAGAACGCGGTGCTCCTGGCGGTGCTGTGGCCGCTGCTCCTGCTCTCGGTGGCCTGCCCTGCGGCAGCGGCCCGCTTCCGGAGGCTGAACCGCTGAACCACCGGTCCCCGGGCGGGGGACGGTCAGTCCTGGGCCTCGGGGTCCTCGGGCACCAGCACGCCCTCGAAGGGGGAGGCGCCCTCCTCGCCCGCGAAGGTGTACGCGCCGCCCTCGATCCGGCCGATCAGGCCGCGGGTCCACACCGCCTCGGACTCGGAGTTGTGCACCCACAGGCCCATGACCTCGCCGATGTGCCCGATCTTCTCGGGTCCCTGCTCGGGGTCGTAGTACCGGACCACCTCGGTCCGCCAGCTCTCCAGGCCCGCCAGGCGCTGCCGCAGCAGGGCGAGGGCCTCCTGGCGGGGCAGGTCCACGGCGAACCCGATCCCGGCGGCGAGCACGTCCTGATCGGCCTCGTGCGCGGACAGCGCGCTGCGCAGCAGGGAGAAGTACTTCTCGTTGCCGTGCTCGGTGACCTCGTACTCGGTCCGGGGCGGGCCCCCTGCGGTGGACGGCGCCACCTCGTGCGCGATCAGCAGGCCCTGTTTGGCCATCTGCTTGAGCGCGTGGTAGATCGAACCCGGCTTGGCGTTGGACCACTCGTGCGCGCCCCAGGACTCCAGGTCGTTGCGGATCTGGTAGCCGTGTGCCCGCCCGTGGAGCCGGACCGCTCCCAGGACCAGCAAACGGATGGCCGACATCCCCGCACCCCTCACCCCGTGTATCCGGTCAACTCTGACGAGCATACGGGGCGAGGGGCCGCGGACGGGATCAGGCGTCCTGCTCCGCTCCCTGCTGCTGGGCCTGGCGCCGCTCCTCCGCGCCCAGGGCGATCGGAGCGCCCAGCCACTCGTCGCGCAGGCCGAAGGCGTCCACCAGCTGGACGGCGTACGGGCGCAGCCCTCGGCAGAGGTCGTTCACGGCCTGGGTGACCGCCTTGGCGCGGGAGGTGGACAGGCGCTCGTGCTCCAGGAACCAGGCCCGGTCCTCCTCGACCACCGACATCACGTACAGGTCGCACAGCCGGTTGAGCAGCTTGGCCGTGGACTTGTCGCCGCAGCGGTCGATACCCGCCACGAACGCCTCCAGCACCACCCGGTCCATGTGCGCCCGGCCCGCCGCGAGCACGTGGTCCTGGGCCCGGTTGAACACGTCGAAGGCGTCACTGCCGTCCTTGCCGGAGCGGCGCAGACGCCCCGCGAGACCCTCGATGACGTGCTTCTCGCGGTCCTCCAGCAGCTCCAACTGCCAGCCCCGGTTGTACAGGCTGGCCTCCTCGCCGCGACCGGGCGCCGCGGCGATCAGCCGGTCGATCAGCGGGATGGCCGCGGTGCGCTCGATGACGGTCTCGAACACCTTGCCCGCCATGAACCTGGCCAGGCCCAGTTGGTCCAGGTCCCCGAAGGAGTCCTTGAAGTTGGTGAGCAGACCCTTGGTGAGCTGCTGCAACAGGACGGTGTTGTCGCCCTCGAAGGTGGTGAAGATGTCCGAGTCGGCCTTGAGCTGCGGGATCCGGTTCTCCGAGAGGTACCCGGAGCCGCCGCAGGCCTCGCGGCAGGTCTGGATGGTCTCGGTGGCGTGCCAGGTGGCGATCGCCTTGAGCCCGGCCGCGCGCGACTCCAGTTCGCGCTGGGCGTGTTCGTCGCGCTCATCGGACTTGGACAGCTCGTGCAGGCGGGTGACCAGTTCCTCCTGGGCGAAGTGCAGCCCGTAGGTGCGGGCCAGCGCGGGCAGGAGCTTGCGCTGGTGGGCGAGGTAGTCCAGGATCCGCACCTCCTGCTCCGGCTGGGTGTCCGTGGCCGGGCGGGTGAACTGGCGGCGGGTGTCGGCGTAGCGGATCGCGATGGCCAGCGAGGCCTTGGTCGCGGTGCCCGCGCCCCCGGCCACGCTGATGCGGCCGCGGATGAGGGTGCCCAGCATGGTGAAGAAGCGCCGGTTGGGGTTCTCGATGGGGCTGGAGTAGGTGCCGTCGGCGGCCACGTCGCCGTACCGGTTGAGCAGGTCGGTGCGGGGCACCCGCACGCCGTCGAACCACAGGCGGCCGTTGTCGACCCCGTTCAGCCCCGCCTTGGGGCCGCAGTCCTCGATGGTCACCCCGGGCATCGGCCTGCCCTTCTTGTCCCGGATGGGCACCATCAGCGCGTGCACGCCGTGTTCGACGAGCCCGCCGTCGCGGCCGGGGGTGCGCAGCTGGGCGAAGACCACCGCCGTACGGCCGTCGCGGGCGGCGTTGCCGATGTAGTCCTTGCGCGCGTGCTCGTCAGGGGTGCGGACCACGAACTCCTCGGTGTCCGGGTCGTAGGTGGCGGTGGTGCCCAGACTCTGCACGTCCGAGCCGTGGCCGGTCTCGGTCATCGCGAAGCAGCCGGGCAGTGCCACGCTCATCACGTCGGGCAGGTACCTCTGGTGGTGGTCCTCGGTGCCCAGGGCGCGGATGGCCCCGCCGAACAGACCGAACTGCACACCCATCTTCACCATGAGCGACATGTCCGCGACGAGCATCTCGAAGGCCACCACCGAGCCGCCGATGTCGTCGCTGCCGCCCACGGACTCGGGAAAGCCGTAGGCGGCCACGCCGGTCTCGGCCAGCGCCATGAGCTGTTCGAGGGTGCGGGCGCGGTGCTCCTCCACGGACAGGCCGTACACCGGGGCGAACCGCTCGCCCTGGATGAGGTCGCGGGCGCGTTCGCGCACGTGGGCCCACCGTCCGTCGAGCAGGCCGCGTAGTTCGGCCTCGTCCAGCTTCAGCAGTGCCTGATCGCTCATGTGCTCCCCCTGTGGTCGTCGTTGACGCGACCTTCACGTGGTTACCACTCCGCGCGGGCGGGCGGCCGTGAACACGCCCGGGCCGCGGGTGTGACTCCCACGGTAGGGGGTGGCCGCCAGGGGGCGCGGCCGGCCACCGGAGCAGTGGGTTCGGGGCGGGGCTGTCCGGGCGGGTGCGGACGTGAGCGGCGGCTCCGGGTCAGACGGCGATGCCGCGCGGGCGCAGGAGGGCCGGGCCGAGGGTGGCGGCGACCGGGGCGGGCGCGTCCGCGGAGTCGATCCGGGCGAGGAGGGCGTCCAGGGACAGGTCCAGGGTGGCGGCGACGGCCGCGACGGTGAAGAAGGCGGGGGTGGGGATACGGCCGCCCTCGATCTTGCGGAGGGTCTCCACGGAGATCCCCGAGGCGCGGGCGACGTCCACCATCGTGCGGTCGGCACGGGCCTGGCGCAGGAGGGCGCCGAGGGCACGGCCGCGTTCGATCTGCTCTTCGGTCAGCGGTTCTCGAACCATGCGGTGAGTGTATCCCGCCACCACCGGAGTCGTATAGTAATACCGGTATAGTTATCCTCGCCCTGGCGGCGAACGCAGCCTCGCTGAACACAGCCTCGAGTAACACGGCGTCGGGAAACCCCGCGCTCAGGAACACACCACCCCGGAAAGAGTTGCCCCATGGTCGAGATCAAGACCCCCGCCGAGATCGCCCTCATGCGTGAGGCCGGCCGTGTCGTCGCCCACGCCCTGGCCGCCGCACGCGACCTCGCCGAGCCCGGCCGCACCACCGCCGAGCTCGACCGCGCCGCCGCCGAGGTCATCTCCGAGGCGGGTGCCGAACCGCTCTTCCTGGGCTACCACCCGGCCTGGGCGCCCATGCCCTTCCCCGGTGTGACCTGCATCAGCGTCAACGACGAGATCGTCCACGGGCTCCCCGGCGAACGGGTCCTGGCCGACGGCGACCTGGTCAGCGTGGACTGCGGGGCCCGGCTGCGCGGCTGGTCCGGAGACTCGGCGATCAGCTTCGTGGTGGGTGGGGCCGACCCCGCCGACCTCGCCCTCATCGCCGACACCGAGGCCGCGCTGGCCCGGGGCATCGCGGCCGCCCGCCCGGAGAACCGTGTGGGCGACATCGGGCACGCCATCGCCGTCGAGGCACGCGCCGCCGGTTACGGGCTCACCGCCGACCACTGCGGGCACGGCATCGGCCGCACCATGCACGAAGCCCCCGACGTGCCCAACGACGGACGTCCCGGCCGGGGGTTCAAGCTCCGTCCGGGACTGGTCATCGCCATCGAACCCCAGCTCGTGCGCGGCGGTTCCGACGGCTACGCCCACGGCGACGAC
Source organism: Nocardiopsis ganjiahuensis DSM 45031 (assembly GCF_000341085.1). GTDB lineage: Bacteria > Actinomycetota > Actinomycetes > Streptosporangiales > Streptosporangiaceae > Nocardiopsis > Nocardiopsis ganjiahuensis. Next base: position 33,455 of record NZ_ANBA01000015.1, on the reverse strand, counting down.
GGTTGGACGGTCCTCAGCGACGACGGCACCAGGGCCGCGCACTGCGAGCACACGGTCGCCGTCACCGAGGACGGGCCGGTGGTCCTCACCCTCCCGTGACGGAAGGCGGACGAGAGCTCACCCCTGATTAAGGATGAACAAAATTGGGCCGGTGAATGTCCGCAACTCCCGTACACGGAGGTGGGGGTTGCTGAACAATGGGAACCGAAACGGCGCTGCGGACGCGGCTCCGGAACGCTGTCCCGCCCGTGGAGCGTGCGGGCGGGCCAGGTTCGCCGCTGTCCCGGCACCGCCCTGGCCGTGCCATGGCGAGGCCGGGACACGGTGGCCGTCACTCGGCGGCCGCGCGCATCCCGTGCCACGAGGCGGGTAGCAGAGCCGGTATGGCCATCATCTCGATTGTCGGAATCGTCCTGGCGGTGCTGATCGTCTGCGACGCCGCGGTGACGGTGCTCCATCCGGACGCCGAAGGGGCGATCGCGATGGTCGTCCGCCGGTCCGTCTGGCGTCCCGCCGCGTGGCTCAGCACGCGCTTCCCCTTCCCGGGCCAGTCACTCCTCGGCCTCGCCGGCCCGTTGATCCTGATGACGACCTTCCTGGCGTGGCTGACCCTGCTGACACTCGCCCTCTCCCTGGCCGTGTGGCCGATGCTGCCGGGGGAGTTCCAGATCGAGGCCGACCTCCACCCGCTCACCTTCCTCGACGCCCTCTACTTCACGGCGGGCACGGTCACGGTGCTCGGCTACGGCGAACTCACCCCGCTCTCCGCCGAAGGACAGCTGGTCTCGGTGGCGGGGGCAGCCGTCGGCTTCACCCTGTTCACCAGCATCGCCACCTACGCCATCGAGGTCGTCGGCGGGGTCGCCGTCCGCAACCGTTTCTCCCTGGCCGTCCACGACGAGATCCAGGACCGGGACGGGATCACCGCCGTCATCGACTCCCTGGCCGACACCGGTGCGTCCGAAACCCGCGCGCAGTGGCGTCGCTGGGCGGAACACCTGCGCGAGGTCGACGAGATGGTGCACCGCTACCCGTTGGTCGCCTTCACCTACCGGTCGAAGAGGAAGGAGTACGACCCCGAGACGGCCCTGCGCCACATGGGGGAGAGCACGGTGGCCGCGCTGCTCGCGAGCCGGCACGACCCCTCCCTGCGGGCCTCGGCCCAGACACTGGCCTGGGCGCTGAGCCGGCTGCAGGGCACGGTCGCCGAGACCTACCTGGGGCACGGGACGCGGCGCGCACTGTCCCACCCGCGGCCCACGGAGGAGGACCGCCGGGCCGTCGAACGGGTGGAACGCCTGCTGTCCGAACACCTGGGAGAACCGGACCGGCAGGGGAGGCGCTCCGAGGCCGAGCAGACGGTGTACCGCTGCCGTGTCTTCCTCGAAGGCCTCCACCGCTGGTCGCACACCCGGCCGCCCGCCCACCGCTGGGACAGCGGGTGAGGCCGTGCGAGGGCCGCGGCGCTTGAACCCCGCTCGGTCACTCCAGCCCGGGGACGGCCAGCTCCAGGCTCCCGCCCTCGGCGTCCAGCACGGCCGGAACACCCAACGGCACGGTGAGCTGCGCGGCGCAGTGGCCGAACTCCAGCCCCCACAGCACGGGCACCCCCAAGGAGCCGAGGCGGTCTCGCATCAGGTCGGAGACGGCTCCGAGGTCAGGGGGACAGTCCGTCCACGTCCCCAGAGCGATCCCGGCCACGCCGTCCAACCAGCCGGTCCGCACCAGATGGGTCAGCATCCGGTCGATCCGGGCCGCGTCCTCGTTGATGTCCTCCAGGATCAGGATGCCGCCCAGCGCCGACAGCCGGCTGTGCGGAGTGGCGAGCCCGTCGTTGAGCAGACTCAGGTTCCCGCCGAAGGTCACTCCCTCCGCGCGCCCCGGCACCAGGGCGTGCGCGCCCGGTGAGGTGAGTACGGTGCGCTGTTCAGGGGTGAACAGGGTGGTGTGCAACTCCCGCTGGGCCACCTCGTCACCCACGAAGTAACGGGTCCCGACCACCGGTCCGTGCACGGTCGCCATGCCCAGCTCCACCGCGAACGCCTCGTGCAGCGCGGTGATGTCGCTGAACCCGATCAGTGCCTTGGGAGCGGCCCGGCGCATCGCGTCGAAGTCCAGCAGGTCCAGCATCCGGTGCGCTCCGTCACCGCCCCGCGCGCAGAACACCGCGCGCACGTCCGGGTCGCACCAGGCCTCCTGCAGGTCGGCGGCGCGGTCCCGGTCGGACCCGGCGAGGTAGGGCAGGAGCGGATGGCGGTCGCGCACGTGCGGGGCCAGTTCGACCTCCAGGCCCCACCTCTCGAGGACCTCCACGGCCGCGTCCAGCTGCGCGTCCGGGACCGGGCTGCAAGGGGCGACCAGACGCACCCGGTCGCCCTCCCGCAGCCTCGGCGGCCGGGTCAGCGCCCGGGCCGCCCGCAGGTCCGGGTGCCGTTCCGGAACCGGGGGAGTGCCCTCCAGGGATCCGAGGACCCCGTCCCGATCGTTGCGCACCTCGGTCACCGACTCACCCACGTTGGTCCCCAATCCCTGTCGTCGTTCCCTCACACCGGCCGCGCGGCCCGCCCCGGCCAGGGTTCAGCTGCGCAGGAAGCTGTCCAGCACCCTGACCCCGAACCGCAGCCCTTCCAACGGCACCCGCTCGTCCACCCCGTGCAGCAGGCTCGGGTAGTCGATACCCGCCGGCATACGCATGGGGGAGAAGCCGTAACAGTCGATCCCCAGCCGTGAGAACACCTTCGCGTCCGTCCCCCCGCCCAGGCAGACCGGGACCACCAGGCCGTCGGGGTCGTGGGCGAGGATCGCGGCGCGCAGCGCGTCGAAGGCGGGGGAGTCCACCGGAGCGGCCACCGGCGGCGAACTGTGCGCGTACTCCCACTCCACACGATCACCGGTCAGCGTGTTCATGGTTTCCACGAACTGGTCCTGTCCGCCGGGCAGGACACGGCCGTCCACCCCCGCGGTGGCGTCGCCCGGCACCACGTTCACCTTGTACCCGGCCGAGAGCATCGTGGGCGCGGCGCTGTTGCGCACGGTGGGGCCGACCAGCGGCGCGGCGGTGCCGAACCGGGCGACCAGGGCGTCCACGGCCTCGTTGGTGCCGGTGTCGCCGGCGCCGCGCTCGATCTCCAGCGCCTGGGCGATGGAGTCGATGGCGGCCCGGGTGACCGGGGTCAGGTGCAGCGGCCACCTGTGCTGGTCGATCCGCGCCACGGCGGCGGCCAGCTCGCCCACCGCGTTGTCCCGGGGCGGGCGGGAACCGTGCCCGGCCGTTCCGTGGGAACGCAGGGTCAGCCACGCGCTGCCGCGTTCGGCGGAACCGATGGGGTACAGGCGGGCGGCGGCGCCGGAGGAGGTGGTGGCGTGGACGGTGTGGCCGCCGCCCTCGCCGATCGCCACCGTGCAGCCCTCGAACAGGTCGGCGTGGCCGCGCACGAGGTAGTCGGCACCGTAGGCGGCGCTGTCCTCCTCGTCGGCGACGAACGCCAGCACGATGTCACGGCGGGGGCGCAGGCCCAGCTCGGACCAGTGGCGGACCACGGCGGTGACCATGCCGATGGTGTTCTTCATGTCCACGGCGCCGCGCCCCCACAGGGAGGGCACTCCGGTGACCGGGCAGTCGGCGATCTCGCCGGCGAAGGGCGGGAAGGTCCAGTCGTGGGGGTCGGCGGGGACCACGTCCAGGTGGCCGTGGACCAGGAGCGCGTCCGCGTCCGGGTCGGTGCCGGGGATGCGCACGACCACGTTGGCGCGGCGGTCGGCGGACTCCAGGACCACGGGGGAGAGCCCGGTGGTCCCGAGCGCCTCGGCGATGAACTCGGCGGCGGCGCGCTCGTCGCCCTCGCCCTTGCCGTGGTTGGTGGAGTCCCGTCGGATCAGCTCGCGGGTGAGGCGGACGGCGTCCTCGCCGGCCTCGACCAGGGCGTCCTCACGGGCGCTGTCGGGAAGGGAGGTGTTGGTGTGGCCCACGGGCTCGGCCTCGCTCTCAGCAGGGGTGTGCGCCTGGGGTGGTGCAGCACGGTCGGGGTTCTTGCTCACGTCGGACACACGGTCGGCCCATGTGGTTCGGCGCTGGTCACCGCCACAGTTCTACCGGTAGTTCCACCGGTTCCCCCGGGGGTGTCCCGGCGTTGCGCCGGAAGGGGAGAGAACACCTCGCGCGCGAGGCGGTCCACTTCCCGCAGGCGCGGCGAAGGGGCCGGTTCGGAAAGCGGGGGAACCGGGCCGTGGCCGGACCGGGGAGGTCCGGGGAGGGCCCGGTGCCGTGGGGGTGACTGCCGGGGGAATCAGGGGACGGCGCTCAGCCGTAGTCCTTCTCCATGGCGTTGGAGATCAGGGTACAGACTGCTTTGAACGCACGGATCATCTCGTAGGCGTCCGGTGACGTGTACCGGACCCGCCGCGCACCCGTACGCGTCACGCCCGGAACGACCGCGGCGGCCTGCGCGAGCTGGGCGGAGTCGACCTCGATCTCCATGCCCTTGGCCGTCGGTTCGGCCGGGTCCAGGCGCCCGGCGAGCGTCATGGCCTTCTCCGCGGCCTCGCGGATGTCCGCCGCCGTCCGCGCGGGCGGCCGACAGCGCGCCGCGTACCGGCTCACGTGGTCCTTGACCGCCACCGTCCGCGCGAACGGGGCGTAGGATTCGGCGTCCTCACAGGCCCGGTCGTCGCCGGTCACCAGGATCACGGGGGTGCCGTACTCGGCGACCACCGCCGCGTTGAGGTAGCCCTCGCTCGCGGGCCGGCCGTCCAGCCAGACCCCGGTGATGGCGTTGGGCAGGTAGGTGTGCGCGAGCACGCCGTCCTCCCCGGCGCCGCAGTGGTAGCCCAGGAAGACGATCCCGTCCACGTCACCGGTCTGGACGCCCTCCACCATGGAGAGCTCCTTGTGGCGGCCGGTGATCATCGTGGCCCGCTCGTCCAGCTCCTCCAACAGGAGGTTGCGCATGGTGGAGTGGGCCTCGTTGACCAGTACCTCGGTGGCACCGCCCTCGAAGAGCCCGCCGATGGCGGCGTTGACGTCGCTCGTGAACATGGTGCGGCAGCGCTGCCACTGCTCGGTGCCGGGCTCGCAGTCAGCGGGCCAGGTGACACCGGTGGCGCCCTCCATGTCCGCGGAGATGAGGATCTTCATTCCGCCGACCCTAGCCCCGCCGGCCCCCGGTTATCCACAGACTTAGGGCCCGGGGTGGCGCCTGAGGAGGATTCGCGGTCCCCTTGAACTCGGGGGCGCCGAGCCCCCGCCCGCCCCGCCCTGCCCGAAACCCTCCGGGGCCCTCCATGGTCCGCTAACAGTCCAGGGTGCGCGATCGGTAGAGCCTGCGCAGCAGCAGGCGCAGGGTCTCCCGCTCGCCCTCGTCCAGCGGGGCGAGGTAGTCGTCCTCGGCGCTCAGCAGCAGGTCGGCGGCCTTCCTGAAGGTCCGCTCGCCCCCGGCCGTCCGTGTGACCGCCTGGCGCCGACGGTCCGCCGGGTCCCGTCGGCGCTCGGCCAGCCCCCGCTCCTCCAACCGGTCGACCACCGCCACCATCGTCGTGCGGTCCAGCCCGCTGATCTCGCACAGAGCACTCTGCGAGAGGGGTTCCCCGGACAGAAAGCCCAGGACGCGGACCTCCCGGGCCCGCAGCCCCGTGGGCTCCAGGGCGCGCTCGATCACCCGCGTCGTGTCGTTGCCCAACCGGTGGAGCAGGTATCCGGTGAAGTCCGCGATCTCGATCCGCGCGCTGCTGGTCATGAGGAGAGTGTAGATGCCTCTTGGAGTAGTGCTGATCTTCCCCTAGCCTGATCATCAGTAGTACTGACAATCAGCTCTCAGAAGGATGTCCTCCATGAACCTGCTCCTCCTGGCGCGCGTGGTCGCCGCCGTCATCGGCGTCGCGACCTTCGTGTACCTCTTCCTCCACGACTCCTGGCATGCCGAGAACCTTTTTCTGGTCCCTGACCTGGTGCTCTGTGCGGCGCTGGTCGCGGCCGCCCTCATGCCGGTCCGGTACGCCAGAGCGGCGCTGCTCTTCGCCTTCGGCCTGAGCGCGGGGGTCCTGATGACCTCGGTCTCGTCCTACGCGGTGAGAGGAGAGCTGGGCGCGGTCAGCCTGCTGGGAGCGATCACCTGCGCGGCCTTCGCCCTTGTCCTGGCCGTGAGCCGCCCACAGACGGGCGGGAGTTCCCGCGCGGACGCCCCAGCCGCCGGTTCCTAGGGCCTCAGCGGGGCGCCTCCGCCGGTGCCGCTCTGCTCCCCGCACCCGCGGGGAGGGCCCCACGGCGGGCACCGGATCGAAGGCGGCCACGGTCTGCTTCCCGCAGGTGCGGGGACGGGTTCAGGTGGTCCCGGGGTGGGTGGAGCGGGTTTCGATGGCCAGGGTCGCGGCCTCGCGGACCTTCGGGTCGGTGTCCTCGGCCAGGCGGGCCAGGAGAGTGTCCACCCCGGGAGTGCTCCAAGGGGTGATCGCTTCGGCCAGGGTGGTGCGTACGAGGGGTTCGGGGTGGCCGGACAGGGCCGTGACCCGATCGAGGGGGCCGCGGCGGCGGTGGCCGAGCCAGGACAGGGCCTCGCGCAGCGCCATCGTGTCGCCCCGGTCGGAGGCTTCGGCGATGCGCTCCAGCAGGACCCGGGGCGGGGGCGGCGGACCGTCGAGGGGGTGCGGGTTCCGTTCCAGCAAGCGCCGGGATCCGTAGCCGCCGGGTTCGACGCAGCCCTGGCAGGTGCACGGGGTGGTGCCGTGGGCGTCGGGGAAGTAGCGCCAGCCGGTGATCTGGCGGACCTCGCGGATGCGGTGCACCTCGCTTCTGGGCACCTTGCGGGGTACGAAGACCTCCCAGCCGCGCGGGTCGTCCAGACCGGCGACCACACGCACGGCCTCGGCGGCGCTCACCCGCCGCGGGCCGTCGCTGTCGTTGTAGTGGCCGACGGTGACCGGCTCGTCGTCGGGCAGCCTCAGGTAGACGCCGACAAGCCCTCGCGGTCCGTGGTGGCGGGCCAGTTCGCGCAGCCACTGGTGAGTCACGGTGTAGGAGGGCAGTACGGGGAAGCAGAACACCCCGCGGATGCCCTCGCTTCCCATGGTGGTGCGTACACCGGACCTGCGGACGCGGGAGATGTTGGCGCGGGGGGTCAGGTGGACGAACATCGCCATGGCTTGGTTCCTGTGTGTCGATCGGTCGTTACAGTCGGTTGTTGGTGCCAGGGATCAGTCAATCCGGAAGTGCGGACTCTGTGCAGGGGTTTTCCCAACCTGGTTCGAACCTGCTTCATAGCGACCGCACGCGTGAGGGCCCCGGCGCCTGTCGGCGGCCGAGGCCCTGGTTCGCTGATGTTTCAAGCGCTCAACCGGTCACCCGGGCACGATGGCGGCCCACCCGGGGTCGCCGAAGGAGGGATACCCCGGTTCCCAGTTGGTCGAATCCCGTCCGGCGAGGTTCCTTCGGCGCGGTCGGACCCCGGACAGGCGAAGGACCCCGGGTCTGGCGACATCCGGGGTCCTTTCGAGGCTTCGTGTGCTAGGGCAGCGTGAGGATCTCCGCGCCGGAGTCGGTGATGACCAGGGTGTGCTCGAACTGCGCCGTCCACTTGCGGTCGGCGGTGACAGCGGTCCAGCCGTCGTCCCACATGTCGTACTCCACGTCGCCCAGGGTGATCATGGGCTCGATCGTGAAGGTCATGCCCGGTTCCATGACGGTGGTGGCGCGCGGGTCGTCGTAGTGCGGGACGACCAGCCCGGAGTGGAACTCGGGGCCCACGCCGTGGCCGGTGAAGTCACGGACCACGCCGTAGCCGAAGCGCTTGGCGTAGGACTCGATGACCCGGCCGATCACGTTGATCTGACGCCCGGGGCGGCAGGCCTTGATGGCGCGCATGGTGGCCTCGTGGGTGCGCTCGACGAGGAGGCGGTTCTCCTCGGAGACGTCACCCGACAGGAACGTGGCGTTGGTGTCGCCGTGCACGCCGTCCTTGTACGCGGTGATGTCGATGTTGACGATGTCGCCGTCGCGGACCACCGTGTCGTCGGGGATGCCGTGGCAGATGACCTCGTTGAGCGAGGAGCACAGCGACTTCGGGTAGCCCTTGTACCCCAGGGTGCTCGGGTAGGCGCCGTGGTCCAGCAGGAACTCGTGGCCGATCCGGTCCAGCTCGTCCGTGGTCACCCCGGGCTGGACGTTCTTGCCGACCTCTTCGAGGGCCTGAGCGGCGATGCGGCCCGCCACACGGATCTTCTCGATGGTCTCCGGCGTCTGGACGTCCCCGAGCACACCCTCCACCGGGCGCTTCTGCCCCACGTACTCCGGCCGGACGATGTGCGAGGGGACCGAACGTTGTGGCGAGATGCGCCCAGGAACCAGCGGAGTAGTCATGGACACTGATTGTAGTTCGTGGGCACACCCTCCCGGCCGGGCCACAGCCCTTCCGGCGCGGGTGTGAGGAGCGCCCCAGGTTCGGGTAGGTGCCCCACGTACCTGGAACGACGAGAGGTGGTTCGGTAGTGAGCGACGTACAGGACGACGGCTGGTGGTACTGCCTCAGACACAACAGGGTCGAGCACGGCGCGGGCTGCCCCAACAGCCAGCGGCTGGGCCCCTACGAGGACGAGGCCACGGCGGCGCGGGCCCTGAGCATCGCCGCCGAGCGCAACGAGGCCTGGGAGGAACAGGAAGAGGACGAGGGCAAGGGCTGACGGCCCGGGAGCACGCGCGGGGCCGGGCGGCGCGGGTTCCGCGAGGACCGGCCCTGTGCGTTCCACGTCCCATCCCTTCTGACAGGATCGCTCCATGAGTGAAGAGAACGCGTCGCAGGGCGCGGACATCGCCGGGCTGTCCATCTCCGTTCTGGGCGGAACGGGCGACCAGGGGCGCGGGCTGGCCCGCCGGTTCGCCCTGGCCGGACACACCGTCCACATCGGCTCCCGTAACGCCGAGCGCGCCGCCAAGGTCGCGGCCGACCTCGTCGAGGCCGAGTCCGCCGACATCCGGGTGAGCGGGCTGACCAACACCGAGGCCGCCGCGCAGGGGGACATCGTCATCGTCGCCGTTCCGTGGGACGGCCACCGTGAGCTGCTGGTGTCGCTGGCCGACCGGCTCGCGGGCAAGATCGTGGTGGACTGCGTCAACCCGCTCGGCTTCGACAAGAAGGGGCCCTTCGCCCTGGACGTCGCCGAGGGCAGTGCCGCGCAGCAGGCCGCCGAGGTCCTGCCCGGCAGCCGGGTCACCGCGGCCTTCCACCACGTCTCCGCCGTGATCCTGCTGGACCCCGAGGTCGACCAGGTCGATCTGGACGTGCTGGTGCTGGGCGAGGACCGCGAGGCCACCGACGTCGTGCGCGCCCTGGCCGAGCGGATCCCCGGCGTGCGGGGCGTCTTCGGCGGCCGGCTGCGCAACGCCCACCAGGTCGAGGCGTTCACCGCCAACCTCATCGCGGTCAACCGCCGCTACAAGACCCACGCGGGGATTCGCATCACGGGCCTGTGAGCCCGGCCCTCGACTCCGCCCGCGACCCGGGCCCGTGCGTGCCGTCGGGACGGTGGGCCGGGCCCGGATCCGGGGTCCCGGGCCGTGCCGCGCCGGTCGGGGAACCGGGGGCGCGGCACGGCCGGGAGTCTCGGATCAGTCGCAGAAGGCGGCGCGCTCCTCGTCCGTCATCTGCCTCGTGGACTGGGTGACGGTGCTGCCCTGGTCGTCCGCGGGCCCTTCGGCGGTGAAGGGCGCGTACCAGATGTAGTGGCCCCACTGGCGGCTGCCGAAGTGCAGCTCGTAGGTGCCGTCGACGCGCTGCATCCTGGGCCCGTAGTACACGGTGGCGACCTCGCCCGGCTGGGCGGTGACCTGTGTCCGCTGGGTCTGTGTGTGCTCCGAGCTCCACTCGTGGCCGTAGGAGACGGTGAAGCTCTGCTTGAAGATCGCGCCGAACGTGGCCGTCATCGACAGGTTCACACTGTTGGACTCGCCCGTGGTCTTGGACCAGGACACCTGGGACAGCTGCTCGTGGTCGGTGCAGTTGTAGACCGGCGCGCCGACCTGCTCGGCGGTGTTCTGGAAGTACTCCGGGGAGCCCGAGGGGTGGAACTCGCACAGGTCGGTGCTCTCGCCGCACCGCTCCAGCAGTTCCCGGACGGTCGGGGTGTCCTCGTGGTCGGCCGCGGCCGGTGCGGGGGACAGCACCAGGGCCGCCGCCACCGCGCTCGCGGCGGCGCTCGCAGTGAGGGTCCTCAGCGCTGTGCCCCTCCTGGGGCGGGGGGTCACGGGCACGCCGCCTCCTCAGCGTCGGTCATCGGCCGGACGTTCTGCGTGACGACCTCGTCCGGTGAGTCGGAAACGGGCCCTTCGGCGGTGAAGGGCGCGTACCAGATGTAGTGGCCCCACTGGCGGCTGCCGAAGTGCAGCTCGTAGGTGCCGTGGACGCGCTGCATCTGCGGACGGCGCTCGACCCAGCCCACCTCGCCGGGGCCGGTGTTGACGAAGGTGGTCTGCGCCTCGGTGTGCGAGGTCTTCCAGGTGTGCTGGAAGGACTGCTCGTAGGCCACCGAGAAGACCTTGCCGAATCCGGCCTCGGTGGTCAGGCTCAGGCCGACGCTGTTGCTCTGGGACGTGGTGTCGGACCACTCCACGGCCATGTTCTGACGGCCCGAGGTGCAGTTGAACACCTCCGATCCCACGGTGCGGCCGTGGGCGGAGAACAGCTCGGGCTCTCCGCCGGGGTGGAACTCGCACAGGTCCGTGGTCACGTCGCACAGCTCCAGCAGCTCGCGCACCGTGGGCGTGTCCTCGTGGTCGGCGTGGGCAGGGGCCGGTGTCGTGGTGACCGCGGTCGCCAGGGCGATCGCGGCGGCGGTGAGCACGGTGTACGTGCGTCTCATGTCGGTTCTCCCATCGAGCGGGGGTGGGGGAGCCGGGCGTCAGCCCAGGGTGGTGGAGACGGTGCGGTCGTTCATGTAACCGCCGATGTCGGGGGTGTTCTCGCGGTAGGGGCCGTCGCGGTCTCCGGTGCCGTCCGGTCCCGAGTGCAGCCACAGCGAGCACCGTGCCCAGGGCTGGGCCGAGGAGATGATGTTCTGCCACTCCGGGGGGAAGGTGAACCAGAACTCGATGTCGTCACCGCCCTGACAGGTGTTGTCCCCGTGGAGGGTGAACGTGGCGCCGCCGTAGTTCTCGTGTTCGAAGTAGGTGCCGATGATCACGTCGGAGCTGCTCTGGGCGGCGAGGGTGCCGGTCCGGGGCCCGGACAGGGTGTGCTCCTGTTCGGCGAGGGCGCGTTCCTGTTCGGCCAGGGTGCGTCCGACACGGTCCTCCGCCGCGTCGATCGCCTGGGCGTAGGTGCTGAAGCACTCCTGGCCGCTGCCGTCGATGTCGCCGACGCAGTGTTGTGCGGGGGCGGCGGAGGCAGGCAGCGGGGAGACCAGGGCCGAGCCGAGGGCGGTCACCGCGAGGAGGGCGCTCACGCCGGGGCGACGGTGTAGAGGGGGCATGCGTTCTCCGGTTTCGTCCGGGGGCGGGACGTTACTTAACGCATGTTAACAGGACAATGTGTGGGAATTGGGATACTCAGAGTGACGGAACCGGGGTGCGCTGCGCCTTCGCTCGAAAAGTAGTTCCCCGGCTCTTGGGGGACCGCGTGCCCCGCGGGGGAGCGGGGCGCGCGGCCTGGTCCTACGCGCCGGTCAGGAGGCCCACTCCTTGACCTTCTCGATCAGCTTGGCGGGGTTCTCGCCCACCGGGGTCACGTTGAGTTGGGTGACGCCCGCGGCGCGGAAGGCCTCCACCCGCTCGCGTACGTAGGACTCGGGGCCGACGAGGTTGGTGAGCTCGACGAACTCGTCCGGGACCGCGGCGGCGGCCTCGTCCTTCTTCCCGGCCAGGTACAGGTCCTGGATCTTCTCGGCGGCCTCCTCGTAGCCGTACCGCTGGGCCACCGTGTTGTAGAAGTTCTTGCCCTTGGCGCCCATGCCGCCCACGTACAGGGCGATCATCGGCCGGGTGAAGTCGGCGAGCTTCTTGGTGTCCTCGCCCTCGCCGATGGCGAGCAGGCCGCCCGCGGAGATCTCCAGCTCGCCGAGGCCCGGGTCGCGCTTGGCCCTGCCCTTGGCGAGGAAAGTGCCCCACACGCTCTCGGCCTTCTCCGGGATGAACAGGTGGGGCAGCCAGCCGTCGGCGATCTCGGCGGTCATCTCGACGTTCTTCTCGCCGAGGGAGGCCACGAAGACCGGGATCGCCGGGCGCACCGGGTGGTTGATGATCTTGAGCGGCTTGCCCAGGCCGGTGCCGTTCTCCGGGGGAAGCGGTAGCTGGAACACCTTGCCGTCGTGGGTCAGGCGCTCCTCGCGGGCCCAGACCTTGCGGCAGATCTCGATGGTCTCGCGGGTGCGGCCGAGCGGTTTGGTGTAGGGGATGCCGTGGAAGCCCTCGACGACCTGGGGGCCGCTGGCGCCCAGGCCGAGGATGGCGCGCCCGTCGGACAGGTAGTCCAGCCCGGCCGCGGTCATCGCGATCAGGGTGGGGGTGCGGGTGTACATCGGCAGGATGGCCGAGCCGATCGCGACCCGCTCGGTGCGGGCGGCGAGATAGCCCATCAGGGTGGGGCTGTCGTAGCCGTAGGCCTCCGCGACCCACACGGTGTCCAGCCCGGCCTTCTCCAGTTCGACGATCTGCTCGACGGCGGCCTTGGGCTCGCCCGCGTACTGGAGTGGCGTCGAGATGCGCATGTGCTGTCCTCCCGGCAGGCCGGACCCCCGGCCCGCGTAGGTGCTCGGTGTGCCGTCACTGTACTACCGAGTTCTGTTCGGTTTGTTGTCTGGCTCACCGTTTGCGCCACTTCGCTGCTTTGCCCAAGGTTTCTTGGCCAAGGACTCTTGGCCAAGGAGTCTTGGGCATCTATGGTGCTCTCATGAGCACCGAACCCGACCACCACGGCCGACCCGTCCCGGACCCCTTCGAGAACGCCGCCGTCCTGGACGCGCTCTCCCTGCGCGGCCTGGCCCACCCCCTGCGCATGCGCGTCTACCAGCTGCTCCAGAAGGCGCCCGCCACCGGCAAGGTCGTCGCCGAGAGGTTGGGCGTCTCCTCGGCCTCGGCCAGTTACCACTTGCGCCAGCTGGAGACCTACGGCTTCATCCGGGAGGACCCGGAGCTGGGCACCAGCCGCGAGCGTTGGTGGCGGGCGGCCTCCGAGGGCTTCCGCCTGCCCGAAAGCCTGGACACCGAGGCTCCCGAACTCACCACCGCCCTGCGGCACACGATCGCCGCGGGCTGGTCCGAGCGGCTGGGTGCCGCGGTCGATCAGTGGTCGGCCCAGCCCGAGGGCTGGCGCGAGGCCCAGTTCATGTCCGACCGCACCCTCACCCTGACCCTGGAGCAGGCGGAGAGCCTGCGCTCGGAACTCGTCGAGGTGCTCGACCGGCACACCGCACGGGGCGGCACCGGCGGACCGGGGGAGCGCACGGTGCACGTCCAGCTGGCCGCCTTCCCCAGCCCCGACCCCGGTCCCGAGCCCGCCTCCCGGCCCGAGGAGTCACCATGAGAGCGGTCGTCGGCCTGGTCACCTCCGAGGTGTTCGCCCTCACGGGCACCAGACTGGCCATGATCGCCATCCCCTGGTTCGTCCTGGAGACCACCGGCAGCCCCGCGCACATGGGCCTGGTCACGCTCTTCGAACTCGGCGCCTACACCCTGGCCAGGCTGTTCGTCGGTCCGGTCCTGGACCGGGTGGGCCAGCGCGCCGTGAGTATCCGGGTGGATCTGCTGGCCGCCGTCGCGCTCCTCGCCGTCCCCCTGCTGTTCTCGGCCGGACTGCTCCCGTTCCCGGTACTGCTCGTCCTGGTCACCGTGATCGGCCTGGCCACCGGCCCCTCCGAGGCGGCCAAGGTGTCACTGTCCCCGTTCGTCGCCGCCGCGGCGAACGTGCGGGTGGAACGTGTGACCGGCCTGACCGGGACGGTCGACCGGCTGTCCATGACGGTGGGCCCGGTCGCCGCCGGCGCGGTGGTCGCCGCCCTGGGTGCGCTCGCCGCGCTCTACGTCAACGCCGTGCTCATGGTCCTGGCCGCGCTGGTGACGGCGCTCCTGCTGCGCCGTGACACCGAAACGGCGGGCCGCGCCGAAACCGACCCGGAGGCGGACGACGGCTACCCGGCCCGCCTGCACGCGGGCTGGCGGGCGGTCTGGGGCGACCTGCCGCTGCGGATGCTCGTCACGATGATCCTGGTGACCAACGTCGTGGACGTCGCCGTGATGAGCCTGGCCCTGCCGGTCTGGGCACACGAGGGCGGTTGGGGACCGCAGGCCGTGGGGCTGGTCGCGGGCGCGCTCGGCGGCGCCTCGGTCGCGGGTTCACTGCTCGCCGTGTGGATCGGCCACCGGCTGCCCCGCCGGGTCACCTTCTTCGCCGCCATGGTCATCGCCGGTCCGCCGCGCATCCTGGTGCTGGCCCTGGACGTCCCGCTGTGGGCGGTCCTGGTGGTGTGGGCGCTCTCCGGGCTCGGCGGCGGGCTGATCAACCCGATCCTGTCCGCGGTGGTCTTCGAGCGGCTGCCCCGGCACATGGTCGGCCGGGGGATGTCCATGGTGGGAGCGCTGGCCCGGCTGGGCGCGCCCATCGCCGCCCCGGGCATCGGGGTGGCGATCGGCCTGCTCGGGGTCGCCCCGGTCCTGGCGGCCGGCGCCGCGGTCTACCTGGCGGCGGTGGCCCTGCCCGCCTTCGGCCGTGCCGCGAAGGGGTTGGAGCGGCCCCCGGAGGAACCGGAGGCCGCTCGGCGGAGAGCGGAGGGCCGGGAGGCGACCCGGTGGCCGTGAGCGCGGGGCGATCGGCCGAACACGACTCGGGCAGGGGTGGGGGAAGCCGGTCGCTACTCGGGTTCGTCGCCGGTGACCAGCGGAAGCGACTCGTCCGAGGCCCACTCGGTGATCGAGCCGTCGTAGACCGCCGCGTCCTCGCGCCCGGCCAGGGCGAGGGCGTGTGCCACGCCGGTGGCCGCGATCCCACCGCCGCAGTAGGTCACCGGAGTGATCCCGGGGTCGAGCAGGCCCTTCGCCGCGAACAGCGTGCGCAGTTCCTCGGGCGACTTCAGGGTCCCGGTCGCCGGGTCGGTGATCTCGCTGACCGGCAGGTTGACGCTGCCCGGGATGTGCCCCGGGCGGCCGTAGGTGTCCTTGTCCCCCCGATAGGCCGCCGGGTCCAGGACGTTGACCAGGAGGGTCCGCCCGTCCCCCAGGGAGGCCGCGACGTCCTCGGTGGAACGCAACAGCTCCGGGCGGCGCCTGGCCTCGAAGACCTTCGGCTCGGGTGCGGGGGAGGGCGTGTCGGTGACGGGCAGCCCGGACGCCTTCCACGCGCGAAGGCCGCCGTCGAGGATCTCGACGTCGTCGAAGCCCTCCAACCGCAACTGCCACCACAGGCGGGTGGCCCAGATGCCGTTGGCCCGGTCGTAGACCACGACCCTGCTACCGGGGCCGATGCCCAGGGCGCCCGCGCCGGCCGCGAAACGCTCGGAGGAGGGGACGGTCCACGGCGCGGTGGCGTCGGGGTCGGCGAAGTCGGCGAGCAGGTCCGCGAACAGCGCGCCGGGGATGTGCTCGGCGTCGAAGGCGGCCCGCCCCGACTCCACGGTGTAGGGGCCTTCGACGGACGGACTCAGGTGAGTGGTCGAGTCGAGGAGGACGAGACCGTCGTCGTCGAGGTGCTCGGCCAACCAGGCCGCGCTGACGGTCGGTGCTGTGCTCGGTGCCATGTCTGGTTCCCTGGGGTGTGAGGGGCCGGTCGGCAGACCCCAACCGGGGACGGGACGGCGTTGTTCCGGCTCACACGTGAAGGACCGCCGACCGGGGCCCGGGAGAGCCCCGACCGGCGGTCCGGTCACCGCCTGGTCGGCGGATCAGCTGGAGTAGGTGTGCTCCTCGGCCGGGAAACTGCCGTTGACGACCTCGTCCGCGTAGTCGGAGGCGGCGTCGCGCAGGGTCTCGGCCAGGTTGGCGTAGGTCTTGACGAACTTCGCCACCCGCGGGCTCAGCCCGGCCATGTCCTGCCACACCAGCACCTGGGCGTCGGTGGAGGGGCCTGCGCCGATACCGATGGTCGGGACGGCCAGCTGCCCGGTGACCTCGGCGGCCAGGTCGGCCGGGACGGCCTCCAGCACGACCGAGAACGCGCCCGCGCGCTCCAGTTCCTTGGCGTCCTTGAGCAGGCCGGCGGCGGCCTCGCCCCGGCCCTGCACGCGGTAGCCGCCCAGGGTGTTCACCGACTGCGGGGTCAGACCCACGTGGCCCATGACCGGGATGCCCGCCGAGGTCAGCAGTTCCACCTGGGGGGCGACCGCGTGGCCGCCCTCCAGCTTCACGGCCTGGGCGTTGCCCTCCTTCATGAACCGGGAGGCGGTCTCCAGTGCCTGCTGGGGGGAGCCCTGGTAGGAGCCGAAGGGCAGGTCGGCCACGACCAGTGCCCGCTTGGTGGAGCGGGTGACGGCCGCGGTCAGCGGAATCAGTTCGTCCACCGTCACCGGGACGGTGGAGTCGTAGCCGTAGACGACGTTGGCGGCGGAGTCGCCGACGAGGAGGACGGGGATGCCCGCCTCGTCGAAGATCCGCGAGGTGAGGGCGTCGTAGGCGGTCAGCATCGGCCAGCGCTCGCCGCGCTGCTTGGCCAGGGCCAGGTCGCGGATGGTGACGCGCCGACTGGTGACCCCGCCGTACAGGGCGTTCCCGGTGGAGGGGGTCTTGGTTGAGGTACTCATGATGGGTTCTTCCTCCGTTGTCTCGAAGCACCCGCGTGGGGTGTCCCCGGACCTGTGGACGAAAACGGTTGTCGCGTGCTCGCGCACGCGGGTTCCCCGGAGGGAACGGTCCCCGAAGGGAACGGTGCGGTCGTGCGCCTTGTTCCCCTTGGCCGGTTCCGGACCACCCGGCGGCGCCGGTGCGGGAGGAACAGGTGTGCGGGGGACGCACACCAGCATCATCGCACGGCGCGGTTCCGGTGTCCGCCCCGGGGAGGGGCCGGATCTCACATTTGTGCACACCGGTCGAACCACCCGCGGAGAAAGGGGTCCGGTCGATGGCCGACCCCGCGGAAAGGCTGTTCTGGGACGGTTCGTGAAGAACTGTGACGCGCTTCCCGCGGGTCGGGCCGTGAACGCTCCCGAAAGCACGGATGTTCCCGAGTCCCGCACGGTGACGCGTTCCCCAACGGTCCGGTGAACGGATGGCTAGCATGACATCGGCGCCGGTCCCAACGTCAGAACCCGGGCGGCCGCGGGGGCGCGTGGCCCGCGCGAGGGGCGGGCGCCGTGGACCGGAAGGGTGCCCGTGGACCAGCAGACAGCGTATCGGCGCAGGTGGGGCGGGTTGGCGGTGCTCGTCATCTGCCTGTTGGTGATCGTGGCCGACAACACGATCCTCAACGTCGCGCTGCGTACTCTCTCCGACCCGGTCAGCGGGGTGGGCGCCAGCCAGTCGCAGCTGGCCTGGGCGATCAACTCCTACACGCTGGTCTTCGCCGGACTGCTGTTCACCTTCGGTGTGCTCGGTGACCGGTGGGGCCGCCGTCGGATGCTCGTGGCCGGGCTGGTGGTGTTCGGCGCGGCCTCGGCGCTCTCGGCCTACTCGCAGAGCCCCGAACAGCTCGTCATGGCCCGCGCGGTGATGGGCTTCGGCGCCTCCATGGTGATGCCGCAGACCCTGTCGGTGATCACCAACGTCTTCCCTCCGGAGGAGCGCGGCAGGGCGATCGGCCTGTGGGCCGGTGCGGTCGGCCTGGCGATGGCGATCGGCCCGTCGGCGGGCGGGCTGCTCCTGGAGAACTTCTGGTGGGGTTCGATCTTCCTGGTCAACGTGCCCTTCGTGATCGTCGGGCTGGCGCTGATGTACGTGCTCATCCCCGAGTCCAAGGACGAGAACGCGGGGCGCCCGGACGTGGTCGGCGTGCTGCTGTCCATCCCCGGCCTGGTGCTGCTCATCTACGGGATCATCACGGCGGGGGAGCGGGCCTCGCTGGCCGACTGGGACGTGTTCGGCTCGCTGCTGGTGGGCGTGGCGGTGATCGTGCTGTTCCTGTTCCACGAGTCGCGCACCCCCGACCCCTCGCTGGACGTGCGCTTCTTCCGCAACCCCCGGTTCAGCGTGTCCATCGCCACGATCATGGTGCTGTTCTTCAGCATGGCCGGGATCATCTTCTTCCTGAGTTTCTACTGGCAGAGCATCCGCGAGTTCTCGCCGTTCGTCGCGGGTCTGCTGGTGCTGCCCGCCGCGCTGGGCCAGATGATCTTCGCCCCGCTGAGCCCCACCCTCGTGCGCTGGGTCGGGCCGCGCACGCTCGCGGCGGTGGGTGTGGCGGCCGTCTGCTGCAGCTTCGCCTTCTACACGCAGATCGAGGCCGACACCCCGCTCGCGCTGATCATCGGTTTCTTCTTCCTCCAGGCCTCGGCGATGGCGGTCGTGCTCACTCCGGCCACCGACGCGATCATGTCGTCGGTCCCGCCGGGCAAGGCCGGGGCCGCCTCGGCCGTGCAGAACACGGTCCGCCAGGTCGCCACCGCCATGGGTGTCGCGGTCCTGGGCGCGGTGATCTCCTTCCACTACCGGGCCGGGATCGCGTCCGCCCTGCACACCGTGGCCGAGGAGTCCGACGACGTGGGCCCGGGGGAACTGCGTGCGGCCGGTGAGTCCGTGGAGGCCACCCTGGCGCTGGCCCGCAGCCTGGGACCGCAGGGCGACGCGCTGATCGAGCCGGCCAAGGAGGCGTTCGTGTCGGGGCTGCACCTCGCGGCACTGGTCGCGCTGTGCTTCGGGCTGATCGGGCTGGTCGTGGTGCTGGTCTGGATGCCCAGGGACGCCGCAGACCACCAGTCGAGCGACCCGGAGCGCGAGCCGGAGGGGGCCGGGACCGAGCATCCCGAGAACTAGCATGGGCGCATGCGCCTCACCGCCTTCACCGACGTCTCCCTGCGCCTGGTCATGCGGCTCGCGGTAGCGGAGGAGGGCGAACTCCTCACCACCCGCACCGCCGCCGGGATGCTCGCCGTGCCCTACACCCACATGGCCAAGGCCGTGGCGCGCCTGGCGGAGATGGGGCTGGTGGAGGCGCGGCGCGGGCGCGGCGGCGGCCTGCTGCTCACCGAGGCCGGCCGGCGCTCCTCCGTCGGGGCGATCGTCCGCGAGCTGGAGGGGGCGGGCGACCTGGCCGGGTGCGAGGACGACCCGCCCTGCCCGTTGCGCGCGGCCTGTCGTCTGCGCGGCGCCCTGGCCCGGGCCCGCGAGGCCTTCTACGCCTCCCTCGACGAGGTGACCGTGGAGTCCCTGGTGGCCGCGCCCGCGCGGCAGACCCTCATGGTGCTCCGTGAGGACGGCTCCCCGGCCTGACCGGTTCCTCTCGAGCGGGTCCCTCCCGGCCGGCCCCGGCCCCCTCCCGAACAGGCTTTCCGTGCTTCGAACCACCCCGGTGCGCGGGCTCCGGACACCGGATTTAATATGCATTTGAGATACCAATTATCTGGTCCGGGACCCGGTCCCGACAAAGGAGGACGCGTGCTCTCCACCGAGTCCGCAGCCACGGTCCGCGCCACCATCCCCGCGGTCGCCGGGGCACTGGAGACCATCACCGCCCGGTTCTACGACACCATGCTCAGCGAGCGCCCCGAGCTCCTCGACGGCCTGTTCAACCGCGGAAACCAGGCCGACGGCCGACAGCGCAAGGCCCTGGCCGGGGCCGTCGCCGCCTTCGCCGTCTCCCTCCTGGACCACCCCGACGAGCGCCCCGACGCCCTGCTGTCCCGTATCGCGCACAAG
This sequence comes from Nocardiopsis ganjiahuensis DSM 45031, assembly GCF_000341085.1. Taxonomy (GTDB): domain Bacteria; phylum Actinomycetota; class Actinomycetes; order Streptosporangiales; family Streptosporangiaceae; genus Nocardiopsis; species Nocardiopsis ganjiahuensis. The sequence continues at coordinate 13,705 of NZ_ANBA01000015.1, read as the reverse complement.
CACGTCTCCCTCGGCGTCACCGAGGACCAGTACGTGATCGTGCACAAGTACCTGTTCGCCGCGATCGCCGAGACCCTCGGCGAGGCCGCCACCCCGGACGTCGTCGCGGCCTGGGACGAGGTGTACTGGCTGATGGCCGGGAGCCTCATCGCCCTGGAGGCCCGCCTCTACCAGGAGGCCGGAACCACCGGCCGCGACGTGTGGCGCCCCTGGCGGGTGGCCGACCGCGCCGAGCAGACCCCCGACGCCGTCACCCTCACCCTGGAACCCCGGGACGGCGAACCGGCCCCCGGCTTCCGGCCCGGCCAGTACGTCAGCGTGCGCGTCCAGCTCCCCGACGGCCTCCACCAGGCCCGCCAGTACTCGGTCTCCGGCTGGGACGGAAACCGCCGTCGCATCACCGTCAAGCGCCTGCGCGCGGGCGAGCACCCCGCCGGTGAGGTCTCCACGCACCTGTACGACCGCGCCGCCCCCGGCGACGTCCTCATGGTGTCCGCCCCCGCCGGGGACGTCACGCCGGCCGATGGCGAGCACCCCCTCGTCCTGGCCTCGGCCGGGATCGGCTGCACCCCGATGACCGCCATGCTCCAGCACCTGGCCGAGCAGGGCAGCACCCGCCCCGTGCTGGTCCTGCACGCGGACCGCGGGCCCGAGCACCACGCCCACCGCGAGGAGGCCGCCGACCTGGTCGACCGGCTCCCCGGAGCCGCCGCCCACACCTGGTACGAGCGCGGCGCGCAGGAGGCTCCGGGCTCCCGTGCGGGGACGATGGACCTGGACCGGATCGAGGTGCCCGAGAACGCGGAGGTGTACCTGTGCGGCCCGCTCCCGTTCATGCGCGACGTCCGGGCCCGGTTCCTGCGCGCCGGGATTCCCGCCCGCTCGGTCCACTACGAGGTCTTCGGCCCCGACCTGTGGCTCGGCACGGACGACTGACGCTCCGCGCCCGGTAACACGGCCTCCTCCGAGTCCTGGAACGGCTCGGGTGCGGACCGGCATACTGTCTCGTATGTCCCCCAGCGAACCCGTCTCCCTCTTCGTCGGCCGCCGTCCGCAGCTGGAGCACCTGCTGAGTGAGGCCGCGGCGGTGGGGTCCGGGAGCGCGCGCACGAGTCTGGTGGTGGGTGAGGCCGGGATCGGCAAGACCCGGCTGATCAGCGAGTACCTGTCCCGGACCCCCTTGGCGCGGACGGTGGTCGGGGGTTGTCTGGAGATGGGGACCGAGGGCATCGCCTTCGCCCCCTTCGCTGCGGTGCTGCGCCAGCTGGTCCGTGACACCGAGGCGCCGGTCGCCGGGGGCGAGCTGGCCCGCCTGGTCCCCGGGTTGGGGCCCGTGCCGGAGACCACCGAGGAGAGCCGCGCGCGGTTGTTCGAGGCGGTACTGACCTTCCTGGAGGAGCGAGCCCGCCCCGGAGGGCTGGCCCTGGTGATCGAGGACCTGCACTGGTCGGACGCCTCCACCCGGGACCTGCTGGTCTTCCTGCTGCGCAACCTGGGCACAACCCCGGTCCACCTGGTGGTCTCGGTGCGCTCGGACGACCTGCACCGCGCCCACCCGCTGCGCCGCCTGCTCCCCGAACTCGAACGCCTGCCCGGGGCCGGTCGCGTCGACCTGGCGCCGCTCACCCCGGAGGAGGTCGCCGAACAGGCCACCGTCCTCGGCCACCCCGTCGACCCCGACCTGCTGCACGCACGCAGCGGCGGAAACCCCCTGTTCGTCGAGTCCCTGCTCGCCGACCCCGCACCTCTGGGCACCGCCCTGCCCGACACCCCCCGCGAACTCCTGCTGCGGGCCGTGGAGCCGCTGCCCGAGGACACCCGAACGGTTCTGGGCCTGGCCTCGGCCTCCGGTGACCGGGTCGACCACACCCTCCTCGCAGAGGTCGCCGCGGGATTCGGGATCGGTGACGTGGACCTCGACCGGGCGCTGCGCCCGGCCGTCGACGCCCGGGTCCTGCGGGCCACCGGCACCGGTTACGTGTTCCGGCACGCCCTGCTCGCCGAGGCCGTCTACTCCGAGCTGCTGCCCGGAGAGCGGGTGCGCACCCACCGCCGCTACGTCGAGGCCCTCGACCGGAACGGGCCCGGTCGGATTCCCGGTGAGACCGCCGCCCAGCTGGCCCGGCACGCCCACATCGTCCACGACCACCCCCGAGCCCTGAACGCGGCCTGGGTCGCGGTCGAGCACGCCGAGGCCAGCGCCGCCCACCCCGAACTGCTGGAACTCCTCGAACGCGTGCTGGAGCTGTGGGAGGTGGTGCCCGACGCCGAGGAGATCCTCGGGCTGCCGCACGGAGAACTCCTGCGCCGCGCCTGCCATGCCGCCCACGTCTACGGGGGCGTCCGCCGCGCCGCCGCGCATGCCGCCGCCGGACTCCGTGTCACCGACCCCGCCACCCACCCGGACCTCACCGGGGAGCTGTTCATGGCGCGGGGGCGAGCCCGCAGCGACGAGGGTCGGGCCGACGCGCTGGAGGATCTCAGGGCCGCAGCCGAGTACCTCGGCCACGACCACCCCCGGCGTCCTGCTCTGGACGCCGTCAGCGCCATCGTGCTCATGCGTCTGGGGCGGGACGACGAAGCCGAATGGGCGGCCCGGGTGGCGGTCGCCTCGGCTCAGCGGATCGGTGACGAGGCCAGCGAGGTGGAGGCCCTGATGACCCTGGCCAACCTGCTGGGGGAGCCCCAGGCGATCGAGGACGACCCGACCGGGCAGCGGCAGTCCACGGGCCGGCGCAGGAGCGGGGATTCGGAGGGGGAGGCCGTCATCGCCATGCTGCACCGGGCGATCGACCTCGCCCGGCGCACCGGGCAGGTCCGGATGGAGATCCGAGCCTGGCGCAACCTGGCCGCACACCTGGATCACCAGTTGCGGATGGAAGAGGCCTACCGGGCGGCGGAGCGGGGGTGGGAGCGCTGCGCCGAGTTGGGTATCTCCCGAAGCCAAGGGCTCGGCTGCGGGCTGGCGATGGTGGGACTTCTCGCCAACATGGGTCGCTTCGACGAGGCTGAGGCGCTGCTGGCCGGACTCCCGCGCGGAGAATCGCGCCAGGCAGCCCACCGACTGGATACGGAGGCCCTGCACCACACGTTCCAGGGCCGCTGGGAACAGGCGGAGGAGGCGCTGTCGGACTTCGTCCGCATCATGCCCCGGGAGGTCTCCTCTCCGTTGGAGTACCTCAACCACTACTACGCACGGCTCTACCTGCTGATGTACCGGGGAGAGCTGGTCGAGGCCGCTCTCGCGGTGGAACACGCCCACCGCGACATCGGCATGCTGGAACCCGGCCGTTTCCCCTACAGCGGGCTGTCCGTGGTCGGCGAGCTGGTGTTCCGGCTCCGTGTCCGGGGCGGTGGCGAGGAACTCCGCCGGGCGGAGGCGCTCACCGCGCTTCTGCGGGCCAACCTGGACCACTACCGGGGACGTGTCTCGCCACTGGACCGACTGGGCCGCAGGGTGATCCGGGGCTTTCTGGCAGAGGACCCGCTGGAGGCGCTGGAGCTCTTCTCCGAGGTGGCACTGGTTGCCGAGGCCAGTCTCAACCACGGGATCCTCCTTCAGGCGCTGACCGGCTCCTTCCATTCCGCGCTCCGGTGGGGTGACCCGGCCCGGGCCCGGGCCCTCCTGGAGCGCTTCGAGTCCCTGGAGCGGGAGAGCCGTGAGTGGGTCCTGCGGCGACAAGCAGGGGAGATGCGCGCGGCACTGCGGGCCGCAGCCCCTGACCCGGCCGCGCTCCCCGCCGGTCTCACCCCGCGTGAGCTGGAGGTGCTGCACGAGGTGGCCAAGGGCTCGTCCAACCGGGAGGTCGGCCGGGCGCTGTTCATCTCCGCCAAGACGGTGAGCGTGCACCTGAGCAACCTGATGGCCAAACTGGGCGCCGACAACCGTACGGCGGCGGTGGCCAGGGCACGGGAGCTGGGCCTGGTCTGATGGGGCATACTCGCCCCTATGTCCCCCTCTGTGTCCTCCGCCTTCGTCGGGCGCCGGCAGCAACTCGACAGCCTCCTCTCCGACGCCGCCAGGGCACGGGAGGGTGAGTCGAGGGCGGTCCTGCTCTGCGGCGACGCCGGGATGGGCAAGTCCCGGCTGCTGGAGGAGTACCTGGAGCGCACGCCCATGGGCCACGCGGCGCTGGGCAGCTGCCTGGAACTGGGGGCCGAGGGCATCGCCTTCGCGCCCTTCACCGCGCTGCTGCGCCAGTTGGTCCGCGCGGTCGGCGACGGCGGCGGGACCACGGGTGGAGAACTGGCCCGCCTGGTCCCCGGGCCGGGGTCGCCCGCGGAGGGCGCGGACGACAACGGCCGCGCCCGGTTGTTCGAGGCGGTGCTGGTCTTCCTGGAGGGGTGCGCCCGGTCCGGCGGGCTCAGCCTGGTGATCGAGGACCTGCACTGGTCGGACGCCTCCACCCGGGACCTGCTGGTCTTCCTGCTGCGCAACCTCGACGCCGTGCCGGTCCACCTGGTGGTCTCGGTGCGCTCGGACGACCTGCACCGCACCCACCCGCTGCGCCGGGCGCTCCCGGAGCTGGAACGGCTGCCCCGGGTGAACCGGATCGACCTCGAACCGTTCTCCCGGCAGGCCGTCGCCGAACAGGCCGCCGCGCTGCGGGGGAGCGCCCTCGACCCGGTCGCGCTGGAGCTGTTGCTGGAGCGCAGCGGCGGCAACCCGCTGTTCGTGGAGTCTTTCCTGGCCGCCCCGGACGGGGGGAGCGTTCCGGACGGGCCCCGTGAGCTCCTCATGCGTCGCGTCGAACCCCTCGCGGCGGGCACCCGCAAGGTCCTGGGCCTGGCCTCGGTGGCCGGTGACCGGGTCGACCACGGCCTGCTCGCCGAGGTGGCCGAGGCCTCGGGGGTCGGCGAGGACGACCTGGACGGGGCGCTGCGCGAGGCCGTCGACGCCCAGGTGCTGCGCGCCACCGAGACCGGGTACGTGTTCCGGCACGCGCTGCTGGCCGAGGCGGTCAAGGAGGACCTGCTCCCGGGACAGCGGGTACGCGCCCACAGGCGCTACGCCCAGGTACTGGAGAGCGGGGTGCCGGGGCTGCCCCGCGCCGAAGCCGTCGCCCAGCTGGCCCACCACGCCTACGCCGCGCACGACCACCCGCGGGCCCTGGCCGCCGCCTGGGAGGCCGCGGACCAGGCCAGAGCCGCCAGCGCCTACCCCGAGCACCTGGAACTGCTCGAACGCGTGCTGGAACTGTGGGAACTGGTCCCCGACGCCGACGAGCGGCTGGGACTGCCCTACGGGGAACTGCTGCTGGCGGTGTGCCGGGCCGCGCAGATCGCGGGCAGTATGCGCCGGGCGGTCGAGCACGCCACCGAGGCCCTGGCCGACCTCGACCCGAGGGCCGAGCCCGAACTGGCGGCGCGGCTGCTGGTGGCGCGCGGTCTGGCCTTCAAGGAGCTGGGGAGGCTCGACGCCCTGGACGACCTGCGCGCGGCCGCCGAGCTGCTGCCCGAAGGGCATCCCGAACGGGCCGCGGTGGGCGCCACCACCGGGACGGTGCTCATGATGCAGGGCAGGAGCGACGAGGCGGAGCAGGTCACCCGGTCCGCCATCGAGGAGGCGCGTGCGTGCGGCGACCGGGCCAGCGAGGCCGACGCGCTGATCACCCTGGGCAGCCTGCTGGACGTCACCGGGTCCGAAGAGGCGTTGAACCTGCTGCGCGAGGGCATCGGTATCGCGCGGGAACTGGGCGAGGACCAGGTGGAGATGCGGGGGCTGAACAACCTGGGCGGCAGCCACAACGGCCGGTTCGAGTACGAGGAGTGGCTGGCCTGCGCCGAGGAGGCCCTGGCGCGCTGCGTCGAACTGGGGGTGTTCCGGTCCCAGGGGGTCATGTACGTCAACGGGGTGGCCAGCGCCCTCACCGCTCTGGGCAGGTTCGCGGAGGCCAAGGCCAAGCTGAACACGAACCCGACCTCGGACGACCTGGCCGGAGGGCGTCGGCAGGCCCTCATCGCCCAGCTCGCCGCTGTGGAAGGGGACTGGGAGACCAGCCACCGGGCTCTGGCGGAGTTCGCCCGCCTGCTGCCCCGGGACACCACCACGACCGTGGAGTACATGTCGGATCACTACACCCGGCTCCTCCTGCTGCTGCACGGGCCGGACGGGCGGCCGGCGGAGGCGGCCCGGAAGATCCTCGAGTGGGAGGGGGAGACCGGAATCATCTCCCAGACCCGCTACAGCGCGAGCGGGTTGTCCACCATGGCGCTGGCCGTCTGGCGGCTGCGGCGCCGAGGCGGGGCCGGGGACCGCGAACTCGCCGATGAACTGGCCGCGGAGCTCGCTGCGGTGCTGGCGCGCGAGGACTGGCCGGTCTCGCCGATGGGGGAACTGACCCGGCATGCCAGCAGGGCGTTCCTGGAGGAGGACCCGGAACGGTCACTGGAGCACTGGGACCGGGCGCTTCCCCTGGCCGAGCGGGCCCAGGGCCTCTTCCGCGGCGAATGCCTGTACGGGGCCTTCTGGGCCGCGCACGGGGCGGGGGAGACCGGACGCGCCCGTGACCTGCTGGGTCGGGCCGAGGCGTTGCTGGCCGAGCTGGACCTGCACATCGTCCGACAGCTCGTGGACGAGATGCGCGCGGCCCTGGCGGAGGCGGCCCCGGTTCCGGCCGCGCTGCCCGCCGGTCTCACCCCGCGCGAGGCCGAGGTACTGGTGGAGGTGGCCAAGGGCCTGTCCAACCGGGAGGTGGGCGAGGCGCTGTTCATCTCCGCCAAGACGGTGAGCGTGCACGTCACCAACCTCATGGCCAAGCTGGGCGTGAACAACCGCACCGCCGCCGTCGCCCGGGCCCGCGAGCTGGGACTGGGGTAGGCCCCGGACCGCCGGGATCCCGGGTCAGGCCCGGGAACCGGCCCGGCTGATCCGGGCCAGCGAGGCCTCAACGTCCACCCTGTCGACCGGCTGGTTGTAGGGCAGCTTGGCGAGCACGAGTGCCATGCCGCAGGTGTTGGTCAGGCCGGCGAAGGTCAGCCCGGCGCCGATGAAGGCGGCGACGAACACGGCGGGGGTCCACCACAGGCTCAGCAGTGCCGTGACCAGCACGATCGAACCGGCGATCAGGCGCACCTGGCGCTCCAGGCCCCACCGCTCCCGACCGTGCACGGTCGGGCCGTCGGCGGCGGTCCAGGCGTTCATGCCGCCCGCCATCACCACGGTGTCGGTCAGGCCGGCGGCGGCCAGCCTGTCCTGGGCCTGTTCGGCGCGCGGGCCGGACTGGCAGACCAGGACGACCTGTTCGGAGGCGTCCCTGGCCACGCGCCCGGCGTGCTGGTCGAGTCGGCCCAGGGGGAGGTTGATGGCGCCGGGGATGTGCGAACTCTCGAACTCCGCGGGGGTGCGCACGTCCACCAGAAGCGGGGCGGAGTTGCTCTCGACCCGGGCGTGGACGGTCGCTACGTCGACGGACTTGCTCATGTGTGTCTGGCTCCTGGCAGTGCTGTCCGGTCAGAGGAATCGGGCAGAAGGGACGAAGGCAGCGGGCGGGCAGCCGGAACGGGGATAGTCGACCACCCTGATAGGAATACTACCCCCGGGGGTATGTGACGTGCTTGTCAACGGGATCGGGAATACCGCTCCGACACCAGCACGGCTGACGCCCGGATCCGGCTCGCCGGACACGCGTGCCGGAGCGGAACCCGGACGGCGCCTCGCCCCACCACAGCACAACGGCCGCCGGTGAGGCCCTAGCCGATGTCCGGAAGCTCGTCGTCCGCGTGTGCGCCGAACTCGGCGACGCGCACCTCCGCGACGCGCTCGTACCGGTTGATCCGGTCGGTCCAGTCCTCGTCGACGCCGAACGCCACCTGCGCGAAGCCCACCCGTTCGACGGCCTCGGCCAGTTCCGGATCACCCGGGGCCAGCAGCCGCACCGGCGCGTCGAGCGCCACGGTGTGCGGCGGTACGAAGAACTCCTCCGGCACCACGGTGCGCGCGTGGACGAGCGCGCCGACGGCGACGACCGATCCGGCCCCCAGCCGCGCGCCCTGCAGGACCGTCGCCGCGGTCGCCGCGTAGACGCACCTGCCGACCTCGCAGCCCAGCAGCGTGGCATGCGGCCCCACGAAGACGTGGTCACCGACGAGCACCGGCTGGTCGCCGGCGACCGCGGACCCGCGCAACACCGCGTTCTCGCAGATCACCGAGGCCTCCCCGACCTCGATCCGGGCTCCCTCGGCGTCGAGCACCGCACCGTACATCACCCGCGCCCTCGGCCCCACGCGGACGTCACCGACGAGCGTGGCCGTCGGTGCGACGTAGGCGGTGGGGTGGACCTGCGGCTCGTGCCCGCGGTGCCGGATGCGGATGCCCCGCGCTTCGGTGGTCATGACCGAATTCTCGCGCGGCCGGCCGCGCGCGTGCTGGCGGTTTTCGGACGTCGCGTTCGGCGGTGCCCGTCCCCGGGAAGGAGGACGGGCCCGCCGCTTCGCACCCGGCCCTAGAGCGTGGGCAGGTACCGCTGGAGCTCGTACGGGGTGACCTGGCGGCGGTAGGAGTTCCACTCCGCCTTCTTGTTGCGCAGGAAGAAGTCGAACACGTGCTCGCCGAGGGTCTCGGCGACCAGTTCGCTGTTCTCCATGAGGCGCAGCGCCTCGTCCAGGCTCTGGGGCAGGGGCTTGATGCCCAGGGCGCGGCGCTCGGCGTCGGTGAGGGCCCAGACGTCGTCCTCGGCGCCCGGGGGCAGTTCGTAGCCCTCCTCGATGCCCTTGAGGCCCGCGGCCAGGATCACCGCGTAGGCCAGGTACGGGTTGGCCGAGCTGTCCAGCGAGCGGATCTCGATGCGGCTGGAGTTCGACTTTCCGGGCTTGTACATCGGCACGCGCACGAGCGCGGAGCGGTTGTTGTGGCCCCAGCAGATGTAGGCGGGGGCTTCGCCGCCCATGCCGGCGGAGGCGGCCGGGTCGTCCCAGATCCGCTTGTAGGAGTTGACCCACTGGTTGGTGACGGCCGCGATCTCGTCCGCGTGGCGGAGGAGGCCGGCGATGAAGCCGCGCCCGACCTTGGAGAGCTGGAAGTCGGCACCGGGCTCGTAGAAGGCGTTGCGGTCGCCCTCGAAGAGGGAGAGGTGGGTGTGCATGCCCGACCCCGGGTACTCGGTGAAGGGCTTGGGCATGAAGGTGGCGTACACGTCCTGCTCCATCGCCACCTCCTTCATCACGAGCCGGAAGGTCATGATGTTGTCGGCGGTGGTGAGCGCGTCCGCGTAGCGCAGGTCGATCTCCTGCTGGCCGGGGCCGCCCTCGTGGTGGCTGAACTCCACCGAGATGCCCATGGCCTCGAGCATGTTGATCGCGTTGCGCCGGAAGTCGTGGGCGCTGTTGTGCGGGGTGTGGTCGAAGTAGCCGCCGGAGTCGTTCGGCTCGGGGAACTCGCCGTGCTCGGGGAACTTCTTCAGGAGGTAGAACTCGATCTCGGGGTGCGTGTAGAACGTGAACCCGAGGTCGGAGGCCTTGCTGAGCTGCCGCTTGAGCACGTGCCGCGGGTCCGCCGGGGACGGCGAGCCGTCGGGCATGAGGATGTCGCAGTACATGCGGGCGGTGCCGTGCGGCTCGTTGCGCCAGGGCAGTACCTGGAAGGTGGAGGGGTCGGGCTGGGCGAGCATGTCGGCCTCGTAGACCCGGGCGAAACCCTCGATGGCGGAACCGTCGAACCCGATGCCCTCGGAGAAGGCCGCCTCCAGTTCGGCGGGTGCGACCGCGACGGACTTGAGGTACCCGAGCACGTCGGTGAACCACAGCCGCACGAACCGGATGTCGCGCTCCTCCAACGTGCGGAGCACGAATTCCTGCTGTCGATTCACGTTCAACCTTCCTCGATGCCGGTCGGTCCCGGACCCGGTCCGCGTGGTGCGGAGCCGAGCCGGACGCGTTGTCCCAGGACCAGTCTGCCGTGCGGATATTTCCAGGGTATTTCCGCACACGCCAACCAGCCTGCCCGGTCCGTTCCCCGCACACGCATTATGACCTCTGGCAGCGGGGTTCCGGGCCACCCCGGGCCGAGGAAACCGGCCCGGAATCCGTCGGGCGGCCGGCCGGGGAGCGTCCACCCGCCGAAACACGGGGTGACTAGGCTCGGGGGCGTGGCACAGCTGAGAATCGCACTGGCCCAGGTCAACCCCACCGTGGGTGACCTGGAAGGAAACGTCCGGCTCGTGGTGGAGTCCGCCCGTGGAGCCGCCGAGGAGGGCGCCCACCTGGTGGTGCTCCCGGAGATGATCGTCACCGGATACCCGGTGGAGGACCTCGCCCTGCGCGACTCCTTCGTGTCGGCGTCCGTTCGGGCCACCCGTGCCCTGGCAGCCGACCTGGACGCCGAGGGCCTGGGTGGACTCCCGGTCGTGGTGGGCTTCCTCTCCCGCAGGGAGGGGCCGGGGGAGCGGTACGGCCAGCCCTCCGGGGCGCCGCAGAACGCGGTCGCCGTCCTGTACCGGGGAAGGGTCGAGCTCACCTCCGCCAAACACCACCTCCCCAACTACGGGGTCTTCGACGAGTACCGCAACTTCGTCCCCGGCGACACCCTGCCGGTGGTCCGGGTGCGCGGCGTCGACGTGGCCCTGGCGGTCTGCGAGGACCTGTGGCAGGACGGCGGTCCGGTCACCGCGGCCCGCGCCGCCCGGGTCGGGCTGCTGGTCGCCCTGAACGGTTCGCCGTACGAGCGGCACAAGGACGACGTGCGCCTCGAACTCTGTTCGCGCCGCGCCCGCGAGACCGGCGCGGCCCTGGCGTACGTGAACATGGTGGGCGGGCAGGACGAGCTGGTCTTCGAGGGCGACTCACTGGTGGTGGACGCCGAGGGCGAGCTGGTGGCCCGGGCGCCGCAGTTCGAGGAGAACCTGCTCGTCGCCGACCTGGAGCTGGCCGAGGCGGCCCACACCAGGGAGGGGGCCGGCGACGGCGAGGTGGTGGACGGGCTCAGGATCGTCCGGCGCACGCTGTCCTCCGAGCCCGTGCCCGCCTACGAACCCCGTACCAACACGGTGACCCCGCGCCCGGACCCCCTCTCCGACGTCGGGGAGGTCTACCGAGCCCTGGTCACGGGGCTGCGCGACTACGTGGCCAAGAACGGCTTCGCGTCGGTGGTCCTGGGGATCTCGGGGGGCATCGACTCGGCTCTGGCCGCGACCATCGCGGTGGACGCCGTGGGCGCGGAGCGGGTGCACGGGATCCTGATGCCCAGCAACTACTCCAGCGGGCACTCGGTGGCCGACGCCGAGGACCTGGCCGAGCGCCAGGGGTTCGCTGCCCGCACGGTGCCGATCGCCCCGGTGGTCGAGGCCTTCGAGCAGGCGACGGCGGGAGCCGACGCGGCGCTGAGCGGGCTGGCGTCGGAGAACCTCCAGGCCCGCGTGCGCGGCACGCTGCTCATGGCGCTGTCCAACCAGGAGGGCCACCTGGTGCTGGCCACCGGGAACAAGAGCGAGGCGGCCACCGGGTACTCCACGCTCTACGGTGACTCGGTGGGCGGGTTCGCCCCGATCAAGGACTGCTGGAAGACCCTGGTGTGGGAGCTGTCGGTCTGGCGCAACGCCGAGGCGGCCCGCGAGGGCCTGACCCCGCCCATCCCGGAGAACTCGATCTCCAAGCCGCCCAGTGCCGAGCTGAGCCCGGACCAGCTCGACGCGGACTCCCTGCCCGACTACGTGCTCCTGGACTCGGTCCTGGACGCCTATGTGGGTACGGACAGGGGCGAGGCGGAGCTGGTCTTCGCCGGGTACGACCCGGAGCTGGTGCGCCGGGTGATCCGGCTGGTGGACCGGGCCGAGTACAAGCGCCGCCAGTCCGCGCCCGGTACCAAGATCAGCTCCCGCAACCTCAGCCGGGACCGCCGCCTGCCCATCACCAACCGCTGGACGGTGTGAGGGCGGGCGGGCGCGGGCGCGCTCACGTCGTACCGGAGGTGGTGCGGCGGAAGAGCGTGTAGTCGCACCCGTTCTCGAAGGGGTGGCTCTTCACCCGCTCGAAGCGGGCCGGGTCGAAGGCCGCCCCCTCGAAGAAGGTCTTCCCCGCCCCGGCGACGACCGGGTAGCGCTTGATCATGAGCTCGTCGATCTCCGGCAGCAGGAGCCCGGCGATGGTGGGTCCGCCGACCAGGCAGATCCCGAGTCCGCTGTCCTCCTTCTTGAGTTCGCGGACGGTCCCGACCGGGTCGGTGGGCACGACCGTCACGTTCGGGTCGATGTCGGCCGGCAGGGTGCGTGAGAAGACGTACTCGCGCAGGTGCTGGTAGGAGCTGGTCATCCCCTGGCTGTAGCCGACGTCGTAGGAGCCCCGGCCCTGCAGCATGGTGTCGAAGTGCCTGTTGGGCACGTCCAGGCCGAGGAGGTTCCGCGCCACCGTGGGGAGCAGCTCCGGGTACTCGTTCACGTGGAACTCGCCGTTCTCCCCGAGGTCCCCGGTGCCGTCGCTGTTCGGGAAGAAGTCGAAGGAGCCGTCGGGTGCGCAGACGTAGCCGTCGAGCGAGACCGCGGCGAAGTAGGTGAGGGTTCGCATGTTTCTCCTTGGAGGGGTACTCCTGCGGCCGGTTGACCACTATGGTTGAAGTACTTCAAGTAAAGTACTTCAGACATAGTGGTTTGCCAAGAGGTTTTTCGAGATTTTCCGCGAAAGGGGAGAAGAACATGGTCAGGAACCCGGAGCGGCGCGCCGCCCTGCTGGACGCCGCGATCGAGACACTCGCCGAGGAGGGCGCGCGCGGGCTCACCTTCCGAGCCGTCGACACCCGGGCGGGTGTGCCGGTCGGCACCGCCTCCAACTACTTCGCCGGTCGCGAGGACCTGCTCGCCCAGACCAGCGTGCGCACCTACGAGCGCTTCATGCCCGGACAGGCCGAGTGGGACAACGTGCTCACCGGCCCCCGCGACCGGGCCAAACTCGCCGAGGTCATGCGCGCCACGGTCACCCGTCTGGCCGCCGACCCCAGCGTCTACCTCGCCTCCCTCGAGCTCCAGCTCGAGGCCACCCGCCGCCCCGAACTGCGCGCGGACATCACCGCCCGCGTCCGCGCCGACCTGGAGGCCAACTTCGCCTTCCACGAGCAGGCCGGGATGCCGGGCGGCCGCGACACCGTCATCGTGCTCTACCTGGCCATGAACTGGCTGGTCACCGAGTACCTCACCCTCCCCGGGGTGCTCGCCCCCGAGGGCTCCCTGGACGAGCTGGTCACCAGGGTGGTGGAGAGCGTCGACCTCGGTGCCTGACCCCGGCCGGGCCCCCTACGCTCCGGACCCGCTCCTACGCCCCGGACCCGCCCCTATGCCCCGGACCCGCCCCTATGCCCCGGAGCCGCTCCTATGCCCCGGAGCCGCTCCTAGATCGTTGATGGGAAATCCCTGAAACCCCTGCGGGCATGACGAAGGGCGTCAAGGATCAGAGTGTGACCAAAGACCTTGACGCCCTTCTGACAGCACTCTCCGTCCATCTGGACGATGACGTGATCCCTTCCGACAAGCCGCGCCCTGGGCCGGGACCCCCCCGCCTGCTCAACGACGCCGAACTCGTCAGCGTCGCCCTGGCCCAAGTGCTGTTGCGCCATGACTCCGAACGCCACTGGATGCGCGTGGCCCCGCACCGGATCGGGCACCTGTTCCCCCGCCTGCCGCGCCAGTCCGAGTACAACCGCCACCTGCGCTCGGCTGCCCCGGCCCTGTTCACGGTCGCGATGTGGCTGGCCCGAGCCACACCCACCTGGCACGAGAACCTG
>NZ_ANBA01000014.1 GCF_000341085.1 Nocardiopsis ganjiahuensis DSM 45031 | reverse complement strand
GCCGCGGCCATCACCCCGCCGGTGGGGGTGCACAACCCGCGCAGCGTCAACGCGGACCGGGCGACCAGATCCTGCTGCGTGCGGGGCAGGGACAGCTGTGAGAGCCAGCCGGACCACCCGTGTTCGGCGTGCTCGCGGCGGTCGGCCTCCGGGTCGGGGTGCGCGTTCAGCGTGTCTGCGCCGCAGCGCAGCTCGAACACGACCGGCTCGCCCTGAACCGGATGGAGTACGGCCCGGGCGGTGTCCTGCCCGTCCTCGGTCCCGACGTGCCACTCCACGCCCGGGGAGCGCAGCACCAGGGGGAAGTCGGCGCCGTGGACCCGCAGCCCGTCGTCCTCGGCGATGATCCGGACCGGGGCGCGCCCGAAGTCGGGGCGCGGGGCGAACTCCACCGTCACGGGGGTCGATCCCTCGACCACCCGGACCAGGTCGGTGCGGCCGGGGGCGGTTCCGGTCGGGGCGGCGAGGGCGGTGGACGTGTCCTGGGCGAGGTAGTCGGTCACCGACAGGCGCGACCACCGGGTGCGCACGGTCATGGTGCCGGGCAGGTAGCGCTGGCCCAGCGGCATGCGGCCGTGAGCCGGGGCGATGGTGAACACACCCGCCCGCGGACCGCCCAGGACCTCGGCGAACAGGGCGTTGGAGTCCGGCTCGGGATGGCAGAACCACAGCAGGCGCGCGTCCGGGCCCAGCAGCGCCACGGAGGCCTGGTTGGACAGCATGGACATGCGCTCGATCGGGATCGGGCGCTCCTCCGGTTCCCCGGCGCCGGAGCAGCAGCTCCTCCGCGCCGTGTCGAACCCCGTTGCCCCCTGTGTGAGAGTCACCCCGCCACCTTCCTCCGCTTCCGGCGGGTCCGGGGTCCACGTCGACTCCGGCAGCCCGATTTTCGCTGGTCACCGACCAGCGGGAAAAACCTAGAACAGGGACGAACCACCGCACACCGCGTTTCACCGGAGCTTAGGTGTGAGCTAAGGAACTCTTAAGGTCCCGGACGGCACGGCCCCGCTTCCGGGCCCGGTCCTCCGACCGGGAAAACCCTTTGCCCTGCCCGAACCCCCGTGGAACGCTGACCGGACGCGCCGCGTGAGCGTGCGCGGGAAGTCGTGGTCAGCAGAGAAGAGCAGTCGTGGGTTACGTCGACGTCAACCAGGTGACACACACCCTGCCCGACGGGAGGGTGCTTCTGGACGGGGTGTCGTTCCGGGTCGGCGAAGGATCCAAGACCGCCCTCGTGGGCGCCAACGGCGCGGGCAAGAGCACGCTGCTGCGCCTGGTCCGCGGTGAGTTCCCGCCCCAGTCGGGCGCGGTCACCCTGGACGGAGAGCTGGGGGTGATGCCCCAGTTCGTGGGACACGTGCGGGACGCCACGACCGTGCACGAACTCCTCGTGTCGGTCGCGCCCGGGGCGGTACGCGGAGCGCACGCGGACCTGGAGGCGGCCGAGCAGGCCATGATGCTCGCCGAGGACGAGCGGACGCAGATGCGCTACGCCGAGGCGATCGCGCGTTACGGCGACTCCGGCGGTTACGAGGCGGAGGTCGTGTGGGACCAGTGCTGCATGGCGGCCCTGGGCACGCCCTACGAGCGCTGCCGGTGGCGGGAGGTGCGCACGCTCTCCGGCGGTGAGCAGAAACGCCTGGTCATCGAGGCGCTGCTGCGGGGTCCCGCGCCGGTGCTGCTGCTGGACGAGCCGGACAACTACCTGGACGTGCCCGGCAAGCGCTGGCTGGAGGAGGCTCTGCGCGCCACTCCGAAGACGGTGCTGTTCGTCTCGCACGACCGTGAACTGCTGAGCCGGGTTCCGGACCGGATCATCACCGTGGAGCTGGGTGCGGCGGGCAACAGCGTGTGGGTGCACGGGGGTGCCTTCGACACCTACCACGCGGCGCGGCGGGAGCGGTTCGACCGCCTGGACGAGCTGCGCAAGCGCTGGGACGAGGAGCACGCCAAGCTCAAGGCGCTCGTGGCGATGTACAAGCAGAAGGCGTCCTACAACTCGGACATGGCCACGCGCTACCAGTCCGCGCGGACCCGGCTGCGCCGGTTCGAGGACGCGGGGCCGCCCCAGCAGCAGCCCAGGGAGCAGAACCTGCGGATGCGGCTGCGCGGCGGACGCACCGGCAAGCGCGCCCTGGTGTGCCGGGACCTGGAGCTGACCGGGCTGATGCGCCCCTTCGACCTGGAGGTCTGGTACGACGAGCGGGTCGCGGTGCTGGGCTCCAACGGTTCGGGCAAGTCGCACTTCCTGCGGCTGCTCGCCGGGGGCGGCGACGACCCCGAGTCCTCGCTGGTACCGGAGGAGGAACGCGCCGGTGTCGCACCGGTGCCGCACACCGGACGGGCCCGGCTGGGCGCCCGGGTGCTGCCGGGGTGGTTCGCGCAGACGCACGAGCATCCGGAGTTCACCGGTCGGACGCTGCTCGACATCCTGCACAACGGACAGGGCACCCGCAGGGGCGTGCCCCGGGAGGAGGCGGGCCGGGCGCTGGACCGCTACGAGCTCGCGCTCTCCGCGGAGCAGCCGTTCGACACCCTCTCCGGCGGCCAGCAGGCCCGGTTCCAGGTCCTGCTGCTGGAGCTGTCGGGGGCCACGATGCTGTTGCTCGACGAGCCCACCGACAACCTGGACGTGGTCTCGGCCGAGGCGCTGGAGTCGGCGCTGGACGCCTACCAGGGCACGATCCTGGCGGTCACGCACGACCGCTGGTTCGCCCGGGGCTTCGACCGGTTCGTGGTGTTCGGCGCGGACGGGCGCGTGTACGAGGCGGACGAGCCGGTGTGGGACGAGGGACGGGTCCAGCGGGCGAGGTAGGGGCGGTTCGGAGAACGGGGCTTCGAGGAAAGGTGTCCAGCAGGCAAGGCTTCTGGGAAGTCCAGTGGACGGGCGCCCCGACGGCCGTGCGGGACAATGTCCCGCACGGCCGGGCGAGGGCTTCACACGGCGTACCGCCCTGGGTCGAGGGTCGCTGACCCTGGTCGGCACGTAGATCCGCCTCCGAACGGTTCAGTTCAGGGGTAGTTCACCGCTGATGGCGCCCTCGCACCCTTGGAAACACTCCAGGGTCAGTTCCAGGGAACCTCCGGTCTCCGCCCCCGCGTAGGTGTACAGCAGCACACCGGAGCTGCCCGCTCCGACCACCTTGTTGCCTGCTGAGGTACCGGGCGACTCCAACACCAGGTTCCCGGCCGGGTCCCGGTAGTCGGCGATGGTCACCTCGAAAGAGGTTTCGGCATCCGCTTCCACGTAGAGGATGACCGCCAGGTGATTGCTGTCATTGGAGTAGTAGCTACTGCCAACCGTGACGGTGGCCCCCTGCTCCTCGAACTCGCCGCCTCCCGGGTGGAAGTTGTCACTGACGGTGTTGCCGTTGACCTCGAAGTCACTCAGCAGGCCGTCCTCGTACATGAAGGCGCCGAAGGTCACGCACCCCGAAGGCTGGCAGAGCTGAGCGTCGTTCTCACGCACGTCCACCTCCAGGGGTTCCACCACCTCGCCCACGTCCTGGAGCGCCTGGGCGTTGTCGGCCCGGTACTGAAGGTAGCCATGGGCCGGAGACCCCTCCCGGGCATGGACGAGTCCCTCCCCCGTCGCCGCCGCAGGTCCTACCGCGACAGCTTCGAGATAGGGCAGGGCGTCCTCGGCGCTGCCGGGTTCGGGTGAGGGTTCCGCCGACTCGGCGGACTCTGTGGCCTCCGGGGTCTCCGTGGGCTCGGATTCGACTTCCACCTGTGTTTCCGCGGTTTCTCCGACATCACTCAGGACTCCGCAGGAAGTGAGGTGGACAAGAAATGCCAGGGCCAGTGCGCCGATGGTCTGTCGGAAAGAGGTCATACCGGGAGGCCTTCTTCTTCGGGGGATGGGGGAAGCGCCCGGGGGCGCCTGGCCCTCGGGCGGTAGAAGGGACTCCACGGGCGCGGGACGGAGTCACTCCATTCCTAGCAGACACGGCCCCAGATCCCCTGCTGCCATGGTTTTTCGGCAGTCAGAACCGGTGGCTGCTCCAGGCCGCACGGACCCGACCCTCGAACCCGACCGCCCGGACCTGGGCTGGTCTGATCTTGGGAACCGCAAACATTACATAGGACCCGGAAAGACCCCCATGCGGCATCCCAACCGTCCTGGGCGCCGCGACCCTGCTGCGTGCCCCGGCAGGAGACCTGCACGGTGAGGGCGGGGGTAGGTCCGACGAACATTCTTCGCACGGGTCAGCGGATGTGGAACTCCACGTCCACGGACGAGGCGCCGCGCAACGGCCCGATCCTCTCGGCCTCGTCTGCCAGCGAGTCCTTGTCCTGGGCCGGCCACGAACCGAACGGTGTGAGGGTGACCTTGAGTTTCCGGCCGCTCTTGCGCGGACGCCAGACGCCGGTGATCTCCCCGTCGGTCAGGACGGTGCCGGGCGCGCCCGCCGACTTCCACACCTGGCCTCGGTACTCCCGGTCGACGATCGTGTCGCGGTCGCGCATCTGTGTGTACGGATCGCCCGGAGGGAGCAGCCGCGCCCCCTTCGGTGACGGAGGCGAGCCCAGTGCGTCGAGGTCCTCTGTGTGGATCCACGACGTGCCGCCGAACCCGACCTCCGTCAGCTCGTCCTCGACCGGGTCCCACCAGGGACCGGTGTCGCCCGTACCGACACCCAGCCAGGCGGCGAAGGCCGCGCGCGTCGAGGGCCCGTAGCAGCGCAGGTAGCGGCGGAGCAGTTCGGCACGCGCGGACTCCGGACCGACGTCCGGAATCGGATGGCCCAACCACTCGTCGACCAGGACGAGGGGCGCCTTGTTGCCGGCGCGCGGCGCGAAGCACACCGCGCCCCGCAGCGTGAGGACGCGGACGCAGAAGTGCACGACTCCCTCGCCGAGCGGCTGGCCCGGGGCGTAGGGGCCCTCCGCCTCCCAGATCCCGCGTCGCCCCGTCGGCAGGGTGCGGGCGATCCTCCGGGCGATCTCGGCACCCAGCTCGTTGATGGCGAGCCCGCCCCCGGTCGGACCGCCTCCGGCCAGTACGTCACCGATCTCGGCGGCGGTCAGCTCGACCGCCTCGGCCAGGCTCATCCCGAGCCGGTCCAACGCCGGGCCCGCGCCGAGGACGAAGCGGCGCGCGGCGGACTCGGTGGGCGGCAGTACCCCGGCCGTGAACACGGGGGCGTCCGCGGTCGGGAAGTAGAACGGAGATCCGCGCATGCTCCAGGTCTGCAGCAGGCTCTTGTCCTCGGCGACCGCGCACTCCAGGCGTTCGGCGGTGAGGCCCCGCGCCCTGGCGTGCAGGGCGAGCAGCGCCGACCCGGGCGGGCTGTTCTGCACCCCGCACCGGCCGACCGCATCGAGCAACCCGCTCTCCCCCACCCGTTCGGTGAGGTGATGGGCGCCCAGGCGGAACGCGATGACGTCGGCTCTCGAAACCGTGACAGCCATCGGATCATTCTAGGTCGCGCCCCCGGGACGCGACCGGTCGGTGGCCCGCACCGGGCACACGGCCGTCTCCGGTTCCGGTGGTCCTTCGGAGCATGCGCCGCTTCCTCCTCCGTTCCCGGTCGCCGGGTCCCCCACGGCGATCCGGAGCGTGGCCGCAGAGCGTTCTTCGTCACGTAGGGAGCCGGTCGCGGAGTGTTCCCCGAGCGGACTTCCGGAACGGCCCGGGGAGCCCGGCAAGGGCCGGAAGGCTTTCGGGAACGGCGATGCGGAACGCTTCGGGGACGGGAGCCGGGACCACGCTCACCCACGGTCGATTTCGGAGAGTCACACCCTCCTCCCCTTGGGTATTCGTGCGTTCATCCAAGCTAAGGCTTCGAATTTGCATGTCGGTTCGGATCATCCGATGATCTGGTGGCGCGACCGAACGACACCGGAAGGCACCACCACGATGAAGTCCCCCACGGGCGGCACCGACTCCGCCTCCGACGGCCGGACCTCCGCCGTCGGCGAGCGGCCCGAGGACGAGCGGCCTCCGCTGCGGCTCATGGTCACCTACGGGATCCAGCACATCCTGGCGCTGTACGCCGGGGTCGTCACTCCGCCGCTCATCATGGCCGCGGCGGTGGGCCTGGACCCGGTGGAGACCGGCCTCATCATCAGCGCCGCGCTGCTGGTCAGCGGGCTGATGACGCTCATCCAGACGCTCGGTGTGTGGCGGTTCGGCATGCGTATGCCGCTGGTCATCGGCTCCTCGTTCATCCCGATCACCGCGATGACCTCGATCGGCGGGGCCAGCGGGCTGCCCGCCGTCTTCGGTGCCTCCATCGTGGCCGGGCTGTTCGGCATCCTCATCGCACCGGCCATGGCCGGCCTGATCCGGTTCTTCCCCCCGGTCGTCACCGGCAGCGTGATCACCGTCCTGGGCCTCGCGCTGATCCCGGTCGCGGTCGGCTGGATCACGGACAACAGCGAGACCGGCGCACCCAGCGACACGGGGCTGCTGCTGGGCGGTGCGACGCTGGTGATCATCCTGGTGCTGTCCAAGGTCCTGCGCGGCGTATGGGGCCGGGCGTCCATCCTCCTCGGCCTGGTACTGGGCACCCTGCTCGCCGCCGCCCTCGGAGAGGTGGACTTCTCCTCCGTCCCCGAAGGGCCGGTCGTCTCCCTGCCGACGCCCTTCCACTTCGGCCCGCCCGAGTTCCAGATCGCCGCGATCATCACGATGTGCATCATGATGGTCGTCATCCTGTCCGAGGGCATGGCCGACATCCTGGCCGTGGGCGCGGTCGTGGGCAGCAAGATCGACGGCCGCCGCCTGGCCGACGGCCTGCGCGCCGACGCCGCCACCGCGGTCATCGGCCCGCTGCTGAACTCCTTCCCGGGCAGCACGTTCAGCCAGAACATCGGGCTGATCGCGCTGAACAAGGTGAAGAGCCGCTACGTGGTGGCCGCGGGCGCGGTCTTCCTCATCGCGCTGGGCCTGTTCCCGATCCTGGGCCGGGTCGTGGCGATGATCCCCTCCCCCGTCCTGGGCGGCGCCGGACTCGTGCTGTTCGGCTCGGTCGCGGCAGCCGGCATCCAGACCCTGGGCCGGGTCGACTACGAGGACAACCAGAACCTGGTCATCGTGGCGGTCTCGCTCGGGTTCGGCGTCCTGTCGATCGCCTCACTGGACTTCTTCTCCGGTTTCCCGGAGTGGGCGACGATGATCCTGCACTCGGGCATCGTCACCGCCACCGCCTCGGCGCTGCTGCTCAACGTGTTCTTCAACGTCCTGGGCTTCGGCGATCGAGCGCGCCGGTCCGAGCCCGCTCCGACGGACTGAAACCGCTCGGGACAGGCATAGGTGCCGCAGAGACCACACGAGCTCGACTCACCCACATCACCACAGGTCAGAAAGTCGCTCTGATTCTTTTGACTGAAGGGCTGATCTCCCGGATGGGAGATATTTGGGAGATCAGCTCCCAGTGGGCTCCGAAGAGAGCTCATCATTGATGTCTTCACGGTACTGCTCTTCGAGCATGGGCGCCATCGCGAAGAGGTGATCACGTTCCGCCTCGGTCAGAGCGCTGACGCTCCCCGCCCACCGAGCTTCGAGCACTCTGAGTACTTGTTTCAGCATCACAGGGGTCACATGCTCATAGACCTGGGCCATCCCCGGGAGCTTGTGTCCCAATCGAGCGGCCCGCGCCACCTCCGGAATCCCGTCTTCGGCCAACCACGTGCGATGAGTGTGTCGACCGGCTTCATGGAACGTGATCCCCTCAACAAGCGGCTGCCGCATCCATGCCTGCTCGTTAGAGTCCCCATCCCATGCCGGACGCCAGAACCGGTACTGGAAGTTGGTCCGACGGAGCCACCCTCCACTAAGAGCTCATCTCATTTGGGCTCTCAGCAACCTGCTCCTGTGTCGATGGTGGAACGGTTGGTGCCGGACGAGCTGTGGGAACTGTTCCAGCAGGTGGTACCCGAGATGCCTCCGCACGGCGACCACCAAGTCTTGGCCGCGATCATCTTCATGGCCACGTCCGGCTGTACCTGGGCCCTGCTCCCACCGGTGTTCGGCCCCTCCGGTGCCACCGCTCACCGGCGCTTCACCGAGTGGACCCAGGCAAGGGTCTGGGCCAAGCTACACGGCGACAAGGGCTACGACTACGACCACCTGCGCCGCCGGCTCCGGCAACGGAGGGTCGTGTGCACCGCCCGGCCCGCACAGGGGTGGAGCCATCGCAGCGACCAGGCAGGCATCGATGCCAGATCGAGCGCACCATGGCCTGGCTGGCCGGATGCCGCCGCGCGCACCACCGCTACCGGCCGAGCACTTTCTGGCCTTCGTCGGCATCGCCTGCACGTCGATTTGCTTCCGCAGACTTACCGAACGAGGTGAGCTCGGTAGGTGTCTCGGGTGAAATGGGTAGTGAGGTGGCCCAGATCGGCCGAGACCACCTTCACGTCCGTTCCTGCGGCCAACACACCATCGAGGCGGCTCCGTGCTGCAACCCGTACAACGTGATCGGTGGAAGTCCGCCGCTCGGATGATACCGAAAGCTGTCAGCGGTGGGATCGTCGTGGCGGGTCGGGAGCCGAGTGACATCGAGTGTTCTTTGAGGGGCTGGGTTGTTTTCCGCTTCGGAGAGTATTAGCCCCTCACCTGAGAGGACACCGAATCTCAAGATCACCGCCAGAGTCGAGCTCAGCGGGAGCGGAACTTGAACCCGACGCCGCGGACAGTAGTGATCCAACTGCTGCCTTCGAGCTTCTTACGCAGACTGCTCACATGCGTATCAATAGTTCGACGGGACCAAGAATCACCCCACACTTGATTCATAAGCTGCTTTCTCGATACGACCTTCCCCGGCTGCGATGCGAGCACCCTGAGAAGGTCGAATTCCTTCGGAGTAAGGTTGACAGGGATTGCGTTGAGTAATACCCGACGAGAGGCGATGTCGATCTCCAAAGGCCCGTGGATGATGACCGGAGAGTCCGGGACCACGGGGCGGACTCTGCGCATGATGGCCTCCATACGCGCAATGAGTTCGTGTACTTGACAGGGCTTGGGCATGTAGTCGTCGGCGCCCGCCTGCAACCCCAGGACTCGATCGAGTTCGGAGATCCGCGCCGTCACCACGATGATCGGAACCATGCTCGTGGCACGAATGGCTTGGCACACTTCCAGGCCGTCCAGATCAGGTAAGTCAAGATCGAGAATCACCAAGTCATATGCCCCACTGGAGTCCAATGCCGATTTTCCCGTATCGGCATGATGGACGGTGTGCCCGTGGCGCCGCAGGGCATCCATAAGGGTACGGGCATCAGTCGTTTTATGATCGACGACAAGGAGGTTCCAAGGAAAGAGAGATTCATTCTGTAAGCCCGGCTTCTCCAGCCTGGATGCGGCCCATTCCATCTGGAATGAGACCGGTTCCTGGGTTTCCACTACGATGCTCCCATCGGCAGTCATTTTCCCACTTCAGAAAGAAGGTCCGCAAATTTACCAACGTCGCCCTGGAGGAGTTCGATGAAATGGCGCTCGGCTCGCCGGAGCCGAAGGGCTCCGGACCATCGGCCGATGGGAAGCCGACCACACCATCGGTGAGGACGGCCCGTCCGGCCTCGGTCACTATGGTGGGCTGCCAGGCCCGGCTCACGTCGACCCCGCCCCGGAAGAAGAAGGCCGATCGCGCCGACACGCACGTCGCAGGCCTGGGATCGGCACTCTGGGATGAAACGCCACGCAGGGCTGACCGCGACCAGAGGGCCGCTGGTGTTCTCCACCGATTCGCACAGCGCCCGACCGTGGCCCACAAAGGGGAACACCGGACGACTTCTCTTGGACCTCGCGTCCGCACAAAAGCAAGGGTAGATATTTCTTATAGATTAAAACCCGTTTATTCATCCGCGCCTCTGCGAACCATGGAAGCATTGAAACTGCAACCTGCGGCGCCACCTCCTTCTAAGTTCCCGTCCACACTCCCAGCTGCCCTATCACAAATAAACACTGAAGCACCCGAGCTTCAGCACGTCGCACGCTAGCGAATCGAAACTTCCAAGGCAAGCACGGACAGAGATTCTCCGGGAGGCTCCAGGGCGATGGCGACACCACCGGGTATTGACCTGTGCAAGCGCTTACATACATTTTTTTCACAATCCTTCACAACAAAACCGATCATCCTATGATGTGATGTTTCTGCGATAAGTCCCTGCACGGCGGGGCGACGGGAACGAAGGCCTGAATCCCAAGAGCACTGAGGTGTTCTACCGCACTGGCCCATCGACTCCACGCCGCCCCCTGGGCCTGGCCATTCGCCCCCGGCCCCGACTGTGCTGCCACTGGTCTCCCGTCGCCGACGGCGGTCCTGCCCCGGCGGACGGGGCCTGCTCACACTGGTTCACCTGCACGAAAAGAGCGGATTCCCGAAGTCTCCGAACAGGGGTGTGCCGGATCCCACGCCCTCTTGAAAGGGACTTCGGGTCCTGCCAGGCCTTGTGGACATGGTGTTGATTCGCGCTTCATTGACACCGATCTGACGTTTTCCTGGCCCTTGCTTAACTTGGCCGAACATTCCTTGCATTCACTCACTGACACATGACTCGAAACTTCTTGAGTGAAAGCACACCCCCCGACAAAGATGGGGTTCGCCTCCGATGCGGAAGTACACGCACACCGTTGTGAGTTCTTTGAGTCCACTGAGCAGGAGCACCAATGAGATCAGCACCTCCCGCGACTCCCCCCGACTCCGACGCCAGAATGTACGAAGTCGCCGACGGAGTTTTCGCCTACGTTCAGCCCGATGGCGGATGGTGCCTCAACAACGCCGGCCTCATCGTGGGAGACGGGGAATGCGCACTCGTGGATACGGCGGCGACCGAGACACGTGCACTCGCACTGCGGGAGGCTGTCGGTCGGATCTCGTCCACCGCTCCCCGCTACCTAGTGAACACACATCCGCACGGGGATCACACCTTCGGTAACGGCTTCTTCGCCGCCGAAGCCGTACTCATCGCCCATGAGGCAACCAGGTCGGAGATGGACAAGGCCGGCCTGCACCTGACCGGTCTGTGGCCAGACGTTCGCTGGGGGGCCGTGGGGGTCCGGCTCCCCACGATCACCTTTCCCGACCGTATGACCCTCCATGTGGGTGGAGTGCGTGTG
This sequence comes from Nocardiopsis ganjiahuensis DSM 45031, assembly GCF_000341085.1. Taxonomy (GTDB): domain Bacteria; phylum Actinomycetota; class Actinomycetes; order Streptosporangiales; family Streptosporangiaceae; genus Nocardiopsis; species Nocardiopsis ganjiahuensis. Next base: position 385,548 of record NZ_ANBA01000014.1, on the reverse strand, counting down.
GAGCTCCTCCATCTGGGCGTGGCCCACACGACGAATGACACCGTCGTATGGCTGCCCGAGCAGCGGGTCCTGTTCACCGGTGACGTGGCGATGTCGGGTGTGGCGCCCTTCTGCCTCACAGGCTCGGTGTCGGGCTCCATCGCGGTCCTCGGACTGCTCCGCGATCTCGACCCGACTGTCGTCGTGACAGGTCACGGTCCCACCTCCGGCCCTCAAGTGCTCGATGAGACCGCCGGATACCTGAGGACGGTCCAACGACTCGCGGCCGAGGGCATCACGGCGGGGCGGTCCCCTCTGGAGACCGCCCGTTCCGCCGACCTCGACGCCTACGCGGACCTCCTCGACGGAGAGCGTCTGGTACCCAACCTCCACCGTGCCTATGCCGAACTGCTAGGAGACGCGCCAGGACATCCCCTCGACGTCGAGACGCTGTTCGGGGAAATGGTCGAGTTCCACGGACGACTGCCCCGATGCCGGGCTTGAGACCCGGTCGGCCTGCCCCAAGCCACATCCGAAAGTCAGGAGAAACCCATGTCACCGCCGTCCCTCGGTCGACACCAGTTGCACACTCAGGTGGACAAGGCCGTCGCGACCACCGCCGAGTACGCGGTAGAGGCGGACCGTGAGAGGCGGCTCTCGCCCTCAGCCGTCGAGGCGATCGTCGGGGCGGGCTTCGCCCGACACTTCGTTCCCGAGCGGTGGGGAGGAGCCGCAGGCACCTGCTCCGACCTGTCAGAGGCAGTGTCGATGGTCGCGGAGGCGTGTACTTCGGCGGCTTGGTGCTCCTCCGTGATCGCCGGTGCCGCACGCATGGGCGCCTACCTGCCTCTTGAAGGGCAGGAGGAGCTATGGAAGCAGGGGCCGAACACCGTTGTCTCCGGAGCGCTAGTCCCTCGGGGAACCGCTCACCGCACCGGCGGGGGTTGGCGTCTATCCGGATCGTGGGACTTCACCAGTGCGGTCGACTTCTCCGACTGGTCCCTGGTCTGCGCCCGCGTGCCGGAGGACGAAGAGTTCCCGTTGTGGTTCTTCGCCCTACCGAGGTCCGACTACGCGATCCTTGACACATGGGACCCGGTCGGGATGCGGGGCACCGGTAGCAACACCCTGGTCGCCGACGACGTCCACGTCCCTGCTCACCGGGGGTTCCGTCGCGATGACATGCTGCATGGACGGAGCTGCGATTCGACCGCGCGGTGCCACACAGTGCCACTGCGCGCGATCAGCGGCCTGTTGTTCGCCGCCCCCGCACTGGGTGCCGCCCGGACCGCTTTCGGTCTGTGGCGTACCCGTGCCACTGCCGGGGCCGACAGCACTGACACCGCCACGCCGCTCACCGCCGCGAGTTTGGCGACCACCATCGACGCCGCAAGTCTCCTGCTCGACCGCGTGGCACGCGGCGCTGATGCCGAGGCCGGTCCGATCGATTCGGTCCTGCGCAATCCCGTCGACTGCGCATTGGCGGTGAGGCGCCTAGTGGACGTGGTCGAGCGCATCTACAGGAGTGTCGGGAGCGCCGGCCAGTCCTCGTCTCTCCCCCTCCAGCGCGTGTGGCGTGACGTCCACGGATTGGCCGGCCATGTCGCTCTGCGCTTCGAGTCCTCCGGAGTCGACTACGGCCGGCACCTGCTGGCCGAGTCCTCCCACCACTGATCCGGTTGCCTTCAACGGCACATCCGCTCAGCACACACCGATCCCTGTCCCTTGAACCAAGGAGCGAGATGAAGTTCGGAATTGTCTTCTTTCCAACGGTCGGTCCAGCCGACAAACCGTCGGTACAGTATTTCGACGAATGTCTGCGACTGGTCGACCTCGCCGAAGAGCTCGGCTTCCTCCACGTGAAGATGGTGGAACACTACTTCTTCCCCTACGGCGGCTACAGCCCGGATCCGCTCACATTCCTATCGGCTGCGGCGGGCCGTACGCGCCACATCAGGCTGGGGACGAGCGCCACCATCCCTGCCTTCCAGCACCCGGTCAAGCTCGCGGGCAAGTTCGCGATGCTCGACAACATCTCTCGCGGACGGGTCGACGCCGCCCTCGGTAGAGCTTTCCTCCCCGACGAGTTCGAAGCGTTCGAGATCCCCTTGGACGAGAGCCAGGCCCGCTTCGACGAGGGGGTGGAGGCTCTCAAACGGTTGTGGTCGGAGGAGGACGTGGTCTTCGAGGGGCGGTTCCACCGCTTCGGCCCGGTCACCCTCCTCCCCCGCCCCGTGCAGGAACCCCACCCACCGGTCTTCGTCACCACCGCTCGCAGCGCGGAGTCCTGTGCCGCGGCAGGACGCAACGGGCACCACTTGCAAACGGTGCCCAACGTGATGTCCACCGAAGAGCTACAGGACCGGATGAGCCTTTTCCGGTCGGAGAGGGCAGCAGCGGGGCACGCGCCCGGTAGCGAGCAGATCCATTTCAGCTACCCGTGTGTCGTCGCCCCCGATGCGGCGGCCGCACGGGACAAAGGCCGGTTCGACGACGACCGCAACACCGAGGCGATCCATACCGCGGTGGCGTCCTGGTCGACGACCACCAGCAGTGCCTACCCCGGCTACGACAAGATCTTCGAGGCCACTCGCCGCTCCCACTTCGAGGACAAGATGTCCGCGGGCAAGCTCCTGATCGGCGGCCCCGACCAGGTACGCGGGCAACTGGAAGACATCGCCGCCTGGTTCGGCGACGACATCGTCATCAGCCTGGGCGTGCACTCGGGCCATCTCTCCTTCGAGGATGCCGCCACCACCATGCGGTTGATGGCCGAGGACGTCATCCCGAAGCTCCACCACGTGTGAAGGGAGGTCGGACATGAACGCTCAAAACGAAACACGGCCCCCGAAAGTCACAGTCATCGGAGCCGGCACCATCGGGCTCGGCTGGATCACCCTGTTCCTCGGTCACGGGCTGAGTGTGACGGTGAACAGCAGGCGCGAGAAGGCCCCCGAACTCGTCCGTGAAGGGGTGGCCCTGTACGCCCCCCACCTGCCCGAGGGCACCCTGTCTCCGGACGAGTTCGCGCCGCTGTTGTCCTTCGAACCCGACATCGACAGGGCCGTGGCCAACACCGACGTGGTCGTCGAGAACGCACCCGAGCGGTTGGAACTCAAACAGGACCTGTTCGCCCGCATCGGTGAGGCCGCCCCTCCCGACGCCCTGTTGCTGTCCTCCACATCCACGTTCGACCCCGACGCACTGGGGGCGCGAATGCGGTACCCGTCCAACCTCGTGGTGGGACACCCCTTCAACCCACCGCACGTTGTGCCTTTGGTCGAGGTCGTAGCGGGCGAGAACACTACGTCCGAGGCGGTCGACCGGACGATGGACTTCTACCGTTCGGTCGGCCGGGCCCCCGTTCTCCTGCGCAAGCCGATCGTGGCGTTCGCCGCCAACCGGCTGCAGTCCGCTCTCCTGCGCGAAAGCGTGCACCTGGTGCGCGAAGGCGTGGTGACCGTCGCCGAACTCGACGATATCGTCACCCATTCCATCGGACTGCGGTGGGCGACTACTGGCCCCTTTCGAGCTTTCCACCTCGGAGGCGGTCCTGGTGGTCTGCGAGCATGGCTCGCCACCTTGGGCGCCAACCTCGACCGCGGATGGGAACTCCTCGGGTCGCCGTCCATGGACGAGGAGACCATCTCGATGCTGGTCGCGCAGGCTGACGAGGCCTTCGGGGATCGTTCCTACCCCGACCTGGTCCGTGAGCGCGACAACCTGCAGTCCGCGGTGTTGAAGGCACTGGCCCCTGCCGCGGAACGTCTCCCGGACGGGCCGGAGGAGGTGGCTTCCGCGTGAGGCTCGAGAACAAGACGGCCGTCGTCACTGGTGGGACCCGCGGGCTCGGACGCGCGATCGCGGATGCCTTTCTACGGGAGGGCGCGCGAGTGGTCGTGGCCTCGCGGTCCCGGGGTGACTGGTCCGCCCCCGAGGATGTCCCTGGAGCCGAAGCGTTCTTCCACAACGTGGACGTGGGTGCCCCGGACTCGCCACGGCGGCTCATGGATGCGGCCGCCGACCGCTGGGGCTCCCTAGACATCGTCGTGGCCAACGCCGGGGTCAGCCGCCCTGGAACGGTGGACAAGCTCCCTCCCGAGCACTGGGAGGAGGTCCTGCGCACCAACGTCACCGGTGTCTTCCACTGTGCCCAGGCCGCGATCCCCCACCTGACGGCGAGCGGCTCCGGCCGACTGATCACCATGTCGTCGGTACTGGGCAGTCGGCTTGTCCCGGGGGCATCGGCCTACGGCGCCAGTAAGGCGGCGGTGGAGGCCCTCACCCGGACCCTCGCACTGGAGCTCGCGTCCCAGAACACCACTGCGAACTGCCTCGCGCCCGGATTCATCGATGAGGGCATGGGCGTTCAACTGCGCGGCAACGCCGCCGTGTGGGACAGGTATCGGCCGAAACTCGCCTCGGAGCGGATGGGGCTGGGCGAGGAGGTCGCCTCGGCTGCCCTGTTTCTGGCCGGGGACGACAGCTCCTACGTCAACGGCGCTGTCTTGGAGGTCAACGGCGGCCTCTTGTGGTGATCCCGAGCACGGTACCCCTTTCTGAGCCTTCTTCCTCCCGAGTCCTTCACTGAGGAGACACCATGCACCCCTCGATGAACCGCTGGACATCTCGCGCGTCCGTGCTCGCGTGTACGGCCTTGGCAGCCCCCGTACTGCTGGTCAGTACGGCAGAGGCCGCGCTGATCTCCGTCCCCTACCTCTGCCAGGCCCACCGTGACGGCGAGCAGCTCTCCTACGAGAGCACTCGCACGTGGGACACCGACGCTCCCGACGAAGCGTCTCCCGGGGGCGTGTTCGACCTCTCGTTTGCCCCTGAGGCGTTCACCCTCAACCCCGAGTACCAACAGGAGGTCCGCGACGTCACCGTCTCCGTTCTCCTGCCCCCGGACACGGAACTGGTCAGCGTCGAACTGTCGGAGGGAAGCGGTCTGGACAACTCTGTCCAAACCGTCGAGGTGACTGGAGAGCGCATCTACCTCACCGCAAGTGGCCCCTTCTACGGAGGCCAGACCTTCGAGCTTCCCACCATCACCGCGACGGTGGCGGCCCCCGGCGCAGGGGAGTTCAGCTCCTTTGCGGCTGGGACCGGATTCGACGACCCCGGCATCGAGCTGTGGTCCCTGGACCCCGCTACGCAGCAGTTCAGCCCCGCCCGGTGCTACCCGGACCCGGCACATCCCGTCACGCTGAGCACGACGACCGTCTCGTACTGATCGACCGTGTACATCCCCGGAGGAACCCACTGATGAATACCCCGACCACCGACGCCATGCGCACTGACAGCTTTGTGTCCGCTGAGCTCTACACCCAAGTGCAGCAGTTCTACGCCCGCCAGATGGGGTTGATCGACGACCGATTTCCTGAGGAATGGGCCGCCACCTTCACCGAAGAGGCGGTTTTCGAAGAGGCCAGCCGAATCGACCCGCTGCACGGACGTGAGGCCATCGCCGCGTCTTGCCGAGCCCGGGCCGAACGGCTGGAGGCCGAACAGATCGACTTCCGCCACTGGCTCGCCATGCTCGACGTCCGCCCCCAGCCCGACGGCACTCTGCGCACGCGGGCCTACGCCCTGGCGATGCGGACTGGGAGAGGTGGACCTCTCGACATCTTCGCGAGTGTTGTGTGCCGCGATGAACTCGTCCGGTCCGGCGAACTCTGGCTCGTGCGGCACCGCGAGCTTCAGCACGATGGCGTCGAGCGGTGATCGCATGCCGCAACCCGGACCCTGATGCGTATGTCACATACAAAGGTGTGCCGTGTGATCAGGGTGTATGTGGCGGACGTGGAAAGAGTTCGCCGAAACACTTGACCTCAAGTGAGCTTTAGGTTCCAGAGTGTGATGCGAGGGTCCTCCGCCGTGACCGAGGCGGAGGGCCATCCACTATCTAGGATGGACAGGTCATGAAAGCAGCAGCTTTCCAGGAGTTCGGTGAACCCGAGGTACTCAGGGAAACGGAACTCCCCACACCCGATGCTGCCCCTGGAGAGGTTCGGGTGCGAGTACTGGCCGCCGGAGTGCAGCCCATTGACTGCGCTATCCGGTCCGGGCGCCGCAGGCCACCGGGGCTGGAGATCGTGTTTCCACACGTCACCGGCGGGGAATTCGCCGGGGTCGTCGACGCGGTGGGCCAAGGTGTGACCGATTTCCGCGTCGGAGACCAGGTCTTGGGATTCCGGACACAGTGGACCTACGCCCAGTACACGGTCGTTCCCACCGACCAAATCGTCGCCAAGCCCGCCTCCATGCCCTGGGATGTCGCCGGCGGCCTTTCCGGCGCTGGGCAAGCCGCCCACACCGCCGTCGGAGCGCTCAAGGTGGCGGCTGGTGAAACCTTCCTGATCAACGGCGCCGCGGGGGGTGTGGGCACGATCGCCGTCCAGTTGGCGCGCCGCTGCGGAGCCACTGTCATCGGTACCGCCAGCGAGGCCAACCACGACTACCTGCGGTCGCTGGGAGCCATCCCGGTCACCTACGGCGACGGACTGGCCGATCGGATCCGCGACGTGGCCCCGAACGGTGTGGACGCCGCCTTGGACGCGGCGAACGAGGCAGGTCTGAAGGCCGCTTTGGACCTCGTCCAGGACCCTGACCGTGTGGGCACGATCGCCGCGCCGGAGGCCGCCAAGAAACTCGGCGCCCTGTGGATCGGGAGCCAGCGCTCTACCGAACGCCTCACCGATCTCGTGAACCTGTACACCGAAGGTGGTCTGCGCATCCTCGTCCGCGCCACCTATCCCTTGGCAAGGGCCGCTGAAGCGCACCGGAACGTCGAGTCCGGCCATGGCCGCGGCAAGGTCGTCCTCACTCTCGACTGACCTGCATCCGATGCCCGGGCCGCACCGGTCCGGTACGGCCCGGGCAGCCGCAGGTCCCCTCACCAGCATCTCCTGGAAACGAGGCCACTTCCCATGAAACAGCGGCCGACAGGTAGCGACACCTCTTCCCCCCGATCCGCACCGGTCGACGCCCCGCAGAGCCCTCACGGCGGGGCGCTGGTCGTCCTCCTCCTAGCATCGACCCTGGCCGTTATGGCCGGTTCGGTCGTCTCCCCTGTCGTCGAGGTGATCCGAGGCGACCTGGGACTCAGCGGCACGGCCGGCGGCATGGTCGTCGCAGCGCATGCCGCCGTCATCGCCGTCACCAGCCCTCTCATCGGCCGCCTCATCGACCGTTGGGGTGTTCGACTGCCCTTGGCCCTCGGGCTGATCGTCTACGGTGTGGCGGGTGGTGCGGGCCTGCTGACCTCGACCTATGCGACGCTCATCGCGAGTCGGATCGTGTTCGGCCTGGGTGCCGCAGCGGTATTCGCCGGGACGACGGTGGCGATGCTGCAAATGTTCTCCGGACCCGAACGTGACCGGGTGATGGGGTGGCGTTCCGCCGCCAACAGCGTCGGCGGTCTGCTGTGGCCGTTGCTGGGCGGCCTGTTGGGCGGGCTCTCCTGGCATGGACCGTTCGCCCTGTACCTGGTCGGCCTGCCGATGGGGTTGGTCGTGCTGTGGGCGTTGCCGCGCACCCCTCCCCCTGCCGCCGAGCGCAGGAGGAGCGGCCTATCGGCACTGTTTCGGCAGAGCCCCACTCTGGTCGGCTTCTACCTGTTGCAGGCGGCGGCGTCGATCTTCCTCTACGCGACAGTGGTCTTTCTTCCCCAGCGCCTGGCCGACCTGGGCATCCACCAACCGGTCGCGGTGTCGCTCTACTCCGTGGTGACCACTGCCGCGGTAGGTTCCCTGGCCGGGCTGGCCTACGCCCGCTTGCGGTCGAAGCTGAGCTACGGCGCGTTGCTGCGCCTCGCGGCCCTGGCATGGACAGGAGCGTTCCTGGTCCTGGGGACGGTGGACCACCCATGGCTGCTCCTCCTCGGCCCCGCTCTGCTGGGGGTGGGACAAGGTCTGTCCCTGCCAACACTGACCGTGCTGGTCAATGACCGGGCGCCGGCGGAATCACGCGGTCAGGCCGTCTCGCTGGCAGGCACCGTGATCTTCGGAGGGCAGTTCCTCTCCCCCCTGATCCTGGGGCCGCTGATCGGTGCGACGTCCAGCACAACCGGTTTCCTGGCCACAGCCGCATTCGGAGCACTCCTGACGGTGGTGCTTCTCCTTGTTCGTATTTCCCCACCTGGAAAGTGATACGCCCACAATCACCTGACACAACTTAACTCAGGCTTGAATCATCCACACTTGTCCGACAACAAATGCCGCGGAGACAATAGAAGCGATTCAACCACCCCTTCCGTAAGCGGATGCGCAAGCATGCGCTATTGAATGGGACGTCGAACTCTCCTTTTACCGGTTCCACGGAAAGGCTAGAAATGTCGGACGCACACCTTCGTCTCGCCGTCCTCACCGGGAGCGCTCCGGGCAGCAGGACCGGCCAGGCGGTCGCGAGCTGGACCAGACACGAGGCGATCAACTACGGCCAGTTCGACGTCGACCTCGTCGATGTGGCAGAGGATCCCCTTCCCGTGCTGATCACGCACCCTCCTTCGCCCGCCGCGGCCCAAAAGTTGGAGCTGATCAGCCCCCGTCTCGCCGCCGCGGACGCCTTCATCGTGGTTTGCGCCGAATACAATCACAGCTTTCCGGCCGCACTGAAGTCGGCCGTCGACTGGCACACCACTGAGTGGTACGCCAAGCCGGTCGGTTTCGTCTCCTACGGGGGCCGTTCCGGCGGCCTGCGCGCGGTGGAGCAGTTCCGTCTGGTCTTCTCCGAACTGCATGTCGTTACCTTGCGCGACGGAGTGAGCTTCCCCAACGTCTGGGAGGAGTTCGACGAAGACGGAGAGCCACGCGACACTGTCGGCTCTCACACGGCGGCGAAGACGATGTTCGACCAACTGCTCTGGTGGTCCGAGTCACTGCGCGAGGCGAGACAGAAACGTCCATACACCCCATGAGCGACCCCACCAACGGGAATTCGCCATCCACCCTTATCAGAAAGGCAACGCAGAACATGTCCAGCTCGCCACTGTCATTGGCAGTCATCATCGGCAGTGTCAGGAGCGGAAGGTTCGGCTCGAAGGTCGGTACTTGGTTCGTGGAACAGGCGGAGAACCGTCCCGATCTCAAGGTCGACACCATTGACCTGGTCGACCACGAACTTCCGCTCACCCTCCCGGACTGGGGGGAAGAGCCGCCCGAGCCTGCCCGCACGGTTGCCGCCGGACTGTCCAACCGTTTGCACGCCGCAGACGCTTTCGCCGTGGTCACGCCGGAGTACAACCACTCCTACCCCGCTTCGCTCAAGAACCTCGTCGACTGGCACCGGCGGGAGTGGGCGGCCAAGCCCATCGGTTTGATCTCCTACGGAGGTATGGGCGGTGGCATACGTGCGTCCGAGCACCTCCGTCAGGTCTTCGCTGAGATGCATGCGATGACGGTGCGCGAGACTCTCAGCTTCCACAACGCGTGGAACGATTTCAATGCCGACACGCCCCCCAAGGACGCTGAGGCGGCGGCCACCGTGCTCCTTGACCAGCTCGTCTGGTGGGCCGAGGCCTTGCGAGAGGCGAGATCCTCTCGTCCTTACCACCACTGACCCCGAAAAGCCGCCCTGCCACCGACCCGGCAGGGCGGCTTCTCCATGTCCTCGTGTCGCATACCGGCCTTCCGTCCAAGTATCGATGGACCAGCAGCTCACAAAAGATCTTCGGCAGGCACTTTCCAAGCTGCTTTCTAGAAGATTATAGAGAGTCTCTTCATTTCGGTGAACTTTCCTTGCAAAGGCTGACACTGATCTGTAGGAGAGCGTCTTGTCACCGCCCACGAACCCGGAGATGCTTGCAATCAAGTTCCGCTCCGGTGCCTTTTGGCACTGTCGATAGACCGACAAGTGCGGGAACGCCGAAGCAAGCGAGTCAGGAGAAGATCCAGCATGCACAAGGTGCTCATCGCCAACCGTGGAGAAATCGCCGTCCGCGTCATCCGTGCCTGCAAGGACTCCGGGCTCGCGAGCGTCGCCGTCTACGCCATCCCCGACGTGGACGCCCCGCACGTCCGCGCGGCGGACGAGGCGTTTGCCCTCGGGGGAGACACCCCCGCCACCAGCTACCTGGACATCGACAAGGTCTTGCGGGCGGCCGCGGACTCCGGGGCGGACGCTGTCCACCCCGGATACGGTTTCCTCTCCGAGAACGCCGAATTCGCCCAGGCCGTCATCGACGCCGACCTGACCTGGATCGGCCCTCCGCCGAAGGTCATCCACGCACTCGGCGACAAAGTCTCGGCGCGACAGATCGCCCAGCGGGCCGACGCCCCGCTGGTCGCGGGCACTCCCGGCCCCGTGGCCGACACCGCCGAGATCGTCGCCTTCGCCGAGGAGCACGGGCTTCCAGTCGCGATCAAGGCCGCCTTCGGCGGCGGCGGGCGTGGCCTGAAAGTCGCCCGGACCCTGGAGGAGATCCCCGAACTGCATGAGTCAGCCGTCCGCGAGGCGATCAACGCGTTCGGGCGCGGCGAGTGCTTCGTCGAGCGCTACCTCGACAGGCCCCGGCACGTGGAGGCCCAGTGCCTGGCCGACGCCCACGGCAACGTCGTGGTCGTCTCCACCCGCGACTGCTCACTGCAGCGCCGCCACCAGAAACTGGTGGAGGAGGCCCCCGCCCCGTTCCTGACCGACGAACAGGTGGCCGAGATCTACCGTGCCTCGAAGGCGATCCTCAAGGAGGCCGGGTACGTCGGCGCCGGCACGGTCGAGTTCCTCGTCGGTACCGACGGCACCATCTCCTTCCTGGAGGTCAACACCCGCCTGCAGGTCGAACACCCGGTCAGCGAGGAGGTCACCGGGATCGACCTCGTCCAGGAGATGTTCCGCATTGCCGACGGCGAGGAGCTCGGCTACGACGACCCGCAGGTGCACAGCCACTCCTTCGAGTTCCGCATCAACTGTGAGGACCCGGGCAGCGGGTTCCTCCCCGCGCCGGGCCGTGTCGGCCGCTTCTCCCAGCCCTCCGGTCCCGGTGTGCGTGTGGACGCTGGCGTGGAGGCGGGCACCGTGATCGCACCCGCCTGGGACTCGCTCCTGGCCAAGCTCATCGTCACCGGTTCCACCCGGCGGCAGGCGCTCCGGCGCGCCGCCCGCGCCTTAGCGGAGTTCGAGGTCGATGGGCTGCCGACGGTCCTGCCTTTCCACCGCGCGGTGGTCGAGGACCCGGCGTTCGCCCCCGAGGGCGCCGGGCCCGCCGACTCCTTCAGCGTCCACACCCGCTGGATCGAGACCGACTTCGACAACCGGATCGAGCCCTTCGACGCGCCAACCGACGCACCCAGCGATACCGTCCCCGAAAGGGAACGGGTCGTGGTCGAGGTCGGCGGCAGGCGCGTGGAGGTCTCCCTCCCCTCCGGCCTAGGCAGCAACGGCCCGCGCAACGGTATCGCCAAGCATGGACGGCCAGAGCGCCGGGTCTCCAGGGGATCCGCCCCGTCCTCCTCCGGCTCCACCCTCACCTCGCCCATGCAGGGCACGGTCATCAAGGTCGCCGCCGAGGAAGGCCAGTCCATCGAGGCCGGCCGCCCCGTGGTCGTCCTGGAGGCGATGAAGATGGAGCAGCCACTCAACGCACACAAGTCCGGCACGGTCACCGGCCTGAACCTCGAGGTCGGCGCTTCCGTCTCCTCAGGCGCAGCGATCTGCGAGATCAAGGACTGACGGCCCGCAGCCCCCGGACCTCCCTCACCACCCTCTCACCTTCTCCAACAGGATTCCGGCGCCATCCGGCCGGAATCGTCACGCGCTGTGCCCGGCAGACTCCGGGCACGCTTCTTCCACAGTTCCCACCGCGAGGAGAGAACAGATGCACAGCACACTGATCGCCGCCCGGATGGACCTGACGTCCAGCGACGACGCCATGGCCACGAGCCTCTGCTGCTGGGAGGTCGGCAAGTGACCGCCAGACGTGTGGCCATCACCGGGATCGAGGTCCTGGCGCCGGGCGGAGTCGGGCTCAAGGAGTTCTGGAGCCTGCTCACCGACGGGCGCACCGCGACCCGAGGGATCACCTTCTTCGACCCGGCGCCCTTCCGCTCCCGCGTGGCCGCAGAGATCGACTTCGACCCCTACGAGCACGGCCTGAGCCCGCAAGTGGTTCGGCGCACCGACCGGGCGGCCCAACTGGCGCTGGTCGCGGCCCGGGGCGCCATCGCCGACAGCGGCTTGCGGATCGACGAGGTCGACCCGCACCGGATGGGCATCACCATCGGCAGCGCGGTGGGCGCCACGATGGGCCTCGACCAGGAGTACCGGGTGGTCAGTGACGGCGGCCGCCTGAACCTGGTCGACAACGACTACGCCGCCCCACACCTGTACAACTACCTGGTACCGAGCTCGTTTGCGGCCGAGGTCGCATGGGCCACGGGAGCCGAGGGGCCGAGCACGGTGGTTTCCACCGGCTGCACGTCCGGGATCGACGCCGTGGGCTATGCCGTGGAGCTGATCCGCGAGGGCTCCGCCGACGTCCTCCTGGCCGGCGCCTCGGACGCGCCCATCTCGCCCATCACCATGGCGTGCTTCGACGCCATCAAGGCGACCACGCCCCGGTACGACGCGCCAGAGCACGCCTCACGGCCCTTCGACAAGAGCCGCAACGGCTTCGTCCTCGGTGAGGGCTCGGCCATGTTCATCTTGGAGGAACTGGAGAGCGCCAAGGCGCGCGGAGCGCACATCTACGCCGAGATCGCTGGCTACGCCACGCGCAGCAACGCCTACCACATGACCGGTCTGCGGCCCGACGGCGCGGAGATGGCCGAGGCGATCGACACCGCGCTGGCCGAGGCCCGGATGAACCCCGAGGAGATCGACTACGTCAACGCCCACGGGTCCGGCACCAAACAGAACGACCGCCACGAGACAGCGGCCTTCAAAAAGAGCCTGGGCGAGCACGCCTACCGGACACCGGTGAGCTCCATCAAGTCCATGGTCGGCCACTCCCTGGGGGCTATCGGCTCCATCGAGATAGCCGCCTCCGCCCTGGCGATGGAGTACGGGGTCGTGCCGCCAACGGCCAATCTGTGCACCCCCGACCCCGAGTGCGACCTGGACTACGTGCCGCTGACCGCCCGGGACCAGATCGTCGACTCGGTGCTGACGGTCGGCAGCGGGTTCGGCGGATTTCAGAGCGCGATGGTCCTGTCCCGTTCCGAGAGGAGAACGGCATGAGCACATCGACCGTGGTGACCGGGCTGGGCGTCGCAGCCCCGAACGGGCTAGGCACCCAGGACTTCTGGACGGCGACCCTCAACGGCAAGAGCGGCCTGGGCCGGATCCGCAGCTTCACGCCGGACAGCTACCCGGCACGTCTGGCCGGGGAGATCGACGGCTTCGACGCCAAGGAACACCTGCCCAGCAGGCTTATTCCGCAGACCGACCGGATGACCAGGCTGGCCCTGGTCGCGGCGGACTGGGCTCTGACCGACTCCGGGGTGGTACCCGACGAGATGCCCGCATTCGACATGGGCGTCATCACCGCCAGCTCCTCGGGCGGGTTCGAGTTCGGTCAGAACGAGCTGCGCAAGCTGTGGAACCTGGGCAGCGAACACGTCAGCGCCTACCAGTCGTTCGCGTGGTTCTACGCGGTCAACAGCGGACAGATCTCCATCCGCAACGGGATGAAGGGGCCCAGCGGCGTCATGGTCAGCGACCAGGCCGGCGGTCTGGACGCGGTTGCCCAGGCCAGACGCCAGATCCGCAAGGGCACGAACCTGGTCGTAACCGGCTCGATCGACGCCTCCATCTGCCCCTGGGGCTGGGTGGCCCAGTTGGCCAGCGGACGGCTCAGCACGGCGGAGGATGCCGAGACCGCCTATCTGCCCTTCGACCGCAGGTCGGGTGGCCACGTCCCCGGTGAGGGCGGCGCGATCCTCGTGACCGAGTCCGCCGAGTCGGCACGCGAGCGCGGCGCGAGGACCTACGGCGAGGTGGCGGGTTACGCCGCCACCTTCGACCCGCGGCCCGGCAGCGGCCGCGAACCGGGTCTGCGCCGGGCGATGGAGTTCGCCCTCGCCGACGCGGGGATGACGGCCGGTGACGTCGATGTCGTGTTCGCCGACGCCGCGGCCATCCCGGAACTCGACCGGATCGAGGCCGAGGCGATCAACGCCGTGTTCGGCCGCGAGAGCGTACCCGTCACCGCACCCAAGACGATGACGGGCCGCCTGTACTCGGGGGCCGCGCCCCTGGACCTGGCCACGGCGTTCCTGTCCATGAAGCAGGGGGTCGTCCCTCCGACCGTGAACGTGAACGCCGACCCCGGACACGGGCTCGACCTGGTCGGCCCCGAGCCGCGCACCATGCCGGTGCGCTCGGCGATGGTCGTAGCGCGCGGCCACGCGGGGTTCAACTCCGTGATGGTCGTCCGCTCCGCGGAGTCCTGACCTTCCCCCACCACCAAAGAGAGGCATTCCATGGCAGCGCAGTTCACCCTCAAGGATCTCAAGCGCATCCTCCGCGAGGCCGCGGGCGAGGACGAGAGCGTCGACCTCGACGGCGACATCCTCAGCAGCGGGTTCGAGGAGCTCGGCTACGAGTCCCTGGCACTGCTGGAGGCGGGCAGCCGCATCGAGCGCGAATACGGCATCAAGTTGGACGACGAGACCCTGTCCGAGGCCGTGACCCCTGAGGCACTCATCAAGGTCGTCAACGACCGCCTAGCCGCCTCCATCTAGCTCCGCCGGGCACGCGACCGTGCCCGGCGCCCCACCACCCACGGACAAGGAAGAAGAGGGAGCATGCCGAACAACGACAAGCGGGTCGCGATCGTCACCGGTGCCACCAGCGGGATCGGCCTGGAGGTCGCCCGGAAGCTGGGCGAGCAGGACCACCGGGTGTTCATCGGCGCCCGCAGCGCCGAGAACGTGGGCTCCACCATCAAACAGCTCAGCGAAGAAGGCATCGAGGCCGCTGGCACCACCGTGGACGTCCGCTCACGCGAGAGCGTTAGCGCGTTCGTTCAAGCGGCCGTGGACCGGTTCGACACCGTCGACGTCCTGGTGAACAACGCTGGGCGCAGCGGCGGCGGCGTCACCGCCGACATTGAGGACGACCTGTGGTTCGACGTGGTGAACACGAACCTCAACAGCGTCTTCATCGTGACCCGGGAGGTGCTCAACACCGGCGGCATGCGACACAAGGACCGCGGCCGAATCATCAACATCGCCTCCACCGCGGGCAAGCAAGGCGTCGTCCTGGGCGCCCCCTACTCAGCCTCCAAACACGGCGTCGTTGGGCTGACCAAGGCGCTGGGCAACGAGCTCGCCCCCACTGGCATCACCGTCAACGCCGTGTGCCCCGGCTACGTCGAGACTCCCATGGCCGAGCGTGTCCGCCAGGGGTACGCGGCCGCCTTCGACACCACCGAGGAGGAGATCCTCACCAAGTTCCAGAGCAAGATCCCCCTCGGCCGCTACTCCACCCCACAAGAGGTGGCCGGGCTGGTGGGCTACCTGGCCTCCGACACCGCCTCCTCCATCACCGCCCAGGCGATGAACGTCTGCGGTGGACTCGGGAACTTTTGATCCGCCCCACCCGGTACACCCCTTTCGACAACACGACAGGAGAGAGCATGACCACCGGTCACCGCGAGGTGGAGCACGAGATCACCGTCTCTGCGCCCGCGTCCGCCGTCTACCGCCTCATCGCCGACGTGGCCAATTGGCCACGGATCTTCCCTCCGACCATCTACGTCGACCACCTGGAGGAGTCCGGGAGCGAGGAGCGCATCCGGATCAGCGCGACCGCCAACGGCGAGGCCAAGACGTGGACCTCGCGCCGGAAGCTGGACCCGCAGGGGTTGCGGATCGACTTCCGCCAGGAGGTCAGCGCCCCGCCCGTCGCCTCGATGGGCGGCGCCTGGGTCATCGAACCGCTCGGCGACTCCGAGTCGAGAGTCCGACTGCTGCACGACTACAGCGCGCTCGGCGATGACCCCGGCCACCTGACCTGGATCGACGAGGCGGTGGACCGCAACTCGCACTCCGAACTCGCCGCCCTGAAGGACAACGTCGAGTTCGCCCACGCCGCCGAGGACATCACCTTCTGCTTCACCGACACCGTCCACGTCAACGGGTCGCCCAAGGACCTCTACGACTTCATCAACGACGCCGGTCTGTGGCCCGATCGGCTCCCGCACGTCGCGAGTGTCACCTTGGAGGAGGACCCCCCCGGCCTGCAGACGCTGGAGATGGAGACGCGGGCCAAGGATGGCTCCGTGCACACCACCAAGTCCTACCGGGTGTGCATCGAGCACCGGAAGATCGCCTACAAGCAGATCACCCTGCCGGCCCTGATGAAGCTGCACACCGGCTACTGGACCTTCGAGGAGGGGCCAGACGGGACCAGCGCCTCCTCCCAACACACCGTCGTGCTCAACACCGACAACATCGTCGAGATCCTCGGCGAGGACGCCACGGCGGCTGACGCCAAGGCCTACGTCCAGGAGGCGCTGAGCACCAACAGCCTCGCGACCCTCAACCACGCGAAGCGGTACGCCGAGGGAGTGCGCTGACCAAGGCCGGGGACCGGGCCGTCGTCACCGCCGCGTTCGAGCGGTAGTCCGGCGCCCCGTCGTCCTGAGCCCGAACGACGGGAGACACGATGACCACCACAGTGCCGAAGGAGAGCGCGCTGTCGCACGGCGTGCGCCGAATTACCCTGGAGGCAGACGAGGCGCCGGTCTCCGGCCTGCTCCTCACCCCGGAGGACGTGCCGGTGCGCGCCACCGTGGTCGCCGTCCACGGAGGAGGGGTCAACGCCCACTACTTCGACGGACAGGCCCACCCGCACGTCTCGCTCCTGACGCTTGGGGCGCGCCTGGGCTTCTCGGTCTTGGCCGTCGACCGCCCCGGCTACGGCCGCTACGCCGACCTGTTCCCCCTCGGGCAGCGCTTGGCCGACCAGGCCGCCACGCTCTGGGAGGCGCTCACCGACTTCAGGAACCGATACGACACGGGCGCAGGGCTGTTCCTACTCGCCCACTCCTACGGCGGCAAGCTTGCCCTGACCACCGTGGCCAACAACGACATCGGGGATCTGCTGGGGCTGGACATCTCCGGGATGGGCAACCGATACGCTGTCCAGCCCGACCAGCTCGCCGACCCGCACGGCAAGGGCCGGTGGGAGCGTACCTGGGGCGGACTCGGCCTGTACCCGCCCGGCACCTTCCAACTCAGCAGCGCGATGGTCTCCCCCATGCCCAGGTACGAGCTGGCGGAGGCGGCCGCGTGGCCGAGGCTCTTCGACGACGTGGCCAGGCGGATCCGGATCCCGGTCCGGCTGACCTTCGCCGAGCACGAGCGCTGGTGGCGCCACGATGACCGGTCCCTGGCCGACCTCGTTTCCCGGCTGAGCGTGTCGCCGAGGGTGGTCGTGGACTGCCAGCCCGACGCCGGCCACAACATCAGCCTGGGATGGGCGGCCCGTTCCTACCACCTCCGCTCCCTCGCCTTCCTGGAGGAATGCCTTGCCCGACGCGAGGGGTGAACGGACCCTGCCGCGGCGGATGTTCGGCACGATGTTCCGATCGCTGGCCGTCCGCAACTTCCGGCTGTTCGCGGTCGGCCAGGTGGTGTCCGTCATGGGAACGTGGATGATGATCATCGCCCAGGACTGGCTGGTCCTGGGCATGTCGGACGACTCGGCCATCGCCCTGGCGACGGTGACCGCGCTGCAGTTCACACCGTTGCTGCTGCTCACCCTCTACGGCGGGCGGCTAGCGGACCGGTTCGACAAGCGGACCCTGCTCCTCGGAGCGAACTCGGCCTCCGGCGCCCTGGCCCTGCTGATGACGCCCCTGGTGGTCACGGGCCTCATCGAACTGTGGCACATCTACGCCTTCGCGCTGTGCCTGGGCGTGGTCAACGCCCTGGAGGTCCCCACCAGGATGTCGTTCGTCAGTGAGATGGTCGGTGCCGACCTGCTGCCGAACGCCTCGGCGCTGAGCGCGGCCTACTTCAACACGGCGCGGGTCGCTGGTCCGGCGGTCGGCGGGCTCCTGCTCGCCGCCGTCGGGCCGGGCGCGGTAATGCTGGTCAACGCCGTCAGCTTCACGGCGGCGGTGACCGGGCTGCTGATGATGCGGACGGAAGAACTGCACCGCGCGACAAGCCGGACGGCCAGGGGCGGGGTGGTGGACGGGCTGCGCTACGCTGCGTCCCGGCCCGACCTCCTGCTGCCGCTGTCCCTCGTAGGCGTGGTCGGCCTGTTCGGGATGAACTTCGAGCTGACCCTGCCCCTGCTCGCCAGAACCGTGTTCGACGCCGACCCGTCCGCGTTCGGTCTACTCACCTCCGCACTCGCAGCTGGCTCCCTGCTGGCCGCCTTCGCCACTACGGCGCGGAGGGGGCGCCCGAGCACCGGGGTCGTCGTGGGCTCGGTCCTGATCTTCGGGGCGGCGGAGTCCCTCACCGGATTAGCCCCCACCTTCCCCGCAGCGATGGGGCTGCTGTTCGTCACCGGCTTCGCCGCCCTCTACTTCGCTCAGGCCGCCAACCACCGGGTCCAGCTCGGCAGTGATCCCGCCTATCGGGGCCGGGTCATGGCCCTTTACACAGTCGTCTTCACTGGGACTACCCCGTTCGGCGCCCTGGTCATCGGGTGGCTGAGCGAGGAGCTGGGGGTGCGGGCAGGCCTGCACGCCGGGGGTCTGGCCGCCCTGCTCACGGGGACCGCGGCGCTGGTCGTCGAGTGGCGCCGTGTCAGCTCCAGGTCCTCCCGATCCTACGGACGGTCAGGAACGAACTCCCAGAAGAAAGGCAAGGAGTGACATGTCGATCACCGAATCCGGATTTTCCGCACGGTTGGAGGAGCTGGCCCGAATCCGGGACGGCGCCCACCGGGGCCCCTCCTCCGAGGCCACCGAACGCCAGCACGCCAAGGGCAAACTCACCGCTCGCGAACGGATCGACCTGCTGCTGGACAAGGGCAGTTTCACGGAGGTCGAGTCGCTTCGACGGCACCGGGCCCACGGGTTCGGTCTAGAGGCCAAGCGGCCGCACACGGACGGCGTCGTCACGGGGTGGGGGACAGTCGAGGGACGGACGGTGTTCGTCTACGCCCACGACTTCCGGATCTTCGGCGGGGCGCTCGGCGAAGCGCACGCCCAGAAGATCCACAAGCTCATGGACATGGCGCTGGCGGCCGGTGCGCCCCTGGTCTCGCTCAACGACGGGGCGGGGGCCCGCATCCAAGAGGGGGTCTCCGCGCTCGCAGGGTACGGCGGCATCTTCCAGCGCAACACCAAGGCCTCGGGCGTGATCCCGCAGATCTCGGTGATGCTCGGCCCGTGTGCCGGGGGCGCCGCCTACTCGCCGGCGCTGACCGACTTCGTCTTCAGCATTCGCGGCACCTCGCAGATGTTCATCACCGGCCCAGACGTGGTCCAAGCCGTCACAGGAGAGCAGGTGTCGCAGGACGGGCTCGGCGGAGCGGACGTACACTCGGAAGTGTCGGGCGTGGCGCACGCCGCCTACGACGACGAGGAGAGCTGCCTCGCCGACGTGCGGTACCTGTTGTCGCTGCTACCGTCCAACAACCGCGAACTGCCGCCCGATGTGGAGGGCGCGACAGACCCGGTGGACCGGCCGCTGAACGCCCTGTTGGACATCGTGCCCACGGGCGGCAGCGCATCCTACGACGTGCGCGACGTCATCGCGGAGATCGTCGACGACGGCGACCATATGGAGGTCCACGCCGCCTGGGCGCCCAACATCGTCTGCACGCTGGCCCGCTTGGACGGGCGGGTCGTCGGCATCGTCGCCAACCAGCCAGCCGCCATGGCGGGGGTGCTGGACATCAAGGCCAGCGAGAAGGGCGCACGATTCGTCCAATTCTGCGACGCCTTCAACATCCCCTTGGTCACCCTGGTCGACGTCCCCGGCTTCCTGCCGGGCGTGGGCCAAGAGCACGACGGCATCATCCGGCGCGGCGCCAAACTCCTGTACGCCTACTGCAACGCCACGGTCCCAAGGGTGTCCGTGGTGCTTCGCAAGGCTTATGGCGGCGCCTACATCGTCATGGACTCCCGCTCGATCGGCGCGGACATAGCTCTGGCCTGGCCCACGAACGAGATCGCGGTCATGGGCGCTGAGGGCGCGGCGAACGTGGTCTTCCGCCGGGAGATCGCAGCGGCCGAGGACCCCGAGGCGGCCCGCCGCCAGAAGATCGAGGAGTACCGCAGAGAGCTGGTCCACCCCTACTACGCGGCTGAGCGAGGGCTGGTGGACGACGTGATCGACCCGCGCGAGACTCGGACAGTGCTCGCGCGGTCACTGGCCATGCTCACCCGCAAGAACGTCGACCTCCCGCGCCGCAAGCACGGAAACCCGCCTCAGTGACAGCACCGCACACCCCGAGAAAGAAGGAGAGTCCGATGACCGCCACCACCGAACGGCTGATCCATGTGGAGAAGGGGAGTCTCGACGCGGAGGAGCTGGCTGCCCTGACCGCAGTGCTCATCGCCTACGCCTCGCGCGCGAACAGCTCCGAGTCCCGGCCCCGGCTCATCGCAACCTGGCGCCGACTCGAACGGGAGTCCGCCTTCAGCGGTGCCCGGTCCTGGTGCCTCGCCGTCTGATCCCTGCCGTCCCCGCACCCGAAAGAAATATGTCCCTCAGCGACGAGGTCGCGGAGCTGTGGGAACAGGTGCGCACCCCGGCAGGGTGGCAGATCCGGCGGGTCGTCTTCGGTCTCGTGTGGCACAACGGCGGATCGGGCGCCGGTTACACGGGGCCGAGTATGGACTCGGCCATGTCGAGCCGTCTGTCGCCGGACCGGTCGGCGGACAGCCCTTGGCCGGTGTACAGGAGGTCGAAGCAGCCGAAACCGGTCAGTACCCAGAACGCCTCGAACGCTTCATCCGCCCCGAAGGCAAGAAGTTCTACCTGCTCAAGGCCCGCCTCAACCCACTCTGATACTCCTCGGTCACGCCTCGACCCCGGGTGCCCGGGGTTTGCATCGAAGCCCGGTGTGGGGGCGTGTCGTGATCGTGAAGTCAGTGAGTTCTCCAGTAAAGGGTTCATCGACCGAGAAAAACCTGAACACCGGAGACCTCGTGGCCACCCTGGCGGTGCGGCTGCAAGCCCGCCAGGAACGCAGCCGGGGAGTGCCCTGCCGATCCAGAAAGCCCTAGCAGGCCGTCGGTGATGAGAAAGAAGCGGTAACTGCGACTGTCCGCTGAGCCGTTCGATGTTCACAGCGATGGCGGTGAACACGTGCTGGACATAAGTCTTGGCCTGGCCGCGACAGCGGCATCTCCGCGTTCCGTACCCGTGAGCGAACTCGCAGATGGTGCCCTCGACTCCGCAACGCACCGCGTACCGCTCCCGCCATTGCGGAGTCTGCTGCTCGACGCGGGCCTTGACTTGCAACTCGAGGAGCTCTTGGGGGGAACCCACATTCTGCGGGCTTTCGCGGGAGGTGGTGCACTGAGCGCGGACCGGACACGGCTGACACTGGCCCTTTAGTGGACCTCGCTACGACCAGCGGGACCGTTGTGGAAGAGGACGTGGGTGGAGTCGGTGCGCTGGGTGGCGCGCTCGCGGACCAGACCGGCGTCCTCGAGTCGGGCCGGGGTGAGGTCGAGCAAGTGGTCGGCGTGATCGCCCTCGGTGAGGCGGTCGCGGAAGTCGCTGAGCACGCTGTGGTGGAATCCGGGGCCGTCCAGGTCCAGGGCCAGGGCGTATTTGAAGTCGATATGGCAGCGCACGGCGTCGGCGGCTTGGCGGTCGGACAGGTCCAACACGTACTGCAGGACGCACACGGTGGCCGGTTGCGCCGACGAGAGACTGGGGCGTTCGTCGCGGGAGTACCAGTGGGCGAAGTCCTCGTCGCTCCACAAGCTGTCGAGTCGGTCGCGAATCCACATCGCCGTGGTGCAGCTGGGATTACTGGCGCGGGCCATCTGGGCTGTCAGCGGTGGGCTCGTCGCGGCGGGTCGGGAGCCGAGTGACATCGAGTGTTCTTTGAGGGGCTGGGTTGTTTTCCGCTACGGAGAGTGTCAGCCCCTCACCTGACAGGAGCACCGAACCTCAAGATCACCGCCAGAGTCAAGCTAGTCGAGCGGCCCCGCCTCCGTGCGGGGTTGGGAACCGGCGCTCTCCGCTGCGCGCACCCCACCCGATTCGACGGCTTCCTTCCACCACTGGGGGCCGATCTGAAACCCGACCCCGCGCACGGTGACGATCCAGTCACCATCACCGAGCTTGCCGCGCAGGCTGCTCACGTGCGTGTCGATCGTCCGCCGCGACCAAGTGTCCCCCCATACCCGCTCCATGAGGTACTTCCTGGACACCACAGCCCCTGGCTGCGCAGCGAGGATATGGAGCAGGTCGAACTCCTTCCTGGTGAGTTTCACCGGCTTGCCGGACAGACACACCTTGCGCGCGGCCGGCTCGATCGTCAGGGGGCCGCAGGAGATGACGGCTGGCTCGGTACCCCGCTCCTGGCGCCGTACCCGCCGCATCACCGCGTCCATCCGCGCGATGAGCTCGTACATGGGACACGGCTTGGACATGTAGTCGTCGGCCCCGGCCCTGAGCCCAAGGACACGGTCCAGCTCGGTCGTCCGTGCGCTGACCACGATAATCGGCACCCGGCTGGAGGCGCGTATCAACCGGCAGACCTCCAGGCCGTCGAGGTCGGGCAAGTCGAGGTCGAGGAGAACCATGTCAGCCGACCGGTAGACGTCGAGCGCTTCCCGTCCGGCCCTCACGGTCTGGACGGAGTATCCGTACCGGGCCAGGCCCTCGACGAGTATCCGAGCATCGTTCGTGTCGTTCTCCACCACGAGCACTTGCCGGAGGCTGGCCGGGAGCGTCCAGCCAGCCGAGCCAGACGGGCTCGTTTGAGAATCAGGCGGCCATACCGTTTTTTCCGCCGTCGGCAGACCCATTTCTCCCATACTCCCACCCTAAGGCGATTGAATTATCAGACAGCGATTCCATTCCGAGGCTAGACGGAGGTTTCAAAACTTGTCAAACATCCACTTCAGGGGCACTCGACACGGAAATCGACCACGAATGTTAATAACTTGTTTCAAGTATTTTCAATCACCTGACTACACCACACGACACGCCAGGGATGACCAGAGACGCAACCCCCGATCACCCGGCAGAAAACTGCCGAATATATGCACCACCAGGAGGTCGATGCACATGCGGCGGGACACCCAAGGAGCCTCGCACTTATTTTCATTCACCCAAACCAGGCGGGCCACAGTCGGCCACGTGATGATCCTCATGTCACAGTCCAAAATTCGGACATCCAAAACACCAGGTCAAATGAGGTGATCTCAGAGTGTGTTTGAGAAGGGTCAGGAAATGAGGTCCTGGCCAGCCCAAGCACGCTGACGAACGGCGTCACGTCCTCGGGCGAGGCGGCGGGCCATCCGGCCGATCGCGGCCCAGCGCACCATGGCCTCGGACACCGCCGGGTCACACTCGTAGTCCCGTGCCAGACGACGGTGAGCGGTCAACCACGCCAGCGAACGCTCCACCACCCACCTGCGTGGGATCACCGCGAACCCCACCTGGTAGGGAGCCTTGCGCACGATGTGCACAGTCGTGGCCACGAACCTCTCGGCCCAGGCCACCAGCTTTCCCGCGAACCCCGCATCGGCGAACACGAACCGCACCGGCGTACACAGGTACAGGCTCAACAACGTGGTCCTGGCCCCGTCCCGGCCGGGGACAGAGGCGGCCATCACGCATACCACGGGGCCGGGCAGGTCGGTGAGCATGGACGCGGACAGATCCAGGCCGAGCGTTCGCACGCCGGGGCGCTCGGTGCGGATGCGTTGTAGGTAACGGCCGTTGCCGCAGCCCACGTCCGCCCACACCCCTGTTCGGTGCCCTGCCTCTGCCAGGACCATGCCGGGCAGGTCGTACTGGGGTGTTTGGTGGTCGTAGAGGCGTTGACGGGCAGTGAAAGGGCGGTCGTCGCGGTAGGCGTGGCCGGTGAGCAGGGTGCGGCCAGTGGAGGTGCGGGGGCGGTCTTCCATGGGCTCCATCCTCATCGACCCGCGTTGGGGCTGTGGCCGGCGGGGGTGGGGGTGAACGCGGAGAGATGGTCGCGGATTTCGCGTACGGGTGGCGCGTGGAGGCTGTCGGTCAGGGGGATGAGTCGGCGGGCGCGCTGGGTGATGCTCGCGGTGCGCTGTTCGGGTGGGCTCGCGCAGATGATGTCGATCTGTTCCAGTGCCCCGTCGGGGTCGTGGTTGCGCAGGTGAGCGGTGGCCAGATCCAGGCGGGCGGCCAGCAGGTCCCCGGTGGAGCGGGTGGGGCCGGTGCAGAGGGTGATGGCGCGTTCGGTGTGTGCGATGGCGAGCCGGCGTTCGGCCGGTGTGTCCAGGGCGAGCAGGACTCTGTGCCTGCGTAGGTGTGTGTTTTGCCCTGAGGAAGCCCAGGAGGCCCGGCCGGAGCATCTACCCGTTGTGGTCTTCAGCGGCGGTGATGGCCTCGCGGGTGGTTCGCCGGTCGCTGAGCGCGGCTGCCGCACGGGCACGCAGGGCGTGCAGGCGGGTGAGGTTGCTTTCGGTGGCGCTGTGGGCGAGCCCGGCTTCGGCGGCTCGTAAGGCGTCGCCGGGGCGGCTGTCCCAGTACGCGATGAGGCTGTGCAGGGCGCAGACCCATGTCTGCAGGCCAGGGTCGGTGACCCGGTCGGCCAGAGTCCGAGCTGCTGTGGCGTGGACAGTGGCGTGGGCGTAGGCGCCGACGTCCATGCGGGCGTGGGTTTGCAGGCCCACCAGTCGGGTGGCGTCGAAGGTGCCGAGCCTGCGGCCCTGGCCTGTGGGGAGTGGGGGGTGGCCGTAGGCCCACCGCTCCAGGCGGGCCAAGACGACCTCGGGCCGGTGGGGTGCGGTCTCGGGTTCGGAGGACAGGTCGGGTCCGGCGGCCAGCTGTACGGCGGTGACCTGTCTCAGGTCGCTTCGACCTCGGCCTGGACGCGCTGGACGGCGACCTCCTCCTCGGGGATGTCGAACTCGCGGTCGCGGGCACCCGGAGCGAAGGTCTCACGGTCGACCAAAGAGTGCATGGCGCTGACCAGGCATGTTAGGAGTTACCTCTGGTGATGAAGTCGTCCGGTTTTCAGGAGAGCATGCCCATGGGCCAAGGCCCGCACCATCCAACCGTTTCAGCACTACTCCGCTCCCGGTACGCGTTGGCGGATGTGCGCCTTGAACGGATTTCGGGTGGGCACAGCACGCAGAACTACCATGCCGTGGACAGCAGCGGCTCGGAGGTTTTCGTCAAGGTCTATCCGGAGGGGTGGGACGTCCGAGCCGAACAGCACGCCATTGCGTTGACACGGTGGGCCGGAGCCCACGGCGTACCGACAGCCCGTCTTCGAGAATCGATGGACGGTGAGCTCCTCGCCTGCTCGGGAGCGGTGGCCCTGTCGGTATGGGAGTGGGTGCCCGGAGACACTGTGAGCAGTGGGTTCACTCCCGCGGAGCAGGCGATGGTGGGGCAGGCGCTGGGCCGGATCCATGCGGTGTTCGCACACCACCGGCGGAGTCGCACGCTGTCTCCGTGGCTCGAGGAGTGGTTCTCTGCTGATCTGCGCGAAACCGAGGCCCGTATCGACTCGCTGCTCGGTGTCGTCGCCGGGCGTGACTGCCGCGATGAATTCGACGTGATCGCGCGGAGCACACTCACAGACCGTCGGATCATGCTGGCCCAGGTACCTGCTCTCCTTGCCGGTCTACCACGTGACCTGGGAACTCAGGTTCTGCATGGTGACTTCACCCCTCCGAACCTGCTGTTCGACGAGGAGGGTCTTGCCGCGGTGATCGACTTCCGCCCTCCGGTGCCGTACATGCTCGCCTTCGAGTTGGGCCGAATCGCTTTCGACCCGCGCACCGTCGTCTTGGACGAAGGCTGGATCGACTCTGCAGCCCGACTCCTCACTGCATATCTGAGGGAGAACACCGAAATCGCTCGTCGAGACGTGCTCGTCTGTGGTCGGGTGATTCTCGTCCAGATGCTCAGGAGTCTCTACGGCGTCGAGCAGCACTACTTGAACCCAGACCCCCGGCAGGCAGCACTCGACGAGTTCTGGCAGTTGCGGCACCGAGCGGCCGGTCGCCTCTTGGAGAACTTGGAAGAAGTCGAAGCGATGCTCAGAGACGTCAGTAGGAGACGTTGATCGTGGATGATGAGGGCAGAGCAGGCACTTCCTTCACCTGCCCCGCCCTCTTCGCTGCCTACAGCCGTTGGGGAGTTTCGATGCCCAAAAGGTCCAGGCCGCCCTCGAGGACCGCGGCGGTGTGAGTGGCGAGCGCCAACCTCGACGCGCGTACCTCGTCCTGGGACTTGAGGACCGGGCACTGCTCGTAGAAGCTGCTGAACGCGGTGGCCAGCTCGAACAGGTAGTTCGCCAGGCGGTGGGCCTCCAGGTGCTGCAATGCGGTGTCCATCACCTCCGGGAAACGCGCTAGCTCCAGGGCCAGCCGGCGTTCGGCGGGCTCAGTGAGCGTGACCGGCGCTCCCAGGGGCGGGGTGTGATCGGCACGGCGCAGGATGGAGCGGATTCGGGCGATGGCGTACTGGAGGTAGACGGCGGTGTTGCCGTCCATGGCCAGCATCCGGTCCCAGTCGAAGACGTAGTCCTTGATGCGGTCTGTGGACAGATCCGCGTACTTGATGGCACCGATCCCCACCGCCTGGGCGATCTCGGCGCGTTCGGCCTCGCTGAGGTCAGTGCGGTCGGCCACGATCGCCGCGGCGCGTTGAACTCCTTCGTGGAGAAGGTCGGTGAGCTTGAGGGTGGCGCCCGCGCGGGTGCGCAGGATCTTGCCGTCCTCGCCCAGCACGCTGCCGAAGGCGACGTGGTCGGTTTCGGTGACCGGGCTGACCCACTCGGCCTTGCGGGCGGCAGCGAAGATCATCGCGAAGTGCGTGGACTGGGGGGAACCGACCACGTAGATGAGCCGGTCGCCTTTGAGGTTGTGGGCGCGGTGACGGATGGTGGCCAGGTCGGTGGCGTCGTAACCGTAGCCGCCGTCGCGTTTGCGCACGATGAGCGGCAGGGGTTTGTCCTCGCGTCCGGTGAACCCCTCCAGGAACACGCACAAGGCCCCGTCACTCGTGTGGGCCAGTCCGCGGCGGGTGAGTTCGTCGGCGACATCGTCCAGGACCGGCTGGTACGCGCTTTCACCCTGGTAGTCGGCGGGGGTGAGCTGAACGCCCAGCAGGTCGTAGACGGCTTCGATGTGGTGCTTGGACTCGGTCAGGAGCCGTTCCCACAAGGCCAAGGTGTCGGGGTCGCCTGCTTGCAGAGCCACCACGCGGGCGCGGGCGCGGTCAGCGAAGTCCTGGTCAGCGTCGAACTTGGTTCGCGCCTGCTGGTAGAAGACGTTGAGGTCGCTGATGGAGAACTCGGTTTCGTGCAGGCCCTCGTCGACCAGGTGCTCGACCAGCATGCCGAAGGGGGTGCCCCAGTCCCCGAGGTGGTTCTGGCGCACGACCTCGTCCCCGGCGAAGGTGTGCATGCGCACGATGGCGTCGCCGATGATCGTGGAGCGCAAGTGCCCCACGTGCATCTCTTTGGCCATGTTGGGTGAGGAGTAGTCCACGACCACGCGACGCGGTGCGCCCTCCGGCCGGTAGCCGAACCGTGGGTCGGCGGCCAGGGCAGTGGTGTGTTCACTCAACCAGGCGTCGTTCAGAGCGACGTTGAGGAAGCCAGCGCCGGCCACCTCGACGTTGGCGGCCATCGGGCCCAGGTCCAGGTGGTCGAGGATCTGTTCGGCGACCTCGCGGGAGGGTCGTCGGAGCCGTTTGGCCAGGGCCATGGCCGTGTTGATCTGGTAGTCGACACCGTCTCGCGGGGAGGGGCGTACGACGGCCTGGTCGATGGTGATGTCCACCTCGAACGCGGCGGCCACGGCGGCGACGACGCGCCGTCCGAGATCGGCTCCGATGTCTCCTGTCACAGCTTTCCTCACTGTTTGCGCAGTTCTCCCCGGCTGCGGGGCCGGGGTGGATGTTCAGTCTGCCACGCCATCGGGCGCGATCAGGTGGGGTTTTCGGGTGGTGGGCCGAGGTGTTCACCGGCGTCGATGTGGATGATCTGCCCGGTCACCGAGGCTGCGTGGTCGAGGAAGAGCAGGGCTGAGCCCATGTCGTCCAACCGTGCCGGGGTTTGCAGCGGGGCACGGATGATGGCCAGGTGTTCCAGGTACTCCTGGTCATGACCGGGGGGTGGCAGGACCAGGCCGGGGGCCAGGGCGTTGACGCGGATGCGGGGTGCCAGTCGGCGGGCGGCGAGCAGGGTGTGGGCGGCCAGGGTGTGTTTGGACAGCTCGTAGCCGGGGCGGAGGCTGTCGAGGAGGGGCAGACGGGCGTCGAGCAGGTGCACGACGTGTCCCCCGTGGTCGGGCAGCGCCGCGTAGAGCTGGGTGGGGGCGATCAGGTGCACGGCCAGGCCTTCGTCCAGGACGGCCAGGTCATCGATTCGGTGTGGAGCGGGGAAGGGTGAGGCGTTGTTGACGATGAGGTCGGGCGGTTGAGGGCCGGTGGCCAGGGTGCGAGCCCAGTGGTGGGTGGCGGTGCGATCGGACAGGTCCACTCGGTGAGTGATCACCGGCGTCGCGTGCTGCTGGCGAAGGGTCTCGGCCAGCGGAGTCAGGCCGCGGGTGCGGGTGTGCAGGTGTAGGCCGTAGCCGTGTGCGGCCAGGGTTCGGGCCAGATGGGCGCCGATCCGGTGAGCGGCACCGGTGATCAGGGCCCACCTGTCCCTGCCGCTATGCGACATGGGTCCTCTCCTCGTGGGCTCGGGTGAAGGCCTCGAAGACCGCGGCCGATCCGCCGACGTGACGCATGGGGGCGACCAGTCGGCCGAGTTTGCCGGCCTCGACCGCGGTGAGGGTGTGCAGCTGGTCGGCGACGAACATCCCGTTGGCGGGGTCGCGGGTCAGCCCGGCCACACCTTCGCGTGCTCCTTCGTTGAGGTGCACCCAGGAAGGCCGGTGGGGGGCGGTGTAGGCCTGCCGTGCCCGGGCCAGCAGTTCGGGCGAGGGTGTGGTGGCGAACAGGGGCATGATGTCGATGTCGCTGAAGTAGGGGTGCCAGATTCCCTCTGGGGCACCGGTCATCGAGCCGGTCAGGGCCAGGGCGACCTGGTCGCTGATCTGGGGATCGAGGGCGTGGGCGAGGTCGGCGACGAGGTGCCGGTGCCGGTCGAGCTCGTCACGGTTCTGCGCATCGGTGTAGCGGGAGGTGAGTTGGCAGAAGAGCTTCTTCACCACCTGCTCCACAGCCCATCCCGGTTCCAGCTCCAGATCCCGGAGCTCCTCCAGCAGACGGCGCACTCGTGCTCGGTTGATGGGTCCGCCTCCCAGTACGGCGTCCAGGGAGCGCAGCCGTCGTCTGGCCAGCTCGCAGGTGCCGGGTGTGAGAAGGTCGGCGAGGCCTTCCAGGACCGCGGTCGCCACCTTCGGGCGCACCGTCCCAGGGGTCTGGGGAAGGTCACCGGCGTAGAGCCGCAGTTCCTCGATGAGATCAGCGAACCGTGGTGGGAATCGCTCCCACACGGAGGCGGGGGCACTCTCACCGTAGCCCGGACCGGCGACCATGTGGGTGGCGAAGGCGGGTTCCAGAGTGCCCATCAGATCGGTTTCCTCTGCAGTCCAGTGCAGGTAGGCGGCCACGCCCCACTGGTGCACGAGTTGGCCTTGGACGGCGTAGTTGGCGACCTGGTCGGCCGCGCGACGACGCATCACCACCGGGGTGTCACCGCGGCCGGTGGAGCGCTCGAACCGAAGGCGTCGAGCGACCTCCTCCCCCATCACTTCGTGGAGGTGACGCCAGTGCGGTTCGGCGTCGTTGCGCGAACACGCCTGGGAGATCAGCTCGACCTGTTGGTCGTAGTCGAAAGGGTCCACCAGGTGGGACCAACGCACGAACCGGACCGGAATCCGTGTCCCTTCCATCAAACGGTTCAGGGAGTCGTGCAGTTGCGGCCACAGGTCGTCGATCGTGGGGGTGGTGGGCGGAAGCATCCAGCTTCGCGTTACCGCCAGGTCGTCCATGGCAACGACCACCCGGACCGCCCCAGTGTGGAAGAGCCGGTCAGCCCAGGTGGAACGCAACCGGGAGGCCAAAGCGTGCACCGGGTGGGGGCGTTCGGCGTCCAGGGAGGCGAGCACCAACTGGTCGGTGGGGACGAAGTAGCCACCACTGCGTTGACAGGGCACGCACATGATCGCCAGAGCCGTGCTGTCCCACCTCACAGCGCCACCTCGATCCGCTTCAAGGCGGACGCGTCAAGGCGGGCAGCGAGCTGGGCGTAGGTGCACCCGAGTTGGGGGTGGGTGTGGCTCCCGATCAGATCAGCGACGGGTACGGCCACGTGTGCGAAACGGCCCAGATCCGGATGCGGAAGCTTCAGGGCGGGGTCGATCAGATTCCTGGCAACGAGCAGATCCAGGTCCAGCGTGCGTGAGATCCACCGACCACTCGGAAGACGAGTGCGACCATGAGCCTCTTCGACTCGCCTCAGGAGCGCCTTGAGGTCGGCCACAGGACGGGACCAGGCAAAGAGCACGGCGAGGTTGATGAAGTCGCCTGCCCCCTCGCGGAGCCCGATGGCCGGGGACCGGTACCAGGGGGAAACCTCCAGTTCCAGTCCCCGTGCGCGCAGCTCTTCCAGTGCTGTGGCTACATGGTGCTCAGGGTCGATATTGGAACCGACACCGACCACCACCGGGCCCGTCATCGGCCCGCCCCTGCGAGGTTGAAGAACTCGGTACGGGTGCGGTCGTCCTTGAGCAGGAGCCCGCGCAGGGACGAGGTGACGGTGGTGGTGCCGGCTGCCTGGACACCACGCAGGGTCATGCACATGTGCTCGGCCTGCATGACCACGCCGACCCCACCGGGAGTGAGGTGTTGCTCCAAGTAGGTGGCGATCTGCTTGGTCAGGCGCTCCTGCACCTGGAAGCGACGGGAGAACTGCTCCACGACCCGCGCCAGCTTCGACAACCCCACGATGCGTTCGCCCGGCAGGTAGCCGACCGTGGCCCGGCCGGTGAAGGGCAGACCGTGGTGTTCGCACAGGCTGACGAAGGCGATGTCCTTCTGAATGAGCAGCCCGTCATAGTCCTCCTCGTTGGGGAAGGTCGTCAGGTTGAACTCGCGCGGCTGGAGCAGTTCGCGGTAGGCCGCAGCCATGCGCTCGGGGGTGCGCTGGGTCGTCTCGCCTGCGATGTCCATGCCCAAGGAGCTCAGCATCGCTGCGGCTCCCGCAGCGGCCTGCTCCCGTCCCGAGGCCGGGCTGGAAAGGACATGTGGCTGCAGCGAGCCCAGAGGGAGTTCGGTGGTGCTCACGGGGACCCCACCCCCACCTCAGGAGTGAAGTCCGCCGGGGTACGGGTGAGGTTGATGCTGACCGTGTCGGCGAATCGCAGCGCACCGGGTTTGCGCACCCGCACCCGCACCGAAGGGGCGGCATGGTCCACCACCACGATGCGGGCGACGCGGGTGGCCAGGGCCTCGACCGTGTAGAACTCACTGGTTTCCACCGCGGCGATAATGGCCTTGGTGGGGGTGCGGTAGTTCCAGGCATCCTCCAACCGGTCGCTGTGACCGGCAGGGAAGGCATCGGTGGCGATCCTCAAGTCGATCACCACATCACTCAGGTCACGGCGTTCTTCGGTGCTACAGCCGATCCGGCAGCGCAGCCGCAGCCCTTCGACCTCGATCACGTCTTTGTGCACGGGGGTCCTCGCTTCGCTCGTCAGTGAACCGGCGGGGTGCTGCTCTCCACCCAACCCCGCACGGCGGCTCTTTCCCAGAGCACCGCTGACGCACTTTTGTGGCACCGGTGTTGCACAGACCGCACCGGCCGGGGTCGGATGGACTCGACAACAGTCCCCACAACGGCGGGTGAGGCAGTTCGATGGCATCGCGACGTGAGGCCCTGGCCCGACAACGCAAAACAGCCGGGCACACCCAGGAGAGCCTGGCCGCACTCCTGAAGGTGGACCGGTCTACAGTGGCTCGCTGGGAATCCGGGGCCACTACCCCACACCCCGGGCAACGGCCCGAGATCGCTGAAGCCCTGCAGATCACCCGTGACCAGCTGGATGTCCTGCTCGACGAGCGTCTGCGCACCCCCGACCGTCGAACCGTCCTTGCGGGAGGTGGGGCCCTGGCAGCCGGCGCCCTGGTGCTCCCGGTGATCAGCGCCCACGACTTGCGACGGATCCTGGACACGATCCAAGACGCACGCCAACGCCTGGATGACGAGGCCATCGAACACTTCGAGCGCGCCATGCACCAGAGCGCGACCGACGATGGGCTGTACGGTCCGGGAGCTGCGCTGCCCGGGTTGCTGGGTGTACTCGCCGCGATCACCGAGGCGGCCCGCCAGGCGCGATCCGCACAACGCGGCCCTCTCCTGCGGCTGGGGGTTCAAGGAGCGGAGCTGGCTGCGTGGTTCTACCGTGACCTCGGCCAGCCCGCAGCCGCCGACCAGTGGCGCGATCAGGCCATCACCTGGGCGAGGTGTGTGGATGAACCGGCCCTGGAGGCCTACGTACTCCTCCGGCGGGCCCAGGCGGCTTGGGACACCCGTGACGGAGCCACGATGATCCAGCTCTCCACCGCGGTTCTCAGCAACCGCTGGAACCTGCCGTCGCACGTGCGGGCCGAGGCACTGCAACAGCAGGCTCGAGGCCGAGCCATGGTGGGCGAACCGATCGGCGCGATCGCCCGTTCCCTGGACCGGGCGGCCAGCCTGCTCGCCGCCGACGATGGTGCCGGGTCGCTCTCGCAGCACTACGGCCGCTCACTGTTCGCGCTCCAGGCGGCGCTGTGCCACGCCGAGGCAGGACGGGTAGCGCACGCGGTCGAGTTGTACGAGACGCACCTGTACCCCGACCTGTTCTCCCACCGTGATCACGCCTACTTCAGTTCACTCCAAGCCCTGAGTCTGGCCGATGCGGGTTATCCGGAGAAGGCGTGCGAGACCGCGTTGACGGCCCTGCCCGTCGCCCAGGAGGTCGGTTCCCAACGCACCTTGGGTGAGCTGGCCCGGCTGCCAGGGCGACTGCGATCCTGGCACCGCCGCCCCGTGGTACGCGAGACCGTACGGGAGCTCACTCTCGCGGCAGGGTGACCCACCGGGAGACCTCCTCCATCACCTCGGCCTGCCACCTCTGGGTCTGGGGGTCTGCGTAGCCGGGATCGTCGTGCATGGCGATACCGTGCTGGGCACCATCGATCTCCCACAGCCGTGCCGAGCCCGAGATTCGTTCCGCTGCGCGCCGGGAGCTTTCCACGGGGATGAAGGTGTCAGCGGTGCCGTGCACGATCAACGTCGGACACCGCACACCCTCCAACGCCTGGTCGGGGCGTAGGTAGAACACTTCGTTCAGCAGACCCCGACCGAGCTTGAAGGTCGGCGAGTGGGAGAGGAAACCGTCGCGGACGAGGACCTCGCCCTCTGCGGGAGCGATACGGTCGTACGACCAGTAGGGCTTGTCGTCGATGAACCGCTTCTTGTAATCGATCAACGGATTCAGCAGGATGAGTGAGTCGAGGTCCTCTGGGTGCTGGGCGGCGTAGAAGGCGCACAACCCGCCGCTGAAGCTCGCACCGAGCAGGGCGACACGCCCTTCAGTCGAAGGCGCCAGCTCCTGGGCGTGGTCGACAGCGGCGCGGATGTCGTTGACCACGCCCGAAAGGGTGAGCTCCCTCTGATCGCCCTGGCTGGCACCGTGGCCTCGCAGGTCGAACCGGAGCGAGGCCGCGCCCGCTCGTGCGAGGCCTTGGGCCAGGCGGGTGAAGAACCCGCCTTCCTCTCGGGTCACCCCGCCGCCGTGGACCAGAACTGCCACACGAACAGGATCCATGTCCCCTGGCGCGGTGAAGGTGCCGCGCAGCCTCAGACCATCCAGGCTCGGAAACTGGGTTTCGTGCGTCTGAGCAGGGTCTGGCAGTGCCACATCCGGGTTCACTAGGCTCCTTCCAGCGGCAGTACAAGGTTCGTGCTGAACGCTACAACGGACGCGGGTCACCCAGTAAGAGCTCATCTCATTTGGGGAGTCTGCGGAAGCAGATCAACGTGCAGGGAATGCCGGCGAACGCGAGGAAGTGCTCGGCTTTGCGCTCGTGGCTGCGGTGCGGTCGGCGGCATCCGGCCAGCCAGGTCATGGTGCGTTCGACCTGCCACCGGTGCTGCCCCAACCGCTTCGAGGACCCCACGCCTTTGCGGGCCAGGCGATGGACGATTCCGCGTTCACGCAGCCATCGACACAGGTGGTTGTAGCCGTATCTCTTGTCTCCGTGGAGCTTGCCTGGCTTGCGTCGCCTGCGGCCTCGCCTGGACCTGATGGGCAGTATCGGGCGAAGCAGCGGCTACAGGGCTCGACTGTCGTGCAGGTTCGCACCCGAGATCGCCATGGAAGCAGAAAACGCCACACCCGTGAAGCGCGTCTGGCTTTCTCCGACACCACTCCATTACTCTGAGTGATGAAAGCTGATCGATGTGAGAGCTGGAGAAGTCTTGCGCACCCCGATGCTGGTCAACACCGCTGCGTTCGCCACCACGGTGGCCGTCGCCCTCACCCTGGCCAACGGTCCGGCCATGGCGGACGAGCACACTTTCGAGAAGGCGATTCCGGCCGTGGTCGGCACCACCACGACCCAACACGTAACCGCCGACCAAGACGGTCGGAGCACGCAGACCGCGACTGTGGAGGAGCGGGTCAAGAAGGTCATCGCTGAGAAGCTCGAAGTCCCTGAGGATCGGGTGGTCAACACCGCGTCCCTGACCGAGGACCTCGGTGCCGACGATCTGGCCCTGACCGAACTCGCCCTGGCCCTGGAGGAGGAGTTCGGCATCCGCATCCCCGACGAGGAGATCGAGTTCACGACCGTTCAATCGGTCATCGACCTCGTCGAAGGCAAACTGGCCTGACCGGTCCCCTTTCAGAGGTAGCCCGAGCCCTCGAGCCATACCTTGCCGCTCGGGGGCTTCGCCGGGCCGCCGTCCCCTTGCTCCCCAGGGGCTGTTTCACAGTCAGCGTTCGAGTACGTCCCCACTGGTCATGGGAGTGTGCCAGCACGGACAAGGCCCCTTGAACACGGCAACGGAGCCCTGGTAAGAGGTCAGGAACTCTCATCCCCTGACCACGCAAGGCCTCCGTTGGCCCCGGCCTGCCACGCCCTCCCCCTCCCCTGCGTGCTCACCGGCCAGGCGTCCTGTTCGGTGAGGTTGGTGACACGTGCCGCTGGGAGTCGGCTTCTGATACCGGTGGGGGCAGATGGCAGTTGTACCGGTCCGAGAAGTCGGGATAGGCAGCTCAGCGGTCGAGTTCGGAGAGGCGAGGACGTGCGTAGGCCCATTCCTGAGCGCAGAGCAGGCCGGAGCTGAGAGGCTAGCCGCTCTGGTGCAGGGCCGTTGGGGGATCGAAGCACTGCACCATGTGCGGGACGGGAGCTTCGGAGAGAACGTCTCCTGCGTGCACGGCGGGCACCCCCTTCAGAACATGGCGATACCGCGCAATATGGCCGCCCCGATCCTGACAGAGTTGGGGATGTCCAGGATCCCCGAAGCGTTCCTCTGGGTCTCCTACGAGGCCTTCATACGCCCCTCCGCATGCTGGAGATCCCCTGGCCAGCGAGGGCACGGCCCTCACCTGAGAATGCAACATCCCGGACTGGGCAGCAGGCTGGCCTGCATTCTTCTCATAGAAGCACAGCTCGACGGTGTTCCATAGGATCTGCGAGTTAATAGGCAGGGACTCCGGTGCGATATCTGCGTCAACAGTCACTACCCCTGTCCACTCGTCTCCTGTTTGCCACCCGAGGGTCGACCGCCGAAGCCGCCCCTGTTGACTGCTGATCAACCGGCCATCCGGGCCCGGACGCCATGGGCGTGGCGCCGACTGTCCCCGGTTTCCGAACAGCTCCACGGCGAACTCCAGTATGGTGATCGGCAAGGGAATTCCTTTGGAACTGTAGCGCGGATCCTGATGTTCTCGGATAATTGTCAGAGCTCCAGAACAAGTCTGGCGATGGGAACAGTGATGGGACGCTTCGAATACACCAGCGCTCTAGTTATAACAGGGGATAATCCGGATGAGTTGATGACCCGATTGGTTCAAACAGTTGCCACAGAGGATTATGTTCTCTATGAGAATCCCCCGCTGTGGAGTCTCGCTGTCGGTCGTATCGCTGAGGTCGTCCTCACCCCTACACACGCCATCTACCGCGACGCGGAAGGTGAACACGTCGTCCCCCGGGAGGAGCAGCTGCTAGCGGAAGTACCACGGCTGCTGGAACGGGTTCCTGTGGACGACTGGAGGGCCTACGGCATTGCCGGATTCGATCTGCCACACACCACTGCAACCCAGGCAGGGGAGTTCTCGGACGATGAACCCCTCCTGCACCTGATGGTTCCGAGGCTGGAAGTGAGCATCACCGACGGCACGGCCACCGTGCGCGGTGTCGACACTGCCGAGGTCGAAGCGGTGGCTGGCGCCGTGCAGAGAACGGAGCCGCGACAGCATCCGAATCCGTCACCGGTGGATGTCTCCCAGGATGAGGGCAACGCCTACCAAAAGGCCGTGGAGGAAGTACAGGCCCGAATGCGCAGCGAGGGCCTGCAGAAGGTGGTGCTCTCACGGGCAGTGCCGATCGGGGCCGATGTCGACGTTCCCGCCACGTTCCTGCTGGGGCGGCGGCACAACACCCCGGCTCGGTCCTTCATGGTCAGGATCAACGGTTCGGAAGCGGCCGGGTTCAGCCCTGAGATCATCGTCAACGTGTCCGCGGACAGACAGGTCACGACCCAGCCACTGGCCGGGACCCGACCGTACCGGGCGCACGACGCCGAGCACAGCGCGCGCCTGCGCCAGGAGCTGTTGGACGACCCGAAAGAAGTGTGCGAGCACGCGCTGGCGGTCCGAAACTCGCTGCGCGACATGGCTGCCTGCTGCGAGCCCGATTCGCCGGCGGTCAAGGACTTCATGACTGTGGAGAACCGGGGCAGCGTGCAGCACATCGCCTCTCGCGTCATCGGCACGCTGGACCAACGGCTCAGCCCGTGGGACGCGCTCATCTCTCTCTTCCCCACACTGATCGGGGCACCTCGGCCACAGGCCCACGCCATGATCCGCGAGTTCGAAACAACGCCACGCGGCCTGTACGGAGGAGCTGTACTGGTCGCCGACGCCAGTGGCTCTCTCGACGCGGCCCTGGTCATCCGGTCCTTGTTCCAGGAACAAGGCAGAGCCTGGCTCCAGGCGGGGGCAGGAATCGGCCTGGAGTCCCGACCTGACCGCGAGTTCGAGGAGACCTGCGAGAAGATGCGCAGCGTTTCCTCCCATATCGTGTTGGCTTCCAAGGCTGATCGACGGTCATGAGGTGCCCGCCCCGCGCATGCGAGGCCCCCCGGCACACCTGGCGACGGGCCGGGGCAGTCCTCCAGCCATAGCCGCCCGTCCTTGATCTCCAGACGCTCGTTGAACAGCGGGTCCAACCAGTCGAAGTGCCCGACGGTAATCCGGCTGGGTGATGTCGCAGGCGGCACCGTCGATCCACCTCTCGTACTCAGCGACCGACGCCGGCATCTCGCCTGTGACGACCGGGGTGTCCAAAGCACGGGCCAGCCGCGCGTGCCCCGCGACGTCGTAGGCGTCCAGCGGGTCCTCGGCTGGAGGGTGGTGGCGGTGTCTGTCCGGATGTGTATCGCGTCGACCGTGACCACAACCCCGTTGGTATCGATGAACTGGAGCAGGTTCCGCACGGCGAGGTTCTCGTCGTGCGGAACCTGCTCGACCTCCTGGACATCGATGGAGCGGACGTCACCCTCGACGCGATGCACACTCAGACCGACACCGCCACCACCATCCGGGCCCAGGGCACCCACTACGTCTTCACCGTCAAGGCCGACAACAGACACCTCTACGCCCAGCTCAAGAACCTGCCGTGGAAGCACGTGCCCGCATACACCACACGCGATACCGGGCACGGCCGCAAAGAGACCCGCACCATCAAGACCACTCAGGTCCCGGTGTGGATCACCTTCGAGGGCGCCGCTCAGATCGCCCAGCTACGCCGTACCACCTGGCGCAAGAAGTCCAAGGGCTCACCCAAACACAAGAGCAACTGATTCGGCTTCTGAACTCCCCAACACAGACACGTCCCTGCCGTTTTCCGGTGAACGGAAGACGACAGGGACGAATCGACCTAGGACCAGCAGCCGAGGGCAAACCAGGCCGGCGTGCCGGGCGTGACTGCGTCACACGACGGCGGTGCTGGCTGCGCGGCAGCGGCGGGCATCGCCGCCGCCCCGAGGGCGGCGGCGGTCAGGGCGAAAACAACGACGATGCGACGCATCGACTCTCCTCAATCTCCTGAGCTGGATCCTGCCTCCCAGCTAGTTCCCTCACCCCCGGACAGCCAACCCTGCCACCAGCAAAAACAGGCCGTTCCTGATCGCATACCACCACCAAGGTCCGCGAGTCGCCCCCAACCTGGCCACCAGGTTGGCGCGCCAAGGCGTTGGTCCGCTGCCTGGCCAGGCACACCACCGCCTGAGGATGCGGCACCCCTTCGGCCCGCTTACGCCGGTAGTACTCCTGAGACGCGCCCAGCCGTAGCAGCGCTGACTGCGCCGAGAGGTGGAACAGGCGACACAGCCTGCGGCTGTAGTGCCGGGGTCTGCGGTTGTTGTTCGTTCTTTTAGAGCTCATCTCATTTGGTGAGTCTGCGGAAGCAAATCAACGTGCACATGGTGCGCTCGACCTGCCACCGGCGCCGCCCCACCCGCTTCGAGGACCCCACGCCCTTGCGGGCCAGACGATGGACGATCCCGCGTTCGCGCAGCCATCGACACAGGTGGGTGTAGTCATATCCCTTGCCGCCGTGGAGCTTGCCGGGTTTGCGCCGCCTGCGGCCTCGCCTGGACCTGATGGGCGGTATCGCACGCACCAGCGGTCACAGCGCTTGGCTGTCGTGCAGGTTCGCACCCGAGATCGCCATGGACATCGGAAGCCCGGCCCGATCGGTGATCAAGTGGATCTTGGCGCCCTTCTTGCCCCGATCGACAGGATTCGGACCTGTCAGGTCCCCCCTTGGAGCGCACGCATGTTCACCGAGTCGATCGCACACCGCGACCAGTCCAGCTCACCGCGGGAGCCGAGTTCGTCCAGGACCAGGCGGTGCAGCTTCGCCCACACACGGGCCCGGCTCCACTCGCTGAAACGCCGGTGTGCGGTAGGCCCGGAGGGGCCGAAGACCGGTGGGAGCTGGGCCCACGTGCAGCCGGTGGTCGCCACGAAGATGATCGCGGCCAACACCTCACGGTCTCCGTGTCTGCGCCGCCCACCACCTTGAGGCCGGGTGGGCGCCCGAGGCGCCCACCCGCTGAAACAGCTCCCACAGTCCATCCAACACCAAACGCTCAACCATCGACACCGGGCCAGGTTATCGAGAACCCAAATGAGATGAGCTCGAAAAAGGGGACG
Source organism: Nocardiopsis ganjiahuensis DSM 45031 (assembly GCF_000341085.1). Taxonomy (GTDB): domain Bacteria; phylum Actinomycetota; class Actinomycetes; order Streptosporangiales; family Streptosporangiaceae; genus Nocardiopsis; species Nocardiopsis ganjiahuensis. Next base: position 346,088 of record NZ_ANBA01000014.1, on the reverse strand, counting down.
GGAGCACCCGTGATCTACACCCCAACCGCCTGGCCATATGAACCCAGGGTTCCGACAAAGTCGGGTGATGGGGTTGTGACCTGCGTCTTCGTGAGTGCAACAAGCAGTTAATTCTGCACCCAGAGCAGCCACTTTCCCTCTTCGAAGTTGCTGGGCTGGCAGAACGCCGCCAGATCGTCCTCGCCAGCGGCCATGGCATTGCCCATGCAGGTTTCTTGTGACCCGTAGGTGGAATGGGGGCGCACGTCAGCCGAAGCCGCGCCTGAGGAGAGAGCGATCCCAGCTGCTGTGACACCCAGCGTGATGAAAACTTTCTTGAACATAACGCCTCCTTGAGAGCTTTCCCAGTAGTACGAGGAAGACCCTATACGAGGGATGGCTGACAGTCAGAAGCTGAATACGAACTCGGAGGTTTATTGCTGAATGTATTAAATCGGACCTATATTTACAGATCAGAGAAGACCCGAAGAAAAAGTAAAGATTGGCGGTATTTTTCATCCCCTCGTGGCTCGAGGAGTCGCAGATTGGCAACCTTCGGTTATTGTTCGAGCAAGGTGCCGTGGAAGCACGTGCCCGCACACACCACACGCGATACCGGACACGGCCGCAAAGAGACCCGCACCATCAAGACCGCCCAGGTCCCGGCGTGGATCACCTTCGAAGGCGCGACCCAGGTCGCCCAGGTGCGCCGTACCACCTGGCGCAAGAAGTCCAAGGGCTCACCCAAACGCAAGAGTGTCGAGGTCGTCTACCTGAGCACCTCGGCTGACCACCGCGCTGCGCCTGCGTTGGTGCTGGCCGGATGGGTTCGCCAGCACTGGGGCATCGAGAACAAGCTTCATCACGTCCGGGATGTCACCTATGACGAGGACCGCTCCCAGGTGCGCACGGGCAGCGCTGCCCAGGTCATGGCGACCCTGCGCAACACCGCGATCGGGCTGCTCAGAGCGGCCGGGTTCGACAACATCGCCCAGGCCAACCATCACATGATCCGCGACGAGGCTCGCCCACTCAGACTCCTACAGACCTGACTTTGCCGGAGCCCTGGCGATTCCCCGGGTCATGCCCAGGATAGTGAGTGTATGGGTGGTGCTCTTGGCGGCCTATTGGCCGATCGCGGTGAACCCTTGGGTTCCGGACCAGCGGGTGGCGTCGTCCGCAGAGTCCGCGTGGGTCGGGTACACGTGCGAGGGCCTGGAGCAGAGAGTCCTGGCACGAGACGGGTTCGGCGATGAGCCCGCCGGGGTGAGACGGCGGCTGAGGATTGGCTCACGCCCTGTGAGACAGAAATCCCCGCCCCGATGTGGAGGCGGGGAACCGGCGACACCAGGGGCCAGATGGCGCCGCATGGGGTGCCATCATTGGCCGGTTCTGCGAGGCACAGAATTAGTTAAAAAATCACCACAGCACCATCGTGTTCGCCTCCGTCGCAGACCATACCGAGGGAATCGTGACCCTTGAGGGTTCCTCCTCCCAGGAAGCACTCCTCCATAGTGATGACCTTCTCGGCGGCGGCGGGCGCGGCCAGCGCTCCGCAGGCGGCTGCGGTCAGAACGAGAGTGGCGATAATGCGACGCACCGGTCTCCTCGTGTTCGTATTCAGGGGCATTTCCCCGATCCGATCTTCTCTATGTTCCGCGACCAGAAACCTCCTGAGCCGAGGAAATGTCAAACCCGATGGCGCATAAAGGACGAGCGCCCGCAAGTCGCCCTTAGAAAGCCTACTTGAATGAGTTCGCAGGGGTTGATGTTTGCGTGGTGCGAAATCACCAGACAGCCACTTACAGACTGCGGCACCCGTCGGCCGATCCGCCTTTGCCCCGGACGGCAGACGGCCGAATCGTGCTGGCTGTGGACGTCCAGTGCCGTGGCCTGAAACGTTCGCCAGGGCGCCCCGAAGGGCCGCTCGCCCGAGGCCGCTGACCGGTGGACGTGGCTAGTGATCGCCGCCCGTTCGTTGAGGACCCGCAAAGCCCTTGGGCACGGTCGGTCCGGCCGAGCCGATCCATCCCGGGCCGGTTTCAGCGAGGGCTTCACCACATCCGAGCGCGGGTGGGCTGCTCGACCAGTGCACCGAAATCCTCCTGCCTGGCTTCGGGCACCTGTCGGGCTCGAAGAATCGTCATCGGGCACTCCGCCACGAGATCGGGAAGGCCGCCAAACGGGGCGTGACGCTGACAGATCACAAAAACCGAGCAGATTGACCAAAAATCTTATGTTCATACATAAGTTTCGAATTCGTCCTCAGTCCAGGAGTCTCTGCTTGAGGCATAGGCATTCGGTGCGGGCACACCATGGAGGCAGTTCCAGAGACTCTCGTTGTCGACAGCCGTCATCTCATCTGCCTCCGGCGTGTCTTCGGATCCGCCGGCAGGGGTAGTTGCCCCTCCATTGAGGGCTGGCTGCGTACGTACCTGACCGCCGCACGGAACGCCCCTATGAACAGCCTGTACGCACCGATCAGCGCGAAGGACAGCCAAGCATGGATGGCACCCAACCACGCATTGGAGGCGCCCAACCCGGCAACAGACAGCTCTTCCGGGTGTTGCGGGCCACGCTCAGCAGCGCCATAGGGGGCGCCAACCATGCAGTCCACGGAAGTACCCCGAATCCGAACACCTGCCCAACCCATCGAAAGAGTCCGGAGTTTTACGGACAATCCAGGCGATCCTTTTAAATCAATAGACTTTCCCACAAGAGTGCCAAGGAAGAGCAAAATGTTCGGACACGACAGGTGCCAATAAGGAACCGTTGCACATCCTTAATACTTCGCTTGACCCGAAATTTTTCTTGCTGCTATCTTCCAACCTCCCTCCAGAATTTCCCTGACACCCCTAGCAGGAGAAGCATGCCGGAAAACCTTTTGGGAGACAGCTCCGGAGAGACACCCCTAGGACTCCCGGAAGATGTGGTTCCGCAGAAGGCACAGAAGGAACTGGCGAGCTACCTCAAAGGCAACGCAGCCCGCTTCATCAGAGCAGACAGGGGACCAAGCGCTGCCCCCTCCTTTGGGGGACCAAGCGCCACCCCCTCCTTTTATGAGGCGGAGGTGACACCCCTGTCCCAAGATCACCCCGTGATAGCTTCCCTGGAGATCACGGAGGGAGATGGGGAGGCGTCTGCGCTGCTGAAGTTCCACCTCTCCGACTGGGAATTCACCTCGCCGAAGAACGGAAAGACCAACCTTTCCTTTCTCCGTGGACTCTTCGAAGAAGAAGAATTCCACGCGATCGCGGTCGTGTGCGCCACATCTGCCGAGGAGGAGGTGACCGCTTATGAGCGGGTCGGCGTCTTCTTTCCAGGAGCGGGCGGGCTGGAACTCCTCTACGACGGAGAGGACTCCGTCCTCGCGTGCGAGAATTTCGCCTTCTACAAAGCCTTGGACGTCATGTCCCTGCCGTTCGTCCCGGCCCAGGCCCGGAACGGTGCGCACTGGTCGCTCGGAGAGCAGCGGAACTTCCCCAGCACCGCGTCCACCCTCTCCTGCCAACTCCGGCTGGACCCGAACGACCACAAGCTCACGTCGGTAGGGCTCCTCCTGGACGTCTCGCAGCCGCTGACCCTCTTCGAGGCACCCGAGCCGATCGTCATGCGTAACCCCGGAGCCGTCGTCAACATCGACCTCTCCGGGGCCTCCCCCACCACCCGCGTGACGCTCAAGGGGGCGCTGGACTTCGGCGGTCTGCGTCTCTTCGCCGACTGCACCCTGCCCCAAGGGGAATTCGGCGCGGACCTCATCGAGATGCCCCCCACCCCGCCGGGTGAAGCGGGTGGTCCAGCCGCCACACGACTGTCCGAATCCGCCTTCTCCGCCTTCCAGGGGTTGCCGGACCTGGACGTGGTCTCGGCCTCGGTCACGGGCGACGCCCGGGCCGGTACGTGGTCAGCACAGCTCAACATGTCCGGCACCTGGAAACTCCTCGACGGGGTCGGCGTCCGGGATCCGCGTTTCACCATCACCCGAGAGGAGGCTCACCCCACCGAGGAAGACGCCGCGGGGAAGGGCGGTGCCGAGACACCGCCCGAAAGCGCGCCGTCAGACGAAGGTCGCAAGCAGATCAGGGCGACCGCCCAGGGCACCGCCCTGCTGGGGGCACTGCGTGTGGACACCACCCTGGAACACTCCCGGGACAACTGGCACCTCCGGGGAAAGCTCCTGCGCCCGAACGCGTCAGCCGTCCAGGACTGGGCGCGAGCCGGGCACGGCACCGACCTGGGTCATGTGCTCGGTGACGTGGAACTGACCGAACTGCACCTTGAGGCGAGCACGGAGAAGGGCGAGTTCTCCGTGCGGTGCTCGGGGCGTTGGTCCGTCCTGCCCCAAGGCAGCACCTGCGAACTGGACATCACCCGGGGCGCCGCCGAACGAGCGGACCTCACCGTGGTCCTGCCGGTCGTGATCGACGGAACCCCACACCCCATGACCTGGAGGGGCGACGCCTCCCGCGGGTCGGGAGAGCGCATCGATCTTTCCTGGAAGGACGAGAGCGGTGTCAACCTCGGCGCGGTCGTCCGCGCCCTGCACCCCGGGGCCGACCTCCCCGACGAACTCCTGCCGGTGGTCACGGAGCTCTCCCTGGGTTACACCAAACACCCCGGGACGCAATCCCCCGGAGGCAGCACCCTCACCCTCGCGGTGCTCTCCGACCCGGTGTCCGTCGCCGTGGCCCTCGACCACCCGGCAGCAAACGGTTCCCAGACCCCGGGCACGGCACTGGCTCTCCTCACCCGGGCGAGCCTGGGGTCCAGCCTGACCGCGTCCCACCTCCCGATGGTCGGCCAGTTGATCCCCTCGGACCTGGACGCCGGAGTGAGCCGAGCCGACCTGACACTGACCCGGCCCCGGCTCGACGCCGAGACGGTGCGACGGATCAACACCGCGCTTCCGGAGACGCTCACTCTCCCGGAGCCGTCGGAGGGCAGGACCCCCGCCACATGCCTGTCCCTCACTCTGACGCTGCCCGGACAGTCCGACAGCCGTGTGGACCTGAACCTGGGCGGCGGGTCGGACGCGGAGGCCGACACCGGTCCCCGAAGCATCCCCGCGGCGGACGCCCCCGAGGTGAAGGGGACCGGCACCGGTACCTCGGACGACTCCCCGGTCCAGAAGAGTTCCTCCGGCGCGACCTCCTCTGACGAGGGCGAAGGCACGGCCAGCGGTGGCGACTCGGAGCCCTCGGTGTCGTGGAAAGACGTCCGGCGCCAACTCGGCCCTCTCGACCTGCGCAAGATCGGGCTGGGCCACCACGACCGCAAACTCTGGCTGATGTTCGACGCCGGGCTCGCCTTCGCAGGGCTCAGCGCCCAGACGGACGGCCTGGGGTTGGGCTTCTCCCCGGCGGAACTGCGTGCGGGCCAGTTCACCCCGGAGCCGATGCTGGACGGCCTGACCGTCGCCTACTCCCGCCCTCCCCTGACGCTCAGCGGCGGATTCGAGCGCTGGCCCGCCGACGACGAGTTCGACGTGCGCCTGGGCGGTACGGTCAACGTCTCGGCCACCAAGTTCTCCCTGGAGGCCGTGGGCAGCTACCAGCACGCCAGGGCCGGATGGTTCTCCCTGGACGTGATCGGTCGCCTCGGCATCAAGTTCGGTGAACCCCCCGTCTTCGTGGTCACCGGCCTTATGGGCGGCTTCGGATACAACAGCCGGCTGCGCGTACCCGCGATCACCGAGGTCGATTCCTTCCCCCTCCTGACGGCCATGACCGACACCGCCCCCGAGAACACCAAGGACGGTGCCGAGGGCACGAAGGACGACACCGGCGGTACCGAGGGAACGGCGGGTGCGAAGGCCGAGGTCTCGGAGTCCGGGACCGAAGAGACCAAACCCGCGGAGGCCAGTACCGAAGGGGAGGGGCAGGCCCCGAAGGGCGGCACGGATCCTGCTTCCGCTGTGACCGAACGCCAGACAGCCCTGCTGGAACAACTGCGCGGCGAGGGCGATGACGCCTGGCTGGTGCCCGCGGCAGGGGAGTTCTGGGCCGCCGCAGGCCTGACCTTCACCGCCTTCGAGATGATCAGCGGTGAGGCCGTACTGGCCGTGGGGCTTGGTGACGATCTGAGCATCACCCTCATCGGGCACGCCAACGCCACCTTCCCCTCCGCCAAGGACGTGCCCGGGGCAGCCCCGGCCACCCTCTACGCGGTCGCCGACATGGATCTGCGCGTGGGCTATCTGCGTTCACAGCACCTGTTCTCCGCCGAAGCGCGATTGACCGACAAGACCTACGTCGTGTCCAAGGACTGCCGGGTCACCGGCGGGCTGGCTCTCTACACGTGGATGTCGGGCCCGCACGGCGGGGACTTCGTGCTCAGCATCGGCGGATATCCGGACGGCTACCCCGTACCGGACCACTACCCCAAGGTCGACCGGGTCGCGATCGACTGGACCCCCGCGACCGGTGTGGTCGTCCACGGGGACGCCTACTTCGCGCTGACGCCCCGGGCCATCATGGCGGGCGGCGCCCTCAACGTCTCCTATCGATCCGGCGGACTGCACGCCTGGCTGGACCTGGCCGCGCACATCCTGATCGCCTGGGCGCCCTTCCACTTCGACGTCGGTGTCTCGGTCAGCATCGGTGTGGAGTACACGTTCAGCGTCTTCGGCTGGGACATCACCCTGGGCGCACACTTCAGCGTGGACGTGGACCTGTACGGTCCGCCCACCGGCGGCCGGGTCACCATCGACTGGACCGTCATTTCCTTCCACGTCAACTTCGGTGCACCGCCCCAGGGCGCGTTGGCACAGCGTTTGAGCTGGGAGGAATTCAGTCAGAAGCTCCTTCCCGAACAGCACCTGCTCCTCACCCCGCTGGCGGGCCTGGGTACCGAAGCGCACGGAACCGACACTCAACCGCATCGGAGTGACTCGGTCTGGACCGTGGCTGCTCACGGGTTCTCCTTCAGCATGCGGTGCGCGGTACCGGCCGCACGGGTCGGGTTCTGCAACCGGGACGTCCCCGTCGCGGGTGCCGCCCCATCTCCGGTCTGCGTCCGCCCGATGGGGGTCCAGACCACCGGTGGCTACCACTCCGTACGCATCGAGGCATCACGCGACGGACAGTGGCAGAACCTGACCGCCGAGGAGGTCGAGTGCTGGACCACCACGGTGGCGACCGGGTCGGTCCCCGCCGCTCTGTGGGGGGCGATGGAGGAGACCGGACCAGGCCATGACCTGGTCCGGGACCAGATCCTCGGACTGACCTGCACCGTGGCCGACGCCGCGCGAATCTACGAGCTCGACCTGTCGGCCTCCGTGCTCAGTGCCACCACCGAACCCACGGCCGCCCTCCCGTTCCTGAACTAGAGAAGGACTCGCTGCTTTGTCTCACAACACGGCGACCCTGAGCATGGCCGACGCCGCCGTCCCCTCCCTTTCCGCGGGCCGCTACAGGGTCACCGCCGAGTACGGGATCACCACCGGCAACGATCCCCGCCAAGGGTCCACGCAACAGGAGATCCAGGTCACCGCACCGCGCTTTCGCCTCGACCCGGGGCTGGTCGCCAGGGTGTACCCGCCACCGTCCTCTACCGGTTCCTACGACACGGTGCTGCCGCACGCCACGCTCTCCCGGCTCACTCTGCCGTGGGAACGCGGCCTCGGACTCATGGAGGAAAGCCAGCCCTGGCCGCCCCCTCCGTGGTTGGCGCTCCTGCTCTTCGATGCCCGTGAGCTCCCCGACGACCCTGGTGCCCAGGGCCGCACCACCCGGACCACGGTCCGGGAGTGGCTCGCCGACACCAGCTGCGCCGTTCCCAACCTGCAGACCACGGCCGAGGAGGGCGCCCTCACCTGCCAGACCGTCCGGATTCCGACGCCGCTGTTGCGCCGTGTACTGCCCACCCCCGCCGACCTGAGCTATCTCGCACACGTGCGTACCTCGAGCACGCCCTACAGCGACGGTGTGTCCGTGCTGCCCCAGGACTGCGCCGTGCTGGTGGCCGGCCGCCTCCCCGCGGCGCCCGCCTCGGGGACGGTGGCCCAGGCCGCGCACCTGGTGTCGTTGGAGGGGGTGCACACGATGGCCGAGAATCTGACCTCGGACTCCCCCGTCCACGTGCGCCTGGTGTCCCTGCACTCCTGGTCGTTCAACTGTGCCCCGGACACGGGCCCCGGGTTCGGGGCCGTACTCCGAGAGCTCGTCGGAGAGTGCCGGACCACCGGGGGACAGTTCAGCGCTCCCCCCGTCTCCGTCCCCGGCACGCCGGAAGCGGAGACGCCCCGCACGGGGGCCGTACGCGTCCACCTCTCTCCCGCACTCCTGGACGACGAATCCGGAGCACCACCGTGCTACGGCGGTCCCCTGCAACCGCGTACCGGAACACGTCCCGCCTCCGACCTCGGCTATGCGGACGCCCGAGCCCTGGGGCGCACGATCGCGCTGGGCCGGGCCGACATTCTGGCCGCGGGCCAGGCAACGCAGCGCACACCGTCGCGCGCTCCCCGGACCCATCAGGAGCAGTTCCACACCCTCCTGACCAGCGGTGCCGCCCGCGATCTGGGCGCGGCCCTGCACACGCACCGCGCGGTCACGAAAAATCCGGCGCCAGCCCCGGCCCGACCGCCCGCACCACCCACAGCCCCCGCCCACTCCCCCGCCGACGTGACAGCGGCCGCCGAACTCCTGGCAGCCGATCTGTTCCAGTTGCGCGGCGTACCCTTCTGCCACCTGGTGCCCGACCCCCGGATGCTGCCCGCCGAGACACTGCGCTTCTTCCACGTGGACGAGACCTGGGTACAGGAATTGATCACCGGTGCCGCAGAGGTCAGTGCCAGCAGCTCCGGTCTCCGGAGCACCATCGAGGCGCTGACCGCCGCAACCCTGCAGCGGGGACGCACGCTCACCGGGCTGGACACGGGAGCCGATCACCGCACCGGTCTGCTGATCCGCTCCCAGCTGGTCGCCGACTGGCCAACCCTGCACGTCAACGCCGGAAGTGCGGAAGGGCCGGTCACCGTACGCCGCCGTGCCCTCGCCAACGACGTCCTCCTCTGCCTCTTCGACAGCGGTTCCGCCGTCACCTGGGTGGAGTTGGCCGAACCCGCGCACGGCCTGCACTTCGGTTTCACCCGGGGAGACGACGGCCTCCAGACGGTGGTGCGCGGCCCGGACGGGGAGGACACCGGACAGAGGGTGAGTCTGGCTCCCCTGATGCGTTCGGCACACGACCGCACCCTGAATCTGACCGCCCTGGCCGCTAAGGCGTGCTCTGAGCCGGCACCCACCTCCTCCCAGCTCGCGGTCCAACTCATCCGATCCCCCTTCCGGCAGTACTTCGGCACCCCCCCGCAGGAGCAGCACTGATGAACCCCCAGGAGCCGATCAACGGGGTGCACGTCCCGATCAGCGTGCACGCACTACCGGTCACGCCCGTGACCCGGTCAGAGACGGCCTTCGAACGCAGGACACCGAACTTCCACCTCACCGCGCTCCGGCTGGACCCCGAACACGAACCCTTCGCGGGCGCAGACGCCGAGTTCCGTTCCAGGAAGGACAGCGACGGCGTGTACGTCCAGTGGACGCTACCCGCCGCGCTCCGCCACGGCCGACCGGGCGTCGGCCCCGGCTCGACCGCGGTCACCTTCCCCGCCGTGCCCAACCGGTGGCTGGTCACCCGCACCGGCACCAACGCCGGGAACCCCCTGCCGCCGGAGGCGTGGATCGTGGAGAGCGACTACAGCCACCCGGAGCGGGGCAGCGCGCCCTACGTCGTCGGACACGGGGACAGCTGGCGGCTGACCCGGATCGGCCGGGCCGCCCGGCTGGTCGACTGGCCGCGCCTGCGACAGGAGGACCCCGGGCACGACCTGCCCGAGCCCCTGACCGCGCTCGGCCCCGGACTTCCCGCCTTCACCGCCTACCAGCCCTACCACCCCGACGTGCTGTCCTTCCACGACACTCTCGCCGGGCTGGACACCCCCGGCGGGACGGGGCCCGACCTGCGGCTGAACTACGGTGTCGTCGGCTGGTACTCCGACCCCCGACTCGATCCGCTCAACAGCGACGCGGGGTTGGACCGAGCACTGCAAGACGCGGGATGGCACCTGGCCTCTCCGGGACAACCCCTAACCGGGCACGGCCGGTCGGTGTACGGCGGAGCCGTCCACGGCGTGCCCTGGTCACCCGGAATCGGCACGAACGCGGTACCCGACCCCGACGACGTCGGTATCGCGGTGGGACCGACCGCCGTCGACGCCTTCCTCGCCGCCCTGAGCTCACCCTCCCTCGGTGACCAGGCCCTCGATCACGGCCAGGCCGAGGCGCTGCGGCACCTGGGATTCGGACACCTGCCCGCCTCGGACGATACCGACGGCGCCTTCACCACCGCCCAGCGCCAGTTCTCCTCCGCCTTCCTCCCCTTCTCCGGAGGACACCGGTGGACCGTCGACGCGGACGAGGACGCCACCGGGGCCGCAAAGCTGGCCGCCGAACTCAACTCCCTCCAGGACCAGCTCGACACCGCCAGGCGCGAACTCGCCTCTGCCCGCTGGGAGGCCTACGCGCTCTGGTTCGCCCGGGGCCGTCCCGCCCTGCCCTCGGGCCTGGACCGGGCCGACTTCGACCAGGAACTCGACCCCCTCCGGCCGGGCACGGTGGCCGCGCGCATCCGCCAGACCGAAGCCCGGATCACCCGACTGGCCTCCCAGATGCCGGTGGAGGGGCCGGACCGGCCCCTGGAACAGGCCGTCGCGGAGTACCGGCGCGCCCGGGCCGTCCCTTCCTCCTGGACCGTGGAGCGCTCGGAGAAACCGGCCTTCCACCGGGCGGCGGACCCGGTCGCCCTGCTGACCCTGCCCACCACCGACGTCGAGCTCGCACCGGCCGCGCCCGAAACCCAGGGGTGCCGGTTCACCAGGGAGCCGGGCTTCGTCCAGGCCACGGAGGAAAACCTCCCGGATCTGTCTCCGGCCTGGTCCGAGAGCCCCGAACTCGCCGAGGCCATCCTGGTGCAGTGCGGGCGCTGCGTCGTGTCCGGCCCCGCCTGGCACGCGCCCTGGCAGCCGCTGTACCTGGAATGGGAGGTGGAGGTCCACCCGGTACCGTGCACGGGCGCAGACGACCCCGGCTGGCGGTTCGACGGCAACCGGTACCTGCGCGAGGAAACCGAACCGGATCACGGCGACCCACTGCTCCTGAGCGGACGACAGCCCGTGGACACCGGTGCGCCGAAGGTCTTCCGTTCCCAACTCACACGCTACGCCGAACAGCACCCACAGCTCGACGAGCCGATTCGCGCACGCATCGAGGAGTTCTCCTCCTCCATCGAGCGATGGCGTGTGCTGGCCCAGCCGCTGACGGGTTTCACGGACCGGCTCGCGCTGCGTACACCGGGGCTGGCGCCGGCGCCCCCGCCCGGAACGGCCGCGCTCACCGGTCGCGGAGTGCGCCGTGTGCCCGACCTGGGCCCGCTCCCCCTGCCCTTCACCGAGCCGGTCCACCGTATGGCCCAGACCCGGGCGACCCGTTTCGTGTTCACCCGGCTGACCCTGGTCGACCGGTTCGGTCAGGCACTGCCCCTGGTCACCCCCGACAACCGCGACCAAGTCACCGTGGACGTCTCCGAACGGCTCGACAGCCGGGATCCGGCGCGGCCCCGTGCCCGGGACCAGTTCATCAGGACGCAACCGCGCCTGCTCCAAGCGGCACGACTCTCCTTCGACCTGCTGGACACCGCCGAACCCGAGCGACGGGTGGACGACCACGGCCTGACCCAGCCCGTGCACGGTTGGCTGGTGCCCAACCACCTGGACCGCACCCTCATGGCCTTCGCCGCGGACGGCAAGCCCCTGCGTCAAGTGGGTTCGGCCGCCAGCGAGCTTCCCACACCTCCCGGCTGGCGTTCCCCCCAGAACCACGGCCCCCGACCACCCGGTCCCGCCCTGCTCCGCCTGCTCAGCACCCTCGAAAGCTCACAGCACTTCGACGAGATGTGGCAGCAGATCACCACGGCGGCGGCCGTGACCAGTACGGGTAACAGCAGCGGCCACACCCACCTGGAACTGATCGGACGCCCCCTCGCGGTGGTTCGAGCCAGGCTCCGTCTGGAACTCGACGGGCCGCCACTGTTCGACCCGAGCTGGCGCAGCATCCTGCCGAGCCGCCGCGGCCACGGCACCGGCGCCGCCTACCCGTCCTACCCGTGGGCGGTGCGCCTGGGCGAGCCCGAGCGCACCACCGACGGGCTCGTCGGCTACACCGACGTCGCCCGGCCCGGCGGTCCCTTCCACGGTGTGAACGCCGCCCCCGGTATCTGGGTGCACCCCGCTGAGGGGCACGACCTCCTCCTGCGCGCCGACGGCACGTCGGAGACCACGCTCACCCTTCTCATGGACGCCCACACCCCCGTACACGCCACGACCGGGATCCTCCCGCAGGTCTCGGTCCGCCTCCCCGACCGGTGCGCGGCCCCGCTGTCGACGATGCCCGCCTTCTTCCGGGTGGCTCCGCTGCTCGCGCCCCAGAACGGCGCCTCCGTGCTCCTACCGGTCGGGGAGAGCCCCGCCCAGACCTGGGAATGGGCGGAGCATGAACCCGGGGGCACCTGGAAGTGGTGGCCGACCGCTCCCGCCAACGAACAGGCGGCGTTCACCCCGACCCCACCCCTGCGAAACGGACTCCTGGCAGTACTGCCCACCCCCTCCTCCCGCTGAGAAAGGACGAAGATGCCCGAGGAAACCCGACTGGACTACTCACTCGTCTGCACACCTTCCCCGCTGACCACCCAGGGGAGCGCGGACCTGCACATCGTGGTCTCCAACGGAGGCCAGGACCCCGTGGACGTCACCCGGATCATGATCGGTGTCCGGGTCGGCGACACCTCCCAGGCGTTGACCCCGGCTCTGGGCGCAGTCGTGCCCTCGGCCAGTTCGCAGAACTGGTCCCTGGACACGATCACCCCCGAGACGGTACTCGCCACACCCGGGTACCAGTACGCGACCTTCAAGGGAGCCAGGACCGGCGGGGAGGGCCTGACCCTCAGCCTCACCGGGGTACGGGTCAACGGACAGCCCGGGACCACCCGACTGGAGGTCCTGGAGTGGTCCGGCACCGAGACGGAACCACGACGGGCCCTGCTCTCTGTGCCCAAAGTGGGTGGGGACGCCGCGCAGCGACCGCACCAGAGGCTGGACTTCCGCGCCGAGAAACCACGGGTCACCACCTCCGAAAAGGTCCGGCTGGTGTGGAACGGGGACCCGAGGTGCGCCTACTCACTGGCGGGACTTCCGGGGGAGAGCACACCCAGGTCCGTGGTGGCGGCCGGGACCCCCGACCCCACCTACCAGTGGCTGGTCGGAACCCTGTCGGACGACGCTGTCTTCACGCTGATCGAGGAGTTCTCCGACGCCTCGGGGACCTCCGTCAAGTCCTACGCGACCTGCGGTGTGTCCGTGTCACGGCCGGTGGTCGACGCGACCGAGGTCCGAGCGGACCTGGCCCGAGCAGGGCAGGTTCAAGCAGACCAGGTTCGAGCAGATCGGGTTCTTGTGGGCGGTGAACACCCCGTGGAAGTCACCGCGCTCAACGGAAACCAAGGCCGCGGGGTGCGGATAGGTGAGAACTTCCGTGTCTGGGAGGACGGCAGCCTCTCCACCGGCGCGATCATCCGCGGTGAGAAGACCACCACGGAAACAACCCAGATTAGGTTCAACGGCCGTATCACCACGGCTTCAGGGCTGACCGTGCTCGCTCCGGAGAACATCGGTTACGACCCGGACGCTTCCGGTTTCGACCCAGGTCTGGCCCGGTTCTCCCTGGACGGGGACGGTCACGTGACCACCGGCGACCTCACGGTCAAGGGCAATGTCAGCCTCTTCGGGGAATGGGAGGTCATCAGGAATTTCGAGATACATGCCGGACAACCCGGGCAAGAAATCGATTCACTCCACATGGAATACACAGCCGAGAGCGACGGGTTGATGCTCGGATACGCCCAAACGAGTACACAAACCGAGTTCATCTCATACATTAGGCCCAAATGCGAAACAACAAATGACAATTCAGACAAATACCCCAACTTCGTTTTTGAGAACTTGCCGGGCCAACACCTGGCCTACTCCCCGCTGATTCCCGTAGCCAGGGGAAAAACCGTTATCCTGAGTTTCTCCGTGAGTCGACTGAAAGCATCCGGTTATAATATCGGCGAACAGATCGCTCTGGTCCGTTTTCACTGGCTTCCTCTCGGCGGACGGACGTAACCGATTCTACCGGCGAACGCGGCATGATTCCGGGGCTGGAGAAATGGGGCCCTCCAGCCCCGGTGCGGTCCAAACCCGACCGGTGCGCGGGACCGGGCCGCGTCAGTACATGGTCGCTCGAATTCGCAGAAGACTCCTGCTCGGGCAGCCCACCTTCAACGAAATAGGCTGGCGTGCCCGAACAGACAGCTGTCAGGCACGAAGAAGTACAGGCCGAGGCGGGTTCCCTCCGTGGTCACGGAAGGTGTCAGTGCCCAGAGCAGTCAGGTCCGGGGTGGGCGGATCGGCAGCGTCTCCCAGCAACGCGGTGGCGGTGCCGCCCAGCGGTGACACGGACTGAGCGGGACGGCCCCGGGCCGAAGTACTTCTCCTCCTGGACGTGGCGGCAGAAGGGGCCCGGCCGCGCCCCCGGAACGATCAGTCCCCGACCCGCTGGGCAGCGACGACCATGCTCACAACCGTCGACTGCGCGATTCCCGAGCTCCGGGTGAGCATGCGACGGCCGAGCCGAAGCAGCGTTGGCGCCCCCTGAAGCACTTCACCCCGAGTCCCGGAGGGATCGGGGTGCTCGTGCGAGCGACCCTGACCTCCGACAACCCATGGAAACAGAACTCACCGAGGATATCCAGCAGGTGCCGCTACCGTGCGAAACTGGGCATGTGCCAACGCTCGAATCGCCGATAGTCTTCACGAAGCCTTTCCAGGAAACCCTCTGTTATCACATCGGCCTCTCGCATGTAATCGACCACCTGTGACATGGTGATAAGCGAGTGAAGGTTGACTCCGAACTGCTCCTGGAGACTCGGGCCATCGTTCTTCCGCTGCAGCTGGCGGTCCACGACCACCACGACATCGGTCACCTCGATACCGTCTTCCTGGAGCTGTTCGATAGTGCCCCTCTTCACCTCTCCAGCGAATATGAGGTCATCGATCAGGACCACCTTTCCGTCGACGGGCCTGATCCCCTCCACCAGTGTGTCGCTGACCTTGTGCTCGATAGATTTCCGAACATAGAGCACTGGCATCCGTGCATAGAGTCCTGCGAGCGTCGCCCAGGGGATACCCGATGTCGATACGCCCATGACCGCAGAAGCCGAGCATTCCCGGGAGATCAGATATGCCATTTTCTCACCGATATGAGACATCACATCGGGAGCTCCGAGGAGCCGCCTCACGTCAAACTTACAGGAAGGGGAGTCATGCTTGTTCTTCATGTTCTCACCGAACTGAATGACCCCGTAGTCGACGATCGATTGAGCCAGAACCCGATCTGCCAATCCGAACTCCCGAATCTCGGCCTGGAGCGAGGCGGCAGCAAGCCGACCACCCTGCCCACCCTTGTGAATTTCTTGCTTTTCGCCCTATGGAGGTCCAGACGCGGAAGCGGTCGAAGGAGCGGGTTCCAGGTTCTTCGACGCTGCGCAAGAGAAACACCCCAGCCCCGTCAATGCCACCCGTTCCTCTGGAGACGCGGGCGACGTGGAGGATCCTGGGTCCCGCATCGCCCGCAACAGCAGAACCAGGAAAGTACCAGCCACGTGCGCCAGTCGTGGAACACGCCACTCCTCTTACCCGCAATTAACACGCGCCCGATCTCCAGAGGGTCAGCCCGACATGACCAGGCACAGAGAAAGCAGGACGGGATCCTCGCTGGAAGCCAGCGCTTCCCAAGAGGAGCCCTCATGTCTCGTTGGGTTCACCAACGCTGACACCGAAGAGGGGGTTACGAACTCATCTACAATCTTGCGACAGGAACCTCGAATGGGCACTAGGTTCCCCACCTCGAAGAACCCTTGAATACTGTTCGAACGAATGCGGGCAGTTGGAGTCTCGAAGGCCCCATCGACCATTGAAGGCATAGTCCCCTTACAGGCACAACTACAGGCTAACCAGAGGACGACCCAAGTCAAGCCCTGTTTGAATAATATGCACTATAAGATAAAAGTGACTTTTTTACCATTCGTCGCTTTCGCCCCACTCATGTGGAAATCTTGCAGGTCAGACTTATCGAAATGAGGTTTCCACAGCGAAAGACAGAGAGCACCAGCGAGCACGAAATGGTGTGGTCCGATCTCACTCGACGAAGGTGAAGCCCTTGGCGGGGCAGGCCATACCACAGGACCGCCCACTGAGGTGATCCCAGCAAGTTCCATGTCAGGCGCCCACGTTCGAAATGAGTGAGCACGAGAGCGGCTCTGGCGATATTTCCGATCTTGCTGGGGCTGGCAGTGATGTGCTGCAAGAGTCGCCACCGCTGGGTCAGCAACGCGAACCCACGCTCGCCCAGACAGTGCACACCCCGCTGGAGTCTGTTCAGGGCGCGGTTGTCCAGGGCCAGTGGCGGCCCCTGACCTGGCTGCTTAATGGGGGTGATGACGCGGTGGCCGGACGGCGGTGGCGGGTGGAGGAGTCCTTCGCCCAGGGCAAGGGCCTGGCCGGGCTGGACGAGCACCAGGTGCTGACGTGGACCTCCTGGCAGCGGTGGAGCCTGCTGGCAATGGTCGCTTACGCGTTCGTGTCCGTGTGTCGCCTGTCTGAGCTTCGACGGCATCCGGTTCCGGAGTGGTTGGTGGTGTTGACCTGCAACGAGATCGTTCGTTTGCTGAACGCCCTGTTCCCTTCCGTTCCGGATGTGGAGCACGTGCTGGCGTGGTCGGTGTTCAGACGTTCTCACCAGGCACGGGCCAGGTCTTGTCACTACCGCAGACAAGCAGCCCGAGAATCATGACAAACCGGATCTACAACTGGCGTACTAGGCAGCACCTCCCTCCAGTAGCCCTACGCTGGTCGCCGGAAGTTCTGTGCACGCGATGTCTGGAAAGTGCGGGAGAGCATGATTCGCTCTGTGGTGTTCGACGTCGGCGAAACCCTGCTCGATGACACCCCTGAGTGGGCACGGTGGGCTGACTGGCTGGGAGTCCCGCAGCACACTTTCTCCGCCGTGTTGGGTGCCGTGACCGCGGAAGGGCGCAACAACGCCGAGACCTTCGAGTACTTCCGCCCCGGCTTCGACCTGACACTCGAACGCCAACGGCGTGAAGAGGCCGGAAAGGGCGAGCTCATCGAGGAAGCGGACCTGTACGCCGACGTGCGGACAGGGCTACAGGCCCTGCGCGACGCCGGGCTCTGGGTGGGGATCGCGGGTAACCAGACCGCCCGTGCTGGTGAATTCCTCCACCAGCTGAATCTTCCAGTGGAGTCCGTCGCCACATCCGGAGAGTGGGGTGTGGCCAAACCCGATCCAGACTTCTTCGAGCGTGTCGTCGCCATGGCTCCCGGAGAACCACACGAAATCGTGTACGTGGGTGACCACCGCGACAACGACGTCATTCCCGCTCACGCGGCCGGACTGCGGTCCGCTTTGATCCGCCGAGGCCCGTGGGGCTACCTGTGGGCGGATGACCCCCAAGTACGCGCGTGCGCGGACTGGGTCATCGACTCGATCGAGGAGCTCCCACACCTCATCACTGAACAGGGCTGACGGCGGTCATCGCGACGAACCGCCGTGCCGCGTGTTTGGTCACGCCGGTCGCCAGGAGACGGCCTGAGAGTCGGCGTACGTGGGGGTTGAGCCGGGTGTGCTCGGGGGCCCGTCGCCATGCTTCGTGGAGGTTGGCCAGCACGACGTCATGACGCCCCAGGAGGTTGTGGGCACGGGCCACGTCGATGAAGTAATGCGAGGCCCGTTCGGCGGGAAGTTCTCTTGGCGGCACCCAGCCCGAGGCCGCGGCGAGGGCTTGGTCGGGCTCCTCGGATTCCAGGGCGAGTGTCACCCGGTGGATACGTACCGAGGCGGGTCCGAACGCTGTTCCGGTGTAGACGGCCTCTCGGGTGTGCTGAGCCGCGAGGGAGGCTTCGGCCAGATGGAGGGTGGCCTGCCGGGGTTGGCTGTCCTTAGCCGCGAAAACGGCGGCTCGCATGTGCAGCGCCCCGTAGGCCGCCCAGGAACGGGAGTCCGAGAGGGTGAAGTCTTCAGCGGCGCGTTCCAGCATGCGGCGTCCGATTTCGTGCTCGCGCGTACAGAAGAAGGTTTCCCCTCTCACGTACGCGGCGGCGGCTCGGGTCACGTCGTCGCCGGTCTGGTCCGCCGCCCACAGGAGGACCTGGATGGTTCGGGCGGAGAGATCGTGCAGTCCGAACTTGTCCGCTACCGCGTCGGCCGCCCGATAGGCCTGGACCAGCAGTCTGGCGGCGTGGGCGCGTTCTTGTCCCTGGTGGGTGCCCAGGGCTCGGCTCAGCTCGGGCAGAAGCGCTGGAAGGCGTTCCAGGAGGCAGCTGTAGTGCGAGTTCAGGCGGCATCGGATGATCGTGCTGACTTCGCGTTGGAGCTTCCCCAGGGACCGTACCCGTCCGTCTTCGGGAAGGTCGTATCGGTTGACGAGGGACCCCAACAACGCGATGCGCCGTTCCCGCTCGACATGGGTCTTCTCAGCCACCGAGGTGTGATCTGAAGACCCGGACTGGACCAGGGGCGCAGGAGCCAGCGGATCCGCCGTTTCGTTCGTGGGGCCGTACTCCATGGCTCCAAGGCCGTGGAGGGCCTCCACGGCCTTGCGGGGGTCGGTGAGCCCTTTTCCGGATTCGGCTCGGGTGATGGTGCTCTGCGCGACCCCGCACATCCGTGCCAAGGCCTCCTGGGACAGGTTCTTCACCCGCCGTCGGAGGAACTGGATCACCCTCCGCGCGTCGCGTTCACGGACGGCGGCGACTACCTCGGGGTCGCGCCACACCCACGAGGGGATGCACTCACAGGACCTGGCCCGGTCGCTCCGGTCCCACCCGCAGTTGCCGCACCTCACACCGCACCGTTCCCGGAGTCTTTGATCCGCTCCTCCACATCCTCCAAGGCGGCATCCCAGGGAAACCGGTCGAAGGCATCCGAGCCCTGGCCCGCCGGATGGGGAACGAATCCGCCTTCCCCCATGAGCACCCCCACGCCCTCTTCTTCGAGCGCGGCCACACTTCTACGGAAAGGGCCTCGACCCGCGTAGGCGGCGTTCACGAAGGGCAGGATCGTGACCGGCACACCCAGTCCGATGGTCTCGTTCAGCACGTCCAGGGCATAGTTGTCGGCGATGCCCGCGGCGAGCTTGTTGATCGTGTTGAAGCTGGCCGGGGCGACGACCACGGCATCGGCCTTGGGCGAGCGCGGTGTGTTCGGTCCTCGGTGCTGGCTGCGCACGGGACGGCCCGTGAGTTCCTCGATCGCGCCGACGTCGAAAAAGTCCACGGCGGCGGGCGTGGCGATCGCCTGGACCTGCCAACCCCGAGCCTGCACGGGTCGGATCAGCCGGTCGACGTGTCCAGCCGGCCCTGCGGCGCACACGACGACGTAGAGCGTGGTGGAGATGGGCATCAGACCACGCCCACCCGGTCGGCCAGGTGGACGAAGTCGCGCTTGAGATGGCCGGTCGACCGTGTCCGTAGCTCGTCGACGAGACGGTGCACCATCGGCCTTTCCTTGAGTTCTTCCGGGGCCAGCCGCTCCGCTGTGGTCAGTGCCTCGTAGGCCTCTCGAAGCTTTCCCCACTGGGTGTAGGCGCGTGCGGTGTCCAGGTGCAGCACGACCTCGCGCTCGACCGGGGCGACCCGGGTGGTGTCGATCTGTCGTACTTGGTGAACGGCTTGTCCGGCGTCGCCGAGTTCGACCGCGGTGCTCACCCGGTGCAGGAGCACGTTCGTGGGGCCAAAAGCTGTCCAGCGGTGGTTGTGGTCTCCGCCCAAGCGACGAGCGGCTTGATCTGCCTCGTTCAGCAGGGAGAGCGTCCGCGTACGGTCTTCCTGTCTGGCCGCGGCCACGGCGCCGATCAGCATCAGGGATCCGTACACCGAGACCGCTGATGCCGTGGAGGAGGAACTCGTGGAGGGCCCCAGCTGCTCAGCGGTGCTCACCGCGAGGTCAGCCGCTGTTCGGTAGTGGCGTTCACGCATGAGGGCTCGGACGTACACCCTGACGCTGGAGCCCACCAGCACGGGGTCCTGGGTGGCCTGCGCCGCCTGGTGGCTGCGATCCGCCGCCAGCCACGCCAGCCCTCGCTCGTCGCACTTGAGCAACACGCTCGCGGTGACGTGGTAGGCGTCCGCCCTGACCTGGAGCCAGAGGTGTCGTGTCTCCTCCTCCAGAGCGGAGGGTTCTTGACCCAGATGACGCAGGATACGGGGAAGACGGCCGGCCGCCTCCGTGTAACGGCATGCCTGGTAGGCGGTTTTGACCCGCCGAACCTCCCGAGAAAGACCAGTCAGGGCAGGGGACTCCAAAGGGCTCGATGACGGTGTCGCGTGACCGATCAGGGTGTGTGCGAGTTCGTTCACGTTCAAGATGGGACCCACCTGTGGAATGCGGTGATGGGAGCGGGGCGCCCCCGAGGAAGCGCTCGCGGTGACAGGTTTCTCAAGCGGAGCGCCGAGCCCTTGGAGCGCTTCGTGGGCCTTACGCCGGTCGGTGAGTCCGTTGCCGGCTTCGGCCCGGTTGATGGTGCTCTGCGCGACCCCGCACATCCGTGCCAGGGCTTCCTGGGACAGGCCTTTCACACGAAGTCTAAGAAACTGGATCACTCGTTGGGCGTCGTGCTCACGGACAGCGGCGACGACCTCGGGATCTCGCCATACCCACGCCGGAACGCACTCGCAGGCCCCACGGTGGCCGTCGCGGGCTCGTCCGCAGTTTCCACAACGCATCGGGGGTTCCTCCGCCACCTGGGGGTGTAACGAGATGTGCCCACCGTAACCGGGAAGCCTCCACGTGCCGGGCGTTCTTCGTGGGTTGAACCGCCGCCATCGGGACCTTTGGGCTTTTCAGGGGCAAGGAATCGAACAGGGCGCATAAATCGAACAGGACGCTTATCCGCGTGCGCATAGGTTCCAGCCCTCGGCGGGCCGGACACTGCTGGACATGACGACCACGACCCCTACGCCACCGCGCTTGATGAACACCGTAGAGCTGCCTTCCGAACACCACGATGGCCTCCAACTTCTGTTGAACCAGTTGGTCCAGGAGACCGGAACTTCCTACGGGGTGGTGTTCGGCACCCACGGACTGCACCTGTTGCGCGCCGGAGACCTGGACCAGGTCGGCGCGGAGAGCGTCACCGCCATCCTGACCAACGTGCTGCTGCTCTCCCTCGGGGCCGGGAAGCTCACCGCTCGCGGCGAAGCCGAGACGATCGTGATCCGTTACGAGTCCGGTGCGCTCGTCCTGGCCCCGCTGGGTAGCGCGTTCGGTCTGGGCTTGTTCGTTGGTGGATCCGACAACGAGTTGAAGCAAGTCGCCTACGCCCTGGCTCGATTCGCTATCCAGGCCGAGCCCCTGCTGCCTCAGGAAGACCTGGCTTCGCGGGCTGAGGGCCTTCGCGAGCGAAGGGTCCCGCGGTGAGTGCCCAGGCACCCGCGGCGCTGTTGGTACGCCCTTCCACCGGAGTGGTCATGCACTCGTTGATCGAGGCCAATCCGGCCGTCCCCATCTCCTATGAGCCCGATCTTCCCGAACTGTTCCGCCTCTGTCTCCAGGTGTTTCGGGAGCTGGAGCGGGCGGTGACGGTCGCTGAGCTGGCCGCACGCATGGGCCACTCCCCCGCCGTGGTCGGGGTGGTGGTCACCGAACTGGCCGATGCGGACCTGGTGCGCGTGGTGCGTGCCCCGGCCTGGGCCGAACGACTGCGTACCTGGGCCACCCTCACCCACCCGGTACCAGTCGCGGTCTCGGTGATCAAGACGCTCATCGTCAGTACCCGCCAAGACCATACCCACAGTGCGTTGACCAGGCTCTCTGGTAACGATCCGTGGTGCTTGCAGGAATCGCCCCGCATCGAGGTCGCCACCACCCGCCTCGCCCCGGACCTGGACATGCTGGCTCTGGGGGTCAGCGACCTGGGCGGGGCGAGCCCGCTGTGGTGGGACGTGTGCCGCGAGGCATTCGGGGCCGTGGTCGTCAGCCAAGGCTCAAGGCGAGAACTGGACGCGACCCGTGAGAGCCTGCTGGCCCTGAATGAGGCCGGTGTACCCGTGGTCGTGCTGGTTCACGAGAGCGACGACGGTGAGGTGGACACCGACGTGGTACGCGCCTGCCTCGACCTATCTCAGCGTGTTCCCGTGGTGATCGGTGACGTACACGGACGCGGCACGTGCGAGGCGCTCATGGACCTGTGCTCGGCGCTGATGAGCGGAGGTGGCCGATGAGCCCGGCTCCGCGCGCGGTGGTGTTCGGTTCCGGACACTCCGCTCTCACGTTGGCCACCGGTTTGCTGGACGACGGGTGGAGGGTGGACGTGTTCACACGCCACTCCACCCCCGAGATCCTGGGCAATCCCGCCGGGCTGACCCAACTCACCCTGCCCTCGGTGCACGCCACCGAACTCGCGTTGGGGTTGGGGTTGTGGCAGCACACCGCGCCGCCCGCCCATCAGGTGCGCATGCGCATGACCCCACCCGGGGGTGAAGCGTTCACCTTCACCGCGCCGTTGCCGGGGGCAGCGGTTGCGGTCGATCACCGACTCAAGAGTGCCTACTGGCTCCAACACGTCACCAACCGGGGCGGGCGGGTGCACGAGCGCACCTGCACCACGGGCGATGTGGCCGGGTTCGCCTCCTCACGCCTGCACGATCTGGTGGTGGTCGCCCCCGGAGTCGACTCCGACCTGCGCCACCTGTTCTCACCCGACCCCGGCCGCACCGGTGGAGCCACCGGCAGGGTCCTCGTCCAAGTCCACCTGGCTGTACCCGACGAACTGCTCCCCGAGCGGGCGGAGGTGCTGACCTGCCCATGGGGCGAGGTCATGGTCTACCCCGTCCTGACCGTCGACGGCCTCGCCCCCTCCCAGGTGCGAGCCCTGTCCGCCCCGGACGCCCCGCCCGTGCATGTCACCCCGTACGCGGCCCTGTGCGTGCAGGTCATGGCCCGCCCCCACAACCCACTGGACCCCACCTCGGCCCTCACACCCCAGGGCGATGACTCCGAGACGGGTGCGGGGCTACCGCGCAGGCACGGCGCGCACGCCCAAGCGGCTTGGGCCCACGTGTTGGACCAGCTTCCCGCGCTCGCCCCCGAGCTCGCTGGGCTGTGCACCCAAGGGAAAGTGATCCCAGGGTCTGAGCTGGTGCGCGAAGTCCACCCACAGGTGCGCCGACCGGTCACCACCATCGCCGGAACACCCGTGGTGGGCATCGGAGACGCCACGATGACCGTCGAGCACGCCTCCGGACAGGGCGCCGGGGCCTCCACCTGGGTGGCCTCGACACTGCGCGACCAGATCCGCCAACAGCGCCAAGCCAACGGAGCGCTGGACTCGGCGTTCCTGGCCGGGGCCTGGGAGGCCTACTGGGCCCGGCACGGCCAGTACACCTCAGCCTTCGGCGGATTCGTCTCCGCCTACTGGAGCGGTGCCCTGCCCGAGCACGTCCTGACCAGTTTCGCCGAGACCGTCTCCACCCCCGAGGGGGCCGCGGCGTGGGCGGCCGGGCTGGACGACCCCGCACGGATGAACCACCTGCTCACCCTCTGACCCCCACTCCCCCTGTCCTTCATCGAGATGGAAGGCGTCACCGCGCCATGCCCGAGAACACCCCCCCACACCACCCGTTCCGCGCCCAACCCCCGCTTGTACAGCCACCGCAACCTCAAGCGCTACGGCCAGGTCGTGGTTCGCTGGTCCCACCGCCTGGCGTGGAAGGTCGACAACGAGAAAATCCTGGACCTGTACGCCCTGTACATGGCGCCCACCCACCTGGAGGTGGGCCCCGCCGACGGCCACTTCCTACTCCGTGCGCCCGTCCCGGCCACGCCCGCCGGCGAAGAGGTGTCCGCACGACTGCGGCAGATCCACCTGATGGACCTCAACCCCGCACCGTTGGACTACTGCGTTCCCAAGCTGGCCGAGCACGGCCAGGTCATTCCGCACGAGCACGACGTGCTCACCACCCCGTGGCCGCTGCCAGACGCATCGGTGGGCTCGGTCGCGATGTTCCACGTCCTGCACTGTGTTCCCGGCCAGACGATGCGGCACAAGGCCGCCGCGTTCTCCGAAGCCACCCGGGTGCTGGGCGATGGTGGGGTGTTCATCGGCTCCACCCTCCTGGGTGTCGGTGACCCGCGCACCAACAACAATTGGATCGCCCGCCGGCTCCAGGGTGCCTACAACAAGCCGAGCCGGAACATGTTCCACAACAGCGGCGACCGGCTGGTCGATCTGCGGGCGATGCTGGACCTGCACTTCGCCCGGGTGGACCTGACCGTCATGGGCTCGGCCGGGGTGTGGGTGGCCCGGGAGCCGCGCCGATGAACGCCACGTCCCTCGCCCAAATGCGTGAGCCGGTGGCGATCATCGGCATGGGCTGCCGACTCCCTGGCAGCGTCAACGACCCCGATCAATTGTGGAAGGCTATTTCCCAGAGCCGCGACCACATCACTCGCGTCCCCGAGGACCGGTGGAAGGCGATGGTGGAGCGCCTGCATCCCACGCAGGTTCCGGCCGCACCCTTCCGTGCTGGGATCGTGGACCATGGCTTCGACCACGCCTTCTTCGGCATCACCGCAGACGAGGCCACTGAGATGGATCCCCAACAGGGGTGGGTCCTCGAAGTTGCCTACGAAGCGCTGGCGGACGCCGGGGTCGCCCCTTTCTCGCTGGCCGGGTCACGATCCGGGGTGTACGTGGGGGCGGCCAGCGTCGACCAAGCCGCGAAGAACTTCGCCCCCAGAAACCGGGCCGGGGTGTTCACCTCCTCGGGCGCGGGAATGGCGATCCTGGCCAACCGGCTCTCTCACGCCCTGGACTTGGACGGGCCCTCCCTGACCCTGGACACCGCCTGTTCCTCCTCGCTGACGGCGTTGCACTACGCGGTGCACGACCTACGCACGGGCGACGTAGACCTGGCCGTGGTGGCAGGCAGCAACGTCTTGACCAACCCGGTCATCACCACCTCCTTCACCGAGGCGGGAGTCCTGGCGCCTGACGGCCGGTGCAAGCCCTTCGACCAAGACGCCGACGGGTACGTGCGCTCCGAGGGTGCGGTCGTACTCGTGCTGACCCGCGCCGATCTGGCCGTCGAACGTGGGCACCGAGTGTGGGCGAACGTGGTCGGGACCGGGCTCAGCCACGGCGGCCGGTCCCCGCACCTGTTGGCCCCGCGTGCCAGCCGCCAGGCTCAGGCGATCCGACGGGCGCTCGCCGACGCCGGGATGGCGGCCGAGCGGGTGGGGTGGGTGCAGGCCCATGGAACCGGCACCAAGGCCGGAGACCGCGTCGAGGCCGCCGGAATCTCCCAAGGGCTGGAGCAGGATCTTCCGGTCGCGGTGGGGTCGGTCAAGAGCGTGCTCGGTCACCTCGAAGGCGCCGCCGGGGTCCTCGGGGTCATGGCCGCCGCCTTGGCGGTCCACCACGGGCAGGTCCCGCCCACCTCGCACCACCATCGGCTCAGGGCCGGGTTGGAAGGACGGATCCGGGTGCCCATCGAGTTGGAACCCTGGCCCTACGGGACTGGCGATGACGGAGGGCGCGTGGCGGGGGTGAGCGGCTTCGGGTTCGGCGGTTCCAACGCCCACGCCCTCCTTGCTCAAGCCCCCGTGCTCGAATCGCCAGAGCGTGAGGACCCGATGCCGCTACCGGAGACGGTGTTCGTCTCCGCCCACACCCCCGCCGCTCTGGCTATGGCCGCCGGGCACCTCGCGGTCAACGCTCCCCGGGGCGGGTCAGTGGGGACGGTGGCCGATACCTCCCTGGCGCGCGGCCCCCACCACCGTTACCGGGCCGCCGTCACCACCGCTGACCTGGGATCCCTGGTGCAAGGACTACGCGCCCTCCAAGACAGCACCCCCGATCCCCACGTCGTCGCCCCTCGCTCTGCCCCGGATACACGACCCCGAGTCGTGTTCGTCTACACCGGGCACGGCGGACACCACCCGGCGTCCGGGGCTGAACTCATGTGTCTGCCGGCCTACGCCCGGGCGGTGGAGGAAGCACGGGCCGCCCTGGCGCAACAGAGCGGGTACCAGGTATGGGCGCCGGGCGAGGCCATCACCGGTTTCGTGGACGCCCAGCACTGCACGACGCTGACCCAGATCGGCCTCACCGCCCTGCTAGCCCAACGCGGAATCGAACCCGACCTGGTCCTGGGGCACTCGGTCGGGGAGATCGCCGCCGCCCACACCGCCGGGGTCCTGGGCCTGGACGCCGCTACCCGGGTCCTGGCCCGACGGTCCGAACTCCTTTCGGGCTTGTCCGACGTCGGCGGGCTGCTAGCGATCCGTGCGAGCGTCGATGAGTTCGACGCCTTCACCGCGCCCGATGAGGGCAGAGTCACCATCGCCTCCTACAGCGCACCCGCCGTGCAGGTCGTGGCCGGACCTACCCAGGATCTGGACCACCTCCAGGCACGCCTGGCCGAACGGGACGTGTGGTGCAAGCCGGTGCCCGACGTGATCCCCGCCCACTCCCCGCTCGTCGAACCCCTCGTGCCCGCGCTGCGCGAGGCCTTGGCCGGGCTGGTCCACCGCCCCGCCCAGATCCCGATCGTCTCCACCTCCCACCCCGACCATCCCAAGGACACGGTTGGTCTGTGGAACCCCGCCTACTGGTCCGAGCAAGCCCGGCGACCGGTCCGCTTCACCCGAGCCCTGAGCGCCGCCGCGAGCGAAGGTGAAGGGCCGGTGGTGTTCGTGGAAGTCGGGCCTCGCGCCCTTCTCGTGGAACACGTGGCGCACACCCTCCCCCGGTCGGCGACAGTCTCGGTGACGGGTGACCCCTACGGCCTCGCCCGGGGGATCGGGGAGCTCTACACAGCGGGGGTCACACCCACCGGACCGATCAAGCGGGCCCACCCTCACATGGTGATCGCTCCGGGGTGGGACCACACCGGTCGCGCCACGCCCGTGGACGACGGCGGAGCGCTTCCCGTGCCCGCCCCCGATCAGGTAGAGGCACACCTGATTACTGAGGTTTCCCGTCTGCTCCCCTTAGCCGAGGGCCTAGACATGGACGGCACTTGGACCGAAAGCGGGCTGGAGAGCCATGGCCTGCTCCAGCTCACTTCACGGCTACGCCGCGTGCCCCCGTGGGCCCGGATCGACGTCCAGGTGTTCCTTCCCGATCGGACCTGGCGCCAGGTCGCCGCAGCCCTGGTCGAACGGATGCCCGACCCGCACAACCCCTCCCCGGAAGGGTCGCCGTCCGTTCTCCCCTGACCCCGGAACGGTGTCCCACGGTGGTCCCGCTCCCCCAAGGACCGGAGCGGGACCACCACCCCACCCGACGCCACCACGTCGGCGCCCGGCTTTGCACACTGGCCGAAATCACCTGGGAACACCACGGGCGCTCCAACGAACTGCTCGCCACCAACACCAACATCCAGTGGCCTGGAGAAACCCCTGTGACCGATCCGCTTTGGTGTGTCCCGCGTTTTTCGGAGTCGGATTTTTGGATCCTGGGACCACATGACCCTTAAAGGAGGGCATCGTGGCACGTCCTGGATACCCCGACCAGTTCCGACGCAAGGTCTTGGACCTGGTCCAATCCGGACGCAGCATCGCGGACGTGGCACGCGATCTGGACATCAGCACCGAGACGATCTACGCCTGGCGGCGCCAGGACCGCATTGACCGAGGTCTGGCTCCGGGCCTGACCAGCACCGAGAAGACCGAGCTGGCAACGGCGAACAAGCGCATCGCCGAGCTGGGGGCTGAACTGGCGACCCACCGCCGGGCCCGTGAGCTGCTGGGGAAGGTGGTGCCCCCAAAGACGGTTCGAGGCGATCGCGGTGATGGCCGCCGAGGGACATCCGGTCCAGGCCGCCGTCCGGGTGCTGGGGGTGTCTGAGTCCGGGTTCTACGCCTGGCGTGATCGAGGGCCCTCGACCCGATCCATCCGGCATGTGCTGCTCACCGACACCATCCGCCAGATCCACGCCGCATCCAACGGCGTCTACGGGGTGCGGCGGGTGCACGCCGAACTCACCCTCGGGCGAGGGATACAGCTCTGGCCCGGCACATCGGCGCTCTGGCTATCCACGAAGGGCGGCTCACCCCCGCTCGCGCGGGGAAGACGCACGCGGGCAGGGCCCCTCCCACGAGCGGGACGGCTCACCTCCGCTCGCGCGGGGAAGACCCCATGCCGGTGATTCCGGGCATTCTGGTGTCGGCTCACCCCCGCTCGCGCGGGGAAGACGCCGCCACGTCGCTCCGGTGGCAAATGAGTGGGTACGGGACTGGCAATCCTTGACTTTTGCCCCATATTCGAGCATTTGGGAAACTATCCACCTATTTGACCCGTAGTCGGAGATGGTGGCTGCTAGCCATGTCTCCGGTCAGAGTTAGCATGAGAGGCTGACATTCCAGAGCAAGCATTCTCAAGCCAAGGCACAGGGCTCCGAGAACAGAAGCCCACAGGGCGAGATCGCGCAGATGAACCAAAGACAGGACTTCCCGCACCTTGAGGCCACGTCAGGTCACAAAATGACAACGTCCCACTAAAGGGCCAGGTCGGGAAGTGGTCTTCCCCGCGCGAGCGGGGGTGAGCCGTACACCGACAGCTTCCCTGCGGGGAGCCGGGTGTCTTCCCCGCGCGAGCGGGGGTGAGCCGCAGCTGGACGCGATCGAGCAGCAGGCCACCGAGTCTTCCCCGCGCGAGCGGGGTGAGCCGGTTTTCGGCTGATAATGAGCGTGACTATTCGGGTCTTCCCCGCGCGAGCGGGGGTGAGCCGCCCTTCCAAGAACATATATTCAGTCTGTTTTGGTCTTCCCCGCGCGAGCGGGGGTGAGCCGACCCGGGTGGCACTCAGCGCCCTCCAGCGCGAGTCTTCCCCGCGCGAGCGGGGGTGAGCCGACGTGCTCACGCTGCCGATCCGCTCCGCCGCGGTCTTCCCCGCGCGAGCGGGGGTGAGCCGGTCGCGTTCCTGATCACGCTCACCACCACCTCGTCTTCCCCGCGCGAGCGGGGGTGAGCCGCCGAGAAGCTGACTGACCCCGGGTTCGATGTCGTCTTCCCCGCGCGAGCGGGGGTGAGCCGCAGGACATCGTGTCGGTGGACTGCCTGTACGGGTCTTCCCCGCGCGAGCGGGGGTGAGCCGCTGGAAGAGATCCAGGCCCGCATCGTGGCGACGTCTTCCCCGCGCGAGCGGGGGTGAGCCGGAGTCCGAGGAGGTTGAGCCCTGCCCAGATGCGTCTTCCCCGCGCGAGCGGGGGTGAGCCGCAGACCGACCCCCGGCCCCGCTGGGTGGCGGGGTCTTCCCCGCGCGAGCGGGGGTGAGCCGTACTGGGGTTCGTCGGCGGTGGCGGGGTCGGCGTCTTCCCCGCGCGAGCGGGGGTGAGCCGAGTGCGTTCCGCCGATCGTCCAGCGTCACGATGTCTTCCCCGCGCGAGCGGGGGTGAGCCGCCCGCTCTCATCGCGATCGTCGCCGTCGTCATGTCTTCCCCGCGCGAGCGGGGGTGAGCCGGATCCTCCTAGGAGGTGGGCCTCACGCGGCCGGTCTTCCCCGCGCGAGCGGGGGTGAGCCGTGCCCCCGGTGCGGCCCCCTCCAGCGGCTGCGGTCTTCCCCGCGCGAGCGGGGGTGAGCCGCCGGACCTGCGGACCTGACCGGCCACCAGGTCG
Source organism: Nocardiopsis ganjiahuensis DSM 45031 (assembly GCF_000341085.1). Taxonomy (GTDB): domain Bacteria; phylum Actinomycetota; class Actinomycetes; order Streptosporangiales; family Streptosporangiaceae; genus Nocardiopsis; species Nocardiopsis ganjiahuensis. The sequence continues at coordinate 316,316 of NZ_ANBA01000014.1, read as the reverse complement.
TCTTCCCCGCGCGAGTGGGGGTGAGCCGGATCGGGGCCACACACATGCGTGGGATTAGGCGTCTTCCCCGCGCGAGCGGGGGTGAGCCGTGCTGGTGTTTAACCTGATCATGGGTGGTTAAGTCTTCCCCGCGCGAGCGGGGGTGAGCCGCAGCGTGTCCGGTACGTGCCGCTGCCGGACACGTCTTCCCCGCGCGAGCGGGGGTGAGCCGACGGAGAGCGGGGGCCCGTCTCCCCACACGCGGTCTTCCCCGCGCGAGCGGGGGTGAGCCGCAGCGTGTCCGGTACGTGCCGCTGCCGGACACGTCATCCCCGCGCGAGCGGGGGTGAGCCGACGGAGAGCGGGGGCCCGTCTCCCCCCACGCGGTCTTCCCCGCGCGAGCGGGGGTGTGCCGGGGTAGGGCGGCTCGTAACCATCCCGGGGGGCGTCTTCCCCGCGCGAGCGGGGGTGAGCCGTTCGAGGTCGAGCAGCTGTTCGAGCGGGTCCTGTCTTCCCCGCGCGAGCGGGGGTGAGCCGACCGAAACCGAACGCCGCCACTCCGGTGCGGAGTCTTCCCCGCGCGAGCGGGGGTGAGCCGGCCGCCGCGGTTCTTCGCGGTGTGAAGGTGGTGTCTTCCCCGCGCGAGCGAGGGTGAGCCGTACCTCCTCGGGTCCGGGGCGGTCCACTGGAGGTCTTCCCCGCGCGAGCGGGGGTGAGCCGTCGCGGTGATTGGGTTCGCGGTCGCTGAGGTCGTCTTCCCCGCGCGAGCGGGGGTGAACCGTGGACGTTCAGGGTGCACACGTACTCGTGGATGTCTTCCCCGCGCAAGCGGGGGTGAGCCGTCCACACAGCGGGCGTAGTGCATCTGCGCCTGGTCTTCCCCGCGCGAGCGGGGGTGAGCCGGAGACCCCCTGACATGGCCCTGCTATCTGCTGGTCTTCCCCGTGCGAGCGGGGGTGAGCCGTGGGGGCCGGGTGACCAGTGGGCACCGGTCCGGTCTTCCCCACGCGAGCGGGGGTGAGCCGTCGTCGGGGGCGATGGCGACCTCGGCGAACCTGTCTTCCCCGCGCGAGCGGGGGTGAGCCGTCCTTCCCCGTGTCCCGTGCGATCCCGGACGCGTCTTCCCCGCGCGAGCGGGGGTAAGCCAGCGAACTCAGGTGACAGCCAGTGGATGGTGCGGTGTTTGTCGATGACCTGTGAGTACTGACCCGTAGAGCCGTCCACAGTGTCGCCCCCGCTCATGTGCTTCCACAGCCTCACATAGCCGCCATATTCCAGGATCGCTGCGGGTGACCGGCGGGCAGGCTTTGGTGCACTCCCGGCCCCGTGAGGACGTTCACTCTGAGAGGGTCGCTTCGGTACGGCGTCCGTGCACCTGACCACCGGTCTCCGTCATGTTTTTGACAGTCTGCTGTGCGTCCCCTGGAAGTACCTGCGGTCGTAGAGGCCGCGTTCCTTCACCAACCGACCCCAGCGCTCCTTGCGACCGAAGCGTTCACCGATCTTCTTCCCGTCGGGCAGCTTCCCCTGGTCCCGCTCCCACTCCTCAGCCCACGCCCATGCTCGGGCCTGAAACGGTGTGAACGGCTTGGGGGCCTTGTCCTGCCCCGACGGATCCACTAGGCGCAGGCCGCTTCCCAGAGACGAATCCAGTCCATCACTCGAATCCTGCTCATCGTCTGCGTACGCAGTGCGTACGCTCTTGGCTGCGGTGCGGAACTCCCTCATGAGCAACTCGTACGCACCGATCAACGCGAACGAGGGCCAGGCATGGATGATCCTCGACCACATCGTAGGGTCAGCGACAGCCACGTTCGCGGCCAAGGATGCGACCGAACCAATGATCAGCAAGGCCCAGGGCAGCAGGCCACCCTTGCGCCCCTGACGGGCATCGCTGAGCAGGGTCATGGAGGCGCCGACGATCATGCCGTCCACTGAAAGGGGGAACAGGGCTGCTCTCCACGGAGGTTCGCCGTGGCGCAGGGCGAGTTCGTACATGTGGGAGTAGGACACCACCGCGGCGATGCCCGCGAGCATCAGCACGGCTGCGATGGTCACCGTTCGTGACCAACGAGAAGGCTCCATCACGATCACTTCATTCCTGTGACCGAGAGACCTTCGCAGCGGCAGAACCGCCGGGGTGGGTGGTGGGAGGCGGCCGTCTCCCACCACCCACTGGGAGATTTTTGGGAGACGCGAACGTCCCCTAACGGCTCCCAACCGCCGCGAAGGTCCCTCAACGGAACCCTCTGAACTGGGCGAATGCTTGTTGGCGCAGGTCACTGCGACGCCTGAACTACCTCGACACGGTAGGGGTCACAGGTTCGAGTCCTGTATCGCCCACAAGAAGAAGGCGGGTTCCTCCGGGAGCCCGCCTTCGCTGTTTCCACGGCAGTGCCCTTCGAGGGTCGGCGCCATGCCGAACAGCCGCTCCCGCTCCCTGTGCGTGAGAGCGCCCACACACCGCATCCACCGGGTCCCGGTCACCGCGAGTACGCTCTTCTCCATCTCCTCGGCAACCATCTCGTAGATGCGCTTCACCCCCGGAACCAGAGCAGGGCGTAGCCACTGCGACTCGCCGGTGTGGTTGCCGTCCCACGCGGTCCGCCAGAACCGCTGCCTGAAGTTCCCGTGCCTCAGCAGCCCACCTTGGGGAGCGGTGAACAGGCAGGGGTGTCAACTGCTCTCGATCAAAGCCAGCACATGCCAGAGCCTCTGAAGGACCCCGCACGAGACAGACAGCGGGCGGCCCCGGGAACAGGGGCCCCGGGGCCGCCCGCGACTTCGTCAGGACCGGTCCAGGCCGATGTCCCTCGCCTGCCAGGTGCGGAGTCGTCCGCACATACCGAAACGCTTCGGCCCCGGATGCGGATCGGTGCGCACCAGCGCCGCGTCGTGCATGATGCCGGGCTCGCCCCGCTCCAGCGCCGCGAGCTGACCGCGGGTCAGCTCCAGCTCCCGCTCCACGCCCTCACACCAGATCCGCCGCCACGCCTCGACCCGGGGCCGGACCACCCGCGCCGCGATCCGGTGGAACTCCCGCAGCGCCTCCTGGCCGTTCTCCTCGACCGACACCACGAGTTCGAGGTAGCCCCGCATGGCGAGGTCGCGGCGCACCCTGGCCTGTCCGGCGAGCTCCTTCTCCGGAGCGTCCGGGTCGAGCCGGGCGGCCTCGTCGTAGGCCTCCCGGTCCACCAGTACCTCGTGCGGGAAGGTGAAGACCGCGTCGCCCGCCTCCGGGAGCCCCGCGTTCTGCATGACCACGGTGAGCTCCAGACCGCCGTGGTTGACCAGGCGGTGGACCGTGCCCGGACCGAACCACAGGACGGTTCCGGCGTGTACTGACCTGAGAGGTTAGGTACGCGGGAGGCGGGAGGGCCGCTGATCGCGGTGTGGAACCGGTGGTGATTGTAGTGGTGCAACCATCCGGTGAACGCCTCCCGCCTTTGGGACTCGGACCGGTAGGGGCGGGCGTAGGCCCATTCCTCGGCCAGGATCCGGTTGAACCGTTCGACCTTGCCGTTGGTCTGGGGCCGGTAGGGGCGGGTGCGCTTGTGCTTGATGCCCTGCTCGGCCAACAGATCGCGCCAGGGGTGGGACTTGTAGCAGGCCCCGTTGTCGGTCAGCACCCGCTCCACCGTGATCCCCACCGAGGCGAAGTAGGCCTGGGCCCGCCTCCAGAACCCGGTCGCGGTCTCCTTCTTCTCGTCGGCCAGGATCTCTGAGTAGGCCAGCCGGGTGTGGTCGTCCACCGCGTTGTGCAGGTAGGCATATCCGGCCTTGGAGCGCCTCTTGCGCCCCTGGGCCCGTCCCAGCGTTTTGTGGCCGCCGCCGTCGGGGATGTTGCCGAGCTTTTTGATGTCCACGTGCACCAGCTCGCCGGGCTTGTCGCGCTCGTAGCGGCGCACGGTGCGCCCGCTGGCCCGGTCGGTGTGGGCCAGGCGGGGCATGCGGTAGCGGGCCAGGATGCGGTGCACGGTCGAGGGGTGCATGCCCAGGTGGCCGCCGATACGGGCCGGCCCCCACCGGTGGGTGTGGCGGAGTTTGACGACGCGGCGCTCACACCGGGTGGGGGTGCGCCCGGGGCTGTGGTGGGGGCGGCTGGAGGCATCGACCATCCCGGCCTCGCCCAGAGTGCGGTAGCGGCCGGCCCAGCGTCCGGCGGTGCTCACGCTGGTCTGGAAGCGTTCGGCGGCACGGCGCAGCGGCCAGCCGTCCTTGACCACGCAGCGGGCCAGGGCCAGGCGCCCGGCGGGGGTCAGGCGGGCGTTGGCATGGGTAGTGTGGGGCATCGAGGGCCTTCTGGTGATCGGTGTAGACGTGGTAATCCACACCGATACCGAAGGCCCTCTTGGCGTGTGTCAGCCGGGGTGGGTGTTACCAACCTCCATGGTCAGTACACCTAGTCGTCTCTTGTGCGGTCAGCAACAAAGCTCCATGCCAGCTGGGCACCTGCTCCAGCCTTGATCCAGCGGAACCCGGCCCTCGTGAGTGACGGGAGGCGATCCCGGCACGCACCAAAGCCTCTATCACCCCCGACGCGAGATAGGCCGCTGAGGGGCAGCCTCACGGAAGCGGGTAACCGGCTGCATCGGCGATGTACCAGGACCGAGTTGACCCGGCGTTCGAGGTTGTCGCCAGCGACGTCGACGCGCGCAGCGATGTTTCCCACGTCATGGGAGGTTGCCCGAAGCAACCGGAAGGAAATGATGCCGTGGACCAGCTGTCGCGTGTGGCAGAGCGATAAGGTGCGTTCCTGAAACGACTGCCTCCGCCTGTTGGAGGTGGAGGCCGATCATGTTGACGAGTGTTGCGGCAACTGCTGCGAGGTCTGCGGCCGAACCGTGGAAGGTGGGTACGGAGCATCCTCTGGTGGGGATCAGTTCGTCGCTCTTGGCTGCTTCCTCCCAGAGCGGGTGGTACAACTCCAGCTGGCCATCGGCTATTACCGAGCGTCCGGCCTGGTCGTCAAGCTCAGATGGTGTACAGGTAGCACCAGGTGCGCAGATGTTGGCGATGCCGAGCGTTCCCGTCCTGGAGTCGGTGGCGACCTGGGCAATGAGTGCCTTGCGCTCTTCACCGGCGGGGGCGCCGAGGTAGGTGGTGATGCTGTGGCTGACGGTTGCGTCGATGATGAGGTCCGCGGCGAGGGAGAAGGCTGGATCAGGGACCCTTCCTTCTGCGACGGTGACGGTCAGGTCGTCGCGGATCGCGCGGAGGCGTGCGGCGAGGGCATCGGCCTTGGTCTGGCCGATGTCGGCTTCGGTGTAGTTCTGTCGGACGAGGAGTCCGCCGGTAATGGTGCCGGGGTCGCAGACGGTGATGGTGGCGGCACCGGCGCGGGCGATGAACTCGGCGATCCATGATCCCAGGCCGCCGCAGCCCCAGATTTGAACGGTCTTTCCTTGGAAGCCGTTGACGGGACGGTCATCGTCGCGTCGGGTTGTGACCTCTTGCCGTTCGTCGGACATACTGCACCATTCGATGGGGATGTCGGCGTTGATGATCGCTGGATCGAGGTTGACTGCGGTGCCGTGCTTCTTGGCGATGTGCCGGAGGGTGTCGGCGATCGCTGCGGGGAGGCGTCCGCCGAGAAGATGGTGCGGTCCGCCTGCGGGGTGGGGTACGGCAAGCACGAAGTACTGCTCGGTGCCGTCAGGGTTTCGTAGAGCGCTGGCGAGGAGTGTTATGAGGAACGCGGGCGACTGCGGTGAGGCCTCCGATGCTCGTCCTTCGGCTCGGTCAAGATGCGGATCGTCCAGGAGCGTCAGGAACAGCGCGAAGGTGGATGCCGCACCGAAGGGGAGGTCACTCGCAAGCACGAAGACGGGCGTGCGGTGTCCGTCGCGGCCGGTCAAGGAGGTGAGGTCGTAGCGGTGCGGTGAGCGAGGGATGAGCCAAGCGATCTGACTCCGCTTCGGTAGGACGGGCTCGCGGACGACAATGGTGGGCGTGCCATCGGCGTGGTGGAGTACTCCTCCGACAGCGTGGTACATCGCGGTCGAGGGATCGAATGCCCCGCTGGCGGCATCGGTGAGCCAGTCCCACAGCCGGCTGAGGAATCCGGCCATTCCTGCGGACGGGCGCCACTCGCGAGAGGGGTCTAGGTAGATGCAGAGCCGTTGCCCTTGGAGGACGTGTGGGAAGCCGAGGAAGCGGGTGTGGTCGACTTCGGCTCTCGGGGGCAGGAACACCGAAGGGTGAATCCTGACGATGAATTCCTCTTCGTCTCCGAGTTCCAGCCCACCGGGGCGATGCGAGATGTCGGCGGTGCGGAGCCGGAGCCGGAGGGTAGCGTCGCCGTCAGCGTCAAGCTGGTGTTGCTGGACAAGCCGCACCTCGTGGGGGCGCTCCCTGGCGAGTGACCTCAGCTCGCCAAGGAGCCGGTTTTGCCAGGCCGAGAGTGTGGCCCGGTTGCGGCGGCTCATCCCGCGCGGCCAGACCGCCCCACAGTGGAAGCTGCGGCGGGGGCTGCTGCCGGGAACTTCGCACTGCTGGACGAGGTGGCCGGAGCCTTGAAGCCGTCGCCGAAGATGCCCTGCCACAGCTCGATGCTGCGCTCCTTGTTCTCCTCCTCGTACGCCTCCTCGATTTGGGCGGCGTGGACATGGATACGGTCCCGGAAGTAGCTGTAGGTCGCCTGTGCCTTCTCGGGATCAGAACCCCATCGGTGCCCGAAGTACACACCGGACCCGGACGGGTCGGCGACAGGCGGCGTGCTCGGGTTCGCCTGAAGCCAAACGTCGAGGTCCTTGACGATGTGCAGGAGGGCGGTCGGAACGTCGCTGTAGTAGCTGGGGTCCAGCAGCGTGCGCAGCTCGGTGACCTGCTCACCGAGCATGGTCGTCAGGAGGATGGACCGGGTACCGGTGAAGGAGTTCTTGTGGTCCCGCAAGTACTTCATCAGTCGGATGACCTTGCGAAGGTTGCCCTTCGCGAGCGCGTCCTTGTTCTTCATCCAGTCTGTGAAGCCCTGGGGGTCGGTCAGCTCCCAGTCGTTGTCATCGCGGTTGACAATGACTTCGCGTCCATCGGCGAGGTTCAGGTGCGGCACGATATCGAGGTGCATAGAGTTCGCGTAGACGAGTCGGACGCAGCGGCACTTGCGTGAGTGCGGCATGTTGCCGTAGGTGCTCTGGCGGTGCAGAGCCGCATAGACCTCCTCTATATACTTCTTGGGATCGTCGGACCAGTCCGGGTTCTCTCCCATGTCGAGCATGAAGTCCGCGTCGAACTCGTTGCTACCGACGGGGTTGATGATAGTCCTATGGGCCCAAGATCCTTGGGGCGTCTTGCCGAGAATGAGCGAGCGGATCTGCTCATCGGCATTCAACGCCTTGTAGACCGCCTCGACGCGCGAGTCGAGCAAGTCCAGCTTCACCTGGCCGAGGTTGACGGTGTCCTTGAGCAGGACGTTGAAATAGTTAGTGAGCTCCATAGGGAGACCTCGTTCTCCGGCACGCTGTAGATGGATTCCACACGGCCGACAAGTTCATCAAGTCGTCCTTGCGGGAGGTTGACCGTGTCATATAGGAATTTGTTGAAGTATTTGATCGATTTCATTTAATTCCTCAGTCCTACAAGTTGTTCGTGTCAGTGATGGCTGGGGCAGGATGGTAGGCATCACCGTCGAGGTGGTAGACGATGAGTTCAGCCTGGGCACTTCTCATCCGGTGCATACCAACACGCACCGCAAGGCTCGCCGGGATAGGACCGATCACATGGAGAATACGCGCGTTAGGCCACCTTTCCTCCACTTTCGCCAACAGCCCGATCCAGGCCTCCGCCGCGGCGTCGAGATCCACCTCCGTCTCGATGAGCCCGGCTCGGGGGGTCTCCTCATCTGGCCGGAGCTCGATGACGGGTAGATCCGTGAGGTTCCTGGGGACGCGGGAAGTCTTGACCGTCCCAGAAACGTTGAGGACCGCGACGACCTCTTCGGCGGCCTCTGGCTCAAGGGTTGCGATGATCGACCCGAAGGAAACCGGGGATCTTGTCGGCTGTTTCCAGCACCAAGCCCGGTCTCGCCCCTTACGGTCGTGATCGAAGATCTTCACTGTGAGAGTGTCGTCCAGTCGGGAGCCAAGGTAGACGAGCCACGGTATGTACGTGAGCGCGAACACGGAGACGTGGTCTATCCCGCCTTGCTTGATTCCCGTCTCCAGTTTCTCGATTCCCTGATCGATCAGGTAGCACCCGCGCTCCCATGTGTAAGGGGCTGACGGGTCGTCGTCGAGCTCGATAACGACGTCAGTGCGCCAACCGTCTCTCACATACGCGACGAGACCTGCGTCTACAAGTGCCTCAGTGATTTGCCGGTCGGTCACGGAGATGGGAGCTCCACGGAGCACACCTCGGTTGGCGAGAACAAGCGTCTTCTGCAGTGTCGCGAAGTTCGTGACCCGGTGGACACGGAGCTCATGTTCGAGCTTCCGGGCCAAGAGCCACTCTTGGGTGAACATCTCTACGTTCGCGGGATCGTCGATCGCCTTGTGACAGGAGTGGCAGAGCAAGAGGAGGTTGTCCTCCGCTGCACGCTGCTCGAGTGTCAGGGCACTCTTACCCCTCGGGGATCCCGCTGTGTCGGTGGCACCGACGTTGTGTGCGACCTCGCCGACCGCTTTAGCCGAGCGGTAGTGGAATCTCGTGTCTAGGAGGTAGGTCGAGCAAAGGACACAACGTCCGGCTGCCCTGACCCAGACGTTCCGGTACGTGGTGTCACCGATGTCTTTACGGCGGACCTCGCTCGGCCCCGATTTGCCCATGTCCGAACGGTAACCGCTGGTACCGACAATCTGCTTCCCGCCTGGGTCAGCAGAAAGCTCAGAGCCTCTCCAAGTCGCTGGCTCTGCGCGCTCCGGGCATGCACAGCTTGGCCAAGGACACGTAGCCCTGGCTCATCGTCCATGCCCATGGACGACCAGAAGCTGTCACTTTGTTGTTGACCACCGGCGCTTCCAACACCACGGTCGCAGCAACCTCTGAGCCGGAGAGCAGGAACACCATGTACTCCTCGCCCTCCTCCAGTACTCCCGCGTCCAGGGCACCGCAAATCACAGCCCCGATACGGGCATCAATTCCACCGTTGGCCTCACTCCGGTCGGCCTCGACATAGGTGAAGGGCACCCGGTCCTCGCGGGCTTCGATACGGGCGACCTCGGGCTGGTTGGCCTGCTGAGCGTAGAAACCCATGTGGGTCAACCCGTCCCGGAAGGAGCGGCGGGGCTGACAGATGTAGGCACCGGTGTCCAGGTACTCGTCATAGGCCAGGCCGGCGGCGGCAATGGCCACCTCGTCGGTGGTGAGCAGGCCGTCGTTGTCGAACAGAGCCTGCAATTCCCACAGCAGGAACCGCTTCTAATCCGACGGTCGCAGCTTCGAATCCTGCCGGGTACGCCACAAAACCCCAGGTCACAGCCATCTCTGAACATGGGCCAGCCTCGGCGTCCCTGTGGTGGGTCCACGGTGGAGCCCGGGTGGGACCAGCACCCCACTCCGCCGACCAGCCCTGCCCCGCACCTGGCGACGAACCCGGCCCGCATCCCGCAACACCAGCGACGCCGTGCGTTCCGCTGCCTCGCGCGCCACCTGCGGCACCACACTGGCATAGGTGTCTGCGGTCAGCACGATGCTGGCGTGCCCCAGCATCGCCTGCACCACCTTCAGCTCCACCCCGGCCGCCAACGCCAACGTCGCGGCCCCGTGCCGTAGATCGTGCAACCGCACCGGCGGCAATCCGCTGGAGGTGTTCAGCTTCCGAAACAGACGCGAGAGCCGCTCCGTCGCCAACACCCCGCCCTCCACCGCCGTGAACACATACCCGCCCCGGTCCCACACCCGGCCGTGGTCCTCGGCCTCCTCCTGTTGTTGACGCCACCAGTGGCGGCGCAGCACCGCAACCGTGGTGTGGTCCACCATCAACGTGCGACGGCTCGCCGCGCTCTTGGGTGCCACCTCCACCAACCCCTGCCCGCGGTGGGCCTGGAGCTGACGCACCACCCGCACCGCCCCCCGCTCCAGGTCGACGTCAGCCGACCGCAACCCCACGACCTCGCCCCGGCGCAGCCCGGTCATCACCGCCAGGTGGAACAGCGCGTACAACCGGTCCTGAGACACGTGGTCCAGAAAAGCGCGGGTCTGCTCCACCATCCACACCGACACCGACGGCCGCACACCGCTACTGCGCCAGTTGGCGACGGCCTGCTCGGTCCACACCACCGGTCGCGCACTCTGCCCGCCCTCCAGCCGGAGCCCGTTCGCCGGGTTGGACCGGAGCAACCGCTCCCTTACGGCGGTGTTCAACGCCGCGCGCAACGTGGCCCGCACCCGCTGCACCGTCGCCGCAGCCACCTGCTGGCCCCGGGGTGTGATGTGTGCGGCGATGCCTTCGAAGGCGCGCTGTACCCGGGCGGGCGTCAACTCCTCCAACACCGCCTCACCCAGATGCGGGATCAGGAAGCGGTCGATGTGCTCCTGATAGCTCACCCGGGTGCGCGCCCGCAACCTGCTGCGCCCGTCCAGCCAGTGCTGCAACCAGGCCGCCACCGTCCACACCACCGGCTCCGCAGGTCCCGCCTCATCGCCTCGGGCCCTGCGCAACGCCGCACGCGCGGCCTCACGGGAAGCGAACCCGCCCCGCCGGACCCGACACCGACCACCCTCGGACCGCTCCGAATCGAGCGAGAAGTACCAGCTCCCATGCCCACGACACCGCAACCGCGGACAACCACCCCCGAGCCTTCTCGAGGTACCGACCACCCGGCACCCGCACCGCTTGAACACCGAACCCGAACCGAACATCATCACCACCTCCAACCCCAGTCTCACCCCCGGGGGGAAAAGAAGGTGAGTGACGGGAGGCGATCCCGGCACGAGCCACAGCCTCCAGCAACCTCGATACCAAACACTACGAAGATGCAGGTCACATCCCCATCGCCCTAACTTTGTTGGAGCTCTGCGTGCCCCTGACCAGGCAAGGTCCGTCAATGATTACCCCTACATCGATTCTTTTCCAACCCACCCCAGAAATCATTATTTCTACACTCTGGGTGAATTGAAAAGATTTTCCTCCTAACCTCTCCAATTGCACCATCCACCGAAGTGTGATATTTCCACATCGACACTCGGGAGACCTCTTTGGTCAAATCGGATGACATCATCACATCGCCCTCAATGATGATGAAATACATTCGAAATGACATATCAGACGCTTCCACCTGAGACCCTCGATGGACTTGCAACTCCTTGCATGCCAGCTCTAACATCAGTAGATACTCAACTAACGGGTACGCACCCCCCCTCGGGCCAAAATCAACCCCACCGGCGGAGAATTTAATATCGGCCCGAAAGAAATCATGGACGATCCGACTTCTGCCAACTTCAGCCCAGGAACTTTTCCGCCCGTCGAGCCCAACTGGACTCCACAGTGGGGACCAAGAGAAATCTCCTTCGTCTACATCAAAATCGAATTTTATTACCATGCGTCCAAAAAGTTCTCTAGTACATATACCGAGGAGCCACGGAGGTGAAATTGTCACCCTTAATGAACAGCCTAAGCCCATTTTGTCCATTTAGGCCAATTTCTGGCTCATCAAACGACTGGTCGAGATAGTAGCCCTCCCGAGGGTCACTACTGGAACGCTCAGATCTACTCCCATTTTCCGCCACCGACTCCACCAATCCCCTAAACTGTCCCTTATCTGCAATCTCTGAAGATAGGACGTTCTCAGTTCTTCCTTCATTGTGATATTCACCTCCAGCCCTGTGCTTGTTCCATGCATGATCAATTGCCCCATCTGAGATGGTTACTTTACAGTTATGAGCGAGAACGTCCAGTGAACCAGTAGCCACGTGGTAGGTGTGGACGCCCTGCACGGTCAGGTTATGGACCGTCGCGCTCTGAGTCCAGGGCTGAACCGCGGACACCTGAACCCAAGTGCCCGAGGAGGTCTGCAGCCACATGCCCGGGGCGAGATCGATCGCGTCCACCCACAGGCCCAGATCCGGAACCCAGAACGGGTGACCATCGGTCGCCATGATCACGTCCCCGGCCACTACCGGCCCCGGAACACCCTCAGACTCCTCACCCGAACCAGCCCCATCCCCTTCAGGGACATCGCGTTCGCTCGTCGGGTCGATGGTGATCTGCACTAGGCTCTTGGCACCAGAACCGATGATGGTGGCCAGGACCGTCCGAGCTGACTGCTCCCCTGTTTCCGGGTCAGTCGCCAGGACCTTCTCACCGATATCGACGTCCTCGATGGGCTTGGTGGAACCATCAGCCATCACCACAGCCGTGCCAGGGACGAAACTGTTCCCAATCGGGCAGCTCGCCTGCATCTTCTTGTTGGCCTTGTTCAGGTCCTTGATGCCATCAATCAGGTCACCGCCGAGCGCGGAGATCCGCCGACCCAACTCCGCTGCTTTACCCCACCGCAGCCCGTACTTCGCAGCGAGTTTGGCCGGCAAACCGCCCACGAACATCATCGCGACGTTCAGCGCGGTCTCACCACATGCACCCAAATCTCCAGTGGTGAAACACTCCAGACCAGCTGTGATTCCCAGCTCGTCCGCGACCAACTTCGCTAGACCCGTCGCAGCGGCGACCAGCTTCCGCTGAGCCTCTTCCTTCTCACGCTGCGCGTTCAGATAGGCCTGCGAGGGCCCTTTCTGGCTCTGATACGTCGTCCCGCCACCACGGGACCCGGTGGACGTGCTTCTGAATCCGCCTCTGACATTTTGGTTGTATCGCTCCGTCGCTTTTTGGAGAGCAACGGGGTTGTTACGGTTGTTGTGCTGCTGGTTGTACAACCACCTGTCATGCACCAATTGCGCAGCAGGAGAAATTCGAGAAGTAGCGTATCTTGATCCCGACTCACCCGCCCAGAACAATCCAGTGGGGTCAGTGAAGGTCACCGGGTTGTTGTTCGAATAAACGTAACCGTGCATCTGCTGATGGTCGGTCACGTCCATAATCGGATCCACCGAGATGAATCGACCGAGATCCGCATCGTAGGCGCGCGCCCCAAGCTGGGTCAGCCCGGTGGAGGCATCGATAGTGCCGCCCACAAAACCGCGGTCGGAGGGCCATTCTCCGTGGCTTTCGCGATCGACACCGAACGCCGTCGTGTACCGGCGGGTCTCCTCACCGGTCCGAGCATTGACCGCGACTTGCCCGGTGCCGTGGTGGTCGGCGTGCATCCATGTCAGGGTGCCGTCGTTCTGGCGGACCGCGACCGTCTGGCCTGCATGGGAGTAGAACCGGGTCGCCTCCTGGACCAGGTCTTCCTTGTCCAGGCGCAGTTCCATACCCGGTAGATACAGGGTGGTGGAGGTCGGGTCCTCCCGGATCAGGCGCTGACCGTCGGCGTCATAGGTGTAGGAGGTCTGGGACCCGTCCTCTTCGGTGACCTGGGCCAGGTTGCCCTCGACATCCCACTCCAGTTCCTGGTCGCGGGAGGCCGTGGTGCGGCCGATCATGTTGCCGGCCTCGTCGTAGGAGTAGGTCTCCAACCGGTCCCCCGCAGGGCCGGACTCCTCCACCTGGGTCAGTGCCTGGGGCGCCACACCGGCTGCGCCGCCGTGGGTGTAGGTGCGGGTGATGTCACCGCCGGGTCCACCGTGCTGGACCTCGGTTTCGCGGTTGCCCAGAGTGTCGTAGGTGTATTCGTGCCAGTAGGGGGCCGCGCCGCCCAGAGCACTCGCGGTGGGTTCAGCAGCGCAAGCCTGTTCGCCGCTGGCATCGGGGGTCCAGACCCCGGTCATGCGTCGCATGTGGTCGTAGCTGAAGCACTGCACGTCCGTCTGGAGGTGGTCGGCGGTGGGTTCGTCGCGCAGGTTGAGGACGTTGCCCGCGTCGTCGTAGGTGTAGTGCTGGTGCACCAGGGAGCCGGTGATGCCGCGTTCGGGCACCAGCGTGGTCTCCGCGAGCCTTCCGGTGGCGGTGTCGTAGTCCCAGGTCATCCACGTGGTGTGGGCGGCAGAGACTCCGGTGTCCAGGGCGATCTGACGCAGTTCACCGGTGTTGCTGTAGACGGTGTCGGTCACGTAGTCGTCGAGCCTCGACGACATGTGAGTGGGCATGCCCAACTCGTTGTAGCTGTAGGCGATGGTTTCCTGCCCAAGGCCACCGGCAGCGGGCAGGGTCAGGGCTCGGACCGAGCCGTCGAAGTTGTACTGGGTGGAGAAGCGGTATCGCCCGGACAGCATCGCTTCGCTGTCGGGAATGCGAATCTCGGTGGTGGTGGGCCGGTAGAACTGGTCGTAGCGCACCACACGCGTGGTGTAGGGCTCCCCGTCGGTGTAGCGAGTGGACGAGGTCAGGTGCCCCTTGGCGAGGGTGTCGTAGACCCACTCGGCCCGCTTCTCGCCTTGCGACGAGTCCTCGTAGAGCCCGACTTGACGGCCGATCTCGTCATATCCATAGGCCAAAGTCTGACCACGCGCGTCAGAGGTGGTCACCAGCTGGTCGAGCTCGTTGTAGCCCATCGTGGTGGCACCGCTGATGGGATCATCGGTGCGCACCAGGCGACCGCGCATGTCATAGGTGTATTGCCAGACGTTGCCCTCAGGGTCGGTCACCGTCGCCAGCTGGTCGTTCTTGGCGTAGGTGTAGGCGATGGCGTCGTAGTCGCCCTCGGGTGTGCCTCCGTGGTGAGTTCGTACCTCGGTCAGGCGTCCTTGGACGTCAACGATGGAGGTGACGGCCGTGCCCCCGTCGGGCGGGGTGATCAGGGTACGGTCCCCGTGGTGTTCGGTACTGGTGCGCCAACGCTCCTCACCGAACGCGACATGAAGGTTGTCAGTGACTCGGCCGACGCCGTCATAGACAGTGACGCCTTGGCGGGGGATCTCGGCGTCGTTGGCGACGACGAATAGCGTGTCGGTGGGTTCCTCGGCGTTGTAGTACGGAGCGCGTTCCTTGACGACCTGGCCGCGGGTGTCATGGAAGGTGTCGGTGACCAGTCGGCCACCACCGGGTGCGGGGCTCTGGGTCTGGCGCGGCCGTAGGAAGGCGTCGAAGATCTCGTGGCCGGTGACGTATTCGGTCGAACTTTGCAGGGTGTGCGTGGTGATCGAGGTAGGCCCGTCCTGGCGGACGTGGTACTCGAACTTCGCGGTGGGGGTGTCCGTGGCCGGGTCGCGGTCGGGCAGCCATACCGATGTGACACGGCCGAGTGGGTCGTAGGCCATGTTCATGGTGCGGCCGTTGGCATCGGTCTCCGAAACCGGGAGCCCACGGGCGGGGTCGACCGTGGTGGTGGTGCTGTGACCCAGGGGGTTGGTCTCAGTGACTGACTCCGGCAGCCCGGAGGCGGTGAAACCGTACTCGGTGGTGGTCACCCGACCAGCCGTATTGATCTCTTTGACAGTGTTGCCGAAAGTGTCAAACTCAGTCTGGTCGACCGTCTGGTAGACGGGTTCACCATTGGAGTAGGAGTCGAGTTTCTGAGTGCTGGTGGGCAGCCCATGGGTAGGGGTGTCGCCGGGATCGCCACCGTCATACGCGACCCGTTCGTCGGTGATGACGTCTTCGGGTCGGTTCGGGGTGTCCCCACAGTCGACGGCGAGGGTCTCGGCACGGGAAACGAGGTTGAGGATGTGTGCGTCGGTGTTGTTGACGTAGGTGGTGTGGACACATTTCTCATCGCCGGTCACACCCACGTCACCGTGGTCACGCGTACGGGTGATAGCACCGTCGTCGTTGAAGGTGTGGTCCAGCCGTGCGTGGCGCCAGGTTCCGTCGGCTAGGCGCACATAGCTGTTCACCTGTTCGGTCCGAACCATGTGCGCGGTCTGACTACCCCAACTGTGTTTGACCTCGGCGGTCTTCTTCAGCCAAGGGGTGTCGATCTCACGGGAGATGTCCTGGCCGCCCTCACCATCACGGGTGATGGTTTCCAGTAGGGCACCGCTGAGTTCCTTGTGGTCGGTGTGTTCCTCACCGCTGGAGTCGGTGATGGATACCGAACGTTTGCCTGAGGGCTGTTTGTCCTCGTGCATGCCCTGGAAGTACAGGTACTCGGTCTCGGTGCGTTCCTCACCCTCGTGGCCGGTGCGCACGATGACGCGGTCGTAACCGCGCCAGTCGGCCCAGGTGCGGTACTTGTCCTTGACCATGCCGTCGGCCTCGGTGTACCGCCAGGCGGGGGTTCCGACGTAGTCGTAGCTGGTGGTCAACGTGGGCTGGTCTGAGACCAGGTCGACTTCGTTGACCTCGGTGACCACGTACTTGTGGAACCAGTCGGTCAGCTCCACCCCTCCCTCGGGGGTCCACAGCACCGGGTAGCAGCGTTTGGTGTTCTCGTGCGGCTTGGGTGTTTTGCCGGGTTCGCACTCGGGTTGGGAGTAGGTGATGTCGAACTGGCCGCCGGACTCGGTGTAGATCGAGGTAATGCGCCAGCGCAGCATCGGGGCGATGTCATCGGTGGGTGAGTCGACCCGGTTGGGCATCTGGGTGCCCGCGAAGCTGATCTTGGGCATCGCTTCGGTCCCGCCGACCTTGCCCACGTGCTCGATGGAGTCCAGCCACAGGGTGGGCCCGGTGCCGTCGCCAGCCTCGGGGAAGGAGTGCTCCAGCTTCCAGGTGTCCACGTCGGTGTAGGAGCCGCCGACCCGGATCTGGGTGGTGATGGCGTCGAGCTTCTTGGTGGACCAGAAGGTCGGCGAATGGCGTCCGGCGCAGGACTGGCCCGACTTGCAGTCCTGGTCCAGCGGCACGTCAGGCCAGTGCTTGGCGTTGCCCGAGGTGCGCTTGTCGGCGGCGCAGTCGAAGGAGGAGGTGACCAGGCAGCGTTCGGAGGAGGAGAAGATCACCCGGGCCGGGGCGGTGGCGTAGACGTCGTCGCTGCGCAGCCCGTACTCGATGCGCTTGACGTTGGCGGCGCGCACGTAGGGGGTGGCGGTGTTGGTGAGGTTGCGGCCGTAGTGGTTGGTCTCGGCGTCGTAGTAGAACGTCATGACGTTGCCGTGCACGTCCACGACGTGGTCGAGATTCCACTTGTTGGCCTGCTGGCACCAGGACTGGGAGAAGGTGGCGTTGTAGCAGGGCTGGCCGGACTTGGTGGCGTAGATCGGGAGGGTCTGCGCTGATTTGGTTTCGGGGTCGCCGCTGGACCAGCCGGGCAGGCGGTTTTGGCCGAAGAAGTACTGGGTGCCGTCGGGGGTGGTGACCTTCCAGTACTCGCCGTTATGGGCGCCGTTGTTGGCGCCGGTGAGGCGCTCGACCTTGGTGCCGTCGTCGTTGGAGAGCCGGTAGGTACCGTCGTCGTCCTTGATCAGGGCACCGGAGTGGCCGGTCATGGAAAGGGTGACGTTGTCGGTGTTCCAGCACAGGTCGCCGGTCTCGTGGCCGGAGTCCACGCAGGCGGAGTAGCGGCGTTCGATCGCGCCGGGGGCGTAGGCGAACCCGTCACCGATCCAGGAGGTCTGGTTGTTGGAGGTGGCGATGCGCCCGTCCACGCCTCCGGAGGAATAGCCCAGCCCGATGGCGGGGTTGAGGCTGCTGGGGGCGGGTGGGGTGGTGAAGTCGTAGGACCAGGAGAAGTCACCGGACTGGTTGTTGACGTTCCAGCTGGAGGCGGCCGAGAGCTGGGTGGCCGCGTAGTCGCCGTTGCCGCCGCCCGGGGCGGCGGCCAGCGCCATCAGGGCGCCTTGAGGTGCGGCGCTCACCCGAGCGGTGACCTGCTGTTCGTGGGTGTCGTTGGCCAACAGCTCGGCTGAGTCGTAGCTGACGGTGTCGCCGGTGTCGCAGGAGTCGTCGAGCACGCACTCGTCGATCTCGACCATGGTCAGCCGGGAGGCGTAGTCGCCGCCGAAGGCCTCGGCGAAGTCGGAGTAGTCGATATCGAGTTCGACCGGCGCGATGGTGGGTGAGTCGTCGGTGCGACTCACCCGCAGCAGCAGGCCGTTGACCCCGATCTGCTCGGCCTGGTCCTGGTCCAGGACCTCGATCTGGACTGAGGTGACCGGTTCGGGTTCGGAGACCTCGATCGGCTCGACCTGCGCGGGTGCTGCGAGGGTCTGCGCTTCTTCGTCGGGGGTGCTTTCCTCAGCCTCGGAGGGTTCTGGTTCCCGTGCGGTGGCTGACCCGTTCTCGCTGTCAGCGGCCTCTTCGTCTACCGCGGTGGCCTCAAGGTCCTCTTCGGGAGTGGCTTCCTCTGCGGTTTCGTCGACCGTTTCGTCGACCGTCTCGTCGAGTACCTCTTCCTCGACCTGTTCTTCGGCCGCCTGCTCCTGCAGTTCGCTGGCGGCCTCTTCCTCCAGCACTTCCTGCCAGTGCTCGGGAACTTCCCAGTCCTCGAACTCCTCACCGGTCACGGCCTCCACCGTGACCAGCGCGTTCTCCTGCGCGCTGAGGGTGCGAGCCGCACTCTGGTCAAGGTCGACGTCGATGCTGGTGGCTTCGGGCCAGGCCACCTTCGCCGGAGCGGTCACTGCGGCCTCGGCGACCGCGTTGTCCTGCTCCAGGGCTTGGGCGACCGCGTTACTGCCCTCGACCGAAGGCTGTTCTTCCACCTCCGGGCGGGGGTTGAACGCGGTGGCCGAGGCCGGGAGCGTGTTCAGCAGCCCGGCGACCATGACCATGGCCACCGCGTAGGTAACGCCACGACGGATCGGACCAGGCTTGGTCGAAGCAGCAGAGGTAGAAACAGGGTCAGGGGTGTCACTGCGCGGAATCACAGCAAGCCTCCTGTCACCCCGCCTTGCGGGGCGGGGTGACGATCAGGGGGAGAACAGGGGCGAGGGTGGAACGCGAGATCACAGTCGCGGGACGGGGATCTCTCCGGCGTAGATCTGGGAGAGCTCGCGTTCGTTGAGCACCCCTTGGTAGGTGTGGGCGTCGTCGAGGTCGCCGGTCCAGAAATAGGTGTTGTTACCGCGGTGCTGTCCGCTGCCGATGCGCACTGGGCCGTCGGCGTGCCAGGCATGGTCGACGCTCACGCGGGATTCTTCGAATCCGTTGACGTACAGGACGAGTTGGCCGCTGGTGTGGTCGTAGACCCCGGCCAGGTGGGCCCACTCGCCCAGCCGGGCGGGGGTGGTGGAGTAGGCGTAGGTCCATCCGGCCGAGCCGTCGGTGGGGGCGTCGTCGTGGGGGGCCATTTTGAAGGTCCAGTTGCCGTTGGAGCCCTGGTAGCCCAAATGGAAGCCGCTCTGGTACTGGCCGGCTTGGCTCAGAGCGGAGGTGTTGACGCCCTGGCCGGTCTCGTCCAGGCGCACCCAGGCGGCGGTGGTGAAGCTGCGGTCGGTGCGGATCGCTGGGCCGGTGGCTTGGATGTACTCGTCGTCGCCGTTGAGTCGGACGCCGGGTGAGAAGGTGACGTCGTTCTCGGCCAGGTCCCAGGCGGTGTCGGGGTCGGCGTGCAGGGTGGCGTGCAGGCTGTGGTCGGTGGAGTCGGCCACGGTGGTGCCCTGGTATTCGTCCAGCGCCCAGCGTCCTTCGGGGGCCAGGGGGCGGTTGGCCAGTTTCCACACTTCGGAGTGCTGTTCGGCGTCGGTGACGGTCTGGTCCAGGACCAGGCGGTCCCAGACCTTGACGTCGTCGACGGCTCCGGGCCAGTAGTAGTTCGCTGCCCCTTGGAAGAGGGCGCGGCCCACGGTCAGGGGGCCGGTGGCCTCCCAGGGGCCGGTGTGGGTGGCCCTGCCTTGGCGGATGCCGTCCACGTACAGGACCAGCTCACCGGTCTGGGAGTCGTGAGTACCCACCAGGTGGGTCCAGACCCCTGTTTCGGCCGGGGCGGAGGAGGTGACGACGGCCCATTCGCGGGAGCCGTCCCAGTACTGGTCCTCGGGGGACATCTTGAACACCCACTCGCCGGTGTTGCCCTGGTAGCCCAGGTGGAAGGCGCTCTGTTCCTCGCCTTCCTGGGCCACCGCGGTGTGGTGGGCGTGGGCGCGGTCGAGCTTGACCCAGGCCGAGACCGAGAAGGTGCCGGAGGTGTCTACGGCCGGGTAGTCGGCGTTGATCTGGTCGTAGGGTCCGGGGTCGCCGTCGGTGTAGCCGCTGGTGTGGACGGCGGTGCCGTTCAGGCGGGGGGTGGGGTTGGTGTCGGGGTTTTCGACGGTGCCGACGCGGCCGCGGACCCAGTCGACGCCTTCGGTGAGGGTGGCGCCGCGTTCGGGGTCGATGGCGTCGGAGGCGCGGTCGCCCTGGCCTTCGTTGAAGGCCAGGTGGGCGACGGGGTCGCTGGGGGGTGCGACCAGGAAGGTGTAGGCCAGTACGCAGTCGGAGGAGTTACCGAAGGCGTCCACGGTGCGGGCGTAGATCCGGTTGGGGCCTTCCAGACGGGGGGTGAGGGTGAGGGTCACCGATCCACCGGGGGTGTCGGGCTCGACCTCGGTGACGCAGGAGTCGTCGTTGAGGGCGTACTTGTAACCGGTGGCGCCTTCGACACCGTTGTTGGAGAAAGTGAACTCGCCCGGCAGCCCCGGGGAACCGTGGAAGACGTCGCCGGCCGGGTAATCGGTGGAGGTGACCTCGGGTCCCTGCTCGGGGCGATCGGTACTGACCATGAGGTAGCAGCGGGTGGACCAGCCCGACCAGGAGATGCCGTCGTTGGCGTTGGCCCGGTAGGTGATCAGCACGTTCTCAGGCAGAGTGCCCGAGCGTACTGACTGGAAGGAGCCGGAGGACCACACGGCGATGTCGGTCATTGAGGTGTCCACATCCCCCAGGCGCTGGCCGTCGACCCACCAGGCGAAGCGGGTCTTGACCTTCTGCCGGTTGGCGGAGGTGGAGTCGCGGTCGCGCACATAGGCGGTGAAGGTGGGACGGGTCTGGTTAATCAGCCGCGGGTTGTCGGGGTCGGTGGCGCATTCGCCGCCGTGGGAGTCCGAAACCCGGGTGGGAATCTCAGGCGGGTTGTTGTAGTCCACCTGCAGGGTGGGGTTGGAGGCGAAGCGCCGCCAGTCCCAGTTGCTGCTCGAGCGCGTCTCGTTGCCGCGCAACCCCACGGTGGTGGTGGCGTGTCCGGCGTCGCGGCTCCACAGGTAGCCGGTGGTCGCGTTGAACTCCACCGTCGGAGAGGCACCGCCGGGGCAGTTGGCGCGTCCGGCGTTGATGGTGCGGGTGTCGAGCCTGGTGTTCCAGAACGAGGACGAGTTCTGGGAGTTCCAGGTGGTGTTGGAGGTGATGGCGTTGGTGCGCCACAACTGCACCTGGGCGTTGGTGCACCCGTAGGCGTGGGTGACCTTGGCTCGGAAGGTGGCCCGGGTGATGTCAGCGTTCTTGGTGCGCGAGTCGATGCTGAACCGCCAGAACGCCCGCTTGGTGCTGGTCTCGTTTGGTTCGTAGCCCACGCCGGGGGTGTGGGAGGTGGCGTAGTTCCAGTACGACTGGGTGGGGTAGTTGCGGTTGACGTAAGTGCGCCCGACCCGGCTGACCGCGACTGAGGGGTCGATGTAGACCGGGTACTGGGTGGTTTCGTCGGCGAGCATCGCCGCGTCCGGGACCAGGCGAATCCTGTCCGGGGTCAGATCCACGTCCAGCAGAGCGGTGCGGGCACCGGTCGGCGCCATGAGGGTGGCGTCCTCGGCCATCTCCTCCTCCCCCGAGGAGTCCCACATGGCCGGTGCCACGGCGCTGAACACGCTCTCCTGGCCCCTGTCGCCGATGGCGTCCAGGTTGCCGTGCTCACCCAGGCGCATGCTCACGCCCTGGGTGGCCAAACCCAGTTCCAGGTCGGCGAGCTTCTCGTGCTGGGCTGCTTCAGGGGTGTGCACCACCAGTACCTGCCCGAACCCGTCGACCCCGGCGGTCAGCACCAGGTCCACGTCGGGTAGCACGTCGGGGTAGGTGGCCTGGTCGCCTTCGAGCACCGGTGCGGGCAGGTCCTCGTGCCAGCCCAACTCCACCAAGTTGGAGCCCAAACCGATGCTCGCCAGCGCACCGTCCCCGCCACCGGAGAAGACGATGTCGGCCACCACGGCTTTGGGGCGCACCCGGCCTTGGGAGTCGACCACCAGATCGGTGTCCACAGGGGTCCACCCGTCACCTTCACGCACCCGGACCGGATGGGCGTTCTGCTCCATCGTGAAGCTGCCGTCGGGGTTGGCCAGATGGCGGGTGGTCTCGGTGGTGGCCCCGGCGATCTCCACCGGTTCACCGGTCTGGCTCGCCTCGGTGAGGGCGGCCTGCTCAGACAGCTCCGCGGTGGAGACCGAACCCTCACCAGGAGGCGGCCCGGGCTCCTCATGCGCGTGGGCGCTCGAGTACAGGAAGGGGGCGAGCAACACGGCTGACAGGGCAGCGGCGGTCGCTGTACACACGGCGCGGGGCATGGCGGAGTGCTCTCTAGACCCAGGTAGGGGATGACCGAGTGGGGAATTGCTCAGCCCGGGGTCGGGCTGGCCCCGGTCGATGTCCTGGAACCGGAAGGGAAGTTAGCAGGACAAAACAAACAAACCCGGAGAGATGCACATCACTCCGGAGATGCCCAGCTGTCTTGAACAGCAGCTATAACGCTGGGTAGGCGCCCGATTGGCCTGTGGCCACGAAAGGCCAAAGGCTTGAGGTTTAGAACGCTTCCGAGTCAACAGGCTCAGAGTCGTGGCCGACACTGAAGGCCATGAATTCCCAGTTCACAGCTTTGTAAGGCTGCGGTCCGGAGATTGCTTTACTATCGGCCAGCCCATGTGGAACCGAGACGGGGCCATTTCTCTTCAGCCACATACGCCTCGGCTTCCGCCGTGGCCTGCCGGAACGACATGATGGGTTCCCTCACCCCCTGCCACCAGCGTTCTAAGCAAGCTCGTTCCCGCACAGACACGGCGACCTAGAATCACGATCCCCAGCCAACGGTTACACGTGGCCAGGGCTCCCCTGCTCGCCCAGCGCCCAGTTCGCGACACGTCGCTGGCCTCGACCTCCGGCAGCCCTGCATCAGCGTCCATCCCTTGATCTACGCTTCAGCCCGTGAGGACAACAAGATGGAGCCGTGTCTGTGAGCGGGTCCAAGCCCTTGCTCCTGCGGCCCGGGAGCACGACGTGCCCGGAGCGCGGGATCAGTACGGAGCCAACGGACGCAGCCTGCCACTCGCCGTTCCGCTCTCAGAGGCGGAGGTGGCTGAGGCGGAGATGCAGTGGGGTGTCTCGCTGCCTGACGACTACCGCGGGTTCCTCCTGGAGGTCGGCGCTGGCGGAGCGGGCCCCGGGTACGGGCTCAGCACCCTGCGCAGAACAGCAACCGGGTGGGCATGGATCGGGGAAGGGCCCTCGACCCGACACGCCACCTTGTCCGTTCCCTTCCCCACGGCCCAGGAACGGGAACGCCTCTTGGCCGAGCATGAGGACAGGGAACCGGACCGGGCTGGTTTCGCGACGCAGGAGGCGTTCGACGCCGCGTACCGCGAGTGGCGGGGCGCCGACGACGACCTCTTCAACAGGCTCGCGGAGGGGGCCGTGTGCCTGAGCCACGAGGGCTGCGACCACTTCCACTGGCTCGTCATGACCGGAGCCGAGCGCGGAAACATGTGGGTCGACGGCTTTCCGGCCGAGGGAGGTTTCCGCCCCCTGGGCACACCACAGACAAGGATCAGCTTCACGGACTGGTACCTCGGCTGGGTCGCCACGTCTGAGGTACTCCCCCGCCAGCGCTTCCAGAGGAAGAAGTAGGAACGGCGATGACGGGCCGTGTCCTCGCGGGAAACACCCAACGCACCATCGGACTCGTCCGAGAGCTGCGTGCTCCGTTCGTGCTCCGCAGTTCTGGACCGGGAGGTCATCGGGCGGCATCCCTTGACACGAAACGACAGCAGTGATCGGATGGATTGGGATGAAACGGCACCCTGTGGCACGTACAGGCACGAAAGCATCGGACTTCTAATCCGATGCTTCTCGCCAACCAAAAGAGGCCTCAGAGCGTGTTTGAGAAGGGTCAGGAAATGAGATCCTGGCCCGTCCAGGCACGCTGGCGGACGGAATCTTGTCCTCGTGCGAGACGGCGGGCCATCTGGCCACTCGCGGCCCAGCGCACCATGGCCTCAGACACCGCGGGGTCACGCTCGTAGTCCCTGGCCAGACGCCGGTGATTGGTCAACCACGCCAGCGAGCGCTCCACCACCCACCGCCGCGGGATCACCGCGAACCCCACCTGGCCGGGAGCCTTGCGCACGATGTGCACAGTCGTTCCCACGAACCCCTCGGCCCAGGCCACCAGCTTTCCAGCGAACCCCGCGTCAGCGAACACGAACCGCACCGGCGCGGTCAGGTACAGGCTCAACAGGATGGTCCTGGCCCCGTCCCGGTCCTGAACCGAGGCAGCCATCACGCACACCACCAGCAACAGCCCCAGGGTGTCGGTGACGATGAACCCCTTACGGCCGTTGACCTTCTTGCCCGCGTCATAGCCCCTGGTCCGCTGGCCGACGGTGGCGGCACCCTTCGTGCTCCGGGAGTCGATGATCCCGGCCGAGGGCTCGCCCCCGCGTCCTTGCGCGCTGCGCAGCCGGCGGCGCAGCACGGCCATGACCTGCTCGGTGACCGTGGCTTCCTCCCAGAGGGAGAAGTACCAGTACACGCCTCTGCCAGGGCGGGAAGTCCACGGACAGGTGCCGCCAGGAGCAGCCGGTGCGCACCACGTACAAGATCGCGTCCACTACATCGCGGCGGGGGTGCTTCCCGGGTCGGCCGCCGGTGTTGGCCGGTGGGAGCAGGGGCTCGATCAGGCCCCACTGGTCATCGGTCAGCTCAGAGGGGTAGGTCGGGCGTCGCGCCATGGTGGCCATGCTCGCGGCCTGACGACAGCAGCGCGGGCGAAGTGCCCGGACCGTTACCCCTTCTCAAACACGCTCTCAGAGCTGATTACTTGAAGGTCCCAGCCAGCTGAGTTAAAAGATCGATCGTTCCGGCGCGCCGAATCCGGTGCTTCCTTTGCGCACGGCTGCTAGTGACGCTCAGATAGCGTAGAAGAAAACTTTTCGAGGGTGTCATCCCGCGTCCGAAGCCCGCGTTCCTTCACCAATCTTCCCCAACGTTCCTTACGGTAGAAGCACTCAGCGATCTGTGCCCCCGTCGGTAGCTTTCCAGTCTCACGTTCTCGCTCCAACGCCCACTGCCAAGCTCGGGCCTGAAATGGCGTCAAGGCCTTTTCGTTCCCCATTCCATCCACGTCATCCACGAATTGGAGGTCAGGAGCTTCTGTCACCTCAGATGCAGTTCCCCGCTGTGTGTTGACGAACTCTGCACCTGTGATCTCAGCAGGGCCTTGCTCATCGTCTGCGTACGCAGTGCGTACGCCCCGCGCCGCCGTGCGGAACTCCCTCATGAGCAACTCGTACGCACCGATCAACGCGAACGACGGCCAGGCATGGATGATCCGCGACCACATCGTGGGGTCGGCGACCGCCACGTTCGCCGCCAAGGACGCGGCCGAGCCGATGATCAACAGTCCCCACGGCAACAGACCGCCCTTGCGTCCGTGGCGGGCGTCGCTGAGCAGGGTCATGGAGGCGCCCACGATCATGCCGTCGACCGAGAGCGGGAACAGGGCGGCTCTCCACGGGGGTTCGCCGTGGCGCAGGGCGAGTTCGTACATGTGCGAGTAGGACACCACCGCGGCGATACCCGCGAGCATCAGCACAGCGGCGATGGTCACCGTTCGTGACCAACGGGAAGGCTCCATCACGATCACTCATTTCGTGTGTGATCGAGAGACCTTCACAGCAGCGGAGCCGCTGGTGTGAGTGGTGGGAGACGGCCGTCTCCCACCACCACTGGGAGATTCTTGGGAGATACGAACGTCCCCCACCGGCTCCCAACCGTCGCGAAGATCCCTCAATGGAACCCTCTGACCTGGACAGATGCGGGTTATCGCAGATCACCGCAGGGCCCGGTACTACCAGAACCTGGTCATCGTGGCGGTCTCGCTCGGGTTCGGCGTCCTGTCGATCGCCTCATCGGACTTCTTCTCCGGTTTCCCGGAGTGGGCGACGATGATCCTGCACTCGGGCATCGTCACCGCGACCGCCTCGGCGCTGCTGCTCAACGTGTTCTTCAACGTCCTGGGCGCCGCTCGACGGCGCCGGTCCGAGCCCGCTCCGACGGACTGAAACCGCTCGGGACAGGCACAGGTGCCGCAGAGACCACACGAGCTTGACTCACCGACATCATCACAGGTCAGAAGGTTGCTCTGATTTTTTAGCTGAAGGGCTGATCTCCCGGATGGGAGATATTTGGGAGATCAGCTCACTGGATCCAGCCCGGTTATCCCCAATGCCGTGTAGTTAAGATTCTGGGTGCTGTGTCAAGGCCCCCTCGTCGAACGCACCCCACCGACATCGAGGCCGACGTTCGAGCCGCCGCTCCGCCGGGAACCGTCGCCGGACTGAACATCACTGCCGATGCCACTGGCCTGGCGCTGTTCGCGACGGTGCGGCGCGCGGACGAGCCGGGGTGATCCCAGCAGTCGGTTAGGTGTTCGTCGCCGACGCAGCCTCGATCGTCAGTCGAGGCCTTCGATGATGCGGAAGTCGCGCTCGAAGCCGTCGGGGAGTTCGGCCAGCGCCTTCTGGTAGACCGCACTCTCGTATGCGGCGACCGCCTGTCCGAAGCTGTCGAACTCGATCAGGACGACGCGCTCGGCGATTCCGGCTTCGTGTGCGACGACCCGGCTGCCGATACTGGCGAGCACCCGCCCACCTGCGGCTTTGACAGCCAGACCAGCCAGTTCGTTGTAGGCAGCAAGCCTCTCAGGATCTGTGATGGTGGGGTAGACACTGACCCAGTAGCCCTTGGCCACAATTACCTCCTGTGTTCGGAATTGATGCTCAGAAGCTTGCTCAGATCCATGGCCGGCGCGCTGCGGGGCAGCGAGCCGATGGGGCCGGTGTCCCGTGCGGTCGCGGTGAACGGTCGCTGTGATGGTGGATGGGCTGTCGATGTGGTCACCCATGCCGGGGCACCTTGCGCATGTACCGGTCCTCCCGGCCGGTCTCGCCTCTGTCGACCCGGGCCTTCAGGAACGCCTGTCACCCAGGTCGCCGGGGCAGGTTCCACAACAGCCCCTTCGTTTTGATTTCCGAAGCGGTCACCGACGCTAGCGTGTCGGAATTCGAAGCGTCAATCCTGGAGAACTGGACATCTCGACATGGCAACACCCAGACCTGGCAACCCTGTTCGCGGCTCGACCACCGGCCGCCCCCTCATGGCCGCACTCGATCTGTTCGGACGGCGGTGGAGTCTGCGCGTCCTGTGGGAACTTCGTGCGGGTCCGCTTGGATTCCGCCCCTTGCAGAAGCGGTGCGACGACATGTCCTCCAGCGTGATGCGGCAGCGCCTGACCGAACTGCTGGATGCCCAGGTGATTCACCAGCTACCGGACAGCCGCTACGAGCTCACCCCGATGGGACAGGAAGCGCGCCAAGCCCTGCACCCCCTCGCCCGCTGGTCGGAACGCTGGGCGGCCACGATCGACCCACAAGGGGCGGACCACACCGACGACCAGTCCGCCAGCCGCGTCTCACATCCGAACACCGTGGGTGATGGGACGCCGGAGAGGGGCTCCGCGGACTGACGCCCCGGCTCAGACCGGAGGCGGGGCGGTTGGAAGCCAATCTGGTCAGGTTGGCGCGGTATCCGCGGCTGATCATCGATGAGGTCGACTGCGTCCCCTGCGAGCCTGAGGCGGCGAACCTGTTCTTCCAGCTGGTCTCGAACCGGTATGAGCGGGCGTCGTTGATCGTGACCTCGAACAAGCCGTTCGGGCGGTGGGGTGAGGTTTTCGGGGACGGCACGGTGGCCGCGGCGATGATCGACCGGTTGGTGCATCATGCGGAGGTGATCGCGCTCAAGGGCGACATCTACCGGCTCAAGGAACGGGACATGGGGGCGTGCTCCTGCGTCGGATGAGAGTGCCCGTTAGCAGGCAATTCGAGAGGAATTCAGACGTCGCCAGGGGATCAGCTTTCAAACGACGTTGACATGCATCCTCAGTCCAGGAGTCTCTGCTTGAGGCATGGGTGCTCGGTGTGGGCACGACATGGAGGTAGCTCTGGTAGCTCTCGTTGTCGGCAACCGTCGTGTCGGGTGTCTCCGATGCCTCTTCGGATCCGCCGCCGGTAGGCATCTGCTCCTCTTCTGCGTACGCTCTCGGCCTCCGTGTGGAACTCGCGCATGAACTCGTACGCACCGATCAGCGCGAAAGACAGCCAGAGATGAATGACGCGCCACCACATCTTGGGATCGGCCACCGCGACGTTCGCCGCCAACGGCCCGGCTGACCCGATTTCTCCGGCTTCCCGAGTGGGCGACGATGATCCTGCACTCGGGCATCGTCACCGCAACCGCCTCGGCGCTGCTGCTCAACGTGTTCTTCAACGTCCTGGGCGCCGCTCGACGGCGCCGGCCCGAGCCCGCTCCGACGGACTGAAACCGCTCGGACACGCACAGGTGCCGCAGAGACCACACGAGCACGACTCACCCACATCATCACAGGTCAGAAAGTCGCTCTGATTCTTTTGACTGAAGGGCTGATCTCCCGGATGGGAGATATTGGGGAGATCAGCTCCCGGTGGGCTCCGAGGAGAGTTCGTCACTGATCTCTTCACGGTCCTGCTCTTCGAGCATGGGCGCCATCACGAAGAGGTGACTACGTTCCCCCTCGGTCAGAGCGCTGACGCTCCCCGCCCACCGGGATTCGAGCACTCTGAGTACCTGTTTCAGCATCACACTCGCATCGTAAGTAATGCTCGTCTGACGAGGAATGCGCAGGCCCAGGGCCCGGGGCGCGCGGTGCTCATCCTGACCCTGACCGGCCCAGCGGGCCTGGAGGGCCTGGATCGGGTGGAGGTCACCATCGCCGACCCGCTCCCCGGCCGGCATCCGGTCATCACCGGCGGCCCAACGCAGCAGGAGCTCGACGCCCAGGTGTGGGACCCCTTCCGGTTCGTTGTCTCCACGGCCGATGTCACCGGCCACGGCACCGCCCAGGCCGAACGGGTGCGCCCCGCTCCCCGGTGCATCTGGCCCTGCAACGCACTCCCGCACCCGCATGGGTGACCGACCCGGCCTTGGGGCAGGAGGAGCGAGCCGGGCAACCGCTGCTGATCACCCTGGTGTGCCACCGCACCGGGCACCGGCCGTGGGAGCTCGAGCGCTGAGCGGTGGCCATGCACTGACCCCCTGCATCAGCGCTGTTCAAAGGTGGTCTTCGGTACCGCTGGTTGCGATGATGCATTGCTGGCAGGCGACACCGGCGTCACACTCGTCCTTGAAGACCCCAACGGTATCGATGTGCGCTTCATGGCCACCTACTGCGCCAGGCGCATGGCGACTTCGGCACCCCCTTTGCCGCGCGGCGTCAGGAGCTGTTCACCCGCCTGGAAGAGACGATCGCGAAGGCCGGCCAGAGCCGGGGCGCATGCACCTGCCGCCCGGCCTCCGGTGAACTGTGATCGGTCTTTGGTGGCGACAGTGGCGGCTGGTCACTCACAGGTGGGTGTGGCGTTCCTCGGCGCGGGTGATGTCCACCGCGGTGGACATCCCGGGGAGTGCACCGCGCAACACGCGCACACCGGCTGCCTCGCCCGGGGCCAAGGCTTCCGGAGCGAAGAGGGTGTTCAGTCGGTCACCGCAGGGGCCGGAACGTGCACAGGAAGCCGCCACCGCTGCACAGCCACCTGCGCAGCGCACTTGAACTGCTGCCGTGCTGGCGCACCCCAGCCGAGCAGGCGCTCGGCCTCGGACAGAGAACACCGGTGTCGGACGTGCACACGACCGTTGTCCGGGTCAGGGGCGCGCTCTCCTACCTCGACCAGACGGGCGGCCATCCGAAGCTGGGCACGCAGTGGCGGCCCGCCGTCCTCACCCACGCTCTGATACCCCAGATACACGGGGTCCTCGAAACGGACCTGGACTTCCTCCCACACCTCACGCACCAGCGTGGCAACAGAATCCCGATCAATCTCGGGCTCAGGTGTCCCACCGGGCGTGTTCCACCTACCCGCGTTCTGGAGGATCACCACCCGCCCCTGGGCGTCAAAGACATACCCGTAGACCTGGGTGATGGGCAGGTCTGTCGGGGGGTGCTGGTCGCCGTGCCAGAGGTAGTCAAAGCCCATGCCCTCAACTTAGAGGCCTCAGCGGTTCTGGGAGGTCTGATCACACAGGTCCGTCGCAGTCCGTGCGCTGCCAGACCGATGAGCGCAGTCGGCGCCTGCTGGAGCGGCTCCAGGCCTCCCCCAGCCGCCTGCCCCTGACGGGACGCCGCCCGAACACTGAATACCCCGTGCGGATCCTCCCACCCTCGCCCACCCTTGGGTCCGGGCCCCGGCGAGGGCCCGCTCCGAGCCGCACACCCGCCCACACCGGAACCGCGGCGCCCCCGGACAAGGGCAGGCACAGCCCCCATCGCAGACGAGCCTCACCTGTGGCATACCCAAGGCCCGGGACGGTGTGGGCGCCCCTGGCCGCGAAGGGGAACATCGTGCCGCACGACAAGCTCAAGGATGCCGCCCGAGCCTTGGCCGCCCGCGAAGGGTTGTCCTACGTCGACGCCCGGCGCCGCCTGGCCCGCCGGTCCGTGATCGGCCACCACTTCCAGGCGCACATCGATGTCGACGCCTACGATGCGCTGCTGCGCGTCACCGATGTCGCCGACCGCGTTGCCGCGGAGGGGTGCGTGAATCGGCTGCTGCTCGGCCTGACCTGGGGAGAGGGTTCTCTGTGGGCCGACCTGCCTGCCCGGGGCGGACACCTGGGTGTGGTCGAGTCCGGGTTCGCCGGATCGCGCGCCCTGTGCCGCCATCTGGCTCTCCAGGCCCGCGCTCACGGGGCCGACGTCCACCTGCTGGCCCCGGCGCGTCGGCCGCCTACCCCGGCATGGACGCCGTGGAGGACCCCGAGGAGTGCCAACACCGTCTG
Source organism: Nocardiopsis ganjiahuensis DSM 45031 (assembly GCF_000341085.1). Classification (GTDB taxonomy): domain Bacteria; phylum Actinomycetota; class Actinomycetes; order Streptosporangiales; family Streptosporangiaceae; genus Nocardiopsis; species Nocardiopsis ganjiahuensis. Next base: position 285,478 of record NZ_ANBA01000014.1, on the reverse strand, counting down.
GCCGAGCCGGCTGAGGCCGCTCCCACCGCCGAGCGGCCGGTGTTCGCGGTGATCGACGACCCGTACGCCCTGGGCACGGACACCCTCAGCAGGGGCATCGCGCATACCCGCATCCATCGGTTGCCCACCCGCGCCCCCGAGCATCTGCACGTCGTCCTGCGCTGTGCGCGCCCCACCGACACCTGGCCGTTGGAGGCGTTCGCGGTGGTGGCGGTGACCGGGGTGCTCGCGTCCACCTGGCACACGGTTGTCGGAGAGCCGATCTCGGAAGCGGCCACGTCCGGCCCGGACATGTGGACGTTCCTGCCCGGCCCCGCCCACCGGGGCCAGGGCGTGCTCGACTGCGCGCTGAACCCGGGCGGCGAGCGGGTGGTGGCGTTCGTGCCCGGTGCCCCCGACGTGCCCTCCCCGAGCGCCTCGCGCCACCCCCACGACGGGGAGGTCGCGGAGAGGGACTGGGCGCGCCATGCCCGAGTGCGGATCCGAGCAGCTGTGGACCGCTACTCTCCCGAGGCCGAGGGAGCGCGGTTCGAAGCCGGGCAGGTGCTGCGCATGTACCAGGGCGGGCAAAGCGGCTGCACCGTCAGCTCCGCCTGGTGGACCACCCATCACCTGCGGGGCGCCTACAGGTTCGACCCGAACGAGGTATCGATCGTGGAGGAGCTGACCGCCGACTGGCCGATACAGCACGATCCGCCCCTCGGTCAGGCCCGTGACGAGTGCCCTTCGCAGGGTTCAGAAGCACCGAAGCCCCTGCGAAGGGCAGCCTCTTGCCGCCATATCGTGACGGCAGTGCCCCAGAGCGCTGGCGTGGCCTTTTCTCAGAACAGCCCTGGCCGCAGGTGTTGGCGTTCTACCCTGACTCTGCCTCGCCCGGCCCGGGGTGTTCGTGCCGGACCAGGGCCTGGTCCAGCTGGTCCTGTCTGGGACCTGTAGGCGCTCAGACCACAGCCGTTCCGTCAGGAAGAGAACGTATGCCCACGTGGAGGATCGGCTCCAGGGGGAGCCGTCTGGCCCAGACCATGGTGACCGAAGTCCTGGACCACCTGAGCACCGCCCATCCGGAGCACACCTGGGTGCGGCGCACCATCATGAGCGCGGGAGATCAGGACCGCAGCAGCAGTCTGCGCGACCTCGCCTCCTCCAGCGCCGGGGTGTTCGCCGGCGCCGTCGAACAAGCCCTGCTCAATGGGGAGATCGACGTGGCCGTCCACTCCCTGAAGGACCTGCCCACCGCCACCACCCTGGGGACGGTGGTCGCTGCGATCCCGCGCCGCCACGAGGTGCGCGATGCCCTGTGTGGCACCACCCTGGACGCGCTCGCCCCCGGACACCGGGTGGGCACCGGCGCGCCCCGCCGGGTGGGCCAACTCCACCACGCCTGCCCCGGTGTGGTGGCGGTCCCCATCCGCGGCAACGTCCCCCCGCGCCTGCGGCAGATGCGCGAGAAGGGCTTGTCCGGGGTGGTGCTGGCCGCGGCCGGGCTGCACCGGCTGGGCCTGCAGGAGAGCATCACCGAGTACCTGGACCCCGTCCGTTGGCCGCCCTCCCCTGCCCAGGGGGCGATCGCGGTGCAGGTGCGCGCCGCCGACGCCGCGTTGGCGCGGGTGGTGGCCGCGGTGCACGACGAGGAAGCAGCGGCCACCACACAGGCCGAGCGCGCCCTGCTCCAGGTGTTGGGGGGTGGTTGTCACGTGCCCATCGGCGCTTATGCCACCATCCGCGCCGGACAGCTACACCTGCTCGCCCAGGTGACATCGACCGACGGCTCCACCACCATCCGCGCAGAGGCCACCGGAGCGGCCGACCAACCGGAGATGGTGGGCGAGCACGTGGCTCGTCGGCTCCTCGACGAGGGGGTAGAGGCCGTCCTGGCCTCCAGCGCTTGAAGTACAGGGCTCTGACAGGCTCCGCATTCGACGGCGGACGATCTGGGATGATCCGGGATGTTGTGGCTAGAGTCTGCGTTCATGACCGACTTGGAAAGACTGCTCGCGCTCGTACCGCCGCCCGCGGATCCGGTGGACACCGACACCGACTGGACGCGGGTGGAGGAAGCGCTCGGGCTGTCCCTCCCCTCCGAGTTCGTCGAGCTTGCCCGGCGGTACGGACGCGGTGCGTTCTGCGAAAAGTTCTCATGCTTCGACCCCGAAGAGATGATCCACAAAGGCCGCGGGTGGCTGGCGGACAAGCAGTGCATTCTCCAGGACGACGGCGAGGAATGCCCGCACCCCCTACACCCTGAGCCCGGCGGGCTGGTGCTGTGGGGATCGGACTCGGTCGGCGGGGCGCTGTGCTGGCTGACCGAGCCCGCCGACTCCCCCGAACGGTGGAAGACCGTCTACTGGACGATCGACGACGAGTTCGAGTATCCCGAGGGTGGCGTGGCCGCCGCACTCACCGGGTTGATCGAGGATCTGCTGGCGAGGATGAGGCAAGACGGCCAGGACGTCGACGGCGCCTGGTTCGACCCTTACCGCAGGAATGTCCACGTCTATCTGCAACTGGCGGAAACCGAAGGCGCGCCGCCGTACGAGCGGCGACTCCGCGTCTTGCGCGAACACCTTGCACCGACCAGCGCGCGCGGCGGCTCCAAGGGCGCGGACGAGGACCGGCAGGACCACTTCGCCGCGGCCCAGGACCAGTGGAGGCTGATCTACGAGACGGCCTCCGGGCACCAGATCCGGGTCGCCTACCCACCCGGGGACGATGCGCGGGTACGCAACGCGCTGCTCACCGCGATCGACGCCATGGGCTGCCGCGTCAAGGGCGTGCTGCCGTTGTACGGCACCGCGCACTGGCCCGAACTGGAGTGAACGGCCCTGTCCCGATGGGCGACAGGCGTCGCCCGACAGTGGAGTCATTCATGGATTTGTCGGGGGTCGTCGAAGTCGAGTCTCGCCGCAGAGTGCGGACCGAGTGCTGATCGGTTGGCGCCGGAGTGGCGGCTGGTCGAGGTTCGGCCACGTCGGCGAGGGCTTCGGCCACGTCGACCCGGAGGACGCGCTCTGGTGGCTGCTCAATCGGGGCGCCCGCCTGGGGTCGATCCGTCCTGCACTGGCCGCCGCCTGCCCCGACTTCGATCCGGACACCGAGATCGACCGTGTCACCATGCCCGACCGCACCGAACAGCGGGCGAAGGACAAGCAGCGCAGACTCGCCGCCCGCGCCGAATTCGAACGCGCGCGGCACCGACGCTGAACATCCGGATCTGCCGCGATGAGCGTGTTTCGGAAACCTGGTCGAGGTGGGTCGGCACCTGTGCACACGTTTTGGCGTGACGGTCGCACCAGACGAGCAACGTGTATGGCTGGGCACCCCGGAGAACACACTTCCCATGCTGTAAATCAGCGAGACAGATCGACAGAGCCCCCGCGCTTGGGAGGCAGCAGGGAAGCCAGGCCGTGCCCGGTCGGAGTGACCGTGACGGTCGGGGGCGACCAACGACTGTGGGTGGACACACGCCACAACCCCGTGGCTTGACCCTCCCCCCAATGCCCCCCTTCCGGAGGCTGCTGGCACCGCGGAGACTCATCGACGGTCGTCCAGCATCCCCAACGGACAGGGAGCGCACACCCCTGAAGGATGTGCGCAGAGAGGGGCCCCAAGCCGGGCAGCGCCCTTCCCGATCGTTCCGGAGTAATTGGCAAGACTTGTGGTTCGAGAGCGTGTGGGTGTTCGGTACTCCTACTCACCCCGCCGCGGTTCGAACTCCGCGGTGAACTCCTCCCAGAGCCCGCCGATGTCCTCGTGCAGGCTGTCGAGGTGGCGGTCCGTGTGTTCACCGGTCGGCGTGGACTCCACCAGGCACCAGCCAGGAAGTTCGTCGCGGAGCTCCAGGGGCGGGTACCCGTCGGGATCCTCCGGGTCGTGGTCGACGAAGTCGGAGTCTGCCAGCCGATAAGCCAGGTCGAAGGCGGTGGCATGGGCGACTCGACCGGCGAAGAGCGCCAACGTCCGCGGCTCGATGCCCGCAGCCTCGAACTGCGCCAGCGCGTCGGGATTTCGCGGATCGGCGAGCAGCTGCTCCACGGCGCCGGGCTGCTCCCACTGCGCCACTACCTGCCGAACACAACGCAGGAACAGGAAACGGGCCAGCTGCGGAATGTCCTCGCCCATTTCGGAGTCGGCCCAGGCCTGCGGATCCGCCGCGCCCAGAGCCGTGAAGACCCGGACCAGGTGGGCACGGCGCTCCTCAGGGTCCTGATGAGTGTTAACAGTCATGGGCTCAGCATGCCAGGAGCATTGCTCTCAGTTCTGGCGGCGGCGGTATTCGGCCGGCCAGGCCATGGTGCGCTCGACCTGCCACCGGTGCCGGCCCAACCGCTTCGAGGAGTCCACACCCTTGCGGGCCAGGCGGTGGACGATTCCGCGTTCTCGGAGCCATCGGCGCAGGTGGTCGTCGTCATAGCCCTTGTCGCCGTGCAGCTCGGCAGGCCTGCGCCGCCGCGGGCTCCGAGTTCGTCCAGGACCAGCCGGTGCAGCTTGACCCAGACCCTGGCCCGGGTCCAGTCGGTGAAGCGACGGTGCGCGGTGGGCCGGAGGGGCCGGAGGGGCCGGAGGGGCCGAACACCGGCGGTAGCTGAGCCCAAGCGCGGCCGCTGGTCGCGACGAAGATGATCGCGCTGGCCGCCAGGACAATCGCCCATGCGGGTGTCCGCCACACTGCCCGGGCCACGAACGCCACAGCGGCCATGGCCATCGCCTCGGGTGAAACCACCGCTCGTGAAGACGGGGTAGTGCAGCACCCGCGGCGAGGACACCCATCACGGCCGCCCCGGTGCCGGCCACCGCACTCCGCGCACGCGGTGCGGCGCGCAGTCGCTCCCAGGAGGGCAGGACGCCGACGACCAGCAGGACCGAAGGATGGAGTTCGAGGTTGTCAGCAGCACGCTGGAGACGGGACGGATTCTGCTCAATCACCACGAAGCCTCACGGTGTGTGATTACTCCACAGAAAATGCGCCAGAACCCACTCTCACGAACAAAACCAACTTGGGGCGGTGGGTACGGGAGTGAACAGTCGGGGCAGACTGAGCGTCCCAAAACATATCCGTCCTTCGTCCGCCGGTACGGCCAGTCCAGCGCCGCTCCCCCACGGCGGCATCCCCAGCCTCCCGAGGACCCCCATGATCCACCCGAAGCCGACCGTACCGCCCAGATTCACCCCGCTACACGCGACCGACCCTCGTGCGATCCCGCCGTTCACCATGCACGGCAGGCTCGGCGCCGGTGGTATGGGCGTGGTCCTGGCGGCCACGGACCCGCGCGGCGCGTGGCTGGCGATCAAGGTCGTGCGCCCCGAGTATGCGGGCGACCCGCAGTTCCGGGTTCGCTTCGCCAATGAGATCCAGCTGATGCACCGGGTCAAGGCGCGCTGTATCGCGCCCGTGCTCGCCCATGACACCGATGCCGAGCAGCCCTGGTACGCCACCGCCTACCTGCCCGGACCGACCCTGGGCGAGCGGGTGCGCGACGGCGGCGCACTCCCGCTCCCGCAGACGCGGGTGGTGGCCGCGGGCATGGCCGAGGCGATCCACGCGATCCACGCGGCCGGGGTGGTGCACCGCGACCTCAAACCGGCGAACGTCATCCTCGCCCCCGAGGGGCCCAAGGTCCTGGACTTCGGTATCGCACGGGCGGTGGACGCGACCTCGCTCACCCGGACCGGTGGCCTGGTGGGCTCCCCGGCGTGGCTGAGCCCGGAGCGCTACCGGGGCACGAGCGGCCCGGAGGCGGACGTGTTCTCGTGGGGCGCGATGGTCGCCTACGCCGCCACGGGCCGCGCGCCGTTCGGCACGGGCGGCGCGGAGACCCTGATGTATCGGATCCTCCACGAGGAGCCCGACCTGAACGGGCTGCCCCAGGAGCTGGCGGGCCCGGTGGCCGAGGCGCTGGACAAGGACCCCGGGCGCAGACCGAGTGCGGCACAGCTGCTGCACCGGATCGCCGGGACGTCCCCGGAGGACGACGAGACCACGGTCGTAGACGGCCTCATCCGTGACCACTGGCGCGAGGGCACTCGGATCAGGGGAGCCGCCCCCGGCCCCCGTCCGCGGCACACACCGCCCCCGACACCGTCGAGGCCGCCGGGCCGCCGTTGGCGGGGCCCGCTGGCTGTGGGAGCCGGAGGGCTCGCGATCCTGCTCCTGGGAGGCACCGGATTGGTCATCGCGCAGCGCCTGGTGAACACTGGTGACCCGGGCTCGAACGAGGGCGGAGTGGCACGGTTGGAACCCCTTGAACTGGCCGAACCCGGCACGCTGAACGGGGAGATCCGGGGGGCGGGGTCCACGTTCCTGGCCGGTGCGATGGAAGCGTGGGCGACCGGGTACGGGGCCGAGCAGCAGTCGGCTGTCACCGTCCACTACAACGCCGTCGGTTCGGGGGCGGGAGAGGAGGCGTTCGTCGCGGGTGAGATCGACTTCGGTTCGTCGGAGGACGGCCTCGACCGGGCTCAGATGGAGGCGGCCGAGACCGCGCGGGACTGTCCGGTCGTACAGTTCCCCGTGGTCGCCGGGGCGGTGGCCGTCGTAACCGTGAACGAGGAGCTGGCAAGGGGAGAGTGGAGCGCGTCCGAACTGGAGGAGTACTACCTCGGTGAGATCTCCTCGCTGGAGGTGGACGGGGTGGATCAAGGGGAGATCCTCCCAGTCCGGCATCGGGACGAGGCTGCGACCGCCCGAGTGTTCAGCGACTTCCTGGCCGACTACGGGGAAAAGTGGTCCCAGACAGCCGGCTCCGGAGAGTCCACCGACTGGGGCGAGAGATCCGTCGCCGCCGATGGCGATGAGGGCGTGCACGCCCAGTTGGCGCAGTTCGACATGGGGATCGGATTCGTCAACGCTTCCTACGCGCAGGAGAACGAGGACTTGATGACCGTCCCCGTTGTCAATGGTTCGGGGGCGGCGGTCGAGCCGACAGTCGGAGCCACCCAGGCGGCCACGGGTCAGATGGAACTGACCGAGGAGGGTACGGCCGAGCTTCCGCTCGTCGAGGGCCAGGCCTACCCGATCACTCGGATCAACCACCTGTTCGCCTTCGAGTGCGGCTACGAGAAAGACACCGGAGACGTAATGCGCGACTTCTGGACCTACGCCCTCAGTGTGGCCGGCGGCGAGGCCGCTCGAGACGCCGGGTACGCGCCCCTGGGCGATTCGATCAGCCAGGAGGTTGCGGGGATCGTCGCACGGGTGGCCTCCTCCTGACCACTGTTCAAGCGCCTCCTGGTCTCTCGCGAGACCGTCTCGGCTCGGCGGTGTCCTGAGGCCGTTCGGAGGCCGTACTCGTACAGGGCGGGGCGGGAAAGCTGCGGATTTCACGGCGATAGGTTCCTGCTCGATCGAGCTCTCGCGGCGTGCGTCCGCGGTCCCGGGCTGCTCGCCGAGATCCTGGACGGGGACTTCGTCGCGGTCAGCGACCAGCGCATCCGCGACCACACCCTCGGGTCGGCGACCGCCACGTTCGCCGCCAAGGACGCGGCCGAGCCGATGATCAACAGTCCCCACGGCAACACACCGCCCTTGCGCCCCTGGCGGGCGTCGCTGAGCAACGTCATGGAGGCTCCCACGATCATGCCGTCCACCGACAAAGGGAACAGGGCCGCTCTTCACGGAGGTTCACCGTGGCCCAGGGCGAGTTCGTACATGTGCGAGTAGGACACCACTGCGGCACTACCCGCGAGCATCAACACAGCGGCGATGGTCGCCGTTCGTGACCAACGGGAAGGCTCCATCACGATCACTCGTTTCGTGTGTGACCGAGAGACCTTCACAGCAGCGGAGCCGCTGGTGCGGGTGGTGGGAGACGACCGTCTCCCACCACCCCTGGAGATTCTCGGGAGACACGAACGTCCCCCAACGGCTCCCAACCGCCGCAAACGTCCCTCAACGGAACCCACTGACCTGAACAGATGCGGGTCATCGCAGGTCGCCGCAGAACCCGGTACCACCAGAACCTGGTGATCGTGGCGGTCTCGCTCGGGTTCGGCGATCGAGTGCGCCGGTCCGAGCCCGCTCCGACGGACTGAAACCGCTCGGACAGGCATAGGTGCCGCAGAGACCACACGAGCTCGACTCACCCACATCATCACAGGTCAGAAACTTGCTCTGATTCTTTTGACTGAAGGGCTGATCTCCCGAAGGGGAGATATCTGGGAGATCAGCTCCCGGTGGGCTCCCAAGAGAGCTCGCCATTGATCTCTTTACGGTCCTGCTCGTCAGAGTCCCCATCCCGTGCCGCACGCCGGAACCGGTATAGGAAGTTGGCCCAGCGGAGCCACCCTCCACTAAATTCGTGAACAGATACTCCTGCTCACAGGAACGCAAAGCGACCTGCTCAGACCATCGCAGCCCTGTGTAGCTGTTGAGCGGTGCCAGAACCATGCCGGTATGCCCGAAGGTCTTGTACAGGCGCATTGCGATGCGACATGTCCGAGTTCCTGGCCTTCGTCGGTGTCGAGGTCAGCGCGCGGCGAACGTCGAATCTGCCGCGATGAGCGCGACCGTCTCGCTGACCGCCTCCAGCGCCGCCGCCCTTTCCTGGTCGGTCATATGGGCCGGTCCATAGGTGACTACGGGGTCGAGGACCTGGTAGCCGACGAACTCGAGCATGCCGCGGTGGATGTGGAACAGGAAGTCGTCCATCGGGCCGAAGGCGCCGCCGGGCCGGAACGACTCACTGGGCCCACCGGTCGTGAGCAGCAGCATCGCTTGCTTCCCGGCGAGCGCTGCGTCGTCGAAGAGTCCGTGGTCCCCGCCGAAGACCCCGCCCATCACGAAGACCCGGTCCACCCATCCCTTGAGGATGGCGGGCAGCGAGAACCACCACATCGGGAACGACAGCACGAGCAGGTCAGCGGCGAGCAGCCGGTCGAGATGAGCTTTGACGGCTGCGTCGAGGGTCCCGTCCTCGACCGCGCGCATCTGCTCGGCCTGCGGCTTGAACGGGCCGTCCGCCGGTGCGAATTCCTCACGGGCGAGGACCGGGGCCCAGGCGTCGGCATAGAGGTCGAGGACGTCGACGCGGTAGCCGACGTCGCGCAGGGTCTGAGCCGCAGTGGCCATCTGGGCGGTGCTGAACGAGTGGGGCTCAGGGTGAGCGTGGACGATCAGGGCTGTGGGGGCAGCATCAGAGGTCGACATGAGGAGATCATATCGACATATTGCGATTCGTCAATCAGATGGCGGTGCTGATCGCCCGCGCCACCTGCGTCAGCCGCTCTTCGTTGCGCCGGTAGTGAGTCCACTTGCCCACCCGGGTGGGACGCACGAGTCCCGCCCGCTCCAGCGTGCTCATGTAGCTCGAGACGGTCGACTGTGCGAGCCCCGACTTCCCCTGGATGTGCGTGACGCACACACCGACCGACTGGCGGTCTGCGATCGGCTCGTACTCACGGAAGTGCGTGTCGGGATCCTTCAACCACTGCATGATCTGCAAACGGGCAGGGTTGCCCAGGGCCTTGAACACCTCGATCAGGCCATCCGGCCCCGGCCCCGATCCGGCCGTCACGGTCATAGTCATCTCCCTCACCAGACAATCGTCACACCACGATATCTCGATACCTGGCCCGGGACGGCCGGGCTGACGGTCGACGCCGTCAACTACGTCCTGACCCGCAACACACCGACGAGGGCCGCCGGGACGGCGACACCGAGTACGACCGTGCGGTGGGCGTCACTCAGCATCTGCCCGCGAACAGGGCTCGGTACGGGGTCGACGGCAACGGGGACGGCCAGGCGAACCCGCACAACGTCCACGACTCGGTTGCCTCGACCGCGGTCGAGCTGTGCCGGAGCGCCCAAAGCGAAGCGGTGGACTCCGATGACCGCCAGGACCTCGAAGACGCGCTGTTCCGCTACAACCCGGCGCAGTGGTACGTGGACCGGGTCATGGCCGAGATCGACCCCTCCGACACCGAACACCCCGGGGCTGGGCTCGGCGTCGTCGGCATGGACAGCACGCAAGGTGTGGCTGCTGCGGAATGGGCCCTTGAACAGGTCGGCAAACCGTATGTGTGGGGCGGCACCGGGCCGGAGGGGTTCGACTCTCCCCGGATCACGGGAGCGGTGCGCCCCGCTCCCTGACATGGGCTGTACTGCGCCCGGGGCGGCTCGTTAGGGTGATCTGGCGGGCTTGTTTGCTTGGTAACTTTCGGGCGCCGCAGGAGGGGCCGGGGTGTCACCCGGCCCCTTTCTTCGTCACCGGTCCTCTTCAGCGGGGGCGGGCCACTCCTGAACCCGCCCGCCAGGGCCCATCCACAGTGAGGGATCGCCTTGACCAGCACAACCATCAACAGCGGCAAAGCGGCTGTCTATGGCGCCTTCGCGGCGAACGGAGTGATGTACGCGGCGCTGGTGAGCCGCGTGCCGGCCCTGGGGACGGAGCTGGGTCTGTCCACGGCAGAACTCGGGCTGCTGTTGTTGTGGCTGTCCGCCGGGGCCGTGTCCGGGCTCCCCATCGCGGGCCTCCTGGTCCAACGCCTCGGAGGGAGCCGTGGCACCACCGCCGGGATCTCGCTCGCGGCGACAGGACTACTGCTGCTCGCCCTCGGTCTGGGCACGGCCTCGTGGCCGATCACAGCTGCCGCACTCTTCTTCACCGGGTTGGGCATGGGGCTGTGGGAAGTCAGCATGAACGTCGTCGGCTCGCGGATCGCACAACTCATCGGCAGCGAGAACCTGTTGCCGCGGCTTCACGCCACGCTCAGCCTCGGAACCGTGTTCGGGGCCCTGCTCGGTGCGCTTCTCGCGAGCGTGTCGGTGGCCCTGCCGGGCCAGAACCTGGGCATGGCGGCCCTGCTGGTGCTGATCGCCGTTCTGCTCCGGCGGGCGACCCAAGGTGCGGAGCCGCGGAGGAAGGGTGAGGCCGCGCGCGCTTCCGGCAGCGTGCTGCTGGCTTCCTGGCGTGAACGGCGCACGCTGCTCATCGGGATCTGTGTCCTGGGCTTCGCCTTCGCCGAAGGCACGGCCAACGAATGGATCGCCTATGTCCTGGTGGACGGCTACGGTGCCGCCGAGCACACGGGGGCGCTGGTGTTCGCCGCCTTCGTGGCGGCGATGACCGCGGGACGGCTGACCGGCGGAGCCCTCGTCGCTCGCGTGGGCCGTGTCTACGTCCTTCGCGTCTCAGTCGGGTTGGCTCTGTGCGGTGTGCTCATCGTGGTTTTCAGCACCGTGGTGGCATGGGCTTTCGTGGGAGCGCTTCTGTGGGGGTTGGGCGCCGCGATGGGGTTCCCGGTCGGCATCGCGGCGGCGGCGGATGACCCCGCGAGGGCCGCGGCGAGAGTATCTGTGACCAGTTCGCTGGGCTATGCCGCCTTCCTGGGGGGACCGCCGCTGCTGGGGCTGCTCGGCGAGCTCTACGGCATCCAGCAGGCGGTACTGGTCGTCTGTGCGGCGCTCTTGTTGGCCTTCCTCGCGGCGGGATCCACTCGCCGGGTCACCACCGTCAGGGACAGAGAGACTTCTGACGAGTCTCAATAGGAAGCCAGTCGCAGGCATCGCCCGGCCATTACTTGAGTGTCCGTCAGACACGATGTGGACGGCTCCCTACGACACAAGCGGTTCGCGAAGGAGAACGTGGGAAACGCTGAGTCGAATGGGGCGACCGCCCTCATTGTGGGTGCGGCTCTGACGTGGCGCTCGACCTCGCCCGGGTGAGCGCCACGTCCCTGGACCGATCCGTCGGCAGTGGCTCATTCATCGCACGTGCGCAGGCGTGGGCTCGGCCACGCCGGCGAAACGGGCGAGGTCGAGGAAGCGGTCCAGCACCACCGCCGGATCCGCTGCCGCAGGCGCGAAACGTCGGTTCGAAGGGCTGTGCTGCAGCGAGGTCACCACCCTGGCCGGGGTGAGCGTCGAGCACTACACGGAGCTGGAGCGCGGAGCGATCAGCGAAGCGTCCCCGGAAATGCGTTGTGCGGCGCTTCCGAGAGGCCCCGTCGACTCGATCCGTCGGCCGAGTCGCGTCCGGACCTCGTTCGACCACGTCGGAGGGTGATGATGCCCAACACGGTGGTCGGGATCAGGGTGAGCGCGATGACGGCTGTGCCGACCGCGGCCGGCCCGTCGAGCCCGAGCGGCGAGGCCAGAGCGGCCCCCGCGACAGGGGTGACGACGGCGGTGCCGAGGTTGAACGCAGCGACGCTCAGTGCGGAGCCCAGCGACGCCGCCCTCCCGGAGAAACGCACGGCGAGGTGGATGAGCACGCCGTTCGCGCTGAGCCCGAACAGTCCGAGCAGCGCGATCAAGGTGACCATCGCCCAGGACCAGCAGGAGAAGAGGAAGATCGCCGCCATCAGGACGGTCGATACCGCCGGGGTGACGATCGTCACCGCGTGCGGATGCCTGTCGCCCAAGCGTCCGGCGACGAGGGTACCGACGAACGAACCGATACCGAAGACGGTGAGCACCAGGGGCACGGCCGAGGCCGGCACACCGGACCGGCCGATGAGGACGGGCGCGATGAAGGAGTAGGCCGCGAGGACGCCGCCGCTGGTGGTGGCGCAGGCGAGCAGGACGAGCCACAGCCGGACGGAGAGGAGTCCGGCCAGGTCCGCGACGAGGGAGGGCCTCTCCCCGTTGGCGGGCTCGTCGCGGGGCACCGACCTGGAGACGAGGACGGTGACGAGCGCCGCGGCGATCGCCAGAGCCCAGAAGGTCCCGCGCCAACCGGTCAGCTGGGCGACGTACGCGCCGATCGGCACACCGAGGACGGTGGCCAGGGAGCCCCCTGCGGCCACGATTCCGACCGCACGGGAGCCCATCGCGGAGCCGGCGGCGCGGCTCGCGACCACGGCGGACACAGCCCAGAACGCTCCGGTGGCCAGGCCCGTGAGGAACCGGGCGATCACGATCTGATCGACGTCGGAAGCCAGTGCCACCCAGACGTGCCCGGCGACGAAGATCCCGAGCGCCAGGATCAGCGTCAGGCGTGGGGAGAGCCGAACAGTGAGCATCGTCATGAGCGGTGCGCCGACGATCATGCCTGCGGCGAAGACCGTGATGAGCGATCCGACCCGCGCGAGGGAGACTCCCAGGCCTTCGGCGATGTCGGGGAGAATTCCGGCGACGACGAACTCGGTGGTGAGCATCAGGAACGTGCCCACGGCGAGGACATGGACAACAAGGGGAAGACGCTTGTGTTCTGCGGATGCCGTCCGGTGGGTGGGATCGTCGGAACGAGAAGCCGACAGGGCTTCAACCTGCATGGGTGAACCTCGACACGGGATTGCGACGTAGGTCGGCCGCTGTTGCGGTGACCGGGATGTCTGCACGCTGACCGCATGATGCGGTCGGGTCGGGGCGACCTGCTGCGTGGGCCGGGGAAGCAGTGCCGAAGCACTACCGGGCCTCGCAGCCGGTCGCCCCGTACTCAGAGGCTGAGGAGTACCTTGACCGCACGGCGCTCGTCCATCGCCCTGTAGCCCTCAGCGGCCTCCTCGATCGGGAGCTCGAGATCGAAGACGACACCCGGGTCGATCTGGTCGGTCATGATGAGATCGATCAGCTCGGGCAGGAAGCGGCGCACGGGCGCGGGGCCGCCGAGCAGGCTGACCGTGGAGAAGAACAGATCGAGGCCGTCCAGCTCGACGCCGTGCGAGACACCGACGTAGCCGACGTGCCCGCCGGGCCGGGTCGCGTGGATCGCCTGCATCATCGACTCCTGCGTGCCGACGGCCTCCACGGTGGAATGGGCCCCGTAGCCGCCCGTCAGCTCCCTGATCCGTGCAACGCCTGCGTCGCCGCGCTCCTCGACGATGTCGGTCGCGCCGAACCTCTTCGCCAGCGCCTGTCGGTCCGCATGGCGCGACATCGCGATGACGCGGTCCGCACCGAGGCGCTTGGCCGCGAGGATCGCGAGCAGTCCGACGGCTCCGTCGCCGACCACGGCCACGGTCTTGCCCGGTCCGGCCTCGGCCGCGACAGCGGCGAACCAGCCGGTACCGAGTACATCGGAGGCGGCGAGCAGGCTGCGCAGCTGTGCCGAGGTGGGCTCGCCGTGCACCTTGACGAGAGTGCCGTCGGCGAGCGGAATGCGGGCGAAGTCGGACTGCGTGCCGACCGAGCCCATCATGACCTGATGGATGCAGCGGGACTGGAACCCGGCCCGGCAGATCTCACAGCTGTTGTCGGAGGCGACGAACGACCCGACGACGAAGTCACCGACGGCGATGTCGTGCACGTCCTCGCCGATCTCCTCGACGACGCCGACGTACTCGTGGCCCATCGGGGTGGGGCCGTTCAGTTCCTCCGCGCCGCGGTAGGGCCACAGATCGGAGCCACAGATGCACGCCGCGGTGACTCGGATGATCGCGTCGGTCGGCTCGACGATGGCGGGCTTCTCGATGTTCTCGACCCGGACGTCTCCGGGCGCGTGCATGACGACGGCGCGCATGGTTCCTCCTCGTGTTCGTTCGTTCATCGCCCTCAACGACACCACGGTTCACACCCGAGCGGGAGACCCGCTCGATAGGGGTACCACCAGGGACTCCCTCGTGCCCGGCCCGGCCGATTACCGTTGAAGCCATGGACAACCGAGCCGAGGTTCGAGAGTTCCTCACCACACGGCGGGAAAAGATCACGCCCGGTGATGTCGGGCTGCCGGCGGGCACGAACCGGCGGGTCAAGGGGCTGCGCCGCAGCGAGGTCGCCACCCTGGCCGGGGTGAGTGTCGAGTACTACACGAAGCTGGAGCGCGGAGCGATCAGCGGAGCGTCCCCGGAGGTCCTCGACAGCATCGCGAAGGCGCTGCGGCTCGACGACGCCGAACGGGCCCATCTGTTCGACCTCGCCCACGCCGCGAGCACGGTGGCCCGGCCCCCTCGTAGGCGAAGCCCGAAGTGCTGGACGCCTCATCCGAGCCTGCAGTGGACGCTGGACGCGGTCACCGCCGGGCCCGCGTTCGTCCGCAACGGGCGGATGGACCTGCTGGCGGCGAACGCGCTGGGCCGCGCGTTCTACAAGGACACGTACGACATGCCCGGGCAGCCGCCGAACATCGCGCGGTTCACCTTCCTCGACGAGCGCGCCTACGCGTTCTACCCCGACTGGGATGCGTTCGCGGAGGTCACCGTTTCGATCCTGCGCACCGAGGCGGGCCGCGACCCGCACAACAAGGAGCTGCACGACCTCATCGGAGAGCTCTCGACCCGCAGTGGTGTTTTCCGCCGCCTCTGGGGCGCGCACAACGTGAGGCACCACGGCACGGGGTTCAAGACGTTCCACCACTCGGTCGTCGGCGAGATGACGCTGGCCTACGAGGGGATGGGGCTGGAGGCCGAGCCCGGCCTGACGCTGACGATCTACGCCGCCGAACCCGGTTCGCCGTCGGCCGAGCGCATGCAGTTGCTCGCCTCGTGGGTCGCCAGCGAGGAACGCGCATCGTCCGCGGCGACCGTGGACGAACAGCGTTCGAAGCCCAGCACCTGACCGGCACCGCGTGCAACCAGCTGGACGCCTGGGCCTGGAGAGGATTCGCTCCGTGAACGTCCCCCTGCGCACCGGCGACGCTTGGGTCGTCGGGGTGCTCTCCGACGAACCGGTCACCGACCCGATCGCGACGACGCTGCCGTTGGAGCGAGGAGGATCACCACAGGATTCGGCGGTGGTCCCTCACCGGTTCATCAGTCGGTGGTGAGCGCGTCCAGCGGCTCCTCAGGGGTGGTGCGCACCCGGGCGCACATCATCACGCGGAGGCCGTTGCGCCGTGCGGAAAACGATGGAGCCCGTGACCGGGACGGTATCCGGTCACGGGCTCGAGGTTGAACGTCGAGCCGACTGGCTCGGCCCTTCCCCACGGCCCCGCACCCGTCTCCGGCGGAGACCGGCGGACCGACGGACCGGTGGACCGGCCGGTGAGGCCACCACCCGGACTTCCCGGAAGGCCCGCTACGCCTGCCGGATGGGGTGCGGGGCTCGCCTCGGCGCCGACCGGGTCTGGGCACGCGCCACTCGCGCACCCGGCGGTCCATGACCCTGCCGGGACAGGGCCGTGCGACGGTTCCTCAGGATTCGCGGCCCGAGAGCGCGTCACGCATCCGATCGATGAGACCTGCTCCCGGGTCCAGGATCTTGTTGGCGGGCGGGGTGTCCGGCGCACTGGGGTGAGGGCGTGTGGGAGCCCGTTCCTTGGCCTTGACCACCTTGGCGCCCAGGTCCCGCAGTTCCTCCTGCGTGCACGCGGCACGCAGGCGCGGCAGGAGGTCCTTCTCCTCGTCGTCCACGTGGTGGCGGATGTCCGAGATCAGCGTGTTCAGCAGCCGCTGGAACTCGGGATCGCCGGCGTCCAGGCCCTCCAGGTCCTTCATCACCTGTTCGGCCTCGGCGTGCTCCTGGAGCTCGTGGTCGACGATCTGGTCGCCGTCGTCCAGCACCCGGCGCGCCGCGGGGTACATGTGCTGTTCCTCGGCGACCGAATGCCTCACCAGCTCGGTGATCACGTGCTCGGTCAGCTGCTTGCGCACTTCGGGAGAGGGGGAACTCTCCAGCTCCTTGAATATCTGTTCGACCTGGCGGTGGTCGGAGATGATGACATCGATGAGGTCGGGATTCTGAGATTCCGTGGTCATGGTCTCCTCCTGAAGTCACGGATATCGACGACCTACGTTTCAGACGGCTCCGCCCTCACACGACGGATCCCTCAGATGGCGCGCCGACAGTGTGCGCGACCAGCTGCGTTCCCTGTGTCCTCCGAGCGCGACTCGACGTCGTGGAGCGTCCTGGGCCGCACTCGAACAGGCCGTCACTCATAGTGACGGACGTCAGACGTTACCACCGGACGTCCTCTTCAGTTTTGATGTGCGCGCGTGTCACCGACCGCGCGTTGACGTGTATGGAACCATCGCGCACGGATCATTTCCACACTCTGTCCCCGCGTGTCGGAACGTGATGAAGGAGGGGTGGGAAATGAGGCCTGGTACTCCGGTGGAGCTTCCGGTTCGGTCAACAACGATCATGTCCGCAGGGGCCGAAGGGAACGCCGAGCCGACCCTGCGTCGTCCGCGACAGCACCACGCCATCGGGTCACCCGCCATGTCGGGTCCGGCGGTGCCCGCTGCTGGGAGACGAACGCATCAAAGCCTCCGGGCTCATCGCCTTGGGCGGCAAGGGGTACGTGGGGCGGTCCGAAGTGGTGTGAGGGAATCTGCTCAGTGCCTCGCCGATACGGCACCCTGTGGCGAGCATGCGGTCCGCGAGATCAGGGAGTCGCGTGCCGCCGTGACGTGAGCAGCGAGCGCCGCACGGAGTCTCGGCAACTCCGCCGCATCAGGGCTGTCAGCCGGTCGGGGAAGCCTCGCGGGACCGGATCTCGGGGAGACTGGAGGAGAGCCTCGGCTGTGGCCGCGGCGGAGGCTGGACAGGTGGGTCGACGACCCCCGTTCCTCTCCGAACTGGATGCCGCAGCGCCCTGGAACCATGAGGCCGTTCGGTGGCCGTGCCCGTGCGGGACGGGTCGACCGGAGCGGCGCAAAGCGGGCGGATACGCTGCTGGGCGGGGCGGGCCGCGGACTTCACGCGATGGATTCCCTGCTCGATCGCGCTCTCGCGGCGTGCGCCCGCGATCCCGAAGAACAGTGAGGTGGACGGCTGTGGACAAGCCGCATGGAAAAGACTCGTTCTCGTTGCTGTACAGGACGGGGTTCCGGATCAACTACGCGCTCCTACAGGTCATGGGCCCGGCGGCCCTGTCCCCGGAACGCGATCCGCGGGTCCGCGCGAAAAAGGAGTACGAGCGTCGGCGTGAGCTCCACCAGGCGTGGAAGGCGCACCAGCGGTCCGCGTAGCACGGCCGGGCAGGAGGCGTTCGCCCACACCGAGCCCCTGGTGGACAGCAGGGAAGGGCCGCAGTTCCGGGGTGGAACGCCGCCGCTCCCTGCGCAGCGGTGCGGCCGTGGTGTCGGAGACCACGGCGCGCACCGAACACACAGCGGGTCGATCTGAGCCGAGGGTGTGGGTGGCGGCGGGTCGCGCAGGACGGTGACCGGCTCTCACCGGAGAACGACGTTCACGCCTCCCTCCTCGAATATCTCCAGGAGCAGGTCGAACAGAGCGACATCGTCACGACCGGTGGGCACCCGTTCCACCAACCGTGCCCTGGACTCGGCCGAGAAATCCCAGTGGAGGGTGAACGGGGTAGCGGCGCCCCAACCGCCCCTCAGGCAGTCAACCAGAGCGTCGAGGTTCCAGCCGAAGTACCCGCCCGGCCCGTTGACGGCCTCACCGATCGCACAGTAGAAACTGGCCCGGTCCACGACGCGCCGACCGTCCACGGTGAACACCTGGCCGGCGGAAGCATCCGGTTTCCCCCGGCGCCGGTACCGCGAGGACCACAGCGCCACCGACAACCACGCTTTTCTGTCCTCGGAGGCGAGTTCGTGCCACATGCCGGTACGGCTCAGGTGTCCCGTGCGGATCAGGTCCCACACCGGTGCCGCCCCGGGCAGGGCGTCCTCGCACCACAGCGTCAGGGTGAGGTCGACGAGTCCGGACCCCCAGCTGGAGGGCTCGACGTCGATGACGGTGACCTCGTTGACGAAGTAGGACCCCATGGTGACGCCGTCGGCGTCGAGGAGGTCCCAGTAGGCGTTCCCGGCCACGGCACGACGGCTGCCGATGCGGTCCACGCTTTTCAGCAGGCCGCCCTCCGGGAGACACCCCGAAAGAAGCACTCGGCGTGCTCCGGCCTCCTCCGGCAGCGGAGTGAAGAGCCCCTCTGCCTCGTGAGCGGAGCCCCAGAAGTCGGCGTCGTCCTCGTCCGAGGTCAGCGCGTACTTCTGTCCCCCGGCGGACCGGGCTGATGCTCGCGTCGCGTTTCCCATGAAGGGCTGATCCTAGCTCCGGCCGGGAACGTTCACCGGCTTGGGGAATGGGTGCTCGTGACGGTGCGGACCCATCCAGGTGGAGAACGTGGTCTGTTCTGGCCGATGCTGCGCTACTCGCCGGTGACACCGTCGGCGAGTTCGCGGACCACGTCGAGCTGGCCGATGTGTCGGGCGTACTCCTGCAGCATGTGGAACAGGATCCAGATCAGGGCCGGGTGGTGGTCAGGGGGGTTGAAGCCGCCACCACTGCGTGCGGATTCCTGCAGGTCGACGCCCGCCACGATCTTGCGGGATCGTGCGCACTCGTCCAGGAAGAGGGCTCGGACCTCTTCTGTCGATTCCTCGGCTCCGACGTGCCATTTTCGTGTGTCAGGGTCTTCATCGCCCCAGACGGGATCCACTTGTTCGGCGGCGAACCCCCAGCGGAACCATCGCCGTTCCACGAACGCGAGGTGCTTGAGCAGGGCGAGTGGGGCCCAGCCGGACGGGAGCCTGCTGTTGCGCAGGTCTTCCTCGGACATGCCGTCGAGCTTGCGCAGCAGCGCGGCCCGGTAGTAGTCGAGGTAAGCGAGCGCCAGCTCGCGGGGGTCGGTCAAGTTGTCCGGCGGCTCTGCTGCGTGCTCCGAGGAAGCGTTCATGCGCCGGACGGTAGCATCGGGCGGTCTCTGCGGACCACTCGATATCGCCGGGACAGCCGGCCTCCTACGGCGCCGCGATCTTCACAAGTTTGTCTCACGCCGCCTCGGCGAGGGGCGTCCTCCCCAGCGGATGCCCTTCTCGCTGCGGATGCGGGCGCGCTCGCGCCGCTGGGCGGCCAGCAGGTCTGGGTGCCGGGCGTTCCGGTTGCGCCAGCGCAGGTAGCGGTGCAACTCCCGTGTCTGGACGGTGTGGTTGGGATGGTGGGAGTTGGCCAGGGTGAACTGTCGCAGCGGCCCGAAGTGTGCCTCGATCGGGTTCGCCCATGACGCATTCGTCGGGGTGAAGCACAAGTTGACTTTGTTTCTCCGCGCCCACTGGCTGATCTTGCTGCCCTTGTGAGCGGAGAGATTGTCCAGGACCACGTAGATCGGGGCGCCGTCCGGGCGGGGCGCGCGGATTGACTTCAGCGCGGCCAGCGACTGGCCGGCACCCTTGTGGCGCCGGTTGACGCCCCAGAGCGTGTCATCGCCGACCGAGTAACAGCCGTGGAAATAGGTGGCCCCGTGGGTGCGGTGGTAGGTCGCTGGCAGCCGGTCGGGGCGGCCCTGCTTCGCCCAGCAGGATCCGGCAGTGGGGCGGATGCCGAGCGGCCCGAACTCGTCGAAGGCAAAGGTGCGGTCGGGCCGCTCGTTGATCGCGTATTCGATGCGGTCCAGCTTGGCGTCGAAGTGCGGGTCGCTGGACTCCTTCCAGGTCTTGCTGCGCTGGAAGGTGATCCCGCGGCGAAGCAGCAGGCAGCGCAGGGCCTCGCGCCCGATGCGTACCGGCCGGGTGATGTTGCGGCGCAGATGGTCGGCGAGCTTGCGGATCGACCATCGGGTGAAGGGTTCGCCGAGCTTGGCGGGGCGGGTGGTGGCCGTCTGGATGACGAAGTCTTCGTCGTCCGAACCGAGTTGGCGGGGACGGCCTCCCGCCCACTTAGGGTCCAGCCAGGCCAGGCCGGACTCGTTGAACTTGTGGATCACGTCTCGGACGGTGTCCTCGTCGGCCTGCACCAGTTGGGCGATGACCGGCACGCGGTTCCCGCCGGCCGAGGCCAGCAGCATCATCGTGCGCCGGTAGCGCACCGAGTTGGTGCCGCCACGGCGCACGATCCGCTGCAGCTTCTGCCCCTCCTGGTCGGTCAGTCTGCGCACACGGACGGGCTCGGCCACCGCGCCTCCAACGGTCGGATCGGACACCACCGGACATCCAACCGCCAGGACCACCGACCCGGCGAACCTATGCGGTCACAGCACTAGCTGCGGCCCTTCTCATCCGGTGCCGCAGGTTCGCATCCTTCTGGGTGCGCAACGGAACCGCGGTTCAGACGGGTCGCGACACTCATGGGACCGCTCCCCGCGCGCTCCGTCCCCGCCCCTACCGCGGGTTCCAGAACCTCCACCGCCCCACAGAACCCAGAGGTCAACGGGGGTCAGGCCGAACCTGGCGCCGGGCCAGCGTCAACCTGCGTCGTTCTCGATCAACTTCGATCACGACCACCGAGAGTTCCTCACCGACCCGGACCACCTCCTCCGGAGTCTCCACCGGCACTTCCGACAGCTCTCGCAGATGGACCAAACCCTCAACACCGTCGGCCACCTCGACGAAGACACCGAACGGCACGAGCTTGGTGACGCGCCCGCACAGTACCCGCCCCTCCCGCGCACTGTCAGCGAACACCTGGAACGGGTCAGGCTGCGTCGCTTTCAGCGACAACCGGGCCTCTCCGTTCGAAGTGTCGAAAGCGAGGAACTCGCACGAGACACGCCGGCCGACCCGAACGATGTCGGAGACCGCGTCGAAGCGGCGCCAGGACAACTCGGCGTACGAGATGAACCCGACACCGGGGAAGACGGGGTGGCCGGGCCCTTCGTCCAACGCCACGAACAGGCCGAACGACTCGATCGACACGATCACGCCGGACAGGACCTCACCGCGGCGAAGCCCTTTGAGGAACGCCCACAGTCGCGGGTTCTCCGTCGCAGCCGTTGACAGCCGAACCCGGCCCGCCTCCAGATCGACGGCGGTCACCTCAGCTGTGACGCGTTGCCCGACCTCCATGCTCCTGGCCATGGCCGCGAACCGGCTCCAGGAGAGGTCCAAAGGCCCGATCACGCCCAGCGGGCGTCCAGCGGACCCGTCCAGGGCCACTGCCACGGCGCCGTCGCGGGTCACTTCAGTGACGGTCCCGCTGCGGTGCTCGCCGAGGTGAACCGTCGCCAGGAAAGCTTGAGCGGCCTGAGTATCCGATGCTTTGTGCATGACCCTCCAGCCTGCCAGAAAAAGCCACGAAGGAGCCTGCCGACGTGTTTCGCGCGGTAGCCGTGGCGATGGGAGCCGAGAGCGACGTACGTGTGGGCAACCAGGGTGCGGCCGGGGCGGGGAATAAGGAAACCCCTGCGTTGAAGAATCGAGGCCGGACCGTGATCACCCTCAAGAACGTATGGAAATAGAACTCGCTGAGAAAAGCTCGCCGAGGAACCAGGCCAAGGTCACCTCAACGGACCTCTGAACACGAAGGAAAAGTAACTTTCCTCACCGGAGAAGAGATCGTAAAAACTTTCCCACCTCTGCCTGACATACCCATATCCTCCGTCGTACCAAGCCTCCTGCCCAACCACAAAACCTCCATCGACCCTCTTCCAAAGATCACCACCCAGAATCGAACATTTCGCGGAAATGAGGGAGTCAAAAACCTCACGCGCCACGGTCGAGGGGAAGGCGAACTCACGCGCCCCTTCATCATGGAGGTCCACTGCCCGGGCAAACAGATCTCCCGATATGAGCCCACTCATTCCACCCCAATCCCCATTGACAACACCCACCGCGTTCTCCCATCAAGGAATCGGTGATCGACGGTCGTACCCGACTCGACGATCCGGAGAAATACTCCACGTCTACCACCTGCCCGGGGCCGGATCGACCACGTCCACCCACGACCCCGGGCCCGAAATCCAGACCGGGCGAACACCGGTCGCCATGATCACGTCCCCGACCGCAACCGGCCCCAGAACACCCTCGGACTCCTCACCCGAAGCGGCATCGTCACCACCGCGCCGCTGCTCAAGGTGGTCTTCACCGTGCTGGATGGGAAAGGCGACGCCGCCGGGCCCGCGGGGACGGGACGACGCCGACGATTCGGGGGTTTGACGGCACCCGGAACGGAACACTCTCCTATCGAGCAACCACTCGAAGGGAACCCCCTTGACCGTTCGTTCCACCACCGCTGAGAGCGGCCTGCCCGCGGAGTTCGCCGTCGACCCCGACTGGTGGCGCCAGGCCGTCGTCTACCAGATCTACCCGCGCTCCTTCGCCGACGCGGACGGCAACGGGATCGGTGACCTGCAGGGGGTCACCTCCCGGGTGCCGTACCTGCGGGAGCTGGGCGTGGACGCCGTGTGGCTGAGCCCGTTCTACCCCTCCGCGCTGGCCGACGGCGGGTACGACGTCGACGACTACCGCGACGTGGATCCCAGGATCGGCACCCTGGCCGACTTCGACGCCATGGCGGCGGCGCTCGCGGCCGCCGGGATCAAGCTCATCGTCGACATCGTGCCCAACCACACCTCCGACCGGCACGAGTGGTTCCGGGAGGCCCTGACCGCGCCGCCGCACTCGCCCGCCCGGGACCGCTACATCTTCCGCGACGGAACCGGGCCCGACGGTTCGCTGCCGCCCGCGGACTGGAGGTCGGCCTTCGGCGGCCCCGCCTGGACCCGGGTCCCCGACGGCCAGTGGTACCTGCACACCTTCACCCGGGAGCAACCGGACCTGAACTGGGACCACCCGCAGGTGCGCGAGGACTTCCTGCGGACCCTTCGGTTCTGGTCGGACCGCGGGGTGCACGGCTTCCGGGTCGACGTCGCGAACGGACTCGTCAAGGACCTTCCGGAGAAGCTGCCCAGCCAGGCCGAACTGGACGCGATGCCCCAGGACGGGAGCCATCCCGTCCTGGACCGGGACGAGGTGCACGAGGTCTACGAGGCCTGGCGCGAGGTCTTCGACGAGTACGATCCGCCGCGTTTCGGTATCGCCGAGGCGTGGGTGGCACCGGAGCGGCGAGCGCGCTACGCCAGCCCGCGCGGGTTGGGGCAGGCGTTCAACTTCGACCTGCTGGAGGCGGACTTCGACGCCGGGCGGTTCAGGGAGATCGTCACCTTCAACCTCGCATCGGTCCGGCGGGTCGGGTCCTCGTCCACCTGGGTCCTGTCCAACCACGACGTCGTGCGCCACGCCACCCGTTACGGGCTCCCGCCCGCGGCCGGGAACGAGGGCAGGGCCGGGGTCCGGTGGCTGTTGAACGGCGGCCGCGAACCGGCACTGGACACCGGGGCCGGGTTGCGCCGGGCGCGTGCCGCCACGCTGTTCACACTCGCCCTTCCCGGTAGCGCCTACCTGTACCAGGGCGAGGAGCTGGGGCTGCACGAGGTGGCCGACATCCCCGACGGAGCGCGCCAGGACCCCGCCTTCTTCCGCGACCGCGAGGCGACGGTGGGCCGGGACGGCTGCCGGGTGCCGCTCCCCTGGTCCGCTGAGGGCCCTTCCTACGGGTTCGGTCCCGGGGAGGCCCACCTCCCCCAGCCGTCGTGGTTCGCGGATCACTCCGTGGCGGTCCAGGAGGAGGACCCGGGTTCCACACTGAACCTGTACCGGCGGGCCCTGGCGCACCGGCGCCGGCTCCGGGCCGGGGAGTCACTGGAGTGGGTGGAGACCGGACACGAACAGGTCCTGGCGTTCCGCCGTCCCAACGGATGGCTGTGCGTGACCAACTTCGGTGACTCGGCCGTCGACCTTCCGGAGGGAGAGGTCGTCCTCACGAGCCGCCCTCTGGAGGGCGGGCGCCTTCCCGGCGCCACGACGGCGTGGCTGCAGACTTAGCGCCCGTCCCCCGCAACACACGGCTGCCACCCGGCCGCTGCTCACTTCACGGGGAACTCCAGGTCGATCACGGCGAAGCACTCGTCGAGGCAGCCGGTGACGGCCAGGTCCCCGCCGACCTCCGCGTCGGGGAAGAACAGGGCGGTCTGGGTGGTGGCCCCCGCGTCCAGGTCGTACTCCCCCACCGCCTCCTCGGCGCGGTACTCGCGGCCGTCCGGGGCCGTGTAGGCGGCGCCGAACAGGTCGAGGTCGACGTTGTCGACCGTGGTGAACTCGGCGGTGACGACCAGGACGTCGTCGGTGACGCTCTGGTAGGCGGTCAGCAGGTGGACGTCCACGCCCTCCGAGCTGGCGGCGACTCCGTGGCCGGAGACCAGCCGTTTGCCGGGGTCCGCGCCGTCGACCAGGAACCCCGTGATCAGCCCGTCCTCCGTGGTGAAACGGGTGAACTCGGTGCACGTCGGGGCTTCGGGCTCCGGTCGGCAGAGTTCGAAGCCGCCGTCGACAGGAGTCAGGGTCGAGCTCCGGTACGTGTCCCCGGCGGCGTCCCAGGCACTGAACACCTGGACGAAGTGGCGCAGGTAGGTGTGGGCGGTGGAGTCCTCCGCAGCCAGGCTGAGCCCTTCGCGCATCCGCTCGGGGTCGTCACCGGCGGCGAGGGCGGCCATGTACTCGGCCGCCTCGTCCGGAACCTCCTCCTCGGACTCCCCCTCGGTTTCCGGTTCCCCGGTCCCGCCCGTCGCCTCGGGTTCCCGCGGGTCCTCGGTCTCCCCCGGCTCGGGTTCGGCGGTCCCGGTCCCGGCAGTGGGTTCAGGGCTGCTGACCGGCTCCTCCGCCCCGGGGACGGGGGGCTCCTGGTCGGCCGGTTCCGTGGTCCGCTGTTCGTCGGCGCCCGGCACGGTCTCGCGCACCGCGGGCAGGCCGCATCCGGTCGCGAGGAACAGCAGGGCGACGGCGGCGATCACAGCCGGTTTCGGCATGTCCTGACGCTCCCTCGGAACGACACTCGGACTGCCGATTTTAGGGATGAATGTGGCGCCTAGTCCGTTTTCTCCATATTTTGGGGATTTCCTGGAGTCCCTCTGTCCCCCCGTGACCCGCATACGGCGCGGGGCCGCTCCCCCTGTGGGGCACGGCCCCGCGCAGGGCCTAGTCCTGGGGGCGCAGGACGACCGGGAACTCCTTGAGGCTGTTGGTCGACAGCGCCGCCACGACCTCCAGGTCCTCGTCCGGGACGGCCGGCTTCAGGTCCGGGAAGCGGTCGAACAGCATCGGCAGGATGATGTTCGACTCCAGGCGCGAGAGCGGCGCGCCCGGGCAGATGTGCGGACCGTAGCCGAAGCTGATGTGGCGGCCCCGGGTCCGGCTCGGGTCGAACACGTGCACGTCCTCACCGAACTCGGCGCGGTCGCGGGTGGCGGCGCCGTAGTGCGACACCAGGGCCTCGCCCTTCTTGATGGTCTGCCCCGCGTACTCGACGTCCTCGGTGGCGAAGCGGAACATCATGACGTTGTTGGGCGGGTCGAAGCGCAGCGTCTCCTCGACCACCTGCTCCCAGGTGATCTCGCCCTTGCGGAGCCTGGCGTGCTCCTCGGGGTGGTTCAGCAGGGCGCGGACGGCGTTCGTGAGGAGGTTGACCGTGGTCTCGTGCCCGGCGGCCACCACCGTCAGCAGCGTGACGACGACCTCCATGTCGTTGAGGCCGTCCTCGCTCTCCAGGCCGGTGCGGATGAGGTCGGCCGTGAAGTCGTCGCACTCGTCCAGGTGGGCCTTCTTGCGGGCGATCACGTCCGTGAAGAACTGGAAGAGGTTTCCGTAGATCTCGAGGTGCTCGCCCGGCTCGGTGGTGCCGGAGAAGAGCTTGGAGTACATCTCGCCGAGGTTGACGTACTCGTGCTCCTCGATCCCGTAGAGCTCGCCGATGACGCCCATGGGCACCTTGAAGGTGAACGCGGACTTCAGGTCCTGGACCTCGTGGGCCCTCTCCTCCAGCTGGTCCAGGTACTTGGTGGTCAGCCGCTCGATCCGCGGGCGCAGCCGCTCCACCCGGCGGGCGGAGAAGGGGCTGGCCGTGAGCGTGCGCAGCCGGCGGTGGGCCTCGCCGTCCAGGGCGAGCATGTTGGTGCCGTCGGTCGGGATGGTCGCCATGAGCGGCCACTCCTTGGTGACCACGCCGTTCTGGAAGTCGGCCCAGTGCTCGACGCTCTTGACGAGTCGGGGGTCGTTGACGGTCTCGCGGGTGATGTCGTGGTGGGTGGTGGCCCAGGCCATCACACCGCCGGGAAGCTCGACGCGAGTGAGCGGCCCCTCCTGGTAGAGGCGCTCGCGGTCGGCCTGTACGTCCTCGGGGACGGCGTGGAGGTAGGGGACGCCGTCGGCGTTGTGCTGCACGGGGCAGGGCATCAGGGGGCTCCTTGGGGGAGTGCGGGGGTGAAGGTGACGGGAAGGGAGGCGACTCCGCGCACCCAGGGGGACGGGCGCCAGCGGAGTTCTTCGGGGGCGACCGCCAGCTCGATGTCGGGGAGACGGTCGAGAAGGACCTCGATCGCGGTGACGGCGATGTTCTCGGCGAGCTCGCGCGCGGCGTAGGGGCAGCCGTGCTCGCCGTGGGAGAACGACAGGTGGGCGTGGTTGGCTCGTTCGCGCCCGGCCTGGGACGCGTGCAGTTGCGGGTCCTTGTTGGCCGCCGCGTAACCGAGGAGGACCATGTCGCCCTTGCGGATGCGCTGACCGCCGAGTTCGACGTCGTGGGCGGCGTACCGGCCCGCCTGCATCTGGGAGGGCGAGTCCTCCCACAGGACCTCGTTGAGCGCCTCCCGCACGCTGCTCCGGGCGCCGGACAGGGACGCGGAGAAGCGGCTGTCGGTGAGCATCAGCCGCAGTGCGTTCCCGATCCACTCGGTGGTGGTCTGGTGGCCGCCGCCCAGCACCGCGAGGAGTTCGGGGACCAGTTCCTCGTCGGTGTAGCCGCGGGGATCGGAGATCAGCCGGGAGACCACGTCGGGCCCGGGCCGCGCCCGGCGCAGGGCCACCAGCTCCCCGACCCGGGCGGCCAGGTCCGTGTAGGCCTTCATGACGTCGGGACCGGCGTCGAAGACCGTCGACATGATGGCGGTGAGCTCCTCACCGCGTTCTTCGTCCAGCCCGAACATCCAGCACAGGACCAGAGCGGGGATCCGGGCGGCGTACTGGCCGCGCAGTTCCGCCCCCGCAGAGGTGCAGAAACCGTCGACGAGCCGGTCGGCCAGGCGCACGGTGACCGCGCGGAGCTCGTGGGGGTCTCCCCCGCTCAGCGCGGCGTTGACCGCCTGGGCCCGGCGCCGGTGGTCCTCGCCCTCGGCGGAGAGCATGTTCGGCAGCGGCATGACGACCGGCAGCATCGACCAGTTCTCGGGAACGCGGTCCCAGGCGTTCCACCGGCGCGGGTCGCGTGCGAACACCGAGGAGGTCACGAGTACGTGGTGGAGCTCGAGGTAGCCGATGACCAGCCACGCCGGGACGTCGCCCTCCATGAGCACGGGCACGACCGGGCCGTGTTCGGCACGCATCCTCCGGTAGGAGTCCGTCGGATCGGTGTGGAAGCCCGGTTCGTACAGCCGCACGGGTTCGCTGGTCATCGGCGTCCTCTCCGTTGCCTGGGGTCGGGGCGGGTACTACGGGCGCAGGAGGACCGGCAGTTCCTTGAGGCTGTTGACCACGATGGAGGGGTGGTTCTCCAGTTCACCGTCGGGGACCGCGAGCTTCAGGTCGGGGAAGCGCTCGAACAGCAGGGGCAGGGCGATCTGGCCCTCGATCCGGGCCAGGTGGGAGCCCGGGCACACGTGCGGTCCGTAACCGAAGGAGATGTGGCGGCCCTTCTGACGGGTCAGGTCGAAGGTGTCCGGGTGGGGGTCCTCCCCGTGCTCGTCGCGGTCGCGGCTGATCGCGCCGTAGGAGGTCATCAGCGCCTCGCCCTTCCTGATGGTCTCCCCTCCGATCTCGATGTCCTCGGTGGCGAAGCGGAAGACCATGTTGGAGGTGGGCGGGTCGAAGCGCAGGGTCTCCTCGACCACGGTGTCCCAGCCGACCTTGCCCTGCTTGACCAGGTCGAACTGCTCGGGGTGGGCCAGGAGGGCGCGTACCGCGTTGCACAGCAGGTTGACGGTGGTCTCGTGGCCGGCCGCCACGACGACCTGGAGGGTGCCGCGCACCTCCAGGTGGGTGAGGGCGTCGCCGTTCTCCCCGGCGTTGAGGAGCTCGGTGGTCAGGTCGTCACCCGGGTTGGCGAGCTTCTCCGCGATCAGGTCCTCGTAGTAGCGCTCCATGGTCGCGTAGGTCTCCATGAACTCCTCGGGACTGGTGACCGAGCTGAAGAACTTCACGTACATGTCGCGCAGGTGGCCGTGCTCCGCGGAGTCCACACCGTAGAGCTCGCCGATCACGCTCATCGGGAGCTTGAAGGCGAACTCGCCCTTGAGGTCCAGCGGCTCGTGCGCCCGGGGCTCGAGGGCGTCCAGGAGGTCGTTGGTGAGCTCGTGGATGCGCGGACGCAGGCGCTCCACGGTGCGGGCCGAGAACGCCTTGGCGGTGAGCAGGCGCAGACGCTTGTGCTCGGCCCCGTCAGCGCCCAGGAGGTTGGTGGGGGCGGGCGGGATCGTGCTCATCAGGGGCCAGGCCTCGGGGATGCGCCCCTGCTGGAGGTCGTCCCAGTACGCGACGTCCTTGACCAGGCGGGGATCGGTGAGGGTGGCGCGGGCGACCTCGTGGCGGGTGGCGGCCCAGGCGGTCACCCCGCCGGGCAGCTCGACGCGGGTGATCGGGCCGGCGGCGTAGAGGATCTCGCGCTCGGCGCGCAGGTCCTTGACGTAGGGGTCGAGGGTGACGGTTCCGCCGGAGCCGTGCTGAACGGGACAGGACATCGGGTATCTCCTCGGGGGTGCGGATGGGGAAGGGGGTGCGCCCGCCCGTGGTGCGGGGCAGGGCTTGTCGTGGGGTGGCGTGGACCGGCCGGTTCCTACGGGCCCGGCGGGGCCGGGCACTCCTCGGGGCTGTCGGCCGGGATCGAGGGGCCGCGCTCCGGTTCCCCGCCGGCGACCGCCGTCCTTCGACCCCGGAAGCGCTCGGAGGGCGTCGGCAGGACGAGGCCCGCTTCCGGCAGGGGCGGGTGTCTACGGGCGCGGGACCGCGGAGTGCCGGTCGGGGCCGGTGACCCGGCTGCGGGAGTTCGGGAAAAGACCGTGGCGTAGGGGGCGGGACATCAGCGGGCTCCCTGGGGGGTGGTAGGGGTGAAGGTGACCGGGAGGGACGCGACCCCCCGCACCCACGGGGAGGGCCGCCACCTGAGCTCGTCCTCGGGAATGGCCAGCTCGATGTCGGGGAGGCGGTCGACGAGAACCTCGACCCCGGTGACGGCGATGATCTCGGCGATCTCCCGAGCCGGGTAGGGGCACTGGTGGGGGCCGTGCGAGAAGGACAGGTGGGCCTGGCTGCCGAGGTCGCCGATTTTGGCGCCGCTGGAGCGCACG
Organism: Nocardiopsis ganjiahuensis DSM 45031; assembly: GCF_000341085.1. Taxonomy (GTDB): domain Bacteria; phylum Actinomycetota; class Actinomycetes; order Streptosporangiales; family Streptosporangiaceae; genus Nocardiopsis; species Nocardiopsis ganjiahuensis. The sequence goes on along the minus strand of NZ_ANBA01000014.1, from coordinate 255,593 downwards.
CTCGGGTCCCGGTTCGCGCCGGAGATCCCCAGGAGCACCAGGTCTCCCCGGCGGATGGTCTGTCCGGCCAGCTCCACGTCGTGCAGGGCGTACCGTCCCGCGTGGATCTGCGTGGGGGTGTCCTCCCACAGGACCTCGTTGAGGGCCTCCTGCACGCTGTTGCGGGCCCCGGCGATGGAGGCGCCGAACCGCTCGTCGGTGAACATGAGCCGGAGCGCGTTGCCCAGCCACTCGGCGGTCGGCTGGTTCCCCCCGCCCAACACCACGATCAGCTCGGGCACCGCTTCCTCGTCGGAGTACCCGGCGGGGTGGGCGAGCAGGCGGGAGACCACGTCGGGCCCGGGCCTGGCACGGCGTTCGGCGACGAGCTCGCCCATGGCGGCCATCAGGGAGCGCTGGGCCACCATCGCGTCGGGGCCGCCGTCGATCATCGTGGTCATGACCTCGGCGAGGTGGTCGCCGCGCACGTCGTCCAGCCCGTACATCCAGCTGAGGACGAGGGCGGGGAGCCGCGCGGTGTAGGAGGTGCGCAGGTCCGTGCCCGCGGTGGCACAGAAGGAGTCGATGAGCTGGTCCGCCATACGCGCGGCGGTCGCGCGCAGTTCGTGGAGGTCGGTCCCGGCCAGGGCGTCGCTCACCGCGCCGGCTCGGCGGCGGTGCTCCTCGCCCTCCGAGTAGAGCACCGTGGGCCGCCTCATGACCATCGGCAGCATCGGCCAGTTCTCGGGGACCAGGTCCCAGGCGTTCCAGTGGCGGGAACTGCGGGCGAACACCCCGGGGCTGTTGAGGACGTGGTGCAGCTCCCGGTATCCGACCACCAGCCAGGCGGGTACGCCGCCCTCCATGGTGACCGGCACGACCGGGCCGTGTTCGGCACGCATCTTCTCGTAGAGGCTCCCCGGGTCGATCTGGAACTCGGGACCGTACAGCTGGACCGGGCAACCGCTCATCGGGCGCCTTTCGTGATCAGGAACCGGACGTGGTGCACGAGCTCGATGAGGACCTTCTTGGCGGACGCGCGTTCGCGGGCGTCACACCGGATCAGCGGAATGTCCGGATCCAGGTCCAGGGCCGCGCGCACGTCCTCCAGGGAGTGCTCGGTCTCGCCGAAGTCGTTGTGCGCCACCACGAAGGGGGTTCCCTGGGCCTCCAGGCGGTCGATGGCGTAGAAGCAGTCCTGGAGCCGGCGGGTGTCGACGAGGACCACGGCGCCCAGGGCACCGGTGAACAGCCGGTCCCACAGGAACCAGAAGCGCTCCTGCCCGGGCGCGCCGAACAGGTAGAGGACCGAGGTCTCGTCCAGGGTGATGCGGCCGAAGTCGAAGGCGACGGTGGTGGTGCGTTTGCCCTCGACTCCGTTGTTGTCGTCGACCCCGGCTCCCGCCTGGGACATCGTCTCCTCGGTGGTGAGCGGACGGATCTCGCTGACCGAGCGGACCATGGTGGTCTTGCCGACCCCGAAACCGCCGACGACGGCGATCTTGAGGGCCTGTTCCGTACCGGCCGCGAGTGGGGCGACCGGTTCGTTCACATGCGCGGGTTCAGAGGTTGTGGAGTGCAACGAGCACCTTCTCCAACACGTCCGGGGAGGCGAGCGGGTGCGCCGGGGAGGGCGCGGGGGCCGGGTGGCGTGCGGTCACCTGACCGGTGTCGATGAGGTCGGTGAGCAGGATGCGCACGACCGTCACGGGCAGACGCAGGTGGGCGGCGACCTCCACCACCGCCATGGGGCTCACGCACAGGCGCAGGATGTCGGCGTGCTCGGACTGCATCCCGGGCGCGGGGGCGCTCTCGGAGACGATGAGCGTCACGGCGTCCAGGGAGTCGTCGGCTCCGCTGCTGCGGCCCGAGGTGATGACGTAGAGCCGGTCAGGGCTCTCCCCGCGGTGCGGGCTCATGCCGTCTCGGCCCCGGCTCGGGGCGGCGTGGTCAGGTACTCGCCCATCTGCTCGACCAGTTCGTTCATGTTGTGGCCGACCAGGCCCGGTTCGGCCTCGCTGTCGGTGATGACCGCGAGGTGGGTGCCGTGGCCGGCCTCGACGATGAACAGCAGACCGCCGTAGAACTCGGCCATCGCCTGGCGGACGCCGCCCCGGCCGTCCCCGAACTCCACCGAGGCGCTGTGCGCCAGGCTCTGCACCCCGGCCGCGATGGCGGCGAGGTGGTCGGCGCTGTCGGTCCCGAGGCCCGGGCTGTGGCACAGCTTGAGCCCGTCGCGGGAGAGTACGAGCGCGTGCCGTGTGCCCGGCGTGCGTTCCAGGAGGCCTTCGAGCAACCAGGTCAGCGTCTTGAGGTCCATCATGCTTCCTTCGGTGAGTCGGTCGGCCCCTGGCCGCGTACCGCGGAGCGGAACGCGCCGAACCCCTTCGCCGAGGTGGGGGGACCGGTGTCCTTGGGGACGGGCCGGGTCCGCTCCGCCGCGGCGAGCGCCTGTCCTCGGCGCCGCATGGGCAGGCCGTTCTCCGCCCTGGGTGCGGGCGCGGAGTCGGCGGGAGGGGCCTCCGACTCGCGGGTGGGGGTCTCCGCGACGGTGATCGGCCGGGGTGCGGTGGGGGCGGACTGCGGTTTGATGATGCGCTGGGGCAGGAGCAGGACCACAGCCGTGCCGCCCCTGGAGGAGGAGCGGAAGGAGACTTCGAGACCGTAGCGGTGGGCGATCTGGCCGACGACAGACAGGCCCAGGCGCGTGCCGGAGATGGTGGTGATGTCGAGCCCGCTCCGAACCGCGTGGCGGGCCCGGCGCAGGGCCTCCTCGCCCATGACCAGGCCGCCGTCCTCGACCATGACGGCGATCCCGGCCTGGACCTCCTCCACGTGGACGTGCACCTCGGCGGTGGGCGGGGAGAACTTGGCGGCGTTGTCGAGGATCTCGGCAAGCGCGTGGATGACCCCCTCGGCCGCGAACCCGGCGACCGCCAGGTGGGAGAAGCTGTGGGTGCGCACCCGCTGGTAGGCGCCGATCCGGCTCATCGCGCCGCGCAGGATGCTCTCCATGGGGATGGCGCGGCCCCACCGGCGGCCCGAACGCGCGCCGGTGAGGATCGCGATGCTGTCGGCGACCCGACCGGTCTGGGCGGTGGTGTGGTCCAGCTGCATGAGGTCGCCGAGGACGTCGGAACCGGCGCTGCCGTCACCGTGGCGCTCCTGCATCTGGCGCAGGTCCGCGAGCATGGTGGTGGTCAGTGCCTGGACCCGGCCCGCGGCGGTGGCGCAGGCGGCCATGGCGGCGGAGCGGCGGCGTTCGGCGGCGGAGATCTCCTCGGCGACGACCTTCAGGACCGCCGCGCTCGCCGGATCGTCCACGGCGGGCATCCGGTGCAGGACGGTGTCGGCGGAATCGCCGGAGCGCAACTGCGCGACCAGGGCGGGAAGGTGTTCCTCGGCCAGGGCCGCGGTCTCGGCGCGCGCCGCCTCGACCTGGGCGCGGAGTTCGGCGATCCGGCGGTCCCGGTGTCCCAGGAGGAGGGCCGTGGCCAGGACCAGCAGGAGGACGACCCCTCCGGCGACCAGGACCGGCAGCAGCCCGTCGGGGTAGGTGGCCCAGACCGCCCAGCCCCAGGCCGGCAGGACCGGGACCAGGAGGAGGAGCCATCGTGAGGTGGTGGACCCCGGCGGCAGCACTCCGGGGGATCGGGGGGATTCGTCAGTCATGGTGCTCCACGTCCGGCCGCGTCGTCACTCCTTGCACACGCCGAAGGGCACGCCGAACAAGCACCGGCAATCCACGTGCGAAGGTGCGTTGAATAGGCGGTCAAATTGTCTCGACCAGCCTTTTTCTGCACACAGCGAGTCAACATACCATCTTGTTCATCTGTCGCCTATGTCAGAACAATGAACGATGAATTTGTTATCCGGGCGACGAACACAGCTCCTACAGGGCAGGGGATCCCGCGCCCCGGCTACCTGCGGACGACCGGGCCGCACAACCACCGAAACCCTTGTCCGAATCCCGCTCCACATATCTTGAACTGCGCGGACACACAAGGAATCAGCGACCCGGAAATCTTCCGACCGAAGTCCGGGGTCCGGGAGGGCACCGGTTCGGGACACTTCTCGTCCGAACCCGCCCGGACCCGTCCGCGGGTGGCCGGGAAGCGCGGGAGGGGTGTGTCGGGGTGGGTGTCGGGACTTTCGGGAACGAGCCCCTAGAGTGGTGCAGGTCACACGCGCCGGAGGGCTCGGTGACGCAGGTTCTCGTGGCGCAGACGGGGTCCCGCGCCCGCCGGAGTGGTTCGACCTCAGGTCAGCGGGGAATCTTGACGTGGACCGACGCGTTACACCCCGCGAGACCGCACAAGCGCCTGGAGGCACCCACACGATGGCCGAGCGAGCACTTCGCGGCACACGGCTCGGGGCGACGAGCTACGAGAACGACCGCAACACCGACCTGGCTCCCCGGCAGGAAGTCACCTACGACTGCACCCGGGGTCACCGCTTCTCGGTCACCTTCGCGACCGAGGCCGAGATCCCCGCCGAATGGGAATGCCGCTTCTGCGGCGACCGTGCGCGGCGCCGTGACGGCAGTGGCGAGGAGCCCAAGAACACCAAACCGGTACGTACCCACTGGGACATGCTGCTGGAGCGCCGGAGCATGGAGGACCTGGAAGAGGTCCTCGCCGAGCGGCTGGAACTGCTCCGCGCCCGCCGCCGTGAAGAGGCGGCCAAGGTCGAGGAGATCGCCAAGCAGCGGCAGAGCGCCTGACCTGACGACGGATACGGGGGCGGTGGACCATGTCCACCGCCCCCGTCGTCATGTCAGCCCCGCCCGGGCGCGCCGCGGGCAGTCGTCGGCGCTCCGGTCAGTCCTCGTCACCGAAGGGGGTCTGGGTGTTGCCCACGAGCTCCTTGACCGACTCGATCACCCGGGTGGGCCGGTAGGGGAACTCCTCGGCGGTCTCGCGGCCGGAGATCCCCGACAGCACCAGCACGGTCTGCAGACCGGCCTCCAGCCCGCTGAGCACGTCGGTGTCCATGCGGTCACCGACCATGAGGGTGTTCTCCGAGTGCGCCCCGATCCGGCGCAGCGCCGACCGCATCATGAGCGGGTTGGGCTTGCCCACGAAGTAGGGGCGCCGTCCGGTGGCCTTCTCGATCAGCGCGGCGACGGCACCGGTCGCGGGCAGCGGCCCCTCGGCGCTGGGCCCGGTCTCGTCGGGGTTCGTGGCGATGAACCGGGCGCCGTTGCGCACGAGCCGGATCGCGCGGGTGATGGCCTCGAAGCTGTAGGTGCGGGTCTCCCCGAGGACCACGTAGTCGGGGTCGCGCTCGGTCATCACGTAGCCCACGTTGTGCAGCGCGGTGGTCAGGCCCGACTCACCGACCACGTAGGCCGAGCCGCCGGGGCGCTGGGTCTGGAGGAACTGGGCGGTGGCCAGCGCGGAGGTCCAGATGGACTCCTCGGGGATGTCCAACCCCGTGTTGAGCAGCCGCGCGCGCAGATCGCGCGGGGTGTAGATGGAGTTGTTCGTCAACACCATGAACGGGGTCCCCAGCTCGCGGAGTTCCGCGATCAGCGTGTCCGCTCCGGGGATCAGGTGCTCCTCGCGTACGAGCACGCCGTCCATGTCGAAAAGGTAGTTCCACTCGTTGCTCACATGCCCCATTGTGCAGGTATTCGGGACACCGGCGCCATTCCTACCAGTCGGTAGAAGCGTGTTGCGGGGTTGACACTGCTCACACCGGGCCTCGTACCGGCCCCGCCCGGGCCGTCGGGAGCCTCCTCCGAGGGGTCCCGGCGCCCCCGAGCCGGCGGCTATCACGACCGCAGGACGTCGCGCACCGCCTCGTACACCTCGATGGCGACGTGCACGAGTCCGAAGAGCAGGATGCACACCAGGCAGGCGAGGAGACCCCACAGGGCCCAGGTCTCGTACGGGCCCTCCACCTCGAGGACGACGTTCAACAGGTAGGGCACGGGGAGCAGCACCAGGAGGCCGACGAGCGCGGCCGAGGCCACGAACACCCACGCGCGTCGCAGCCGCTTCCTCAACGAGGAGTCGGCCCCACGGCGCCGCCCGGTCACACCGGGGGCCAGGGGACCGAGGGCCAGTCGGGGGCCGGATAGGGGTGGATGCCGTGGTGGATGAGCAGGTCTACCCGGGCCCGGAGCGCGTAGACCTCGGGTCCGGTCAGGTGGTCGGCCAGCTCGACCGACAGCGGGTCGTCGGGCCGGCGGAGCCGGGTGCGGACCGCGGCCAGGGCGGTCAGGGCCTCCTCGGTGAGGGGCCGGCCCTGCCACTGCCAGAGGACCGTGCGCAGCTTGTAGTCCTCGGCGAAGGACACCCCGTGGTCGCAGCCGTACAGGTGCCCCTCGGGGGTGGGGAGCAGGTGGCCGATCTTGCGGTCGGAGTTGTTGATGACCGCGTCCAGGACGGCCATCCGGCGCAGCCCCGGGTGTTCGGTCTCCCGGGAGAGCGCGACCAGGTCCACCGTGGTGTCACCGTGCACCCACAGCTGGACCATGCCCTCGCCGTAGGGGCCGTCGCGGTGGACGGTGGGCGGCACCACGGCCCACCCCAGGGCCTCGGAGACGGCGTAGGCCGACACCTCGCGACCGGCCAGGGTGCCGTCGGGGAAGTCCCACAGGGGCCGCTCCCCCGCCACCGGTTTGTACACGCACACGGCCGAACGGACGCCGTCGGAGACCGTGCAGTACAGGGTGGTGTTGGAGGCCGCGGTCAGGCGGCCCTCCACGCTGATCTCGCCCCGGCGCAGCAGGTCCAGGCCCTCGGCGGGGGTGAGCCCGCCGAAGGCGCCCGTGGCGTCGGGTGGCGGGTCCACGGCGGCCGGGTTCGGGTGGCTGGCGGTGTCGTCGTCCACGAAGGCCTCAGACCAGGCGGTCCGGGCGGTAGCCGTTCTGCCGGGCGCAGATGTGGCCGTTCGGGTCGAGCGGGCGGCCGCACAGCGGGCAGTCGGGGCGTCCCGCCGCCACGACCTTCAGGGCCCGTCCGGCGAAGGCGCGCGCCTCGCCGGGGGTGAGGTAGACGCGCAGGACGTCGCGGTGCGCGGGGGCCTCCTCGGCGAAGACCTCCAGTTCCTCCTCGTCGTCGTCCTCGACCAGCTCCTCGGTGGCGGTCTCGTCGATCTCCTGGGCCTCGATGATCACACGGGCCGCCTCGGCGTCCCAGGCCAGGGCGAGGGTGCCCACACGGAAGTCCTGCTCGATGGGCTGCTCCAGAGGTCCGTCGTCCTCGGGCGGGGTCACGTCGTCCGGCGGTGCCCCGAAACGTCGGTGCACCTCTTCCAGCAACTCCTCGATACGGGTGGCCAGGGCCTCCACCTGGGCCTTCTCCAGCGCGACACTGGTGATGCGACCCTCACCGACGGCCTGGAGGAAGAAGGTGCGGTCCCCAGGCTGACCCACGGTTCCGGTGACGAACCGTTCCGGCGGATTGAACTGAAAGACGGGCATACCTAGAACCTTAAGGGATGTCAGTGGCACGGTGCGATTCGCCCGCGCCGGGGAGGACCGGGGCGAGGGGAGCGCCCGGGTTCAGGAGATTTCGACCACCTCGACCGGCAGGTTCAACTCACCCCACAGGATCCGGTCCGCCGCCCGTCCTGCCCCAGCGTCGGTCAGGTCGTCGCCGACACGAGTGACCGCGGTCGGTTCCGCACAGGCCGGTTCGAGGGCCTTCCTGACAGGAGGGGATCGGTTCAGCGGGTCGCGGGAGGTGGGACGCGTCCGGTGCTCACCCGGTTCGGTGGGCCTGGCCCGCTCCCCCGCCGACCGCGGCGTCGCCCTTGGCCTCCGCCGCCGTGGGAAGGGCGCCCGCCAGGGGCTCGCCGGTGTCGTTGAGCTTGTTCAGGAAGGGCCGGGTCCGCGTGTAGGTGATGGAGGTGACCGAGCAGGGGTCCACGCGCAGGCGCTGGAAGAGGTCGAGGTGCAGGCCCAGGGCGTCGGCGATGATCGCCTTGATCACGTCGCCGTGGCTGCACACCACGTACACGGGCGGCGCGGTTCCCGGGGCGGCCTGTTCGAGCAGCCGCCCGTTCCAGTCGCGAACCGCCTCCACGGCGCGGGCGGAGGTCGTGGCCAGGGCCTCGCCGCCGGGGAAGCGGGCGGCGCTGGGGTGGTCCTGGACCACCCGCCACAGGGGTTCGGCGGCCAGGTCGGTGAGGGACCGTCCGGTCCAGCTGCCGTAGTCGCACTCGACGAAGCGCTCGTCGGTGGTCACGGGTGTGCCGAGCCGTTCGGAGACCGCCTCGGCGGTCTCCTGGCAGCGCTCGAGCGGGCTGGACACGAGCGCGGCGGGGGCGAGCCCCTCCAGCCGGCCCGCCAGGTGGGCCGCCTGGATCCGGCCGTTGTCGTTCAGGTGCACACCGGGTGCGCGTCCCGCGAGGCGGGGCCCGGTGGAGTCGGTCATGCCGTGCCGTACGAGCAGGAGGGTGACCGCCTCGGGCGCGGCCGGGGCGTCCTCGGTCTCGGCCCGGGTTCCGGCAGGGGTGTCAGCAGGTGTCGCCATGCCCCCAGCCTAGGCGCGGACGGCGTCGGGGGCGGGCCACCGGTCGCGGCGGCCCGCCCCCAGGGGGCGGAGGTGAGTGGCTAGCCGACGCCGGCTCCGCCCGCCGGGGCGAGGACACCGGTGGAGACCAGCACGATGATGAGCACGCCCAGGGCGATGCGGTAGTACACGAACGGCATGAAGCTGTGGGTGGTGATGAACCGCATCAGCCAGGCGATGACCACGTAGCCGATGACGAAGGCGACCAGGGTGCCGACGATGGTGGCGCCCCATCCCGCGTACTCGTCGCCGCCGATGTCGAGCATCTTGTACAGGCCCGAGGCGAACACCGCGGGCATGGCGAGCAGGAACGCGAACTCGGCCGCGGCCGGCCGGGTGAAGCCGAGCAGGCGGCCACCGGTGATGGTGGCGCCCGACCGGGACACGCCGGGGATCAGCGCGAGGGTCTGGAAGAGGCCGAAGGTCAGGCCCCGGCCGAGGGTGAGGTCCTCGAGCTCGTTCTGCTTGCGGGCGTAGTGGTCGACGGCGCCGAGGATGAGGCCGAAGACGATCAGGGTCAGGGCGATGAGGCGCAGGTCCCGGAAGACCCCGTCGATCTGGTCCTCGAAGAGCAGCCCCAGGACGCCGATGGGGATCGTCGCGAGGATGATGTACCAGCCCATGCGGGCGTTGACGTCACCGCGCAGGTCCCGGTCGACCAGGGAACGGCACCAGACGGAGATGATCGCCCACACGCGTTTGCGGAAGTAGACCACCACCGCGAGTTCGGTGCCGATCTGGCTGACCGCGGTGAAGGCCGCGCCGGGGTCGGGCCAACCGAAGAAGGCCGCGAAGACGCGCAGGTGGGCACTGGAGGATACGGGCAGGAACTCGGTGAGCCCTTGGATGAGGCCGAGAACGACCGCCTCGAAGATGGACACTCGGTACGGACTTTCGTGACAGGTCCGGGCCTGGGGCGCGGAACTCGAAACCAGAAGGGTGACGGCCCGGGCGGACCGTGTCACGAGGAGGTGTGTGTCGGTCCCGGTCCGGACTGCGATGACAGTACGCAGCCAAGGTGTACCCAAGACCTACGCCGGGTCAACTACCCATGGCCGAGAGCCTACGGATTTGTGTGGATATGCCCCTTCGGTCGGCGGGAAGCCTCCCGCACCCAGCGCGTTCTCGGAGTGGGGTCCGGGGGACGGACGGGCGTGCGACCGGCGACCCGCGAAGCCCCCTCCCGGACGCCGGAGGTTCACCGGGCGTTCACGTCGGCATGTGGGATCCCGGCGCCTCCCGCCCCTCCCGGAGGCGGGTCCTCCCAGGTGTGGGCGACCGGTCTCCCGCACCTGACGCAGGTGGACACGGTACTCTCCGCCGCATGGAACAGCGACAGGTGGGCAGATCAGGGCTCTGGGTGTCTCGTACCGCCCTCGGCACGATGAGCTGGGGAAACGACACCTCCGAGGAGGAGGCCGGGCAGCAGCTCACCGCGTTCGTGGACGCGGGCGGAACGCTCGTGGACACCGCGGACATCTACACCGGCGGGCAGAGCGAGCGGATTCTGGGGCGTCTGCTGCGCGGTGCGGTCCGCCGCGAGGACGTGGTGGTGGCCACCAAGAGCGGGCACACCCCCGAGGGCTACCGTCCCGTGGACGGGTCCCGACGTCACCTCCTGGCTTCCCTGGACGCGTCGTTGCGGCGCCTGCAGACGGACTACGTGGACCTGTGGCAGCTGCACGTGTTCGACCCGCACACACCGCCCGAGGAGACACTGTCCGCGATGGAGGCGGCCGTGGCCTCGGGCAAGGCCCGCTACGTGGGGACCGGAGACCTGAAGGCCTGGCAGTTCGCCACCCTGGCGACCTGGCAGCGGGCGCACCCCGGGCGGGTGCCCCTGGTGAGCGCGGGCAGCGAGTACTCACTGCTCAACCGGGGCGCCGACCACGCGCTGCGCCCCGCCGCCGCGGCCAACGACGCGCACGTGATCGCGTGGTCGCCGCTGGGGCGGGGCGTGCTCAGCGCCAAGTACCGCAACGGGGTCCCGGCCGACTCCCGTGCCGCCTTCCCGCACATGGCGCCCTACGTGGAGCCCTACCTGGACGACCGCAGCCGCCGGGTGGTGGAGTCGGTGTGCACGGCCGCGGAGGGACTGGGCGTGTCCCCGCTCGCGGTCGCGCTGAGCTGGGCCCGGGACCAGGAGGGCGTGGCGGCCGCCGTGGTGGGTCCGCGCACCCTCTCCCAGCTGCAGGAGATCCTGTCCGTGGAGTCCGTGGAGCTTCCCCCCAAGATCCGGGACGCCCTGGACGACGCCACGGCCGGTCCCGAACGCTGACCCGGCCCGGCCCTCGACGGGTCGGGCGCGGACCGGGTCCGGCGGCGTCCGGAACAGGCGCGGCCGGGCGGGCGCTCAGGCCCCGGGCGCGGGTGTGACGGGGAAGTTCTGGTCGAAGACGTGGTCCGGGTCGTACTTGGCCTTGAGCTCGCGCAGGCGTCCCAGAGTGGGTTCGGGGAAGGCCTCGGACAGGACCTCGGGCCCGGTACGGGTGTCGAAGCTCAGGTAGAGCCCGCGCGCCGCCTCCCCCAGTTCCGCCCAGCGCCGGTCCAACAGGGCGGCCCGGCTGCCCATCGCCGCCAGGGAGAAGTTGGCCGAACGGTGGGCGTAGGCGGTGGCGTCCGGGGCGATGTCGTTGACCGCCCCGCCCACCTGCCGCAGCTGCATGAAGTACGTGTCACCCGTGTTGAGCATCCTGGCCATCGTCCGGGCCGCGTCAGGGGTGATGTGCTCCAGCAGAGCCGACCGGGAGACCGGGGTCCGGCTGCCGCCGTGCGGACCGCCGTGCCCGACCAGGACCGCCGGGTAGGGGGTGACCTGGGCCCGCTGGTCCAGGACCGGCCCCACCTGGAGGAAGGGCTCCAGCGCCCGGACCGCGGCGTCGGTGTCCTCGCCCGCGTACACGACCATCGCCTGGGCCGTGGGCCCCTGGCCGCCGCGGCCCGGGCCCGCGGCCAGGAACGCGGTGACCTCCCGTGGGGCGGCCTCGGCGACCGTCCCCCAGGCCTGGAGGAAGCCCTCGGTGTCGGAGGCGTCGTAGACGAACTGGCCGAGGACGACGTCGCGCACCGGGGAGGCCACGGCCTCCACGGAGGTGACCACCCCGAAGTTGGCGCCCGCGCCGCGCACGGCCCAGAAGAGGTCGGGGTGGTGTTCGGCGTCCACCCGCAGCACGCTGCCGTCGGCGGTGACCAGCTCGGCGGCGGTGAGGCGGTCGATGGTCAGCCCGTGGGCGCGGGACATGTAGCCCAGGCCGCCGGTGGTGGCGATCCCGCCGACGCCCACTCCCCCGTGGTCGCCGGAGCTGATCGCCAGGCCGTGCCGGTGCAGGGCGGAGCCGACGTCGCCCCACCGCGCGCCCACGCCGAGCCGGACCCGGCCGGACTCGGCGTCCAGGACCTCGATGCCGTTCATCCGGCCGAGGTCGAGGACGACGCCGCCGTCGTTGGTGGAGCGGCCGCTGATGCCGTGGCCGCCGCTGCGCACGTTGAGCGGCGCGTCCTGTTCGAGGGCGTAGGCGAGGGCCTCGGCCACCTGGTCGGGGTCGGTGGGCCTCAGCACCAGACCGGGTCGGCCCTGCTGCATGTAGCCGTGCCGGACCTTGGTGTAGCCCTTGTCGCCGGGTTCCACCGCGGAGTCGCGCAGGGCGGTGGGGACGGCGTCGTAGTCGATGCCGGGGCTGCGGGCGGCCAGGGCGGCGGCGGGGCGGACCGGCCCGGTCGGGGTTCCGGCGCCGGCGCGTTCGCGGTCGACCGCCTCGCGCAGGGCCGGGGCCACCTCCCGGCCGTAGGTCTCGATGGTGCGGGGGTCGTCCGTGCCCAGGATGAAGGTGCTGACCCCGTTCTCCAGGGCCAGGGGCAGCAGCTGCTCGACCCACTGTTCGGGCGGGCCCTGGAGGAAACCCCGGCCGACCGGGGTGAAGGCGGCACCGCTGAGGTTGAGCAGACGGCGGATCTGCCGCGGGTCGCGGCCGTTCTCGTGTGCGGAGTCGTCGATGACGCCGTTGAGTCCGGGCAGGTCCTCGACCTGGACGTAACCGAGGCTGGGCAGCCAGCCGTCGGCCTTGGCGCCGACCAGGCGGAGCATGCGGGGCTTGTAGGCGCCCAGCCAGATGCCGATGTCGTGGGCGGGCTCGGGGCCGCGCTTCATGCCGTGGGCGGAGTAGTGCTCGCCCCGGGTGCGCACCCCGCCCCGGCTGTCGGTGTCCCAGGTGGCGCGTATGAGGTCGATGGCCTCGGAGAGGGCGTCCACGGACTCACCCGGGGTGCGGCGGCCGCCGCCCATGGCGTGGATCGCGTCCCAGAAGCCCCCGGCGCCGAGCCCGAGTTCGAAGCGGCCCTTGGAGAGGCGGTCGAGGCTGGCCGCGGCGCGGGCCAGGACCGCGGGCGGGCGCAGGGGCAGGTTGATCACGTTGCCGGAGACGCGGAGGCGCTCGGTGCGGGAGGCGACCCAGCTCAGCAGGGTCCAGGTGTCGAGGAAGTCGGAGTTGTAGGGGTGGTCCTGGAAGGTGGCCAGATCCAGCCCGGCCGCCTCGGTGAGTTCGGCGAGCCCGACCACCCGGTCGGGGTCCTGGGCGCTCGGCGTGAGGAAGGTGCCGAATTCCAGGGGGTGTCCGTAGTCGGGCATGGATGGGTCTCCTCAGGGGATGGATCGTTTGTTCAGCAAATGATGTTCTGCACAACTTATCTTCCTCCACACCTATTCCTGGTAATCTCGGGCCATGACACCCACCACGCCGGAACGCGGCGAGGCCACCGGGGACAGCAACCTGGGCTGGTCCCTGGCCGTGCTGTTGCGCCGCTGGCACGAGCACGCGGAGGCGGCCCTGGCCGACCTCCCGCACGGCAGCCGCGGCTACCACGTGCTCGCCGCGACCTCCCGGGGTGACGCGCCCACACAGGCGGCGCTGGCCGAACGCCTGCTGATCGACCGCAGCGTGATGACCTACCTGATCGACGACCTGGAGGCGGCCGACCTGGTCCAGCGCCGCCCCGACCCGGCGGACCGCCGGGTCCGCAGGGTCTGCCCCACCGAGCACGGACTCGAGGTCCTCGCCCGGGCCGACGCCCTGGTCGGGCACATCGAGGAGCGGGTCCTGGGCGGGCTGGACCCCGACGCCCGGGCCCTCTTCCACGCCTCCGCCGCACGGGCCGCCACCGCCGTCCAGGAGTCCTCCCCCGGCACCGACCCCTGTGCCGCCGTCGTCCAGGTGACCGGGGGCGCGGCCGGAAACGCACAGGGCACCGTCGGCTGAGCCTCCGGCGGGCGGTCCCGCGCGCCCGCCCGAACGGCCGCGGACGCCCGACCGCGGGCAGTCCGGCGGGGCCGCCCTGTGGACAACGAACGCCGCGTGTCACCGCGAGTCGGTAGGCTCCCAGCGAGTCCATGAACGACCTGACGAGGGGAACCGGTGTCCGAGGCTGTCGAGAAGGTCAGTGCCGTCCTTGACCGGATGGGCGCTCCGCGCGCCCTCGCGCCGCGGCTGGTGTCCGTGTTGGGCCCACAGCCCGCAGCCGAGCTGGACGCCAACCCGTGGCTGCTCCTGCGCCTGCCCGACGTGACCGTCGAACAGGCCGACTACTGCGCCCGCAAACACCTGGGCGACGCAGCGCGGCCCGAGGACCCCCGCCGCCTGGGCTCCCTGGTCGGGCACACGCTGCGCACCGCCGCGTACCGCGGGCACACCGCGATCGAGGAGAAGCGGCTGGCCACGGTGGTCGGCCAGCTCGGGGTCGGCGATCCCCGCAGGGCCCTGGAGGCCGCGGTCACCGCCGAGGAGGTGGCGCTGTTCGAGAGCGCCGACGAACCCGACGACGACTTCGACTTCGAGGAGGACGGCGTCCCGGAGGTCCCGGACCTGCCCGACCCCGAGCGCTTCTACGCCCCCTACGACGTCGGCCACGCCGAGCAGCGGCTGGGCGAGCAGCTGCTGCGGCTGATCGGCGGCAGCGAACCGATCATGGACCCGGTGACCGCCGCGGAGACCCTGGAGGCCGCCACCTCCCAGGGAGGTTTCGAGATCTCCGAGACCACGCGGGAGGCGCTGCTCACCGCGACCCTGCGCCCGGTCACGGTGGTGCACCACGGCCCCGGCGACCAGGCCGAGGCCGCCCGGACCCTGGTCTGCCTGGCCGCGATCGCACAGGAGAGCCAGGTGGGGATCGCGGTGGTCGCCCCCACCGCGCAGACCGCCGCCGCCGTCAACGCCGACCTGGACCGGCTCCTCGGTTCGGGGACGTCCGAGGGTGCGCAGACGTCCGAGGAGGGTGAGCCCGGCGGGGACGCGGACGTACCGGGGGCGCCTCCGGTACGCGCGGTGTCCCTCGCCGCGCTCCTGGCCGGCGACCCGGTCCCGGCGGGGATCGTGGTGCTGTGCGAGTCGATGTCCCTGGGTGTGGCCCGGATGGCCGACCTGGTGTCGACCTGTGTCGACGACGCCCACCTGGTCCTGCTGGCCGACCCGGACCAGGCCCCCTCGGCCGCTCCGGGCCGTGTGGTGGCGGACGTGGCCGCCTCGCGCACCGCGCACGTGGCGGCCGTCGCCGACGACGCCGAACCCGGGCCCGTGGCCGTGCTCGCCCGCGCGGTCGCCGAGGGCGGATGGCCCGAGGTCGAGGCGCCCGGCCGCGAGGTGGTGCGGGTCCCGGCCGCCTCCGCCGAGGAGGCCGCCCACCGTGTGGTCCAGCTGGTCACCGACTCCATCCCGCGCGCCCTGGGCATCGACGCCGACCAGGTCCAGGTGGTCACCTCACGCGAGGACGGCCCGGCCGGCGCCCGCGCGATCAACGCCGCCTGCAAGGAGGGGCTGAACCCGGGCCCGGGGGCGCACGGCGGATTCGACGCGGGCGACCGGGTGGTCCTGACCGCTGGGGGCCCCGGCTACGGGCCGGGCGAGACCGGCTACCTGCGCGAGGTCTCCGGCGGCGCGGTCGTCGAACTGACCGGCGGGTCCCGGGTCACCGTGACCGACCCGTCCGCGCTGCGCCACGGTTGGGCGGTCAGTGTGGCGGTCGCCCACGGCGGCCGCTGGCCCGCGGTGGTGGCGGTCTTCCCGCCCCAGGTCCCGGTCTCCCGCCCCCAGGTGTACACGGCACTGACCCGGGCCACCCGGCACGTGTCGGTCGTGGACGCCACCGACGGCGCCCTGGAGACCGGTGTGCGCGAGACCCTCGCCCCGGACCGGACGACCCGGCTGGCCCTCGTCCTGAGGGAGGGCTGAGCCCCGCCCAGGGCCCCGGAATGTCGCACCCCCGTGGCAGTCTGCGCGGCATGGAGACCACCGCACTCGTCGACGCCTGGCGTCGGCTGCTCATCAACCCCGACGCCACCTGGGTGCTCTTCGAGCACGGCACCTGCGTGGTACTGACCTCACCGGGCGAGGACCTGCGAGCCCAGGCCCTCGACCTCCTGCGCGAGTACGGCCCGATCCTGCCGGGCAGCCCGGCCGGGGACTTCGACGTGATCCACCCCGACAGCGCCGAGGGATGGGTGGTGACCGGGCACCATGCCGACATCCTCACCTACGTTCCGCCCGAAGCGGTGACGGAGGAGTCCGATCTCGCGATCGGACTGCACGGACGCGACCGGCGCCACCGGGACGCCGCAGATCCGCGGATCGTGCACGTGGAGGACGGCCGTACCGCTCTCAGCGACGGTACCGGCGGCACTCCCCCGTGAACACGGTGGCGACCTGGTGCCGCATCAGGCAACGTTTGCCCTGTCGAGGACGGCGCGTAGGCACCGGTCGTCGTCGGGATCCTTGGATGTCTTCCAGGTCTTCAGGCTTGGAAAGGAGACGGCCACCGGCGTACTTCGGATACAGCGAGCAGAAGCCGCCGGCGTCGAAATTGTGGATCACATCCCGCACCCGGTCTTCGCTGGTGAACGCCACCTGGGCGATTCTCGCCACCGGCATGCCCTGGGCGGACAGCAGGACCGTCTGGGCTCGCCGCCAGGTCACCACCGACCCGGTGCCCCTGCGGGATGATCCGCAGCAGCCGTCTGCCCTCGCCGTCGTCGATCTCGCGTACACGTACTCGCTCGGCCATAGGCCAACGGCCTGGCGTCAACGTGCAGCCAGGAACAGGACCTTCGCGAGTCACCCCATGCGGCGCCGCCGCAGTTCCTCCAGCCACCCTCGTACCTGCCCGTCGTCGTGCAGGTACGGCTCCTCGGGCCCTGGCCGCAGATCGATTCCATGCAGCAACCCCAGTGCCCACCAGGTCAGCTCATCCCGCTCAAGACGACTGCCGTCGTCGTGGCAGTCCTCCTCGGCCCAACGGGCGGCCCACCGGTCGGCAGCGTCACGGCTCATCCGGCCTTCGAGCAGCGCGACGAAACAAGCCTCGACCTCATCCAGACCCGGCTGCTGATCACCATCCACACCCCGCAGCGTAGCCACCACCTGCAACCATCCGCGGAACACTCCCCAGGACCGGGCGGCGGCGCTGGGCGACGGTGGGTGGCCTGGACCGGGTTCGGGGCGCTGGCCGCGGCAGGTGCGCTCTGGCTGGTGCTGGGTCCCGGGGTTCGCGGCGGTGCATTTCGTCCCCGACGCGTCGGTGGCCCTGCCGGCCACCGGCGCCCTCGGGGCGTCGACGGTGCTGCCGCGGCTGGTCAGACCCGGTCGAGGAAGCCGCCGTCGACGACCAGGTTCTGGCCGGTGACGAAGGTGGCGGCCGGGCTGGCCAGGAACGCGACCGAGCGTGCGACCTCCTCCGGGCGGCCGAGACGACCTGAGGGGATGCGTTCGCGGATGCTCTCGTAGAAGTCCGGGTCGTTCTCCCTGCGCCGCTCCCAGCCGCCGCCCGGGAACTCGATGGGACCGGGCGAGACGGTGTTGACCCGCAGGCCCTCGGGCGCCCACTCGCGGGCCAGCGAGGACGCGTGGTGGTTCAGCGCCGCCTTGACCGCGCCGTAGGAGCGGGCCCCGGCGGGCTTGGTCACGTGCAGGGCCGAGGTGGTGGAGACCAGCACCACCGAACCGCCGCGCTCGGAGGCGAGCAGGTGCGGTTTGGCCGCCTCGGTCAGGCGCACGAACGGCATGACATCGGCGTTGAACCCGCGTTCCCACTGGTCGGGGGTGGGCGCGCTACCGCCGGAGACGTTGGAGACCAGCACGTCCAGCCCGCCGAGTTCAGCGGCCGCGTCGTCCACGAAGGCCGGCAGCGCGCCGTGGTCGGTCACGTCCAGGGCCCGCTCGAAGACCTTGGCGCCGGTCTCGGCCAGTTCCCGGGCCGCCTCGGCCAGAGCCTCGGGGCCGCGCGCGCAGATGGCGAGGTCGGCGCCCTCCTCGGCGAACACCTGGGCGATGGCGCGGCCGATCCCCCTGCTGGCGCCGGTCACCACGACCCGCGCCCCCGACAGTCCCAGTTCCATACCGTCCGCCTTCCGAAACGTCACCGTGCCGCCGGTACCCGCGCGGGTACCGGCGGGCAGATCGTACCGGTGCCCGGGACACACGTGTGGGCGGCACCCCGGTCTGGGGGGCCGCCCACAGTACGCGGGTCAGGCTCCGGTGGAGTGGAACCCGCCGTCGACGTGCACGATCTCACCGGTGGTGGCCGGGAACCAGTCCGACAGCAGGGCCACGACCGCCTTCGCGGCGGGCTCGGGGTCGGTGACGTCCCAGCCCAGCGGGGCGCGCTCGGGCCAGTGCTTGGCCAGTTCCTCGAACCCGGGGATGCTGCGGGCGGCCATGGTGCTCAGCGGGCCCGCCGAGACCAGGTTGACCCGCACGTTCTTGTCACCCACGTAGCGGGCCAGGTAGCGGGCGGTGGAGGTCAGCGCGGACTTGGCCACGCCCATCCAGTCGTAGATGGGGTAGGAGACGCTGTTGTCGAAGTCCATGGCGACCACCGAGCCGCCGTTGCCCATGAGAGGCAGCAGGGACGTGGTGAGCGACTTCAGGGAGAAGGTGGACGTGTGCATCGCCGTGGCGACGTCCTGCCACTCGGTGTTGAGGAAGTTGCCGCCCAGGGCGTCCTGCGGGGTGAAGCCGATGGAGTGGACGACGCCGTCGAGTCCGTCGACGTGCTCGCCGACCCGCTCGGCGAGGCTGGCGAGCTGCTCGTCGTCGGTGACGTCCAGTTCCAGGACGGGGGGCGTCTCGGGCAGGCGCTTGGCGATGCGCTGCACCAGACCCATACGGCCGTAGCCGGTGAGCACGACCGTGGCACCCTGCTCCTGGGCGAGGCGGGCGACGTGGAAGGCGATGGAGGAGTCGGTGAGCACCCCGGTGACGAGGATGCGCTTACCTTCGAGGATTCCCATGGTGGGGTGGTCCGTCCTGTCTGTGGCTGGGGCCGGAAGGGATCCGGCCGTTGGCGTGCGGTCAGCGGACCCGGCTCAGTGGCCCATGCCCAGGCCGCCGTCGACGGGGATGACGGCGCCGGTGACGTAACCGCCGCCGGGGCCGGTGAGGAAGCTGACGGTCTTGGCGATGTCGTCGGTGGAGCCGAGACGGCCCAGGGGGACGTTCTTCTTGATCTCCGCCTGGCGCTCCTCGGGCAGGGCGGCGGTCATGTCGGTCTCGATGAACCCGGGGGCGACGACGTTCACGGTGATGTTGCGCGAACCCAGCTCGCGGGCGAGGGAGCGGCCGAAGCCGACCAGCCCGGCCTTGGAGGCGGCGTAGTTGGCCTGGCCGCCGGAGCCGAGCAGGCCCACGACCGACGAGATCAGGACGATGCGGCCGAAGCGCTTGCGCATCATGCCGCGCACGGCGCGCTTGGCGACGCGGAAGGATCCGGTGAGGTTGGTGTCCAGGACGGAGGAGAAGTCGTCCTCGCTCATCAGGGCGAGGAGCTGGTCCTTGGTGACACCGGCGTTGGCGACGAGCACCTCGACGGGGCCCTGGGCCTCCTCGACCTCCTTGAAGGCGGCGTCGACCTGGGCCGAGTCGGTGATGTCGCAGCGGACGCCGAGCAGGCCCTCCGGGGGTTCGCCGGAACGGTAGGTGACCGCCACGTTGTCCCCGCCCGCCGCCAGCTCACGGGCGATGGCCAGACCGATCCCTCGGTTGCCACCGGTGACCAGTACCGAGCGCGACATAGGGGTTCCTCTTCTCTGCGGCTGTCATGAACAGCCGTGACGTAGTTCAGGGGTGGACGTGTTCCGGGTGCGGATCGCCTTGCAGGTTACCGAGCTACCCGCCAGTAGACGCAACCGAGGCGGCGAAGGGGACCGATCGGGGCGATCCGGATGAGCGGGCACGCCCGGGAGGGCCCGGTGGGACGGGGCTCCCGACCTGGAGGGGACACGGAGTGAACCCGGTCACCCGGGCCGGCCGGCGGCGACATGGCTCACCCGTTCCGTCCACTCCGACGGCGGTCGCCCGGCGTACGCCCTTCTGGCGGCCCTGCCTGCGGGCCGGGGGATGCGGCTTGCCCCGGGACTGTCCGGCCGGCACCGTCACAGGTGGAGGCGGTGCGGATGGCGAAGGACGGTTCAGGCCCAGCCCGCGTCGTGGGCGAGGATGGCCGCCTGCACCCGGTTGGACATGTCCAGTTTGGCGAGGATCCGGCTGACGTGGGCCTTGACGGTGGTCTCCCGCATACCCAGAGCCCGCCCCACCTCGGCGTTGGACTTGCCCTCGGCGACCGCCACCAGGACCTGGCGTTCGCGTTCACTGAGTACCGAGAGCCTGCGCAGGGCCTCGGTGCGCCCGGCCGCGGAGTCCGCGGGGGCGGGCGCGGCGAAGCGTTCGAGCATGCGCTTGGTGACGCTGGGAGCGAGCATGGCGTGGCCCTCGTTCACGGTGTGCACGGCGTTGATGAGCTCGCGCGGCGGGGTGTCCTTGAGCAGGAAGCCGACCGCCCCGGCACGCAGCGCGCCGTGCACGTACTCGTCCAGGTCGAAGGTGGTGAGCAGGACGGTCTTGGGCGCCTGGGGCAGCGCGCTCAGCCGGGCGGCCGCGGCCAGGCCGTCCGTGCCGGGCATACGGATGTCCAGCAGCACCACGTCGGGGGTGAGCTCCTGGGCCAGGCGCACGGCCTCCTCGCCGTCGCTGCCCTCGCCGACCACCGCGATACCGGGATCGGCCTCCAGGATCATCCGCAGCCCGGACCTGACCAGGAGTTCGTCATCGACCAGGAGCGTGCGGATCACCGTCGGCGCCCTCTTCCTCAACCTCGGCGGAGTGTGGTTCGGGTTCGGGGACCGTGTTCGGGCCCTCCTCCCCCACCGGCAAGATAGCGCGCATCCGCCACCCTCCGTCAGAGCACACCTCGGCGCTGAGCTCTCCCCCGGCCAGCACGACGCGTTCACGCAGCCCGGTCAGGCCGTACCCGCTGCGCGGAGGGGCGTGGACCGGGCCGGTTCCGGGCCCGTTGGCCACCTCGATCTCCAACCGGTCCTCGCCGTGGTGCAGCCACACCTCCACCGGGGCGCCGGTGGCGTGCTTGGCGGCGTTGGTCAGGCCCTCTTGGACGATGCGGAAGGCGGTGCGCTGGACCGCGACCGGCAGCGGCCGGACCCGCCCGGTCTCCTCCCGTCTCACCTGCATCCCGGCCCCGCGCCATTCGCTGATCAGGCGTTCGAGGTCGTGGAGGACAGGTTGGGGCGCGGTGGGCGCGGTGTCGGTGCCGTCGTCACGCAGGACGCCGAGGATGCCGCGCAGTTCAGCGAGGGCCTCGCGGCCGGTGGTGCGGATGAGCCCGGCCGTCTCGACGGTGCGCGGTTCGGTGGCCGACACCTCCAGGCCGCCCGCGTGCAGGACCATGAGGCTGACCCGGTGGGCGACCACGTCGTGCATCTCACGGGCGATGCGGGTGCGTTCGGCGCTGATGGCCTGCTCGGCCATCATGTGCTGTTCGCGCTCCAGGCGCTCGGCCCGTTCCTGGAGGCGGTCGATGAGCTGGCGGCGGGTACCGATCCACAGTCCGGCGATGGTCGGCACGACCAGGAACAGGATCGCGCTCATCACGAAGGCGAACACTGTGGGACTGAGGGTGACCGCAACGCCCAGACAGCCCAGCGCGAACCAGCCAACGAGGGGTCTGCGTTCGCTGAAGTGCGCCGGATAGGAGTACAGCCCCACCATGAGCGGGACCGGGTTTCCGTACAGGAACAGGAGCACCAGGCCTGCCAGCATGAGCCATTTGGGTTCGGTTCGGCGCCACAGCATCGTAGCCGAGGCCAGGACCCCGGGCACCACGAAGATCAGGAAGCCCCATCCGAGGACGACCAACTGGTTGGCCAAGAGATCGGACCCCAGCGGAAGCAGGAAGGCGGTGAAGCCCAGGGCGGCCCCGGCCCCCGCCAGCATCCCGATCCCGGTGAACGGCAGGGTGAAGACGGCGTAGCTCCAGTCGGCGACGCGCAGGCGGCGGCTCCACCACCAGTGCCAGTTGTGGCTCAGCAGGGCGCCGAAGTCCCGCAGCCGATCCTCTACCCACGTCCTCATCCGCCAGAGTCTACGGCGGCCCGACCACCCCGGGTCGTTCGTTCGGCCGACCCCGTGCTCCGGCGGTCCGATCGTCGATCTTTGCGTGTCGCCCCAGTTCACCGAGGTCTCCCGAGCCCGGCGGGCACGACCGAATGCACCGGCACCCCCTACGAAAGTCGGGGGGTGTCCTGTCGAAGGAGTCCCGAACCCCTGCCGTGTCATGCCTTTGGCCGGTACCGGGATCAGCCCCTGGGCCGAGGCGCCGGGGTCCCTCACGGTCCTAGCGTGGAGAACACGCCGAAGGACACGGGGCCACCCGGCCGGTCGGCACCATCCCTTTCCCGAGTTCTGGAGTTGTTCTGTCGTGACCGAGTCCGCTGTGAAACCCACGTCCCCGGTCCAAGCCCCGCCGGTGGTGGTGGCGCGAGGACTCACCAAGATCTACGACACCGGCGGCAGCCAGGTGCACGCCCTGGCCGGGGTGGACGTCGAGTTCCACCGGGGCGCCTTCACCGCGATCATGGGGCCCTCCGGTTCGGGCAAGTCGACCCTGATGCACTGCCTGGCCGGGCTGGACGTGCCCACCTCCGGCACCGTGCACCTGGGCCGCACCCAGATCACCGGCCTGCGCGACGGCGACCTCACCCTGCTGCGCCGCGACCGCATCGGCTTCATCTTCCAGTCGTTCAACCTGCTGCCGATGCTCACCGCCGAGCAGAACATCCTGCTCCCCTCGCAGATCGCCAAGCGCAAGGTCGACCAGGCCCGCTTCGACCACGTCGTCGACGTCGTGGGGCTGCGCGACCGGCTCGGCCACCTGCCCGCCAAGCTCTCCGGCGGCCAGCAGCAGCGCGTGGCGGTCGCCCGCGCCCTGCTCAACGCACCCGAGGTCGTCTACGCCGACGAGCCCACCGGCAACCTGGACTCCCGTTCGGGGGCCGAGGTCCTGACCTTCCTGCGCGACTCCGCCAAGGACCTGAACCAGACCGTCGTCATGGTCACCCACGACCCGGTCGCCGCCTCCTACGCCGACCGGGTGGTCTTCCTGCGCGACGGCCGCCTGGTGGACGAGGTCCTGGACCCGACCGCCGAGACCGTCTCCGAGCGCCTGCTGAAGCTGGAGGCCTGAGCCCCGTGCTACGCACCACACTCGCCGGGCTCAGACTCCACAAGTCCCGGTACGTCACCACCGTCCTGGCCATCCTGCTCGGCGTCATGTTCGTCTCGGGCACCCTGGTCTTCGCCGACACCCTCGAGGCCAGTTATGAGGAGTCGGTGATGGGTTCGGCGACCAGCGTCGACGCCATCGCCGTCCCCGAAGCGCCCGAGGGCCAGGACGAGGACGGCTTCCCGCTGGACCCCGTCCCCTTCGACGAAGCCGTACTCGACGACATCCGCGCCCTGCCCGAGGTCTCCGAGGCCGACGGCCTGATCCGCGGCCAGGCCGTGCTCCTGGACCCCGAGGGCCGGGCCTTCGGGTTCGTCCCGCCCGCCGCCATCGCGTTCGGTGAGGTCAGCCGGCTCTCCGCGAGCGAGGGGGCGCTGCCCGCCGCCGACGACGAGATCGCCCTGGCCACCTCCACCGCGGACCAGGCCGGGTTCGGAGTCGGCGACACCGTCACCGTGCTCGACCCCGACCAGGAGAAGCGCGAGTTCACCGTCACCGGTCTGGTCAACTTCGGTGTGGACCGCACGTACAGCTTCGCCGGCGCCCTCGTCTTCGCCCCGGAGACCATCCAGGAGATGACCGGGGCCGAGGGCTACTCCGAGATCGACGTGCTGGCCGCCGAGGGCAGGACCCCCGAGGACGCGGCCGCGGCGGTCGCCTCGGTCACCGGGACCGACGTGCCCACCGGCGCGGAGTTCGGTGAGGAGATGGCGGAGGCGTCCGGGGCCGACACCCAGATCCTGCGCATCTCCCTGCTGCTCTTCGGCGTCATCGCGATGTTCGTCGCCGGGATCGTCATCTACAACACCTTCGCGATCCTCATCGCCCAGCGCCAGCGCGAACTCGCCCTGCTGCGCTGCGTGGGCGCCAAGCGCGGACAGGTCTTCCGTTCCGTACTGACCGAGTCGTTCGTGGTGGGCCTGTTCGCCTCCGCGCTCGGTGTGCTCGCCGGTGTGGGCATCGGTGCGCTCGGAGCGCGGTTCGGCGGCCGGCTGGTGGGGACCGACGCCACCGCGAGCGTGGTGATCAGCCCCACCGCCGTGATCATCGGTCTGCTGATCGGCACCCTGATGACGGTGTTCTCCGCGCTCGTCCCGGCCGCACGCGCCACCCGCGTGTCCCCGCTGGCGGCCCTGCGCACCAGTGCCACCGCGGCCGGCCTGGAGAAGGGCACGGGTTGGGTGCGCGTGGTCTTCGGCCTGCTGGCCTTCGGTGTCTCCGCGGCGCTGGTCGGCATGAGCCAGATGACCCGCCCCGACCCGGCGGGCCTGTTCATCGTGACGGGTGCCGCCCTGGTCGCCTTCGTCGGTGTGGTCGTCCTCGGCCCGCTGCTGGTACGCGGGATCGTACGGATCATCGGTGTCCCGCTGCGCCGCGTGGGTGTGCCGAGCATGCTCGCGGTGGACAACTCCACCCGGAGCCCGCGCCGCGCCGCCACCGCGATGATCGCCCTCACCGTGGGCGCCACGCTCATCACCGGCTACTCGGTGGTCAGCGCCTCGGTCGAGACCACCATGACCAAGCAACTGGACGAGTCCTTCCCGGTGGACTACCAGGTGAGCGCCCAGTACTCCCTGGAGGACACGGGCAGCGCCGAGGACCCGGGGACGGACCAGGCGGAGGCTCCCGAGGACGGGGGCGCCGAGGGTCCGGTCACCGAGGACGACGCCGGGACCGAAGCCGCCGCTGAGGACGGCGCCACCGACGAGGTCGGGGAGCCCTTGGTCCCGGACGAGGTCAAGGAGACACTGGCCGCGAGCCCCCTCCTGGGCAAGGTGATGGGCGAGAGGTCCACCTACGTGGACCTGTCCCCGGACTCCGGCGTGCCGGGGATGCCGGTGACCGCCTACTACGGAGCCGAGATGGGTGTCGACCTCCAGGGCGAGACCGTCGAGGGAGAACTGACCGACCTCGGGCCCGGCAAGGCGCTGATCACGGAGGACCACGCGGACGGGCTGGGCGTCGGTGACACCCTCGCCGTGCCCGCGCCGGGGGGCGACCTCGACCTGGAGGTCGCCGCGGTCCTGGAGACCAACGCGTCCTTCTGGGGCGCGATCATCACCCCCGAGGACTTCACCTCGGCCTTCCCCGACATCCAGGGGGACCGCTTCCTCCACATCCGCGCCGCGGAGGGGGCCGACCCGGCCGAGGTCCGCGAGGCCGTCTACACGGCGGTCGACGAGTACCCGACCGTCCAGGTCATGTCGGTGGCGGAGATGAAGAACCAGTTCTCCGAGATGATGGACATCGCCTTCTACACGATCGCGGCGATGCTGGGCCTGGCGATCATCATCGCGGTGTTCGGCATCTCCAACACGATGGCGCTGTCGGTCCTGGAGCGCACCCGCGAGTCCGCTCTGCTGCGTGCGCTGGGGCTGGCCAAGGGACAGCTGCGCCGGATGCTCAGTGTCGAGGCCGTGCTGCTGTGCCTGATCGGCGCGGGGATCGGCATCGTCCTGGGTGTGGTCTTCGGCTGGGCGGCCAGTTCCGCGGTCCTGCCGGGCCTGGTGTTCAGCGTCCCCGGGGCGCAGATCGCGGTGTTCATCGCGATCGCGGTCCTGGCCGGTCTGCTGGCCGCGGTGCTGCCCGCCCGCCGGGCCGCCGGAACCTCGATCACCGGGGCGCTCGCCAGCGAGTAGGTCGGTCAAAACCGAACAGCACCACGGAAAATCGGCGCGGGCCCTCACCTACGGGTGGGGGCCCGCGCCTACTGTGTCGGTAGTCCAGGGAGGGGTGGCGTGATGAGTGGTTCGGCCTCGGTACCGGTCGCCGCCGGGCAGGTGGTGTGGGGAACACCCGCGGCCCGGTGGATGCTGACGGCCATGGTCCTGGGTTCGGGGATGGCGTTCCTGGACTCGACGGTGGTGACGGTGGCGCTGCCCGCGATCCAGGGGGACCTGGACACGGGGCTGGCCGGACTCCAGTGGATCGTCAACGGCTACATGGTGACGCTGTCCGCGCTGATCCTGCTCAGCGGTTCGCTGTCCGACCGGTTCGGCCGGGTCCGGCTGTTCATGGTCGGGGTGGCGGTGTTCGCCCTGGCCTCGGCGCTGTGCACGTTCGCGCCGACCCTGGAGTGGCTGGTCGCCGGGCGGGTGATCCAGGGGGTGGGCGGCGCGCTGCTGACCCCGGGGAGCCTGGCCATCCTCCAGGCGGGCTTCCATGAGGACGACCGGGCGAGGGCGATCGGGGCGTGGTCGGGGCTGACCGGTGTGGCCTCGGCGGTGGGACCGTTCGTGGGCGGCTGGCTGGTGCAGATCGGCGACTGGCGGCTGATCTTCCTCATCAACCTGCCGATCGCCGCCGCGGTGCTGCTGATCGCCTGGTTCAAGGTGCCCGAGTCCCGGGACGCCTCCGCGGCCCGGCGCCTCGACTACAACGGCGCGCTGCTGGGTGTGGTGGCGCTGGCAGGGATCACCTACGCCCTGATCCAGTGGGGCGCGGCGGGCGGCACGCCGACGGTGTGGACCGCCGTCGCCGTGGGTGTGCTGGCGCTGGCCGCGTTCCTGTTCGCGGAGTCGCGCAGCACCGCCCCGATGCTGCCGCTGGGCATCTTCCGGTCGCTGCCGTTCAGCGTGACCAACGCGGCCACCGTGATGATCTACGGTTCGCTGGGGCCGCTGCTGTTCCTCCTGGTCATCTACCTCCAGGAGGTGTCGGGCTACTCTCCGGTCGCCGCCGGGGCGGCCTCACTGCCGATCACCGTCCTGATGCTGCTGCTGTCGGCGCGGTCGGGCAGGATCGCCGCCCGGATCGGACCGAGGCTCCAGCTGGTGGTCGGCCCCCTGCTGCTGGCTGCCGGTTTCGTGCTGCTGTCCCGGTTGGAGGGGGACGCCCCCTATCTGACCGGAGTGCTGCCGGGGGTCCTGCTGGTGGCGCTGGGCCTGTCCACCACCGTGGCACCGCTCACCGCGACGGTGCTCGCCTCGGTCCCGGAGCGGCACGCCGGTCTGGCGTCGGGGGTGAACAACACGTTCGCGAGGGGCGCGCAGCTGATCGGTGTGGCCGCGGTGCCGGTCCTGGCCGGGATCGGCGGTTCGGGCGGTGAGGGCTCGGAGGCGCAGGGGGACACGTCGGCGCTCGCCGCCGGCTTCGGCACGGCGATGCTGATCCTGGCAGGGCTGTGTGTGCTGGCCTCGCTGTGTGCGCTGGTCCTGCCGCGCGGCCGGATGCCCGAGGCCTCCGAGGCGGCCGACCGGGGGTCCCTGCCGGAGGAGACCAGCGCGCTGGAGCCGCTCGACCATGAGCACCCGGTGCGGTTCTGCGGCGTGTCCGGCCCACCGCTGCGCTCCTGCCCCGGGTCGACCGCGGGCGGCAGTACCGATGGCCCTTCGGCCTAGTCCTCGTAGCGCTCCGGGGGCCGGTCGTTGGTGGCGTTGGGATCGGGGACCACGCTCAACGCCTCCTCCTCGGCGCTGCGGTCACCGCCCCAGCGCTGACGCGGGACAGCGCCCAGGCGCTCGGCCCGTACCTCGTCGTTGATGCCCAGCCTGCCGCGGCTGTCGTCGTCCTCGAAATCGTAGCTGAGGATGTTGTGGTCGGGGTCGATGACCCGCTCTCGTTGGGCGACCTCACTCGCCTGGGGATCGTCGCCCAGGTCCAGGTCCACCTCGTAGGGTTGCTCGGTCACTGTGTCCGCCTCCTACCCCTGGGTCTTCCCCGCTTTGACCTCGATGATCGCAAATCCTCGTGCGCTTGTGAAGAAACTCGTGCGTCGGCGGGGGCGGGCGTGGGGCGCATACGCGAAGGACCCCGAGGCGTGTGCTCTCGGGGTCCCAGTGGTGCCGGAGGCGGGCGTTCAGACCTCGTCCGGGTCGTCCACCTCGTGCATCGCCTCCTTCTCCGCGCCGATCTCGTCGAGGTCGAAGTCCTCCTTGGGCAGGACGTCGTCGCGTTCCTCGCGGACCTCCTGGTCGATACCCCGCTCGGTGGCGGAGCTCTCGTCCTCGAAGGTGTAGCCGTAGACGGGCGCGTCCGGGTTCTGGCGGCTCTCCGCCAGAGCGATCTCGCTCTCCTCGGGGTCCTCACCCATGTCGGAGTCGACGTCGTAGGGCTGTTCGGACATGTGGTCCCCCTTTCTCACTGTCCTGACACTCGCATGATGGCAGTTCAGGCACGAGGGACGAAAGGGGACACGGTCCCGGGCCCGGATCAGCGCCGGGTGTTCTCCGCGCGGCGCAGCCGCAGCGGGCGCAGCGCCGCCTCGAGGGCGACCGCCCCGTCGAGCTTGCTCTGGCCGACCACCCGGTCCTCGAAGTGGATGGGGATCTCCATGATCTTCTGGCCGCGGCGGAAGGCCCGGTAGTGCATCTCCACCTGGAAGGCGTAGCCGGTGCTCTCGATGCTGGCCAGGTCCAGCACCTCCAGGGCCGAGGCCCGCCAGATCTTGAAGCCGGCGGTGACGTCCTGGACGGGGATCGACAGGACCGTCTTGATGTAGGTGTTGGCCCAGCCGCTGAGGAGGCGGCGGCGCATCCCCCACGTCTCGGACAGGCTGCCGCCCGGAACGTAGCGGCTGCCGATGACCACCCCGGCGTTGGTGGAGTGCAGGGTGCCCAGGAGCTGGGGGAGGTATCCCGCCGGGTGGCTGAGGTCGGCGTCCATCTGCACCACGTAGTCGGCGCCGTCGGCCAGGGCCCGGGTCATGCCCTCCACGTAGGCGCGGCCGAGGCCGTCCTTGCGGACGCGGTGGACCACGGAGAGCCGCCCCCCGAGCTCCACGGCGAGCTTGTCGGCGACCTCGCCGGTGCCGTCGGGCGAGTTGTCGTCCACCACCACGATCCGCAGCTCCGGCAGGTCGAGCGCCATGAGCTGGGCGACCAGCACGGGCAGGTTCCCGGCCTCGTCGTAGGTGGGGACGACCACGGTCAGGCGCGAGCTCCGCCACGGCTCGGGCAGTGCCACCGGCTCGGGGGTGACCCGCACCGGCGCGGACGGGGCGTGCTCCGGGTGCGTCGGGTGGGAGGGCATGCGCGGCAGCTCCTGAAGTGCGTGGGCGTCGGTACTGGCTGAGCAGGGAACGAAAAGGACGCTGGTGCGTCAAGGATCACGCATAGTGCGCTGACCGCACAATAGCCGTGGACGGCAGGGTACGCGCTTCTTCGGTCCGCCGAGGGAGGAAGGCCCCTCCGGGGTCACTGGCCGCGTTCGTCGGCGACCACCGCCACGTGGACGAGGGCGCCGGTCTCCTCCAGGGTCAACAGGACCTCGGGGTCGGCACTGCTGTCGGTGACCAGGTGGGCGATCTCCTCGGGGGCGACGGTGGGCACCATGGTGTCGGCGCCCACCTTGGTGTGGTCGGCCAGCACGATGGTCTCCTCGGCGCAGGCGGACAGTGCCCGGTCGAGACTGGCCACAGCGGGGTTGGGGGTACTCAGCCCCCGGTCGGCGCTGACACCGTTGCCGGACAGGAAGGCCCGGTTGACCCGCAACCCCGCCAGGGACGCCTCCGCGGCCGCACCGACCAGGGCCCGCATGGGCGCGTGGAGGGTGCCGCCGGTCATGACCACCTCGACCCCGGTGGCCCCGGCCAGTACGTCGGCGACCCGGAGGGAGTTGGTGACCACGGTGAGGTCGCCGTGGCCCAGGAGCGCCCGGGCGAAGGCCTCGGCCGTGCTGCCGGGGCCGATCGTGACCGCGTCACCGGGGCGGACCAGCCGGGCGGCGACGGTGGCGATCGCGGCCTTCTCCGCGGCGCACTGGCCGCTCTTGCCGGTGTAGCTCTGCTCGTGGCCGATCCTGCCGGGCAGCGAGGCGCCGCCCCGGCGGCGGTCCAGCAGGCCCTCGGCCTCCATCGCCCGCACGTCACGGCGGACCGTGACCTCGGAGGCGCGTACCTTGGCGGCGATGTCCCTCAGGGACATGCTGCCGTTGGCCCGCACCAGTTCCAGGATGCGCTCCCGGCGCTCGGCGGCGAACGCCGGACGGCTCTCCTCGGCCATGGGTACGGACCCACCCTTCCGTGCTGGTGACTGTGGCACGGCAGGGGAACCGTGCCGTTCTAGAGTACGGAGCGATCCTCGGGGGAATGCGTTCCGGACTCGGGCTCCTCCGTCAGAAGGGTCACCAGGACCACAGCGGTGAGGGCCACGAGGCCGATGAGCGCTCCGGCGCCGAACAACATGACGACAGACATCTGAGCCTCCAAGGGGGCGGGCTGACCTGCCACTTACCGGATGCCCCGTTTGGCTCCGGCTCACACCACCGATCGTGTTGAAGATCAGCCACAATGGGGGCATGACCCTCAGCTCCGCGCCCCTCGAGTCCACGGTGTGGTGGGCCCACACCTCCGCCGCGAGCGAACGTCTGCTGCGCCTGCTGGACAGTGGGGAACTCGCCCGCCAGTCCCGGTTCCGGCTCCAGGCCGACCGCGACCGCCACCTCCTGGGGCGTTCCCTGGCCCGGCTGGTACTGGCCGAGCGCGCCGGCTGTGCTCCCGAGAAGGTGACCTTCGAGCTGCGCTGCCTGTCCTGCGAGGACAAGTCGCGGACCGGCGCGGAGAGGGGCGACGACGCCCCCCACGGCAAGCCGGTGCCCACCGGCGCGGCCCAGGGGTGGGAGATCTCGGTCAGCCACTCCGGCGAGTGGGTGGCCCTGGCCCTGGCCCGGGAGGTGGCGGTCGGCGTGGACGTGGAGCGGGTCTCGGAGACCCGGGACCTGGCCGGGCTGGCGGGGTACACGCTGTCCGACGCCGAACAGCAGGTGTGGAGCGCCCTGCCCGCGGAAGGCAGGGTGGGGGCGTTCTTCGGTTACTGGGCGCGCAAGGAGGCCCTGCTCAAGGCCACCGGGCTGGGACTTTCGGGTGGGCTGAGGAGGGTCACGGTCAGTCCTCCGCACGCACAGGCGCGGCTGCTCTCCTGGGAGGGCGGTGGCGGCCCCGGAGCCGCGTGGCTGTCGGACCTGGACCGCGGCTCCGAGTACCGGTCGGCGCTGGCCGTGCTGACCGACCGTCCGGTGCAGCTGGCGGTGCACCCTCCCGAGCACACCGCCGACCTCCTGCGCGGTTAGGCCTCCCGGGCCAGGTGGCGGCTGATGACCATGCGCTGCACCTGGTTGGTGCCCTCCACGATCTGCAGGACCTTGGCCTCGCGCATGTAGCGCTCGACGGGGAAGTCCCGGGTGTAGCCGTAGCCGCCGAAGACCTGGACGGCGTCGGTGGTGACCTTCATGGCCGTGTCGGTGGCCATGAGCTTGGCCATGGCGGCCTGTTTGCTGAAGGGGCGCCCGGCGTCGCGCAGGCGGGCGGCGGACAGGTAGAGCTCCCGGGACGCGGCGGTCTGGGTCGCCATGTCGGCCAGCATGAAACCCAGACCCTGGAAGTCGCCGATGGCGCTGCCGAACTGGCGGCGCTCGCGGGAGTAGGAGACGGCGGCGTCGAGGGCCGCCTGGGCCAGACCCACGGCGCAGGCGGCGATGCCCAGCCGACCCGAGTCCAGGGCGGACAGGGCGATCCCGAAGCCGCGGCCCTCCTCCCCCACGAGGGCGTCCGCGCCGATCTCGACGTCGTCGAACAGGACCCCCGCGGTGGGTGAGGAGCGCATGCCCATCTTGTGCTCGGGTGCCGCGGAGCCGAGGCCGGGGGTGTCCGCCGGGACGTGGAAGCAGCTGATGCCGCGCGCACCCGAGTCCGGGGCTCCGGTGCGGGCGAAGAGCGTGTAGTAGTCGGCCTCCCCGCCGTGGGTGATCCACGCCTTGGCTCCGTTGACCCGGTAGCCGCCGCCGGTGCGTTCGGCCCGGGTGGCCAGTGCCGCGGCGTCGGAGCCGGACGCGGTCTCGGACAGGCAGTAGGCGCCCAGGAGTCCACCGCCGACCATGGCGGGCAGGCGGGCGGCCTTCTGCTCGGGAGCGCCGAAGGCGGCCAGCGGGTAGCAGGAGAGGGTGTGGACGCTGACGCCCAGGCCGACCGCGAGCCAGCCGCGGGCGAGCTCCTCCACGACCTGGAGGTAGACCTCGTAGGGCTGCTCGCCGCCGCCGTACTCCCCCGGGTAGGGCAGTCCGAGCAGCCCGGCCTCGCCCAGGGTGGCGAAGACGCCGCGGGGGAAGACGGAGTTCTCCTCGTCCCCGGCCGCGCGCGGGGCGATCTCCTTGTCCACGATCTCGCGGGTCAGCTCCAGGAGCTGCTCCGCCTCCGGTGTGTGCAGCGTGCGTTCGACCGTCATGAACTCTCCCAGGGTTGCGCGCCCAGGTGCGCCTCGGACCGACTGCCTCCGCGGGATCGCCGCGTATTTAGTAGGTCGTCCAACTATATGGTGACGCACGGCACCATATCCCAACGGGCCACGCCGGGCGGCATCCAGGTACGTCTGGACGAAGGGCGCGGATCGCACCCCGCCCACTGCACGGGATGTGTGGCTCACCCCTTCTCGTCACCACGTCTGTACACAGAGCGCCTCCGCACCTTAGATTCCACGCATGGACCTCGAACTCCGCCACCTACGTACGATCTGCCTCCTGGCCGACACCGGCAGCGTGACCAAGGCGGCCGCCGCGCTGTCCACGTCCCAGCCGGCGCTGACGACCCAGCTGCAGAGGATCGAGCGTCAGGTGGGCGGCCCCCTCTTCCACCGCGGCCGCTCGGGGGTGCGGCCGACGGAGCTCGGGGAGTTCGTGCTGGTCCGCGCGCGTGCGGTCCTGTTGTCGATGGACGACCTGGTGCACGACATCACGGCGCGCGGAGCCTCACCGAGCACGCTGTGCGTGGGCGGGGTCGGACCGCTGACCGTGGAGTTGTCGGCGCGCCTGCCGGAGGTCTTCCCGAACGTTCCGGTCCACGTGCGCACCGAGTACTCTCCCAAGCTGGTCACCGACCTGGTGCGGGCCGGCCGGCTGGACGTCGGTACGACCATCGACTACGTGGACCGCGACCTGCCCACGGACGGCCCCCTGGCCTGGGCGATGCTCGCCGTGGACCCCCTGCACGTGGCCCTGTGGTCCGATCACCCCATGGCGGAGAAGCCGTTCATCCGCCTGGAGGACCTGGCCGAGTGCCCGTGGGCGCTGACCCCGCCGGACGGCACCGGCTGGCCCGAGTGCTTCTACCTGGCCTGCCAGCGGGCCGGGTTCAGCCCGCAGGTGCCCTACCGCCTCTACGAGCGCTCCGAGATCCGCGACCTCATCGCCGACCGCCGGGCGATCGCCCCGTGCCAGTCGGACTTCGAGTCCGGGAGGGGCGTGGTGGTGCGCCAGCTGGAGGGCGCCCCGATACAGCTGCGCCACCTGTTGGTCTGGCGCCGTGACAGCAGCGTGCACCAGGCCTCCGACCGCATCGCCCGCCTCGCCCGCGAGATCCTGGACCGGGCGCCGGCCGACAGGGGAAACCCGCCGACCACGGCCTGACCTCGTCCGACGCACCGACATCGCAGGTGGGTCCCTCAGCCGTGCCCACTTTACGTTACCGGCGGTTGCAGTTATGAACCATGTTCGTATGATGTTTACGCACCGGTAACGTACTGACGAGTAGGAAGCTCTGCCCCCCGTCCTCTCTTGAGCTACGAAACCGCTTTCCCCCACGGGCCGACAGGCCTCCCGCTGCGAAGGCACAACCGAGTTCAGGACACCACCATGCGATCACTGGGAATTGTCGCGTCGGCGCTCGCCGTCGCGGTTCTCGCCGCCTCCTGCGCCGACCCCGAGTCGGCGGACGAGGCCCCCGCGGCGGACGACGTCACCATGGGGGTCACCGACGACAGCGTGGTCATCGGCACCCACCAACCGCTCACCGGTCCCGCCTCCCCCGGCTTCGTCCACGTCTCCACCGGGGCGAGCGCGGTTTTCGACTACATCAACGACAACGGCGGCATCCACGGTCGACAGATCGACTACCGGGTCGAGGACGACGCCTTCGACCCCGCGCAGACCATGGACGTCACCGACAAGCTGATCGACGAGGACGAGATCTTCGCGATGCTCGGCGGTCTGGGCACACCCACCCACGAGTCGGTCATCGGAGAGCTCAACGAAGAGGGCGTCCCCGACCTCTTCGTCTCCTCAGGGGCACTGGCCTGGGACCAGCCCGAGGAGTACCCCTACAGCTACGGCTTCCAGGTGGACTACTCCAGGGAGGCCAAGGTCCAGGGCTCCTTCATCGCGGAGAACTTCGCCGGTGACGACGTCGGCCTCCTCTACCAGAACGACGACGTCGGCCCGGCCTCCCACTCGGGGATCGAGCAGTACCTCCTCGACGACATCGTCGCCTGGGAGGACTACGACCCCGGGGTCCCCGAGCTCGACGGACAGGTCGCCGCGCTCAAGGAGTCCGGCGCCGACGTCGCGGTCTGCTACTGCATCCCCGCCTTCCTGGGCATGGCCATCCTCCAGGCCCAGGCCATCGGCTACGAGCCGCAGTGGGTGGCACCGAGCTTCGGCGGCGACGTGGAGATCGTCTCCCAGCTCATCGAGGAGTACGCCGAGGGCACCCCTGCCGAGGACGTGCCCCCGGAGGCCTTCACCGACGGCCTGATCATCACCGCGTTCCTGCCCATGGCGGCCCAGACCGACGACCCCTGGACCGCCTTCTACCGTGAGATCCACGACGAGTACAACGACGGTGCCCCCTTCACCGACACCACGGTGTACGGCATGGTCCAGGCGACGCTGTTCGCCCAGGTCCTCATGGAGGTCGGTCCGGACCTGGACCGCGAGACCCTCCTGGAGACCCTGAACTCCCAGGAGTGGACGGGCCCGGGCCTGGTGCCCTTCGCCGCCACCGAGGACGACCACAGCGGGTACTCCGGTGTGATGGTGGTCCAGAACCGTGCCGGCGAGGAGCCCGAACTCCTCCAGGAACCCCGGGTTACCGACAGCGACGGCGGAGAGATCCTCCCCTTCGACCTGGACCGGCCCGCCCCGGAGGACGTCCCGCTGTTCGGCGGCACCTCCTAGGAGACGCACCTCCCAGGAGGACGCACCGGGCGCCCCCGGAACGCTCCCGGTGACCACGGGCGCGGGCCTGCTCAGGCCCGCGCCCGTTCCTTCTTCCTGGAACGGCGCGAGCGGAGCCACCACGCCAGGGCCAGGAGCGCCGCGGCGGCCCCGGTGGCCACCGCGACCGGGAAGCCCAGGTCGACCCCGCCCGTACCGACCACGACCATCGCCGCCGTGGCGGGCAGCGAGCCCACCGCGGTCCCCAGGGTGAACGGACCGGGTCTCAGCCCGGTCAGCCCGAAACCGTAGTTGACCATCTGGTAGGGGATCACCGGGATCAGCCGCAGCTGCACCACCGCGAGCAGGGCCCGCCTGCCGGTCAGCCCCTCCAGCCGGGTGCGCACCCGTTCGGGAAGTCTGCGGGCGAGCGCGTCGCCGGCCACGTACCGGGCCACCGTGAACTGGACCAGGGCGGCCAGCACCCCGCCGATCAGGGCCAGGACCACCCCGGCCGCCAGACCGAAGAACAGTCCGCCGGCGATGTTCAGCGCCGGGCGCGGCACCAGGGCCTGCACGGCGAGGGTGTAGGCGAGCAGGTAGACCAGGGCGGCCAGCACGCCGGCGTCGGCGGTCCAGGCCTGCACCGCCTCCAGGTCGGGCCCGTGCAGTACGGCCCAGAGCAGGAGCCCGATCCACCCCGCGAGCAGGGCCGCGCGCCACACCCACCCCCACTTGTGCCCCGTTCGCTCCGGGCCGGGGCTCTCCTCCGAGGTACTCAGCGCTGCTCCAGGCGGGGGAAGACGACCTTCTTGAGCACCAGGGTGAACGCGGCCGCCGTGGGAATGGCCAGCAGTGCACCGACCAGACCGAGCAGGGCACCGCCGACCAGCGCCGCCGTGATGTTCACCGTGGGCACCACGTCCACCGCGTGCCGCATCACCCGGGGCGAGATCACGTAACTCTCGATCTGCTGGTAGATCAGGAAGAACACCAGGGTGACCAGCCCCATCCAGGGATCGCCGATCGCTACCGCCAGGGACGCCACCACGGCGCCGATGGTGGTGCCGATCAGCGGGATCAGGGCGGTGGTGGCGACCACCAGCGCCAGCGTGAGCGCGTAGGCCGAACCGGTCAGCCACAGGAACAGGAAGGCCACCACACCGCCGAAGGCCGCGACCACCAGCTGACCGGCGATGAACGCGCCGATGCGCTGGACGATCTCGTCGCCGATCTCCCGGACCCCGTCCCGGTGCGAGCGCGGCACGAACCGGTAGGAGACGTCCATGATGCCGTGCAGCGAGGCCATGAAGAACAGTGTGAGGATCAGGACCGTGAAGGTGGCGAACAGCGAGTTGAACACCACCTGGCCCACCCCTACCAGGCCGCCGAAGATCTGCTGCCCGAAGTCGGCGTCGGTGACCGCCGCCTCGAACCGCTCGAGGACGTGGTAGCGCTCGTCCAGGTCCCGGAAGAACGCGGAGTTCTGGAGCTGCTCGAAGGCGGCCGGCAGGTTGGCCGCGAAACTGCTGACCTGTTCGGTCAGGGGCGGCACGATCGCCCAGACGAACACGACCAGGAAGGCCACCAGCGCCAGGCAGACCGTGACGATCGCCGCCCAGCGCGGCATCCGCAGCCGCCGCAGGAGCTCGATCACCGGGTTGAGGCCGATCGCGAGGAAGAGCGCGATCAGGATGTAGACGAGCACGGCCCGCACACTGATCAGGGCGTTGACCAGCAGCCAGGCGCTGAGCACCCCCAGCGCGCCGACGAATCCCAGCACGAAGTGGTTGGGGCGCCGCGGGCCACCGCCCGCCAGGTGCTTCGCCGGGTCCTCGCCGTCACCCCCTCCCTCGGCCGAGGGGTCGGCGACGTCCTGTTCCTCGGCCTCGGCCTCGAGCTCGGGGATACGGGAGGGCGGAACCGCCTCGTCCTCGCCGGCGGACCTGTGCTCGTCAACCGTCACTGGTGCGACTCCGTCCGGTCAGGGATGCGCAGGACGAACAACGCGCCGCCGAGCAGGTCGCTGTGACCGGCGGCCAGGGTGCCGCCGTACGCCTGCACGATCTCCCGGGAGATCGGCAGTCCCAGGCCGCTTCCGCCCGGGTCGCGCTCCTTGGACTCCGGCAGCCGGGCGAAGCGCTCGAAGACGCGTTCACGGTCCTTGACCGGGATCCCCGCGCCGTCGTCGTGGACCTCCACCACGGCGGCTCCCTGGTGGTGCTGGACGATGATGTCGATCCGGCTGTTCGCGTGGCGTTCGGCGTTGGCCACCAGGTTGGTCAGCACACGGACCACGCGGAGCCGGTTGACCAGCGCCGGTACCGGCCCCGAGGTGTGCACGCGCATCTCTAGGGGTCTGCGGCGTCCGGTGAACTCCTGCTCCACCAGGGCGGCGAGGTCGACCTGTTCGCGTTTCATCGCCACGTCGGTGTCCAGACGGGCCAGTTCCAGGAGATCGGAGACGATGTTCTCCAACCGCTCGGTGTCGGACAGCAGACCGGTCAGGAGGCGTTCGCGCGCACGTTCGTCGGGGTCGGGGTCGGAGAGTTCGACCTCCAGCTTGGTGCGCATGCCCGCGATGGGGTTGCGCAGCTCGTGGGAGGCGTCGGAGACGAACCTGCGCTGCCGGGTGACCGCCTCCTCCAACCGGTTCAGGCTGGAGTTGGCGGTCCGGGCCAGGTGGGCGATCTCGTCGTCGCTCTTGGGCACGGGGAGCCTGCGGTGCAGGCCGCTGACGGAGAGGCGGTCCAGCTCGGCGCTGATCTTCTCGACCGGGCGCAGCGCGCGTCCCACGCCGTACCAGATGATGAGGGCGGAGCCGGAGATCAGAAGGACCCAGATCCCCAGCATCACGAACTCCAGCAGGTTGCCGGACAGGACCAGCGGGGTGCGCGTGGCCGCGAGCACCATGATGTCGTCCCCGTAGGCGGAGTCGGAGATCGAGTAGCCCACCACCTGGAAGCAGTCCCCCTCGTGGCCCCCGGCGGCCAGCCCGCAGGAGACGTCGTCCAACCGGAAGTCGCTGACCTCGGGATCCTGATCGGTCAGGGGCGGGAAACCGGTCAGGGCGTCGCTGGCGGCCAGGACCTCGTCGGTCCGCCAGTCGACCACCTGGAAACGCAGGATGGGTTCCGAGGCCGGGATCGGACCGCTGTAACGCTCCGTCATGATCTGTTCGACCACGTGCCGTGCGCCCTCGGCGGCGCGGTCCCGCGCCTGGCTCAGGGTGAGCTCACGGATGGTGAAGGCGGAACCGGTGAGGATGATGCTGACGACCAGAGCGAGTACGGCGACGGCACCGGCGGTGACCCGGGCGCGGATGCTGCGCGGACGTAGTGCGCGCAATGGTCTCCAGGGTCGCTCGTACCGTTCTGCCACGCCCCCATTGTCACCCAGGGCAATAAAAAACTGTCGAATTGCCGCCGGTGTGGCGACCGAAGCGCATGATCGGGTACAAGATCCCGATCAGGGTGTTTTTCTCCGGCGCCCCGTTCGGTACCGCTCGCAGGGACACACCGGGCGACTACTCGTAGGGGTCCGGCGGGTTGGTCACCTCCTCGACCGAGGAGGTCGAGATCTCGTGCTGGGAGACCTCGTACAGGTCGCCCTCCGGCTCCACCCAGGTGCCGCGCACCCGCCACCAGGTGTCGGCCTCCGGTGCGGGGTGGTCGGTGATGAGGACCTTGTTGACGACCGCGTCCGCAGCGCAGCAGGCCATCTGGAGCCGGGCCAGGTACCAGCCCTCCCCCTCCGGGTTGGGGACCGCGAAACCGGTCAGCTCGATCTCACGGCCGGCCAGCTCCCGCTCCTCGTCGATCCAGGCCCGCATCACGAACTCCTGGACGTTGAGCTCGACCACCTCGTCGGGGGCCGCCTCGCTCAGGTTGTCGGTGAACCGGGAGGGACCGCGCTCGTCGCGGGGCGGCGGCCCGGCGGAGCCCCCGGTGCTCTCCACCGTGTAGGAACCCAGGGCCGGGGGCGCGATGACGAACACCGCGAGCACGGGGAACAGGAGCAGCCAGGCCACCCAGGGGGCGCGCGAGTGGTCGTGACCGTGCCCACCGCTCTTGCCGCTGCCGTACTCGGAGACGGCGTGGTCGAGCTCGGACCGGCCCTCGTCGCCGGCCTCCGCCGCGGCGGCCCCCTCCGGGACCGCGGCCTCCTCGTCCAGGGCATGGCTCTCGCCACGCAACTCGGCCGTGATGACCAGGACGCCGAGCAGCACCATGACCACACCGGCGGCGATCAGGAACGGACCGAAACCCGCCTTGACCCAGTTCAGGTACATGTCTGTGAGGAGCGTGCTGGTCAGCGCGGCGGAGCCGAGCAACACGAGCGTGAGCCCCTGAGCGATGCGGTTCAAAAGAGAATGCCTCCGATCAGGAACGTACTGAGCAGGCCCACGACCAGGCAGATCGGCACGAAGCGGGCGACGAACCGCCAGCCGAACACCCCGGCCTGCATGGCGATGAGTTTGAGGTCCACGATCGGTCCGATGACCATGAACGCGAGTTTGGCCGTGGGAGAGAAGTCGGTGAGGCTGACCGCGACGAAGGCGTCGGCCTCCGAGCAGATCGAGAGCAGGACGGCCAGCCCGGCGAGCACCAGCACGGAGATGATCGGGGCCTCGGCCACGGCCAGGAGCCACTCACGGGGCACCATAACGTTGAGGGTCGCGGCCGCGAGCGCGCCGACCACCAGGTAGCCGCCCGCGTGCATCATGTCGTGCAGCATCGACTCGCGGAAGACCTGCCACTTGGAGGCCCCCGGGGCGTGGGTGCGGGAGGGCAGGCGCAGCCAGTCGGCCTTGCCGAAGCGCACCCAGACCCAGCCGATGACCACGGACGCCAGCAGCGAGGCCACGAACCTCGCCAGGATCATCTCCGGCTGCCCGGCGAAGGCCACGGCGGTGGCGATCATGACGATCGGGTTGATCGAGGGCGCCGCGAGCAGGAAGGTGAGCGCCGCCGCGGGGGCGACCCCGCGCTTGATCAGGCTGCCCGCGATGGGGACCGACGCGCACTCGCAGCCGGGCAGGAGCGCCCCGGAGATCCCGGCCACCGGGACCGCGCGGCCCGGCTTGTTCGGGATGAACCGCTGGTAGGCCGAAGCCGGCACGAACGCGACGAGCGCCGCGGACAGGGCCACGCCGAAGACCAGGAAGGGCAGTGCCTGGAAACTGATGGCGGTGAAGATGGTCGCCCAGGCCAGGAAGGCCTGGCTGGTCAGCTCATCGGTGAACCAGGCGTGGGCTATCGCCATCACTGTGGTGAAGAGGGCGAAGAGCCAGACCGTTCCGGTTCTGCGTGAGCTCTTCTCCTTCCCCCAGTCAGCGGGGGGCAGCTCGTCCGCACGCTCGTCCCAGCCAGCGGCGATCGAGTCACCGAGGGATGCGGCGGGGTCGGGTGCGGAGTCGCGCTCCGGCGTCGTCCGTTCGGACACAGGGGTACTCCGTTGGGCTTTGGTTGGGGACTTCCCGAATGGTAACCGAAAACGATTGTCGTTTGGGTCCCGAAGAGCCGCCCTGTGGACGACCGGGGGTGCGACCACACATGGCGGGACGGACAAGTGTGCCCTCGACCCCCATAGCCGGGCGGGGCCGGCCTCCCTGGTGTGAGCGGGCATGGAAGCAAGAAAACGGTGCCCGGATCGGCCGCGGACAGCTCCTCGTCCCGAGCCTGCTCCTCAGGGGCGGGGCGGCCTTCGCGATCGGCCTGCTGCCCGCCTGCGCCGCCACCGGTGTGGCCGCGGTCGGTGTCATCACGGTCGTGGCGGTGGTGTGCTCCCGGGAGACCAAGGGGACCGGCCTGTCCGCCGTACCGAAGGGCGGGGTTCCGGCCGAACCCCGCCCCTGGTACCCCGAATCCCTAGCCGTCCCGGCCCGGGCCCCGACCGCTGTCGGTGTCCGGGCCCTCCTCGTCCGTGCCGTCGGCCTCGTCGGCCACCGGGCCCTGCCGCGTCAGGGGGTCGCCGAGCACCTTCCCCTCGGACCGGTCGACCGCCTCCGGCAGAGGACCGCCGGCCTCGCCCCAGCACGTCACGTTCCTCAGGTCGGGCATCTTGGCCAGGGTGAACTGCGGGTCCAGACCGTTGCGGAGCTGGCGGCTGTAGTCGGCCAGCAGG
The DNA here is from genome assembly GCF_000341085.1 of Nocardiopsis ganjiahuensis DSM 45031. GTDB lineage: Bacteria > Actinomycetota > Actinomycetes > Streptosporangiales > Streptosporangiaceae > Nocardiopsis > Nocardiopsis ganjiahuensis. The sequence continues at coordinate 214,551 of NZ_ANBA01000014.1, read as the reverse complement.
CGGAAGGCGGTCGCCGACAGCGGCGCCAGCGCGATCAGGTTCACGACGGCCATGACGCCCATGGAGATGTCAGCGGTGTTCCAGACCAGCGACAGCGGAGCCACACAGCCGAGGAAGACCGCGACCAGGACCGCGGAGCGGAAGTAGAGCATGTTCCGGGGGTTGGCGTCGAGGAACTGGAGGTTGGACTCGCCGTAGTAGTAGTTGCCCAGCACCGACGTCCACGCCAGCAGGAGCAGGATGATCGTGAGGGCGTGGATCGACCAGTCGCCCAGGCCGTCCTGGAGCGCCCGCTGGGTGACCTCGGCACCGGCCTCGGCGTCGAAGTCGGGCCCGTACAGCAGCACGATGAACGCGGTCACCGAGCACACGAGCCAGGTGTCGAAGTAGACCCCCAGCGTCTGCACCAGGCCCTGCTTCGCCGGGTGGGAGACCGAGGCCGTGGCGCCGGCGTTGGGCGCCGAACCGAGCCCGGCCTCGTTGGAGAACATGCCCCGGCGCAGACCCTGGACGATCGCCGTGCCCACGCCGCCGGCCGCGATCTCCCTCAGGCCGAAGGCCGAGGCGAAGATGTCGGAGACGACCCCGGGCACCTCGCCGATGTTCATCACGATCACCGCGACACCCAGAAGGATGTAGAGGACGGCCATGAGGGGGACGAGCGCCTGGGCGACGTGCGCGATGCGCCGGACCCCGCCGAAGATGACCGCGGCCGTGATCCCGGCCAGGGCCACGCCGACGACGGTGTTCAGCAGCCAGCCGGTGGGAAGGCCCAGCGTGTCGGCAGAGGTGGAGATGGCGCCCGTGATGCTGTTGGCCTGGACCGAGTTGAAGACCAGGCTGAAGGTGATCGTGATGACCACGGCGAAGAGCACGCCCATCCAGCGCTGTCCGAGGCCGTGCAGCATGTAGTAGGCCGGGCCGCCTCGGAAACCGGTGCTGGTGCGCACCTTGTACAGCTGGGCGAGAGTGGACTCGACGAACGAGGCCGACGCCACGACCGTGGCCATCGCCCACATCCAGAACACCGCGCCGGGGCCGCCGAGCATGATCGCGGTGGCCACACCGATGATGTTTCCGGTACCCACCCGGGACGCGGCCGAGATCGCGAAGGCCTGGAAGGAGGAGATCTCCTTCCTGCCGTCCGGGGCCACCCCCGGGCTGCTGCGCAGGACTCGGAACATCTCCGGGAGGAGGCGCAGCTGGACGAATCCCGATCGGACCGTGAAGTAGACGGCGAGCACGATCAGGAGCGGGATGACGAGCCAGCTCCAGAAGAAGTCGTTGAGGGCGACCAGTGCGTTGTTGAGAACGGTCACGCGTTCCCCTTCAGGCGGCGTGTGGTCCCGGGTGCGGGATCGGGGTTTCCGGCCCACTGTCCACTCCGGACGTGGTTTCGGTCGCCTGGGACACGTGAAGGGGCGGCAAAGGAGTGTAAAACGATGAAGAGGCGGGCCCGACCTGTGGTCGGACCCGCCTCGGGTGCTTCAGTACCGCTTCGGGCTAGCGCTGCGGAGCGGAGTCGTAGCGGTCGTTGCGGTCGTTGCGACGGGGACCGCCGCGGTAGCCGCCGCCGTTGCCGCCACGGTAGCCGCCGCCACCGCCGCCACGACGGTCGCCGCCGCGGTAACCGCCCTCGGTGCGGCGCTCGCCGCCGCGGTAGCCGCCCTCGGTGCGGGGGCGGTCGTCACGGTAACCGCCGCCGCCCTCGGTGCGGGGACGGTCGTCACGGTAACCGCCGCCGCCCTCGCCGCGGGAGTCGCCGCCGCGGTAGCCGCCGCCGTTGCCGCCGCGGTAACCACCGCCGCCGCCACCGCGGTAGCCGCCACCGCCGCCGCCACGGTAGCCGCCGCCACCGTAACCGCCACGACGGGGACCGCCGCGGCCGCGACGCTCACGGACGGGCTCCGGCGGCTCGATCCACGGCTCCCAGCTCGGCTCCTTGGCGCCGGTCACCTCGGAGAGCAGCTCGTCTCCGGGGTTGACCAGGTGCTGCTTGGCGTCGACGCCGGCGTCACTGAGCAGACGGCGGGCCATGCGGCGCTGGTTCGGAGCGACCAGGGAGACCACGGCGCCAGCGGCACCCGCGCGGGCGGTACGGCCGCCGCGGTGCAGGTAGTCCTTGTGGCCGGTGGGCAGGTCGATGTTGACGACCAGGTCGATGCCGTCGATGTGGATGCCGCGGGCCGCGACGTCGGTGGCGACCAGGGCCTGGATCTTGCCCTCACGGAACTTGGCCAGGGTGCGGGTGCGCACGCTCTGGGTCTTGCCGCCGTGCAGGGAGGCGCTGGGGACGCCGGCCTCGGCCAGCTGCTCGCTGATGGTGTCGGCGCGGTACTTGCTGCGCACGAACAGGAGGGTGCGGCCGTCGCGCGCCGCGATCTGGGTGACGATCTTGTTCTTGTCACGGGGCAGCACCTTGAGCAGGTGGTGCTCCATGAGGGTGACCTGCGAGACCGGCGGGTCCACCGAGTGGGTCTGCGGGTCGTTCATGTACCTGCGGACCAGCTTGTCGACGTCGCCGTCGAGCGTGGCCGAGAACAGCAGGGTCTGGCCGTCGGGGCGCACCATGTCGAGGAGTTCGCTGACCTGCGGCATGAAGCCCATGTCGCACATCTGGTCGGCCTCGTCCAGCACCGAGATCTCGACGTCGCCCAGGTCGCAGGCGCCCTGGTCGATGAGGTCGGAGAGGCGGCCCGGGGTGGCGACGAGGACGTCGACACCGCGGCGGAGTTCGTTGATCTGGCGGGTGTAGGAGCTACCGCCCACGACGTCGCCGACCTTGACGCCCAGGACACGGGCGTAGATGCGGAACGCGTCGCGCACCTGGTGCGCGAGCTCGCGGGTGGGCACCAGGACCAGGGCCCGGGGACGGTTGGCGGCGGCGCGGCGCTCGGCGCAGCGCAGCAGGACCGGCAGGCCGAAGGCCAGGGTCTTGCCCGATCCGGTGCGGCCGCAGCCGAGGACGTCGCGGCCCTCGATGGCGTCCGGGATGGTCGCGGCCTGGATCGGGAACGGGGTGGTCACACCGTTCTTCGCCAACTCGTCGACAACGTCCTTGGGAAGCCCGAGGCTGTCGAAAGCGGGCATTACGGCAGTGTCCGTCGTCAAGTGACGTGTACCTTCCTCATCGTTTGGCAGCGTTTCGAGGAAGGCTCCACACGGTCACAGCGAACCCAGCGAAGAAATCACACAAACGCGCCTGATCACACGCGGAAGCGACCCCGACAAAGGTGGGGTTCGTGTGCTCTTCGGGTCAAGAGTGATGCCGACGAGGTCGACACGCTCTCCGCGTCTTGGCGGCCCGGCGCGCTCGGATGCGCGCGGCATTCAACGACCGCTTGCAGCAGCGTACTAGACATCGATCGGGCGCGGGGACGGGATGGGGGATTTTCACCGGTGATACCGGTCTCCCCCGTTCCCGCCCCCGGGACCGGATCAGGTTCCCTGGGCCATGCCCTCGGCCAGGGCGGTGAGGCGGCCGATCTGCGCCCTGCGCTCGGCGGCGCACTGCTCTTCGAGCGTGTTGTCCGCGGCCTGCTGGAGGAGGGCCTTGGTCGCGACTGCGGCCTCGGCGTTGGTCGCCAGGAGGGCGGCGACGGCGTCGTCCACGGCGCCGTCGAGCTCGTCGACGCCGACGACCAGGGTGGCCAGGCCGAGTTCGCGGGACTCCTCCGCTCCGACCTTGCGGGCGGTCAGGCAGATCTCGGTGGCGCGGTGGACGCCGACGATGTCCACCAGGGGCTTGGTGCCGGTGAGGTCCGGCACCAGGCCCAGGGCGGGCTCCTTCATGCAGAACTTGGCGTCGTCGGCGAGGATGCGCAGGTCGCAGGCGAGTGCGAGCTGGAACCCCGCCCCGATGGCGTGGCCGCGCACCGCGGCGATGGTGACCAGGTCGGGGCGGCGCAGCCAGAGGAAGCCCTGCTGGAGGCCGGCGATGTAGGCGTCCAGCCCGGCCTCGTCGGCCGAACCGTCGGCGAGGCCGGCGACAATCGAGCGCTCTCCGTCCACGCCCTCGGGAGTGAACATGTTGAGGTCGATGCCGGCGGAGAAGATGTCACCCTCCCCGGCGATGACGACGATTCGGACATCGGCCGGAAGCGCCTGGCCGATGTGGGCCAGGGTCGTCCAGGTGCGTCCGGTCATCGCGTTGCGGCGCTCGGGGCGGCTGATGGTGACGCGGGCGACCGCTCCCTCCACCGTGAGCCTCAGTCCGGCCCGGGTCAGTTCCTCCTCGGTGGGCAGTTCCTGTTTCCCGGGCTCCCGCGGGGCCTGTGCCATGGGTTCCTCCGTCACGTCGGTTGACAACAAACCGACCCTACTCGCCAGTAACCCTGGGCTCGTGCCGGGGATCAGGCTTTGCGTGTCGCCCCTCCGCGACCGCGCAGCTCCACCCCTGCCTCGCTCAGCAGCCGGTGCACGAAACCGTAGGAACGGCCGGTCGCGGCGGCCAGGCTGCGAATGCTCTCACCCTCGTCGTACCGGCGCCTGAGCTGGATGGCCAGCTCCGAGCGGTCCGCCCCTGACACGCGGGTGCCCTTTCTCAACGCGTCACTCACAGTTCTCTCCCCTTCGACGGCGGTCGGGTCTCCCCTCCCGGGAACCACAGCCATGATCGGCCATCTCCCTCGCACGCCGCCACATTCGTCCGGCGCCACGCCGGACCGGCCGATTTTCGGAACACCATTAACCACATCCGAAAAGGACGGGGGTGAACCTCCCAGCACTCTGGGCGTCCACCCCCGTCCCCGTGGCCACACGGGCCCCTCAGGCCATGGCGATCGACCGCCTCCACCAGGCCTGACGGATCAGGCCAGTGAGATGAGGTCCTCGAACTCGGCGTTCCACACGTCCTCGACACCGTCGGGCAGCATGATGACGCGCTCGGGCTGCAGCGCCTCCACCGCGCCCTCGTCGTGTGTCACCAGCACGATCGCGCCCTTGTAGTTGCGCAGTGCCGCCAGGATCTCCTCACGGCTCGCCGGGTCCAGGTTGTTCGTGGGCTCGTCGAGGAGCAGCACGTTGGCGCTGGAGACCACCAGGGTGGCCAGGGCCAGCCGGGTCTTCTCCCCGCCGGAGAGCACACCCGCGGGTTTGCTCACGTCGTCCCCGGTGAACAGGAACGAACCCAGGGTCTTGCGCGCCTCGACCTCGGGCAGGTTCGGTGCGGCGCTCATCATGTTCTCGAGCACGCTCCGGTCCACGTCCAGGGTCTCGTGCTCCTGCGCGTAGTAGCCGAGCTTGAGCCCGTGCCCGGGGATGACCTTTCCGGTGTCGGGCTCCTCCACCCCGCCCAACAGGCGCAGCAGGGTCGTCTTGCCCGCGCCGTTCAGACCCAGGATGACCACGCGGCTGCCCCGGTCGATGGCCAGGTCCACACCGGCGAAGATCTCCAACGATCCGTAGGACTTGGACAGGCCCTCGGCCATCAGCGGCGTACGACCGCTCGGTGCCGGGTCCGGGAAGCGCAGCTTGGCGACCTTGTCGGACTTGCGCACCCCCGCGACCCCGTCCATGAGCTTGTCGGCGCGGTTGATCATCTGCTGGGCGGCGCGCGCCTTGGAGGCCTTGGCCCGGAACCGGTCGGCCTGCTTGCGCAGGGTGTCGGCCTGCTTCTCGGCGTTGGCCAGCTCCCGGCGGCGACGGCGCTCGTCGGCCTCGCGCTGGGACAGGTACAGCTTCCAGCCCATGTTGTAGATATCGATGGCGCTGCGGTTGGCGTCCAGGTAGAACACCTTGTTGACCACGTGCTCGACCAGTTCCACGTCGTGGCTGATCACGATCAGGCCGCCCTGGTGGTGCTTGAGGAAGTCACGCAGCCAGACGATGGAGTCGGCGTCCAGGTGGTTGGTGGGCTCGTCCAGCAGCAGGGTGTCCGCACCGCTGAACAGGATGCGCGCCAGCTCGATCCGGCGGCGCTGACCGCCGGAGAGCGTGTGCAGCGGCTGGGACAGCACCTTGTCGGGCAGGCCCAGGCTGGAGGCGATGGCGGCGGCCTCGGACTCGGCGGCGTAACCGCCCAGCACGTGGAGGCGCTCCTCCCAGCGGGCGTAGGCGCGCACGCCCTTGTTCCGGGTCTTCTCGTGGTCGCTGGCCATCTTCTTCTCGGCCTCGCGCAGGCCGTTGAGGGCCTCGTCGATACCGCGCGCCGACAGCACCCGGTCCTTGGCGATCACGTCGAGGTCGCCGGTCCGCGGGTCCTGCGGCAGGTAGCCGATGCTGCCCGAGTTGGTGACGGTGCCGCCGGTGGGCAGCCCCTCCCCCGCGAGCACCTTGGTCATGGTGGTCTTGCCCGCACCGTTGCGGCCGACCAGTCCGATCCGGTCCCCCGCGGCGACACGGAAGGTCGTCGGCTCCAGCAGGAGTCGAGGTCCGACGCGCAGTTCGAGGTCGGTGGCGATCAACATGGGTGGGGCATCCTCAAAAAGTGGTGTACCGGTTCGGGGCGGTCGGGGTCCGCACGGCGCCGACCCCCGGAGGGGTTGGTTCGGCGGTGGTGTCGCGGCAGGGGCCGCGGCGGACGTGTCCTCAGACCGACCGACCCAGCCTAACGGCAAGGACGAGGGATGGTGCTAGGGGTTTTCACCCGGGCGGTCCGGACGAGGGACCGCCCGGACACGGGCGCGCCCCCGACCCGCACAACGGGACCGGGGGCGCGGGACATTCCCGGCGGGGAGAGATCCGGGATCAGCTCACTCCTTGGAGGGACGGTCCTTCTGGTCGGCCTGCTCCGCGGCCGGGGTGACGACCACGACCGCGGCCGCTTCCTTATCCGACGAGGGCTCCGATCGGTCCTCGCGGCCGTTCCCGTGGTTCTCGTCATCGGGCTGGGCGGGGGGACGGTTGCGCAGCAGTGCGGCGAGCACGGCCGCCACCGGGGTGGCGAGGAACATGCCCGGGATGTTGCCCAGGATGCCGCCGGCGGTGATGGCGATCAGGACGATGGGTGAGGGCAGTTCCAGGGCCTGGCCGTAGATGCGCGGGGCGAAGACGCTGCTCTCCAGCTGCTGCACCAGGACCACCGCCGCCACGATGATCAGGGCGGTGGGCCACCCCTCGGCGACCAGGGCCACCATGGCGGCCAGGAGCCCGGTGAGGAAGGCGCCGATGACCGGGAGGAAGGCGCCGACGAAGGTCAGCACGATCAGCGGGATCGCGAGGTTCACGTCCAGGAAGATGAACAGGAAGATGCCGATACCGACGGCGTCGATGACACCGACCATCGCCACTCCGCGCACGTAGCGGCCCATCACCCCGTAGGCGACGCCGCTGGCGTGCCGCAGGCCCGGGCGGGACTTGGGCGGCAGCAGCGTGACGAACCAGTCCATCAGCTTGTCGCCCGAGTGCACGAAGTACACGGTCAGGGCGATGATCAGCACCAGGCTGATGAGGATCTGGACGACGGCCGCACCGGCGGTCCAGGCGCCGTTGACCAGCTCCTGGGTGTTGTCGGTGATCATCTCCTGGATCTGGTCCCAGGCGTTGGTGAACGCGTTGGTGAGGAAGGCCGGGTCCGCCTCCAGGCCGAAGGGGAGCTCCAGCTGGAGTTCCTGGAGTTCGACCAGCGCGCCGGAGACGCTGGCGATCAGACCGTCGAAGCCCTGGATGGCGGGCTGGATGATCAACGTGACCACGCCGCCGAGCACGACCAGCGCGGTGAGGACCGAGACGGCGGTGGAGGTCCCGCGCCCCAGGCCCTTGCGCCGGAGCCACTTGGCCATCGGCATGAGCAGCGCGGTGACGAACACCGCGATGACGACCGGCAGGGTGACGATCGACAGGTAGAGGACGGCGTAGACGAGCAGGCCCGCCACGACGCCGATGATGAGCATCCGCCAGGCGACGTCGCTGACCACGCGCAGCAGGTCCCCGGCGCCGACGTCATCCTGTTCGGCGGCCTCCTCCTTGACCGGGGGTTCGGCCTCGGCTCTGGCCTCCTCCTGCGCCTCGAGTCGGGCGAGGCGCTCGGCGCGGGCTCTTCGGGCGCTGAGCCATCTGTTCAGGAGCGCCCACACTCCCGGCCGCTGGGCTTGCACATGGACTCCATTCTCTGGTTGTTGCGCGGTGGCCGGTCCGGAGGGGGCGACCACGTGACGACACTGTTCCGGGGGATGTCTGGGGGATGCGCCGGCGGGGGCTCCGGTTCTGCCGAACCCCCGCGAATGACCAACTCCGTCAGAACTGCCAGGGTTCCCGAGGGTGGCCGCTACTGACGATCTCGTTGCCGAAGGGCGCCAGCGCCACAGGGATCATCTTGAGCGAGGCCCACGCCATCGGGATACCGATGATGGTGACCGCCAGGCCGATCGCGGTGGCGATGTGCCCGATGGTCAGCCACCAACCTGCGACGATCAGCCAGATGATGTTCAGGAAGGTGCTGCCGCCACCCGATCCGGGCCTGCGCACGAGGTCGCGGCCGAAGGGCCAGATCGCGTAGCTGGCCATGCGGAAGGAAGCGACACCGAAGGGGATCGTCACGATGAGGACGCAGCAGATGACTCCGGCGATGACGTAGCCGACCGCCAGCCAGAATCCGGCGACGAAGAGCCAGATGATGTTCAGGATGAGCCGCAAGAGGGCCACGGTGTTCGTCTCCTTGGTTCGGTCCCGTGCAGGGTGGCGCGTGCTTCTTCCGATCGAGGCGGAAGACGAACGCACCCTGTTTTCTATCGTCTGGGACGCCCGCACACCATGACCTGTTCCTCGCCGACCCCCTGGTCCTTCCCCTAAGGGACGGCGCCGACCGGCCGCGGCGGAGGATCACCGTGGTGAGGGCGCGGCGTTCGGGCCGGGAGAGGTCCGGGAGTCCGCGGTGGTACGGAGGAGGCGGCGTGTCGCGAAGGGTCCGACGACACACCGAGCCCAGCGGGAGGGAACGGAACGGCCGCGGACCTTCGTTGCCCTGAGTGAGGACATACGGTCGCACCCAATCTCGAGAGCCTGACTAGACCGCAATGTGATGGGCGCATCAGGAAGACCCCCTAGGCAGGAGGGACATCGCCCCATACGATGTGCTGTGTCCTTCGCAAGACATGTAGATCTGGCGATGCGGGACAAAATCCAACAGACAACCAGAGACCGGACGCCAAGCATCAGGTTTCGGTAACGGTTGGATGAGTAATTTTCCCACCCCCCGTGCATGATCGGGAGTGGGGATGGCATGATTACGTACCGGCTCGCACGGAGGCTTGTCACCGCCTCCGCAGCCGTTCGCGTGAGAGCACCCCATCATCGGCAGGCATCGCCTCTGTGATGGCGCTTCTCGTGGTCTCAGCCACACCGGGGAACAACGTCAACACCGCTCGACGTTTGCGTCGTGCGGGGTGACTCACGCCGCATGACCAACTTTTGGTGACTGAAGCTTTTTCAGACAGCTTACTAGTGATTTCAGTAGAGGTGGTTCAAGCATGTCTCAGGTACGTCGGCAGGCCGCGCTGCGCCCCCGCCCGAGCTGGGGGTGGCAGGATGCCGCCGCGTGCCGGGGCGAGGACCTTGTGCTCTTCTTCGGCCCCGATGGCGAACGCCAGCCGGAGCGGGAGATTCGGGAGCGCAAGGCCAAAGAGATCTGTGCGGCTTGCCCGGTTCGAACGGACTGCCTGGACTACGCGATCTCGCGTCCGGAGAAGTACGGAACCTGGGGTGGACTGAACGAGGACGAGCGCGCCTCCGAGCGCCGTCGCCGTATGCGCCGCGCCAACGCCGCCTAGCGTTTCCCGCCAAGCGGATCTCTCTCCCGGTGGCCCCGGCCCCGATAACCCGCGGCGCCCCGACGTAGTACGTCGAGGGCGCCGCGGGTTTTCCGTGTCCTCTGCCCTGCCGCCGGATCCGTGTGGTCCCGCCACCGGACCTGTGTCCTGCCGCCGGTTCGGCGGACTCACTCCGGCCGGTGCGAGAGGTGCCGGTCGAACCAGCCCAGCGTCTCCACCGCCACCTGGCGCCACCCCAGGTCACCTCGGAGCAGCTGCTCCGCGTCGGACACCACCCTCAGCTCCGAGGGACCTCCCAGGCGGCCCCGCGTCCACTCGCCCAGTTCGCGCACGAACGAGTCACCGCTCTCCAGCAGGAGCAGGGTCGGCGCCCGCACCGCGGCCAGGCTCGGCTCCGCCTGGTCGACACGTCCTCCGTGGACCACCACCGACGCCACGTCCTGAGGCCGTTCCGCGGCCGTCACCAGGGCGGCGGCGGCCGCGTCCCCCGAACCCAGTACCCCGAGGGGTTCGCTGGCCGCGTCGGTGGCGCGCCGCAACCAGGTGACCGCCGCGCTCAGCCGCTCTCCCAGGACCCGTGTGTCCGCCGCCCCGCCGTCGCCCGCGTTCCTCCCCAGGGGGTCGGAGTCCTGTTCCTCGCCGGTGAGCAGGTCGAGCAGCAGGGTGGCGTACCCCGCGCGCTGCAGCGCCGAGGCGGTCGCCCGCCAACGGGGATCGCTCTGGCCCTGACCGAAGGCCATCACCACAGCGCCGCGCAGCGCCGTCGGCATGGTCAGGTCGCCGTCGAGGTAGACCTGCCCCGCCCTGATCCGCACCGCCCTGGCCGTGTCGGGACCGCGGTGGAGGCGTTCGCGTTCGGAGAGGATCGAGACGACGTGCCGGTCGGTGAGCTGGTCGAAGTCGCGGTACCACTCCCCCACCGCGCGGAAGTTGTCCGGAGCGGTCAGCACGACCAGGGCGTCGGCCTCCTCGCTCAGCATCTCCAGAGCCTCCGGGGCGGCGACCGGAACGGCCAGGACCAAGCGCGCCGGACCGGCCTGGCGCACCATCCGCAGAGCCGCCCGGGCGGTGCCGCCGGTGGCGACCCCGTCGTCGACGATCACGCAGTCGCGCCCGGCGATCCGGGGGGCGGAGCGCTCGCCCCGGTACACCCGGCGTCTGCGCTCGAGTTCGTCCCGCTCGGAGGCCACGGTGTCGGACAGGGCCTGGCGGGGCACCCGCATCCGGGCCAGGGCGAGGTCGTCGTAGAAGACGTGCCCGTCCTCGGCGATCGCTCCCACCCCGGTCTCCGGGTGGCCGGGCAGGCCGATCTTGCGCACCACGAGCACGTCGAAGTCGGCGGCCAGGCGTTCGGCCAGTTCCGCCCCGACCGGAACCCCGCCTCGGGGCAGCGCGAGCACGATCGGGTCGTTGACGGCGTGGGGACGCACCCGGTCGGCGAGGCGTCGCCCCGCCTCGGACCGGTCGGCGAAGGGCAGTGAAACGGGTACCGGATTCATGTCCTCACCGGTGCCGACGGCCGCGGAGCCCGGCACCGCTCCTTCCGGACGTGTGGAATGAGCCGCTGGAAAAGTGGTACCGGCATACCCCGCCGCACACGGATTACAACCCCGCACCGGGGCAAAACCCGCACAGCTTCGGCGCCTGCCGGAGCGGGCGCCCCGGCAGCGGGTACCTCCGGTGGGAGGCACCGCGGAACCGGATCCCCGGCGGGGACCGGCGCCGCCGTCGGAGGTCAGCGCCCCCTGAATCCGCCGCGGAGCACGGCCATCAGCAGGGCGTCGTGCCGGCGTCCCTCCCAGAGCAGGGAGTCGCGCAGCCTGCCCTCCACGTAGAAGCCGCAGGAGCGGTAGACCGCGATGGCCCGCATGTTGAAGGCGTACACGTACAGCCAGACCCGGTGCAGACCGATGTGCTCGAAGGCGTACTCCAGGACCAGTTGTGTGGCCTCCTTGCCGAGCCCCTGTCCGGTGAACTGGATCGCCGACAGGGCGATGCGGTACCCTGCGGTCTCGTTCTCGGGGGAGACCGCGTAGATGGACAGCTCGCCGAGGTAGCGGCCGTCACCGGGCGCGATGATGGCCAGGTCCAGCCGGTCGGTCCGGCCCGAGCGGCTCTCGCACCACTCGCGCGCCCGTTCGTAGGTGAGATGGCCGTGGCTGCCGGTGAGCCTCCTGACCTCCTCGTCGAGACCCGCCGCGAAGTAGGCGTCCGTGTGTTCGGGCCCCAGCGGGACCAGTCGTACGCTCTTCCCGGTGAGTGTCGGCGTTTCTCGCAGCGCGCTCGTTCTGATCATGTGATCTTCCGGTTCCGACCGGGACCGTCGGGGCACGGCGCGTCCCGGTGTGAGGGAGTCGGCGGGCAGGGGGCGCCTACGCGGGAGCGGGCCGCGGGGGCTGGCCGGTACAGGGGCCGGGTCCGTGGGCGGGAGGGGCTCGGGTTCCGGAGCTTCGGAGTTCGGGGGTTTCACGTTGACGAGGGCAGGACCCCTATGTAAAACGGCTCCGTGCCCGATGGCAAGTCCGGCGGCCGGGCACCGGTGAAAAACCCTGGTCGTCCGCTGATGGGACAGATAACATCGGCGAGCACTGAAACGAGCCTTGGGAGCCGCCCGTGAAAACGCCGACCGACAAGTCCACCGCTCCACCGCCCGAGGCCAGGCGCGCCCGGGTCGCGGTGTCCACTCTGTTCTTCGTCAACGGCTTCACCTACACGAACGCCGTGCCGTGGCTCCCCGTGATCAAGAACAGTCTGGGGCTGACCAACGCGGAGTTGGGGCTGGCGATCGCGGCGATGCCCTTCGGGGCGATCCTGACCGGGATGCTCGCGGGACCGCTGATCCACTGGTTCGGCAGCGGCCGGACCGCGGTGGGGACGAGTCTGATCAGTTTGGGAGCGCTCCCATTCATCGCGCTCGCCCAGAACTGGTGGATGCTCGCCGCGGCGCTGTTCGTCCTGGGCGCGGCCGACGCCTGGACCGACTCCGCCCAGAACTCCCACGGCCTGCGCGTCCAGCGGCGCTACCGGCGCAGCATCATCAACACCTTCCACGCGGTGTGGAGCCTGGCCGCGGTCTCCGGCGGCCTGCTCGGCGCGACCATGGCCGGAGCCGGGGTGCCCATCCTCTGGCACCTGGGCGGGGTTGCGGTCGTCCTGGTGGCGGTGAACCTCACCGTGAGCCGCATGATGCTGCCCGGACCGGAGAACAGCGAGCGCGAGGAGGGCACCAACGGCCACGACGGCGGCCGTTCGCGCATCCCGGGCAAGAGCCTCCTCCTGTTGCTGATGCTGGGTGTGCTCCTCATGGCGGCCGGCGGCATCGAGGACTCCGCCGCCTCGTGGGGCGCGGTGTACATGACCACCGAACTGGGCGCTCCGCTGTTCCTGGCCGCCATGCCGTTCGTGGCCTGCCAGGCGATGATGACCGTCGGACGCCTGCTGGGCGACCGGGTGACCGACCGCTTCGGCGCGGCGACGGTGGGGCACGCCTGCGGCCTCCTCGCCGCGGGCGGCCTGGCCTTCGCTCTGCTCCTGCCGCACCCGGCGACCACGATCATCGGTTTCGGCGTGATGGGTCTGGGTGTGTCCACGCTGTTCCCGCTCACCCTGGCCGCCGCCGGGAACGTCCCCGGGGTGCGTACCGGGGACGGGGTGACGCTGGTGGGCTGGCTCGGCCGGGCCGGGTTCCTCGCCTTCCCGCCCCTGGTGGGCTTCCTCGCCGACTCCCTGACCCTCGGCAGCGCCCTGTGGGCCATCGCGTGCGCCGGGGTGGCCGCCTTCCTGCTCGCCTCCGCCCTGCGCCCCCGAGCCTGATCGGGGCCTGCGGGCCCGGGACCGACAGAAGGGCCCCGCCCACCGGATTCCTCCGGCGGGCGGGGCCCTTCCCCGCGTCAGACCCACGGGGATGTGGGACCGAGCGCTGTGTTACTCAGCCATGCCCGGACGACGGCTGCCGGCCCACAGGGCCAGAGCGCCGATACCGGTCACGACGGCGCCGCCGAGCACGAAGCCCGACATGTCGACACCGGTGGCCGCGAGGTTCTCGCTGCCGGCGGCACTGCCACCAGAGCTGCCGCCAGAGCTGCCGCCGGTGGCCGGAGCCGGGGCGGAGCTACCGGGGGCAGAGGTACCGGGGGCGCTGTCACCAGGGGTCTGGTTGTCGTCGCCCGGGTTGCTGCCCTCGTCCGGGTTGCCGGGGTCGCCCGGGTTACCGGGGTTACCGGGGTCGCCCGGGTCTCCGGGGTCACCAGGATCGCCGGGGTCACCGGGGTCACCCGGGTCGCCCGGGTCACCAGGATCGCCGGGGTCACCAGGATCGCCCGGGTCTCCCGGGTCACCGGGATCGCCAGGGTCGCCGGGGTCACCCGGGTCGCCGGGGTCCTCGCCGTCACCGGGGTCCGGCGGGTCCACCGGGTCCGGCGGGTCAACCGGGGCCGGCGGCTCCTCCGGCACAGGGCTCTCGCCCTCGTCCCCGTCCGGAATGTCGAACGTGATGACGCTCTCGAGGGTCTCCACGACCGGCTCGAGGTCGATCACCGGGGCCTGAACCGTCTCCTCGGTCGCCTCGGGGGCGGTCTGGTCCACGGTCTCGGCAGCGAACACCGGGCCGACAGAGAAACCGGCCATGAACAGGCTGGCCGCGGTGACGGTGAGTACCCGTTTTTTGGGGGTCATCCCACTCCTTTCCTTCACTTGTGTACTGATCTACTCAGGGGGGATGGCATACAGGTGGCCGTCGTGCACCACCACCGCGCGGTCGCCGAGAAGGCCGCGCGGAGTCTGTGCGTCCTCGGGAACCTCGGTGGGCTCCCCGGAGGCGTCCAGCGCCACCCGGGTCCCGTCCAGTTCTCCGAAGACCTGGTCGCCGACCGTGATCTCGGGGATGAAGCCCGGGACGACGGTGGTCTCGCCGGAGGCGGGGTCGAACAGCACCGGACCGTAGGCGACCTGTTCGACGCCGATGGGCGCGGAGAGGTGTCCGACGTCCTCCAGCGCGTCCTCCTCGATCGCGGCGGAACCGAGCACGGAACCGTCCTCGCGGTCGTGGAAGGCCAGGATCGAGCCGTCGCCCTGGAGCGGCTCCCAGCGGATGATGACGTACTCCCGCAGGGCGGTGAGCACGGCCTCCATCTCACCTGCCTCGCTGGGGCGCGCGGCGTGGACCTGTTCGGTGTCACCATCGGTGTCCACCCAGTTCCAGGGGCCGGTGACGACGGCGGTCAGGGCACGGTCGTTCACGGCGAGCATCGGAACCGAGCTTCCGGGGGCGTCGAACTCCTCGAGCTCGCCGTCGATCGGCAGGTAGGAGGCGTCGTCGTCACGGATCAGAACCGAATCACCGGCGTACCGGGCGGAGCCGGCCTCGGGGAGTTCGACGCTGGTGGCCGAGCCGCCCGACTCGGGCCAGAACCACAGGGTCTCGGCGGTCTCCATCACGATGGTGCTCTCGCCGCCGTACTCCACGAAGCGGGGCGCGCCGAGCCCGGAGGCCGCTTCGAAGGGCAGGTCCACCGACCATTGACGCGAACCGTCGGCGTCGATCAGGTTGAGGCGCTCCTCGGGGTCGACGTAGGCCAGGGCCGAACCGTCACGGCTGATCCCGGGCTGGGACTCGGGGGCGAGCTCCTCGGTGAGGTCGACGACCGGCTCGAACCCCGGCGGGGCCGAGTACTCCAGGAGCACGGAGTTGTCCTCGGGCTCATCCTCCCCGGAGGCGTCGGAGGTGCCCGGGAGGAATCGGGTGACGACCACGCCGCCTCCGATGACGAGCAGCAGGGCGAGCACGGCGGCTCCGCCCATCACCAGCTTCCTGCCGAGGCTCCCCTGCCCTTGGGCCACCGGGGCGGGCCCTTGCACGGGCGCCGGGGGGCGGTCCGGCACGCTCTGCTCCGCGGCCTGCACGACACCGTCGGGGGTCGCGACCAGACGCCAGTAACCGTTGGCGTCCCGGGCGTCGACGAGCACCGGCTGGCCGATACGGGCGGCGTAGCCGGTGGCGACGTCCAGCGCCGCACGCCTGGTGTCCTTGGGGGCGAGCCCGGTCACCACCTGGCGGTGCCCCTCGATGACGATCTCGGCGCTGCGTTCATCGGGAGCGATGACGATGACGGCGGTGGGCCGGGAGTACCCCGGACGGGACGCCCGGCTCATGGTGCCTCCGAAGGCATGGGGAACGTGAACCTGTTCGTGTACGGGAGCAGGGGAAGGTCAGCGGTGACGAGGTGCCGTGGCTCGGCGGGGTGACCGAGCAGGGGGTATCGGCACACGGGTAGCCATTGCTGCACGTGATGATACTGATCGTTCCAGAGGGTGTTCACTCCGTGCCTCCACCCGGGAATCGGACACCGGTCGTGCTTCTTCCACTCGGGTTCTCACTTCGCCTGCACTGACCTGCTGTGACTTCAGAACCCCTGCCACGGACCGGATCCAACTCACTCCACCGACCCTGGAGTGGACACTCCAGAAGGCGACGAGGTTCACGCCGAAAATGGCCGGATCCGGCCACACGGAGTTCCACGAGGCTCACCGGTTCACCCCCTGCGCACCCGTTCCGGGGCCTGCCCAGAGCTGGTCACGTCGGGTGAGCCGGAGGTAACGGCCCTTGTCGAACATTTTGGGCAGTGCGTCCAGGGCCGTCCCATCGGGTTCCAGCACCAGGTGCACGGACTCCCCCGTGTTCGGAGACAGGTGCAACGGCGGACTGCCGTACCCGTGGATCCAGCCCTGGACCACGTGTGGACCGGCTGTCAGACCGACCAGCAGGGTCTCCCCCGCCCCCACCGTTCCGACCCGGGCACCGTCCATGTGAACGCGGTAGTCCACCAGCATGTCGCGGTAGAGACCCGTCGGGCGGTGCACGTAGACGGGAATCCACCCCTCCGGAAGCGGCGTTCCCGGAAGCAGTCCGACCAGCTTCGGAGTGGCCTCGGACGGAGGGGAATCGGCTTCGTTCCGCTCCCGGTGCTGAGCCACGAGCGCCATCACGAGACCGCCCACCCCGGCCAGCAGCGGCAGGACCAGAGCCCACTGTCCGGTCAGCACCGTCGCGACGGCGGCAACCGGCAGGCCGAACGCCGACATGATCAGGTTGGCGTCGGCCATCCTCTCGAAGGGGTTGGCTGCCCCTCTGGACCTGCGTCTCTCCGACGGGGTCAGGTCCAAGAACGCGTAGAGACAGGACATCGCGGTCGCGGCCAACAGCCCCACCGCCATCCACAGGCCCGCCATGAAGGGCACCTGGCCTCCGAAGAGATGAATCTGCGCCGCGGTGAGGATCACCGCCAGCGAGGCGAGCGAGGGAAAGTTCGCCATCATGTGCGAGGTCCTCATGCGGCTTCCTCTTCCTCGGGCTGTCGGACGCGTTCCCGGAAGTAGGCGTGGGTGGTGAGGAAGGCGAGGACGAGCGCCGACGCGGGGAACAGGGCGAAGGGCCAGAACGACGGGACCAGCTGAGGCTCGACCAGGACCACCGTGCTGGGCATGACCGAGACCGGGACCGTGAACCAGGCCAGCCAGGTGAAGACGCCGTTGACCATCGGGGGTCGGGCCGATCCGCTGAAGCGTGGCGGTAGAGCCGGCTCAGCCGTTTGGAGGGCGAGGGCGGCCAGCACGGCCACCAGGAACAGGAGGATCAGAGTGGAGCCGGGGCGGACCCCGGGCAGGTGCCCGGTGTGGAGCAGATAGAAGAGCATGTGGCTCAGGAAGGTGGTCATCAGGGCGGCCGTGCCGAAGCGCTGGGAGGCGGTGACCGGATAGCGCCGGGGCTCCTTCGGGGCCGGGCCGCGATCGGGTTCGTCCGGGACCCGGCGGAGGTGGCCCCGGACGCCCAGGAAGGCGAGGGCCAGCCCGGTGAGGGGCAGCAGGAGGAGCGGCCACAGCCGCGGGTGGGGGTGCAGCTCGGAGACGATCAGCAGCAAAGACGTCAACGCCACCGGACACGGCAGCCAGACGAAGATCCTGGTGTGGGCCGGCGGCGCGGGCTCGCCGGGGCGCCGGGGCAGAGCGGCGAGGAAGAGCACCGCCAGGACGACGAGTGTCAGGCCCAGGAAGGCCAGGGGGAATCCTCCGCGCAGGGGGTGGCCCACGGTCAGGGTGTTCCACAGCAGGAAACCGAGGCAGGAAGCCATGAGGGAGCAGGAACCGAGGAGGACCGGTGGGTGGAGCGGGGGCCCGCTGGGGGATCGCACGAGGGCCTTTCAGGAGGGAGGTCCGGGACCGGGGCGGCGGGTTCGCGGCTTCCCGCCGGACATCGTGAAAATACCGGCAAACCCGGTGCCGTGGGCTCCCTGGCCGTTTGTGGTCAGCGGCCGTTGAGGGTCTCGATGACCGCCTTCTCCCGGCGCTGGGCCATCCGATCGGCGCGTTCGAAGTGACGGTTGGCGAGCTCGGCGCGGGCCGCGGCTGTGCGCCTGGTGGGCCACAGGGCATCGATCTCGGAGTTGAGCGACGAACCCACGAGAACGGCGATCGCCATGACGTACAGCCAGGCCAGGATGGCGATCGGCGCCGCGAGGGAACCGTAGATGGTCACCTGCCCGAAGGAGGCGTCCAGGTAGGCGCGCAGCCCCGCGGAACCGGTGAGGAGCACCAGGGTGGCCAGGACCGCTCCCGGCAGGTGGCGCCAGAGCGGGGTGCGCACGGGCACGCTGAGCGCGTACAGGAGGGTGACCGCGGCGATGACGAGCAGGCCCACGAGCGGCCAGTAGAAGAGGTTGAGGCGGCCCACGGTGAGCGGCAGCAGTTCGTGGATGATGTCGGGCCCGGCCACCATGACCGGCAGCACCAGGACCGCGAACAGCAGGCCGCCCAGGTAGGCGAAGAAGGCGAGGAGCCGCTGGCCCAGCCAGCCGCGCAGTTCGTCCAGGCCGTAGGAGATGGTGATGGAGCGGATGAAGACGTTCATCGCCCGGGAGCCCGACCACAGGGACACCAGGAAGGTGAACGAGAGGATTCCGCCCGGGACACCGCCGAGGAAGTCGTCCACCAGCGGTTCCACCACGCTCTCGACGGTGGCGGGGGTGAGGATGCGCGCTGCCAGGTCCAGCATCCACTCGCGGATCTCCACCACGAGGTCCTCGCCGAACACCATGGCCAGCGGCCCCAGGGCACCCAGGAGGCAGAGGAGCAGCGCGGGCAGGGAGATCAGCGCGAAGAAGGCCGACTCAGCGGCCAGGCCGACCACCCGGTCACGGGCGAAGGCCTTGACGGTACGCAGGACCAGGAGCGCCCCGTGGTGGAAAACGGGATGCCGTCGGAGCCAGGCGTCGGCCATGCGCCACAGGCCCTCCCAGAATCCCACCACAGGGAGAACGTTAGCGGTCCCGGGAGCAGCAGGCACATCCCGAGCATGACGTGACTCACATCTCGCCCGGATGGGCGCGCCTGGACAAGGGCCGGACCCGCGTGCCATTCTCGAGACATGACCGCTGTTCTTGACCCCATGCTCCGCGTGCGCCGCCACGTGGACTTTCTTCGGGTCAGCAGCGCCATCTGTTGCAGCGTCGGATAACTCCTCGCCGCCTTTATGACGCACCCGTGACACAGGGGTGCGCGCGGCTCCGGCGCTCCCCCCTTCGAACTCCCACATACGCGGATTCACCCGTATCACCAGCCACGACGACGTGCGGTGAGTACGGGTCTGCGGTGCGGGCGCCGGGACCGTGAGCACCCCGCGACCCCATCGGAGACACCCGCGATGCCTCCCTCTTCCGCGCAGCCCGGCAAGGCAGCGACGGCAGCCAAGCCACGCCGCCGCCGTGGCGAGGGCCAATGGGCCCTCGGCTACCGTGAGCCGCTGAACAAGAACGAGGAGAACAAGAAGAACGACGACGGACTCAACGTCCGCGATCGGATCGTCAACATCTACTCGAAGGCCGGTTTCGACTCGATCGACCCGGCCGACCTCCGTGGACGCTTCCGCTGGTTCGGCCTCTACACCCAGCGCGCCCCCGGCATCGACGGCGGCAAGACCGCCGTGCTGGAGCCCGAGGAGCTCGACGACCGCTACTTCATGCTGCGCGTGCGCATCGACGGCGGCCAGCTGACCGCCGCCCAGCTGCGCGCCGTCGCGGAGATCTCACGGGACTACGGGCGCGACACCGCCGACATCACCGACCGGCAGAACGTGCAGTACCACTGGATCCGGGTCGAGGACGTGCCCGCGATCTGGGACAAGCTCGAGTCGGTGGGCCTGTCCACCATGGAGGCCTGCGGCGACACCCCGCGCGTCATCCTCGGCTGCCCCCTGGCCGGTGTGGCCGAGGACGAGGTCCTGGATCCCACCGCCCAGATCGAGCAGATCTACGACGAGCACATCGGCAGCCCGCTGTACTCGAACCTGCCGCGCAAGTTCAAGTCCTCGCTGTCCGGCTGCACCGTGCACTGCGTCAACCACGAGATCAACGACGTGGCCTTCGCGGGTGTGTACAACGAGGCCGGTGAGGCCGGGTACGACCTGTACGTGGGCGGCGGCCTGTCCACCAACCCGATGTTCGCCCAGCGCCTGGGCGCTTTCGTGCGCCCCGACCAGGTGAGCGAGGTGTGGGCCGGGGTCTGCTCGATCTTCCGCGACTACGGCTTCCGCCGGCTGCGCACCCGCGCCCGGATCAAGTTCCTGATCAAGGAGTGGGGCGCTTCGAAGTTCCGCGAGGTGCTCGAGGAGGAGTACCTGGGCTACAAGCTCGCCGACGGCCCCGCCGTGGAGCTGGACCCGGGGGTGCGCCGCGACCACGTGGGCGTGCACCGCCAGCGGGACGGAAAGTTCTACGTGGGCTTCGCGCCCAAGGTGGGCCGGGTCTCGGGCAGCGCGCTGCTGCGGGTCGCCGAGATCGCCGAGGAGCACGGTTCGGACCGCATCCGCACCACCGCCGACCAGAAGCTGGTCGTCCTCGACATCGAGGAGGACCTGGTCCCCTCGATCACGGCGGCACTGGAGGCGGAGGACTTCCAGGTCAATCCGAGTGTGTTCCGCCGCCAGACCATGGCCTGCACCGGCATCGAGTTCTGCAAGCTGGCGATCGTGGAGACCAAGGGCCGCGCCGCGACCCTCATCGACGAGCTGGAGAAGCGCCTCCCCGACTTCGAGGAGCCGCTGACCATCAACGTCAACGGCTGCCCGAACTCCTGCGCGCGCATCCAGGTCGCCGACATCGGCCTCAAGGGCCAGCTGATGCTGGACGACCGCGGCGAGCAGGTGGAGGGCTACCAGATCCACCTGGGCGGCGGGATGGGTCTGACGCAGGCCTTCGGCAAGAAGATCCGCGGGTTGAAGACCACCGCCGAGGATCTTCCCGACTACGTCGAGCGGCTGCTGCGGCGCTTCCAGGAGCAGAAGCAGGACGGCGAGAACTTCGCCGCCTGGGTCGGCCGCGCCGACGACGCCGATCTCAAGTGACCAGCTGAACCCGACCCGCCCCAACACCCCGACCCAGGGTCTGTTGGGCCCGCCCGGCCTCCCACGGGGGGCCGGGCCCCGACCGGAAGGAAGAGGTGCGCCATGTCCGAAAGGGCCGCGCCTTACTACTGCCCCTACTGCGGCGACGAGGACCTGATGCCCGAGGAGGGCGCAGCCGTCAAGGGCGAGGGCTACCCCTGGGCCTGCCTGTCGTGCGCCCGGGTGTTCCGGGTCAAGTACGTGGGCCTGCGCTCCGCCTCGTTCTCCGCGGGCGGTGCCCCCTCCAGACCGACGGAAGGCAACGAATGAACGCCACGATCACCCAGACCGGCGGCCCCGAGCTGGCCGAGCGGGCCGCACTGGAACTGGAGGAGGCCTCGGCCCAGGAGATCATCGCCTGGGCCGCCGAGACCTTCGGTTCCGAGCTGTGCATGACCTCCTCCATGGCGGACGCGCTCATGGTGGACCTCGCCTCGAAGACCGCGCCGGGGATCGACGTGATCTTCCTCGACACCGGCTACCACTTCCCCGAGACCATCGGCACCCGCGACGCCGTGGCCTCCGTCTACGACATCAACCTGATCAACGTGGAACCGAGGCGGACCGTGGCCGAGCAGGACCTGGCCCTGGGTCCGCGGCTGCACGGGCGCGACCCCGGCATCTGCTGCCACCTGCGCAAGGTGGAGCCCCTCCAGCGGGCGCTGGAGCCGTACTCGGCGTGGCTGACCGGGCTGCGCCGCGAGGACTCGGTGACCCGGCGCGACACCCCGGTCGTGCAGTGGGACCGGCGGAGGCGGATGACCAAGATCAACCCGATCGCCCGGTGGACCCAGGAGGAGGTGGACACCTACATGGCCGAGCACGGCGTGATCGTGAACCCGCTCCAGTACGACGGCTACCCCTCGATCGGTTGCGAGCCGTGCACGCGCCGTGTCGCGCCGGGAGAGGACCCCCGCAGCGGCCGCTGGGCGGGCAGCGGCAAGACCGAGTGCGGCATCCACACATGAGCGCCGTGAACGCGGACGGACGGGGGCCGGTGCGGTCCCCGTCGGTTCGGCTGCTGGCGGTGGCGCACGGGAGCAGGGACCCGAGGTCGGCGGAGGCGGTCTCGGCGGTCTTCGAACGGGTGCGCGCGCTGCGCCCCGGACTGGACGTGCGGCTGTCCTACCTGGACCACGTCGCGCCCGGCGCCGAGGACGCCCTGGACGAACTGGCCGCGGGCGGTGCCGGTGAGGTCGTGGTGCTGCCCACCCTGCTGACGGCCGCGTTCCACAGCAAGGTGGACCTGCCCGCGGTGCTCGCGCGGGCGCGCGAGCGCAGCCCTTGGCTGCGGGTGCACTACGCCGACCCCCTGGGCCCGCACCCGCTGCTGCTGGACGCGGTGGAGCGGCGCCTGGCCGAGGCCGGCGCGCAGGCCGGCCCGGAGACCGCTCTGGTACTGGCCTCGGCGGGGTCCAGCGACGCCGAGGCCAACGCGGTCGTCGAGTCGTTGGCGGGGGAACTGGCCGAGCGGGGACCGTGGGGCGAGGTCGTGGCGGCCTACGCCTCGGCTGCGAAGCCGGCCCCGGGCGACGCGGTGCGGTCCCTGCTGGAGCGCGGCCACGCGCGGGTGGCGGTCAGCGGCTACCTGCTGGCGCCCGGGTTCTTCTCCGACCGGGTCCGCGACCAGGCGCTGGCGGCGGGCGCCTCGGTGGTCGCCGACGCGCTCGGGGACGTGCCCGAACTCGCCCGCGTGGTCCTGGAACGCTACGACGCGGCGGTCGCGGCCCGGCACGCCACCGTATAGAGGACGACAGAACACGGAGAGGCGGCCCTCCCCCGGGGCCGCCTCTCCGTGTGTCCGGACCCGGGTTCTCGACGGCACAGAAGGTTTGACGGCACGGAGGGCAAGCAATAAAATTGAGCGCACTCGCATCAAGTCATTGGCTCTGAAGTAGACAGGTGGAGGTGACGACGGTGATGTTGATGCGCAACGAACACTTCCGAGAATTCGACCGGATCGCCCAGCGGCTCATGGAGAGCAGCCGCCCGGCAGCGATGGCGATGGACGCCTACCGCGAGGGCGACGACTTCGTGATCCACTTCGATCTGCCCGGCGTCAGCCACGAGAGCATCGACCTGGAGGTCGAGCGCAACGTGCTGACGGTGCGGGCCGAGCGGGCGGGCCTGCGGAAGGAGGACCTGGAGCTGCTGGTCAACGAGCGCCAGACCGGGACCTTCACCCGACAGGTGTTCCTCGGCGACACCCTGGACACCGAGCAGATCCGGGCCAACTACGCCGACGGGGTCCTCACTCTGCGCATCCCCGTGGCGGAGCAGTCCAAGGCCCGCAAGATCACGGTCGACCACAGCGCCCCCGGGCAGGACCGGACCGTCCTCCCCGAACAGGAGAAGAGCGCGATCAGGTCCTGACCCGTCACCTTCCGGGCGCCCCGCGCGGGGCGCCCTTCCTCATGCCCGGGGGCGGATCACGCGTCCCGGGCGGGCCGCGGCGGGGCGCGCCCGGGCCGGCGGCCTCACCACTCGCGGGTGCCGACGAGCTCCTCGGGGTCGGCGTCACCGAACCCGTGGGCGGTGGCCACAGCCTGGAAGGCGCCGCCGATGTCGTCCCGGGCCACGGTCTCGATCTCGCTGCCCGCGGCGTCGAACTCCTCTTCCAGGGCGTTGAACTCCTCGGTGGCCGCGTGCGTGAGGACGTACAGCGCGGTGAGGTCGGCGGGGCGTTCGGCCTCGATGCGTGCGCTCAGCCGCAGCAGGACCTCCCTGCCCCTGGCCACGAGGTGGTCGGGGAAGTAGGGGTCGGCGGACATCTCCCGGAGCAGGGAGCGCTCGTCCAGCTCGGCGGGTTTGGCGGTGTCACGGCTCATACGGGTCTCCCTGGCTCCGTGGGGCGGGTGTTCGGGGCCAGTCTGGCGTGCGGTGACGACATTCCGCCGCGCCCGGGCCGGGGCGCGGGGGCCTGTGGTCGGTAGGTTCGACGTATTGGCGACGACGCGACGGGGAGTGCGCGATGACCGAGCAGGGCGGGATCAGGGACATGCTGCGGGGGCTCCGGGTGTTCGCGGGGCCGTTGGCGACGTTCGACCCGGCGACGGCGCCGGAGGACCCGGTGGGCCTGTTCGTGGAGTGGTTGGGCGAGGCCGTCGAGGCCGGGGTGCCCGAGCCGCACGCGATGACGGTGGCGACGGCGGACGCCGACGGCACGCCCTCGGCGCGCGTGCTCATCCTCAAGGACCTCACCCCCGAGGGCTGGTCGTTCGCGACCACCACGACATCGGTGAAGGGGCTGGAGCTCGCGGTCAACCCCCGGGCGGCGCTGCTGTTCTTCTGGGGGCCGCAGGGCCGTCAGGTGCGGCTGCGGGGTCCGGTCGAGCTGGCCGGCCCCGAGGAGCGCGCCGCCGACTTCACCGCGCGTCCCCTGGAGGGGCGGGTGGCCGGACTGCACGGGCGGCAGAGCCAGCCGCTGGACAGCCTGGAGAGCGTCCACGCCACGGCCGAGGAGAGCCGGGCCAGGCTGGAGGCCGAGCCCGACCTGGTCCCCGACAACTGGGGCCTGTACCGGTTGGCCCCCACCGAGATCGAGTTCTGGCAGGGCGACCCCGACCGGAGGCACACCCGGCTGCGGTACCGCCGCAAGGACACCACCGCGGTCTGGGAGCGCGAGCTCCTGTGGCCCTGATCCCCCGGCCCCCGGACGTCCCGCGGCCCTGACCCGGAACCACCCCTGAACAGGCGTTCGGGCCCCGGCGGGTGCTGCGCCGGGACCCCGAACCCGGCTCGGTTCGACGGCGGCACAGGGATAGGATTCCCGCACCCGACAGCCGCCCGACCGGGCCGCCGACACACGCCCCCGACCCAGGAACGGATCCGGTATGCCCGCCACACACGAGGTGTTCAACCAGGCCACTCCGCTCGGTGACTACAGCGCCGCCGACGACCCCGCCCTCCTGGAGGGCCTGCGCCGAGAGGGCGCGGGCTGGGCCGAGGCCGACGTGCGCGAGATCGGTGACGCCGCGGGCTCCGAGCGGGTGCGCGCCTGGGGTGAGTCCGCGAACACCTACCCGCCGGTCCTGCGCACCCACGACCGCTACGGCCACCGCATCGACGAGGTCGACTTCCAGCCCGCCTACCACGTGCTCATGGACCAGGCCGTGGAGCACGGTCTGCACGCCGCGCCCTGGGCCGACGGGCGCGAGGGCGCCCACGTGGCCCGAGCGGCCAAGTTCTTCCTGTGGGGGCAGGCGGAGAGCGGGCACGGCTGCCCGATCTCGATGACCTACGCGGCCGTCCCGGCGCTGCGCCACTCCCCCGGGCTGGCCGAGCAGTACGAACCGCTGCTGACCGCGCGCACCTACGACTTCGGCCTGCGGGCGCCGCTGACCAAGCGCGGGCTCATCGCGGGCATGTCGATGACCGAGAAGCAGGGCGGTTCGGACGTGCGCGCCAACACCACGCGCGCCGTGCCCACCGCCGAGGGCCACTACCTGCTGACCGGCCACAAGTGGTTCACCTCCGCCCCGATGAGCGACCTCTTCCTGACCCTGGCGCAGGCGCCCGAGGGCCTGACCTGCTTCCTGGTGCCACGGGTCCTGCCCGACGGAAGCCGCAACCGGCTGTTCGTCCAGCGGCTCAAGGACAAGCTCGGCAACAGGTCCAACGCCTCCGCCGAGCTGGAGTACGACGGTGCCGTCGCGCACCTGGTCGGCGAGCCGGGCCGGGGCGTGCCCACCATCATCGAGATGGTCAACAGCACCCGTCTGGACTGCGTGATCGGCTCCGCCTCGGGCATGCGCGCCGCCGTGGTGCACGCGCTCAACCACGCCGGCTCCCGGAGCGCGTTCGGCAAGCCGCTCGTGGAGCAGCCGCTGATGCGCAACGTCCTGGCCGACCTCGCGCTGGAGTCGGAGGCGGCCACAGCGCTCATGACGCGTCTGGCGGGGGCCGTGGACCGCTCGGTGCGCGGTGACGAGGGTGAGACCGCGTTCCGCCGCCTGGGTGTGGCCGTGGGCAAGTTCTGGGTGACCAAGCGCCAGTCCGTGCACGCCGCGGAGGCCCTGGAGTGCCTGGGCGGCAACGGGTACGTCGAGGAGTCGGGCATGCCCCGCCTGTTCCGCGACTCCCCGCTCAACTCCATCTGGGAGGGTTCGGGCAACGTCGCGGCGCTGGACGTGCTGCGGGCGATGGCGAAGTCCCCGGAGTCGGTGGAGGCCTTCATGGCCGAGCTGAACACGGCGGCGGGCTCGGACGACCACTTCGACGCGGCCCTGAAGCGGCTGGGGCAGACCCTGGGAGACCCGGACGAGATCCAGTACCGGGCCCGGTCGGTGGTGGAGCTGATGGCGCTGGCCCTGCAGGCGTCGGTACTGCTGCGCTACGCCCCGACCCCGGTGGCGGAGGCCTTCACCGCGTCGCGGTTGGGCGGTGAGTGGGGGAACGTGTTCGGGACCCTGCCCCGGGGCGTGGACACCCAGCTGATCCTGGACCGGGCCCGGCCCCGCGGATAGAATCGCCCTTTCCGCGCCATATCCAAACAACACCCCTATCCCTGGCGATAACAACATCAAAAACCCCCGCGAACTCGACCGATGAATGATCATCGGTCCAGTTCGGCATACTTCCGCTGCCTTAGCGGAAGAAAGAAGTCGTCACCAACACCAACGCCCGGCAGGGCCCCGACACCAAGAGACTGACGACGCCCATGGTGGAAGTCTGGCCAGGTAGTTCCTATCCGCTCGGTGCGACCTACGACGGGTCCGGCACCAATTTCTCCCTCTTCTCGGAGGCGGCCGAACAGGTGGATCTGTGCCTGTTCGACGACGACGGCAAGGAGACCCGAATACCGCTGACCGAATACGACGGTTTCGTCTGGCACGGATACCTTCCCGGGATCGGCCCGGGGCAACAGTACGGGTATCGCGTGCACGGACCCTACGCACCCGAACACGGGCTGCGCTGCAATCCGAACAAACTGCTCACCGACCCCTACGCGAAGGCGCTCAACGGCGACCTCACCTGGCACGAATCGCTCTTCAGCTACCACTTCGCCGACCCGGACCGCAAGAACACGGCCGACAGCGCGAAGTACGTGCCCAAGTGCGTGGTGGTCAGTCCCTTCTTCGACTGGGGAAACGAGTCCAGGCCCCGCACCCCGTACCACCAGACGGTGATCTACGAGACGCACGTGCGCGGCCTGACCATGCGCCATCCGGACATCCCCGAACACCAGAGAGGCACCTACTCGGGGCTGGCCCACCCGGTGATGATCGACTACCTCACCTCGCTGGGGGTGACGGCGGTCGAGCTGATGCCGGTCCACCACTTCGTGCCCGAACACGCGATGGTCGCGCGGGGGCTGACCAACTACTGGGGGTACAACACCCTGGCCTTCCTGGCCCCGCACAGCGGGTACGCCGCGCGCGGCTCACACGGCCAGCAGGTGCAGGAGTTCAAGGCGATGGTGAAGTCGCTGCACGAGGCGGGCATCGAGGTGCTCCTCGACGTGGTGTACAACCACACCGCCGAGGGCGACCACATGGGCCCCACCCTGTCCTGGCGGGGCATCGACAACCTCGGCTACTACCGGGTCAGTGACGAGGACCAGCGCTACTACCTCGACTACACGGGCTGCGGCAACAGCCTGAACGTGCGCCACCCGCACTCGTTGCAGCTCATCATGGACTCGCTGCGGTACTGGGTCCTGGAGATGCACGTGGACGGGTTCCGCTTCGACCTCGCCTCGGCCCTGGCCCGCGAGTTCCACGACGTGGACCGGCTGAGCACGTTCTTCGACATCGTCCAGCAGGACCCGGTGATCTCCCAGGTCAAGCTGATCGCCGAACCCTGGGACGTGGGCCCGGGCGGCTACCAGGTGGGCAACTTCCCGCCGCTGTGGACCGAGTGGAACGGCAAGTACCGCGACACCGTCCGCGACTTCTGGCGGGGCGAGCCGGTCAAGGGGGAACTGGCCTCGCGGCTGGCCGGGTCCAGTGACCTGTACCAGGACGACGGGCGCCGCCCGGTGGCCTCGATCAACTTCATCACCTGCCACGACGGCTTCACCATGGCCGACCTGGTGTCCTACAACGACAAGCACAACGAGGCCAACGGCGAGGAGAACCGGGACGGCACCGATGACAACCGCTCCTGGAACCACGGGGTGGAGGGCCCCACCGAGGACCCCGCGATCCTCACCCTGCGCCGCAGGCAGGTGCGCAACTACCTGACCACCCTGTACCTGTCGCAGGGGGTGGTGATGCTCTCGCACGGCGACGAGATCGGGCGCACCCAGGGCGGGAACAACAACGCCTACTGCCAGGACAACGAGATCGCCTGGATCGACTGGGAGGGCGCGGGGCTCATCGGCGAGTACCCGGGCAACGACCTCCTGGACTACGTGCGCGAACTGGCCCGGCTGCGGCGCGAGCACCCGGTCTTCCGGCGCCGCCGCTTCTTCCGCGGCAGCCCGGTGGAGAGCGGGTCGGGGAGCTGGAAGGCCCCGGAGAACGGGCTGCCCGACATCTCGTGGCTGCGCCCGGACGGGTCGACCATGGAGGGCGACGACTGGAGCACCGGTGAGCGGGCACTGGGGGTGTTCCTCAACGGGGACGCCATCACCGAACCCGACTCACGCGGCCGCCGCATCCGCGACAGCTCCTTCGTGCTGCTGCTCAACAGCGGGCCCGAGTCGGTGGAGTTCAAGCTTCCCGGCACCGAGTACGGCATGGCCTGGGAGACCGTGCTGGACACCGCCGAGCCCGACGTGGGCGGCCGGCCGTTCGTGACGGCGCGCGGCCCCGTTCGGGTGATCGACCGCGCGCTGGTGCTGCTGCGGCGCGTCTCGCACCGGCACGGCTGACCGGAGCGCCTCCGGGAGGAACACGGACACGACGGCGAGGGGCCGGGCGGACACCGCCGCGAGAGCGGCGGGCCCCCGGTCCCTCGCCGTGCGCCCGGAGGGTCCGGAGCGAACCGGGGAGCAGGCCCTAACCTGGGTGACCATGTCGAGCACACACAGCGCGGGCGCCTCCCCGGAACCGGCCCGCTTCCGCGAACTCCTGCCCGTCCCCGGCCGTACCGACGTGGACCTGGCCGAGGCCTACGCCTACCCGCCGTCCCCGGACCGGCCCTGGGTGCGCGCGAACATGGTCGCCAGCGCGGACGGCGGCGCGATCGGCCCCTCGGGACGCAGCCGCGACCTCTCCTCGGCCCCCGACCGCAGGGTCATGGGGGTGCTGCGCGGCCTGTGCGACGTCGTCGTGGTCGGTGCCGCGACCGCCCGCAAGGAGGGGTACCGGCCGGTCCGGCCGCGTGAGGTGTGGTCGGACCTGCGCGCGGGACGCCCGGCCACACCGCGGATCGCGGTGGTCTCCCGTTCCCTGGACGTGGACGAGGAGCTGCTCACCACCGCGCCCGAGGACGCGCGCACGATCGTGTTCACCGTCGCGGACGCCCCGGCCGAACGCCGGGCGTTCGTCGCCGAGCACGCCGACCTGGTGGTGGTCGACGGGGTCTCGGTCGGCCCCGAGCACATCGTGAACGCCCTGTCCGAGAAGGGTCTGTACCGGGTGCTGACCGAGGGAGGGCCGCACCTGCTGGCCGAGTTCGTGGGGGCGGGCCTGCTGGACGAGCTGTGCCTGACGGTGAGTCCGCACCTGCTGGGCGCGGGGTCGCCCCGGATCGTCACCGGCGGTCCCGGAACGCCCGGCGCCCCGGAGCACTCATCGGCCATGAGC
Source organism: Nocardiopsis ganjiahuensis DSM 45031 (assembly GCF_000341085.1). Taxonomy (GTDB): domain Bacteria; phylum Actinomycetota; class Actinomycetes; order Streptosporangiales; family Streptosporangiaceae; genus Nocardiopsis; species Nocardiopsis ganjiahuensis. The sequence goes on along the minus strand of NZ_ANBA01000014.1, from coordinate 184,720 downwards.
ACGCCCGTGCGGATGGCGCACCTGCTGGAGGCCGAGGGCAACCTGTTCACGCGTTACCTGAGGGAATAGGGCGTCACACGGGAAGCACCTGTAACCGCTCGGTTTCGGCCGCCCCACAATGACGCATGAACCATCCCGCAACCGGACATACCCGTTGTGTGCCACCCACTGGAAACGCTGTGACTGGACACACCGCATCGACGGGGCTCACCGGTTCGGTCCCCTGGGCGAGAGGATGAATGTAGTGCCGACGTCCGAAAACGGGTCCCCTCCGGTCTACCGGGAGATAGCCGGGGAACTACGAGGCCAGATCCGCTCCGGACGGTACGCCGACGGCGACCGCCTTCCCGGGGAGAACACCCTCATCGAGCGCTACGGCGTCGCCCGGGCGACGGCCCGGCAGGCGCTCTCCCTACTCATCAACGAGGGCCTGGCCGTGGCCGTGCGCGGTTCGGGCATCTACGTGCGGGCGTTCCGGCCCCTGCGAAGACACGGGGCCCGGCGCCTGTCCAAGGACCTGTGGGGCAACGGGCGGGCCATCTGGCAGACCGACAGCGACACCCGGGGGTACGAGGTGGAGGGGCTCGTCATCGACGAGACCGTCCCCGAGAGCCACGTCCTCCGGGCCCTGGAGTTGGAGGAGGGGGTCACGGTGGTGCGCCGCTCCCGGCGCTACCTCGTGGACGGAAGACCGGTGCAGAGCGCGGTCTCCCACCTCTCCCCGCACCTGTGGGCGGGCCGGGAGGACTCCACCGCCGCCCGACGCGTCCGGGCCCATGACAGCGGCCCCGGGGGCATCTACGCGCGCCTCGCGGAGCTCGGGCACGCCCCCGCCCACTTCACCGAGGAGATCCGCGTCAGGATGCCCACCCCCGAGGAGGCGCAGGACCTGAGCCTGTCCCCGGGGACCCCCGTGTTGGAGGTGGCCCGCACCGCCCTGACCTCGGACCACCGGCCCGTCGAGTTCAACGAGATCACCATGGACGGCTCGGCGTACGTGCTGCAGTACGACTTCGACGCCTGAGGCCGCACCCGCGCCCCCGTTCGGGACCCGCGGGAAAGGGGCGCCCCTGAGGGGCGCCCCTTTCCCGTGTTCTCTCGCTCTCGGTCCCTTCCGCTTCCTACACTCGTTCCGGCACCCGGTCGCCCGTACCCGGGCTCCCAGCGCTCAGGCGACGTCTCCGTTTGGAGGCGAAGACCAGGTACGCCAACGGCAGGAGGGTGAGTCCCACCGCCAGGGCACCGGCCGCCGCGAAGATCATGGCGTCGGACGAGGTCATCGCCCAGTGCGCCATTCCCACCCCCAGGACGAGCGCCACCGCCAGCGCGCCGACGGCGATCACCGTGACGAACACCAGCAGTTTGCGGTCGCCCCAGGGCTCCGGTCGCACGTGGTCGATACCCGCCAGGGTGGAACGGACGCTGAGCTCCGCGGCCCAGCGCAGCTCCCGGCCCACGGTGGCCGCGCCGCCGGTGACGGCGCGGGCCCGCGAACGGGCTCCCGCGGTGCTCTGGTCGATCCACCACAGTCCGTATCGAATTCTGCCCACGCGCAGAGGTCGCCTGCTCACTCCGAGTGCCTGTTGAGCTGTAACAGCCATGCCACCTGCCTCAGTGCACCTCGACCACTGACCCCTGTCTGAGCCCGTACCCGCCCGATAGGACACCGAACGTCATCGAAGGTGAAGTTAGGCGTATGTGGCTCTTAAGGATGATTTACCTGACTCGTGTGTCCAAGGGCCGTTCTTGACCCCGGGATCCCCTGTCGGCATCGGAGCGCGTTTCCAGGTAGCGTCGTCACCATGGCTGACGCAGCGGACCGGACCCCGGACAGCACGGGCGGGGCACCCAGGGAACTTCCCCGAACCGACCAGGAGTGGCGCGAGCGCCTCAACGAGCAGGAGTACGCGGTACTCCGCTTGGCGGGCACGGAACGCCCCTGGTCCGGGGCCTATGTCGACACCAAGACCACGGGCGTCTACCGTTGCCGGGGATGCGGGACCGAACTGTTCCGCTCCGACGAGAAGTTCGACTCCCACTGCGGGTGGCCGAGCTTCTTCGACCCGGCCGGCTCCGACGCCGTCACCCTGCACGAGGACTCGTCCCTCGGGATGGTGCGCACCGAAGTGCGATGCGCCACCTGCCGGTCCCACCTGGGTCACGTCTTCTACGGGGAGGGGTACGGCACCCCGACGGACGCCCGGTACTGCATCAACTCCGTCGCTCTCACCCTGGAGCCCGAAGAGTAGGTGGCATACGATCCTGGTTCCGGGTACCCGCCGTTCCGCCGGAACAGGCCGTCCCGGAACCAGCCTGCTTTCCGCCCCCGCGGGATCAGGGATAATCTCACCAGCGCACCGAAGTTCGACCCCCCGGTCGGCCGGAGGGCGCGCGCGGCGAGGGTGCCCCACCCGGTGACCGCGCACACTCGAACCAGGCCAGCGCCGGGTTCACCCCTCACAGAGGTATCCGATGTGCGGGCGACCAGACCGACCCGTGACGAAAGCGCTCGATGACCGACGACTCACCTTCCTCATCAGTCTCCCCGCGTCCCGCGGCCAGACCGCGGTTCGGTATGGCCCAGGGCTCCGCCCCGTGGCTGCTTCCGGCGCTCGGCGCCGCGGGCGCCGCCGCTCTCCTCGCCCGGCGCTCCCGGGTCGGGGCCGTGGCCGCCGCTCCGGTGATCGCCCTCGCGGCGGGGATGACCTGGTTCTTCCGGGACCCCGACCGGGGGCCCGCGACGGGACGGGTGCTGTCCGCGGCCGACGGCGTCGTACAGAGCCTCGACCCTCAGCCCGACGGGCGCATCAGGGTCGCGGTGTTCATGAACCCCCTCAACGTGCACGTCAACCGTGCCCCCCTCGCCGGTGTCGTGACCGGTGTCGAACACCGCCCGGGGGGTTTCCGCCCCGCCTTCGACAAGGACAGCGAGCGTAATGAACGCGTCATCTGGACCCTTGAAACCGAGATCGGTGAGATCACGGTCGTTCAAATCGCCGGCGCGTTGGTCCGGCGTATCGTCCCGTATCTCGCTGCGGGGCAGAAGGTCGAGCAAGGCGAGAGGATCGGCCTCATCCGGTTCGGGTCACGCGTCGACGTCTACCTTCCGGCCGGGGTCGCCCCGGCGGTGGAGATCGGCCAGAAGGTCCGCGCCGGAGAAACCCGTCTTGACGCCGGCTGAGACCGTCCCCGCCGCTGAGCGATCCGGCACCTCCGCTCCCGAAGAGGCGCCCAGGCTCCGTCTGGGTGTGGCCGACTACCTGACCCTCGGCAACGCCCTGTGCGGATTCCTCGCGGTGTGGGCGCTGGCCACGGCCCAGGCCGCGCACCTGGCCGGCGGCACCGCCGGTCCGCTGCCGAAATCGGCGATGGCCACCGCCGTGGGCCTGATGATGGTCGCGGCCGCCCTGGACGTGCTCGACGGCCGGGTCGCCCGCAAGCTGGGCGGCAGCGGCATGGGCGCCGAACTGGACAACCTCGCCGACGTGATCAGCTTCGGGTTCGCCCCGGCGTTCTTCTTCGTCGTGTGGGGCACCATCGCCGGCGGCGCCGGTGTGCTGCTGGGCGGCCCGGTGCTGCCGGTCGTGGCGGGCGGCGCCGTGCTGCTCGCGGTGATCGTCCGGCTGGCCAGGTTCTCCTGCCAGGCGCCGGACTCGAACTACTTCACCGGTCTGCCGAGCCCGTTCGGGGCCATGGCGGTGGTGACGATCGTGCTGCTGGACCCGCCGGTCCTGGCCGCGGTCGCCGCGGTGCTGCTCGTCTCCTGGCTGATGGTCAGCCGGATGGAGTACCCCAAGCCGCGGGGCAGGAGGGCCTACGTGGTGCTGGGCCTGCTCGCCCTGGGCGTGGCCTTCATCGCCGCCTGGGGCCTGGGCCTGCCCGCGGGTGAGGTCCTCGTCTACCTGATGAGCGCCCTGCTGCTGGTGACGATCCTCGCGCTCCCCTTCTACGTGATCGCCACCCGCCGCACGACGCCCCCCGTCGCGCGGCACGGCGAATAGCGGTTCCCGACCGCAGTGACGACGAGGGACGGCCCCCGCACCCGGTGCGGGGGCCGTCCCTCGTCGTGTGTGCCCCTCGCGTTCACGACGGGGGCCGCCGGCTACGGCAGGGAGGCGACCAGCTCGGCCACGCTCTTGCGCCGCCCGGTGTAGAAGGGCAGTTCCTCACGGGTGTGCAGGCGGGCCTTGGCACCGCGCAGGTGCCGCATGAGGTCCACGATGCGGTGCAGTTCGTCGGCCTCGAAGGCGAGCAGCCACTCGTAGTCGTTCAGACCGAACGAGGAGACCGTGTTGGCGCGCACGTCCGGGTACGGGGCGGCCATGCGGCCGTGCTCGGCGAGCATCGCGCGGCGCTCGTCGTCGGGCAGCAGGTACCACTCGTAGGAGCGCACGAACGGGTACACGCAGATGTTGTCCCGCGGCTCCTCGCCGGCCAGGAAGGCGGGCACGTGACCGCGGTTGAACTCGGCGGGGCGGTGCAGGCCCACGACCGACCACACCGGGGTGCTGGCGCGGCCGATCCGGGTGCGGCGGAACTCGGAGTAGATCCCCTGCACCTGCTCGGGGGTGTCGGCGACCCACCAGAACATGATGTCGGCGTCGGCCCGGAAGCCCTGGACGTCGTAGCTGCCGCGCGTGGTCACGCCCTGCTCGGCGGCCTTGTCGAGGAGCGCCTGGAGCTCCTCGGCGGCACCGTTGCGGTCCGTGTCCTCCAGGCTGTCGACCTTGAAGACCGACCACATGGTGTAGCGGATGAGTTTGTTGAGGTCGGTGCCGTCCTGGGCGACGGCCTCGTTCTGCTGCCCCGTCACGGGTTGACTCCTTGCTGGTTCGGTCCGTCGGCGCTCTGGTCGCCGCGGTCGGTGTGACAGTGGTCTGTGTGGCTGGGGGCCGTGAGGGTGTCGGCCAGGCGCCCGGCCGCGTCGGTGGCGTCGGCGACACAGGCGGGGATGCCCACTCCCCCGTAGGCGGCACCGCACACCCCCAGACCGGGGTGGCGTCCCACGGCCGACCGCACGCGCTCGACCCGGGCGGCGTGGCCGACCGCGTACTGCGGCAGCCCGTCGGCCCACCGGGTCACCCGGGTCTCGACCGGTGCCCCGCGGACTCCGGTGACGTGGGCGAGGTCGGCGAGGGCCGTCTCGGTCAGTTCCCCGTCGGAGCGACGCAGCACGCCCTCCTCGCCGAACCGGCCGATCGAGCAGCGCAGGACGACCAGGTCCTCCCCCGGGTTGACCCTATCCAGCTCCTCGGCCAGCCAGGGCCACTTGTTGCTGGAGAAAGTGGCCGCCTTGATGGTCAGCCCCTCCCCGGCCGGAACAAGGAAACCGGTTCCCGTGAGGGGTTGCGGAAAAGCGGAGGCGGGCAGGGCGAAGGTCACCAGCGCCATGCTCGCGTACTCGATCCCGCGCAGCTCCCGCGCGGCGTCGGGTTCGGTGGAGTCGAGCAGGCGCGCGGCCTCGGGCGCGGGGCAGGCGAGCAGGACGGCGTCGCAGTCGAGCGCCTCCGCCCCCTCTGCGCCCTCCAGACGCACTCTCCAGCCCTCGGGGAGCCGCTCCAGGGCCTGGACCCGGGTACCGGTGCGCAGGTCCTTCTGCCGCGCCGCGAGCGCCTCCACGAGCGAGGCGACACCGCCGCGCAGGGAGGCGAAGACGGGACCGGCCTTGGTGGGCGCTTCGCCACGGCCGCTCAGGCTCGTGTGCACGGCGCTCATCAGGGAGCGGTCCCTGCGGGCCATCGGGGCGATCTGGGGCAGGGTGGAGTCGAGGGAGAGCTCGTCCGCGCGGCCCGCGTAGACACCGCCCAGGAGGGGTTCGACCAGCCGTTCCACCACCTGGTGGCCCATGCGGGTGCCGACGTAGGCGGCCACGGGCACGTCGGAGCGGACCGGGGTGCGCGGCCAGACGAGGTCGAGGGCGGCGCGCAGGGTCCCGGCCGGGGAGAGCACACCGCTGCGGGCCAGGGCTCGCAGGTCGCCGGGGACGCCCATGAGCTGTCCCTTGGGCAGGGAGCGGACCCGGCCCCGGCTGTAGATGGCAGCGGCTCCGGGCCCGGGGTGCACCACCTGTTCGTCCAGGCCGAGTTCGGCGAAGAGGTCGAGGGCTTCGGGGCGGCGGGCGAGCACCGCCTCGGCACCGGCGTCGACGGACACACCCGCCACGGGTGAGGCTCGGAGCTTGCCGCCCGGGGCGTCGGCGGCCTCGATCACCGTGGTGGCGACCCCCCGGCCGTTGAGGCGGTGTGCGGCGGTGAGTCCGGAGACCCCGCCCCCGATCACGACGACATGCGGTGCTTCAGGCATGCCACCAGCTTTCCAGATGCCGCGGGTCACATCGATCCGCCGTCCCCGAAGCGGGACCTGCGGCCGGGAGGTTTCGGTCGAAGGTCCCGGAGTCAGGACGTTGCGGTCTCGTTATCCCCCGAACGCAACGGCGTCCCCGCGGGCCGCGTCGAAGCGGCATGGACATTTCAGCTCCCCCCCGGGCGGGCCGCGTGGCCGTGACGGCCGTCGCCACCGGCATGGCAGCCCTCCTGTTCACGGCCTGCGGAGCCTCCGGCGACTACGCGGACAGCGGCGGCGCCGGCAGCTCCGCTCCGGAGTCCGCCGACATGGCGGCGCCCGACGAGTCCGTGGCGGCCGAGGCCGATCGCGCGGAGGAGAACGGTGAGAGCGGCGAGGGCAGCGTCGGCGCGGACGTGGAGGTCGCGGACCGGCGACTGATCCACATCGCCGACATGACCGTGCGCGTCGACGACGTCGCCGAGGCCGCCGTTCTGGCCAAGGAGATGACGATCGAGGCCGGCGGCTACGTGGCGAACGAGAGCCTCTCCACCCCCGCGAACGGATCCCCCGACGCCGGCCTCACCCTGCGCATCCCCAACGAGGACTACGAGAGCGCTCTGGACGCGCTGGCCGAGCTGGGTGACCGCTCCACACTGGAGCGCTCGGTGGAGGACGTCACCGACCAGGTCGCCGACGTCGAGAGCAGGATCGAGTCCTCCGAGGCCGCCCTGGAGACCCTGCGCGGCTACCTGGAGGAGGCGGAGGACGTCGACGACCTGCTGCGGGTGGAGGGTGAGATCCAGCAGCGCCAGGAGGACCTGGAGGCGTTCCAGGCCCGGCTGAAGACGCTGGAGAACCAGACCGCCTACTCCACGGTGCACCTGAGCCTGGTGCCCCCGGCGACCTACATCGAGGAGCCCTCACAGGACTCCGTCGGCTTCCTCGGCGGCCTGGAGCGCGGCTGGCTGTCCCTGGTCGGCCTGGGCCAGGGACTGGCCGTGGCCGTGGGGTGGCTGCTGCCCTTCGCCGCGGTGGTCGCCGTGATCGGCGCCTGGCCGCTGTGGCTGTGGCGCCGTCGGGGCCGTGCCCGCCGGGCGCGGTCCGCGGCCGTCTCCGTCGACGCGGGCCGGGGACGCGGGCCCACGCCCCCGGACGGCCCCGACGGCGGTTCGCCCGACGGCCCCTCGGGTGACCCCGCCGCCCCCTCCGACGGGCCCGCCGAAGGCCCTTCGGGCACCTCGGCGTCCTCCGGGGACGAGCGGTGACCTGACCGGGACGACCGGAAAGCGCCGATGCCCGGCTCCCCGAGGGGGCCGGGCATCGGCGCGTCGGACAGGGAGGACCGGCCTAGACGGCCGTCTCCTCGTGCACGAAGGCGGTGAGCCGTTCGAGCATGTTCGGGTCGGTGCTGGGCAGCACGCCGTGGCCGAGGTTGAAGATGTGGCCGTCGGCGGCGCGGCCGCGCGCAAGGATGTCGCGTGTGCGGTCGGCGACGACCTCCCAAGGCGCGAACAGGGTCGCGGGGTCCAGGTTGCCCTGGAGCGCCGTGCCCGGCTGGACCCGCTGGACGGCCTTGTCCAGGGGCACGCGCCAGTCCACGCCCACCACGTCGGCCCCGGCCTCGCTGAGCAGGCTCAGCAGCTCGCCGGTGCCCACCCCGAAGTGGATGCGCGGCACCTCGTACTCGGTCAGCTGACCGAAGATCCACGAGGTGTAGGGCAGCACCGAGGCGCGGTAGTCCTCGGCGCTCAGCGCGCCGACCCAGGAGTCGAAGAGCTGGACCGCGCTGGCCCCCGCCTCGATCTGGGTGCGCAGGAAGCCCAGGGTGATGTTGGCCAGACGGCGCATGAGCTCGTCCCACAGCTCGGGCTCGCCGTACATCAGCGCCTTGGTGTGCTCGTGGTTCTTCGACGGCCCGCCCTCGATGAGGTACGAGGCCAGCGTGAACGGAGCCCCCGCGAAACCGATGAGCGGCTTGTCGCCGAGCTCTCCCACGAGCTGGCCGACCGCCTCGGTCACGTACGGGACGTCGCCGGGTTCGAGATCGCGCAGCCGCTTGATCCCGCCGGCGTCCCGGATCGGGTCGTCGACCACGGGGCCGACCCCGGGCTTGATGTCCAGGTCGATCCCGATGGCCTTGAGCGGCACGACGATGTCGCTGAAGAAGATCGCGGCATCGGTGTCGTACCGGCGGACCGGCTGCATGGTGATCTCGGTGATCATGTCGGGTCGCGCACACGCCTCAAGCATCGGCACGTCGGCGCGGACCCGTCGGTACTCGGGCAGTGAGCGCCCGGCCTGGCGCATGAACCACACCGGTGTGTGGGACACCGGGAGGCGCCGGCAGGCGCGAAGGAAGGGAGATTCTTGAAGCGTCACCCTTGAATCGTGCCATGCCCGCCCGGGTGGTCTCACTCGGATCGCCGGACCGGGGGTCCCGGAAACGGGAGCCGCCGGGGCCGAAGCGCGGCGGTCGGCACCCGAGCGGTTCCAAGATCATCACAAAACACCGACACGCCGGGGGAACTACGACCTCCCGCCGGTGACTCGTGCCACGGTCGAATCCGTGCCCACCATCACACCATCGGCGGGACACGTCCCGGCGACCCCCGCCAGGACGTGATCACCACAATTATGAAGGCTGACGTTTCCACCATGCCCGATGTCGGTAGCGCCGAGAACGCGCATGAGACGTTCCGGCGAGCGGTCGAGGCCCTGCGCTCACCCCTCATCCGCCCCGAGATCACCGTCCGGGAGATCCCCTCCCCGCAACGGCTGGCGCCCCATTCCGCCGCCGTTTCCGCCGAGGTCTCGGTCCAGGGTGAGGAGATCGCCTGGGGCCGGCTGATCGTCCTGTACGACCCCGAGGGCACCCGTGACTGGCCAGGCCCCTTCCGGGTGGTCTGCCAGGCCAACTCCGAGCTGGAGTCGGAGATCGCGACCGATCCCCTGCTCGGCCCGGTCGCCTGGAGCTGGCTCACCGACGCCCTGGAGACCCACGGAGCCACCCACCACACGCTGAGCGGCACGGTCACCCGCGCCACCACCGAGGGGTTCGGGACCAAGGCGCACGAGGGGGCCAACACCGAGGTCGAGATGCGCGCCTCGTGGACCCCGGAGTCGGACGACCTGTCCGGACACATGAGCGCCTGGCTGGCGTTGCTGGCCTCGGCGTCGGGGCTTCCGCCACTGGACGTCACCGACATCGCGAGGCAGCGGTCGCGCCCCTGAGAGGTGTCCTCACGGCCCCGCGGCACCGGCGCGGGGCCGCACGGAGCGGTCTCGGGGACTCCCCGAGCGGTATCAGCCACCGATCCCGAAACGGCCCGTATCTGCGTTCGGTGGCGACAGCGCATACCGTAGTGGTGTGGCGAACGCGTTGAACTCCAAGACAGAACCCCGCGAACCGGACAACGAAGACGCGGAGAGGGCGCCCCTACTACGGGAACCACGCGAGGGCCTGCCCGAGGTCACCGCCGACGCCGACGCCCTCGCCGGTGTCATCGCGGCCGTCCGTGCCGGCTCCGGACCCGTTGCCGTGGACGCCGAGCGCGCCTCGGGTTACCGGTACGGCCAGCGCGCCTACCTGGTGCAGCTGCGTCGGGAGGGATCCGGTTCGGCGCTGATCGACCCGATCGCCTGTCCCGACCTGAGCGAGCTGAACTCCGCGGTCGGTGACGCCGAAGTGGTGCTGCACGCCGCGCACCAGGACCTCCCGTGCCTGTCGGAGGTCAACCTGCGGCCGACCCTGCTGTTCGACACCGAGCTGGCCGGCCGGCTGCTGGGTTACCAGCGGGTGGGGCTCGGGTTCATGGTGGAGCGGCTGCTGAACGTGCGCCTGGCCAAGGAGCACTCGGCGGTGGACTGGTCGCAGCGCCCGCTGCCCGAGGACTGGCTCCGGTACGCGGCCCTGGACGTGGAGATCCTCATCGAGCTGCGGGACTCCCTGGAGACCGAGCTGACCGAGACCGGGAAGCTGGAGTGGGCCCGGGAGGAGTTCTCCTCCGTCCTGGCCGCCCCGCCCAAGGAGCCGCGCACCGACCCCTGGCGACGCACCTCGGGCATCCACAAGGTCCGCAACCAGCGCGCCCTGGCCGCCGTACGCGAGCTCTGGTACGAGCGCGACCGCATCGCCCAGGAGCGGGACATCTCCCCCGGCCGGGTGCTGCCGGACGCGGCGATCGTGGAGGCGGCGACGGCGATGCCGCGCAACACGACGGAGCTGACCAAGATCCGGCAGTTCGGGATCAAACTGGCCCGCCGTTACCTGACCACGTGGATCAAGGCGGTGGACCGGGCCCGCGAGATGGCCCAGGCCGACCTGCCGCGCCCCAACGCCCCCGGTGACGGTCCGCCCCCGGTGAACCGCTGGGCCGACCGCGCCCCCGAGGCGGCGCGCCGTCTCGAGGCCGCGCGGGCGACCGTGACGGGGATCGCGGAGGACGTCGTGATGCCGACCGAGAACCTTCTGCTGCCGGACACCGTCAGAAGGTTGGCGTGGGCGCCCCCGAAGACCGTGGACCCGGACTCGGTGGGCGATTTCCTGCGCACGCGCGGCGCCCGGAACTGGCAAATCGGGCTTACCGCGGAACCGCTGGCCACGGCCATCCGGGACGCGGCAAAAGCGTGAACATTACCCCCTTCATCCCCTTTGAACCCAAAGGTGACTGAAGTCACATGCCACCAGGGGCGGTTCACGCCTGTTCCGTAGCCCGTTGTCCGATTAAGTTATAGAAACGTGCCCTGGCAACTCAGGGCCGCTTGGCTTCTTTTACGGGTGTGTACAGAACCGTGGGCCCACAAGGCCCGGGTACTTGTGATCAGGGAAATGTGGTGAGTCTGCTTGTCGTTCTGGCGTGCGCTGCTGCGCGAGACGGGGTTGACGCGTTCTGCCAAGGTCGAGCCGACCGAGGCCGCCATGCCCACTCCCGAGGATCACCTCGAGGAACCCGCCGCGCCCCTGCCCGAGCAGGTGCCGGCTTCCGCGGGCGGGGTGTCCTCCGGCGCCTCGCACCGGGCGCTGCCCCAGCGCCCGGTCTCGTCCGCTCCGGCCGCCAAGGTCCCCACCGCCGGGATGCGCGCGGCGGCCCTGGAGCGCACCCTCCAGTCGCTGGTGGAGCGGCTGGGGACCGAGCACCCGGACACCATCACCGCCCGCAACAACCTGGCGACCAAGTACGCGCAGATGGGTCGGCGCCAGGCCGCCGTCCAGCAGTTCGAGCTGGCGCTGGGCGAGGCCGTCGCGGTCTACGGCGACGACCACCCCCGCACCGAGATCATCCGGGAGAACCTGGCCTGGGCCCTGGAGGACGTGGGCTGCCCGGCCGACGCCGCCGGACAGTGGGAGATCCTGCTCAGCCAGCGCGAGAACCAGTTCGGTCCGGCCGACGAGGACACGGTGGAGGCGCGCATGCGCCTGGCCGTCTGCTACCGGCGCAGTGGCCGGGTGGACGCCGCGGTGGCGCACTACGCGCGGGCCATCGAGGACGTCGCCTCGACCGAGCGCCGTGAGGAGCTGCGCCTGGGGATGAGCGCCGCGCAGAGCATGGCCGGACGGTACGAGGAGGCCATCTCACAGCTGCGGATGGTGCTCGCCGGACGCCGCCGCCGTCTGGGCAAGGGCCACCTGGACACCCTCGCGGTGCACCACCGCCTGGGCCGCGCCTACACCCAGGCGGGCCGCGCCGACGAGGCCGTCGAGGTGCTGCGCGAGGCCTACCGGGTGGCGCTGAACTCCTCCGGGGACCCGGAGGTGCGCCGGCTCACCATGCGGCTGCGCCGGGACCTGGCGGGCGCCTACAACGCCGCCGGTCGCCACCGCGAGGCCAACGCCCTGCTCTGAGCCGGGCAGCACACCCGTCACACCCGGGGCCGGGAACTCCAGCCGGAGTTCCCGGCCCCTTCGCGTGTGCGGGAGACCTCCTGGGTAATGGGTAAGGAGCTGGCCAGGGGCCTGGAGCGGGTCCGGCGGACCGTTGCGGACGCGCACCCGCCACGTGCGAAAACCACTCGCGCGAGCTTCGTGGGACTGGGAGTATCCATCCGTTGATCCCACCAATCGATCGGAGAGAGCCGTGCGCGAACTGAGCAGCGAGGAGATCCGCTCCTCCTTCCTCAACTGTCCCAAGGGCGAGGCCAAGCGGATGCACTTCCCGCCGACCATGCCGCTCCTGGACTGGGAGGACATGGACTTCCTCGGCTGGACCGACCCGAAGGCGCCCAACCGCGCCTACCTGGTGCTCGACGCCGGGGAGGACCCGCTCGGGATCGCCCTGCGGCTACCGGCCACGAACCGCAAGACCGACTTCTTCAAAACGATGACCTGCTCGTTCTGTGTGACCTCGCACCCCGTCGGAGGCGTGCGCATGTTCAGCGCGCCCAAGCCCGGCAAGGCGGGAAAGCGGGGTGACACGGTCGGCCTGTACCTGTGCGCCGACCTCGCCTGCCCGCTCTACGTTCGCGGCAAGCGGGAGTCCCCGCTGATCCAGACGGTGGAGGCGCTCACCCGCGAGGAGCGCATCCAGCGCCTGCGCATCAACGTCGACCGCTTCGCCACCTCCTTCCTCAGCCACGGGAGCTGAGCCGGGGCGACCGGCCCGGGCTCAGGAGCGGGCACCGACCCCTTCCGGGGTGTCAGGGCTCTCCGGGGTGATGAGCTGACCGGCGGCGAGGTCGCGGTACAGGTCGTCGCCCTCGACCAGTTCGGCGTGGGTGCCCACAGCGCGGACGGTGCCGGTCTCCATGACCACGATCCGGTCGGCGCTGGTGACCGTGGACAGGCGGTGCGCCACCACGATCACGTTGGTGGTGCGGGCGGCCTCCAGCATGACCGCCTTCAGCGCGCCCTCGTTGGCGGCGTCCAGCTGGGAGGTGGCCTCGTCCATCAGCAGCAGGCGGGGGCGGCGGAGCAGGGCCCTGGCGATGGCCACGCGCTGGCGCTCACCGCCGGAGATGGTGACGCCCCGGTGGCCGATCGCGCTCTCCAGGCCGTCGGGCAGGCGCTCGACCAGGTCGGTGAGCCGGGCCGTGCGGACGACCTCCCGGACCTCGGCCTCGGTGGCGCGGGGCGCGGCCATGGTGAGGTTGGCGCGCAGGGTTCCGTCCAGGACCGGGGCGTCCTGTTCGACGTAGCCGATCTGGGAGCGCAGCGCCTCCAGCGGCCAGTCGCGCACGTCGGTACCGTCCAGGCGCACGCTGCCGGTGGTCGTGTCGTAGAAGCGCTCGACGAGGGAGAAGACCGTGGTCTTGCCCGAGCCCGAGGGGCCGACCAGTGCGGTCAGGCCCGCACCCGAGGCCTCGAAGCTCACACCGTGGTGCACCAGGGGCAGGTCGGGGTGGTAGCGGAAGGTGACGTCGGTGAGGGAGAGCTCGGCCGGGCGTTCGGAGTCGGGTTCGGCGCGGTTTCCCTCGGGGTTCTCCTGGTCCAGGTCGGCGACCTCGTCGATGCGGCGGACGGCGGCCAGCCCGGTCTGGAGTTCGGTGGCCGACTGCACGAGGGTGACGATGGGCTCCATCAGGTAGAAGAGCAGCAGCAGGAAGGCGATGAGGGTGGACACATCCATCGTCCCCGCGGCCACCATTCCGCCGCCCACGCCCAGCACCACGAGGAACGAGGCGTTGACGGTGAGCGAGGCCAGGGTGCCCGAGAGCGCGGTCCACCCCGCCACGGAGACACCCTTGCGCCAGGACTCCACGGCGGCGACGTCCAGGCGTTCGATCTCGGCCCGCTCGGCGGAGGAGGACTTGACCGTGCGGAAGGCACCGAAGATCCGCTCCAGGAGGGAGCCCATCTCACCGAGCGAGGCCTGCGCGGCCTGGGTGGCCCGGCCGATCCTGGGCAGGATCACCCCCATGAGGACGCCGACCACGACGATCATGCCCAGGGTGATCAGGAGCAGCAGCGGGCTCAGGAACCCCATGATGACGACGGCGCCGACCAGCAGGACCGCGCTGGTGAAGAGGTTGGTGATGCCGCTGGTGGCGACGGACCGGAGCAGGGTGGTGTCGGCGGTCAGCCGGGAGACCAGGTCGCCCGGTTTGAGCCGGTCGAGTTCGCCCACGCGCAGCCGGACCAGGCGCCCGACCAGGTTGCGGCGCACTCCGAGCACGACGCTCTGGCCGGTGCGTTCCAGGACGAAGGCGCCCAGGGCGCCGATGACCGCACCGGCGAGCACCACGGCCAGCAGAGCTGTGATCGGGCCGGCGATGGCGGTGCCCTCGCCCAGGGCGTCGATGACGTACTTGGCCATGAGCGGCTGCACCAGGCCGGTCGTCCCGCCGAGGAAGGTGAGCACACCGCCGAGGACCAGCATGCGCCAGTGCACGCGGGCGTACTCCCACAGGCGGCGCAACGGCGCCTTCGGAGCCTGTCTGAGCAGCGCCCGGTGCTCCATGTCCGACCTCGGCATCCGTGCCCCCGTTGTCCCCTGATGGTCCCCTGCGTGCGGAATCTCCTCCCAGACAACCGCGTTGGCGGGGGCGGCCACAACCGTCGAAAGTAGGGGACGCCCCCTTCTTCCGAAGAGACCGGCCCCGCCGCTCGCACTATTTGTTACCGGCGAGTAGCATGGAGCCCATACAGTCCACCACTGCTTGGAGAAGGAGGGGCCATCGTGTCGCGAACTGCCCGCGATGTCGTGTTTGTCGATGGGGTCCGCACCCCGTTCGGCAAGTCAGGCAAGGGCCTCTACGCCGAGACGCGCGCCGACGACCTGATCGTCCGCGTCATCCGCGAACTGATGCGCCGTAACCCGGGCCTGCCCCCGGAGCGCGTCGACGAGGTCGCCATCGCCGCCACCACCCAGATCGGCGACCAGGGCCTGACCCTCGGGCGCACCGCCGCGATCCTCGCCGGGCTGCCCAAGAGCGTCCCCGGTTACTCCATCGACCGCATGTGCGCCGGCGCGCTCACCGCGGCGACCACCGCGGGCGCGGGCATCTCCTTCGGTGCCTACGACGTCGTGATCGCAGGCGGCGTCGAGCACATGGGCCGCCACCCCATGGGTGAGGGCGTCGACCCCAACCCCCGGATCATCTCCGAGAAGCTGGTCGACCCGTCCGCGCTGGTTATGGGCAACACCGCCGAGAACCTGCACGACCGGTACCCGGCCATCACCAAGGAGCGCGCCGACGCCTACGCGGTGCGCAGCCAGGAGAAGGTCGCCAAGGCCTACGCCGACGGCAAGATCCAGCCCGACCTGGTCGAGACCCTGGTCCGCTCCGCGGAGAAGGGCTTCGGTCTGGCCACCCAGGACGAGCCGCCGCGCCCCGGCACCACCATGGAGTCGCTCGCCGGCCTGAAGACCCCGTTCCGCGCGCACGGCAACGTGACGCCCGGTAACGCCGCCGGTCTCAACGACGGCGCCACCGGCACCCTGCTCATGGCCGAGGAGGTCGCCGAGGAGCTGGGCCTGGACGCCAAGATGCGCCTGGTTGACTTCTCCTTCACCGGTGTCGAGCCTGAGGTCATGGGCGTGGGCCCGGTCCCGGCCACCGAGAAGCTCCTCGCCCGCCAGGGCATCACGATCGACGACATCGGTCTGATCGAGATCAACGAGGCCTTCGCCGTCCAGGTGCTCGCCTTCCTGGAGCACTTCGGCATCGCCGACGACGACGCCCGCGTCAACCCGTGGGGCGGCGCGATCGCCGTCGGCCACCCGCTGGCCTCCTCGGGCGGCCGCCTGATGATGCAGCTCGCGCGCCAGTTCGCCGAGCGTCCCGACGTCCGTTACGGCATCACCACCATGTGCGTGGGCCTGGGCATGGGCGGGACCATCCTGTGGGAGAACACCAACTACGAGGGGGGCAAGTGAGCACCGCCATCGAGCAGGCACGAGAGCTGTTCAAGGACGAGGTCGTCACCAAGGCGATCTCCCGTGATGTCGAGCTCCCCTACGGCGCTGGCACCGCTGTCCTGATCACCCTGGACAACGGGCACGACCACACCAAGCCGAACACCTTCGGCCCCGGCGGCCTGCTCAGCCTGGACGCCGCGATCGAGGCCGCCAAGGCGCGCACCGACATCGTGGCCGTGGCCGTCACCGGCAAGCCGTTCATCTTCGCCGTCGGCGCCGACCTGACCGGTGTCCCCGCACTCCAGAACCGCGAGCAGGCCGAGGCCATCGGCAAGCTGGGGCACGACGTGTTCCGCAAGCTCGGCGAGCTGGACGTACCGACCTTCGCGCTGGTCAACGGCGCGGCCATGGGCGGCGGCGTCGAGGTGGCGCTGCACTGCACCTACCGCACCGTCTCCGCCGGCGTCCCGGCCTTCGCGCTCCCCGAGGCCTTCCTCGGCCTCGTCCCCGGTTGGGGCGGCACCTACCTGCTGCCGAACCTGATCGGCGCCGAGAAGGCCCTGAAGCTCATCGTCGACAACCCGCTCGCCCAGAACAAGATGATCAAGGGCAAGCAGGTCTTCGAGATGGGGATCGCCGACGCGATCTTCGAGCCGGCCGACTTCGTCGAGGAGTCCCTGCGCTGGGCCGCCAAGGTCCTCAAGGGCGACGTCGAGGTCGAGCGCCCCGAGGTCGACAAGGGCGAGGCCTGGGACAACGCGGTCAACATGGCCCGTTTCGTGGTCGAGGGCAAGCTGCACGGCGCAGCCCCGGCCCCGGCCCGCGCCGTCGAGCTGGTCGCCGCCGCCAAGACCGCCACCCGTGACGAGGGCTTCGACGCCGAGGACCAGGCGCTCGCCGACCTGATCATGAGCGACGAGCTCAAGGCCGGCCTGTACGCCTTCGACCTCGTGCAGAAGCGCGCCAAGCGCCCCGCCGGCGCCCCGGACAAGTCGCTGGCCCGCAAGGTCACCAAGGTCGGCGTCGTCGGCGCCGGTCTGATGGCCGGTCAGCTGGCCCTGCTGTTCGCGCGCCGCCTGGACGTGCCGGTCGTCATGACCGACCTGGACCAGGACCGCCTGGACAAGGGTGTCGCCTACGTCCACGGCGAGGTCGACAAGCTCCTCAAGAAGGGGCGCGTCAACCAGGACAAGGCCAATCACCTCAAGGCCCTGGTCAGCGGTTCGCTCACCAAGGACGCCTTCTCGGACGCCGACTTCGTCATCGAGGCCGTCTTCGAGAAGATGGAGGTCAAGCAGCAGGTGTTCGCCGAGGTGGAGGCCGTCGTCTCCCCCGAGGCGATCCTCGCCACCAACACCTCCTCGCTCTCGATCACCGAGATGGCGTCGAAGCTCGAGCACCCCGAACGGGTCGTGGGCTTCCACTTCTTCAACCCGGTCGCCGTCCTGCCGCTGCTGGAGATCGTCCGCGGCGACAGGACCGACGACGCCTCGCTGGCCACGGCGTTCGCCACGGCCAAGAAGCTGAAGAAGACCTCGGTGCTGTGCAAGGACGCTCCGGCGTTCGTCGTCAACCGCCTGCTCACCCTGTTCATGGGCGAGGTCCTGAGCGCCGTGGGCGAGGGCACCGAGCCCGAGGTCGCCGACCGCGCGGTCGCGCCCCTGGGCCTGCCGATGTCGCCGCTCATGCTGCTGCAGCTGGTCGGCCCGGCCGTCGGTCTGCACGTCGCCGAGACCCTCAACGAGGCGTTCCCCGAGCGCTTCGCGGTCTCGCCGCAGCTGGAGGCCGTGGTCAAGGCGGGCAAGACGGCGATCTTCGCCCCGGACTTCACCATCGACCCCGAGGTCAAGGAGCTCCTCAAGGGCGGGGACAACCCGTCCGAGGAGAAGGAGATCCTGGACCGCGCCCTGCGCGCGCTGGCCAAGGAGATCCAGCTGATGCTGGACGAGGGTGTCGTGGCCGAGGCCGCCGACATCGACCTGTGCCTGATCACCGGCGCCGGTTGGCCCTTCCACACCGGTGGCATCACCCCGTACCTGGACAAGGTCGGCGTCTCCACCGCCGTGAACGGCAAGCCGTTCCACGAGGGCGACCCGAAGGCCTTCTAGGCTCGAGTCGGCCCTTCAGGGCCCGTACTCCCTTCCCGGGAGTTCGGGCCCTTTTCGCTTTTCCCCGCGCAGGCGACTTATCAACGCATTACGACTACGGGAACACACTCATCAGTAACCCTGTGTAATTTATGGCTCATGGCCATCTCTCCCGAACACCAGATCTACTCCGAGCTGTTCGCGGACGCCCCCGACATGGCGGTGGACTTCCTGCGCGACCTCGGGGTGGTGGTCCCGGACTACGACCGCAGCGAACTGACCTCCTGCGACCTCGGCCACGTCGACCCGGTGGAGCGCCGGTCCGACGTGGCGATCATGCTGCGAGGCAAAGTTCGCGAAGACCCCCTCGGCAACCTCATGGGCATCGTCGTGGAGGTTCAACGAGACGAGAAGGAGCGCAAACGCTTCAGCTGGCCCGAGTACGTAGCCGCACTCCGCTCCAAGCACGAGTGCCCGGTGACGCTGTTGGTCATCTGCCCCCGGCAGCATGTGGCCGACTGGTACGACAAACCGATCCCCCTGGGCCATCCGGGGTTCGTCCTCAACCCCATCGTGCTGGGCCCGGAACGGATCCCGGTCATCACCGACCCGGCCGGAGTGAGCCGACATCCGACCCTGGGCGTCCTGTCCGCGGCGGCCCACGGCCCGGTCGACCCTGACGTGATCAAGGCCCTGCACACCGGCTTGGATTCCATCGACCAGGAAAGGGCGACGAAGTACATTGGATACGCGCTGCACCTGCTCACCGACAGCAACGGCCAGCGGGTTCTGGAGGAACTGATGATGACGGAAACCTACGAGTACACCAGCGCCTGGACCGAGAGCCTCAAAGCCGAGGGCCGTGCCGAGGGCAAGGCAGAGGGCAAGGCGGAGGGCAAGGCAGAGGCGATCCTGCGCATCATGGACGCGCGGGGAAAGATCCCCAGCGATGACGCCCGCAAGCGCATCGAGGAGTGCCGTGATCTCGACCTGCTCGACGTCTGGTTCAACAGGGCTCTGAACATCACGCGCGCGGACCAGCTCTTCGAGGACTGACATTCCTACGTCCGGCAGACTGTCCCCGGGACCTACGGTCGACCGGACGTAGGATGCCTGCATGAGCGAGGCGAATGAGGGGGTCTCCCCCCTGTGGCACCTGACCGGGTTTCGGCTGATCAAGCTGGGTGAGCTGGTGCAGGCGACCACGGCCTCGGTGTTCGAGGCGATGGAGCTCAACGCACGGCAGTTCCACGTGTTGGCGACCGCGGCGACGATGGCCGAGCCCTCGCAGCGGGAGCTGAGCCGGACTCTGGGAATCGACCCCAACGTCATGGTGGGGGTCGTGGACGAGCTGGAGCGGCTGGAGCTGGTGGAGCGGGTGCGCAACCCCCAGGACCGGCGGCGGTACATCGTCACGCCGACGCTGCGGGCCCTGGAGGTGCTGGCGCGGGCCCAGGCGGCCGTGGCGCGGACCGAGGAGGAGTTCTTCGCCGGGATCTCCGAGGAGGAACGCCGGGTCCTGCACGAGCTGTCCGGGCGGCTCATCGGCCAGCACCCCCGGGTGACCAAGTCCGAGTAGGTCAGTGGGCCAGGCCGAGTGCGGCGTGCACACGGCGCAGCGGACGGGGTGCCCACCAGTTGGCTCGGCCCGCGAGGCGCATGAAGACCGGCACCAGCACGCCTCGGATGAGGGTGGCGTCGACCAGGATCACCGCGGCCATGCCCACGGCCAGCATGATCAGGTAGAACACGCTGGAGGTCGCGTAGACCGCGAAGGACGCCGCGAGCACGACGGCGGCCGCGGTGACCAGCGGGCCGCTGCGTTGGAGTCCGGTGGCCACGGCCGAGGCGGTGTCGCCGGTCAGGTCGTACTCCTCCTTGATCCTGGCCAGCATGAACACCTCGTAGTCCATGGACAGGCCGAAGGCCACACAGAACATCAGGATCGGGAAGGTCACCTCCAAGGTGCCGTCGGCGGTGAATCCCAGGAGGCCGGACAGGTTCCCCTCCTGGAAGATCCAGACGATCACGCCGAACATCACCGCCAGGCTGAGCACGTTGAGCACGATCGCCTTGAGCGGCAGCAGCAGGCTCCCGGTCATCAGGAACAGCAGGACGAACGTGAGGGCCAGGATCAGCCCGAACACCAGGGGCACCCGTTCGAGCAGGGCGTCGCTGAAGTCGGTGAGGTCGGCCGGGTAGCCGCCGATCGAGGTGTCGGCGGGCGCGGGGACGTCGCGGAGGCCGTCGATGAGCCTCGGGGTGTCCTCGAGTGCCGCCATGGTGGGCACCACCGAGAACCAGGTGGCCTCCTCCCCCGCGAAGCGCTCCGCGGCGGCTCCGGGTTCGATGGTGTGCTGCCCGTCCTGGTAGGTGCCGGTGTGGGCGTCGACCTGGGCGACCCCGGCCACGCGGGACAGGGCGGCGGCGTAGGCGTCGACCTCATCGGTCTCCCCGGACGGCAGGTCCGCCAGTACGTGGACGGCGTCCATCTCCTCCTGGCCGAACCCCGCCTCGATCTGCTCTTGGACGTCGCGGCCGGAGTGCCCCTCGGGCAGGACCCGGGCGTCGGGCGGGCCGAAGGCGACCCCGAGCGCCGGGGCGGCCAGCAGCAGGACCAGGCCGAGGGCGGGCACACCGTACAGCAGCGGGCGGCGCATCATCCGCAGGGAGTTGGTGTGCCACCACCCCTGGTCGGCGCGGGGTTCGCGGCGGGCGCGGACCCGGTGGCCCGCCTTGGCCAGGGCGGCGGGCAGGAGCACCAGGGCGGCGACCACCGAGGTCAGGACCACACCCACCCCGGCGTAGGCGAAGGACTGCAGGAACGGGAACGGGAAGAGCATCAGGCAGGAGAGCGCGATGGCCACGGTGAGCCCGCTGAAGACGACTGTGCGCCCCGCCCGGGCCACGGCCAGTTCCACCGCCTCGGGCACGTCGCGGCCGCGGGCCAGTTCCTCGCGGAACCGGTTGATGACGAACAGGCTGTAGTCGACCCCGAGCCCGATCCCCATGACCAGGGCCAGGTTGGCGGCGAAGGTCGACACCTCGGTGAGCGCGGCGGCACCGCGCAGCAGGGCGAGGGTGGTGACCACCGAGAACACGCCCATGGCCAGGGTGAGCCCGGCGACCGAGGCCCTGCGGTAGAGCAGTAGGAGCAGGGCGAAGACCAGCGGGAGGATGACGATCTCGGCGCGGACGAAGTCGGCCTGGGCCTGGGCGGCGGCCTGGCGGAAGACCTCGTCGCCACCGCCGACCTCGACCCGGATCAGGTCGTCGGTGCGGGTGAAGTCCGGCGAGATCTCGGCGAGGGCGGCGCGGGCCTCGGTGACCGTCCCGGTCATGCGCACGGTGACCAGGGCCTGGGTGGCGTCCTCCGAGCGCATCGCCGGTGAGCCGTCGCGGGACCAGTAGGAGGCGGTCTCGGCGACGCCGTCACGGGCGGCCACCTCACGTTCCAGGGCGGTGGCGGCCGCGGCCACCTCGGGGTCGTCGACGGTGCCCCGCTGTGCGGTGACCAGGAGCAGGAAGTGGTGTTTTCCCGTACCGAAGTCCTCTTCCAGGGCCTGCTCGACCCGGTGGGACTCCGATCCGGGACTCTCGAAACGGCTGAGCTGGAGCCGGTCGAGGGTGCCCGAGGCCAGAACGAGCGAGGCCAGGCTGACGGCGAGCGCGGCGAGGAGCACCCGGCCGGGGCGGCGGGCCACGCCCCTTCCGAGCCGGGCCAGCAGGGGTGGCCGGGGCGGTTCCGGGGCCCGGGGGCCGGATGGCGTGGTCGTGGTGGGTGAGGCGGCCATGGCGTCTCCTGGAGGGTGCGTGTGGCGCCGGGTCAGGTGCACCGTTTCCAGTTCAATATCTTGGCCATATCGTATGCACAACCTACGATCATGGGAAGCGATCGTCTGACTTACCCATCACTGTTGTCGCGAGAGCCCGGATTCTCTCTTTCTTGACCGAGCATTCTTGAAAGGAGTAGCCTTCCCACCATGGCGAGAACCAAGGAGTTCGATCCGGACACGGCACTGCTCCGTGCGATGGAGCTGTTCTGGAGCAAGGGCTACGAGGCCACCTCCATGGCCGACCTGGTGGAACACCTGGGGGTGAGCCGGGCCAGCCTGTACAGCACCTTCGGCGACAAGCACGAGCTCTACGTGCGGGCGTACGACCGCTACCTGGAGGAGGGGGTCGACTTCGTCGGCGAACTCTCCCAGCCGGGCCCGGTGATGCCGGTGGTCCGGTCGCTGCTGACCAGGTACGCGGAGGAGTCGGCAGCCGACGCCGCGCGCCGCGGATGCTTCGTGGTGAACACGGCCGTGGAGCTGTCGCCGCACGACCCCGTCCTGGCCCGACGGGTCGAGGCCAACTGGAACCTCGTGGAGACGGCCCTGTTCTCGGCCCTGGTCAGGGCCCGCGCCCAGGGTGAACTGCCGCAGGGCCGCGACCCACGGGCGCTGGCGCGCCTGCTGCTCGTGACGCTCCAGGGCATGCGGGTCGTCGGCAAGAGCAGTGACGATCCCGCCCGCCTGCGTGACGCGGCCGCGGAGATGCTCGCCCTCCTCTAGCCACCCGAACCCGAGGCGCTCCCGTGCCGCCCCCGAATCGGAGACGGGCCCGACACAGGTCGACCTCTGCCCAAATTCAAGAATGATCGTTCTTAAAAGAGAGAGGTCGTCCCTTGCCCGACCCCGCAGCCCCGCCCGCCTCGGAGCGGGACTCCCCTGCCGTGCGCAGGCCCCGCACCGCCTTCGCCCTCCTCGGCACCGTCCAGGCCACGCTCATCGCCGGGATCACGGTGCTCACCGTGGCCCTGCCCGAGGTACGCCTCGACCTGGGCCTCACGGACAGCCGGCTCGCCCTGGTCACCAGCGCCTACGGGATCTCGTTCGCGGGCCTGCTCCTCCTCGGCGGCCGCCTCGCCGACCTGTACGGGCGCCGTCGCCTCCTGGTGGTCGGACTCGTCCTGTTCACACTGGCGTCCGCGGCCTGTGCCGTGGCCCCGACCGTGTTCACCATGGTCGCGGCACGGTTCGCCCAGGGTGTCGGAGCCGCGCTGGCCTCTCCCGCAGCCATGGCGCTGGTCTCCTCGGTCGTCACCGAACCCGCCAGGCGCGTCCGCGCCCTGGCGCTGTGGGGCGTGCTCTCCGGGACCGGGGCCACCCTGGGCACACTGCTGTCCGGCGTGTTCGCCCACGGAGGGGCCTGGCGAGGGGTGTTCACCGTCCTCGTGGCGGTGGCCCTCCTCTGCCTGGTCGGCGTCCTCCGGTTCGTGCCCGCGCCGACCCCCGCGGGGAACGGGCGCCTGGACGTGCCCGGCGCGGTGCTGGCCACCGCGGGGCTGACCGCGATCGGAGTCGGCGTTCTCGAGGCCGTTCCGGCCGTAGTCGTGGCGGGGGTCGCGTCCCTGGCCGCCTTCGTGGCCGTCGAGGCCCGTTCGGCGGAGCCCTTGGTACCGCTGGGGCTGTTGGCCACCCGGCCGCGTGCCGTGGCGCTGGGTTCGATCGTTCTCGCCTCGGCCGCCATGGCCGCCGGGTTCTTCTTCCTGTCCCTGTACGTCCAGGACGAACGGGGCGCGTCCGCCCTGGCCACGGCGGCGCTGTTCCTGCCCTACGGCCTCGCGCTCACCGCGACCGGGCTCCTGTCCGGCCGCCTGCTCTCCCGCTACGGCGTGCGGCCCGTTCTCACCGTCGGACTGGTCGTCGCCGCCACCGGGCTGCTTCTGCTGGCCCCGCTGGGCGCGACAGTGCTCGCGGGGCTGGTGGTGATGCCGGTCGGCGTGGGCCTGGTCTTCTCCTCCGCCACCGTCCTGGCCGTACACGGCTCCCCCGCCCACCGGACAGGTGTGGTGGCGGCGGTGGCCACCACCGCCATGGAGGTCGGCCCGACGGCCGGTTTCGCCCTCCTGGTCGCGCTGGCCTCCGCCGCGGGCGGCTACGGGCCGGCCCTGACCGGTGCGGCTCTGCTCTTCCTCCTCCTGACCCCCGCCGCGCTGACCCTGCGCCGGATCCCCCGGACCGTCTGACCCGCTCTCCGAACAGCGGGCCCGCTCTCCGAACACCACCCTGCGAACACCGCCGAACGGCGGACACACCAAGGAGCCCCAGCCATGAACCCCAGATTCCACCAGCGCGTCGTCCTCGTCACCGGGGCCGGCTCCGGCATCGGTCGGGCCAGCGCACTCGCCTTCGCCCGGGAGGGCGCCACCGTGGTCGCGGCCGGCCGGGACAAGGACCGCCTCGCCGAGACCGTCGAACTGGTCCGCCGGGCCGGGGGCACCGCCGACCACGCCGTCGCCGACGTCACCCGGGAGGAACAGGTCAAGGAGCTGGTCGCCACCGTCGTGGAGCGCCACGGCGCGCTGCACGTGGCCCACAACAACGCGGGGACGCTCGGACCGGCCGCTCCCGTGGCGGACCTGGACCCCGACGAGTGGCGGCGCACCCTGGAGACCAACCTGACCGGCACCTTCCTCGCGCTCAAGTACGAGATCGCCCACATGCGCGAGCACGGGGGCGGCGCCGTCGTCAACACCGGTTCCAACATCGGGGCCCACCTGCGCCTGCCCCACCTGGCCGCCTACGCGGCCTCCAAGGCCGGGCTCAGCACCCTGACCAGGGTCGCCGCTCGGGACCACATCGCGGACGGTGTGCGGATCAACGCGGTCAGCCCCGGGGCGGTGGACGCGCCGATGTCGCGCCGACCGGGTGAGAGCGACGAGGAGCGCGCCGCCCGCCTCGGCCCGGCCTTCCCCGTCGGCCGGATCGCCCAGCTGAACGAGGTCGTCTCCGCCGTCCTGTGGCTCGCCTCGGACGACGCCGGCTTCACGGTGGGGTCCGACCTGGTGATCGACGGCGGCGCCAGCGCGTAGCCGACAGCACCGCGCCCGGTCCTCGGGGAAGGAGGGCCGGGCACGGGTCCTGCCGCCGGGCGGCGGCAGGCGGAAGGGGTCAGACCCCCGCGTGGGCCTTCTCGCGCCGCTCGCTCCCCTTGGCCGCGGGGACCGTCACGTCCTCGTCGTCACCGCCCTCGGAGATGCCGATCCGGTCGTGCAGCCAACGCAGCGGGCGCGGCAGCCACCAGTTCCAGTCGCCGAGCAGGCGCATGGTGGCGGGCACCATGACCGCCCGGACGAGGGTGGCGTCCACCAGGACCGCGAGAGCGAGCCCGATGCCGATGATCTTCAGGAAGAGCAGTCCCGAGGTGCCCATCGCCACGAGCACCACGCCCAGCAGCAGGGCCGCGCTCGTGATGATCTGGCCCGTGCGCTGCAGCCCCAGGGCCACGGAGCGGGTGTTGTCCCCGCTGCGCAGGTACTCCTCCCGCACCCGGCTCAGCAGGAACAGCTCGTAGTCCATCGCCAGGCCGAAGGAGACGATCATGATGAGCACCAGATACGTGGGGTCGATCGTGCCGACCGCCTCGAATCCGAGCAGTCCGGCGAAGTGCCCCTCCTGGAAGCCCCAGATCACCACGCCCAGCGAGGCACCCAGGGACAGGGCGCCCATGAGCACCGCCTTGACCGGCAGCACCACGGAGCCGAAGGCGAGGAAGAGCAGGAGCAGGGTGGAGCCGATGATGAAGCCGACCGTCCTGGGCGCCTCCTCGACGATGGCGTCCAGGTTGTCCAGCTGCATGGCGGCCACACCGCCCACGAGGGTCTCGTCGGCGCCCTCGGGTCCGGGCTCGGCCCGCACGTCACGGACCAGGTCCTGGACCTCCGGGTCGTCGGCGGCGCCCTGGTAGGCCACCTCCACGTGCGCGATGCCCTCCCCCGTGCGCACGAGCTGGGTGCGGACCGCGCCGGGCAGGGAGTCGAGGCGCTCCACGTAACCGTCGAGCTCCTCCTCACCGCTGTCACCGAGCACGGCCACGTGGAGCCGGCCGACCTGCCCGGCGGGGAAGTCCTCCCCCATGACCTCGGTGCCGATCCGGCTGGAGGCGTCGGCGGGCAGGTAGCGCTGGTCGGTGGAGCCGAACTGGGTCGAGGCCAGCCCGGAGCTGAAGGCGATCAGGACGCAGCCGACCGCGACCAGTGAGACCGCGGGGCCGCGCATCACGGTGCGGGCCAGCCTGGCCCAGGCGCCGGTGTTCTCGTCGACCACTCCGGTCGCGGTCCGGCGCGGCAGCGGCAGCTTGAGCCGGTCGATGCGGCGGCCGACCACCGACATCAGGGCGGGCAGGAAGACCAGGGCCGCGATGAGGTCGAAGGCGACCACGGCGATCCCGCCGAAGCCGATGGACTTCAGGATGGGCTGGGGGAAGAACAGCAGGCCGGCGAAGGCGATGCCCACGGTGATGCCGGAGAAGGCGACGGTGCGTCCGGCGGTGTCGACGGTGCGGCGGACGGCGTCGGGGACCGCGCGCCCCCGGTTCAGCTCCTCACGGAAGCGGCTGACCATGAACAGGCCGTAGTCGATCGCCAGGCCCAGACCGAGCAGGGTGGCCACGTTGATGGCGAACACCGACACCTCGGTCACGGAGGTGAGGGCGCGCAGGACCGTGAGGGAGCCGAGGATGGCCAGGCCGCCGACGGCGAGGGGGACCAGCCCGGCGACCAGGCCGCCGAAGATCAGGACCAGGAGGAGGAGCAGGACGGGGAGCGTGACGATCTCGGCGCGGATGATGTCGCTCTCCGCGGTTTCGGAGAGTTCGTGTTCGACCGCGATCGAACCGCCCAGGTGGCTCTCCAGGGGACCGGACTCCAGGACCTCGGCCGCCGCCTCGAACTGGTGCAGGCGTTCCTCGTGGGTCTGGCCGGTGAGGGTGATCGGCATGTAGGTGGCGTGCATGTCCTCGGAGACGAGCATGCCGCGCTCGACGTCCTCGAGCTCCTCGTCGAGGTAGACGTCGTAGCCCGCGACGACGTCCTCGGGCAGGTCGTCGGCGATGCGCTGCACGGCCTGGGCGAAGGTCGGGTTGTCCACCTTCATCTCGTCGCTGCGGTAGACCGCGATGATGTCGATGTCGTCGTGGCCGAGCTCGTCCTGGAGCACGTCCATGGCCCGGGAGGACTCCGAGTCCGGGTCCTCGAAGCCGCTGTCACTGACGTCGGAGAAGACCCCGAGGCCCCACACGACGGACAGGACCGCGAAGAGTCCGGTGAAGGCGAGCACCCACCACCTGCCCCGGTGGGCGCCGAGCCCCAGTCGGCCGAAGAACCCCGTGTGTGTCGGCATGGGCCGCCCTTTCAAGCGAACAGTCGTCATGTCCGTGAACAGTGTTTGCTAACGGTGTTCACTTAAGCGTGCGGGCATTACGATGTCAATATCGCCGAAGAGGATCCAGAGCGCCGCGACCCTGGCGCGTGAGACGGGGTGTACCGCAGCAGATGACGAAACCGCCGGTCGGAAGCGACCAACGGACCGGAGGCACCCTGAGCCGTCGCGAACGTGTGCGCGAGGCCACACTCGCCGAGATCAAGGAGATCGCCCGCAGGCACCTCGTGGAGTTCGGGGTCGCCGGGGTCTCCCTGCGTGCGATCGCCCGGGAGATGGGCATGACCGCCCCGGGCCTGTACCGCTACGTGCCGGGGATCGACGCCCTGCTCGTGGCGATCACGGCTGACATGTACGAGGAGCTGGCCGACGTGGTGGCCGAGGCCGACGCCGGGATGCCCGCGGAGGACACGGACGGACGCATCCTCGCCTCGCTGCGCGCCTTCCGGTACTGGGCGATCACCCACCGGGCCGAGTTCTCGGTGATGTTCGGACCGCGCACCCGGCTCGACCCCGACGCCGACATCACACGCGCCCTGGAGGCGGGGCGCCGGTTCGGGTCCACCTTCTTCACCCTCTTCGACCGCCTGGTCACCGAGGAGCGCTTCCCTCTGCCCGCGGACGAGGACCTTCCCGAGTCCCTGCGCAGGGAGCTGCGCTCCTTCACGGGGACCATCGGCTTCACCTCCCCCGACATCACCGAGGGCGCGGCCATGGTGCTCACCACGTGCTGGGTGCGCCTGTACGGGGTGGTCTGCATGGAAGTGTTCCAGCATCTGAACTTTGTCGTGGGTGACATGGAACCACTCTTCGAGTCCGAGCTTCAGAACATGACGAAGGACCTCGGGGTGCGGTACTCCCCGCCCCTGAGGGTGGCGGGTGTTCAAGGCTCGTCCTAGGACTGACTTGACCGTTTGAGCCCCATACTGGAGGTCTGCGGCACTTGCCGGATAAGTGGGTACTAATCCGGCATGCCCTACCCGTGTTGGCGCGACGACGAGGACGACCCTGTGGAGAACCGAACCGGCGCTGAGCAGCCCGGGGAAGACATTCCCCGCCCGGACCGGACCGGCACCCACCAGCGACCGCCCGAGCACACGGGGACCTACCAGCACGGCGGCCCGCCCCCCGCTCAGCACGGTCGGACTCCGCAGGGGGCCCAGGAACCACAGGGGGCACCGGCTCCGCAGAGCCCACAGCAACCTGTCCAGGGGGCAGGGGCTTCACAGGGCTCGCAGGCGCCACAGCAGCCTGCTCAGGGACCGGGGGCTCCACAGGGCTCGCAGGCACCGCAGCCCCCGCAACAGCCCTTCCAAGGGCCGAGGGCTCCACAGGGCTCGCAGGGGCCGCAGCAGCCTGCCCAGGCGCCACAGGCGCCGCTGACCTCTCAGCAGCCTCCCCGGTCACCGCAGGGGCCGCAGTCTCCACAGGGGCCGCAGGCCCAGCAGGCCCAGTGGCCGTCTCAGGCCCCGGCCCGGCAGGGCCCGCCGATACCGCGGGCTCCCGGGCAGCCCGGGGACGCCGCGCGACACGGATGGGCTCCTCCGCGGGAGGCGACGCCCCCGGCCGCTCACCCGCAGCGGCCCCCACAGCCCTGGCCGCAGCAGCAGGGTCCCCAGCACCGGGGGCCGCAGCCGCAACAGCAGTGGCATCCCCAGGGGCAGCCCGCACAGCAGTGGCCCCAGCACCCCCCGCAGCAGTGGCCGCCGCCCCAGCAGTGGGGCACCCAGCCCTGGTACCCGCCGCCCCGGCGCAACCGGGGCGGGATCGTGCTGGGCGGGGCGTTCGCCGCCGCCTCCGTCGCCCTGATCGCGCTGATCGCCAGCGTGGCCGTCGTGGCGACCTCCCCGCAGGAGGAGCCGCCCAGCGGCGGGGCGGACGTGTCCGCCTTCTACGACAGCGGCCTGTACGCCCGGCCGAACCCGGCGGAGATCGACATCGCCGACCACCCGCTCTACGACGTCGCCATGCCGGAGCCGGTCGACTGCGCCCTGCCCGCCCTCGACACGGAGTCCGACAACTCCTGGATGGCGTTCGCCGACGAGGCCGGGACCTGCCTGAACGAGCTGTGGGCCCCGGTCATGGACGATCTCGGCCTGGTCCCCGACCTGCCCGAGATCACCGTCACCAACAGTCCCCTGGAGACCGACACCGAGGAGTCCTTCACCCTGGCCTACTACGAGAGCGACCTGGGTCTGATCACCGTGGTCCTGCCCAACGTGCGCCAGGTCGGTGAAGAGATCCCCCAGGCCCACCAGGAGGACGTGTGGCTCGCGCTGATGGGCCACGAGTACGCCCACCACGTGCAGTACGCGACCGGGATCCTGAGCGTCTCCCACGAACTGCGCCGGGACGCGGGCAGCGAGGACGCGGAGCTGGACACCCTGCGCCGGACCGAGCTCCAGGCCGAGTGCATGGCGGGTGTGGGGCTGCGCGGGCTGACCGATCCGAACGGTGACTCCCTGGACGTGGTCAACCTGTACTTCAACGGCGGCGGTGACCTGGAGACCCACGGCAGCGCGGCCAACCGGGCCCTGTGGCTGGAGTCGGGCTGGTCCAGTCCGACCGTGGGCGGGTGCAACACCTACGGGGCCGAGGAGCACGAGGTCGCCTGAACCGTCCCTGAACGGACAAGAACCCCGGCCCTCGGCTCGCGCCCCGCCCCCGGAACGGTCAGTTCTCCTCCAGCGCCTTCCGGTAGGCGTCCCAGCCGTGCAGTTTGACCCGTTCCCCCCGGCCCAGCTCCGCGGCGTGGCCGGCCTCGGCGGTGTCGATGCGCAGCCAGCCCTCGTAGTCGCTGTGCGCCAGTCCCCGTTCGTCCAGGACCCGTTCGAGGGGGACCGGGTCCGGCACCGCCTCGCGCAGTTTCGGGGCGTCCTCCAGCAGTGCGCGCACGGTCCCCGCCGCGTCCGACTTGTTCGTGCCGATCACACCCGTGGCGCCCCGTTTGATCCACCCGGCCACGTAGTCGCCGGACACGACGCGGCCCTCGGCGTCCAGGACCCGGCCCCGGTCGTGCGGGACCGTGCGCCCGTCGCTGTCGAAGGGCACACCCTCCAGGGGCACGCCCGCGTAGCCCACCGAGCGCAGCACCATGCCGACGTCGAGAACGGTGTGCTCACCGGTCCCCTCCAGGCGCCCGTCGGCGTCCATCCGGGTGCGCTCGACCCGCAGGCCGCTCACGCGGCCCTGCCCCTGCTGTCCCAGGATCTCCTCGGGCCTGGTCCAGAAGTGCAGTTCCACGCGGCGGGGACGGCCTTCGGGGGGCCGCTCGGCCTGTTCCCGCAGGAGCCTGAGGTTGGTGCGCGCCGCCCGGGAGACCTCCCGCAGTTCGGGGCGCTCGGCACGGTCGGTGCCCACCGTCGTGGGGTCGATGTCCACCTGTTCCGGGCGGACGACCACGTCCGCTCCGGGCAGGGCCAGCAGGTCCCGCAGTTCGGGTGCGGTGAACTTGGCCTGGAGCGGGCCGCGGCGGGCCAGGAGGTGGACGGTGCGCACCCGGCTGGCGGCGAGCACCTCCAGGGCGGCCTGCGGGATGTCGGTGTGCCGGAGCTCGTCCGCGGTCTTGGCCAGGATCCGGACGACGTCGAGGGCGACGTTGCCCGCACCGACCACCGCGACCTCCTCGGTGTCGAGCGCGAACCGGTCCCACTCGTTGTCGGGGTGGCCGCAGTACCAGTTGACGAAGTCGGTGGCGGCCAGGCTCCCTGGCAGGTCCTCCCCGGGCACCCCCATGCGGCGGTCGACGCCGGCGCCGGTCGCGTAGACGACGGCGTGGTGGGAGCGGGCAAGGTCGGCGCGGGTCAGGTCGGTACCGAACCCGACCCCGCCGACGAACCGCACGTCCGGGTGTTCCAGGACCCTGCGCAGGGTCCGCGCGACGCCCTTGATCTTGAGGTGGTCGGGGGCCACGCCGTAGCGCACCAGCCCGTAGGGAGTGGGGAGCCGGTCCAGGATGTCCACGCGCAGCGGGACGCGGCGCTGGCGGGTGAGGGCGTCGGCGGTGTAGACCCCGGCCGGGCCGGAGCCGATCACGGCCACCCTGAGCGGAGTCTCGTCCTGAGGACTTCGGTGGTCGGGTTCGGAAGAGGTCATGAAACCATTCTGGCAGCCCCGGACGTTGGTCCGGGGCTGCCAGAAGGGTGTGGGAAGGACCTGGTCAGGCTGTTTCGTCAGCGAGCTCGCGGTGGTCCTTGGCGCCCTCGGAGCGGCGGGAGACCGTCTCGGTGAGCTTGCGGGACAGCTCCTGCGGGGTCAGGCCCTGCTGCTGGAGGATCCGGTCGCGCTTGGCGTGGTCCAGGAACTCCTGCTGGATGCCGAAGGTCCGCACGGGCACGTCCACGTCGTGGTCGCGCAGCAGGCGGGCCACGGCGTCGCCGACGGCGCCGGTGCGGCCGTTGTCCTCGACGACCGCCACCACGGAGTGCTCGGCGGCCTCGGCCACCAGGGCCTCGTCCAGGGGCTTGACCCAGCGCGGGTCGATGACGGTGACGCCGATGCCCTGGTCGGCCATGCGGTCGGCCACCTCACAGGCGACCTGGGCCATGGTGCCCACGCCGACGATGAGCAGGTCCTTGGCGTGGCCGCCGTCGGTGGCGCGGCGCAGCAGGTCCATGGTGCCGACCTTGCCGATCTCGGTCAGCTCCTCGGCGACGGCGCCCTTGGGGTAGCGCACGACGGTGGGGGCGTCCTCGACGGCCACGGCCTCGCGCAGCAGGGTGCGCAGGCGCGCGGCGTCCCGCGGGGCGGCCAGGCGCAGCCCGGGGACCACCTGGAGGATGGACATGTCCCACATGCCGTTGTGGCTGGCGCCGTCGTTGCCGGTGACGCCCGCGCGGTCCAGGCAGAAGGTGACGCCCTGGCGGTGCAGGGCGGCGTCCATGAGCACCTGGTCGAAGCAGCGGTTGAGGAAGGTCGCGTAGACGGCGACCACCGGGTGCAGGCCGTTCATCGCCATGCCGGTGGCGGCGGTGGCGGCGTGCTGTTCGGCGATGCCGACGTCGAAGATCCGGTCCGGGTAGGCGTCCGCGAACTTGTTCAGGCCGGTGGGGTGCAGCATCGCGGCGGTGATGCCGACGATGTCCTCGCGCTCGCCGCCCAGTTCCACCATGGTGTCGGCGAAGACCGAGGTCCACTTCTCCACCTTGGGGCCGGGTTTGGCCTTGCCGGTGTCGATGTCGAAGGGGCCGGGGGCGTGGAACTGGTCCTCGTCGTGGTTCTCGGCCGGGGCGTAGCCCTTGCCCTTCTGGGTGATCACGTGGACGATCGCCGGTCCGCCGAAGTCGCGGGCGCGGCGCAGCGCCTTCTCCACGGCGGGCTCGTCGTGCCCGTCGATGGGGCCGAGGTACTTGAGGCCGAGGTCCTCGAACATGATCTGCGGCTGGATCGTGTCCTTGAGGCCCTTCTTGAGGCCGTGCAGGGCCTCGTAGAGGGGCTGACCGACCACGGGGGTGCGGTTGAGGGTGTTCTTCGCAAGGTCCAGGGCCTGCTCGTAACCCGGGGTCATGCGCAACGAGGCCAGGTGGTCGGCCAGACCGCCCATCGTGGGCGAGTAGGAGCGGCCGTTGTCGTTGACGACCACGACCAGGCGCCGGTTCTTCTTCTCGGCGATGTTGTTGAGGGCCTCCCAGGCCATTCCGCCGGTGAGGGCGCCGTCACCGATGACGGCGACCACGGTCCGGTCGGTGCGGCCCTGGACCTCGTTGGCCTTGGCCATGCCGTCGGCGTAGGACAGGGCGGTGGAGGCGTGGGAGTTCTCGATGAAGTCGTGCTCGGACTCGGCGCGGGAGGGGTAGCCGGACAGGCCGCCCTCGGACTTCAGGTCGGTGAAGTCGTGGCGGCCGGTGAGGACCTTGTGCGCGTAGGCCTGGTGGCCGGTGTCGAAGAGGATGGGGTCCTTCGGTGAGTCGAAGACCCGGTGCAGCGCGATGCTCAGCTCGACGACGCCGAGGCTGGGGCCGAGGTGTCCGCCGGTCTGGGAGCAGGAGTCGACAAGGAAGTCCCTGATCTCCTGGGCCAGAGCTGGGAGCTGGTCGGCCGAAAGCTTCTTGAGCGCTTCCGGATTGTGTATCGACTCGAACAGTGCCACTGTCTCGTCAGTCCCCTCGTCCAGCGTGTCCGCTTACGTTTGCCGTGCCCGGCCCCTGACGTGGGCCGGCGTTGGCTACCGGCAGGTATACATACCCGAGTTTATGGGGCTTCGCCCACGGGTCACACCCGGCAGCCCCCGAGGCTACGGCTTTGACGGTATCCCGACGCCAGCGGTTCCCCCCATTGCCGGATACCACGGGGAACATCTGCCGCCACAGGCGTTTCGGCGTAGATTACTCCCTTTTCGGAGCACGGTTACCCCTGGCCATCCGGCTACCCACGCTATCCGAGTGCGGCCTGGGCGAGGAGGCCGATCGCGGAGACGGTCACCACGCACAGGAGCACGACCCGCATCCTGGCCGGCTCGACCCAGCGGCGCGCCCGGTTCCCGAGGAGGAATCCGAGGCCGACGAAGGGGATCGCGGCGACCCCGGCGGCGACCGTGCGGCTGTCGAGCTGCCCGCCGATCCCGAGGGAGAACAGGGAGATCGCACCGCCGAACAGGAAGAACGCGGCCAGGGTGGCGCGCACCCGCTCAGGCGGTTCGTGCTGGTAGAGCAGGGCCATCGGCGGGCCGCCCACCGAGGTCGCGGTGCCCGAGAAACCGGACAGGGCGCCCGCCGCCACCAGGGAGACCGGGGTGATGCGCACCCGTAGGGACCACACGGACAGGGCGACGGCCACGAGCACCATCACACCGACGACCGCGGCCAGGGCGCTGGGGTCGAGGACGGCCACGACCCACACCCCCAGCACGGTTCCGGGCACCCGGGCGGGCAGTCCCCAGGCCATGCCGCGCCAGTCCACGTGGCGCCACTCCTGGATGAGAGTGAGCACCGGGAGGATGATCACGGTGATGAGGAGTGCCCCGGGCATGAGCGTGGGGTCGAGGAAGGAGATCACGGGGGCGGCGACCAGGCCGAGGCCGAGGCCGACCATGCTCTGGACGGCGGCCCCGGCCAGGACCGCGGACGCCGCCACGAGGAGGAAGACCCACGCGTCGATCTGGCCGAACAGTCCGTGGGCGGTGGGTGTGAGGAGATCAGCGAACATGAGGGGAACGACGCTATATCTCCGCCACTCCGACCGGGATTAGGAGATAGGGAGATGGGATGACCGGGGTGGCAAGGTGCGCCCGCCGTGGTCGACGATCGCCCTCCTGCAGACGTCCGCGCGCAACGAGGCCATGTTGGCTCCCTGGGCGGTGACGGGGTCGTTGCTGACCACCGCATCGTCCATGCCCGGGACCGGGGTCCCGTCGGCCGACCGGGCGACGGGCTCACGCACCACCGGCGTGCAACCGCCGTGCAGGGCGGCCGCGGGGTCGGCCGGCCGGGCCCGGGAGAAGCGCTCGTGGCCCCAGGGCGCGTGGACGCGCAGGACGTCGAGCAGCACCTCCAGGACCTCCTCACCGGTCGCCCCGCGGCCCAGGGGCGGTCCAGCGGGCCGGGCGCCGTTCCCGCGGGTCGGACGGGGACCCGTTAACACGGCCGGGACCGGGCGAGGCGAAGGCCCCCGTTCCGCCACCGGGGCGGGCCCCGGTCGTCCGCGCCCCTCACTCCGAGCGCGGGGAAAGCGACACACCTCACACGGAAAGGGCCCGGGCCGGTGGGAGTGGAACCGGCCCGGACCCTGCGGCGGCCCGGGGTCGGCCGCCTTGTTCCTCCGGGAGGGGAACGGGGAGAGGAGACGCCGGTCAGGCGCCGCCTCTGGCGTGGGTCTTGCGTCCGCGCCGGGAGACCGCGTCGAGGACGACCGCGATCAGCAGGACGGCCGCCGTGATCATGAAGCGCACGGAGGTGTCCATCTGGAGCAGCAGCAGACCCGAGGTGATGGCGCCCAGCACCAGGCCGCCCAGCAGGGCGGAGTAGGCGTTGCCTCGTCCGCCGAACAGGCTGGTGCCGCCGATGACCGCGGCCGCGATGGCCATCATCAGCTCGGCGCCGCCGCCGGTGGAGACGCTCGCCGCGAAGTTGCGGGACACGAGCATGACGCCGCCGAGGGCCGCGAGGGTGGAGGCGATGCCGAAGACGGAGATCCGGATCAGGTCCACGTTGATGCCGGCCCGGCGGGCCGCTTCCGAGCTGCCGCCCACGGCGTAGACCATGCGGCCGTAGCGCGTCTTGCGCAGCACCAGGTCCAGGACGACGACGAAGCCCACGAAGATCAGGAAGGCGAGCGGCACGCCCTTGTACTGGTTGAGGATCCACACGCCGCCGACCAGCGGCAGGGCCAGCAGGACGGCCCGGAAGAGGACCTCGCTCAGCGGCTTGTAGGGCAGGCCCGCGAGGCGTCGCTTGCGTTCGACCGTCAGCACCGAGACCAGGTACAGGACCAGGGCCAGCAGGACCAGGAACCAGCCCACCACCGGAACGAAGTAGGTCTGGGTGAGCATCGCGATCGGACCGCTGGAGCTGGTGTTGATGCTCCCGTCGCCGCCCATGAGGTACAGGTGGACGCCCTGCCAGCCGAGCAGGCCGGCCAGTGTGACCACGAAGGCCGGAACGCCCATCTTCGCGAAGATGAACCCGTGGAGGAGGCCCACCAGGAGGCCGACCCCCACCGCGGCGCCGATGGCGACCCACTCGGAGACCCCGTGCCGGACCGCGAGAACCGCCAGGACCCCGGCGGACAGACCGGACACCGAACCGATGGACAGGTCGATCTCGCCGAGCAGCAGGACCATGATCACGCCGGTGGTCATGAGGCCGACGGCGGCGATCTGGACCGTCAGGTTCGACAGGTTCTGCGGTGACAGGAACCGGTCGTTCATGGACTGGAAGACGATCGCGATCAGCAGGAGGCCGACGATGACCGGAACCGCGCCCAGCTCGCCGCCCCTGAGGTTGCGGCGCAGTGCCTGGAGCCATCCGCTGGGCGAGGCCACGGTGGCCAGGAGCCGCGGGTCGCGCCGGGGAGCGTTCTCCGGCTGGCCCTCACCGGCGCTGTGGGGAACGTGTGTCTGCTGGCTCATTCCTTGTCCTTCGTGGCCGTGGCCGATGAGCCGGTACGAGTGGAGCGGCGGGTCACCGGGTTGTCCGAGGCGCCGGTGATGGCAGCCACGATCTCCTCGTAGCTGGTCGTGGCGATGGGGAAGTCACCCGCGTTGCGGCCCAGGCGGAGCACGACCGCCCGGTCGGCGACGGCTCGGACGTCGGCCATGTTGTGGCTGATCAGAACGACGCCCAGCCCCTGGTCGCGCAGGCGTTCGATGAGGTCGAGGACCTGCGCGGTCTGCGCCACTCCCAGCGCCGCGGTCGGCTCGTCGAGCATGACCACGCGGGGCTGGCCCAGCAGGGAGCGGGCGATCGCGATGATCTGGCGCTGGCCGCCGGACAGGGCGGCGACGGGCACCCGGAGGCTGGGGATGCTCACCGACAGGGAGTCGAGGAGCTCCACGGCACGGCGCTCCATCTCGACCTCGTCGAGGGTGCCGGGGAAGTGGAGGCGTTCGTTGCCCAGGAAGAGGTTGCCGACGATGTCCAGGTTGTCGCACAGCGCGAGGTCCTGGTAGATGGTGGCGATCCCGAGGCGCTGGGCGTCGGCGGGCGCGCCGATGGTGACCTGCTGCTCGTCCCAGTAGATGGCGCCGCCGCTGTCCGCGGGGTGCGCCCCGGCGATGACCTTGACGAGGGTCGACTTGCCCGCGCCGTTGTCACCGAGCAGGGCGACGACCTCGCCGGGCGCGACGTGGAAGTCGACCTCGGTCAGTGCCTTCACGGCCCCGAAGGTCTTGGAGATCCCGGACAGTTCCAGGACGGGTGTGCTCATGTGTTCGTTTCTCTTTCTCGCCCCGAGCGGACGGGGGCCGGTTGCTCCGTGACCCCACGGGGCCTCGCACCCGGGCCGCCCCGCCGTTGCGGGGCGGCCCGTCCACCGGACCTGGTTAGAGGGCTTCCTTGCAGAAGTCGTAGTCGGCGTAGTCGTCGGTGCAGATCTCCTCGATGGTGTAGAAACCGTCGGAGACGACCGTGTCACTGATGTTGTCCACCGTGACCGCGACGGGGTCGAGCAGCACGGAGTCGACCTTCTCTCCGTTGGCGTCCTCGACCTCGGTGACGGAGTACTCACCCGCGTCGAGGTCCTCCCCGGTGGCCAGGGAGACGGCCATGGCCGCGGCGATCTCGGCCTCGGGACGGATGGCCTTGTAGACGGTCATGTACTGCTCACCGGAGACGATGCGCTGGATGCCGTGGAGCTCGGCGTCCTGACCGGTGACCGGGGGAAGGTCCTCGACCGACACACCGGCGCTGCGCAGCGCGGAGATGATGCCCGCGGCCATGCCGTCGTTGGCCGAGTAGACACCGATGATCTCGTCCAGACCGAGGGAGGTGATGGCGCCCTCCATCTGGCTGTTGGCCTCGTCCGGCGACCAGTCGGGGGTGTCGAACTCCTGGCCGATCTCGACCTGGCCCTCGAAGATCTCGTGGGCGCCGGCCTTGAAGTCACCGGCGTTGGGGTCGGTGGGCGAGCCATTGATCATGACGATCTGACCGTCGCCCGCGGTGCCGGACTGGTCGAGGGCGCCCAGGAGCGCCTCGGCCTGGACCTGGCCGACGCGGAAGTTGTCGAAGGAGACGTACATGTCCACGCCGCCCTGCGCGAGGCGGTCGTAGGCGACGACGGGGACGCCCTGGCTGCGCGCCTCGTTCACGGTGCCGGCGGCGGCCTCGGAGTCGACCGCGCCGAGTACGAGCACGTCGACACCGTCGGTCAGCATCGCCTGGGCCTGGGTCTGCTGCTCGTCGACGTCCTGGTCGGCGTTGGCGTACGAGAGCTCACAGTTGGGGCACAGCTCCTCGAGCGCCTCCTCGAAGTACGGCTTGTCGAAGGCCTCGTAGCGCGCCGTCTGGAGCTCGGGAAGGAGCAGACCGACGTGGAAGCCCTCTTCCAGGCTGTGCGCCTCGGTCTCGCCGTCCTCCGAACCGGTGGTGAGCGAGCCGCAGGCGCTGGCGAACACGGCCAGAGCGGCGCTGGCGGCGGCGATGCCGAGGGCAGCCGAACGTCGGGAGTAGGGGCGTTTGTTAGTCAACGCGGGGGACCTCTCTTACGGAACCGGCGCGGGTGGGAACTCGCGTTTGATGATGTGAAGTAGAACCCCGACTCCACCTTGCCGTCAACTCATGAACACATAACCGAAACATCACGAGTGTTACCTTCACAACATAAAATCATTAAAAGCGCAGGTCAAGGGGCTTGGGCAGGTCTGTGACCTCGTGTGAAGGTCAAGGGGATTTGACCAAGACAACTTTCACGCGCGAACGCGCGGAGCCGCGATCAGCGCAGGCTGTGAGTGGCCGTGAGCAGTGCGCCGCGGAGCGGCGCGTCCTCACCCAGGGCGCTGGCCACCAGTTCGAGCTGGGCCAGGGCGCTGCCCAGGGTTCCCAGCTCCATCGACCGCCGCATCGGGTCCAGCAGGAGGCTCCCGGCCTCGGCCAGGTCACCGCCCACGACCACGCGGTCCGGGTTGAACAGGTTGGCCATGATCGCGACGCCCTGTCCCAGGGCGGTCCCGGCCTCGGCGATGATGCGGCGGGCGCCCGGGTCCCCCCTCAGGGCGGACGAGACCACGTCGTTCAGGCGGACCCGGTCCGTTCCCTGCGCGAGATCGTAGTTCCTGGGCAGCATGTTCAACAGGTACCCGGTGCCGACGAAGGTCTCCAGGCAGCCGCGGTTGCCGCAGCGGCACACCTGGCCGCGCGGATCGAGCCCTATGTGGCCGATCTCGCCCGCGGTGCCGCCCGCCCCCTGGAAGAGCCGGCCGGACATGACGATGCCGGCGCCCACGCCCTCGCCGAGGACCAGCTGGATGACGTGGTCGGCGCCCTGCGCGGCGCCGAGCCTGCGCTCGGCCACCACCGCGAGGTTGGCGTCGTTCTCGGCCAGCACGGGCAGGGCCAGCCGCTCCTGGAGAGCCGGCGCCGGGCGGAAGCCCGCCCAGCGGGGCAGACAGGAGATGGGGCCCACCGCGCCGGTGTCGGGTGCGATCGGACCGGGGACGGAGGCCACCACCGAGGCGACCGTGCCCAGGTCGATCCGGGCCCCCAGCAGAGCGGTCTCGGTCAGCCAGGCCGCCCGGCGGACCGCCCGCGGCGCGTCGGCGGCGACCTCGTAGGCGATGGCCTCGCGGGCGAGCATGTTGCCCTCGCTGTCGCCGATCGCCACCCGGATCTGGTCGACCGCGAAGTCGACGGCCACCACCGTCCCCGGCGGGCGCAGGAGGGTGACGGCCCGGGCCCGGCGCCCGTTGGAGGAGGTGTTGCGGACGGAGACGGTCCCGGCGGCGCGCAGGCCGCGCACGATGTTGGAGACGCTGGCCGCCGACAGCCCCGTGGCCCGGGCCAGTTCGGCCTGGGTCTGGGTGCCGTCGCGGCGCAGCACGTCCACGACGCGCCGTTCGTTGGCCTGGCGCAACGCGGACTGGGAACCAGGGGTCGTACCGGTGTCGGTCACCACGTACCCCTTCGTCCGTCGTTCTTCGCGCCCTGGCGTTGTTTCGAGGAATGCTACAAGCATTGAACGGGGCGCTGTACCCCGGCACCCCTGGTAACAGCGCCTCGGAGCCCCGCCCCGTTAGGCTCCGGGCATGTCAAGGGAGAGAACCGACCGGCCCGGGTGGGCGGACCGCGTGGCCGAGACAGTGGTGGACACTCCCCCGCGCGGCCCGCGGGTGCGGATCGTGGCGGTGGAGGGGCGTTCGGGTTCGGGCAAGAGCACGGTGGCCGAGGAGGTGCGCCGGGCCCTGGCCGACCGCGGCGAACCGGTGGCGGTGCTGACCATGGAGGACCTCTATCCCGGCTGGGACGGTCTGGCCGAGGCGCCCGGGCTGCTCAGGGAGTGGGTTCTGCTGCCGCTGGCCGAGGGACGCGGGGCGGCCTGGCACCGGTACGACTGGGGGCGCGGCGGTTTCGGGTCGGAGCCGGTGGGCCTGCCCGCCGACCTGGTCGAGCGCGGGGGGACCCTGGTCGTGGAGGGGTGCGGTTCGGGTGCGGCGCCCGTGCGCGACCTGGTGGACGTACTGGTGTGGGTGGAGGCACCTGAGGAGGTGCGCTCCCGGCGGCTCGACGGCCGCGCGGACGCCGGGGCGTACGCCCCGTACCGGGTCCGCTGGTCCCGTCAGGAGGACTCCCTCTACGCCGGCGACCCTCCCGAGGAATGCGCCGACCTGCGGTTGGACAACTTCTGAGGCTTCACGGCCACACAGCGCTCCACTCTGGTCACACCACTCCGGCGGCCATGATTCACTGTCATCTGCACCACAAGTGCACCTTTTGAGCCATTTGTCCGAAACTCTGCTGTTCATCGGGTCCTCTCGTGCGTATCCCGCCCGGACCCGGTCCCACGACTCCCCAGGGGCAGCCGGCTTTCCAAGGAAAGACTCTTGACTACGACGCAGAACGGGTCGGCGAAGACCCCCACCCGCAGGATGCGCCTGACCATCGGCGCCCTCTCCGCCATCGAACGCGTCGGCAACAAGTTGCCGCATCCGTTCTGGCTGTTCGTCATCATGGCCGGGTTGGTGATCCTCACCAGCGCCGTGCTCAGCGCCCTGAACGTAGCGGTGGTCTCCCCCGCCGACGGAGAGACCGTCTCCGTCACCAGCCTGCTGAGCGCCGAGGGCCTGCGCTTCATCATCGGCGACGCGGTGGCCAACTTCGCGGCCTTCCCGCCCCTGCCGCTGATCGTGTCCGTCATGATCGGTGTCTCGGTCGCCGAACAGAGCGGGCTCGTCACCGCCGCCCTGCGCGGCAGCGTCACCCGGGTGCCGAAGAAGTGGCTGACCTTCGCCGTGGTCCTCACCGGCATCAGCGCCAGCGTGGCCTCCGACGCCGCCTACGTGGTCTACATCCCGCTGGCCGCGATGGTGTTCAAGGCCGTCGGACGCAGCCCGATCCTCGGCCTGGTCGTCGGCTTCGGGGCCGTCAGCGCCGGATACAACGCGGCACTGACCATCACCCTGACCGACGCACTCATGTCGGGCCTCAGCACCAGCGCCGCGCAGATCATCGACCCCGGTTACGTGGTCAACCCGCTGGCGAACTTCTTCTTCACGTTCGTCTCGGCGATCTTCCTCGCCGTCGTGATCACCCTGCTGACCGAGCTCGTCCTGGTGAAGCTGTCCGGCAACGCCCAGGAGGACGAGGACGCCGAGATCGGCGACCTCGGTTCGATGCTCCTGACCGACGTCGAACGCAAGGGCATGCGCCGCGCGGGCCTGACCCTGCTGGTGTACTTCGGCGTGATCGCCGCCGCCCTGGCTCCCCCGGCGTCACCGCTGCGCGGGGAGGACGGCGGAGTCCTCAGTTCTCCCCTGCTGAGCGGTGTGGCCTTCGTCCTGGCGATCGCCTTCCTGCTCGTCGGCATCGTCTACGGCCGCACCACGGGCACGCTGCCGACCATGGCGTCGGTGCCGCCCGCGATGGCGGTCGGTGTACGAGAACTGGCCCCGGTGCTGGTGCTCTTCTTCGCCGCCGCCCAGTTCATCGCCTACTTCTCCTGGTCCGGCATGGCCGACGTGATCGCGATCAGCGGAGCCAACTTCCTGGAGTCCACCGGGGTGCCCCCGGCCGTGCTCTTCATCGGGTTCCTCGTGTTCGCGGCGCTGCTGAACGTGTTCATCACCAGCGGTTCGGCCCAGTGGGCCCTCATCGCCCCGGTGTTCATCCCGATGTTCATGCTCATGGGCACCAGCCCCGAGACCACCCAGGCGCTCTACCGGATCGCGGACTCGGCGACCAACATCATCAGCCCGATGAGCGCGTACTTCATCATGGTGCTCGGCCTGCTGCAGAAGTACCG
Source organism: Nocardiopsis ganjiahuensis DSM 45031 (assembly GCF_000341085.1). Taxonomy (GTDB): domain Bacteria; phylum Actinomycetota; class Actinomycetes; order Streptosporangiales; family Streptosporangiaceae; genus Nocardiopsis; species Nocardiopsis ganjiahuensis. Next base: position 142,456 of record NZ_ANBA01000014.1, on the reverse strand, counting down.
CAAGGACGCCGGTGTGGGCACGATGATCTCGCTGACGCTGCCGATCAGCATCACGGTGTTCGTCTCCTGGTCCCTGTTCTTCTTCCTCTGGTGGGGTCTGGGCCTCCCGCTCGGCCCGGGCACTCCCTACACCTACTAGTCGGCCGACCGATCGCACGGAGCCGCCGTGGTCACCCGACCACGGCGGCTCCGTCGTTCCGTCCCGATGGTGCTAGTGGCGCTGCCGGGGCGGCTGTGAACACAGCCGGCGGGCCTGCTGGAGGTCGGTGTCCATCCTCCGGAGCCCCTGGAGCAGCTCCCGCCCCTGGACGGGGATGCCCTGCATCCGCTGGTTCTGCATGTGGCGCACGTACGCGCCCCCGTAGCGATTGGTGTCCCGCTGTTTCTGGATCGCCAGAGTGCTCACCAGACCCACCGCGGCCAAGAAGAACAGCATGCCCAACCCCGAGCCCTGGGCCGCCGCCGCGAAGACCACGGACAAGAGCAGGCACAGGGCGGCCACGACGCCCAGGACCTTCGTCGTCCCCGAGTGCTCCTCTGCCGACCGCGCGGCAGCGGCCAGCGCCCTGTGCTCGCTGTGCAGGGCCACAGACCGCTGCTCCCAGGCAGAACGTTGCCGGGCCAGGGTGACGACGGTCGGCAGACAGGCGTAGACCGCCGCCGCGTACCCCACGCGCTGGGTGCCCGAGGCGAGGTCGACACGCGGCCAGAGCGCGCCCGTCCAGTCCGCGACCCCGGGCAGGCCGCCGGGGTCCGGGGGCACGACGAGTTCCGGGTGCAGGAGGAAGGCCAGCACCAGTGCGGGCTCCACTCTGCCCTCGAAGCCGCGCCAGCCGGTGAGGTTCTGGGCGAGCTCCCGGTGGAAGGCCGTGCCGGTCCGTTCGGCCTCCTCGATCTCCCCGGCCAGCCGGCCCAGTCTCGGCCCGTCCCCGCCCTGGTGCTCCGCCATCTGCCGCAGCAGCTCCGGACGGGCCAGCAGCATGAGCTCGTTGGCCCGGTGGCCGCCGGTGATGAGCGGGCGGGGATCACTGAAGAGGCGGCCCAGCCCTTCGAGCGTCAGGTCGTGGCCCCGAAAACGGGGCGGCAGCTCCGGGCAGGCCTGGGCGATGAAGGAGGCCACCGCCATGTTCGCGTCCCTGACCTCCCTGCGGAACAGGGACCGGTCCACCTTGGTGTCGTGGATGTCGTTGATGACCCAGGACCCGAGCATGGACCTCTCGGCGGGGTCGCCGAGAACCGTGACCGCCTCCGACCAGTGCTCCTGCATGGCGGCGGCCAGCGCCTCGATCCGGGTGAAGCGGACCCCGGCGAAACTGTACGGCGGGGCCTCTCCCTCGCTTGTGCGGGCAAGGGCCGGGGCGGCGTAGGAGCTCTGTGTACGCGGCGGGGCGGGCGGTGGGGTGGGAGCCGGACGCCGCGGAGCGGGGTTCGGAGCGATCTCGGTGTACCGGCGGGTGGGCGGCGTCGGCGCCACCTCCTCCACCCGGGTGGGGGCCACCGGCGCCCCGGGTCCCGGCGCGCTGCCCGAGATCAGGTGGTGGAAGAGCGCGGCCGCGTCCGGACGACGCTTCGGGTCCTTGTCCAGGCAGGCCAGGACGGTGTCCAGCAGCGGCCCGGACAGGTCGCCGGTGTCGGGTTCCCCGGACAGCACCCGGGCGATGCGCGAGGCCTGGGTGGGGCCGTGGAAGGCCTCCCTGCCGGTCGCCGCGAAGACCATCACCGACGCCCAGGAGAAGACGTCCACGGCCGAGGTGAGGCGCATCCCCTCCAACTGCTCGGGAGCCATGTACCCGACCGTGCCGACGATGCCGCTGGCCGTCACCGATGTGGTCTCCACGGCGCGGGCGATGCCGAAGTCGATCACCCTCGGCCCGTCCGGGGCCAGCATGATGTTGTCCGGCTTGAGGTCGCGGTGCACCACCCCGGCGGCGTGGATCGCCGCGAGCGCGGTTGCCGTGTTGACCGCGAGGCGCTGGAGTTCGTCGCCGGTCCGGGGGCCGTCCTCGGTGACAGCGCGGTGGAGGGTGGGGCCGTCGATGTACTCGGTGGCGATCCACGGCTCGTCCGCGCCGGGGTCGGCGTCCAGGATCGCGGCGATGCAGAACCCGCTCACCCGCCGGGCCTGATCGACCTCGGCGGCGAAGCGGCGCCGCATGTCGGGATCGCCCGACCAACTGGCGTGCAACAGCTTCACCGCGGCGCGGGTGCCGTCCTCGGCCTCACCGAGGAAGACCTCACCGAAACCACCCCGTCCCAGCGAACGGGTCAGACGATACGGACCGGCCCTCCGGGGGGAGGAGGTCACGTCCGTGGTCTCGTCCACGATCCCACCCTTCCTTCTTCTCTTGTCCTGTTCCGTGCGCCGCGTCGCACGGCGCGGCACGGCCGACGACGCCGACCCGTGGTGCCGCGCCGTGGTGCCGGCCGGTGGTGTCAGCCGGCGCTGATCCTGCGCGCCTGGGCCAGGTCCGCGCGGATGCGCTCCACCCCGGAGGTGAGCTGCGGCAGCTGGTGCCCGGAGTTGTGCAGTTCCATGACCCGCTGCCGTCGACGGGGGGCGGGCCCGCAGAGCACCAGGTTCGTGGCGACGGCCCCGACCAGGACCACTGCGCCGAGCGCCCCCAGCAGGGACAGCAGGCCGAAGGCCTCGCTGTCGGTGGCCGCTCCCAGGACCAGGCCGACGGGGATGCCGAAGAGGGAGTACTTGCTCCAGCGGACGACGGTGGCGATCCGTTCCTGGAGCCGCACCTTGTCCTGGACGGCCTCGTGGGCGGTGGACACCTCGGAGTAGCGGCTCTCCCAGTAACGGCGCTGACGGGCCAGGGCCTGGAGGGTGCTCATGGAACCGTAGACCGCTGCGGCGTACCCGGCGTTGTCCGGATCCCCGGAGTTCATGACGCGCTGCCAGAGGATGTCCACCCACTCGGCGACCCCGGAGTCGCCGCCGCTTCCGGGCGGGACCATCCGGTCGGGGTTCAGGAGGAAGGCGAGGATCAGCGAGGGGTTGACGTTGGGCTTGCTGGAGCGCCACCCCACGAGCTGCTGGGCGAGCTGTTCGTGCATGAGTGTCCCGGCGCGCTCGGCCCGGTCGAGCTGTTCGGCGAGGCGCTGGTACTCGGCGGCCTCGGAGCCCTGGTGCGCGCTCAACAGCCGCAGGAGCTCGGGCCGGGCCAGCAGGACCATCTCGTTGGCCATCGGAGCACCGGTCAGGATCGGCCCGGGGTCGGAGAAGAGCGCCCGGAGCTCGGCCAGGGACACGCCCCTGCCGCGGAAGACCGGTGGCAGGTCGGGGCGGTTCTGGGCCACGAAGGAGGCGACCGCCAGGTTGGCGTCCCTGACCTCGCGGCGGAAGAGGGAGCGGTCGACTCTGGTGTCCCCGAGGTCGTCGACGATCCAGGCGCCCAGGGCGGCGCGTTCGACGGGGTCGCTGAAGACCTGGACGGCGGCGCTCCAGTTCTGCTGCATCGCCTCGGCCAGGGCCCCGGGGTCGAGGAAGCGGACGCCGACGAAGTGGTAGGGCGGCACCGCCCCGGTGTGCCCGGGCACCGGGGTCTCGGAGACCGGCGGGTACGGGGGCGGCGCGTACGGGGCCGGCGTGTGCGACACGGGCGGCGGAGCCTGCTGGAGGTGCCGCTCCGACGGGGTCTGCCCGGGCTGCGGGGTCTGTCCGGGGCGCGCCTCGGCCGGTGCCATGCGTGTGTACGCGCGGGTGGGGTCGGTCTTCCCGGGCGGGGCCACCCTGGTGGGGTCGACCGGGACCACACCGGTGGGCGGGTGCTCGGCGACCCTGGTCCCCTCGACCCCGACCCGGGTGTGGGCGTCCGGTGAGGGGGTCACCGCGGTGAGGTCCCGGCCGGGGGCGGCCGTGTGGCCGCCGGTCCCCGCCGGTGCCGGGGCCGCGCCGCCGCCGGAGGGCGCGGAGATCAGCCACCGCATGAGGGTCTCGGCGTCGGGCCGCTTCCCGGGCTCCTTGTCCAGACAGGCGCGGAGGATGTCGGCGAAGGCGCCCTCCAGTCCACCGAGGTCGGGCTCGCCGCCCAGGATGCGGGCGATGCGCGAGGCCTGGGTGGGGCCGTGGAAGGCCTCCCTGCCGGTCGCCGCGAAGACCATCACCGACGCCCAGGAGAAGACGTCCACGGCCGAGGTGAGGCGGGCGCCCTCCAACTGCTCGGGGGCCATGTAGCCGATCGTTCCGACCACCCCGCTGGCCGTCACCGAGGTGGTCTCCACGGCGCGGGCGATACCGAAGTCGATCACCCTCGGCCCGTCCGGGGCCAGCATGATGTTGTCCGGCTTGAGGTCGCGGTGCACCACCCCGGCGGCGTGGATCGCCGCGAGCGCGGTCGCGCTGCCCACGGCCAGACGCTGGAGTTCCACTCCCGAGCGCGGACCGTTCTGCTCGACCGAGGCCTGGAGGGTGGGGCCGTCGATGTACTCGGTGGCGATCCAGGGCCGTTCGGCGCCGGGGTCGGCGTCCAGGATCGTCGCCACGCAGAACCCGCTCACCCGCCGGGCCTGATCGACCTCGGCGGCGAAGCGGCGCCGCATGTCGGGGTCGCCCGACCAACTGGCGTGCAACAGCTTCACCGCGGCGCGGGTACCGTCCTCGGCCTCACCGAGGAACACCTCACCGAAACCGCCCCGTCCCAGCGAACGAGTCAGTCGGTAGCCGCCGACCTCCTCGGCCTCCGATCCCTGGTTCTGAGGGTCGTCCACAGCCCGCCCGTCTCTCTTCCGTCACCGTTCCCGTGGCGCCCCGGCGGGGCGCCATGTCAGGGTGCCACAGGGAACTGACCGCCCGTACACGGTCCCGGTTCCCGCATCCCCTGATCCGATGCCCGGACGTTATCTCGTCCGGCCCCGGCGGTCGCCGCGCAGAACACGCTCGACCAGGTCCTCACGCAGGGCGCCGTAACCGGTGGCCGCCCACACGCTCTCCTCGGCGGGCACCTCGTAGTAGGGCACCTCACGTCCCCGGTACCGGGCGGACAGCACGGTCGGGCGCTGCCGGTCCCGGACCGCCTTCGCGCACGGAGCGCACAGCGGCACCCTGATGTCGTTGCGCCCGCCGAACTCCCGCCACTTCGTCACCTTGGTGACGGTCCCGTGCAGCGGGTTCGCGTAGCAGTGCGAGCGCAGGGGCGCGGAGCGCTGGCGGCCGACGGGCCGGGTCGCCCGGTCCAGGTGGTCCTCGGCCATGTCCAACAGCACCAGCACCCCGGCGATCTCCTCCAGGGCCCCGGTGTCGGGGAGCCGGTCGTAGACCCTACGGGCCGCGGCGTGCGCGTCCAGAGCCCGGTGGAGGGCCTCCGCCGCACCGTCACCGCTGGTCGGAGCCGCCTGGCTCAGGCGCTCGCCGAGTTCGACCACCTCCTCACCCGCCCGGCGGGCCAGCTCGGACCGCCGCGCCCGGTTCGCGTTGTCGAACGCCGCGTGCTGGGCGAGCACGGGGACCGGCCGGGGCCGGCGCCAGCGGTGGAGGCCGAAGCCGAGCCCCAGCAGGGCGAGAGCCGCCAGGACCCAGGGAAGCACCGCGAACAGCGTGTACCCTCCCGGGCCGAGCGAGTACCTCCAGTCGAACGGGGCACTCTCCTGCTGCTCCCTGGCGGTGTCGTAGATCCCCTCCGGGTCGTCGGAGAGCGCGACCTCCACGGCCCGCTCCAGGCGCTCCGCGGCCGGGGCGTCCCGGCCCAGCTCCACGGAGGCCGCCTCGGAGCCGTAGAAGGCGCGGCTCGTGCGTTCTCCCCCCGCCTCGAAGTCGTGCCCGGACAGGCTCCGGCCGTCCAGGACCAGGTAGTGCGCCTCGTCCGCGCCGCTCCTGTCGTGCACGGCGGACACCATGAGGGAGGAGTCACCGTTCCAGTCGCCGCCCTCGATCATCGGGACGGCCACCACCCTCAGCGGCGCCCCGGAGTCGTTGATGCTGTTCTCCACCTGCTGGACGAGGTCCTCGGGGAGGGCGCTGGCGTAGGTGGGATCGACGTAGACGGGTGACTCCTCCAGCGCCGCCGCCAGGCGCTCGCTCGGCCCCGGTCCCTCCTCAGCGGTGTCGGCCCGGCTCGCCGCCGGAGCGGCGGCCAGGAGGAGGACGGCCAGGGGCGGCACCGCGACCGCGGCCCAACGGGTACGCGTGGTCCTGTGGTCAGTGGACATCGGTTTCCTTCAGCAGATCTTCGGCCTCGAGTCGGCCCCTGGTCCCGTAGCCGGTGGTGACCCACCGCCGGTTCAGCTCCCCGTGCGGGACGCGGCCTCCCTCCGGAGCGGCCACCCGGAGGGTGCGCCGGTCGCGTTCGCTCTTCCCCAGCGCCGTGCAGGAGGCGCACAGGGATGGGCCGGGCCCCGTCCCGCGCCGCACGGCCTGGCCGTGCAGGGGGTTGACCTCGCAGAGCTGTGCGTCGACCCCGGTCACCACCTCGGGGTCCAGCCTGCGCACGGACCGCTCCGCCAGCACGATCACCCCGACCAGGTCGAGTTCGTCCGGTTCCCCGGCCAGGACGGCCAGGGCGGTGTCGATCTCGCGCAGGGCCCGGTCCCTCCCCGGGCGGTCCTGCGGCGCCGACTCCAGCGCCCTGACCGCCCGGCGCACCGCGCGGTCGGCGCGCGGCCGCAGGGCGCGCCCCGGCACGGCACGCAGGCGCCCCCTGGCGCGGAGCGCCAGACCCGCCAGCGCGAGGAGCACCGCGGCCGTGAGCGGTCCGGCCAGGAACAGGGCCCCGGCGAACCGGCCGGAGAAGAACTCCTCCCACCGGGAGGGCTCGTAGGGCGGTTCGGCCCTGTCCTGAACCCAGTCGGGTGTCTCCGGTTCCTGCCCCGGAGCCGCCGAGACCTCCCCCAGCCAGTCGAGCAGTTCGGCCAACGCCTGGTCGACCGTCCGGTCGAACCGGTGCCCGGTCACCTCCCACAGGCCGTACGCGTCCTCGGAGAGGCCCTCGGCCTCGACACCGAACAGGGCCACCCCCACCTTGGGGGAATCCTCGACGGTGGCGTCCACGACGATGAAGAGGCCGTCCTCGTCCATGACGTGGTGGAGCGCGTAGGCGAGGACCTCCGGGTCGCCGCCTGACTCGTCGGTACGGCTCATCGGCAGCACCGCGGTGTAGACAGGGACTTCGGCCCCGGTCAGGCGGTCCGCGGTTCCGTTCAGGTCCTGGACGCCCACCTGGGCCAGGGGGTCCACGTACAGGGGATCCTCGGCCAGTTCCTCGGCGATCCGCGTGACCCGGACCGTGGAGGCGACGTAGGGGCCGACCTGCGGAGGGGTCGGCCCCCGCTGCTGTTGCTCCCAGGGCAGGGCCGCGGTGGACAGGTGGACCACGGAGGCGACCACCACGACCGCGCCCGTACCCAGGACGAGGACGCGGCCCACACCGAGGGCCCGGTCCCCGGGCAGGTCCCCGGTGTACCCCGTCTTCGCCGCCCGGCCCCGCCGCCCGGAGCGGACCGCCCCCAGCAGCAGCCCCAGCGTCACCGCCGCTCCGGCGACCCCCGCCGTGAGCTCGCCCAACTGGGCCGGTCCGGACCGGGTTTCCAGCCGTAGACCGCCGAACCGGGCCTCCAGCCACCAGGTGAACGGCAGTGTGTCGTTCCAGCGCAGTTCGGCCCGTTCGGCGAGGTCGGGGGCGGTCAGGGTGTCCACGTAGACGCCCGCCATCGTGTGCAGCGGGGTGTGGATGGTGAACGCCCGCTCCCTGCCGAGCACCCGGTCGGCCTCGGCCAGCGGCAGGTCCACCTGACGGGCCACCGCGTGGACCCGGGACTGCTGCGGCCGCAGGTGGACGTACAGGCCGGGCTTGCCCACACGGTCCTGCAACCCGGCCAGGAGGTCGTCACTCGAGGTCGCGTAGTCCGGGACGCTGCTGGCCACGACGTAGTACGGCACGTCCAGCCTGCCGAAGGAGCCGTGCAGGCTCTGTTCCAGTTCCGCCAGGCCGTAGTCCCCGGCGAGGGAGTCGTCGACGACGACCGCCGCGCCCTCGGGCTCCTCGGCGAGGAGCCCGGCGAAGTGCTCGGCGGGAGAGGGCTTGGGGTTCTCGGGTTCCGCGTGCGCGGGTCCCGCGCCTGCGGTCGCCGAGCCGAGCAGCACCAGGGCGGCCAGCAGCGGCGCGGTCAGGTACGGCAGCGCACGGCGGCCCGTTCGGGAGCGGTGGCCCGCGAGGGGGCGGGAGGAGTCCATCGGAGCAACTTTCCTGGTGTTCTGTCTGGTGGCCTTCCGGGAGGCGGTCGAACCGGTCACCGGGTGCGCTCGCCCCGGTGCTCGCCGCGCAGGACACGGTCGACCAGGTCCGCGCGCAGGGCACCGTAGCCGGTGGCCGCCCACACGCTCTCCTCGGCGGGCACCTCGTAGTAGGGCACCTCGCTCCCCCGGTACCGGGCGGGCAGGACCCGTGGACGGCCACGGCCCCGGACCGTCGAGGCGCACTCGGCGCACAGCGGTACCCGGACACTGCGGGTGCCGCCGAACTCACGCCACTCCGTCAGCTTGGTGCCGGTGCCGTGCAGCGGGTTGGCGTAGCAGTGCACCCGCGGCTTCCCGGACCTGGAACCGCTGCGCACGATGGCGTCCTCGGCCATGTCGAGCAGGACGAGCACACCGACCGCGTCGGGCAGGGTGGGTCCGGTGGCCGCCATGCGGTCGTGGACACTGGCCGCGGCGGCCCGGGCGTCCAGCGCGTGCTGGAGGAGCCGGTTGCCCTCCTCGCCCTTGGGTGCCGCGCCGAGGCGGCCCAGGCGTTCACCCAGTTCGACCAGGTCCGTCGCACCCCGTTCGACCAGCCGGTCCAGTTCGGCGCGGTCGGCGTTGTCGAACCCGGCGTGCTGGGTGACGGCCAACGCGGGCAGCGAGGGGACCCTGGCACGGCGGGCGCGCCAGGCGAGCCCGGCGGCCAGGACGAGTGCCAGGACGGCCACGGACGGCCACAGCCAGCCGGGGAGTCCGACGCCACCGGCCTCCGCCGACTCGTCCGTACCCGAGGGAGAGGGGTCCGGGGCCGGCGCCGTGTCCTCCCGCTGTTCCTCGTAGGCCGCTTCGGCGGCGAGGAAGGCGCCCTCGGGGTCGTCGGACAGAGCCGTCTCCACCGAGACCTCGACCACGGTGGCCAGATCTCCCCTGAACTGCGTGGCGTAGGAGGAGGTGAGGGCACCGTAGTGGGCGGGGCTGTCGTGGGCGGCACCGAAGTCCTTCCCGTGCATGCCGCTGTTGGCGAAGACCAGGTAGTGGCCCTCCCCGCCACCCATGCGGTCGTGGACGAGGGTGGCCAGGTCGTCGGGCTGGCCGTCCCAGGTGTCCCCTTCGATCAGGGGCACCACGATCACGTACAGGGGCAGGTCCGAGGCCTCGATGAGGGAGACGACCTCCTGCTGGGCCTCGTCGCCGAAGGCGCTGTCGTAGGCGGGGTCCACGTGGACCGGGGACGCGGCCAGGGTGTCGGCGATCGCCTGGGAGGCGTTCTCCTCCGGCTGGGCCGCGGCGGGGGACGCAATCAGGCAGGCCAGAACGAGCGCCGACGCGGCGACGGGGGTTCGGGGGCTACGCATCGCTCTTCTCCAGGATTCCGTCGACGAGGGCGCGCCCGGTCGATCCGTAGTTGGTGCGGACCCAGACCCGGTCCAGGTCCAGGTGCGGGACCCAGGCCCCGTCGATCCGCACTTCCAGCACACGGCTGTCCCGCTCTTTGTCCGAGAGGTCGAAACAGGAGTCGCACAGCGGCCTGCGGCCCGGGAGGCGGTGGACCCGGCCGGTCCTGCGCGCCTGCCCGTGCAGGGGGTCGGCCGAGCAGACCGCCCGAGTACCGTGTACGGCGTTCCCGGCGATGGCCGCCCGGGCCCGGCGGGCCAGGACCGTGACCCCGAGGAGGTCGAGCGCGTCCACGGGGCGGCGGAGCACCACCAGGGAGGCGTCGGCGTCACGCATCGCCCACTCGGGGACCAGCGCGTCCTGGACCTCCTCCAGCTCCCGGACCATGGACCGGGTCTCGGCCAGGGCGAGCCTGCGCAGGGCGCGTGTGCTCATCCGGGGCCGGCGTCCGCCCGTGCCCTTGCGCACCGCCCGCACCACGGAGACCACGACGAGGGCGATTCCGAAGAGGATTCCTGAGAGCAGCGGGCCCACGGCCAGGAGACAGGGGAGGAAGCCGTCACCGAAGAAGCGCTCCGAGGGCGAGCCGGGTTCGTGCGCGTAGTCGTCCGTGAACAGCGGTTCGGCGTCGGCCCGGCCGGGATCGGTGGGCACCTCCGCGAGCGCGGGCAGCGCCGCCTCGATGGCCTCCGCAGGGGTGGCTTCGGAGATATCCCAGAGCGTCCGGCTCAGGTCGAAGGGGTCGATACCCAGTCCGGCGGACCCGGCGGCGACCCCGACCTGCCCCCCGGTGCCGACGGTGGCGACCAGGTAGACGGCCTCCTCCCCGGTGAGCTCGGCCAGGGCGTAGGCCAGGACCTCGGGGTCACCCGCGGACTCGTCGTTCCCGGCCATGGGCACGACCACGGCGCGGACCGGGAGCTCCGACTCCTCCAGCCGTTCGGCGGTGGCCGCGAGCCCGGTCCGGTCCATCGGGACCAGGGGCCCGACGTACAGGGGGGCGGACTCTGTCTCGGCAATCAGGCGCTCCACCCGGTCGGTGCCGGTGACATAGGGCGGTTCGAAGCGGGCCTCGGCGGGATCGCGCGCGATCTCGGCGCCGTCCTCCTCCGCCGCGTTCACCGTGAGGGCGTAGGGCCCGGCGACGCTCAGCCCGGCCAGGGCCAGGCCCGTGACGATCACGACCGGGACCTCGAAGGCGGCCGCGCGGCCCTCGTGGAGCCGCCACCAGATCCAGAACCCGGCCGAGGCGATCAGGAACCCCCCGGCCAGCCCGGACAGGGTGCCGAGGTTCTCCGCGCCCATGGAGCTCGCGGGATCGGTCTCCTCGAGGAACCCCTCCCAGAACGCGGCGAGTGTCCCCGGTTCGGCCTCCGATCCCTCCGCGCCCGAGCCGTCCGGCTCCACCACGGGCGCGGCGCCCTGGAGGCGTTCGACGAGGACGGCGGCGACCGTGTCGACGGGGGTGCGGTGCTCGATCCTGGGATCGTCGTACAGCGCGCGCACGCTGTCCGCCGCGGGCAGGTCGTAACCGCGGACCTGCGCCTCCTGCGTGTACGTGTCGGGGCGCAGGTGCACGTACAGGCCGTCCTGCCCGAGCCGGTCGACCACCGGGGCCAGGACGGAGGCGCCTCCCCACTCCTCCTGGGGGCCGGGGAAGGGGCTGACGATCACGTGGTACGGGACGTCGAGGGTCGAGAAGAGCTCGTGCAGCTCCTCTTCCAGCTCGGCCACGTCGTACTGGCCGGCCATGACCTCGTCGACGAACACGGCCGCGCCCTCGGGGCGCTCGGCGAGTTCCTCGGCGTAGTACTCGGCCGGGGTCGGGGAACTCTCGTAGGCCTCGGTCGCCCCGGCCCCGGGGTCCGCCCACGCGGCGGGCGCCGCCGCGAACAGGGTCGCGAACACGGCGAAGAGAGCCACGGCGCCCAACGTCAGGAGACGTCGGCGCAGTTCAGCGAACCCTGGAGAGGAGGGGTCGGGGGTCAGGGGCATGCGCACGAGCATATCCGGAGCTTTCGGTCGACCCGGAACCCGGGACGGAGCTCCCAGCGCCGACTCCGCAGCTGGTCAGCTCGGATCAGCCACGGTGCTCTCCGCGCAGCACCCGCTCCACGAGGTCGCTCCGGAGGGTGCCGAACCCCGTCGCCGCCCACACGCTCCGCTCCGCGGGAACCTTGTAGTAGGGCACGGTGCGCCCTCGGTCCCGGTCGGGCAGGACGTTGGGACGCCTCCGTGTGCGCACCGCCTCAGCGCAGTCGGCGCAGAGCGGCACACCGGTGACACGCGTGCCTCCGACCTCCCGCCAGTCGGTGTGCTCGGTGTCGGTGCCGTGCAGGGGATTGGCGTAGCAGTGGGTGCGCACTTCGGGTGCCTCGTCACGGCGCCGGGCCACAGCTCTGGCGTAGTGGTCCTCGGCCAGGTCCAGCAGGATCAGGACCCCCACCGACTCCACCAGGTCGGGGGCGTCACCTCCCCCGTCGTGGACCCGGCGGGCAGCCGCGTGGGCATCCAGGGCGCGGCGCAGCCGCGGAGTGTTGCGCACCCGTTCCCCGGATTCGGCCAGGCGCTGGCCCACCTCGGTGAGGCGGCCCTCCGCCCGGCTCCGCAGCTCGTTGACCCGTGCGCGGTCGGCGTTGTCGAAGGCCGCGTGCTGGCGCAGGGCGGGCAGCGGTGGGAGGGCGTAGCGGCGCCAGGCCAGGAACAGGAGTCCGGCCACGGCCAGCGCAGCCAGTACCCAGGGCAAGGGGGCGGCCCAGGGTCCGAGCGGTTGAAGCGGGGCGGAGGAAGTGACAGGGAGAGGGATCATGGTGTGCGCAACAGCTCCTGGGCGCGGATCCTGCCACGCGATCCGTAGTCGCCAGACCGCCACCGTGTTCTGCGCGTTGAGGCGAATCCGGGGGTCTCTCCCTCCACCCTCGGGTGCAGCCGATAACAGTGGAAGCGGTGTTTCGGTGACCGGTTCAGACACCACGCGCACAGGAGCCTGTCTGTGTGCCTGGACCAGTAACTCCTGCCCAGACCGGCGGCGGGCCCGTGCAGGGGGTTGGTCGAACACACCCGGCTGTCGGGGTCTCCAGGGCGGGCCCCCAGACGCCGGAGGACCCGGCCCGAGATGACCAGGGAACCGACCACGTCGATCTCGTCCGGCTTTCCGTGGAGCAGGGCAAGGGCCACGTCGGCCTCGGGCGGGGTGTTGGGGGTTCGGAGCGCGTACCCCCACAGGTCCAGGAGGGTCACGGCACCGACCACCGTGCCGGTCAGCGCCGCCAGTAGGAGGGGGTCGCGTGCCGTCCACGGTACGGCGAGAAAGGCCCAGGCCAGGGCCGCCAGGGCCAGGAGGGGGACGCGGGGGAAACGAAGCACGTTCACGAACATAGCGCCGCGAAAGGCACCGGAACCCGCTCCCCGCCTCGCCTTGCTCGAAGCGCAACGAGGCGGTTGAGCGGCCGTGATGTTCACACACCCCGAATTCACGCAGCCAGGACACGAGAAGGGCCGCCGCCGTCGGTCGGACGGCGGCGGCCCTCGTCGAGCTCGGTCACACCGGTGTTGGAGAAGGTCTCCTCACCGGTCGGACCGAGGGAGTCAGCGGTGTGGCTCTCGGAGGGACGGACGGGTTCAGGGAGTCGCCTTCGAGGACTCGGCGTAGTTCTTGAAACGCTTCATGTCGCCCTTCACCCGGGCCTTCACCAGGCCGAGCTTGTCTCCGAGCTGTTCGACCACCCCTTCCGGAGCGGCCCTCAGCTGGAGGGTGACACGGCTGCGGGTCTCGGAGATGTGGTGGAAGGTCACCACGCCCGCGTGCGAGACGCCGTCCGTGCTGCGCCAGGCGACGCGCTCGCCGGGGATCTGCTCGGTGATCTCGGCTTCGAAGTCCCGCTCCTGGCCACCGATCTCGATGTACCAGTGCATGAGGCTGTCGGTGCGGCGCTCGACGCGGCTGACACCCTCCATGAACTCCGGGAAACTCTCGAAGCGGGTCCACAGCGCGTAGGCGGCGGTGACGGGCAGATCGACTTCAACAGTCTCGACAATCTCGGACACCGTGGAGTCCTTTCGTCGTCGTGTCGCGCTTCGTTCTCTTCGAGCCCTAACCGAGTTTCCTTCGTGCAAACGCCTCGGAGCGGAACGCGCCGACGCACCCCTGGTGGCCGTGTCCTCCGGGAGCCGCACGATGTCTGGGAAAATCCCTGGTCAAGGCGTATTCAAGGGGTGGTTTCCGTGCGGGAGGCGATCCCCGGGATCCCGCGGATGTGACCGGTCCCTCGGACACGAGAAGGGCCGCCGCCGTCGGTCGGACGGTGGCGGCCCTCGATGCACCGCGCTCACGCCTGTCGGGCGCGGGCTGCGGTCTCGGTCACTACTGCTTGGCGATCAGCTGACGCAGGACGTACTGCAGGATGCCGCCGTTGCGGTAGTAGTCGGCCTCACCCGGGGTGTCGATCCGCACCACGGCGTCGAACTCGACACCGGTGTCGGTGGTGACCTTCACCGTGCCGGGGACGCGGCCCTCGTTGAGGTCGGTCACACCGGTGATGGAGAAGGTCTCCTCGCCGGTCAGACCGAGGGAGTCGGCGGAGTGGCCCTCCGGGAACTGCAGCGGGAGGACACCCATGCCGATCAGGTTGGAGCGGTGGATGCGCTCGTAGGACTCGGTGATGACCGCGCGCACGCCCAGCAGGCTGGTGCCCTTGGCCGCCCAGTCACGCGAGGAACCGGAGCCGTACTCCTTGCCGCCCAGGACGACCAGCGGGGTGCCCTGCTCGGCGTAGTTCTGCGCGGCGTCGTAGATGAACGACACCGGCGCGTCGGGCTGGGTGAAGTCGCGGGTGTAGCCGCCCTCGGTGCCCGGCGCGATCTGGTTGCGCAGGCGGATGTTGGCGAACGTACCGCGGATCATCACCTCGTGGTTGCCGCGACGGGAACCGTAGGAGTTGAAGTCGCGGCGCTCCACACCGTGGGCCTTGAGGTACTCGGCGGCCGGGGTGCCCGGCTTGATCGCACCGGCCGGGGAGATGTGGTCGGTGGTGACCGAGTCGCCCAGCTTGGCCAGGACGCGGGCACCGGAGATGTCGGTGACCGGAGCGGGCGTCTGGCCCATGCCGTCGAAGTAGGGGGGCTTGCGGACGTAGGTCGACTCGGCCTCCCACTCGAAGGTGTTGCCGGTCGGCGTGGGCAGCTCGCGCCAGCGGTCGTCACCGGCGAACACGTCCGCGTAGGCGGCGGTGTACATGTCGGAGGCGATCGCGGAGTCCATGACCTCCTGGATCTCCTCGGCGGTCGGCCAGATGTCGGCCAGGTAGACCGGCTGACCGTCACTGCCGATGCCCAGGGGCTCGGTGGTGATGTCGATGTCCATCGACCCGGCCAGCGCGTAGGCGACCACCAGCGGCGGCGAGGCCAGGTAGTTCATCTTCACGTCCGGGTTGATCCGGCCCTCGAAGTTGCGGTTGCCGGACAGGACCGCGGAGACCGCGAGGTCGTTGTCCTGGACCGCCTTCGAGATCTCCTCGGGCAGCGGGCCCGAGTTGCCGATGCAGGTGGTGCAGCCGTAGCCGACCAGGTTGAAGCCCAGCTTGTCCAGGTAGGGGGTCAGGCCGGAGCGCTCGTAGTAGTCGGTGACGACCTTGGAGCCCGGGGCCATGGAGGTCTTGACCCACGGCTTGCGGGACAGGCCCTTGTCGACCGCCTTCTTGGCCAGCAGGGCGGCGCCCAGCATGACCGAGGGGTTCGAGGTGTTGGTGCACGAGGTGATCGCGGCGATCACGACGGCGCCGTGGTCGATCTCGGTCTCCGTGCCGTCGGCCATGGTGACCTTGACCGACTTGTGCGGGCGCGCACCGTTGGCGGCCTGGGCCGGGGCGTCGGAGGCCGGGAAGGACTCGTCGCCCGCCTCGTCCACCTCGTCGTCGACGTAGTTGCTGACGTCGTGGCGCCAGGTCGACTTGGCCGCGGACAGCGCGATGCGGTCCTGGGGCCGCTTGGGACCGGCCAGGGAGGGGACGACCTCGGCGAGGTCGAGCTCCAGGTACTCGGAGAACTCCGGCTCGACGGCCGGGTCGTGCCAGAAGCCGTTGGCCTTGGCGTAGGCCTCGGTCAGGGCGACCTGCTGCTCGGAGCGGCCGGTCAGGCGCATGTACCGGATGGTCTCGTCGTCGACCGGGAAGATCGCGGCGGTGGAACCGAACTCCGGGCTCATGTTGCCGATGGTGGCGCGGTTGGCCAGCGGCACCGAGGAGACGCCCTCGCCGTAGAACTCGACGAACTTGCCGACCACACCGTGCTTACGCAGCTGCTCGGTGATGGTGAGCACGAGGTCGGTCGCGGTGGTGCCGGGCTGGAGCTGACCGGTGAGCTTGAAGCCGACCACGCGCGGGATGAGCATGGAGATCGGCTGGCCGAGCATGGCTGCCTCGGCCTCGATGCCACCGACGCCCCAGCCCAGGATGCCCAGGCCGTTCTGCATGGTGGTGTGCGAGTCCGTACCGACACAGGTGTCGGGGTAGGCCTGGCCCTTGCGGTCCATCGTGACCCGCGCGAGGTGCTCGATGTTGGCCTGGTGCACGATGCCGGTGCCGGGCGGGACGACCTTGAACTCGTCGAAGGCGGTCTGGCCCCAGCGCAGGAACTTGTAGCGCTCGTAGTTGCGCTCGTACTCGATCTCGACGTTGCGCTCGAAGGCGTCGGGGCGACCGAAGAGGTCGACGACCACGGAGTGGTCGATCACCAGCTCGGCGGGGGCGAGCGGGTTGATCTTGTCCGGGTCACCGCCCATGTCGCGGACGGCCTCGCGCATGGTGGCGAGGTCGACGACGCACGGGACGCCGGTGAAGTCCTGCATGATCACCCGCGCGGGGGTGAACTGGATCTCCTGGCTGGGCTGCGCCTTGGCGTCCCAGTTGCCCAGGGCCGTGATGTGCTCGGCGGTGACGTTCGTGCCGTCCTCGGTGCGGAGGAGGTTCTCCAGCAGCACCTTCAGGCTGTAGGGAAGACGGTTGTAGCCCTTGACGGCGTCCAACCGGAAGATCTCATACGACTCGTCGCCAACGCGCAACGTGTCACGGGCGCCGAAGCTGTTCGCGGACACGGTGTCTGCCTCCTGATCTCGCCACTTTGTCCTCAGCATCCTCCCCCATGGGGTGGACGCGGGACCTACTGAGGCCGCCCTAACCGGATCACCGGGGTACGAGGGTCACGGATGAGTGACCCCGCCGCCTCCATGATCCTTCAGGGCCGCTTTGACCTGCAACGACGCCACATCGTCACGGGTCGCGGCCCGCTGGCCGCGGACGCCCAAGGGTCCGGGGCGCGGCGCCGAAAAGCGGTCGACCTCACATCGCCCGAACCCGGAGCGGGTCGGGGGGAGGCCCGCTTTTATCTTGACGTCAAGGTATCTAACTTGTATCTCGATATCAAGTTATCGGGTGGGCCCCCAGCCCTGGCGGGCACCCCCGGCGCTCGGCCCCGTTCAGTCCAACTGCGGCACCACCGCGGAGGCGAGCAGCTCCAGGTGATCCAGGTCGGACATGTCCAGGAGCTGCACGTACATCCTCTCAGCACCCGCGGCACCGAACCGGCCGATGCGGTCCACGATCTCGTCGGGGGTTCCCGCCAGACCGTTCTGGCGCAGCTCCGACACGTCGCGGCCGATCCGGGCGGCCCGCTTGGACACCTCGGCCTCGTCACGCCCCGCACACAGGACCTGGGCCGCCGAGTACACCATCGGCGCGCTGCGGCCCGACGCCAGAACGGCGTCGGCCGTGCGTCCGAAGGCCGCCTCGGTGTCCTCCAACGAGGAGAACGGCACGTTGTACTCGTCGGCGAACTTGGCCGCCAGCCGCGGTGTGCGCTTGAGCCCGGTACCGCCGATCAGCACCGGCGGGTGCGGTCCCTGCTGCGGTTTGGGGAGCGCAGGCCCCTCCGCCAGCCGGTAGTGCCTGCCCTCGTACCGGAAGGTGTCCCCCACCGGGGTGGACCACAATCCCGTGATGATGTCGAGCTGTTCCTCGTAGCGGTCGAAACGCTCCCTCGCGGAGTCGGGGAAGGGGATGCCGTAGACGGCGTGCTCCTCCTCGAACCAGCCCGCTCCGAAGCCGAACTCGACCCGGCCGCCGCTCATACGGTCGACCTGCGCGACGGAGATGGCCAACGGGCCGGGATGGCGGAAGGTCGCCGCCGTCATCAGCGTGCCGAGGCGGATCCGGGAGGTGTCCCTGGCCAGACCGGCCAGGGTGATCCAGGCGTCGGTGGGTCCGGGGAGTCCGCTGACGTGGTCGCCCATGGAGAGGTAGTGGTCCGAGCGAAACAGGGCGTCGAAACCAAGATCCTCGGCGGCTCTGGCAACGGCGAGCTGGTCCTCGTAGGTGGCCCCCTGCTGGGGCTCAAGGAAGATCCTCAGGCGCATACGCCCCAGTTTCTCCCACGCCACCGACCGTTCGGAAACCGCCGCGCGGGTACCGTGGAAAAGCCGTGGTCAGGGCCGCGAGAACACGGACCCCCCGACCCGAACCGTTCCGCCCCCGACCCGCGATAGCAGTCCACGTGAAGCTTCTCCGCCGCGCACGACGCCGCGCCCCCGCCTACGGACCCGACAGCACCGACCCCGTGCTGCTGACCGCCGTGGCCGCCGGGGAGACCGACGCCCTGGAGATCCTGCACCGGAGGCACGCCCCCTGGCTGCGCGCCCGTCTGCGCTACCGCTGTTCCGACAACGACCAACTCGACGCCGCCCTCCAGGAGACCTTCCTGGCGGTGTGGCGCAACGCCGGCTCCTTCACCCCCCGCCCCGGCGACAGCGACGCCGGGGCCTGGCTGTGGACCATCGCGATCCGTCAGCTCATCTCCCAGCTGCGCAAACGCGCCAACCGGTGGATAGCTGACAGCGAACCCGAACCGTACGAGACCATCGGCGACGCGTCAGCCGAGGACACCGTGCTCCTCAACATCGAGCACGGGCCGCTGGGCGCCGCCCTGCACGAGCTCTCCCCCGAACTGCGCTCGGCGATCCAGGCCACCGTGCTCGACGGCCTCACCGTCCGCGAGGCGGCGGAGATCCTCCAGATACCCGAAGGAACCGTGAAGACACGGGTCATGCGCGCGAAGGCGCGGCTACGGGAGGCACTGACCACATGAGCTGGCACCTGACCCACGACCAACTCCACCAGTACGCGGCCCACACCGCCGACGACGTCACCGCCATGTCCGCGGAGGCACACCTGACACACTGTGCCCACTGCCGCGGACTGCTGCCCACCGACCGGGCCTGGCTGGACCGCAGCTGGGCCGATCTGCGCGACATCGTGGACCAGCCCCGCCGCGGCCCGATCGAACGCCTGCTGACCTCGGTCGGCCTGCACGAGAGCACCGCCAAGCTGCTGGCGGCCACTCCGCAGCTGTACCGCGCCTGGCTGACCGCCACCGTGCTCGTGCTCGCCATGGCCCTGACCGTCGCGCACGAACTGCCGCGCGGATCGCTGCTGTTCGCCTTCACCGTCCCGGTCGTCCCCCTCATCGGAGTGGCCCTCGCCTACGGACGGGGCGTGGACCCGGCACACAGCCTCACCTCCGTCACCCCCCTGGCCGGGTACCGCCTGCTGTTCCTGCGCACCGCCGCCGTGCTGCTGCCCGCGCTGGCGCTGTGCACCGTGGCGGCGCTGCTGATGCCCTCGGTCTCCACCCTGTGGGAGGCGGCGTTCTGGCTGCTGCCCGCACTGGCCATGGTGGCCGGATGCCTGGCCCTGAGCCAGTGGATGCCGTTGAGCCTGGCGGGCGGTGTCGTGGGCGCCGCGTGGCTGCTCACCCTGTTCCTGCTCGGCATCGCCGAGGGCCTCGACCCGCTCCTGCTGTTCGACCCCACGGCCCAGATGGGGTGGGCCGTGGCGCTCACACTGCTGGCCGGTGCGATTCTGATCCGGGTGAGGACGGCGTGACGATTCAGGCGGGATGGCATGTCAGGTGGAAGCGGTGTCGGGTGAGGGTGGCGTGACGACCGGTACGGCCAACGGTCCGGCAGGCGGGACGGCGGACGGCACGACAACGGACCGGGTCAGCGTGCGGGGCCTGGTCCGCAGCTACGGAACACGCCGGGCCCTGGACGGGATCGACCTGAACCTGGGCCCCGGGGTGACCGGTCTCCTGGGCCGCAACGGCGCGGGCAAGACCACACTGATGCGCTGCCTGGCCACCGACCTGGAGGCCACCGGAGGACGGATCCGGGTGCTGGGGCGCGATCCGGAACGGGCCTCCGAACGCACCGAGATCCGTCGGCGGCTGGGCTACCTTCCCCAGTTCCCCTCCTTCTACCCGCACTTCACCGTGTTCGGCCTGCTGGACTACGTGGCGGTGCTGAAGGAACTGGGAGGGCGGCGCAAACGCCACGACGAGGTCCGCCGCGCCATGCGCAGGGTCGACCTGTACGACCGCAGGCACAGCAGGGTCCGCCGCCTGTCCGGGGGTATGCGCCAGCGCCTCGGCCTGGCCGCGGCCC
Source organism: Nocardiopsis ganjiahuensis DSM 45031 (assembly GCF_000341085.1). Taxonomy (GTDB): domain Bacteria; phylum Actinomycetota; class Actinomycetes; order Streptosporangiales; family Streptosporangiaceae; genus Nocardiopsis; species Nocardiopsis ganjiahuensis. The sequence goes on along the minus strand of NZ_ANBA01000014.1, from coordinate 122,393 downwards.
TGCTCGGCGACCCCGAACTCCTCCTGCTCGACGAGCCCACCATCGGTCTGGACCCCGAACAGCGCATCCGTTTCCGGGACCTCGTCTCCGAGCTGGCGGTCCGGAGCACCGTGGTGCTGTCCACGCACCAGATCGAGGACGTGTCGGCGCTGTGCCGCCGGGTCCTGTGCCTGGACCAGGGCCGGGTGATCTTCGACGGCACCCCGGACGAGCTGATCGCCCGGGCCCGCGGCCGGGTCTGGGAGCAGGGTTCGCGCCCTCCGGAAGGTGTGACCTCCTGGCGGCTGGCCGACGGCCGCTACCGGGTCCTGGTACCGGAGGGTGCCGAGAACCCGGACTCGGACTCGCGCGTTCCCGTGGAACCGTCGTTGGAGGACGCCTACCTGCTGCTGACCGGAGCGCGGGGAAGCACTCGGTGACCGGCGTCCCGATCTTCTGGGGGCTGACCCGGTTCAACCTGCGCCACCTGCTGTTGAGCCCGGTCTTCCTCGTCGGCATGCCCCTGACGCTCCTGTTCCTGGGAGCGACGTCCTACATCCCGAACATGCCCACGGCGAACGACCTCCACCACCAGTCCGCGAGCAGCGCCATGGGCATCGCCGCGATCATGTTCGTGATCACGAGCTTCCCGGCACTGCGCGAGGTGCGCTACTCGGCGGATCTGGCCCTGCCCCTGTCCGCGCACACCCGCCTGCTGTCGCTGGCGCTGGCGGCCGTGGCCCTGACCTCGGTGTGCACGGGACTCCTGGTCGTCCTGTACCTCCTGCGGGCGTCGGCGCCCGTCGTCGGCGTGATGAGCCCGTACACCCTCGTCAGCGTGTTCCTGACCAGCTGGTTCGGCCCCCTGGCGGCGGTGGCGGCCGCGGCCTGGGTGCGTTCCTTCGCTCCCCTGGTCCTGTTCAGCATGCTCATCCCCGCGTACGTGCTGTACTCGTTCACGGCCATGGGCTCCAGGGCGGACGTGCTCATCTCGCGGATGAGCTGGATCGTCTCCACGGCGATGCTGCCCTTCCCCATCGGCAACCCCGGTGTGACGGTCCTGGGCCTGCTGTACCTGGTGTACGCCGTCCTGCTGGCAGCCGCCATCATGAGCGCTGCCATGGTCAGGAAGGCTCCCGGCCGGGGCCTGCGGCCGGTCCCGCTGGGCGTGAGCCTGCTGCTGGTGGCGATGACCATGGCGACCGTCGTGCACGGGAACAGGACCTACACGTACGAGACCAACTTCTCGGTCGGGCAGCTGCACGGAGTGGAGACCGCGTCCTGCCGTGTGCGGGACGGGGTGGCCTACTGCCCCCTGCCCGGCTACGAGTCGTGGGTGGACTACTGGCACGCCGCGCTGGCCCCCACCCTGGAGAGGGTGCCCGAGCGGGAGCGCCACCGCCTGGGGGCGGTGTGGCAGGTGGGCAACAACGTCCGTCACGACCTGGGCGCGGACCCTCCCGAGAGATCGATCGTCGTGGGTGAGTACTGGGACACGGAGCACATCTACTCGAGCGAGGAATTGGCCGGCGACGGCGCCTCGCTGGTGGTCGGTCTGCCGTTGATCCACGCGGACGCCTTCCCGTGCTCCGGGAGCGGCCAGTCCCGACTGCTGGTGGGGGCCTGGCTGGCCTCCGCCGACGAGGAGCTCACCCGGGAGGAGAGGATCCGGACGGCGGACAGCATGCTGCTGCGCTTCGACTCCGGACCGGAGGACCTGGCCCTGGCCCACGCGCTCATCGACCTGCCCGGGGACCGGGTCGGGGCGGTGGTGGACGAGCACTGGGACACCCTGACCGCCCCGGAGACCGGCACCGGGGAACTCGCGGACCTGTTGGACCTGCCCGAACCCGGCACCTCCGGCTTCCCGGAACCGGACTGGGAGGCCAGCATCTGGACCGAGGAGGAGCTCGAGGGATGGTGGGAGTGGGCCTCCCCCGCGTGCGCCTGAACCACTGACGTGCACCGCACGGCCCGGCTCCCGGACATCACGGGCCCCGGCTCACCGTCCTCTCGCACGCGGCGCTACCGTGGAGGCGTGAACTACTACTGGCACAAGGTCCTTCCGCCGCTGCGCGCCTGACCGGGCGCACCCGCCGACCTTCCCCGGACCCCGCGGCCCCACCGTCACGGTGAGCGGCCCCGTCCGTCGTGCGCCCGTCAACGGACCAGTTCCCAGGCGTCAAGACGGAAAGTACGAACGTGCCTGAACACACCTCTCCCCCGACCGTGCGGCGGCCGGCCCCCGCCCTGCCCCGACTGGCGAGCGGCCCGCTGCCGATCCTCGGCGCCGCCGTCCTGTGGGGCACCACCGGTACCGCCGGCTCCTTCGCACCTGACAGCGCCCATCCCGCCGCGATCGGCTCGGCCGGGCTCGTCCTCGGCGGCATCCTGCTGTTCCTGGCCGGGCGCGGCTCCACGGCCCTGGTCACCGGCTCCGACGCCCGCACCCGTCGACTGCTCCTCCTGGGCGCGGTCGCGGTCGCCGGGTACCCGCTGTCCTTCTATCCGGCGGTGGCCAACGCCGGGGTGGCGGTCGGCACCGTGATCACCCTGGGCAGCGCACCGGTCTTCTCCGGACTGCTGGCCTGGTGCGCGGACCGCACCCGGCCCACCGCGCGGTGGGCGGCGGCGACCGTCGCGGCCGCGGTCGGCTGCGCGGTGCTGGTCCTGGGCCCCGACCTCACCGGAACCCCGACCCCGGTGAACGCCCTGGGCGTGCTCCTGGCCCTGGTCGCCGGGTTCTCCTACTCGCTGTACGCGATCATCGCCGAGAAGCTGATCCGGCGCGGACACACCTCGGGCGCGGTGATGGGCTCGATGTTCGCGGGCGGCGGCGTCCTGGTCCTGCCCGTGGTGCTGGCCACCGGGACGGCGTGGCTGGCCACCGTCAACGGCGCCCTGGTCGCCCTGCACCTGGCCCTGTTCACGGTGTTCCTCGCCTACTGGCTGTTCGGCCACGGCCTGCGGCACACCCCGGCAGCCACCGCGACCACCCTCAGCCTCGCCGAACCCGCCGTCGCGGCGGTCCTGGGCGTGGCCCTGGTGGGTGAGCGCCTCCCCCCGGTCTCCTGGGCCGGCCTGGTCGTCCTGGCCCTGGGCCTGGCCGTCCTGAAGGTGCCCGCGCCCCGGATCAGTCCTCGACGGTGACCTGGACGCGGTCCGGGTAGAAGGCGACGTGGCCGGCGATCTCCGCGACCCACGGGTAGGGCTCCCCGTACGTCCACAGGGCGTCGGGGAGCCGGACCCCGTCGTCGAGTTCGAGCGTGTAGTAGGCGGCGGTCCCCTTGTAGGGGCAGTGGGTGGTGGTCGGGCTCGGCCGCAGCACCGACGAATCCACGTCGGCGAGCGGGACGTACCGGACCGGCGGGTAGGAGGCCTCGCGCAGCGTCAGCGCCGCCGTCGTCCGGGCGACGACCTGCGCACCGACCCGGACCACGACCCGCCCGGAGGCGGGCTCGACGGTGACGGGGTGGTCCGGCCCCGGAACCGTGCCGTCCTGTGCCATGGAAAGTCCCCTCTCACGCGTTCGGGCCCCACTGTACGGCGCACGGGACGGCCAGGGCCCTCGTCCGCTCTCGAACGCGTTCACATGAACGGTCCCGAGGGGTGAGAGGCCCGGTGGCGCGCCCGGCCACCGCCATCGGACCTCTCTGGGTTTCCAGGTGCCTACCAGGGCAGCTCCCCGTTCTCGTCCTGGAAGGTTCCCGTGGGGCCGTCCGCGTCGAGGGTCGCCAACCGCACGACGGCCCTGGCGCTCTCCTCGGGCGGCCTTCCGATCCCGAAGGCCGCGGTCATGTCCGTGGCGGTGGTTCCCGGCTCCAGCGCGTTGAACTTGATGCCCGGCTGGGACTTGGCGTACTGAACCGTCAGCATGGTGGCCGCCGCCTTGGAAGCGGAGTAGAGCGCGGCCGGCAGGTGGAACTCGGGCCGTTCGGGGTTGGTCACCGCCCAGAACGAACCGGCGCTGCTCGACACGGTGACGACGTTGGGATTGACGGACTTGCGCAACAGGGGCAGCGCCGCCTCCGTGACCCGCACGACTCCCACCGCGTTCGTGTCGAAAGAGCGCAGGGCCGAAGGGCCGTCGATGTCTCCGGCCGCCAGGACACCCGCGTTGTTCACCAGGACGTCGAGTCGGCCCTCCGCCGCCCCGATGGTCGCCAGCGCGCTCTTCACCAACGCGTCGTCGGTCACGTCGAGCCGCACGAACCGCGCGCCGAGCTCCGCCGCCGCCTTCTCCCCCCGCGCGGCGTCACGCGCACCGATGTAGACGATGTGGCCCAGCGCCAGAAGCTGCCTCGCGGTCTCGAAACCGATGCCCTTGTTGGCCCCGGTGATCAGCGTGATGGTCATGGGTCTTCTCCCGAGATACGCGACCCGAACGGGTCTTCGAACACGCTAGGCGAGGGCGCACCTCCGGCCCAGAGCCCTGCCGAGCCGGGGGTGCGACAGGGCCCTCTCTATCCGCCTTGCGGAGATCTAGGCTGATGACATGAGCAAGACATCGAACGCCCTCGGTACGTTCCTGCGTGCCCGGCGCGCTCTGGTCACACCCGAGCAGGCAGGCGTCCCGGACACCGGTGTACGGCGTGTGCCCGGATTGCGACGGGAGGAGGTCGCCATGCTCGCCGGTATCAGCGCCGACTACTACCTGCGGTTGGAGCGGGGCCGCGACCGCAACCCGTCGGTGCAGGTGCTGGAGTCGATCGCGCGCGTGCTGCGCCTGGACGACGACCACTTCGCCCATCTGCTGTCGCTGGTCGCCGAGGCCCCCCGGCGGCGCGGGCGTCGGACGCGTCAGGAGACCGTCCCGACCGGTGTGCTCAAACTGCTGGACTCCCTCGTCCAGCCCGCCTTCGTCGAGGGCCGGTACTTCGACGTCCTGGCCTCGAACGCGCTCGCCCGGGCGCTCGATCCCCGCCTGGCCGTGGGCGGCAACCAGTTGAGGGACATGTTCCTGGACCCGGGCCAGCAGGCGCTGTACCCGGAGTGGAAGAGCGTCACGGAGTGCTTCATCGCGAACCTGCGCCAATCCGTGGGCACCGACATCGACGATCCCCGCTTCGCCGAGCTCGTCGGAGAGCTCTCACTGGCGAGCCCGCTGTTCCGCAAGCTCTGGGCCCGGCACGAGGTGCGGGGCCAGCGCGGGACACCGATCCGACTCGACCACCCGCGGATCGGCGAGCTGACCCTCAACAGGGAGCGGCTGAGCGTGGGCGGGGCCGAGAGCCTGCAAGTCGTCGTGTACCACCCGGACGCCGGGTCCGAGAGCGCGGAGAAGCTGGCTCTGCTGGCTTCGGCGGACATGCCCGTCCGGGCAGGGAGCGGGAGCTCGGGCGCTCCGGCGCGCGAGACGAACGGCGCTGTGCCGGGGTGAACCCCCTCGGGCACCGGTCACCGCGCACGGCGCGGTCGCGCGGGCGAACAGTATTTCTCATCGAGGCTCGGTAGTGGAGGCACCTGTGACAACGATCGGGATCATCGGCGCGGGCGAGGTGGGGAGCCAGATCGCACGCGCGGCGGTGGCGAACGGGTACAAGGTCGTCATCGCCAACTCGCGGGGGCCCGAGACCCTGGAGGGGCTCATCGACGAACTCGGCCCGTCAGCACGCGCCGGGTACGCGACGGAGGCCGCGGCGGAGGGCGACTTCGCGGTCATCGCCGTACCCCTCAGACCCGTCAACGACATGCCCGTCGCGGAACTGGCGGGCAAGGTCGTGCTGGACACGAACAACTACATGACCTGGCGCGACGGCCACTTCCCGCGAGTCGACTCCGGCGAGAAGACGGTCCACGAGCTGCGCCAGGAACAGCTCCCGGCGTCGAAGGTCGCCAAGGCGTTCACCCACATCCAGGCTCCGAGCCTGCTCCGCACGGCCCGCCCCGCGGGCGACCCCGCCCGACGGGCGCTGTCGGTGTCGAGCGACCACCCCGAGGCCGTGGACATCGTCACGCGGCTGTACGACCGGTTCGGGTTCGACACGGTGGACAACAGTCCGCTGAGCGAATCCTGGCGTACCGCCCCCGGCCAGCCCGCCTGGGTCCAGCACGCACGGCAGGACCGCAAGCAGCTGATCCGCAACCTGGAACTGGCGGAGCCCGTCACCGCGACGTGACGTCACGGGGCCCACCACGGGGCAGTGCGCCGACCTGTAGGACGACGCACAGGAACGCCGGGGGCCCGGGAACCGCACACGGTTCCCGGGCCCCCGGCTCTCGTCTCTAGACGTCCTGCGTCTGCTCGGCCTCAGCGGCCTCGACCTCGGCCGCCTCGCGGTGGCGGCGGGCCAGCTTGACCGGCTCCAGGACCGCGACCATCTCGACGTGGTGGGTCATCGGGAAGGCGTCGAAGGCGCGCATTCCCACCAGGCGGTAACCGGAGCGGCCGAACTCGGCGAGGTCGCGGGCCAGGGTAGCCGGGTCACACGAGACGTAGGCGATCCGGCGCGGCATCATGCCCGCCACCTTGCGGACGACCTCGACACCGGCACCGGCGCGCGGCGGGTCGAGCGTCACGACGTCGGCGCGCACGTCGGCCCACTCACGCATCTGCTTGGCCACGTCGGCGCGCTCGACGCGCACCTGCGGCAGGTCCTTCAGGTTGTACTGGGCGTCACGGACGGCGTGCTCGCCGTTCTCCACGCCCATCACGCGGCCCTCGGCGCCCACGGCCTCGGCGAGCGCGCCGGTGAACAGGCCCGCACCGCAGTACAGGTCCAGGGCGGTCTCGCCCGGCTTGGGCTCCAGACCCTCGATGACGGCGGCGCTCAGGGTCTCACCCGCGGCCGGGTGGACCTGCCAGAACCCGCCGGCACCGACCCGGTACTCGCGCCCGGCCACGTCCTCGCGCACGCCCTTGCGGCCGCGCACCGACTGCACCCGGCCGCCCTTGAAGCGGCGCAGCACGGCGCTGGAGGCCTTGAGTTCGGGCAGCTCGCCCAGCTTGGCGGTGGTGGGGGTGACCACGATCGCGCGGTCGGCGCGGGTGGTGGAGGCGACGGCCTCGACGTCCCTGACGCCCTCCCACTTGACCTCGGTCACGCCGAGCTCGGTGACGCCGGGGTGGGCGATCAGGCACTTGTCGACCGGCTCGATGTCGTGGGAGCGGTGGCGGCGCAGGCCGGCGTTGCCGTCCTCGTCCACGGCGAACCGCACCCGGGTGCGCCAGCCCAGCCCGTCGGGGGTGCCGGGCAGCTCCTCGACGAGCACCTCGCGGTCGATGCCGGCGATCCGGCTCAGCTGGTCGGTGACGACCTGGGCCTTCATCCGGCGCTGGGACTCCAGGGTGGCGTGCTGCCAGTCGCAGCCGCCGCACATGCCGGGGCCGGAGAACACGCAGGGCGCCTCGACCCGGTCCGGGGAGGCGGTGAGGATCTCGACGGCCTCGCCGCGCAGGAAGCGGGTGGTCTGCTCGGTGACGCGGACCCGGACCCGCTCTCCGGGCAGTGCGTGGCGGACGAAGACGACCTGGTCGTCCAGGCGCCCCACGCACCATCCTCCGTGGGCGACGTCGTCCACGGTCAGTTCGATCTCGTTACCCACACGGGTCATGGCTGCGTCCTTCGCTGGTCGGGTCGTGTTCCGGGTGACCCTGCGCGCACAGCCACCAACCAGTACCAATCTACCGGCCGTCCGACACCACACGTGCTGGTCCGGACACGGTGGGGCCGGGGCGGCCGCACAGGGCGGACCGATCTGTGCCAAGGTGGAGCTGTCGGGGCACGTGAGAGGACTCCGTGCCCCCGTGGCGGCCGGCTATCTCGACGGGAGTGCGGACGAGGTGCACATCGTGATCATGGGGTGTGGCCGTGTGGGTTCCACGCTGGCGCACACACTGGTGGACCTGGGACACACGGTGGCGGTGATCGACCAGGACCCCGAGGCGTTCCGTCGGCTCCGTGCAACCGTGGCCAAGAACGCCGTACGCGGCGCGGGACACGACCGCGAGGTCCTGCTCAGCGCCGGTATCGACCGGGCGGCCGCCTTCGCCGCGGTCAGCAACGGCGACAACTCCAACATCATCGCCGCCCGGGTGGCCCGCGAGGCGTTCGGGGTGCAGAACGTGGTGGCGCGGATCTACGACCCCCGCCGCGCCGAGGTCTACCAGCGCCTGGGCATCCCCACCGTGGCGACCGTGCGCTGGACCGCGGACGCCATCCTGCGCCGGATCGCGCCCGGCGACGAGCAGCTCGCCGCCGCACCCGAGTGGCAGGACGCCTCGGGCAGCCTGACCATGAACGAACTCACCCTGCCGGAGCGCTGGGCGGGCGAGAGCGTCGCCGCTCTGGAGGCCGACTCCCCGCTGCGTGTGGTCTACCTGGTCCGGCAGGGGCGTATCACCCTGGCCCGCTCCGAGGAGACCCTCGTCGAGGGCGACGTGCTGCACGTGGTCGCGCACAGTCGGGAGATGGACGACCTGGCCGAGCGGCTGGGCGAGGGACACGCGGACGAGACGGGGCGTGGGTGACATGCGGATCGCCATCGCGGGAGCCGGGAGCGTGGGCCGCTCCATCGCCACGGAGCTGGCGGGCAACGGTCACGACGTCCTGCTGATCGACCGGGACACCCGGGCGATCGGTGTCGACGACCTCCCCCAGGTGGAGTGGCTGCTCGCCGACGCCTGTGAGCTGGCCACCTTGGAGGACGCCCGGCTGGGCGACTTCGACGTGGTCATCGCGGCCAGCAGCGACGACAAGGTGAACCTGGTCGTGTCCCTGCTGGCCAAGACCGAGTTCGGTGTGGACCAGGTGATCGCCCGGATCAACGACCCGGACAACGAGTGGCTGTTCAACGACTCCTGGGGTGTGGACCTGGCGGTCTCCCCGCCCCGCCTGATCGCGGACCTGGTCGAGGGCGGCGTCCCCGAGGAGGAGGACTACGCGGAGGAGGGCACCCTTCCCCCGCTGCCCGGAGCGGAGATCGCCGAGTCGGTGTTGCGCGCGACGAGCCCGTTCGCGGGAGGCCGTGAGAGCGAGCTGACCGCCGCGCTGCCGGAGGGCGTGGCCCTGGTCGCGGTGGTCGGTCCGGGCGGGGTGCGTCCGCCCGCCCCGGAGCGGACGCTGTCGGTGGGCAACACCGTGGTGTTCCTGGCCGAGCCCGACGCCCTGGGAGCCCTGGAGGAGCTGCTGGACCCGGCGGACGGGACCGCACCCGAGGACTAGGTCGTGGGCCGGCCCGCTCCGGAACCGTTCGGTCAGCGGCCCTCGGCCGGGTCCTCGGCCTCGACCGCGTCACCGGGCTCGGCCGGGGTCTGCGCCTGCCCGTGTTCCAGCGGGGTGCGGCCGCGGGCGAGCAGCCACACCATGCCCGCGAAGGCGGCCACCTGGAGCGGCCATCCCATGGCGACCTTGGACAGGCCCAGGAGGGCGAAGGTGTTGGCCCAGTCGTTGTTGGCCGCGAGCCAGAGCGGGTACTGGACCAGGACCCGGATGACACACGGCAGCACCAGCAGCCAGGTCAGCCGGGAGGCCAGTGTGACCACCGCGGGGTTGCTCCGCCAGGAGGTGAAGTCCTCCTTGTTGCCGATGAACGGGCCGATCATCAGGCCGATCGCTGGCCAGCGCACCAGGACCGAGATGCTCAGCACCACCGCGTAGACCGCGTTGTAGATGATGCCGGGCAGGAAGGCGTCCTCGGCGTTGCCGCTGCGCATCGCGAAGACCGCGGCCAGGCCGATGCCGAAGAGGCTGGTGATCACGTACTGCACCGAGGAGCGCTGCACGAGCCGGATCACGCCCAGGAGCAGGGCCGCGCCCACACCCAGCATGATCGACAGCCGCAGCTCGGAGCTGATGATGTAGGAGATGGTGAAGGCCAGGGTGGGGATCGCGGTCTCGACCATGCCGCGCTTGCCGCCCAGGGCCTCGGCGAGCTTGGTCCGGACCAGCGCCTCGACCGTCCCCTCGGTGACGACGGGTGTGCCCGCCCGGTCCTCGGCCTGGGCCGCCTCGTCGGAGGCCCCCTGCTGCTCAGTCATCCCGCTCCCGCTCCGGTTCTCGCTGTGGGGCCCGCAAGCCGCCGACCATGATGCACCACCCTATGTGAGCCAGGAGCCGACACACTCCGTGTTTGCGCGAACGCGTGCAGCCACACGCCCCCAGCCGCCCGATTTCGTCACGCCTTGCCGCCTGCGGCTTCCCACCCCTCGGCCGAGTCCGTTCGGCGCCCGCCATTCAATCCACCACGCCATTTCACTATAAAATTTATACCTTTCTTCCCTGGGCTCGCGCACCCTCGAACCCCGAGGACGGCATGCGCTTTCTTCAATACTGCGTACTCGAGAACCTGATCACGGGGAGCCTGTTCGCCCGACGACGGCCTGACGTCGCCCTTCGCCGCTCCGACACCGAGAGTGACCAATTGGTGACGATTGACAGGCATGAAGATTTATTTTCTTATAGTGATTGTCCTGCTTCTCCGACTCTGGGAGAGACCAGCATGTCGATCCAGCACACCCCCGCAGAGAAGTCCGGCATCACCTCCTACGTGCCTCCGAACCAGGCGCGTTACAACGACCCCGCCGAGTACATCGACTTCGCCCGGCCCATCGCCGAGAACTACCTCCCCTTCGACAGCCGTTCCAACGGCGACTTGGAGGAGGCGGCCTTCGGTCTGGAGACCGCCCTGGAGCGCGAGCGGGCCCTCTGGGAGTTCGCCGACCGCAGCTCGGCCCAGGCCCTGCCGGTCATCGAACGGTTCCTCAGCCGGGAGACCGACTCCATGGCCCGGCAGGGAGCCCTGTGGCTCGCCCTGAAGACCGTGGGCGCCGAAGCCGTTCCGCTGCTGGAGGCCCACCGCGACGCCGAGGACCCCGAGGTGGCCGACTGGGCGCGCGTGCTGCTCACGGACGCCACCGGGCAGGCGGAGTCCCGGGTCTACACCTCGGCCCTGGTCGAGGAGTCCGGCCACTTCGACCAGACCGTCCCCCTGATCCTCAGCGGCAACGTCATCGTGGACCAGCCCGACGGCCCCGTGCGCGCGGTGGTCTCCCCGCAGTGGTTCGACTCGCTGATGGGCCGGGTCCTGGCCTCGACCAACGTCAACACCATCCGAACCGACCTGACCATCGAGAAGCGCATCGCGGGCTTCCACGAGGACGGGTCCCCGTACCTGGAAATCTATCCCTTCCGCGGTACCTCCGTCTCCTACGCGGGCAACCACCTGGAGCACACCTACCTCTCCGAGACCCTGCGGCCCTACTTCCCCAGCGGGATCGTCGAGGAGGGGGAGCCGGTGAACGTGCCCATCGCCCTGAACCGGATCGCGATGACCAGCCTGGCGAAGCAGGGTGAGTTCGACATCGGAGGCACCGGTGTCCGGGCGGACCGCCTGCGCGCCGCCGAGGCACCCTTCGTGAAGAGCGTGCGGGGCCGTTACTTCGGATGGGCCGCCGTGAACCTGGAGGCCGTCCTGGAGGCGGGCGAGGTCCGGGCGGGGCACATCCAGCTGGCCAACCCCACCGACCCCGTCGCGGGCGAGCGCACCAACGCGCGGCTCTACGGGACCTTCCGCGGGAAGGCCGGCGACTACACCGGCGCGGGTCGCCAGATGACCCTCAACTCCGAGAAGTGCCACGGCCGCCCCGACGGCAGCATCGACGTCCTGACCGACGCCGAGGCACAGGCCTGACCGCAGTGAAGCCGATCCGCGCCGGGCGCCCAGCCCGGCGCGGATCTTTCGCGTACCGAGAGCGAGGCCGCACAGGCCTGGAGAGGAAACACCGATGACAGTGACCACCGAGGCGCCCTACAGCGGACTCGCGGCGGTCTACGACCGGTGGATGGCCGCTGACCGCGTTCCCTACCAAAGCTGGGCGACACACGTGACGGACCGCTTCGAAGAGGCCTGCGTTCCTGTCAGGAGTGTGCTGGACCTGTGCTGCGGAACCGGGATGATGCTGACGATGCTCCAGGAACGCGGATACGAGGTGACCGGGGTGGACGCCTCGGCGCAGATGCTCGCGCACGCGCGCCGCCGCGCGGCCGCCGGCACGCGCTTGCACCTGGCCGCGCTGCCCTCGCCCCTGATCGCCGGGACGGGCCCCTTCGACGCGGTCACCTGCTGCTACGACGGGGTCAACTACTTCGCGTCCCCCGGGCAGCTGGAGGCGGTTCTCGCCCAGGTACGCGGTCTCCTCCGACCCGGCGGGGTGTTCGTGTTCGACCTGGGCACCCGCAGGTCCTTCCAGCAGATGGCGACGGTCGGCCGCACGTGCGCGGACTTCGGGGACTTCGCCTACCTGTGGGACACGCGCCCGATCGGGGGCACCCCGCGTTTCGACTACCTGGTCACCGTGTTCACCCGGGAGGAGGACGGCCGCTACACCCGCACGGACGAGACGCACCGGCAGCGGTGGTTCTCCACCCGCGAGCTGCAGGAGGCGGTCACGGGCGCGGGGTTGGAGACCGTCCTCGTGTGCGACGACTACGGAACCGCGGCGCCCGGTGACCACACGCTGCGGGAGACCTGGACCGTGCGGCGTCCCCGGTGAGGGGGGCGGTCGTGCCGGGAAGGTGCCCGGCACGACCGCGAGCGGGCGGGTTCCACCGCTCAACGGGTGTCGGCGGCCTTCTCCTTGTCGGCGAGGGAACGCAGTTCGCGGTCGACCTCGGCGACAGAGCGGTCGAAGGCCAGCACGACGGTGAGCACACCGCAGACGAGGACCAGGACCATGGCCAGGTCCAGGGAGGTCCATTCGGCCAGCCATCCGTAGACGGTGGGCGAGAGGATGAAGGCCCCGTAGGCGGGCAGCATGACGGCCCCGGCGATCGCTCCGGTGTGCATCGGCGCGATGCGCGAGGCGGCGCTGATCCCGGTCGGCTGCATTCCGGCGTTGGCCAGCCCGGCCAGGGTGAAGGCCAGGACCGAGGCCCATACTCCGGCACCCAGCATGAGCACGGCTCCGGCGACCGCCATGCCTGCCCCGGACAGCACGAAGGACACACGCACGCCCGCCCTGGCCAGCAGCCAGGCGTTGCCCAGGCGGCCGACGAGCATGGTGAAGCTGAACATCGAGAACGCGGCGGCGCCGACCACGATCGGGACGTTCATCAACTGGTCGACGTAGATCACCACCCACACCTGGACGACGCTCTCCACGGCGATGCCGAGGGCGGTCAGCGCGAAGACCACCCGGAACAGGCGGCTGTTGGCCATCAGGGAGCGCACGCCGAGGTCGGGCGCCTCCACGTCCGCGTCGCCCTCGTCCGACTCGGGCGGCGCGGGGTAGCGGACCAGGAAGGTGGCGATGAGGAACGGCAGCATCACCGCGGCGCTGACCAGCAGTACCCAGCGGTAGTCCATGCCCAGGCTGATCAGGACTCCGCAGCCCAGGGCACTGATGACGGTCCCACCGCTGTTGACCGCGTACATCACGTTCATGACGTCTCGGCCGGTGCTGTTCCCCAGGTCCATGAAGACGCTGTTGGTGGAGGTGTCGATCAGTGCGCTGGCCGCACCGGCCAGCGCGAAGGCCACGAGCAGGCCGAACGTGGTGTCGCTCCATGCCAGGACCACGAGCATGCCGATCATCGCCGTCTGTCCCCAGACCGCCAGGTCGCGGTTGCCGTAGCGGCGGTACAGGTACTTCGTACCGAGGAGCGTCACCAACGCGACGACGGGGAACAGCAGGTGCAGCGTGCCGAACACGCCTTCGCCCACGTTCAGGGCGATGATCACTTCCGCCCACATGACGGTCATGACACCGATGGCGAGCCCGAAGGCCAGGAACTGCCCCCCGGAGACCAGGGTCAGGGCACGTGTGCTGGAAGGCGGCCGGTGAGGGCGTTGACGACTGTTCTGCATGTTCGGGCTCCTTGGAGTACCTGGGGGCTCACGCGGACCGGGACGCTGTGAGGTAGTCCCGGAACTCGCCGGAGTTCATCACGTGGTAGAGACTCGCGAACTCGCCCCGGACGATCCGTCCGATGTCGGTCATGGCCACCAGTTGGCCGTAGAGCCGTTCCAGCTCGGGGTCGGCGTCCACCAGGGGCATGACCCTGTCGAAGTCGGCGCGGTCATGGAAGTAGTTGAGCTCGACGTAGAGCGACTCGTCGGGTCGGACCTCGACCGCGTCCGGTATCGCCCCGCAGCCATACTTGGCCTGGGGGTCGGCGACCTCGAACACGCTCCCGCCGATCGCCCCGTGTCGTACGAAGACCTCGATCGCCTCGCGGACGAGGTCGGTGAAGTCGGACCCCTTCCCAGAGGGAACGCGGTGCAGGAACCAGATGATGTACATGGGACCGCCTTAGCCCTGGAGTCGGTGTGCCACCAGAGAATGACGCTATAAGAATAGGTAGTATCCTGCAACACATGAACACACGGCAAAGCAATGTGGAACCGTCGTGACGAACAAACGAGACTACGGCCAGTTCTGCGGGCTGGCGGCCGGCCTGGACATCGTGGGCGAGCGCTGGACCCTGCTCATCGTGCGCCAGCTCCTCATCGGGCCGGCCAGGTTCAACGAGCTCCTGCACGACCTCCCGGGCCTGGCCCCGAACCTGCTGTCCACACGCCTGCGATCGATGGCGGAGAACGGCTTGGTCAGCGCTTCCCCCGCACCCGGGGACGCGCGGGGGAAGGTCTACGAGCTCACCGAGGAGGGGCTCGGCCTGCGCGAGCCCGTGCTGGCCCTGGCCCGGTGGGGGTTGGGCCAACTCAGCAAGAGAGAAGTGGGCGCGGGTGCCGTACGGGCCGGCTGGGGGTTCCTCGCGATCCAGGCCATGGCCATCCCGGAGCTCGTACCGCAGGTCAGCGAGCAGTACGAGTTCCGTATCGACGACGAGGTGTTCGGCGTCCGCGTGGGCGGAGGGAAGGCGGAGTTCGTGCGCGGCCCGGTCACGCCGCCGGATCTGACGATCCACAGCTCAGCGGAGACCTTCGTCCGCGTCGGGACCAGGATCCTGACCCCGTTCGAGGCCCTGGCCACCGGCGACATGCGCGTGGAGGGGTCGGCGGAGGCCGTTCAGCGGTGCAGCCGCATGCTCGGCCTGTCCTGATCGAGGCCGGGGACGGAACACTTCTCCACACGGAGTGTTGATCACTCTTGATATTGATGATTATAGTGATCTCGCTAATAGCCTCTCACGGCACCACCTGATCCCGGACCGGGACCAACCGGAGGTAAGCGATGACCGCTTCGACGCTCTACTCGACCCTCGCCCGCGATCAGAAGTCGATGGTCCTGGTGCGGCGGCTACCCGCCGACCAGGAACAGGTGTGGGCCGCTTGGACACGGATCGACCTGCTCGAACTGTGGTTCGGGCCCGCTGTGAGGGGCGAACCGGGCGACGGAAACCGTTTCGTCCTGGAGGGTCGGGGACAGCACGGCGACACCATCACCTGTGAGGTGCTCTCCTGGGAACCGCCGCGCCACATGGAACTGGCCTGGACCTACACGGGTGAGCCCGAGACCAGGGTCACCCTGGACCTGGCCGCCACCGAGGACGGGTGCACCGAGCTCACCCTGAGGCACGACGGGATGGTCCCGCCGGTCGTCCCGGTCGAATACGCCGCGGGTTGGCACATGTACACCGACTCGCTCGAAGCGCACCTCACCGGGGCCCCGCCCCTGGTCGAGTCCGACGCGCGCTTCTCGGAGCTGATGCCCGACTACCTGCGGACCATCCAGGACTGACCGGTACCCGACGCGCCGCCCAGCCCGCCCCGGGGGCCGGCACGCACGTCATCCGCACGCGATTCCCGACCCCCGACCCCCTATCGGCGAGGAGCAAGCGAGCATGCACGACAACGTGACCGACCGTTCGGCGACACCACCCACCGGCGGAACGAGGCGAACCGCTCTCGTGACCGGCGCGGGACGCGGGCTGGGCGCCACGCTCACCGCGTTCCTGTGCGCGCGGGGCTGGACCGTGGTGGCGACCTCCCGTTCCACCGACGAACTCACCGCCCTGGCGGACAAACTCAACGCCGAGGGGCCGGGCCGGGTCGTGGCACTGCCCGGAGACGTCCTCGACCCCGACCACCGCGCCCGTCTGGTGGTGGAGGCGGACTCCCTTCCCGGCTTCGGCCTGGTCGTGAACAATGCCGCCCTCATGGGCATGAGCCCCATCGCCCCGCTGATCGAGGCGGACGCCGGCGTCTACCAACGGGTCCTGGAGACCAACGTGGTCGCTCCACTGGCTCTGATCCGTGAAGCCGTCCCCCGCCTCGGCGCCGGATCCCTGATCGTCAACATCTCCAGTGACGCCGCGGTGGAAGTCTTCCCGTGCGCGGGGGTCTACGGCGCCAGCAAGGCCGCCATGGACCAGGCCGGACGCATCCTCGCGCTGGAACTGGCCGAGGCCGGCATCGGCGTCGTCGCGGTCGACCCCGGCGACATGGGCACGCGTATGTACGCCGAGGCCGAGCCCGGGGCCGACCTGTCCGCACTGCCCGCCCCCGAGAGCACCCTCCCCTTCTGGAAGTGGCTCCTGGACCAGCCCCCGGCCGAGGTCAGCGGCGAACGCTTCACCGCGCAGAGCCACACCGGCTGACCCTCCCCGCCGATGCGGGGCCGGGCACGAGCTCCGGCCCCGCTCCTCCCCGTGCCCCGAACCCCGCAGGAGCCCCGCCATGCCCTGGTCCCCCAACCCCGCGAGTCGTCTGGCCGCGGTGGCCGTTCTCACCGCCGCCCTGCTTCCCGTCGGCCCGGCCGTGTCCGCCGCCGATGTCACCGACCTCAGCTCCCAGGCCACACTCGAGGTCGTCCACGAAGGTCTCGACAACCCCCGCAAGATCACGTGGGACCCCCTGCGCGAGCGGCTTCTGGTCGCGGAGGCCGGCACCGGCGGAGAGGGGCCCTGTGCACCCGGTGTGGGAGGTTATCCGGCCTGTTACGGGCCCACCGGCGCGATCTTCTCCCACACACCGGCCACGGGGGCCTCGACCCGTGTCGTGGAGGGCCTGCCCTCGGTGGACAACGAGGTCACGGTCATAGGACCGCACGGCGTGGACGTGTACCGGGGCCGGATCCACGTGGCGTTCGGCCTGGCCGGGAGCCTGTCCACCCGTGACGGCATCGGTGACCGCGTCCTGCCGCTGGGCCAGGTGGCCAAGGTCGGCCCGAGCACCAGGGTCTTCCCCTACGGCGACCTCGCCGCGTTCGAGGAGGAGCACGACCCCCATGTCGTGGAGCTCAACTCCAACCCCTACGGTCTGGCCGTCGGCCCCTCGGGGACCGTCGTCGCCGACGCGGGAGGCAACTCCGTCCTGCACGTGTCCCCGCGCGGCCGCGTGGAACTGCTCGCCCTCATCCCCGACCACGAAGTGGACGGCGGTACGGTCGAGGCCGTACCGAGTGCGGTCGTGGAGGGCCCCGACGGCGCCTACTACGTGAGCGAGTTCAGCGCCGAGGAGGAGACCGGGACCGCCCGGGTCTGGCGGCTGACCCTCGACGGGGACCTCGAACTGTACGCCGAGGGGTTCACCGCGGTGAACGACATCACCTTCGACCACGAGGGGCGTCTCGTGGTCCTGGAGATGGCGGCTCAGGGCCTGGAGTCACCCGACCCCACGGGCCGCCTCGTGCGGGTGGAGCCGGACGGCTCCCACGTGGTCCTGGCCTCGGAGGGCTTGGAGCACCCGGGCGGTGTCGAGATCACCCCCGAGGGGGACTTCTACGTCACCACCCGGTCCTGGGACCTGGTCGCCGAAGGCCCGGGACAGCTCGTACGCGTCAGCACCGACGCCTGAGAAACGGGTTCCGCGGACGCCCGCCCCCTTCGGGCCCGCGGAACCCTTCCGGCGCCCTCGTCCGCCGACTTCCTTCGAGCAGAACGACTCCGTTCTCCTCGTTCCGGATTCTTTTTCGGGCACGGCCGTAATGCCGGGGCGGAAGCGGGGAGAATATGCCGGTTTTTTGCGAGTATCGTCCTCGAACTGTTTCCGGCCGGACCGCGGCATTCTCCGTTTCGGCCGCCCCGAGGCTGACCAGCCGATAAATGCGTGAAAGCGCATTCCATTACGAGCCCTGGATGCCATGAGCCCTCGAAAGCCCGACCCGCGGTCACGCGCCGTACTGATCGACACCGCTGCCCGGCTGTTGGCGGCCGAAGGTCCCCCCGGCCTGTCCACACGGCGGATCGCCCGGGAGGCGGGCTGCTCCACCATGGCCGTCTACACCTACTTCGGCGGTATCGGCGAGCTGGTCCACGCCATGGTCGCCGAGGGTTTCCTCCGACTCCAGGAACACCTGACCCGCGTGGCCGCCACGGATGACCCGGTCGCCGATCTGGCCCTCCTGGGGCGGGCCTTCCGGGAGAACGCCCTGGGCAACGAACACCTGTACTCGGTGATGTTCGGCGGGTGCTCACTGGCCGGGTTCCGCGTCTCCGAGGAGGACAGGCAGCACGGCCGCTACACGCTGCGCAACGTGAGCGCCTGTGTGGCCCGGTGTGTGGCCGCCGGACGCTTCCACACGGCCGACCCCGAGCTGGTCGCCCACCGCCTGTGGTGCGCGCTCCACGGTTTCACCACCCTGGAGCTGGGGCGCTACCTGATCCCGCCCTACGACGCGGACCGGTGCTTCGAGGACCAGCTCGTGTCCCTGATGATCGGCTGCGGCGACGCGCCGGACGCGGCCCGGGCCTCCGTGACCCGGTCCGCCGGGCGGGTCCCGCCCCGGGGGGCCGTGGGGGCCTGAACCCTCCGGGGCGGTGACGCGGACCGGACGCGACCGTCAGTCGGCGGTACCGGCGGCGGGCACCGGACGCAGCCCGTGGAATGCGCTGTCGTGGAACAGCAGGGCCGAGCGGTCCGGCCCCGCCGCGGCGTCGAGCACGGCCGCGACGAAGACCGTGTGGTCCCCGGCCGCCACCGCCCGGACCACCTCGCACTCCAGCCAGGCCAGCGCCCCGGTGATCAGCGGCGCCTCCGTGTGCGGACCGCTGTGCCATGGCGGGCGCGCGAACAGCGCCCACCCGTGCGGACGCGCCCGGTCGGCGAAGTGGCGTGCGACGTCCTCCTGGTCCGCGGACAGGACCGAGACCCCGAAGCGGCCTCCCGACGAGAGGGGCCCGTGCATGCGGGCCGCGCGGGACACGCAGCACAGCACCAGCGGTGGATCGAGGGAGACCGAGGAGAAGGAGTTGGCCGTCATACCGTCGGGCCGGTCCCCGCCGACCGTGACGACCACGACCCCGGTGGCGAACGCGGACATGACCCGGCGCAGGTCCGTCACGATCGGACCACCGCCGCTCGTGCCGTGGAGACCGCGTACGGGGCGAGGGCCCCGCGCAGTTCCTCGGGAACGGTGGCGGGGACGGTCGCGGAGTTCGGCCCGCGCATACAGGCGATGCGCTGCCGCCCCCGTGCCACGAGCGACTCCTGCCCCAGGGGGCCGAGACGGACGTAGTCGAAGGCGAACTGGACCTGGGTCCGGGTCAGCTCCTCGAGCCGCATCCGGACGGAGAGCTCGTCGAAGGCCGTCAGCTCGGCGAGGAACTCGCAGTCCACCCGGAGGGTGAAGAGCTTGAGGTCGTCCCGCAGCTCCGCGAGGACGCCCGGGGCCCGGTCCCGCAGGAACATCTCCCTGCAACGCCCCTGCCAGCTCAGGTAGTTGACGTAGTAGACGTTGCCCACGAGGTTGGTCTCCTCGAAGCCGACCGTGTGCAGGATCTCGTAGTAATCGGACATCACTCTCCTCCTTCGTGCAGGACCGCGAAGACCACCGGCGCGGGGTCCCCGGTGAGGGTGGTCCGCCAGGTGGCGATGCGGGCGCCCCCGCAGGCGAGCACGGTCCATCCGTGCTCGCCCGCCGAGTCCAGGACCAGGGAACGGCCCGGCTCGCCCACCTTGCGCAGGCACTCCAGGGCGCTCCACACCCGGGTCGCCGCGGCGTCGTCGGACTCCCCGGTCTCGGTCGCCACCAGGTCCCGCAGCGGCATCAGGTCCGCTCCGAGCAGACCCCTCCAGTCCGCCTCGGAGCGCCGCACGACGGTCTCCACGTCACAGGCCAGAAGCTCCCTCCCGACCACGGCCAGAGTCACCCCGGCCCCGTGCGAGGCCGAGACCCGGGCACCCTCCACCTCGGGACGTCCGTCGGGCCGGTAACGGATCCGGACCGGCCGGTTCAGGGCGCGGCCGACGGCCAGTGCGGTGTGCTCCCGGCCGCCTCGGTCCGGCCCCGCGGAGTCGGGTTCGACGACCACCGTCCTGGCCCCTCCGAGTACGTGTTCGAGCCGGCGTTCCAGGTAGGGGCCGAGCAGCGGCGGTATCCACGGGCCGGTTCCGCCGGTAGCGCGGACCACGCGCAGCCTCAGGCCCTCCCAGCGTTCGACCAGCGTGCCGGAGAGGTCGCGCAGTTCCACGTCGTAGATGTGGGAGTCCCCCTCCTGGGCCCGTTCCCCGGCGCTGAGCAGCAGGTGGGCGGCCCCGTCGCGGGGGGAGGCGCAGACGATGCGCTCCACGCTCTCGGGCAGCAGGGTCCCGTCGGGCACGCAGGCCTGGAGGGCGTGCATCGCGGCGTCCCGGGCCCCGGGGTCGGCGAGGACCCGGTCCTGGGGCATGAAGGTCCCGAACCAGTCGTGCCGCGCTTCGGCGGACAGTTCGGCGACCACGTGACGGGCTCCGGTCCGGTGGTAGGCGAGCAGCCGCTGGAACCTCTTCCCCTGGAAGAGCAGGTTCTCGTAGAGCTCGGAGGGTTCGACCGGGACCCGCGGCAGGGCCCCGGGGGCCGACGCCGTCGAGCGGTGCGGTTCCTCCCGGCCCCGCTCCCCCGGCCAGCGCAGGAGCGCCCTGAAGTGGTCCGCGCCGTAGCCCGTCTCCGCACTGCGGACGACGACCTCCACGCTCTCCCCGTCACGCACGAGTGCCGCCACCCGGACGGTGGTCGTGCCTTCGGGCCGGACCACCACCGGACGGGCGAACCGCACCGACTCCATGACGGGCGCCGTGGTGTGCCCGCTCACCGCGGCCGCGACCTGCGCCATCGCCTCCATCCCGATGACGGCGGGGAAGAGCAGGTCGCCGTCGAGGCGGTGGTCGTCCAGGTAGGGGTCGTCGGCGGGGGAGAGCACGGCCTCGGTGACCAGCTCCACCCCGGGGTAGTGGACGAGCACCCTCTCGGTGAACCGGCCCAGGGGGATCTCCGGGCGCTCCAGGGAGAGCGTGGGCAGCGCACCGGTGCGGCCGCCGACCACCAGGACGGGGCCCGCGGAGCGGTCGTCGAGGATCCGGTGCAGGACAGCGGTCCCCTCCTCCACCGAGATCGGGGTGATGCCGTCACGCATCAGCGCCTCGACCACGCCCATCCTCTCCCCCATCCCGGCTCCGGACCACACCGACCACTCCAGGGCCAGGACACGGGTGCGCGGGTGCTCCTCGCCGTACTCGACGACCCGCTCCGTGAGCCAGTCGTTGGCGGTGGAGTAGTGGGCCTCGCCCCGCAGCCCCGCGCGACCGATGATGCTGCCGAAGGCGACCAGCAGGCGGAGCCGCTCCGGGTCCACCGCGTCCAGGACCGTCTCCAGCCCTTCGACCTTGGGGGCCAGTGCCTCCCGGAACAACGATTCGGAGAGACCGTGCAGGGCCTCGGGTTCGTTGCGCCCGGCCCCGTGGAACACGGCGGTGACGACGCCCAGCCTCCCCTGCAGTTCGCCCACGGCCGCACGGACCTCGTCCGGTCGGGTCACGTCCGCTCGGGCGTAGGCGAAGCGGACCCCGGCCCCGGACATCCTCTCCAGGTTCGCGGCGAGTTCGGGGTCCTCCTCGGGGGCGCGGCCGAGCAGCGCCAGGGCCGCCCCGTACTCCTTGGCCAGGGACAGGGCGCACTCCGCGGTGATCCCCTTGCCCCCGCCGGTGACCAGGACGACGTCCCCCTCGCCGAGGGGCGCCTCCACCGTGCCCGCGGCCTCGGCCCCGGGCGGGAGCACGCGCAGGACGGGGACGGTCCGGCGGCCGTCGGCGTCGTAGCGCGCCTCGGTGTACGCCGTGGTCGCGGCGGTCTCGGCCGCCACGGCGCGCACCGCCCGCGCGATTCCGGCGGCGGAGTCGGGTTCGGGTTCGTTCAGCGTGACCACGGTGGTGGCCGTGCCGGGAGCCTCCTGGTGCAGCGTCCGGGCCACCCCGGCTGCTCCTCGGCGGCCCTGGACCACCACGAACCGCGTCGGCCGCCCGGCCGCCACGGCGGCGCGAGCCGCCTCGAGGAAGGTTCCGACGAGCTCGGGGCCGCCCCGCGCGGGCAGACAGAGGAGGACGCCGGAGCCCAGGGCGGACAGGGCCAGGCGCAGGGGCTCGGCCAACGGGTGGCCGGGCGGGGCGTACACCCGCCACTCCCCCGCGCCGCCGTCGGGGAGCGGCGGTTCGGGGGGCGGGGCCTGGCCGACGTGGGCGACCTCGAAGGCCCGCACCCAGGGAGCCACCCCCGGGGCCTCCGGGGGTTCGGCCTCGGCTCCGGGGGTACCGGCGAGCTGGTCGATCATCCCGGCCAGCTCGCCCAGGGTGGAGGTGGCGTATCCGCTGACGGCCTCCAGGGGCGGCAGGCCGAGTCGGCGGGTGGCCTCGTTGACCAGTTGGCCGACCGTGATGGAGCTCAGGTGGAGGTCGTCGAGCGGTTGCGTGTCCGCGCTCACCGTGGACGCGGGGAGCTCGAGGCGGTCGGCCACGAGTGCGCACAGGAGTTCCAGGGTGTCGGCACCGCTGTCTTCCTCCGGGTCGTGTTCCACCGCGGCGGTGCCGCGGACGGGTGCGTCCGCCGTGCCCGCGGTCCGGCCCAGGGCCGTGTCGGGCGCCGCCTCACACGGGCTGGCCAGGAAGGTGAAGTCCTCGGGCGGGCGGCGGAGCAGGCGGCCGGTGAAGAGAGCCCGCAGGTCCACCGGAGCACCCAGGGCGTAGGCGGCCGCGACCGTTCCCAGGAACGGCTCCAGGGAGGCGGAGTCCGTGTCGACGGCGACCACGGGGACATCGGGGACCGCCTCGGCGGCCAGCCCCGAGAGCACCTGCCCCGGGCCCACCTCCACCAGCAGGTCCGCGTCGCGGGCCAGGCACAGGACCGCTTCGTGGAAGCGGACGGGCAGGACGACCTGGTCCCGGAGCAGCGCGCGGACGTCGGTGTCGGGTCCGAGTTCCCGGCCGGTCACGGTGGACACCGCGCCCGGAGCCGGAGGAGCCGGGGTGAGCTCGCCGAGGGCGCGGGCGATGCCCTCGGCCGCGTCGGCCACCAGCGGTGAGTGGAAGGCGTGGGAGACGGGCAGCCGTGTGGCACCGACACCGGCGGCACGGGCTCTGTCCACGACACCGTCCACGGCGTCCGCGGTACCGGAGACCACCGTCTGCCGGGGGCCGTTGTAGCCGGCGATCACCGGGTCCGACGCGGGGTGGAGCAGGGCCGCGGCCATCTCGGGGGAACAGGCCAGACCGGCCATGGCCCCGTCCGGTCGGCCCGACCGCGCCATGGCCCGGCCCCGGGCGGCGGCAAGCGCCATGGTTTCCTCGGCTCCCAGGACGCCCGCCCAGCACAGGGTCGTCAGTTCTCCGAGGCTGTGGCCGACGGCGCCGTCCGCCAGGATCCCGAGATCGGCCAACAGGCCCAGGGCCGCGAGCGAACCGGTGACGATCCGCGGCTGTGCCACCTCGGTGGCCACCTGGTCCCCTCCCCGAGGGAGGTTGGCGGCGGTGAGAGCGCGCTCCACGCCGGGGAAGCGCCCGCGCAGAGCTCCGCCGCCCCCGGTCCCCGAGCCCTGGCCGGGGAAGAGGTAGCGGACGGACGGCGCGGTGGTCCGGTGGGCCAGGAAGAGGCCGGCCCTGGGGGACACCACCTCGGTCGTCCCGGAGTCCAGGTGCGCCAGCAGGGCTCCCACCCCCCGCTGTGCGGACTCGGGCGAGGCGGCGACCACCGCGGCGCGGGCCGGCCGCCCCTCGGCCCGGTCCGCGAGAGCGGCCGCGAGGTCCGTGAGCTCGGCGGAGGACAGCCGGGGAAGCACCTCGGCGAGGTCCGCCAGGCGCCGGCGCACCTCGGCGAGGTCGGCTCCGTCCACAACGAGCAGCTCGGCGTCCTGGCGTCCGCTCACCAGGTCCCGGGAGCGGGAGGTGAGGCCCGCACCCGGACGGCCCGCGGTGGCCTCGACGGTGACATGGGTGTTGATGCCTCCGAACCCCATCGCCGAGACCCCGGCCCGTACCGGCCGCCCCTCCGGCCAGGGCAGCGCCCGGTCGGGCACCCGGAGCGCCGCCGACTCCTCGAGTACCGGATGGGGGTCGTGGTGACCGGTCCCGGGCGGAATGACCCGGTGGTGCACCGACAGGACCGCCTTGATCAGACCCGCCACCCCGGCGGCCGCCTTCGTGTGGCCGATATTGGCCTTGACGGAGCCGAGCGCCGCCGGCGGGGCGTCCGGGTCGGCGTCGGTCCGGGCCCCGGACAGCGCCGCCAGTTCGGTCGCGTCGCCCAGCGCCGTCCCGGTGCCGTGTCCCTCGAAGTAGCCGACCGTCTCGATGCCGTACCCGGCCCGCGCGTAGGCGCGTTCCAGGGCCAGGCGGTGTCCCTGCTCCTCCGGCCGGGTGATACCGCCCCGACCGTCGGAGGAGATCCCCCACCCGGTGATCACGGCGTAGGGGCGCCGGCCTTCGGCGACGGCGTCCTCCTCACGGACCAGGACCAGGGCGCCGGCGCCCTCCCCGGGCCAGAAGCCGTTGGAGGCCTTGTCGTAAACCCTCATCTCGCCGGTGGCCAGGGCCCCGGTCCTGGCGAAGCCGACCATCTCGAAGGGATCGATGGACAGGTCCACCCCTCCGGCGACGGCGACGTCGAGATCTCCCTGGACCAGGGCGGTGGCCGCGGTCGCCACCGACAGAAGGGAGGAGGAGCAGGCGCCGTCCACCGTGTAACCGCCGCCCGCCAGGTCGAAGTGGTTGCACACCCGCCCGGCGATGGTGTTGGACAGGCCCCCGGCCAGGGTGTCCTCGTCCATGCGCGGGAACGGTTCCTTGTAGGAGCTCTCCAGCTTCGCCAGGAAGCCGTCGGTCTCCTCCCGGTCCCATCCGTGCCCGAGCAGGGCGGCGGACACGGTCCTGCGCACGTAGGGCCAGCGCAGCCGCAGCGTGTTCGCGCGGGAGAACTCCCCGGTGAGGCTGTTGCCGATGACCACGCCGGTGGTGCGGCGCGGCAGCCCCTCACCCGACGGGAACCCCGCGTCCCGGAGCGCCCGGGACACGGTCTCCAGGGCGAGCCAGTGGGTCATGTCCGTCGAGCGGAACGAGGATCCTGACACACGGTAGCGGACCCGGTCGAAGGAGAAGCCTCGGAGAACCGCTGCCTTCCGCGCGTAGAAACGGTCCTCCGCGTCCCTGTCCGCGGACCAGTAGTCAGCCAGATCCATCCTTTCCCGAGGGATCTGGCGAAATGCTCTGCGTCCGGCGAGAACGTTATCCCACAAATCATCGGGAGTACTCGCGTCCGGATAGCACAAACCCATTCCGACTACAGCGATTCGAACGGTTTCCAAGACCCACTCCGAACACTAGAGAATTGATCAGGAAATACTCGATCAAGTACCAAGCATGGGAGATCAGGAGAAAACCGTCTTCTTGTCTTCTGCTGTTCCGGGCAGCCGCTGTTCCATAACAGCGTGATTGTTGCTATACGGCGGAGCCCCTCACCCGGGCGGGTGGTCGGGCGGGTCCCCGCCTCCCCCGCGCCGGGGCCGGAACGCGTAACCCCCCAGGCCCAGGCCGAACAGGACCATGCCCGAGGTCATGATCCATTCGTTCGAGCCCTCCGGACCGTAGACGCGGTTGGCCGCCCCCACGTCCACGGAGGGGACGGCCCGGTCGATCGGGCAGGAGGCGCGGTCCCTGCCGTAGAGGTAGACGTCGGCTCGAACGGGGCCGCCGGTCTCGGGCACGTAGGTGCCGTAACAGGTGCAGGACTCGTGCCCGGGATGCTCCACACAGTCCAACCGGGATCCCGTGAAGGTCCCCGGGGTCCCCTCGGCCCGCGCCGCGCGCAGGCTTCGGTCGGCGTTCGCGGCCCCCAGGGAGACGGTCAGCAGCGCCACGAGCAGCAGGATCCCGGTGAACACCGGGTCACGGCGCCGGGTCGGGCTCACCCGCGCACCCGCCCCGGTTCGCGGGCGCACGAACACCCCGGCGCCTCGCGCCCGGCGGTGTCCGGCCGCGAGTGCAGGTACATGGCCACGGCCATCGGGACGAAGACGACAGTGTTGTAGAACAGGTGCAGTTCCACCCGCGGGATCAGCATCTGGACGATGCTGACCGGCGCGTCGCCCCCGCCGATGTTGGCCCCGTTGGTGACCTGGACGAGCAGGATCAGGTGCTCGAAGTGGTGCCAGACCTGGAGCAGCAGGGACGCCGTCCACCAGGCCCGGCTCCTGCCGTGGAATCCGGGGAGGAGTAGCAGCAGTCCGACGAGCATCACGAACGCGTAGCCGTAGTGCATCCACTCGGAGGTGACCAGCCAGGGGAAGGGGATGCCCAGGACCCCCCGGGCCTCGGGCACGGGCCAGTCGAGCACGTAGACCTGGACGGCCTGGACGATGTGCTCGGCCCAATGGGCGACGACGACGACCAGGTAGATCCGCAGGCACAGCCGGTGCCCGTCGGTGTTGAGCGCGCGCAGGGCCCGGTTGCGGGGTCCGATGCCGGCGACGTTCTCGACGGGGGTCGCGCTCACGTTCTCGCGGGGGGCTCCGCTTGGGTCGTTCACTGGCCGTTCCTGCCTTCCGAGGTGGGGGTGGAGACCGGCTCCGCGCTGGAGACGGCTGGTTCCGTGGCGGATGCGGTGGGCCCCGCACCGGAGACGGCGGGCGCCGGGCCCCTGGTGAACACAGGTGCGGCCAACAGGACGGCTCCCCTCAGGACACAGGTGATGATGAGGGCGAAGAACAGGCCGAACACGATGTGGTTGACGACCAGGAGGCCGTACACCGCGGCCGTGGTCAGCCCGAAGACCACCTGGTTACGCGGTTTGGAGGGCGTCGTGCCCGGATCGGTGATCATGTAGTTGGTGAAGAGGATGAACGCGACGCCGGTCATCGGCAGTAGCGCCGCGACGAGCATGTGGTCCAGGAACAGCCACCGGAGCACGGCCTGGAGCGCGAACCCTCCCACCCAGCCGAGGATCAGCGGCCAGCGCTTGGTCAGGTTGACGTTGAGCATGGTTCCGGCCATGAGGATGCCCAACGGGATGAGCCAGTCCAGGGTGTCGACCGTGTTGTTCGTGAAGTGGTACGGCGGGGCGATGCCCACCCAGGGGAAGAGCAGCAGCGTCACCACGATCCCGAAGTTGGACGGGTTGAGGAAGTGCCTCTTGCGCCCGCCGACCGGGATGCGGAACACGTACTTGCTGCTCACCGCGATGGACACCGCGAACAGGTAGGGCCAGACGGAGGAGTTCCCCCACAGGAGCAGCGCGCAGGCCAGGCCCGCGATGTGCGTGGGGAGCAGGTGGTCGATCATCCGGACGAGCCCGCCCGCGTATCCGGGGGCCCGGTCGGCGGCCCGGGCGTCCAGGGTCTCCAGCGTCAGGTCGAGCACGTATCCGAACAGGACGGCCAGCACGGGGGTGACGGGCGCCTGCTCGAAGCCCAGGAGCAGGTGCCCCAGGACGGTGAACACGGTGATCGAGGTCGCGAACATGCGCAGGGCCAGGACCCGGCGGTCCAGCGGCGGGGCCTTCGGGCTCCCGGCCCCGCGTGGCGGGGCACCGCCGACCGCACCCGTGTCGGTGACGGTGGCGGTTGCGGTACCGGCGTCAGTTTCGGAACCGCCGGTGCGGGGTGTGGTCACGGTCATCGGACTACCGCCGTTCCGTCGTCGTCGAGCAGGATCGTGTGGGTCCCCGGACCGACCTCCAGGTCGGCGGTGTGCCCGGTTCCGTCGGCGTCGCGCCAGGAGACGGTGACCGGCAGGGACCCTTCGGGCGCGGCCAGGTGGACGATGGAGTCGGAGACCCCCACGTGACCGTTGGCGGGGTAAAGCTGGCGGCGCTGTTCCGGATCGCCGGAGCCGCCGGCGCGCACCGAGGCACCGATCGCCGGAACCCGCGCCCCGTCGACGGCCCCGGGGCGCACCAGGCGCAGAACGGCGGCGGGCGGAGCGTCCGGAGCCCGGTTCAGCAGGAGCCGGGAGTCCTGCCACTGGTTGGCGACCACCGCGTCCAGCAGTCCGTCACCGTTGACGTCGCCCAGGGCGAAGGACCGCGTGACGTCGTACTCGGCGATGCCGAGGGGCTCGGCGAGGTCGGCGTAGCTCCCGTCCCGGCCCCGGACCCAGAAGGGGTTGGTCTCGTTGCCTGACAGGTCGTCCCCCGCGGAGAAGTTCGGCCAGGCCCACGGGTACTTGAGCAGCTGGTCGTTGCCCATCGCGATCTCCTGCAGCTCCGGCCAGCGGGTCTGGTCACCCTGCAGGAAACCGGTGGCCTGGAGGATTTCGTCGGTACCGTCGTTGTCGAAGTCACCCGCCTTGATGTCCCAGGCCCAGCCGCTACGGGAGATCCCCAGTTCCTCGCTGGTCTCGGCGTAGGGAATCGTTCCGTCGAGGAGTTCGGAGCCCTCACCGGTCGGTGTGAAGGCGAGGTTGCTCTCATGGAGCGCGTAGGGGCTGGTGATGTTGCTGACGACGATCATGGGCAGATCCGCGCCCTCGTCATAGGTGAAGGCGACGCCCATACCCTTGAAGGAGCCGTTCCCCATGACCTGTGACTTCGGAGTCACCATGTCCCGGTCGCCCTTGACCGCCTCCAGCCGGACGTCTCCGGGCGCGGAGCGGTTGACGAGCATGTTGTCGTTGCCGAAGTCGTTGGCCAGGTAGACGTCCGGAACCCCGTTTCCGCTGAGGTCCTGGAATCCGATGGCCAGGGTCCACGCGGCGGTCACGTGCTCGGGAAGCGCGGTGCTGGCGTCGGTGAACGCCGGGGGTGTGTCCCCCTCCCCCGCGGGCTCGGTCAGCAGCAGGCGGTTGCGACCGCCGTTGGTGGCCAACCCCATGCTCTGCTGCATCTCCATACGGGTGTCGGCCTCGGCGTCGGGGTCGAGCACACTCGCGCCGTCGGGGAAGTAGTTGCCGACGAACACGTCCAGGTGTCCGTCGCCGTCGATGTCGGCGACGTTGAGCGCGGTCGTGTTCCACACCTGCATCGGCTCGACCATCTCGTGGGCGGTGAAGTTCGCCGTATCGGGCGTGGCCCCGGGGCCGGCCGTGTTCATGAACAGGACCGGGGAGCGGCCCCAGTAGTAGACCATGAGGTCCAGGTCGCCGTCCTCGTCCAGGTCCGCGGGCACGCACCCCATGGGCGCCATGGTGTGGTCGTAGGGCAGGCCCTGCGGGGTCAGGGCCACCACGGGGTAGTCGTCCGCACCGCTCCCGGGCGCGTTGCGCAGGGTCACACTGTCGTCCCGGGGATCGACCAGACACACGTCAGCGGATCGGCCCAGGCCGCGCAGGTCCAGGAGGGTTCCTCCCGCACCGACCGCGGAGATCCACCCCGCGAAGTGATCCAGACCCGGTGCGGTCTCGCGTTCGGTTCGCGCGCCCTCGGGCGCCGAGTTGATCATGAGGGAGTCGAAGGCGAAGGCAGCGGCCCGTCCGTCCCTCTCGGTGTCACTCACGGAGGGGCGCACGGTCAGGGTGCCCAACGCACCCACCAGCGCCAACGCGAGCGCTAGCGTCGCCAAACGGTACATCAGCCGCATGAAGGCTCCTAGAAAACGTCAGCGATGCCCTCTTCTGGATGGGCAACGCTGTCCAGAGTCCAGGAGATCAGTGCGGCATTTCCATATTCATTCTTGCCCTTTGCGGAAGAGGGCGACAGAAGTGCCCATCAACACAAGAAGAGGCCCTGAGCAGCACTTATGTCAGACATTACGCAAGAGGAAAAACCAGAGAACGGAGAGGGAAGGGCTCCGATCCGCCCCACGCCGAAGCTCTTCCCAGCACTCAGCGCGGGCGGGGGAGAACCGATTCCGGAATCACCCTTTTCCCCCGTTCCTACGGGCGAACTCCTCGGCCAACGACGAGCGCCACAACTCGTACCGGGGACGCTCGGGGCCGGTCTCCGGGACCTCGGGGCCGGGGCGCAGGCGGCGACACGTGCGCGCCGCTCCTTCCGTGTCCGTCCCGCACAACACGCCCGTGGCGATCTCGTTGTGCGGGACGACCAGATCCGCGCGCACCCGCGCCTCCGCCGCGAAGGCACTCCCCTGCGCGAGCTCCCACCGGTGTTCGCCCGCCCCCTCGCGAAGCCGCGCCAAGCCGTCCTCCCCGACACCGCCGGCGTAGGTGACGGCCAGACCGACACCCGCGTAGAGATCGGCCCGGCGCCCCGGCGGAAACGACTCGACCAGCGCTACGGCCGTGTCGGGGTCCGCCCCGGCGACGAACCACAGGGCCCTGCCGATGCCCTGGTCCGCGACGCGGAGCGCGTAGGTACCGTCACCGGTCCGCCGGGCCGCGCGATGGTCGCGCCGCCTTCGGCGCACGTACTCGTCGGTGTGGAAGTAGGCCTGGTGGAAACCGTATCCGTCGTGAACCAGCCACCGCAGGAGCGGATCCAGGGAGCGGGTGTCCGGCCACAACGGCCGCGGCAACCGGGCCATCGCCCAGCCGATGCCGATGTAGGCCATGTAGATGTGGTCCGAACCCGGCCCGTCGAGGAACCGCGGCGTCCTCCCCTTCCCCGGAAGCAGGCCGTCCAGGAGGGCGAAGCCCATGGCGGCGCCCTCGTAGGCGAAACCGCGGTAGCGGCGGTCCATCCCGACGAGTCCACGATCGGTGCGCTCCGGCGAAGCGGTCTCCACAGCGTCTCCGAGCCCGGTCAGGAAGGACGCCCCCACTGTCTCCAGGACCAGTCGGGCCTGGTCCCCCGCCTCGTGGAAACCCCTGACACCGAGTTCGACCTCGGTCGCTCCGGGGGTCATGATCCGGCGCCGAAGCGTACCCATCGCACTGGACACACCGTCCTCCTGCTCTCACGAGTGGTGTTCTCCTCCGCGCTTCCTATGCTCGCCGCGCGCGGGGCGGCGATCTACTCCGCGATTGCCGAAAGACGGCGCACTCGCGGCGGCGCCCCGCGGCTTCGCCCGCTCGGGTCAGGCCCGCACCGGCCTCGACGTGTCCGCGAGGGTCACGGCCACCGGTGGGTCGGCCTCCGCGGGAGGCTGCAGGGCCAGGTCGACGTGCGCGTGGCTCCCGGGCATGACACTGACGGATCTTCGGGTGGCCGCGGTGAGCACCCTCGTGTCCGCCCCCCTGATCCGCGGCGCCGCCACGGCGAGTACGTGGTGCGATCCGCTGGGCAGCCCTTCCATCTCGAACTCCGTCCGTCCCGACACCGGAAGGACCTGGAAGGCCACGGGCGATCTCTGCGGGGCCGCCTCGGAGAACACCCCGACCATCGCGTCCACCGCGCCCGCCGCCAGGGGGACCTCGATCGTTCCCCGGAGCGTGGTCGTGTGCCAGCACGGCAGGCTGGGGCGCCGACTCGCCGCCATCGCCATCTCCCCGGGTTCCGGCATGCGGGAGAAGTCGAAGGAGGCTGCGACGAGGAGCCTGGAGACGGTGGGATCCCGGTACTGGGTCGGCGACATGCCCACCACGCGGGTGAACCTGCTGGTGAAGGTGCCCACGCTGTTGTACCCGACACTGCACACGATGTCGGAGACCGTCAGGTCGGTGGTGAGAAGCAGGCGCTTGGCTGCGAAGAGCCGGACGGCCGTGAGATAGCGCCCCGGGGTCAGCCCGATAGCCCGCGAGAAGATCCTCGAGAAGTGATAGGGGCTCACGAACACCTCGGCGGCGATCTCATTCAGAGTAATGGGATCCGAGTAACGGCTCCGCATGATCCCCACAGCCCTACGAACGGATTCTTCCACTTTTGTCTCCTCACCGGAACCCGAGGGCCCAGACCAATATACAGAAACAGGGATTTCGACACAGAGAACAAAAACCAAGGACGGGAAAGAAGGCCGAGAACCCCTCGGAGACATCGAGATAAAACGTGGGCCACTCATTCCCCAAAAACCTCCCGCCATCGCTCTGCGTCAGCAACCGAACCCACCTGGAGAACAGGACCCAGCCGAGGAAGCCCGTACACCGCACCATGTTCACACCGACCCATCCGGGGCTCATCTTCCAGATTGCGGTATTCCGATCCGGGAAGCAACGAAAACCGGGGAACCCAATCCGGGTATCCAGGAGGCCGAAAAACATCGGAAGCAGGACGCCTCGAATAACATCAGCATTGCATGTTTCAACAGTTCACCCAGATGGGAACATGAATACGAACCAACGGAACGCCATCCCTGCAGGCACCCGGTCGCAGTGGAATGGCAAGTGATCATTTCGAGCCGGAATTCGACGGAAAACCGAAGCCGGAAGAGGGCCCTACCTGGGAAGAGCTGACCCGACGGGTCCCGACGGGCCCGACCGCCCACGCCCTGGCGCGCTGTCGGCCCCGTTCCGTACGCTGGCGGCCCGCCCGCTTTCGTGAGGAGTCAGGTTGAAGACCACCCGGCAGGAAGAGCCGCACGAGGAGCACCTCCGCTTCGCCCTCGCCCTGGACCCGGAGCTGGTCCGGGAGGGAGCCTCACACGTGTGGTCGCCGTACTCGGTCGGGGCCGTGCTCGGTCTGCTGGCCACCGGCGCGGGCGGCGCCACCCTGCGGGAGCTGGTGGACCTGGTCGCCCCGGTGGACGCCGATCCCCGGGGACACCTGGCGGCCCTGAACGCGGCGGTCGAGGCCGCCGACGGCCTGGACCTGGCCACCCTCAACGGCCTGTACGTGCCCGCGGACCTGCCGCTGCGCCCGGAGTTCGAGGAGCGGGTGGCGGGCCAGTCCAGTGCCGAGGTGGACCGGGTCGACTTCCGGGGAGACGCCGAGGGCGTGCGCCGGAAGGTCAACGGCCGGGTCTCGGAGGTCACCCAGGGGCTCGTCCCCGAGCTGCTCGTCCCCGGAACCGTCCACCCCGATGTGCGGATGCTGCTGGTCAACGCCCTGTGGGTGAAGATGGTGTGGCGGGAGCCCTTCGAGGTCTCCCGGACCCGCGACCTCGCCTTCCACGCGCCGGGCGGTACCCGCCGGGTCCCCACCATGCGGCGCACCGGCCAGATGACGTACGCCGAACACGCCGGCCTGCGGATGGTGACCCTGGAGGGCGGGCACGGGCTGGCCCTGGACGTGATCGTCCCCGGCTCCTCCGGCACCGGGACGCCCGTGTTGGCCCCGGACGAGCTGCGGGGGCTCTACCGGGCGCGTCGCCGGGAGCAGGTGAGCCTGGCGCTGCCGCGCTTCGCCGTGGAGACCGACACCTCGTTGCTCGAACCCCTGGCCGCCACGCCCGCGCACGTGCGCGCCCTGGCCACGGACCAGGCCGACTTCAGCGGGATCAGCGCCGAACCCCTCAAGGTCGACGCCATCGTGCACCAGGCCGTGCTGCGCGTGGACGAGAAGGGCGCCGAGGGCGCCGCGGCCACCGCCGCGGTCATGCTGATGTCCGCAGCGGTCCCGCCCAGGCCCAAGGAGTTCGTCGTGGACCGGCCGTTCCGGTTCGTGCTGCGCCGCCGGGGCGCCGTCCTGTTCACCGGCAGGGTGACCGACCCCGTCGACCCCGGACCCGCGTCCTGACACAGCCCCGCGCCCCGCGGACTCCGCACACACCGCCCGCACCCGTTCGCAGAAAGCCCTCGATGCGCCCGCCCCTCGACCCCGATCACGCCCACTTCGCCGCGTTCCTCGACTGGGCGCTGACCACACCCGGCACCTCGCACGTGTGGTCCCCGCACTCGGTGGGCACGGCCCTGGCCCTGCTCGCCCTGGGCTCCCGCGACGAGCTGAGACAGAATCTGACCCACGCGCTCGTCAACGGTCTGCTCGACGCCACGGACGAGGAGCGTGCCCTCGCTCTGACGGCCCACCTGTCCGAACTCGACAGCGCCGTGGCCCCGCCGGGGGCACGGGCCGCGGATCCCGACGTGGTCTCGGTGAACGGCCTCTACGTGAGCGCG
Source organism: Nocardiopsis ganjiahuensis DSM 45031 (assembly GCF_000341085.1). Classification (GTDB taxonomy): domain Bacteria; phylum Actinomycetota; class Actinomycetes; order Streptosporangiales; family Streptosporangiaceae; genus Nocardiopsis; species Nocardiopsis ganjiahuensis. The sequence continues at coordinate 88,454 of NZ_ANBA01000014.1, read as the reverse complement.
GCGGAACCGGTTCTGCCCGGTTTCGAAGCCGTGCTGCGCGCCCGGCCCGGCTCGGGTGTGCGTTCCGTCGACTTCACGTCCGACCCGGAACGGGTCAGGGAGGACGTCAACGCAGCGGTGGGCGGGGCCACCCGCGGACTGATCCCCCAGGCCCTGCCACCGGGATCCGTCACCGCGGACACGGTGGCGGTGCTGGTGAACGCCCTGTGGGTGAGGATGGACTGGATCACCGCCTTCAGTTGCCACCGCACCACCGATCGCGTCTTCCACACACCGGACGGGGAGCGCGCGGTCCCCACCATGGTCAACACGATCAGCGCAGGGCACGCCCGCGCCGCCGGATGGCGCATGGTGACCCTGCCCGGCGAGCACGGCACCGCACTGGACGTCCTGATGCCCGAGGACGGTGTCACCGATCCACCGACACCGTCACCCGAAACCCTCTCCGGGCTGCACGAAGCGCTCAGGGTGGAACCGGTACGGGTGGCCCTGCCCAGGTTCCGCGTGGAGAGCTCCTTCGAACTCGCTCGGGACCTCGGGGAGATCCCCTTCCTGGACGTCTTCGGCGGGTTCCATCCGGAGCTGGACGGGATCACCGGCCACCCGCTCCGGTTGGACTCGATCGTGCACCAGGCAGTGCTGAGCGTGGACGAGGCCGGGGTGGAGGGCGCCGCCGTCACCGTGACGGCCGTGCCCGGTTCCGCGTCCAGGCCGCCCGAACCGGTCGCCTTCACCGTGGACCGGCCGTTCCGGTTCGTGCTGCGCCGCCGAGGCGCCGTCCTGTTCACCGGCAGGGTCCTGGATCCCGTGGACCCCGGCCCCGCGCAGACGGACCGCCGGGGCGTCCCCGCTCCCTGAACCCGCACCCGCCCGTGACCCCGGTCGCCCCCGGCCCACCGGGCCACCGGGCCACCGGTCGGCCGGGGCACGGGCTCCGAGGCGGTCAGGAGGGGTCCAGGAAGTCTCCCGTGACCTCGGCCAGAGCCTCGTGCGCCTCTTCGTCGGTCAGCTCCGGCGCGCTGTCACCGGACTGCTCGCCGTAGGCACCGAACTGGGCGTGGTTCATTCCCTCGATCACCTCGGTGACGGCGTTCTCCGGCAGGTACGGAGCTCTTTCGGCCATCTCGTCGGCGGTGAGCACACCGTCGTTCCCCCCTGCCACCGAGAGCACTCCGAGGTCGTCGCGCTCGGCCAGCCCCGAACTCTCGGTGGGGTAGGAGGCCCACAGGACCAGTCCCGCCCACTCGACGTCCCCGTCACCGCTGCCCAGGTACTGCGCGGCGAAGGCCCCGCCCATGGAGTGCCCGCCCAGGTACCACTCGGAGATCCCCGGCGCCGCCTCGACGGCGCTCTCACCGCGGGCGGGGTCGAACAGGGCCAGGTTGAGGCGCAGGTCGGGCACCACCACCGTGGCCCCGCTCCGGGCCACCACCGGCGCCCAGGCGGCCGCGTAGGCCTCGGCCTCCACCCGAGCCCCGGGGTAGAAGACCACCCCGACCCCCGAGGGGTCCTCGGCCGGGGCGATCACCACGCTGCCGTCCCGGCGCTCCACGACGACGGCCGGGTCCTCCTCGGCCCGGAGCAGCGGCCCCGGCTCGGCGCGGTAGGGGGTGAGCGCCCAGACCGCGAAGGCCACCCCGGCCACCAGCAGCAGCGCCGTGAGCACCGCAGTCGTCCACAGCAGGGCGCGAACGCCCCTGCTCCTGTTCCTGGCCATGACGGCCCCTCCATCGGTGAGAACGACCACCGGGGACCCCGGTGGCTCAGGTGTCGAAGACCTCGAACAAGGTGGCCAGCGGCACGCCGGCCCGCTCCCCCGCGCGGACCGCGGCCTCCCGCAGGAAGGTCTTCTGGTCGAATCCGTCCAAGTTGGCGAGGTAGACCTCGTGCGCGTCCAGGGACGCGATGCCCGCGGCGAGGTCGTCCTCGTCCAGCTCCACGAAGTGGGTGGCGGACGGGGACGCGCCGAAGGCCGCGAAGCGCACACCCGACCAGGGTTCCTGTCCCTCGACCAGCTGTTCGATGAACACCCACCGGTTGGCGGCGTCGCGGACCGCGTCCAGCAGGGCGGGGCCCAGGACACGGTGGTCGGCGTGGTTGAACCCCCCACCCCCGTCGAAGTACTCACGGAAGTTGATGGAGACGACCACGTCGGGCCTGTGCCGGCGGATCGCCCCGGCCAGGGCTCTGCGCAGCGGAAGCCCGTACTCGAGGGTGCCGTCGGGGAAGTCCAGGAACTCCACCGTGGCCGCGCCCACGGCCGCGGCCGAGGCGCGCTGCTCCGCCATCCGCAGGGAGGCGCAGGCGCCCGGGTCCAGGGAGTCGATCCCGGCCTCGCCCTTGGTCACCAGGAGCTCGACCACGTCCTTGCCCTGGGCGGTCCAGCGGTGGATCGCCGAGGACGCGCCGAACTCCAGGTCGTCGGGATGGGCGACCACCGCCAGGACACGTTCCCAGTCCTCGGGAAGCGGCCGGGGGGCGCTGTTCTGCGTCGTCTGTGTCATGAAGCACACACTACGGAACGGCGCACCCCCGGGCACGGTTGTCCACAGGACGATCTGCCGAGAACCCGGTCTTCCGCGAACCGGGCCCCCGGCCCGCGCCCCTCAGGAAGTGCTGGGAGGACCGCTCGCCGAGCCGTTGGGCGAGCCGCCCGCGTTGCCGCGCTGGGCCGCCTGCTGTGCGGCGCGCTGCTGTGCGGCGGCCGCCATCTGCTCCTGGATCTTCTTCGGCACCGTGATCTGCAGCAGCTCACTGGGCGGTACCGGCTGGTCGCCGCGCACCACCACGATGTTGGCGAAGACCTGCTCGATCTCGGACATCATCTCGGGCTTGGTGGCGCCCTCGCCGCGGATGACACCGCGCAGCACCCAGCGCGGGCCGTCCACGCCGATGAAGCGCACCCGCTGCCCCAGCTGCCTGCCGTCCTCGGTCTTCTTCCCCTTGATGGGGATGAGCGCCTGGAGCTCGGGGCCGAAGGTCCCGTCGTGGTCCTCGGCCTTGCCGCCCTGCGCGGTGACCTGCTCGCGCAGTTCCTCACGCATCTCGTCCCACAGCCCGGAGGACTTGGGCGCGGCGAAGGGCTGCACCTGCAACGCGGTCTTGCCGCGCACCAGGGTGACCCCGATGATCTTCTGCTTGTTCTGCTTGTCCTGGGCGACGTTCACCTGGATCTCGGTGCCCTGCTCCATCGGCAGGAGCATGCTGCCCAGGTCCATCCGGTCGGCCTCGGGGACGTCCTCGGTGGAGTCCCACGGACCGGTCCGACGGTACTGGTCCGCGTCCTTGGCGGGCTGTTCCGAAGCACGCTCCGGCTCGATCTCGTTGTCGAACGAGACCGCGCCGGCGGCGCCCTGCCGCTTCGGCCGGGCCTCCGTCTCCGTGGCTCTCTCGGTCTCTTTGTCCCGCTTCTTGCGGCGGCGTCCAAACACGCCTTCACCTCTCCGCTTGTTCCGTAGGTCCCGGGATCACACCGGGGAGTGGGGGACGTTCACCGCTGCGCGGTGTGGCCCCCGGTCGAACCGAAACCACCCGCACCGCGCACCGAGTCGGGGAGCGTGTCCGCCTCGACGAACACCGCCCGCTCCACGCGCTGGATCACCAGCTGCGCGATCCGGTCGCCCCGTGCGAGCTTGACCGGGGTGCCGGTGTCGGTGTTGAGCAGGGTCACCCTGATCTCGCCCCGGTATCCGGCGTCGACGGTGCCCGGGGCGTTGACGATCGTGACCCCGTGCCGGGCGGCGAGCCCTGAGCGCGGGTGCACGAAGGCCGCGTAGCCGTCGGGCAGGGCGATGGCCAGACCGGTGGGGACGGTCGCCCGTTCACCGGGTTCGAGATGGACGTCGGTGGCGGCGTACAGGTCCGCGCCCGCGTCGCCCGGGTGGGCGTACTCGGGCAGGGGGAGGCCGGGGTCCAGGCGACGGACCGTGATCGGCAGCCGTCCGCCTTCCAGGGATGAGGTACTCACATTCGCCGAGCCTATCGCTCCCCGGGCGCTGCCTTGGTGCTCAGCGTGCCGGTGGGCCCGCGGCGCGGGTGTACGGGGGCGTTCCGGGGCCGGACACGGCGACGGGGCGGGCCCGAGGTGTGCTCGGACCCGCCCCGTGAGTGCCGGTGTCGCTACCGGTGCCGACCTACTCGGGCGCCTCGGTGGGCTCGGCCAGCGTCACCTCGACGCTGAGATCGCCGTCGTCGGTGGTCTCGAACTCGATCCCGGCGGTGCGGCCGGCCGCCGCGATGTCAGCGGATGCGGCACGGGCGGCCTCGGCCTGCTTGCCGCGCACGCGGACGTTGTCGACCTCGGCGCGCATGGACAGCTTGGCCTCGGACTTGGCCTTGCGGACCGAGCGCAGCACCTCGGCGGTGGCGGCCAGGACGGCCGGGTCACCGCCGGCGGCCGCGGCGCGGTACTCGGCGGCCTCGGGCCAGCTCTGGGCGTGCACCGAACCGTCCTGCCACCAGCTCCAGACCTCGTCGGTGACGAAGGGGACGAAGGGGGCGAAGAGCTTGTGCAGGGCGCCCAGGGCGATGAGCAGCGCGGCGCGGGCGGAGGCGCCCACGGCGGACTCGGTGTCGTAGGCCCGGGTCTTGACAAGCTCCAGGTAGTCATCGCAGAAGTCCCAGAAGAAGCGCTCGGTGCGCTCCAGGGCCCGGGTGTGGTCGTAGGCGACGAAGGCGACGGTGGCCTCCTCGACCACATCGGCCAGCGCGGCCAGCATGGCCCGGTCCAGGGGCTCGGTGACCTGCGCGGGGTCGGTGGTGGCGTTCTCACCGGCGACCGACATGACGAACTTGCTGGCGTTGAGGATCTTGATGGACAGCCGTCGGCCGACCTTCATCTGGCCCTCGTCCATGGCGGTGTCGGTGCCCAGGCGGCCGCTGGCCGCCCAGTACCGGACCGCGTCGGAGCTGTACTTCTCCAGCAGCGCGACCGGGGTGACGACGTTGCCCTTGGACTTGGACATCTTCTTGCGGTCCGGGTCCAGGATCCAGCCGGAGATGCCCGTGGTGTTCCAGGGCAGGCTGTCGTTCTCGAAGTGGGCGCGGACCACGGTGGAGAACAGCCAGGTGCGGATGATGTCCTGGCCCTGCGGGCGGAAGTCCATCGGGAAGACCCGCTCGAACAGGTCCTGGTCGCGTTCCCACCCGGAGGCGATCTGCGGGGAGAGCGAGGAGGTCGCCCAGGTGTCCATGACGTCGGGATCTCCCATGAACCCGTTCGCCTGGCCGCGCTGGTCCTCGGTGTATCCGGCGGGCGCCTGCGAGCTGGGGTCGACGGGCAGCTGGTCCTCGGTGGGCAGCAGCGGCCGGTCGTAGTCCGGGTTGCCTTCGGCGTCCAGCGGATACCAGACCGGGAAGGGGACGCCGAAGAACCGCTGGCGGCTGATCAGCCAGTCGCCGTTGAGGCCCTCGACCCAGTTCTCGTAGCGCTGGCGCATGTGCTCGGGGTGCCAGGAGAGCTCGCGGCCGCGCTCGATGAGCTGGGCGCGGATGTTCTCGTCCCGGCCGCCGTTGCGGATGTACCACTGGCGGGTGGTGACGATCTCGAGGGGCTTGTCGCCCTTCTCGTAGAACTTCACCGGGTGGGTGATGGGCTTGGGCTCGCCCACCAGGTCACCGCTGGCCCTGAGCAGCTCGACGGTGCGCTCGCGCGCGGTGTGGACGGTGGCCCCGGCCAGCTGGGCGTAGGCCTCGCGGGCGGCGTCGGAGTCGACGCCCTTGGGCGGGTCGGCGATGACGCGGCCGTCCCAGCCGATGATGGGGCGGGTCTCCAGCTGGAGCTCGCGCCACCAGGTGACGTCGGTGGTGTCACCGAAGGTGCAGATCATCGCGATGCCGGACCCCTTCTCGGGGTCGGCGAGGCGGTGCGCCCGGACGGGGACCTCGACGCCGAAGACCGGGGTGGTCACGGTGGTGCCGAACAGGTCCTGGTAGCGCTCGTCGTCGGGGTGGGCGACCAGCGCGACACAGGCGGCCAGCAGCTCGGGGCGGGTGGTCTCGATGTGGACCGGGGTGCCGTCGGGCTTGTGGAAGGCGACCTTGTGGTAGGCGCTGGGACGCTCCCGGTCCTCCAGCTCGGCCTGGGCGACGGCGGTGCGGAAGGTGACGTCCCACAGGGTGGGCGCCTCCGACATGTAGGCCTCACCGCGGGCCAGGTTGCGCAGGAAGGCGCGCTGGGCGGCGGCGCGGGAGTTGTCGTCGATGGTGGCGTAGGTGTGCCGCCAGTCGACGCTCAGCCCCAGACGGCGCCAGATGGACTCGAAGACCTTCTCGTCCTCGACCGTGAGGATGTCGCACAGCTCGATGAAGTTGCGGCGCGAGATCGGGATCTGCCGCTTGGGGTCGGGCTTCTCCGGCGGCTGGAAGTCCGGGTCGTAGGGGACCGAGGGGTCACAGCGGACGCCGTAGTAGTTCTGGACCCTGCGCTCGGTGGGCAGACCGTTGTCGTCCCAGCCCATGGGGTAGAAGACGGCCTTGCCGTTCATCCGCTGGAAACGCGCGACGGTGTCGGTGTGCGTGTAGGAGAACACGTGGCCGATGTGCAGCGAACCCGAGACCGTGGGCGGCGGGGTGTCGATCGAGTAGACGTCCTCGCGGCTGCGGGTGCGGTCGAAGTGGTAGACGCCGGACTCATCCCATACGTCGACCCACTTCGCCTCGATACCGTCCAGCGAAGGCTTGTCGGGCATGCGGAAGGAATGAGAGCGGTTGGTCATGGGGGCAATGTTAGTGCTCCTGCGACCCTGGTCGCTCCCGCTTTTCCGCCCCGGGCGGGGAAAACGGGGTGATCCCGACCGCGGCCGACGCTGCGGGGGCGGGGGCGGCGTGAAAGGATTCCCGTGCAGACGTTGCGCCTTCGCGCGCACCATCGTACGCACAAGGGAACGGTGAACGATTCACATGGCTAAGAAGGACGGTGAGGTCGGACCGGTCGTCCTCGGACTCATCGCGGGGTTCGCGGCCGAGTTCGTCACGCGCAAGGCTCTGACCTTCGCCTGGACGCGCGCGACCGGTGAGGAGCCGCCGACGGACCTGGAGTCCCCGGACGTCAGCCTGGGCCGGGCCCTCAGCTGGGCCGTGATGGCGGGTGTCGGCGTGGAGGTCGCCAGGGTGCTAGCCGTACGCGCCGCCCGCAAGCAGCTGGTCGGGTCGGGCGGACGCGACCTGGAGGTCTGAGCCCGTGCCCTGACCGGGCACGTAGCGACGACGGTGGGCGGCTCACCACACTGGGGATCCCCCATGTGCGGTCGGCCGTCCACCGTCGTGCTGTGCGCCGCCGTGCTGCGTGCCGACCGGTCGGGCCGGCCGGGCCCCGGCTGGGGGGAAGACGCGCGATGCGCCCCCGGAGGGGACGCATCGGATCGCGGCTCGGGTGTCCCCGGTCGTGACCGACAGCCGATGGTCGAACAGTTCCTGTCCCGCGTCCCTCAGCGTCCTCGAGGGCTGTGGGGCGCCGTGCACGAACCCGTCGCCGTCGGTGTCAGGCGCATTCCTTGCAGACCAGCTGACCGGCGCGCTGCTCAGCGAGCTGACTGCGGTGGTGCACCAGGAAGCAGCGCGAGCAGGTGAACTCATCAGCCTGGCGGGGAAGCACGCGCACAGCGAGCTCCTCGCCGGACAGGTCGGCACCGGGCAGTTCCATGCCCTCGGCCACCTCGTCGGGGTCGACGTCGATGGTGCCGGTGCCCTTGTCCACGCGCCGCGCCTGCAGCTCCTGGAGGCTGTCCTCGTTGATGTCCTCGTCAGTCTTGCGCGGGCTGTCGTAGTCGGTCGCCATCTCTGCTAACTCCATCCCCCTCGTTTAGTGCCTCGTCGCGCGGGTGTAACGCTTGAGAGACCTTCGTTGTGCCCGGATCGGCCGATGAGTTTTCCCGATGTCGATGAACGGTGCCCCCTCCCGGGTCACTGTTCACAGGTCAGCAGCACTTTGACGAGACCGTGACCGGAGGCGGCCAAGGTTCAGTGGCCCCTCGCGGGTCGTTCCCTGCTGTACTACCCGACGTCGGACGCCTCTTAGACCAGAAAACACGTTTGCGCCCACATGCCGGACAAGCGTGGAGCACTCCCCCGAGTACGGGCGAAAACCAAGACATGCCCACGTCAGGAGGGATTCCCTCCGTGTCCACGCCCGGGGAAGCATACCCACCCCGGGTCGACGCTCGTGACAGGGGTGGGCGTGTCTTCGGACACGTATAGATACCACGAAGCGGGGCCGTATGCAGCTTCACCCTCGTTACCGGTGACACTCGGGCCCTCCGTTCCCCTATCCCGGGGGTACGGGAAGGCACACGGTGATGACCAGACCGCCGCCCGCGCGGGGCCAGGCGGTCACCACGCCCTCGTGCGCGCGCACCACCGAACGCACGATGGACAGGCCCAGGCCGGCGCTGCGGCCCGAGCCCACGCGGTCGCCGGAACCGCGGCGGAACGGCTCGAAGAGCCCTTCGATCTCGTAGGCCGGGATGACCTTGCCCGAGTTCTCCACCTGGATCGCGGGCATGCCTTCGTACATGCCGCTGCGCACGGTGATCTCGCCTTCCTTGACGTTGTACTTGAGGGCGTTCTCCACCAGGTTGGCGACGAGGCGCTCCAGCAGCACGGGGTCGCCGATCACCGGTGCCGGGCGCAGGTCCTGGCGCAGCGACAGTCCCGACTGGTCGATGTCGCCGCTGAGCTGGCTGAGCACCGTCGTGGCGACCTCGCTCAGGTCGACCCTGGCCTTGACCTCGAGTTCGCGGTCGGTCTTGGCCAGGAAGAGCAGGCCGTCGATGAGGCGCTCGTGGCGGGCGTTGGTCTCCAAGAGGGTCTGGCCCACGGTCTTGAGGTCCGGTGAGACCTCCGGGGCGCCCAGGGCCACCTCCAGGAGGGTGCGGTTGATCGCCAGGGGCGTACGCAGCTCGTGGGAGGCGTTGGCGACGAAGCGCCGCTGCCCGTCGAAGGCCCGGTCGAGGCGTTCGAGCATGCCGTCGAAGGTGTCGGCGAGTTCACGGATCTCGTCGTCGGGCCCGGACAGGGCGATGCGTTCGTGCAGGGAGCGTTCGGAGAGCCTTCGGGCGATCCGGGTGATCTTCTGCAGGGGTGACAGTGCACGGCCCGCCACGGCGTATCCCAGTGCCACCGCGAGCAGGCCCACGAGGAACAGGGCGAGCAGTGAGAAGCGGGTGACGTGGGTGAGGACCTGCTCGATGTAGTGGCTGTTCTCGATCAGCTCGGCGGGGCTCTCCTCGGCGAGGAGGGCGTTGAGCAGGACCGCGACGACCAGGTAGTTGACCAGGACCAGCAGGGAGCCGGCCGCGAAGAACAGCATCCCGTAGATCAGGGTGAGGCGGGCGCGCAGGCTGATGTTGTCGGTGAAGCGCCGGACCGTGGCGTGGGCGGTGGAGCGTTCGGCGTCGGCCCCGCCCGGGGCGACGGAGTTCAGGCTGCGCCAGGTCCCGGTGTCCCCGGGGCGCGTGGGTTCGACCTGTCCCGGCTCTGGACGCTCCCCCGGTCTCACAAGCGGTACCCCGCCCCCGGGACGGTCTGGATGACCGGAGGGTCACCGAGTTTCTTGCGCAGGGTCATCACGGTGACCCGGACGACGTTGGTGAAGGGGTCGGCGTTCTCGTCCCAGGCCTTCTCCAGCAGTCCCTCGGCGCTGACCACGGTTCCCTGGGCGCGCATGAGCACCTGGAGGACCGCGAACTCCTTCGGGGTGAGCGATACCTCACGGCCGTCGCGGTGAACCTGGTGGTTGGCCGGGTCCAGGGTGATGCCGCCCCGCTCCAGCACCGGCGGCAGCGGGGGCGCCGAGCGTCGGCCCAGGGCGTGCACCCGGGCGATGAGTTCGGCGAAGGCGAAGGGCTTGGCCAGGTAGTCGTCGGCCCCGATCGTGAGCCCCTCGACCTTGTCCTCGACACCGTCGGAGGCGGTGAGCATCAGGATGCGGCCGTTGTAGCTCTCGTTGACCAGGGAGCGGGCGACGTCGTCGCCGTGGGTTCCGGGGAGGTCGCGGTCGAGGACGACGACGTCGTAGTCGTTGACCGCTGTGTACTCGAGGGCGGCGTCCCCGTCGTAGACGACGTCGACCGCCATGGACTCCCGCCGCAGTCCGACCGCCACTGTGTCAGCCAGGACCCGTTCGTCTTCGACCACGAGTACGCGCAACGTTGTCCTTCTCAAGCATCGGTGTCTGGAAACAAAAAGGGGGCCGCTGCCGGCGCATCCCCCAACACACCGGCAGCGGCGTTCTTGGTCCCGGCCGCGTCAACCGTTCTCTCACAGTGGGAGTAAGGAGACGGTAAACCCGTGTGGGCTCCGGGGGGAGCCCCTCTCTCCTCGCCCCCGTGTGGCACGGGCGCTGGACCGGGAGCTTCGCAACTCCCCTACGCACGGGGTGGCCGCCGCCGACGAATCCCCCAACCGTCGGCGACGGCTCAACCCCGCACATCTCAAATCTGACACATCAAGAATAAGAAACAAGTAAGCACAAGCCCTGTTCGGGAAATGTGTCTTGTGACACTCTTTTCGATCGCTTGCCCCGAGTGTTCGTGTCGGTCGGACGCGCACCCCCCACGCGGTCCCGCGGCCCCTCCCGACGGGCCGCTTTCCATCCTGCGGAAGCGGGCCCCACCCCCGTGGAAAATTACGGAAGGATCACGCGCGGGGGGGCGGTGGTTTGACGTGGCTCACAGTGCGGTAGAGGTAGGAGACGCACGCGTGGACACCGGGCACCGCCCCGGACCGCGACGAGCACGCATGTCACAGGGTCGTGACGACTTCGATTCGTGCGGACGCGCAGGCGTGCGCATACGGATGTACACCGGGGCATCGACATGTCCCGGTGCCTACCCCTGGAAGAGGTGCAATGGGCGAGTTCATGGCGGAGATCAAGGTCCGTATCAGCGAGACCTACCGGTCGCTCGAGTCGGCGCAGGCCGCCGGGGACGACTTCCTTGCCGACACCCATGCGTCGGAGCTCGAGGATCTCTACCGCATCGCTGCCCGCAACGGCGTCGACACCCACTGCTGACCGGAGCGGCCGACGCTGTCCCCGCCCCTGAGGGGGACGGGGACTTCTGACGCCGAGGCGGGGCGGGTACCCCAGGGATCCCGACCCCGCCTCTCCTGTACCCCGAACACCGACCGTGCCCCGGACACCGACCGTGTCCGGGGCACTCGCATGTCCGCGCGGGGCGCGGCTCAGGCGTCGGTGTCGGCTCCGAGCGGGGCCAGGAGCGCGTCGAGCTGCTCGTAGAGGCCGGGGCGGGCGACGATCACCAGGTCGTTGCCGGGCGGACCGCCGTGCAGGCCGCCCACCCGCAGCCCGGCCTCGCTGGCGACCAGGCCCGGTGCGGCCCAGTCCCACAGGTGGAGGCCCCGCTCGTAGTAGGCGTTGTAGCGCCCGGTGGCCATGCCGGTGATGTCGACCGCGGCCGAACCGCCCCGGCGGATGTCGCGGATGTGCGGGATCACGCCGGTGAGGACCCTGGCCTGCTGGAGGCGGCGCTCGGGGAAGTAGCCGAAGCCGGTGGCGACCAGGGCCCGGTCCAGCGGAACCGCCTCCGGGGCGCGCAGGGCACGGCCGTCGAGCCGGGACCCGCCGCCGAGGACCGCGTCGAACATCTGCCGGTGGAGGGGCAGGTGGACCGCGGCCGCCACGACCACACCGTCGATCTCCGCACCGACGGCCACACCCCAGTCGGGGCTTCCGTACAGGTAGTTCACGGTGCCGTCGATGGGGTCGACGACCCACCGCACCCCGCTGGTGCCGTCGGCGCCGCCACCCTCCTCACCGAGGACCGCGTCGTCCGGCCGGGCCGCGAGCAGCCGGTCCCGGATCAGGTCCTCGGTGGCGCGGTCCATCTCGGTGACGACGTCGGTGGGGCTGGACTTGGTCTCCAGGACGGTGATGCCCTCCTGCCCCTTGGCCGCGAGCTCCCCGGCCTCCGCCGCCACCGCGACGGCGAGGTCCCGCAGCTTCTCCGGGTCGTGTGGGGACTGGGTGGTGCTCACTGGTGCCCTTCCGCTCGTGGCCGCCAGGCGCGGTCGTGCCTGGACGCTTCCGCCAACGAACTCTACGCCGCGCCCCGGCCGCCGCGGCGTGTCAGGGCCCCGGGGCCGGGTCGGTGCCGCCGGCCCGCGGGGAGCGGGCAGGTCGGCGGCGGGCGAACCCCGGTGCGTGTTCGGAGCGCAGTCCCAGGCCGATGAGGCGGGCCGGCACCGCGGTCAGGAACGGCAGGTGCTCCACCAGGGCCAGCACCGGCCGGGGCGGCCCCAGCCTCCTGCCCTGGATCATCGGTTGTGCCAGGAGCTTCTCCATGACCCGTTGCAGGAGTTGGACGACGACGGTCGGCAGGAGCCTGCGGCGCCGTACCCGCGCCAGGGCGCCCGCGTCGGCGCGGCCGGCCCTGAGCGGCCCGGCCAGCAGGGTCGCCGCCGCGACCGCGTCCTGGACGGCGAGGTTGATGCCCACTCCGCCGATCGGGGACATCGCGTGCGCGGCGTCGCCGATGCACAGCAGCCCGTCGGTGTGCCACCGGCGCAGGCGGTTCAGCCGCACGTCCAGGTGCTTGACCTGGTCCATCGACTCCAGGGCGCCGACCTGGTCGGGGAGTTCCGGGAGGAGTTCGGCGACGTCGGCGCGGAACGCCTCCACTCCCCGGGCGCGCAGCTCCCGGTCGGTGCCCTTGCGACCGATGTAGGCGACCTGGAGGAAGTCCTCCCTCGGGATCACCACGAGGAACCGGCCCAGCCCGACCCGCGGGGTGAGTGCCGTGACGTGCTCCGATGCTCCGGGCAGCCGGAACCACCAGGCGTCGATGCCCACGGGGAACTCGCGGGGGACCAGCCCCGCCTCCCGCCGGACGAGGGACCCTCGGCCGTCGCAGGCCACGGTCAGGTCCGCGCGGATCTCCCCCTCGCCTCCCGGCCCCCGGTACCGGGCCCCGACCACGCGACCGCCCTCGCGGAGCAGCCCCGTGACCTCGGTCCCCGTCCTCAGGGTGAAGGCGGCCTCCTCCCCGGCCGCGGAGGCGAGGAGGTCGAGCAGGTCCCACTGGGGAACCATGGCGATGTGCCGGTACGGGCCGGGCAGCCGCCGGAAGTCGGCGACGGTCACGACCCGTCCCCCGCCGAGCGGGAAGGCCACCCGGTCCAGGGCGCTCTGCGGCAGTGCGGCGAACCGCTCCCCCAGGCCCAGTTCGTCCAACAGGCGCACGGTGGAGGGGTGGACGGTGTCGCCGCGGAAGTCCCGCAGGAAGTCGTCGTGCTTCTCCAGCACGGTCACCGCCACACCCGCACGGGCGAGCAGCAGGCCGAGCATCATGCCGGCGGGTCCGCCGCCGGCGATCAGGCAGGTCGTGTGTTCGGTCATCGGGAACCTCCCGTTCCAGGAAAGGCGGGGCCGTCCCTGTTCAGTGCGGCGGTTCGGTCGCCACGGCCCGGAGGAAGGCGTCGCTGAACACGGCGCAGGTCCCTTCCAGGTCGGGAAAATCGACGTCTGGTACCCCCGCCAGGGCCGGGCGGAGGGAGAAGTGGACCACGACGGGCGAGAGCAGCTGCTGGACGAGCAGGGGCAGGGGCAGATCGCGGACGCGCCCGCCGGCGACCTCGCGGGACAGCCAGCCGCCCATGACGGACAGGGCCCGGGGGAGGAAGCGGGTGGCCATCAGGTTCCGGGTGGGACCGGTGGGCCTGGCGAACACGTCCGCGATGAGTGCCGGCATCACCCGGGGCTCGCGGACGAGGGTGCGGGCGACCAGCAGGTGGACGCCGTGGACGGTGGCGGACAGGTCCTCGCCCGCGTCGGCGAGGTAGGCCTCCAGGCCGGGCAGAGGGCTGTGCCGTTCGAAGATCTCCGCCAGCAGGCCGTCGCGGGAGCCGAAGGCCGCGTAGACGCTGTGCACCGAGCAGTCGGCGGCTACCGCGACCGCCTCCGCGGTGGTGGCGGCCAGACCCAGCTCCCCCATCATGCGGGCCCCGGCCTCGGCCGCCCGTTCCCGGACGGGCGGCCGTCCGCCCGGATCGACTCCGGCCGCACGGACCGCCTCGTCGAGCACCCCGCGCGTGCCTCCGAGGCGGCGCAGGAGGGTGCTGCGGGAGACACCCGCCTCCCGGGCGATCTCGACGAGGGACACGTCGGCCACGTCCTTCCCCGTCCGTTCGGCCGCGCGGATCGCCGCGCCCACCAGATCGTCCGGGACTCGTGCGTGCTCGAAATCTGACATCAGGGCCAACATAGGCCGTAATCGAGTATCAGACAAGGATCTCAGCCGGTGAGCCCGTTCAAGTAGCGACGGCCCCGTCCCGGAACCGGGTCGACGAGCTCGTCCCCGCCTGCCGTCGGGGTCCGGGCCCGGTGGCACCGGACCCGGACCCCGACGGATCCGCCTTCGACGAGCCGGCCCGCCACCGGGGGCCGACCGGCTCTTCGGCCCTAGAGCAGCTCGGGCTTGATCCACTCCTTGCCGTGGACGTGGTGGTCCAGGAAGGCGTAGACCGTCTCGTACCAGACCTGGGCGTTGCCGGGCGTCAGGATCCAGTGGTTCTCGTCCGGGAAGTACAGGAACTTCGCGTCGACCTCGTGCAGGAGCAGGTCGCGCCACAGGCGCAGGCCCTCGCCGATCGGCACCCGGTAGTCCTTGTCACCGTGGATGACCAGCATCGGGGTGCGGATCTTGTCGGCGTGCAGGTGCGGCGAGTTCAGCTGGTAGCGCTCCGGCTGGGCCAGCGGGGTGCCGAACTCGCTCTCCCACACCGGCGGGTAGTCGGTGGTGCCGCTGAACCCGTCCAGCTGCCACAGGGAGGCGTGCGAGACGATCGCCTTGAACCGGTCGGTGTGCCCGGCGATCCAGTTGGCCATGTAGCCGCCGAAGGAGCCGCCCATCATGGCGGTGCGTTCGGCGTCGATGTCCTCGCGGGCCTCGGCGGCGTCCGTGATCGACATGACGTCGGCGTGCGTGCGCGGACCCCACTGGCCCCAGGCCCGGCGGAGCATGTCCTGGCCGTAGCCGGTGGACAGCGCGGGGTCCGGGAGCAGGACGGCGTAGCCGCGGGCGGCCAGCAGCCACGGGTTCCAGCGCCAGGACCAGCCGTTGAAACTCATGTAGGGGCCGCCGTGGACCCAGAGCATGAGCGGGGCGGGGGACGCGGCGGAGGCCTCCTCGGGCAGCACCAGCCAGGACCGGATCCGGGTGCCGTCGTCGGCGGTGGTCTCGACCTCGGTGAGCGTGCCCGGCATGGTCAGCTCGGACCCGGGGGTGCGCAGGTAGGTGGGCCGGCCGTCGGTGGCGTCGGCGTCCAGGCGCACCGGAGCGGGCGGGGCGTCCCAGGCGTCGCGCAGCGCGTAGACGTGGCGGCCGTCGGGGGACGGGTTCAGCGCACTGTAGGCGCCGTGGTCGCCGGTGATCCGGGTGAGCGAGCCGGTGGCCAGGTCCAGGCGGAAGACCGGGCGGCGGCCGTTCTCGTCGGCGATGAGGAAGACCGTGCCGGAGTCCGCCGACCACACGTAGCCCCGGGGCCAGAGCTCGTGCTCGGGCAGCAGGTCGCGGCCCTCGCCGGTGGCCAGGTCGGTGATCCACAGCGTGGCGTTGCGGGGCTCGCCGTCGTAGCTGCCCTCGTCACTGGCGGAGACCAGGACCTTGGTGCCGTCCGGGGAGACCAGGGGCCCGTCGAACTCGAACCCCGCGTCGGGGCCGCCCGCGACGGTGCGGCGCTCGCCGGTGGCCACGTCGATCGCGACGACCTCGTCACGGCGGGCCCCGCCGGAGGTGGGCACGGCCCAGCCGGTGAGCAGGGTGGAACCGTCGGGGGTCAGCGCCGGGGAGGCGCCGAGCAGGGACAGTCCGGCGTCGGGGGTGAGGTCCCGGGGCTCGCCGAGGCGGGCGTCCTCGTCCTCGGGCGGGGTGGCCGTGAAGACGCGGGGGTGGTCCGGACCGACATCGCTGTCCCAGGAGCGGACCGGCAGGGCCTCGTGGAGGATGGCGGTGACCCCGGCCTCCTCCCGGGCCTTCCTGGCCTCGGTGTCGGCCTCGTCGTCCTCGGACCCGGGCAGCACCTTGCCGGTGAAGGCCACCAGGCCGGAGTCGCGGGCGACCGTGAAGGCGCCCACGCCGCCGGGCCGGGAGGCGACCTGGCGGGCCTCTCCGCCGTCCGCCGGCAGCAGCCACAGGGCGGACTTGGGCTTGTCCTCGTCCTTGGCCTCGGGGTCGGCCCGGCCGGTGGTGAAGAGCACCGATCCGTCGGGGAGGAACTCGACGCCGGACTCGCCCTTGGTGGAGCGGGTCAGGCGCCGGGGTGCGCGCCCGCCCTCGGACTCGGGGGCGGTGTCGATCTCCCACAGGGCGCTGCGGAAGGACTTGGCGTCGGGGGCGATGTCGCTCACGGGCGCGACGAGGCGGGTGCCGTCCGGGGACAGGCGCAGCCCGTTCACGCGGCGCAGGCGGACGTACTCCGGCAGTTCATACCAGGAACGAACCAAGACAAAATCTCCTGAAACCGTCGACTTGTGGTCGGAGCCGACCCTATCGGTCCTGGTGACCCGGGTCACTACCTCTTTTTTCGTTTTCCCACCTCAGAGGGCGTCAACATTGTTGACCCAGACCTGGGTCGTTCGCCGAGCGCGAGGGGATCGCGAGGACCGGGGGGTACCTCGCGCTCGGGACCCGGGTCAGGGCCGGTCAGCGCTGCTTACAGCACCGGCCGCCGCTCTCGGCGCAGCGGGGCAGGGAGCTGAGCCGCCGCTCATCGGTGCGCCCGGTGTACTCGCGCACCAGCTCCGTCACCATGGACACGAACGCGGGGTGCGTGCCGGGGCTGAGCGCGCGCTCGTAGCCGATCCCGAGCTTGTCGGCGGTCTCCCTGGCCTCCACGTCGAGGTCGAACTTGACCTCCATGTGGTCGGAGACGAACCCGTGCGGAACGACCACGACGGCGGGCACGCCCTCGGCGGCGAGCTGCTCCATCCGGTCGTTGACGTCGGGCTCCAGCCAGGGCTGGCTGGGCGGACCGCTGCGGCTCTGGTAGACGAGCTCGTAGGGGTAGGCGCGGTCCAGGCGCTCGACCACCAGGCGGGCCACCTCGGCGAGCTGGGCCCCGTAGGCGCCCTCCGGACCGAAGCCCTGGTCCGGGCCGCCGCTGGCCTCGGCCATGGCGGTCGGGATGGAGTGCGCGGAGAACAGCAGGCGCACGCCCTCTCGCTGGTCGGCGGGGAGCTTGTCCAGGGAGTCCTGCGTGTACTCCGCCAGGGGCTCGACGAACCCGGGGTGACTGTAGAAGGGCCGGATCAGGTCGACCTCGGGGGCGTCCTCGCCCAGGTCGGCGAGGGCCCGCTGGATGTCCTCGTGGTAGGCGGTCCGGCTGGACCAGTTGCAGTAGGCGGAGGTGGGCAGCGCCAACACGCGGCGCACCCCCTCCTCCTTCATCTTCGCGAGGGTGTCGGTGAGCATCGGCTCCCAGAACCGGTTTCCCCAGTAGATCGGAAGGTCGATGCCGTTGGCGTCGAAGTCGGCGGTGACGGCGGCGAGCAGGTCCCTGCACTGCTGGTTGATCGGGCTCACTCCACCGAAGAGGAAGTAGTGCTCACCGACCTCCGCCAACCGTTCGCGGGGGATGTTGCGCCCGCGGGTGACGTTCTCCAGGAACGGGATGACCTCGTCCTCGCCCTCCGGGCCACCGAAGGAGATCAGCAAAAACGCGTCGTAAGGCCTCATGTACTTCATGAAACCAGCTCCCCGGGGCCTCCTCGATCCGACCCCGGGCCATGTCGTGGGACTTTCGTACCTTCCGTGACCAGGGCCACTTCCGCTCTGGCCACACAAGTGACTGATCGGTAATGTCGCGACATGACTGATGTGTTGTGGCACACCTGGGCCGACACCCACCAGGCCCGCCCCCGCCGTACGGCTGCCCCCAACAACACCGGCGAGGTCGTCGCCGAGATCACCTCCGCAGCCGCCGAGGACCTGCGCGTACGCATGGTCGGCTCCGGCCACTCCTTCACGGACGTGGCCATCACCGACGGCCTGCTCCTGGCCCCCACCTCCCTGACCCGCGTGCGCTCGATCGACCCCGGGGCGGGCACCGCCACGGTCGAGGCCGGGCTGCCCCTGTGCGACTTCAACGACGCGCTGGCCGCGCACGGTGTGGCACTGGCCAACATGGGCGACATCGCGGTGCAGACCGTCTCCGGGGCGGTGCAGACCGGCACCCACGGCACCGGTCGGGACGCGGGCGGTCTGGCCAGTCAGGTCGTGGGGCTGGAAATGGTGCTGGCCGACGGCTCCGTGGTCGAGTGCTCGGCCGAGCGGGACCCGGAGCTGTTCCACGCGGCCCGCGTGGGGCTGGGCGCCTTCGGTGTGGTGACGGCACTGACCATGGCGGTCCGCCCCGCGTTCCTCCTCCACGCCCGCGAGGAGCCCATGCCCCTGGACGAGGTGCTGGAGCGCCTCCCCGAACTGCGCGCGGAGAACGACCACTTCGAGTTCTACTGGTTCCCCCACACCGGGAACACCAACACCAAGCGCAACAACATCTCCCAGGGGCCGGCGGCTCCGCTGTCGGGCTTCAAGAGCTGGCTGGACGACGACTTCCTGTCCAACACCCTCTTCGAACGGATCAACCGGGTGTGCCGCCGCTTCCCGGCGGCGGTCCCTGCGGTGAACCAGATCAGCTCGCGGGCGCTGTCCGCACGCACCTACACCGACGTCTCGCACAAGGTGTTCACCACGGTGCGCGACGTGCGGTTCGTGGAGATGGAGTACGCGATCCCGGCCGAGCACCTGGCGGACGTGCTGCGCGAGGCCCGCTCGATCGTGGACCGCGGGGACCACCGGGTGAGCTTCCCCGTGGAGGTGCGGTTCGCCCCGGCCGACGACGTGTGGCTGTCGACCGCCTACGAGCGGGAGAGCGCCTACGTGGCGGTGCACATGTACAAGGGGACACCCTACGAGTCCTACTTCGCCGACCTGGAGGCGGTCTTCACCTCCGTGGGCGGGCGGCCGCACTGGGGCAAGATGCACACCCGCGACCGCGCCTACTTGGAGAGCGTGTACCCGCGACTGGGCGACGCGCTCGCGGTGCGGGACCGGGTGGATCCGCAGCGCCGCTTCGGCAACGCCTACCTGGACCGGGTCTTCGGCTGACCGACCCGCTCAATACGACGGACCCCGGCCCTCGGGAACGCGGGGCCGGGGTCCGCTTCGCGTGTCCTGGGAACCGCGCCTCCCGGAGGGGCCGTGCGTCCTGGAGACGGTGTGCCCCAGGGACGGTACCTCCCGGCGAGGGTGTGCCACACGGACGGTAGGCCCCGAGGGCCGCTGTCCGTCCGGGGCTCAGCCGGCGGGGGCCGGGGCGGGTTCGGCCGGGGCGTCGCCCTCGGGCTGGTTCTCCTGGCCGGTGTCGGGCGCCTCGCCACCGCCGCCCGGTTCCACCGGCTCCTCTTCTCCGCCCGCAGGCGGATCGGTCGGCTCGGTCTGTCCGCCGCCGGGAACCTCGGGCTGGGGCTCGACCGGGGGCGCGGTGGGTTCGGGGTCGACCGGCTCGTCGGTCCCCTGTTCCCGGATTCCGGGGTCGTTCTCCCCCTGGGGCCGGTCCTCCCCCTCGGTCTCCGGGGCCTCCTCCTCGACCTGTTCCGTGGTGGAGTGACCGCCGAGCAACGAGGGCGAGGTGGACTCGTCCTGCCCCTGGGTCCAGGCGGTCAGCGAACGCCCGGTCAGCAGCTCGAAGGCCAGGATCACCAGCATGACCAGGGTGAACACCACAGCGGCGGAGATGACGGCGGTACGCCGACTGCGCTTGGGCGGCTCGGCTCCGGTCCCCTCGCCCAAGCCGTCCACGTCCTCCCCGTGGCCCGTGTCCCCGTGCCCCCTACCGTCGGGTCCGTCACCGACCAGGGGCATGAGCTCGGTGGCGTCGGCGGCCGGTCCGCCCACCACCGTGGGGTCCTCGGGGTCGCCGAAGCCGTGCGCGACCGTCCGGCCGGGCAGGTCCCGCCCCACCACGGGCATGGCCATCGTCCGGGTGGCGTCGGCGTCGGAACCGAAGGGGGTGCGGGCGTCGGGGTCCGCGGCGCGGGTGGCGCCGGTGTCGAGCCCCACCTGGTCGGCGTTGGCCTCGGCCTCGACGAGGGCCTGCGCGCCGGCCTGTCTCGCGGCCTTCTTCTCCGCCAGTTCCCTGGCCTGCTCGCTGCTGCGGGTGATCCAGTGCTGGATCACCGGGGCGGCGGTGGTGCTGAGCACGGCCATGACGCCGGTGCCGATGACGGTCCCGTAGACGTTGAGGTAGGAGGCCAGGGTGGCGGCGGTCAGAGTGGCGACACCGGCTCCGGCGACCTGCGCCACGCTCAGGTCGATGCGCTTCTTCCTGCTCTTGTCCTCCTCCGCCTCGGACTCGTCCCCGTGATCGGGTCTTGGCATCGTGCCGTCCCCCTTCGTCGGCCGCGCTCGGGCGCGGCGGGGCTCCTGGTCGTGGGATGGGCGTGTGGTGGGGCAGACACTCCCGCAAGCCCCAAACATCACAAAACGCCCATCAATGGAGACTTCACCATAAGGGGGACTGGCCGCTGATAACGCCATGAAATTAGAAGGATCACTGTGTGGCATCCAACGGCGTGTCGAGTTGCGGATGGCAAGGGGCATCATGTTCGGACCTGGCCCGAGATCGGAGTTTTTCCCAGGCCTGGGGTGATTCGGGGCACCCGGGATACCATCACGGCGGAGCCTTCGTACGGGATCGGCGACATTCCCCCACGATCGCTCCCGGTCGCGGAAGGTTCAGCGTGTCAAGATTGGCACCGGAAGCGACCATAAGAGCCCCGGAACCCCGGGGCGGCTCCCACCGTGGTGCCCACCACGGGCCGGGAGGCGGGCACAGTTCGGACATGCCGGGCGCGGTACTGGCCGAACAGTTGTCGGCCGACCAGACTTGGAGAACGCGGGGGACGGTCTGCCCGGACCGACCTTCGACGGGACGCGAAAGGGAGGGCGATGCACGAGCTTCGCCTCGTGGCTGTGAGTGAGGACGGCACCTACCTGGTGCTCGCCAGCACCGGCCGTGGCACCCGCTTCATGCTGCCCGTCGACGACCGCCTCCGTGCCGCAGTACGCGGCCAGTTCTCCCGGCTCGGCCAGTACGAGATCGAAGTGGAGAATCCGTTGCGCCCCAAGGAAATCCAGGCCCGCATCCGGTCCGGCGAGACCGCGGAGGCCATCTCCGAGATCTCCGGGATACCCATCGAACGGGTTCGCTGGTTCGAGGGACCCGTCCTCCAGGAGCGCGAGTACATCGCGCAGCAGGCCCAGCGCGCCACCGTGCGCTCACACGGCGACGCCGCCCCGGGCCCCTCCCTGGAGGAAGTGGTCACCAAGCGAATCGGTGCCCACCAGCTGGAGACCGGCGACGCGGTGTGGGACTCGTGGAAGCGGGAGGACCGCTCCTGGCAGCTCAAGCTCGTCTTCCTGCACGGCGGCGACGAGCGCGTCGCCCACTGGCTGTACGAGCCCAGACACAACAGCGTCACCCCCGCCGACGAGGAGGCCACCCGGTTCTCCTCCAACGAGCCCCTGGACGCGGTCCCCGCAGCCGGGGCGAACGTCACCCCCTTCGCCCCGCGCCGCAGCGAGGCCACCACCGATTTGCCCCGCCTGGACGCACAGTCCGCCGCCGAGCGACGTCCTGACCACGTCGCCCCGCGCCGCCTGTCGCCCGCGCAGGACACGCCGTTGGACGAACCGCTGCGCCCCGTCGCCCGCCGGCCCGAGACCGACCAGTTCGGCGTCCCGCTCCGCGAGGAACGCCACCGGCAGGAGCCGCAGCACCAGGAGCCCCCGCACCGCAGGCCCCTCGAACGGCCCAGTGAGAGGTTCGCGGAGCGGCGGAACGAGGCACCGCCCGCGGCGCCCCGGCCGGAGACCCCGCGGCCCGCCGCGCCCCGGCCCGAGCCGGTCCACCAGCGGTTCGCCGATCCGGCCGAAGCGCATCCCGCACGTCCCGAGCACCAGCAGTACGAACCCCGCCGGCCCGAGCCCCAGCGGCCCGAGCCCCGCAGGCACGCCTTCGAGGAGACCGAGCCCGCCGCCTACGAGACCCCGGAGCGCACCGAACCGCGCCAGCCCGAACCCCGGCAGAGGCCCGAACCGCCCGCCGCACCGGACTGGCTGGACACCCGGCCCGCACCCGCGCCCGCTCCCCAGGCCGAACCGGAGGAGGCGGCCCCGGACACGGAGGACCCCGGGCAGCAGCGCCCGCGCCGCCGCCGCGCCACCATCGACCTCACCGACAAGGGCACTCCGCGCCGCGCCGCCGAACAGCCGCCCACGGCCCCGGCGATTCCGGCAGCGGCCAACGGCTCTCCCAGCGGCGGCCCGGCCAAGCGCAAGGGCCGGGGGCGCCGCGCCTCGGTGCCGTCCTGGGACGAGATCATGTTCGGTTCGAAGAAGAACGAGTGAACCTCTGAGCGCCCCGGCGCTTCGGACTCGGGGTCCGGAACGCCGGGAGCAGTGACGACAGGGGAGGGCGGTCGCCGTGCGCGACCGCCCTCCTTGCGTTCCCGGGGGTTCTCCCCCGCCCTCAGGCCCGGTCGCCGTCCCGGTCCCGGCCGTCCTCGTCCGTGGCCAGGAAGGGGCGGACCATCTCGGGGGTGATCCGCGCGGCGAAGTCCACGGACTCGTCCAGTGAGGCGTCCATCGCGGTGTAGCCGCCCTTGCCCGCCCCCACGGTGACCTGGAGGTCGGCGAGGGAGGACCGGCGCTGGAAGAGGGTCTGGGTCCAGGTCCAGCCGATCACCGCCGACCGCTCCACCGTGGCCTGTGAACGCGACAGCGAGCCCGAACGCACACTCACGCGCTCACCGTCGTAACCGTGCCCCAGTGAGCGGTAGCGGTCGACACCGAGCGGAACCCCCAGCAGGGCCAGGATCCCGGCGACCACCGCCAGCCAGGTGACGTCCAGGACGGCCGCCGCGGCCGCCACCCCGGCGAAGGGCAGCACGGAGCGGATCAGGCGCCGGTACAGCGCCGCCCGGGGGTGGCGGGTCAGCGGCCCCCGGAACAGGGCCAGGGCCCGGTCCACCACCGGTTCCACCCGCGACCGCGGACCGACCGGCAGCAGGACCGCGCGGGTGGCGGCGTCCCCCAGGCCGGTGACGATGGCGCGCAGCCCCACGGCCCCGCGAGTGCGTTCGAGGGGGTTGTCCAGCAGTTCGTACCCGCGGATGCGCCGCTTCTCCAGGGTGACGCTGCGCCGGGTGAACAGGCCGCGCTCGGCGACCAGGGAACCGTCCCGGTCCCGCAGGGAGAACCCCCAGTGGGTGAGTGCGTAGGAGACCACGGCGAACACCGGCATCAACAGCACCAGCACTGCGACGGACACCGTCCCGAAGAGGACGAGGAAGGCCCGGTCGGCGGTGGTCACCCAGTCGACGAAGAAGTCGGTGGCCATCTCCCCCGCCGACTGCTGGACCATGCCGAACAGGGTCGCCAGGACCACGAACGGGGTCAGCAGGTACCCGATGCTGAGCGCCCCGTACAGGTACCAGCTCCCGGGCATCGTGAAGTGGGTGACGGTGTCGTCGGCGCCGTCGGTGTCCTGGGCCGCGGTCGGGACGGCGCCCGCCGGGAGCGGGGACCCGGCGCCGTCGCGGCCCTCGGGCCCGGAGGTGCCTGATCCCCCGGGGCCGCCCCCGTCCCGGACGTCCTCGCCCTCCCCGGTGTCCCTCTCCTCCCGTACGCCCTGCCCCTGCGGCGTACCCCGTTCCGTGAGCACGGCCTTGCGGTGCAGCAGGACCCGGCGCAGCCGCTCGGCCTCCTCCGCCGAGACGGCGTCGAGCTTTCCGTCCTCGGTGTCTCCGACCGAACCGGCGGCCGCCTCGATCCGGACCACGGCCACACCCAGCATCCGGTGCAGGAGGGTGCTGGTGACGTCCACGCCCCGGACCCGTTCCAGCGGGATGGTGCGCCGCGAACGCCGGATCAGGCCCTTGCGGATCTCGATCCGCTCCTCGCCCACCTCGTAGCGGAAGGTCTTCCACGTGACGAGCCCGCCGATGAGGAGCGCGACGACACCCAACCCGGTGGCGGTCAGCAGCCAGGGGTTGAACCCGCCGACCACCAGACCGGCGAGGACGGGCAGCAGGAGGCTCCTGAGCTGGTTGATCGGCCCGACGACCATGCTGCGCGGGCTGAGCTGGTGGGCGCTCTCCTCGCCGAAACCGACGACGGGGGCGTGGGCGCCCCCGGAGTCCTCGCCCCACCAGGAGCGGGGCTGCCCCTCGGTGGAGGGCTGCCCCTGGGCCCGGTCACCCCCGTCCGGGGGCACGTGGTGCCCCGGATGCGGTGGTCTGCCCTGCGGGGCCCGGGGCGCGGTCCCCGGTCCCGGTTCGGAGGCGGGCGGGGACCACTGGCCCGTGTGGGGCTCGGGCAGCGCCCCGGAGGGGGTGCTGCCCGGCGCGACCCAACCGCCCGCTCCCCCGTCACCGGGAGCGTCCGGCTCGGAGGCGGCGGGGCCGGAGCGGTCCGGGTCGGGTTCGTGCTGTCCGTGCTCTCGGTCCATCAGGTCGCGTCGTCCCGCAGGGTCCCGGCGCGCACGGCCAGCTCCTCGCTGAGCCTGCGCGCCTCTTCGGAGTCCAACCCCTCGATGGTCGAGGAGCCGGCGTAGGAGGCGGTCTGGACCTTCAGCGTGGCCACGTCGAAGATCCGCTCCAGCCAGCCCTGGGTGTGGTCCACGGTCTGGAGCCGGTTGACCGGGACCAGCTGCCAGGCCCGGCTGATCCACCCCACCCGGGTGTAGATGACGTCGTCGCCGACCTCCCAGCGGTGGACCCGGTAGCGCCAGGACGGCACGATCGCGATCTTGGCCAGTGCGTACACGGAGTAGGCGACCGGCAGCATCCAGGCGTTCTCCGAGACCCGGTCCGGAATCCATCCCCAGGGGGCCGAACCGGCGGCCCAGGCGATCAGGCTCAGCACGACCAGGTTGAAGACCGCCCCGAAGAGCAGCCGCAGGGTCCACACCCCGATCGCGCGTCCGCTCACCCTCCGCAGCGGTGGCCGCAGTCGCGCGACCCCGGCCGATCCGGGCGGTTCAGGGGACTCCCCCGAAGGAGGAATGGCGTCGTGGGGCGGGGTGTTCATCACGTGCACGAGTGTAGGGCTTCACCCCCTGACAAGCGTGTACGCGGATGCTGTCAGGAGGGGGCGAACCGGTCTGTCAGCGTTCTGTCAGTGCAGGTCGGCACACTTGGGGACAGACGTTGAAACGGAGGATCACATGACTGACGCCATCCGCGCGGAGGGTCTGGTCAAGCGCTTCAAGGGCAAGACGGCCCTTGACGGCGTGGACCTGACTGCCAAGTCGGGAGCCGTGCTGGGCGTCCTGGGGCCCAACGGGTCCGGGAAGACGACGACCGTCCGCATTCTCTCCACACTGCTCAGACCCGACGCGGGCCACGCCACCGTCGGCGGCTTCGACGTGGTGAGCCAGCCGCACGAGGTCCGTCGCCAGATCGGCCTGACCGGCCAGTACGCGGCGGTCGACGCCGAACTGACCGGTACCCAGAACCTCGTGCTCATCGCCCGCCTGCTCGGGTTCGGCCGCACCGACGCCCGGGCCAGGGCCAAGGAGCTGCTGGAGCGCTTCGGGCTGTCCGACGCCGCCGACCGCCCCGCCAAGACCTACTCCGGTGGCATGCGCCGCCGCCTGGACCTGGCGGCGAGCCTGGTGGGCCGCCCCGCCCTGCTGTACCTGGACGAGCCGACCACGGGCCTGGACCCGCACAGCCGCATCGGCCTGTGGGAGGTCGTGCGCGGGCTGGTGAGCGACGGCGTGACCGTGCTGCTCACCACCCAGTACCTGGAGGAGGCCGACCAGCTCGCCGACGACATCATGGTCCTGGACCACGGCCGGGTGATCAGCCGGGGCACCCCCGAGGAGCTGAAGAACCGCGCGGGCGACCAGGTGCTGCAGCTGCGCACCGTCGACCCCGCACAGCTGCCGCTGGCCTCGCGGATCGTCGAGGCCGTCACCAGCACACCGGTGACGACGGACGGGCTGCTCGTCAGCGTCCCGGTCACCGACTCGGGCGTCCTGCCCGAGACCGTGCGCCGCCTGGACGAACAGGGCGTGGCCGTCGCCGAGCTCTCCCTGCGCAGGCCGAGCCTGGACGAGGTCTTCCTCGCCCTGACCGGCCACACCGCCGAGGACGAGACCGCGGGCCGGCCCGCGAACGAAGGGATCTCAGCATGAGTGCCGTGACGACCCGGCCGAGGTCGGCACCGCGGGGAGGCGAGCTGGTGGCCCCGGTTCGCATCACCCCTCTGACCGCCGTCCAGCACGGGCTCCAGCTCGCCTGGCGCAGTGTCCTGAAGATCAAGGCCAACCCCGAAGAGGTCTTCGGGCTGATGCTGCAGCCCGTGATGTTCGTGACGCTGTTCGTCTTCGTCTTCGGACAGGCGATGATGGGCGACTGGCAGACCTACCGCGACTTCCTGATGCCCGGCATCATCGCGCAGTCGGTCATCTTCGCCACGATGGGCACCGGATTCAGTCTGAGCCAGGACGTGGAGAAGGGGATCTTCGACCGGTTCCGGTCCCTGCCCATCGCGCGTTCGGCTCCGCTGACCGGCGCGATCCTGGGCGACCTGGTCCGCTACTCCATCACCGTGGTCATGGTGATGCTGGTGGGTCTGGCGATCGGGTTCCGTCCCGAGGGCGGAGTGGGCGGTGTGGTGGTCGCCAGCGCGCTGGTGCTGCTGTTCGCGTTCGCGCTGTGCTGGATGTCGGCCTTCGTCGGCATGATGGCGCGCACACCGATGGCCGTGCAGTCGTTCGCGATGATCCTGCTGTTCCCGCTGACCTTCGGCAGCTCGGCGTTCGTCTCGCCCGACGACATGCCTGCCTGGCTGGCCCCGATCGCGGCGAACAACCCGGTGACCCACGTGGTGGACGCCATGCGCGCGCTCATGCTCGGCGGAGACGCCGCCGGACCGGTCGCCTGGACCCTGTTCTGGAGCGTGGTGATCACGGCGGTCTTCTTCCCGCTCGCCGTGTGGGCCTACCGCCGCCGGACCTGACCCCCTCGGCAGGACCGGGCCGCGGGCCCCGCCGCGGACGTCGGCGGGGCCTGCGGCCCGCGGCGGTTCGGTACCCGATGGCCCGACCCGATGACCCGGTGCACCAGGTTCCGGAGCGCCGGACCCGGTGCCCCGGCCCAGTGCCCCCGAGCCCGGGGCGTCCGTTTCCGAGCACCGGATTCACTGCGCCCAGCCGCCGAGCTCGACGTCCTCCGGCACGATCGGGGCGAGCCACTCCGTCACCCGTGCGCGGGCCTCGCCCAGCCCGGCGCGCTCCGCCTCGGCCGACAGCCGCGCGAACCCCTCGGCGCCCAACCGCTCCCCCAGGCGCTCGCGCACCCGCCGCACCTTGGGTGTGACGGTGTCGGTGATTCCTCGCAGGACGGCGGAGTAGCCGATCATGCGCGCGGACAGCTCGGGGTGCTCCTCGACGAGCAGGAGCGCGAACGTGTCCAGGACCTCGGCACTGACCGTGGGCTGCCCGGCCAGGGACAGCCACCAGGCCCGGCCCGCGTCCTTCCAGGCCCGGTCGGCGTCGCCCTCCTCCCAGGCGAGTTCGGCCGACAGCAGCCGCCAGGCGGGTTCGATGTAGGCCGGGGCGAACCCGCCCAGCTTCGCCACGAGCGGCTCGGTCTCGTCGATCAGCCGCCGGGCGTCGGCGGACAGGCCCGCCGCGCGCAGCCACATGACCTGGGTGTGCCGGAACGTCACCAGGTGCTCCTTCTCCGGTGAGCAGCCCATGGCCTGTTTCAGGTCCTGTTCGGCAGCGGCCACGTCGCCCAGGTCGATGAGGATCTGGGCCCGCCGGGCCCGGAACACGGCGGCGATGCCCTCCAGCCCGCCCTCCTCCGACCGGGCGACCCCGTCGGTGATCAGCCGCAGGCACTCCTCGAGATCCGTGAAGCGGGTGACGTCCGCAAGTTGCAGGAGCGCGTGGCACTGCCCCCACACGTCCCCGATTTCCTCCAGGGCCGCCAACGCGGTCGCGGCCCGTTCCGAGGCCAGGCGCGCCTGCCCGAAGACCCCGTCCAGCAGGGCGAGCATCAGGTACGTCATCGCCCGGGTCCAGGAGTCGGTCTGCCCCTGGACGCTCTCCTCCAGGCGCGCGCGGGACCGGCTGTCGGGGTCGCCCTCGGCCATCGCCCGGTAGACGAGGCAGAGGATGAGCACGGGGTGGTCCTCGAAACGTCGGCCCGCGGCCTCCAGTACCTCCTCCACCCGGCTGATCCGCGCCATGACGGCGTCACGGCCCAGCTCCATCTCCCCCGCCAGGTGGAACAGGCAGCCGGCGTATCCCACCTCGTGTCCGATCGGCGGCGTGTCCCCCACCAGCTCCAGGATCTGGTGGGACCAGCGGTTGACCTGCTGCCAGTGCTCGTCCAGGGTCCAGTACCACTGGGAGTGCTCCATCAGGTCCAGGGCCAGGGCCGCGTCGCGGCGGTCCAGTGCCCAGTGGAAGGCGGCCACGCAGTTGTCGGTCTCCGCTCCGAGCCGGACGAGCCAGGCGCGCTGTTCGGGGCCGCGCAGTCCGGGGTCGGCCCTGCTCCACAGGTCACACGTGTAGCGGGCCTGTGCGTCGCGGACCCGCTCTTCCTCGCCGCTGTCCGTCAGCCGCTCGAGGGCGTAGGCGCGGACCGTCTCCAGCTGCCGGTAGCGGGGAGGAGCGTCGTCACGGCTCGGGTTCTCCGCCACCACCAGGGACTTGTCCACGAGGGCGAACAGGACCGTCCACACGTCGTGTCCGGCGACGGTGCCGAAGGGGGCTTCGGGGTCGGAGCCGACCTGCTCGACCGCCTCCAGGGTGGCGCCGCCGGGCAGGACCGCCAGGCGGCGCAGCAGGCGGCGTTCGGGTTCGTCGAGCAGTTCCCAGCTCCAGTCGACCAGCGCCCGCAGCGTGCGGTGGCGGGGCAGCGCGGAACGGCTTCCGCTGGTGAGCAGGCGGAACCGGTCCGAGAGGCGGCCGGCGAGCTGGGCGGGCGACATGGCCCGGAGCCGGGCCGCGGCCAGTTCCAGGGCCAGGGGTACACCGTCCAGCTCACGGATGATGCGGACCACGTGGGCGACGTTGTCGGAGTCGACGGTGAAACCGGGCAGCACCGCCTCGGCGCGTTCGCTGAACAGGGTCACAGCCGGGTAGGCGCGGGCCTCTTCCACACCGGCGCGCTCCGGCGGCAGGGCCAGCGAGGGCACCGGCAGGAGGCTCTCGCCCGCCACCCCGAGCGGTTCGCGGGAGGTGGTGAGCAGGCGCAGGTTGGGGCAGCGGTCCAGCAGGGTTTCCACCAGGCGGGCGGCGTCGGCGACCACGTGCTCGCAGTTGTCCAGCACGATCAGGCCCGAACGCTCGGACAGGAAGGAGACGACCCGTTCCAGGGGCGGTTGGGGCGCGACGGCGGCGCGCGCCTGGAACACGGCGTGCCCGCGCAGCTCCAGGGCGGTCGCGACCGCGTCGGCCAGGTCGGCCTCCGGGCTGACGGGGGCGAGGCCGACGAACCAGACTCCTCCCGAGGCGAGTTCGGAGGCGTCCTCGGCCAGGGTGGTGGCGGCCTCGACCGCCAGACGGGTCTTGCCCGCGCCGCCCGGGCCGGTCAGCGTGACCAGTCGAGCGGTGGACAGCCGGGTGACGGCGGCACCGACCTCGGCTTCGCGGGGCACGAAGCTGGTCGGGTTCCGGGGCAGGCGGACCACCTCGGGCGGTGGCGGGGTCCTGTCGGGGGCCGGCCCCGTGGAGGCGAGCTCCCCGCGCAGCACGCGCAGGTGGACCTGGCGGAGGTGGTCGGAGGGGTCCAGGCCCAGCTCGTCGGCGAGCCGTGTACGGAAACCGTCGTAGACGGTGAGGGCGTCGGCGGTGCGCCCGTTGCCCGCGAGGGCCCGCAGGAGCAGTTCGACGGGCCGCTCGCGGTGCGGTTCGCCGGCGGCCAGCGCCTCCGCCTCGGGCAGGGCCTCCACGAAGCGGCCCAGGTCGAGCCGGGCCTCCAGGTGGTCCTCGCGCGCGGTGCGGTGGGCCTCGGACAGGCGCAGTGCGATGTCCTCGGCCACCCCCCGGGCGGTGAGGTCGGGCAGGGCGGGTCCGCGCCACAGGGCGAGCGCGGCCGACAGCGCGCGTTCGGCCTCCTGGGGACGTCCGGCCAGGAGCCGCTCCCGCCCGTGTCCGGCCAGGTCCTCGAACTCGTACAGGTCCACCTGTCCAGGGGCGACCTCCAGCCGGTAGCCGGAGGCGTCGCCGTGGACCCGGACGTCCTCCCCCAGGGCGCGGCGCAGCCGGGAGGCCAGTGCCTGGAGGGCGTTGCCCGAGGCGGCGGGGACGGCGTCGCCCCAGATGGCGTCGGTGAGCTGTTCGGTGGCCACCTGCTGCCCGGGGCGGAGCAGAAGCAGGGTCAGGAGGGCGCGCAGGCGGGCGCCGCCGATGGTGATGGGCTGCCCCGAGGCGTCGTGCACCTGCAGGGGGCCCAGAATAGAGAACCGCACCGACCCATGATCGCCGATCCGTCGGGGAGAAGGCCCGTGTGGACGGGTGTCCGCGTCGGCGTGACGCGGTTGCGCCGCTGGTCCGCAAGTCCCGTGGGCGCGGCCGATCGCAGTAGGGTTCGCTCAGGACCGTGTTCCGGTACCCGTCGAGGTGCCTGCGCGCACGGTTCCACCGTGACCGGCCCGGGGCCCTCCCGCGTTGTGTCCGGTGTACAGCGAGTCTCGCCTTTTGGCCCGAAAGTCCAGCAGGAGCCCCATTGTTCCCGGTCTTGCCTTCCATCCGGACCACCGCCGCGCACGGCGTACCCCGAACGTCCCCCGGTGCCCGGCTGGGGGCCGTGGCGGCGGGTGCCGCCCTGCTCGTGTCGACCGGTTGCGGGATGTCCTCGGAGCTGCGCGGTGAGATGCCGACCGACATCAACGTGAGCAGCCCGATGATGCAGGAGGGGCAGCCGCTCCCGAGCGCGTACACGTGCGAGGCCGACGGCGAGCCGGTCTCACCGCCGCTGAGCTGGTCGGGACTTCCCGACGAGGTGGGTTCGATCGCGCTGGTCGCGGACGACCCGGGCGACGCCGCCGTGTTCTGGATGGTCTACGACCTGGACCCGCAGCTGGTCGAGCTGCGCCAGAACACCGTTCCGGGCGACGCGAAGGTGGGGCAGAACAGCGACGGGGACACCGCCTACGGGGCGCCGTGCCCCGAGGAGGGTGACATGCACGAGTACCGCTTCACCGTGTACGCACTGGACGGGACCCTGGACCTGCCCGAGGGAGCGGCGCTGAGCCTGACGTTGGAGGCCATCGCCGACCAGGCCGTGGCCAGGGGAACTCTGGTCACCAACAGCGAGTGAAATAGGTCATAATTGGCCTTTTCAGCGCCCCGGATACGGACGGATCCACCCATCTGATGACACGGGGATTAACTCAGGAAGCCTCTGTCGCCCTCTGCACACAGCGCACGGCAGCACATACAGTGGGTCTGTGCCCCTCGCCCCATTTCAGATGACCGATTCCCGTCCACCCGCCCCGCGGCGCCCTGTCCCGAGACCGCGTCGGACCACCGGCGGTAGCACCCTGTCAGCCACTCGGACTCGGTGCCCCAGGGCCACCGCCTCTTCCCCTCGACCGGCCCACGCCAGGCCGGTTCCAGGCGCTCCCCGGGCGCGGCCGACCTCCCCAAGGTAGTGCGTACACCATGACCGTCACCGTCATCATCATCATCGCCGTCGTCGTCGTGCTCGCCGTGCTCGTGCTCCTCCTGCTGGGGATGCGCGCGCTCAGCCTCGGCTCGCGTGAGGACGACTACGACGACGAGTACGAGTACGACGACATCGAGGACAGCGACCGGGACGACCGGCGCGACCGGGACGAGGGCCCCGAGGACGAGGGGGCTCCGCCGCGGGGCCGGTCCCGGAGGTCGCGCCAGGGCGGCGGGGGCAAGGCGGAACGGCGCCCCAAGGGCAGGCGCCAGCGCGAGGTGGACTGGGAGGACAGCGACTCCGACGGGCTCTCCGACAACGACTTCTGGTCGAGCCTGAGCGACGAGGCGCCGGCCCCGGCACGGTCCGGCGGGCCCGGGGACGCCGATGGTTACGCGGACGACGAGTACGACGACGGTTACGACGACTTCGACGAGCCCGAGCGGTCGGACCAGCAGCACACGATGATCATCCAGAATCCGTCCGGCGGGGGCGGCGCCCTGCCGCCCGCTCCCGCGGACCGAGGAGGGCCCACCGGCTCCTCCGACCTGGCGATGCTGGCCAGCCTGGGGCAGGGCAGCACGCCCGTCCAGCCCGAACCGGCCCCGCGGGGGCAGGAGCAGAACCCGCCGGAACAGCACCGGCAGGAGCCGATCCCGGACCGGTCGGCGCAGCCCCCCGCGCAGGGGCTCACCCCGGCCCAGCCCTCGGCCCTCCAGGACGAGGACCCGTTGGGCCCGGGCAGCTGGACTCCCCGTCCCCCTTCGACCGGCGACCCGTTCGAGGGCCGCGAGCCCGTCCGGCCCGCGGAGCGGCGCGATCCGCTCTCCGGCGACCCCCTGGGCGGTGGTCCTCTGGGCGGTGGCTCCTTCAGCGGCGACCCCTTGGGAAGCGGGGGACGCTCGTCCTACGACAGCGGATCCATGAGCCGTTCCGACTACCCTCCGCTGGGTGGCGGCACCGGTTCCGGCGGTGTGGGTTCGAGCGGCACGGGTTCCGTCGGCATGGGCGGTGGCGAGCGCCCCGGCTCCCCCGACCCCCTCGGCTCGGGTTTCCGCCCGGGCCCGTCCGGCTCCGACGAGCCGAGCTCACCGATCTGGTCCAGCATGGACACCGGTTCCCACCAGCGCCCGGACCTGTCCTCTCCGGGCGGTTACGGCGGAGGGATCGGCGGCGGTGGCGGGCTCTCCTCTCCCGGATCGGGTGCCCAGCCCGCGCCGGGACAGCCGCTGGGCGGCCCGAGTGTGCCCGGGTACTCGACACCCGGTGACTCGGACCCCCTGACCGGAGGGTACGCGTCGGGATCGTTCCGTTCCGGCCCGTCCTACGACACCGGTTCCTTCTCCCGGTCCGACTACGACACCGGCACCCACCAGCGCAGCTCCTTCGACAGCGGCACCCACTCACGCCCCGACCACCCCGGCGCCTTCCCCGGCCAGAGCGCCCCCGGCGGGAACCAGAGCGTGCCCGGAAACCCGAACGGACCAGGCCGCCCGGAGTACGACACCGGTTCCTTCTCCCACTCGGCCTACGACACCGACTCCTTCACCCGGTCCGACTACGACACCGGCACCCACCAGCGCAGCTCCTTCGACAGCGGCACCCACTCACGCCCCGACCACCCCGGCGCCTTCCCCGGCCAGACCGGCCCCGGCGGCAACCAGAGCGTGCCCGGAAACCCGAACGGACCAGGCCGCCCGGAGTACGACACCGGTTCCTTCTCCCACTCGGCCTACGACACCGACTCCTTCACCCGGTCCGACTACGACACCGGCACCCACCAGCGCAGCTCCTTCGACAGCGGCACCCACTCACGCCCCGACCACCCCGGCGCCTTCCCCGGCCAGACCGGCCCCGGCGGTCCGGGTGGTCCGAGCGGCGGCAACGCACCGCTGTGGGGCGGCCAGGACGACCCCGGCGCCTTCGGGGCGCCGAGTCGGCCGACCGTGCCGGGCGGGGGACAGAACCCCGGCCAGCCCTCCCCGTTCGACCACGGATCCGCTCTTCCCTCCGGGCAGGCCGGTGGCCAGGGCGGCCCCGCCTACCCCGGCGGGCCCGGCTACCCGACCGGCGCCTACCCTGCCGGACAGCTCCGCGGTGATCTTCCGACGGCCTACCCGGGCCACACCCAGCAGAGCGACCCCTACAGCCATCCCCAGTACCCCGGGGAGCAGGTCGGACCCGGCGGCCCCGGAGGACAGGGCGGTCCCGGAGGACAGGGCGGTCCCGGCGGTCAGGGCGGCTACTCCGACGTCCTGGGCGGCGGCGGGTACGCCCCGCAGCGCCCCGAGCCCGACTACGGTTACCCGCCCCTGGACGGCTGGCAGCCGCCGCGGGGAGACGACGACGGTCAGGGCGGCCCCGGACAGCAGCAGGGGCAGAGCCCCTACGGCCAGGCCCCCTACGGCCGACCCGATCCGGGCCAGAAGTACTACGAGGGCGGTTACGAGGACGGCCACTTCCGGTAACCGACCGGCAGCACCATCGCTTCACACCACCGAGGTGGCGGGCAGCCCCCGCCACCTCGGGTTTTTTCTGTCCGGACGTGCCACGGACATGTGAAGTAGGGAAAATGGTTACCAGAACCACAACAGAACGTAACACAGGGTCACCAAAATTGACTACAGTTAGTGATTGACAAAGCACCCTTCGCGGTGTCTCTGTCGTCACGCGCTCAGCCACGCACCCCCCGTTTCGGATACTGCCGTCCCCGTGCGCCGACGCATCCACCTTGCCTGGTCCAACCCGAACGGAGTAACCATGCGCAACGACGCCCAGGGAGCACCACCCGGTCAGCCGGAGGCCACCTCCCCGCTGCCCGGGACCCACACGGATCGCAAGGGGGTCGCCGCCGACGTCGGCGCCTCTCTCGTGGTCTTCCTGGTCGCCGTCCCCCTGTCCCTGGGGATCGCCGTAGCCTCCGGCGCCCCCCTGATCGCCGGGATCATCGCCGCCGTCGTCGGCGGTATCGTCGCCGGTCTGGTCGGCGGATCGGTGGTGCAGGTCAGCGGCCCGGCCGCAGGTCTGACCATCATCGTCGCCGACCTGATCATGACCTACGGCTGGCGGGTCACCTGCCTGATCACCCTGCTGGCCGGGCTGGTCCAACTCGCCCTGGGGGCCTTCCGCATCGCGCGGGCCGCCCTCGCCGTCTCCCCCGCCGTGGTGCACGGCATGCTCGCCGGGGTCGGCGTCACCATCGCCCTCGCCCAACTGCACGTGGTCCTCGGCGGAGCCCCACAGAGCTCCGCCCTGGCCAACATCATGGACCTGCCCGACCAGATCGCGCACAACCACACCGCCGCGGTTGCGGTCGGCGTCATCACCATCGCGATCATGTTCGGCTGGAACCGCCTGCCCGCCATCGGCCGTGTCCGGCCGGGCATGATCCCCGCCGCGCTGGTCGCGGTGGGCACCGCCACCGTCATCGCCACCCTGGGCCGTTGGGAGGTCGAGACCGTGGCCCTGCCCGCCTCGCTCGCCGAGGCCTGGAACGGCCCCATGCTGCCCGAGTCCGGCCAGTGGCACGGCATCGCCCTGGCCGTGGCGGCGGTCGCCATGGTCGCCAGCGTGGAGTCGCTGCTGGCCGCGATCGCCGTGGACCGCCTGCACACCGGCCGCCGGGTCCAGCTCAACCGGGAACTGTGCGGACAGGGCGCGGCCAACACCATCAGCGGTGCCCTGGGCGGCCTGCCCGTCGCCGGTGTCATCGTGCGCAGCACCGCCAACGTGCGCGCGGGTGCCCGCAGCCCGCTCTCCACCATTCTGCACGGCGTGTGGATCCTGCTGTTCGTCGCGTTCTTCGCCCACGTGGTCGAGCTGATCCCGATGGCGGCCCTGGCGGCGCTGCTGGTGTTCATCGGCGTGCAGATGGTGTCCCTGGCACACCTGCGCAACCTGCGCAGGCACCACGAGGCCAGCGTCTACCTGGTGACCCTGACCGGTGTGGTCTTCCTCGGCCTGCTGGAGGGGGTGTTCATCGGGTTCGCGCTGGCGATGGTCGTGTCCCTGCGCCGTCTGACCAGGCTCACCGTGGTCACCGAGGAACGCGCCGACCGTGTGCACGTCACCGTGCACGGTTCGCTCACCTTCCTGGGCGTGCCCCGGCTGGCGCACGTGCTGCGCACCGTCCCCGAGGGCGCCAAGGTCGACCTGGACCTGCACGTGGACTTCATGGACCACGCCGCCTTCGAGGCCATCCACGCCTGGCGGGTGGACCACGAGCGCACCGGCGGCAGCGTCGACATCGACGAGGTCCACGAGAAGTGGTACGCCCGCAGCTCCACCAGCTCGGCACCGGCCGCCAAGACCATTCCCAAGGGCCGCTGGTGGGCCCCGTGGGACATGCGCCGGGAGTCGGGGGCCGACCTGGTGGTGAACCCGCTGGGACTGCTCACCGCCGGAGCCCGCGAGTACCACGCCAGCACCGCCGACCGGATGCGTTCGGTGATGAGCCGCCTCTCACACGGCCAGCACCCGACCGCCCTGTTCATCACCTGCGCGGACTCCCGGGTGGTGCCGAACCTCATCACCGCGAGCGGCCCGGGCGACCTGTTCACCCTGCGCAACGTGGGCAACCTGGTGCCGCCGCACGGCAGCGCCGACGGTTCCGCCGGGGCGGCGGTGGAGTACGCGCTCAACGTCCTGCGGGTGCCCTCGATCGTGGTCTGCGGGCACTCGCACTGCGGTGCCATGCAGGCGCTGTCGGAGAAGGCCCACCAGGAACCGGAGGAGGTGGAGACCACCCACATCCGCCGCTGGCTGGCCAACGGCGAGGGGAGCCTGCGCCGGGCGGGGGCGGACAGCGGGGCGCTGGCCGGCCTGCCCTCTCCGGAGGCCCTGCGCCGTCTGGCCCAGGCCAACGTGGTCGAGCAGCTCGGCAACCTCATGGGGTACCCGGTCGTCCGCGAACGGGTGGAGTCGGGTGAACTGACCCTGTCCGGGATGTACTACGACCTGGAGACCGCCAAGGTGCACCTGCTGGACGCCGAAACAGGGGAGTTCTCCCCCGTGCAGAGCGCCCAGGACGTGGCCGAGGCGGTGCCGCGCCCCCGTACGGACACGGCGCAGGATCAGCCGCTGGACGGGTCGTCGTCGGGCGCGTCGTCCCGCCCGTCCTGCTGAACACCTGAGGCCTGGTAGGTGGCGAGCAGGATGATCACCACGATCGCCAGGATCGGAAGGCCGAAGAGGACCACCCAGAAGGCGGTGGAGTCGAACAAGAGTCACCCATTCCCGTGAACGCGGATGCCCGTCGGGCCGCCGACCCCGGAAACGTCGGCCCGCGGGCGTTCGCGCTCCGCTGTGCAACCGGGGTCCGGAGCGCAGGCCCAATCTACCGGTGCCACAGGGGATCGGACCATCACCGCCAGGCTGCAACCGTGTACCCACGCGGGTTTCGGCCGCGTCCGAACCCTGCGGGACCGTCATCCCGACGAACGACGAGATCCAGGGACGGGTCATCTCGATCCTCGTCACGGCGACATCTCCCCTGGGGTCGTCGCCGACACCATCAAACGCATGAAGTGCCTACCGGGGGGATGGCTCCAGTGACGACCTACCGAGTGAGGGTCAAACGATGGGAACGCGGCTGGGAACTCCACATCGACGATGACGCGTTCATCGTGGAGATCGAAGGGATCGAGGCCGACGCTGAGGTCGACGCCCCCGCCGACAGGGCCGGTCAGGTCCAGCGAGAGGCCGAGCGGGTTCAGCGGGAAGCGGTACGGATGGTCGGCCGTACCGTCGCGCAGCTCCAAAGACGCGGATTGAACAACCGGGAGATCGCCCGCTACCTGAGGATTTCTCCCCAACGCGTCTCACAGATCTCCGCGAGACAGAGGGGATCCGCTGTGCAGGAGGAAGGAGTCGGCCGATAAGCCGGATTCTGTCGGTCCTCGCGGACCGGACGGTCATCCATCTGGGGCCGCCGTTGCCGACGACCTCGGTGCGGTCTACCCGCGAACTCGGGCGGGCCGCCCTCGAACATCCGCGCGGGAACCCGGAGGTTCCCTTTTTGACCTTGCTCCGGGTGGGGTTTACCTAGCCGGTCGGATCGCTCCGACCGCTGGTGGTCTCTTACACCACCGTTTCACCCTTACCACCGCGAGCGGTGGCGGTCTGTTTTCTGTGGCACTGTCCCGCGGGTCACCCCGGGT
Organism: Nocardiopsis ganjiahuensis DSM 45031; assembly: GCF_000341085.1. Lineage (GTDB taxonomy): Bacteria > Actinomycetota > Actinomycetes > Streptosporangiales > Streptosporangiaceae > Nocardiopsis > Nocardiopsis ganjiahuensis. The sequence goes on along the minus strand of NZ_ANBA01000014.1, from coordinate 50,588 downwards.
CGGCGTTACCGACCACCCTGCCCTGTGGAGTCCGGACTTTCCTCGAACCCGCGCCGTGCGCGGGTCCGCGACCGTCTGGCCGACTCCCCCTCTGCCGGTCAGTCTACCGGCCCGGCAGGGGTCCGGCGGACCCGAAAGGGCCCTACCGGCGCAGGTGTGCGGTGTCGTTGAGGGAACGCACCACCTGGGGTCCGTCGGCGTAGCAGTCCACCTCGGTCAGGCACGCGGTGTCCAGGTGCATCCGGTACAGCGCGCCGACCGGGGCGAGCATCGCCTGCTGGACGGTCACCTTGATCGGGGTGACGTGGCTGACCACCAGGACCCGGCGGCCCCGGTGGCGTTCCAGGAGGGCGTCACGCGCCTTGCCCACGCGCCGGGACACCTCGGCGAAGCTCTCGCCGCCGGGCGGGCCCGTCTCGGGGTCGGACAGCCACCGGCTGACGTGCTCGGGGTCGCGCTCGCGCGCCTCGGCGAAGGTCAGCCCCTCCCAGGCGCCGAAGTCGGTCTCCACGAACCCCTCGTCCTCCTCCACCCGCAGACCGAGCAGGTCCGCCGTGTACCCGGCGGTCTGCCGGGTGCGCAGCAGCGGGGAGGAGACCACCGCGTCGATCCCCCACCCGGCCAGGCGGCGGGCGGCCGCCCCGGCCTGGGCGTGGCCCTCGTCGGTGAGCGCGATGTCACCGCGTCCGGCGAAGCGGCGTTCGACGGACAGCGGTGTCTGGCCGTGGCGGAGCAGGACCAGACGGGTCGGTTCGGTGTCCGGCGCGCCCCACCCCCGGCTCATTCGGCGACGGGAGCGTGCAGCCCCGACTCCTCGGTGCGTACCAGGATGCGGCGGCAGTCCTCGCAGCGCACGATCTCGTCGGCCGCGGCGGCGCGGATCTCGTTGAGCTCCACGGTGCTCAGCGCCAGCTTGCAGCCGTTGCAGCGGCCGTAGCGCAGCGGGGCCGCGGCCACACCGTCGTACTGGGCGCGCAGCTTGTCGTACAGGGCCAGCAGGTCGGCGGGGATGTCCGCGCTGACCCGCTCACGGTCCTGGGTGAGGCGCGTGCGGTCCCACTGGATCTCGGCGGCGGCGGTGTCCCGGCGGGCCGTGACCTCGGTGAACTTGGCGACGGCCGTCTCGCGCTCCTCGGTCAGGCGCGCGGCTCGTGCGTTGAGTTCCTCGGCCTGCTCCATGACCTCCAGGACGGTCTCCTCCAGCTCGGCCTGACGGCGGCCCAGCGAGGCGATCTCCGACTGGAGGTTCTGGAGTTCCTTGGCGTTGGTGATCTGCCCCGACTCGAGGCGCTTGGTGTCGCGGTCGGCGCGGGAGCGCACCTGGTCCACGTCGCTCTCGGCCTTGCGCTGGTGGCGCTCGACGTCGGAGGCCTTGGTCTGGGCGGTGATGAGCTCGGCGTCGATGGCGTCGACGCGCTCCTTGAGCTGGGCCGCCTCGGCGATCTCGGGCAGGCTCCGGAGACGGTGGTCCAGACGCTCGAGCTGGGCGTCGAGCTCCTGGAGGTCGAGCAGTCTGGCCTGAGCGGCGGGTTCGGCTTTCACGTGGGGTCTCCTGGGAATCGCGGTTGGGAGGCCGAAAAGGCCACCCGCGCCCTGTGCAGTTGTGGTCGTCGAGCAGGTGCTACACGTGCTCTACACGTGCTGGAAGGTCCGTGACCAGGCATCCGTCACGGTGGTCGACACGCGGATCTCCACGTTAGCCCCATTTGGACCACCCGTGCGCCCGAGTGCGTCAGCCAGGTGGGCGGCACCGTCGGCCAGCCACGGCCACTCGCTGGCGAAGTGGGCGGTGTCCACGAGCGCGGGAGCGCCCGGTTCCTCGACGAACTCCGAGGCCGGGTGGTGGCGCAGGTCGGAGGTGACGTAGGCGTCGACCCCGGCGGCGCGGGCCGCGCCGAGCAGGGAGTCACCCGCTCCGCCGGAGACCGCGACGGTGGTGACGAGGCGGTCCAGGTCACCGGCCACCCGGATGCCGCCGGCGGTGGCGGGCAGGCCCCGGGTGACCTGCTCGGCGAAGTCACGCAGGACCAGCGGCTCGTCGAGCTCGCCGATCCGGCCGATGCCCCGCCGCCCCTCGGGGTCGCTGGTGTCGGGCTCCAGTGGACGCAGCCGCCCGGTGAGGCCGACCGCGCGGGCCAGGGCGTCGGAGACCCCGGGCGAGGCGGTGTCGGCGTTGGTGTGCGCGGTGTACAGGGCCACCCCGGAGCGGATCAGGCGGTGCGCGATCCGGCCCTTGGGGGTGTTGGCGGCCACACTGGTGACCCCGCGCAGCATCAGCGGGTGGTGCGTGATGACGAGGTCGGCGCCCCAGGTCACGGCCTCGTCGACCACCGCGTCCACCGGGTCGACCGCGAAGAGGATCCGCTCCACCGTCTGCGCGGGGTCGCCGCAGACCAGGCCGACCGCGTCCCAGGAGGCCGCCCACTGGGGCGGGTAGACCTCCTCGAAGGCGGCGGTGACGTCGGACAGGGTGACAGGATGCGCGGTCGAGGTGCTCACGGGCACGAGACTAACGCCCTCCTCACCCCGCGTGACAACACCGGCCCGCCCGGGGCGGGTTCACCGGGGCAGGCCGGTGGCCATCGCGGCCAGGCGCGCGGTGACCTCGGCGGGGGCGTCCAGTTCACGGGTCGCCCCCAGGGACAGGACCACGGCCGTGTACTGGCAGACCAGGTCCAGGGAGTCCGCGCTGATCCTGACCTCGCAGCGGTCCGGCCCCAGGGGGGCGATCCGGCCGGGCAGGGGTCCGTACAGCCGCCGTCGCACCTCCTCCTCGGCCAGCTCCAGCGTGATCGTGACCGTGTGCCGGTACGTGCCCTGGGCGAACAGCCGGGTGAGGAAGGAGGCGGGGTCGGGCGCGGGCAGCTCCCGGGGCTCGAAACGGCCGTGGGTGGGGCGCACGTCGTGCAGCCGGTCCACGCGGAAGGTCCGCCAGTCGCCGCGGTCGGTGTCGTGGGCGATCAGGTACCAGTGGCCGCCGTGGGAGACCAGGTGGTGGGGTTCGACCCGGCGTTCGGTGCGGTTCCCGGAACGGTCCCGGTAGACGAAGTCCGTGACGGCGCGCTCGTGGCGGCAGGAGGCCAGCGACCCCAGCACGGACGGGTCCACCCCGGGGGTGTCCGGGTACGGGACGACGGACGCGGCCCCGCTCACCGCCCTGAGCCGGGGGCGCAGCCGCGCGGGCAGGACCCGTTCGAGTTTGGCCAGCGCTCGCAGGGCGCTGTCCTGGACGCCGGTCGCGGTGGTCAGGGCCAGCGCGGTCGCCACCGCCTCCTCGTCGTCCAGCAGCAGGGGCGGCAGGTCGCGGCCGGAGACCAGCCGGTACCCGCCCGCCACACCCGGGGTGCCCTCCACCCGGTAGTCGATCTCGCGCAGGCGCTCCACGTCCCGGCGCAGGGTGCGGGCGCTCACCCCGAGCCGCTCGGTGAGTTCGGCCCCGCTCCACTCGCGTCGGACCTGGAGCAGGGACAGCAGCCGCAGCAGGCGCTGCGGCAGGCTGCCCCGCACCGACCCCCCGGCCTGCCCGGACTGATCGCTCATGTCTTCCATGCTGCCAGCCATTGCGGCCGACATGTGACCGCATCGGTCCCTACGTTGGCCCCATGAGCGAAACCACACGTGAGACCACGGAAAAGACGGACCCGCTGAACGCACTCCTGCGGGAAGGGGTGCGCGGAGCGGTGCACGCCCCCGGAAGCCGGGGCCACGAACGGGGCCGGACCGGGATGCAGCAGGTGGACCGGCACGCGCCCGACGCCGTCGTGGAGGCGGCCGAGACCGAGGACGTGCGCGCCGCGGTGGCGGTCGCCGCCCGGCTGGGGCTGCCGGTGGCGGCCCAGCGCACCGGACACGGCCACGGCACCGGGATGCGCGGCGGGATCCTGGTGGACACCCGGCGCCTGGACGGGGTCGGTGTCGACCCCGAACGCCGCACCGCCCGCGTCGGGGCCGGGGCCACCTGGCAGGACGTGATCGACGCCGCCGCCCCGCACGGGCTGGCCCCGCTCTCCGGCAGCGCGCCCGGGGTGGGCGCGGTCTCCTACACGCTCGGCGGCGGGCTCGGCCTGATGGGCCGCCGGTACGGGTACGCGGCCGACCACGTCCGGAACCTGGACCTGGTCACCGCCGACGGGGACCACCGCCGGGTGGACGCCCGGAGCGACCCGGAGCTGTTCTGGGCGCTGCGCGGCGGAGGGGGTTCGTTCGGGCTGGTCACGGGGATGGAGTTCGGCCTGTTCCCGGTGGAGCACCTCTACGGCGGCAGCCTGTACCTGGACGCGACCGACTCCCCGCAGGCCCTGGACGGCTGGCGGCGATGGGCCGAGCAGACACCCGAGGAGCTCACTTCCGGAGTGTCCGCGCTGGTCTTCCCGGACATGGAGGGCGTGCCCGGACCCATGCGCGGACGGCTGGTCGTCCAGGTCTCCCTGGCCTGGTCCGGTCCGGTGGAGCGCGGACCCGATCTGGTGGAACCGCTGTACTCACTCGCCCCGGTCCTGATGGACACCCTGCGCGAACTCCCCTACACCGAGTCCGGGGCCGTGTTCGACGACCACGACGACCCGGCCGCCTTCCGAGGCGAGGGGATCCTGGTGGACGCCCTGGAGCCCGGGGCGCTCACCGGGCTCCTCCGGCTGGCCGCCGCCGAGCGCCCCTTCATGAGCGTGGTCTGGCTGCGCCACCTGGGCGGCGCCATGGCCCGACCGCCCGAGGTCCCCGGCGCGGTCGGCCACCGGAACGCCGCCTTCGCGCTGAGCGCGCTCACCTTCACCGAACCCGGTTCCCCGGATGACGCGGCCGCGGCCGCCCTGCGCGCCGAGGTGGCCGGGCTCTTCGCCGACCGCACCCTGGGCCGTTCGGCCAACCTGAGCTTCGGAGCGGTGGACGCGGACGAGGTCCGCGCGATGTTCGCCCCCGAGGACCTGCGGAGGCTGGTGGAGGTGCGGGAGCGGGTCGACCCGCACCGGCGCCTCCACACGAACCGGCCGCTCCCGTCCCCGGAGCGCACCGGTTGACCGGTGGCCGGAGGCAGCGGGCGGGCCCGTGTCCCGGCCCGTCCGCCTGCTCCGGCAGGCCCCGCGCGGCCTCCCCTCCGCCCCACCCTCGCGAGCGGTTCTCCGGGCCGGGCCGGTCCACCCCCGGTCCGCCCGGCCTGTGACCACCCGCACGCCGCACCCACCTGCGGGCCGCGCCTAGAGTTGGTCCGCGATGAACAACACCGAAGAGCGACCCCAGTCCCAGGTCCGGCAGTCCCCGGTCGGAGCCCACGTGCCCGTGGCGGGCGGCATGGCCACCAAGGGCCTGGCCTACGCGGAGAAGATCGGCGCCGAGACGATCCAGGTCTTCGTCTCCAACCCCCGGGGGTGGGCGACCAACGGAGGCGATCCGGCCCAGGACGCGATGCTGCGCGAGCGCACCGACCTGCCCGTGTTCGTGCACGCCCCCTACCTGATCAACCCCGGCACCCCCAGCGAGGAGACCGCCGCCAAGTCCCTCACCTCGATGGAGCACGCCCTGCGCCGCAGCGCGCAGATCGGAGCGCTGGGCGCGGTCATGCACACCGGCTCGGCCGTCTCGGGCACCCGCGAGGAAGGGCTGGCCCGCGCCCGCGAGCGCCTGCTGCCGATGCTGGAGCGCCTGGGCGAGGAGGTGCCGCCGCTGCTGTTGGAACCGATGGCCGGGCAGGGCCAGGTCCTGTGCGCCACCGTCGACGACCTCGTCCCCTACTTCGAGGCCCTGGACTGGCACCCGAACGTGGGTGTGTGCCTGGACACCGCGCACCTGTTCGCGGCCGGGCACGACATCTCCACCGTCGAGGGCATGCGCGAGGCGCTGGACCGGTTCGGCGAGGTGGTCGGCGCCGACCGGCTCAAGCTGATCCACGGCAACGACTCCAAGGCGCCCTGCGGCAGCAACAAGGACCGGCACGAGAACATCGGCAAGGGCCACATCGGCGCCGAGCCGTTCGCGGAGCTGTTCCGCCACCCGGTGACCGCCGGGGTCCCCATCACCCTGGAGACCCCGGGCCCCGAGGGTCCGCACGCCGAGGACGTGACCACCCTGAAGAAACTGCGCGCCGGGGCCTGAGCCGTCCGGCCCCTCGGAACGGAGGCGGCCGGGCCGCCTCCGTTCCGGGCCCGGGGTCAACCCTGGTCCGCCTCGGACGAGAGCCGGGCGGCGGCTTCGTCGGCCAGCCGCGCGGTGTCGGTGATGATCCCCCGGGCCAGGAAGGTGGCCACGAGCACCAGGGCTCCGCCGATGCAGAAGGGCAGGGCCAGGTCCGCCCGGCCGAGCAGGCCGCCCAGCAGCGCGCCGACCGGGGTCAGACCCCAACTGATCGCCCTGCTCGCGCCCGAGACGCGTCCGCGCACCGCGTCCGGGACCACGGTCTGGAAGTAGAGGCTGCCGGCGACGTTGGAGACGACCACGAAGAACCCCACCCCGGCCAGGGCGAGGAAGGCCGGGTAGGGGTCGCCCACGAGTCCCGTGACCACCAGGCACAGTCCGAAACCGCTGTATCCGCCGATGACCACGGCGCGGCGCCCGACCCGGCGCAGCAGACGGGACACCACCAGGGAACCGGCGAACCCGCCGACCGCGCTGGAGAGCAGGAAGAGCCCGAAGAGGGCGGCCGGGACCCCGAGGTCGTTCCGGACGTAGAGCACCAGTACGGCCCCCGCCATGGTCATGCCGGTCATCGTCCCGGCGTTGCAGAGCATGTTGCCGCGCAGGAGCCGGTCGGTGAGGACCAGGCGCACCCCCTCACCGAGCGGCCGGAGGAAACCCCTCTCCTGCTCGGAGGCGAGACCCGGGGGATCCTCCACCGCGGGCAGCGGGGCGGGACGGCGCCAGACCATCGGGACGGCGCACAGCAGCACGACGCACAGCGCGTAGGATCCGGCGATCCCCAGGAGCGGCGCGGTCGCGCCGGCGGCGAACAGGAAGCCGGCCACGGGTTTGCCCAGGCAGTCCTGGGCGACCAGGCGGCCGCTCTCCACCCTGCTGTTGGCCCGGTCCAGCAGTCGGGCGGGAACCAGTCGGACCACGGTGATGCGACCGGCCGGGTCGGAGACCGTCTCGCAGGCGATGACCACGAACATCGCCGCGTACAGCGCCCAGACGGAGAGGTGGCCGGTGAGCATCGCGCCCGCCAGCGCGACCATGGTCAGTGCCGCGACCGTGTTGGACACGACCATGGCGCGCATCCGGTGCACCCGGTCGATGAGCAGGCCGGAGACCGGGGCCAGCAGCAGCCAGGGCAGGAACCGCACCGCGGTCAGCCCGGAGATGAGCAGCGGGTCCTGGGTCAGGGAAAGGGCGATCAGTGGCAGCGCCACGACCAGCATGCCGTCGGCCAGGTTGGTGAAGACCCCGGCGCCCCAGAAGCGGTGGAAGGTGCCGCTGAGGCGCTGGTCCCGTGGGGTGGTCGCGGGGGTGGTGCCGGAGTGTGCGGTGGTCACTGCGGTGCTCCTGAAGGGGGGTGGGTCCAGGTGGCTCAGCGCGGAGGGTCTCCCGCCTGGCCATGGCTGTCGTCGTGGCTTCCGCTCGGGCCCTCGTCTCTTTCGGAGGGGTCCGGGACGTCGACGAGGTTGGGGAACAGGTCGGTCTGCAGCTCGACCGCTTCGGTCTCGGGGTGCTCCTCGGCGGTGCGCCCCTGGTAGCGGCGGGCCCACTCCCGGGCCAGGGCGTTGATCTCCCCCGCGAACTCCTCGGTCTCCTCGGGGGTCAGGCGCAGGTGGGAGACCGAGTCCTGGAACGCCCTGCTCCAGCGGCGCACCTTCGGGGAGTCGGTGTGTTCGCGGGCGATCCGCCGCCAGCGCTCGGCGCGTTCCTGCCGCCCGCGGTAGTAGCCGTCCAGGACGATCTCGGCTGCCTCGCGGGTGGCGGGGCTCCGCAGGAACTCCGTGCCGCGCATGTTCCAGCCGCCGGGGCGGGCCCGCCACCAGCGGTCGCGCCCGCCCGAACGCCCGGGGTCGGTCTCGACGAACCCGAACCGGGAGAGCTGGCGCAGGTGGTAGCTGGTGGACCCGCTGCTCTCCCCCAGGCGCCTGCCCAGGATGGTGGCGGTCGCGGGCCCCTGGACGGAGAGTTCGTCCAGGATCCGGGCGCGCAGCGGGTGGGCCAGGCCACGCAGGGCCTCGGCCCCGATCTCCATGGAGCGGGGGCCGGGCTCCGTCGTTTCCTCTTCTTCGCTCATGCCCCGAACCGTACTCCAAAGACTTCTTTGCAAAAATACCTTTGCAGAAACTTCTTCGGAAAACTTTCGGCACCGCGTCCTGACTCCCGGGGAACCCCGACCCCTGAAGAACCGTCCGATGGGCGACAATGGGCACGGGCCCCGTGGCGGGACGGAGCCCGGCAACCGAGGAGGGTGTTCACCGGATGGAACCGTTTCTCATGGTCATCGGGGCAGCGATCGCGGCCGCCGGCTACTTCGCGGGCCGACGCACCGCCCGCCGCGAGGCCAGGCGGGAACTCCAGCAGCACCAGGGCTTCCCCCAACCCCAGCTCCAGGGGCAGCGCACCCCCCAGGCGGTCTGCGGCTGCGGCCACAACCTGGTCTTCCACGACCAGGAGACCAAGCGGTGCCAGACCCAGGTGGTCATCCCCGGCCGCTGGACCGGCCAGGCCAACTCGACCTACCGCCAGTGCATGTGCCAGGGGTACCGCGGCCCCATGCCCGTCGACGAGTACTACGCCCCCGACTACCTCGACGGCACCAACCCCTGAACCCGGCCGGTCCCCGAACCGCCCGGTTCCCGCCACGGTGCGGAGCCCGCCTCGCCCGGGCCCGCCACCCGCCCGCGGGTGGACCCGGGACCGAGCACCGGCGTTCGTGCGGGAACCTGGGAGTGCGGACGGCGACGCGCCGGGATGACAACACCCGCGCGCACCGCGAGAATGTCCGCGCACCGAACAGCCAGAGAGTGGACGTTAACCAGTGACGACCCCTGTGACACCCACGATCGACCAGCTCATCGCCGAGGAGCTCGGCGTAGGCGCGCACCAGGTCAGTGCCGCCGTCGACATGCTCGACGCCGGGTCGACCGTGCCCTTCATCGCCCGGTACCGCAAGGAGGCGACCGGAGCGCTGGACGACGCCCAGCTGCGCGCCCTCGAGGAACGCCTGCGCTACCTGCGTGAACTGGCCGAACGCCGGAGCGCGATCCTGGAGTCGATCCGTTCCCAGGGCAAGTTGGACGACGAGCTGGAGGCCCGCATCAACGCGGCCGACTCCAAGGCCCGTCTGGAGGACATCTACCTCCCCTACAAGCCCAAGCGCCGTACCAAGGCCCAGATCGCCCGCGAGGCCGGCCTCGAACCGCTCGCCGAGGGCCTGTTCGGGGACCCGAACCAGGACCCGCAGGAGGTCGCCGCCGCCTACGTGGACGCCGACAAGGGCGTGGCCGACATCAAGGCCGCCCTGGACGGGGCACGCGCGATCCTGGTGGAGCGCTTCGCCGAGGACGCCGACCTCACCGGCACGCTGCGTGAGCGCCTGTGGGAGAAGGGGCGCCTGGGGTCGGCGGTCCGCGAGGGCAAGGAGGAGTCCGGGGCCAAGTTCGCGGACTACTTCGACTTCTCCGAACCCCTGACCGCGCTCCCCTCGCACCGCGTCCTGGCCATGTACCGGGGTGAGAAGGAGGAGGTCCTCACCCTCACCCTGGAGCCGGAGCCGGCCCCCGAGGCGGGCCCCGACGGAACCGTGCCGCGCAGCACCTACGAGAACGCCATCGCTTCCCACTTCGGGATCGTGGACCGGGGGCGCCCCGGCGACCGGTGGATGCAGGACACCGTGCGCTGGGCCTGGCGCACCCGCATCCTGGTCCGCCTGGACATCGACGTGCGCATGCGCCTGTGGCAGCAGGCCGAGGACGACGGCGTCAACGTCTTCGCCTCGAACCTGCGCGACCTGCTCCTGGCCGCGCCCGCCGGAAGCCGCGCCACGCTGGGTCTGGACCCGGGTCTGCGCACCGGTGTGAAGGTCGCCGTCACCGACCCGACCGGCAAGGTCGTGGCCACCGACGCCGTCTTCCCGCACGCCCCGCGCCACGACTGGGACGGGTCGATCGACCGCCTGGCCAAGCTGTGCGCCGCCCACGACGTGGAGCTGGTCGCCATCGGCAACGGCACGGCCTCGCGTGAGACGGACAAGCTGGCGGGCGAGCTGATCCAACGCCACCCCGAGCTCAAGCTCACCAAGGTGATGGTCTCCGAGGCGGGCGCCTCGGTCTACTCGGCCTCGGCCTACGCCTCCGAGGAGCTGCCGGACCTGGACGTGTCCCTGCGCGGAGCCGCCTCCATCGCCCGGCGCCTCCAGGACCCCCTGGCCGAGCTGGTCAAGATCGACCCCAAGTCCATCGGGGTGGGCCAGTACCAGCACGACCTGGCCGAGGCGAAGCTGTCGAGGTCGCTGGACGCCGTGGTCGAGGACTGCGTGAACGGTGTGGGCGTGGACGTCAACACCGCCTCGGTTCCGCTGCTGACCCGGGTCTCGGGCGTGACGTCGACCCTGGCCCGCAACATCGTCTCCCACCGCGACGCCAACGGCCCCTTCCGCACCCGCGACGCCCTGCGTTCGGTGCCGCGGCTGGGCCCCAAGGCCTTCGAGCAGTGCGCGGGCTTCCTGCGCGTACCCAACGGCGACGACCCGCTGGACGCCTCCGCGGTGCACCCCGAGGCCTACCCGGTGGTGCGGCGCATCCTGGACCGGACCGGGACCGACCTGCCGTCGCTGATCGGTGACAAGAAGGCGCTGTCGAGTGTCCGGCCCGAGGACTTCGTCGACGACAAGTTCGGTCTGCCGACCGTCACCGACATCCTCAGCGAGTTGGACAAGCCCGGCCGCGACCCGCGCCCCGCCTTCACCACCGCCACCTTCAAGGAGGGCGTGGAGAAGCTGAGCGACCTGGAGCAGGGCATGATCCTGGAGGGGGTGGTCACCAACGTGGCCGCCTTCGGCGCGTTCGTGGACGTGGGCGTGCACCAGGACGGCCTGGTCCACGTGTCGGCGCTGTCGCGCAAGTTCGTGGAGGACCCGCGCGACATCGTCAAGCCGGGTGACATCGTCAAGGTCAAGGTGCAGGACGTGGACATCCCGCGCAAGCGCATCTCACTGACCATGCGCCTGGACGACGAGGCACCGGCCCCCGCAGGCCAGGACCAGGGCGGCCGGAACCAGGGCGGCAGGGGCGGCGGCCGCGGCAACCGCGGTGGCGGCCAGGGCGGCAACGGCGGTGGCCGCGGCGGCGAGCAGCGCCGTGACAAGGGCGGCCAGGGCAGGGGCGGCCGCGGCAACGGTGGCCGGGACAGCGCTCCGGCGCCCTCGGGGGCCATGGCCGAAGCTCTGCGCCGCGCCGGTCTGACCAAAGGCTGAAACTCGCCCACGGGCGTGAGAACACGGCTGAATGCCACGGGTGAGAGACCGGTGGGAGAGCTGTGAGCGACGGAGGGGGCCTGGGCCCCCTCCGTTTTTCGTGCCGCCCTTCTCCGCCCGTCTTCCACACCATCCTCACACATCACCCCAAGGGAACGAACGAGCACTCAAAGTGGCCCTCCTTCGTCGATCAAGTTATATTTTGCCAGTGATTTGACAAGGGCTGACGTCGTTTTTTCTTTTTTTCTCCCAGGTGCTACCCACCGGTGGGCTTCCTTGTCCGGACTGCCGATCGCAAGGCGCCAAAGATCAGAAATTCCCTCACACACTCAGAGTTCTCTGACACCGGACAACGCAAACACCGGCTCTCCAGAGTTTGCCGTCCATGTGCCCTTCTTTGCCTCCGCCGCATTCAGGTGAGCCACCGGAGGAGATACGTCTTGGGAGAGGGACAGTTCCGTCCCCCGTGTCTCTCGTAAGGGTTCTGACCTCATGGGCAACGAGCAGCGCACCGAAAAGCCCGCACCCCGGCGCCGGTCCACCGAACGCCCCTCCCCTGCCGAACGCCTGCGCAAGGCCCAGGAGCAGTTCGAGGAACTCACCGGCATCGAGGTCGAGTGCGTCTCCGGCATGGAGAAGTCGGGTGAGGGCTGGACCCTGAACCTGGAAACCCTGGAACTTCGGCGGATACCCGACACCGTCAGCTTGCTGGCCACCTACGCCCTGGAGGTCGACGAGGACGGCTCCCTGGTCTCGTACCGCAGGACCGACCGCTACACCCGTGGCCGGGCCAACGGCTCCTGAGACGACCCACCGCGTGGCCCGCTCCTGGTCAACCGCCGAAACCGAACAGCCAAGGAAAACCGACAGGAGGCAACCCCCATGACCGTCATGCAGCAGTCCTCAGGCTCGGGAGGACGCTCCGGCAACCTGTACGAGGTCCTCGACCTGATCCTCGACAAGGGGCTGGTGATCGATGTCTTCGCCCGGGTCAGTGTCGTCGGGATCGAACTCATCACCATCGACATCCGCGTCGTCGTGGCGAGCGTCGACACCTACCTGCGCTTCGCCGAGGCCTGTAACCGCCTGGACCTGTCCGCCAGCGGAGGCGCGGGGTTGCCGGACATGCTCGACAGCGCGACCCAGAAGGGCGCGCACAACAAGACCAAGGGGGCGCTGAGCGGCGCGAAGGAAGCCATCACCGGCTCCTTCGAACAGGGGCGCGAGGACGAACGCGAGGGCAAGGAGAAGGAGGCCGCAGCCCCCAAGCAGCGTGATACGGACGAGGCGGACCGTCCCCGCAAGCGCAGGAGCGCGTCCGGTTCCAGCAGAGGGGCCGAGAAGTGAGCACCTACGTCTACGGCATCGTCCGGAGCACGTCGGCCCCGGACCCGTCCGCCCTCGGCGGAGTGGGAGACCCCCCGGGCGAGATCCGCCTGGTCCGCTCGGGAGACCTCGCTGCGGTGGTGAGCACCGCACCTGAGGGCCTGCTCCCCAAACGACGCGACCTCAGCGCCCACCACGACGTCCTGATGTTCCTGGGGGAACGGGGAGCGGTCCTGCCCATGCGCTTCGGCGCGGTGGCGCCGGACGACGCCGAGGTCACGTCGGAACTGGAACGGGGCAGGCAGCGTTACGAGGAGCTGCTCGACCGGTTGGAGGGGCGCGTCGAGTTCAACGTCAAGGTCTCCCACGTCGAGGAGGCCGCTCTGCGGGCCGTGCTCACAGAGGACCCGGAGCTCCGTCAGGCCAACGAGCGGCTGGTGGCGGCGGGCGGGGGCAGTCCGCCCGACCGCATGGCCTTCGGAGAACAGGTCGCGCACGCGTTGGAGGACCTCGAACGCCACCACGCCGACCTCGTCACGCCTCCGCTGGCCGCTCTGGCCGAACGCGTGGTCACGGGCCCTCCTGTCGGCACCAGCCTGGCCAATCTCTCCCTTCTGGTCCCCCGAGAGCGCATGAAGGAGGTCGAATCCGAGGTGGACGGGCTGCGCCGCTCCTTCGGGCCTCTCATGGAGTTCCAGCTGAACGGCCCGCTTCCCCCCTACAGCTTCGTCGACGACCCGGACGAATGACATCCGCCCACCTCCGGAAAGGGACGAGAGCCATATGGGACTGCTCAAGGCGATCCTCACCGCCCCACTCGCGCCGGTTCATTTCGTCGAATGGACGGCGCAACAGGTTCTGGACAGCGCCGAACGAGAACTCTACGACCCCTCCGTGATCCGACAGAGGTTGGCCGAGCTCGCCGAGAAAGTGGATTCCGGCGAGATTTCCGAGGAGGAGTTCGACCGTGCCGAGGACGAACTCCTGTCGCGGTTGTCCGAGCCCGGGCAACCCCAGGACGGTGAATGAGACGGGGGACGAATCATGAGCAACGCCGCGAAGATCGTGTTGGCCGCCATTGGCGGCTACGTCCTGGGGCGCCGAAAAAAATTCAAGCTCGCACTCGCGCTGGGCATGTTCTTCGGCGCGAAGAAACTGAAGATCAAGCCGCAGGACCTGGTGAGCGGTCTGCGCAAGGAGGTCGCCGAGTTGCCGATCGTGAGTGAGCTGGGCGAACAGACCCGCGAGCAACTACTCACCGGGGCCCGGGACGCAGTCAACAAGATCGTGGCCAAGTGGGCCGAGAACATGGCCGACGCCCTCACCGAACGGACCGCGAACCTCACCGAGGCCGCGACCGGGACCGGCGGTACCGAAGAGCCTGAGTCGGACGAAGCCGAGGAGAAGCCCGAACCCGAGGGCGAAGCCGGGGAGAAGCCCGAACCCGAGCCCGAGGCCGAGGAGAAGCCCGAACCCGAAGACGATTCCGAGGAGGAGCCCGAACCGGAACCCGAGCCCTCGGCACGGAAGCGCCGCAGCCGGGCCAAGAGCTCCGAGACCAAGCAGTCCTCGCGCCGGAGCTCATCCGCCGCCAAGAGCACGTCGAGCGGATCACGGAGCGGCACGCGCAAGACCACCACCCGCAAGCGGACGAGTGCGAAGAAGCAGGAGCAGGACGATGAGCGCGAGTGAGGACGGGGAGCGCGGCCCCCTCGCCAAACTGCGGGAAGCCGCGGACCGCAACGAAGGCACGTCCAAACTGGCCGACGCCCTCCAGGACTACCTCTCCGTCAAGGCGCGCGACGTGGTGAACGGCGCTTCCCGAAAGCTCGGTCAGACCGTCGAGCGCATGACCGGCGAGGGCGGCTCCGGCGGTGCCCTGGCCAAGGGTGCCGAGAAGCTCTCCGAGGGCGAGGGCCCGGTCAAGGGCGTCATGGCCGCCGCGGGTCAAGGGGTCAAGGACAAGGCCAAGAATGCCTTCAGCGCGCTGACCGGCGGGGGCGGCAGCGGTGGGGGGAGCGGAGGCAACAAGGCCACCAACATCGTCGAGGACATCGACGTCGGTGTGCCCGTGCGCGTGGCCTACAACCAGTGGAGCCGGTTCACCGACTTCGGCGAGTTCGCCCACCGGGTGGAGAGTGTCGAACAGGAGGACGAGACCACCACTCAGTGGCGGGCGAAGATCTTCTGGTCCAGCCGCAACTGGAAGGGCACCGTCACCGAACAGGTCCAGGATCAGCGGATCGCCTGGACGAGCGAGGGCGCGAAAGGCACCACCAGGGGTGTGGTCACCTTCCACCCCCTCGGCGAGAACCTCACCCGGGTCCTCCTGGTCACCGAGTACTCGCCCCAGGGGTTCTTCGAGCGCACCGGCAACCTCTGGCGCGCCCAGGGCCGGCGCCTGCGTCTGGAGCTCAAGCAGTACCGCCGCCACATCATGATGCTCAGCGAGGAGGAGGCCGGCGACCTGGAGGGATGGCGCGGGGAGATTCGCGACAGCGAGGTGGTCCGCTCCCACGAGGACGCCGTCGAGGAGGAGCAGGAACCCGAGGAAGGCGGGGAGGACCAGGAACCCGAGGAGCCTGAGGAGGGCGAGGAGGACCAAGAGCCCGAGGAGCCCGAGGAGGCTGACGAGGGCTACGAGGACGATCAGTACGACGAGGAGGAGGACCAGGAACCCGGGGAGGGCGAGGAAGAGCAGGAGGACTACGACGAGGAGGCTGACGAGGGCTACGAGGACGACGAGCCCGAAGCAGACGAGAAGCGCTGAATCCACCCCTGCCCGCCCCCTGCCGGACCGAGTGATGGAGTTACCAGGAGGCATACGTGACGGAACCGACGCCCTGGCGGAGTCATCGGCAGGAGGTGCGCCCCCGGGGTGGTTCGTCCTCGGCGAGTCTGGCCGACGTCCTGGAAAGGGTCCTGGACAAGGGCATCGTCATCGCGGGTGACATCAAGATCAACCTGCTCGACATCGAACTCCTCACCATCAAGCTCCGCCTGCTCGTGGCATCCGTGGACAAGGCCAAGGAGATGGGAATCGACTGGTGGGAACACGACCCCGCGCTGTCCTCCAAGGCCATGAGCCGGGGTGACGAGGAACTGGCCGAGGAGAACCGCCGGTTGCGTGAGCGCATCGCCGCCTTGGAACAGCACCGCTCGCCCGAGCTCGAGAAGCAGGGCCGAGACCTCCCGGAGACAGGGTCGGAGGCCGACAGCCGTGAGAGGGCACCGGGCCCGCGCACCGCCGAGGAGGAGTAGTGAGCCAGCCGGAACAGGCCAGCTACGTGTACGCCGTGACCCGGCCGCTCCCGTCCGGGGAGCTCGGCAAGGTCAGGGGGGTGGGTCGGCACCCGGTCCACCCGGTCGAGGAGGACGGTCTGGTGGCTGTGGTCAGCACCGTGCCGCTGAACGAGTTCGACGAGGACGCGCTCCGGGCCAACCTGGAGGACCTGCGCTGGCTGGAGGAGACGGCTCGGGCCCACCACTCGGTGGTCGAGGCCCTGGCGAACACCGCCACGACCGTCCCGCTGCGGCTGGCCACGGTGTACCGGAACGAGGACCGCGTGCGCGAGGTCCTGCGGCAGGACCACGCGATGTTCGACGCCGTGCTGAGACGGCTGTCAGGCCGGACGGAGTACAGCGTCAAGGTCTACGCCGACCCCGCTGAGCGCGCCGCGGCGGTGGAAGCGCCCCCGCAGCCCGACCCCGGAGAGAGTCCGGGCAAGGCCTACCTGCGCAGGCGCCGTGAGCAGCGCGAGCGCCAGGACGACACCTGGCGGGTCGCCGCAGACCTGTGCGAGAGCACCGACGCCGCGCTGACGGCGTGGGCGCGGGCCCGCGCCCAGCACCGTCCGCAGGACTCCTCCCTGGCCGGGGTGCCGGGTGAGAACGTCATGAACCTGGCCTACCTCGTCGCGGCAGAAGACGTGGAACCCTTCCTGACCGAGGCCCGGCGGCTTCAGGACCGAGCGCCGGCCGGCACCAGGGTCGAGGTTTCCGGGCCCTGGGCCCCGTACTCCTTCGCCTCCGCCGAGCCCTCCGGATCCCGCGAACCCGACGGAGACCGGGTATGAGCTCCGACGGCTTCTCCGGTTTCCCCGAACACGAGGGGAGCTTCACCGGGATCCCCGAGAACACCAGCAACCTGGCGCGGCGGCCGGACGACGACCACCCGCCGGCGGACCGTGACATCTCCCTGGTCGACCTGCTCGACCGCGTCCTGGGCGCGGGGGTGGTCATCACCGGGGACCTCACCATCTCCATCGCCGACGTCGACCTGGTGCGCGTCTCACTACGCGCCCTGGTCTCGTCGATCAACGAGGACGTGCCCTCGCCCTGGGAGCACGGCCACCCGGTCAGGGGCGTCGCGGGGAGGGAACGGACATGAACGAGGAACACCGGGAGACGGAACCTCCCCGTGAGGCTTACGAAGAGCCCCGGGAGGGCTACGTGTACGACCTCGACGACGAGAGCTGGCAGGAGGACGGCGCTGGGCCCCGGCTCCTGGACCGCCTCCAGCAGGCTCTGGACGGAACCGTGCCGCACCCGCGCTCCGAGCCCCACGGGGTCTCCCGTGCCTCCGGCGCCGGAGACCGCAGCCTGCGCCAGCGGATCGCGACCGATCCCGACACCGTCGAACGCGACCTGATCAAACTGATCCTCACCGTGGTCGAGCTCGTGCGCCAGCTCATGGAACGGCAGGCGCTGCGCCGGGTCGAGCAGGGCGACCTCAGCGACGAACAGGAGGAGCGCATCGGAGTGACGCTCATGCTGCTGGAGGAGCGGATGACCGAGCTCCGTGAGCGCTACGACCTGACGGTGGACGACCTCAACCTGGATCTGGGACCTCTCGGTTCGCTGCTACCCCGGAACGGGGGCGGCCCCGACCGCTGAGCCCTCCCAGGTGATCGCCCCCGACGACCCGCGAGGTGCACCTGGCCGAGGTTGGCACCGTGCACACGGGGGTGCTCACGCGCCCGTGCGACCGGGTAGGAACGGGCGAAGCGTTCGGCCGGCCAGGGCGGGTGTTCCGACCAGTCCCGCACCTCCGCGGTGCCTGCCACCACGTCCGCCGTTCGGGCCAGGTCCAACTGCACGGCTGTCCGGTGCGCAGGAACCAGGGTGTCGGCGTCGGTGGTGGTCAGCCATACGTCCTCCATCGCCCCGGGGCGGGCCAGCTCCAGGGCACAGGCCGCACCCGCGCGTCGGGCGGCGCCCACGTTGCGGTGGGCGGCCTCGATGACGTGGGCCCCCTCGCCCCGGGCGAGGGCGGCGACGAGTGTTCCGCCTTCGCCGAGAGGGCCTCGGTCCTCTCCAGCAGGAGGTCGAGGTCGGGGTCGGGGTCGGGGTCGGGGTCGTCGAAGTAGTGGAGCAGCTCCGAGAGGACCACGAGGTCGAACTCGCCCGG
Source organism: Nocardiopsis ganjiahuensis DSM 45031 (assembly GCF_000341085.1). Classification (GTDB taxonomy): domain Bacteria; phylum Actinomycetota; class Actinomycetes; order Streptosporangiales; family Streptosporangiaceae; genus Nocardiopsis; species Nocardiopsis ganjiahuensis. The sequence continues at coordinate 32,475 of NZ_ANBA01000014.1, read as the reverse complement.
CGGCCACTCTTCGGGGCCCCTGGCCCGCGACACCTCGACGTGGGGTGACTCCACGAGGTCACGCTGCGCCGGGTCGCTCAGGGCGCGCCACCGCTGCCGGGTCCGGCCGCCGCCCGGGAGCGGGAGGTCGGGTTCGCCCTACGCCACGGCCCGGACGAGTGTGTCGGCGACCCATGCGGGAGGGGCGTCGCCGCCTTCGGTCAACCGTGGCCCTGGCCGGGCGACCGCGGTCGCCCGTGGGTCCGGTCCGTTCATGTCCCCCCTGTGCGCCCCGCCCCCCGATGAGGACGGGGCCGCGTGCTGTGGTTGCCGTGGCGGTGCCCACGACGGCACCGCCGCCCGTACGGGCCGGTCGGTTTCCCTCCGGTCAGCGCAGGAAGCGGTCCGGGGTCAGGGGTAGCTCGCGCACCCGCACCCCGGTCGCGTGGTGGGCGGCGTTGGCGATGGCGGCGGCCGTGCCCACGATGCCGATCTCACCGACCCCCGCCGCGCCCATCGGGTTCAGGTGCGGGTCGGACTCCTCCAGCCAGTGGGCCTCCACCTCGCCCACGTCGGCGTTGGCCGCCACGTGGTACCCGGCGAGGTCGCCGTTGACGACGTTCCCGAAGCGCGGGTCCACCACGCCCTGCTCGTGCAACGCCATCGACAACCCCATGACCATGCCGCCGACCAGCTGCGACCGGGCCGTGCGCGGGTTGATCACCCGGCCCACCGAGTACACGCCCAGCATCCGCGGCACGCGCACCTCGCCGGTGTCGGCGTGCACCCGCACCTCGGCGAAGTGCGCCCCGAACGAGTACATCGCGTAACGCTCCAGGTCCGGGTTCTCCGGTGCCTCCGCCCGGGTGCGCGCCCCCGGGCGGGGGTCGGCCCCGTGTTCCCCGCGGAAGGCGCGCGCGGCCGCGTGGACCGCCGTCCCCCACGAGGAGGTCCCCGAGGAGCCGCCCGCGACGGTCGCCCTGGGCAGGTCGGAGTCACCGATCCTCAGCGTCACGCGGTCGACGGGGCAGCCCAGCGCCTCGGCGGAGATCTGGGTCAGCACCGTCCAGGCTCCCGTGCCGATGTCGGCGGCGCCGATGGAGACCGTGTACCGGCCGTCCGCGCCGTACTCGATCTCGGCCGCCGAGCCCGGGCTGGTCAGGCGCGGGTACACGGCCGAGGCCACCCCGGTGCCCACCAGCCACGCCCCGTCCCGGTGGTGCCCGGGCACCGGGTCGCGGCCTTGCCAGCCGAACCGTTCGGCGCCCTCGCGCAGGCACTGGACCAGGTGCCGTCCCGACCACGGCCGTCCCGTCTGCGGATCCGCCCCGGGGTCGTTGCGCACCCGCAGTTCGACGGGGTCCACCCCGCACGCCACGGCCAGTTCGTCCATGGCGCTCTCCAGCGCGAACATGCCGGGCGCCTCGCCGGGCGCGCGCATCCAGAACGGGACCGGTACGTCCAGGGCGGTCAGCCGGTGCGAGGTGGTGCGGTCGGGCGCCGCGTACATCATCCGCGAGCTCAGGCCGCTCATCTCGGCGTACTCCTTGGTTCTGGAGGTCAGCTCGGTGACGTCGTGGACGAGCGCCTCCAGACGGCCCTCGGTGTCGGCGCCGAGCCGGATCCGCTGGATGGTGGGCGGGCGGTAGCCGGTCAGGCTGAACATGTGCCGCCGGGTGAGCGCCAGCTTGACGGTGCGGCCGGGCAGCGCGCGGGCGGCCAGCCCGACCAGGACGTTGTGGGCCTTGGCCGCGCCCTTGGAGCCGAACCCTCCGCCCACGTGCGGGGCGATCACGCGCACGTTCTCCTCGGGCAGCCCGAACACGGTGGCCATCGTCGCCCGGACGGTGTGCGCGCCCTGGGTGGAGTCGTACAGGGTGAGCCGCTCCGGGAGGGTCTCCCAGAAGGCGACCGTGGAGTGCGGTTCCATCGGGTTGTTGTACTCCCGGGGTGTCCGGTAGGTCTGGTCGACCAGGACGACCGACCGGGCCAGGGCGGTGTCCGTGTCGCCCTGGTGGGAGTCGGGCGCGGCCCCGGCGACGGCTTCGCCCGGTGTGTACAGGTCCTGGTGGTCGGAGCGCAGTATGACGTCGTGGGGCCGCTCCTCGTAGTCCACGCGGACCAGGGCGGCCGCCTCCCGCGCGGTCTCGGGGCTGTCGGCCGCCACGGCGGCGACGATCTGACCGTGGAAGGTCACCTCGTCGCTCTGGAGGACGGCGAACTCGAGGTCGGACGTGTCAGCCAGACGCGGGGCGTTCTTACTGGTCAGCACGGCGCGCACCCCGTCGAGCTGTTCGGCGTCGCCGGTGTGTACCGCGGTGACGCGGCCCCGGGCCACGGTCGAGAGCACGGGGTGCAGGTACAGCGGCTCGGTGGTCGGGTGCTCGTAGGCGTAGGGCGCCGTGCCGGTGACCTTGGCGCGGCCCTCGATCCGCGCCATGGGCTCGTCGGCCGCCGGGGGCTGTGACACGGGCGTCGCCGGGTTTCCCGGTGCGGTCGCGGTCATCGGTCCTCCTCGGTGAGTTCGCGCAGGACCGACGCGAGCGTGTTCACGGTGAGCGGCACCTTGTAGGAGTTGTCGCGGCCGGTGCGCGCCTCGGCGAGTTCGGCGTCGGCCGCCACCTGGAAGGATTCCTCGGTCACGGGTCTGCCGCGCAGGACCTCCTCGGCCCGGCGCGCACGCCAGGGGGCGTGGGCCAGGCCTCCGAAGGCGATACGGGCGTCGACGAACTGGCTGTCGCGCACCTGGACGAGGGCGGCCACGGAGACCAGGGCGAAGGCGTAGGAGGCGCGTTCGCGGACCTTGCGGTAGGTGGAGCGCGCGCCCGGCACCGGCGGTGGGAGTTCGACGGCGGTGACGAGCTCGCCGTGGGACAGGACGGTGTCCCGTTCCGGGGTGGCTCCGGGAAGCCGGTGGAAACCGTTCACCGGAATGGTGCGCTCGCCGTCGGGGCCGAGGACCCTGACCCGGGCGTCCAGGGCGCACAGGGCCACCGCCATGTCGGAGGGGTGGGTGGCCACGCAGAACTCCGAGGCGCCCAGGACGGCGTTGTCGCGACCGTGGCCCTCCAGGGCCGAACAGCCCGACCCGGGTTCGCGTTTGTTGCAGGGCGTGGTGACGTCCTGGAAGTAGACGCACCGCGTGCGCTGCAGCAGGTTCCCGCCGGTGGTGGCCATGTTGCGCAGCTGGCCGGAGGCCCCGGCCAGCAGGGCCGCGCTGAGCACCGGGTAGCGCCGGCGGATCTCCGGGTGCGCGGCGAGGTCGCTGTTGGGGACGCCGGCGCCGATGCTGGTCCCGCCGTCGGCGAGGGTCCGAACCGTGTCGTCGAGGGCGTCGCGTACGTCCACCAGTGCGGTGGGGGCGGTCAGGCCCAGTTTGAGGTGGTCCACGAGGTTGGTGCCGCCCGCGAGGTAGCGGGCGCCGGGGTCGGCGGTCACCGCGGCGACGGCCTCTGCGGCGCGGGCGGGGCGCGTGTACTCGAAGGGCCTCACCGGGACACCTCCCGGATCGCGGCGACGATGTTGGGGTAGGCGCCGCAGCGGCAGAGGTTGCCGCTCATGCGCTCGCGGATCTCGGCGTCGTCGAGTTCGGTCGCGGCGGTCAGGTCCCGGGTGGCGTGGCTGGGCCACCCGGCCTCGGCCTCCGCGAGCATGCCCACGGCCGAACAGACCTGGCCGGGTGTGCAGTAGCCGCACTGGAAGCCGTCGTGGTCGACCATCGCCCGGGCGAGCGGGTGGAGCTCTCCGTCGGGCGCCAGGCCGGCGGCGGTGGTCACCCGCGCGCCGTCGTGCGCCACCGCCAGGGCCAGGCAGGCCAGGATGCGCCGGTCCCCCAGCAGGACGGTGCAGGAGCCGCACTGGCCGTGGTCGCAGCCCTTCTTCGGCGAGGTCACCCCCAGCCGGTCGCGCAGAGCGTCCAGGAGTGTGGTTCGGGTGTCGACGGTGAGCGTGTGCTCGGCCCCGTCCACGTGCAGGGTGATCGTGGTGTCCACCGGTGACGACCTTCCGCGACGATGCCGGCCCTGGTCGGGCCTCGGTCCTCCCCCTCGCCTAACCCGGGAGGGGCGTCCCGAAACCGGCTTTTGCCCGGCCTTGGCCCCGGGGTGAGACGGGCCGGCCAAGGATTCGGATGTCAGTTTGATTTGACATCACTTCCGTTGTCAGTTCAGACTGACACCATGAACGCGGGACATGTGACCTCCGAACCGGCCGCCCACGACCCCGAGACCGGCCTGCGCGCCGCCCTGGCCCTGCGCCGCCTCGCCGAACGCGTCGAGGCCAACCAGGTGGCCGCCGCCCGCCGGGCCGGCTGGTCCTGGCAGCAGATCGGGGACGCCCTCGGCGTCACCCGGCAGTCGATCCACACCAAGTACGGCAGGTGAGGCGGTGATGGGAACCAGCACACGCACCGGACTGGGCCAGGTCTACCTGGACGCCAACACCGAGGCCCTGCTCCGCGGCGACCGCAGGGTCAGCACCGAACACGTGCTCCTGGCGCTCCTGCACGACGGAGGATCGGCCCCCGCCCGGGCACTGGGCGTGGACCTGACCGTCGCCCGCCGGGTCCTGGAGCAGCTGGACGAGACCGCTCTGGCCGCGCTCGGCATCGCGCCCCTCTCCCCCGGCCCCGTCCTGCCCGGGCGGGCCGACGACCGCCTGCCCATGACCCCCGCCGCCAAGGCGGTCCTCAAGGGGCTGCGCGCGGAAGCCGGAAAGGAACGCCCGGGCCCGAAGCACATCCTGCTCGGGCTCCTGAACCGCGGGGCGCCCGACCCGGCCGCCGCCCTCCTGGACGCCCTGGACGTGGACCGGGACGCGGTCCGCTCACGGCTCGCGAAGGACTGATCCCGATGACCACCGCGTACCCCGCCCACGGGACCGGCTCGACGGCCTCCCGTGACGGCACCGTCCTCGGCTACCGCCGCCTGGGGTCCGGCCCGGCGGTCGTGCTCACCCACGGCTCGCTGATGACCTCGCACAACCTCCTGAAGCTGGGCGCCGCACTCAGCGACCGGTTCACCGTGTACCTGCCCGACCTCCGGGGACGGGGCCTGAGCGGCCCCCAGGGCCCCGGCCACTCACTGGAGCGCGCCGCCGAGGACGTGGCCGCGATCGTGGAACACACCGGGGCACGCGGGATCTTCGGTCTCAGCGGGGGCGCGGTCCCCGTCCTGAAGTGGGCGCTCGGGGCTTCCGAGGGGTATCGGGTCGCCCTGTACGAACCCCCGCTGCCCACGGGCGCCTTCTCACCGACCGCGTGGCTGCCCCGCTACGAGCACGAGATGTCCCAGGGCCGCGAGGCCGCCGCGATGGCCACCGCGGCCAAGGGCACCCAGGACCCGCCCTGGCTGCGCCTCGTCCCCCGGACCCTTCTGGTCCCGCTCATGCACCTGGGCCTGAACGCCCAGGCCCGACGGATCGGGCAGACCCTCGACCTGGCCGGGGGCCGCTCCGACAGCGAGGTCCCGCTCCGGGACCTGCTGCCCACCCTGGGCCCGGACGCCCGCACGGTGGCGGAGGCCGCGGACCTGGCGAAGGCCGCCGCGGACGTGCGCGCCGACGTCCTCCTGCTCGGCGGCACCAGGAGCGCCCGCTACCTCAAGGAGGCGCTGGACACCCTCGAGACCACGCTGCCCCGCGTCCGCCGGGTGGAGTTCGCCGGGGCGGGCCACCTGGCCGCGGACAACAGCGGGCGGCCCGAACGCGTGGCCCGTGCCCTCGCCGGCTTCCTCGACCTCCGGGTCAGTCCGAGCGCTCGGAGTTGACCCGGTCGGCCAGCGCCCGCAACAGCTCCTCGGCCAGCGGCAGCTTGCGCAGCTCCTCCGGCCCCGGCAGCGGGGTCTTGGCCCGGTCGCCCTCCTCACGGACCTCCCCGTGCAGGCGCTCCATGGTCACGTCCAGGCGGTTGGCGGTCTCGGCCGCCTCACGGATCTCGTCCAACAGCCGGTCGGGCACCGACTTGTCGTACTTGTAGTAGATCTTGTGCTCCAGGCTGGCCCAGAAGTCCATGGCGATGGTGCGGAGCTGGATCTCCACCGGCACGTCCAGGATGCGGTCCGACATCCGGACCGAGGTCTCCACCAGCAGGTGCAGACTGCGGTAGCCGTTGGGCTTGGGCTCACGGATGTAGTCCCGCTCCTCCATCACCTTGATGTCCTCGTGCCCGATCAGCATGTCCCGGATCGCGTAGGTGTCCGAGATGAAGCTGCACGTCACCCGGATGCCGGCGATGTCCAGGATCGCCCCCCGGATCTCGTTGAGGTCGAAGGGCACCCCGCGCCGGCGCGCCTTGTCCATGATGCTCGCCGGGGACTTCAGCCGCGAACTGACGTGCTCGATGGGGTTGTGGTCGTGGGTGTAGCGGAACTCCTCGTTGAGGATGTTGACCTTCGCCATCACCGTGTCGATGGCGAACTTGTAGGACATGAGGAAACGCGCGACATCGTCACGAGCAGCCAGCAACGCCTCCGGAACGTCATCCACCACGAAACAACCCCCGTCACAGCAGTACCGAATCCCCGTGACCGAATGTTACCGATCACGGGGAGTCGCTCGGCTGCTCGGACGTCATCTGGGAGCGAAGGACACGTCCGCCCACAGCGCACGCACCGGCGAGGCGTCACCCTCCGTCAGGGAGTCCTCGATGTCCCAGACCCGCACCACGGTCGTGTCCGGCCGGACCGCCGGCCACCCCGGGTCACCGGTGGCCGCGAAGGCGCTCCAGGCCGCGACCATGCGCCCCGACAGTGCCCGGTACCCCTCGTCGGGCTCGCCGTCGCACAGGAACAGCGCCAGGTCGCTGTCCAGGTTGCCGAAGGCGAAGGGCAGGTCGAAGGCGTGGCAGGCGCCCAGACGACCCTCCATCGTGCGGCTCTGCGCGGCGAACCGGAAGAAGTACGCGCTGCCGCCGGCCGCCGCGTGCGCCTCGGCGAAGCGGACGGAGTACTCGCAGAACAGGGCGTCACCGCGGATCTCGTTGAAGAGCTCGCGCAGGGAGGCCCCGGGGTGCACCGCCCGGTAGGCCCCGACCGCGCCCTCCCCCAGTCCGAGGCGGCTCGCGGTGGCCGCGAGGGCCGACTCGTCGTCGATCTCCACCGTCTGACCGAGCTCGGTGAAGAGCCGGTACTCCTCGGTGTTGTGGCCCACGAGCAGTGCCACGTCGGCGGCCGCGCCCCGGGCGATCGCGTCCAGCGGGGGCTCGGGGAGCTCGGGGCCGCCGACCACGGGGGCGTAGCAGGTGAACTCCTTGGTGCGCACGCCCTTGCCGCTCTTCCCGCTTCCGGCGAGGACCTCGTCGGTGGCGGCCAGGATCTTCTCGGGCGCCACCGCGGCCAGGGCCTCGGCGTCCAGGGGCACCCCGGCCGCACCGGCCACGCGCTCGGAGACGAGCCGGGCGGAGTCGACGGTGATCATGTCGCCGGGGACGCTGTGCGCGACGGCGCGGTGGAAGAGCCCGCGGGCCTCGGGCGAAGCCATCAGGCAGACCACGGAACCGGCCCCGGCGGACTCCCCCGCGACGGTGACGTTGCCGGGGTCCCCGCCGAACGCGGCGATGTTGTCGCGCACCCAGCGCAGCGCGGCGACCTGGTCCAGCAGGCCCCGGTTGTCGGGGCGGCCGGGGACGTGGCCGAAGCCCTCGAAGCCCAGCCGGTAGTTGACGCTGACCACGACCAGGCCGGTCTCGGCCAGGCGGGTGCCCTCGTAGGTGCCCTCGGCACCGGAACCGACGATGTAGGCACCGCCGTGGATCCACACCAGGACCGGCGCGCCCCCGTCCGGGGCGGCCGGGGCGGCCGGGGCGGCCGGGGTCCAGACGTTGAGGACCAGGCAGTCCAGGGAGGTGTCCGGGCTCCAAGGGGCGGCGCCGATGAGCTGGGTGCCCTGGGGCGCGGGCGGGCCGGGTTCGGTGCAGTCACGGACCCCGTCCCAGGCCGGTGCGGGCGCGGGGGCCGTGAAGCGGTGCTCCCCGAAGGGGGCCGCAGCGTAGGGGATGCCCCGGTAGACCGTGATCCGCCCGTCCTGCGAACGGGGTGAGACGGCGCCGCGAACCGGTCCGTTCGCGGTCGTCACGGTGTGCTCGGCGTCCACGTGTGCCTCCTAGGGGTCGGTGCTCCCACCACCTAACATCGTTAGGTTTGCCCGCGCAAGCCCTGGCGCCGAGGACAGGACTCCGGACCTGGAAGGCCGACGCCACCGTCACCAGACGGGGCGCAGCGGCGGCAGTTCCGGCCCGGACAGCCCCCGCACCAGCTCGGCGAGCTGACCGCGCAGCGACGCCAGGCCCTCCTCGCCCAGTTCCTCACCGATCTGCCGCTCCAGCCCGTGCATCGTGCGCCCGGCCACCGCGAGGTGCTCGTGCGCCCGGTCGGTCAGCACCACCAGCCTGCGGCGGCCGCCCCCGGCGTGCTCGACCCGCCGCACGTAACCGCGCTCCTCCAGGTAGGCAACGATCTGCCCCGCCGCCTGCTTGGTGACGCCCAGCCGCGCGGCGAGTTCGGTGCTCGTGGCCCCGCCGTGGCGGAGCACCTGGAAGGCGAACCCGTGCACGGGGCGCAGGTCGCCGTAGCCCTCGGCCTCGACCCGTCGCACGAACTCGGTCAGGGTCAACTGGAAGGCCATGCCCAGCAGGAACGTCAGTTCGGCGTGCTCCAGCGGGTCCTCATCACTCATGGGCCCATCTTGACACAGACGAGTCAAGCAACTTTACTCAGGTTGAGTAAAGCAGCTTTACACACAACGCCGCACACCGAACCCGAGGAGCACCGGCATGGCCGTCAACGTCGTCAGCGAGACCCCGGACCGCCTCATCACGACCCCGAACGGCGTCGTGCACCCCCTCGCCGGCCCGAGCCGGGGAAGCCACCAGCTGAGCACCTGGCGGATCCGCATGAAACCGGGTTCGTCCTCCCCCGAGCACATGATCGACCGCGACCAGGTGTGGATGCCCGTCTCGGGCGGATTCGAGGTCACGGTCGACGGCGAGACCGCGAGCCTCCTGCCCGGGCAGGCCGTCGTGATCCCCGCCGACCTGCTCCGACAGGTCCGCACCACCCGCACCCACGGCGAGGCCCTCGTCTGCATGACCCCCGGAGGCCGGGCCTCCGTCCCCGGCGGGGAGGGCACGGTGCCGCTCCCCTGGGCCGAGTAAGGGCGCGGCGCCCCGGCGGCGGAGCCGGAGGCAGCTGTCGGGGTGGGCGGAACCGGTGACCACGCGCACTCGTCGAAGCCAGACGATAGGTTTTCAGCCGGAATCCGATGCATCATCCGCTCCGCCTCCCCCGACCCGACGGCCCCCGCCGCCCCGAGCGACAGCGCCGGAAAGGCCCCCACATGCACGCACCCCTGTTCACCGCACCCGTGCTGCTGGTCGAACAACCCCGCCGCCTGTTCGCCGCCGAGGGACACTACGAGGTCCTCAGCGAAGCCGGACAGCCCCTGGCGTACGTGAACGAACACATGACCGCGTGGTCGCACACGCACCGGCGCGACTCCCAGCTGCCCCACCGGTTCACGATCTACGCACCCGAAGGCCACCCGCTCCTGACCCTGGACAAGCCCTGGGAACGGGGCCGCCCCTACATCCACGTGAGCGGCCCGCACAACGAGCCCTACGGCAGCATCGTCCAGGACCGCTCCTTCATGGGCTCCCGCTTCCGGCTCAACGACCCCCGGGGCCACACCGTCGCCGAGATCCGGGGCGACTGGAACGGCTGGGACTTCACCGTCCTGGACCACGCGGGGATCGAGGTCGCCCGGATCGGCAAGGAGCACCCGGGCCTGGGCGGGCAGTTCTTCACCACCGAGGACCGCTACGCGCTGGAGTTCGCCTACGACCTGCCCTGGCCGCTGCGCCGCCTGATCATCGGCGCCGCGATCACCATCGACGTGCTGCTGCACGAGCGCGAACCGGAGTTCTACCACTCCCACTACGCCGACTTCCGCCGCTACCCCGATTACGGCTACCTGCCCCGCCACCACTGGCACCACCCCCGGCGCGGCTACGTCGTCACCCGGCGCAGGCGCCCGCCGCTGGCGGTCCACACCTGGCAGCCGGTGCGCCGCCGGGGCTACGTTCCCGTGCGCGAACGCGCGGTCGGCTCCCGGTCGGGTTACCGCACCCACTCCTCCCGCTCCTCCCGGTCGGAGGCGCCCGCCTCCCGGAGCAACCGCGCGCCGCGCGTCGAACGGCGCGGCGGGGCGGGGTTCGCGTCGCGCTCGGAGGCCCCCGCCACCGGGTCGGCGGCCCGACGTGAGCGCCGGGGCCGCGCCCAGGGCGGCGGCGGTACCTCGCGTGCGGCCAGGGTGAAGCGCGACGCCTCCCGGAACAGGACCGCCGGGCGGGCCGGCGACTCCATGCGCGGTGGTTCGAGGGCCTCGTCGCCGGGTTCGGCCCTGGGGTTCAACCGCTCCTCGAGCCCGTCCTCGAAGGGCACGTCCTCCTCTCGGAGCACATCCTCCTCCCGGGGCACGTCCTCCTCCCGAGGCACATCCTCCTCGCGAAGCGGTTCCGTCTCACGCCGCGCCTCGAGCGGTTTCCGCAGCGCCGGGGGCAGCGGCTCGAGCCGGTCCTCCGGTCGTTCCGGCGCGGGTCGTTCCAGCGCAGGCCGTTCCAGCGCAGGCCGTTCCGGGGGCAGCCGCCGTTCCGGAGGCGGTCGCTCCGAGGGCCGCAGCTCCCGCCGCAGGTAGCCGCCACGGCGTCCGCCACCCAGGCACCAACGGGCCCCTCGTCCACCGCGCGGTGGACGAGGGGCCCGTTCGCACCCTGCCGTCACGGCTCCGGCCCGTCCCCGATCCCCACGGCATACCATCCGGTCGGTATGATTTCCGCCTGTTGCCGCTCCACCACCAGGAAGGGCCCACCATGCGCGCCATCCAGATCACCGAGTTCGGCGGACCCGAGGTCCTCGTGCCCACGGAGCTCCCCGAGCCGGAGCCCGGCCAGGGCGAGCTCCTCGTCGACGTCGCCCTCAGCGGGGTGAACTTCGCCGACACACACCAGGCCGAGAACAGCTACCTGGCCCCCTCGACCCTGCCCATGGTCCCCGGCGGCGAGGTCGCCGGGCGCACCTCCGACGGCCGCCGGGTCGTGGCCCTGCTCAACGGCGGCGGCGGTTACGCCGAGCGCGCCGTGGCCGACCCCAACCTGGCCTACGACATCCCCGACGGCGTCTCCGACGCGGCCGCGCTGGCCCTGATCGTCCAGGGCGCCTCGGCCTGGCTGCTGCTGCGCAGGACCACCCGGATCTCCCCCGGTGAGTCCGTCGTGGTGCACGCCGCCGGCGGCGGCGTGGGCACGCTCGCGGTCCAGCTGGCCAAGCAGTTCGGCGCCGGCCGGGTGATCGCGGTGGCCAGCACCGAGGAGAAGCGCAAGCTCGCCCTGGAGCTGGGCGCCGATGCCGTGGTGGACTCCGCCGCCCCCGACATGACCGCCGCGCTGATCGAGGCCAACCACGGCAGGCGGGTGGACATCGTCCTGGACATGGTGGGCGGCCGGGTCACCGACGAGAGCGTACGGGCGCTGGCCCCGTTCGGCCGCCTGGGCTTCTACGGGATGGCCTCGCGCGAGCTGCCCAGCCCGGTGAAGCTGCCCAACCTGATGCGCTTCTCCGTCACCGTGGGCGGTATGTGGCTGCCGCACGCCTTCCTGCTGCCGGGCGACGTGGTCGGACAGGCGATGAACGAGCTCTTCACGATGGTCGCCGAGGGCAGCCTCCGGCCGGTCCTGGGTGAGACCTACCCGCTGTCGGAGGCCCGCCGGGCCCACGAGGACCTGCGGGCCCGCGGCACGGTCGGCAAGCTGACCCTCGACCCCTCGGCGTAGGAGCGAACCCCGGCGAGCGAAGCCGTGAGTATTTTCGGAACGCCCACCTTTACGAAGTAGATTCACATATGTCCGTTTCCTTGTTCCGGGTCGCGCCGGCACGGCCCGGAACAGGGAGACGGTGACGGGTCCGTGGGCGGGTCAGCCCCGGCCCGCGCGGACCGCCGCACGGACGGCGGGGGCCACCTCGGCGGCGAACAGCTCCACCTGGGCGGCGGAGCCCCCCGCCGGGCCGAGCACGAAGGTGTCCATGCCGCACTCCAGAGCGAGCTCGGTGAGGGTCTCCACCCACAGGCCGACGGGGCCCTCCAACGAGCCCTGCCCCTGTGGCGCGCCGTCGGTGATGGTGCCCCACAGGTTGTACACCCGACGGATCGCGGCCGGATCGCGTCCGGCCCCGGCCGCGCCCGCGTCGATGCGCGCGTGCATCTCGGGCAGCTTCTCCGGCCCCACGTAGGCGTGGGAGACCACCCAGCCGTCGGCGCTCCGGCCCACCGCCTTCAGCATCCGGGGGCCGCCCACGCCCAGCCAGATCCCGATGTCGTGCGCGGGGGCCGGACCGGGTCTGACCCCGGCCAGCCGGTAGTGTTCCCCCTCGAAGCGGACCGACCGCTGGTCGGACCACATGAGCCGGATCACCTCCATCGCCTCCAGCAGGGAGTCGGCGGCCTCGCGCGGGGTGCGGCGCTCGCCGCCCATGGCCTCGATCGCCTCCCAGAACGCCCCCGCGCCCAGCCCCAGTTCGAAGCGGCCGCCGGAGAGCACGTCCAGACTGGCGGCGTTCTTGGCCATGACCGCCGGCGGGCGCAGCGGCAGGTTGGCGACGTCGGGAAAGACCCGGAGCCGTTCGGTGCGCGCCAGCACCGCGGCCATCAGACTCCAGGCGTCCAGGTGCCTGCGCTGGTAGGGATGGTCCTGGATTCCCGCGAAGTCCAGCCCGCCGCGTTCGGCGGCCTCGATCACGTCCCAGGTCCGCCGGAGCGTGTCCGCGTCCGCACCGGGGTCGGGAAAGACCCCGAAGGCGATCTCCCGCCCGTAGTCGGCACCCATGTCAGCGCCCCCTCCTCACTCGGCCCCGTGCTCCCACCGCCCCCGTCACTGGTACACCAGGTCGGCGTAGTCCCGGTGGCGCTGGATCCAGCCCTTGACGAAGGGGCACAGCGGGAGCACGGCCAGTTCCCGGGTGCGCACGTCGTCCAGCGCCTCGCGCACCAGGACGCTGCCCAGCCCCTTGCCCTCGAAGGCGGGGTCGATCTCGGTGTGCGTGAAGGTGATGAGGCCTTCGGTGAGGATGTACTCCGCGTATCCGGCGACCTCACCGTCGGACCTGACCTCGTAACGGCGCCTGTCGGGAACGTCGGTGACCTCTGCGGCCATGGCGGCACCTCCTGCGTGTGGGGTACGGGCGGCCTCGCCCGCGTCCGAGCCATTGTCGTCCTTGACCTGCCCGCGTAGCCCTTGCGGCACGCACCTTCGCGGACATAGAGTCTCCGTGACATACCGACCAGTCGGTCTAAGGAGTACGCATGACTTCGCGGTTCGGCGGGCGCACCGCCATCATCACCGGTGCCAGCCGCGGCATCGGTCTGGCCATCGCCCAGCGGCTCGTCTCCGAGGGTGCTCGCGTGTGCATCACCGCACGCAAGCCCGAGCCCCTCAAGGAGGCCGTCGAGGCCCTCGGCGGCCCCGAGCACGCCATCGGGATCCCCGGCCGCGGCGACGACCCGGAGCACCAGGACGCCGCGATCGCCGCCACCCTGGAGGCCTTCGGCAGCGCCGACCTGTTCGTCAACAACACCGGCATCAACCCGGTCTACGGCCGTATGGTCGACCTCAACCTGGACGCCGCGCGCAAGATCTTCGAGGTCAACGCACTCTCCGCGATCTCCTGGGTCCAGAAGGTCCACAAGGCCTGGCTCGCCGAGCACGGCGGGGCCATCGTCAACGTCTCCTCCGTGGCCGGGACCAAACCCGCCCCCGGCATCGGCTTCTACGGCGCCACCAAGGCGATGCTCACCCACATCACCGAGGAGCTCGCGGTCGAACTGGGCCCGAACATCCGCGTGAACGGGGTCGCCCCGGCCGTGGTCAAGACCCGCTTCGCCGAGGCCCTGTACGAAGGCCGCGAGGAGGAGGTCGCCGCCCAGTACCCGCTGGGCCGCCTGGGCCTGCCCGAGGACGTCGCGGGCGCGGTCGCGTTCCTGCTCTCCGAGGACGCCGCGTGGGTCACCGGCCGCACCCTGGTGCTGGACGGCGGCGTCACCCTGACCGGAGGGGTGTGAACAGCATGGGGCTTCAGGGAACACAGCTGAACGAGATCGGAGCCGTGGTCACCGGCGGCGGCAACGGGATCGGCGCGGCCATCGCCCGCCGCCTGGCCGGGGCCGGGGCCCGTGTGGTGGTCAACGACCTGGACGCGGGCGCCGCCGAGGCGGTGGCCGGTGAGATCGGCGGGATCGCCGTCCCCGGGGACGCCGCGAGCGAGGAGGGCGTGACCGCCCTGGTCGCCGAGGCCGGGGCGCACCTGGGCGGGATCGACCTGTACGTGGCCAACGCCGGGATCGCCCTCAGCGGCGGACCCGAGGCGCTGGAGTCCGACTGGGACCGGTCCTGGCAGGTCAACGTGATGGCGCACGTGCGCGCCGCCCGCGAGCTGGTACCGGGCTGGTTGGAGCGCGGCCAGGGCCACCTGCTCACCACCGTGTCCGCGGCGGGCCTGCTCAGCATGCTGGGCAGCGCACCGTACTCGGTGACCAAGCACGCCGCGCTGGCCTTCGGCGAGTGGATGTCGGCCACCTACGGGGACCGGGGCATCACCACGCAGTGCCTGTGCCCCCTGGGCGTGCGCACCAACATGCTCGACGACTCCGGCCCCGAGGGCCAGGCGATCCTGACCGGGGACGCCATCACCCCCGAGGAGGTCGCCGACGCCGTGATCGCCGGACTGTCCGACGGCCGCTTCCTGATCCTGCCGCACCCGCAGGTCGCCGACTACTACGCGGCCAGGGCCACCGACACCGACGCCTGGCTGGCCGGGATGCGCCGCCTCCAGGCCAAGGTGTTCACCCCGGAGGAGCAGGCATGAGCGACGAACTGCCCGGGCTGGACCTGGACCGGCTGCGCGCCCACCTGGACCGCGAGGTTCCCGGTCTGGTCGCGGGGCCGCTCGGCGGACGGGTCGTCGCGGGCGGCAAGTCCAACCTGACCTACGTGGTCTCCGACGGCGCCGGCTCCTGGGTGGTGCGCCGCCCGCCCCTGGGGCACGTGCTGGCCACCGCCCACGACATGCCCCGCGAGTACCGGGTGATGACCGCTCTGAGCGAGACCGCCGTGCCGGTGCCGCGCACCCACCTGCTGTGCGAGGACACCGAGGTCCTGGGCGCGCCGTTCTACGTCATGGAGTACGTGTCGGGCACTCCCTTCCGCACCCTGGACGAGATCGCCCCGCTCGGGGTGGAGGGCGTGCGCAGGGTCGCCGACGAGCTGGTCACCACGCTGGGGAACCTGCACGCGGTGGACCCCGAGGAGGTGGGCCTGGGCGACTTCGGCCGCCCGGCGGGCTTCCTGGAACGCCAGGTGCGCCGTTGGAGCAAACAGCTGGAGTCCTCCCGCAGCCGGGACATCCCCGGGATCGACGACCTGCGCGACCGGCTGGCCGCCGCGCTGCCCGAGCAGGGCGCGCCCGCGATCGTGCACGGTGACTACCGGCTCGACAACGTACTGGTCACCGGCGACGGGAAGCTCACCGCGGTCCTGGACTGGGAGATGGCCACCCTAGGCGACCCCCTGGTCGACCTGGGTCTGATGCTCGTCTACCGGGAGCAGCCGGTCACCGGCGGCGGTACCCCCGCCACCTCGGCCGAGGGTTTCCCCAGCTCCGCCGAGCTGGTGCGGATGTACGCGGAGGCCTCCGGCCGGGACGTGTCCCGGCTCGGCTGGTACGTGGCCTTCGGCTGTTTCAAGCTCGCGGTGATCGCCGAGGGCATCCACTACCGGCACAGCCGGGGACTGACCGTGGGCGCGGGTTTCGACGGGATCGGCGACGTCGTCGCCCCGCTGGTCGAACGCGCCCACACCGTGCTCAAGGAGGACTAATGGATTTCGCTTACGATGCCGAGACCGAGGAGTTGCGCGAGCGGCTCCTGGCCTTCATGGACGAACACGTCTACCCCGCGGAGCCCGTGTTCGCCGCACAGCTGGAGGAGCGCGAGGACCCCTGGGCGATCCCCCCGGTGGTCGAGGAGCTCAAGGCGGAGGCCCGCAAGCGGGGGCTCTGGAACCTGTTCCTGGCCGGGCACCCCGAACACGGCGGGCTCCCCAACCTCAAGTACGCGCCGCTGGCCGAGATCACCGGACGCAGCTCCCACCTGGCTCCGGTGGCCCTCAACTGCGCCGCCCCGGACACCGGGAACATGGAGGTGCTGACCATGTTCGGCACCCCCGAGCAGAAGAAGCAGTGGCTGGAGCCCCTGCTGGACGGGCGCATCCGGTCCGCCTTCGCCATGACCGAGCCCGAGGTCGCCTCCTCCGACGCCACCAACATCACCACCCGCATCGTGCGCGACGGTGACGAGTACGTCGTCAACGGACGCAAGTGGTACATCAGCGGGGCGCTCAACCCGGCCTGCGAGATCCTCATCGTGATGGGCAAGACCGATCCCGACGCCGAGCGGCACAAGCAGCAGAGCATGGTGCTGGTCCCCAAGAACACCCCGGGGCTGCGGATCGGGCGCGGCATGAGCGTCTTCGGCTACGACGACAGCGACCACGGCGGTCACGCCGAGGTGTTCTTCGACGACGTGCGCGTGCCCGCCGAGAACCTGATCGGCGGCGAGGGCGAGGGCTTCGCGATCGCCCAGGCCCGGCTGGGCCCTGGCCGTATCCACCACTGCATGCGCTCCATCGGCGTCGCCGAGCGAGCCCTGGAGCTGACCTGCAAGCGGGTGCTGGACCGGGTGGCCTTCGGGCGCCCCCTGGCCGAGCAGGGCGTGGTCCGCGAGTGGATCGCCGAGGCCCGGGTGGCGATCGAGCAGCTGCGCCTGCTGGTGCTCAAGACCGCCTACCTGATGGACACCGTGGGCAACAAGGGCGCGCACAGCGAGATCCAGGCGATCAAGATCGCCACCCCGCGCACGGTGGAGTGGATCCTGGACAAGTGCGTCCAGGCGCACGGCGCCGCCGGGGTCAGCCAGGACACCCCGCTGGCGGGGTGGCAGGCGGGGGTGCGATCGCTGCGCCTGGCCGACGGCCCGGACGAGGTGCACCTGCGCTCGCTGGCCCGCGCCGAGCTGCGCAAGTACTCGTAGAGGACTCAGGAAGCACAGCCGCGTAGCGGACCCAGAAAGCGCTGTCGCGTAGAGGACTCAGGAAGCACAGCCGCGTAGCGGGCCCGGAAGGCGCTGTCGCGCAGCGGGACGGAACGCACGCGGAACACGGTCGCGCGGCGGGTCCGGGTGAGCGGCACGAACCAGAAGGGCCGGGGACGATGGGCGCCCCCGGCCCTTCGTTCGTGTTCCCGGGCCCTAGCGGGTCAGTCCTGAGGGCGCAGGCCGGCGAGGAGCAGGTCGGCGAAGTGGCGGCCGACGTCGGTGCCGGTGAGTTCGCCGTCGCGCCGGTACCAGGTGCCCAGGTGGTGCACGGAGCCGAAGAAGTAGTCCACGACGAGGTCGGCGGGCACGTCCTTGCGGAAGACGCCCTCGTTCTGGCCCTGCTCGACCATGCCGCGGAAGAGCTCGTGGTACCTGCGGCGTTCGGCGCGCACGCTGCGCTGCTTCTCCGGGGCGAGCTGGTGCATGGACCGGAAGAAGATCTTGGTGTCGTCCATGTTGGCGATGCTGGTGACGATCACGTCCGAGGCGGCGGCGTGGACGCGTTCGGCGACGGGGGCCTCACGGGAGGAGATCTCGACGAGGTGGTCGGTCTGCATCCGCAGGACGCGGGCGTAGACCTCGTGGAGCAGGTCGTCCTTGGAGCCGAAGTAGTGGTACATGGCGCCCTTGGTGACACCCGCGGCGGCCACGACCTCCTGCACCGACGTGCTCTCGAACCCGCGCTCGGCGAAGAGCCGCGTGGCGGCCCCCAGCAGGCGTTCGGGCACGGATCCGCGCCCGGCTTCGGTCTCGGCCGTCCGCTGTGCTCGTGCCATGTCCTGCCTCACCTCGTTGCCCCCGTCCCCCGGTGGCGGGTCGAATCCCGACCGAGCCAGCATACCGACCGGCTGGTACCTCGTGCACGCGTGTGGGAGATCCTGGGGAAACGGGGCGGACCGAGGCGGTTCGGCCGGGCCCGTTCACCCGTGTCCGCTCGGCCGGTCCCGTTCAGTCGAGGAACTGGGCGGCGAACTCCTCCGAGGGGGCGATCGGAGTGATGACGTCGACCAGGACCCCGGTGGGGTCGGCCACGATGAAGTGCCGCTGCCCGAAGCCCTCACTGCGCAGGGAGAGGACGGGTTCGAGCCCGCCCTCGACGACGAGGCGCTCCCACGCGGCGTCCGCGTCGGCCACCTCGAAGTTGAGCAGCGTTCCCTGGGCCGAACGGGCCCGGTACCCCTCGGGCAGGGTCGGATGGCCCGCCTCCAGCAGGCCGAGTTCGAGGTCGGGCGGCCCTGGGCGGCGCAGGCTGACGTACCAGTCGCTGACGAAGGCGTCCTCGAAGCCGAACCATTCCGTGTAGAAGGCGCGGCTCTCCTGGAGGCGGGGAGTGCACAGGACCGGATAGAAGCTGCTGATGTTCACGACACACCTTTCACATACCAACGGTATGTCGAGTTACGCTATTCACATACTTTCGGTATGTCAAGAGGAGGACCGTTGCCCAAGGACACCGGAACCCGGGCCGAACAGAGGGCCCGCACCAGGCGGACCCTGATCCGGCAGGGGCGCCGCCTCTTCGCCGAGCACGGATACGGCCAGGTGGGCCTGGCCGGGATCGTCGCCGCGGCGGAGGTCACCAAGGGCGCGCTCTACCACCACTTCGACGGCAAGGCCGCCCTGTTCCGAGCCGTCCTGGAAGAGGTCCAGCAGGAGGTGGGCGCGTCGGTGGCCGGGGCCGCCGACGCCCACACGGACCCCTGGGAGCAGCTGACCTCCGGGTGCCGCGCCTTCCTCACCGCCAGTACCGCCCCGGACGTGCGCCGGATCATGCTGGTGGACGGCCCGGCCGTGCTCGGCTGGCGCGAGTGGCGCGCACTCGACGAGGCCTCCTCCGCCCACCACCTGCGCGAAGCGCTCGCTTCACTGGTCGACGCGGGGATCCTCGCCCCGCAACCGGTCGCTCCCCTGGCCAACCTGCTCTCGGGCGCCATGAACGAGGCCGCGCTGTGGCTGGCCGACTCGGGAGGCGAACAGGACCTGGAGGACGTGTGGTCGGCACTGTCCCGCCTGCTGGAGTCGCTGCGCGACAACTGACGGCCGTCCCGTCGCCACGGGCGATATCGTGGCCTGCATGGCGCAGGGGGCACAGGGGGAACGGGCGTTGGACGCGGGTGTGGTGGACAGGGACGACACGGAGGAGTTCCGTGACGACTTCGTCGGGCGTTTCGCCGCGTACTGGCAGTCCCAGGGCCGCCCCAAGACCGAGGGGCGCATCGTGGGCTTCCTGCTCGTGGCCGACCGGGACGCGGTCAGCGCCGAGGAGGTCGCCGAGGGCGCCCGGGTCAGCCGGGGCTCGGTCTCACAGTCGGTGCGCCGCCTGCGCGAGCTGGGGTTCGTGACCCTGGTCGAGGATCCCGAGAGCCGCTCGCGGCTGATCAGCATGGACGAGGACGTGTGGGGCGGGTTCCTGCGCAACGAGCGCTCCTACCTGCGCCAGCAGCGCGACCTCGCCGCCTCCGCCCTGGAACGCCTCCCCGACCTCGGTGAGTCCTCCCGCAACCGGCTGCGCAACATGTACGACTACATGACCTGGCTGGACGGCTACCACGACGTCCTCCTGGAGCGCTGGGAGGAGTACAAGGCCGAACGGGGCAGGGGGACCGGTACGGAGCTCCGAGCCCTGCGGGGCAAGGGATCCGGAGCCTGGAACCCGTACACGGAGGGCTAGTGGCGCAGGCGCACGCGCCCAGCCGCCGAGGAGCACCCCCGCGGCGCACGCCGGCCCTCGCCCTCACGGGGCGACCGGCCGACCGCCCCGGACCCGTTCAGCGCTTCGCCTCCGCGATCGTCGCGGGGACCGCGCGCTCGTGCGGGACGACCAGCGGGGTCCCGGTCCGGGGATCGGGAACCACGTCGCAGGCCAGTCCGAACACCGACCCCACGCGCTCGGCCGTCACGACCTCCTCGGGCGTGCCGTCGGCGACCACCGCTCCCCCGTCCATCATCACCAGGCGGGTGGCGAACCGGGCCGCCTGGGCGAGGTCGTGCAGGACCGCGACGACGGTGCGGCCGCGCCGGTGCAGGTCGGCGAAGAGCTCCAGCAGGTCGTACTGGTGGGCGATGTCCAGGTAGGTGGTGGGCTCGTCCAGCAGCAGGGTCGCACTGTCCTGGGCCAGGACCATCGCCACCCAGGCGCGCTGGCGTTGGCCCCCGGAGAGCGAACCGACCTGGACGTCGGCCAGGGCGGTGAGCCCGGTGAGTTCCAGTGCCGCGGCGATGGCCGTCTCGTCCTCCGGACTCCACTGCCGCAGCATGGTGTGGTGGGGGAAGCGGCCGCGCGCCGCCAGGGCGCGGACGGTGATGCCCTCGGGGGCGAGGGGGCTCTGCGGGAGCAGCGCGAGCTGGCGGGCGACCGCCTTGGGGCGCTGGGAGCGCACGTCGCGGCCGTGCAGGAGCACGCGCCCGGACTCGGGCTTGTTCACCCGGCCCAGCGCCTTGAGCAGGGTGGACTTTCCGCAGCCGTTGGGCCCCACGATGACGGTGAACTCGCCCTGGGCGACGGTCAGGTCCAGGTCGCGCACGACCGGGTCGGCACCGTAGCCGAGGGTGAGGCCCTCCGCGGTCAGCACGGGAGCGGCCGGTGTGCTCTGACTGCTCACAGTTTTCCCTTTCGCCATTCACGGATGAGCAGGTAACCCAGGTAGACGCCGCCGATGGCCAGGGTGAAGACCCCGACCGGAAGGCCATCGCCGATCGGCGAGTGCTGGACGGCCAGGTCGGCCACGACCAGCAGAAGCGCCCCCGTCAGGCCGGACAGCACCAGGTTGGGGCCGGTCGCCGCGCTCAGCCTGCGGGCGATCTGCGGGGCGGTGAGGGAGACGAAGGCGATCGGCCCGGCCACGCTCACCGCGGCGGCGGACAGGACCACCGAGAGCGCCACCGCCGCGGTGCGGCTGGCCGAGGCACGGGCGCCGAGGGAGTCGGCGAGCTCGTCGCCCATCTCGTTGACGGTGATCGGCCCGGCCAGGGCGAGGACGAACGGCACCGACAGCAGCAGGGTGAGCCAGATCGTGGCGGCGTGGTCCCAGGAACGGGCGCCCAGGCTGCCGTTGAGGTAGGAGGAGAGGATGCCGGCCTGGTCCCTGGCCATCACGGAGACCACGAACTGGGTGAAGGCCTGGGCCATGGCGGCCACGCCGATCCCCGCGACGATCAGCCGCCCGGGGTTGCGCAGCCCGGTTCCGGTCGCCGCGGCCACGACCGCGATGGCCAGGACGGCCCCGGCCAGGGCGCCCAGCGGCACGGGGACGACACCCGGCAGCATGAGCGCGGCCAGGGCCGCACCGGCTCCGGCGCCCGCGTTGAGCCCGATCACGTCGGGGCTGCCCAACGGGTTGCGGGTCACGGACTGGAAGAGCGCGCCCGCCAGGCCCAGGGCGACCCCGGTCCCCACGGCGACGGTGAGCCGGGGGCCGCGCAGCCGTTCGAGGGCGAACAGGTGGGTGGCCTCGCCCCGGCCGGACAGGACGGCGGGCAGCTGGGTGAGGGGGACACCGAGGCGGCCCAGGCTCAGGGTGGCGGCGGCCGCGGCCAGCAGGAGCACCAGCAGCAGAGCGCCGACCACGAGCGAACGCGGGTGGACCGGGAGGGCGATGTGGCGGCCCATGCGCAGGACGGGCCCGGAGGGCCGCGGCACCGGCCCGGGTGCGGGTTCCGAGGGCTGTTCGGGGCTCGGCCCGGGTGACGGCCGGCCCCGTTCAGCCGGAGGGGTTCGGGTCTGGTGGTTCAAGAACTCGCCTTCATCTTCCGGACCACGTACAGCAGGACGGGAGCGCCCACGAAGGCTGTGACCACACCGACCATGAGCTCCATGGGGCGGGCCACGGTACGGCCCACCACGTCGGCGACCAGCAGCAGGGTGGGTCCGGCCAGCAGGGCGAAGGGCACCTGGAGACGGAAGTCCACCCCCACCATGCCGCGCACCACGTGCGGGACGGCCAGGCCGACGAAGGCGATGGGGCCGGCAGCGGCGGTGGCCCCGGCGGCCAGCAGGGTGCCCGCGACCAGCCCACCCGAGCGCGCCAGGAAGACGTTGGCCCCGGTGGCCACGGCTGCTTCCTCGCCCAGGGCCAGGGAGTTGAGTGAGCCCATGACCAGCAGCGCCATGAGCACGCCCAGACCGATGACGGGCAGGACCGAGAGGACGACGTCGTACCCGCGCCCGGCCAGGGAGCCCACGACCCAGTAGCGGTAGCTGTCGAAGACGTCGGGCATGCTCAGCGAGACGGCCTGCACGTAGGCCATGAGTACCGCCGAGACCACGGCCCCGGCCAGGACCAGGCGAACCAGGCCGCCGTCGCCGCCGCGTGTGCCCACCGTATAGGCGGCCAGACCGGCGACCAGGGCACCGGGCAGCGCCCACCAGACGGTGGCTGCGGTCGAGGAGGGGCCGAGCAGGGCCGTGGCGGTGACCACGGCCGCGGCCGCGCCGGCGTTGACACCGAGCAGGCCGGGGTCGGCCAGCGGGTTGCGGGTGACACCCTGCATGAGGGTTCCGGCCAGGGCCAGCGCGGCCCCGGCCACGACACCGAGGAGGGTGCGGGGCACGCGGCTCTCCACCACCGTGGCGGTGAACGGGTCCGCTTCGCCGAACAGCACCTGCCACACCTCGACCGGCGAGGTGGGTTTGCTGCCCGCGACGAGGCTGAGCAGGACCGCCCCGGCCAGGGCCGCCGCGCCGACGCCCAGTACGAGCGCGGCGCGGGCGGGCCCGGCCTTCGGCGGCACCGTGTGTGTCTTCACGATCGCCTTGCCGTGGTGGGTCAGTCGTCCAGGGTCTGGGCGGCCTCTTCGATGAGGGGCACGTAGCGGTCGATGACCCAGGGGACCGTGAGCGGGTTGATCAGCGAGGACGCAGTGACGAAGGAGTTGTCGTCACTGGTGACCACGGAGCCGCGCTCGATGGCGGGGATGGAGCCGTACAGGTCCTGGGACTCGATCTCGGCGCGGGTCTCGGGGTCGGTGTAGAACGTGAAGATGAGGTCGCTGTCGCCGAACTGGTCGGCGTTCTCCAGGCCCACCAGGGCGGAGTCGGTGCCCTCGGTCTCGGGGAAGGTCTCCACGACCGGGTCGACCTGCAGGCCCAGGCCGCGCACCATGGCCACGCGCTGCTCGTCGGGCAGGAAGACGCCGAGCGTGCCGGGGCCGTCGGTGTAGACGTAGGAGAAGGTGAGGTCGGCGAACCCGGGGTTCTCGGCCGCCGCGTCCTCGAAGCGCCCCTCGATCTCGCCGATGAGCTCCTCGGCCTCCTCGGGCTGGCCGAGCGCCTGGCCGATGATCTCGATCTGCTCGTCCCAGTCGGTGCTCCACGCCAGGTCGGGGTAGGCGACGGTGGGGGCGATGTCGGTGAGGATGTCGTACTGCTCCTGGGTCACCCCGGACCAGGGGGCGAGGATGACGTCGGGGGCGAGTTCGATGATCGCCTCGAAGTCGATGTCGTCGGCTCCGGCGAACTGCTCGGGGAGCTCCTCCCCCGCCTCGGTGACGGCCTCGTGGATCCAGGGCAGGTAGCCGGTGTCGTCGCTGCCCCACTCGTAGCTCTCGATACCGACGGGCACGGTGCCCAGGGCGATGGCGGTCTCGGCGGAGCCCTGGCCGAGGGTGACCACGCGTTCGGGGCGCTCGGGGATCTCGGCGGTGCCGAGGGCGCTCTCGATGCTGACGGGGAAGGCGCCGTCGGCGCCGTCGCCCGAGGAGGAGGTGTCCCCGGCGTCGGGGCCGCAGGCGGCCAGGCCGAGGGCGAGGGTCGTGGTGAGTCCGATACCGCCGACACGGCGCAGGGTGGAGTGCATGCTCGCTGCTTTCTTCGTCACGGGGTGCGGCCACGTAGGCCCGACGGGCGGGAACGCGCGGCGGGCCGGTTTCGTGCAGGGGAGAGCCCTCGGATGAGGGCAGCACGAAAGAACCAACAAAACGGGAGGACCCCGACATCAACGAAGGTTAGTCTAACCTCACTTGAGGCTATTTCAAAAAATCTGAACCCGGGGCCGACGACTGTCGGCCCCGGTCCGGCCGGGCGGCTCTCAGGGGCGGCGGTCGGTGAGGATGTTGCTGACCCGGCCCAGGTAACCGACGTACTGGCGAGTGGCAAGGGCGCTGACCCGGTCCTTTCCCAGGAACCGGGGCGGCGAGAAGCGCGTGGCCGCCTCCGTCCCCGAGGCCAGGGCCGCCAGGGCCGCGGGCCCGCGGCGCGCGGACTCGTACCGGCGCAGCGCGGCCGCCGGATCCGCCTCGGCCCCCTCGTCGGAGAGCGCCAGGCTCAGCGCCCACGCGTCCTCCAGGGCCTGGTCCGCGCCCTGCGCCGTGAACGGGGGAAAGGAGTGGGCGGCGTCGCCCAGCAGGGTCGCACCGCCCTTGCCCCAGACCTTGGGCACCCGGTGGCGGACGTGTTCGAACAGTCCGAGGTCCTCGTCCTTCGCGTGTTGCAGTACCGTGCGCACGTCCGGGTCGGTCCAGTCGCCGAACAACCTGCGCAGCACGCCCACCGGGGACGCGGGGCGGGGGATGTCCGGACGCCAGCGCACGTCGAACCACCACTGCACGAGACCGTCCCCGGCGGGCATGATCCCGCACATGCCCTGCCGCCCCTGGACGACGGCCGCGACGGTGCCCGCGGCCAGGCCGACGGGCACCGGGGTGAGCGCCTGCCAGCTGGCCCACCCGGTCGGGCGGGCGGGGTCGCCGTCCCACAGGTCGCGCCGGGCCGCCGAGCGGATCCCGTCGGCGCCGACCACGACGTCGCCCGTGGCGCTGCTGCCGTCACCGAAGAGCGCGCTCACGGTGCCGTCGGGGTTGACCCGGACCCGGGTGCAGATCCGCCCGTAGCGCACCGTGCCCTCGGGCAGCCCGGCGGCGATGAGTTCGAGGAGCTCGCGCCTGGGCACGGTGCGGCACTCGAAGCCGTAGTGGTCGCGGACCGCGTCCACGTCGAGGGTGTAGCGCACCCGCCCGGAGGGGGCGCGGTTCTCCAGCCCGTCGATGCGGCGGCCGATCCCGCCGAGGTCCACCCCCAGGGCCTTGAGTGCGGCGGTGCCGTTGGAGTGGAGGCCGAGTCCGGCCCCGCCTTCCCGCGGCTCGGGTGAGCGCTCGTGGACCTCGACCTCATGGCCCTGGTCGCTGAGGCCGCGGGCCAGAGCCAGCCCGCCCACTCCAGCTCCGACGATGACGACACGCATCAAAGAGGCACCCCTGAACGTTCGGCTGTCTGCACGTTACTGACAGACCGAACATAACGGACCGGGGGTCGGCCGGGCGGCCCGTCGGGCCGGCGGATCCGCTTCGGCGGCCCGGTACGGGCACGGACGCAAGGAGCCCGCCCCGGGAGTGTCCCGGGGCGGGCTCTGCTCGGCGGAAGCGCGGTCAGCGGATCAGGTGGACGCGGGCCTCCCAGGGGCGCAGCGGGGCCTTGGCCGGCCCGGGGTCGGGGAGGTTGCCCAGGAGCAGTACCGCGTCGGCCTCCGCCAACTCCTCCGGCAGCTCCGCCTCCGCGCTGTGCCCGCTCCAGTTGGCCAGCACCAGCAGCACCTGGCCGTTCAGCTTGCGGGTGTAGGCGTAGACCCGCGGGTCCTCCTCCAGCAGCGGGCTGAAGAGGCCGTGCACGATGACCGGGTACTTCTTGCGGAGCGCGATCAGGCGCCGGTAGTAGTGGAAGACCGACCCCTGATCGGCGACGGCGGCCTCGGCGTTGATCCCGACGTGGTTGGGGTTGACCCCGATCCACGGTGTCCCGGTGGTGAACCCGGCGTTCTCACCGGCCGTCCACTGCACGGGGGTGCGCGCGTTGTCCCGGCTCATCCGGGCGATCCCCGCCATGGCCGTCTTCTCGTCGACCTTGCCGGTCTCCACCATGGTGCGGTGGTAGTTGAGGGTCTCCAGGTCGCGGTAGTCGGCGATGTCGTCCATGTGGGCGTTGGTCATGCCCAGTTCCTCGCCCTGGTAGACGTACGGGGTGCCCTGCATCATGTGCAGCGTGGTGGCGATCGCGGTCGCCGACTCCACCCGGTAGCGGCCGTCGTCACCGAACCGCGAGACCACGCGCGGCTGGTCGTGGTTGTTCAGGTAGAGGCTGTTCCAGCCCCGGTCGTTGAGCCCCACCTGCCAGCGGTTGAGCGAGGCCTTGAGCCGGACCAGGTCCAGGGGCTGGGGGTCGAACTTGCCGCCCGGCCCGTGGTCCAGGTCCACGTGCTCGAACTGGAACACCATGTCGAGCTCGCGGTTGACCGGGTTGGTGTGGATACGCGCCTGCTCCACGCTCACCCCGGGCATCTCCCCCACGGCGAGCACGTCGCGCCCGGTGAAGACCGTCTCGTGCATCTCGTGCAGGAACTCGTGCAGGCGGGGGCCGTTGATCGCGTGCTCGGCGAAGATCCCGTAGTCGCCGGCCACCGGCCCGTCCGGGAACTTGGGGTTCTTGGACACGAAGTTGATGACGTCCATCCGGAACCCGTCCGCGCCCCGGGCCAGCCACCACAGGGCGACCTCGTGCACGGCCGCGCGCACCCGCGGGTTCTCCCAGTTCAGGTCGGGCTGGGAGGGGCTGAACAGGTGGAGGTAGTACTCGCCCCGGCCCTCGTCATAGGTCCAGGCGGGGCCGGAGAACACCGAACCCCAGTTGTTGGGCGGGCCGCCGTCGCGACCGGGGCGCCAGAAGTAGAAGTCGCGCTTGTCCTCGTCGCCCTCACGGGAGGCGGTGAACCAGGGGTGCCGGTCGCTGGTGTGGTTGACCACCAGGTCCATCACCAGGCGCATACCGCGCTCGTGCAATCCGTCCCGGAGCCGGTCCCAGTCCTCCAGGGTCCCGAACCGGGGGTCGATGCCGGTGTAGTCGCTGATGTCGTAGCCGTTGTCGTCCCACGGCGAGGGGTAGACCGGCGACAGCCACACCACGTCCACGCCGAGGAGTTTCAGGTAGTCCAGTTTCTCGATGATCCCCGGCAGGTCACCGACACCGTCGCCGTCGCTGTCGTTGAAGCTGCTCGGATAGATCTGGTAGACGACGCTGGACTTCCACCAGTCGGCACTGGGTTCAGGCATGGTTTCCTTCTCCACTCGGGGTCGGGAGCACCATTCAATCGGCTCCGGTGACTGCTTGGGGAGGGGAACCGCGGCGTCATCGGCGGGCTTCGGGTCGCTCCCGCCTCGGCTCCGCCGGGATCCCGCCATGACTCGGTACCCCTCTGTCGCCAACCGAACCGGTGGGACGGCACGACCGGCCCGCGGGGAGGCGTGACGGAGCGGTCCGACCGGAAGCGGAGCGGGCTGGCCCCGGAGGGCGGGATTCTGGAAGGCTTGCCCCGGCCGTTCCCGCGGGCACATCCCCGGGGACGCACGAGACGAAGGGGACGCCATGTGCTTGCACGGAACCGGTGAGACCGTGAGGGCCCGAGCCGACGGTGCCGCGCCCTCCGGCCCGCCGGCCCCGCCGACCGCCCCCCGCCCCTGGCCGAAGGGGTTCCGGCGGGTGGCCGACCTGAGCCACACCCTCTCCCCCGGCATGCCGTCCTGGGACGAGGACAAACCGGTCCGGGAGACGCTCGCACCGCCTGCGGCCGAGGGGGAGTTCGGGTTCTACGTGCAGCGGTGGAGCATGTCCGAGCACACCGGCACCCACCTGGACGCCCCGGGGCACGTGATCGGCGGCGGGCGGCTGGTGCCCGACATCGACCCGGGTGAACTCGTCGCTCCGGCCGCCGTGATCGACATCCGCGCCAGGGCCGCCGAGGACCCCGACACCACGGTGACCGTGGACGACATCCACGCCTTCGAGCGGGCCCACGGCCCTGTCCCCGCCGGAGCCGCGGTCCTGATGTGCTCGGGCTGGAGCTCGCGCTGGGCGGAGGGCGACGAACGGGTCCGGGGCGTGGCCGAGGACGGGTCGTGGCACTTCCCCGGCTTCTCTCCCGACGCCTGTGAATTCCTGGTCTCCCGGCGCGCGATCGCCGGGACCGGCGTGGACACCCTGAGCACCGATCCCGGGAACTCCACCGAGTTCCCCGCCCACGAGGTGGTGGGACGCGCCGACCGGTGGGGGCTGGAGGCGCTGACCGGCCTGGAGCAGCTGCCGCCGAGCGGAGCGGTGATCACCGTGGGGGTACTGCCCGGCCTGGACGCCTCGGGCGGCCCGAGCCGGGTCCTCGCCCTGTGGTGATCCGGCTGGCGGAGCGCCCTCTCTTCGCCGGTCACCGGCCTGACGTGTGGGCACGCTACTGTTGCACACTGCGGGAACCGGTTCGGCGAGACCGGGTCCACCGTTGACGCGGATTCGAGGATGAGGGGCGTAGGGCGATGTCCGGCACGAGGCACATGCAGATCGGCGAGGTCGCTGAGCGGACCGGGCTGTCTCTGCGGACCATCCGCTACTACGGAGAGGTCGGTCTGGTCGAGCCCTCGGCGCGCTCCCGGGGAGGTTTCCGCCTCTACACCGAGGAGGCCGTGGACCGCCTCCAGCTGATCAAGCGCATGAAGCCGCTGGACTTCAGCCTGGACGAGACCCGCGAACTCCTGGAGACCCTCGACCTGTTGAACGCGCCCGAGACCAGCCCTCGCAAGAAGGAGGAGCTCAGCGCCGTTCTGGACGGGTTCGAGGAGTCGATCACCGAACGCTGCCAGACCCTGCGCAAACAGCTGTCGATGGCCGAGGAGTTCGGTGATCGCCTGCGCACGGAGCGGTCACGGACCAACACCGCCAGGTGAGGGCGGGCACCTGAAGCGCGAAGCGAGCGCCTCTCACCGGGCTCCGCGATCCGGTCGGCCAGCTGTTGCCCGAGCTCCGCGAAGGACCTCCGACCGGGGACAGCGGCGGGGCCGCCGGAGGATCTCCGGCGGCCCCGTCCACGGGTAGGTGCTGCGGGTCAGTGACCGCCCACCAGGTTGCCCGTCAGCTCCTTGTGCAGGCGCTCGCTGGGCTCGTTCAGACCGGTGATCTCCACCTCCACGTCGTGCCTGCGGAAGTGCTCGGTGACCTGGTCCAGGGCGGCCACGGCCGAGGAGTCCCACACGTGGGCCCCCGACATGTCCACCACGACCTTGCTCAGCCCCTGCTCGGCGTAGTCGAAGCGCTGGACCAGCTCACCGGTGGAGGCGAAGAAGACCTCACCGTTGACCGAGTAGACGCGGGTGCCGCCCTCGGGGTCCAGGACGCTGGTGACGTCGGCCTGCATCGCGGCCTTGCGGGCGAAGAGCACCATGGACACGATCACGCCCACGATCACACCCAGCGCCAGGTTGTGGGTCCAGACCACCACGACGACGGTGACGACCATGACCACGGTCTCGGTCCAGGGCATGCGCCTGACCGTCTTGGGGGCGATGCTGTGCCAGTCGAAGGTCACGATCGCGACGAAGAACATGACCGCCACCAGCGCGGCGATCGGGATCATCCCGACGATGTCGCCCAGTCCCACGCACAGGATGAGCAGGAACACCCCGGCCAGGAAGGTCGAGACCCGGGTACGGGCGCCGGACTTGACGTTGATCATGGTCTGGCCGATCATCGCGCAGCCGGCCATCCCGCCGAAGAAGCCGACCAGCACGTTGGCGATGCCCTGGCCGCGGGCCTCGCGGGCGTGGTCGGAGGAGGTCTCGGTCTGGTCGTCGACGACCTTGGCGGTCATCAGCGACTCCATGAGCCCCACCAGGGCCAGCGTGATCGCGTAGGGCAGGATCAGCGTCAGGGTCTCGAGGTTGACCGGGACGTCGGGGATCAGCGGGACCGGGAAGGTGTCGGGCAGCTCGCCCATGTCACCGACGGTGCGGGCGGGGACGCCCATCGCCAGGGCGCCCACGGTGAGGACCACGATGGCCACCAGCGGAGAGGGAACGGCCTTGGTGATCAGCGGCAGGCCGAAGATGATGACCAGGCCGATGGCGACCATCGCGTAGATGGGTACCCCGACCCCGGCCAGGTGCGGCAGCTGGGCCAGGAAGATGAGGATGGCCAGGGCGTTGATGAACCCGGTCATCACGCTGGGCGGGACGAACCGCATCAGCTTGGCCACCCCGAGCAGGCCCAGGGCCACCTGGATCAGGCCGGCCATGATGGTGGCCGCGATCAGGTAGTCGACCCCGTACTCGATGGACAGGGGCGCTGCCACCAGGGCCATCGCGCCGGTGGCGGCGGAGATCATCGCCGGGCGCCCGCCGAGGAAGGCGATGGACACGGCCATGATGAAGGAGGCGTACAGGCCCACGCGGGGGTCGACCCCGGCGATCAGGGAGAACGCGATGGCTTCGGGGATCAGCGCCAGGGCGACGACGAGCCCCGCCATGGTGTCGGCGCGCAGCTGAGCGCCGCTGGGCATTTTGGACATCAAAGACCGAGGGGTCTTCACAGGCAGATTCATGGAACCCATCTGGGTCGGGCAGCCCACGGTTCGGGGCCGCGTTGTTCACGTCTGGTGTTCGGCGACGGCGCGCGGGGGCCGTGTCCGCCGGCTCCGGGAGTCGGCGGCGGCTGACCGCTAGGGGTTCCGGTGCGGCGCCCGGCGGGCGCCCCGGAGCGCGGCTTCGTCGCCGCGTGCCCGATCGCGCCCGTGGGGCCGACCGGGAAGTGCGCGGTGATCCGCGTGGGTGTGCGCGTGACCGACCTGAAGCAACCTTACGCTTACGTAAGGGTTCGAGTCACGCAGGGCGACTGAGACAACTCTCACACGGTCGACTTCTGCTGTGTTTTCCCACTTGGAAGCAGAGTTTTACGGTAAAAGGCTCGTTTCTGTCCCCATAACACAAAGTGACTTTTTGATACGAGGCCTGGGACATTCACACCAGGGGATCATCCGGGCAACCGGGACGCACGGCGCTCTCGGACCGGACGGGTGAATCACCGCCGGTCATTCACCCGCCGCGGCACGCGCGTGCCCGTGCGCATCGCTGCGTCGTGGGCGCCGGGCGAAACACACCGCCACCGCCACCAGGGCACACAGCAGGGCCAGGCCCAGCACCCCGGGGCGGTAGGAACCGGCCCACTGGTAGGCCAGGGAGAGCAGGATCGGGCCGACCGCGGTGGAGGCCACGGCCACGGACTGCGTCAACCCGCGCAGGGTTCCCAGCGTGGCCGTGCCGAAGTAGAAGGGCAGCGCGGCGCTCTCCACCGCGCGGGCCCCGGAGGCCGCCGCGCCCAAAGCGATCCCGTACACCAGCGCGCCGGGGCCGGCCGCCACCCACGGCAGCAACACCAGAGCCCCCGCGTGCAGGGCCATCGCCACGCTCAGCAAGATCTTGGGCGAGAAACGGTCGACCGCGAAACCGAACAGCAGCGCCGAGCCGAGCCCCGCGCAAGTCTGGGGAAGGAAATTGGCCGCGGCCTGGACGGGTGAGAGTCCCTGCTCTCCCAACACGGAGATCTGGTGGAAGAACACCGCGGTGGAGACCAGCCCGCTGCACGCGATCGCTCCGGCCATCGCCCAGAACATCGAGGTCCGCACGATCGCGCCGATCGGCCACGACGCGTCAGCGTCCCCCTCCCCCTGCTGCGTGTCGGAGGCGGCGGCCTGCCGACCGCTGGTGGGGACCCCTCGCAGCCCCCACCAGGCCACGGGCAGGACCACCGCCCAGATCAGCACCCCTTCGGCGATGAAGGTGTACCGCCATCCCAGTACGGTGATCAGCCCTTCCGCCAGCAGGGGGAACAACGAGATCCCGGCCGCGCCGAGCGAACTCGTCAACCCCAGCAGCACCCCGCGGTTGCGCGTCACCGAAAGGGCGACGGCGGTGGTCGCGATCATGGTCATGCCGCCTTGGCCCAGGGCGCGTACCCCGACGAACCCGGCCGTCAGCCCGACGAGTCCCTGCGCCCCGGCCAACAGGACGAGGAAGGCCCCGAAACCGAGCGCCACGAGCGCGAGGACGCGTCTGACCCCGAAGCGGTCCACCGCACGGCCGATCCAGGGGAGCGCGAGCGCTCCGCCCAGGGTTCCGACCATGTAGGCCAGGGAGACCGCGGAGCGGCCGACATCCAGATCGGTGATGACGTGGTCGACGAAGACCGCGATACCAGCGGTCTGACCCGGACCGCTCAGGGCCAGGACCAGAGCCGACGCGGCCACGATCCGCAGGGTGGAGCGCCCTCCGGCGACACCCCCGGCCCGAAGTTCACCCACACGTGCGCCGGACAGTGTTGCTCCTTCGAGGTACGAATCGGATGAGGTCGTGGAAGAGGTCTTCGGGGAGTTCACGCAGGTGCTCGGAGCAGAACCGGTCGAGCCCTTGCTAGTACTCCTCCTCGACGCCGCCGGCCAGCAACGGCTCCATGAACAGGGACGGGTGGTCCCGCTCGATCACCCGCAACCGCCACTTGTTGTGCACCAG
>NZ_ANBA01000013.1 GCF_000341085.1 Nocardiopsis ganjiahuensis DSM 45031 | reverse complement strand
TCCGAACCCACCGGAGCGATGAACACATCCGCGTACGCCCACACACTCGCATTAGCCGTGTTACCCATATTGAACAGATCCCTTCACTGGGTGATCTTCGTGATCTCTTTTTCGAAAAGCCAGGGACACGGGGTCCCGGACATAGGTAAAGCCCGGTCGATGCCGGGCTTGGTCTTTGTCGTCTTCCTGCTTCAGATCTGCCAGCGCAACGACTCGGCGCGCGCGAAGGCGATGGTGGCCTCGTCCGCCGGGGTGTCCGGGAGGAGTACCTCGACGCGGACCTCGGAACCCGCCGCCAGGTGTCCGTTCCAGGAGTGCACGATGTGGTCGTCCGGTCCGGGGCGGAAGGACTCGACCGGCATGGTGGTCCAGCGCTCGGTCCCCCCGCCCGAGGCGGGCCGGTGGTAGGCCAGCCGGACGCGCAGTTCGGCGCCGGGCTCGACGCCCTGCACCCGGAGCGCGACCGAGGTGTTGTACATCGCCGCTCCGAACAGACAGCCGGGTTCGGCGGGTCGGTTCTGCCAGGCCGAGCCCGTGTAGTGGCGGTCGAAGGTGACTTCCGTCCACTGGCCGGGGGTGAGTGCCTGCTGGTGGGCGGCGGTGGTGGCGTAGAGGATTCGGTTGGGCACGCTGCTTCCCTCCGGAGGGATGATGTCGGTGGACATACCGTCCTGGACCCAGGTACGCAGGTCGGTTCCCGGGCAGAGCGTCGACTGCTCCGGCAGGCCACTGTGCCAGGTCTGGTCGAGGACGCGCCCGGCCCTGTGGCAGGCGTCGACGTACAGGTCGCGGATGGCGGTCTTGGCGGCCGGGGTGGCGTCACCGTCGCTGCCGATGAAGCACACCCCGATGTGCGAGGTGTTGTGCGGGGCCGCGTGCGCGCCGACGACCAGCCAACCGCGGCCCTCGTAGACGTTGCCGGCCCGGTCGACCAGGAAGTTGTAACCGATGTCGTCCCACCCGCGGTCATCCATGTGGAAGTCCTGGATCTGACGGGGGGTCTGGCTCGGTGAGCCCGTGGAATAGTGCACCGTGAAACCGATGCGCTCGGACCAGTCCGTTGTCGTGGTCAACCTGGGGGAACGGGCTCCCCAGCCGGATCGGCTGACAATAGTGGGAATGTAAGGAAATCTCCTAGGCATGACGAATAACCGGCCCGTCGAGCCGGTGCGAGAAGAAGAGAAAATCCGCGGCCGAGGGAATCGGGGCGGCAGTGGTGTCCGGGAAACGTCACCGGAAACAGAAAAACCCGGCGAGGCCGGGTTGAGAGCACAACTGTGGTGCTGGAGAAAAGCGTGCCACACTGACAGCGGCCAGCGCAAGCTTATCCGTGAAAATCATCGAAGAAAAGTGGTTTCCGCAGATCACGCGGGTGCGAAACGGATAGCTCAGCGGTGCCGGACAGGCCTGTCCGGCACCGCTGAGGCGCCCCGGACCGAAGGGGGTCAGGCGTAGCCGTCGGGGTTGGCCGACTGCCAGCGCCAGGCGTCCGCACAGGCCTGGGCCACGGTGTGTTCGGCCCACCAGCCCAGCTGGCGGTTGGCCTTCCCCGGGTCGGCGAAGCAGGTGGCGATGTCACCGTCGCGTCGCGCTCCGACCCGGTAGGGGATGGGATGCCCGCAGGCCTCCTCGAAGTGCCGGACGGCCTCCAGCACCGAGGTGCCGGTACCGGTGCCCAGGTTGAAGACCTCCAGGCCTTCCTGGTCGCCCAGGTGGTCGAGCGCGGCCACGTGCCCCCGGGCCAGGTCGACCACGTGCAGGTAGTCCCGTACCCCGGTGCCGTCGGGGGTGTCGTAGTCGTCGCCGAAAACCTTGAGCTCGGGCAGTCTCCCCGCGGCGACCTTGGAGATGTAGGGGAAGAGGTTGTTGGGGATGCCGTTGGGATCCTCCCCGATCAGCCCGCTGGGGTGGGCCCCGACCGGGTTGAAGTAACGCAGGAGGGTGATCCGCCAGTCCGGGGAGGCGGCCGTCAGGTCCTCCAGGATGCGCTCCCCGAAGAGTTTGGTCGCGCCGTAGGGGTTGGTCACCCGCAGGGCGCTGAGCTCGGCGATCGGAACCGTCTCCGGGTCGCCGTAAACCGTCGCCGAGGAGCTGAACACCAGGTCGCGCACCCCGGCCGTGTCCATCACCTCGGCGAGGGTGAGCAGGGCGTCCAGGTTGTTGCGGTAGTAGCGCAGGGGCTGGCTCACGGACTCCCCCACGGCCTTGAGCCCGGCGAAGTGCACGACCGCCTCGATGTCGTGTTCGGCGAAGACCCGTTCCACGACCTCGCGGTCGGTGCAGTCCCCCACCAGCAGGGGGACCTGCCGGCCGGTGATCTTCTCGACCCGGCGCACCGCTTCGACGCTGCTGTTGACCAGGTTGTCGAGAACGACCACCCGGTGTCCTCTGTCCAGCAGTTCAACGGCCGTGTGCGAACCGATGTATCCGGCTCCGCCAGTCAGCAGAAACACTGTGTCCGTCTCCTTCTCCACGGGGCCGACACACCGGCGCCGGCCCCGGATGATCCGTTCCGCCCCGATCTGGCTCAGAGCAGTTTGCCGAAGACCTTCTCCACCACCCGCGCGGCGGCCTTGCCGTCGTCCAGCGGGCAGAACTGCTTGACGAACGCGTCGTAGCGTTCCGCGTGCTCGGCCCGGACCCCGTCGATACCGCGAATCGACTCGATCACCTCGTCCGAGGTCCGCAGGAGCGGCCCGGGCGCGGTGGTCTCGAAGTCGAAGTAGAACCCGCGCAGGTTGTCCCGGTACTCCTCCAGGTCATAGGTGAAGAAGAGCATCGGGCGCCCCGTGTTCGCGAAGTCGAACATCAGCGACGAATAGTCCGTGACCAGGATGTCCGTGACCAGGAACAGTTCCTGGATCTCGGGATAGGACGAGACGTCGTGGACGAAGTCCTTGCCCACCGTGGGCACCCGGTCCACGATGTTCGGGTGCCGGCGCACCAGCAGCACGTAGTCGTCTCCCAGTTCCTCGTACAGCCGACGCAGATCCAGGTTCATGTCCAACTTGTACTTGCCGGGCGCGTAGAACTTGTTGTCCCGCCAGGTCGGCGCGTACAGCACGACCTTCTTGCCTTCGGGCAAGCCCAGCCGCTCCCGCACCCGCTCGGTCAGCGCCTCCCGCTCGGGCCGGTGGAAGATGTCGTTGCGGGGGTATCCCGTCTCCAGGATCTCGCCCTCGAAACCGAACGCGCTACGCAGGATCGGTGTCGCCCAAGGGCTCGGTGAGACCAGGTAGTCCCACTGCGCGGTCTCCCGACGCAGCCGGTCATGGTAGTCCCGGCTGGCGAACTGGACGTGTTCGATGTCGAAACCGATCCGCTTCAGCATGGACCCGTGCCAGGTCTGCACCACCTTCTGGCCGGGCTGCTTCTCGAACCACAGGGGCACGTGCGTGTTGGAGACGATGAACTCCGTGCGGGCGAGGGCCTCGAAGTACTCTTGGCTCGCGGTCCTGACCTCGGTCAGTCCGTGGGGCAAGGCCAACTGGCGCTGACGCACCATCCAGGACATCGGGGTGTCCACACCGCGCCTGCGCAGTTCCTCGTACATGTCACGCGGGCTGTCGGAGAACTGCTTGCCCGAATAGCTGTCGAACAGGATTCCGGGGAGCACAGGCTTGCGGCGCAGTCGGGGGTAGGTCTCCTCCCGAAGAACCTGCTGCGCGTAAGCCCCCTGCTCTTCGGAGCGCAGCACCGAACCAAGCCACAGAACGGGGTTCCCCTGCCCGGTGGCTCGCAGGGACAGGCTGAAGCCGCCCTCTGTCTCGGGGGCCGGGAACTTGGCGGTGCGCAAGTCCTGCGCGAAGCCCACCTGCCTCTCGTCCCACTGGTTCTCGCCGAGATCGGTCTTGAGCAGGAAGCGGTAGCTACCGGGGGTCAAGGGGACACCCGTACCGAAGCTGGGAAGGGCGGTGGGCTGAAGATCCACCGAGAACCGCCCGTCCAGCAGTTCGACGGGGAAGAGGTGCTCCTCCATGCGGCCGATCGCGGAGACCACGAGGGAGAGCTCTCCCCGGGGCGCCTCCGGGTACTCGCCCTGGAGTTTGAGGGTGTAGTCCTCCCAGGAGACGCCGGTGAGAACCGGCTTGGGCCGCTCGACGCTGATCACCGCCCGTCCCGCGAAGTCCGGACTGACTCGGACCCCGACCCCCTCGTGGACGTAGTGCGTCTCGGAGGTCTCCAGGGCCATGGGGAGCTGCTGAACGCTACCGTCCGGCTTGGTGAGATGGACCGTCCACTCCTCTGTCGACCGGCTTCCCGCCACGGCGGCCCGGTCCTCGAAACCGCCGGTGAGCACGTCGAGGTCCACGAACACGCTCACGGTCGAGCCCTCGGTCTTGATCCGCGCCGGAACCTCGGTGTCACCGGGAAGACGGTGCAGGTGGGCGCTCAGCCCTTCGACAGGGGTATCACGGAGCTCACCCGAGAGAACGAGGGAGAGGCCGTCGGTCCGGTGCCCGTCGAGAACGGTTGCCGGGCAGTCGATCGTCAGACGCAGCTCGTGGCCGTCCGCCCAGTGCGGACGCGCCCATACTCCCGGTCGCACCTCCTCGGGCCCGACCATCCGGACATCGGCGACCGCGGGGTTCTTCAACCGCTCCACACGACGAAAGCCCCGGTTGACCACTCCCAGTTCCAGGTACCACTCGTCCGAGGCCCCTGCTCCCTTGCTCCCGAGGGCGGCCGGATCGACGGTGATCTCGTACCCGCCCCAGTCCTCGCGCGAGGTGATGGCCGTCGGGGACAGCCGGAACTCGTTGGCCCGGTGGACCGAGGTCTCCAGGCGTACCCGGGTTCCGTCATGGGCGTTGACCGCCCACGCCCGAACCTGCTGCTGGAGTCGCTTGTTGGGACGCAGGAACTTCAGACAGACCCGGCCGCGCACGACCAGTCGGCCGTCGACCCAGGCCATCTCCTCCACCTTCTGCCGGACCTCCAGCTCTGACCGGATCTGGTAGACGGAGCGCGGAATCTCCTGCTGAGGGTCGTCCTTGAACGGGTACTCCGCGTAGTAGCGGATGCCGTGCCGGACGACCTTGGCCTTCTTCTGCTCGGCGCTCTTGTTGAAGATGAGCGCCTCACGGAGCTGGTCGGCCTTGCGCATACGGACCAGGTACCACTTCAGCCGCTCAATGGCGGGGAGTTCACGGAAGGCCTTGGCGCTCACCGTGTCCAGGTAGGCGTTGCCCAGTTCGAAGAAGCGCTCGATGAAGGCGTCATCAGCACGGTCGAGCACCTGGAGAAAGGTACGTAGGTCGTTCCCGAGGGCGACCACGTCCCAACGCTGCTTGTGCACCGGGGGGAGGTTCTCGGTGATGAAGTCGCTGACCGCGGTGACCGCGGTGAAACGGTCCTCCAGGGCTTTGGGACGCAGCCGGTCCTGCGTGATGGACTTGTCGTCACTCGGCCTCTCACGCCACAGGTAGACGGCTTTGGAGAGGACGTCCACGGACCCGGCGAGAAAGTGCAGCGGGATGGCCACGGACTCGTCCTCGTAAAGGACGCCGACGGGGAAGGTCATGCCGTGCTGGTCCCAGAAGGAGCGGCGCCAGACCTTGTTGGTGGCGAGCCGGTCGACCAGGAGGACGTCGTCCCGGGAGATGTGGGTCCGGGTCCTCGTGGTCCGGAAGATCTTGCGGTGCATCGGCGACTGCCGGGTGCCCAGTTCGTCGAGGCGGTGCACGTTTCCGGTGGACAGGTCGGAGCCGCTGCGCCGCAGGCTCTCCAGGTGATAGCCGAATGCGTACGGCGGGATCACGTCGTCGCTGTCCACAAAGGTGACGTGGTCGCCCTTGGCGTGGAGCAATCCCGTGTTGCGGGCAGCCCCGAGCCCGCCGTTCTCCTTCTGGATGAGCCGGAACCTCGGGTCCTTTTCCCCGAAACGCTTGGCGATGGTGGCGCTCTCGTCCTGGGAGCCGTCGTCCACCATGACGACCTCGAGGTCGCGCCAGGTCTGGACCTGCAAGGAGCGCAAGCACTCTTCGAGGTATCTCTCGACGTTGTAGATCGGAACGATGACACTGAGCGCTACCACAAAAGACTCCAAGGTTCCGCACATCCGCGAACGCGCAAAACACAACGGGGATCAGAGATCGGCGCTGTGGTGGACGCGGAGGTGAGGTGCCGAATCGGGGGGCTGGAGCCCGTCACTTCACAGAGATGGATGAAGGACAGCTCGGGACAAGGTATACAAACGTACTGCCGAGGTTAACCCATACTCCAGAGCGACAACACACAGAAGAAACCTTCGCATCCGACGGAATCCAGAGAATAACCTGAAGGACTCCTCGGAGGAAGAAAGGTTTACGCGAAATCGAAAAAATAAACCGGGAAAGCATCACAGAAATCACTACGACGGGCCCCCGATCGATCACCCTCCGCAAGGGCTTCTGCTTCGGTTGCCCTCCGCACTCTATGACACAGTTCGAGACACTCCCGTGACATGGGGTGAAGCCGACAGAGGGCTCCCTTGAGTCCGACTATGATCGGCCGAGCTCTTTCCCCCTGTCACAGCGAAACCGCACAGTCGCAGTTCGTTCCCCCACCGACCGGAGTTCCCGTGAAGAGAATCCTCCTACGCTCCAGCAAGTCCCCTTTCCAGACAGTCACCGTCGAGGAAGTGCTTCAGCAGAAAATCGGCGGAGCCAATCTGGGCAACCTGGTCTTCAGCGACTCCGCATACAAGATGTTGGACGTCCCCGACACTGAGATCACGCTCGCGGGCTTCCAGAACGGGGTTCCCTCCGCTGAAGAGATCAACGAGCAGTACGACTGCTTTGTCTTCCCCTTCGTCAACGCCTTCCGGCCTTCCTACCGGGCGCAGCTCGACTACTGGACCGACCTGATCGAGAAACTGACCATCCCGGTCATGGTCCTCGGTGTCGGCGCCCAGTCCTCCCTCGACTACGACCTGGCCCCCTTGCGCTCACTCGACGAGTCAGCGAAGCGATTCGTCTCGGCCGTACTGGACCGCGCCCCCTCCATCGGTGTGCGGGGGGAGTTCACCCAGCGCTACCTGAACCACCTCGGTTTCAAGGACGTCGAGGTGATCGGCTGCCCCTCGCTCTTCCGCTACGGGCGATCCCTCTCCGTCGAGAAGGACACCGCCGAGCTCGACACCAACGCCAGGATCGGCCTGTCGGTCACCGGCGGGACCGCGAACGAACTGGGCCGGATCGTCATGGACAACCATGATCGCTACCCGAACCTGAAGTACATCGCGCAGGACATCGTCGACCTCGACCTGATGTACTGGGGGGACACCTCCCGTGAGGCCGCCAGACACCGTGACATGCCCGACCAGCGGAGCCACCCGCTCTTCCGGGAAAACCGGGTTCGTCTGCACCTGGACCCGATCACCTGGATCCGTGAGATGGGTGCCTACGACTTCGTCTTCGGCACCCGTATCCACGGGAACATCGCCTCGCTGCTCGGGGGGACCCCCTCCGTGGTGATGTGCCACGACTCCAGGACGCTCGAGCTCAGCGAGTACTTCGAGATCCCGCACCGCAGGATGACCGAACCCACCGAAGAGTTCGACGCCGCGAAGCTCTACGCGCAGGCCGACTACACGGCACTCCTCAAGGGCCATGACGAGCGCTTCGACCGGATGACGGGTTACGTCGAAAAGCATGGACTGGCCCATATCTTCCAGGAGGGCCAGGACGGCGGCGCCGCGTTCGAGGAACGCATCAACAGCATCGACTTCGCACCCCCTGCCGAGGTCTGGTCCGATGACGACGGCAGCCTGGGGTACCGGATCGGCTGGCTGCGGGAAAGTGTTCGCAGCCTCACCAAGAAGCAACAGAAGGCACAGCAGCAACAGGCTTCCCTGGAAAAGAAGATCACCCAGATGAACAAGCGCCTGGTCGCCTTGGAGAAGGAAGCCAAAATGAGCGCGTACCGGCGCGCGCGTCGCACCAGTGGGCGCGCCCTACGCCGCCTCGGTCTGCGAAAGTAGACCCGCCTGCCGGAGAGGAGGGGAAACCCTCTCCCCTCTCCGGCCCCGGAGCGGTCACACGACAGGTGTCCGCCCGGGGCCCCTTTGCCGCCGCTTCCTCGCACAGCGCTCTCCAGGGCCCGAGGCTCTTTCCCTGCCCCTTCCCGTCCAGGACCCCGCGCTCGGTGCGGTCCGCAGTCCGGTGAGCCCCACAGGCAGGAGGCGCCGCGACGACAACGAGGACCTGCGTGCGGTCACGGCACCCCTGATCGCCGTCAACCGTCTCCGGTTCGGCGCCACCTCCGGGAGTGTGGACGCTTTCCTCCCGCTCACCGGAGCTCTGCTTCCAGCCGCGGAAGGCGGCCGGCGCTTCGCCTTCGGCTCGTTCCGGAGCAGACACGAGATCGGCTCCGCGCCCCTGAGGGACGCGGAGCCGTTCGGTGTGTTCGTGTCATCTCAACGTGTGCGTGGTGCCTGCGGTATCCGGCCGCTCAGACCAGGTCGCCGGGGTCCGTGACGGGGTCCGGGGAGGAGTCCTCAAGGCCGTCCGAGCCGCGCAGGTCGTTGCCGTGGCGCACGACCTCCCGGCAGGTGGCGGTGATGGAGAGCCCTTCCGAACCACTGACCACACGGTTCCCCGTGAAGGAGAAACCGGTGGTCCCCGCGCTGACCCGCACACCGTAGTGGTCGGCACCGCCGACCTGGTTGTCGCTGACCTTGATCCGCTCACCAGCCTGGACGTGCAGGCCGTTGTGGCCGATCCCGCGCAGGGAGTTCGCGGACACCACGGCGTCCTCGACCCCGACCAGGTACAGGCCGGTGCTACCGGTGTCGACGAACGTGTTCGCGCTCACGGACAGGCCTGCCGACTCCTCGACACGGACCGCGGACAGGGAGGTCCCGGTCAACAGGTTGGCCGAGCAGACCAGGCCCCGAACACGACGGCCCTCGAACCCGTAGGAAGTGCTGCCGTTGACGGTGTTTCCGCTGAGACTGACGTTGTCTATCCAGCCCCCGTTCGGATACCCCTCGAGCCGTACCGCCGAGTGCGACCCGGCCCCGGTGAAGATGTTCCCGCTGATGGTGACGTCCGAGACAGGCTGTGAGCGCCCGGT
Source organism: Nocardiopsis ganjiahuensis DSM 45031 (assembly GCF_000341085.1). Lineage (GTDB taxonomy): Bacteria > Actinomycetota > Actinomycetes > Streptosporangiales > Streptosporangiaceae > Nocardiopsis > Nocardiopsis ganjiahuensis. The sequence continues at coordinate 399,129 of NZ_ANBA01000013.1, read as the reverse complement.
CGGATCGCCCCACCCCGGCGGGCGGGTGTCGTTCTCCTTGGTGTCGATGATCGCGGCCACCGCGACCCCGCCCGAGCAGTCCAGGAAGGTGTTGCCCTGAACGGTCACCCGGTCCCAGACGTAGGCGTGCACCCCCTCCCGAGTGCAGTTCTCGAAGTGGCAGCCGATGATCCGCACGTCACTGTGGGTACGGCCCAGGGTGGCGGCGTGGGAGCCGATCCCGCGCGGCCAGGGACCGACCCCCGGAGTGTCGGATCCGGTGAAGGAACAGCCCGAGAACGCCACGTCGGTGCAGGGGGTGTCGTCGTAGGGCCCGAACTCCCCGAAGTAGGTACTGGCCTTGGCCAAGTCCAGCTGGACCGCCTCCGTGAAAGAGCGGCTGCCCCCCGGATCGGCGACGCCGGCGCAGCGCAGGTTCACCACCCTGGCGTGCCGGACCGCGTTGAGTTCGAGCGCGTGATAGCCGGGAACGTCACGGATCACCGTGTCGCGCACGGTGATCCCGGTGGCGTGCCCGAAGGAGAAGATGTTGTTGTACCTGGGCACCCCGACCGCGTTGCCGTCCCACACGCCCCCTTCCACCAGGATGTTCCCGTGCCCGCTGTAGCCGGGCAGGTTCTGGCCGGGGTCCCCGTTGGTGAGCAGGGTGCGTTCCCCGTCGCGGCGCACGACCGCGTCCGGGGCCAGGACCAGCCGGGTGTCGCGGTAGATCCGCAACGGCGGGTTCTGCACCGAGTAGGTACCGCCCGGCAGGTAGACGGTCCCCCCGCCGTTGTCCCGCACGTGGGACAGGGCGGACTGGAGGGCCGCCGTGTCGTCGCTGCTTCCGTCACCGAGGGCACCGAAGGCGCGCACGTCGTGCACCCCGGTGAGCACGCTCTCCGAGGGCATGGAGTGCGCGGGCAGTCTCCCGTCCTCACCGAGCCGGGCCAGACTGCCGGGCCGGGTCAGGGGACCGCGCCGCTGGGAGGAGGTGTAGGTGGCCCGTACTTTCCTGCGCAGACCGGCCCACTCAGTGGCCAGGTCGGGTGGGTAGCTGGGTAGCGGCATCAGTCCGTGCCCTCCGTTCCGGGTGCGGTGTCGTTGGGTTCCTCGAAGATCAGCGTGGCCGTGTCCTGCCCTTGGCCGCGCGTGGCCGGGGTGACCTCCACCCCGATCACCCGCCAGCTGTTCGAGAAGGTGGGGCGCCCGTTGACCAGCGGGAACCAGTCGTTGACCAGAGTGATCCGGGCCCGGTCCCCCAGGTGGTCCGGGGTGAACGTGCTCTGCTCGTCCAGTCGGACGGTCACCTGCGGGAACCGCACCGCGCCCGAGGAGCGGCGGGCCCACCAGCGGGCGTGGGCGTCCAGGGCGTCCCGGTCGGTGACCCCCGGAGCGTCCACCGTGCGGTCCAGGAGCGGCCAGCCGTTCTCGGCGAACCGGGGATCGGACCAGATCCGCGACAGGACCTGCTCCGTCTCCTCCTCGGGGTCGGTCTCGGGCGCGTCTCCGCGGGCCTGCCAGGAGGTCGCCGCGTCCGTGGCGTCGGCCGGGTAGTTCCAGCCCAGAACGTTGCCGGGCTGGGCGAACACGTGCTCGGCCTGGGTACTTCCCAGCCGCTGCGCGACCACGAACTCACGGATCCGTTCGCCCCCGCGCACCACCGTGCGCACCATCCACTCGGGTCCCTCCTCGTGTGAAGAGAGGGTCTCCAGGGCGTCCCCGTAGGTGAGCGCCTCCGAGGCGAGGTAGACGGCGTCGCGCGTGACCCCGGAGTTCCGGGCGTCGGCAGGGACCAGGCCGATCGGCCGGGCCGCCTCCATCCTCTGAACCAGGGTGCGCGCGATCCGCAGCTGGTCGACACCGGCGAAGCTGGTGTCGGAGCGGATCTCGCGGTGGTGCAGGTAGCTCTCCAGAGAGGCGCCGTTCAGGTCCACGGTGACCCGGCCCCGGGCGTCAGCCTTGGGCTCGGCGGACCAGATCAGGTAGGTGCCCCAGATCCGATCGCCCCGCCAGACGTGCACGACGGTGCGTCCAGGCCCGCTGGTCAGGTCGTTGTCCCGCCGCCCTGCCACCTTGGCGACCTTTTCCGCCACCTCGGGGCTGGTGACAGGGACCGAACCGCTGAACGCACCCGCCTGGCAGATCCTGCGGTCGAAGCGGACCCCGGCGAGGTCGAGCTCGGCAATGGGCCGGTCGGTGACCAGGTCGCAGAACTGGTAGCGGTAGAAGGACATGTCAGCCCTCCTGAACCGCGAGCCAACTGACGTTGGTCGTGACGGTCGTGGCCCGGGCCAGCACGATCGTGAAACCGGAAGCGGAGGGCTCGGTGTAGGTCGCGTCGATGAGCGTTCCGGGGACCTGGGAGTGCGCGGTCAGCAGGATGCGCGGGGCACGGGAGAACAGGCCCTCCGGCAGGTCCACCCGTGCGAAGCCCCGGTAGTAGTCCTTGGTGTAGAAACTGTTCTCGACCACTTCCTCCGGCGTGATCCTGACCGTTCCCGACCACATGCTCGGCGCCCCGAGCGGCTCGTAGCGGTTGTCCAGGGCCGCATCGGCGGCGGGCCCCGCCACCGGACGCCAGGCCCCCGAATCCCGGATGTACAGGTCGCGGGTGGCACCGACGTACACGACGGTGCCGTCTCGGACGTCGCCCATCCTGTTTCGGGCGGACACGTTCGGCACGCTGACCACACCGCCCGCCGAGGAGGTGTAGTCACGCAGGTCGCGGATGTTGCCGGGGAGCGAGGAACCCGGCTGGGCAGGCCAGGTGATGCCTCCGGTACCGGTGCTCGCGCCCTGGGAGACGACGATCTCGAACAGGGGCAGGTAGGTCTCGTCCTCCTCCGGGTCGATCACCCGGATCTCGGCCAGCACCTCGTCGGAGTCGTCGTAGAGGTCGTCCTTGACCACCACGCCGACCAGGTCGGTGCGGCTGCCCGTGGTGGGACCGTCCTCCAGACGGATGTCGACGTCCTCGGTGCTGACCACCAGGTAGCTGCCCTGGAGCGGGGAGGAGCGGCCGGTCACGGCCGCGGAGAAGGGTCTGATGGTCGCCGTCATCCCGGAACCGCTCAGGTCGGCGGCTCCGGGGGCGTACATGAGACCGCCGCGCCGGTGCAGGGGCCAGGGGTCGTCGGCCGCCCCGAGCAGCGAGCCGATGAGCAGTCGGTGGTCCTCCGCCGAGGTCTCCCCGGAGCGGAGGGCGAGGGTGCGAACGGACATGGTTCTCCTTCGGTGGTGGTGTTCGTGGATGCTGGGTCGGGGCGCACGCCCGGATCAGAGGTGGGCGTCGTTCCAGACGACACTGGCGGCGGCGCCGTGCCCCGAGGTCTCGGGGCGGAAGTGGACCGGGTTGGCGCCGGGTTCCAGGGTCCAGTGCTCAGGCGGAACCGACGCGGTGCTCAGGTGGTGGAAACCGTCGTTGCTGTTGACAGTGACCGTGCCCCGATCGCAGTCGACGACCAGGGTGTCGGTCTCGGCCAGGGCCAGGTGGAACTCCAGGGTCCGGCCGGTGTTCCGGTTGATCAGCCGGGGGCGGGTACAGGGGCCGGTGATCGTGACGACCGGGTGGGTGGCGGTGTCGCCGCCGTTGGTGAGGACGGCCGACCCTCCCCGCGCCGGTTCGCCGTAGTCGAGCGGGTACTCCAGCGGATACTCCAGGCCGTCATCGCTCGGAAGGGGCGCGTTGATCTGGGTGGCCCGGCCGCGCCCGTACCGGCGGGGATCGGGGCAGGTCCACTGCACGACCACGGTGGGCCGGGCCGCCTGGTACCCGGGGCCGCCGGGGATGGACCGAGCGCTGACCTGCCCGTAGGAGGTGAGGGCCTGCCCTCCGACCCGGATACTGAGCGGGTGCTGCCGTGCGTCCCCGGAGAGGGTCAGGGCCCGACGCAGCGGGGCGAGCACGGTGGACACCGCTTGAAGGTTGCGGGCACTGGTGAGCACCCCGGTGGCGGTGACGAACCGCTGGCCCGCCAGGGCCCTGCCGGGCCAGGCACCGTGGCGCGAGGGGCGCTCGACGTTCCCGCTCTCCACGTCGGGCAGGTCGTCCCAGCCCTGGAGGTCGACCAGGGCCAGGTCACGGCCGTCGAACAGCAGGCGGTCCCGCCAGCGGATCTGGCCTTCGGTCAGGTCACTCATCACATACCTCTCGATCGCATCAGGAACATCAGTCGCTCCCCCACCTCGTGCGGGGACATCCGTTCGGTCGCCTCGAAGTGCTCGATGTGCACCGCGGGGGTGCCAGGGGAGAAGGGGGAGGCAGACCGGGTGACCGCATGGCTGCGCACTTCCGGGGAGGGCGGGACGATGCGGCTGCTGATCTCGCCGGTGACGTTCCCGAGCTGTCCGCGCAGATCCGGAAGCTTGTCGTCGATACCGCCCATCAGGCCGTCCATGATCATTTGGCCCGCCGGGGTCAACAGGCGCCGGTCCACCCGGCGCGGCCCCTTCCAGTCCGGAATCATGCCGGTGACCTTGGAGAACTGGTCCTTGAGCGAACCGATCATGTTCTTCACACCGTCGATCAGACCGGTGATGATGTTCTTACCGGCCTGGAGCAGGAAGGTCTTGGCGTTGGAGAACGCCTCCCTGACCTTGTTCGGAATCTCCCTGATCGTGCTCATCAGACCCTCGATCCGGTCCCGCACCCGGTCGCGCATGGCCGAGAACGCCTCTACCGCCCGGTCGCGGGCACCCGTGAAGGTGCTGACGATCCGGTCCCGGATCGCGGTCGCGATCGCGATCGCACGGTCGCGCAGACCCGTCACGATCGCCACGATCCGCTCCCGGATCGCCGCGAAGATCTCCTGGGCGCGCGTCCGCACCGCCGTGAAGATCTCCACCACCCGGTCGCGGAACGAGGTGACGCGGTCCACCACCCACTGCACAGCCGAACCCACCAGGTCCAGGATCGTGTCCCAGGCCCCCGAGATCAGCTCCGTCACCCACGTCCAGGCGGCCTCGACCGCCGAGGTGATGGACTCCCAGATCCCGGACAGGAACTCGGCGATCCCCTGCGCCACCGCGGTGATCGTCTCGATGATCGAGTCCCACACCTGGGTGGTCTTCTCGACCAACCAGTCCCAGACCTGCCCGATGGCCTCCTTGATCTCGTCCCAGTAGGTGAACAGGATGACGAACGGGTGGTGCGCGATGATCGCCTTGATCCACTCCCAAGCGGTCTCGATCAGACCGACCAGACCGTCCCAGAACTCCTGCGCCTTCTCCTTCAGCGCCTCCCACATCCCGGGCAGGGTCTCGGTGAAGAAGCTCATGACGTCCTCGGCGATGTCCTTGACGAAGGAGAACACCGCGTCCACGACCTCCCGGAACGTCTCACTGTTGTTGTAGGCGTAGACCAGACCCGCGGCCAGAGCGGCCAGAGCCGTCACGATCAACCCGATCGGGTTGGCACGCATCACCGTGTTCAGCACCTTCTGGGCGGCGGCCAGGCCCTTCTTGCCCACCGCGGCGACCTTGCTCGCCGCGCCGGCCATCGTGAGGTGCCGGGAGAACCCCGATGCGCTGGAGCCCGCCGAGCGGAACCCGGAGGCCATGTTGCGCAAGGCGTCGGTCCCCGCGGAGAAGCCCTTGGAGACCACCGGACCGGCGGTATCCACCAGCTTCCCGGCCAGGGCGCGGCCGATCTGCTCACCCGCGTCCGGCAGCGTGGCGCTCAGGGTCGCACCCACCTGGGAGCCGAACTGCTGTACCGCCGGGGGCATGTTGGAGAGCCCCGACTCGATCATCTCGTTGGCCTTGGCGGCCAACTTCTCGCCACCCTGGCGACCGGCGTCGGCCGCGCCCTCGGTGACCTTGTCCACCAGGAGCGCTCCGGCCTTGGCCCCAAGGTTGTCCACGATGTCGGGCAGGGCGTCCAAGCCGTCACCGATCAGGCCCATCGCGGTGTCACTGAGCTTGGAACCCAGCTCGGATCCACCGCTGAGCCCGATCGAGGGCATCTCTCCCTTGAACAGACTGCCCATGGTGGAGGTGACCCCGTCGATCACCCCCGGCAGGCCCTCGACACCGCTCTCGATCAGGGCGACCGCGCCGTCGGCGACCTTGGATCCCAGCTCTTCACCGGCCTTGGCCCCGTATCCGGGCAGGGTCTCGCTGAGGAAGTCGCCAGCTCGCTGTCCCAGGGCCTGGACCGAAGGTGGCATCCCCGACAGGCCCTGCGTGATCAGGTCGTTGGCGCCGTCAGCCAGCTTGGTACCCAGCTCCCGGCCGGCGTCGGCACCGGCTTCGGGCAGCTTCTCCTGGAGGATCTGACCCGCCTGATCGCCCAGGTTCGAGACCACACCTGGCAGCTGCTGCATCCCTGACTCGAAGAGCCCGGTGGCGGCACTGCTCAACCGCGAGCCCAGCTCCTGCCCGGCCTCCGCCCCGGCCTGGGGCAGAGTGCTCGTCAGGAAGTTCGCCGCCTGGGATGCGGCACTGCCCGCGGCTGAGGGCAGCTCGTCGAACATCGTCTGCACGCTCGGCGAGACCCCGTTGATCAGCGTCGATCCAAGCTCGGCGCCCACCCGCTCGCCCGCCCCCACGATCGAGGTGCTCAGCGTGGATCCGACCCGATCACCCAGGGCCTGCACCGCGGGCGGGGTGCCTGATAACGCCGAGGAGAGCTGCCCGGTCACCGCGTTCGCGAACTGTGTACTGACCTCGTTGCCCGCCTGCTGGCCCACCTTGGGCAGTGTGGCCAGATCCTTCTCCACCTCCTTGCGGATCTGGTTGCCGATGCTCTGAAACTCCGGAATGAGGTCGACACGCACAGAAACAGCACCAGACATCACTCACCTCTTCTTCGCTGTAGACATGGCTGGGCCCTGTGACCAGGAAGAAGGCAGAAGCAACGCGAAAACCGCCGGTCAGCACCGAAGAGGACGCCTCAGGCGTCGAGGGGTGACCGGGGCAGGCGAGCGCGGGGCCCTAGTGGGACGGAACGAACCATCCGTGAGCGCGGCGCTACGGCGTCGGACTGGGGTGACAGGGCCCCGGAAACACGAAAACCCGGCTCTGGGCCGGGTTGAACACACCTGTGGTGCTGTGAGAGAGCGTGCCACAGGTCGGGGCTGTTGCACAAGCCCCGCACAGGATCATCTCAGGGACCGACCGCACTGCGACACAGCCCCGGGGTCGGGACTTCACACGTGCCACCTAGGAGCCCAACAAAAAAACTAAAGACACAGGGTTATTTCAGGAAGATAATTTCACAAGTCTTTTGCACCCCTCTCCGCCATATTCGGCAAACCCAGAAAAACTGTCCTGAACACAGCGCAAAGCAGCCAGAGAAGGCGCTCACCAGGGGCGACTCGGATTGTGACGCAAGACACTGAAACCCTCAGATAGTGCTACATATCAACACAGATTTCATCTCGACTCGACAACATGGGCGCCCCTCGGAGTGGACTGCTGGTCCTGTTGCCGATACTGGACCAGCAGGGTGCCCTCTGAGGCGCCGCCGTACTCCTACGGCCCACAGCACGAGCCGCTTGATCCGGCCGGCCCCCTGCCTTCACCTCCTTCGAGCCCGAGGCTGACCTGTGTCCGTTCCTGCCCGTAACCGTGTCTCCGACGCCGTCACGTCTCCCGTGACCGCGCCGAAGCACCGGCACCGCCCCGACATCGAGGGGCTGCGCGCCGTCGCCGCCCTGCTGATCGCCGTCTACCACATCTGGTTCGGCACGGTCTCCGGCGGCGTCGACGTCTTCCTGCTGCTCACCGGCTTCCTCATCACGGGGTCGCTGGTCCGGGCGATGGAGCGCGAGGGGCGCATCGACTATGCGGCATTCTGGACCAAGCTCGTCAAGCGGCTGTTCCCGGCGGGCGCGGTCGTGCTCGGTGCCGTCCTGGTGATGACCTACCTGTTCTTCCCGCGCTCGCAGTGGATGACGGTCATCGACGACGTGCGGGCGGCGGTGCTCTACTACGGGAACTGGCACCTGGCGCTGGGCTCGGTCGACTACATGGCGGAGAACGCCGCGGCCAGCCCTGTCCAGCACTTCTGGTCGCTGGCCGTGCAGGGGCAGTTCTACCTGCTGTGGCCGCTCCTGATCACCGCCGCCGGGCTGGTCGCCGTCTGGCTGGGCACCCGGGTGCGCCGTGCGGCGCTGGTGGCCGTGGGCGCGGTGTTCGCGATCTCCTTCGCCTACTCGCTGTGGATCACCTCCACCGAGCCGGTCTGGGCCTACTTCGACACCGGCGCCCGTCTGTGGGAGCTGGCCCTGGGCGGTCTGCTCGCGCTGGTCGTCCACCGGGTGAACCTGCCGGGCCGGCTGCGCACGGCCGCCGGATGGGTCGGCCTGGCCGGGCTGGTCCTGTGCGGTTTCGTGATCGGCGACTCCCTGCCCTACCCGGGGTACGCCTCGCTGTGGCCGACCCTGGCCGCCCTGCTGATCATCCTCGCCGGCGCGGGCGAGGCCGACAACAGCCGCCTGTCCGCGAACCGCCTCCTGAGCCTGCGCCCGCTGACCTGGCTGGGCGGGCACGCCTACACGCTGTTCCTGTGGCACTGGCCGGTGCTGATCGTCTACCTGGAGCTCACCGACCGGGTCAAACCGTCGCTGACCGGTGGATTCATGGTTCTGGGCTCCTCGTTCGCGGCGGCACTGGCCACCAGCTGGGTGATCGACGGCGGGGTCAACCGGGTCACCCGCAGGCTGCGTACCCCGAGCTGGTCGCTGGCGGCCGGGGTCCTCTTCATCGTCCCCGTACTGGTGGCGGGCGCCCTGTGGGGCCAGTCCATCGAACGCGACCGGCAGCTGCGCATCGAGCTCAGCTCCAACCCGCTCGCCTACCCGGGCGCGGCTGTCCGTCTGGACCAGGACCTGGCCGAGAACCTGCCCCTCCTCCCCATCTACCCCGACACGACCACGGTCGCCCGGGACACCATCGACCAGACCCGCGAGTGCAACGCGCTGGCCGACCAGACCGAGGTCGTCACCTGCGAGTTCGGCGACCTGGACTCGGACCACACGATCGCCCTGGTCGGCAGCTCGCACGTGCGGCACTGGTTCCAGGCGCTGGAGACCCTCTCCGACCAACACGGGTGGCGCCTGGTCACGATGACCAAGAACGCATGCCAGTTCAGCACCGAGGTCCAGCACTACCGCGGTTCGGAGTACGTGGAGTGCGCGGAGTGGAACGACAACGTCATGGCTGAACTGGCCGAGCTGAAACCGGACACCGTGTTCGGGCTGGCCTCACTGACGAGCCGGCGCTCGGGTCCGGAGGAGTACGTCCCCGAGGGTTTCGTGGAGCGCTGGCGCCAGCTCGACCAGCTGGGCATCGACGTCGTCGCGGTCCGGGACACCCCCCGGTTCTCCTTCCGGGTGCCCGACTGCATCGACCGCAACGACCGCAGCGAGTGCTCCGAGCCGCGGTCCAACTCGATGTCGGACGAGGCGCCCTTCAAGGAGCTGGCCAACGTCCCGCACAACACCCGGTTCCTGGACATGACCGACTACCTGTGCCAGGACGGCGTCTGCCACGGCGTGATCGGGAACCAGCTGGTGTACTACGACACCAACCATTTCTCGTACGCCTTCTCCCAGTCCCTGGCCATGGTCATGGAGCCCTATCTGCTGGAAGCGATCGGGCACGCCGTACCCGAGGGCGGGCTCACCCTGTTCGACAGTGCGATGGCCGGCCACGAGAGTGATCTGGCCCCTGTCGCCGCGGAGGAGAGGGACGACTCCGTTCTCTGATCCGGTTCAGTAGCGGTTCAGGCCGACGACGTAGGCGTCCAGCCGGCGAAAGCGCGGCAGCCGCCCCTCCAGTCCCCAGGCCAGCATCCGGTGCAACCCGTCCAGGTGGGTGAGGGAGTCACGGTCGCTTAGATCCGCGTAGTGCGGGTGGTCCACCACCCCGGCACTCAGGATCAGCGGGGAGAGGTCCGTGTCGGAGTGCCTGTGCAGCTTCTCCCAGCACAGGGGGTTGGCCGTGGGGTATTCGTCGCCCCAGGCGCTCAACCTGGTCAACGTCTCCTGAACCGTCGCTCCCGTCGGGGGGACGAGTTCGAGCTCTCCGTTCTCCCCGCGGTGCCAGGGAAGCACCACCGCCAGAACGTCCTTGCGGCTCAGACGTACTCTGTACCACGGCTCCCCGTGCTGCTCCACCGCCAGGAGCGTCATCTTCTCCGCGTAGGATTCCGCGTCCCGCGCGGTGATGTCGTCGTGCGGGGGCCCGGTGCGTCGGAAGGTCTCGAGCACCTCTTCCGTGGTCACCGGTTCAATGATCTTCATGAGTGGGGGATCAGCTCTCTTCGGGGGATGAAAACCACCCACAAAGATAATGGACGCCCTCAGCTCGGAAGGCCGCGAAAACGTCCGTCCCATGCGTGCCCCGGCTCCGCGATCAGACGGGCGGTGCGGCACGGAGCCGGCACACCAGGGCGTACTCGGCGTTCGGTTCCCTCGGGGCAGGTCCCGGAAGAGCTCGCAGCCGTGGACCAGCAGCGGCCGCCCGGTACCGATCCGCCCCTGACCGGGCCGGGTACAAAGGTCACGACCCCGAAGGGTTTCGTGGCCGTCCTCCTCGCGCTCGGGGCGGGTTCAGGCGAGCTCGCCCCGGCGGCCGCGTTCGTGGAGGTCGTACAGGCGCTCCACCCAGTCGTCCTGCCCGGGCGGGTGGAAGTGGTTGCGCTCGCCCCAGTAGCGGTTGGGGCGCCGGAAGCGCGCGGCGCGGACGTCGGCCAGGGTGCCGAACAGGCCGCTGTCCTCGAAGACGGCGTTGCCCTGGGCCGGGCCCACGCCGAAGTCGGTGAGAACCAGGGCGGGCACCCGGTGGGCGAGCGCTTCGAGGACGGCCGTCGAACCCACCGCCACCAGGCCGCGGGCCCGGCCCAGCTGATCGACCAGGGAACCCGAGCGGAAGAGCGGGGCGTGCTCACCGACCCTCCCTTCGGCGAGCAGGGCGTCCCAGGTCACCACGAGTTCGGGGCCGGCGTTCCTCTCCCGGCCCAGGTGCACGACCACCTCCAGGTCGGGACGGTTCCCGGCGAGCTCGGCCAGAGCGAGCAGAACGCTCTGACGTGCCCTCTCCGTGTCCGGGACCCCGGGGTGGGCCGCGTACACCACCCGGTCCCGCCGGGCCTCCTGATCGGCCTCCCGGCGCCCGAGCGGCAGGCTTCCCAGCCCCACCTCGCCCCGGGCGCCGAGCTTCTCCCCCAGGGCCGTGTACTCGGCGACCTCGCGGTGGCTGTGCGCCACGACCAGGTCGGCCCGGGAGCGGTGCAGCCACTCCCCCTCGACGGCCGGAACCGCCAGCGCGGGCAGGGCGGAGACCACCACCGGGCGGTACCGGCGGATGACCGACCGCATCGACCAGGACAGGGACTCCACGAGCGGACCGGAGCAGTTGAGCACCACGGCGTCGGGGCGCCGGCGCCGGACGAGCCTGCGGACCTGTCGCGCGGACAGGACCGGTACGCGCAGCCCGGCCTGCCGGGTGCCCTCCGTCTCGTTGCGGATACGGGCGGGCGAGGGCGTGTGCCCGGTGCGGACGACGGCCAGTCCCACCGTGGTCCCCGGCACGGAGAGCCGGTCGAGCATGGCGACGCTGAGCCCGACGCGTTCGGTCGAGTCGGCCACCGCCAGGACCGTGAGTCCCCCGGCCCGTCCGGCAGGGCGACTCCACGTGGGAACAAGGGTCACGAAGCCGCCTCCTTGGAATTCTGATGGATCCTCCCAGGCTACACACGCAGCGTGAGCACTCCGGAACTCGTGGTTCTGCCCGCTGGAGGGGGGGGAAGAGGTCGGTGACCGCCCGGGGCGGCCCCGTCCGCGGCGTGAGCCGAACCTCTGATTAACAGCGAGCACATCGGGAAGTGGCCACCAAAAGACTTCGGCACGACTTTCGTCAGCGCAACGTTTCACAGAAGGAGGATCGTCCGGCGAGACGGAGAGAACAGTCCGACCTCGGCTCCGCGTCAGGGGGAACTCGCCAGTCCCGAGGATTTCTCGAACCGGAATGGAAGGTGGGAAAAATCCGAGACCTGTACGGAAAAGTTCGCCGGTACACAGTGGCGAATACACCGATACCGCTGAAGATCGCCTACAGACGGGTTCTCAAGGCCCTCCGACCCGGCCGCTACCGGGGGTTGAGCGTGGCCGTCCACCGCAACGGCGCCGTGCTCGCCAGGAAGTGGGAGGGCGCCTTCACCGTCACGGAGTTCGCGGCCCTCCAGCTCGAACGCTGCACGTCGCTGTTGAGCGCACACGACATCCCCTGTTTCCTGGTCCGGAACAGCAGGAACTACCAACACGCCATCGCGGTGGACGTGGCTCACCGACCTGCCGTACTCGAGCTGCTGGCTCGGGAATTCACGGGCTCCGGCATGTATGTCAGCCGCCCCGACCGGGGCGCGCGCCCCGTCTCGAGCTGGGCGCTCAGAGCGCTGAGGAGAACCCCCTACCTCCGGCTCGGTGAGTACGTGACCGGGGGCGGCCGTTCCGTCGTCGCGGGTTTCGAGCACGGGTGCGTGATCGAGTTCTGGCAGGAGGGCGCCGAGGTCCTCGCACAGGAGGACGGGGGCGCCGAGACCCTGGAGAACCTCAAGGTCGTGGCTCCGGAGAGCGTGCTGCAGGGGGCTCTGGTCGCACCGCGCCCCAACCCCGTCGGTGAGATCGTCCCGGAGGCGGAGCGCACACCCGCGGAGGCCGAGGTCAACGGGCGGAGGTATCCGACCCTGGAGGTGTTCGCACGAACCCTGACCACGGACATCACCTTCCCGGTGGACGCCGTCTACACCTGGGTGGACGGCAACGACCCCAGGTGGAGGGCGAACAGGAACTCCTACCTGGAGGAGGCCGGGGCGCTCAACCCCGATGCCGCCTCGAACTCCAGGTACGCCAACAGGAACGAGCTCCTCTACTCGCTCCGCTCCCTGGAGATGTACGCACCGTTCATCCGCAAGGTCTACATCGTCACCGACGGCCAGGTACCCGCCTGGCTGGACACCGGCCAGGAGCGGATCCAGGTCGTGGACCACAAGGAGATCTTCGACGACCCCGGCCTCCTGCCGGTCTTCAACTCACACGCCATCGAATCCCAGCTGCACCACATCGACGGGTTGTCCGAGCACTACCTCTACCTGAACGACGATGTGGCCTTCGGACGGCCGGTGACGGCCGAGCACTTCTTCCACCCGAACGGGATCGTCAAGCTGAACCCCTCCCCCTACCGCTTCGGACTGGGCGAGGCGACCGTCGAGGACCAGCCCGTGGACGCCGCCGCGAAGATGAACAACACCCTGATCCAGTCCCTGTTCGGTCGCACGGCGGTGTCCAAGTTCAAACACACGCCGATCCCCCAGCGCCGGTCCGTGCTCCGGGAGCTGGAGGAACGGTTCCCGGAGGTGTTCGCGCGGACCGCGGCCTCGCGCTTTCGCAGCCCCGACGACCACTCGATCCCCTCGTCCCTGCACCACCACTACTCCCTGCTCACGGGCAGAGCCGTCCACTCGCGGCTCAGTTACGCCTACCTCAACCTCGCGGACCCCGAAGCCTTCCGCGAACGCTCGCGGGAGATGCTGAATGACCGCAGGTTCGAGGCCTTCTGCGTCAACGACACCACCGAGAGCGAGGACCCCGGGGCCGACGGGTACCTGGAGGACTTCCTCAGCCGGTACCTGCCGCTTCGCGGTTCCTTCGAGGTACGGGCGTCGGGAGCCCGCCCGTACCCGGCCGGGACCTGAGCCCCGGAACGGCGACGGCGGCCGCCCCCGTGTGGGGACGGCCGCCGTATGACGCCTGGTTCGGGCCGGGTGGAGGGCTACTCGCCCTTCCAGACGGGGGCGCGCTTCTCCGCGAAGGCGACCGCCCCCTCCATGGCGTCCTGGCTGACGAACACGGGGCCCGCCAGCTCGTTCTGCCTGTCCCACATCTGGTCGCTGGACCAGTCGTCGGATGCCTGGATGATCTCCTTGGAGACCTTCAGGGCCAGCGGGCCGTTGGGGGTGATGCGCGCGGCCAGGGCCTTGGCACCCTCCAGGGCGCCGCCGCTCTCGGTGACCTGGTTGACCAGCCCGAGCTCCGCGAGGCGCTGGGCGCCGACGAAGTCACCGGTCAGGGCGAACTCCATCGCGATGTTGCGCGGGATGCGGTGCTGGAGGCGCAGCAGGCCGCCGGCACCGGCGACCAGGCCGCGCTTGACCTCGGGGATGCCGAACTTGGCGTCGTCCGCGGCCACGACCAGGTCGCAGGCGAGCACCGCCTCGAAACCGCCGGCGAGGGCGTAACCCTCGACCGCGGCGATCAGCGGCTTCTTCGGGCCGCGCTCGGCGAAACCGCCGAAACCGCGGCCCTCGACCACCGGGACCTCGCCCTTCATGAAGGCCTTGAGGTCCATCCCGGCGCAGAAGGTGCCGCCGGCACCCGTGATGATCGCGACGTTGACGTCCTTGCGGGCGTCGACGTCGTCGAGGGCCTCGGCGATCTGGGCGGCGACCGCCGCGTTGACCGCGTTCTTGGCCTTGGGACGGTTGATGGTGATGACGGCGACGCCGTCATCGGCGGTGTAGAGAACCTCGTCGGACACGGTGTCCTCCTACTTCGGGGGCATGCGGAGGCCGCCGTCGATCCGGACGACCTCGCCGTTGACGTAGCTGACCTCGAGCAGGGTCCGGGCGAGCTTGCCGAACTCGGCGGCGGTGCCCAGGCGCTTGGGGAAGGGCACCGGGGCGGCGAGCTTCTGCTTGAACTCCTCCGAGCCCGGGCCGTCGCCGTAGATGGGCGTCTCGAGGATGCCGGGGGCGATGGTGTTCACGGTGACGCCGATGGCGGCGAGGTCGCGCGCGGCCGGGAGGGTCATGCCGATCACACCGCCCTTGGAGGACGAGTAGGCGATCTGGCCGATCTGGCCCTCGATGCCGGCGAGGGAGGCGGTGTTGAGGATCGAGCCGCGCTCGCCGTCCTCGTTGACCGGCTCGGTCTTGGCGATCTCGGCCGCCGACAGGCGGAGCACGTTGAACGTACCGATGAGGTTGACCTGGATGACCTTCTGGTAGCTGTCCAGGTCGTGCGGGTTGCCGTTGCGGTCCACCGTGCGGGTGGCCCAGCCGATGCCGGCGCAGGAGACCGCGACGCGGAAGGGCTTGCCGGTGTCGGCGGCGGCCTGGACCGCGGCCTTGACCTGGTCCTCCTGGGAGACGTCGGTGGAGACGAAGACGCCACCGATCTCCTTCGCGACGGCCTCGCCGCGCTCGGCGTTGAGGTCGGCGACGACGACGGTGGCACCGGCGGAGGCGAGTTCCCTGGCGGTGGCCTCACCGAGGCCACTCGCGCCGCCCGAGACGAGGGCGGAAATTCCGTTGAGATCCATGTGCCGCACTCTACCGAGGATGTGACCCACGCACTAGAACCGGGTTCGGTTAATCGCGGGTAATCCCGTGACCAGCCTCGTTGCGGCATCCCGAAGCGGGTATGGGCAAAGCACCCCGCTCTGTCGTCACGCAGCGCTACGTTCCTGTCATGCGGAGAACAGCGACATTAGAGTGGGCTCAGGAATCGACCCAGGAGGATTCGATGGCCGAGCCGCTCCCCGACTGGTTCCTCACCCCGCCCGGGGGCTGGACCGCAGACCGAATGGACCATCTCCCCCCGGGAGCCCCCCGGATGGAGCTCATCGACGGAGCACTCGTCTTGCTTTCCCCACAGACCAAGTTCCACGGCAAGGTCATGGTGAACCTGCTGCACGAACTCCAGCAAGCCGCCCCTGAGGACATCGACGTCATGCACGAGATGACGATGAAACTGGGCAAACACCAGCGTCCCGAACCCGACCTCGTCGTCTACCGGTTCTCTCCTGATGCGGACGGGGATTGGCAGTCCGATACCCACATCCCCCCGGAGGACGTCCTACTCGTGGTTGAGATCGTCTCCGAGGAGTCCCAGGACCGGGACCGCACCACCAAGCCGATGAAGTACGCGGCCGCCGGTATCCCGCACTTCTGGCGGGTCGAGCGCGAGGAGAACGGCCCCGCGATCCACGTGTACGAGCTCGACGGCACGAAGGAGCCCAGGTACGTCCCGGTCACCATCGCCCGGGAACGACTCAAGCTGGACGTGCCCTTCCCGATCGACATCGACGTGAGGGCTCTGACCGGTCGGCGCTGAGGGTCACCAGCGGGCTCTGCCCAGGCGCGGCTGCCTGCGGCGCCGCCTCCCCCGCGGCAGGGCCTCTCGGGCGAGGTCGGCGGCGCCGATCATGCCCGCCTCGTTGCCCAGCGCCGCGGCGACCACACGCGCCTCCGGGCGGTATCCGCGGCCGGTGAGGCCCTTCTCGAACGCGCTCCGCGCCGGGCCGAGCAGCAGCTCCCCCACTTCTGAGACCCCGCCGCCGATCACGAACAGCTCCGGGTCGAAGGCGGCCGCCAGGTTGGCCAGGCCCACACCCAGCCAGCCGCCCGCGTCCTCCAGGAGCTCGCGGCAGGCCCGGTCGCCCTTGCGGGCCAGCTCGCTCACCAGCGGCCCGGTGATCAGCGCCGGGTCGCCGCCCACCGCCTGGCGCAGCACCTCGGCCACCGGTGACTCCGCGGCCACCAGCTCCCGGGCCTCACGGGTGAGCGCGTTGCCGCTGGCGTACTGCTCCCAGCAGCCGCGGTTCCCGCACTCGCAGCGGTGTCCGCCCGGCACCACCGTCATGTGCCCGAACTCACCCGCCAGGCCGTAGCGCCCCCGGCGCAGCCGGCCGTCGAGGACGATCGCGCCGCCGATCCCCGTGCCCAGGTTCACGACCACCACGTCGTCCACGCACTGGGCCGCGCCCGCACGGACCTCGGCCCAGGCCGAGGCGTTGGCGTCGTTCTCCACCACCACCGGCAGCCCCAGACGCACCGACAGCGCGTCCCGGAGCGGTTCCTCCCGCCAGGACAGGTGCGGTGCGAACAGCACCCGGGAGCGCCGTTCGTCGACGAACCCGGCCGCGCCCACCCCCACGGCGCGGACCCGGTACTCCTGGCGCAGCTCGGAGACGACCGACACGATCGTGTCCTCCACCACCGAGGGGCTCTTGCTCCGCTCGGGCGTCTCCGTACGCAGGCGCGCCAGCACCCGCCCGCCGGGGGTCACGACCCCCGCGGCGACCTTGGTCCCGCCGATGTCCACACCGATCGTCAGGGAGTGCCCGTACCGCATGCCCGTCACCATGACCGCTCCGCTCCGTGACCCGGCGTCCTGCCGGAAGACCCCGGTTCCTCGTCCCTGGGCAGCACCCACCGGGTGGGTGCCCCACCACACCGCCTACACACGCAAACGCGCACCCGGGCCACCGTGTGCCCGGGTGCGCGCGAGAACCCCAGTGCGCTCCGACCTAGCCGAGGGCGGAGCGGACCACCCCGGCGAGGCGCTCGGCCACGGCGGTGGCCTGCTCCTGCTCGGGGGCCTCCACCATGACGCGGACCTTGGGCTCGGTCCCGCTCGGGCGGATCAGCACCCGGCCGGTCTCGCCCAGCTCGGCCTCGGCCTCGCGGACGGCGGCGGCCAGCTCCTCGGACTCGGCCGCGCGGTCCTTGTCCACGTCGGGGACGTTGATGAGGGTCTGCGGCAGGCGGGTCATCACCTTGGCCAGCTCGGCCAGCCCCTGCTTGTGGTGGGCCATGGCCGCCAGCAGGTGCAGGCCGGTCAGCAGGCCGTCGCCGGTGCTGGCGTGGTCGAGCAGGATCACGTGGCCGGACTGCTCGCCGCCCAGGCCGAACCCGCCGCGCTTCATCTCCTCCAGCACGTACCGGTCACCGACCGCGGTCTCCACCACGGTGACGCCCTCGCGCGCCATCGCCAGTTTGAGCCCCAGGTTGGACATGACCGTCACCACGAGGGTGTCCTCGGCCAGGCGGCCGGCCTCCTTGGCCTCGGTCGCCAGGATCGCGAGGATCTGGTCGCCGTCCACCACGTTGCCGTCGGCGTCCACCGCGAGGCAGCGGTCGGCGTCTCCGTCGTTGGCGATACCGGCGTCCGCGCCGTGCAGGCGCACCGCCTCCTGGAGGGCGCCCAGGCTGGTCGAGCCGCAGCCCTGGTTGATGTTGTGGCCGTCGGGCGCGTCACCGATCGCGATGACCTCCGCGCCCGCCCGGCGCAGCGCCTCGGGGGCGACGGTGCTGGCCGCCCCGTTGGCGCAGTCCATGACGACCTTGAGCCCCTTGAGGCTGTGCGGGAGGGAGGCCAGGACGTGCTGCGTGTACCGCTCGGCACCGTCGTGGGACTCCGTGACCCGGCCGACCGCCTCGCCCACGGCGGGGGTCGAGGGGACACCGAGCATGCCCTCGATCTCCTCCTCCAGGGCGTCCTCGAGTTTCTGGCCGCCCTTGGCGAAGAACTTGATGCCGTTGTCCGGGGCCGGGTTGTGGCTCGCCGAGAGCATCACACCGAAGTCGGCGCCCAGGGCACCGGTCAGGTAGGCCACGGCCGGGGTCGGGAGCACACCGACCTTCACGACGTCCACGCCGGTGCTGGCCAGGCCCGCGACGACCGCGGCCTCCAGGAACTCCCCGGACGCGCGGGGGTCGCGGCCCACGACGGCGAGCGGGCGCCGCCCCTCCTCGTCACCGGACAGGACCCTCGCCGCCGCGATGGACAGTTCCAGGGTGAGCGAAGCGGTCAGGTCGCGTCCCGCGAGACCGCGTACGCCGTCTGTTCCGAACAGCCGAGCCACAGGCGACAGCCCCTTTCGAAAGCGGCGCCGGGAAACCGGCGCCGGTGAAGTTCAGCGTGGCGGAGAAAGCCACCGTCAAAAACCAAAAGCCCGTACGCCGCCCCCTGGAGCGGGGACGACGTACGGGCGAAAACTCAGCCGAGCAGGTGTCGGCGCATGAGCATTAGCGCTTGGAGAACTGCGGAGCCTTGCGCGCCTTCTTGAGACCGGCCTTCTTCCGCTCGACCTCGCGGTCGTCACGGGTGAGGAAACCGGCCTTCTTCAGGGTCGGGCGGTTGTTCTCGGCGTCCAGGGTCGCCAGGGCACGGGCGATGCCGTGACGCAGGGCGCCGGCCTGGCCGCTGGTGCCGCCGCCGTCCAGACGGGCGAAGACGTCGTAGGCGCCGTCGAACCCGAGGGAGACGAAGGGGTCCTTGACGGTCTGCTGGTGGACCTTGTCCGGGAAGTAGACCTCAAGCGGCTTGCCGTTGATCTTCCACTCGCCCGAACCGGGGGCGATGCGGACACGGGCGACAGCCTGCTTGCGACGACCGGTGCCGGCGCTGGGGCCGGACGCGGTGGGGACGTAGGCGGCGTCAGTCGCCTCGTCCGACTCGCTCGTGTACTCGGAGGGGAACTCCTCCGGGTTCTCGGCGATTTCCTGCTCGACGTTCTCGATGCCGGTGGGCTCGACCACGGTTATCCTCGTGCTTCCTGTAAAAGTCTGCGAACGCCTACGCGGGCTGCGCGATCGTCTTCATTTCGAACGGGACCGGCTGCTGGGCCTGGTGCGGGTGCTCCGCACCGGCGTACACCTTGAGCTTCTTGGCCATCTGGCGGCCGAGGGAGCCCTTGGGGAGCATGCCCTTGACGGCCTTCTCGATGGCCCGCTCGGGGTTCTTCTCCAGCAGGTCGGCGTACGCGATCGAACGCAGACCACCGGGGTAGCCGGAGTGCCGGTAAGCGCGCTTCTGCTCGAGCTTCTTGCCGGTCAGCGCGACCTTCTCGGCGTTCACGACGATGACGAAGTCGCCGGTGTCGATGTGGGGCGCGTAGTAGGGCTTGTGCTTGCCCCGAAGGAGCGTGGCGATCTGGCTCGACATACGCCCGAGCACGAGATCGGTCGCGTCAACAACGTGCCACTGACGCTGGACATCGCTTGGTTTGGGGCTGTATGTGCGCACGATCGTTTGCCTTCGCTCTTCAGTCGGCTGCCCCATCCCGAACGGGATGGTGGACTCGTATTACGGAACACCCCAACGGGTGCGGGGCCGGGAACAGCCGTCGCGGGTGCGGGGCTGCTACTTGGCCGGATGTCCCATGTCCAATCAGGACGACCCGGTCGTGAGTGCGCAGACGATGGTGCGTGGATCGGCACCCAGCTTCGGGAGTTTGGGGCCCACGGCAACTCAACGCACAACGACGAAATATCCTACCTGCCTACCCTAACGCAGGTCAAAGCGTGCGTTGGGCAGCCCGGTGGGATTCGTCTGGCGGGAAAGCGCCGGGACGGGTTCACATCCGTGACCTCTCCGCCTTTTATTATGCCTGTTGTCGGGAGTGCTTCGTCCTGCTCCCGCCCGCGCGTTGGTTACCCTTGCACCGAAAGGCCGGTCTCCGCCCGGTACCACGGGCGATGACGCGAACCTTGGAGACGCCCGTCACGGTCGCCGGCAGCACGGAGGCCACCGTACGGACGCCGCAGCGTGGACACAGGCCACGGGCCCGGCGAACCGCGGTCCAGTCCCCACCCTCAGAGCCTTCGGAGACTCCCATCAGCACCCATCCGAACCCGCCTCAGTACGGCCCAGACGGACGACCTCTCCAGCCGGAGGCCGGCGACGGTCAGGACCTGCTCGGGTCGCCCTCCCAGCCTGAGGGCCAGCATCCCACATCGGGCCCGCAGCGACCGCACGGCACGCCCTCGGGCCCGCAGCTCCCGCCGCACGCCGGGCCCAGCGGGCCGCAGGCGCCGCAGGCACCCCACCCCCCGCAGGGCTTCCCCCCGCCCGGACCGTTTCCCCAGTACCCCCAGGGCGGTGCCCCGGGCGCGCCGCAGCCGCCCAACGGCCCCCCGCCCGGCGGTCCCCTCCCCGGTGGCCCCGGCGGCCCGACCGGCGGCCACCCCGGCATGGGACATCTCACCCAGAGCGGACCGAACGTCCCGCCCGGCGCGCCCCGCGGCGGCCCGCCCGGACCCGGTCCGCAGGGCCCCGGCCAGCCCAACCCCGGGCAGACCCTGCCGCCCGGCGCCCCGAGGCCCCCGCTCCCGCAGGGCGCCCCGTCCGCGCCGCACATGCAGAACCGTCCGCCGCAGGCGCCCCCCGGCCAGTACCCGGGCCAGCCCGGCCAGCCCGGCCCGCACCAGGGTCCCCCCGGGGCTCCCCCGCATCCGCCCACCGGCGGCCAGCCTCCGATGCGCCCGCAGGGCCCGCCCCCGCCGAACGCGCTCCCACCCGGCGCTCCCGGGGCCCCGGGCCGTCCCGGCATGCCGCCGCACGGTGCGCCCGCGGGGGCACCGCCGCCCCCGCCCCCGCCTCCGGGCCAGCAGCCGCCCGCCGCTCCGCCCCGGCCCGCGGAGGAGCCGGTCTTCCCCGCCGACGCCATGGGCGCGACCCAGAACCTGCGCGCGGTTCCCGCCCCCGGTACGGGTTCGGCGTCCGGCGGTCGTCCGCTGTACCGCGACGAGGTCCCCGAGGACGCCGGTGCCGACACCGCGCAGTTCGACGTCCGGGGTGTCCAGGACGACTACGACGACTACGACGACTACGACAGCTACGACGACCGGTACCCGCCGCAGCGGTCCAAGAAGCGCACCGTGCTCATGGCCTCCGGATTCGTCGTCCTGCTCGTGATCGCGGGCGGCGGCGCCTTCTACTTCGCCAGCGGCGGCTTCGGCTCCGGCGGTGGCGGCGGCGCCACCGCGGTCGCGGACGAGGCCAGTGACCCGGGCGCCCTCTCGCCCGACAGCCTG
Source organism: Nocardiopsis ganjiahuensis DSM 45031 (assembly GCF_000341085.1). Taxonomy (GTDB): domain Bacteria; phylum Actinomycetota; class Actinomycetes; order Streptosporangiales; family Streptosporangiaceae; genus Nocardiopsis; species Nocardiopsis ganjiahuensis. The sequence goes on along the minus strand of NZ_ANBA01000013.1, from coordinate 377,543 downwards.
TTCCCCGAGGAGATCGAGATCGAGGGCCAGGGCACGTTCAGCCGCGTGGCCGTCGACGACAACGAGGACTGCTCCGTCGGCACCCACGGCGACTACGACGAGGTCCTCGCCGAGAACGACTGCCGCCAACTGGTGCGGGCCTCCTACCTGAGCGAGGACCAGAACCACGCCGTCACGGTGGGGGTCGCGGCCATGCCCAGCGACACCGAGGCCGAGGCGGCCCTGAGCTCGCAGGACCTGGTCGCCGCGCAGTGGTTCGCCGGCCTGCCCGGCGAGGAGGGAACCCCCGCCGAACGCCTCGGATACTCGGGCGGCTACGGCAGCAGCGGCCAGTGGGGCCGCTACGTCCTCTTCTCCCTGTCCGCCAACAGCGACGGCAGCGGCGACGACTCCGAGGAGGGCGCCGACGCCACCGAGCTGCGCGACATCGGCGAGGGTTTCATCGACACCGCCTACGGGGCTCTGGCGGACGACCGCGCCTGAGCCCCGGAGCAGGGGCCGACACGAAACGGCGCCACCCCGTCGTCCACAGACTGTGGACCCGGAGTGGCGTCGTTTCGTGTTCCCAGCTCTACTCGACCTCATGGGGGAGCCCCGGTCTCCGCCGGCACGGCCGTGCCCCCACCCGGGCACGGCACCGTCCCGGCGCACCCGTCGCTCGGAGCGGCTCCCGCCCGTGCCCGGCACGACCGCTACTCCGTGTGCCCCTTGCACGGAAGCTCGCGCACCCGCCGGGTGAGGCTCGCGCGCTCGGCGAGCTCCTCGTCGGCCGGATAGCGCACCTCCTCCAGGCTCAGCCCCTGGGGTCCGACCACGTGCACCGACGAGTCGCGCACAGCGGCGCCCAGGACCCCGCCGGGCCACTCGACCCCGCGCCGCCCGTCCCCCACCGCCAGAAGAGCGCCCACGAGCGCGCGCACCATGTTGTGGCAGAAGGCGTCGGCCTGGATCGTCCCGGCGATCAGGTACTCGTCCTCACGGACCCACTCCAGCCTCAGCAGCTCGCGGATGGTCGTGGCGCCCTCGCGCTTCTTGCAGAAGGCGGCGAAGTCGTGCTCGCCGACCAACAGCGCGGCGGCCTCGTTCATCCGGTCCACGTCCACGGGGTGCCGGTGCCACAGCACGTCGCGGCGGCGCAGCGGATCCACGCCGTAGGGGGCGTCGCTGATCCGGTACACGTAGCGGCGGAACAACGGGGAGAAGCGCGCGTCGAACCCCGGCGGGGCGAGCCGCACGCCGTTCACCCGCACGTCCTTGGGGAGCACGCCGGCGAGCCTGCGCAGCACCCGCTCCCCCTCGCTCTCCCAGGTGGCGAGCGGAACGTCCACCTGGGCCACCTGGCCGCGGGCGTGCACGCCCGCGTCGGTGCGCCCGGCACAGGTCACCGAGGCCTCGGGCAGCCGGAGCACCTTCGCCAGGGCCGACTCCAGTTCCCCCTGCACGGTGCGCCGGGTCGGCTGGGTGGCCCACCCGGAGAAGTCGGTCCCGTCGTAGGCGATGTCCAGCCGCAGCCGGACGGTCTCCTCGGCGAACTCTTCCGCGGCCGCCCCGGGCATCCCGGCCGCCCCGGGCATCCCGGCCGCCCCGGTCGTCTCGTTCTTGTCCATCCCCACCCCGATCAGGTCCGCCCGGCCCCGCCGTGTCCGTCACCGGCAGCCCCGGAAAAGAAAAGTGCCCGACCCCCGCAAGGGTCGGGCACTCGACGAGCGTGTCGCGCGGACCGGAGTCCGACGCGTCAGGCCCTACTTGCTCTCCGAGCTCTCCTCGGTGGCCTCGGGGGCCTCCGTGGCGGTGGTCTCGGTGGTGTCCTCGGCCTTGGCCTCGGCGGGCTCCTCGACGGGAGCGGCAGCCGGAGCCGCGGCGGGGGCGTTCAGCGCCTCGACCAGCTCGATGATCGCCATCGGGGCGTTGTCGCCCTTGCGCGGACCGATCTTGGTGATACGGGTGTAACCACCGGGACGGTTCTCGAAGCGCGGGCCGATCTCGGTGAAGAGCTCGTGCACAACGGACTTGTCCGTGATCTTGGTCAGCACCTGGCGACGGGCGTGCAGGTCACCGCGCTTGCCGAGAGTGATGAGCTTCTCGGCGTACGGACGCAGGCGCTTGGCCTTGGCCTCCGTGGTGCGGATACGGCCGTGCTGGAACAGCGAGGTGGCGAGGTTCGCCAGGATGTGCCGCTCGTGAGCGGGCCCGGAACCCAGACGGGCGCCCTTCGTAGGCGTGGGCATGGTGTCGTTCTCCTAGTGATGCGGTCCACGGCCGCACTCGGCCGGGGACCTTTGGGCGACGAAGGTCAGTACTGCTCCGTCTCGACGAAGGACTCACCCTCGTCGTCCTCGGAGCCGAAGGAGTCGGCCGCGGTGCTGGGGTCGAATCCGGGCGGGGAGTCCTTCAGGGACAGGCCCATGTCGATGAGCTTCTGCTTGACCTCATCGATGGACTTGGCACCGAAGTTGCGGATGTCCAACAGGTCCTGCTCGGAGCGGGCAACCAGCTCACCAACGCTGTGGATGCCCTCACGCTTGAGGCAGTTGTAGGACCGGACCGTGAGGTTGAGGTCCTCGATCGGCAGCGCCAGGTCCGCCGCGAGCGCGGCGTCCGTCGGCGACGGGCCCATGTCGATGCCCTCGGCGTCGACGTTGAGCTCACGCGCCAGACCGAACAGCTCGACCAGGGTCTTGCCCGCGCTGGCCACGGCGTCACGGGGACGGATGGCCGGCTTGGTCTCGATGTCGACGATCAGGCGGTCGAAGTCCGTGCGCTGCTCGACTCGGGTGGCCTCGACCTTGTAGGTCACACGCAGCACCGGCGAGTAGATGGAGTCGATCGGAATCCGACCGATCTCCTGGCCCTGCTGCTTGTTCTGCGTCGCCGAGACGTAACCGCGGCCGCGCTCGACCGTCAGCTCCATCTCCAGCTTGCCCTTGCCGTTCAGCGTGGCGATGTGCAGGTCGGGGTTGTGCACCTCGACACCGGCCGGCGGAGCGATGTCCGCGGCGGTCACCACACCGGGGCCCTGCTTGCGCAGGTACATCAGAACCGGCTCGTCGTGCTCGGAGCTGACGACCAGGCCCTTGAGGTTGAGGATCATCTCGGTGACGTCCTCCTTGACCCCGGGCACGGTGGTGAACTCGTGCTCGACGCCCTCGATGCGGATGCTGGTCACAGCCGCACCGGGGATGGAGGACAGCAGGGTACGCCGAAGCGAGTTGCCGATGGTGTAACCGAAACCAGGCTCGAGCGGCTCGATGACAAACCTCGAGCGCAGGTCCGAGACGACTTCCTCGGCGAGCGTGGGACGCTGTGCGATCAACATGGTCCGTGACTTCCCTTCCACATGGCCGCCCGCTATTTGACGGCCACCGGACGGGCACCTCCGAAGCGGTGGTGCCCTCTACTCGGATTCCTACCCTGCCCGCGCGGCCCCAGACAGGGGCCGCGGCGGGCACTGCACCACGGGGCACCCGCGCGGTAGGAGGCGCGGGTGCCGGTGCCGATCAGACGCGGCGGCGCTTCGGCGGGCGGCAGCCGTTGTGCGGAACCGGGGTGACGTCCTGGATGGAGCCCACCTCGAGGCCGGTCGCCTGGAGCGAACGGATGGCGGTCTCCCGGCCGGAACCCGGGCCCTTCACGAAGACGTCGACCTTGCGGACGCCGTGCTCCTGGGCACGGCGGGCAGCGGCCTCGGCGGCCATCTGCGCGGCGTAGGGGGTGCTCTTACGCGACCCCTTGAAGCCGACCTGGCCCGAGCTGGCCCACGCGATCACCGCACCGGTGGGGTCGGTGATGCTCACGATCGTGTTGTTGAACGTGCTCTTGATGTGAGCGTGCCCGTGGGCAATGTTCTTCTTTTCCTTGCGGCGCACCTTGCGCGCGGCACCCTGACGGCCCTTAGGCGGCATGAGCGAAACTCCCAGAGATCATCGGTCCGTGTGTGTCTTCTCGGACGCGGTTGACAGGTCCGAGGCGGACTACTTCTTGCCGGCCTTCTTCTTGCCGGCCACGGTCTTCTTCTTGCCCTTGCGGGTACGGGCGTTGGTCTGCGTACGCTGACCGCGGACCGGAAGGCCACGACGGTGGCGGATGCCCTGGTAGCTCCCGATCTCCATCTTGCGACGGATGTCGGCCTGGACCTCGCGTCGCAGGTCACCCTCGACCTGGTAGTTGGCGTCGATCCACTCGCGCAGCTTGACGAGGTCTTCCTCGGCGAGCTGGTAGACGCGGGTGTTCCCGTCGACGCCGGTGTTCTTCAGGGTTTCGAGGGCGCGGGTACGGCCAACCCCGAAAACGTAAGTGAGAGCGATCTCCACCCGCTTGTCGCGGGGGAGGTCAACGCCGGCAATACGTGCCATGTGGGCGAGACTCCATCCATGCATATGCGGAGGTCTGACCCGTTCCATCCTCTCGTCGCCCAATCGACGAGGCCCCGGCCTCCGACCGGGGGTTCTCCCCCGCGCGTCACTCGACGGCGGGAGATCGGAACAGGTTTTTTGTTGTTTCACGTGCCCGGCGGGGAAGAACTCCCCTTACCGGGTCCTCGCTGTGCGGAAGCCGCGACCGGCGAACCGGGGCTACTAGCCCTGGCGCTGCTTGTGGCGCGGGTCCGAGCAAATGACCATGATCCGACGGTTACGACGGATCACGCGGCACTTCGCGCAGATCTTCTTCACGCTCGGCTTGACCTTCATGGTGACTCCGAACTCATCACATCACCAGTCTTGGGCCGTGCGGCCCCTGACGGGCTACTTGTAGCGGTAAACGATGCGCCCGCGCGTGAGGTCGTACGGGCTCAGCTCCACGACGACCCGGTCGTCGGGGAGAATACGGATGTAGTTCATCCGCATCTTGCCGCTGATGTGGGCAAGGACCGTGTGCTTGTTGTCGAGCTCTACCTTGAACATAGCGTTGGGTAGCGACTCGACAACGGAACCCTCGATCTCGATGGCGCCGTCTTTCTTCGCCATGTCCTCCACGCCTCGCTCATCAATTGGTTGATCATGACAACCCGACGCGACCCCAGTGGCCTCGCATGACACGAGGACCCGGGCGACCACGGAGAACCGGATCGCCAGAGCCAAAACACACTGGAAGCTCGGGCCAACTGCGAGAGAGCGTACGTCGGTTGGAAAGACGTGGCACAAAGAAGGCAGACTGACCCAACAGCCCGCGTATGGGCAATGACAGTCTATCCCCTTCCGGCAAGTACTCCTAACCGAAGGGCAGAGCACTCTACACCGTCCGTCCAGCGGGGCGAACCGGCGCGGAGGGCCGTCCGTTCGCCGAGGGGCGGAGCCGTCGGCGGGACCGCCGGGCGGCCGTGCTAGTCCTCGCCCTGGCCCCGCTGGACGGCGAGCACCCCGAAGGTGACGACGGACATCAGGATCCCCCACGGGCCGAGCACCCACAGGAACCACGGGTAGGTGGCGCCGGTCGTGAGGAACAGGATCAGCCAGATGGAGAAGCAGAGGATGTTGACGCCGCCGTAGAGGACCCACGGCACCATGAGCGCGGGGTCGCGCAGCCGCATCGGCGGGACGGAGTTCTCGTTGAAGGCGACCCGGCCGACGTCGGCCAGGTCCCGTTCGGGGAGGTCGGTGGTGACCTTGGAGAGCTCGTCCACCGTCTTGGCCTTGTAGACCTCGCTGAGGCGTTCGGTGAACTCCTCGTGGTCGAGCCGGCCCTGCGCGAAGTGCTCCTGGAGCAACTGCGCGACACGGTCGCGTTCGGAGTCGGACGTTCGTATCGACGGCACCGGGTCGGACACTGCGCACACCTCGCCTCTACACCCGTGAGTGGTCACCACCCCCACCACTTCGGCGGTTCGCCGGAGGAGCAGGGGGTGGGCCCGCCGTCACCAGGTCGGCTGGACGAACCCCATCTGCGCAATTTTATCGCGATTCGACTCGCGAGCGGTCAGCACCATCGGGCCGTCCGCGGTGATCGCGACGGTGTGCTCGAAGTGGGCGGCACGGCCGCCGTCACGGGTCACGACAGTCCAGCCGTCATCGAGCTCCACCACGTCGTGCTTGCCGAGCGTCGTCATCGGCTCGATCGCCAGGCACATGCCCTCGACCAGCCGTTGACCTCGGCCCTTCTTGCCGTAGTTCAGCACGTGCGGGTCCATGTGCATCTCGGTGCCGATGCCGTGGCCGCCGTACTCACGCACGTTGCCGTAGCCGCCGTTGGCCGAGATGTGGCCGCCGATCGCGTGTCCGATGTCGCCCAGGCGCTTGCCCGGACGCATCTGCGCGATCCCCTGCCACATGGACTCCTCACACACCTCCATCATCGCGAGGTCCTCGGGCCGGCCCTCGCCGACCGCGATGGTCACCGCGGAGTCGCCGTGCCAGCCGTCGAGGATGGCACCGCAGTCGATGGAGACGATGTCGCCCTCGACGAGGACGCGCTCGGCGGTCGGGATGCCGTGCACGACCTCCTCGTTCACCGAGGCACAGATGGAACCCGGGAAGCCGTGGTAGCCCTTGAACGAAGGGATCGCCCCGGCGTCCCGGATGACCTTCTCCGCGACCGAGTCCAGCTCGAGGGTGGACACCCCGGGCCGCACCGCGGCCCGGAGGGTGTCCAGGGCGCGGGCCACGACCTGGCCCGCCGCCCTCATCTTGGCGATCTGTTCCGGCGTCTTGATCTGCACGCTCGGATCCGCCTTTCCGAACATCAGGCCGCCGACCGCTTCTCCTGGATGGCGGCCTTCGCGCGGGCCGTCACCTCCGCCACGGGGCCCGTGGCGGCGATGGTGGCCAGCAGGCCCTCACCGGAGTAGAACTCGACCAGCGGAGCGGTCTGGTCGCGGTAGACCTTCAGGCGGTGCCGGATGGTCTCCTCGCGGTCGTCCTCGCGCTGGTACAGCTCGGCGCCCTCGTTGTCGCACTTGCCCTCGGTCCGAGGAGCGTCGTACTCGACGTGGTACACACGGCCGCACTCAGGGCAGGAACGACGACCGGAGAGGCGCTTGACGACCTCTTCCTCGTCGACCCTCAGCTCCAGGACGACGTCCAGGGTGCTGCCGAGGTCGGAGAGCATCCCCTTGAGGGTCTCCGCCTGGGGGACGTTGCGCGGGAACCCGTCGAGCAGGAAACCCCCCGCGGCGTCGTCCTGGGCCAGCCGGTCCTTGACCATGGCGTTCGTGACCTCGTCGGGGACGAGGTCGCCACGGTCCATGAACTCCTTGGCCTTCTTGCCGAGTTCGGTACCACCGCTGACGTTGGCCCGGAAGATGTCACCAGTGGACACCTTCGGGATCGACAGCTCTTCCGCGAGGATCTGGGCCTGGGTGCCTTTACCGGCCCCAGGCGGCCCCACCAATACTGCACGCATTTATCGCAGAAAACCTTCGTAGTTCCTCTGCTGGAGGTGACTCTCGATCTGCTTCACCGTGTCCAGCCCGACACCCACCATGATCAGGATGCTCGTCCCGCCGAAGATGCTCATTTCGGCGCCGGTGGCACCGAGGGCGACCATGGGCAGGAGAGCGATCACACCCAGGTACAGAGAGCCGGGGGTCGTCAGCCGAGTCAAGACGTAGTCGAGGTACTCGGCGGTCGGACGCCCTGGTCGGATACCCGGGATGAAACCACCGTACTTCTTCATGTTGTCCGCGACTTCAGTGGGGTTGAAGGTAATCGCCACGTAGAAGAACGCGAACCCGATGATCATGACGAAGAAGGTCGTCAGGTAGACCGGGTGAGTGCCTGTGAGGAAGTAGGTCTGGAAGAACTGGGCCACCGGGTGGGTGGAGTCCTGCCCGATCAGACCGACGATCAGCTGGGGGAGGTAGAGCAGGGACGAGGCGAAGATCACGGGGATGATGCCCGCCTGGTTGACCTTCAGAGGGATGTAGGTCGAGCTGCCGCCGTACATGCGGCGCCCCACCATCCGCTTCGCGTACTGCACCGGGATGCGGCGCTGGGCCTGCTCCATGAACACCACGGCGGTGATCAGGGCCAGACCGGCCATGCAGATGATGATGAAGATCCAGACCGACCGCTCCTCGTACAGCCCCAGGATGGAGGAGGGGAAGACGGCGATGACCTGGGTGAAGATCAGCAGCGACATACCGTTGCCGACGCCGCGCTCGGTGATGAGCTCGCCCATCCACATGATGATCGCGGTACCCGCGGTCATCACGAAGACGATCGTCACCATGGTGAGGATGTCCTGGTTGGGCATGTAGGAGGAGACCGGGATGCTGTTCTGGAACAGCGCGCCGGTTCTGGCCATGGCCACGATGCTGGTCGCCTGGAGGACCGCCAGCATCAGGGTCAGATAGCGGGTGTACTGGGTGATCTTGCTCTGTCCGGCCTGGCCCTCCTTCTTGAGGGCCTCCAGACGAGGAATGACCACCGTCAGCAGGTTGATGATGATGCTCGCGGTGATGTACGGCATGACCCCGAGCGCGAACACCGCCAGTTGCAGAAGCGCGCCACCACTGAACAGGTTGACCAGGGCGTAGACGCCGGACTGGTCGCTCGCTGTGATGACCTCCATCTGCTCCCTGATCGCCGCCGAGTCGATGCCGGGGGCGGGGATCACAGAGCCCAGACGGAAGATCGTCAGGATGAACAGTGTGAACAGCAGCTTATTGCGCAGGTCGGGCGTGCGGAATGCACGAACGAACGCACCTAGCACGTCTCCTCCTGCGCGGCTTCGGCGGCGGAACGGGTTCCAGACATCGCGGCCGATCCTGAATCGTCGTAGAACGTCAGCGCCGGGCCTGTCGCCCGGCGCTCGGAAGTACTCACATTACGTCAAGCGGGGAGCTCAAACAGATGGCACTGTAACAGCCATCACCCGACGGAGGGGTTCATGAGGCATAACGATCAACACTCACAACGCACGAGGGCGCCCGCCGGCAGGACCTTCACGGACCTACCGGGCGGGCGCCCCCCAGTGCGCATCGTAGGGAAACCCCTACAGCTCGGTGACAGTGCCACCGGCGGCGGTGATCTTCTCCTTCGCAGCGCCGGAGAACGCGTTAACGCTCACCTGCACGGCGACGGTGATCTCACCCGTACCCAGCACCTTGACGAGCTGGTTCTTGCGAACCGCGCCCTTGGCGACCAGGCCCTCGACGGTGACCTCGCCACCCTCGGGGTAGAGCTCGCTCAGCTTGTCCAGGTTGACGACCTGGTAGGTCGTCTTGAACCGGGCGTTGCTGAAGCCCTTGAGCTTCGGGATCCGGCGGATGAGGGGCATCTGCCCACCCTCGAAACCGGGACGAACGGTGTTACGAGCCTTGGTGCCCTTGGTACCGCGACCAGCGGTCTTACCCTTGGAAGCCTCGCCGCGGCCCTTACGGACCTTGGACTTGTTGCTACCCGGGGCGGGACGCAGGTGGTGCAGCTTGAGCAGCTCGTCGGGGTTGTAGTCGCTCATTCTGCGACCTCCTCGACAGAAACGAGGTGCGAGACGATCGTGATCTGCCCGCGAACCTCAGGGCGGTCCTCACGGACGGTGGACTTACCGATCCGGCCCAGGCCCAGCGACTGGAGAGCAGCGTGCTGCTTCACCTTGCCGCCGATCTTGGAACGGGTCTGCGTGATCTTGATCTTGGCCATGATCAGGCTCCTGCCTTCGCCTCAGAGCGGGCGCGCAGCATGGCAGCCGGGGCCACATCCTCGATCGGCAGACCGCGGCGGGCCGCGATCTCCTCAGGCTGGTTGAGGCCCTTGAGCGCTGCCACCGTGGCGTGCACGATGTTCAGCGGGTTGGACGAACCGAGCGACTTGCTCAGGATGTCGTGGATGCCGGCGCACTCCAGGACGGCGCGCACGGGGCCACCGGCGATAACACCGGTACCCGGAGCGGCCGGACGGAGCAGGACGACGCCCGCGGCTTCCTCGCCCTGGACCCGGTGCACGATGGTGCCCTGGATGCGCGGGACGCGGAAGAAGTTCCTCTTCGCGGCCTCGACACCCTTGGCGATCGCGGCCGGAACTTCCTTGGCCTTGCCGTAACCGACACCCACCATGCCGTTGCCGTCACCGACGACAACAAGCGCGGTGAAGGAGAAGCGACGGCCGCCCTTGACGACCTTCGCGACCCGGTTGATGGTCACGACCTTCTCGATGTAGGAGACACCCTTGTCTGCGGCGCCGCCGCGGCGATCGTCACGGCGATCACGCCGCTCGCCTCCGGCGCCGCGCCGCGGTGCTGCAGCCATCAGTGATTCCTCTTCTCGTGGTTGCTCTTGGCCTTTACAGAGGTCATAGAACTAGAACTCCAGCCCACCCTCGCGCGCCGCGTCGGCGAGCTTGGCGATACGACCGGCGTAGCGGTTACCGCCGCGGTCGAAGACGACCGCGGTGATACCGGCGTCCTTCGCGCGCTGCGCGACGAGCTCACCGACCTTGACGGACTTGTCGGACTTGGTGCCGTCGGCGCCACGCACGTCGGTCTCAACGCTGGAGGCGGCGACCAGGGTGTGACCCTTGGTGTCGTCGATCACCTGCGCGACGATGTGCTTGGAGGAGCGGAACACGGCCAGGCGCGGACGCTCGCTGGTGCCCACGACCTTCTTGCGAACGCGGAACTGCCGGCGCTTGCGCGAGGTGGTGGCCTTGGCGGTGCGCTTACGGCTCACGGTGATGCCCATGCCTACTTACCAGCCTTTCCGGCCTTGCGGCGGATGTGCTCACCCTTGTACCGCACGCCCTTGGCCTTGTACGGGTCAGGCTTGCGCAGAGCACGGATGTTCGCGGCGACCTGGCCCACCAGCTGCTTGTCGATGCCCTCGACGTGGAGGATCGTCGGCTTCTCCACGCGGAAGGTGATGCCCTCGGGGGGCTCGATGACCACGGGGTGGCTAAAGCCCAGCGAGAACTCCAGGTTGGAGCCGCGGGCCTGGACGCGGTAACCCACACCGTGGATCTCCAGCGTCTTGTTGTAGCCCTTGGAGACACCCTCGACGAGGTTCGCGATCAGCGCACGGGTCAGACCGTGCAGCGACCGGTTCTCCGGCTTGTCATCGGGACGCGCCACCGTGACGATTCCGTCCTCGAAGGAGGCGGTGATCGGCTCGGCGATCGTGTGCTTCAGTTCGCCCTTCGGCCCCTTGACAGTGACGTCTTGCCCGTTAATCGTGACTTCGACGCCCTTGGGGACCGAGAGCGGCAGTCGACCGATTCGCGACATGCTTCAGTCTCTCCCTAGTTACCAGACGTAAGCGAGGACTTCGCCGCCCACGCCACGCTTCTTGGCCTGCTTGTCAGTCATCAGGCCACCGGACGTCGAAATGATCGCCACACCGAGGCCACCCAGCACACGCGGAAGGTTCTCCTTCTTCGCGTACACCCGGAGACCGGGCTTGGAGACCCGGCGGATGCCCGCGATGGAACGCTCACGGGTGGGGCCGTACTTCAGGTCGAGGACGAGGCTCTGGCCCACAGGGGCCTCCTCGGTCCGCCAGCCCTGAATGAAGCCCTCCTGCTGGAGGATCTCGGCGATGTGCGCCTTGATCTTGGAATACGGCATCGTCACGGTGTCGTGGTACGCCGAATTCGCGTTACGCAGACGCGTCAGCATGTCTGCGATCGGGTCGGTCATTGTCATGGCCGACTGGCCCTTCCTCACCGCGGTTTCCGAGTGCGGGCTTTCCCAGAGCCTGCCTCCCACCAGGGTTGCCCCTCGGGAGTGCACAAACGGACCTACGGCGTGGTCGTGGGCACCGCGGTCCCTCACGGGACTGCCGTGCCCTGATGAATGGATGTTGCTGATCCACCCACCGCCATGGGGCGGTGGCGGACACTGCTGTGAGCCACCGAGAAGGCGGCGTTTCGGGGGGCCGACCGCGCTGCTAGAGCGCAGGGTCGGCCCCACCGGAAACTACCAGCTCGACTTGGTGATACCGGGCAGTTCGCCCTTGTGAGCCATCTCGCGGAAGCAGATACGGCAGAGGCCGAACTTCCGGAAGACGGCGCGGGGGCGACCGCACCTGGAGCATCGAGTATACGCGCGAACGCCGAACTTCGGCTTCCGCTGCGACTTCGCGATCAGGGACTTCTTAGCCATCTGTGGTAACCCCTCAGGCTTCCTTGAACGGGAAACCGAGCCGCTTGAGCAGGCTGCGGCCCTGTTCGTTGGTGGTCGCCGTCGTGACAACCGTGATGTCCATCCCACGCTGGCGGTCGACCTTGTCCGGGTCGACCTCGTGGAACATGACCTGCTCGGTCAGACCGAACGTGTAGTTGCCGTTCCCGTCGAACTGCTTCGGGGAAAGGCCACGGAAGTCCCGGATCCGGGGCAGGGCCAGCGAAAGCAGCCGGTCGAGGAACTCCCACATCCGGTCGCCGCGCAGCGTCACAGTGACGCCGATCGGCTGACCCTCGCGCAGCTTGAACTGCGCGATGGAGTTCTTGGCCCGGTTGACCTTCGGCTTCTGGCCGGTGATCGCCGTGATGTCGGCGATCGCGCCCTGGATCAGCTTCGCGTCACGAGCGGCCTCGCCCACGCCCATGTTGACCACGATCTTCGTGAGACCGGGGATCTGCATGACGTTGGCGATGTCGAACTCGTCCTTGAGGCCCGCAGCGATCTCGTTGCGGTACTTCTCCTTGAGCCGCGGCATCGGAGGTGCGGTGATGTCGTTCGTAACCGTCATCAGATGTCCTTACCGGTGCGACGGGAGACCCGAACCTTGGTTCCGTCTTCCTCGAAGCGGTAGCCGACCCGAGTGGCCTTACCGTCCTCCGCGAGCGCAACGTTGCTCACGTGGAGGGGAGCCTCCTTGGTGACGACCTCGCCCTGCTGGCCGCCGGCCGGGTTGGCCTTCCTGTGCTTCTTGACCAGGTTGACGCCCTCGACGACGACACGGTCTTCCTTGGGCATGGCCTTGACGACCTTGCCGGTGGCACCCTTGTCCTTGCCGGCGAGAACGATGACCTCGTCGCCAGTTTTGATCTTCATCGCTTAGAGCACCTCCGGCGCCAGCGAAATAATGCGCATGTACTTCTTGTCACGCAGCTCACGGCCGACCGGGCCGAAGATGCGGGTGCCTCGCGGGTCCCCACCGTCCTTGATGAGCACGGCAGCGTTCTCATCGAAGCGGATGTAGGAGCCGTCGGGCCGGCGGCGCTCCTTAACGGTGCGCACGACAACGGCCTTGACGACGTCGCCCTTCTTGACTCCAGCGCCAGGCAGGGCGTCCTTCACCGTGGCGACGATAGTGTCGCCGATCCCGGCGTAGCGCCGACCCGAGCCACCGAGAACACGGATGGTGAGGATCTCCTTGGCACCCGTGTTGTCAGCGACCTTGAGTCGCGACTCCTGCTGAATCACGTCTGCTCCTGATGTGATGCGTGCGGTCCACTGCCGCACGGCTAGGTGGTCTCACCCCTCGCGTCGGCGGCCGACAACTCGTGCCGGCCGCCAACAGGCTGGGGTTACTTAGCCTTCTCCAGGATCTCCACGACGCGCCAACGCTTCGTCGCAGAGAGCGGCCGGGTCTCCATCATGCGGACCCGGTCGCCGACGCCAGCAGAGTTCGCCTCGTCGTGCGCCTTGTACTTGGTCGTCCTACGGATGACCTTTCCGTACAGGGCGTGCTTGACGCGGTCCTCAACCTCGACAACGACGGTCTTGTCCATCTTGTCGCTGACGACGTATCCCTCGCGCACCTTGCGGTAGTTGCGCGTTTCAGTCTGGTTCTCGCTCATTCGGCTGCTTCCTTCGTCTCCTCAGCCGACTCACCAGACAGCGGGACGATGCCCAGCTCGTGCTCACGCAGGACCGTGTAGATCCGCGCGATCTCGCGCTTGACGGTACGAAGACGGCTGTGGTTGTCGAGCTGGCCGGTAGCGGCCTGGAAGCGGAGGTTGAAGAGCTCTTCCTTGGCTTCCTTGAGCTTCGTGACCAGGTCCTCGACGGACTGGTCGCGCAGCTCGTGGGCAGTCACGGACTTCGCCATCACTCCCCCTCCCGCTTAACAAACTTGCACTTCATCGGGAGCTTGTGCATCGCACGGCGCAGGGCCTCCTTGGCCACGGCCTCGGGCACGCCCGACAGCTCGAACATCACACGCCCCGGCTTGACCGGAGCGACCCACCACTCGGGTGAACCCTTACCGGAGCCCATGCGGACCTCGGCGGGCTTCTTCGTCAGCGGACGGTCCGGGAAGATGTTGATCCACACCTTGCCGCCACGCTTGATGTGACGCGTCATGGCGATACGAGCGGACTCGATCTGACGGTTCGTCACGTAGGCCGACTCGAGCGCCTGGATACCGAACTCACCGAAGGTGACCGTGGTACCGCGCTGAGCCTTGCCACGAAGGTCCGGGTGGTGCTGCTTCCGGTACTTGACCTTACGAGGAATAAGCATCGGTTAGCTCCCCTCGGTCTTCGGGGCCTCGGCCGAAGCACCAGCCTTGGCCTCAGTGTTCGGGGCGCCGGCACGACGACGGCGCTGCGGACGCTCACGGCGCTGACCGCCACCGGCGGTGCGAGCCGCGGCCTGAGCCGCCTCGCGCTCGGCGCGGGTCACAGGGGCGTCGCCCTTGTAGATCCACACCTTGACGCCGATGCGACCGAACGTCGTACGGGCCTCGAAGAAGCCGTAGTCGATGTCGGCGCGCAGCGTGTGCAGCGGGACGCGACCCTCGCGGTAGAACTCCGAGCGGGACATCTCAGCCCCACCCAGGCGGCCACCGCACTGGATACGAATACCCTTGGCGCCACTCTTCATGGCGCTCTGCATGGCCTTGCGCATCGCGCGGCGGAAGGCCACGCGGCTGCTCAGCTGCTCAGCGACGCCCTGGGCGACGAGCTGCGCGTCGATCTCGGGGTTCTTGACCTCGAAGACGTTCAGCTGCACCTGCTTGCCGGTGAGCTTTTCCAGGTCCGTACGGATCCGGTCGGCCTCAACGCCGCGACGGCCGATGACGATGCCCGGCCGGGCGGTGTAGACGTCCACGCGGACACGGTCACGGGTGCGCTCGATCTCGACCTTGGAGATGCCCGCGCGCTCCATGCCACGGGTCAGCATCCGACGGATCGCGACGTCTTCCTTGACGTAGTCCTTGTAAGACTTGTCGGCGTACCAACGGCTCTTGAAGTCGGTGGTGATGCCGAGGCGGAACCCGTGCGGGTTTACCTTCTGCCCCACTATCGGGTCCTTTCCTTCGTCTTGGACGAGGCGCCCGAGTTCTCAGCGACGACCACGGTGATGTGGCTCGTGCGCTTCGTGACCCGGAAAGCCCGGCCGAAGCCCCGCGGGCGAATGCGCTTCAGGGTCGGACCCTCGTCCACCCACACGCGCTCGACCACAAGGGACTCGCGGTCCAGCTTGTCGTTGTGCTCAGCGTTGGCGATGGCGCTAGCCAGCACCTTGCCAACGGGCTCGCTCGCCGACTGGGGCGCGAACCGGAGCACCGCCTGTGCCTCGTCAGCGGGCAACCCGCGAATAAGGTCCGCCACCCGGCGAGCCTTTCGGGGCGTAACGCGGACGAACCGCGCCTGTGCCCTCGTTCCCATCGCTTTTCCCTCGCTCACGGAAATTCATTCCCCACTCACCGTGGAGAAAATGGTTCTTACAACTGCTGCAACCGCTATCGGCGGCTGCGGCGGTCGTCCTTGACGTGGCTACGGAAAGTACGCGTGGGAGCGAACTCACCGAGCTTGTGGCCGACCATCGACTCCGACACGAACACCGGAACGTGCTTGCGGCCGTCGTGGACGGCGATCGTGTGACCGATCATCTCCGGGACGATCATGGATCGCCGGGACCACGTCTTGATGACGTTCTTGGTCCCCTTCTCGTTCTGAACTTCCACCTTCTTGATGAGGTGGTCGTCGACGAAGGGACCCTTCTTAAGGCTACGTGGCATCAGACGTGCTCCTTACCGCTTCTTCTTACCGCTACGCCGACGCCGCACGATCAGCTTGTCGCTGGCCTTGTTCTTGGTCCGGGTCCGGCCTTCCTTCTTGCCCCAAGGGCTGACCGGGTGACGACCACCGGAGGTCTTGCCCTCGCCACCACCGTGCGGGTGGTCGACGGGGTTCATGACCACACCACGGACGGTCGGGCGCTTGCCCTTCCACCGCGAGCGGCCGGCCTTGCCCCAGTTGATGTTGGACTGCTCGGCGTTGCCGACCTGACCAACCGTGGCGCGGCAGGAGATCTCGACCATGCGCATCTCACCGGAGGGCATACGCAGCGTGGCGTAGCGGCCTTCCTTGGCGAGGAGCTGGATCTGCGACCCCGCGGAACGGCCCAGCTTGGCACCGCCGCCCGGCTTCAGCTCGACCGCGTGCACGAACGTACCCGTGGGGATGTTGCGCAGCGGGAGGCAGTTGCCCGGCTTGATGTCGGACTGGGGGCCGTTCTCGATCTTGTCGCCCTGCTTGAGGCCGGCGGGCGCCAGAATGTAGCGCTTCTCACCGTCCACGTAGTGCAGCAGGGCAATGCGAGCGGTGCGGTTGGGGTCGTACTCGATGTGAGCGACCTTGGCCGGAACGCCGTCCTTGTCGTGACGACGGAAGTCGATCACGCGGTAGGCGCGCTTGTGGCCACCGCCCTGGTGGCGAGCGGTGATCCGGCCGTGGCCGTTACGACCGCCCTTGGAGTGAAGCGGACGGACCAGGGACTTCTCCGGCTCCGAGCGCGTGATCTCGACGAAGTCGCTCACGCTGGAGCCGCGACGACCCGGCGTCGTCGGCTTGTACTTACGAATGCCCATCTTCTTCGCGCATTCCTTTACGTGTTGCTTGACATGTAGCGGTCAGACCCTAGGAGAGGTCAGACACCGAAGATGTCGATCCGCTGGCCGTCGGCCACGCTGACGATCGCGCGCTTGGTGTCGGGACGCTTCCCGAAACCGAAACGGGTCCGCTTGCGCTTACCCTTCCGGTTGATCGTGTTCACGCTCGTGACCTTCACCTCGAAGATCTTCTCGATCGCGATCTTGATCTGGGTCTTGTTGGCGTCGGGGCGAACGATGAACGTGTACTTGTTCTCGTCCATGAGCCCGTAGCTCTTCTCGGAGATCACCGGCTCGACGATGATGTCCCGGTGGTCGGCGATCCTCACTGGTCGTCCTCCTCGGACTCAGCGGCCTTCGAGGTACCGGCCGCGTGGGCCAGGAACTCGGCGTAGCCCGCCTCGGTGAAGACCACGTCGTCCGAGTAGAGGACGTCGTAGGTGTTCACCTGGTCCGCGTCGAGGATGTGCACCTCTTCGAGGTTGCGCAGGGCGCGCCGGTTGTGCTCGTCCTCGCGGGCCAGGACGACGAGAACCTTGTCGGACTCGGTGACCTGACGCAGCGACTTCAGAGCGGTCTGCGTGTACTTGCTGTCCGCGTCCTCAGCGATGAAATCGGTGATGACGTGGATGCGGCCGTGGTTGGCCCGGTCCGAGAGGGCGCCACGCAGGGCGGCGGCCTTCATCTTCTTCGGGGTCCGCTGGCTGTAGTCACGCGGCTGGGGACCGTGAACGGTGCCACCACCGGTGTACTGCGGGGCGCGGATCGAGCCCTGACGGGCGCGACCGGTTCCCTTCTGGCGGTAGGGCTTCTTGCCACCGCCGCGAACCTCGCCGCGGGTCTTGGTGGCGTGCGTGCCCTGCCGGCCGGCGGCCAGCTGGCCGTTCACGACCTGGTGGATCAGCGGGATGCTGACCTGCTGGGCGAAGACGGACTCGGGAAGCTCGACGCTGCCCTTGTTACCGCCCTCGGGGTTCTTGACCTCGATCTGGGCCATGGCTTACTTGTCCCCCTTCACAGCGGTGCGGACGAGCACCAGACCGCCGTTGGGACCGGGGACAGCACCCTTGACCAGGATGAGGCCCTTCTCCGCGTCCACAGAGTGAACGGTCAGGTTCTGGACGGTCTTGCGCACGTTGCCCATGCGCCCGGCCATCCTCATGCCCTTGAAAACGCGGCCGGGTGTGGCGCAGCCGCCGATGGAACCGGGCGAGCGGTGCTTACGCTGGGTGCCGTGCGAGGCGGAGAGACCACGGAAACCGTGGCGCTTCATCACACCGGCGAAACCCTTGCCCTTGCTCTTGCCCGTGACGTCGACCTTCTGGCCGGTCTCGAACGAGGCGGCGTCGACCTCCTGGCCGAGCGTGTACTCGGAGGCGTCGGTGGTGCGCACCTCGACGTAGTGCCGGCGCGGGGTCAGGTCGTGCGCGCGAAGGTAGTCGCCCAGGGGCTTGTTGACCTTGCGCGGGTTGATCTGCCCGTAGCCGAGCTGGATGGCGGAGTAGCCATCGGTGTCCGGAGTCCGGATGCGGCTCACGACGCACGGACCGGCCTTCAGGACGGTCACGGGCACCATCTTGCCCGCGTCGTCGAAGACCTGGGTCATGCCGAGCTTTTCGCCCAGAACTCCCTTGATCTGCTTGGTGGCCATGTCTGTGCGTCCTTAAAGCTTGATCTCGATGTCAACGCCAGCCGGGAGGTCGAGTCGCATGAGCGAGTCGACCGTCTTCGGCGTGGGGTCGATGATGTCGATCAGCCGCTTGTGGGTGCGCATCTCGAAGTGCTCGCGCGAGTCCTTGTACTTGTGCGGCGATCGGATAACGCAGTAAACGTTCTTTTCCGTCGGCAGCGGCACCGGGCCCGCGACCTGTGCGCCAGTTCGCGTCACAGTCTCAACGATCTTGCGCGCCGAGCTGTCGATGACCTCGTGGTCATAGGCCTTTAGCCGAATGCGGATCTTCTGTCCCGCCATGTGGCCTGTTCGTCCTTCGCTTCAGTGTCCGTAACGGTGAGCTGTCCCGGTCACAGACGCCCAGGCCCGTCGGCGAATCCGCCGGCGTGTTGGCCGTGAGCCCCTATTCCCTTGAGAAACCGCAACAGGGCTTGCCCCTGCGGTGCGTCACCGTCACAGAGCCCGATGACGTCTTGTGTGTGTGGTGGGTGGGCCGCGGTGAAGCGGCCCACCCACCACGTTGGGGCGGCTCCGAGAGGGGCCACCCCAACGTGTGTGTGCTACTTGAGGATCTTGATGACGCGACCCGCGCCCACGGTCCGGCCACCCTCACGGATGGCGAACTTGAGGCCCTCTTCCATCGCGACCGGCTGGATCAGCTGGACGGACATCTCGGTGCTGTCACCGGGCATGACCATCTCAGTGCCCTCCGGCAGCGTCACGACGCCGGTGACGTCAGTGGTGCGGAAGTAGAACTGCGGGCGGTAGTTGTTGAAGAACGGCGTGTGGCGGCCACCCTCGTCCTTGGACAGGATGACAACCTGGCCCTCGAACTCGGTGTGCGGGGTGGTCGTGCCGGGCTTGATCACGACCTGGCCGCGCTCGACGTCCTCGCGCTTGATGCCGCGCAGGAGCAGACCGACGTTGTCGCCGGCCTGGCCCTGGTCGAGCAGCTTGCGGAACATCTCAACACCGGTGACGGTGGTGGTCTGCTTGTCTTCCTTGATGCCGACAATGTCAACGGTCTCGTTGACGTTGACGATGCCGCGCTCGATACGACCGGTGACGACGGTGCCGCGACCGGTGATCGAGAAGACGTCCTCGATCGGCATGAGGAAGGGCTTCTCGGTGTCACGCTCGGGCTCCGGAATGAAGCTGTCGACCGTGCCCATGAGCTCCAGGACGGACTTGCCCCACTCGGCGTCGCCCTCGAGCGCCTTGAGCGCCGAGACCTTGGTGACGGGAACGTCGTCGCCGGGGAACTCGTACTCGCTGAGGAGCTCACGCACCTCGAGCTCGACGAGCTCGAAGATCTCCTCGTCGTCCACCATGTCGGCCTTGTTCAGGGCGACGACGATGGCGGGGACGCCGACCTGGCGGGCCAGGAGCACGTGCTCCTTGGTCTGCGGCATCGGGCCGTCGGTGGCGGCCACGACCAGGATCGCGCCGTCCATCTGCGCGGCACCCGTGATCATGTTCTTCACGTAGTCAGCGTGACCGGGGCAGTCGACGTGAGCGTAGTGACGCGCCTCGGTCTGGTACTCGACGTGAGCGACGGAGATGGTGATACCGCGCTCGCGCTCCTCAGGAGCGTTGTCGATGTCCTCGAACGGGGTGAACGGGTTCAGCTCCGGGTACGCGTCGTGCAGCACCTTGGTGATGGCCGCGGTCAGCGTGGTCTTGCCGTGGTCAATGTGACCGATGGTGCCGATGTTGACGTGCGGCTTAGTCCGCTCGAACTTTTCCTTCGCCACTGGAAATCTCCTAGACGTACAGATCTATCTGACTGTGGTCCAACCCCGCGGGCACGGGGAACAGTCGGGTTTCGTGTTCGCGACTATTCGCCGCGAACCTTCGCCACAATTTCTTGGGCGACAGCGGACGGAACCTCCGCGTAGGAGTCGAACACCATCGAGTAGTTGGCTCGACCCTGCGTACGGCTGCGCAGGTCACCCACGTAGCCGAACATTTCCGAAAGGGGCACCTGGGCCTTGACGATCCGGACACCGGAACGCTCGTCCATGGACTGAATCTGTCCACGGCGGGAGTTCAGGTCACCGATGACGTCACCCATGTACTCCTCAGGAGTGGTGACCTCGACGGCCATGACCGGCTCGAGCAGCGTCGGCTTCGCGAGCTTGACGGCCTCCTTGAAGGCCATCGAACCAGCGGTCTTGAACGCCATCTCGGAGGAGTCGACGTCGTGGTACTGACCGTCCTGCAGCGTCACCTTGATGCCGACGAGCGGGTAGTGCGCGAGCACACCCAGCTCAGCGGCCTCCTGGCAGCCGGCATCGACCGAGGGGATGTACTCCCGCGGGATGCGGCCACCGGTGACGGAGTTGACGAACTCGTACCCGGACGCGTCGCCCTCTTCGGCCACGAGCGGCTCGAGGTCGATCTTGACCTTGGCGAACTGGCCCGACCCACCGGTCTGCTTCTTGTGGGTGTAGACGTGGCCTTCGACCTTCTTGCGAATGGTCTCTCGGTAGGCCACCTGGGGCTTACCGATGTTCGCCTCGACCTTGAACTCGTCGCGCATGCGGTTGACCAGCACCTCGAGGTGCAGCTCACCCATGCCGGAGATCACGGTCTGGCCGGTCTGCTCGTCCGAGGCCACCTGGAAGGAGGGGTCCTCGTCCGCCAGACGCTGGATCGCGATGCCCAGCTTCTCCTGGTCGCTCTTGGTCTTCGGCTCGATGGCCACCTCGATGACCGGAGCCGGGAACGTCATGGACTCCAGGACGATCGGAGCCGACTGGTCGCAGAGCGTCTCGCCCGTCGTGGTGTCCTTCAGACCCATGACCGCGACGATGTCGCCCGCGCCCGCCTCGGAGATCTCCTCACGCTTGTTGGAGTGCATGCGGTAGATCTTGCCGATGCGCTCCTTCCGGCCCTTCAGGCTGTTCAGAACCTGGGTACCGGTGTTGAGGACACCCGAGTAGATGCGCAGGTAGGTGAGACGGCCCAGGTGCGGGTCGCTCATGATCTTGAAGACCAGCGCGGACATCGGCTCGTCGACGCTCGGCTTGCGCTCGAGCTTCGTCTCCTCGGTCTCGTCCTTGGGGTCGTGGCCCTCGATGGCGTCCACGTCCAGGGGCGAGGGAAGGTATGCGGTGACCGCGTCGAGCAGGGGCTGGACGCCCTTGTTCTTGAACGCGGTGCCGCAGACGATCGGGATCGCGGTGCCGGCGATGGTGGCGCGACGGATCGCGGGAACCAGCTGCTCCTCGGTGGGCTCCTGGCCCTCGAGGTACAGCTCCATGATCTCGTCGTCGGCCTCGGCCAGCGTCTCGATGAACTGGTCGCGGGCCTCGCGGGCGGCCTCGGTGTGAGTCTCGGGGATGTCGACGGTGTCGTACATCTCGCCGAGCGCGGCCTCGTCGTTCCAGACGTAGGCCTTCATCTTCACGAGGTCGATGACGCCCTTGAAGTCGCTCTCAGCACCGATGTTGAGCTGGATCGGCATGGCGTTCGCGCCGAGGCGCTCACGGAACATGTCGACACAGCGCTGGAACTCGGCGCCGATCTTGTCCATCTTGTTGACGAAGCAGATCCGCGGGACCTTGTAACGGTCGGCCTGACGCCAGACCTGCTCCGACTGGGGCTCGACGCCTTCCTTGGCGTCGAACACCGCGACGGCACCGTCGAGCACACGCAGCGACCGCTCGACCTCGACCGTGAAGTCGACGTGGCCAGGCGTGTCGATGATGTTGATGGTGTGGTCGTCCCAGTGGGTGGTGGTAGCAGCCGAGGTAATGGTGATACCCCGCTCCTGCTCCTCCTTCATCCAGTCCATCGTGGCGGCGCCATCGTGGACCTCGCCCACCTTGTGGGTCACACCGGTGTAGTAGAGGATCCGCTCAGTCGTCGTCGTCTTGCCCGCGTCGATGTGGGCCATGATGCCGATGTTGCGGACCTTGGCCAGGTCAAGCAAAGTCTTAGCCATGAGGCTCGTCTTCCCTAGGTCTCAAGGAATCGATTCGCCGCGGGGTTACCAGCGGTAGTGGGCGAAGGCCTTGTTCGACTCGGCCATCTTGTGCGTGTCCTCACGCTTCTTGACAGCCGCGCCCAGACCGTTGCTGGCGTCAACCAGCTCGTTCATCAGACGCTCGGTCATGGTCTTCTCACGACGCTGACGCGAGTAGGAGACCAGCCAGCGCAGGGCCAGCGTGGTGGACCGGGAGGCGCGGACCTCGACCGGCACCTGGTAGGTCGCGCCACCAACGCGGCGGCTGCGGACCTCCAGCGCGGGCTTGACGTTGTCCAGGGCTCGCTTGAGGACGACGAGCGGGTCCTGACCGGACTTCTCACGAGCACCCTCGAGGGCGTCGTACACGACCGCCTGAGCGATGGAGCGCTTGCCGTCGAGGAGCACCTTGTTGATCAGTGCGGTGACGAGCGGCGAGCCGTAGACCGGGTCGGTGATGAGCTGGCGCTTCGGCGCCGGGCCCTTGCGCGGCATGCTTACTTCTCCTTCTTGGCGCCGTAGTGGCTACGGGCCTGCTTGCGGCCTCGGACACCCTGGGTGTCGAGCGAACCGCGGACAATTCGGTAGCGAACGCCCGGCAGGTCCTTCACACGACCGCCACGAACCAGCACGATGCTGTGCTCCTGGAGGTTGTGACCAATGCCGGGGATGTAGGCCGTGACCTCGATGCCGCTGCTCAGCTTGACGCGAGCGACCTTACGCAGAGCGGAGTTCGGCTTCTTCGGCGTAGTGGTGTAGACACGCGTGCACACACCACGACGCTGCGGACTCCCCTTCAGCGCCGGGGTCTTGTTCTTTGCGACCTTGTCCTGTCGGCCCTTGCGGACCAGCTGCTGGATGGTGGGCACCGCGTCTCCGTCTTCCTCGTGACCTACGCCGGTTCTCGTAGCCGATATCGCTATTGACCTGCTGAATTTCCCGAACCTCCCCGACCCCCGAGGTCGGGCGTGTCGCCCTCGTTGCCACGCATGGCGAACGGGTGCACACCCGGCCGAAAGGCCGATTCACAGGAGGGGGTTCACATGCGCTGCGCGCCTTGCGTCCGTCCTGTGGAGGACTGGGGCGCCGCACACACACGTGTGACCCGTCGACTCACGGGCACAATCACACAGGCTACCGCTAACCGAACATGCGGTCAAAACGGTGTGCGACATGGCGAGACAAGCGGAACCGGTTCTCGCGTAGCCGTGGGTCACCAACAGTCTACGCGCTTCCGGACTCGTTTCGCCCCATGTTCCCGCCGGAAGGCGGGCGGAGGGCCGCAAAGAGTGAACGGCCGCTCCCAGGGGTCCCATTGTGCCCCGGGAGCGGCCGAGAAGCTACAGCACCAACCAGATCGCGAGGGAGATCACCGTCACCACGATGCCGATGACCGCGAAGACGGTGCCGGCGGTGATCCGGCCCAGGCCGTCGAGGGCCCCGCGCGACTCACGGATCGCCTTCTTCGCCTTGGGGCCGGTGACGAACAGCGCCAGGACCGCGGTGATCACACCGAGACCGGGGATAAGCGAGGCCACACCCAGCCACAGGGTGACGTTCGCCCCGGGTTCGGTGTCGGCCAGGAAGTCGATGCTGTCGTAGCCGGGGTAGTCCCCGCTCTCCGTGGCGTCGTCGAAGCCGGGGAAGTCCTCGGCGATCCGGTCCCTGCGGCGCCGGGACGGCTTGGGCCGCTCCGGCATCCCGTAGTCCGCGGGGGTGAAGCCGTCCTCGTAGTCCGACTCCCCCTCCGGGGCCCGGTCCTCGGCCGGCTGCCCCTCGCGGTCCCGGCCGTCGGCCCCCTGGTCGAAGGGTCCCTGGTCGAAGGAGGGCCCGGAGCCCAGGTCGGACGGGACCCCGGCGGCCACCGGACCGCGGTCGGCCGCGGGCCCGCCGAGCTCGTCGTAGTCGGCCTCCCCGTAACCCCGTTCCCCGTAACCGAGCTCGTCGTGGCCCTGTTCGCCGTAAGCCGCGGCGCCGTGGTCCCGGTCCTCGTAACCGAGCTCCCCGTGTTCCCGGTCCTCGTAACCCCGGACGCCCTGGCCCCGGTCGTCGTAACCGAGCTCACCGTGACCCTGAGCGCCGTGGTCCCGCTCGTCGTAACCCCGCTCGTCGTAACCCCGGGCGTCCTGGCCCCGGTCGTCGTAACCGAGCTCGTCGTAGCCCCGTCCCCCGAGCCCGGGGGCCCGGTCGAAGGAGGGCGCCGTGAACATCTGGGTGGCGCCCTCGCCGCCCCGCCAGGAGTCGTCGCCCGCGGAGGGCGTCCCCTCCCAGGAGGCCGGGGCCGGCTCCTCGGCGGGCTGCGGGTCCCAGGCGGCCTCGGCCCGCGCGGGCGCGTCCCAGGGCCGCTCGTCCCATTCCTGCCCGGGCTCGGACCCGAGCTCGTCCTGCGGTTCCGACGTCTCCTTGGCCTTGGCCCGCGACTGCATGTCGGCGATGGCGGCCAGGGGGTCGCTGGAGGTCGGCACGGCGGCGGAGAGCTCACCCGTGTCGGGGTTGCCCTCCTGCTCCGCCGGACGTTCCTCACCGGTCCCGCCGTCCCAGCCGGTGTCAGCGCCCCACTCGGTGAACGAGGGCTTCTCCGGTGCCGACTCCCTGCGGCGGCGCTCGGCGTCGCGGACGACGTCGGGCAGGCGCGGGTCGTTGCGGTCGAAGGCCCAGGTGTTGCCGCTCCCGCTGCCGAGCCCGCCCTGGTCGGCGGGTACCGCGTCCGAGAAGGACGGGGAGAGCTCGTCGTCGTACCGCTCCCCGTACTGGTCCGCGGTCCGGGCCGCGGGCCCGTCCAGCGGCGGCGCGGGCCGCGGGGAGAGCTCGTCGTCGTACCGGTCGCTGCCGGGAGACGGGGTGTGGGCGTGGTCGGCCCACGGCTGGGCGGCCGGCTCGGCCCACGGCTCGGTGGTACCCGCGCCCTTCCACTCGTCCCCGGTGTCCGGGGCGGGGCTCCAGCTGTCCAGGCCGCCGGTGCCCTGCCACTCGCTCGGCTGCTCCTGGGCCGGTTCGGGCTTCCAGAGCTCTTCGGCCGGAGCCTCCCAGGCGTCCTGGGCGGGCTGCGGGGCCCACGGCTCACCCACGGGGGGCGCAGCGGGCTCCGGGGACGCCTGCGGGGCCCAGGAGTCCTCAGCCGGGGGTGTCCACGCGTCGGTCGCCGGAGCGGGCTCCTGCTTCGACCACGCGTCAGCGACAGGTGCGGGCGGTTCGGGTGTCCACGCGTCCGTCGCCGGGGCCGGCGGTTCGGGAGACCACGCGTCAGCGGCCGGGGCGGAAGGTTCTGGGGACCACGCGTCGGCCGCCGGGGCGGCGGGCTCCTGCCTCGACCACGCGTCGGTCGCCGGAGCAGGCGGCTGCTTCGACCACGCGTCCGTCGCCGGAACGGGCGGTTCGGAAGACCACGCGTCAGCGGCCGGGGCGGAAGGTTCTGGGGACCACGTGTCGGCCGCCGGGGCGGCGGGCTCCTGCCTCGACCACGCGTCGGCCGGGGCGTCAGCCGCCCAGGTGTCGTCGGCCGGGGCCTCGGCGGGCGTCTCCGGCGCGGGTGCCTCTCGCGCGGGCTCGGGGGCCCACGAGTCGTTGGTGCCGGTCGCCCAGCTGTCGTGCGCCGGTTCCGAAGGGCTCTCGGGGTCCTCCGGCGGCAGCGGGACCTGGGCGCTCGCGGCGATACCCGGGTAACCGCCGGTGGGGGCGGGGCTCACGGACTCCTCCGTGCCGCCGCCCGGGTCGTTGTCGTCTCTCGGGGTCCCCAGCGGATCACTGTCCCCGGGGATGCGCGTCACCGGCTGGTAGGCCGACGTACCGGCCCCCGGGTACGAGATGGCCCCCGGGACGAACTGGGGCTGCTCCGCCGCGGGCGGTCCGCCCAGCGCGTCCGGGTAGGGCTCGACCATGGCCGGACGCGACGCGCTCAGCCCCGCGTAGCCTCCGCTGTCGGGGAAGACCGCGCCACCGGCCGGGGCGTCGCCCTCGGACGCGCCCTCGTTCTCCAGTGGATCCTGGTACTCCGACTGTTTGCGGTTGCGGTTCTCGCTGGGCTTGAACCACGAGTCCGCGTCCGCCTCGGAACCCCGGTTGCCCGGTGATCCGCCCCCGTTATCAGTCACTTGCCTGCTCTCCCGCCGGCGCCGTAGCGCCCTCTCCCCGTCAACACAGCAGTGTGTCGACCGACAACGACGAAACGGCGGCGGGGCCACCCCCGGATGTGGGGGTGGCTGACCGCCGCCGTCAGCTCAGCCAACGTTCAGGTTGGCGCTTACCGGTTGTACGGCCCGAAGTCGTACTCCTCCAGCGGAACGGCCTCGCCCGATCCCTGACCGAAGGTGTACTCACTCGGCTCCTCGTAACCGGAGACCGAGTACATCGAGGCCTTGGCCTCCTCGGTCGGCTCCACCCGGATGTTGCGGTACTGCGGAATACCGGTACCGGCCGGGATGAGCTTACCGATGATGACGTTCTCCTTGAGGCCGAGCAGCGGGTCGCTCTTGCCGTGGATCGCGTTCTCGGTCAGCACGCGGGTGGTCTCCTGGAAGGAGGCCGCCGACAGCCAGGACTCCGTGGCCAGCGAGGCCTTGGTGATACCCAGCAGCACCGGACGTCCGGCGGCCGGCTGGCCGCCTTCGGACACGACGCGTCGGTTGATCCGCTCGAACTTGGGCCGCTCGACCATCTCACCGGGCAGAAGCTCGGTGTCGCCCGACTCCAGGATGTTCACTCGCTTGAGCATCTGGCGGACGATGATCTCGATGTGCTTGTCGTGGATGGACACACCCTGCGACTTGTACACCTCCTGGACCTCGGACACGAGGTGCTGCTGCACCGCGCGCGGGCCCTGGATGCGAAGCACCTCGTGCGGGTTGATCGCACCCTGGATGAGCTGCTGGCCGACCTTGACGTGGTCGCCGTCGCTCACCAGGAGCTGCGCACGCATCGGGACCGGGTAGGCGATCTCGTCCGTGCCGTCGTCGGGGATGACGACGATCTTGCGGCTCTTCTCGGTGTCGTCGACCCGGATCCGGCCCTCCATCTCGGAGATCGGGGCCATACCCTTCGGGATACGGGCCTCGAAGAGCTCCTGGACACGGGGCAGACCGTGGGTGATGTCCTGACCGGCCGAACCACCCATGTGGAAGGTACGCATGGTCAGCTGGGTACCGGGCTCACCGATGGACTGGGCCGCGATGATACCGATCGCCTCGCCGACGTCCACCGGCTTGCCGGTCGCCATGGAGCGGCCGTAGCAGGTGGTGCAGACACCGATCTTCGCCTCACAGGTCAGCGACGAGCGGATGCGCACGCGGGTGACCCCGTGGGCGACGAGCTTGTCGATGTTCTGCTCGGAGGTGTCGGACAGCGCCGGGAGCACGAGGTTGCCCTCGGGGTCCAGCGTGTCCTCGGCGATCGTCCGGCCGAAACCGGTGTTCTCGACGTTGTGCTTGCGCACGACGACACCGGCGGCGTTCTTCTCGCCGATCTCGTGCCAGAGCGAGCGGTCGGTGCCGCAGTCGATCTCGCGGACGATGACGTCCTGCGCGACGTCCACCAGACGACGGGTCAGGTAACCCGAGTCGGCGGTACGCAGGGCGGTGTCGGCCAGACCCTTCCGCTGACCGTGAGTGGAGATGAAGTACTCCAGCACGGACAGGCCCTCACGGTAGGAGGACTTGATCGGACGCGGGATCGTCTCACCCTTGGTGTTGGAGACCAGGCCACGGATACCGGCGATCTGGCGCACCTGCATCGGGTTACCACGAGCACCGGACTGGACCATCATCCACACCGGGTTGTCGGAGGGGAAGTTGTCCTCCATGTTCTTGGCGACCTCGGCGGTGGCCTGGGTCCACACCTCGGTGAGCTCCTGGCGGCGCTCGTCGTCGGTGATCAGACCGCGGTCGTACTCGCGCTGGATCTTGTCGGCCTTGCGCTCGTAGCCACCGAGGATCTCGGCCTTCTGCGGAGGCGCGACGACGTCCTCGATGCCGATGGTCAGACCGGACCGGGTGGCCCAGCGGTAACCGGCGTCCTTCAGGGCGTCCAGGGTCGTGGCGACCTGGACCTTGGGGTAGTTCTCGGCGAGGTCGTTGACCAGGACCGAGACCTGCTTCTTGCCCACCTGGAAGTTGACGTACGGGTAGTCCACCGGGGTGGCCTCGTTGAAGAGGTACCGGCCCAGAGTGGTCTCCAGGACGTAGACGTCACCCGGCTCCCAGCCCTCCGGCGGCGTCCAGTCCTTGGGCGCGGGAGCGCCGTCGGCGATACGCAGTCGGATCTTGGCCTGCAGGTCCAGCGCGCCCAGGTCGTAGGCCATGATGGCCTCGGCCGGGGAGCGGAAGGCACGGCCCTCGCCCGCGGCACCCGCACGCTCGGTCGTCAGGTAGTACAGACCGATGATCATGTCCTGGGTGGGCATGGTCACGGGCTTGCCGTCGGACGGCTTGAGGATGTTGTTGGTGGCGAGCATCAGCAGCCGCGCCTCGGCCTGGGCCTCGGCGGACAGCGGCAGGTGCACGGCCATCTGGTCACCGTCGAAGTCGGCGTTGAACGCCGTGCAGACGAGCGGGTGGATCTGGATGGCCTTGCCCTCGACCAGCTGCGGCTCGAAGGCCTGGATGCCCAGACGGTGCAGCGTGGGAGCACGGTTCAGCAGAACCGGGTGCTCGGTGATGACCTCTTCGAGGACGTCCCACACGACCGGACGGGACCGCTCCACCATGCGCTTGGCGCTCTTGATGTTCTGCGCGTGGTTCAGGTCCACCAGGCGCTTCATCACGAACGGCTTGAAGAGCTCCAGGGCCATCTGCTTGGGCAGACCGCACTGGTGCAGCTTCAGCTGCGGGCCGACGACGATGACCGAACGGCCGGAGTAGTCGACTCGCTTACCGAGCAGGTTCTGACGGAAACGGCCCTGCTTGCCCTTGAGCATGTCGGACAGCGACTTGAGCGGGCGGTTACCGGGACCGGTGACCGGGCGGCCGCGGCGGCCGTTGTCGAACAGCGCGTCGACGGCCTCCTGCAGCATCCGCTTCTCGTTGTTGACGATGATCTCGGGCGCGCCGAGGTCCAGAAGCCGCTTGAGGCGGTTGTTCCGGTTGATGACGCGACGGTACAGGTCGTTGAGGTCGGAGGTCGCGAAGCGGCCACCGTCCAGCTGCACCATCGGACGCAGGTCCGGCGGGATGACCGGGATGCAGTCCAGCACCATGCCCATGGGGCTGTTGGTGGTGTTGAGGAACGCCGAGACGACCTTGAGCCGCTTCAGGGCGCGGGCCTTCTTCTGGCCCTTGCCCGTACGGATGGTCTCCCGGAGCTTCTCCGCCTCCTCGTCCAGCTCGAAGTTGGAGAGGCGGTCCTGGATGGCCTGGGCGCCCATGCCGCCGCGGAAGTACTTCCCGAAGCGGTCGCGCATCTCGCGGTAGAGCATCTCGTCGCCCTCGAGGTCCTGGACCTTGAGGTTCTTGAAACGGCTCCACACCTCGTCGAGGCGGTCGATCTCGCGCTGGGCGCGGTCGCGCAGCTGGCGCATCTCACGCTCGGCGCCCTCGCGCACCTTGCGGCGCGCGTCGCCCTTGGCACCCTGCTCCTCGAGCTCGGCCAGGTCGGCCTCGAGCTTGCGGTGGCGCTCCTCGATGGTGGAGTCGCGGCGCTGCTCCAGGTGCTGCTTCTCGACCGAGATCCGTGCCTCGAGCGACTGGAGGTCGCGCTCACGGGCCTCGGTGTCCACCCACGTGACCATGTAGGCGGCGAAGTAGATGATCTTCTCGAGATCCTTCGGCGCCAGGTCAAGCAGGTAGCCCAGACGGGAGGGCACGCCCTTGAAGTACCAGATGTGCGTGACGGGAGCGGCCAGCTCGATGTGGCCCATCCGCTCACGGCGCACCTTGGCACGGGTCACCTCGACGCCGCAGCGCTCACAGATGATGCCCTTGAAGCGGACGCGCTTGTACTTGCCGCAGTAGCACTCCCAGTCCCGGGTCGGACCGAAGATCTTCTCGCAGAAGAGTCCGTCCTTCTCGGGCTTGAGGGTGCGGTAGTTGATGGTTTCGGGCTTCTTGACCTCGCCGTGTGACCACTGGCGGATGTCGTCGGCGGTGGCGAGGCCAATCCGCAGCTCGTCGAAGAAGTTGACGTCGAGCACTTAATTCGTCCCCTGCTCTCGAATTCCGCGGAAGTTAGACCTCTTCGACACTGCTCGGCTCTCGCCTGCCCAGGTCGATTCCCAGTTCTTCCGCGGCGCGGAAGACGTCCTCGTCACTGTCCCGCATCTCGATGGACATACCGTCACTGGACAGCACCTCCACGTTCAGACAGAGCGACTGCATCTCCTTGATGAGCACCTTGAAGGACTCAGGGATGCCCGGCTCGGGGATGTTCTCGCCCTTGACGATGGCCTCGTAGACCTTGACACGGCCCACGACGTCGTCGGACTTGATGGTGAGCAGCTCCTGGAGCGCGTAGGCGGCACCGTAGGCCTCCAGCGCCCAGACCTCCATCTCACCGAATCGCTGGCCACCGAACTGCGCCTTACCACCCAGCGGCTGCTGCGTGATCATGGAGTACGGGCCGGTGGAGCGGGCGTGGATCTTGTCGTCCACGAGGTGGTGGAGCTTCAGGATGTACTTGTAACCGACGGAGATCGGCTCGGCGAAGGGCTCACCGGTGCGGCCGTCGAACAGGCGGGCCTTGCCGTCCTCGTTGATGAGGCGGTTGCCGTCCTTGTTCGGGCGGACCGACTGGATGAGGCCGCTGAGCTCGTCACCGTGCAGGCCGTCGAAGACCGGCGTGGCCACGCGCGAGTTCGGCTCGACCTCGGCCGCTCCGATCGCGTGCAGCGACTTCTGCCACTCCTCCTCGACACCCTCGACCAGCCAGCCGTTCTTGGCCAGCCATCCCAGGTGGACCTCGAGTACCTGGCCGACGTTCATTCGGCCGGGCACGCCCAGCGGGTTGAGGATGATGTCGACGGGGGTGCCGTCCTCCAGGAAGGGCATGTCCTCCTGGGGCAGGATCTTCGAGATGACGCCCTTGTTGCCGTGACGGCCGGCGAGCTTGTCACCGTCGGTGATCTTGCGCTTCTGGGCCACGTAGACGCGGACCATCTCGTTGACGCCGGGGGCGAGCTCGTCGCCCTCGTCGCGGCTGAACACGCGGACGCCGATGACCTTGCCGGTCTCGCCGTGCGGCACCTTCAGGGAGGTGTCGCGGACCTCGCGGGCCTTCTCGCCGAAGATGGCGCGCAGCAGGCGCTCCTCCGGGGTCAGCTCGGTCTCGCCCTTGGGCGTGACCTTGCCGACGAGGATGTCACCGTCGACGACCTCGGCGCCGATGCGGATGATGCCCCGGTCGTCGAGGTCGGCCAGGACCTCCTCGCTGACGTTGGGGATCTCGCGGGTGATCTCCTCCGGGCCCAGCTTGGTGTCACGGGCGTCGACCTCGTGCTCCTCGATGTGGATCGAGGAGAGGACGTCGTCCTGCACCAGGCGCTGGCTGAGGATGATCGCGTCCTCGTAGTTGTGCCCCTCCCAGGACATGTACGCCACGAGGAGGTTCTTGCCCAGCGACATCTCGCCCTGGTCCGTGGACGGACCGTCGGCGAGGACCTGCTTGGCCTCGATGCGCTGACCGTCGTGGACGATCGGGCGCTGGTTGAAGCAGGTGCCCTGGTTGGAGCGCTGGAACTTGCCCATGCGGTACGTCTTGCGCGTGCCGTCGTCGGCCATCACGGTGACGTAGTCGGCGGTGACGTCCTCGACGACACCCGCCTTCTCCGCGAGGATGACCTCACCGGCGTCGGTGGCGGCGCGGTACTCCATGCCGGTGCCGACGAACGGCGACTCGGCGCGGAGCAGCGGCACGGCCTGGCGCTGCATGTTGGAGCCCATGAGCGCGCGGTTGGCGTCGTCGTGCTCCAGGAACGGGATCATGGCGGTGGCGACCGACACCATCTGGCGCGGCGACACGTCCATGTAGTCGACCTCGTCGGTGCTGACCTGCTCGAACTCCCCGCCCTTACGGCGGACGAGCACGCTGGGCTCGGCGAAGGTGCCGTCCGGGTTCATCGGGGTGTTCGCCTGCGCGATGACGTAGAGGTCCTCTTCGTCAGCGGTCAGGTAGTGGACCTCTTCCGAGACCTTGCCGTCGATGATCTTCCGGTACGGGGTCTCCACGAACCCGAAGGAGTTCACCCGGCCGTAGGCGGCGAGCGAGCCGATCAGACCGATGTTCGGGCCCTCAGGGGTCTCGATCGGGCACATGCGGCCGTAGTGGGACGGGTGAACGTCTCGGACCTCGAAGCCCGCGCGCTCACGGGACAGACCGCCCGGACCCAGCGCCGAGAGGCGGCGCTTGTGGGTCAGGCCCGCGAGCGGGTTGGTCTGGTCCATGAACTGGGACAGCTGCGAGGTGCCGAAGAACTCCTTGATGGAGGCCACGACGGGACGGATGTTGATCAGGGTCTGCGGCGTGATCGCCTCGACGTCCTGAGTGGTCATCCGCTCACGGACGACGCGCTCCATGCGGGCCAGGCCCAGGCGGACCTGGTTCTGGATGAGCTCGCCGACGGTGCGCAGGCGACGGTTGCCGAAGTGGTCGATGTCGTCGGTCTCGACCGGACGGAGACCGAGGACGGTCTCCTTCTCGACCTCGCCCGCGTGGAGGCGGACCATGTAGTCGATGGTCGCGACGATGTCCTCTTCGGTGAGGGTCCCCTGCGTGAAGTCGGTGTCGAGGCCGAGCTTCTTGTTGATCTTGTACCGGCCGACCTTGGCCAGGTCGTAGCGCTTGGGGTTGAAGTACAGGTTCTCCAGCAGCGCCTGGGCCGACTCCTTCGTGGGCGGCTCTCCCGGGCGCAGCTTGCGGTAGATGTCCAGCAGCGCGTCGTCGGTGCCCGCTGTGGGGTCCTTCTCCAGGGTGTTGCGGATCGACTCGTACTGGCCGAAGCGCTCGAGGATCTGGTCGGTGGTCCAGCCGAGCGCCTTGAGCAGGACGGTGACGCCCTGCTTGCGCTTGCGGTCGATGCGGACGCCGACGAAGTCGCGCTTGTCGACCTCGAACTCCAGCCAGGCACCGCGGGACGGGATGACCTTGCAGCCGAAGAGGTCCTTGTCCGAGGTCTTGTCGACGGACTTGTCGAAGTACACACCCGGGGAACGGACCAGCTGGGAGACGACAACGCGCTCGGTGCCGTTGATGATGAAGGTGCCCTTGACGGTCATGAGCGGGAAGTCGCCCATGAACACCGTCTGGCTCTTGATCTCACCGGTGTCGTTGTTGATGAACTCCGCCGTGACGAACATCGGGGCGGAGTACGTCATGTCCTTGTCCTTGCACTCCTCCTCGGAGTACTTGGGCGGCTCGAACCGATGGTCGCGGAACGACAGCGACATCGTGCCCGAGAAGTCCTCGATCGGACTGATCTCCTCGAAGATCTCTTCGAGACCGGACTGCTCCGGAACGTCCTTGCGGCCGGCGTTGCGGGCCGTCTCGACCCGGGTCTTCCACGTGTCGTTGCCAAGCAGCCAGTCGAACGACTCGGTCTGCAAGGCCAGAAGGTTGGGAACCTCGAGGGGCTCCTGGATACGGGCGAAAGAAACGCGGTGCGGACCAAGGGCGTTAGCGGAGGCGTTGCGCGAGGCTGCCAACAGGGGTCCTTCCGAAGGCTTGTGGCGGTTGAAGCGCGCACGCCAGACGATCCGTCACGAGAAGGACCGCCGCAACGCGGTTGAGACGGTCACATCGAGCGGGAACGGGCCTTCCGGATTCCAGAAGAATGGGATGGCGGAAGCCGAACTCCGACACAGGGATCACCAAAGGGCAGCGCAAAAGAGCAGTGTAGCCGAACACCACACCGCTGTCCACTCACGGTCCACAGCGCCACTCACGACACCGGCAGGATCACCCCTGGAGAGCGATCCGTCAAGCCCACCGCCCGACCAGCAGCGACTCCGGTGGGAGCTGACAGCTCCGGGCCGGGTCCCGGTGGACGGTGGAACCGTCTTCACGGACATCCCCGGGGGAAGGCCCTGGACCATCAGGGTGTAACAGCGCGCCTGCCCTGGCCCCACGGGGGATGTGAGCCAACGGACACCCGGAAAGGTTCCCCCGCCCCAGGCGGGTAAACACTCTCCCCGAGCCCCGTCAAGATTCCCGGGACGGGAGGTTATCGCGTCCAAGGGACAGTTCGCACACGCGAGCTCGGGGTTTCTCCCCCCGGACAGGCACAGCTTCGCACATCACCCAGCTCACGACGGTTCAGACACGGCGTCGTTCACGACATACGGGACGTCGGGCCCCAGCCCGCGGGGGCGTTCGGGCTCCACGAGCGGACCGGAACGCCGGGGTTCTCGACGGACCGAATCCCCCGACCTCCCGCGGGCGCCCCTCCGGCGCCTCCCGGACGCCGCCAGGCGCCCTCCAGACGTCCCAGGACACAGGAAAGCGGCCGCCCCTCCCGGAGGAGGAACGGCCGCTTCGCGCAGACCAGCGGGCGTCTGAGGCCCGCGGAGGACTACTTGAGGGTGACGGTGGCGCCAGCGCCCTCAAGGGCGGCCTTCGCCTTCTCGGCGGCCTCCTTGTTGACACCCTCGAGGAGAGCCTTCGGGGCGTTGTCGACGAGGTCCTTGGCCTCCTTGAGGCCCAGGCTCGTGAGGCTGCGGACCTCCTTGATGACCTGGATCTTCTTGTCACCGGCGGACTCGAGGACGACGTCGAACTCGCTCTGCTCCTCGGTCTCGGCGGCAGCGGCACCGGCGGGGCCGGCGACGGCGACGGCGGCCGGGGCGGCAGCGGTGACGTCGAACTTGTCCTCGAACAGCTTCACGAACTCGGAGAGCTCGAGGAGGGTCATCTCCTCGAACGCGGCAAGCAGGTCCTCGTTGCTGAGCTTCGCCATGATGCGATCTCTCTTTCTCTAACGACACGCGCGCCCGACGGCGCATCGTGCGAGCCAATAGCCGGGCGCCGTCGGCACCCGCCGTGGTTCATGGGGTTTAAGCGGCTTCCTCGGAACGCTTGTCCGCCAGGGCCTGTGCGAGACGCACGGCCTTGGACGGGAGCGCCTGGAAGACGGCGGCGGCCTGGCCCTGCTTGGCCTTGAGCGCGCCGGCAAGCTTCGAGAGGAGAACCTCTCGGGACTCCAGATCGGCCAGCTTGGTGATGTCCTCGGCGCTCATCGACTTGCCGTCGATGATGCCGCCCTTGATCACCAGGGGCGAGTTCGCCTTCGAGAAGTCACGCAGACCCTTGGCGGCCTCGACAACGTCCCCGTGGACGAAGGCGATGGCGGACGGGCCCTCGAGCAGATCGGTGATCTGCTCGTCGACACCGGCGTCCTTGACCGCGATCTTGGTCAGCGTGTTCTTGACGATGCGAAAACGCGCAGTCTGGCCGAGGCTGTTGCGCAGTTCAGTGATCTGCGCGACAGTGAGCCCCCGGTATTCGGTCAGCACGGCGCCGTTCGACTCACGGAACTGGTCCGCGAGTTCGGCGACCGCGGCTGCCTTGTCCGGCCTCGCCATGGGACTCCTTCCAACAGTGAACGCTGGTTGACTCCCAAGGACTCCACGATCGGCGTCAGCACGAGAAAAAGCCCCGAGCGCGAGGCGCACGGGGCACGACCGCGTTCTCAGGACGTGACTGGCACGTACCGGAACGGGAAAGCTCTGGTGACACCTGCGCGGGCGCCCATCAACGGGTCCTTGGGTCACCCGAGCGGGTGACTACCAGCGGTCTTCGGCAATTACTGATACTAGCCGACCGCGGGAGTGCTTTGGTCTGCGGTCTGATACGGATACGTATGACCGTCGCCACCCCCCGCGCAGAAGGAGCCCGTTCCCCCGTGGAGTCCCCCCGTTCCACCGCTGCCCTCACCTGCGTTCTCGCCCTCGGCCTCTCGGGATGCGTGGTCTTGAGCGCCGCGGACCGGCCCTGGCACGAGGAGGCCGACCCCGAGGCGCTGCTCTCGGCCCTGGCCGACGCCGCCGACCGGGCCGACAACTACACCCTGGAACTGGGCTTCGGCCCCGGCTCACCGGACGGACCGGACGGTTCGGGGACGCGTCTGTCCTACGAGGTCTCCGACTCCCCCGCCGCGGTACGGGCCACCCTGACCCGCGCCGACGGATCGGAGCTGGTCGTGGTCTACCCGGAGGACGGCGAGGCCCTGCTGCACGACACCGGGGACCTGCTGGGTGCCCCCACCGAGTGGGTCCGGGGCGATGACCTGCTGCCCGCGCCCGCCCCTGCCGAGGTGTTCGACCTCGCCTCCCTGTCCGCACTGGTCGACCTGTTCGCCGGGATGGAGGGGGCCGAGGCGGGCCCCGCCGAGAGCGTCGGTCGCACCGAAGCCCTCCCGCTGACCGGGGTCCTGCCCGCCGCGGCGGACGGCGCGGCCGCCGAGCGCGACGCCGTCGTGCCCCTGCTCGGCGAGGACGCCTCCGGGGCCCTGGACGTGTACGTCTGGGTGGACCGGTCGGGCTTCCCGGTACGTATGGAGTCCTCCGGAGAGGAGGCGTCGCTGTGGCTGGAGTTCTCCGACCGCGACCGGACCTCCTTCCACGTCCCCAACGGCGACGAGGTCAGCGAACCCGTGGCATCATGACCCGGCCGGGCGCTCCCGCTCCCTGACGCGCCCCCGGTTCAGAAAGCGAACGCCCCCCGTGAAGTCCCCCGTGCCCGCCCTGTTCACAGCGGGCTGCCTCACCCTGTCCCTCACCCTCGCCCTGAGTGCCTGCGGCTCCGCCGAACCGGGCCCGGCCCCGGAGACCGAGGCGGCCGACGCCGCCGAGGAGTCCACGGAGACCGCCCCGGTCGACGTCCCCGAGCTGTTGGAAGGACTGACCGAGGCCTTCGGCTCGGTGTCCTCCTACACCGTCGCAGCCGACGTCTCCGCGGACGGCCTGGAGGAGGGCGACCTGACCAGGACCGGTTCCTGCACGGTCATGGCCGAACCGGAGGCCCACCACTGCGTCAGCGAGATGCCCTACGCGGGCGAACTCGCGATGGAGGCCTTCGAGGAGCACGGCAGCGTCCCCGAAGGCGCGACCGTGGAGAAGCTGGCCCGCAACGAGTACATCTCCCACGACGGGCTGGTCTACGTCGACGACTCGGACGGGATCTACGGGGTGGACACCCCGTGGCTGCGTAGCGGGGACCCCGGGAGCTCGGTCTCCGTCGACATGCCCCTGGACTTCGAGGTGACGGAGCTGTCCGACCTGGTGGACTCCCTGAGCACCCTGGAGGGGGCCGAGCACACCGGCACCGAGAAGGTCGACGGGGGCGAGGCCGCCGTGATCGAGGGAACCCTGGACGACGAGGGTCTGGCCGCCCTGGCGGAGGATCAGCGCGAGTCCCTGAACACCCTGCTCGGCCGGACGCCCGAGGAACTGGCCGTGACCCTGTGGGTGGACGCCGACGGCTTCCCCGTGCGGATGGAGCTGTCCGGCGACGGTTCCGAGGGCGTCCTGGAGTTCACCGAGGTGGGCAGTGCCTCCTTCGAGATCCCGTCCGAGGACGAGGTCACCGTCCGGTGAGGAACTGATTCCGATCCTCGCACCCGACGGAACCGAGTGACCGGAATGTCCGTCTCAGGTGGGAGTATCAGAGCTCGAAGGACGTCCCGCTCCCAGTCGCGTCCTTGTTCTTCCCCCATTGAGAAAGTGAACGCTTCCCCTTGAAGACCCGCACTCCGGCCGTGATCGCCGCCGGCTCCCTGTCCCTGGTCCTCGCCCTCACCGCCTGCGGCAACGACGCGGCCGACGAAACCGCCGTCGACGCGGTGGAGGAGGAGCAGGAGGAGCAGAAGGGTGGACTCTCGGAGCTGCTCAGCAGCCTGGGCGACAACACCCAGGAGGTCACCAACTACACCCTGACCATGGACATGTCCATGCCCGACGAGGATTTGGGCGACATCGAGATCTCCATGGTCTCCGAGGTGATGGACGACCCGGCGGCCGTCCAGAGCACCATGAACATGCCGTTCCTCGGCGAGATGATGTTCGACCTGATGTCCCTCGGTGGCGAGCTGCCCGCCGATGTCACCGCGGAGGACCTCGGCACCATCGTCGTCATCGTCGAAGAGGGCCAGGACCCGCTGATGGCCAACCAGAACGGCCTCTACGGTGACACCGCCTGGATCCGTACCGACGCGTCCAACATGGACCAGAACCCCGACGAGGTCTTCGACGTCGAGTCGCTGCCCGAGCTCGCCGGCGCGCTCGCCGAGCTCGACCAGGCCGAGGAGACGGGGAACGAGACGATCGACGGGGTGGAGACCACCGTCGTCGCGGGTTCGATGACCGGCGAGGAGCTGGGCGAGCTCGACACCGCGCAGGCCGCCGCGCTCAAGGAGCTCATGGGCGGCAGCATCGCCGGATCCCTGGACGTCACCCTGTGGATCGACGCTGACGGCTTCCCGATGCGCATGGAGTTCTCCGACGACGAGGCCGACGTGGCCATGGAGTTCTCCGCCCTCGGGTCGACCTCCTTCGAGGTGCCCGCCGAGGAAGAGATCGGCGCCATGCAGCCGTAACCCCCGCACACACGCGAGCGGCCCCCGCACTCCCTGAGGAGGCGGGGGCCGCTCGTCTGTCACACGAGGAGCGCGAAGGCCTTAGGCGTCGAGCGGGATGCTCGGGCCCATCGTGGTGGTGACCACGGCCTTCTTGATGTAGCGGCCCTTGGCGGCGGACGGCTTGAGGCGGTTGACCTCGTCCATCGCGGCCTGGTAGTTCTCCATCAGCTTGGCGTCGTCGAAGGACACCTTGCCGATGATGAAGTGCAGGTTCCCGTGGCGGTCCACGCGGAACTCGATCTTGCCGCCCTTGATCTCGGTCACGGCCTTGGCCACGTCCGGGGTGACGGTGCCCGTCTTGGGGTTGGGCATGAGGCCACGCGGACCGAGCACGCGGCCGAGGCGGCCGACCTTGCCCATGAGGTCCGGGGTGGCCACGACGGCGTCGAAGTCGAGGAAGCCGTTCTGGACCTTCTCGACCAGCTCGTCGTCGCCAACGATGTCCGCGCCCGCGGCACGAGCCTGCTCGGCACGCTCACCGGTCGCGAAGACCAGGACCCGAGCGGTCTTGCCGGTGCCGTTCGGCAGGTTCA
The DNA here is from genome assembly GCF_000341085.1 of Nocardiopsis ganjiahuensis DSM 45031. Taxonomy (GTDB): domain Bacteria; phylum Actinomycetota; class Actinomycetes; order Streptosporangiales; family Streptosporangiaceae; genus Nocardiopsis; species Nocardiopsis ganjiahuensis. The sequence goes on along the minus strand of NZ_ANBA01000013.1, from coordinate 338,108 downwards.
CGGTGCCGCGGACCATCTGGTCGGCCTTGCGCGGGTCGACGCCCAGGCGCAGGGCGACCTCGACGGTCGCGTCGAACTTGACCTTGGTGGTCTCCTTGGCCAGCTTCAGGGCCTCGGCGGGGCCGTAGAACCGGTCACGGTCCACCAGGTTGTTGGCATTGCGGTGGTTTTTGCTGCGCTTCACGCTGTTCTCCTACGGGAACGTGTGGTCATTGGGCCAGCGCCTGGCCCTGCCACGGTGGTTCTTACCGTCGAGCAACCCCGAAAGGGAGCTACTTGACCTCGATGCCCATCGAACGGGCGGTACCGGCGACGATCTTGGACGCGGCCTCGATGTCGTCGGTGTTGAGGTCGGGCAGCTTGGTCTGCGCGATCTCACGGACCTGGTCGGCGGTGATCGAACCGGCGGTGCTGCGACCCGGGTCGGTGGCGGCCTTGTCCAGACCGGCGGCCTTCAGGATCAGCCGCGGCGCCGGGGGCGTCTTGGTGATGAAGGTGAAGGAACGGTCCTCGTAGATGGAGATCTCTACGGGGATGACGTTGCCGCGCTGGGCTTCGGTAGCAGCGTTGTACTGCTTGCAGAAGTCCATGATGTTGACGCCGTGCGGACCGAGAGCGGTACCAACGGGCGGCGCCGGGGTCGCCTGACCGGCGGGGAGCTGCACCTTGACGAGTGCGGCAAGTTTCTTCTTCGGAGGCATATCGGGTCCTTTGCCTGATCTGCGTTGTGTGCCGGCCCCTGCCTCCCCCTCGGCGCCGCGGGTCACGGGGACCACGGCGGAACCGTTGCCGAAGGAGGCTGTCCCGTGCGGGAGCACGGGGTCACGGCCCGTCGGGACCGGACGGGCCGGAGCGCGTTCCACCCGGGTTTCCACCCGGGAGGGACACGCGACAGTAGGTCCGCCCCGCGAGGGACGGACCTACCAAGTCTACGTCGCCCGGACAGTGGTCCGGGCGGGTTTGTGGGGAAGGCCCCACAAGGGTCAGATCTTGGCGACCTGGTTGAAGGAGAGCTCGACCGGGGTCTCGCGCCCGAAGATCGACACCAGCACCTTGAGCTTCTGGGTGTCGGCGTTGATCTCGCTGACGGTGGCGGGCAGGGTCGCGAACGGACCCTCCATGACCGTGACGGACTCGCCGACCTCGTAGGCCACGTCCGAGCGGACCTCGCCGCCCGAACCCTTGGCCTGCTGGGCCTGCTCCGGCTCCTCCTCCGGCTCGGGAGCCAGAAGCTTGGCCACCTCGGTGAGGCTCAGCGGGGCGGGCTTGTTGGACAGGCCCACGAAACCGGTCACACCGGGGGTGTTGCGGATGGCCGACCAGGACTCGTCGGTCAGGTCCATGCGGACGAGGACGTAACCGGGCAGGACCTTCTCGGTGACCTGCTGGCGCTTGCCGCTCTTGACCTCGGTGACCTCGTGCTCGGGCACCTCGACCTGGAAGATGTACTCCTCCATGTTGAGGGACTGGGTACGGCTCTCGACGTTGGCCTTGACCCGCTTCTCGTAGCCTGCGTAGGTGTGCACGACGTACCAGTCGCCGGGCAGCAGGACGAGTTCGTTCTTGAATTCCTCGACGGGGTCGAGACGGGGCAGCTCGGGCTCCGCGTCAGCCTCTTCGACCTCTTCGGTCTCTTCGGCTTCCTCGGTGCTCTCGTCGGCCTCTTCGGCCGGCTCCGGGCTGTCGGCGTCGGTCGGTTCGACCGTTTCCTCGGACAGCTCGCCCGCCAGGCCGGTCTCTTCCGCCGACGACTGATCCGGCTCCTCTTCGGGGAAGTCGTCAGAGGTCAGTGGGGACTCGGACACGGCTGCTCTTTCTCTCGTCGGATTCGCTGATGCGCACGACGCACACCGAACAGGCCGTGCGTCGAACCCAGTTCTGCCAGCTTACGGTCTCTCCGGGCGAAGCGGGACCAACGCGCGGACGAACGGGACCGGGCAGAGGCCGAGCGGGAGTCCGGTCGGAAGACTCGGAGGGCGGACACGACCGCCGTCGGGCGGCGCCCCCGAGGGGCGCCGGAACGCGGGCTAGACGCCGGCGGGACGGCCGAAGTTGCTGTAGAGCCAGGTCACGGCCTCGCCGAAGGCGAAGTCGAGAACGGAGACGTAGGCGAGGACGATCACGACGAACACCAACACGACGATGGTGTAGGTGACGAGTTCCTTGCGCGTGGGCCAGCGAACCTTGCGAAGTTCTCCGACGACCTGCTTGGTGAACGTCACCGGACCGGTACGACGCTTCGGCTCCTTGTCGGGCTTCGCGTCGGCGTCAGTCTGAGTCACCTGGGGTCCTTAGGGTCGCGGGCTGCTTCGTATCCCCGTAGTTCCGTTGCGCTCGCGGTCGGGGTGGCGACTGATCGCCACCCCGGAACCGCGTGCGGACTTGCAGGGCAGGAGGGACTCGAACCCCCAACCGCCGGTTTTGGAGACCGGTGCTCTGCCAATTGAGCCACTGCCCTTAGCGGAAACTGCGTTCCCCACCATAGCCGGTCCGGAGTGCTGTCGCACACCCTCGGGGGTGTGACGCCCGTATAACGACCGGCCGACGCGGACGAGTGTATGCCCTCTCCACCGCTGCGTCCAAACCGGATGACCCGTTCCCGCCCGTCGGCGGGTGACCTTCCCCGCCGGGGGAAGTGACTTCCCCCCGGCATCGCAAAGGGGCACGTGACACCATGGGAAACATGACTGACCGACCCCGTGTCTCTGCACGTATCAGCGCCATCTCCGAGTCCGCCACGCTGGCGGTGGACGCCAAGGCCAAGGCCATGAAGGCGGAGGGCCGCCCCGTCATCGGCTTCGGCGCGGGAGAACCGGACTTCCCGACCCCGGACTACATCGTGGACGCGGCCGTGGCCGCCGCCCGTGAGCCCCGCTTCCACCGCTACACCCCCGCCGGCGGCCTTCCCGAGCTGAAGAAGGCCATCGCGGAGAAGACCCGGCGTGACTCCGGCTACGAGGTCGAGCCCGCCCAGATCCTGGTGACCAACGGCGGCAAGCAGGCCATCTACGAGGCCTTCGCCGCCATGCTGGACCCGGGTGACGAGGTCATCGTCATCGCCCCGTACTGGACCACCTACCCCGAGTCGATCAAGCTCGCCGGCGGTGTCCCGGTCTTCGTCGTCACCGACGAGAGCACGGGCTACATGGCGGGTGTCGAGCAGCTCGAGGCCGCGCGCACCGAGCGCACCAAGGTCCTGGTCTTCGTCTCCCCGTCGAACCCGACCGGCGCCGTCTACCCGCGCGAGCAGGTCCGCGCCATCGGCCGGTGGGCCGACGAGCACGGCCTGTGGGTGCTGACGGACGAGATCTACGAGCACCTGGTGTACGGCGACGCCGAGTTCTCCTCGCTGCCCGTCGAGGTCCCCTCGATCGCCGACCGCACCGTCGTCGTCAACGGCGTCGCCAAGACGTACGCGATGACCGGCTGGCGCGTGGGGTGGATCATCGGCCCGAAGGACGTCGTCAAGGCGGCGGGCAACCTCCAGTCGCACGCCACCTCCAACGTCGCCAACGTCTCGCAGGCCGCCGCACTGGCCGCCGTCTCCGGCGATCTCACCGCCGTCGAGGAGATGAAGAAGGCCTTCGACCGCCGCCGCCGGACCGTCGTGCGGATGCTCAACGAGATCGACGGTGTCGTCTGCCCCGTCCCCGAGGGCGCGTTCTACGCCTACCCGTCGGTCAAGGGCGTCCTCGGCAAGGAGATCCGCGGCAGGAGCCCGCAGACCTCCGCCGAGCTCGCCGAGATCATCCTCGAGGAGGCCGAGGTGGCCGTGGTGCCCGGTGAGGCCTTCGGTACCCCCGGATACCTGCGTCTGTCCTACGCGCTCAGCGACGAGGACCTCGCCGAGGGCGTGAGCCGCATCCAGAAGCTGCTGGCCGAGGCCAGGTAGCCGCTCCCCCGACGCTCACGGCGGACGCGCCCCGGATCACGGGGCGCGTCCGTGTTTCTGTGGTGTTGACCATTCCTGGCACGGCCGGTGCCCTTCATACGGCAGGCTTGGTTCATGGAGACACCGACCACCGCTCGCCGACTGGACCGGCTGCCCAAAGCACACCTTCATCTGCACTTCACCGGCTCGATGCGCCACGACACCCTGGTGGAGCTCGCCGAGGAGCGCGGAGTGCACCTGCCCCAGGCCCTGGTCAAGGAGTGGCCGCCCAAGCTCCGGGCCACCGACGAACGGGGCTGGTTCCGCTTCCAGCGCCTCTACGACATCGCCCGCTCCGTCCTGCGCAGGCCGGAGGACATCTACCGCCTGCTGCGCGAGGCCGCCGAGGACGAGAAGGCGGCCGGTTCCGCGTGGCTGGAGATCCAGGTCGACCCCAGCGGGTACGCGGCGCTCTTCGACGGGCTCACCGCGACCCTGGAGCTGATCCTGGACGCCGCCCGCGCCGCCGAACGGGACACCGGGGTGTCCATCGGCCTGATGGTCGCGGCCAACCGCACCCGGCACCCCCTCGACGCCCGGGCCCTCGCACGCCTGGCCCGGCAGTACGCGGGCAGGGGCGTGGTCTCGTTCGGCCTGAACAACGACGAGCGGCGGGGCCGCGCCCGCGAGTTCGAGGCGGCCTTCCGCATCGCCAAACGCGCCGGGCTGCTCTCCACGCCGCACGGCGGTGAGCTCAACGGTCCCCGCAGCGTGCGCGAGTGCCTGGACGAACTCGACGCCGACCGCATCGGCCACGGCGTGCGCGCCGTCGAGGACCCCTACCTCCTGGAGCGGATCGCCACCCAGGAGGTGACCCTGGAGGTCTGCCCGACCTCCAACGTGAGCCTCGGGGTGTTCGAGGAACTCGACCGCGTGCCGCTGCGCAGGCTCTACCAGGCCGGCGCGCCCATCGCCCTGGGCACCGACGACCCCCTGCTCTTCGGCCCCCGCCTCGTGGAGCAGTACCGGATCGCCCGCGAGGTCTTCGGGTTCACCGATGCCGAGCTGGCGGACCTGGCGAAGATGTCCATCCGCGGCGCGGGGGCCCCGGACTCCCTGAAGAAGGACCTGATCTCGGGGGTGGACGCCTGGCTGGCCGGCGACCCCGAACCCGTGGCGGACTGACCGGGCCCCGGCAGCGGGGACTCCGCGGCCGGGGCTCCGGGGGCGGGGGCCTCCGGGATGAAGGGCTCCGTCAGCGGAGGAGCATCCAGGCGCCCTGGGCGAGCATGGCGGCGCCGGCGACGAAGAACAGCACGGCTGCACCGATCTGGATGGCCCGTTCGGGGAGCTTCTTGCCGAGGACCGCGCCGATGGCGATGGCGATCGCGTCGGCGGCGACCATGCCGACGGTGGAGCCGATCCACACCGGGAGCCAGTGGTACTGGGTGCCGACCGTGATCGTGGCGAGCATGGTCTTGTCGCCGAGCTCCGCCACGAGGAAGACCACGAACACCGTCATGAACCCCGAGCGGATGCGGCGGGAGGCGGCGCGCTCCTCGTCCTTGTCGCTCATCTCGTCGCCGCGCAGCGTCCAGGCGCCGAAGATCAGGAAGGCGACACCGGCGGCCAGAGTGAGCCAGTCGGTGGGAAGTGCGGCGCCGAGGACCTCGGCGACGAACACGCTGCCCAGGTGCACCACGGCGGTGGCGACGGTGATGCCGAGGATGACGGTGAGGGCGCGGTACCGGGTCGCCAGGGACATCGCGACGAGCTGGGTCTTGTCACCCATTTCGGCGACGAAGATGGCGAGGCTGCTCACGCCGAGCGCGACCAGAAATGCTGACATGTACTTGCTCCTGCTGTCCGTGATGGGCAGAAGGAGGCGGGGACGCCCCTTCAACCCGGTCGATTCCTACCGGGTCAAAGGTCTCGTCCGCCCGTGTGGTCCAGGCCCTTGAACGGGGACCCTGAACTGGGCTCACGCGGCCGGGACGGTGGTCCAGTATGTCGACCGCGCAGATTGGGGACTACTCCCCTTCGACGCCCACGACATTACCAGAACCATTTTGCATTGCAATTTGTCGCTCTGGCGAATTGATTTATCAGGTTGGCCTGAAAAAGGAGTTAGGAGCGCCTAACTCGATTCTTTGGCGTGTTGTCCCTGATGGGATGTCAGAGGCTCACGCCGAGCATCACGGGCTCGTTGACCAGGCGCACGCCGAAGGCCTCCTCGACCCCGGCGCGTACTTCCCGGGCCAGGTCGAGCAGGTCGGCGGTGGTCGCGCCACCGGGATTGGTCAGGGCGAGGGTGTGCTTGCCCGAGATGCGTGCGGGGCCGTCGCCGTAGCCCTTGGTGAACCCGGCCCGGTCGATCAGCCAGGCGGCGGAGAGCTTCACGTTGCCGTCGGCGTCGGGGTGGCCGGGGACCTCGGTGCCGGCGCCCAGTCGCTCAACGGCGCGCTCGTGGAAGGCCGCGTACTCCTCCGGCGCCAGGACCGGGTTGGTGAAGAACGAACCGGCGCTGCGGGTGTCGGGGTCGGCGGGGTCCAGGACCATGCCCTTGCCCCTGCGCAGCCCCAGGACCACTTCGCGGGCCCGGGCTAGGGGGACCCGCTCGCCCGCTTCCACTCCCATGGTGCGGGCGACCTCGGCGTAGCGGACCGGGCGGCTGAGCCCGCTCCGGCGCAGCTCGAAGACGACCTCGCACACCACGTAACGGTCGTGGCCCTTGAAGACGCTGTCGCGGTAGGTGAACCCGCAGTCGGCGTTGGTCATCGTGACCAGCTCGCCGGTGGTGCGGTCCAGGACCAGCACCTCACGGACGGTCTGGCTGACGTCCTGGCCGTAGGCGCCCACGTTCTGGATGGGGGTGGAGCCCACCCGGCCGGGGATGCCGGAGAGGAACTCGACGCCGTTGAGCCCTTCGGCGACGGTCCGCTCGACCAGCGGATCCCACTCCACACCCGCGTCCGCCCTCAGGAGGACGATCTCCTCGCCGGTCTCCGGGTCGGTGCCGCCCCCGGTCGTGGTGACGCCCTGGGAGGCCACGAGGACCACGGTGCCGGGGAACCCGTCGTCGGCGACGACCAGGTTGCTGCCGCCGCCGAGCACGAGGACGGGCTCCTCGGAGCGGTCGGCCTCGGTGACGAGCCGGACGAGCTCCTCGGTGGAGACGGCGGTCCGGAAGGCCTTGGCGGGACCGCCCAGGCCGAGGGTGGTGTGGTCGGCGAGCATCGTGGACACGGGCATACCTCTGGTGAAGGGAGCGAACGCGGGTGCGGGGTGGTGGGTGCGGCCCGGCCGGCTACTGGGCCAGGCGGACGACGGCGGAGGCCTTGGCGAGGACCTTGGCCCCGCCGGAGCGGGCGGTCAGCAGCACGGTGACGGTCCCGTCGTCGTGCTTGGCCTTGACCTTGCCGCCGACGGTGATCTCCGCGCCCTCGTCGTCGTCCGGGACCACCACGGGGGCGGAGAAGCGCACCGAGTAGTCGACGACGCTGCCGGGGTCCCCGGTCCAGTCCGTGACGACCCGGCCGGCCTCGGCCATGGTGAACATGCCGTGCGCGATCACGTCGGGCAGCCCGACGGACTTGGCGAAGCGCTCGTTCCAGTGGATCGGGTTGAAGTCACCCGAGGCGCCCGCATAGCGGACCAGGTCCAGGCGGCGGACCGGGAAGGTCTGCTCGGGGATCTGGGTGCCGACCTCGACGTCGGCGTGGCTGATCCTGCTCATCTGCTCTTCCCCGCTTCCTAGGAACCCCGGACGACGAGCATCATGCCCGCCGTCACCACGTGCTCGCCGTCGGCCGCCTCGGCCACCGTCTCCAGGGTGATGAGCTCGTTGCCGCCCAGCGCCTTGATGTCGGTGATGCGGGTGACCGTGCTCAGGACGTCGCCCGCGCGGAGCGGGCGGCTGTAGTGGAAGCTCTGGTCGCCGTGGACGACCCGGGAGAAGTCCACCCCGAGGTCGGGGTCGGCCAGGGCCAGCGCCGAGCCGGCCATGCCCAGGATCACGGGGAAGGTCGGCGGGGCGATGACGTCGGTGTACCCGAGGGCCTTGGCGGAGGCCCTGTCGAGGTAGACGGGGTTGAGGTCGTTGATCGCCTCGGCGAACTCGCGGATCTTGCCGCGGGTCACCTCGTAGGCCTCGGGGGCGGGGTACTCCCGGCCGAGGTAGTCAGGGTTGATCGCCACGCTCTGTCTCTCCTGTGCTGGGCAACAACAAAAGCCCGGTGAGCGATGTGCTCACCGGGCTGGAGTCTACGAGAAGCTGACCGCTCCCTGCCTGGGACAACGGACCTTCGAGAACCTAGCGGGTCTCGCGGTGGTCGTTGTGCTTGCGGCAGTTCGGGCAGAACTTCTTGATCGTGAGACGGTCGGGGGTGTTCCGACGGTTCTTGCGCGTGATGTAGTTCCGGTGATTGCACTCCTGGCAGGCCAGGGTGATCTTCGGCCTCACGTCTGTGGCAGCCACTTCGGAGTGCCTTTCTCGCTGGAGACATTACCTAGGCGCAGTTGAAAACTGCTGGAGACCCACGACGACCCCTGAGTATTGAGGCTCAGGGGTCAGCGGGTTGGTAGCGGGGGCCGGACTTGAACCGACGACACAGCGATTATGAGCCGCTTGCTCTACCGACTGAGCTACCCCGCCCCGGATCAGACGGGAGTCGATCCAGTACGGAACACTCCCGGCCCAGGCCGGTGATGTTCCACCGGCCACCCACCTGAGTGGACCGGAACCTCATCAAGTGGTGGAGCCCCTTTACGGAATCGAACCGTAGACCTTCTCCTTACCATGGAGACGCTCTGCCGACTGAGCTAAAGGGGCGCGCTGTGGGGCTTTCTTTCGTCCGCCCCGGGGGTGTTGCCCCCTTGCGCTGAACATGACTATACAGGGATCAGGGGGTGGTCTGCCAAATCGAATGCCCGACCCCCTCCCGAAGGGCTTCGGGCGGCGCTCCCGGCACCCTCCCCCGCACCCCTCCGGACACGCGGAAACCCCGCTGGGAGCGGGGTTTCCGAGCTTTCCCGGCCTCCCCGGAACAGCCCGGGAAGAGGCCGGATGTGACGCCGTGCACTCTCCTCAGAGGGCCTCAGGAGGCCCCTTCGGCCAGCCAGACGTTGGACATCGCGTCGCGGTTGATCGTGCGGATGTCCGCGGGCAGGCCCAGCCGGCGCAGGGCGTCCGACAGGCGGGTGTCGTGGGTGAACACGATCAGCTGCCGGTGCCGCCCCACCTCGGCCAGGACGGAGGCCAGCCCCTCGACCGTCTCGGTGTCCATCGCCTGGACCGGGTCGTCGAGCAGCAGGAAGCCGAACGGGTTGCCCTCCACCAGCGTGCGCGGCAGGCAGATGGACAGCGCCAGGGCCTGGAACTCCCCCTGGCTGAGCAGTCCGGGGGCGCTGGTCTGGTCGGCCACACCGTCCACGGACACGTCCACCTCGACCCTCCTGCGGGCGCCGCGGCCGATCAGCCGCATGCCCTGGAGGTCGATGTGGCGTTCCTGGCGCAGCCGGAACCACACCTGTTCGGCCTGACCGGCCACCGGGCCCAACCGCTCCGCCCGGACCCCGCGCGCGTACTCCGCCAGCCAGTTCAGGGCCGTCTCGGCGGCGCTCAGGGTCTCACTGGCGGCGACGGCGCCCTGGGCGTCGTCCAACCAGCCGGAGAGGCGGTCCGCGAGGTCGGACCAGCCGTCCGTGGGGTCCTCCAGGCGCTCGGAGGCGTCCCTGCGGGCGCTGACCGCCGCGGCCCGGAGCTTGCGTCCCACCGTCTCGATGTGCTCGGCCAGCTCCCCGAGGTCCTCGATGGTCGCACCGGACTCCCACAGCGCCCACACCTGGCCGAGCTCGCTCTCCGGCGGCAGCCAGGACGGCGCCGGGGAGAGCAGGAAGCGGGCCTGGTCGCGGGCGGCCTCGGCGCGGTCGTAGGCGGCCGAGGCGCCGGCGGCCTGGGGGCGGAGCGCGCGGAGCTGGGCGTTGGCCCGGCGCACCCAGTCGGCACCGAGGGCACCGGTGGCCGAGCAGGTGGGGCAGGTGGTCTCGGTGGGATGGCGCTTGTGGTGCTCCAGCGCCTGTTCGAGGAGCTGGACCACGCCGTGCGCGTGGTCGCCCTTGCTCCCGGCGGCCATCGCCAGTTCCATGGCGGCGCCGCGCAGTTCGTTGACCACGTCGGCGATGATCGTGCGCTCGGGGACGGCCAGGCGGCGCAGACGGCGCAGGACCACGTGCAGGGCCGGGTCGCTGGGGCCGTCGTCGGCGGCGACGCGGCGCAGGGCCTCCAGGTCCATGGAGGGCGCGGAGAGGAGGTTCACGGCCTGCGCGGCCCGGGGGTCGCCGGAGGCGTTGAGGGCCTCCATGAGGGGGCGCAGCTCCCGGGAGGGGCGGTCGCGGCGCCGGACCAGGCCGTCGCAGACCTTGGCCAGGCGGCGTTCGGCCTCGGCCAGGCCGGTGAGCCCGAGCAGGGCCGTGAGGGTGTCGTAGAGCTCCGCGGCGCGACCGGTCACCGTGCGGCCGAGTTCGTCGTAGGACAGGAAGGGCCGGTAGCGGACGAGGTTCTCGCCCCAGTCGAGGGTGCGCAGGGGGGACACCTCGCCGTCGGGGTGCACGACCTCGCCGCGTGCGGAGCGGACGCTCTCCCCGGTCCAGCGGCGGCTGATCCGGGTGGGTCCGCTGTCCCCGGCGATGTGGATGTCGACGGTCGCCTCGGTGCGCTCGTCGTAGTGCAGGTTGCGCCAGCCGTCGCGCCAGCCGGTGGGCATGGCGTCCCAGCGGGGGTTGCGGCCGGTCAGGGCGGCCTCGGCGGCCTCCGCGAAGCTGGACTTGCCGGAGCCGTTGCGGCCGACGATCACGGTCAGGCCCGGGCCGGGGGCGAAGGTGAGGTCGGCCGGGCGCCCGATGCCGCGGAAGCCCTGGACGCGGATGCCCGTGAGGTAGGCCCGGCGCACCCGCCCCGGCGGGGGCTCCGACGGCCCGGCGGGGAGGGCCTCGGGGACGTGCTCGCCCCTCAGGAGGGCCTCGAGCGCGTCCTCGCCCCACAGGGCGGCGCTGATCCAGACCCTCACCCCCTCGGGCAGCCCCGAGCGCGCCAAGGCGTCGAGGAGGGCCTTGGTGGTGGGGTCGTCGGCCTGGGGCGCGGCCTCGTGGCCGTCCCGTCCTGCGCGTGTGTTCGCCTCGGGTCCCCGAGTCACCTTCGCCACCCCGCTCCGTTCGCAAGCCTTCACCAGCAGAGTAGGACAGGACGGGAGGAAGCGCGCTGGTGATGTGTGTACCGGCACGCACCCGGAACCCGTCCGGGCCCGGAGGGGCCGGGGTTTCCCGCCCCGCCGGAAGTGGCCCGGGCCGCCCGGGGATCACACCCCGACGAGCCTCCTCCGGCTGCCGTCCCAGGTGAAGTGCAGCGTGGCGATGCCCGGGACGTTGGGATCGCGCAGGCACTCGTAGATGTTCAGGCTCGGCACGCTCGCGAAGCAGCCCCAGACGCGTTCCGAGGTGAGGACGAAGTCCAGGTCGAGTTCGACCAGCAGGCCGAGCAGGCGCCCGTGCGTGGGTTCGTCGACCTTGGCGAAGGCGTCGTCCAGCAGGATGAGGCGCGGCGCCCACGGGGCCCGCACGGCCAGGGCGTCGAACTGCGCGGCGGCCGCGGCGAACAGCACCAGGTAGGCGACCACGCGCTGTTCGCCCTGGCTGAGGGCGGTGCGGTGGCCCAGGCGGCGCTCGTCCCCGGCGGAGTCGGTGACGTAGACGGTGAAGGTGAACCAGGAGCGGTAGTCGAGGGCGGCGCGCAGCTGGGCGCCGCCGGTGGCGGTCGGGTCCAGGCGACGGATCGCCTCGATGCAGCGGCGCAGGGCGTCGCGCAGCCGGGTGGTCTGGACGCGGGTGCGCTCCTCGGCCGGGGTGGCCAGCAGCGGGACGACCGCCTCGATGTCGGCCCCGGCGTCGGGCGCCAGGCTCCAGTCCAGGCGTACGCCGAGCCCGGCCGAGGTGGTGACGTCCTTGAGGACGTCGTTCATGGTCGCGATGAGGCCGCGGGCCTCGTCGATCTGGTGGGACAGGTGGCCGGCGAGCTCGCCGAGGAGGTGGCGTTCGAAGGCCTCCTCCTCGGCGATGGCGACGGTCTCCTCGGCGCGGGTGACCGCCTGCGCGACGCGTTCGGCGTAGGCGGTGACGTCGTGGGCGCCGTCCTCGTCGTGCACGGTGAGGCGCTTGACGCCGCGCGGCTCGGTGAGCTCGGTGCGGGTCTGGGACCAGCCCACCGAGGTGAGCAGGCGGTGCAGCTCCTCGCGGCTGCCGAGGATGGCGCTGTCGTCGACGTCGGCGACGTCCCCCTGTCCGGCCAGCCCTTCCTCCAGCTGCCCGACGAAGGAGGCCAGGAGGGCCAGGCGCTCGTCCGGGCCGGAGGGCTCGGCCTCCGGTCCCCCGTTGACGGCCTCCAGGTAGCGGGCCAGGGGCGCGTCCTCGGAGGCGCAGTCCCCCAGCCCGGCGGCGCCGAGCAGGACGGCGTCGGGGACGGTGTCCTCGGTGCCGGTGACGTTCCTGCTGTCGGGGTCGCCGACGGTGGTGACCGCGGAGACCAGGGCCTCCCCCGCCGCCAGGGCGCGGCGGACCTGTTCGGCGCGTTCGGCGGTGGCGACGTCGAGGCGGGCCTCGGCGCTGACGCGTTCGTCGCGGGCGCTCTGGGCGTCGCGTTCGAGTTCGGGGAGGCGCTGGGCGGCCTCCTCGGCGCGGGCCCGGACCTGCTCGCGGGCGGCGTCGATCTGCTCGTCCGCCACGCCCCGGGCGCGGTCGCCGAGCTCGAACTGGCGGCGCACGGTGATCATGTCGTCGATCGCGGCGGCGCGGGCGTCCTCGGCCAGGACGCGGGCGGCGCGGGTGCGGGACCAGGCGGCCACGTGGCGGTCGTGGTCGGCGAGCTCCCAGGCGAGGACGTCGAGGTCGCGCAGGGCCGAGGCGATGAGGACCCGCAGGTGGTCCAGGGCGCGCAGGGCGCTGTCGAGTTCGGCGCGGGTGGTGGGCAGGGCCGCGCCCTCGGCGGCTTCGGAGAGGCGGGAGCGGATGCCGAGGAGCTCGGCGCGCGCGGCCTCGGCGGCGGACTGGGCGGTCTCGTGTGCGCGGCGGGCCGCGGCCACGTCGTCCCGGGCGACGTCGAGCACGGCCCAGGCGCGGATGAGCGGAGCGGCTTCGGGGAGGTCGCGGGAGACCTCCAGCAGCTCGGAGTAGGAGTGTTCGACCGCCCAGCGGCGCTCCCCCGCCTCGGCCAGGAGCGCCTCGGCGATGGCCATCCGGCGGTCGGTGTTGGCGGACTGGCGGTCGCGGGCGCGTTTGCGTGCGGCCTCTCCGATGAACTCGGGTTCGCTCTTGTAGTGGGCGCCCGAGGCCACGCCCAGGCGCCAGCCGCCGGAGAGCGACATGGAGCTGACGGTGGCCACGGAGCCGTCGCGGCGGTGTTTGGCCTCGGTGTCCTCGGCGGTTCCGGGGGCCTCCGAGCGCAGGGCGACGGAGGCCAGCAGGGCGCGCAGGTTGTCGCTCTGCACGCCCCGGTCGGGGAGTGCCACGGGGACGAGGACGTCGAGGAGGGTGCGGCCCTTGGCCGGGCGGCCCGGGGTGACCACGAGGTCGCGGGTGGTGGGGTCGTAGAGGGTGCCGTCGGCGCGGATCCAGCTGGAGAGCAGCCCGCTGGCCTCCAGCGCCGCCTCCAGTCCGGCCTGTTCCCGGGAGGTGAGGCCGTCCGCGAAGTCGACGGCCAGGTGGAAGGGGACGCCGTCGCCGTCCGGGCGCGGGTAGGTGGCCCAGCCGGGGCGTTCGGGTGCGCTGTCGGCGTTCTTGGCGCGGCGGGCGGCGAGGTCGGCGAGCTCGTCGGCGAGCTGGCCCTCCTCGTTGACGGCGACGTCGCGCCGGGCGCGCAGCTCCTCCAGGAGCGGGTCGACCGCGGTGTGGGCGAGGCGGGCGACGGTGGCCGGGACCTCGGGGTCCAGGACGCGCAGGGCGTCGGTGATGGGCAGTTCGACGCTGCCCTCCAGCTCGTGGATGGCCTCGCCGAGGGCGTGGGCGTGGCTGGAGTCGCGCAGGGCGGCCGCCCAGTCACGGACGCCGTCGGCGTAGGTGGCGCTCTCGGTGCGCAGGGCGGCGATGGCCTCCTGCTCGCGGGTGTGGGTGTGCTCCAGCGCGGCCTCGGCGCTCTCGGCCTCGCTGGTCAGCGCGACCAGGCGGCGGTCGGCGGCCGCCTCGGCGGTGGTGAGTCCGGTCAGCCGGGTGGCGAGGTCGGTGCGGTCGGCCGCGGCGTTGCCCGCGGAGGTGAGCCGGTCGTGCAGGCGGCCGAGGTGTTCACGCAGGTCGGTGAGGTCGATGCCGTTGACCGGGGCGCGCTCCACCGCCTGTTCCAACCCTTGGAGGTCGACCCGGGTGGTGTTCTCCCGGGGCGCGTGGACGGCGGTGCGGGCGTCGGGCACCTGGCCGAGCGCCTGTGGGTCGAGTCCGGCGGCGGTCGCGGCGCGGGAGGCCTCCAGATGGGTCTGCCGGAGGACCTCCAGGGCGCGCTCGATGGCGGCGGTGTCCTCGCCGAGGCGTTCCACCGCGTGGGTCTCGGTGGCCGCGGCGTGTTCGGCCGCGGCCCAGGCGGCCTCCGCCGCGCGGATGTAGGCGCCGACGGCCGCGTCGTAGGCGCGGCGCTCGTTGGTGGTGGCGGTGGCCGCGTTGTTCTGCGCGGCGGCGAGGGTGCCGTCGTCGGCGTTGGCGGTGTCGCGGGTGCGGCGGGCCTGGTCGCGCTCCTCGGCGATCTGGCTCTCCGCGGTGATGAGCTCGTCCAGCTCGGCGCGCAGGCGGTCGGTCTCCTCGGTGCGGCGGGTGCACGAGTCGAGCTGTTCGCGGACCTCGGCGGCGCGGGCGCGCAGGGTGTGCAGGAGGTAGCCGTGGTAGTCGGCGAGGAAGGCGGTGACCCCGGCCCCGGCCTCGGTGAGCTCGTTCTTGTCGGTGCGGGCCTGTTCGAGGTCGGCGATGTTGCGGGCGACCTCGTCCAGGACGGACTCGTCCATGGGCGGGAGGGCCTCGGACAGGACGCTGACCAGCTCGCCGGCTTCGAGGCGGTCGCCGATGGTGGGGCGGCGCAGGCGGTAGAGCAGGTGGATGAGGTTGCGGTAGCGGACGGAGTCGTCGATCCCGAACAGGTCCCGCATCACTCGGGCGCGGTAGGGGACGGCGCTGGTGAAGCAGTTGTCGGAGCCGATCTCCGAGCGGAGCCGGTCCACGGGTTTGGGTCGGCCCTCGGTGACCAGTTCGAGGTCGTGGCCGACGCGGCGGTCGGTCACGAAGAACACGCAGCGGGGGTCGGCGTCGCCCACGGCCATGACGGCGGCGCCGAGGGTGAGGTGCCGGGGCGGTGCGCCGTCCTCGTCGGAGGCGTCCTCCGGGGTGCCGGTGTCCGTGCCCGCGCCGGGGGAACCGACGACGGGGATGCCGGTGGCGGGGGTGTCCGCGTCCTCGGGGGCGGCCAGGAGGGAGGCGGCCGAACCGGGGGCCGCGGGCGCGAGGCCCGTGGGGGGCCGTGTGGTGTCGGGGGCGGAGGCGGCGAGCAGAGCCGAGGCGGTGTTGGGGCCGGTGTGGGTGCGGGTGCCCTGGTTCGGCCCGGCGGAGTCCAGGCCGCGGTCGCCGCGGGCGGTGGTGAACTCGACCCACAGGTAGCCCAGCCGGGTGACGGCGCCGGAGGCGTCCGAGGGATCCGGGGAGTCCGCGCCGTCGTCGGACGCGGGTTCGGGTTCGGCGGGGCCGCCCAGCAGGTCGGGGCCGGTACCCCCCTCGTCGGGGCCCTGGGAGGCACGGGGGTCGTCGGCCATGAGCCAGCGCAGGCTGGTCCGGTTGGTCCCGGTGGTGTCCAGGCGTCGGACGTCCCCGTCCAGCAGGAAGGGGAGCAGCATCTCCAGCGCCTTGGACTTGCCGGCGCCGTTGCGGCCGCGCAGCAGAAGCCGCCCTTCGGCGAAGTCCAGGACGTGGTCGTCGTACTGCCAGACGTTCCGGATGCCCGCGCGCTCGAGGCGGTAACGGGGGGTGTCGGCAGGATCAGCCGGAGCCGTCCCGGGGGCCTCGCTCGTCTCCTGTGTCACCACTGGTCGCGCTCACCTTCTCGTTCGCCACCGCTTGCAGCACGGACGCCACCCGGTCGAGGTCGCCGCGGGGATCGGCCTGGGGGTCGGCCTCGTCCTCGGGCTCGCCGTGACCGGAACCACGCGGTTGCGTGGGGTGTGTCCGGCTGTCTTCGTCATTGTCCTGGATACGGGGGACGCGATCGTCCACGTCGGCGCCGAACCTGGCCGCCGCAGCGGTGAGCGCCCACGTTCCGGGCCCTCCCGTGAGCAGGCCGAGGCCGGTGAGGAGCTCCAGCACGAGACCGGACAGCCGGTCCGGGGCCGGGAGCTCGGGACCCGCGGTACGCGCCCACTCGGACCGGATCGGTGCGTCGGCGCCGCCGAGGACCTCCAGTGCCGCAAGGAGTTCCTGGTCGGGGACGGGGACGGAGGTGGCGGGGCGGCCGGGGTGCAGGCGGCCGGAGAGGTGCCGGACCAGGGCCAGGGCCGTGTGTCCGACGGGGTCGTCCGAGGGGAAGCGCGGGGTCGCCGCGGCCTCGTCCGGCATGACGAGCGCCACACCCTCGGCGCGGATCTCGGTGTCGCAGCCGAGCAGGTTCCCGAGCGCCGCGGCGGCCCGCCACTGGTGGGCCGCCAGGCGGTCGCGCTGGCGGTCCGGGAGCTGTTCCCGGTAGACGACGGCGGTCTCGGCGAGCAGGCGGCGCAGGGCGACCTCGCCCGCCTGGTCGCTCTCGGGGTCCGTGTCGGCGGCGTCGGCGAGGAAGGAGACGGGGTCGTCGCCCGCCTTGGGCAGGTGTGCGGTCACCGAGCGCAGGGCCTCGGTGTCCGGTGCGAGGCCGGCGTCCACGGCGGCGTCCGCCTGGTGGGCCCGGACGCTCCCGGAGGTCTCGGCGAGCGCGCCGAGGCCGACCAGGTACTGCAGGGCCGCACAGAAGGCGCGGCGTTCACCGAGGCCGCGCGCGGGGTCGGCGTCGACCCCGGCCTCGCGTGCGGCGGCGCGGACCCGGACGGCGAGGGAGCGGACCGTGGTGGGTCCGGTCTGCTCGACCAGGACCGCGAGCGCGAGTGCGAGGTAGGTGTGGGTCCGGGGGGTGAATCGGGCACCGGTGGAGCGGGTGGTGGGAAGGACCACCTCGTCGACCAGACCGCGCTTGACCAGGCGGGCGTGGTCGTCGGCCACGGTGAGCCGGTAGCCGAGGACCCGCTGGAAGCGCTGGATCAGCCACTCCGCGTGCGAGCGCACGAGGGAGAACTCGGCCGGGTGGGTCCGCCGGGTGAGCAGGGGCCGGGACATGAGGGCGCGCGCGGCGGCCTGCCGCTCACCGATGAGGGCGGCGTCCTCCATGTGGGCGTTGGTCTCCATCACCCCCACCTCCGCGTCCAGGGCGTGTGCTTCGCGATGTCGATGGGTCCGGTGGTCTCCACGTCGGGGTCCGGTCCGGGGAGGCTATCGGTGGGAGCGGGGTCGGCGACAGGGGCGTCCGGAGCGTCCGGGGCGTCGGCGGTGCTGACCGGCGGACCGGCGGGCGGAGGGCTCGCCGGAGCGCCGGGCTCGTCGGAGGACGGGGGTTCGGAGCGCGGTGAGGAGGGTTCCGCGTGGGACCCGCCCCCGTCCGCGTCCGCCGTGCGGGAGGCGGGGGCGGCGGGTGCCGTGGAACCGGCCGCGGTGTCGGGGACCGGACCGGGGCCGGCCACGGATCCGGCATCGGACACGGGTTCGGGATCAGCCACGGGATCGGACACGGGTTCGGGATCGGCCGCAGGTGGCGGAGCCGTCACGGGCCGGGTGGAGTC
This sequence comes from Nocardiopsis ganjiahuensis DSM 45031, assembly GCF_000341085.1. GTDB lineage: Bacteria > Actinomycetota > Actinomycetes > Streptosporangiales > Streptosporangiaceae > Nocardiopsis > Nocardiopsis ganjiahuensis. The sequence goes on along the minus strand of NZ_ANBA01000013.1, from coordinate 320,363 downwards.
GAGGGCGGAGCGGGCCGCGACCCCCGGGGCCGCCATGGGCCGGGGCGCGGTGTGCTGCTCGTAGGAGGTCACGCACAGGCGCAGTCCCTCCAGCGTCAGGTCCCCGCCCTCACCGCGGACCGTGACCTCGGCTCCGGGCGCCGCGTGGACGTGCAGGCGCAGGCCGAACTCCAGGTCGCCCGCGGACGTGGGGCGGCGGGTGGCGTCGCCCGACCCGAGCGCGGCGGTGAGGAGCTCCATGAGCACCTCCATGCCGGCCCCGGACAGGTCCAGGCGGGCGCGGTCGCCGGTGGGTTCGGTGAGCAGGGACCGGACCTGTTCCGCGCCGGCCCGGCGCCAGTGCGCGGAGGACTCGGCGGCGTCCCGCAGCCGGGCCTGCTGGGCGCGGTGGTCGCGCACGGGTTCGGGCAGACGGGTGCCGGGGTGCTCGGTGACAGTGCTGCGGTCGGGCTCGGACTGCCACCAGCTGGTGGTCGCCGCGACGCTGTCGTCGACCCGGCCTTCCAGGTGGCGGGCGGGGTGCAGGGCGAAGGCGGCGGTGGCGAGCGCGTCGGCCCTGTCGGGTCCGGACTCCTCGAACCAGGCGGCCAGCCGCAGCAGAGCGGCACGGCCGTGCCGTGGCACCGGCCGGTCGCCGGTGTCCTGTCCTTCGTCCGCGCGGTTGTCCGCCCACTGGTTGAGTCCCACAACTCAGCAGACTAGAGACCTCCGGGGCTCGCCACGCCCGGTTCGGCACCCTCCGGCCCCGTTCAAGCCGATCCAATGCCCGCCCTGACCAGCGGTTTCAGGTGATTTCTGAACTTTGCAAGGATTCCGAGAAGAGCTGCGGAGTCGAAGCTCACGTTCGCCCCGCCCCGGCCGCGTTCACGTGTGTCCCGGCGCCTGCCGTCCGGCGCCGGGGAACGGGGTCACTCGGCCGCGGGGGTGTTGAGCTGTCCGCCGTCGGCCTGCTCCAGCGCGTCCCGCTGCTCCTGCGGCATGTCGTCGTCGTACTCGGTGACCGTGTACGTGGAGAAGTACCGGGTGCCGTTCGCCTCGACCGGGTCCCCGAGCTCGATCTCCACGTCGTAGGGGTCGTCCTGGCAGCCCTGGTCCATGCACCAGGTGCCCAGGACCTCGCCCTCGCCCAGCGCGCGCGTCCCGTCCCACTGGTCCCACTCCATGTCGGAGAAGGTCGTGAACTCGTTGGCGACGTAGTCCGTCGGACGCTGGTCGTCGAAGCCCTCCTCGTCGCCGTACATGTTGAGGACGTGGACCTCGTCTCCGGCCTCCGTCCCACCCTCGGCGCCGCCTCCTCCGGGGGAGCCCTCCGCCTTCGGGGCCTCCTCCCCGGCCGGGGCACGGTCCTCCTCGGGATCGTCGGCCTGCCCGCAGGCCGAGACCGCCAGGGCCAGGGCCGCCCCGGCCAGGAGTGTGCGCTTCCACCGGTTTCCCGGATTCATCCGGCCCTCCAGGTTCATTTGCCCTCCTCAGGTCGCGACCGTCATGGCCGTGAACACAGAGGAGGCCCCCCGGCACACGCCGGGGGGCCTCCGACCCGCTCTGTTCCGTCACCGGAGTCCGAGGACCCCGTCGACCACCCTCAGGTGATCAGTAGCCGTGCCCGTGGTCGCCGTGACCGGCGCGGTCGTGGTCACCGTGACCGCCGTGGCCGTGGTCACCGCGGTCGTGGCTGATGTTCGTACCGGCCGGACCGTTGACGCAGTCACCGGTGGTCTGCGGCGACAGGATCGGCACGTTGGCGCCCACCAGGCCCACAGCCAGCTCGGTGTTGCACAACTGGATCGGCACCAGCTGCAGGTTCTGGTTGAACTGCTGGTCGCCACCGTGCGACGCGGAGGCCGGAGCGGCCGCGAGCATCGCACCGAGGGCGACACCGGCGATCGCCGTGGCGGCGGTGAACTTGCGCAGCATCTGCGGTTCTCCTAGTCGATGTTGGTGCTGACCGGGCCGTTGATGCAGTCGCCCGTGGTCTGCGGCGACAGGATCGGCACGTTGACACCGGCGAGCAGCCCGACGGCCAGCTCGGTGTTGCACAGCTGGACCGGGACGGCCTGCAGGTTCTGGTTGTACTGCTGGTCGCCACCGTGGGAGGCGGACGCGGGAGCCGCGGCGAGCAGGGCGCCGAGGGCGACACCGGCAATGGCGGTGGCTGCGGTGAACTTGCGCATGTTGGGGTTCTCCTAGTCGATGTTGGTGCTGATGGGACCGTTGACGCAGTCACCGGTGGTCTGCGGCGACAGGATCGGCACGTTGACACCGACCAGGCCCACGGCCGCGCTGGTGTTGCACAGCTGGACCGGGATGGCCTGCAGGTTCTGGTTGTACTGCTGGTCGCCACCGTGGGAGCCAGAGGCGGAGGCCGGGGTGGCGGCCAGAACGGCAGAGAAAGCAGCACCAGCAACGAGGCCGGCAACACCGAGCTTACGCAGCATTGAATTACCCTTCGAAAAAGTTTGAGATATCGTCTCGGTAGAGCTAATTGCCGGAACTAGCTGATGTTGGTGCCGACGGGGCCGTTCACGCAGTCGCCCGTGGTCTGCGGCGACAGGATCGGCACGGTGACGGCAACCAGGCCAACGCTGCCCGTCAGGTTGCAGGACTGCACCGGGACGAGCTGGAGGTTCTGGTTGAACTGCTGGTCACCGCCGTGCGAGGCGTGAGCGGGAGCCCCCATGAGGAGCGCGCCCATCGCGGCACCAGCGACCAGGCCAGCAGCGGTCAGCTTCTTGATCATGTTTCCCCCGGGAAATCAATCGAGGCATTGACAGAAAAAGACGCAGGCGCTTTTGCACCTGTGTCGCGGTGGACTGGTGCAATCATCATCCGGCCCTCAGTTTTTGTCAACGCCGAAACTCGGGGCACAATTTGTCCAGATTGCCGGAGGCATTCCTTTCGCCCCACAAATCAAATAGGACAATGCGATGATTTTTCAGCACGACCGGCCGCCCCGACGCTCCTCGAAGATCACCCGGAGTGACATCAACGTGTTCGGAGCGTGATCATCTCGCAACCACCCGAATCCCCTCACCCTCCGCAACTGCCACTACGAAGGGTGATGATCGGGGCGGATGCCCCCGGACACGACGAAGCCCCCGGCACCGTGTGGTGCCGGGGGCTTCGTTCCCCTGATGTGGCAGGTGAAGGATTCGAACCTTCGAAGGCTAAGCCGACGGATTTACAGTCCGCTCCCATTGGCCGCTCGGGCAACCTGCCTGGGCTGCGGCGACGCTGTGCGTCGCTGCGCATGAACGACAATAGCGGATGTTGGCCCTGAACCTGAAATCGGTTCCCCGGGCGCGCCCCCGGCGGGCTCAGCCAGCGGAGGCGGGCGCGCCGCGGCTAAGCTCTCAACCCGGCCCGGACCGGGCCGGACGAGACGCACACGGGCGCCCTCGGGCGCACGTGATCCATGAGATGTAGCGGGGTGTGAGAGTACGTGGCCGCCGAATCCAGTTTCGACGTGGTGTCCAAGCTCGACCGGCAGGAGGTCGACAACGCGCTGAACCAGACGGGCAAGGAGCTGTCCCAGCGGTTCGACTTCAAGGGCACCGGGACCACCATCGCCTGGCAGGGCGAGGACGGCATCGAGATCAAGAGCGGCTCCGAGGAGCGCGCCGCCGCCGCTCTGGAGGTGTTCAAGGAGAAGCTCGTCAAGCGCAAGCTCTCCCTGAAGATCCTCGACGCGGCGGAGGAGGCGAAGATCTCCGGCAAGGAGTACCGCCTGCCGATCAGCCTCAAGGAGGGCATCACCTCCGAGGACGCCAAGAAGATCTCCAAGCTCATCCGGGACGAGGGTCCCAAGGGGGTCAAGGCGCAGATCCAGGGCGACGAGCTGCGGGTCAGCTCCAAGAAGAAGGACGACCTCCAGGGCGTCATGAACCTCATCAAGGAGCAGGACTACGACCTGGCGCTGCAGTTCGTGAACTACCGCTAGGCCCTGTTTTTTGGATCATTCCGCGCTCGCGACCACCAGGCTGCCTCTCGCTGCGCCGATGAAGCTCGGACAGCCAGACCCGGGCTGACCTTCGCTCATCGTCTTGCGAGAGATTGCCTGGACGGCCGCTCGCATCGATGTCGGCTCCGCCGACACGAGCGAAAGCATCCAGAAAAACAGGCCCTAGACGCCGAACGGCCGCCCTCCCCCGCGGGGTCGGCGGCCGTCGTGTGCCCGGGGTCAGCCCAGGTCCCACTTGCGGCGCAGCTCGCGCAGCCGGCGGATCCGCTCCTGGACCGGCGGGTGCGCGGAGAACAGGCGGCCCACCGCGCCCGGGTAGGGGTTCGTGGTCATCAGGTGCGAGGTGGCCAGCAGGATCCGCTCCTTGGGCAGCGGGTAGGCCCGGTTCCCGGACTCCAGCTTGCGCAGCGCGTCGGCCAGTCCCAGCGGGTCCCCGGTGAGCGCGGCCGCCCTCTCGTCGGCCCGGAACTCCCGCGCCCGGCCCACACCGAAGTAGACGACCACCGCCGCCAGCGGGGCGAGCACGGCCATCATCAGGCCGCCCAGCAGGTTGGGCAGGTCCGTCTCCTCCGAGTCGCCCAGCGGGAGCAGGAAGGAGACCGCGGTCAGGGCCGTGATGAGCGTGGTGAGCGTCGCCGCCACCGAGCTGATCAGGGTGTCGTGCGAACGGATGTGCGCCAGCTCATGGGCCAGGACACCGCGCAGTTCGCGTTCGTTGAGGGTGCGCAGGAGACCCGTGGTGCAGCAGAGGGAGGCGTGGCGCGGGCTGCTCCCGGTGGCGAAGGCGTTGGGCGAGCGCACCGGCGACAGGTAGAGCTTCGGCATCGGCTGCCGGGCCGCCGTGGCCAGTTCCCGGACCATCCGGTAGAGCTCTGGGCGTTCGATCTCGCTCACCGGCCGGGCCCGCATCGCCCGCAGGGCCAGGGAGTTCCCGAAGAGGTAGACCAGGATCCCCGCACAGGCCACCAGCACGACCGAGACCTGTACGCCCTTCGCCGAGCCGCACAGCCAGCCGACCACGACGGCGAGCACCGAGGCCCCGACGAACAGTCCGACCGCGCGGATCGCGTTGACGTGCACGCGCTCTCCTTCCGCTGTTCGCCGCTGCCCGGCTTTGGATGCGTACATGGTGACAAACGTGCGGGTCGGCGTCTTGCGTTCCCCATGTGACCAGCTGTCGGTCACATCCCCCTTCCAGGCCGGACGCGGGGGTGCTGTGACAATGGCCACCCGGCCCGCCCCCGAACGGCACCGACGACCTATAGTGCGAACGTGGCCCTTGTCACTCCGAGCGCTGAAGAGGCGGGACGGCTCCTCACCGAGGTGAGCGTCCCCACCGACGTGAGCGGAGGGCCGTGCCGTCCGAGGTTGGCAACCGCAGGCGGCCCGGTCGCGGTCGTGCACCGTCGAACGCCGCGCTGGGTTGGCGCACCCAGGGCGTGCGGGGGCCACTCCGTCCTCATTGCCCCCGATCCAGACACCCGGCCCGCGACGGTGCGGTCCGGCCGGGGGTAGACACCCGAGCGCCGCCGCCCGTCGCGACCGGCGGCTCACCAAGGAGGTCGTCGATCTCAGTGGCCAAACAGATCGAACAACTCGACCGGGTCATCATCCGGTTCGCCGGGGACTCCGGCGACGGGATGCAGTTGACCGGTGACCGTTTCACCCAGGAGACCGCGTCGTTCGGCAACGACCTCTCGACGCTGCCGAACTTCCCCGCGGAGATCCGGGCCCCCGCCGGAACCCTTCCTGGGGTCTCCAGCTTCCAGTTGCACTTCGCCGACCACGACATCATGACGCCGGGCGACGCCCCGGACGTGCTGGTCGCGATGAACCCCGCCGCGCTCAAGGCCAACCTCGGCGACCTGCCGCGGGGTGCCACGATCATCGTCAACACCGACGAGTTCACCAAGCGCAGCCTGGCCAAGGTCGGCTACGCGGTCGACCCGCTCACCGACGGGACGCTGGACGCGTTCAAGGTGAGCGCGGTGGGCCTCACCTCGATGACCGTGGCGGCCCTGGCCGACTCCGACATCTCCAAGAAGGACGCCCAGCGCGCGAAGAACATGTTCGCCCTGGGCCTGCTGTCGTGGATGTACAACCGGCCGACGGAGGGGACGACCTCGTTCCTGAAGTCGAAGTTCGCGAGCAAGCCGGACATCCTCGCCGCCAACCTCACGGCCTTCCAGGCCGGGTGGAACTTCGGGGAGACCACGGAGGACTTCGCGGTCTCCTACGAGATCAAACCCGCGAGGCTGCCCGCCGGCACCTACCGGAACATCACCGGGAACCTGGCCACCGCCTACGGGCTGATCGCCGGGTCCCAGCAGTCGGGGCTGCCCCTGTTCCTGGGGTCGTACCCGATCACCCCGGCCTCGGACATCCTGCACGAGCTATCCCGGCACAAGCGGTTCGGCGTGCGCACCTTCCAGGCCGAGGACGAGATCGCGGGGGTCGGCGCGGCCCTCGGCGCGGCGTTCGGCGGATCGCTCGGGGTGACGACCACCTCGGGGCCGGGCATGGTCCTCAAACAGGAGGCCGTGGGTCTGGCGGTGATGACGGAGCTCCCGCTGGTCATCATCGACGTCCAGCGGGCCGGTCCCAGTACCGGCATGCCCACCAAGACCGAGCAGACGGACCTGCTGATGGCGCTGTTCGGGCGCAACGGCGAGTCACCGCTGCCCGTGGTGGCCCCGTCCTCCCCCGCCGACTGCTTCGACGCGGCGCTGGAGGCGACCCGGCTGGCGGTGAAGTACCGGACCCCGGTGGTGGTGCTCTCCGACGGCTACCTCGCCAACGGTTCGGAGCCCTGGCGCCTTCCGCAGGTGTCGGAGCTGCCCGTGATCGAACCGGGCTTCGCCACCGAGCCCAACGGGGCCGGCGGCGAGTTCCTCCCCTACCTGCGGGACGAGGAGACGCTCGCCCGTCCGTGGGCCGTACCGGGCACGGCGGGGCTGGAGCACCGCATCGGCGGGATCGAGAAGCACTCCGAGACCGGTGACATCTCGTACACGCCGGACAACCACGACCTGATGGTCCGCACCCGCCAGGCCAAGGTGGACGCGATCGCCCGCGACATCCCGGAGCTGGAGGTGTCCGACCCCACCGGCGACGCGAAGGTGCTCGTGCTGGGCTGGGGCGGCACCTACGGATCCATCACCGCCGGGGTGCGCCGGGTGCGGCGCGCGGGCGGCCGGGTGGCCCAGGCGCACCTGCGCCACCTCAACCCCTTCCCCGCCAACCTCGGCGAGGTGCTGAGGAGCTACGACCGGGTCGTGGTCCCGGAGATCAACCTGGGCCAGCTGTCGCTGCTGCTGCGCGGCCGGTTCCTGGTGGACGTCATCGGTTACAACAAGGTCCGCGGACTGCCCTTCAAGGCCGAGGAGCTCGCGGACGTGCTGCAGGAGGTCGTCGACCGTGACTGAGAACCTGAACGGGAACCTGAGCCACGAGGGCGAACTGGCCGGTCTGCGGCTGGTGCCCAAGTCGGACACCGAGTACAAGATGAAGGACTTCAAGTCCGACCAGGAGGTGCGCTGGTGCCCCGGGTGCGGTGACTACGCCATCCTGGCGGCCTTCCAGTCGTTCCTGCCGCAGCTGGGCGTGCCGCGCGAGAACATCGTGATGGTGTCCGGGATCGGCTGCTCGTCGCGTTTCCCGTACTACCTGAGCACCTACGGGGTGCACTCCATCCACGGGCGCGCCCCGGCGATCGCGACGGGGCTGGCGGCCAGCCGCCCCGACCTGTCGGTGTGGGTCGTCACCGGGGACGGCGACGGGCTGTCCATCGGCGGCAACCACCTCATCCACGCCCTGCGCCGCAACGTCAACATCAACGTGCTGCTGTTCAACAACCGGATCTACGGGCTGACCAAGGGCCAGTACTCCCCCACCTCCGAGGCCGGGAAGATCACCAAGTCCTCGCCGGTGGGCTCGCTGGACCACCCGTTCAACCCGGTGTCGCTGGCGCTGGGCGCCGAGGCGAGCTTCGTGGCACGGACCGTGGACTCCGACCGCAAGCACCTGACCTCGGTCCTACGGGCCGCGGCGGACCATCCCGGCGCCTCGTTCGTGGAGATCTACCAGAACTGCCCGATCTTCAACGACGACGCCTTCGAGCCGCTGAAGGACCCCGCCGCGCGGGACCTGCGGCTGCTCCGGATGGAGCACGGCGAGCCGCTGCGGCTGGGGCCGGACCGGGGTGTGGTCTCGGGTGAGTTCGGCGGCCTGGAGGTCGTGGACGTGGACTCGGTCGGCGAGGACCGGCTGATCCGGCACGACGCGCACCGCGAGGACCCGGGGTACGCGTTCGCGTTGTCGCGACTGGACTATCCGGCCTTCGAGCACGTGCCGATCGGCGTGTTCCGGGACGTGCGGCGCCCCACCTACGACGACCTGCTGAACGAGCAGGTCGAGGACGCCCGGGCCGAACGCGGTGACGGCGAGCTGGCGGCCCTGCTGGCCAGCGGGGACACCTGGACGGTCGACTAGCCGCACCCGTCCGGCCGTACCGGCTCGTACCGGTCGCACGGTTCGTATTCCCCCGGGCGGCGTCGTGAAGTTCACCGGCGCCGCCCGGGGTTCCTTCCGGTGCGTCCGGGGCCCAGGCAATACGCTTCCCCCATGCGTATCGTCATCGCCGGAGGACACGGGAAGATCGCGCTGCGGCTGGCCAGGCTTCTGGCCGACCGCGGTGACCGTCCCGTCGCCCTCATCCGGAACCCCGACCACACCCAGGACGTCGTCGACGCCGGGGCCGAGCCGGCCCTCGTCGACCTGGAACAGGCCACGGTCACCGAACTGACCGAGAAGATCATGGGCGCGGACGCCGTGGTGTTCGCCGCCGGAGCCGGACCGGGCAGCGGTGCGGACCGCAAGTCCACCGTGGACCACAAGGCCGCGTCCCTGACCGCGAACGCGGCCGCCCTCGCCGGGGTGCGCCGCCTGGTCCAGATCTCCGCGATCAACGTGGACCAGCCGGTGCCGGAGGGCACCGACGAGGTCTGGGCCGCCTACGTGGCCGCGAAGAAGGCCGCGGACGACGACCTGCGCGAGCACGACCTCGACCTGGACTGGACCATCCTGCGTCCGGGGCGGCTGACCGACGAGGCCGGAACCGGCCAGGTGGACCTGGGTGAGGCCGTGGAGCGCGACGCGGTGACACGTGACGACGTGGCCGCCGTGATCGTCGCCCTTCTGGACGAACCGGGCACGGCCAAGAGGACTCTCAACCTGGTGAACGGTGAGACACCCGTCGTCGAGGCCGTCCGCGCCGTCGCCGGTTAGCTTCCGCGGGACCGCGGGCCCCGGTCCAGCCGGCGCCCCGTCTTCGGTGGTGCTTTCGGTCCTCTGTGGCCAGATGCCCCCATAGAAGGCATGATGGGACCGGAGCCCGGCGGAATCCCGTCACGGTGGACGCGGACGACCGGGAACGACCCCGACGGGTGAAGCAGCTCCGCAGAGCAGATGGGTACGGTTATTCATGAGCGTCACACAGGTCGTGAGGGACAGCACGGTCGTCGAGCACGCCAAGGTCGCCGCGCAGCAGAAGCGCCGGATGTTCATCATCCAGCTCGAGGTCAACGCCTATGACGAGGCCTCCAGCAAGCTGCGCCCCGGGTTGACCCGCATCCTCGAGGGCATCGAGGAGGCCGGCTGGCGCCTGGAGCTGATCACCCCGAGCGAGACCGGCGAGTCCGCGGCCGCGCGTCTGTTCATCTTCCGCCCGGACACCGAGTCCAAGAAGGCGCCGGAGCAGGCCGAGCAGCAGCCCCAGCAGCAGGCTCCGCAGCAGGACCAGTCCGGGCAGCAGCAGCCCTACCAGCAGCACCCCACGGGCGCTCAGCAGCAGGACCCGTACGCGGGTTACGGCCAGGGCTACGGGCAGCAGCAGCACCAGCAGCCGTACCCCGGTTACGACCAGCAGCAGTACCCGGGTTACGGCCAGCAGCAGCCGGGATACGGCCAGCAGCCCGGCTACGGGCAGCAGTACCCGGGTTACGGTCAGCAGCAGGGCTGGTAACCGAACCCGCTCGCAGACAGCAGGGCCCGCACGGTGAGACCGTGCGGGCCCTTTTCTGTGCCCTGCGAGTCCGATTTGTGCACGCCTTCGTGTCCCCACGGCGGGTGATGTCAGACATTGACTGATTCCGATGCATTCGCCAGAAGTCTTTCCTAGCCACGCTTTCGGTTGTGTAACGCGGACGCCCTCAAAGCAACGACATGACGGTCATGTCGACCTCGAAGCTGAAGAAACTCCAAGGAAACTCTGGAATCTTCCCTGAAACTACTTCAAGCATGCGCTTGGCTACGCTAAGTTAATTCCGGCGGCCGCAGCCAACCTGTTTTGCACTTCCGAAAGGTAACCACCATGTCCCGTATCGCCAAGGTTTCCGGATTCGTCCTGGCCACCGGCCTTGCTTTCGGCGCCCTCACGGGTACCGCCGCGGCCGACAACAACGCAGAGGTCCAGAACATCACCATCCCGGTCTGCGTCGACGTCCTCAAGGCCTCCGGCGTCAGCGCCAGCGGCTGCAACGTCGTCAACTGGGACTCCACCTCGGGCATCGCCGTCCACGACTAGCCGTCGCGACAGGCGCCCGAGCCGTCGCGACACACCCCCGGGTTCTCGCGACACCTCTTCAGACCTTCCCGTAGTACACGAACAACGCGATCCGAAAAGGAAGCACACCATGAAGCGCATCACCGCCGTCTCCGGCCTCATCCTCGCCACCGGCCTCGCCCTGGGCGCCATGACCGGCACCGCCGCCGCGGACAACAACGCCAACATCCAGAACGTGACCGTGCCGATCTGCGCCGACGTCCTCACCTTCTCGGGCATCAGCTCCGACGGCTGCAACGTGACCAACATCACCGAGACCTCGGGCATCTCCGTCGGCAAGCACTGGTAGTCCACACCGCCAGAGCGTGGATGACGCGGGGCACGGTGCGCACGCACCGTGCCCCGCGTTCTGCCGTTCGGGGTCCCGTCCTACGGGCTCCGGTCCCCGTCCTGCGGACTCCGGTCCCCGTCCTACGGGCTCCGGTCCCCGTCCTGCGGACTCTCCGGGGATCAGCCCCCGCAGACACCCTCCTCGACGCCCTCCACCGGGTCCGTCACCAGCCGCGCGTGGAGTCCCGTGTCGTAGCGCGAGGTCCCGTAGCGGAGCTTGGCCCGCTCGATCCCCTCCGGACGGAAACCCGCCCGCCGGGCGGCCACGCACGACCCCGGGTTGTTCAACCGGTGCCCCGTCTCCACCCGGTACAGGTCCAGCTCCGCGAAGGCGAACTCCGTGGCCAGCCGGGCCCCGGCCGACGCCACGCCCCGCCCCTGCTCCGCCGGGTGCGTCCAGTAGGACAGCCAGCCGATGTCGTGCCTGCGGCTGGAAACCGACACCTGCACGTGTCCCAGGGCCCGGTCCATGCCGTCGACCACCACGAACCCGTGGGTGTCCTCCTCCTTGGCCAGGACCGCGCGCCGGGCGATCCACTCCAGGGCCTCGTCCTCCGTGTTCGGCACGTCCGACTCCTGCCGGGCCAGTTCGTCCCAGCGGAAGGCCTCCAGCAGCCGATCGGCGTCGCCCCGGTTCCACTCACGTACTCGGTACAACCACAACCCCTCTCACCGACGGTCCAGGTCGCGCCAACCTAGAACCCGTGCCCGTCCGAGGCAAGCCCTTTTGCCGGAGGTTCGGGTCCGCGCGGACGTGTCACGGCGGGGACCGCGTGGTACGTCTTCCCTGACATGACGACAACAGAGGTCTTCGAGGGGCACCGGCCCCTGCTGAACGGGGTCGCCTACCGCATCCTCGGGACGGCCGCCGATGCCGAGGACGTGGTCCAGGAGGCGTGGCTGCGCTGGTCCCGGGTGTCTCCGGACGAGGTCGACAACCCGCGCGCCTACCTGGTCACCGTGGTGTCGAGGCTGGCCATCGACCGGCTGCGCAGGGTCGGCGCCCAGCGTGAGTCCTACGTGGGCGAGTGGCTGCCCGAACCGGTCAGCGACCTGCCCGACGCCGCCGAGCGGGCCGAGATCGCCGATTCGGTGGAGTTCGCGCTCATGGTGGTGCTGGAGACCCTCAGCCCCCTGGAGCGGGCCGTGTTCGTCCTGCACGAGGCCTTCCAGCTGCCCTACGCGCAGATCGCCCGGGTCATCGGCAGGAGCGAGGACGCCACCCGGCAGCTGGCCCGGCGGGCCCGCGAGCACGTGCGTGAACGCCGGCCCCGTTTCGAGGCGGACCGCACCGCGCGGCGGCGGATCACCGAACGCTTCCTCCAGGCCTGCCTGGAGGGCGACCTGGACGGGCTCATGGGGATGCTCGCCGACGACGCCACCATGGTCAGCGACAGCGGCGGCAAGGCGCGGGCCCCGCTGCGGGTGCTGCGCAGCTCGGCCAAGGTGGGCCGCTTCCTGGCCGCGATCTCCCAGGAGCGCAACATCTCGCGGTTCCTCGACTCCGTGGGCCTGTCGGCCGCGGACCAGCTGGACACGGAGGTCACCGAGGTCAACGGAGGGCCCGCGGCGGTGGTGTCCTCGGAGGGCGCCCCGGTGCTCCTGCTGGTCCTGGACGTCTTCGAGGGCCGGGTCCAGCACGTGTACATGTTGGTCAATCCGGAGAAGATGTCACGTCTGCGGGCCCCCGATCCGTCCTAGGTACATGGACATCACCGTTGTGGGCGGTGGCCTCGCCGGACTGACCGCGGCCATCGCCAGCGCCGAACTGGGCGCGAACGTCACCCTGTTGGAAGCCCACCGGACCCTGGGCGGCAGGGCCCGCTCCACCGAACCGCCGTACGTGGCCAACGACGGCCCCCACGTCCTGTACTCCGACTCCGCCCCGTACGCCTGGCTGGACCGCCGCGGTCTGGTCCCGCCGTCGAAGGCCCTGCCCCTGCGGGCCGCACTCGGGGTCCGTTGGCGGTACCGGGACCGGATCGGCGGCCCGCCCTCCCCCGTGCTCCGGGCCGCCGCCCGCCGAGGGCTGCGCGCCCCGCACGACCAGGAGTTCGGCGCGTGGGCCGAGGAGAGGCTCGGGGCCGAGGCCGCACGGGCGGTCGGCAGCATGATGGGAGTGGTCCTCTTCCACGCCGAACCCGCACGGCTGTCGGCCGCCTTCGTCTGGGACCGGTTCCTGCGGGTGACCAGCCCGCGCTGGCCCTCGGCCCGGTACGTGGTCGGCGGGTGGACCGCGCTGGTGGACCACCTGGCCGAGAAGGCGCGGGAGGCCGGCGTCCGGATCCAGACGCGGAACCGGGTGACCGAACTCCCGGAGGGCACGGCCATCGTGGCCACGTCGCTGGACTCGGCGCGCGCCCTGCTCGGGGACGCCTCCCTGACCTGGGAGAGCGGCCACACACTCATGGTGGACCTGGGCCTGAGGCGCCGCGACCGGGACCCGTTCCTGGTCTTCGACTCCGACGGGTGCGGCTTCCTGGAGCGCTACACCGTCGTCGACCCCGCCCTCGCCCCGGACGGGGAGGACCTCGTCCAGGCCCAGCTCCCGGTCCGTCCCGGGGAGTCCCGGGCCGAGGCCACCGCCCGGATGGAGGCCTTCCTCGACCTCGCGTTGGACGGCTGGCGGGCACGGGGGACCTGGCGGCGCGACCAGGTGGCCCGGGGCCGCACCGGCGCCGTGGACCTGCCCGGCACCACCTGGCGGGAGCGGCCCGCCATCGACCGGGGCGGGGGCGTCTACCTGGTCGGCGACTCGGTGGCCGCGCCCGGCATGCTGGGCGAGGTGGCGGTCACCAGCGCCGTCCGAGCCGCCGAACTGGCCACGGGCGGCGGCACGGCCCGGCCCGGAGCCCCGGGCCGGGCGGCCGCGCGCTGAGAGGTCTCCCGTCCGCCGCCTCCTCCGAGGCGGCGGACGGCGTGCTCACCCGGACGAGGAGCGCACCTCGGCCTCTCCGGACAGCGGGCCCGGGGCGTGGCTGTCGCGCCCCGGGCCCGCCCTGTTCAGACCGGGGCGTGGCTGACCGCCTCGACGTTGTTGCCGTCGGGGTCGCGCACGAACGCCCCGTAGTAGTGCTCGTGGTACTCGGGCCACACCTTCGGCTCGTGCAGGACCTCGGCCCCCGTGGTGACGGCCGCCCGGAAGAAGGCGTTCACCGTCTGCCGGTCCGGTGCGAGGAAGGCGATGTGCGACTCCCGCGCCGGGCCCCCGGTCTCGCTCGGGGAGATCCAGAACCGGGGGTGGTCGGTGCCGTAGCCGATGACCGGCCCGTACTGGAGCATGCGCCCGTGCCCCAGCGCGGCGAGGACGGCGTCGTAGAAGGCGGCGCTGGCTTCGGGGTCGGCGACCTGGATACCGAGGTGATCGAGCATGCCACGAGTGTGACACGCGCCACTGGCATTCCCGGGGAAGCGCGGTGCCCGGCCGGGAAGGCGGGTTCACCCCTGTGGAAACCGGCCGGTAACCCAGCGTGACTCCGAATACTGGTCTTCATGCACCTGAGGAGGCAGTATGTCTGTCATGAGCATCCGGCACCCGGAAGCACCCGAACGACGGCTGACCGTGGACGATCTACAGGACACCCCGGACGATGGGCGCCGGTACGAATTGGCCGACGGGAGGCTTGACGTGTCTCCCGCCCCCAAGCCGTTGCACACGCGCGTGGCCTACCGCCTGGGCTTCCACCTCGGCCGCCACGCATCGGATGAGCTGGAGATCGGCGAAGGTCCCGGCATCATCCTCAGCGGGGACTCGGGCAAGCACCGCATCCCCGACCTGGCTGTCTTCGCCCAGGAACCCCCCGAGGAGGGTTACTACACCGCCCCTCCTTTGTTGGCCGTGGAGATCGTCTCACCCGAGAGCGTGTTCCGGGACAACCACACCAAACGGCACGAGTACGCGGCGTTCGGCATCCCGTCCTACTGGATCATCAACCCCAACCCCGACAAGCCGGGCATCATGGAGTTCCGCCTGGTGGATGGTGTCTACCAGGAGGTCGGACAGACTCAGGGAGAAGAGCTCTTCGAGACGGAAGTCCCCTTTCCCGTGAAGTTCGTCCCCCACTGGCTGGTGGCCAGCGGGCCCTGGCGCGAGAACCTCGGCGGCCCGGCCGGGGACTGAATCCGCGGCGCCTCAGACGACCCAGCGGTAGAGGTGTTCGGGGCGCCCCGCTGACCCGTAGCGCATGCGGAGTTCGGCGCGGCCGTCGGCGCACAGGTGCTCCAGGTAGCGGCGGGCGGTGACCCGGGAGACGCCGGAGCGTTCGGCGACGTCGGAGGCGGAGACCTCGCTCTCGGCCTCGCGGAGCACGCCCGCGACCAGGTCGACGGTGGCCGAGGTCAGCCCTTTGGGCAGGGAACGCGCCGCGGGCGGGCGCAGCAGGCCGAACAGCCGGTCCACGTCCCGCTGGGTGGCCTGGCCCTCGCCCTCCATCTGGCGGCGCGCCACCGCGTAGCGTTCGAGCTGGTCGCGCAGGGCGCTGAGCGGGAACGGCTTGAGCAGGTAGTGGACGGCCCCGCCGTGCAGGGCGGAGCGGACCTGGGCGATGTCGCGGACGGCGGTGATCATCAGGAAGTCCGGCTGCGGAGCGCCCCGGGCGGAGGCCGAGCGCAGGGCGTGCATCACCGAGATGCCCGAGGCGTCGGGCAGGTGCAGGTCGAGCAGGACCAGGTCGGGGCGGTGGCCTCGGACCTGGGCCAGGGCGGCCGCCGCGGTGTGCGCCGCCCCGACCACGGTGAACTCGGGAACCGACTCCACGAGTTCCTGGTGGTTGCGGGCCACCCGCACGTCGTCGTCGACGACCAGTACGCGGATCACCGGTCCTCCGCAGCCGTGGCCGCGGGCAGGCACGCGGTGAACACCGCGCCCTCCTCGGCGTCGGGTGCCTCCATCTCGATGCTTCCCCCTCTGCTCTCACACACCTGTTTGACCAGGGCCAGTCCCAGTCCCCGGGTGCCTCCGTCGCGGGACGCCTTGGTGGTGAACCCGTACCGGAAGATCTCCTCGGCCACGTCGTCGGACACCCCGTGCCCGGAGTCGGTCACCCGGATCTCCAGGAGGTCGTGCGGGAGGTCGGTGTCGTCGGCGCTGTGCAGGCGCACCATGAGCTCCACCCAGCCGTTCGGGGTGACCGCGTCCAGGGCATTGTCCACCAGGTTGCCGAGGATGAGGAGCGCGTCGGAGCGCAGTTCCCCCTGGAGGGTGACCGGGACGCGGGTCATCGGGGACAGTCTCAGGTCGACGCCGAGTTCCGAGGCCTGCGCCGACTTGGCCAGGGTGAGCGCGGCCAGCGCGGTGTCGCGGACGTGCTCGGCCACCCCGCTGGAGGTGCGGGTGTGGGTGGCGGCGAGGTCGGCCAGGTAGGTCCTGGCCTCCTCGTGGGCGCCCAGCTCCAGCATCCCGGCGACGGTGTGCACCCGGTTGGCGAACTCGTGGGTCTGGGCGCGCAGCCCGCGGGTGACGGTCCGCGCACCGTCCAGTTCACCGGTGAGCCGGTCGACCTCGGTGCGGTCCCGCAGGGTCACCACGGCCCCGGCCTCGTGGCCGCGGATCCGCACCGGCATCCGGTTGGCGACCAGTACGCGGTCGCCGGAGAGCAGGATCAGGTCCTCGCCCGGGTCCGCGCCGGAGACGATGTCCCGGCCCCGCTCCGACAGGCCGAGCTCGTCCAGGCGGCGGCCCTCCACGTCCTCGGGCAGGCCGAGCATGGTGCGGGCGGGCTGGTTGACCAGCACGACCCGGTCGTCCCGGTCGACCGCGAGCACCCCCTCGCGCACCGCGTACAGCAGTGCCTCCCGGCTCTCCAGCAGGGCGGTGATGTCGGCCGGCTCCAGCCCGTGGGTCTTGGCGCGCACCTGCCGGGAGAGCGCCCACGACCCGCCCACGCCCAGGGCCAGGACCAGGGCGGTGGCGGCGAGGATGACGGGGAGCGAGGCGCGGGCGTCGGTGGTGGCGCTGGAGTCCAGTATTCCCAGGGACACGTAGCCCACGACCTCGCCCCGGGCGTCGCCCCCGTTCTGCGAACCCCCTCCGGCGAACACGGGCACCTTCGCGCGCACCGTCCGGCCCTGCGTGCCGTCCTGCACCCCCGTCCACTCGACGCCCCGGGCGGCCGGGCCGGGCGGGGTGGACACGGGTTCACCGATGCGGTCCTTGTCCGGGTGGGTGTGCCGTATTCCGTCCGGTGAGGCGATGACCAGGTAGTCCGCACCGGTCGCGGAGGCGATCCGGTCGGCCAGCGGGTCCAGTGCGTCAGTCGGGTGGGGGCTCTGGAGGCCGTCGACGACCTCGGGCAGGACCGCCACCGAGCGGGCCACGCTGAGGACCCGCTCGGAGTACTGCCGGTCCGTCTCGCGGTCGAAGTGGAGCGCCCAGAGCGCGCCGAGCACGGTGAGGGCCACCGCCAGCAGGCAGACGTAGCCGATGAAGAGGGACCCGGTGAGCGTGAGGCGCCCGGGTGCGGGGGGAGAGGTCATGGGGCACTCCAGTGACCGGGGCGCGGGCCGGTGAACGCGCAGGTCCCAGCCCTCTTGGTCAGATTCCGCATGGGGACTTCACGAACAATACGACCAATATGACTCCAGTTTTAACAAAGGCCGGGCACGGGCGTGCGCCGGGTCACACTGTGGCCTGGATCTCCCCCTGCGTCTGCGCACCGGGGGACGTGCACAGACACTCAGGAAGGAGAGGACGATGCGCGATCGTGGCGTGTTGCTCCGCGCGGCGGGAGGGTTCTGTGCCCTCCTGCTCGTCGGGGTGGCACTGTACGACGTACGCCAGAGTGCCGCCTCCGGCGACGGTGCCCAGGAGAAGCTCCTGCTCATCGCGCCGGCCGGCCCCGGTGGCGGCTGGGACTCGCTGGCCCGTGAGATGCAGAACGGGCTGCGCGAGGAGGACCTGCGGTTCAACGTCGAGGTCCGCAACGCCGAGGGCGCGGGCGGAACCATCGGCCTGGCCCAGACCGCGAGCCGGGAGGGCCAGGACAACGTCCTGACCATGACCGGGCTCGGCATGGTGGGCGCGGTGGAGACCACCGGTTCGCCCTACACGATGGCGGATTCCACCCCCATCGCCCAGCTGGCGTCGGAGTACCTGGCCGTGGTCGTGCCCGAGGACTCTCCCTACGAGAGCCTCGACGACCTCGCCGAGGACTGGCGCGAGCGGTCCGGGAACCTGCCCGTGGCGGGCGGTTCCATGGGCGGCGTCGACCAGATCTTCGCGGCCCGGGTCGCCCAGGCCATGGACATCGCCCCCGGGGACATCAACTACCTGCCGTACTCGGGCGGCGGCGAGGTCCTCACCTCGCTGCTCTCCGGCACGTCGGAGGTCGGGTTCGGCTCCCTGAGCGACTTCAGCGACCAGATCGAGGACGGCGGCCCGATGCGCGCGCTGGCGGTCTCCTCTCCCGAGCGCCTGGACGGTATGGACACCCCCACCATCGTCGAGCAGGGCTACGACGTGGAGATGTCGAACTGGCGCGGGGTCATCGCCCCGCCCGGTCTGACCGAGGAGGAGGCCGACGACCTGGAACAGCTGGTGATCGACCTCCTGGCCGGAGAGGCCTGGGCGGACACCCTGGAGCGCAACCGGTGGACCGACACGTTCCAGAGCCGTCCCGAGTTCGAGGAGTTCCTCGCCGAGGAGGTCGCCCTGACCCAGGAGACCGTGAAGGAGCTGGGACTGTGACGACCGACGGAGTCGACGGGAAGCCCGAGGTCCGGGAGGCACCCGCCCCGGAGCGCACCGAGGTCCCGGAGCACGCTGAGGCCGCTGGGACCGCCGGGGCCGAGGAGGCGCCGGCACCCGACCCTGAGAAAGCCGTGTGGCGGGGCCCGACCGCGTGGGTCGTCCCCGCCCTGCTCACGGTGCTCGGCCTGGTCGGCGTGTGGGGCGGCCTCACCATCGAGGCCCCGCCGAACGCCACCCGCCCCGGCCCGGGCGCCTTCCCCGCCGTCGTGGGCGTGTTGCTGCTGATCACCGCCGCGTGCATGGCCGTGGTCAACCTGCGCAACCGGGCCACGGGCGACGGCACGCCCTCCCTGGCCTGGTTCGAGGGCCGTCCGGTCCTGCTCGTCCTCGCCGGTCTGGTGGTGCACGTCGCGCTGCTCGAGTTCCTGGGCTGGCTGCTCGCCGGCGCCCTGCTGTTCTGGACCGTGGCCTACGCCTTCGGCGCCCGCGCCCACCTGCGTGACGCGACCGTGGCGCTGTCGGTGTCCGCGGCGGTCCAGGTCGGCTTCTCTCTCGGTCTCGGGCTCAGCCTGCCGGGCGGTTTCCTGGAGTTGGTGCTCTGATGGACACTCTGATCGACCTCGCGGGCGGGTTGGCCGCGGCGCTGACCCCGCAGAACCTCGTGTGGGCCTTCCTCGGCGTGCTGCTCGGCACCGCCGTGGGCGTCCTGCCGGGCATGGGCTCGGCGATGGCGGTGGCCCTGCTGCTGCCCGTCACCTTCCGCCTGGACCCCACCGCCGCGTTCATCCTGTTCGCCGGCGTGTACTACGGCGGCATGTTCGGCGGCGCCACCACCTCGATCCTGCTCAACACCCCGGGTCAGGCGTCGTCGATCGCCACCACCTACGAGGGCCACAGGATGGCGCTCACGGGCAGGGCCGCCCAGGCACTGGGCACGGCCGTGATCGGCTCGTTCGTGGCGAGCGTCATCGGCACGATGGTCGTGGCGCTGTTCGCCCCGGTGATGGTGGAGTTCGCGCTCAACTTCGGGCCCGGCGAGTACTTCGCGCTGACCGTGTTCTCGTTCGTGGCCGTGGCCGCGGTGGTGTCCGGCTCGGTGGTGCGCGGCATCGCCTCGCTGCTCATCGGCCTGGCCATCGGCATGGTCGGGATCGACGGGCAGAGCGGGACCGCCCGGTTCGACTTCGGCTCGTCCAGCCTGCTGGACGGCGTCGACATCGTGATCGTCACCGTGGGCCTGCTCGCCCTGGGCGAGGTGCTCTACATCGCGGCCCGGGGCAGGTCCGCGCCGAACTTCGCGGCGATCCGCGCCGGACGTCCGTGGCTGGGCCGCAAGGACCTGCGCCGCTCCTGGAAGCCGTGGCTGCGCGGTACCGCGCTGGGCAGCGCCTTCGGGCCGATCCCCGGCAGCGGTTCCGAGATCCCGACCTTCCTCTCCCTGGGCCTGGAGCGCAAGCTCGCCGAGCGCCGTGAGCGCCGGACCGGGGAGCGGAGCGAGTTCGGCCGGGGCGCGATCGAGGGTGTGGCCGGTCCGGAGTCGGCCAACAACTCCAGCGCCGCGGGCACGATGGTCCCGCTGCTGGGCCTGGGCCTGCCCACCTCGGCGACGGCCGCGATCATGCTCGCCGCCTTCCAGCAGTACGGGCTCCAGCCGGGCCCGGTGCTCTTCGAGCGCAACGCCGACCTGGTGTGGACCCTGCTGGCCTCGCTGCTGGTCGGCAGCGTCATGCTGCTGATCATCAACCTGCCGTTCGCACCGCTGTGGGCCAAGCTGCTGAAGCTGCCCAAGCCGTACCTGTACGCGGGCATCTCGCTGTTCTCGGTGCTGGCGGTGTACGCCATCAACACCTCGGTCGTGCACCTGGTGATTCTGCTGGCCATCGCCCTGGTGGGGCTCGGGATGCGGACCTTCGGGGTCCCGGTCGCACCCGCGCTGATCGGTGTGGTGCTGGGCCCGATCGCCGAGACCGAGTTCCGCCGCGCGCTGGCCGCCTCCTCCGGCGACCCGGCCATCCTCGTGAGCAGCGGCATCTCGATCGGGCTGTACGCCCTGGTCGTGATGGCGGCCGTGATTCCGCTGATCGCCCACCTGCGCCGCCGCCGTGCGGACCGGGCGGCCGACGTCAGGAAGCCCGCGGGCCTGGTCTGACCCCCTTTCCGGGTCCGATCGGCCCGACACTCCAGCGGCCCCCGGCGACCGTCCCGCCGGGGGCCGCTCCCGTACCCCGGACCGCTTCCCCGCCCGGGGCCGTTCCCTTTCCTGCCCGGGTCCGCTCCCGTGCCCGGGACCCTCCCCCGCGAACCGGAGGCGTGTCGGCCGCGTCACACCCCGACGCGGGTGCACCCCTCCACCCGCCGGGCCCCGCCGGTGCCTCCGGCGCGGCCCGTGGCCGTGGAGAGGAGCCGTATGGGATTCGTCCGGAACCGCACTCGTCTGCTCCGAACCCTGTGGAGGGCCGGGCCGGTGCCGTTCCTGGCGCTGTTCGCGGTCCGGCTGGCCGAACGGCTGGTGCCGCCGCTGGCCGCGCTGGCTCTGGCCGCCCTGGTCACCGAGATCGCCCCGCCCCGGCCGGACGGTCCGGAGCTGTTCACCGCGGCGCTCGTGCCGGTCCTCCTGCTCGCGCTGGTCCTGCTGGCCGGGCACCTGGGCGAGTCCGCGGCCGCCCCGCTGGAGTACCTGGTGAAGTCGCGGGTGGACGGCGCCCACCGCTCCCGGGTGGCCCGGACGGCCGCCTCCGCGCCCGGCATCGCCGCCCTGGAGTCCCCCGAGGTCCGAAGACTGCTGCGCGAGGTGCGCGCCGACCCCGACCACGGGGTGGAGACCACACCGGGGGACGGGGCCGTCGCCGTGCTCAAGTGGCTGTGCGGACTCCTGGGCGCGGTGGTGACCTGCGCGATCCTCCTCCGGTACGCCTGGTGGGCGGTTCCGCTGGTCCTCCTTCCGGTGATCGTGAACCGGGCGCTGCGGTTCCGCCAGTCCTCGGCCGTCACCGACCGCTGGCGGCTGGCCATCAAGGGCGAGATGCACGCCGACGTGTGGCGGAACGCGACCGTGTCCCCCGCGGAGGGCAAGGACGTGCGGATCTTCGGTCTCACCGACTGGCTGGTCGAGCGCATGCAGGGCCACATCCGCGAGGCCAACGAGCCGCTGTGGACACACGTGACCCGCGTCATCCGCCTGCAGTGGCTCTCAGCGGTCCTGATGGTCAGCGGACTGCTGCCGGTGTACCTGCTGGTCACGGCGGACGCCGTCGGCGGAGCGGCCACGGTGACCGTGCAGACCGCGGTGCTCGCCGCCGGCTGGTCGCTGTTCCAGTCCCTGGGCTCCGCGCTGGAACTGCACCACATGGCGGGCGCGGCCCGGGTCGCCCGGTCCACGTACCGGCTCCGGGCGCTGTTGGCCGAACCGGAGGCGATCGGCGGGGACGGCCGCGCCGAGCCCGGGACAGCCGTCCCCGACCGGGTTCGGGTGATCCGCTTCGAGGGGGTGCGCTTCGTCTACCCCGGTACGGATCGGGAGGTCCTGGGCGGGGTCGACCTGGAGATCCGCACCGACGAACTGCTCGCCGTGGTCGGCCTCAACGGGGCGGGCAAGTCCACCCTGATCAAACTCCTGAGCGGGCTGTACCGGCCCACCTCCGGCCGTATCACCGCGGACGGCGCGGACATCGCGGAGATGGACCCCGTGGAGTGGCGGACCCGGCTGTCGGTGATCTTCCAGGACTTCAACCGCTACGAACTCTCCGCCCGGGAGAACGTCCTGCTCGGCGCGGCGGCCCGGGACGGCACGGCCCCCGGTCGGAGGGGCGCGGACGAGGAGGCCGACCTGCGCGCCGCCGCCGCGGACGCCGGGTTCGCCCCCGTCCTCGAACGCCTCCCCGACGGCTGGGAGACCCCGCTGGCCCGGTCCCGCACCGGCGGCGTGGACCTGTCCGGCGGCCAGTGGCAGCAGCTGACCCTCACCCGGGCCCTCTACGCGGTCCGCCGCGGAGCCGACCTGATCGTCGCCGACGAGCCCACCGCACACCTGGACGTGCGCACCGAGTTCGAACTGTTCGGCCGGCTCGCCGAGCGGCGCCGCAGCACCGGGATCGTACTCATCTCGCACCGCCTCTCGACCGTCCGCCGGGCCGACCGGATCGTGCTGCTGGAGGCGGGGCGGATCACCGAGACCGGCACCCACGAGGAGCTGATGGAGCGGGGCGGGGCCTACGCGGAGATGTTCGCCGTGCAGGCCCGGCGCTTCCGGACCGAGGAGGAGGACCCGGCATGAGGCGTTATCCGTCCCTGTGGTGGGAGGTCCTGCGGCTGTCGTGGCGGACCGTCCCCGGGTACACGGCGGGCACGCTCGGGGTGATCGCGGCGTCCGTGGTCTCGGTCGCCGCCGTCGGCCTGACCATGCGCGCCACCCTGGACGCCACCGCCCGGGGTTCGCTGGTGACCGCGCTGGTCGGCGCGGCCGGGGTGGCCCTGGCCTACACGCTGACCCTGGTGGTCCAGGACCTGACCGACGACTGCGTGAACACCGTCGCGGACCGCACCGGACGGCTGGGACTGCACCCGGCGGTGCACCGCGACATCAACTCCGTGGAGGGTCTGGAGCACCTGGAGCGGAGCGACTTCCTGGACCGGGTGAGCATCGTGCGCCGCTCCACGGGGGAGATCGCCCGCAGCGCCTGGAACGCCCTGCTGAGCCTGTCCAACCTGCTGAAACTGCTGGTCACCGTGGCACTGCTGGGCAGTGTGCACCCGCTGCTGCTGGTCCTCGTCCTGCTGGCGGCCGTCCCGATCTGGTGCAACCACCGGGGCCAGCTGCTGGTCCAGCGGGCCGAGGTGGCCGGGGCGGAGCCCTACCGGCTGCAGCAGCACCTGTTCGAGACGGTGGCCTCGGCCGAGGGCGGCAAGGAGGTCCGGACGGCTGGGGCCGCCGACCGGCTCGTCGCGCTTCAGGAGGAGGCCTGGGACGACGCGGTCCGGGTCCGGTTCCGGGCCCGGGTCGGCGCCGCCCTGTGGAACGCCGCCGGGTGGACGGTGTTCGTGGCCGCCTTCGCCGGGGCGATCGCCCTGGTCGTGTACCGGGCCTCCGTCGGAGCCGGCGGCGTGGGCGACCTGGTGCTGACCGTGATGATGGCGGTCAGCCTGCGCCAGACCATGCAGAGCACCGTGGCCGCCACCGTGGCGGCCGCCGGTTCGCGCCGGGTCGTCGAGCCGTACCTGTGGCTGCGCGCCTACGTGCGAGCCCAGCGCGAACGCGCCGTCGCCGCCGATCCGCCGCCCCCGGTCCTGGGCCGGGGCCTCTCCCTGGACCGGGTGGACTTCACCTACCCGGGTACCGACCGCAAGGCCTTGGACGGGGTCACCGTCGACCTGCCCGCGGGTGCGGTGGTCGCGGTGGTCGGTGAGTACGGTTCGGGCAAGACGACCCTGGTCAAGCTGTTGCTGGCGTTGTACGAGCCGGACTCGGGGAGCGTCCGGCTGGACGGCGCCGACCTGGCGGGGATCTCGGTCCCGGCCTGGCGGCGGCGCTGCAGCGCGGTGTTCCAGGACTTCGGCCGCTTCCGCATCCGGTTCGGCGAGACCGTGGGGATCGGCGACCTGCCGAGGATCGACGACGCCGACGCGCTGGGCGCGGCCGTGCACGCCGCCGACGCCGGCGGGCTGGTGGAGCGGCTGCCCGAGGGGATGGACAGCCAGCTGGGCCGCGAACTGGGCGGCACCGACCTGTCCGAGGGGCAGTGGCAGCGGACCGCCCTGGCCCGGGGGTCGATGCGCGCCGATCCGCTGCTCTTCGTGCTGGACGAGCCGACCGCCTCGTTGGACGCGCACAGCGAGGAGGCGATCTTCCGCCGCTACGCGGACCGGGCCCGCGTGTACGGGAAGCGGACCGGGGCGGTGACCGTGGTGGTCTCGCACCGCTTCTCCACGGTGGCCGGCGCCGACCTGATCCTGGTGATGGACCGGGGTCGGATCGTGGAGTCCGGCGACCACCGCGAGCTGCTCGCCAGGGGCGGTACCTACGCCGAGCTGTACGGGATCCAGGCCCGCGCCTACGCGCCCGGCAGCACAGGGTAGGGGCACGCACACCGGGCGGGGCCCGGTGCGGTACCGGCGGACCGCTGACGTTCCGGGGTACGGCAGTGGGACGATGCTGTAACAGATGTTCCGAGAACGAAGGACCGCCGCCGTGAACTCCTCGTCCATCGCCGACTCGATCCGGACACGCCTGGGCGACTTCAGCTCGGGGGAGCGCCGGGTGGCGCGGGCCCTGCTCGCCTCCTACCCGACCGCCGGGCTGGAGACGGTCCGGCTCCTGGCCGAGCGCGCCGGCGTCAGCGCGCCGACCGTGCTGCGCTTCGCGAACCGCCTCGGCTTCGCCAACTACCCCGAGTTCCAGCGGAGCCTGCTGGAGGAACTGGCCGAGCGCGACCAGTCACCGTTGAACGCCTACAGCTCGGGGGTCGGAGAGGAGGCCCGGGGCAGGCTGGACCCGGAGCACCTGGGGCGGTCGGCCGCCGCCACGCTCTCCGAAGCGGTGGAGGAGACCCTGACCGGGATCCCGCGCTACGAGCTGGACGCGGCGGTCCGCCTGCTCAGTGACACGGACCGTCGGGTCGTCGCGTGCGGCGGCCGGTTCTCGCGGGTGCTCGCCGAGTACCTCGTCCTGCACCTGATGCAGGTGCGGGGGCGCAGCACGGTGCTGCCGGACAGCCCGGTGGAGCGGGCCGACCTGCTCTCCGACGCCGGCCGGCGGGACGTCTTCGTGATCCTGGACTTCCGCCGCTACGAGGAGGAGCACCTGCGTCTGGCCGAGGGGGTGGCCGAACGTGAGGCCAAGGTCGTCCTGCTGACCGACCGCTGGCTGTCACCGGTCTCCGGAGTGGCCGACGTGGTCCTGCCCGCCCAGGTCGGCTCCCTGTCCGCGTACGACTCCCTGGTGCCGACCATGGCGGTGTGCGAGGCGCTCGTCGCGGGCGTGATCCACACCCTCGGTGACGGCGCGGAGGAGCGGCTGCGCCGTTTCGAGGAGACCAGCCGCAGGTTCGGGCTGCTCTGACGGTTCGGCCCTTCGGGTTTCGGCGAGCGGAGGGTGTTCTTCTTGTTCCGTCAGGCCAGATCATGCCCTGGTAACGATTCATACGTTATACATTGCCCAAACATCAGGTGACCTGTAACACTTGTTTCAGTCTTTCCGGCTGGCTGAACCGAAGAGGATCCCCTGATGAACACGATGCTGCGCGCGGGCTCGCTACTCGCCCTCCTGGGCCTGATGACCACGGCCTGCGGATCCGACGCCCCCGCCGAACCCGCCGCCGGCCCGGTCACCATCGAGGGCGTGGGACCGGTCGAGGCCGACGGGGCACTGGTCGGCCAGCTTCCCGACCGCCTGAGCGAGGGCGACCGGATCAGCGTCGCCACCAACGCCCCCTACGAACCCTTCATCGCCTTCCTGGAGGAGGGCAACCAGGAGGACTTCGTCGGCCTGGACCACGACCTCGTGCTCGCGGCCTCGGCGCGGCTGGGCCTGGAGGCCGAGTTCCAGCAGCAGCCCTTCGACGGCCTGGTGCCCGGACTCCAGGCCGGGAAGTACGACCTCATCGCGGGCGGCATCACCGACAACCGGGAACGCCAGGAGGTCGCCTCCTTCGTCGACTACTCGGCCTCGGGCACCGGCGTCCTCACCACCGGGGACAACCCCGAGGGCATCGGGGCGATCTCCGACCTGTGCGGGCTGCACGTGGGCGTACAGCAGGCCTCCAGGCAGCAGGAGATCCTCGAGGAGTACGCCGAGGAGAACTGCGACGAGCCGCTGGAGATCACCAGCTACCCCGAGAACACCCAGGCGGTGACCGCGCTCAAGGCCGGCATGGTCGACGCCGTCGGGGCCACCCAGGTCAACCTCGTGCAGACCGCCGCCGAGCTCGGGGACGAGGTCGAACTGGTCATCGACCCCGACCACCCCAACGGCTACCTGGCCAGCCCCAACGGCTTCGGTTTCCTCAAGGCCGAGGAGGAGCTGGTCGAGGCCTACCGCGCCGCCCTCCAGTCGCTGATGGACGACGGCACCTACGGGCAGATCCTCGCCAAGTGGGGGCAGGAGGCCATCGCCCTCGACGAGGCCACCGTCAACCAGGCGATCGACTGACCCCTCCCCCAGCAGCCGCACGGCCCGTGACGGGCCGTCGGTCCTCATGACCCCAAGGACCCCACCATGCCGACCCCGGCCGCACCACCGACCCCGCGGGCCGCCGCACCGCCGCGACCAGAGGAACTCACCGCCGTCCCCGTCCGCCACTACGGGCGATGGCTGGGAGCCGTCGCCGTCTCCCTGGCCGCCGCGGCCCTCCTGTGGTCCCTGCTGACCAACCCCAACCTGGACATCCGCCTGGTCCTGAGCTACCTGACCCGGGACTTCGTCCTCAAGGGCCTGGGCATCACCATCGTGCTCACCGTCGTCGCGATGGTGATCGGTGTCCTGGGCGGCGTGCTCCTCGCCGTCATGCGCATGTCCCCCAACCCGGTCCTGCGCACCGTGGCGTGGTTCTACCTGTGGTTCTTCCGCGGTACCCCGCTGCTGGTCCAGATCATCTTCTGGGGCTTCCTCGGCGCGCTCTACCCGCGCCTGTTCCTGGAGATCCCGTTCACCGGCGTCGTCCTGTTCGACGAGCCCACGAGCCGGGTCGTCACCCCCTTCGTCGCGGCCGTGCTCGGTCTGGCGCTCAACGAGGTCGCCTACGCCGCGGAGATCATCCGGGGCGGCATGCTCTCGGTCGACCGCGGCCAGACCGAGGCCGCCCAGGCGCTGGGGATGCGCCGGATCAGGATCCTGCGGCGGATCGTCCTGCCCCAGGCCATGCGGGTCATCGTCCCGCCCATGGGCAACGACACCATCAACATGCTCAAGATGACGGCCCTGGTCTCCGTCATCGGCGGCAGCGACCTGCTCACCGCCGTGCAGAACGTCTACGCGCAGAACTTCCAGGTCATCCCCCTGCTCGCGGTGGCGGTCTTCTGGTACCTGGTCCTGACCAGCCTGCTCTCGTTGGGCCAGCACCACCTGGAGAAGCGTTTCGGCCGCGGTTTCGGGGAGACCGCCGCCTCCCGTGACGGGGCGCTGTCCCGACTCATCAGCACCAAGGAGCGACTGTGACCGTGACGGACAGCGACCGGATCGTGGTCGCGGAGGGCGTGCGCAAGCGCTTCGGCGGGCTGGAGGTGCTCCAGGGCATCGACCTGACAGTCCGGGCCGGGGAGGTGTGCTGCGTCATCGGCCCCTCGGGTTCGGGCAAGTCCACGTTCCTGCGCTGCCTCAACCACCTGGAGAAGATCGACGGGGGCCGCCTGTCCGTGAACGGTCAGCTGGTCGGCTACCGCCAGGTCGGCAACCGCCTGCACGAACTCCCGGAGCGGGAGATCGTCGCGCAGCGGCGGGAGATCGGGATGGTCTTCCAGCGCTTCAACCTGTTCCCGCACCTGACCGCCCTGGAGAACGTCCTGGAGGGCCCCCTGCACGTGAAGGGGGAACCCCGCGGCTCGGCGGTGGCGGAGGCGCACCGGCTGCTGGAGAGGGTCGGGCTCGCCGACAAGGCCGACACCTACCCCGGGCAGTTGTCGGGCGGCCAGCAGCAGCGCGTGGCCATCGCCCGCGCCCTGGCGATGCGCCCGACGGTGATGCTCTTCGACGAGCCCACCTCCGCGCTGGACCCCGAACTCGTGGGCGAGGTCCTCGACGTGATGAAGGGCCTGGCCCGCGAGGGCATGACGATGATCGTCGTCACGCACGAGATCGGCTTCGCCCGCGAGGTGGCCACCCGCCTGGTGTTCATGGACGGCGGCGCGGTCGTCGAGGAGGGCGACCCGGCGGCCGTCCTCGACGACCCGCAGCACGAACGCACCCGCGCCTTCCTGTCCAAGGTCCTGTGAAGGGGATGCGACACCTCCTGGAGGGGGCCGAGCGCCTCTACCCGCAGTACCTGGAGCGCCTGGCCGAACTCGTGTCGATCGACAGCGGCTCGACGGACGCCCGCGGCGTCGACGCCGTGGGCGACCGGGTCGCCGCCTACCTCTCCGAGGCCGGGCTGGCGGTGGAACGGCACGAGGCGGTGCACCCCGACGGCACCGGGCTGGGGAACGCGGTGGTGGGACGGCTCGCCGGCCGCGGAAGCGGCCCCCGGATCCTGCTGGTCGGCCACATGGACACCGTCTTCGAGCGCGGGACCGCCGCCGCACGGCCGTTCTCCGTCCGTGAGGGCCGATGGGCGCACGGGCCCGGTGTGTGCGACGACAAGGGCGGACTCCTCGCCGGAATCACCGCCCTGGCCCAGATCGCCCCGGGCTGGGACGGAGGCGAGATCACCCTCTACTGCGGCCCCGACGAGGAGATCGGCTCGCTGGGCAGCCGTTCCCTGCTCGGCTTCCTCGCCGAGCAGGCGGACGCCGCCCTGTGCCTGGAGTGCGCGCGCGCCAACGGCGACATCGTCTCCGGCCGCAAGGGTGTGGCCGACGTGGAGGTCCTCTTCCGGGGGCGGGCCGCCCACGCCGGCATCGACCGGGGCCTCGGAGCCAACGCGGCCCTGGCCGCGGCGCTCGCCACGGTCGAGCTGGAGGCCCTGAACGGCCGGTGGCCCGACGCGAGCCTCAACGTCGGGGTGCTGCGGGCGGGCGACCGGCCCAACGTGGTGGCCGGACAGGCCCGGCTGGTCCTGGACGTGCGGGCCGAGCACAACGCCACCTTCGACGCGGTCCTGGCGGCGGTGCGCACAACCGTCGAGGGCCCGCTGGTGGACGGGGTGAGCGCCACCGCCGAGGTGGTCGCCCCCGCCCCGCCCTGGCGGACCGGGCCCGAGGAGGGCTGGCTCCGCGACGAGGCGCTGCTGCTGGCGCAGGAGCTCGGGATCGACCTGCGGGCCGCGGACACCGGCGGCAGCGCCGACGCGAACCTGGTCGCGGCGCACGGAATCCCGGTGCTCGACGGGCTGGGTCCGGTCGGCGGGGGCGACCACGGCACCGGTGAGTGGCTCGACCTGCACTCGGTGGTGCCCCGGGTCGCGCTTCTGGCCGGGCTGATCAGAAAGGTTTCCGAGGCCCTGGCGGACCGGGGGGTCCTGGCCCGGGAAGCGGGCTGACCGCACCACGGCAGCGCGCACGGGGGAGAGAAGCGGCCGCCCCGCCCCGGGGCGGCCCACAGCAAGGAGGCAGAGATGACACGGACACCTCTGGGCGGACTCACTCGTACGGGAGCCGCCCTCGTGGCCACCGCCCTCACCGCGGCGCTGAGCGCGCCGGTGGCGGCGCACGCCGACGGCTCCGGGGGCCCCGGCCCCGTGGTGCTCGTCGGGGGTTCGCTCTCGGACGAGCGCATCTACCAGGAGATCGTCGAGCTGGCGGGCGGCTCCCAGGCGCGCTTCGGGATCGTCACCGCGTCCTCGGTCCCCGAGTCCGAGGACCCCGACGCCGGGACCGACCGGTGCAACAACAGCAGGTGCAACGGCGAGTACTACGCGGATCTGCTCCTCGACCACGGGGCCGGTTCGGCGGAGTGGATCCCGGTGGACCTGGACCACCTCGACAACGCCGAGTCCGCCGAGGTCGTGGCGCAGGTCGGCTCGATGGACGGCTTCTTCTTCGGCGGCGGCGACCAGTACCGCTACGTCACCACCCTGCTGCGCGGGCCCGAGCACGAGGACAGCGCCGTCCTCGCCGCGATCCGGGAACGCCTGGAGGAGGGCGCCCTGGTGGCGGGCACCAGTGCGGGGGCCGCGATCCAGCAGCGGGGCCCGATGGTCACCGGCGGGGACAGCTACCAGGGTGTGCGCGACGGTTCGTCGCCGGGCTACTTCGACGACCCGACCGTGCTCGGCCACCTGGAGGAGGGCGGCTTCGGCTTCTTCGGGCACGGGCTGGTGGACACCCACTTCGCCGAGCGCGGCAGGCAGGGCCGGATGATGCGGCTGGCCGCGGACACCGGGCAGGAACGCGTCTTCGGCGTGGACGAGGACACCGCCCTGGTGGCCATCGGTTCCGGCCGGATGAGGGTCGTGGGCAGCGGAGCCGTCCACGTCCTCGACCTGCGGCGGGCTTCCGTGGGGTCCGCGGGCGGTGAGTGGAGCGTGTCGGGCGTGCGCTGGTCGGCGCTCACCCACGGCGACACCTACGACGCCGCCTCCTGGACCGCCGCCCCCGCACAGGGCAAGGCACCGCTCCAGCCGTCCGGCTCCTCCGTCAGGACGGGCAAGGACGTCTTCTCCTCCTACGACGCACCCCGGCGGGACCCCGGCGCGATGCTGCGGCTGGCCCGTGAGCTCGCCGGCAGCGGCAGGAGCACCGGTGTGGACGGGCTGACCTACGAGCGCTCCCCCCGTTTCGTGGTGGAACTGGACAAGACGGCGGGGTTCGCCGCCTACCGGAGCGACGCGGAGGGCATCTCCTTCTTCGACCTGCGGGTGGGCGTGCGCCGCCACTGAGCGGGCCTCCCGGGCTCCGAAAGCTCCAGGATCCCACCGGCCCCGCCGAGCCACCGCTCGGCGGGGCCGGGGCGTGCTCGGGCGGGCGCGCGCGGGCCGGGGAGCGGCCGGGGAGGGCGCGGGCGCGGAAGCGAAGTCCGCTGAACAGGGCCGGGGGGCGACCGGGTAACCTCGTCGGGCCAGTCGAACTCCACTCGGTGGAACAGGGAACCCGGTGCGAATCCGGGACTGACGCGCAGCGGTGAGGGTGACGGGCGGGGCACGTCACGGGACAAGTTTCCCGGGACAGCCACTGGAGCGAGGCTCCGGGAAGGCGCTCCGCACCGGTCGAACCCGAGTCCGAAGACCTGCTGGTGCTGGCGGCGAGGAGCCGCCAGGTCATCCGCGGACCCCGCGTACGGGTCCCCTGACCCGAAGGACACGCATGCCCCGAGCGGCCCGAACGCGGCGTGACCGCTGCCCCGGCGCACTCAGACCCTGGACCGCCGACGACGGTCTGCTGGTCCGCCTCCGCCTCGTCGGCGGCCGGCTCCCCGCCCGCTCGCTGCGCGCCCTGTCCGCCGTGGCCCAGGAGTACGGAACCGGACGGGTCCACGTCACCGGCCGGGCCAACCTGCAGCTGCGCGGGCTGCCCGGCCGTGAGGGAGTCCTGCCGCCGGAGGTGCTGCGCGCCCTGGAGGAAACCGGTCTGCTGCCCTCCCGCACCCACGAGCTGGTGCGCAACGTGATGGTCTCCCCGTGCACCGGTCAGCGGGCCCCGGGCGGCGGACGGGCCGACCTGCGCCCCCTCGCCCGCGACCTGGACACGATGCTGTGTTCCGCCCCGCGCCTGGCCGGCCTGCCCGGACGCTTCCTCTTCGTCCTGGACGACGGACGCGGTGACCTGCTCGACCGCTCCTGCGACCTCGGGCTGGTCGCTCTGGACGGCAGGACCGCCCAACTGCGCGTCGGCGGGAACTGGGGGCCGGTGGTACCGCTCGAGGACGCCCCCGCCGCGCTCCTGGGGTTCGCGGACGAGTTCCTGGACCGCCGCGGGGAGGGCCCCGCCGCGCCGTGGCACGTCGCCGAACTCCCGGCGCCCCTGGCCGAACCGTCCGAACCCGCCCCGGGGCTGCCGGAGCCCTCCCCTCCCCTGCCGTACGGGACCGCGCCCGGCGGCGGTCTCCACACGCGGGTTCCCGACGAGGGCCTGGACCCGGCGGGGACCGGGGAGCTCGCCGACAGGGCCGAGGCCGCGGGCCACGGAGAGCTCGTCGTCACGCCCTGGCGCGGCGTGTTCGTTCCCGGCGGGCACGGCCCCGCTCCCGGAGAGTCCGGATCCCACCCCGAGGAGGCGCAGTGACCGCCCCGCGCCGGCCGAACCGGCACTACGAGTACGTCGACGACGGCCCCGCGATCTACGTCGACTCCTTCGCGACCATCCGGCGCGAGGCCCGCCTGGAGCACCTGCCCGCGAACGCGGAACGGCTCGCCGTGCGGATGATCCACGGCACCGGCCAGGTCGACCTGGCCGAGGACCTGGTGGTCCACCCCGGTCTGGTCCCCGCCGCCCGCGCCGCCCTGGAGGGGGGCGCTCCGATCCTGTGCGACGCGCGCATGGTGGCCAGCGGGGTGACCGCGAGCCGGCTGCCCAGCGGCAACGAGGTGCTCTGCTTCCTCGGCGACGCCCGGGTCCCGGACCTGGCCCGCGCATGGGGCACCACCCGCACCGCGGCCGCGGTGTCCCTGTGGGAACCACTGCTGGAGGGGGCCGTGGTCGCCGTCGGCAACGCGCCCACCGCCCTGTTCCACCTGCTGGAGATGCTGGCCGACGGGGCGCCGCGCCCCGCCGCGATCGTCGGCTGCCCGGTGGGTTTCATCGGCGCCGCCGAGTCCAAGGAGGCCCTCGCCGGGTTCGCCGAACGGCACGGCGCCGACATCCCGTACGTGACGGTGCGCGGACGCCGCGGAGGCTCCGCGATGACCTGCTCCGCTCTCAACGCACTCGCCAAGGAGGAGGAGTGACCGGACGTTTCCACGGCGTGGGTGTCGGCCCCGGCGACCCCGAGCTGATCACCCTCAAGGCGGCCCGGCTGATCGCCGCCGCCGACGTCGTCGCCTACCACGCGGGGGTCCGCAAGGCCTCCAACGCCCGCCGTATCGCCGAGTCGCTGATCCCGGCCTCCGCCGTCGAGGAACAGCTGACCTACCCGGTGACCACCGGCACGACCGACCATCCGGGCGGGTACGCGGGCGCGCTGGCCGACTTCTACGAGGAGTCCGCCGCCCGGCTGGCCGCCCACCTGGACGCCGGACGCGACGTCGTGCTGCTCTCCGAAGGCGACCCGCTGTTCTACGGCTCGTACATGTACATGCACGACCGGCTGTCCGAACGGTACGAGACCGAGATCGTCCCCGGGGTCCCGGCGTTCGGCGCGGCCGCCGCCGCTGCCGCCGCGCCGCTGGCCCGGCAGACCGACGTGCTCACCGTGCTGCCCGGAACCCTGCCCGAACCGGAGCTGGCCCGCCGCCTGGCCGACACCGACGCGGCGGTGGTCATGAAGCTGGGCCGGACCTTCCCGGCGGTGCGCCGCGCCCTGGAGGCGTCCGGGCGGCTGGAGCACGCCGTGTACGTGGAGCGCGCCTCCATGGACGGGGAGCGGCGGCTGCCGGTCGCCGAGGTCGATCCGGCGACGGTGCCGTACTTCTCGCTGATCCTGGTCACCGGGGACAGCCGCAACGGCAGGAGGTCCCGGGACCGGGCGGTGCCGCGGGCCCAGGCCGCGGAGACCGCGGACACCGCGGCCGAACTGCTGGTGGTGGGCCTGGGCCCCGGCCCCGACCACTGGCTCACCCCCGAGGCCTCCGACGCGCTGGCCGGGGTGGACCACGTGGTGGGTTACGGCCCCTACGTCGACCGCGTCCCGCAGCGCCCCGGCCTGACCCGGCACGCCTCCGGCAACACCGTCGAGATCGACCGCGCCCGCCTCGCCCTGGACCTGGCCCGCGAGGGCGAGCGCGTGGCCGTGGTCTCGGGCGGGGACGCCGGGGTGTTCGGCATGGCCACCGCCGTGTTCGAGGCCGCCGAGGACCCCGCCTACGCGCAGGTTCCGGTCCGGGTGCTGCCGGGCGTCAGCGCCGTGCAGGCGGTCGCGGCCAGGGCCGGTGCGCCCGTCGGCGGTGACTTCGCGGTGATGAGCCTGTCGGACCGGCTCAAGCCCTGGGAGGTGATCGAGCGCCGCCTGCGCGCCGTCGCCGAGGCCGACATGGCGCTCGCGATCTACAACCCGGCCTCCCGGTCGCGGACCGAGCAGGTCGCCACCGCCCGTGACGTCCTGCTGGAACACCGCAAGCCCGACACCGTGGTGGTCGTCGGCCGCGGCGTCGGCAGGCCGGGCGAGTCCCTGACGGTGACCACGCTCGGGGAGCTCGACCCCGCGGACATCGACATGCGCTGCCTGCTGATCGTCGGCGCCTCCGGGACGCGCGTCTCCCGGTCGGGACGGGTCTGGACACCGAGGTGGGTGAAGCCGTGACCGTGCACTTCGTGGGCTCGGGGCCCGGTGCCGCCGACCTGCTCACCGTGCGTGCCACCCGCATGCTCAACGCGGCCGACGTCGTGCTCTACCCCGGCACCTACCTGGACCCGGAGGTGCTCACCCACTGCGCGCCCGGCGCCGAGCTGGTGGACACCCAGGGCCTGGACCTGGACCGCATCACCGGGCGCCTGGTCGCCGCGCACCGCGCGGGCCGGGACGTGGTGCGGCTGACGTCCGGGGACCCGTCGCTGTACTCGGCGCTGTCCGAGCAGACCCGGCGGCTGGACGCGCACGGGGTGCCGTGGGACGTGACTCCGGGGGTGCCCGCCTACGCGGCCGCCGCGGCCCTGGTGGGCCGGGAGCTGACGGTGCCGCTGGTGGCCCAGTCGGTGGTGCTGACCCGGACCAGTGCCCGTTCCACGGCCATGCCGGACACCGAGTCGCTGTCCGCGTTCGCGGCGACCCGGGCCACGCTGGTACTGCACCTGGCGATCCGGCGGGTGCGCGAGCTCATGGCCGAGATCGAGCCCGAGTACGGCGCGGACTGCCCGGTGGTGGTCGTGTACCGGGCCAGCCAGCCGGAGGAGGCGGTGCTGCGCGGCACGGTCGCCACCGTCGCCGGCCTGGTGGAGGAGGCGGGCCTGCGGCAGGCCGCGGTGGTGCTGGTCGGACGTGCGCTCGGTTCCGAAGGAGGCGGCGAGTCCTACCTGTACGACCCCGCCCGGCCCCGCTGACTGTTACAGGGCCACGAACGGAGCGGCCGCCTCAGCGGGCGAAGCGCTTGAGCCCGGTGGTGTCCAGGGTGACTCCGGTCCCGGGGACCGGAACGGCCTCGCCGTAGGGATGGGTGCTTCGGTCCAGGTACTGACCGCGGACGGGCCTGCTGTGCACCACCACGGCGTTGGCGTCCCGATCCACCAGCAGGTAGACGCCGATACCGGTCGCCGCGTAGGCGGCGGGCTTCTCGACACGGTCGCGGGCGTGGGTGTCGGCGTCCCAGGAGGTGACCTCGACGACGGCCAGGACGCCGTCCGGGTCGGCCCACTCCCCCGCATCGTCGAAGTGGCCGATCGGAGCGAGGACACCATCCGGTCGGGCACGGCCGTTGCGGTAGGTGTCAACCTTGATTCCCAGGCCGCTGGTAAGGAGATCCAGGTCAGGGCGATGGGCCATGAACTCACGCATCAGCCAGGTGAGGATCCCCGCGTGGGCTCCGTCGGTCACCTTGTGGACCCAGACCTTCCCGTTGAACATCTCCATACGAACGCGGTCGGCCTCGAACGCCTGTTCCGCGAGGTGCTCGAACAGTTCGGTTCCCATGGGAAACGTCGGCATTTCAGGCGGCGGGTGGTGCTCTGCGACGGTCATGCGGCCCCCTGTGCGATACCGGTGGCGGGTGGTGACGACACGGGCACGGTCTCCGACCCGGGCATCCGGTGGCCCCTCAGGGAAGTCGCCGAATGCGATGGTTCAGGCCCCTTCACCTAGCCAGAGTAGCTCCGTGAAGGAACCGAGGGCATGCCCGTGGTGGAAATTCCGAGGAGCCGGTCCGCCCAGGACGTTGACCGGGCCGCTCCGAACGTCACCGGTCAGACGTGGTCAGGCACCACTGGGTGACGGTGCGGGCGGGGGTCCAGCCGGTGAACGTGCCGATGGGCGCGGTGGTCTCCACGGCGACGCGGGTCAGCTCCCCGCCGTGCTCGCGGTAGGCCTGCGCGAGCAACTGCTCGGTCTCCATCGTCACCCCGTGCACCACGATCCGGCCGCCCGGGCCCAGCGCGTCCAGGCAGGTGTCGAGCACGCCCGGACGGGTGGCGCCGCCGCCGACGAACACCGCGTCGGGTGCCGCCAGCCCGTCCAGCGCGTCCGGCGCCCGGCCGGTGACCACGCGCAGGCCGGGGACGCCGAGCCGGTGGGCGTTGCGGCCGATCCGCCCGGCTCGCACGGTGTCGGCCTCCACCGCCGTGGCCGTGCACGAGGGGTGGGCGCGCATCCACTCGATGCCCACCGAACCGGCGCCCGCTCCCACGTCCCACAGGTGCTCGCCCGGTGAGGGCGCCAGCCGGGCCAGGGCGCAGGCGCGCAGGTCCCGTTTGGTCAGTTGGCCGTCGTGCTCGAACGCCTCGTCGGGCAGCCCGGTGACCAGGCCGTACCCGGCCGGTCCGGCGAGCTCCAACGCCAGGACGTGCAGCCGGGGGACCTCCTCGGCGGGGGTGCCGACCCAGTCGTCGGCCGTGCCCTCCAGCCGTGACTCCGAGGCCGAGCCCAGATCCCCGAGGACGGTCATCCGGCTGGCCCCGTAGCCCGCCCCGACCAGCAGGGCGGCGACCGTTCCGGGGGTGCCGGGTCCGGAGGAGAGCACCAGGACGCG
This sequence comes from Nocardiopsis ganjiahuensis DSM 45031, assembly GCF_000341085.1. GTDB lineage: Bacteria > Actinomycetota > Actinomycetes > Streptosporangiales > Streptosporangiaceae > Nocardiopsis > Nocardiopsis ganjiahuensis. The sequence goes on along the minus strand of NZ_ANBA01000013.1, from coordinate 283,416 downwards.
GCGGCCGGGGGCCACCTCGCGCATCAGCAGGTGCGGGTCGCGTCCGACCAGGGTCAGCACCGCCGACCTCTCCGCCGACCAGCCCATCCGCGCCCGGGCCAGGGCCACCGAGGAGACGGCGGGCTCCACGCGCACCGTGTCCGTTCCCAGCAGCCCGACCAGGGTGGTCCCGATCCCCGACACCATCGGGTCCCCCGAGGCCAGGGCCACGACCTCACGGCCGGCCAGGGACTCCAGCAGCGGCGGCAGCCCCTCGCTCAGGGGCGAGGGCCACACCTGCCGGTGCTGTCCGGGCCTGGGCGGCAGCATCTCCAGGTGCCTGCGCCCGCCCAGCACGACCGGGGCGTCCAGGACCAGTCCGCGCAGCCTCTCGGGCACGCCTGGCCAGCCGTCGGCGCCGATGCCGAGGACCGTGATTCGGGGAGGGGACGTCTCGACCTTCATGGGCAGGACGCTATCGTGGCGGCCGAAGGTGCGAGGTGCCCCGGCTGCCCAGCCATCGGAAACGGTGGGGACGGTGCCCGGGGAGAATCTGGGAAGCCCGGTGAGATTCCGGCACAGGCCCGCTGCGGTGAACCGAGCCTCCGTACAGGAGGACCCGGTAAGTCCGAAGACCGGCCCCGCACCCGCCCATGACCGATGGCGAAACGAGCGGGAGCCTCACATGCCATTGCGGACGTCCCACTATCCCTTCTCGGCGATCGTCGGCTGCGACACCGAACCGCTCGACGACCTCGGCCTGGCCCTGGTCCTGGCCAGCGTCTCCCCGGAGATCGGCGGCGTCCTGGTCCGCGGCCAGAAGGGCACCGCCAAGTCCACCGCGGTGCGGGCCCTGGCCTCACTCCTCCCCCCTGTGGAGGTCTACCGGGGCGACCGCTTCTCCGCGGACCCGGCCGACCCCTCCCAGCACTCACCGGACGGCCCTTTCACACCCGGCACGGCCGTGGAGAGCCGCCCGGTGCGCCTGGTCGAACTCCCGGTGGGCGCCACCGAGGACCGCGTCCTGGGCTCGCTGCACCTGGAGCAGGCGCTCACGCACGGCCAGGTCGCCTACGAACCCGGGCTGCTGGCGCGCAGCCACCGGGGCCTCCTCTACGTGGACGAGGTCAACCTGCTCCACGACCACCTGGTCGACCTCCTCCTGGACGCCGCCGCGACCGGCCGGGTGACCGTGGAGCGCGACGGGTTCTCCGTGGAGCACGCCGCCCGGTTCCTGCTCATCGGCACGATGAACCCCGAGGAGGGCGAGCTGCGCCCGCAGCTCCTGGACCGGTTCGGGCTGACCGTGGAGGTCGCCGCGCCCGCCGACCCCGCCGCCCGGGTCGAGGTGGTCCGCAGGCGGATGGCCTACGACTCCGACGCCGAGGCCTTCGTCGAGCGCTACGACCGGACGGAGAAGGCCCTCGCGGAGCGCATCGCGACCGCCCGGGAGACCGTCCGGCGCGCCCGGCTGTCCGACGCCGCCCTGTTCAAGATCGCGCAGGTGTGCGCGGCGTTCGAGGTCGACGGCCTGCGCGCCGACATCGTGACCGCGCGCACGGCTCTGGCGCACGCCGCCTGGCAGGGCCGGACCTCGGTCACCCTGGCCGACATCCGCCGCGCCGCCCTGCTCGCCCTGCCGCACCGGCGCCGACGCAACCCCTTTGACGCTCCGGGGCTGGACGAGGAACTCCTCGACCGGATCCTGGGGGACGAGGAGCCGCCGCCGGACGACCCCGAACCGCCGGGCGGCTCCGAGGACCCCTCCGACTCCGGCGACTCCGCTTCCCCCGCCCAGGACGGCGGGGAGGGCGACCAGAACGACGAAGGCGCCCCCGACAGCGCGGACGAGGGCTCCGCCCGGCCCTCGGAGGCCGGTACCGAGGAACCGGAACAGGACCCCGAACCGCCCCGGGGCCCGGAGGGCTCCCAGGAGCCGGAGGCGTCCCGGGAGCCCGAGGACGCCGAGCGGGACGAGGCGGGGCCCCGGCCCGCGGCGGGCACCACGGTCAGCGCCGGCACCCCCTACCGCCCCCGCACGTTCACCGCGCGGGGCACGGGGTCGGGCGCGGACGGCCGCCGCAGCCGCGCCGTCGGCACCCGGGGCCGCCGGATCGGCGCCGAACCGCCCGGCGGGGACTCGGGCAGCTCACTCCACCTGGTGGAGACCGTCAAGGCCGCGGCCTCCCGGCCGCACGGCGGCGGCAAGGTCGCCCTGCGCCCCCGCGACCTGCGGGTGGCGGTGCGCGAGGGCCAGGAGAGCAACCTGGTGCTGTTCTGCGTGGACGCCTCCGGTTCCATGGCGGCGCGCAAGCGCATGGGCGAGGTCAAGACCGCCATCCTCTCCCTGCTCCTGGACGCCTACCGGCGCCGCGACAAGGTCGGCCTGGTGACCTTCCGGGGAACGGGCGCCGAGCTGGTGCTGCCGCCGACCCGTTCGGTGGACACCGCCGCCGCCCGTCTGGACGAGCTGCCCGCCGGCGGGCGCACCCCGCTCGCCGAGGGCCTGCTGGAGGCCGCCCGGGTCCTGCGGCGCGAACGCCTGCGCGACCCCCGGCAGCGCCCGCTGCTCGTGCTGGTGACCGACGGCCGGGCCACCGGCGGCCGGGGTTCGGTCGGCCGTTCGCTGCGGGCCGCCGACCACGTCGCCGAACTGGGTGTGTCCACCGTCGTCGTGGACGGTGAGTCCGGCCCGATGCGGCTGGGCCTGGTCGCCTCCCTCGCCGCCCGCATGGGCGCCGAGCACCTTCCCGTCGGCGAGGTCAGCGCCGACGCACTGAGCACCGCCGTGAGAGAGAGGGCCGCCTGATGCCCCAGGGCAAACCGCTCGTCGTCCCCGACGACGGGCTCACCACCCGGCAGCGCCGCAACCAGCCCGTGCTCGCGGTGCACACCGGTGACGGCAAGGGCAAGTCGACCGCGGCGTTCGGGCTCGCCCTGCGCGGCTGGAACCAGGGCTGGCGGATCGGGGTGTTCCAGTTCGTGAAGTCGGCGAAGTGGCGCATCGGCGAGCAGACCGTGCTCGAACGCCTGGGTGAACTGCACGAGGAGACCGGCGAGGGCGGCCCCGTGGAGTGGCACAAGATGGGTTCGGGCTGGTCGTGGAGCCGCCGTCAGGGCAGCACCGAGGACCACGCCGCGGACGCCGCCGAGGGCTGGGCGGAGATCAAGCGCAGGCTCGCCGAACAGACGCACGACCTGCTCATCCTCGACGAGTTCACCTACCCGATCCACTGGGGCTGGGTGGACGTCGACGACGTCGTGTCCGCCCTGCGGGACCGTCCCGGCCGCCAGCACGTGATCGTCACCGGCCGCCGCGCCGCCCCCGAACTCCTGGAGGCAGCGGACCTGGTCACCGAGATGACCAAGGTCAAGCACCCGATGGACGCGGGCCGCAAGGGACAGCGGGGGATCGAGTGGTGAAGGCTCCGGCGGCCTCCGGGCCGACGGAGCCGTCCCGCCCCGCGCTCCCGCCGCGGTCGGCGGAGCTGCCGAGGCTGATGGTCGCCGCTCCCATGACCGGGCAGGGCAAGACCACGATCGCCACCGGGCTGATGGCCGCGCTCGGGGACACCGGTCTGGCGGTGAGCGGCCACAAGGTCGGCCCGGACTACATCGACCCCGGTTACCACGCCCTGGCCACCGGCCGCCCCGGCCGCAACCTCGACCCCCACCTGGTCGGCGAGGACCGGGTGGCCCCGCTGCTCCTGCACGGGGCCCGGGGCGCGGACGCGGCCGTCGTCGAAGGGGTCATGGGGCTGCACGACGGGCGGATCGGAACCGGCGGCTTCGCCTCCTCCGCGCACGTGGCGGCGCTGACCCGCACCCCGGTGGTGCTGGTGGTGGACGTGTCCCGGATGTCGCGTTCGGTGGGTGCGCTGGTCAAGGGCATGGCGGACTTCGACCCGGCGGTCGAGGTCGTCGGGGTGATCCTGAACAAGGCCGGTTCGGCGCGCAACGTCGCCGAGATCACCCGTTCGGTCGGCCTGCCCGTCCTGGGTGTGGTCCCCCGCGACGAGCGCATCGCCAGCCCTTCCCGCCACCTCGGTCTGGTCCCGGCGGCCGAGCGGGAGGGCTCGGTGGAGGTGGTCGCACGGCTCGGCGAGCACGTGGCGGAGCACGTGGACCTGGCCGCCCTGCTGGAGGCCGCCCGCTCCGCGCCCGCTCTGGACGCCCGCCCCTGGGACCCGACCGAGGAGGTGGCGGCACCGGGCACGGGGCCGCGCCCGGTGGTCGCCGTGGCCGGGGGGCGCACCTTCACCTTCCGCTACACCGAGACCGAGGAGCTGCTCACCGCCGCCGGGTGCGAGGTCGTGCCCTTCGACCCGCTGGAGGACACCGGGCTGCCGACCGGCACCCGGGGCCTCTACCTGGGCGGCGGTTTCCCGGAGGTGTACGCGGGTGAGCTGGCCGCGAACCGGAGTCTGCTGGCCGAGCTGCGCGAGGCGGTCCTCGGCGGCGTCCCGACCGTCGCCGAGTGCGCGGGACTGCTCTACCTGGCCGAGTCGCTGGACGGCCACGGCATGGCGGGGGTGGTCCCGGCCGGGGCCCGGATGGCGGAGCGGCTCACCCTGCGCTACCCGGAGGCGGTCTCCCCCGGGGACACCCTGCTGACCCGGGCCGGGGAGCGGGTCACCGGCCACGAGTTCCACCGCACGGCCCTGACGCCCGGTTCCGGGGACCGTCCGGCCTGGGAGGTGGACGGCGCACCGGAGGGCTTCGCCTCCACGACCCTGCACGCCTCCTACCTGCACACGCACTGGGCCGGGCACCCGCGGCTCGCCGCGAGGTTCGCCGAGGCCGTGCACGGCGCTCCGGCCGCGACCCCGGGCACGGCGCATGCGGGGCCCTCCCCCGCGGCCCTCGCCGCCCCCGCAACCCCCGCCGCCCGCGGGAGCGCCCCCGTCACCGGTCCGGTGGCGGACCCGCTGCGCCACCACGGCGACGTGGAGGCGCGCGGCATGCTCGACTTCGCCGTGAACGTCCATCCGGGGCGGCGGCCCGCCTGGCTCGACCGGGCGCTGCGCGAGAGCCTGGACCACGCGGGCGTCTACCCCGACCCCGAACCGGCGCGCGAGGCCGTCGCGCACCGGCACTCCCGGCGGCCCGCCGAGGTCCTGCCGACGGCGGGCGCGGCCGAGGCGTTCACCCTGGTCGCCCGCTTGCGGCCGTGGAAGCGCCCCGTGGTCGTGCATCCGCAGTTCACCGAGCCGCACGCCGCCCTGGAGCAGGCCGGGCACACCGTCACCGCCGTGCTCTGTTCGGAGGTCGGCGGGTTCGCCCTCGACCCCGCCGCCGTTCCCGAGGACGCGGACCTGGTGGTGGTCGGCAACCCCACCAACCCCACCGGTGCCCTGCATCCCGCAGAGGTGCTGCGCGGACTGTGCCGCCCCGGTCGGCTGGTGGTGGTGGACGAGGCGTTCATGGACGCCCTGCCCGGGGAACCGGAGTCCCTGGCCGGGGAGCGGATCAAGGGGCTGGTGGTCCTGCGCAGCCTCACCAAGCACTGGTCGATCCCCGGTATCCGCGCCGGTTACGCGGTCGGTGACGAGGCGGTGGTGCGCGGGCTGGCCCGGGTGCAGACGCCCTGGTCGGTGTCGGCGCCCGCGATCGCCGCCACCGTCGCCTGCACGAGTGGGGAGGCGGGAGCGGAGGCGGAGCGCCGGGCGAAGGAGTTCGACGGCTGGCGCGCCGGACTGGAGGAGGGCCTGCGTGGGGCGGGGATCGGATTCGTACCCTCCCGGGCCCCGTTCGTGCTGGTCAAGGCGGGCGAAGGGGTCCACGCCCGACTGCGGGGACAGGGAGTCGCCGTACGCCGGGCCGACACCTTCCCCGGGTTGGGCCCTGACTGGGTGCGGGTGGCCGTACGCCCTCCGGAGACCACACGGAAGCTGCTCGCCGCCCTGGCTTCGAGTGAGTCAACCGTGCGTACACCGAGCTCGGAGAGGTTCAGCGGACGAAATCCTTGAGACCGTCGGTGTCGAGGACGAGCCCGATCCCCGGGAGTTCGACCGCTTCTCCGTAGGGGTGCTCCGACCTGTCCAGGTACCGGCCTCCCACCGGCCGGGAATACACCACAACGGTGTTTGCCTCGCGGTCCACCAACAAGTACACGCCGATACCGGTATCGGCGTAGGTCGCGGGCTTCTCCACCCTGTCCCGAGCGTGTGTGTCGGCGTCCCAGGAAGTCACCTCGACGACAGCGAGAACACCATCGGGGTCGGCCCACTCTCCTGAGTGGTTGAAATGACCGACTGGAGCGAGGACCCCGTCGGGCCGCGCACGCCCCTTCCGATAAGGGTCGATCCGTAGCCCTTGGCCGGTGACATTGAGATCCAGGTCGGGTCGGTGCGCCATGAATTCGCGCATCAGCCACATGAGGATTCCGCCGTGGGCCCCGTCGGTCACCTTGTGGACCCAGACCTTTCCGTTGATGTGTTCGAGGGTGGCTCCCTCCTCGTTGCGGGCGATCTCAGCGAGGCGCTCGAACAGTTCTGGGGTGATGGGTGGTTCGGGGCTTGGCGGCGGGTGATGTTCGGCGACGGTCATGTTGACATGGTAAATGAGACGCCTCTGCCCTCCACTGGTTTGTCTGTCGAAGCCGGGGATCCCCTTGTCTCCTGTCTTCCGCCTTTCCTTCCGGTCCGAGCTGGAACGGACAGATCATGCCAGTGGTGCGGTCCCGCACGAGCACGTTGCGGGCAGGACCGCACCGACACGATGCGTGGGGTCACGGGGTCACGGGGTGGGGTCAGGCCGAGGCAAGGACGCGGCTTCCGCTCGTGTCCTGGGACCGGGGCAGCTCGGCGGGCGCGCTACTCGGCGAAGAAGTCCGCGAGGGCCCGGGCGACCCGGCCGGGGTCGTTCTCCATCGGGATGTGGCCCGCACCCGGGACCCGGACGAGGCTGCTCTCCGGGATCTCCGAGACGAACCGCTCGGCGTACTCCACCTTCTGGAAGCCGTCGTCCTCGCCCCAGACCAACAGCTTGGGCACCGCGCTCCCCCGCAGCCCCGGGACGAGGTCGAGGGTGTACCGCTGGTCGGCCGCGCCCGCCAGCGCCATCCAGGACCGCCGGACCCGCGGGTCGCTCAACGGGTCCAGGTAGTCGGCGACGAGCCGCTCGGTGGCGGCTCCGGCCAGCGCCGCCGTCACCGCCTTGCGGCGGGCGGCGAGGAACTCCTCAGCGGTGGTCGCCGCGACGACCTCCGGGTCCCGGAACCGGGCCACTCCGGGCACCGGCCAGGAGTCGTAGGTGACCGAGTTGACCAGGGCCAGCCCGGAGACCTCCACCCGGCCGTGGACCAGGAGGTGCTGGGCGACGGCGCCGCCGATGTCGTGGCCCGCGACGGCGAGGGGGCCGGAGAGCCCCAGCGCGGACGCGAACTCCTCCGCCCGTTCGGCGAGGGCCGGGACGGCGGCCGTTTCCGGGGTGAGCTCACCGCCCGAACGTCCGAGTCCGGGGAAGTCGACCGCGAAGGGCCGCAGTCCCGCCTGCGCGAGTCGGCTCAGCACCGGCAGCCAGGCCCTGCTCCAGTAGGTTCCGTGCAGCAACAGCACGGCCGGGCCCTCCTGTCCCGCGGTCAGGTAACTGACCGCCCCGCTCCCGGTCCGGACTTCCGCCCTCCGCACGCCTGTCTCAGTGGTTTCGCTCATGGGACCACTGTGGCCGGAAGCGGCCCACCGGCACAGAGCCTGGAAGGACACCCACGGGTACATTCCTGCCATGCGCCTCCACCGGGTCGTGGCACTGCTCAGCCCGCCACAGTCACCCTTCGAACTCGCCTGCGCCGCGGAGGTCTTCGGCATGCTCACGCCGGACGCGCCGACCCGCTACGACTTCCGGATCTGCGCCGAGACCCCCGGCCCCCTCCTGACCACCGCCGGCTACCCGATGATCGTCGACACGGGGCTGGACGCCCTCAGCGAGGCGGACACCGTGGTCGTCCCGGGTCGGCGACCGCCCGCCGCACCGGTTCCGCCGACCGTCACCGAGGCGTTGCGGGCCGCCCACCGCAGGGGTGCCAGGATCGTCTCCGCCTGCACGGGGTCGTTCGTGCTCGCCGCGGCCGGGCTGCTCGACGGCCGCCGCGCCACCACGCACTGGCGCCACGCCGCCCGGCTCGCCTCCGACTTCCCCGAGGTGCGCGTGGACCCCGGCGTGCTCTACGTGGACCACGACGACGTGGCGACCAGCGCCGGAACCGGCGCGGGCATCGACCTGTACCTGCACCTGGTGCGCCGTGACCACGGCGCGGCGTACGCGGCCCAGGTCTCCAGGAACATGGTGCTGCCGCCGCACCGGGAGGGGAACCAGCTCCAGCACGCCGAGCGGCCCGTCCCGGCCAGGGCGGAGGAGTCACTGGCTCCGCTGCTGGACTGGGCCGCGGACCGGCTCGGCACCCGGCTGACCGTCGACCGGCTCGCCGGACGCGCCGGGGTGTCCGGACGGACCCTCGCCCGGCGGTTCACGGAGCAGTTGGGCACCAGTCCGGGGCAGTGGCTGCTCCGCCAGCGCCTCGACGCGGCACGGGACCTGCTGGAGCGGACCGACCTTCCGGTGGAGGCCGTCGCCGCCCGGGTCGGACTGGTCTCGGCGATCAACCTGCGCCGCCGCTTCCGGACGGGTTTCGGCACCACACCCGGCGCCTATCGGAGGGCGTTCCGCCAGATCCGGCAGGAAGGCCGCGGCCCGGTGCCGTCAACGCACACCGTCAGCCAAGGGCCCGCGGGGCCGGGCAACCCGTAGGGGCGCCTGTGCGTCCAAGTAGCGTTCGATTCCGGTAAACCTCCCCCCGCCAGAGGATCACGTTGACACCGCGGCAGCACGAAGAAGAACTTCCCCACGAAGCACTCCCGGTATTCGATCCGGATCTTTCCGAGGAGGTCGTCGCCGCCCTGTCGGCGGACCCCGACAAGTTGCTGTCGGCCGACGGCCCACGGCGCGAACGCAAACCCTCAGCTCGCACCGGGCCGAAGAAGACCAAGCCCCTCACCGTCGGGGACAAGATCGCGCTCGGCGTGATCCTCCTGATCCTCACCGGCCTGCTCAGCGCCGCTGTCCTGTGGCTCACCACCGTGCTCATGCCCCTCATCTGGGTGATCGCCGCGGTGTTGGCGCTCGGTGGCGTCGTCATGGCCTTCCGGGCGGGAGGGTGCCTTGTCGGGCTGCTCTCCATCGTGCTCACAGTGGCCGCGCTCTTCGTGGCGGAGGCGCTCGGGAGCACTGGTGTGAGCTGGCTGCTCACAGGGGTCACCGCGTTCCTGGGGCTGGCCCTCACCATCGCGACGGTCTTCTCCGACGACAACGAGAAGACCGGTACCGGGAAACCCGACACCGGCAAGGTCGACACCGGACAGGCCCCGCAGCTCTACCGCGACCACTACGTCCTTCCTTCGGATCTCGGGCTCGAGGAGTTCCGCTTCCTGCTGCGGGTCCAACAGGCCCGCCGATGCCTCGAACCGGCCTCCCGCGAACTCGGGGACGCCTTCGACGGGGTACACGCCGATCTGGTCCTGCGCGACCAGGAGTGGCGCTTGGCACGGCTCCTGCTCAAACAGAGCCGTCTACGCGCCGACCTGGAGGAGCGCTCCAGCGCGGCCGCCTCCGACGCGGTCCGCGCGTCGCTGCGCCCGCAACAGGACGTCATCGACGCCTCGCGCAGGGCCGTAGCCGAGCGTGTCGAGGGGATCCAGGCCTACGTCCGCAAGGTCGGGTTGGCCGTCACCGCCCAACGCGAGTGGGAACAGGTCGAGGCCAACGTGGCCAGGAACGACGAGTACCGGGACCTGCTCGCGGAGGCGACCAGCAGTCTGCCCGGAGCCGACCACCTGACGGACGGAGCTGAACTCCAGGCCATCCGTGAGGCCCGGGACACCGCCGTTCGCGAGGCGTTGGAGGCGGGGACCTGGCTGAGCAACGCCGCCGACCCCGTGTGAGGGGGCCTCGAAGGGGCGGCACACCTCTGGGGGCGCGGCCCCGTCTCCGACTTTCGGCCGATCCGCCGACAGGGCCGCCCGGCTAGCCTGTAGCTGTGCACGGCTTACTCCGTTCCCTGTGGAACGAACCCCGCCCTCCCGGCGCGCGGGGACCCACCTGGTGGGACGGGGCCCTCGTCGTGGTGTGCGCACTGGCCGCGCTGACCGAGGGCGTCCTGCGAACGGACCTGCCCTGGCCGGTCCCGACCGTCGCGGTGGTCGCCGGCCTGGCCCCCGCCCTGCTGTGGCGGCGGACCCGACCGCTGGCCGTGGTCGCCGCGGTCTTCGGCGGCGCGACCCTGCTCACCCTGGCGACCGGCGGAGGGTCCGGGCAGATGTACACGACGGTGTACTTCCTCGCGCTGCCCTACGCGCTGGTGCGGTGGGGGTCCGGCCGGGAGGTCGCGGCGGGGGCCGCGATCGTCCTCCTGTCCTCCTCCGTCGACCTGTTCCTCGACGGGGCGCCGGCGGCGGACCTCCTGGGCGGTGCCGCCGTCCTGTTCGCCACCGGCGCCCTCGGCTCGGCGCTGCGCTACCGGGGCAGGGCCAGAGCGCGCGAGATCGACCGCGCCCGGCTGCTCGAACGCGAACACATCGCCCGGGAACTGCACGACACCGTCGCCCACCACGTCTCGGCCATGGCGATCCGCGCCCAGGCCGGGCAGGCGGTCGCCCGGACCCGACCGGAGGCCGCCGTCGAGGCCCTCGGGGTGATCGAGTCCGAGGCCTCCCGTGCCCTGGACGAGATGCGCACCATGGTGCGGGCCCTGCGCCGGGACGGGCCCGCCGAGCGTTCGCCGAACCCGGGCATCGGGGAGCTGGAGGAACTCGCCTGCCGGGCCGGACCGGGCCCGGCCGTGGCGGTGGAGGTCAACGGATCCCTCGACGACCTCCCGCCGGCGGTCACGGCCGCGGTCCACCGCCTGGCCCGGGAGTCGGTCACCAACGCCCGGCGCCACGCCCGCGACGCCACCCTCGTCACCGTTCGCGTGGACGCCGACGACACCTCGGTGCGCCTGAGCGTGAGCGACGACGGTGACACCGGCCGCCTGCGGCCGACCGCTCCGCCGGGGTACGGGATCATCGGCATGGCGGAGCGCGCCGAACTGCTCGGGGGCAGCTGCGAGGCCGCCCCGAACCCCGACGGGGGCTGGACCGTGACCGCCGTGCTGCCCCGTTCAGGGGCGTCCGCGTGAGTATCCGGGTGGTCGTGGCGGACGACCAGGAGATCGTGCGTACCGGCCTGTCCATGATCCTGGACGCCCAACCCGGCATCGAGGTGGTCGGCCGGGCCGCCGACGGGCGCGAGGCCGTGGAACTGGGGCGGCGGCTGCGCCCGGACGTGTGCCTGTTCGACATCCGGATGCCCGTGCTCGACGGGGTGGAGGCGACCCGTGCCCTGGCCGGGCCCGAGGTCGAGGACCCCCTCGCCGTCGTCGTCATCACCGTCTTCGACCTCGACGAGTACGTCTACGCCGCCCTCAGGGCGGGTGCCCGGGGGTTCCTGCTCAAGGACGCCGGGACCGACCTGCTCACCCGGGCCGTGCGAGCCGCCGCCGCGGGCGAGGCGCTCATCGCCCCGAGCGTGACCGCCCGGCTGCTCGACGCTTTCGCCGTGTCCGGTCCCGGAGGGCCGCCGGCCCAGCCCTTGCAGCCCCTGACCGGCCGGGAGGAGCAGGTCCTCGCCGCCGTGGCGCGCGGTCGCACCAACCATGAGATCGCCGAGGAGTGCCACATCGCGCTGAGCACGGTCAAGACCCACATCACGAGCCTGATGGGCAAGCTCGGGGTCCGCAACCGGGTCGAGATCGCCATGTGGGCCTACGAGACCGGCCGCGTACGGGGGCGCTGGCACCGGTAGTACGGGGCGGAACCCGTACTTTCGGCCGAGTGGATCCCGGCCTGTGCTCCGATGTCCGGCACCCCTCCCGGCGGCCACGATCAGGACATGACCACCACCGTGAAACCCCCGGCCCGAGCCGAGTGGACCGTGATCGCCCTCCTGATCGTGCTGAGCGTCGTGCCCCTCCTCGCCGGTGCCTTCCGGATCGGCGAGCTGGCCACCGGCGCGCCGGTCACCGCCGAGAACGCCCGTTTCGCCGCCTCGCCCCTGCCCGTGGTGCTGCACATCCTCGCCGCGGGCCCCTACTGCCTGTTGGGAGCCCTCCAGTTCTCCCCGACCCTGCGCCGCCGACGTCCCGGCTGGCACAGGGCCTCCGGCCGGATGCTCGTGCCCCTGGGGCTGGTCGCCGCGCTGTCGGGGCTGTGGATGACGCTGTTCTACGCGGTCCCGGCGATCGACACGGGCTTCCTGACCGTGCAGCGGCTGGTGTTCGGTTCGGCCATGGCCCTCGCGCTGGTCCTGGGCTTCGTGGCGGCGCGGCGCCGGGAGTTCGCCCGGCACGGCGCCTGGATGATCCGCGCCTACGCGATCGCTCAGGGGGCCGGGACGCAGGTGCTGACCCACCTGCCCTGGACGCTCCTGGTCGGTGAGTACGACGAGCTCAGCCGAGGGCTGCTCATGGGTGCCGGGTGGGTGATCAACATGGTGGTGGCCGAGTGGGTCATCCACCGGACCCTTCGCCGCCCGCGTGCCGTCCGGCGCGTTCCGGAGCGCGCGCCGGGGTGAAGGCGGTGGCCGGGCGGCAGTGGGCGCCCCCGGCCGGGTCGGTGAGGACCTGGACGTCCATGCCGTGCTTCTTGTGCTTGCCCGAGTGGAACGGCAGGCCGGCCCGGACGTCCGGGGATGTGCAGGACCGGTGGGTGTCGGAGTCGTGAGTGACGGGCTGTCGGGGGCTGCTTCTACTGTTTCCTCATGGGGAACTACTTTCAGACCGTCGTCGATCTCGACGCCACACATGCGGACGCCCGGACCCTGGCAGACAGCGGACTCGACTGGCTGGTCAGGGAGGGGATCGTCCGGGCCGAGCTCACCGACTGTGTTCTCGGGGCGCCCTTGGGGCATCCGCCCGGCCCCTCCTGGGCCAAGGCGGTCGGTCAGGAGGACTGGGAGCCCACCGACGGACTCAAGGTCGAGATCGGCCGCACCATATTCAACTGCGGCCAGGGCGAACCCAGGTACGCGGTGTGCCCCCACTGTGCCGGTCGAACGGATTTCTACACCGACTGGATGGAGGAGATCGAGGGTGCGTGGGAACTCTTCGGTGAGGCCATCAGCGACTGGGACGACACAGGCAGCGCGGCAGTCGACTGCCCGCGTTGTCGGCGCCCTGGTGACCTGAGTGCGTGGACCTGGTCGGATAACTACTTCGCCTTCGGGTATCTCGGTTTCGAGTTCTGGGACTGGCCCGACTTCAGCCCCGGCTTCCTCGAGGGTCTCTCACGCGCGCTCGGGGGGCATCGCACGGTCCTCATGGAAGGCAGACTCTGAGGGAGCCGGAGTTCGTACGTGCTCCCCGCGTTCGGCCGGAGTGCCTCCTTGTCCTTGGCCGCGGCGATCGGGTTGACCACCGTGGTCGCGGTCCTGGCCAGCGCGGAGGAGACTCCGAAGGCGATCCCCGCCGCCGCGGCGAGCAGGTAACCGCGCCACGCCACCCCGAGACGGCCTGCGAACCGGGAACAGCCGCCGACACCCACCACAGGGGGTGGTGCAGGAGGACGGACAACGGGCGCCGGGACGTGCGGGGGGCGCGCGCCACGACGCTGTGGGGACGCGGTCCGAACAAGGTCAGGCCGCCGCGAGGAGACGGGTGCGGCCCGTGTCCCGGGCCCGAGGACGTACGGCGGGCGTGGCGAGTGAGGCGGGCGGGGCGGGTGGGGCGGGCGGAGCGGTGTACGTCCACAGCGCCAGGAGGAGCGTGTCGACGTCGGGCGCCTCGATCATGCCGGTGGGGGTGGCGGCCCAGAAGGACTGGGTGGCCTCGCCGTAGTAGACGATCAGGTGGCGGTAGTGGGCCTGGAGCTGCGCGGCCTGGGTGTGCTCGCGGGCGTACTCGGAGCGGTGCCCGCCCAGGCGGGGCAGGTTCTGGGCGCGGCGCTGTCGGCAGGAGGGGTGCTCACATCCGGGAAAGGGCTGCGCCGAAGGCGTCCGTTGAGGGTGGTGGAGGGCGACGGGCGGGCAAGCGGGGCCTTCCAGGGGGTTGTGGCGCGGGCGGGATGGGAGGGGGCGGAGGTCGTCGGAGCGTCGGGGCCTCGGGATAGGGTGCTGCATCAGATCCTCTTTCCTTGCATATGCCTTGTTGGGTTTCGGGGGTTCAGGGCCCAGGGCAAGCGTTGGCGCGCTTTCCTGGGCCCGTCTCATGCGCGGGGCATGTGTGGTGCCGGTGAGCGTCGGTGGTTCAGCGCCCGGCGATGGTGGTGTTCCAGCGGCTGCGGTCCAGGTCGTGGGCCAGGTAGAGCCAGACACTGCGGTACTCGGCGTTGCCGTTGTCGCCCCAGTCGGTGGCCAGGGCGTCGATCATGGCCAGGCCCCGGCCCGATTCGGCGTCGGGGTCCAGGCCCCGGGGGTGGGGGGTCAGTGGTGCGTTGCGGGTGCGTAGTCCGCCCCGGTCGCGGCAGGTCAGGTGCAGGCCGTCCTTGGTGCGGTGCACGCGCAGGGTGTAGCTGCCGCCCGGGTGCCCGGAGAGGCTGTGGCGGATGGCGTTGTTGGCGAGCTCGCTGCCGAGCAGGGTGAAGAGGTAGCGGTAGTCGCCGGACTCGGTGGCGGCGCAGGTGTCCAGGAAGGCGCGGACCAGCGGCATCACGGCGGGGGTTCCGGCGAAGTCGTAGCTGCGCGCCCGGTAGTTGGGGCGCTCTGGCGTCCCGGAGAAATAGTGCCGCTGGAAGGGCCGGATGAAGCTGGCCAGCGGCACCGTGGCCTCCCCCTGGACTGGCGGCACGGGTGCGAGGGTGGATACGGGTGCGGGTGCGGTTGACGGCATGACGAACACACTCCTTGGCATGGCAGGACATGAGCAGAGGGTCGTGCTGAGTGCCCGTGGGGAAGGTTCGCGGTTGACCTGAGGCGCGTTACGGGCGAGGCGTAGCCTGACCGACATGAACCCTGTGTGATCCATCAGTCACTGACTACACCCACATAGTGCTACACGAATTTCGAGCAGTCAACCGCTTCTATTCGAAATTCGCACTACTGCAGAGTAGGATCTTCCCATGCAGAGTCCCATCAGCCCCACCGTGCGCCGTCGACGGTTGGCCCGTGAGCTTCGACGACTGCGGGAGACACAGGACCTCAAGCTCTCCACAGCAGCGAAACAGGCCAAGGTTCCACTCTCCACGCTCAGCAACATCGAGAATGCTGAGGCGCGACGCATCAAGGCACGCGACATCGATGTTCTCGCAGACCTGTACGAAGCATCAGACGACATCCGGGCCGCCCTCCACGAACTCTCCAGAGAGTCCAAAGAGCAGGGTTGGTGGTCGAGCTACAAGGATGTCTTCGGAGGCAACGCACTACCGGACTTCGAGGTCGAGGCATCCATGATCCGTTCTTACGAATGCATGGTCATCCCCGGTCTTCTCCAGACTCCGGAGTACAGCGAAGCGGTGTTCTTGGGCGGAGGCGCTTACTCGAAGACCGAAGTGCAGCGTCACGTGGACGCTCGCATGCAGCGTCAGCACATCTTGGGACGCCACAAGCCGCCCCACCTCTGGGCCATCATCGATGAAGCTGCGCTACGCCGTGAGCTGGACGACCCGAGCATCATGCGCGATCAGCTCCAGCATCTACTCAACATGGCCACACGCCACAACATCGACATCCAGGTGCTTCCCTTCAGCGCGGGAATGCACGCTGGGATGTCGGGCTCGTTCGTGCTTCTGGACTTCCCCGGTGAGCTGGATCCCAGCCTCGTGTACACCGAGACAGCGACCGATAGCCTATTTGTTCAAGAATCAGATTCTGTACAGCGCTTTGTGGCGATTTTCTCTCATCTCAACGCAGCAGCGATGAGGACCTCACATACCATCCAATTCATCCGAAAGATCCTGGAGCCGAACAAACAGCATGAGAACACCTGACAGCCTGGAGTTCTTCAAATCCAGCTACAGCAGCGATCGCGTGAACTGCGTCGAGGTCGCGCACATCCCCACTGGTTTCCGCAAGAGCAGCTACAGCAGAGAGACAGGCGGCCACTGCGTCGAGGTCGCTGACCTCCCCTGCGGCGCCGCCGTTCGCGACTCCAAGCACCCCACCGCCGGGCACCTCCCCTTCCCCAGCTCCGAGTGGACGGCTTTCCTCCACTCCGCGCTCTCCCCCTGAACAGCCGAGAGCAGGAGCGCCCGGCGATCGCTACTCCCCCAAGGGCAACCGGGCGCTCCTGCCTTCCACGGGCCCCGATCCCCACAGGAAACGAAAGGGCCCACCGCACGCAAGGACGATGTACGTCCTCCCTGTCCCCCACTGGCCACGTCAGTTGTTGCCGTCGTCATTCATCGCGTCCCCGCTCACACCGCAGATGATCGTGTACACGAAGTCCAGGAGCGGGCCCGGGGTGCTCGCTGGCTTCGCGACCCGCGGGAACCCTTCACCGCCGTCTCTCCAACGGCGCTGCTCGGCATGGCTTCCGGAGATCCCTCTCCGACTCAGCTGAGGCAGTGCCTTCGGACGGCCCCGCCTCGGAGCCGGGGCGTTCGACCGTCAGCAGGACGATCCCGTAACCGCCGAGGATCGCGCAGAGCACCGCGACACCCGCACCACTCCACCCACCGCTGTAGGACTCCCCCATGAGGACAACCCCGACCGTGGCCGCGGCGATCGGGTTGACCACCGTGGTCACACCCAGCGGCGCTCCCAACTCCACCCCCTGGTAGGCGGCCTGAGCCAGGAACAGCCCGAGGACCGCGATGATCGCGGCACCGGCTGCGGCCGGGTGAAGCACCCCACTCACCCCCTGCGCACCGACCACCGTGGTCGCGGTCCTGGCCAGGGCGGAGGAGACTCCGAAGGCGATCCCCGCCGCCGCGGCGAGCAGGTAACCGCGCCACGTCACCCCGCAACGGCCTGCGATCCAGGAACAACCGCCGAGCAGCACCAGAGTCCCGGCCGTGAGCAGCAGCGAACCGGCGCGGCCGAGGGCATGCCCCTGACCTCCCGTCACGGCCACAGCCAACAACAGGCCCAAGGCGACAACGGTCAGGAAGGCTCCGTGCCACTCCCTCGCTGTCACCCTCCGCCCACCGGCCCGTGCCGCCCAGGGAACCGCGAACACCAGTACCAGCACCCCCAACGGCTGCACCATCGTCAGCGGTGCAAGCCCCACCGCACCGACCTGGAAACCGGCCCGCCCCGCGTTGAGAGCCGCCGACACCCACCACAGGGGGTGGCGCAGGAGAACGGCCAACGGGTGCCGCCCCGTGAGCGGTTCGGGAACGAGGACGGCCAGCCGCCACTGCGCCACTGCTGCGGCCGTGTACGCGGCGCACGAGAGCACGCCCAGTGCGACACCGAGCCAGACGGGGTTCACCATGCCCACGAACCTGTCGGACAGGCCGGTCCCTGTCGTCCTCCGAACGCGGGCTTCCCACCTACTCCGGACGCAGTACACCGTCGGCTTCGGTCTGTGACATCCTGCGGGCACCGGCTGGGGCAGGGGAGGAACACATGCGCGGCGTGCGCCTCGGGGAGACGGCTCGGGCCGGGTCCCCCTGGCTGCTGGACGGCCTGCTGTGCTCAGGTCTTCTCGGGCTGGCGCTCGCCCTCCTGGCGGAGGGGACCGTCGAGTGGGACGAAGGTACCGGAGCCGTCGCCCTGGCGAGTGCCGTGCTGGCCTGTGCTCCAGTGGCGCTGCGCCGACGCTTCCCAGCGCCGGCCGCCCTCGTCTCGCTCAGCGGTTGTGTCATGGCCGGGGCCGTCAGTGCCTTCCAGACCCCGCTTCAGCTCGCACTGACCGTCCTGCTGTACACCACAGCCTCACGCTCGGGACGAGGCGTCCGTGCCGCGGTGGGCACCGGCGCGGTCGTGACCCTGACCGCCATGGATCTGGCGTGGGGAGCTGTCCTGTTCAGTCCCAGCGTGCTGTGGTGGCCCATGTCCGTGGCGGCCGCGATGTCTGTCGGCTACTCGGTCCGCGTGCACCGCGAACGGTTGGCGGACTCCCAGGACCGGGCCCGCCGGGCCGAGGAGCAGCGCGAGGAGGAGGCCCGCCGACGGGTCGCCGAGGAACGGCTGCGCATCGCCCGGGAGCTGCATGACGTGGTCGCGCACAACCTCACCCTCGTCAACGTGCAGGCCGAGGTGGCCGCCCACCTGCTACGCAGCGACCCGGACGCGGCCGAACAGGCGCTGGGCCATGTCCGACGCGGCAGCCGGTCGGTCTTGTCGGAGATGTCCGCCCTGCTCAGCGTGGTGCGTGCCGACGGCGAGGAGGATCCGACAGCCCCAGCTCCAGGGCTCGACCAGTTCCCCGAACTGCTGCGGACGTTCACGGAGGCAGGGTTCGAGGTCGACTACCGGGTCTCCGGGTCTCCTGTTCCCCTCGGTCCGGGCACAGGGCTGGTCGCCTACCGACTCCTCCAGGAGGCACTGACCAATGCCCACAAGCACGGCGCCGGTACCGCGACCGTGTGCCTCGCCTACGGTGCGGCGCGGTTGTCACTGGAGGTGCGCAACCCCCTGCACCCTGGCGGCACCGCTCCGAGCCCGTCCGGCCTGGGCACGATCGGAATGCGCGAACGGGTCACCGCGATAGGGGGGACCCTGGAGACCGGACAGGTTGAGGACGGGTACCGGGTGTATGCGGCTGTGCCGTTGGAGAACAGGGGAAACTCATGATCCGAGTGGTACTCGCGGACGACCAGGCCCTGGTCCGGAGCGGTTTCCGGGTACTGATCGACGCGGCCGAGGACATGGAGGTCGTCGGTGAAGCAGGCGACGGCGCCGAGGCGATCGAACTGATCCGCCGGACCGGGTGCGACGTCGCGCTGTTGGACATCCGCATGCCCGGCATGGACGGTCTGCGGGCCACACGCGCCATCACCGCCGAGCCCGGACTGGACGGGACACGCATCGTCATCCTCACCACCTTCGAGATCGACGAGTACGTGTACCAGGCGTTGAGGGCCGGAGCGAGCGGGTTCCTCGGCAAGGGGGTGAAGCCCGCAGAGCTGCTGGCCGGGATCCGTTCGGTGGTGCGCGGTGACGCGCTGCTGTCACCGAAGGCCACCCGAGGGCTGGTTCGCCACTTCCTGGAGAGCCCCGCGCACCCGGTGACCGAGCCGCGCCCGGGTATCCGCGAGTTGACTCCTCGCGAACGGGAACTGACCGTCATGGTCGCTGAAGGGCTGTCCAACACCGAGATCGCCGAACGGCTGTTCCTTTCCCCCCTGACGGTGAAGACGCACGTCAACCGGGCGATGGTCAAGCTGGGCGCACGTGATCGAGCGCAGTTGGTGGTGATCAGCTATCAGAGCGGACTGGTGTCGCCCCAGGTCTGAGTAGGACGCCCCGGTCGCACCGCCCTCGGGGGGAGCTCTCCCAGAGAGCTTTGCCGGGAAACCCTCCTGGGCCCTGACGAAAATCGCCCCGGTAGGTGCTGGCCCCAAGGAACTCGAACTCCCCCAGTGCGGTCTCACTCCAGACCGGCCAGCCAGTCGAACGCTTCCGCCACCCTGTTGACAGTGGGCACCCTCAGGAAACCGGGGGCGCCGCCGTCCGCGACTCCAAGCACCCCACCGCCGGGCACCTCCCCTTCCCCACCGCTGAGTGGACGGCCTTTCTCCACTCCGCGCTCTCCCCCTGAACAGCCGAGAGCAGGAGCGCCCGGCGATCGCTACTCCCCCAAGGGCAACCGGACGCTCCTGCCTTCCACGGGCCCCGATCCCCACAGGAAACGAAGGGGCCCCACCGTACGCAAGGACGATGTTCGTCCTCCCTACCCCTCAGCCGGTGTGCCGGGCCCGCAGCAGGACCAGGCATCCGAGGACCGCGGCGACCAGTCCCACCACGATGGCCACGTAGGCCCCGACGACCCCGCTCCCGCTGCCCGGCCCGCCCTCGGCGATGTACGCGAACAACCCGCCGAGGGCCACACTGACCAGACCCGCCGCCAGGGCCGCGAAGGCACCGGTACGGCTGGGCCTTGTCAGGGCCAGACCACCGACGGCCGTACCGACCAACCCCACCAGGGCGGCCACAAGCGTCCCGGCGCGCCCGAAGGTCACGATGCCGCCCCAGGCTGCGGCCGACCCGACCGGCCCGACCGACTCGAACGCGGCCGCCGGAGCGGCGAGAACGAACACCCCGAGCAGGGCGGCCACGGGGACGAGGGGGAAGTAGCGGACAGACATGGGGTGCTCCTCTGCCTTCGACGACCGGACGAGCCTCGATCATGTCCGTCGGGATCCCCTCCGGTCGTCGTGCGGACGCGGACACTTCGCGCTGCCGCCGACACCGTAGAAAGCGCGGAACTACCGCGTGCGCAGTAGTCGACAGATCCTCCGCGGGGCGGAGTCGCCCACGCGAGCATCCGGTTAGAGTTCACGCATGACCAGGGGTCGGATCGGCGCCGGAGACTGGGCGGTCACCGCCGGGGCGGCGGCGGTCCTGCTGGTCACCGTCCTGTCCGGACAGCATCTCCCCACGGGTACCGAGTGGCTGGGCTACGCCCTGCTGGGCGTCGGCGGGCTGGCGCTGGTCCGGCACCGCCGGGCTCCGATCGCCGTGCTGGCCGTGACCGGGCTGACAGCCCTGGGTCAACAGGCCTCCGGTGTCGACGTACCCGCCGTCGCCTACCTCTTCGCGGTATACGCCGCCATGCGGGCGGGGCACCGCACCGCCGCGGTGGCGGCCACAGCGGTCATGCTGCTCGCACTCCCGCTCGTACTGCTGGCCTCCGCGCAGACACCGTCCCTGGGCGAGGCGTTCACGCACTCCCGGGAGGCCCTCCAACTGGCCTGGCTGATCGCCGCCGGGGCAGCGGGGGAAGCGGTGCGCCAAGCCGAGCGCCGGGCGGAGGAGGCCGAGCGCACCCGTGAGGAGACCGCGCGGCACCGTGCCGACGAGGAGCGGCTGCGCATCGCGCGGGAGCTGCACGATTCGCTCACCCACCAGATCTCCGTCATCAAAGTGCAGTCCGAGGTCGCCGTCCACCTGGCCCGCAAGCGCGGTGAACAGGTATCGGAGCCCTTGCTGGCGATCCAGGGGGCGGCCAGGGAGGCCACCCGGGAGCTGCGGGCGACCCTGGAGGCGCTGCGTGACGACGACAGGAACCCGCCGCACGGGCTCGACGACCTCCCGGAGCTGCTGGAACAGGCCCGGAGCAGCGGGCTGAACGCGGCGCTGGCGGTCGGGGGACGGCCGAAGGAGGTCCCTGCGGCGGTGGACCGGACCGCCTACCGGATCGTCCAGGAATCGCTGACCAATGTCGTTCGGCACGCTGCCGCCGCGACGGTGTCGGTGCGGATCGAGCACCGCGGCGACTCCCTGGTCATTCGAGTCGACGACGACGGTGAGGCGGCCCCCGGCAGCGCGCCGGTGCCCGGCGTCGGACTGCTCGGGATGCGCGAACGGGTCACCGCTCTCGGCGGCCGTCTACGAGCGGCGCCCCGGGACGGGGGCGGCTTCACCGTCCGCGCCGAACTGCCCGTGGAGCCCGCGCCGTGATCCGTGTCCTGCTGGTCGACGACCAGCCGCTCATCCGCAGCGGGTTCCGTGCGCTCCTGGACGCCGAGGACGGTGTCGAGGTGGTGGCCGAGGCGGCGGACGGCGGTGAGGGCCTGGCGATGGCCAGGGAGCACCGGCCCGATGTCGCGCTCGTCGACATCCGGATGCCGGTCATGGACGGGATCGAGACGACCCGGCGCATCGCCGCGGATCCGGTACTCGCGGCGGTGCACGTCGTCATCCTGACCAATTACGGCCTGGACGAGTACGTCTTCGACGCCCTGCGCGCGGGGGCGGCCGGGTTCCTGGTCAAGGACGTCCAACCGGAGGACTTCCTGCACGCCGTGCGCGTCGCCGCACGCGGCGACGCGCTGCTCGCACCGTCGATCACCCGCAAGCTGATCGACCGGTACGTCAGCCAGCCGCTCGTCACCGGCGCCGACGCGGGGCTGGAGGGGCTGACCAACCGTGAGCGCGAGGCCGTGGCACTGGTGGCGCGGGGCCTGTCCAACGACCAGCTCGCAGAGCGCATGGTGATCAGCCCGCTGACCGCGAAGACCCACGTCAACCGGGCCATGATCAAGCTCCACGCCCGAGACCGCGCCCAGCTCGTCATTCTCGCCTACGAGTCCGGACTGGTGCTCCCGCGCGGCTCCTGACATCCGTGATCCGACCATCGTCCCAGCCCGGTCACCCAGGCGAACGCTTCCGCCACCCTGTGGACCGTGGGCACGCCCTCCGGTCCGGCCGGGCGCCGCACCACCACGACCGGGACTCCCAGCCTCCCCGCGGCCTCCATCTTCGGCCAGGTGTAGGTACCGCCGGAGTCCTTGGTGACGAGCACGTCCGCCCGGTGCCCGGCCATCAGCTCCAGCTCACCTTCGAGCCGGTACGGCCCCCGGCTGGTCAGCAGGCGCCAGGCGCCCGGCAGTTCGAGCTCGGGCACGTCCACCACCCGGGCCAGAACCGCCCGTTCGCCCAGGTCGGGCACGAAGCGGGCCAACTCCTGGCGGCCGACCGTCACGAACGGCCGCTCTCCGAGCCCGGCCGCCAGTCCTGCCGCCTCCTCGTGGGTGTCCGCGTAGTGCCACGCCGGATCCGGCTCCCAGCCCGGCCGCTCCAACCGCAGCAGCGGCAGGTCCGTGCAGGCGGCCGCCGCGTTCGCGGTCATCCCGAGCGCGAAGGGATGGGTGGCGTCCACCACCGCGTCGTAGTCGGCCAGGGCCGCGCGCAGCCCGGGCACGCCCCCGAACCCGCCGATCCGCACCTTCCCCACCGGCAGGCGCGGCCGGGCCACCCGTCCGGCCAGCGACGTCGTCACGTCCACACCGGCCTCGACCAGCAGCGCGGCCAGCTCACGGGCCTCGGAGGTGCCACCCAGCAACAGGAGTCTCATAGGAGATGGCTGCGCCGAAGGCGTCCGTTGAGGGTGGTGGCGGGCGACGGGTGGGCCCGACCGAGCAGGGCGAGCCCGGCGGGCGCACCCTCGCGGGCCAGCTCCAGCAGCGCGTCAACATCCAGATAGCGCTCCGCGAGATCCGCGAGCAGGTCCATGCGCCGCTCGCGCGCGGCGGAGAAGTCCGTCCCGGACGGCCCGTACCCCAGCGCCCGGTCGAGGAAGGCCGCCCGGAAGGCGTCGCCCTCCAGGCTGCCGTGCCACATGGTGCCGAAGACGTTCCCCGCACGCGCTCCGCCCAGGAACTCCTCCGCTCCCCCGCCCACGGTGACGCGTCCGTGGTGGATCTCGTAGCCGTGCGCGGGCGCGCCCAGCGCCTCGCCCTCGGGCAGCCGCAGGGTCTTCTCGGCGGTGAAGTCGGTGCGCACGTCGAGCAGCCCCAGGCCTTCCGCCGAGGACCCCGGGGCGGCCTCGACCCCCTCGGGGTCGGCGACGGTGCGCCCGAGCATCTGGAACCCGCCGCAGATCCCGAGCAGCGGACGCCCCCGGCGCACGTGTTCGGTGATCGCCGCGTCCAGCCCGCGCGAGCGCAGCCAGGCCAGGTCGGCGAGGGTGGAGCGGGTTCCGGGCAGCACCACGAGGTCGGCGTCGGCGACGTCGCGCGGCCCGGAGGCGAAGACCACGTCGAGCCCGGGTTCCAGGCCGAGCGCGTCCACGTCGGTGAAGTTGCTGATCCGCGGCAGGCGCACCACCGCCACCCGCAGCGCCGCCTCCCCGTCGGCCCGCCGTCCCTCCAGGTCCAGGGCGTCCTCGGAGTCCAGCCACAGCCCGGGGTCCCACGGCAGGGTCCCGAACACCCGTCGCCCGGTGATCCGTTCGAGGTCGTCCAGACCCGGTCGGAGCAGGCCGTGGTCACCCCGGAACTTGTTGACCACGAAACCGGCGATCAGCTCCTGGTCGGCGGGCTCCAACAGCGCCACCGTCCCGTACATCGCGGCGAACACCCCGCCCCGGTCGATGTCGCCGACCACCACCACGGGCATCCCCGCGTGCCGGGCCAGGCCCATGTTCACGTAGTCGCCCGCGCGCAGGTTGATCTCGGCGGGGCTGCCCGCGCCCTCGGCGACGACCACGTCGTAGCGCTCGGACAGGTCGTCGAAGGCGGCGTGCGCGGCCTCGGCGAGGTGGCGCCGCCCGGCCTCCCAGTTCGAGGAGGAGACGTCCCCGGCGGGGTGGCCCATCAGCACGGCGTGGCTGCGCCGGTCGCTACCGGGCTTGAGCAGCACCGGGTTCATCGCGGGTTCGGGGACGGCGCGGGCGGCCAGCGCCTGCACCCACTGGGCGCGGCCGATCTCCGCGGGGCGCCCGTCCGGTCCGTGGCAGACCATGGAGTTGTTGGACATGTTCTGCGCCTTGTACGGCGCCACCCGCACGCCCCTGCGGGCGAAGGCCCGGCACAGGGCGGTGGTGACCACGCTCTTGCCCGCGCCGGAGGTGGTCCCGGCGACCAGCAGCCCGCTCACTGCGGCCTCCTCAGCAGGGCGGTGTCCATCACCCAGCCCGCCTTCTCCCTGGCCCGCCGGCGCGCCGCCTCGATCTCGGGCAGCACGTCCGCCACCCGTCCGGCGGCCAGTTCCTCGGAGTCGGTGCCCAGGTTGGCGCCCCACCACAGGGACCAGTCCTCCAGGCCCTCGAAACCGTGCCGCCCGGTGAGCATGACGACGATGTTGTCCTGCCCCGCCGCCACGGCCTCGGGCAGCCGCCGGGCCGTGGTGACGTGCACCGGGCGGCCCACCCCGTGCAGCACGATCCGGTGCCGCGCCGCCAGGATCTGGGGCGCGCTGATCCCGGGCAGCACGTCGTGGTCCACGCCGACGTTCCCGCGCTCGGCGATCCGCGCGACGATCCGCAGGGTGGAGTCGTACAGGGAGGGGTCGCCCCAGACCAGGAAGGCCGCGGTGCCGCCGCGCTCGCCCAGCACCCGCTCGAAGGCGGCCACGCGCGCCTCGTGCCAGTCGGCGACCGCCGCCGGGTAGTCGGCGGGGTCGTCGCGGTCGCGCTCGGGGTCGGGCACCGCCACCAGCGGGACCCCGAAGGCGTCGCAGACCTCCTGCCGCAGGGCGAACAGGCCGTCGTCGTCCCGTTTGCGGACGGCGACGGCGTAGTCGCAGCCCCGCAGGGCCTCGGCCGCCTCACCGGTGACGTGCTGGGGGCCCATGCCGATCCCCAGGATCCGCACCCTCACTCGGACCGCTCCTCCAGGTCGCCCTCGACCTCCAGGTAGACCTCGGTGAGGGCCTCCATGGTGGCCGGGTCCGGCTCCGCCCACAACCCGCGCCGGGCGGCCTCGTGCAGCCGCTCGACGATGCCGTGCAGCGCCCACGGGTTGGAGCGGCGCATGAACTCCTGCGTCTCGGCGTCCAGCACGTACTCGGCGGCGAGCTTCTCGTACATCCAGTCGTGCACGACCCCGGCGGTGGCGTCGAAACCGAACAGGTAGTCGACGGTGGCGGCCAGCTCGAAGGCGCCCTTGTAGCCGTGGCGGCGCATGGCCGCGATCCAGCGGGGGTTGACCACGCGGGCGCGGAACACCCGGGCGGTCTCGTCCGCGAGGGGCCGGGTGCGCACCGCGTCGGGCGAGGTGGAGTCGCCCACGTAGGCCTTGGGGTCGGAGCCGCTGAGGGCGCGCACGGTGGCGATCATGCCGCCGTGGTACTGGAAGTAGTCGTCGGAGTCGGCGATGTCGTGCTCGGCGCTGTCGATGTTCTTCGCGGCGACCTTGATCCGCCGGTAGTTGGCCCGCATGTCGTCGGCGGCCGGGACACCGTTGAGGCCGCGCCCGTAGGCGAAGCCGCCCCAGGCCGTGTAGACCTCGGCGAGGTCGCGGTCGTCGCGCCAGTTGCCGGACTCCACGACCTGGAGGATCCCGGCGCCGTAGGAGCCGGGGGCGGAACCGAAGATCCGGGTGGTGGCGCGGCGCTGGTCGCCGTGCTCGGCCAGGTCGGCGTGCATGTGGGCACGCACGTAGTTCTGTTCGTCGGGCTCGTCGAGTCCGGCGACCAGGCTGACGGCGTCGTCCAGCAGGGCGACCACGTGCGGGAAGGCGTCGCGGAAGAAACCGGAGATGCGCACCGTGACGTCGATGCGCGGGCGGCCCAGCTCCTCCAGGGACACCACGTGCAGCTGTCCGATCCGGCGGGAGGCCTCGTCCCATTCGGGGCGCACGCCCAGCAGGGCCAGGACCTCGGCGATGTCGTCGCCGGAGGTGCGCATGGCGGAGGTGCCCCACACCGACAGGCCGACCGACTCCGGGTAGGTTCCGGTCTCGTCCATGTGGCGGCGCAGCAGGGACTCGGCCATGGCCTGACCGGTCTGCCATGCGAGCCGGGAGGGCACGGCCCGGGGGTCGACGGTGTAGAAGTTGCGGCCGGTCGGCAGCACGTTGACCAGGCCGCGCAGCGGGGAGCCGGACGGCCCCGCGGGGATGAAACCGCCGTTCAGGGCGTGCAGGACGTGGTCGACCTCGTCGGTGGTGCGGGCCAGCCGGGGCACCACCTGCTCGGCGGCGAACTCCAGCACGCGGCGCACCTCGGGGTCGTCGTGCGCACTCGCGGCGGCGGCCGGGTCCCACCCGGCGGCCTCCATGCGCTCGACCAGGCCGCGGGCCAGCCCCTCGACCGCGTCGACCTCGTGGGTGGGCGCATCCTCCTTGAGCCCGAGGGCGGCGCGCAGGCCGGGCACCGCGCCCCCGACCCCGCCCCAGACCTGGGCGG
This sequence comes from Nocardiopsis ganjiahuensis DSM 45031, assembly GCF_000341085.1. Taxonomy (GTDB): domain Bacteria; phylum Actinomycetota; class Actinomycetes; order Streptosporangiales; family Streptosporangiaceae; genus Nocardiopsis; species Nocardiopsis ganjiahuensis. The sequence goes on along the minus strand of NZ_ANBA01000013.1, from coordinate 256,734 downwards.
CGCGCAGGATCGACAGGACCAGGTTGACCCGGGCCCCGCCGCCCGGGGCCTCGCCCAGCACGTGCAGCCCGTCGCGGATCTGGGTGTCCTTGATCTCGCACAGCCAGCCGTCGACGTGCAGCAGGAAGTCGTCGAACTCCTCGTCGCCGGGCCGCTCCTCGAGGCCCAGGTCGCGGTGCATCTCGGCGGCGCGCATCAGCGCCCAGATCTCGCCCCGGATCGCGGGCAGCTTGGCCGGGTCCATGGCGGCGATGTTGCCGTACTCGTCCAGGAGCTGTTCCAGGCGCGCGATGTCGCCGTAGCTCTCGGCACGTGCCATCGGGGGGATGAGGTGGTCGACGACCGTGGCGTGGGCGCGGCGCTTGGCCTGGGCGCCCTCGCCCGGGTCGTTGACCAGGAACGGGTAGATCAGCGGCAGGTCGCCCAGGGCGGCGTCGGTGGCGCAGGCCGCGGACAGCGCGGCGTTCTTGCCGGGCAGCCACTCCAGGGAGCCGTGCTTGCCCAGGTGCACGACGGCGTGGGCGCCGAAGCCGTGCTCCAGCCAGCGGTAGGCCGCCAGGTAGTGGTGGCTGGGGGCCAGGTCGGGGTCGTGGTAGATCGCGATCGGGTTCTCGCCGAAGCCGCGCGGCGGCTGGACCAGCACGACGACGTTGCCCGCCCGCAGCGCGGCCAGCACCAGCTCGCCCTGCTCGTTCACGTACAGCTTGCCGGGCGCGGGACCCCACGCCTCGGTCATCGCCTCCTTCAGGGCCGGGTCCAGGTCCCGGGTCCATTCGGCGTACTGCTCGGGGGTGATGCGCACGTGCGCCTCGGTGAGCTGGACGGAGGTCAGCCAGTCCTCGTCCTGGCCGCCCGCCTCGATCAGGGCGTGGATCAGGGCGTCGCCCGCCTCGGTCTCGTCGGGCAGGTCCAGGCCGGGCAGGGCGTCGGGGCCGCCCAGGTCGTAGCCCTCCTCGCGCAGGCGGCGCAGCAGCCGCACCAGGGAGCGGGGGGTGTCCAGGCCGACGGCGTTGCCGATCCGCGCGTGCTTGGTGGGGTAGGCGGACAGGACCACGGCGAGCCGCTTCTCGGCGGGCGGCACGTGCCGGAGCCGGGCGTGGGCGACCGCGGTCCCGGCCAGGCGGGCGCAGCGCTCGGGGTCGGCGACGTAGCGGGGCAGTCCGTCGCTGTCGATCTCCTTGAAGGAGAACGGCACGGTGATGATGCGGCCGTCGAACTCGGGGATGGCGATCTGGGTGGCCGAGTCGAGCGGGGTGACCCCGTCGTCGGACTCCTCCCACGCCGCGCGCGAGCTGGTCAGGCACAGGCCCTGGAGGACGGGGACGTCCAGGGCGGCCATGCGCTCCACGTCCCAGGCCTCGTCGTCGCCCCCGGCGCTCGCGGAGGCGGGCACGCTGCCGCCCGCCGCGAGGACGGTGACGATCAGGGCGTCGAAGGAGCCGAGCGCCTCGTAGAGGTCGTCGGGGGCCGAGCGCAGCGACCCGGCGAAGACGGGGACGCCCACGGCCCGGCCGGTCGCGTCGACGGCGTCGGCCAGGGCGTGCGCGAAGGCGGTGTTGCCGCCCGCCTGGTGGGCCCGGTAGTAGAGGATGCCCACCTTGGGCAGGTCCGGCTCCCGGGGGCTCTCCCGGTCGGCGAAGCCCCACGCCGGCAGTGCCGCGGGAGGCTCGAAGCCCTCGCCGGTCAACAGCACGGTGTCCGACAGGAAGGCGTGCAGGCGGGCGAGGTTGGCCGGGCCGCCCTCGGCGAGGTAGCGGTGGGCCTCGGTGGCCAGCCCGACGGGCACGGTGGAGTGCTCCATCAGCTCGGCGCTGGGCTGCTGCTCGCCGCTGAGCACCACCAGGGGCGTGCCGCGCTCGCGGACGGCGGCCAGGCCGGGCCACAGGTCGTGCGAGGAGCCCAGCAGGCGCACCACCACGAGGTCGGCGCGCTCGACGGTGCCGGTGAGTTCGGCGTCGGGGGTGCGGGACGGGTTGGCCCACAGGTAGGCGGCTCCGCTGGCCCGCGCGGACAGCAGGTCGGTGTCGGACGTGGACAGCAGAGCGATCCGGACCGTCATGGCCGGGCTCCTCCCTCGGGGTTCTCGCCCCATCGGCGGTCGGACTGCCCGAGGCCAGTGTCTGGCTGCACCCCTGACGGGGTGTCACAGTGGCGGAACCGCCCCGGAATCACACCGGGTTCCTGCACCACGGGCAAAGGATTCACACTGTAGCCGGGTCGGCCCGTCCGGCTCCCGGCGGGGAGGCCGGGGAGCGCCGGCCCGATCCTGCGGTGCCGTCCTCCGCCCGGGGGCGGGACACGCGGGCGGGCCGCGGAGGGGAACGCGGCGCCGGGCGCCTTTCAGACGGTGGAGCGGAGCAGGGGAACGCGCCGGGCCCCCGCCACCAGGAGAAGGCTGATCAGGACGGTGGCGATCGCGTACCCGGCCGCGAGGGTCAGGCCCACGGTGCCGTCGGGTGTCCCGCCCAGGTCCCGCAGCGTGTACAGCACCATGACGTGCACGAGGTAGACCCCGAAGCTCAGGCCGGAGAGCACGGCGATCGTCCGGTTGGTGAGGCTCTCGGGGCCCTTCTCCGCCAGGCGCGTGCCCCAGGCGCGCAGCAGCAGGAAGGCGCCCACCGACGCGAGGACCATGCTCGGGGACAGGAAGCCGTAGACGTACTCGGCGCCGGCCCCCCACTCGCCCTCCGCCCTGGCAACGCCCCAGGCGCCCAGGGCGGTGACGGTGGTGCCCGCCACGAAGGCGGTGGAGCCGTAACGCACGTCGCGGTCCCGGGGGCCGCCGTCCGTCAGCAGCCATCCGAGCAGGTAGAAACCGAGGAACGGCAGGAAGCGGGAGGCCGCGGTCACGCCCCCGGCCCCGTCCACCAGGGCCAGCAGCTGATCGGCGGCGCCCACGGCCAGCGCCGCCCCGGCGAACCACCACAGCCCGGTGCGGGGGGTGTGGGCCACCACCGTCCGGAGGAAGGGCGTGAACACGTAGAGCCCGGCGATGACGTACAGGAAGTACAGGTGGATCGAGGGCGTGCCCGAGGCGGCCTGGCCGAGGGCGTCGGGGAACCCGATCCCGTCACGCCACTGCTGCCACAGCAGGTAGGCGGCGGTCCACACCACCAGGGGAACGCCGATCCTGGCCCACCGCTTGCGGTAGAAGCCGGCGACGTCCTCGTCCTTCGGTCGCAGCAGCAGCGCCCCGCTGATCATGATGAACACGGGCACGCACCAGCGCGTCCCGGCGTCCACCACGTGCGCCACCCACCAGGTCTGCGTGCCCAGGTCGGTGTAGGTCGTACTCACGAACGGTGAGCAGACGTGCACCAGCACGACGGCCGACATGGCGGCCACTCGCGCGAAGTCCATCCACGCGGTGTCCGCGGGGGCCTTCACTCTCGGGGACGGTGCTCCGGTTCTCTGAGGGGCTTCATCTACTCGCACCCCCTACCGATATCTGTTCGTTACATAAAACGCAAGTCCGTTCCCGGCCCCGGCCACCGGAGCTCCGTGACGAGCCGTGCGAGGGCGTCGGCGCCCCCACCGACGAGGCCCCGGCGGCACACCGACGGCCCTCCACGAGGGGAGAGAACAGGGGCAATACCTTCCCGAACCAGATTTCACAAAGGTTGATACCTTCGGGGCATATCGAGGGAGGTGCGTGGCGTGCTCACGCTCGACCAGGCCCGGGCATTCGTCGCCGTCGCCGAAGAACTGCACTTCGGGCGAGCGGCCGCACGGCTCCACATGACACAGCCCCCGCTGAGTCGTCAGATCCAGAAACTGGAGAAGACACTGGGGGTCACACTCCTGTTGCGCGAGCCGCGCGGAGTGTCACTCACCGCCGCGGGCAAGGCGTTCCGGGACGAGTGCCACCAGCTGCTGGAGCTGGCCGACCGCGCTCCGCGCCGGGCACAGCTCATCGCCTCCGGCCAGGTCGGGCTGATCCGCCTGGGCTACACGGCCGCCTCCGGGTTCAGCGTGCTCGGCGCCGTGCTCGCACGGATCAAGGAAGCCGTGCCCGGGGTCGCCGTGGAACTGCACGAGATGGTCACTTCCCACCAGTTGGAGGGACTGCGCAACGGCGCGATCGACGTCGGACTGGCGCGCCCGCCGTTCGACCTGGAGGACGTGGACTCCGCCCCGCTGCTGACCGAGCCCCTGGTGGTGGCGGTACCGGCCGGGCACCGCTTCGCCGGGCGCGGCGCGCCCGTGTCCGCGGAGGAACTGCGGCACGAGTCCATGATCATGTACTCCCCCGACCAGGCCGAGTACTTCAGCGAACTGGTGGCCGGCCTCGTCGAGGTACGAGCGGACCAGGTGACGCACACCGCCGCCCAGATCCTCACTCTGGTCGCGCTCGTGGGCTCCGGGCACGGGACAGCGCTGGTCCCCCGATCCACCCAGTACCTGGGGATGCCCGGCGTCAGGATGCTCCCCTTGCTGGAGTCCCCTCCCGACGCGGTACAACTGCACGCGGTGTGGCTGTCGACCTCCACCAACCCCGCGCTCCACCGAGCGCTCCCGATGCTGAGGGAACCCGTCGACGCCGGGCCGCCGATGCAGTAAAGGTATCGGCTCATACGAAAAGGAGCTTGGACAGGCATCACGGGAAGTCCCTAGCGTGAAGGCGTCCCTACCCCTTCCCGTGGAGGCCCCGATGTCCGACTACACCCCCGGCGAACTCGCCGGTGTTCTCAAGGACGGACTGCTGTCCTTCCCCGTCACACCGTTCACCGAGGACCTCCAGGTCGACGAGGCCAAGCTGGTGGCGCACCTGGAGTGGCAGTCGAGCTACGACATCGGCGGTCTGTTCATCGCGGGCGGCACCGGCGAGGGCTTCTCCCTCTCCCCCCAGGAGCACGGAGCGGTCACGCGGGCCGCGGTCGCCACGGTCCGCGACGGCGTGCCCGTGCTCAGCTCGGCGAGCGGCAACACGGCCCAGGCGGTGGCGCTCGCGCGCCAGGCCGAGGAGGCCGGCGCGCACGGCCTGCTCCTGCTGCCGCCCTACCTGACCGAGACCACCCAGGAGGGCCTGCTCGCCCACGCGAAGGCCGTCCTGGAGGCCACGAACCTCGGGGTGATCCTCTACAACCGCGCCAACGCCCTCTACAGCGCCGAAACGGTCGCACGGCTCGCGGAGGCCCACCCCAACCTGATCGGGTTCAAGGACGGCATCGGCAACCTCGAACAGCTGGCGCGCGTCCTGTCCGCCAACGGGGACCGGCTCTTCTACCTGGGCGGCCTGCCCACGGCGGAGACGTTCGCCCTCCCGCTGCTCCAGCTCGGCCTGAGCACCTACTCCTCCGCCATGTTCAACTTCGTTCCGGAGTTCGCGCTGGACTTCTACCGGAACGTGCGCGCGCAGGACCGGGAGGCGGTGCAGCGCAAGCTCACCGACTTCGTGCTGCCGTACCTGGACATCCGCGACCGCGGCAACGGGTACGGGGTGTCCATCGTCAAGGCCGGCCTGCGCTCCGTCGGGCGCGACGCCGGCCCGGTCCGCCCGCCCCTGCGCGACCTCTCCGCCGAGGAGCAGGAGCGGCTGGACGCCCTGGTCGGCAGCGTCACCGCCGGCCCCTGACCCGTCGGCCCCACATCCGCCACTGACGCAGCCATAGGAACACGCGATGACCACATTGACCGGACAGACCCACCACTCACTGATCGCGGGAGAGCCCGTCCCCGGGACCGAGGGCACCATCCGGGCCGTCGACCCGGCCCTCGGCGCTCCGACTGGCCCTGAGTTCACCCTGCTCGGCGGCGACCAGGTGGCCGCGGCCGCCCGCGCGGCGGACGAGGCCTTCGCCGCCTATCGCAGGACCTCCCCCGAGGTACGCGCGGCCTTCCTGGACTCCGGCGCCGATCGGATCGCGGAGGCGGGCGAGGAGATCGTCGCCGCCGCCATGCGCGAGACCGGGCTTCCCGAGGCCCGGCTGCGCGGCGAACTGGCCCGGACGACGAACCAGCTGAGGCTGTTCGCCAAGGTCGTCCGCGCCGGTGACCACCACGGTGTGCGCATCGAGCCCGCACTGCCCGACCGCACTCCGCTGCCCCGTCCCGACCTGCGCCGTCGCACGCTGCCGCTGGGACCGGTCGCGGTCTTCGGCGCCTCCAACTTCCCGCTCGCCTTCTCGGTGGCGGGCGGCGACACCGCCTCGGCCCTGGCCGCGGGCTGCCCGGTGGTCTTCAAGGCCCACAACGCCCACCCCGCCACGGGCCTGCTGGTCGGCACGGCGCTGTCGCGCGCCGTCGCCGACCACGGCCTGCCCGGAGGCGTCTTCTCGCTGGTCTTCGGACCGGGAACCGCTGTGGGGCAGCAGCTCGTCACCGATCCGCGGATCAAGGCCGTCGGCTTCACCGGCTCCCGCGGCGGCGGTACCGCGCTGATGGCGACGGCCGCGGCACGCGAGGTTCCGATCCCGGTGTACGCCGAGATGAGCTCCGTCAACCCGGTCTTCGTGCTCCCCTCGGCCCTGACCGGCGACCGCGACGCGCTGGCCGACGGCTTCGTGACCTCGCTGAACGGATCGGCGGGCCAGCTGTGCACCGCCCCGGGTCTGCTGTTCGTCGCGGAGGGGCCCGACGGCGACGACCTCGTCGCCCGGATCTCCGACCGGCTCACGGCCGCCACCGGGCAGACCATGCTGACCCCGGGGATCTGCTCGTCGCGCCTGGAGGGTGAGAAGAGGCTCGCCGGGATCACCGGTGTCCGCGAGGTCGGCCACGGTCGCGGCGGCGAGGGCCAGAACGCCCCCGCGCCGGCCGTGTACACCACCGACGCCGCGACCTTCGCCGAGGCACCGGGCCTGGCGGAGGAGATCTTCGGCGCGGTCTGCCTGGTCGTCCGCTACGGTTCGGCCGACCGGCTGCCGACGCTGGTCGAGGGCATGGAGGGGCAGCTCACCGCCACGGTGCACCTGGACGCCGAGACCGACACCGGGGACGGCGTACGCGAGCTGTTCGAGGCCCTCGAACTGCGCGCGGGCAGGATCCTGGTCAACGGCTGGCCCACCGGTGTGGACGTCGGTGACGCCATGGTCCACGGCGGCCCGTTCCCGGCCACCTCGGACGGGCGCTCGACCTCGGTCGGCTCCGCGGCAATCGAGCGCTTCCTGCGGCCGGTGGTCTACCAGAACGTCCCGGCCGCGCTCCAGCCCGCGCCGGTGCACGCGGACAACCCCTGGAACCTGGCCCGTCGCGTCGACGGCGTCCACGTGCCGGCGGAGGCGGAGAAGGACGTCTGAGCAGGCCCGGGCCCCGTATCGCCCGAGTCGAGGTCGTACCGGTCGCCGGACACGACTCGATGCCTTCCACCGTCGACCGGGGCGTCGACCCGGGGTCCGTACTGTCGGACTCCCTCGGTCGGCGCCCCGGTGGCGGAAGTTCTCGGTACCGTGCGGTCGCGGTCGGTCCGGCTCAGTCCTCGGCGGTGGCCACCCCGATGGGGCAGCTGGCGCCGGTGCCGCCGATACCGCAGTAGCCGTTGGGGTTCTTGGCGTCGGACAGGTACTGCTGGTGGTAGTCCTCGGCGAAGTAGAAGGCCTTGAGCGGGGCGATCTCGGTGGTGATGGATCCGTAGCCCGAACGGGTCAGGGCAGGCTGGAAGGCGTCGCGGGTGGCCTCGGCCGCCTCGCGCTGGGCCTCGGAGTGGTAGTAGATCGCCGACCGGTACTGGCTGCCGACGTCGTTGCCCTGGCGCATGCCCTGGGTGGGGTCGTGGCCCTCCCAGAACACCTTGAGGATCTCGGTGAAGGAGATCTTCGCCGGGTCGAAGACCACCCGGACCATCTCGGTGTGGCCGGTCAGGCCCGAGCACACCTCTTCGTAGGTGGGGTTGGGCGTGTAGCCGCCGGCGTAGCCCACGGCGGTGGTGATGATTCCGTGCTCCGCGCCCAGTCTCCAGAAGGTGCGCTCGGCGCCCCAGAAGCAGCCCATCGCCACGTCGGCGATCTCGCTGCCCTCCGGGTAGGGCGGGGTGAGCTGGGTCCCCAGCACGGTGTGTCCGAAGGGCACGTCCATCGGGGTGTCCCTGCCGGGCAGGGCGCGTGCGGGGTCGACCATCGTCGTCTTTGTGCCGAACATGCTTCCAGGCTATCCGCCCCGTCCAGGGCTTCCCAGGGCCCGTTCCGGGCCTGTGGACAAGCGGGGCGGTGGCGTTGTCCACAAGCTGGGAATCACAGGCGACAGGGCGGAGAATTCGTCCTACGATTGCGGATGTGTCGGAAACCAACCGCGGCGTCGCCCTCGGGGCGGGCGCCTTCCTCCTGTGGGGCTTCGCGGCCCTCTACTGGCCCTTTCTCTCCGCCTCTTCCGAACCCACCGAGGTCCTCGCCCACCGCATGGTGTGGGCCCTCCTCGCGATGTGCGTCTTCCTGTTCCTCGCCAGGCGGGGCTGGTCCTGGTTGCCCCAGGTCCTGCGCACTCCCCGGCAGTTGCTCCCGGTCGCCGCGGCCGCGGTGCTCATCTCGGTGAACTGGTGGGGGTTCATCTACTCGGTCTCCATCACCCAGACCCTCCAGGCCTCGCTGGCCTACTTCATCAACCCCCTGATGACGGTCTGCCTCGGCGTGCTGTTCTTCTCCGAGCGCCTGCGCACCGCGCAGTGGGTCGCGGTCGGCCTCGGCGTGGCGGCGGTCGGCGTGATGACCGTCGCGTACGGCTCCACCCCCTGGCTCTCCCTGCTCATGGCCAGCTCCTTCGCCGCGTACGGGGCGGTGAAGAAGTACGTGAGCCTGGACGGGATGCAGAGCCTGACCGTCGAGACCCTCGTGATGTTCCTGCCCGCGCTGGGGTTCGTGGTCTACCTGGAGGCCACCGGGGCGGGCACGACCTTCTCCGTCTCCCCCGCGCACACCGCCCTGCTGGTGGGCGGCGGCTTCGTGACCGCGCTGCCGCTGCTGCTGTTCGGCCTGGCGGCACGCAAGGTGCCGTTGAGCGTGATCGGCATGCTGCAGTTCATCGCGCCGACGATGATGTTCCTGATCGGCTGGCTGCTCCAGGGCGAGGAGATGCCGCTGAGCCGCTGGATCGGCTTCCTGTTCGTCTGGCTGGCCGTGTGCGTGTTCGCCTACGATCAGATCCGGAGCTCACGCGCCCGGTCGGCGGCGGCCCGCACCGAGGCCGCCCTCGCGGCCGGCGAACCAGCTCCCACCGGCCCGACCGACCCCCGGGCCTGACCCGATCCCAGTCCTCTTGATTTCGGCCCTTCTTTAACTACCCTACGTGACACTGTGCTAACGTCAGGTTGTGGGCGCCGGGCTCTGCCCCGCCCCGACCTGGCCACATGTCCCGGAGGGTCCCCTTGATTCCTCGCACCAGCCGAACCGGCACGCTCCGTGCCGCCTCGGCCGTGTGCGCGGCGGCACCCTCCCTGCTCGGCCTCCCGCTCCTGATCGGCGCGTTCCTGGCCGTCCTGTGGCTGCTCTGCGCCGCCCCGGCCCAGGCCGACACCACCGCCTCCGAGGCCTCCGGCCCCGCCACCGCTCTCGGCGCCCCGGTCTCCGAGGCCGCCGCCGGCGCGGGCGAGGCCCTCGGCCTGGGTGAGTCCCGGACCCTGGACGGGGTCGTGCCCGAGGAGGTCGCCGAACCGGTGGCCTCGACCCTCGGCACCGTCCACCAGGGCCTGGAACAGGGGCACCAGCGCCTGGAGAAGGGTGCCGCGGACACCGCCGCGGTCGCCGCCGCCCTGCCCGAACCCGCCGTCACCGAGGTGCGCGGCGAGGTGCGCGGCTTCGTCGCCGACCTCGACCGCGCCCGCGAGGAGGCGGTCGAACGGGGGCCGGCCCACACGCTCCCCGGAGCCGAACCCGGCACGCCCCGTTCCCCGGCCGCCGAGGCCGCCGCGGACACCGGTGCGGACCGGCGCTCCGAGCGGGACAGGGAGGCCGACGCCTCCGAGCCGGCGCCCGACCGGGGCGCGCCCGCCCGCCACGCGGTGACCGGCCAGCACCACCCGGCCCCGTCCCTGCAGGCCGCGGCCACGGACGCCGCCGAGCGGGGCACCGCCGACCACGCGCCCGAACAGCAGCGCGTCCAGCCGACGACCGGCTCCCACGCGCCCACCTCCAACGGACCGGCCTCCGCGCCCTCCGTCGCCGGCTACCTCACGGCCGCACCGCTGCCCGCGCCCGCCACCGACGCCGTACGGCTGGCCGCACACCGGCTGCGCGCCGTGCCCGTCGGCCCGGCCGCCGACCCCACGGTCTCGCCGGACTAGCGAACGGTCCCGCCCCGGGCGCCTCCTACCGCGCCCCCGGACCGTTCCCAGCACGCCCCTCACAGCCTCCTGGGAGCTGACCTGAGTCCCGTGCCGTCGTTCACGTGATTCACGTCAGCCGGTGGTCCGCCCCGGCTTCGCACAGCCGCCGTCCACGACATAGCGGCCGTCCCGTACACCCAGAGCTTCACCAGGGAAGGAAACCCATGACGCAGACCAAGCGTTACTCCGCCCGAGCCGTACTCCTCGCAGCAGGAACCGCGGGCTTCGTGGCCCTCGGCGCCGGAGTCGCCGGTGCCGAGAGCCTGCAGACCCCGATGCACGAGATCGCCCCCGTCGTCGAGCGCGCGCTCGTCGAGGGTGTGGCCCCGACCATGAACAAGCTGGCTCCCGAGGGGGTCACCCCGATCGCCGAAAGCGCCCTGAGCGAGCTCCAGGCCACCGCGAACACCGAGAAGCCCGCGCCGGACCTGGGCGCCGTGCTGCCCGACTCCCAGCTGGCCGACGCCGTGACCGAGGCGCAGGACGCCACCGGCCTGGACGGCGACCCGCACGAGACCGTGGGCCACTCCGCGGGCCGCGCCCTGGAGGCCAGCGCCCAGGACACCGGCAACGCGGTGGGGGACACCGCCCGTGAGGCGGGCGCCTCCGCGGAGGACACCGCCACCACGGTGCTGCCGCACACGGTGCAGTCCGTGGCGGACCTGCGCGACGAGATGCTCGTCCTGCCCGAGCTGGACTCGACGCGGCTGCCCGACCTGGCCGACCGCCGCCTGCCCGAGCTGAGCGAGGCGCCCTCCCTCAGCGACGTCACCGACCTGACCGGGGAGAACACGCTCGCACTGGACGAGCTCTCCCCTGTCGAGGCGCTGACCCAGCCGACGCCTCCGCCCGTGCGCATGAGCGCCCCCGCCACGGGCGCGGACACCGACCTCACCGCGCCCAACATGTGGGACCTGGCGGCCGCCTTCGGTCTGGAGACCCCCGACCAGCTCCAGGACGTGGTGGAGTCCACCGAGCTGACCGCCGACAACTACGTGAACCTCGGCGAGGAGGAGGTCCTGGGCATGGTCGGCAACCGCGCCTGGGAGGACCGCGACCTGACCGACCCGCAGACCGTCCCGCAGAGCTCTCCCGGGACCGTCGCCGCCCAGCCCCCCGGTCTGGACGTCCCCGAGGCCCCCGGTGTCCAGGACCTGACCGACGCCCTGGTGACGGGTGTGTCCGAGCGCGGCACGGCCGACCCCGTCTCCCTGGACGGCCCGCTGGCCGACGCTCAGCTGCCCCAGGTGGCCGAGGGCCTCGACACCACGGTCGCCGAGGACCTGGTCGCCGGGCTCAGCGAGGGCGACCTGCTCGGCCAGGTGGACACCAGCGACCTGGTGGCCATCGAGGGCGGCACCGCCGAGCCCCAGACCCCCGAGGGCATGGTCGAGCACCCCACCTTCATGGACCTGCCCGGTTCCGAGGCCCTCCCCCTGGTGAGCTGACCCCACCCGAAGCACGTCCGCGTCACAGCACCGCGGCGGCGCCGTCCCACGCACCGGGGCGGCGCCGCCGTCGTTCGGGTCCCGCGTCCCGGGCTCCCGGGGCGTCAGAACAGCGCGCCCACCACTCCGGCCAGGACGAGGGAGCAGGCGAGCGCGGCCAGGACCAGGGTCCCGCGCCACCTCCGCTCCCCCTGGGACCGGAGCTCCTCGAAGCCCCGCCACCCGCGGCCCACCAGCGCGACCGCCCCGGCGGAGCCCTCCGCGACGCTCCCGGAACCGTCCGCCGAACCCTGCTCCGACAGCGCACGGAGCAGTTCCGCCGCGCTCGGCCTGCGCTCCGGGTCCTTGGCCAACGCGGCCCCGACCAAGGGCAGCAGGTCGGCGGGGACACCTTCCAGGTCGGGTTCCTCCCAGAGCACCCTGCCCGCCACCACCTGGGGCTTGCCCGTGCCGAAGGGCTCGCGCCCCGTCGAGGCCAGCACCATCAGCGCACCCCAGGCGAACACGTCCGCCCCGGGGGTGGAGGCCCCGTTCCGGTACCGCTCGGGCGCGATCCAGCCCGAGTCCCCGGACAGCCCGCCGGTACGGGTCAGCACCGTTTCGTCGAGCGCCCGGGCGATCCCGGGGTCGAGCACCTTCGGCCCCTCGGGTGCCAGGACGACGTTGCCCGGTTTGAGGTCCCGGTGCACCACACCTCGTTCGTGCAGCACGCGCAGGGCGTCCAGGGTCCCCGCGGCCAGGGCGACCAGGGCCGCGCCGGTCAGCGGACCCCGGTCCTCGACCCACCGGCCCAGGGTCGGCCCCGGCACCAGCTCCGTCGCCAGCCAGGGGGCGCGGGCCTGCGGGTCCGCGGTGAGGAAGCGCGAGACGAACGGCCCGCTGACCTGACGGACCGCTGCGACCTCCTCCCGGAGCCGCGCCCGGAAGCCGGGGTCCTCGGCGAACTCGGGGTGGAAGACCCGGAGCGCGAAGAGCTGTGAGTCGTGCCCCCGTGCGGCGTAGACGGTGCCCGTCCGACCCGCGCCCAACCGGCCGACCAGCGTGTAGGCGCCCACTCGCTCGGGATCGCGCGAGGCGAGCGGGGACAGTCCGAGGGGTCGACGGGCAGCGTGCGGCACCAGGGGCATGGTCGCGGCCTTCCGTGGGGAGCGGGCAGGCGGTCACCCAGTGGGATGCCCGGCCCCCGACGGCGGTTGTCGTCCTGATCCGGCCATCACAACCGTTGCCGCTGAGACCCCTTGACGTCGATCGCTGACCATCGTTCGGCAACCAGGCGCACGACGGTCCTCGGAAGGCTCTTCGACACGATCGGCGGTCGCTTCGTCCGGATGCACGGCGTCACCCTCGGCGACGCCTGGCACGCCACGCCGCCCCTCCCGGCTGGAGCCGGGCGTGCCCCTGCCCGGACTCCGAGCTGCTCAGCCCCAGTCGGGATCACAGGGAGCACCGTCGGTCCGGCTCCAGACCCGGGCGTCCTCACCGCCCGCGTCGACACACCTGACGGCGGAGATCGGGCCCGGCTCCCGCTGGCTGTCGCGGACGTGCGCGTTCTCCGAGAGCAGTTCGTAACGGAGCAGGCTCATTTCCGGCAGTCCCGCGAAGGTGAGGGTGAACCCGGCTGAGGCCTCCTCCGGGGTGACGACGGCGAGGACGCCCTCCTCCTCGGCGGTGTACTCCTCATGCCGGTCCCCCGTGTGCCCGTCGGGAAGGACGGAACCGGTGAAGTCGTCGGCGTGCACGGTCAGGTCCCCGCTCCCGTACAGATAGGTCACCTCGGCGGTCAGCACGACCGCGCCGTCTCGTGTCTCCACCGAGGTGAAGTCGAGCTCCGCGAGCCCTTCTCCCTCCTCCGGCTCCGGCGCCGGTTCGTAGGTGCCCAGGTTGGTGAAGTCGGCGGTGTAGATCAGGATCGTGGACCCGCCGTCGTCGTCCATACCCAGGAACTCGACCACCTCGACGCCCTCGGGGTCCAGGAGGCCGATACCGCCGCGTTCGGGCTCCTCCGCCTCAACGACGGGGGCGGTCTGGGCCTCGGCCTCGGACGCCTCATCCGTCGGTTCGTTCCACAGTGAGCATCCGGTCGCGGCCCCCAGCAACACCGCGGACGCGGAAAGCGCCCACGACCAGGCACGGGCTCGGGGGGAGGGGGAGGGTCGGTTCACGGGGCGCTCCAGGCGTGTCGAAGGGGGGTCCCGGGGCCTCGGGGCCTCGGGTTCTCAGGGCCTTGGGGGACGAGGAAGGACATCTCGACTCGGCTTTCCTCTGGGGGCTGAGGGTGTGACGCCGGAGTGCGGCAGGCGGTTCGGGGCGCTGGAGGCCCCCTGACGGCGGAGGCCCTCGGAACCCGGAGAACGGGTGGCGAGGGCCTCAGAAAAACCAGGAGCGGAGAGCTCGGGAGCGGCGGGTCAGCCGTTGCGCTCCACCACGTAGTCGCACAGGGCGAGGAAGGCGCTCCGGGCCGGGATGTCCGGCAGGGTGGACAGTTCCTCGCGTGCCTTGTCGGCCCAGCCGCGCAGGGTGGCGTCGGCCTCGGCCATGGCCGGGTGCGGGCGCAGCAGCGCCAGGGCCTCCTCGGCCTCGGTGTCGTCCAGCGGTCGTCCCAGCAGGGACTTCAGCCGCTCGTCGGCGAGGTCCTGCGAGCGCATCGCGTAGAACATCGGCAGGGTCAGCACGCCCTCGCGCAGGTCCGTTCCGGGGACCTTGCCCGACTCGGCGCTCTCGCTGGCCACGTCCAGGATGTCGTCGGCCAGCTGGAAGGCCATGCCCAGCGCGTCGCAGGCGCGGGTCAGGGTGCTCACCGTGTCCGGGTCGACCTTGCCGAACATGCCGCCGAACTCCGCCGAGGAGGCGATCAGCGACGCGGTCTTGTCGTCGATGACGTTGAGGTAGTGGTCGAGCGGGTCGACGCCGTCCCGCGGCCCGGAGGTCTCCAGGATCTGGCCCTGGACCAGCCGGGCGAAGGTCTCGGCCTGCAACCGGACCGCCTCGGTGCCCAGGTCGGCGAGCATCGTCGAGGCCTTGGCGAACACGTAGTCGCCGGTGAGGATGGCGATGGAGTTGCCCCAGCGCTGGTTGGCGCTGGGCTCGCCGCGGCGCAGCTCCGCCTCGTCCATGACGTCGTCGTGGTAGAGCGTGGCCACGTGGGTCAGCTCGACCACGGCCGCGGCCGGGATGAGGTCGGGGACCCTGGGGTCGCCGAAGTGGGCCGCGAGCAGCACCAGCATGGCCCGGAAGCGCTTGCCTCCGGCGGCCAGCAGGTGCGAGGCGGCTTCGGTCAGCATGGGGTCGCTGGACCGGACCGACTCCCTCAGCAGATCCTCGACCTTCTCCAGGTCGTCCTGGACCTCCCGGGCGAGGGTCGGGTCGACTCTCGGCAGAGCGAGAAACCCGCTCGGGACAGCACCGCTCACCGTAATGCTCCACCTGTTGAACGGGCGTGCTGACGGCCCCCTCGGAAGGGGGCCGTCACACGCTCAGCACATGAACATGATCCGACTTGCCACGGTATCCGACCCGGAATGATGGTCCAAAGCCACACCCGGGTCACCGGTCACTCGTCGACCGGATCCTCCGTGACCTGGTCGACCATCACCGCGGTGGGTTCCTGACCCGGCTCACCGGACGGTACAAGGTGGTCCAGGACCGGTCCCGGGAAGATCCCGAGCGCCAGCGTGGCCGCCACACCCACGGTGATCACACCGCCGGTGAGCACGCCCGCACGGGCCACCGTGGGACCTTCGCCCTCGGAATCCCGGAAGAACATCACAACGATGATCCGGACGTAGAAGTACGCGGTGACGGCGCTGCTGAGGACACCGACGACGACCAGAGGGGTCGCACCGGCGGAGACAGCGGCCTCGAACACCGCGAACTTGCCGATGAACCCGCTGGTCAGCGGGATGCCTGCGAAGGCCAGCAGGAACAGCGACAGGGCCAGGGCCAGGCCCGGGGAACGGCGTCCCAGCCCGGCCCACTTGTCGAGGTCGCCGAGCTCCTGCCCGCCGTCCCTGGTCCGTACCAGGGTGACGACGGCGAACGCGCCCAGCGTGGTGAACCCGTAGGCGGCCAGGTAGAACATGGCGCCCGCGAGGCCCTCGACGCTGCCCGCGACCACGGCGGTGAGGATGAACCCGGCGTGCACCACCGAGGAGTAGGCCAGCAGGCGCTTGATGTCGCGCTGGGTCACGGCCACGATCGCGGCGACGACCATCGTCAGGATGGCCACCGTCCACAGCATCGGCTCCCAGATCGCGGCCGACGTGCCGAACGGCACGAAGAACACCCGCAGCAGCGCGCCGAAGGCGGCCACCAGCGTGCAGGAGGCCATCAGCGCGGTGATCGGGGTCGGGGCGCCCTGGTAGACGTCCGGCTTCCAGTTGTGGAAGGGCACGGCGCCGACCTTGAACAGCAGGCCGATCGCGACCAGGCCCACACCCATGAGCAGCAGCGGCTCACCGTTGCCGCCCTGGAAGATCTCGGCCCCGCCGGACTCAACGGCCCCGCGGATCACACCGAAGTTCACCGAGCCCGCGTAGCCGTAGACCATGGCGATCCCGAACAGGAAGAACGCCGAGGAGAACGCGCCCAGCAGGAAGTACTTGACCGCGGCCTCCTGCGAGAACAGGCGGCGCCTGCGGGCCAGACCGCACAGCAGGTACAGCGGGAGGCTCATCACCTCGAGGGCGATGAACATGACCAGGAAGTCGTTCGAGGCCGGGAACATCAGCATGCCCAGCACAGCGAACAGCACCAGCGGGTAGACCTCGGTGTGCTGCGAGCCCGCGAGGATGTGCGTGCGCTCCTCCTCGCTGCCCGGGACCGTGGCGGCCTGGGCCGAGAACGCGTCCCGGCCGTCCCGCCGCTCGGCGATCAGCATGAGGCTGACCAGGGCCAGCACGGTGATGGTGCCCTGGAAGAAGAGCACCGTGCGGTCCACGGCCAGCACGCCGTTGCCGACGGTCGTGCCGTCCCCGACCGCCTCCACCTGGAGGACCAGCAGGACGAACGTGACCAGCAGGGCGGTCGCCGCGAGGGCGATCTGCAGGGTGCGGCGGGAGCCCTTGGGCCAGAAGGCCTCGAAGAGCACCGCCAGCACACCGGCGCCGAACAGCACCAGGAACGGGGCCAGCAGCCACCAGTCCAGGGTCGGCGGCGCCTCGGTGACGCCGTGGAGCGCCGGAGGCGCCCCGTCCGCGAGGTTGAGGGGGATCACTCCTCTTCTCCTTCCGCGTCGCCGTCCGCGACCGCCACCTCGGTGTCGGCCTCGGCCTCCACGGTGCGTTCGACGGCGGGGTTGATCACGTTGAGCAGGGGCTGCGGGTAGACGCCGAACGCGATGATCAGGGCGATCAGCGGGGCGACCGCCCAGGTCTCACGCGCGGACAGGTCCGGCAGCGCGGACAGCTTCTCCGGGGTGGGACCGGTCATCGTGCGCTGGTACATCCACAGGATGTAGAGCGCGGCCAGGACCACGCCGACCGCGGCGATGACCGCCGGGACCGGGTTGAACGCGTACACGCCGACGAAGACCAGGAACTCGCTGACGAAGGGTGCCAGGCCCGGCAGTGCCAGACCGGCCAGCCCCGCGACCAGGAAGACCCCGGCCAGCTTGGGCGCGACCTTCTGGACGCCCCCGTAGTCCTCGATGCGCGCGCTGCCCCGGCGGGCGATCAGGAAGCCCACCACCAGGAAGAGCGCGCCGGTGGCGAAGCCGTGGTTGACCATGTAGAGGGCGGCCCCGGCCTGACCCTGCTGGGTCAGGGCGAAGATGCCCAGCGTGATGAAGCCGAAGTGGGACACCGAGGTGTAGGCGATCAGGCGCATCATGTCGCTCTGGCCGATCGCGAGGACCGCGCCGTAGACGATGCTCACCAGGCTCAGCGCCACCACCGGCCACACGAACCAGGACACGGCGGCGGGGAACAGCTCCAGGCAGAACCGGAGCATGCCGTAGGTGCCGACCTTGTCCAGCACACCGACCAGCAGCACCGCCGTGCCGGGGCTCGACGAGCCCGCCGCGGAGGGCAGCCAGGTGTGCACCGGCCACATCGGGGCCTTGATCGCGAACGCGATGAAGAACCCGAGGAAGAGCCAGCGCGCGGTGGCCGGGTCGACCGCCGCGAGGGCGCTGCCCGGAGCCGTGAGCTCGGACCACAGGAAGGTGCCGCCGATGACGTACACGCCGATCACCGCGACCAGCATGATGAGGCCGCCGGCGAGGCTGTACAGCAGGAACTTCACCGCGGCCTTGGCGCGCTCGGCGCCGCGCCCGTAGCGCCCGATCATGAAGTAGACCGGGATGAGCATGGCCTCGAAGAACACGTAGAACAGGAAGACGTCGGTGGCCGCGAAGACCCCGATCATCATCGCCTCGAGGGCGAGGACGAGCGCGAAGTAGCCGCGCCCGCCGTCCTCACGGTCCGCATGCTCGTTCCAGGCCGCCAGCACCACCAGCGGCACCAGGACCACGGACATCAGGATCAGCACGAGGGCGATGCCGTCGACGCCGACCGCGAAGTGGACCCCGAAGTAGGGGATCCACGGGTAGACCTCCTCGAACTGGAGGCCGCCCGCCCCGGAGGTGTCGAAGTTCAGGGCCATGACCGCGACCAGCAGCAGGGTCGCGACCGAGAAGCCCAGCGCCAGGCGCTTGGCGAGCAGGGCGGGGTCGCCCTGGGCCGCGCCGCCGGTGGCCGGACGGACCTTGGTGGCCGTGGCGGTGCCCGAACCGGCCTCCGCGCGGGCCGCCGCCGATGCCGGGGCACCGGAGGCGCCCGCCGGGGGCGTGACGCGCGGCAGCGCCCAGATGACGGCCGCGCCGATCGCGGGAAGCGCGATCGCGAGAGTGAGCCAGGGGATCATTTAGAACCTCACAACCAGCGTCGCGGCGACGATGACGGCGCCGAGGAGCATGGTGAGCGCGTAGGTGCGGGCGAACCCGGTCTGTGTCCTGCCGAGCCCGGTGGAGGAGTCACTGACCCCGGCACCGATCCCGTTGACCGCGCCGTCGATGACCTTGTCCTCGATCACGACCAGCGCCTTGGTGAGCACCTGGCCGGGACGCATGAACAGGCCCTCGTTGATCTCGTTGCCGTACAGCTCGTTGCGGGCCGTGTTGGTGACGAGGTTGCCCTTGGGCGCGGTGCGCTCCACGGGCTTGCGCAGGTACATGAACCAGGCCAGCGCCACGCCGAGGACCAGCACGGCCAGAGCGGCCAGGCCGTAGGGCGCGGTGAAGGCGTGGCCCACCGTGAAGTGGTGCGGCTCGGCACCGATGGCCGGGGCGAGGAAGCCCGCGAACCGGTCACCGAAGACCAGGAAGCCGCCGAGGGCGACCGACCCGATCGAGAGCACCACCATGGGGGCGGTCATGCTCACCGGCGACTCGTGCGGGTGCACGCCCTCGTCCCAGCGCTTCTTGCCGAGGAAGGTCATGAAGACCATCCGCGACATGTAGAAGGCGGTGAGCGCGGCACCGAGGATGATCGCGCTGCCGAAGACCATGCCTGCGGTGCCTCCGATGCCGAAGGCCGCGGAGATGATGCTCTCCTTGGTCCACCAGCCGGACAGGAACGGCACACCGATGATGGCGAGGTAGCCGAGGCCGAAGGTGGCGAAGGTGATCGGCATCTTCGACGCCAGTCCGCCGTACTTGCGCATGTCGACGTCGTCGTTCATGCCGTGCATGACCGAACCGGCGCCCAGGAACAGCCCGGCCTTGAAGAAGCCGTGCGTGATCAGGTGGGCGATGGCGGCGACGTAGCCGACCGGGCCGAGCCCGGCGGCCAGCACCATCATGCCGATCTGGCTCATCGTGGAACCGGCCAGGGACTTCTTGATGTCGTCCTTGGCGGAGGCGATGAGCCCGCCGGCCAGCATGGTGGCGGCGCCGACCGACATCACCACGGTCTGCGCGACGGGCGCGCCCTCGAAGATCGGACCGGCGCGCACGATCAGGTACACACCGGCGGTGACCATGGTGGCGGCGTGGATGAGCGCCGACACCGGGGTCGGGCCCTCCATCGCGTCGAGCAGCCAGGCCTGGAGCGGGAGCTGCGCGGACTTGCCGCAGGCGCCCAGGAGCAGCAGCAGGCCGATCGCGAGGAGGACGCCGTCACCGGCGCCGGGCACCGCGGCGAAGACCTCGCTGAAGCTCACCGCGCCGAGCACGGTGAACATGATCATGATCGCGACGAGCAGGCCGATGTCGCCGACCCGGTTGATCAGGAACGCCTTCTTGGCCGCCGTGGCCGCCGAGGGCTTGTACTGCCAGAACCCGATGAGCAGGTAGGACGCGAGGCCCACACCCTCCCAGCCGAGGAAGAGCAGCACGAAGTTGTCCGCGAGCACCAGCACGAGCATGGCCGCGACGAACAGGTTGAGGTAGGCGAAGAACCGCCGCCTGCCCGGGTCCTCGGCCATGTAGCCGAGCGAGTAGACGTGGATGAGCGAGCCCACGAAGGTGATCAGCAGGACGAAGCTGATCGAGAGCGGGTCCACCAGGAGGTCGATCCGGGCCGAGAAGTCACCGGCCGCGAACCACTCGTAGACGGGGACGGAGACGGCGCGGTCGGCCGCGCCCCGGCCGAGGAGTTCGAACAGGGCCAGGAGCGCCCAGACGAAGGAGCCGATCGGCAGGGCGGTGGCCAGCAGGGGCCCCCACCCGTTGGTGCGCCGCCCGCCCAGCAGCAGGATCGCCGCGCCCACCAGTGGCAGGGCGATCAGCAGCCAGGCGTTCGACAGCACCGCGCTGTCGGCCGCGGTCGCCACCGCGGGGTCGGCGGCGAGGTACGCGTGATGTTGTGTCACTTTCCCGTCGCCTTCTAGTGCTTGAGCAGGTTCGCGTCATCGAGCGACGCCGACCTGCGGGTTCGGAAGATCTGCATGATGATCGCGAGGCCGACGACCACCTCGGCGGCGGCCACGACCATCACGAAGAAGGCGACGACCTGCCCCTCGATGTCCCCGTGCATCCGGGCGAACGCGACGAACGCCAGGTTGCAGGCGTTGAGCATGAGCTCGACGCACATGAAGACGATGATCGCGTTGCGTCGGACGAGGACGCCGACCGCGCCGATGGTGAACAGAAGCGCCGCGAGGACGATGTAGTTCATCGGGTCCACGTGGACTCGACCTCCTGCCCGTTGCCGTTGCCGTTCTCTTCGCCGTCCGTCTCGGAGGCGGGTCCTTCCCCTTCACCGGGGCGGACCTCCTCCTCGGCGACCGGATCGCTCTCCTTGGAGCGGGTCGAGTCCGACGCTCCGCCGGGGAGCGCGGACCGCCCGGTCCGGGCCTCGCTCGGGATCCCGGACTGGAACTCCGGGTCGCGGGCGGTGAGGACCGGGTTGAGCGAGAGCTGGGAGACCGTGCCGTCGGGCAGCAGCGCGGGCATGTCGATCGCGTTGTGCCGGGCGTAGGTGCCGGGTCCGGGCAGCGGGGTCGGGTGGTCGCCGCGGATGCGGTCCTCGGAGAGCTCCCGCTGGGTGCGGCGCTTGCCCGTGCGGGCGGTGTGCGCGAGCACCATGGCGCCGAGCACCGAGGTGACGAGCAGCGCGGCCGTGGCCTCGAACGCCACCACGTAGCGCAGGATGAGCTCGCCGGCGATCCACGGGATGGTGCCGCCGACCGGGGCGGCCGCGGCCGCGATCCCGGCCGGGTCGCCCACGACGATGCGGGTGAGCCCGGTGGCCAGGGCGCCGACGAAGCAGATCGCGACGACCGCGGTCATGAGCCGCTGTCCGCGCAGGGTCTCCACGAGGGAGTCCGCGGAGCTGACGCCGACGAGCATCAGCACGAACAGGAACAGCATGAGCACGGCGCCGGTGTAGACGACGATCTGGACGACCATCAGGAACGGCGCCTCGTTGATGCCGTAGAAGATCGCCAGGCCCACCATGGCCAGCGCCATCGACATGGCCGAGTGCACGGCCTTGCGGGAGAAGACCACGCCCAGGGCGCCGAGCACGACGACCGTGCCCAGGATCCAGAAGACGGTGGCCTCACCCGAACCGATGGGCGCCGCGGCGGCCAGGTGGTACTCGGGGGACGGAGTCGCCGGAATCGGGGGAGTCAGCGGGTTCAACGTGCCGCCCCCGTGTTCTCCGGCCGGTCCTGGGTACCGTGCTCACCGCGGCCGGTGGCGTAGTAGTCCAGGTCGCTGTCGCCGAGCCGCATCGGGTGCGGCGGCTGTTCCATGCCCTCCCGGAGCGGGGCGAGCAGCTGTTCCTTCGTCCAGATCAGGCTCTGCCTGCTGTCGTCGGCCAGCTCGTACTCGTTGGTCATGGTGAGCGCGCGGGTCGGACAGGCCTCCACGCACAGACCGCACAGGATGCACCGCAGGTAGTTGATCTGGTAGACGCGCCCGTAGCGTTCTCCGGGCGAGTACCGGTCGTCGTCGGTGTTGTCTCCCGCCTCCACGTAGATGGCGTCGGCCGGACAGGCCCAGGCGCACAGTTCGCACCCGATGCACTTCTCCAGGCCGTCGGCCCACCGGTTCAGCTGGTGCCGTCCGTGGAAGCGCGGCGCCGTGGGGCGCTTGACCTCCGGGTACTCGACGGTGGGCACCTTCTTGAACATCGTGTGGAAGGTGACACCGAAACCCTTGACGGGGTTGAGCCACTCAAGCACCGGTAACCTCCCCCTTCTTCTGGTTGCGTTCGGCGGTGCCGACCGGGGCCGTCCTCGACGGTTCGGCCGGCACACTGCTGCCGTAGTGGGCGGCGGTGCTCGGAGGCACCGGGAACCCGCCGAAGGAGGGCTCCTTGTGGGCACGGCGCGCGTTCTCGGCGCGCTGGCGGGCGTCCTCCGCGCGCTCGCGGCGCACGAAGCGGACCCAGGCGGCGATGGCCGCGACCGTGGCGATCGTGAAACCCGCGACGACGGCGGCGATGACCAGCGGGTGGGCCTCGTCGATGACGAGCATGCGGACGACGGCCACACCGGTGATCCACACGAGCTGGATCGGGATGAGGACCTTCCAGCCGAGCTTCATGAGCTGGTCGTACCGGACACGCGGGAGGCTGCCGCGGGCCCAGATGAACAGGAACATGACGGCGACGAACTTGAGCAGCCACCACAGGGCCGTCCACCAGCCCTCGTTGGCGCCGGGGAAGACCGCGGTGACCCCGGGCGGGGCGTGCCAGCCGCCGAGGAAGAGCGTCACGGAGACCGCCGCGACGGTGCACATGTTCACGTACTCGGCGAGGAAGAACATCGTGAACTTCATGGACCCGTACTCGGTCATGAAGCCGCCGACGATCTCGCCCTCGCCCTCCGCCAGGTCGAACGGGAGCCGGTTGGTCTCGCCGACCATCGTGACGATGTAGATGAGGAACGAGGGCAGGAGCAGCACCGCGAACCAGAGGTTCTCCTGGGCCGCGACGATGCCGGAGGTGGTGAGCGTGCCCGCCATGATGAAGACCGCGACGAACGACAGGCCCATCGCGATCTCGTAGCTGATCACCTGCGCGGAGGCGCGCAGACCGCCGAGCAGGGCGTAGGGCGACTGGGAGGCCCAGCCGCCGAGCACGAACCCGTACACGCCCAGGGCCGCGGTGGCCAGGACCAGCAGGGCGGCGATCGGCAGGTCGGTGAGCTGGAGCGGGGTCAGGACCCCGAACATGTTCACCTCGTTGCCCATCGGGATGACCGAGAAGGCGATGAACGCGGGGACGGCCGCGATCATGGGTGCGGCGATGTAGACGAACCGGTCCACCCCGCGCGGGATCAGGTCCTCCTTGAGGGAGAGCTTGATGCCGTCGAACAGGGACTGGAGGAGGCCGAAGGGGCCCATCCGGTTCGGACCGTGCCGCTGCTGCATCCGGCCCATGACCTTGCGGTCGGCCATGATCATCATGAGCACGCAGACCATGAGGAACACGAAGATCCCCACGGCCTTGACGGTGATGATCCACCACGGGTCGTTCCCGAAGGCGCCCAGGGTGCTCTCCGAGGCCAGGTGGAGCACGCTCGGTTCCAGAGCGTCGGGGGTCACTGCTGCCTCCCGTTGGTGGTGGGCGCGGCCAGGGCGACCGTCTGCCCGGCCCTGCCGCCCAGGTCACGACGGATGTCGCAGCCGTGGGCGTTGGCCGGGAGCCAGACGACCCGGTCGGCGATGTCGGTGACGACCACGGGGACGGTCACCGAACCCCGCTCCCCCGTGACGCGGAGCGATCCGCCGTCGGGGACTCCGACCTCTTCGGCCGTGGCCTTGGACAGGTAGGCGCGCGGCTGGCGGGCGGTACCGGCGAGGTAGGGCTCGCCGTCCTCCATCCGGCCGGTGCCGAGCAGCTGCCGCCACGTGGACAGGAGTGCCTGCCCCGGGGCGGGTTCGGGGACCGGGACCGGACGGACGGAGGGTCCGGCGGGCCGGTCCCCCAGCCACATGCCCAGCTCCATGAGCTCCGCGTAGGCGCTGTCGGCGTCGGGCAGGCCCAGGTGGACGTCCATCTCGTTGGCGACCGCGGACAGCACCCGCAGGTCCGAGAGGGCGCCGGGCACCCGGAGCGCTTCGCCGAAGGGCCGGTGGCGGCCCTCCCAGTCGACGAACGTGCCGGACTTCTCGGCGACCGCGGCCACCGGGAGGACCACGTCGGCGCGGTCGGTGACGTCGCTGGCGCGCAGTTCGAGGCTGACGATGAACGGCACCCGGGCCAGGGCCGCGCGGGCGGCCTCGGGGTCGGGCAGGTCGTCGAGCTCGACCCCGGCGACGACCAGGGCGTCGAGCTCTCCGGCAGCAGCAGCGGCGATGATCGCGGCGGTGTCGCGTCCGGGCGTGACCGGCAGCGAGCCGATGTTCCAGACGCGGGCCACCTCGGCGCGGGCCGAGGCGTCGGCGACCGGGCGGCCCCCGGGCAGCAGGCCCGGCAGCGCCCCGGCGTCGATCGCGCCCCGCTCACCGGCGCGGCGCGGCACCCAGGCCAGCCGGGCGCCGGTCCGCTCGGCCAGGGCCGCGACGGCGGTCAGCGCGCCGGGGACGGCGGCGAGCCGCTCGCCCACCAGGATGACCGAGCCCTCCTGGCCGATCGCCTCGACGACCTCGGAGTGTTCGGTGTCCAGGGCGTTGAGGGTGCGGCCCTCGTCGCCGGGGACCGTGCGGACCAGGGTTCCCTTGGCCTTGGTGAGGCCGAGGCTGGCGTGCGAGGCGACCGAGTAGACCTTCAGTCCCCGCTTGCGCGAACCCTTGCGCAGGCGCAGGAACACGAGGGGCGACTCGTCCTCGGGTTCGAACCCGGCCAGCAGGACGGCGGGAGCCTTCTCCAGGGCCGTGTAGTCCACGCCCACCGGGGTCCCGGCCACGTGCGCGGCCAGGAAGTCGGCCTCCTCGGCGGAGTGCTCGCGGGCGCGGGCGTCCACGTCGTTGGTGCCCAGGGCCACACGGGCGAACTTGGCGTAGGCGTAGGCGTCCTCGTAGGTGAGGCGCCCGCCGACCAGGACGCCCACCTTGCCGCGGGCGGCGGCCAGCCCCTGCGCGGCGAGGCCGATCGCCTCGGGCCAGGAGGCGAACTCCAGGGCCCGGGAGTCCTCGTCGCGGACCAGGGGACGGGAGAGGCGGTCGGACTGGCTGGCGTAGGTGAACGCCCACCGGCCCTTGTCGCAGTTCCACTCCTCGTTCACCTGCGGGTCGTCCCCGGCCAGCCGGCGGGTGACCTTGCCCCGGCGGTGGTCGGTGCGCTGGGCGCAGCCGCCCGCGCAGTGCTCGCACACGCTGGGGGTGGAGACGAGGTCGAAGGGGCGCGACCGGAACCGGTAGGCCGATCCGGTGAGCGCGCCGACCGGGCAGATCTGCACGGTGTTGCCGGAGAAGTAGGAGTTGAACGCCTCCCCCTCGGCGATGCCGACCTGCTCCTTGGCGCCGCGCTCCATCAGCTCGATGAGCGGGTCTCCGGCGATCTGCGCCGCGAAGCGGGTGCAGCGGGCGCACTGGACGCAGCGTTCGCGGTCCAGCAGCACCCCGGTGGAGAGCGCGATCGGCTTGGGGAAGGTCCGCTTGATGTCGACGAACTCGGACTCCCCCTGGCCCGTGGACATGGCCTGGTTCTGCAGGGGGCACTCGCCGCCCTTGTCGCAGACCGGGCAGTCCAGCGGGTGGTTGATCAGGAGGAACTCCATGATCCCGCGCTGCGCCTTCTCCGCCACCTCGGAGGTGAGGTGGGTGTTGACCACCATCCCCTCCATCACGGTGATGGTGCAGGAGGCCTGCGGCTTGGGCATTCCGCGCCCGTTGCCCATGTCGGGGATCTCCACCAGGCACTGGCGGCAGGCCCCGACCGGGTCGAGGAGCGGGTGGTCGCAGAACCGGGGGATCTGGATGCCGAGGAGCTCGGCGGCCCGGATCAGCAGGGTGCCCTTGGGGACCCGGATCTGGAAACCGTCGATGGTGACGGTGATCAGGTCCTCGGGGGGCGGGGCGGGTGATGACCCGCCGGAGGTGTTGGAGGTGACGGTCACTGGTTCCCTCCCTCTTCCGTGGTCGGCCGGTCCGCCCAGACGGTGGACCTGGAGTGGTCGAAGGGACAGCCGCCCTTCTCGAAGTGGTCGACGTACTCCTGGCGGAAGTGCTTGATCGACGACATGACGGGGCTGGTGGCACCGTCGCCCAGCGCGCAGAACGAGCGGCCGAGCAGGTTGTCGCAGATCTGGAGGAGCTTGTCGATGTCGGCCTCGGTGCCCTCGCCGCGCTCCAACCGGTCCAGCACCTGGACCATCCAGAAGTTGCCCTCGCGGCAGGGCGTGCACTTGCCGCAGGACTCGTGCGCGTAGAAGGAGATCCAGCGGCCGACGGCGCGGACCACGCAGGTGGTCTCGTCGAAGATCTGGAGGGCGCGGGTGCCGAGCATGGACCCGGCGGCGCCCACCGACTCGAAGTCGAGCGGGGTGTCCAGGTGCTCCTCGGTGAAGATCGGCGTGGAGGAGCCGCCCGGGGTCCAGAACTTGAGCTGGTGGCCCTCGCGGATGCCGCCGGCCATGTCCAGGAGCTCGCGCAGGGTGATCCCGAGCGGCGCCTCGTACTGGCCGGGGTTGGTGACGTGCCCGGACAGGGAGAAGAAGCCGAAGCCGGCGGACTTCTCGGTGCCCATGGACGTGAACCACTCGGCGCCGTTGGCGACGATCCCGGGGACGCTGGCGATGGACTCCACGTTGTTCACCACGGTGGGCGAGGCGTAGAGCCCGGCCACGGCGGGGAACGGCGGCTTGAGCCGGGGCTGGCCCCGGTAGCCCTCAAGGGAGTCCAGGAGGGCGGTCTCCTCACCGCAGATGTAGGCGCCCGCCCCGGCGTGCACGACGACGTCGAGGTCGAAGCCGCTGCCGAGGATGTCCTTCCCGAGCAGGCCGGCCTCGTAGGCGTCGGCGACCGCCTGGCGCAGGCGGCGGATGACGTGGACGACCTCGCCGCGCACGTAGATGAAGGCCTGGTTGGACTTGATCGCGTACGAGGCGATCGCCACGCCCTCCACCAGCACGTGCGGGTTGGCGAGCATGAGCGGGATGTCCTTGCAGGTACCCGGCTCGGACTCGTCGGCGTTGACGACGAGGTAGCGCGGGTTGGGGTTGTCCTTGGGCAGGAACCCCCACTTCATCCCGGTGGGGAAGCCCGCGCCGCCGCGGCCGCGCAGCCCGGACTGCTTGACCAGGTCCACGATGGAGTCGGGGTCCATGGCCAGGGCCTTGCGGAGCGAGTCGTAGCCGCCCGTGGCCCGGTAGCCGTCGATCGTGAAGGAGTCGGGACGGTCCCAGTTCTGGGACAGGATCGGGGTCAGGGTGGTCATTTCGAGCCCTCCTCGCCCTGCTCGCGAATCGGAAGGTCGGCGGGGTCGGGAGCGGACCAGCCCTTGCGCCGGGCCAGTTCGAGCCCGGCAAGCGAGGGACCGGCCGCCTGGACGCCCTCGCCCGCGCGGCCGTCGTCGAACCCGGCCAGCACGCGCGAGGCCTGCTTCCAGGTGCACAGGCTCGCGGGGCCGCGCGTGGGCGCGACGTCCCTGCCCAGGCGCAGGTCGTCCACCAGCTGCTTGGCGGTGGCCGGGGTCTGGTTGTCGAAGAACTCCCAGTTGACCATCACGACCGGCGCGAAGTCGCAGGCCGCGTTGCACTCGACGTGCTCCAGCGTGACCTTGCCGTCGCCGGTGGTCTCCGCGTTGGCGACGTCCAGGTGCTCCTTGAGGGCGGAGAAGATCTCGTCACCGCCCATCACCGCGCACAGGGTGTTGGTGCACACGCCCACCTGGTAGTCGCCGCCGGGCTCGCGGCGGTACATGGTGTAGAACGTGGCGACCGCCTTGACCTCGGCGAGGGTGAGGTCGAGCTGGTCGGCGCAGAACTGCATCCCGGCCTTGCTGACGTGCCCCTCCTCGGACTGCACCAGGTGCAGCAGCGGGAGCAGCGCCGAGCGCGGCTTCGGGTAGCGGCTGATGACCTCCTTGGCGTCCTGTTCCAGACGCGCCACGACCTCGTCGGTGAAGACCTCGGGGGTCTCCTCGGGGTTGTTCTCGTTGTGTTCGCTCACCGGTCCACGCCTCCCATCACCGGGTCGATACTGGCCACGGCCGCGATGACGTCCGCCACCGTCCCGCCCTCGCACATGGCGGCGACCGCCTGCAGGTGCGTGAACGAGGGGTCGCGGAAGTGCACGCGGTAGGGGCGGGTGCCCCCGTCGCTGACCGCATAGCAGCCGAGTTCGCCCTTGGCGCTCTCCACCGCCGCGTAGACCTGGCCCGCGGGGACCCGGAAGCCCTCGGTGACCAGCTTGAAGTGGTGGATGAGCGCCTCCATGGAGCCGCTCATGATGTGCGCGATGTGGTCCGGGGAGTTGCCCAGGCCGTCCGGGCCCAGCGCCAGCTTGGCGGGCCAGCCGATCTTGGCGTCCTCGATCATCACCGGGCCGGTCCGGAGCTTGTCCAGGCACTGCTCGACGATCTTGAGGCTCTCCTCCATCTCGGCGATGCGCACCCGGTAGCGGGCGTACACGTCGCCGCCGTCGGAGACCGGGACGTCGAACTCGTAGTTCTCGTAGCCGGAGTACGGCTTGGCCTTGCGCAGGTCCCAGGCCAGGCCCGAGGCGCGCACCAGCGGGCCGGTGATGCCGAGCGCCATGCAGCCGGGCAGGTTCAGGTAGGCGACGTCCTTGGTCCTGGCGAGGTAGATCGGGTTCTCGTCCAGGAGCTTGCGCATGGTCCGGATGCGCTTGGGCATCTCCTTGAGCAGCTCCCGGACCTTGCCCACGGCACCGGGCGGCAGGTCCTGCGCCACCCCTCCGGGCCGGACGTAGGCGTGGTTCATCCTCAGGCCCGTGATGAGCTCGAAGACGTCCAGGATCATCTCGCGCTCACGGAAGCCGTTGGTCATCACCGTGGTGGCGCCCAGCTCCATGCCGAAGGTCGCCATGGCCACGAAGTGCGAGGCGATCCGGTTGAGCTCCATGAGCATCACGCGGATGACGCTGGCGCGCTCGGGCACCCGGTCGGTGATGCCGAGCAGCTTCTCGACCGCCAGGCAGTACGCCGTCTCGTTGAAGAGCGGCGTGAGGTAGTCCATGCGGGTCACGAACGTGGTGCCCTGCGTCCACGTCCGGTACTCCATGTTCTTCTCGA
This sequence comes from Nocardiopsis ganjiahuensis DSM 45031, assembly GCF_000341085.1. Classification (GTDB taxonomy): domain Bacteria; phylum Actinomycetota; class Actinomycetes; order Streptosporangiales; family Streptosporangiaceae; genus Nocardiopsis; species Nocardiopsis ganjiahuensis. Next base: position 227,449 of record NZ_ANBA01000013.1, on the reverse strand, counting down.
TACCGGTGTGCAGGTAACCGATGCCCACGCGGGCCTCGGTGCACGTCTCGCCGTCCAGCGTGAGGATCAGTCGGAGCACTCCGTGTGTGGACGGGTGCTGCGGTCCCATGTTGACGACGAGGCGCTCGGCACTGGTGCCCTGGGCCTTCTCGATGACGTCGTCCCAGTCCCCACCGGACGCGTCGATGTAGTCCTCGGTGACGGTCATGCCGTGCCTCCCTTCTGGAGGGGCCTTCGTGTGGCTGGTGTGGTGGCCGGGCGGATCACTTGTAGGACCGCCGCTCGTCCGGCGGGGGCACCGTGGCGCCCCGGTACTCGACCGGGATGCCGCCCAGCGGGTAGTCCTTGCGCTGGGGGTGGCCGTGCCAGTCGTCGGGCATCTGGATGCGGGTCAGCGACGGGTGGCCGTCGAAGACCATCCCGAAGAAGTCCCAGGCCTCGCGCTCGTGCCAGTCGTTGGTCGGGTAGACCGACACGATCGAGGGCAGGTGCGGGTCGGCGTCGGGGCAGGTGGTCACGACCCGGATCTCGCTGTTGTGGGTGATCGACCGGAAGTGGTAGACCGCGTGCAGCTCGCGACCGGCGTCGTCGGGGAAGTGCACCCCGGCCACACCCGTGCACAGCTCGTAGCGCAGGGCCGGGTCGTCACGCAGGACGCGGGCCAGCTCCAGCAGGGCCTCGCGGCGCACGTGGAAGGTGATCTCGCCGTGGGCGATCTCGACCCGCTCGACCTCCCCCTCCTTGCCGATCCCGGTGAGCGCCGCCTCCAGGTCGTCGGCGACCCGGTCGAAGTCCGCGGTACGCGGGTCGTCCGGATCGGTGAAGGGGCGCCGGCTGTGGGCGGGAGCGCTCCCCCGCACCTGGAGGCCGCCGAAACCGGAGGTGTCCCCCGTGGTGTTCGCGCCGAACATGCCGACGCGCTTGACCGGTGCGGCCAAGCGCTCGCGACCGAGCTGGTCGGGAAGGTTCTCCGCCGCCTCGTCGCGCTCGTTCTCGTTACTCATGTCAGTCCTTGGTCACCAGGGGCAGCGAACGGCGGAGCATGCGCTCCTCGGTCTCGGTGATCTCCTGCTCCCGGTGGGCGCCGAGCTTGGTGTTCTGCACCTTGTCGTGGAGCTTGAGCACGGCGTCCAGGAACATCTCCGGCCGCGGCGGGCAGCCCGGCAGGTAGATGTCGACCGGCACGATGTGGTCGACCCCCTGGACGATCGCGTAGTTGTTGAACATGCCGCCGCTGGAGGCGCAGACGCCCATCGCGATGACCCACTTGGGCTCGGGCATCTGGTCGTAGATCTGGCGCAGGACCGGGGCCATCTTCTGGCTGACCCGGCCGGCGACGACCATCAGGTCGGCCTGGCGCGGGGTGGCGCCGAACTTCTCCATGCCGAACCGGGCGAGGTCGTAGTGGGGGCCGCCGACGGACATCATCTCGATGGCGCAGCAGGCCAGACCGAACGTGGCGGGCCACATCGAGGTCTTGCGGGCCAGGCCCACGACCTGCTCGACCGTGGTGAGCGCGACTCCGGCTGGCAGTTTCTCTTCGAGTCCCATCAGCTGCGGACCTCCTCCGGGATGGGCGGCTGGGTCTGGTGTGTCCGGGCGCGGGGGCCTCGGGGAGCGTGGCTCAGGGGGATCAGTCCCATTCGAGGCCTCCGCGGCGCCATTCGTAGGCGTAGGCGATGGAGACGTTCACCAGGAAGAGGATGATCGCGATGACGCCGAACCAGCCCAGGGCGTCGAAGTGCACGGCCCACGGGATGAGGAAGATGATCTCGATGTCGAAGACGATGAACATCATCGCCGTCATGTAGTACTTGACGGTGAAACGACCGCCGCCCGCCGGCTGCGGAGTGGGTTCGATACCGCACTCGTAGGCCTGCATCTTGGCCCGGTTGTACCGCTTGGGACCGACGACGGCGCCGACGACCATCGACACCACGACGAACGCGGCGCCGATCCCGCCGAGCACGAATATCGGTGTGTACAGCTCCACGGCTCACCCTCCTCCACTGAATGGCTGGCCGGAGCGCGTGACCGGCAGTCTTGTGAACGTTTTCACGTGGTTCTCTCGGCTCTTCCCGAAATGACTTTGTGCTGCGACTTCCGACACGGCCGGACCGCTTCGGCGGAAGGGCCCGGAAAACCGGGGGACGTCCGCGGTCCGGCCGTACGAGTGGGCCGCTAGGCGGCGGGCGCCATCTTGGTCAGGCCGTTGATGACCCGGTCCATGGCGTCGCCCTTGCTGGGCTCGGTGAGGTTGGCGAGCATCTTCAGCACGAACTTCATGAGCGTGCGCTGACGCAGTCCGTACTTGGTCGCGTACTTCATGAACTCGGGCTGGCCGATGACCTTCACGAAGTAGCGGCCGAGTGTGTAGTAGCCGCCGTAGGTGTCCGCCAGGACGTCCGGGTAGTGCAGCAGCGCGCGCTCACGCGTCTGCTGGGTGGTCCGGCCGTGCGCCTGCACGATCACGTCGGCGGCGATCTGCCCGGCCTCCATGGCGTAGGCGATGCCCTCCCCGTTGAAGGGGTTGACCATGCCGCCCGCGTCACCGACCAGCAGCAGGCCGCGCGAGTAGTGCGGGACCCGGTTGAAGCCCATCGGCAGCGCGGCTCCGCGGATGCCGCCCTTCTGGTTCTCCTCGGTGAAGCCCCACTCCTCGGGCATCGACTCGGTCCACCGGCGCAGCAGCTTGCGGTAGTCCGTGTCCTGGAAGGAGGAGGTGGAGTTGAGGATGCCCAGGCCGACGTTGCTGGTGCCGTCGCCGACACCGAAGACCCACCCGTAGCCGGGCAGGAGGACGTCCTTGTCGCCGCTCTTGTCCCACAGCTCCAGCCAGGACTCCAGGTAGTCGTCCTTGTGGCGGGGGCTCTCGAAGTAGGTGCGCACGGCCACGCCCATGGGGCGGTCGTCGCGCTTGCGGATGCCCATGGCGACGGAGAGCCGGGAGGAGTTGCCGTCGGCCGCGACGACCAGCGGCGCCCGGAAGGTCACGGGTTCGCGGTCGGCGTTCTTGGCGTGGACCCCGACGATGCGGTTGCTGCGCTCGTCCATGAGGGGCCCGGTGACGTTGGTGCGCTCCAGGAGCTTGGCCCCGGCGGACACGGCCCGGTTGACCAGGATCTGGTCGAAGTCCAAGCGCGTGCGGACGAGCCCGAAGCCCGGGTAGGCGGCCAGGTCGGGCCAGGGGAGTTCGAGGCGGACGCCCGCGCCGACGATGCGCAGGCCGTGGTTCTTGATCCACCCCTCGTCCTCGAAGGTGATCCCCATGGCGGTGAGCTGTTTCACCGCCCTCGGGGTGAGCCCGTCACCGCAGACCTTCTCCCTCGGGAAGGAGGTCTTCTCCAGGAGGAGGACGTCAAGTCCGGCCTGGGCCAGGTAGTAGGCGGTGGTGGAGCCAGAAGGGCCAGCGCCGACGACGATGACGTCGGCGTCGTACTCGATCCGTTCCCGGCCTCTGGGAGAGGAGGTGGCTGTCTCGCTCACGGATGTGTCCTCGACTACTCGCGCGGTACGCCGTGGCGGGTCAGTGCGGGGTCGACCCGCTCACGGGGGGTGCTATGGGGCGGTTTGGGACTTCCGACATATCCGACACAGGTCTTGTGTCCGATGCCTCGTGGCCTTGTGAAGCACTTCACAAGCCACTTTTCCGCAGTCTAGACCCTCCCGAGCCGAGAGGCGACCCCCGGGGTGCCTTCTTCAAGAAATCGGATATAGCGCCCATAAGCCTCTACATGACCACCAAAGCCGTCACTCGGTGTCAAAGTCGCAGCTGGCAACACCCAGTAGGACACCACTGGGACTCAAGTGACTGATGAGTAACAGAAAACCCCGAGAAACAGATCGCTTCTCGGGGTTTGCGTAGTTTTTGATTAAAAGTGAAGTCTTTCGCCCCATGGGCGTTATGTCGGGTTTTACTTCTCCCGGAAGCCGCGGTGCAGGGCCACCGTGCCCAGCGTGAGGTTGCGCCAGGCGACCCTCGACCATCCGGCGCCCTGGAGGTACTTCGACAGCTCGGCCTGGTCGGGCCAGGCCATGATCGACTCCGACAGGTAGTTGTAGGCCTCGCTGCGCCCGGAGAAGACTCCGGCGATCTTCGGCAGGGCCGCCATCAGGTAGGTCGAGTACAGCTTGTCCACGAACTCCACCGGGATGTGGCTGAACTCGCAGATGACCAGCCGGCCGCCGACCCTGGTCACCCGGAGCAGCTCCCGCAGGGCCTGGTCCACGTCGGCGACGTTGCGCAGGCCGAAGGAGATCGTCACCGCGTCGAAGGTCTCGTCGGCGAAGGGCAGCGAGAGCGCGTCCCCGGCCACGAAGGTCACCCCTCCGCGCGAGGCGCCGCCCCGGCGCCGGGCCCCGTTCTGGAGCATGCCCAGCGAGAAGTCGCAGGCGATCACACGGGCGCCCTTCCTGATGAAGGACTCCGAGGAGGTACCGGTACCCGCGGCGAGGTCCAGCACCAGTTCGCCGCTGTGGGCGTCGACCGCGTCGACCACGGAGCGTCGCCAGACGCGGTCCTGGCCGAGCGAGATGACGTCGTTGACGAGGTCGTAGTTCTCTGCGATGCCGTCGAACATCGCGGCGACGTCCTGAGGCTTCTTGTCGAGCTTCGCGCGGGTCATGGAAACAGCCTAAGGGTGGCCGAACAGCGACGCGGACCGGGTGAACGGAGAGCCGGAAACCGGACAGGACAGCGGAACATTCGATTACTTGCAGTAATCAAACGGCAACAGCGTGCAATAATGTGGTTTCCGAAACCCCGTACCGCGCGCCCGAGGAGAGTCCCGTGAAACCGGTCCGATCGTTCGTCGCACTGACGATGAGCTCTCTGCTCCTGCCCCCGCTGGGAATCGCGACCGCCGCACCGGCCTCCGCGGCCCCTCACGAGGGAGTGGTCAGCGAACAGCCCGTCCAGTGGACACCCCACGTCCTGGACGGGGCGATCAAGGACATCCTCCGCATCGGCGACACCGTCGTGGTGGCCGGCGAGTTCAACAGCGTGTCCGACCCCGACGGAGGCCGCACCCACGACCGCCGCAACGTCTTCGCCTTCCGGCACGGCAGCGGTGAGGTCCTCCCCGAGTTCGCGCCGGGGGTGGACGGCACCGTCACCTCACTGGCCGAGGGGCCCGACGGATCACTGATCCTCGGCGGCCGCTTCCGGCAGGTCAACGGCGCGGACAGCCGAGGGGTCGCGCGCGTCGACGCGCGCACGGGCCAGAACGCGGCGGACTTCGACGCCTCGGTGGACGACGGGGGCGTGCACCGGCTGGTCGGTGACGGAAGCGACGTCTACCTCGGCGGGAACTTCTCGGGGGTGAACGGGCAGGAGCGCACCGGTCTGGCCCGGATCGACGCCGCCACGGGAGAGGTGGACCCTGACTTCACCCCGATCCTCTCGGAGCAGCGCCGGGGCACCCTGCGCGTCCAGGAAATGGCCCTGAGCCCCGACGGGGACAGGCTCGCCGTCAACGGGACCTTCACCAAGGTCGACGGCCAGGACCGCTACCAGATCGCCATGATCGACACCGCGGCCGGAGCGCTGAGCCCCTGGTCGACCTCGGCCTACGAGGCGCCCTGTGACTACCCGACGATCCACACGTACATGCGGCAGATGGACTTCTCCCCCGACGGCTCCTACTTCGCCGTGGTGACCGGGGGCGGCCCGCAGACGAAGCCCGGACTGTGCAAGTCCACGGCCCGCTTCGAGAACACCGACACACCGGACGCCACCCCCACCTGGACCAACATGACCGGCGGGGACTCGCTGTACTCGGTCGAGATCACCTCGTCCGCCGTCTACGTGGGCGGCCACCAGCGCTGGATGGACAACGAGCTGGGCGCCATGAACCCCGGCCCGGGTTCGGTCGCCCGTGAGGGCATCGGCGCGGTGGACCCCGTCACGGGCCGGGCCCTGCCCTGGAACCCGGGCCGGACGCGCGGCCACGGCGTGGAGGCGCTGCACGCGACCCCCGACGGCCTCTACGTCGGCAGCGACACCGAGCAGCTCGCCGACGAGTACCACGCCCGGCTGGGGATGTTCCCCGTCGCCTGACGGACGGGGAACCGCACGGGGTGGCGTCCGCCGTCGGCGGAGCCGCCCCGTTCGTCGTTCCTACTTCTTGGTGCCCTCGGCCTTCGGGGCCTCCTCGGCCCCCGCCCCGGCAGCGGCCTCCGTGCCGCCCTCCGCCTCCTGGGCGCGCAGGAGCTCGTCCTGGATCTCGTCCTCCCGGGCGGCGCCGCCGACCAGGCGGCTGCCCACGGCCTTGTTCTGCTCCTCGCGCTTCTTCGACCAGTCGACGACCGAAGCCGACATCTGGTCGCGCCACTTCGAGAGGAGGACGTAGGAGGCGAGTCCGCTGATCACCCACGCGAGGATCAGCGCGATCCACGACCGCGCACCGAACAGGTAGACGACCCCGAAGGCGCCCGCGAACAGCGCCACACGGGCGGCGGTATAGGTCAGCCAGCTACGCATCAAAAAGCCTCACAACAGACGTTTACCTGCACTAGATTGGTCAGCACGCCCATCCGCGCAGATCACGTACGCGGGTGACGAGTCGTACGACCGCGGTCGAAGGGGCGGTGCCCCGCACCAGGCAGCCTTACCTCCAGGTTAAGGGCGTGCCTTCGCCGGCGCGCACCAGGGCGGGGTGTGTTCCACCGCAGGCAGGGACAGGCGCGGGCGGTATCGGATTCAGTTAGTCATGGGATGTTTCCAATCCCGACAGCAGGGCCTGAACATCACGTTCCGATCACATATCCCCCGCTCTTCCCCCGAACACCGCAATTTCTCCGAAAACTAGGGAGGAAACGGACCAACTCGTGCACACTAGGGGATCAAACGCCCGCCGCCCCCTCAGTCCAGGCGGGCACGATTGGGGGAATGTGAAGGTGGAACGAGCAAGCGAACGCCTGTTGACCCCCGGGGAAGTGGCCTCACTCTTCCGGGTTGATCCCAAGACCGTCACGCGCTGGGCCGCCTCCGGGCGGATCAGCAGCATTCGGACCCCCGGCGGACACCGCCGTTTCCGGGAGTCCGAGGTGCGTGCCCTCCTACTCGGGGAGCCGAGCGAGAGCACCCCCTGACGGACGTTCAACACACCCTCTGCGGCCCCGGACCCGAAGATCCGCGCGGTCTCCCGCACCCCTGGTCCGGTGTCCCCGGCTGTGAGGAGTCGACAGCAAGAGTAGGCTGGAACCATGGTGTGGCTCGGTGGCCTGATCACGCTCGTATCGATCGTTCTATGGGTGTACGCGTTCTTCGACGCGTTGACCACCCCTGCCCAGGAGGTTCGGAATCTCCCGAAGGTCCTGTGGCTGGTCGTCATCGCGCTGTTCATGCCCGTGGGATCGATCCTGTGGCTCTTCCTCGGTCGTCCGCGCAAGCCCGCCTCCGTCCTGGGCAACGCGGCCTCCCCGGCTCAGGCCGCCGCGTCCGTAGACGACCTTGACCCGTCAGACTTCGCCAAGCCCTCGGACAGCCCGCATCCACTCGGCCCTGACGACGATCCGGACTTCCTCCGAGACCTCAACCGCCGGATCGACCCGGAGGACTGAGCCCCCGGGACGGTGTCCCGGCCGTCGTCACCGAAGGGAAGCCTCCGAAGGCTCCGGCATCCGGAGACCACTGCCTTCAGCAGCACAGCTCCCAGCACGGTGGGGCCGTACCCGAACCGGGTACGGCCCCACCGTCGTTCTGCCGGTACCGCTCACCGGCGGTACCGCTCGGCCGGCACCGCTCACAGGCGCCCGGCGCCCACCTTCCGGGGAAGTCCGCGCACCGCGTGCACCGGCTCCACCTCGGCGGTGAGCTGCGGCACCCAGGTCAGGTCGGTGCCCAGCGGCCGGTCCGGGAACAGCGTGTTGTGCTCGGCGACCAGGTCCACCGGAGTCAGCCTGCCCGAGCCCCCGCTCATCAGCACGTTCCCCTGCTCCACGATGTCCGTGCCGCCCCAGTTGTACAGCAGCTCGCCGGCGCCGATCCCGTCGTGCAGGTCGAAGATGTTGTTCTCCGCGTACAGGTGCGACTCCTTCCCCACGCCCAGGCCGTAGCCGAAGTGGTCCGGGTCGCGGACCGTGTAGTAGTTGTTGTGGACGTGCACCTGCCCGTAGCGCACCCGGGGCGCCCGCTCCCCCAGGCCGTCGAAGTGGTTGTGGTGCCAGGTGACCCGCAGATAGCCGCGGTCGCTGGTCCGACCGTCGCTGTTGCCGAGCAGCATGGCCTTGTCCCGCCCGTCGAAGTGGTTCCGGGAGACCGTGACCAGGTCCGTCTGCCGGACGATGTCGAGCAGGCCGTCGTGCACCTCGTACTTGCGGCCGAAGTACTCGGGCAGCTCCGTTCCGGGGTTGTCACCGTCGTTGAAGGTGTTGTGGTCCACCCACACGTTGGTCGCCCCGGAGACCTCCACCTGGTCGTACTCGGAGTTCCAGTTGCCGCTGCCGCCGTCACCGGGGTCCCAGCCGGGGAAGCAGTCGTGGGCGTCGGCGAAGGTCAGGTTGCGCAGGATGACGTTGTCCACGTCGTGGACCCGCAGGCTCGCGCCGGTCAGGACGGCGTCGTCGCCCAGGCCCAGGACCGTGACGTTGGAGCCCACCTCGACCCTGATCTGCTCGGCCTGCGCGGCGGACGACGCGATCCGGGCCTCCTCCAACGGGCCCTCCGGGTCCTTCCAGCCCCAGACCCCGGGGTCGTAGGTCTCCAGGTAGTCCTCCCGGGTGTATCCGTCCACCGCGTAGTCCGCACAGGTCAGCGGGGTCCCGTCAGCCGCGGTGTTGGCGTCGATGACCCCCTCGACGTAGACGATCCTGGGGGTGTCGTCGTCCTTGCCGCCGACCGCCTCCCGGAAGTCCTCGAAGGTGGAGACCACGTGGACGTCCTCCGGGGCGGCCGCCGAGCCACCGGTGGTCCCGTACCCGGCGGAGCCCCAGCCGTCGCCCTCGGGCAGGGTCTGGCGGCCGAGGCCGCGGGGGTCGGGATCGGGTTCCGCCGAGGCGGGGGCGAAGGACGTGGCGGCCAACAGGACCGACGCGGCAAGGGCCAGGGTCAGGGGTGGGCGCGGGATGGGCCTACGCATGGGGGTTGCTCCTCAGGGGGTCGTCGGAGTCAGAGCGGTCTGACTACAAACGTTTGCAAGAATCTCCCCGATCAGCGAGGGGGCGTCAACCCTCCAGTGGAAGTTCGTTCCGGAAAACCCTGGAAAAGCGGGCCTTCGATAGGTCAGGATGACAAAAGCGGCGAGCGCGGATCCGGTTTCTTCCCGCAAACAGTTGTCGCATCAGCACTGCACCGGTCGATTCACTGCGTCTGCGGAACGGAGTACGAGGGTGGCCGTCACCATCAGGGACGTGGCACGGGTGAGCGGGGTCCACGTCTCCACGGTCTCGCGGGCCCTCACCGCGGCCCACCTGGTCAAACCCGAGACCAGGGCCCGGGTCCTGGCCGCCGCGGACCAGCTCGGCTACCGCCCCAACCGGGCCGCCCGGGCCCTGTCCACCAGGCGGACCGGCAACCTCGGCCTGATCGTCGCCGACATCGCCAACCCCTTCTTCCCACCGCTGCTCAAGGCCGCCCAGGCCCAGGCCCGTGCCCGCGACTACCACGTGTTCATCGCCGACACCGACGAACAGGCCCGGGTCGAGGAGGAGCTGGTCCACTCGATGGCCAAGCAGGTGGACGGCGCCGTGCTGGTCGCGCCGCGGCTGACCGACAGCGCCATCGCCTCGCTCGCCGAGGAGCTCCCGCTGGTCGTGGTCAACCGGCGGCTGCGGGGCGTCCCCGGTGTGCTCATGGACGTCGGGGCGGGCGCCCGCTCGGCCGTGGAGCACCTGCTCGGCCTCGGACACCGCGAGATCGCGCTGGTGAGCGGCCCCGGACGTGCCTGGACCAGCGGTGAGATCGAGCGCGCCGCCGGGGGCATCGCCGACGAGCACGGTGTGCTGATCCAGCGGATCGGCCCCAACGCGCCGACCGAGGAGGGCGGGCGCGCCGCGGCCGAGGAGGTCGTGGCCAGCGGCGCCACCGCCGTCCTGGCCCACAACGATCTGATGGCCTTCGGTCTGGCCCGGCGGGCGGCCGAGCTCGGAGTGGACGTTCCGGGGGACCTCAGCGTGGTCGGTGTGGACGACAGCCACCTGGCCCGCTACTCCACCCCGGCCCTGACCACGGTGAACATGCCCGTGGCCGAGGCCGGGCGCAGCGCCGTCGACCTGCTGCTCCAGGCGGTGGCCCCGGGCGGCTCCACGGGCACGGTGTCCCTGGAGACGGCCCTGGTCGTACGCGACTCGACCGCGCCGCCCCGGAGGGACGACGCGGCCGGATGAGCCTCTTCGAGTAGCGAAACCCAGGGGGTTCTTTTCCGTTCGGGCGCCCGGAAGCGGAGGCCCGAAAGGATCACGCGTAGCTGTGCAGACCGCTGAACATGTAGTTCACGGCGAAGAAGTTGAACATGACGGTCAGGAAGCCGATCACGTTGATCCACGTCGCCTTGGGTCCGCGCCAGCCGCCCGTGGCCCGGGCGTGCAGGTAGGCCGCGTAGATGACCCAGGAGATGAAGGACCAGACCTCCTTGGGGTCCCAGCCCCAGAACCGGCCCCAGGCCTCGTCCGCCCAGATGGAGCCGGCGATGACGCCGAAGGTCCACAGCGGGAAGGCGAAGAGGATGAAGCGGTGCGAGATGCGGTCCAGCAGCTCCGAGCTGGGCAGGCGGCCGGCGATACCGGCGACCTTCTCCCCCAGGGCCCGCTTCGCCTCGGCCCGGTGCGCCACCAGGTAGGTGATGCCCGCGGCGCCGGAGACCATGAACGCGCCGCCCGCGATGATCACCGCGGTGACGTGGATCGGCACCCAGTAGGAGTGCAGGGCGGGGATCAGCGGACCCGGGTCCACGTAGAGCCAGCGCACGCCGATGCCCAGCAGGAGCAGCACCGGCACCAGGACGAAGGCGCCGAGGAAGCGGGCCTGGTAGCGCCAGGCCGCGTAGAGCAGTCCGCCGACGGCCACCAGGCACATCGCCACGACGAACTCGAACATGTTGCCCCAGGGCCAGCGGCCCGCGGCCAGCCCCCGGGTGACGATCTGCGCGAGGCCGAACAGGAAGCCCAGCGCGGTCACGGCCAGGGCGATCCTGCCGAGCGCGCTCTGGGAGGCCCTGGCCTCACCCTCGGTGGTGCGGACGTTGACCTCGATGCCGCTGTCGTGGGCGCCCTCGGCGGCCCCGGCTCCGACCGGCATGAGCCGTCCGGCCCTGAGCCTGGTGCGTCGTCCGTAGGCGGCCTCGATGGCGAAGAGGAACAGGGCGGCCGCGTACGTCACGATCATCGCGATGATCAGCGTGTCACTGGCCGACGCCATCGTCTCGTCCACCGGTCCGGCGAGTGTGTACGTCACCGGTCACTCCCTCTTGTCGTCGACTCTGGCGGGTCGGATGGTGTGCGGGGGTTGTCGTCCGACTCGTTCCGGAGCCGTCCGGCAAGCTGTTTGGTGATCTCGTGGAACTCGGCGTTGTCCCCGGCCACCTCGGTCTTGCCGAGTCCGGCCAGTTCGACGCGGGTGCGCCCGTCCTCGCCCTCGGTGGCCCGCACCCAGACTCGGCGGGGCCGCACGAACAGCGTGAGGAGCAGGCCCGCCACGGCCACCGTGGCCGCCCCCAGGGCCGGGAGGCGGGCGCCGTCCCGGTTGCTCTGGAGCGTGGCGTACTGCTTGTAGCCGGTGAAGGTGATCGACCCGGCTTCGTCGGGCAGTTCCCAGGTGTCGCCGACGGCCATCACGGGTGACTCGCCGAGCCCTTCCATGCCTTCGGTCTGGAGCTGGTAGACCGACTGCGGGTTGACCATCCCCAGGTCGCCCCGATACGCCTCCAGGGTCACCATCGGGTTCTCCGGGCCGGGGAAGGAGGAGGTCAGCTCGCCTTCGGCGTCCTCCACCGCGGTGGGCAGGAAGACCCCGACGAACCCGAGCTCCTCGCCGCCGGTGTCCGGGACCTTGATGACCCCGTCGGAGGTGTAGCTCATGGTCTCGCGGTGCAGGAAGGGGACCGCCTGGTCGAAGACCAGGTCGCCTTCGGCGTTGTGGACCTGGAACTCCGGGGCGTAGCCGTGGCCCAGCAGGTAGACCTGGACGCCGTCCACGCTCAGCGGGTGGTTGACCTCCAGCGTGTGCTGCTTCTCCTCCGCCCCGGGCGCCTCCTTGTAGGTGACCTCCGCGACGTAGGACTCGGCCTGGCCGCGCAGGTCCCCCTCGCTGATGAAGGAGGCCTCGAAGCTGTCGAGGTGCATCGTGAAGGGCTCGAACCGGTCGGTGTCGGTCCAGTGCCCCGGGTAGATGGCGTCGTAGGACGGCAGCGTGTTGGCGAAGCCGTCGCCCTCGACGACGAGCATGTTGCCGCGGTAGCCGAAGAAGGAGCCGGCGGCCAGGGCCAGCAGCAGCGCCAGGAGCGCGAAGTGGAACAGCACGTTCCCGACCTCGCGCAGGTAGCCGGTCTCACCGGAGACCGAGTCGGCGTACCGCTCGACCCGGTACCCCTTGAGGACCTTGCGTGCCTGTTCGAGGGCGGTCTCGGGTGCGGCGTCGGTGCTGAACCGGGCCACGTAGGGCATCCGGCCCAGGTTGCGCGGGGTGGGCACGGGGCGGGCCCGGACCGCCTTGGCGTGGACCAGCGCGCGCGGGATCACGCACCCGGCCAGGGAGACGAAGAGGAGCAGGTAGATCGCGGCGTACCACGGTGACGAGAAGACGTCGAAGAGGTAGAAGCGGTCCAGCCACGGCGCCAGCTCCGGGTTCTCCCGGAAGTAGGTGCTCACCTCGTCGACGCTGACCACGTTCTGCGGCAGGATCGAGCCGGGGATGGCGCCCAGCGCCAGCATGAAGAGCAGGATCAGGGCGGTCCGCATCGAGGTGAGGGTTCGCCAGACCCAGCGCCCCCAGCCCGCGATGCCCAGGCCCTTGGGGCCCTTCTCGGCCGGCTTCGCCCCGGTCGTGTTCTCCGGGTTCTCGGTCGTGCTCGTGGTCAAGTCAGATCACCGTCTGGAAGTTGGCGGCCCAGCCCTGCATGGCGATGGTCATCTGCGTCCAGAGGCCGGTGACCATGGCCAGGCCGACCAGGACGAGCATGACACCGCCGAACACCGTGACCGTTCGGGTGTGGCGCTTGAGCCACCCGAACGCGTTCAGCGCGCGCCGGTAGACCAGGGAGGCGAGGATGAACGGCAGGCCCAGACCGACACAGTAGACGAGGGACAGGAGCATTCCCCGTCCGGCGCCGCCCTCGATGAAGGCGAGGGTCTGGACGGCGGCCAGGGTCGGTCCGATGCACGGGGTCCAGCCCAGGCCGAACAGGACGCCGAGGAGCGGTGCCCCGGCCAGACCGGCGCGGGGGAGCCGGTGGAACCGGAACTCGCGGCCGAACCCCGGCAGGAGGCCCATGAAGGCCAGGCCCAGGACGATCGTGAGCGCGCCGAGCACCCGGGTGATGGGGTCGGCGTAGTCCATGAGGAGGTCGCCGAGCCAGCCGATGAAGCCGCCCACGGCGACGAACACCAGGGTGAACCCGGCGATGAAGAGGATGCTGCCGGTGACCATCGTCCACCGGCGCTGAGCGAGTTCGGCGTCGATGTCGGCCACCGTGCCGGTGGCCGTTCCGCCCCCGCCGACCGCCGCGCTCTGCCGGCGCTCACGCACGTGGGAGCCGCTCATGCCGGACACGTAGGACAGGTAGCCGGGCACCAGCGGGAGCACGCACGGGGAGAGGAAGGAGACCAGGCCGGCGGCGAAGGCGAGGGGCGCGGCGAGGAGGAGGGAACCGGTCAGGACGGTGGTGCCGATCGGATCCATCAGCTGTCCCCGTCCGCGGCGCCGTCGTCGGCTTCCCGGCCGGCGTCCTCGGCGGTCCCGGAGTCCTCGTCGCCGTCCTCGGCGGCCTCGGAGCCGTCCTCCTCCGCGCCCTCGCCGTAGCCCTCCTGCTCGGAGACGCGGGGGCGGTCCTCGGGGTCGCCGAGGTCGAACTCGACCACCAGCGGGTCGAGGAGTCCGGTGAGCTGCCCGTAGGTGGTGGGACCGATGACCCGGGCGGCGATGTCGCCGTCGGGGTCGATGATCAGGGTGCTGGGGATCGCGCGGGGCGGGACCGTGTCCCGGAAGGCCTGCGGGATCTCGCCGGGCTGGTCGTACAGGCTGGGGTAGAGCACGCCCTTGTTGTCGGTGTAGGCGACCGCGGCGGTCTCGTTGTCCTTGATGTTCACACCGAGGAATTCCACGCCGAGGTCGCCGTACTCGGCGTGCACCTCGTCCAGCACGGGCTGCTCGGCGCGGCAGGGGCCGCACCAGCTGGCCCACACGTTGAGCACGAGGATCTCGCCCGCGTAGTCGCTCAGCGCGAGTTCGTCACCTTCGAAGGTGGTTCCGGTGACGTCCGGGGCGGGCTCCCGCTCTCCCGCCTCGAAGACGGTGGCGCTGCCGTCGCCGGAGATGAACCGGTCGTCCTCGCCGCCGGTCTCGATCTCGGTACCCCCGGCGCATCCGGACAGGGCGAGGACGGCGGCCAGCGCGGCGGCCGACAAGCGCGGCACGGCACGGCGGCGTCGCGTACCTGTACTGGTACTGGGCATCGAGGCGACCTCGCGAACGGGGTGTGAACAGGGCGGACTACAACAACGACAAAGTGTAGTAGATGCTCTGGGGCCCACTCCGCCGCCCCGGGGCTAGAGGGTGTTCCGAACCGCCGCGCGGCGGAGCCTCCTCGCGAGCCGGTCGAACGCCGCCGCGAGCTCGTCCCCGTCGATCACTTCGATGTCGGCGTCGAGCTGCGTCAGCCACAGCGCGAGCCCGTCCGGGTCGTCGGAACCCAGCTCGACACGGCACGTGGACTCGTCGACCGCCTCGACGCCGACCGGGAGGGGGATCTTCGCGGCTACCTCCGCGGCGGGAGCGTGCACGAGTACCCGGGCGCGGTACTTCCAGGACGCCTTGCTGACGCGCCCGACGACGTACTCGACGACGTCGTCCGCCGGGACGGCGCGCGGCCGGAACCGCGCACCCGTCGGTGCGTGCGCGACCATGCGGTCCACGCGGAAGATCCGCCAGTCGTCACGGTCGAGATCCCACGCGAGCAGGTACCAGAGCGGACCCCAGCTCACCAGCCGTTGCGGTTCGGTGTGGCGGGCCCCCTCGGCGGCCCCCGGCTTCGTGTAACCGAACCGGAGCCGTTCGCGACCGCGGATCGCGGCGGCGACCGCGCCGAGGACCGAGAGGTCGAGCGGCGGTTCGGCCCCTGGAACGACGCTCGTCGCCTCGCGCACCGCCTCGACGCGCCGACGCAGGCGCGAGGGCAGCACCTGCTCCAGCTTCGCGAGCGCGGTGAGCGATGTCTCCTCGACGCCGCGCCTCTGGGTCGCGACCGTCCCCAGTCCGACCGCGACTGCGACGGCCTCGTCGTCGTCGAGCAGCAGCGGGGGCATCGCCGTCCCGGCGGCCAGCCGGTACCCGCCCGCGACGCCGGGGCGCGCGTCCACGGGGTAGCCGAGCGACCGCAGCTTGCCGATGTCGGCGCGCACGGTCCTCGGGCTCACCTCGAGCCGGCCGGCGAGCTCGGAGCCCGTCCAGTCGCGCTTGAGCTGGAGCAGTGACAGCAGTTCGAGCAGGCGGGCCGAAGTCTCCAACATGTTCCCGATCATCCCGGAAATCGCGGAAGCCGGTCTGCCGCATTGGCTGAGAGCGTCGGCTCCATGAACGAGAACAGCGCACTCACACCGTTCCGCGTCCACGTCCCGCAGGCCGACATCGACGACCTGCGCCACCGGCTGGCGCACACGCGCCGGCCGGCTCCCGTGCCGGGCCGGGACGACCGCACCGACTTCAGCCGCGGCATCCCGCCGGTGTACCTGGAGGAGCTCGCCGAGTACTGGCGCGACGGGTTCGACTGGCGCGCGCAGGAGGAGAAGCTCAACGAGCACGAACAGTTCACGACGGTCGTCGACGGCCAGACCTTCCACCTCGTCCACGTGCGATCGGCGAACCCGGAGGCCACCCCGCTGCTCCTGAACCACGGCTGGCCGGGCTCGTTCGTCGAGTACCAGCGGCTCATCCCGCTGCTGACCGACGAGTTCCACGTGGTCGTCCCGTCGCTGCCCGGCTTCGGGTTCTCCACCCCGCTGTCAGGGACCGGCTGGGAGCTGGCGCGGACGACGGAGGCCTACGCAGAGATCATGACGCGTCTGGGCTACGAGAGGTTCGCGGCCCACGGCACCGACATCGGTGCGGGCACCACCGGCCGCCTCGCGGCGCTCCACCCGGAGCGCGTCATCGGCACGCACATCGGCGTCGATTCCCGGTTGCTCGGGTTGCTCGGCGACAAGTTCCCCTACCCCGAGGGCCTGTCCGATGACGAGAACGCCCGGATCGAGGCCGTGCGCGCCGAGTACGCGGCAGAGCGCGGGTACCTCGCGATGCAGGACCACCGTCCCGACACGATCGGTGCGGCGCTCACCGACTCGCCGGTCGGCCAGCTCGCGTGGATCGCCGAGAAGTTCAGCACCAGGGCCGGCGGCGCCTACCGGACGCCGGACGAGTCGGTGGACCGCGACCAGCTCCTCACGAACATCAGCCTGTACTGGTTCACCCGCAGCGGCGCGTCGAGCGCGCAGTTCTACTACGAGTCCGAGCACTCCGGGACCGACCTGCTCATGGCCTCCGACGTGCCCTCCGGCTGGGTCGTGTTCGACACCCACCCGCTCGTGCGCCGCGCGATGGATCCGGGGAAGGCGATCGGCCACTGGAGCGAGTTCGCCGAGGGCGGCCACTTCCCCGCGATGGAGGAGACGGAGCTGCTCGCGGACGACATCCGCACCTTCTTCCGCGGCGTTTCCTGACTCCGCGTCAGGACCGTGCCCGGAGCGGCGCTCGCGAGGCGGGTGTTTCCCGGTGGGGGCGATGCTGGGGACTCATCGCCCCCCGGGTTGTCGGCGGTCCGGGTGCTTGGCGTCTCGCCCCGCACCCGGGCCCTGCCTGGCCTGTCAACCAGCCTCGACGAAAGCCTCGCGGAGGTAGTCGTGCACGGCCCGTTCGGGAACCCGGTAGGAACGCCCCACACGAATCGCGGGGAGAACTCCCGAGTGCACCATTCGGTAAACGGTCATCTTGGACACACGCATGATCGTGGCGACCTCCGCCACGGTCAAGAACCTGACCTCTTCGAGAGGCGGCTTGCTCCCGTTCATCTTCCGACGCCCTCATTCCCGGACGTGAGCAATTGTCTACCGTTCAGCCCTGGCGCGCCTGCGGTGGGTGGGCGACCCCGGAAAACCTGTGCCCGTCCCACCGACACGCCAGCGTGTCATGCTGTCACTACTGACACGTCCGTTTTCAGAGTAGAGCCGAGTTCTCTTCTGCGGAAGGTCGTTTGTGCTGTCTTCCGGGTTATACGTTGAACACGGGTCAGTTGAGGTTTAACGGTGGGTATAAATGGTCTTCCCTGCTCAGAGAAGGCCCGCTCTGGCGAGGACGTAGTCGCGCAGCGGGGCGTAGTCCTCGGGCAGGTAACCGTCGTCCAGAGGCACCGTGACCAGTAGTTTTCCCTCGTGTTCGGCGAGGAAGAGCGCCGGGTCGTTGCAGTCGGCGAAGCCCATCGTGGGGAGGCCCGCCTCCCCCGCGGCGCCCGCGAAGCCGTGGTCGGCGATGACCAACTGCGGCCATGCCTCACCGCGGTCGGAGAGCTCCCCGAGGATGGCCCGCATGGCGAAGGGGTGGTGGCTGTGCCGGGGAAGGTGCCCGTCCGTCACCAGGGCGACGTCACCCTTCCAGACGACGATCCGGCGGTTGGGCGGCCGCTCCGTGGTCACCTCGTAGGAGTATCCGCCCGCCGCGGTGACGACCCTGCAGCCGCGCCCGACCAGGGCCTCCTTCCAGGCCTGGTAGGTCTCCCGGAGGTTGCGGGGGTGGCCGGTGGCGAACATGACGCTCTCCCGGCGCTCGGCCGCCAGCGCCAGCCGGTCGCCGAGGGCCTCCAGGGCGTCGATGGTGCGGTCGGGGTCGATCGTGTCGATCCCCCAGACGTACTCCTCGTCGCCCACCACACCGCAGCGCTTGTTCATCAGGGACAGGACCTCGGAGTAGGTCCAGTCGTGGGAGAAGGTCAGCCCGAACTGGTGGTACGGGTCCTTCTGCACGAGCCTCCGGTAGTGACGCAGGTTGTTCTGCCGTGGGGTGTCGACATGCCCCGCGATCCCCGTGCGAACCAGATAGGTGATGAGTTCAGCGCGTGTCGGCGGCGTCACCTGCGTTCCCTTCCTCGTCTGCGCGGCGAGCCTGTGACACGCCGCGCGACCACCACGGCGTCGGCTCCTGTTCGCCCGGTATTCATCCTCTTCCTACCCGCTGAACGCACGCCACGCGGCAATCGCGGAGATTTCACCAGGGCGTGATGAGAGCGGCGTGGTCCGGGACGGGGAGGGGTGGGCGAGGAGCGGACTCAGAGCGTGGGGTCGATCCCGTGGCTGGGGAAGACCGCGGTGCGGGTGGCGTGGATGGCCCGGTCGACGGGGTCGCCCGGGTCGTAGCCCTGCTCGAACGGGGTGAAGGAGACCCCGCGGCCGTCGGTCATGTAGAGCGGGGCCAGCTCGCCGGTGCGCCGGCGCACGAAGTCGCGCCAGCCCTGCGGCGTCTCGCTGTCCGGGTCGATGGGCGAGCCCGCGGCCTCGGCCAGCAGGTGGGTCCAGGCCCGGGGTACGACGTGCACGAGGCCGTAGCCGCCGCCGCCGAACAGCAGCCAGCGGCCGCCCGCGGTCTTGCGCGCCAGTTTGTGGAGCTCCTCGTAGGCCCGGCGCTGACCGTCCACGCTGAGTGTGAGGTTGGCCAGGGGGTCGAGGGCGTGGGTGTCACAGCCCTGCTGGGTCACCAGGATCTCGGGCTGGAACTCGTGCAGCAGCGGCGGGACGACCGCGTCGAAGGCGCGGTGCCAGCCGGTGTCCCCGGTCCCCGCGGGCAGGGCGACGTTGACCGCGTACCCCTCGGCGTTCGGACCGCCGACCTCGGAGGCCTGCCCGGTGCCCGGGAACAGGGTCACCGGTGACTCGTGGAGGCTGATGGTGAGGACCCGGGGGTCGTCGTAGAAGGCGTTCTGGACGCCGTCCCCGTGGTGCACGTCCACGTCGACGTAGGCGATGCGCTTGGCACCCTGTTCCAGGAGCCAGGCGATGGCCAGCGCGGGGTCGTTGTAGACGCAGAAGCCCCACGCGTTGCCGTGCATGGCGTGGTGGAGGCCGCCCGCGATGTTGGCGGCGTGCGCGCTCTGTCCGGTCCACACGGCCTTGGCGGCGGCCACCGAGGCGCCGGAGATCAGCGCGGAGGCCTCGTGCATGTCACGGAACACGGGGTTGTCGGTGGTCCCGAGCATGTGGGCGTCGTCGGGCTCGAGGGTCCGGCCGGCCCGTTTGACCGCTTTGATGTAGGCGGGGTCGTGCACCAGGGAGAGGAGTTCGTCGGAGGCCGGTTCGACGTCCAGGAGATCGACCCCCGGCCCGTCGAAGACGCCGAGCTCACGGCTGAGCGCCATGGTCAGCTCGACCCGGATCGGTGCCATCGGGTGCTGCGGCCCGAAGTCGTAGGCAGTGAGTCCGTCGTCCCATGCCACCCGAAGCGAGCAGGACGTGCGCCCTCCCATGTGGTGACCCCCGTTTCAGGTGTGCGTGCTTCGAAGCACACAGTACGCAAGAGAGGGTCCGGACAGAACCCCGGGGGTGGTTGCCGCCGGGAAGGGAGCGGGCCCCGGTGTGAAGGAGTCCTTCACACCGGGGCCCGGGACACGGTCGGTCGGCACCTTCACGGAGCCGCCGTGGAAGAGGGCTTCGGGTCAGCCCTCCTCACGGTAGAAGCAGTCCGCGTAGGTCTCTCCGGCCTTCATGTTGACGTCACCGTGCAGGGGACGGTCGAACAGGCTCTCCGTCGAGCCGATCAGGATCCGGTACTTGCCCGGGTCCAGCGTCAGGTCCATGGCGTTGGCGTCGCTCAGACAGGACGTGTCGGTCGGCGGGGAGGAGACGTCACAGTCCGCGCAGGGCTCGATGATGACCTCCCCGTGCACCTTGTCCGGGCCCACGTAGAGGAAGCGCATCTCCTCGTCGGTGTAGTTCACGTACTCGACGGAGACCTTGCCGCCGCCACCGGTCTCGAACGGGGCCGCGTCGAGGTCGCTCTCGCCGAGGAGGACCGCCCGGTCCATCTCCGCCTCGATCCGGCCGGCCCCGGCGTGCGTGACCAGCTTCTCGACGTCGTCGGCCTCGTGGTCCGGGTACTCGGCCGCGAGGTAGTCCGCGCGGGCCTCGGCGTCGTCGAACTCACCCGCGTCGACCTGGGCCCAGCCGCAGTTGAGGGCCGCGTCCGGGAGCTCCGTCTCGATGCGGTCGGCGATGTCGGGGGCCGCGTCCCAGTCGAGGCCCTCGAACATCTCGATCTGGTCGAAGCCCGAGCACCAGCTCTCGCCGGCGTAGTCACTGGTGGCCAGGTCGTACATCTCGGTCAGGGCCGCGGGGACCTCCGCGGCGGCCGGGGTGTCGGAGAGGTCCTCGGCGATGAAGGCGTAGGTCTCCTGCGCCTGGCGGTAGGTCCCGCTGACCTCTTCGGTCACTTCACCGGCGTAGAGCTCCCCCGCCTCGGCGGCGAGCTGGCCGGCGTAGTCGAACTGGATCTCGGCGATGCTGCCGTCGGTGTCCTCCCAGCGGGCGGCCTCGTGCGCGAAGTAGTCGGTGTAGGACTCCAGCGCGAGGTCGTAGTCCTCGTTCCTGACGTCGGCCTGAGCGCTGTTCAGGAGTCGGCAGGCCTCGCTCCCGGCGCGGGCCCGGTCCATCAGCGAGGGCGACATGGAGAGCTGGAAACCGCCCTCCACCTGGCCGTAGACGTCGGTCGCGGTGTCGCAGTCACCGCGCGCGTGCGCGGCGTCCGCGACCCGGAGCCGCCACTCGCCGGTCTGCCAGACGCCGACGAGCGACAGCATCATGGCCACGACGAGGCAGGCCGCCAGGATGAGCGGCTTGGACCGGGCCGCGGGCGGCACGCCCTGGGCCATGAGGCGCCGGTCGTGCTGGCGGCCCGCGAAGAGGCCGTGCACGACGGTGGCCAGGACCCAGGCGAGCAGCGACGGAACCCAGGTGAGCAGGTTGTCGGCGGCGCCCATGACGGCGGCGGTGACCAGCAGGCCGATGGTGACGGCCAGGGTGATCCCGAAGAACACCCAGCTGCGCAGGTAGAAGTAGCCTGCGCCGAGGCCGGACAGGTTCAGCAGCGCGGCGCGCAGCCCCGACTTCGACTGGAAGAGGCCGAGCGGGGGCAGGGGCGGGGGCATCGGCGGGCCGCCGAACTGGCCGGGGCCGCCGGGACCGCCGGGACCGCCGGGACCGCCGGGGGGCATCCCACCCGGAGGCATCCCACCGGGGCCGCCGGGGCCACCGGGACCGCCAGGCGGCTGTCCGAAAGGCGGTGGTCCGCCGGGGGGCGGCCCGCTGAAATGACCGGGCGGGGGGCCGCCCGGTCCCATCGGGGACACTCCACCGGAGGGGGTGCGGCCGAGCGGCGGCTGCCCTCCGGACGGTGGGCCTCCCGGGGGCGGTCCGCCGGGAGGCTGACCGCCGGGGGGCTGACCCCCGAACGGGGGCTGGCCACCGGTGGGGTTCTGCGCGGCGGGGTTGCCTCCCGTGGGGGAACCCCCAACGGGATTCTGCGGGCCGCTCGGTACAGGGGGAGGCGTCGCGGGTCCGGGCTGGCCGGGGTTGTTGGACGGGTCCGAAGGGGGTTGAGGAGTTGTCATGGGGCCCCGGAATCAGTGAAGAGGGGAACACGTACACAGGCGGGAGGGTAAGGAGGGGCGAACCCCTCTTATCCCGACTTTATTCACCAGGTACGACGCCGCGTCCAGCGCCCCATGACCAGTCGACCCCCGAATTCGATATGTGATATGCGTCACATATGCTGCGGCCTAGCTCTCGGAGAGCGCCCGGCTCCGGTCCCGGGCCGCCTCGATGGCGTCCGTGAAGGCGGTGCGCACCCCGTGCCGCTCCAGCTCACGCAGGGCAGCCGCGGTGGTTCCGCCCGGCGAGGTGACGGCCTCGCGCAGTACCACCGGGTGCTCCCCCGAACCGTCGAGCATGGCCGCGGCGCCGGTGATCGTCCGGCCGACCAGCCGCTGCGCCGTGACACGGGGCATACCCATGGCGACCCCGGCCTCGATCATGGTCTCGGCGATGAAGTAGAAGTAGGCCGGTCCGCTGCCGGAGATGGCGGTGACCGTGTCCATGTGCTGTTCGCCGACCCGGAGCACCTCGCCGACCGTGCCCAGCAGCTCCTCGGCCCGGTCCAGGTGCGCGGTGCCGGTGTGCGCCCCGCCGGAGACGGCGGTCATCCCCTGGCCCATGAGCGCGGGGGTGTTGGGCATCGCCCGCACGACGGGCACACCCGCGGGCAGGTGGCTTTCCAGGACGGCCGTGGTCAGCCCGGCGGCAACGGAGATGACCAGGTGGTCCTTGGACAGGTGCGGCGCGATGTCGTCCAACAGGGCGAGCATGTCCTGCGGCTTGAGGGCCAGGAGCAGGGTGTCCGCGTGCTTGGCGGCGTCCTCCGCCGGGACCGTCTCGACCCCGTAGCGGCCGCGCAGCTCCGCCGCGTGCTCCTCACGCGGCTCGGTGACGAGCACGTCCTCCGGAGCGTGGCCCTTGGCCAGCAGCCCGGCGAGCAGCGCCTCGCCCATCTTTCCTGCACCGATGATCGCGATCATGAAGGGGTCCTCTCTGCGAGTCCCCTCCACGCTAGCCGCCCCCGGACGCCGGAACCGACCGGTTGTCTCATCGGTCGGACAACCGGCGGCCGCGACCGCAGCTCCGGGGGCCGGCCCCCTCAGTCCTGGTCGACCGAGCCCTCGTCGTCGACCGATCCACCGGGGTCCACCGAGAAGCGCCGGGGCGGGGACTGCGGGCGCCTGCGCAGCAGCGCGATGCGCTCGCGGCGGTCCAGCCGGGGTTCGGGGTTCTGGGGTCCCTGCGCGAAGTGCAGCCGGGTGAAGGCCAGCGCCTCGGCCAGTTCCCGCATGCGCGCCTGGCGGTCGGCGGCCTTGCGGGTGCTCACCTCCAGGACGAGCTGGCCCTCGTAGCCGTTGCCCGCCAGGTGTTCGAGCAGTTCGGCGACGGGCTGGCTGCCGCGCCCGGGGATGAGGTGCTCGTCGAGGTTCTGGCCGCCGAAACCGTCGGTGACGTGTACGTGGGAGAGGCGGTTGCCCAGCTGCTTGGCCATGTCCAACGCGTCGGAGCCGGACATGGCGGTGTGCGACAGGTCGAGGGTGACGTCCGGGTAGTCGCGGTCGAGCGGGTTCCAGCTCGGCGCGTAGGGGACGACCTCGCGGTCGCGCACCCGCACCGGGTACATGTTCTCGACGGCGAAGACCACGTCGGTCTCGTCCTGCATGCGGGCGACGCCGTTCTCGAAGTCGCGGGCGTACTCGCGCTGCCAGCGGAAGGCCGGGTGCACGACGATCGTCTTGGCTCCCAGAGCCTCGGCCATCTCCTTGGAGCGGACGAGTTTGCCCCAGGGCTCGCGGCCCCACACCCGTTGGGTCAGCACGAGGCAGGGCGAGTGGACTGCGGTGACGGGCATCTGGTGGTAGTCCGAGAGACGCCGGAGGAGTTCGATGTCCTGGCTGGCCGGGTCGGAGGAGACGAGGACCTCAACACCGTCGTACCCCAGCTTCGCCGCGATCTCGAAGGCGGCCGGGGTCTTCTCCGGGTAGACCGACGCCGACGAGAGGACCACGGGCGCGTCTGGGACCTGGATAGGGCTCACGAAACCCAGACTATGCGCTTCGCGGCGCTTTGGGGCGTCCGACTCCGTGAACGCGGCGTGGCGCTGAACCGCTTCCGGTCGGCTTCACGGTGTCCCCGTGACAGGAGGGACGGCCGCGTCCCCGGGTGCACGGGGGCGCGGCCGTCGGAGAACGGTGGAGCAGCGGCGCGGTCGGCGGGGTTCAGAGCCGGACGGCGCCTGCGAGGTTGTGGCGGGTCACGTCCCGCTCGGAGATCGTGCCGCCGGAGCTCGGGGCGTCGATCATGCGGCCGCCGCCGAGGTAGATGGCGACGTGGTAGGCGTACCCGCCGCCGTCGGTCCAGTAGAGGACGTCACCGCGCTCGGCGTTCGCGTAGGTGACCCGGGTCCCGGAGTTGACCTGGTCGTGGGCGATGCGGGGCAGGCTCACGCCGGCCTGCTTGAAGGAGTACTGCACCAGCCCGGAGCAGTCGAAGGAGTCCGGCCCGGTCCCGCCCCAGGCGTAGGGCTTGCCCTTCTGGGACTCCGCGGCGCTGATGGCCTTCTCGATGGCGGAGGCGGAGAGCGCCTGGTGGATCCGTTCGGCGCCGCTCTCCGCGGCGACCGCCGGAGCGGTGGGTGCGGGCTGGGCCAGGGCCGGGGCTCCCCCGGCCACCAGGGCCGTGGCCGCGAGGACGGCGACGGCGAGTGCGCGTGGCGTACGGCGACGCGACTGAGCGGGTGCGGCCTGCCGCCCCGGGTCCGTGGTGGAACGGCAGGCCCGCGTTTGCTCGTGGTGTCGCGGTAGTCGCATGACGTGGTTCTCCCTGCATGGTCCGTCGGGGCCGTCCGCGCCACTGTGACGCGGATCTCCTGACCCCCAACACACCACCATTGGTCACACAGACGTCACGAGAAGTCACTCTCCGTAGTCTAATCGGTATCCAAAGACGGTAAAGACTGCTTGACCTCGGTGGACAAAACGGTCAGCGAACCACCAACCAACCATCCGTCCCCGAGCCCGGTGACCGTGCGTCAGGGCTGCGGGACACCCAGGGCGTCACGGACGAAATCGGTCGTCGCCGCCATGCCGAGGTTGTTCGGGTGGATCGGCGCCCCGTCCTCCGGGATCAGCCCCTCGACCCAGCGGGTGTCCGAGCCCTGGCAGACGTCGTGGCCGCGCTCGAAGGTGTCGACGAAGACCGCGCCCTGGGCCTCCGCCTCCTCCTTGAGCATCGCGTTGAGGGCCGTCTGGGCCGCGTCCAGGAACGGCACGTCGCCCCGGGCGATCGGCGTGCTCGGCCAGCAGCCGCCGCTCTCCGGCAGGATCTGGAGGTAACCGATGCTGAGGACCGTGGCGTTCGGGCTGCGCTCCGCGATGTCCGCGTAGACACCCGAGACCTCGCCCCGCATCCCTTCGATCCGATGGTCCAGCTCGTCGCCGTAGTGGCTGGCGCACGGACTGCCCCACGGGTTGCCCAGGCTCCGCTTCGCGCACTCGACGAGGACCTCGGAGAAGCCGAAGTCGTTGCCCGCGATACCCACCGTGACCAGGTCGGTCTCGGGCCGGAGCGCGTCCAGCTGCGGGGGTGCGTCGTCGAACTGCGCCTCGTAGAAGTGGCTCATCACCGCGCCCGAACAGCTGACGTCGGTGATCTCGGCGATCCCCAGCTCCTCAGCGAGGCGCTTGGGGTAGTTGACCGAGGACTGCATGCAGCCCAGCAGCGGCATCTGGGCCCTGACCATGGGCCCGGCGACGAACGAGTCGCCGAGGGCGACGTAGTGGCCGAACGCGGCCGACTCGACCTCGTCGGCCGCGACGGGGGCGGTGGCCAGTGAGACGCCCAGGGCCGCGAGGACCAACGGCGCGCTGAGGCGGGCGAGCCCGCGCAGGGCTCCGGGGCGCGCGGAGCTTCCGGGGTTCGCGGAGTCCGTGGGGGAATGGGGGACGGCGGGCGGTCGGCGCAAGCGGAACACGAGGGTTTTCCTCTCTCCAAGGAGCGGGGGCATCGGAGTGTTCGGGACTCGGGGGACGGAGGGTGACCGTCCCCACACACACTCTTTAACATGATTGACGAAACCGGCGCCCTAACTCGTAGGTAACTTTCTTGTGCCCTCTGGGGCGCACCCGTTCCAACGAGGTCTGTCCTTCACAGCCGTTAGCGTGTCGACCATGGCAAAAGCAGCGAAGACCACGTTCCGGTGCGCCGAGTGCGGATGGAGCACCCTCAAGTGGGTGGGGCGCTGCGGCGAGTGCCAGGCCTGGGGCACCGTCGACGAGGCCGGTCCCCCCGCGCCCTCCGCCGTCGCGGCCGCACCGGTCACCTCCCGGGCCCGCCCCATCACCGAGATCAGCGTGGAGAGCGCCGAGGCGGTGCCCACCGGGGTGGACGAACTCGACCGGGTCCTGGGCGGCGGCGCGGTCCCCGGCGGTGTGGTCCTGCTCGCCGGCGAGCCCGGTGTGGGCAAGTCGACGCTCCTCCTCGAGGTCGCCGCGATGCGCGCCGCGCAGGCCCCCGTCCTCTACATCACCGGCGAGGAGTCGGCCGGCCAGGTGCGCCTGCGCGCCGAACGCCTCGGCGCCCTCTCCGACCAGCTCTTCCTGGCCGCGGAGACCTCTGTGGCCACGCTCGCCAGCCACGTCGACGCGGTGGCGCCCAAGCTGCTGATCGTGGACTCGGTGCAGACCATGGTCTCCCCGGAGGCCACCGGCGTCCCCGGCGGTGTCAACCAGATCCGGCAGGTCACCGGGGCGCTCATCCAGATCGCCAAGGAGCGCGGCATCGCGACCGTGCTGGTCGGCCACGTCACCAAGGACGGCTCCATCGCCGGACCCCGCATGCTGGAGCACCTGGTGGACGTCGTCCTCCACTTCGAGGGCGAACGCCACTCCCAGCTGCGGCTGCTGCGCGCGGTCAAGAACCGCTACGGGCCCACCGACGAGATCGGCGTCTTCGAGCTCACCGAGAAGGGCATCTTCGGACTGCCCGATCCCAGCGGCCTCTTCCTCACCGAACGGACCGACCCGGTACCGGGCACCTGCGTGACCGTCACCCTGGAGGGGCGCCGCCCCCTCATCACCGAGGTGCAGGCACTGGTCGCACCGACCCCGCTGCCCGCGCCCCGCCGCGCCACCTCGGGTCTGGACACCTCGCGGGTGAACATGATCCTGGCGGTACTGGAGAAGCGCACCGGGATGAAGCTGGCCAACATGGACGTGTACGCCTCGACCGTGGGCGGGGTGAAACTGGGCGAGCCCTCGGTGGACCTGGCCCTGGCCATGGCCGCGGCCAGCTCCAGCAACGACGTCCCGCTGCCGAGCGGGTTCATCGCCATCGGCGAGGTCGGCCTGGCGGGCGACGTCCGCAGCGTGAACGGGGTCCGGCGCCGGGTCGCCGAGGCACAGCGCCTGGGCTTCACCCAGGCGGTCGTGCCCAAGCACTTCGGCGACCCGATCCAGGGCATCCGGGTCCACGAGGTGGAGGAGCTGAGCGAGGCCCTGTCCTGGGTCGAGCGGCGCCGCCGGCGCCGGAGCCCCAAGAGCGAGTCCGCCGAGGAGTAGCCGACCGCCGGAAGCGCCCTGCCCTGGAGCTCCGGACCTGGAACCCGGTGCCTAGAAGTCGAAGACCGCGCCCTTGGTGTTCTTCATGGCGCACTCGTTGCCGAAGGTCTCCTGGTACTCCTCGGCCCCGGTGACCCGAACGGTGACCGGTCGGTACTCCAGCGTGCAGACACCCCCCGACTCCATCCGCACACTGGCGATGTCACCGTGCTCGTCGATGAGGCGGCAGGCCTCCTCGGCCCTGGGGTGGCTGCCCCCGGCCGGGTCGCAGTCCAGGGCGGTCCGGCGGTCCGAGTCCTGGACACCGCCGAGACCGCCCTCCGAAGAGAGGATCTCGAGCGTGTAGCCGGTGGCCCCTGCGTGGTCGGTCTCGGGTTCCGCGTACGCGGGCGCACCCAGGGAGAGCGCGAGGGCGGCGGCACAGGTCAGGGCGGTGGCGATGCGTTTCACTGGTCAACTCCTGGGACGGGGACACCACTTCACCACGAATAGTAACGACTAGGTGACTGTTCGTCGTGAAGTTTGCGGGAACCCGCCCGGTCTCAGGCCTTGAGCTGGAAGACCAGCTGGTCGACGCTGCCGACGTAGTCCCCGCGCAGATTGGCCTTGTACCAGCCCGGCTGGGCCTTGGCGCTGCTCTCGCGGCAGTCGGTGAAGGAGCGCTCCAACTCCCAGGTGATCGTGTACTCGTGCGGGGTGCCCCGTTTGAGCTGGCGCTCCTCCTCGGCCTTCCCCTCCACGCAGTCGGCGGAGGAGTAGACCCGGTCGTCACCGGAGTCGAGCCTCAGCTCGAACGCCTCGGGCCCCACGTCCACGGTGCAGGTCTGCTCGGCGACGTTGACCACCGTCACCTTGAACTCGGGGCCGGCGCCGCCGCCGTACACCTCACGGTCCCGCTCCGCGAAGTCGAAGGTGACCACGACGTCCTGGGGTCGGCACGGATCCTCGGGGCGCTCGGGCGCGGGGGCCTCGGCCGAGCCCTCACCGGAGCCGCCCTCGGAGCCGTCCCCGGACCCCTCCTCGTCCTTGTTGCCGTCCTCCTCCGAGGGCGACGGGGAGGGCGAAGGGGACGGATCCTCGGTCTCTTCCTCGGTTTCGGGGTCGGAGGGCTCTTCGGCTGGGACACTGGGGGAGGCCTCGGGCTCCTCGACACCCGCCTGGGAGCCCGCCGGATCGGCGTCGTCACCGGTGTCCCGGAAGGCGAGCGCGATCAGTGTGAACACCAGCATCACACCAGCCAGTACGAAGGCCCGTCGCTTCCAGTAGGTCTCACGGCTGACGGGTGCTGGGTGTCCGGTACTTGACGCCATGGGCCGTAGTATTGCGGTTTTGCGCGCCCCTCACCTACTCAACCCGCCGATTTCCCGTTAAAGATGAGCGATAACCCTTACAGCACCGCGGTTCTGGCGTGGTACGAGACCAACGCCCGAGATCTTCCCTGGCGTGCACCGAACGCCTCGTCCTGGTCCATTCTGGTCAGCGAGATCATGCTCCAGCAGACCCCCGTCGTGCGGGTACTCCCCGCCTGGGAGGCCTGGATGGAACGCTGGCCCACCCCCGCCCACCTGGCGAAGGAACCCTCGGGTGAGGCGGTCCGCATGTGGAACCGGCTCGGTTACCCGCGCCGGGCCCTTCGGCTGCACGCCTGCGCCGTCGCCATCACCGAGGAGCACGACGGGAAGGTCCCCGACGACCACGCGACGCTGCTCAGCCTGCCGGGGGTCGGCGCGTACACCGCGGCCGCGGTGGCGAGCTTCGCCTACGGGCAGCGACACGCGGTTCTGGACACCAACGTGCGGCGGGTCCTGGCCCGGGCCGAAACCGGGATCGAGTACCCGCCGAAAGCACAGACCAAGGCGGAGACCGCCCTGGCCGAGTCGCTCCTGCCGCCGACGCCCTCCGTCGCGGCCCGCTGGGCCGTGGCGGTGATGGAGTTGGGCGCCCTGGTCTGCACCGCGCGCGCCCCGCGTTGCGCGGACTGCCCCATCGCCGGACAGTGCGCCTGGAAACTCGCGGGCAAACCCGCCCACGACGGCCCGCCCCGGCGCGGACAGACCTACGCGGGCACCGACCGGCAGGTGCGCGGCAAGCTCCTCGCCGTACTGCGCGACTCCCCCGACCCCGTGGCCAAGAGCGCGCTGGACGCGGTCTGGGACGACCGCGTCCAGCGTGAACGCGCCCTCGACGCCCTGGTCTCCGACGGCCTCGTCGATCCCCTGGAGGACGGCCGCTACGCGCTGCCCGGGTAACCCGGCGCCCCGCCCAGGGTCCGCCGGCCCGGCGGACCGGAGCGCTCAGTCCATCCGTGCGCCGAGGACGCCGGCGCCCTCGGCGTCGAACTCCGCCTGGGTACCGCCGAAGCCGCCGCTGCACGGCGCACCGGGTTCCGGGGAGTCCGGGCTCTGCTCGTACTCGTTCAGGAAGGCGACCAGTCGCGGGTCGGAGGCGTCCTCCAGCTGGAGCTGTGCGCCCCAGGCCGAGGCCACCATCGGGGCGGGCAACCCCTCCATGGGGCTGACCAGCACGTAGGACCCGGAGACGTGGTGCGAGGCCAGCGCCTCGACGTCGGACGAGCTCAGCGACGGGTCGTAGGTGATCCAGACCGCGCCGTGCTCCAGGGAGTGGACGGCCGCCTCGGTCAGGACCGGCTCGTCGTAGACCCCGCAGTTCTGCCAGAAGCCGTAGTGCTCACCGCCCACCGGCGGGAACTGGTCGTAGTCGACGGTCTCGCCGGTCTCCACGTGCTCCCGGGACAGGTCCTCGAAGGTCTGGACCCCGTCGGCGTCCGCACCACCGCTGCCGGCCGTGCCGCCGCCGCTGGAGCCGGAGCCGGGGCTGCCGAACATCCACATCCCGCCGAGGACCACGGCTCCCACCAGGAGCAGTGCGAGCACGACGCCGCCGGCGATCAGCCACGGCGCCGCGGAGCTCTTCTTCGGCTGGGGCGCGGGTGCGCCCGGGTAGCCCTGCGGCGGGTAACCGGGCGGCGGGTAACCGGGGGGCAGCCCCTGCGGCGGATAGCCGGGGGGAGGACCCTGCGGCGGATAGCCGGGCGGAGGCGTTCCCTGCGGCGGGTAACCGGGGGGCGGCCCCTGCGGCGGGTAACCGGGCGGCGGACCCTGGCCTGAGGGAGGCCCCTGAGGCGCTTCGTGAGCCCCCGAGGGGCCGTTCGGGGACGGGGAACCGGGAGAAGGCCCCTGCGAGGGCTGAGAGCCGCCCTGGCGGGGATCGTTTGGATAGGCCACGAACCGCACACTAGCGTCCCGCCCCCTCCGGGGTCTCCTCCCGGGAACGACGACGGGGGCACCCCCGAAGGGATGCCCCCGTCCTCAGACCGGAGCCGGTACGGAACCGGCCGGCGGTGCTACTCGCCCTTGGCGGCGGACTCCACCTCGGGGGTGTCCGGCACCGCGGCGGGCTTCGGAACACCCTTGAAGGTGAACTTGGCGTCCGTGCCCTCGCCCTCGGCGTCGATCACGACGATCTGACCCGCCTTGAGGTCGCCGAACAGGATCTTCTCGGAGAGCTGGTCCTCGATCTCCCGCTGGATCGTGCGACGCAGCGGCCGCGCGCCCAGGACCGGGTCGAAACCGCGCTCGGACAGGACCTGCTTCGCCTTGGGGCGGAGCTCGATGCCCATGTCCCTCTCCTTGAGGCGACCGTCCAGGCTCGTGATCATGAGATCCACGATCTGGAAGATCTCCTTCTCGGTCAGCTGGTGGAAGACGATGACGTCGTCCACACGGTTGAGGAACTCGGGCCGGAAGTTGGTCTTGAGCTCCTCGCTGACCTTCGCCTTCATCCGCTCGTAGTTGGTGTTGGCGTCGTCCTCCTTGGCGAAGCCCATGGCCTGGCCCTTGGAGATGTCCCGCGTACCCAGGTTGGTCGTCATGATGATGACCGTGTTCTTGAAGTCGACGATGCGACCCTGGGCGTCGGTGAGACGACCCTCCTCCAGCACCTGGAGCAGAGAGTTGAAGATGTCGTTGTGGGCCTTCTCGATCTCGTCGAAGAGGACC
This sequence comes from Nocardiopsis ganjiahuensis DSM 45031, assembly GCF_000341085.1. GTDB lineage: Bacteria > Actinomycetota > Actinomycetes > Streptosporangiales > Streptosporangiaceae > Nocardiopsis > Nocardiopsis ganjiahuensis. The sequence continues at coordinate 196,095 of NZ_ANBA01000013.1, read as the reverse complement.
ACGGAGAACGGCTTGCGGCGCACCTTCTCGGTGAGCTGGCCGCCCTCCTCGTAACCGACGTAGCCGGGAGGCGAACCGAACAGCCGCGAGACCGTGTGCTTCTCCATGAACTCGGACATGTCCAGCTGGATCAGCGAGTCCTCGTCCCCGAACAGGAACTCGGCCAGGGTCTTGGACAGCTCGGTCTTACCCACACCGGACGGACCGGCGAAGATGAACGAACCACCGGGGCGCTTGGGGTCCTTCAGACCGGCGCGGGTACGGCGGATCGCCTGGGAGAGCGCCTTGATGGCGTCCTCCTGGCCGATGACCCGGCGGTGCAGCTCGTCCTCCATGCGCAGCAGGCGCGAGCTCTCCTCCTCGGTCAGCTTGAAGACCGGGATGCCGGTGGAGGCGGCCAGGACCTCGGCGATGAGCTCCTCGTCGACCTCGGCCACGACGTCCATGTCGCCGGCCTTCCACTCCTTCTCCCGCTGCGCCTTCTTGTTGAGCAGCTGCTTCTCGTCGTCCCGCAGGGATGCGGCCTTCTCGAAGTCCTGCTCGTCGATGGCCGATTCCTTGTCACGGCGCACGGCGGCGATCTTCTCGTCGAACTCGCGCAGGTCCGGCGGAGCGGTCATCCGGCGGATGCGCATCCGGGAACCGGCCTCGTCGATGAGGTCGATCGCCTTGTCCGGCAGGAACCGGTCGCTGATGTAGCGGTCGGCCAGCTGCGCGGCCGCCACGAGGGCGCTGTCCGTGATCGAGACCCGGTGGTGGGCCTCGTAGCGGTCACGCAGGCCCTTGAGGATCTCGATGGCGTGCGTGATCGTCGGCTCGTCCACCTGGATCGGCTGGAAGCGGCGCTCGAGAGCCGCGTCCTTCTCCAGGTACTTGCGGTACTCGTCGAGCGTGGTCGCACCGATGGTCTGGAGCTCACCCCGGGCCAGCATGGGCTTCAGGATGGAGGCGGCGTCTATGGCGCCTTCCGCCGCGCCCGCTCCGACCAGCGTGTGCAGCTCGTCGATGAAGAGGATGATGTCGCCGCGGGTGCGGATCTCCTTGAGCACCTTCTTGAGGCGCTCCTCGAAGTCACCGCGGTAGCGGCTGCCGGCCACCAGGGCCCCGAGGTCGAGCGTGTACAGCTGCTTGTCCTTGAGCGTCTCGGGGATCTCACCCTTGACGATCTTCTGCGCCAGGCCCTCGACGACCGCGGTCTTACCGACACCGGGCTCACCGATCAGCACCGGGTTGTTCTTGGTGCGCCGCGAGAGCACCTGCATGACGCGCTCGATTTCCTTGTCCCGGCCGATGACCGGGTCGAGCTTGGACTCACGCGCGGCCTGCGTCAGGTTGCGGCCGAACTGGTCCAGCACCAGCGAGGTGGAGGGGGTGGACTCGGAGGAGGCACCGGTGGCCTGCGGCTCCTTGCCCTGGTACCCGTGCAGCAGCTGGATGACCTGCTGACGGACGCGGTTCAGGTCCGCGCCGAGCTTCACGAGGACCTGGGCTGCGACGCCCTCGCCCTCGCGGATCAGGCCCAGCAGTATGTGCTCGGTACCGATGTAGTTGTGGCCGAGCTGAAGCGCCTCGCGCAGCGACAGCTCAAGGACCTTCTTGGCGCGCGGGGTGAAGGGAATGTGCCCCGACGGAGCCTGCTGGCCCTGACCGATGATCTCCTCGACCTGCTGCCGAACCGCTTCGAGGCTGATACCAAGGCTCTCCAGAGCCTTGGCGGCGACACCCTCACCCTCGTGGATGAGGCCGAGCAGGATGTGCTCCGTACCGATGTAGTTGTGGTTGAGCATCCTGGCTTCTTCCTGAGCCAGAACCACCACTCGCCGCGCGCGGTCGGTAAACCTCTCGAACATGTCTCGTCGCTCCTCTACAGAGCGGTCAGGCAGGGACGGTCATTACCGACCCAACTCTTCCGCATATAGGCCCCACAGGGATTAACCGCCCCGGGGAGCACTGTCGCACCCGTCCACCTTGCCGACGGCTGTCGACAGAGTGGACGTCTCCGTACGGCCGACCGCAGCCGTCCGTGCCAGAGACTTTCCCCGACGATAGGGCGTTCACCCAACATCCAACTACCAATTGACGCGACAGATTTCCCTGTACGCCGAAGGCGAACGGCCCGGGCACTCCCATCCATCACGAGAGTGCCCGGGCCGCACGTGCGTAAGCCGGATTATCGGCTCTTAGCGAACAAGCCGAAGCCGTGTTGTTCTTCAAGCGGAAATGGTCCGAACCATCTCCGGGCGGGACCCGTCCCGGTCCCGTGTGCGGCGGCCCCTGTGTCGGGCCGACCGCGGAGCGTCTCCCCGGCGGCGGGGCCGGGATGAGCGGCGGGGGCCCCATGGCCCCCGCGGGCTCCTCCTCGACCGAGCCGCCTCGTCGCGACGCGGTCGGGACCGCGTCGCGGCGTCGGCCGCACGTGCTTCCGACCGTGGTGCCGGATCCGCCTCGTCGGCGAGGTGTCCGCACACCACGCTACCCGCCCCGTCCACCGAGGTCGGCGGTGGCGGGCAGCATCCGCCGAACACACCCGGGTTCGGCCGGGCACTCCCCCGGGCCCGGTCAGCGGCCCGATCCTGCCGGGCCTCGCGTCCCGTGGAACATCCCCTGTCGTCCCGATGTCACAGGCTCTCGGTGTCACGGGTCCCGGGGCGGCGGGGTCCGAAGCGCTCGGAATCCGGCGATCCGGATTTCCGACGTCTCGAACGCCCTCACTCATAGGACATCCGGACCGAACCGGGCCTCGGGATGTACGGGTCAAGGACGGCGATCAGCGAGGCGTGCGGCGAAATTTCGATCAAGACCTGACAACATTTCGGCCGCCCGGGGCAGTGGCAAACCTAACCCTTGATCGCCTCATATTCGGCGACGATGGCAGCGGGGATACGGCCACGCTCATTGACGGGCTTCCCAGCGGCCTTCGCCCAGGCGCGAATCTCCGCGCTGCGCTCACGGCTGGGAGCATTCCGGCTACCGCGCCGGGCGGTACCGCGAACCTGCTTCGCGGGAGCCTTGCGGGAGGCCTCGACGAACGGGCTAAGGGCCTCGCGGAGCTTGGTGGCATTACCCGCGCTGAGGTCGATTTCGTACGTCGACCCATCCAGACCGAACGTCACCGTCTCCTCGGCCTCGCCGCCGTCGAGGTCGTCGACCAGGAAAACCTGGACCTTCTGTGCCATGGAATCAAACCTTTCAGAAGAGCGGTGTCTCCACACCTGAATATAAAGCTATCTCGCGAGAACGCGAAAGACAATTCCCGGCGTGCCAGAAATCATCCGGATCCGGATCGGCGGGATTCGGGGTCACCGAAGCAGCGCGGGGGCGGCGAGTCGGCCCGCACACGCGGAGTCCCAGTACCGGGGGCACTTGGGACCGAGTGTCAGTCAGGCACCACGCCTAACGACCGTCGGATTCGGTGCGTTCCCCACCCCGGACAATCGGCGTCTCGTTCGGCGCCTCGGTCTCGTCGACCCCGGCCGAGCCGTTGTCACCCGCGCCGGCATCATCGTCCGCCCCGTCGCTGACCAGGCTTCCGTCCATCCTGCGCGGTGCCATCTCCTTGCGCAGCAGCTTGATGACGAAGGCACAGAACACGGTCGCGACAACCACTGGCGGGATGAGCGCGGACAATACGTCGATCAGTCCAGGAGGAAGCACTGACGACAAAAAGTCACCCATCGAAGCGGCCTACCCTTCCCGGTTGTTACTTATTGCAGCAAATACCCGACTCAGTGTCGGGACAGTCCTGGGGGGATGGCGCTCCGGCACGACCGGGCAAACGCATACCAGACATCATAGACATCGTTTGCCCCCGGTTTGACACCGGACGTACCGAAGACGCCCCGGCAAAGCCCGTTGCGTCCAATGTCCGGTCGGCTGTTCCGGTGTCACGCGGAAGACCTCCGACGCGGAGACGGTCGAGCAGTGGCGGCACCGGCAAAACCGGTGTGGCCGAACGTCCCGAAGTCACTTCACCGGGGAACCGGCGATCCAGGCTGACGCAGGTACACATTACCTGCCTTGTTCCACATCCATACCACCCGGTGCACTTAAGCGCCTACAGCGGCGGGAGGATGAGACGAACGGTTCGGAAGGGGGGAAGCACGTCCTATCCGGACCCCAAAACCTTTAGCCGGGCGCACTCGCCGGAGTCCCGTCGAGGTGCACAAGCATCCGGGTGTTCCCCAGGGTGTTGGGTTTGACCCGCTCGAGGTCGAGGAATTCGGCCACGCCCTCATCATAGGAACGCAGAAGTTCCTCGTAGACACGGAAGGGGACCGGAGTGCCCTGGATCGGGGCAAAGCCGTGTTTGGCGAAGAAACCGGTCTCGAATGTCAGACAGAACACACGCCGTACTCCCAACTCACGCGCAGTGCCCAAAAGCTCGGTCACGATTCGGTGACCGACACCGAATCCGCGCAGAGAGGGGTCCACCGCGACCGTGCGCACCTCCGCCAGGTCCTCCCAGAGGACGTGGAGGGCGCCACAGCCGACCACGCGGAGCTCACCCTCCGGCGGCGGGGGCTCGCCCGGTGTGTCGTCAGGAAGCGTCTCGGCCTCGGCCACCCAGAACTCCTGGATGTCCTCGTAGAGGTTGACCGTGCTCTTGGAGAGCACTCGCCGGTCGACGGAGTAGGTGTCGACGAGGCGGCGGATGTGGGTGACGTCGCGCGTCCTGGCGCGGCGGACCCGGACATGACGAACGGGCATAGCCGGACCAGACTACGCCCACGTGACCTCCCACCGGAACGCTCTTCATCCGGTGGGCGGAAACGCGCGGTCTCCTGGGCCGGTATGCCCGCGGTGTGTCTCCCGGCAGTCACCGGGAAGCGTCAGGTCGAAAAGACCGGTCGGACGACCGGATCAGATGAGCTGACGCCTCGCGGCCCACACGACCGCCTCGATGGGTGTGTTCACGCCCAGCACGTCGCAGATGTTGCGAATACGGCGACGCAGGGTTCGGGCGCTGAGCTCGAGGTGCCGAGCGGCCACTTCGGTGGTGACACCGGTGGCGATCTCGGCGAGCAGTTCCAGCTCTTCGTGGCTCAGCTCAACCGGCGTGTAGGCGCCGTTGAGCGTGTTCTCACGCGACCGGGCCTGCAGGGGAACCACGTTCTCCCTGTGCTCCCGCGGCGAGAGGGTGTTCTGATCCTCAACGGTACGTCGTACGAGTGTGGCCTGTTCCACTCCGTCCTCCCTCATCCATGTGAGTGCGGAACATCAACTCGTCACCGAACGATCGAGCGCATCCGACTGGATTGTCGGCGCGGGCGAGTCCCGGCCACCCCGGACCGCTCCCGGAGCCCCTCTGGCACAGGGGTGGGAGTCGGAGGGGAGCACAAGGACACACGAACCCCGAACGTCGTGGTCTGGGACGGACAGACCACACCATGGGTGCGTGTGCGGCGGGTTCTCGGTCGCATCTCGACCCGAACCCCTGCTCACCGTTTTCTCGATGCACTTCGGCAAACTCGCGGACCGAAGCCCGCTCTCAGCACGCTAGGCGGAGCAGATGATACCGTCAAGGCCCAATAAATCACCATGCGTGATTAAGCAAAGCCACTCAGTCACAATGCCATGGGCCTGGAAATATCCTCCCCATCCTGACCTGCGTAAACAATCTCCAACAAAGGCACGGCCCCGGCAAGCCCACTCCTCAGGGAAAAACTGTGCTCTGCCTTCGCAGGACATCCCCTCCTGGCTGGGAGTTTGTTCCGTATGACCGACAAGTGAGCCAGATCTCGTGTTCTCAACCACATAAGCGCAGGCAGGGGCCTACACGTCGGGGCCGTCGCACCTGAGGTGCGACGGCCCCGAATTGCTCTTTCGGTCATCCCTCTATGGAGATTAACCCTCTGCTCATTCCCTGGGCAGGGTCAAAGGATCGAGGCTAGTCCCCAGAGGGCTTCACGATCGGGAAAAGCACAGTTTCCCGAATGTTCTTGCCCGTGAAGGCCATGAGCAGGCGGTCGATCCCGATGCCCACGCCGCCGGTGGGCGGCATGCCGTACTCCAGCGCGCGCAGGAAGTCCTCGTCGAGCTGCATCGCCTCGGGGTCGCCCTCGGCGGCCATCAGCGACTGCTCGGTCAGCCGGCGGCGCTGCTCGACCGGGTCGACCAGCTCGGAGAAGCCCGTACCGAGCTCCATACCGAAGCCGATCAGGTCCCACTTCTCGGTGAGGAGCGGGTCCTCACGGTGCTGGCGGGTGAGCGGACTCGTCTCGACCGGGAAGTCGCACACGAACGTGGGCTGGATCAGCGTGTGCTCGACCAGCTCCTCGAAGACGTGCTCGACGAGCTTGCCCGGGCCCCACTCGTGGCTGTACTCGACACCCTTGGCCTCGGCCAGGCGGCGGACGTCCTCGATCGGCGTGCGCGGGGTGACCTCGGCGCCCAGGGCCTCGGAGACCGAGCCGTACAGGGTGATGCGCGGCCACTCCCCGCCCAGGTCGAAGGTCTGGCCGTCACGCTCGATCGTGGTGGAGCCGAAGACCGCTCGGGCCGCCTCCTGGACGAGCTCGCGGGTCACCTCCGCCACGTCGTTGTAGTCGGCGTAGGCCTGGTAGAACTCCAGCATCGTGAACTCGGGGTTGTGCGTGGAGTCCGCGCCCTCGTTCCGGAAGTTCCGGTTGACCTCGAAGACCTTCTCCAGGCCGCCCACGACCAGCCGCTTGAGCGACAGTTCGGGAGCGATGCGCAGGTACAGGTCCATGTCGTAGGCGTTGATGTGCGTGACGAACGGACGCGCCGTGGCGCCGCCGTGCACGCGCATCAGCATCGGGGTCTCGACCTCGATGTAGTCGCGGGAGCCCAGCCCCTCCCGGATCGCCCGGATGGCGGCCGATCGGCTGCGCACCATCTGCTGCGACTCGGGGTTGACGATGAGGTCCACGTAGCGCTGGCGCACCCGGGCCTCGGGGTCGGTCAGGCCCTTGTGCTTCTCCGGGAGCGGACGCAGGCACTTGGCCGTCAGCGTCCAGTCGCTCACCAGGACGGACAGCTCGCCGCGGCGGGAGGTGATGACCTCGCCCTCCACACCCACGTGGTCGCCGAGGTCGACATCGGCCTTCCAGGCGTCGAGGCTCTCCTGGCCGACCTGGTCCAGGGACAGCATGACCTGCACGTCCCCGGTCTCGTCGCGCAGGGTCGCGAAGCACAGCTTGCCGCCGGAGCGGTAGAGCATGACGCGACCGGCGATGGCGACCTTCGCCCCGGTGTGGGTGTCGGGCTCCAGGCCCTGGTGTTTCTCACGCACGGGGCCGATCGACGTCGTCCGCGGGTAGTTCACGGGGAAGGGATCGATGCCCTCCTCCCGGAGACGGTCCAGCTTCTGGCGCCGGACCCGCATCTGTTCGGGCATGTCGTCGTAGTCGTCGTGCGTGTCATTCACGGCCCCGATCCTACCGGCGCCGACACCCCCGGACGCACCACGAACCGGTTCTCCCGAGCCCGCGTCCAGCGCCGCGACCGGAACCGCAGGGGTGGGCGGTGTCACCGCCCACCCCTGCCCTCAGCCGGTGTTGCGGGCGAAGACCAGGCGCAGGCCGGTGAGGGTGAGCCAGGGCTCGTGGACGTCGACCGTCTCGCACTCGCTCACCACCGTCGAGGCCAGGCCTCCGGTGGCGACCACCGTCACGTCGTCGGGGTTGTCGGTGAGCTCGGCGACCATGCGGTCCACGATCCCGTCGACCTGCCCGGCGAAGCCGTAGACGATCCCCGAGCGCAGCGCCTCCGTGGTGTTCTTGGCGATGGCGGTACGCGGCTTCACGATCTCGACCATGTGCAGCTGCGCGCCCCGCCGGGAGAGGGCGTCCACCGAGATGTCGATGCCCGGCGCGATGGCGCCGCCCACGTACTCGCCCTTGGAGCTGACCGCGTCGAAGGTGGTCGCGGTCCCGAAGTCCACCACCACGCAGGGCCCCCCGTAGAGGTGGCTGGCGGCCAGCGCGTTGATGATCCGGTCACTGCCCACCTCCTTCGGGTTGTCCATCCGGATCGGCACGCCCGTCTTCACACCGGGTTCGACGATCACCGCGGGCAGGTCGCCGAAGTGGCGGCGGAACATGTCCCGCATCTCGTGCTGGACGGAGGGAACCGAGCAGCACATCGCGATGCCGTCGACCTCGTTCAGGTTGCTCAGGGAGCTGCCGTCGATGAGTCCGCGCAGGACCACCGCCCACTCGTCCGCGGTGCGCCTGGTGTCGGTTCCCACCCGCCAGTGTTCGAGAAGGTCGTCGGATTCGAAGAGACCGAAGACCGTCTCGGAGTTGCCGACGTCGATCGCGAGCAGCATTCTGGGGGCCTCACTGGTCGAATTGGGATGTACCAAAGGAATCTTCCACCACGCGGACCGCTCACAACAGGTCGAGCGCGATATCCAGTGCCGGACTGGAATGGGTGAGCGCCCCGACGGCCAGGTAGTCGACGCCCGTGCGGGCGACGTCGGCGGCGACGTCGAGGGTGAGTCCTCCGCTGGACTCCAGCCGGGCCCGGCCGCCGACCAGGGCCACCGCCTCGGTGAGCTGGTCGACGGTGAAGTTGTCGAGCAGGATCTCCTCGGCCCCGGCGGCCAGCGCGTCCTCGACCTGGTCGATCCGGTCCACCTCGACCTCCAGGGGCAGGTCCGGGAAGCGCTCGCGGATGGCGCGGACCGCCTCGCCCACACCCCCGGCGGCGACCACGTGGTTGTCCTTGACCAGGCCGGCGTCGCTGAGGCTGTACCGGTGGTTCACCCCGCCGCCGCAGCGCACCGCGTACTTGTCGAGTGCGCGCAGGCCCGGTGTGGTCTTCCGGCTGTCCCGGACCCGGGCTCCGGTGCCGGCCACCGCGTCCACCCAGGTACGGGTGGCGGTGGCGATCCCGGACATGTGGGTGAGCAGGTTCAGCGCGGTGCGCTCGGCGGTGAGCAGGTCGCGGGTGCGGGCGGTGACGGTCATGAGCACGTCCCCGCGCTTGACGGAGTCACCGTCCTCCGCCCGCCGGGCGACCTCCAGGGCTCCCTCGGCGACCAGCCAGAAGACGAGTTCGGCGAGGGGGAGCCCGCTGACGGTGCCGTCGGCGCGGGCCACCACGTGGGCGGTGCGGACCTGGTCGGCGGGGATGGTCGCCACCGTGGTGACGTCGATGCGGGGCCCGGCGGTGAGGTCCTCGGCGAGGGCGCGGCGGACGGTGTCCACGTGTGACTGGTGCGGCGCCGTCCAGGGGAGGGTGAACTCGGCGCGGGCCTCGGGTGAGGCCTCCGGCCGGGCGAGGGGGAACGCGACGGCGTCGAGCTCGGCCACGAGGGCGGGCGGGAGGGAGGGCTGCCAGGTCTCGTCCGTGGTCACGATCGAGTCCCCTTCCAGTCGGACGACCACGGGCCGCACACGCAGCTCGGGTCGGGGTTCGGGTGCGTCGGCGCGCTGGTGCGAGCCTCGGCTCTCGGTGCGGTGCAGTGCGGCGGCGGCCACGAGGCGGGCCACGGTGAGCAGGTTGGTGGCCTCCCAGGCGGCGACGTCGGGGGCGACGTGCTCGGCGGGTGCGGCCAGGGCGTCGAGCCTGGTGACGAGTTCGGTCAGGCCCTCACCGGTGCGCAGGACCCCGGCGTCGCGGGACATCAGGGCGCGGACGGTGGCGGAGGAGTCCGGGTCCACCAGCGGCGTGGTGGCGCCCAGGGGCTCCGCGCCGCCGGAGTCCGGTGCTGCCGGAGCCCCGGCCGGGGCTTCGGCCAGGCGGGCGGCGATCCGGTCCGCGTAGACCAGCCCCTCCAGCAGGGAGTTGGAGGCCAGGCGGTTGGCCCCGTGCACTCCGGTGCGGGCGACCTCGCCCACGGCCCACAGTCCGGGCACCCCGGTGCGGCCGTCGATGTCGACCTCCACACCGCCGGAGGCGTAGTGCGCGGCAGGGGCGACCGGGATGGTCCGGGTGAGCGGGTCGATGTCGTGGGCGCGGCAGGAGGCCAGGATGGTCGGGAAGCGGCGCTCCCAGGTGGCCCGGCCGAAGTGGCGGGTCTCCAGGTAGACGTGGTCGGTGCCCTGTTCGGCCATGGTCCTGGCGATGGTGCGGGCCACGACGTCGCGGGGGGCGAGGTCGCCGAGCTCGTGCACCCCTTCCATGATCCGGCGGCCCCCGGCGTCCACGAGGTAGGCGCCCTCGCCGCGCAGGGCCTCGGAGATGAGGGGTTGTCGGCCGCGGGCGTGCGGGCCGAGCCACAGGACCGTCGGGTGGAACTGGATGAACTCCAGGTCGCGCAGGCGGGCCCCGGCCCGGGCGGCCAGGGCGAGCCCGTCGCCGGTGGACACGGTCGGGTTGGTGGTGGCGGCGAAGACCTGGCCCATGCCGCCGGTGGCCAGCACGACCGCGGGGGCCACGACGGCGCCGACACCGTCGCGCTGCCCCTCCCCCATGACGTGCAGGGTGGCCCCGCGCACCGCGCCGCTGTCCGGATCACGCAGGGCGTCCAGGGCGACGGCGTGCTCCACGACCTCGATGCGCTCCTCGTCCAGGACCGCCTGGACCAGGGCGCGCTGGATCTCGGCACCGGTGGCGTCGCCGCCCGCGTGGACCACCCGGTCGGCGCGGTGGCCGCCCTCGCGGGTCAGGGAGAGCCCGCCGTCGTCGTCCCGGTCGAACTCGGTGCCGAGGGAGATGAGCCAGCGCAGTGCGCCGGGGCCTTCGGTGGCCAGGACGTTGACGGCGTGGGGGTCGCACAGCCCGGCCCCGGCCAGGTGCGTGTCGACCATGTGGGCGACGGGACCGTCCTCGGGCGCCATGGCCGCGGCGATGCCGCCCTGGGCGTAGGCCGTGGAACCGGTGGAGAGACGGTCCTTGGTGACCAGGACCACCCGGCCCGCGTCGGTGCGCTGGACGTACCGCAGGGCGGTGCTCAGGCCCGCGATACCCGAACCGACCACCGCTACGTCCGCGTGGACGAACCAACTGGGTTCGGGTGCCTCGATACGGGACTGTCTGGCAGAACTCATCTGGGGTCTCTTTCCGCGATGCCGCCGGTGGTCGGCGGCCGGCCGGGAACGGCCTAGAGGTTCACCGACACGTTGTCGATGAGTCGGGTGGCGCCCACACGGGCCGCGACGGCCAGGACGGTCTCACCCCGGTGGCCGGCGGCGACGTCGGCGAAGGTGGCGGGGTCGACCAGGGCCAGGTAGTCGGGTTCGAGCGGCGGGTCGGCCTTGGCGGCCTCCTCCAGGACGGCCCGGGCCGCCTCGCGGACGGCCTCCGCCCCGCCGGACGCGGCGTCGGCGCCGGCGCGCAGGGCCCTCGACAGGGCCAGGGCGCTGACGCGCTCCTCGTCGGAGAGGTAGGCGTTGCGGCTGGAGGAGGCCAGCCCGTCGGGGTCGCGCAGGGTGGGGGCGCCGACGATCTCCACGGGGAGGTCGAGGTCGGCGACCAGGCGGCGGACCAGGGCGATCTGCTGGGCGTCCTTGGCCCCGAAGACGGCGAAGTCCGGGCGGACCAGGTTGAACAGCTTGGTGACGACGGTGAGGACGCCGGTGAAGTGGCCGGGGCGGGAGGCGCCCTCCAGGCGTTCGCCCATGGCACCCGCGTCGACGGTGACCATCTGCGGGAGGGGGTACACGGTGGCGGTCTCGGGGGCGAAGACCACGTCGACACCCTCCTCACCGCACAGCGCGGTGTCGCCGGGCAGGTCGCGCGGGTAGCGGTCGAAGTCCTCGTCGGGGCCGAACTGGAGCGGGTTGACGAAGACGCTGACCACCACGGTGTCGGCCTGTTCCCGGGCCAGCCGCATGAGGCTGCGGTGGCCGCCGTGCAGGGCGCCCATGGTGGGGACCAGGCCCACCCGGCCCGCGTCGGCCAGGGCGGCGCGCAGCTCCTTCGCCGTGCGGACGACGAGCGGACCCCGGGCGGGGTCGCGCGGAGCGGTTTCGGTCATGGTTCTCTCCTTGATGGTCTGCCGCAGCGGCATCGTGTCCGGGACGGTGCCCGGTACCCGTGCGCTCGCCGGTGGACGTCGTGGTCGCGGCGCTTCCCGTCGGCTGGGGCGCTCCGCGCTCTGGGAGGGAGTGGTTCGTGGGTGTTCGGAGCCGTACGGCCGCCGGAGCGGCAGCGGTCGGGGCGGTCAGCGCCGGAGGACGTCGAGCAGGCGCACGGCGTCCTCGGGTTTGAGCATCCCCGCGTTGATGGCGCGGTCCGCGGTGAGCCGCGCGAGCTCGACGTAGCTGGCCACGCTCTCGGGCGCGTTCTCCCGCAGCTGCTCGACGTGACCGGCCACGGTTCCGGCGTCACCGCGCAGGACCGGGCCGCTGAGCCCGTGGATGCCCAGGCGCAGGGCGTTGTCCAGGGCGGCGCTGAGCATGGGCGCGAGCATCCGGCCGGGCTCGGGCACCCCGGCGGCGCTGAGCAGGGAAGCGCTGTCGGCGACCAGGGTGACCAGGTGGTTCGCCCCTCCCGCGAGTGCCGCGTGGTAGAGGGTGCGCTTGTCCTCGGCGATCCACACCGGCTCGGCGCCCATCTCGACCACGAGGGCCTCGGCGATGGGGCGGAGCTGTTCGGGCGCGGTCACGCCGAAGGCGCAGTTGGCCAGCCGGTCGACGTCCTCGTCCCGCCCGGTGAAGGTCATGGCCGGGTGCAGGGCCAGGGGGAGGGCTCCGGCGACGGTGGCGGGGGCGAGGACGCCGTAGCCGTGGGCTCCGCTGGCGTGCACGATGATCTTGCCGCGCAGGTCGGTCCCGGTCGCCGCGAGGCCCTCGACGAGGTCGAGCAGCGCGTCGTCGGGGACGGTCAGCAGAACGAGGTCGGAGGCCTCAGCCACCTGGGCGGGTTCGAGGATCCGTGCGCCGGGCAGGCGTTCCTCGACCCGGGCCACCGAGGCGTCGGAGACCGCCGAGGCCGCCACGACCTTGTGTCCGGCCCGTGCCAGGGCGACGCCGAGAACGGAGCCGACCCGGCCGGCCCCGATGACGCCCACGCGCAGGCGGGCGGGACGCCCCTCTGTCGTCTCCATGTTCCGTGTCCCCTCGTGGTCCCGGCGCGGCCGTTTCTCCCCGCACCGCTGAGCACACGATAGCCCTCCCGGACCGGTGACCTGCCGCCCCGCCCCCTCGGGAAGAGCGCGCACACGGGAGCGGGGACGGGCTCCGTTGCCCGTCCCCGCGAGTTCACCGCGCCCCCTCCGTCAGAGGGGTCCCCGGGATCAGTTCTGGATGATCACGCCGGAGTTGAAGCAGGAGCCCACGGACTGGCCGAGGACGGCGTTGGAGTTGCCGCAGCCGTAGTTGGTGTTGTCCACACCGTTGATGTAGGCGATGTTCCCGCTGACGTCGGAGCCGTTGCCCGAGGTCCAGGCGCCGGCGTGCGCCGCGACCGGGGCAGCGGAGAGGAGGACCCCAGCGGAGGCGAGGACCACGGCACCGGCGGCGAGCGTCTTCTTCAGCACTACTTGTCTCCTTTTGTGTCCGGGCGGGGGGACCGGCCGGACTCGCAGTGTTTCTTTCCCGACACCCGGGGGGTGCCGAGAAAGAAATTACCGAGACACAAGCCCCATGAACATGCCTTGAACTGCATTGATCACGGAAAACCACCAAAGTTCACACTGGGTAGCAGAACACCCCGGGGCCGATCGGGACAAAGGCGGGGAGTTCGTCACCCCACCCGTGCGCGCAGCGTTACCGCAGTTCAGGGTTGCAGCCAGGCACCAATGCCGATTCCGGGCGTGCACCGCGGTCCGACCCCCGGGCACAGGAAAAGGGCGCCACTCCGTCGTCACGGAGTGGCGCCCCTTGCGCGGAAAGCTCGCTGGCCTCGGTCGGGTCGGTTCAGTCGGGACGTCTCCGACTGGACACCCCCGCCCGGCCGGGCCGGAAAGTCAGAGTGCGGCTAGTTCAGCACCTTGGCGTCGGAGTCGGTGCAGGAAGCACCGGAAACGCCCAGGATGGAGATGGCGTTGCCGCAGACGTTGATCGGAACGTCCAGGTCGGCGACGAGCTGGTTGCCGCCGAGGATGCTGCCGTTGCCGGAGGTGAAGACGTTGCTGTTGGCCATGGCCGGAGCGCCGGCGAACAGGACGCTGCCAGCGGCAGCAGCGATGGCCGTGGCGGCGAGAGCCTTCTTCAGCATGTGTTTCTCCCGTCGGACCGGAGGGCAGGGGCGCCAACCGGTCGATAACGTTGACGATGTGTATGACAGTGAACACTCAACGTGTTCACCCCTATTTAGCCACACTCGGTCGCCGCACGTGACCAGAACGCAGAAGAATTCTGCAACCCTGACCTGGAGATATCACCAATAGTGATCAGACATGTCGGATATGGATCCCTTAACTGGAACCACTTCAGCACCACAATGTGAGGCACGCCACAGTCATCTCTCGGGGGTGTCACCGCTTCGAACTTCCGGTTCCTCGCCCTCGTCCCGGTTGGTTACCGACTCTCCGCGCATGGTCGCCCGAGTCGCCCACCGTTCCGTTCCCGCGGAAGGCACTCTGGCCCGCCTTCCGTACTCGACCAGGGCGTCCAGGAACCGGCGCCCCTCGTCCGCCGCACGGTCCGACGCACGCCCCGTGACCGGCCCCGGGGGTGTGTCCACGTCGACGGTCGCCCTCCCCCTGAGCTGGGCGAGCGGCCCCGAGGACAGCCGCAGCGTCTGCATCCGCTCGACCGGGACGATCTCCGTCACCCGGCAGAACCGCCCCCGCACACTCACGAACAGCCGCTCGTCCACCCCCGCGGCGTTCGACATCAGGCCGCGGTTGTCCACCAGCGGCACCGACGACGCCTCGCTCTCCGGGAACAGCTCGTTCACCAAGGAGAACGCCCGCCCGCGCGGTGCCACCGGGAGCAGGTCGGCGGAGTCGCCCTGGCGCGCGCCCGCGTACCCGGCCACGGTCGCCTCGACCCTGGCCACCCCCAGCGCCCGCCACAGCAGCGGCTCCACCACCCGCACGGCCTGGACCCGACCGGGCGGAACCGTCTGCATGCGGCGCTGGAACATCCCGTAGCGCAGCCGCAGCCCGTCCGAGGACAGCGAGGCGTAGAAATCCGTGTACCGGGCCAGCGGGCCCCAGTAGTAGCGCAGCAGCCCCAGGACCAGCGGAACGGCCCCGCCCAGCACACCGGGTTCGAGGAACACCACGAACGCCGTGGCCAGCAGGAGCAGCAGGATGAAGCACAGCAGCACCGGGACCCGGAAGGTCAGGGCGCCCAGGAGCAGCAGGAAGGGCAGGCGGTAGAAGGGCCACTCGGGCGCCTCGGGCGAACGCCCAGGCAGCCCGGCGGCGTGCGCCAGCACCGCCACCCGCAGCCGTTCCGCCACCCCCCGGCGCAGACAGCGCAGCCGGATGGCGCTCCCGTCGCCGCCGGCCAGCTCGATCCGCAGCTCCGCCAGCCCGAACACCTGCATCAGCAGGGGCTGCACCACGTCCACCGCCTGCAGGCGGCTCAGTGGAATCTCCCGGGAACTGCGCAGGACCAGACCGCTGTGCACCACGAGGTGGTCCTCGCGCAGCCCGAAGGTGCCGTACCACCAGGCGGGCAGCGCGTAGGCGAGGGAACCGAACACCACGGACACACCCAGCAGGAGCACCCAGGCGTAGCCGAACGAGATCAGGATCGGCCCGATCAGCGCCACGAACACCAGGGTGACCGCGAGGACCTGGAACGGGATGACCAGCCAGTGGGAGCGGAAGACCCCCGTGGTGACGTCGCCATCCGGATCGGGCTTCCGCGGCGGCCCCGGCGGCGGTGCGCCCCAGGCGTACCGCGGCGGCAGCATCGCCGGACCCCAGCCGGGCGGCGGGCCGGGCTGCGGACCGGGTGGCGGACCGGTCGGCTGCGGAGCAGGTTGGTGGTATCCGGGCTGCTGGGGCCCGTGAGGCTCGGGCCCGGCCTGCCGGCCCTCGTACGGCCGGGGTCCGGGCTGCTGCGGCGGTCCGTGCACTTACAACCCCGTTGAGAAGCTCTCGCTGCGCGCCGCGAGCCGGTCGCGCAGCTGGACGGCATCGGCGAGCGGAAGCCCCACCACACGGGTGTCCGCGGTGCTCGCGGCGGTGCGCACCCGCACGGTCGCGATCCCCAGCGCCTGTTCGAGCAGGTCGGCGGTGACGTCCACGACCTGCATCCGGCCGTAGGGGACGACCACCAGTTGGCGGACCAGGACCCCGTAGGTGAGGTACAGCTCGGCGGTGGCCTCCGCGTACCCCCAGGACCGCTGGAAGCGCCCGGCCAGGAACCAGAGGACGGCGGCGGCCACCAGGACCAGCGCCGCCCAGACCCCGGCCAGGACCGGTTTCCCCCACAGGAGCAGCAGCAGCGCGCCCCCCGCGCCGAGGGCCAGGCAGCCCGCACCCGTCACCAGGCGGCGGTACCAGGCCAACGCGGTCGGGATCCGCTGCCAGGTCGTGTCCCCGGGCGCGGTGAAGGCGTCGTCCACGGGACGGGGCGGCCGTTCGGCCCCCTCCGCTGTCGGTGATGTCGGTTCACTGGTGTCCACCGCCTCAGTCAACCATCAGCGGGCAAGCCCCGTCCGAAACGGCTCGGCCCGAACCGGCATCCGAACCCGCCGCGCGGCCGGGCCGACCCCTCAGGCGAGCCCGGGGGTGTCGTCCCCGTCCTGGTCGCCGTCGTCCTCCGGAACCCGGCAGGCGTGCTCCAGGTAGAGGGCGGCGGCCAGCAGCAGCCCGGCGGCGAGCGCCGTGCCCAGCGCCGTCAGGAACACCTCGCGGTGGCTGGGCAGCTCCAGCCGGTCGGAGACGGCCAGGGCCGTCCCCGCGAAGAACCCCGTGGCCAGTGACGCGAACAGCGCGCTCGCCTTGGCCAGGGCCACCAGCCGGGCCGCGCTGAGCGGCTCGATCGGCTCGGTCCCCGGCGCCCGGCGGATACGGCGCGCGGTGCGCCCCGCGGTGAAGGCCTCCGCGAAGGCGAGCAGCAGCAGGGTCGGGATCGCCGACCACGGCATCAGCGGCAGACCGCTCACCGAGTTGGCGACCAACAGCCCGGCCAGGGCCCCGAGGAGGGCCAGCAGGGAAGGGACACGCCACCCGGTCGGGGTGAGCGTGCCCCTGCCGTCATCGGACACGGTCCGCCTCCCCCGGCAGCCTCAGCCGCAGGTCCTCCCGGCGCGTCAGCAGCTGTTCCCCCTCGGTGTCCGCGGCCTCCACCCCGGCCAGCAGGGTGGCGACCGGGGCCCGTCCGGGCAGGACCGCTGCCGGGTCCGTGTCCAGCCAGGGGCGCAGCACGAACGCGCGCAGATGGGCGCGCGGGTGCGGCAGGGTCAGCTCCGGGTCGTCGTCGGTCAGCTCACCGAAGGCGATCACGTCCACGTCCAGGGTGCGCGGGCCCCACCGGACCTCGCGGACCCGTTCGAAGGCGCGCTCCGCCGACCGGGCCAGCTCCAGCAGCTCCTTCGGCTCGCCCGCGGTGTCCACGACCAGGGCCGCGTTGAGGTAGGCGCCCTGTTCGGGCCCGCCCACCGGAGCGGTCTCGTAGACCGGCGACACCGCCACCGGCGTGCTCCCCGGCCCGGTCGCCAGCAGGTCCACGGCACCTTGGAGAGCGGCCATGCGGTCGCCGAGATTGGAGCCCAGGGAGAGCACGGCACGCGTCACCACTGTTCCAGCCTCCCTCTCACCGTCAACCTCACCACTGGCCCCGCTTCCCCCGGGTGACGGTGACCGCCACGTCGGTGAACTCGTGCTCGATGGGGGCCGACGGCTTGTGCACCGTCAGCTCCACACCCTCCACCAACGACTCGGCCAGGCACACCTCGGCCAGCCGTTCGGCCAGGGTCTCGATCAGGTTCACGGGCTCGCCCGTCACCACCGCGACCAGCCGGTCCGCGAGCAGGCCGTAGTGCACCGTGTCGCCGACGTCGTCGCTGGCCGCGGCGGGGGCCGTGTCCAGGTACAGCACGGCGTCGACCACGAAGTCCTGGCCCTCGCGGCGCTCGAAGTCGAACACCCCGTGGTAGCCCCGGGCCCGGAGGCCCCGGAGCTCGATGCGGTCCCGCATCAGTCCTCGGCCTCCGCCTCGTCGTCGTCCTCCATCAGCACCGGGGAGGCGTGGTGCGACCACAGCCGCCACCCCTGGTCGGTGTCGACGAACAGGTTGGTGGTGACCACCTGCCCGCCCGCCACGAACCCGGGGCTGCCGTCCTCCGCCGTGAGCACGTTCTCCTCGCAGGTCACCATGGCGATGTCGCCGCCGACCCCGATGTGCGTCTCGGTGAGCACGTACTGGATGTAGGTCACGTTGGCCATGATCAGCGACCAGGCGCGCATGATCTCGGTCCGGCCGCGCAGCAGCGGCCATCCGGGGTTGACGCACACCAGGTCGGGAGCCTCGTGCTCCTCCGCCCACACGGTGCGCATCAGGTCGATGTCGCCGTTCTCGATGGCGCTGTAGAACTGCGCGTTGGCCTCGGCGACGCGCTCCATGACCTCCTGGCGGGACTTCACTGGCCGCTCCGGTCCACGGTCTCGCCGCGGCCCTCGTCGAGCCCGGCACCGCCGTCGGCCCAGGCCGCCGCCACCCGTACGGCGTCGGCGTTGGGACGGACGTCGTGGACCCGAACCGCCCAGGCGCCCCGGTCCGCGGACAGGGTGGTCACGGCCGCGGTGGCCGCGTCGCACTCCACGAAGGGCCGTTCCTCGCCCTTGGCGTCACCGAGCAGACGGCTCAGGAAGCGTTTGCGCGATCCCGCCACCAGGACGGGCCGGCCGAGTTCGTGGAACCGGTCGAGATGCTGGAGCAGCGCCCAGTTGTGCGCCTGTTCGGGGCGCTTGGAGAATCCCAGCCCCGGGTCCAGAACGATCTGGCCGGGGTCGACACCTGCACTGATCATGGCCTCCATACGGTCGCGGAGCTCATCGAGGACCTCCTGGACGACATCCGTGTACACGGCACGGCTCTGCATGTCATGACTATGCCCACGCCAGTGCATCAACACATAGGCCACACCGGAAGAAGCGACAAGTCGTGCCATCTCCGGGTCGGCGAGCCCGCCGCTGACGTCGTTGACCAGCACAGCGCCGGCCTCGACCGCGTTCGCGGCGACCTCGGCGCGCATCGTGTCGACGCTGACGGCGATCCCCCGCGAGGCGAGTTCGCGCACCACCGGCTCGACCCGGCGCAGCTCCTCGGCGGCGGAGACCCGTTGGGCGCCGGGGCGGGTGGACTCACCGCCCACGTCGACGATGTCCGCGCCCTCCTCGACGAGGTGCAGACCGTGCTCGATCGCACGCTCGGGGTCGAACCAGGACCCGCCGTCGGAGAAGGAGTCGGGGGTGACGTTCACGACCCCCATGACCAGGCACCGCCCGCGGTCGGGCAGCCCCGGAAGTGTGTGTTTCGGCGCCATGCGCATCACCCTACGCGTACGCCGAGGGGCCGGAGGCACACGGCCCCCGGCCCCTCGGCCGGTGTTGTCGGAGTGTGTCCGGACGCTGTCCGGCTCCGCTCCGGTCGGCGCCGACCGGTGGGTGCCGGTCCGGTCAGCGCCGGTCCAGAATGAGGCTCATGGCCTCGGCACGGGTGCGGTCGCTGCTGCGGAAGATGCCCCGCACCGCGGAGGTGACCGTCTTGGCACCGGGCTTGCGCACCCCGCGCATGGTCATGCACAGGTGCTCGGCCTCGATGACCACGATCACGCCGCGCGGGTCGAGGTGGTCCATGATCGCGTCGGAGACCTGGCCGGTGAGGCGCTCCTGCACCTGCGGGCGCCGGGCGTAGACGTCGACCAGGCGGGCGAGCTTGCTCAGCCCGGTGATCCGGCCGTGCGCACCCGGGATGTAGCCCACGTGCGCGACCCCGTAGAACGGCACGAGGTGGTGCTCACAGGTCGAGTACAGCTCGATGTCCTTGACCAGGACCATTTCCTCGTGGTCGGCCTCGAAGACCGTGGTGAGGACGTCACCGGGCTTCTGGCCGAGCCCGGCGAACTGCTCCTCGTAGGCCCGGGCGACCCGCTCGGGCGTCTTGGTCAGACCGTCGCGGTCGGGGTCCTCCCCGATGGCGATGAGGATCTCCCGAACCGCGTGCTCGATGCGCTCGCGGTCCACGGATCTGGCAGGCAGGTCCGGGCTCACTCCTGGTCTCCTTCTGTGCTGGTGGACGGCCCCGGAAGCTGGCCGTTGGTGGAGGAGCCCTGGATCTCGGCGCCGTTGAGCGAGGCCAGCTCCTTCTTGGAGCGGACCGGCGGCCGGTTGGAGGGCTGACGCTTTCCGTAGCCGGTGTAGGAGCCACGCGAGGGCCGCTTCTCGACCGGCGCGAAGATCTCCAGCACCTGGCTCTTGGTGAGCGTCTCCTTCTCCAGCAGCTGCACGACCAGGTCGTCGAGCACGTCGCGGTACTCGACGAGGACGTCGTAGGCCTCGTCGTGCGCGGACTCGATGAGGCGGCGGACCTCCTCGTCGATGATGGAGGCGATCTCCTCCGAGTACTCGCGGGCGTGGGACATCTCCCGGCCCAGGAACGGCTCGGTGTTCGAGGAGCCGAACTTGCGGGCGCCCAGGCGCTCGCTCATGCCGTACTCGGTGACCATGTTGCGGGCCAGGTTGGTGGCCTTGTCGATGTCGTTCCCGGCACCCGTGGTGGGCTCGTGGAAGACCAGTTCCTCGGCGGCGCGTCCGCCGAGCATCATGGCCAGCTGGTCCATCATCTGCGAGCGCGAGGTGAGGAACTTGTCCTCGGTCGGCACCGACATCGTGTAGCCGAGGGCGCGGCCGCGCGGCAGGATCGTGATCTTGTGGACCGGGTCCGAGTTGGGCAGCGCGTGGCCGACCAGGGCGTGACCGCCCTCGTGGTAGGCGATGACCTTCTTCTCGCGGTCCGACATCACGCGGGTCTTGCGCTCGGGGCCGGCCATCACGCGCTCGATGGCCTCCTCGAGGACGGCGTGGTCGATGACCTTCTTGTCCCCGCGGGCCGACAGCAGGGCGCCCTCGTTGATGACGTTGGCCAGGTCCGCGCCGGTCATCCCGGCGGTCTGGCGGGCGATGACGGTGAAGTCCACGTCGTCGGCCATCGGCTTGCCCTTGGAGTGGACCGCGAGGATCTCCTTGCGGCCGTCCATGTCCGGGCGGTCCACGACGACCTGGCGGTCGAAGCGGCCCGGGCGCAACAGGGCCGGGTCGAGGATGTCGGGGCGGTTGGTGGCGGCGATCAGGATGACGCCGCCCTTGACGTCGAAGCCGTCCATCTCGACCAGCATCTGGTTGAGGGTCTGCTCGCGCTCGTCGTGCCCGCCGCCCATGCCGGCTCCGCGGTGGCGGCCCACGGCGTCGATCTCGTCGATGAAGATGATCGCGGGGGCGTTCGCCTTGGCCTGCTCGAACAGGTCGCGTACACGCGAGGCGCCCACACCGACGAACATCTCGACGAAGTCGGAGCCGGAAATGGAGTAGAACGGGACCCCGGCCTCGCCGGCGACGGCGCGGGCCAGCAGGGTCTTACCGGTTCCGGGCGGCCCCATCAGCAGGACGCCCTTGGGGATCTTGGCCCCCATCGACTGGAACTTCTCGGGGCTCTGGAGGAACTCCTTGATCTCGTGGAGCTCCTCGATGGCCTCGTCGGCACCGGCCACGTCCTCGAAGGTGTTCTTCGGGGTGTCCTTGGTGATGAGTTTGGCCTTGGACTTGCCGAACTGCATCACCCTCGAACCGCCGCCCTGCATCTGGCTGAAGATGAACCAGAAGATGACGATGATGATGACCAGCGGCAGAAGGCTGAACAGGGCCGTGGTCCAGATCGGGGTGGTCGCGACCGACACCTCGTAGGAGTCCAGGTTCCCGTCGGGGTTCTGGCTGGACTCCTGGAGCATGTTGGCCAGTTCCAGGCCCTGACCCTCGACCCAGTACGCCTCGTGGATGTCACCGTCGGTGTCGGTCAGCTGGATGCGCTGGTCGCGGTCGACGATCTCGGCGTTGTCCACCCGGTCCTGCTCGATGAGCTGGTAGACCGTCGAGATGTCGGTTTCCTCGGGCTGTGGACCGGCGCCGACGTCGAACACGCGGAAACCGATGACGAGCATGAGGGCGACGGCCAGGATCCAGATCCACGGGCCGCGGAAAAAACGCTTCAGATTCATGTGAGCGGAACCCTGTCGGGTCCGTCCCTCCTGACCAGGCCGCCCGCCTCAGAGGACTTTCCGAAGCAGGACCTATCGGACACGTGCTCCCCGCGATGACGCCGGGATATTCGACGCTACACCTCGCCGTGCGGAGCGGGCACACCGCTCAGGCCGGACACGAGGCCGTCATGAAGGCAACGACGGCGACCCGTTCCCTTGTTCCCGTGGCCGCCGTTCCCGTGAACGCCGCCGCGCGGGGCCCCAGGGCCCGGCACGGCGGCCGGGGAGCCTACTTCTCGTAGACGTGCGGGGCGAGGGTGCCGATGAACGGCAGGTTGCGGTACTTCTCCGCGTAGTCGAGCCCGTAGCCGACGATGAACTCGTTGGGCAGGTCGAAACCGATGTACCTGACCTCGAGGTCGACGTCGAAGGCGAGGGGCTTGCGGACCATGGTGCAGATCTCCACGGACTTCGGGCCGCGCGACTTCAGGTTGCCCACCAGCCAGGAGAGGGTCAGCCCGGAGTCGATGACGTCCTCGACGATCAGGACGTCGCGGTCCTTGATGTCGGTCTCCAGGTCCTTGAGGATGCGCACCACACCCGACGAGGTGGTTCCGGCCCCGTAGGAGGAGACGGCCATCCAGTCCATGGCGACGGGGCTGTGCAGTGCCCGCGCGAGGTCGGCCATGACCATGACCGCGCCCTTGAGCACCCCGACGATCAGCAGGTCCTTGCCCGCGTAGTCCGCATCGATCTGCGCCCCCAGCTCGGCCAGGCGCGTCTTGATCTCTTCTTCGGTGACCAGGACCTTCTCCAGGTCCTGACCCATGTCCTTAGCGTCCACGCTGATTCCTCGCTGCTGGGTTCCCCGTTTGCGGCAACCAGGATAAACGTGCCGAACGAGGCCATGGTGCCCGACGGGCTGGCCGGGGCGCCCGGTTCAGCGTTCGAAGAGGATCCGACCGGCACTCCGACGTCCCCGAATCCCGCCGGGCAGGTCGATGTGGGCCTGTCCGCGCCACTCCGTGACAAGGCGATCGAGCTCACGTACGTGACGCGCGTTCAACGCGCTGGCCGGGCAGCCCGATTCGAGGGCCGCGCGGCGCAGCACGCGGGTGCGCAGGGAGGGTTCGGCGTGTTCCAGCGGCTCCACCGCGAGGCTTCCGTCCGCCGCGGGGTTTGCTCCCTCAGCGGAACCCCCGGTGCCGGCGAGCGCCCGGGCCCGCTCGTGGAGGGTGTCCGCGAGCGCGTCCAGGGTGTCGGCATCCGAACGCAGCAGGGCCGCGGTCCTGGCCAGGGCGGCCGCGATCCCCGGCCCCAGCGCGCTCTCCAGGGCGGGCAGCGCCTCGTGGCGCACCCGGGACCGGGCGAAGCGCGGGTCGTGGTTGTGCGGGTCCTCCCACGGGCTCAGCCCCATCAGGGAGCAGGCCTCACGGACGGTGGCCCGGTCCAGGTCCAGGAGGGGGCGCAGGTAGTCCCCGGTGCGCCGGGCCATCCCGGCCAGGGACCGGGCGCCCGATCCGCGGGCCAGCCCGAGCAGGACCGTCTCCGCCTGGTCGTCGAGGGTGTGGCCGAGCAGCGCCACCGCCGGGGCGTGTTCGGCGATCGTCTCGTCCAGGGCGTCGTAGCGGGCCCGCCGCGCCGCGGCCTCGGGTCCGCCGCCGCCGGAGACCCGCACCGCGGCGACCCGGACGGGGTCCAGGCCGAGCCCGCGCAGGACACCCGAGACGGCCTCGGCGTGTCGGCCCGACCCCTCCTGGAGTCCGTGGTCGACGGTGACCCCGCCCGCGGGGACCCCCAGCCGGGGCGCCTCGAAGGCCACCGCGCCGGCCAGGGCCAGGGAATCGGCCCCGCCGCTGCACGCCACCAGCGCGGTGGTTCCCTCCGGCAGGTCGGACAGCACCCGCCGGACCGCCGAACGGACGGCGGCCACGGCGGGGGGCGGACCGCTCACTCGGCGATGGCGGCGGGGCGCACGACCCGTTCGATCCACTGCGAGGGGCTGCGGATCTCCTCGAGGGAGGGCAGCGTCTCGCTCGAGGTCCACACCCTGTTGAACTCGGTCATCCCCACCTGGGCGACGACCTGCCGCACGAAGGCGGCGCCCTCCTCGTACTGCTTCATCTTGAGGTCCATGCCCAGGAGCTGGCGCATGACCCGGTCGAGGGGGTTGGGCGACTGGCGCCGCTTCTGGAAGCGGGCGCGGATGGTCTCCACCGAGGGCACGACCTCCGGGCCGACGGCGTCCATCACGTAGTCGCCGTGCCCTTCGGCCAGGCTCATGACCGCGGTGATCCGGTCCATGAGCGCGTTCTGCTCCGGGGTCTGGAAGGCGGTGAGCAGGTTGCCCTCACCGCCCCGCACGGCGTCGGCCACGGCCTCGCCCGCCTGCCGGAGGCGGTCGATGAGGTCGGAGGCGTCCATCTCCGTGGACAGCAGGAGCTGCTGCATGAGGTCCTGGACGTGCCCCCGCAGCCACGGCGTGGCCGTGAACTGCATCCGGTGGGTCTCCTCGTGCAGGCAGACCCACAGGCGGAAGTCGCGCGGGTCGACGTCCAGCTCGCGTTCGGTGTTGACGATGTTGGGTGCCACCAGGGTCAGGCGACCGGTCGGCGAACTGCCGTCCGGGTCCGGCGGCAGGAAGAGTTCGTACTGGCCGAGGACCCGCCCGGCCAGGTAGGAGAGGACCGCCCCCAGCTGCACCCCGGTGATCCGCGACCCGACCGCGCTGGTCAGGTTCCCGGCCGGGCTGTTCTTCAGCCTGTCGGCGCCCATCTGTTCGAGTACGGGTTCGAGAACAACCCGAAACCCGTCGACGTTGGCTCGAATCCATCCCGGGCGGTCGACGATGACCGCCGGCCCTGAGGGTTCGAGGGGGTTCATTCCGGTGAATTCGCGCACGTGCCCGGCCGCCACAGTGGAAAGCTCGCGCAACTGCACCACGGCCTGCCGTGCGTCGGACAGGTCCACCTGCGGCCCAGGGCGCACGAGGCGGACACCGGTGTTGACGGCTACGTCCCAGTCGATCACAGTCACAACGCCAGCCTACCCACGCGGCGCCCGTGAGCACGGGGATCAGGGCTCTATTTCAGGGCAGACCCCGGGATGCCCCTGAGAGCGACCGAAAGCCCCGGAACCCCGGAACCCCGACCAGCTGAGGGTGGCGGTGGGCGAAGAACTCACCCGCTACCCCTACCCCAGGGGGTGTTCTTTCCTGTTCGAGCGCCGGGAGGCCGATCTTCTGCGACACAGGGCAAGAGGAGCCAAGCCGCCGGCGAGGAACGAGCCAGGCGTAGACGACGATGCTGCGTTTCCTTGAACCCAATCCCTCCGCAAAGGCGCCGAACACGGGCCGAAGTCAGGGGTCGAACTGCGCCGCAGGCGTCCGTTGAGGGTGGTGGTGGGCGACGGGCGGGCGGAGGCCCGAAGCAAACACACCTCAGGAGCACCCGCACCGGCTGAGCGCGGCCGCCAGGGTGTCCAGCTGGGGACCCGAGGCCCCGGGGCTGTTGGCCATCAGGGCGAACACGAACACGTTGCCCTCCTGGTCGTGGATGGTCCCGGCCAGGGTGCTGACCCCGTCCAGGGTGCCGGTCTTGCCGCGGACCAGGCCCGCCGCGTCGTGGGAGGTGGAGTACTCCGAGTAGCGCCCGGCCAGGGTGCCGGTGGAGTGGGCGGTGGGCAGGCCGGTGACGGCCGCGTTGAGGCGGGGCTCGTCGGAGGCCGCCTTGATCAGCTGGACCAGGGCGCGCGGCGTGATGCGGTTCTCGGTGCTCAGGCCGCTGTTGTCGGACAGGCTGACCCCCTCGATCCCCAGGCCGTCCATCACCCGGTGGGTGGCGGCCGCGCCGCCGGCGAAGGAGGGCTCCTCGCCCAGTTCCAGTGCGGCGACCCGGCTCAGGGACTCGGCCATGTTGTTGTCGCTGGCGAGCATCATGAACTCGACCAGGGCGTTCATCGGCATGGAGTCCACGGAGGCGACGGGGTCGCCGGAGGCACCGGCCTCGGCAGGGGAGCCCTCGACGGTCAGCCCGGCCCTCTCCAACTGGTCCGCGAAGGCCTCGGCGGCGGCGAGGGGCGGGTTCGGTGAGCGGGTGGACACGTCGGGGTCCACCCGGCCGCTGTCGACCATCAGCGCGTGGATGGTGGCCGTGCTGCCCTCGGGGACGTAGTTGGGCTTCCAGCCGGGCCCGGTGTCCGAGCCGGTGAAGAGCGAGTCGTCGTACCCGACCGAGACCGTGTCCAGGCCCAGCTCGGCCAGGGCCGCGGCGGTGTCCTCCGCGAGCTCCGACAGGGTCGCTACCTGCGGGTAAGCTGCGGAGTCGGCGGTCGCCGTCAGCGTCACGTCACCCCCACCACGCAGCACCACGCGGTTCTCCGCGGGGTCGAGGTAGGCCTCGGTCCGCAGCACGTGGTCGGGGCCGACGGTGTCCAGAACGGTGACGGCCGTGGCGATCTTCGTCGTCGACGCCGGGGTCACCGGGGTGTCCGCGTCCCGTTCGAAGAGCGTCTCTCCTGTCACGCCGTCAACCACGTAACCGGAGAGGCCCTCCTCGAGCCCGGAGGATGACATGGGATCATCAAGAATGTCCGCGATCCGAGCCGGGTCCGCCGGAGTCGGGGCCGCGGGTGCAACCGCCGCCACGCCGTCGGCGTGCGTGACGGGGTTGGGCACCGCCGGAAGCGGTCGTGCCTCGATCACGTCCAGGGCGACGAACCCAGTGATCAGCACGAATATGTTGAGCAGGGCCAGCGCGAGGAGCGCCTCGCCTCGTACCCGTCGCACCCGGGGCACCTGCCCTTCCTTCGGTGTCGCGGTCTGACGTTGTAGTTATACGGCGACATTAGTCGCATTGGGAGCCGAGATCAGCATGGAATTCGACGTTACGATCGAGATCCCCAAGGGGGAGCGCAACAAGTACGAGGTGGACCACGAGACCGGTCGTATCCGTCTCGACCGCATGCTGTTCACCTCCACCACCTACCCCGCCGACTACGGCTTCGTCGAGGGGACGCTCGGCGAGGACGGCGACCCCCTGGACGCTCTTGTCCTGCTCAAGGCCCCGACGTTCCCGGGTTGCCTGATCCGGGCGCGCGCCATCGGCATGTTCCGCATGCGTGACGAGGCGGGCGGCGACGACAAGCTTCTGTGTGTTCCGGCGACGGACCCGCGCCAGGAGCACCTGCGTGACATTCACCACGTCAACGAGTTCGAGCGCCTCGAGATCGAGCACTTCTTCACCGTGTACAAGGACCTCGAGCCCGGCAAGTCCGTCGAGGGCGCCAGCTGGGTCGGCCGCCACGAGGCCGAGCAGGAGATCATTGCCTCGGTGAAGCGCGCCGAGGAGGCCGGCATGCACGGCGACTCCTCGCACATCACCAGCGAGGACAAGTAGCCGTCAGCGCCACTCGCGTCTCGGTTTCTCGGCGCTTCGGCGTCTTGTAAGGCCCGGCAGGGTTCTCCCGCCGGGCCTTCGCCGTGCCCGGGGCCTCCGGACCCCGGAGGCCCCGGATTCGGGGCCGGCGGGCTCAGGGGGCGGTGGCGCCCAGGGGCGCGTCCGTGCCCAGCTCGTGGACGGGGCCCCTGGCCAGCACGTAACCGGCGAGCGCGAGGACCAGGAGCGCGCACAGCAGGGCGAGGACGAAGGAGAGCAGGGGCGTCCGCGGGACCCGCCGTGAGCCGGGGCGCAGCGGGAAGCCGTCGCGTCCGAAGTGGTCGGCCCGCGCCGCCACGTGCGTGCGGTAGCCGTCCAGCTCCGGACGGCTCATCCCGTTGAGGACCCTGGCCCGGACCAGGTCGGTCTTCTCCGGCAGCGCGAGGGGGCGGGAGTCCCCGTCCGGAGGCGTGCGGCAGCGTTCCCGGTGCCGTTGGCACTCGGCCTCCGCCAGGGCGTGCAGCCACTCCCCCAGCCGGTCGGCGTCCGACAGGCGCAGGATGTGCGCGTGCGCGACGATCAGGGTGTCCCTGAGGACCACGTGGGCGGCGTCCCTGTCACGCAGGACCAGGATGCAACGCCGGTACAGCTCCTCGCCGTAGGCGTCGAGGAGCCTCCCGTAGGCGTCCGCCGATGGGCTCCGGCCAGAGCGCAGGGCGTGCAGAAGATCCCGGTCCGTCATAGACCTAGAATCTACGCCGCGCGCGGGGCGGTGCTCCCCGGTTTGTCGAAAGACGCACCGTTCTCCCGCGTGTCCGCGGTATCGCTGAGCTGCGCGGCGCCGGACCGGCGGGACCGATCCGCCCCTTTTCGGAACAGTTCTCCGGACCGGTGCGCGAGTCCTGCCCCGGCCGGGGGACTAGTCCGGCGGGCGCCGGGGGTGCGGGCTTCGGGGCGGGTCCGGTGGACCGTCCGGATCCGCGGGCGGGTCGGCGGGCGGGTCCTCGCGGCGGTCCCGGCCCGGGTCGGTGAACAACAGCCCCGCGTACCGGGAACGGGCCCACAGCAGCACGTAGGTGAGCACGGTGAGGAAGGCGACCAGCAGCGCGGCCTCGGGCCCCAGGAAGCCGAGCGCCATCACGCCGGCGGCGACCACGACGAGGGCACGCACCAGCACACGCGCCCACAGGCCCTGGTCCTCGGGGCTCAAGGCTGCCCTCTGGGGACGGACGGCTGCACGGCCACTCCTGTCACTACGGCTGTACCGGGGGATGGGTCCCGGTCCGGCGGACGCGCCGTTCTGTCGGGTTCCACATGTCACCACCACGAGACGCCGCCCGCAACACGTTCCGGGCGGACCGGTGATCGGCCCGACACGCACGATTCCCGGCGTTCGCTTGACGCACCACCGGCTTTACTGATCTCCTTGCGTTCATGTATCCGCGCACCCGCACCGACGCCACGGCTCGTACGACCCCCTGGGTCTCCTGCCACCTGGCCTGTGCGGCGTGTCCGTGTTGTCGTCGCTGAGTCGCAGCCGAGAGGTCTTCTGACCCCGCACGACCAGTCCGTGAGCGGCCTCCACCATCCGGTGTGACGGGTCCGCGAACGAGCTCCACCAGGGTGATTCTCCTCTCCGAACGCACGTTCGGAGCGGGCGCCCCTGCCGCCCCGGTCCGCCCGGGGCCCACTGACGACACCCTCGCGGCTCCGGTCACCGAACCCGGCCGCGTCCACGTGAAGGATCTTCTCACGATGCCCCAGCAGGCCTCTGCCGCGACCGCCCTTCGCCCCGCGACGACCGAACACGCCCCCAGGCCGCGCACCGCGTCCGTCTCCCTCGACGGAATCGGCGACGTGGTCGACGCCGGACGCTCCTCCGGCTACGCCCACCTGAGCGAACGCCGTCTGCCCACCCTCGGCCAACTGGTGTCCGCGGCGCGCGGCGCCGCGGTCTCGCTGCGCCGACCGACCCTGTGGCCGACCCGGCGCGGCCGCTGGCAGCCCGCCCCCCGCAGCGCCCGGCGGCACGTGAGCGGCCGTTTCCGGGTGACCGCGGTGGCCCTCGAGCCGAACAGCTTCGTGCCCGGGCCGGTACGGCGCTCCGACCGCCCGCACAACCTTGAGGTACTGCACCTGGTCAGCGGGCGGGCGCACCTGATCACCTCCGGCGCCGACGGCCAGATGCGTTCGGCCGCCGAGCTGGCCGTCGGGCGGACCCGTGTGGTGGGCGACAGCAGCGCCGCAGGGCAGGGCCACCACTACCTGGTGAACACCGGCGACGAGGTCGCCGTCCTGGTCCGGGTGACCGCCTGAGCGAATCTGCGCCTCACTCATCGCCGCCCCGCTCCGGGGCCGCCGCGCGCAACGCTCCGTCCACGGCCTCGATGGCGCGCAGGACCCCGGCGGTGCGCTGGCCCTCGGCGAGGTAGGCGTTCATGACTTGGTCGAGGGCGTGCGGCGGCAACTGGTCGCGCAGGTCCACACGGGCCGTGCGGTACCCCTCCCGGGCCGCGTCCAGAGTCGCGGAGACATACTGGCGCGCCAACCGGGAAAGGGCCACGGGATGGCGCCGCAGGACCCCGTGCAGCCGGTAGTCGGCCGGCACGTGGTCGAACAGCCACTCCAGGGCCGTCTGCTCGAAGGAGTCCGACCCGGGCGGGTGCACACTCGCGGGCCAGTCCGACGTCAGGGACTGATCGGGCATACCACCCAGCATACCCATTGTTCGAAAATATGTTCGATACCCACGGCCCCGAAATGACGGAGCCCTCCGGTCAGTCGGGTCTGTCGGCCTCTTCCTTCTCGGTCTCCTCGGCCGTTCGCCTCTCCAGTTCCACCCGGATGGCCTGTTCCGCCGCGTCCACGGCGGCCCGAGCGGTGATCGCGTTCGTGTGCGCCCGGTCCAGCTCCTCCAGCAGGATGCAGTCGAACGAGACCCGCGCATCGTGGATGGCGGCTTCCAGCTGACGTGATGCCTCTTCCAGACTCATATTTCTCCTTTCCCCAGAAGTCGCTACCCGCACACACCCGTGTGCACTCGCCTCACACGCAACTGCCGTCCCGACAGGTCAGCGGGATCGCGTCCGGGCGGCTTCGGAAGGGGGCCGGCGGGGTAGGTCACCGGTCGGGCCGAAGCACGCTGACCACTCAGGAGCGCACATGGTCTACCTCATCCTCGTCCTGCTCGCGATCTGGCTGATCCTCGCCATCCTCGGCATCGTGATCAGAGGGCTGTTCTGGCTGGCCGTGATCGGCGGCCTCCTGTTCGTCGCGACCGCGGTGTGGGGCTGGCTGCAGAACCGCCAACGCACCTGACACCCGAGGCACGGGGCCGGATCGCGGCCCGCAGCGGGGAGCGGGACTCCGGGCGGGGCCCGGGGTCAGGGCTCCAGCGCGGGCCGCCCCTCTTCGCCGACGCGCCGCACGACTCCGCGCGCACGCACCTCGTCACCGCCCAGGCGGGCCCGGACCACCCGGACCGCCTCGTCGGTACGCCCCAGCGCGACCAGGTTGCGCACCCGCGCGAGCAGTTCGGCGGGGAGTTCGTCGGGATGGCGCTGGGCGGGAACGTATCCCCCCACGTGTCCGTCAGCGTTCACGCCGGGGTCGGCCCTCGGAGGCGGTTCGGGCTCCGCCACCGCCACACGTGCCTCCATGTGGGCGAGAACGCGGCGCAGGGCATAGGAACCAACGCCGAGGACGACCACGGCTCCCATCAGGGCGAACAGCATGAACAGAAGGCTCATAACGCCCACCTACCCACACTTCGGACACGACAGGGTCAATGCCCCCACACGCGGAGTAATCATTCCCCCAAGCCCACCCGTCGCCCTCCACCACCCTCAACGGACGCCGCCGGCGCAGCCCCACCCTCTTCGTCACCCTCCACCACCCTCAACGGACGCCGCCGGCGCAGCCCCACCCTCTTCGTCGCCCTCCACGGACGCCTAGGGCGCAACACCGCCCGCACCCCGGTCCGGGACGTCCTCCGGCAGCAGGGTCTGGAGTTCGGCCACATCGGGACTGTCCCCCGCCAGGGCCGCTGCCTCGATCCGCCGCGCCTGCCGGGTCACGCTCGCCTCGAACAGCGCGCGCACCCGGTGCCCGTTGCCCTCGGCGAAGCGCGCCCCGTCCGACCCCACCAGCCTCAGGAGCGTCCGCCGGGTCGACGCCGGGACCAGGAGGTCGGCCCGTTCGGCCATACCCACGAAGATCTCCACCAGCTCCTCCCGGCTGTAGGGGGCGAACTCCACCGTCCGGGAGAACCGCGAGGCCAGCTCGGGGTTGCCCGACAGGAACCCGGCCATCTCCCGGGAGCGGCCCGACACGATCACCACGACCTCGTCGCGGTGCTCCTCCATGAGTTCGAGCAGAGTGTCGACCACGTTCTGGCCGACCCCCCGGCCTCCGGTGAAGTCCCTGGTCAGCACATCCGCGTCGGTGACGAACAGCAGGCCGCCGCGGGCCCGCTCGAACAGCTCCCGCGTCCGCCGGGCCACCTGCCCCGGCCCCCGCTGGCCCGGCGGACCCACCAGGCTCCCCGGCGCGGCCTCCACCACGTGCCCCCGGGACAGCACCCCCAGAGCGGCCAACAGCTCCCCGTAGAACCGCGCCACCGTGGCCCTGCCGGTCCCGGACGGCCCCAGGAACACCAGGTGCCGCGCGGACGGCGGCCGCTCCCCCTCCGCCCGGCCGCGGTGCGCCCCCGCCAGGAGCTCCGCGAGTCCCTTCACCTGTCGCTTGGCCTCGGCCAGACCCACCATGCCGTCCAATCCGGCCAGCAGGGCGGCCACCCGGGCGCCGTCCCTGGGCCCGCCCGGCCCTGCGGTGAGCCCCACGGCCACCACACCCTCCAGATCGGCGGGCAGGACCCGGGTGAGGTCCTCCACGGTCTGGTAGCCGCCGGCCACGATCCGGTCGCCCTGGGCCCGGAGCGCCTCCTCGAACATGCTCCGCACCTCCCGGCCGTTGCCGGAGGCCCCCTCGGGCAGCCGCCCGCGGAAGTGCCGGACCAGGAGGTCGAGCGTCCCCTCGCCCAGGGTGTAGCCCTGCGTCCCGGCCATCCCCGCGAAGATCCCGCCGAGCTGCTCGGGGGAGTAGTCCTCGAACTCGACGGTGCGCGCGACCCGCGACCGCAGCACCGGGTTCGCGTCGAGGAAGCCCCTCATCTGCCCGGAGTGCCCCGCGAAGACGACCACGACCTCCTCCCGCAGCTCCTCCATGAGCCTGGCGAGGGTGTCCACGGCCTCCTGTCCGCTACCGCTCCCCCGGTCCGCCCCGTCCCCGTGCGCCAGCGCGTACGCCTCGTCCACGAGCAGCACGCCGCCGCGGGCCCGCTCCACGAGGGCCGCGGTCCTCTGCGCCGTCCCGCCGAGCTGGTCGGAGATCAGGTCCGCCCGTGAGGCCTCCAGGACCTGTCCCTTGCGGAGCAGGCCGAGCGAGCGCAGGATCTCCCCGTACAGCCGGGCCACGGTCGTCTTGCCGGTCCCGGACGGCCCCGAGAACACCAGGTGGCGGCTGACGTTGAGCGCCGGGAACCCCGCCTCCACCCGTTTGGCGCTCACCAGATGGAAGTTGACGAGCGACCGGATCTCCTTCTTCACCCGCTCCAGCCCCACCAGCCCCTCCAGCTCGTCGAGCAGCGCCTCCAGCGGGCGGGCCCGGTCCCGGACGGTCCCGTCGCCGGCACCCTTGGCCTCGGTCCCGCCCCCCGCGGGCACCGCCGCGCCCCGGCCCGCGGCCCGGGCGGTGACCCGGTCGCCGTCCCCGCCCCGGTTGCCGCTGAAGGTGCTGTCCTCCAGGTACACCGACGCGCTGCCCGCGGCCCACAGGCCCTCCTCGTCGTTGCCGGACACGGTGCACCGCACCAGCCGCACCCGGCCGCCGTCCTCCACCATGAGCCCGTCGCCCCGGCCGTCCCGGATGGCGGTGTCCTCCAGCGCGGCGACCCCGCGCTCCGCCACCCGGACACCGCGCTCCCCGCTCCCGGACAGGGTGGAGGAACGGATCGTGACGTGCCCTCCCTGGACGTAGACGGCGTCCTCGCCGCAGTCGGACAGATCGGCGTGGTGGAGCTGGATCTCGGTGCCGTCGAGGATGTTCAGGCCGTCCTCACGGGCGTCGCGCAGCACCATGCCGCGCACCGTGAGCGTGGCGTCCTCACGGCTGTGGATCCCCGAACCCACGTCGTGGCCGACGATGTCCTCGAAGACCCCCCGGCCGCCCACCACGATCGCCATCGGGCCGTGCCAGCGGCTCACCCGCAGGTCGCTCACCTCGAACCTGGAGCGGACCGAGGCGATCGCGCCGCGCTCCTCCTCCCCGCTCTCGGCCACGGACATCCCCGAGACGGTGGCCCTGGCCCCGTCGGCCACCAGCAGGGCGGCCTTGCCGATCCGCGTGCACCGCAGATCGGTGATGGTCGCCTCGCCGCCGTCGACGAGCACGGCGTCGGTGGCGGTGCCGCTCACCGTGAGCCCCTTGACCGTGAGCCTGCCGCCCTCGATCGCCACCCCGGTGCGGGTGGCGTCGGTGATCTCGCAGTCGTTCAGCTCGGCCTCGGAGTCCCCGTGGACGAAGAAGGCGTCGGTGTCCGCCTTGCGGGCTCCCTCCACCACCATGCGGGTGAAGGTCGCCCTGGAGCGCTCGTAGACCCGGACCGGCCAGTCGTAGGAGCCGGTGACCCTCAGGTCTGTGAAGTCCGGGCGGGCCCGGTCGCGGACGTAGACGCCGCCGCCGTCGACCAGCGCGCAGTCGGTGAACTCCGGGGCGGCGTTGGCGACGTAGAGGGTGTGCCAGTCGTCGTGGGCCCCGGTGAAGACCGTCCCGCTGACCTTCGGCGAGCACTCCCCCTGCACGGCGATCACCGCCCCGGCGAAGTAGCAGTCGCGGACGCTTCCCTCGCTCCCGTCCCACAGCAGCCCGCTGTCCTCGAACCGGCAGCCGGTGATCTCCGCGCGGGCGCCCACCACGTTGACCCTCCTGGGCGCGGTGAAGACGCAGTCGACCGCCTTGAGCCGGGCGCCCTTCTGCACGTACAGCGGCGGGTACTCCTCGGAGGGGCTCCGCACGGAGATCCCGTTGATCTCGAGGCTCCCGCCCTCGTGCACGTTGAACACGTTGGTCTCGTTGGCGGCGACGACCGTCACGGTCCCGGCGCCCCCGGTGGGTGTCACGACCACCCGCCGCTGCACCCCGATGACCTGCGGCTCCACGTACTCACCCGGCTCCACCCGCAGGTGGAGGCCGGCCGCGGAGTACCGGTGGTCCCGGATCGCCTTCCCGATCGAGGAAGTGGCGGCGGGGTCTGTCTTCGAGACGCGGACCGTGATCATCCATCGACTCCCAAGGGGGTATCGGCCCCGGCGCCGCGCCGGAGGGTCTGCGCTATGTACCGTATCCACCTGGGACGCCGGGAACCCGGGTCAGCGCACACACCTGTGGCCAGGGTCGGTCAGAACCCCGCAACCCCCAGGTCACTCTCCTCCCGGCACTCCGCCGACGTCCTCCGGCGACAGGGTCTGGAGCTCGGTCACGTCCGGCTGCCCGCCGTCCAGCACCGCCGCCTCGATCCGTCGCGCCTGCCGGGTCATGGCGGCCTCGAAGAGCTTGCGGACCTCGCGTCCGTTGCCGTCGGCGTAGAGCTCCGGGTCCCGGGCGAACACCCCGGCCAGTGCGGCCCGGGTCCGGTCCGGGACCAGGAAGGTGGCGCCCTCGGCCATGCCCACGAAGATCTCCACCAGCTCGTCCCGTCCGTAGGGGGCGAACTCCACCGTCCGGGAGAACCGCGAGGCCAGGCCGGGGTTGCTGGCCAGGAACCCGTCCATCTCCCCGGTGTATCCGGCCGCGATCACCACGACCTCGTCGCGGTGGTCCTCCATGAGCTTGAGGAGGGTGTCGATGGCCTCCTGTCCGAAGTCGCTCCCGGACGCTCCCGAGCGCGACAGGGTGTACGCCTCGTCGATGAACAGCACACCGCCACGGGCGCGTTCGAACACGTCCTTGGTCTTCTGCGCCGTCTGCCCCACGAAGGAGCCCACGAGGTCGGTGCGGGCCGCCTCGATCACCTGGCCCTGGGCCAGTACGCCCAGAGCGGCCAGGATCTCCCCGTACAGCCGGGCCACCGTGGTCTTTCCGGTCCCGGGAGGGCCGGAGAACACCAGGTGCTGGGAGTGCATCGTCGCGGTCAGCCCGGCCTCCTGCCGGCGCCGGGTGGTCGAGATGAGGCTGACGATGTCGGCCACCTCGCGCTTGACCCCGGAGAGGCCGACCATCCCCTCCAGCCGGGCCATCAGCTCCCGGGTCTGGTCGGCGTCCTTGGGCGCGCCCACCCGCGCGGACAGGCCGGTGTCCACCACGCCCTCCAGGTCGGCGGGCAGGATCAGGGAGAGTTCGTCGACGCCGGGGTCGTCGGCCTCCACGATCCGGCCGGCCTGGGCCTGGACCACCTCCTCGAACAGCCTCCGCGCCTCACGCCCGTTGCCGAAGGTCTCGTCGCGCTTCTGCCGCTGGAAGTGCCGCACCAGGAGTTCGCGCACACCCTCACCGAGCTCGTAGCCCTGTTTCGGCGCCATGTTCCCGAAGATGGTCGTGAGCTGCTCGGGCGAGTAGTTCTCGAACTCGATCGTGCGCGCCACCCGGGAGCGCAGCCCCGGGTTCGCGTCGAGGAAGGTCCGCATCTCACTGGAGTAGCCGGCGAAGACGATCACGACCTCGTCACGCAGGTCCTCCATCAGCTTGATGAGGGTGTCGATGGCCTCCTGGCCGAAGTCGGACCCGGTGCCGAACTGCCGGGACAGGGCGTACGCCTCGTCCACGAACAGCACCCCGCCGCGGGCCCGCTCCACCACCTCGGTGACCTTCGCGCTGGTCCCGCCCAGGTGTTCGGCGACCAGATCCTGCCGGGCCGCCTCGACGAACTGCCCGCTCTCCAGTGCCCCCAGTGAGCGCAGGATCTCCCCGTACAGCCGGGCCACGGTGGTCTTGCCGGTCCCGGGAGGGCCGGAGAAGACCAGGTGGCGGCTGACGTTGAGCGCGGGGAGCCCGGCCGCCGCACGCTTGGCGTTGACCTGCTGGAAGTTGATGAGGGAGCGGACCTCCTTCTTCACACCCTCCAGCCCGACCATCCCGTCGAGCTCGGCGAGGAGGCCGTCCAGGGGGTTGCTCTCACCCACCGGCGCGTCCGCCCGGGTCGGACCCTCCCCCGCACCCGTCGCGTGGGCCCGTACCGGCTCATCGCCCTTGTTCTCGGTGACGGAGGTGCCTTCCCGGATGACGGTCGCGTCCTCGTGCGCGTGCACCCCCTTGCCCTGGTGCCCGGTGACCTCACACCGGACCAGGCGGGCCCGGCTGTCCGAGTCCACGATCATGATCCCGTGGTCCTCACCGTCCCGGATGGAGGTGTCCTCCAGGGTGACGATGCCGCCCTCGGTGACTCCGATCCCCTGCCCGCTGCTCCGGCTCACCGTCGACGAGCGCATCACGAGGCGCGCGCCCTTGACATGGACGGAGTCGAAGGAACAGTCGGAGAGGTCGGCGTCAGTGACTTCGACGAACGCACCGGACTCCGCACTCAGGATGTTTCCGTCGATCTCGGAGGCCTCCATCCCGAGAATCCTGACCGTGCTGTCGTTCAGGGCCACGATCCCGCCCTCGGTGTGGTTCGCGGTGATGTCGCGCAGAGTGGCTTCGGACTCCATGATCCCGACCGCGGCACCCACCAGGCCCGACACCCGTGACCCTTCCAGCGTGATCCGGGAGCGTTCCACACCGATACCGAACAGGCCCTTCTCGGTCCCCGTGCGGTGATCACGGATCTCGACGTCGGACAGTTCGGCGTGGGCGTCGATCACGCGTACCCCGTTCTGGCCGAACCTTCTGAGGGTGAGCCCGCGGGCGGTCACCTTGCCCCCCTCGATCCTGAGGCCGCTGCCCTCCATGTCCTCACAGGTGACGTCGTTCAACGTCACCGTCGCCTTGTCCATGTAGAAGGCCACCGTCCGCGCCTTCGTGACCTTCCCTCCGTCAACGCTCCCCGAGGTCTCCTGGGCGAAGGTGACCGAGCCCCGCCCGTCCACCCCTCCGTCCACGGTCAGGTCGGTGAAGTCCGCCCGGGTGTCCTTGCCCTTGACAAAAACCGGTATCCACTTCTGCCCGGTGACCGAGAGGTTGGCGAACCGTGCCCTGGCCCCTCCCGCCACCATCACGGCGGGCCGGTCCCTCGCCCCGCCGTTCGTGATGTTGCAGTCGGTGACCGTGACCGAGCCCCCCTTGATGTTCAGGTTGTTCCACGTGGGGTGCCCGCCGGTGAACTCGACCGGACCCGCTTCCAGAGAGACCCCCTCCCCCACCGTGAGGGTGGCCTCCCGGAAGACGGAGTCGCGGATCTGGCTGCTGCCCTCGGTGCAGAAGACACCCGCGCCTTCGAAGGTGCAGTTCACCAGCTCGTGTGCGCGACCGCCCAGAGTCACACGGGTGGTGGACCGGAACAGGCAGTCGACCGCCTTGAACCGGGTGCCTTCGTGCGTGAACACCGGCGGATACCGCTCACTGTCGCTCAGGACCTGGACCCCGTAGAGCTCCAGTTCGCCCTTCACGTTGAAGACGTTGGAGTCCTGAGCCCCTGAGACGACCACCGTGCCGGGCCCCTGGGACGGCACCACGACCAGCTTCCGGTTCACGACGACGACCCGGGGCTCCACGTAGTGCCCGGCATCCACCTGGAGGTACAGGTCCGTGCCGGGCCACCGGGGGTCCCGGACCGCGGCGCCGAGGGAGGGGAAGGCACGAGGGTCGGTCTTCGACACGCGGACCGTGATCATCGGGCGGCTCCTGGAGGGGTTCGGGGGCTGTGCGCGCTATGTACCGTAGCGCTCACTTCTCCGCCCGTTCCTCCCGGACGCTCTCCCGGTCCTCGCCCCCGTTGTCCAGGAGAACGGTGTCCTGCCTCTCCACGGCCGCTTCCGGGTGCGCCCGTACACCGGCCAGGGCGTTGCCGGTGATCCGGGAGCGGAGTAGCGCAGCCCGGCTCTCCGCGTCGAGCACACGGACCCCGGCCTCGTTCCCGTCCCGGATCACCGTGTCCTCCAGGGTCAGTTCGCCGCCCTGCCCGGCCACGGCACCGGGCCCGGTGGCACCGCTGACCGTCACCGAGGTCAGGGTGAGGGAGCCGCCGTCGGCCCAGCAGGCCTCGCGCTCGCTACCGGAGACCAGGGCGTCCACCGCTGTCAGGGACCCCCCTTTCCTGGCGGAGAAGGCGCTGCCCCGGTTCTCGGTGATCCGCGCGTCGTGCACCGTGACCGTGCTGTTCTCGCCGGCCAGGAAGGCGGTGCCCCAGTTCTCGCCGACCTGGGCACCGCGCACCGCCACCGTGCTGTCCTCGCCGGCCATGACCACGTATTTCACGCGTTCGGTGGAGACCGACGTCAGTGTCGCCCGGCCGCCGGTGGTGGTCATGAGTACCGTCCCGTTGAGGTCCGAGGCCCTGACCCCGTCCGCTTCCAGGCGGCAGTCCGAGAGGTAGAACCCGCTGGCCGGGGTTTCGGAGTCCGGGAGCCCGCCCGCGAACTCCACGTCCGACAGCTCGATCCGGCTCCTGGCGGCCGTGATCCCCGGTTTGGCCAAGCGCCTGAAGACGAGCCCCCGGCCCGTGAGACGCCCGTCCATGACGAGGAAACCCTCCTTGCCGGTGTTCTCGACGATCACGTCCCTGACGGTGGCCGAACCCTTCTTCACCGACATGACCGCAGAAGCGGCGCCTTCGGCGTCGATCCGGGAGGAGGTGAGGCAGATCTCGGCGCCCGGCCCGACGCCCACCCCGACCTTGGTGTGCTTCCAGCCGGTCAGGTTGAGGCGGTCGAGGGCGATGCGGGTTCCCTCACCGGTGGCGTAGACCGCGGCACCCGGGCTGTCGCTGATCGAGAGGTCGGTGAACCTGACGTCGGCTCCCTCCTTCACGAAGACCGAGGCGCCGTCGGGGGGCCCGGTAGCGGTCATGACGCAGTCGGTCACCGTCACGCTGGACTCGGCGGCGATGACGGCGCTGCGGTCGTAGTCACTGAACCGGACCGAACTGACGGTCGGGTTGACCGCCCGCCAGAAGAGCAGGGACGCCCCCCGGAAGACGGCGTCGCGCACGAAGCCGCCGGTGCCCCGTTTCCAGAAGAGCCCGCAGCCGTCGAACCGGCAGTTCACGACCTCGGTGCCGTCCCCCTTGACCTCGATCTCGGCACCGGAGGTGAACACGCTGTCGACCGCCTTGAACCGGGTCCCCTCCTCCGCGAGGATCGTCGGACAGCCCGGGGCGTCCTGCCTGCCCCGGACGTGGACGCCGTAGAGCTCCAGCGCGGCCCGGTCCCCCTTCACCACGAACACGCTGTCCGCGGCCGAGGCGGAGATCTCCACGGTGCCGGGTCCCCCGACCGGGACGACCATGACCCTGGTGGAGATCTCCAGGGCGTAGGGCTCCGTGTAGTGGCCGGGCTCCACGTGGAGGTACAGGTCCGTGTTCGCGTACCGGGCGTCCCGCAGGACCGCCCTCAACGAGGGGAATGCGTGGGGGTCGGTCTTCGAGACCCGGGCGGTGTACATCCGAAGGCTCCCGGCTTGAGGGGTCGTGTGCGCTACGTACGCTAGCGCCCGCCCCGGCCGGGGAGCGCGCCCCCGCCCCGATCTCGCTGGCCCCCTTTTTTTGGCCCCCAACGCGAAACGCCACCCCGTGATGGGGTGGCGTTTTCGCTGGAGCCGCCTATCGGAATCGAACCGATGACCTATTCATTACGAGTGAATCGCTCTGCCGACTGAGCTAAGGCGGCACACCGGCACGTGTTGTACGTGCCGAAGCAGAAACCAGTCTAACGCCTCCGCCGAGTGGGGCGTACCGGTTTCCTGTGCGCCGTGCCACCCGTCACCCGGCGTCGTCCGCGAGATGCGCGGCGCAGGCCATGCCGTCCTCCGGTACGGCCAGTTCCAGCAGGTAGTCGTCGACGATCGTGTCCACGCAGTTGTCACCCATCCGGTAGCCGGTGTGGCCGTCGCCGTCCCGGGTGACCAGGAAACCCGAGTCGAGCTGCCCGGCGAGCGCCTCGGCCCAGGCGTAGGGGGTGGCGGAGTCACGCGTGGTGCCCACCACCATGATCGGGTCGGCGCCGGGGGCGTTGAGCTCACCGAGCGGGGCCACCGCGTCCTCGGGCCAGAACGCGCAGGTGAGCGCACCCCAGGCCAGCATCGGGCCGAACATCGGCGACTCCTCGGCCGCCTCGGCCGCCGCGTCCGCGTAGGCCTCCACCTCGCGCGGAGCGACCGAGTCGGAGCAGTTCACGGCGGTGAGCGCCGCGGTCGAGTTCTCGTACTCGGCCAGGTCGCCGCGCCCGTACAGGTCGTCACCGAGCAGCAGCAGGCCGGTGCCGTCACCGGTCTCCATGGCGTCGGTGAGCGCCTCGCGCACCCGCGGCCACCAGTTCTCGGTGTACAGGGCGGCGAGCACCCCCAGCTCCGCGCGGGCCCGGTTGACCTCGCGGCCGTCACCGGTGGTGTTGGCCAGCGGTTCGGCGGCGGCCCCCTCCAGGAAGGCGTCCAACACCGCGATGCCCTCCTCCACGGTGCTGCCCCGCGAGCCGAGCGGGCAGTCGGGTCTGGTCAGGCAGTCCTGGACGAAGGAGTGCAGCGCCGTCTCGAACCCGGTGGCCTGTTCCACGCTGATGCTCAGCTGGTCCTGGCTCGGGTCGACCGCGCCGTCGAGGACCAGTGCCCGGACCCGCTCCGGGAACTGGTCGGCGTACTGCGCGCCGATGTGCGTGCCGTAGGAGGCGCCGAGGTAGGTGAGCTCCTCGTCGCCGAGCAGCCCGCGCAGCACGTCCATGTCCCGGGCGACGTCGGCGGTGCCGATGTTGCGCATCAGGTCGGGGTCGTTCTCCTCGCAGGCCTCGACGAACTCCCTGTTCTTGGCCTCGATCTCGGCCAGCCCTTCGGGGCTGAGGTCGGCGAGGTCGTCGGCACCCTCCCCGCCGCCGTAGTCCGTGCCGAGGAACTCGTCGATCTCCTCTGCGTCCAGGCAGGTCAGCGGGGTGCTCCGGCCCACACCGCGCGGGTCGAACCCGACCACGTCGAAGCTCTCCCGGACCGCCTCGCTGACGGTGTAGGGGGCGTGGTCGACGAAGTCGTAGCCGGAGCCGCCGGGACCGCCGGGGTTGACCATCAGGGAGCCGATGGTGTCGTTCCCGGTGGCGGGGAAGCGCTTGACCGCGATCTCGATCCGCTCCCCGTCGGGGTCCTCGTAGTCCAGCGGGACCTCGAAGACCGTGCACTCGCTGCCGGGCAGGCCGCTCTCACACTCCTCCCAGA
The DNA here is from genome assembly GCF_000341085.1 of Nocardiopsis ganjiahuensis DSM 45031. Taxonomy (GTDB): domain Bacteria; phylum Actinomycetota; class Actinomycetes; order Streptosporangiales; family Streptosporangiaceae; genus Nocardiopsis; species Nocardiopsis ganjiahuensis. The sequence goes on along the minus strand of NZ_ANBA01000013.1, from coordinate 154,363 downwards.
CCAGTTCCTGCTCGGTGATCTCCGGGCGGGCGCCGCCACCGCCGCCACCGCCGCCGTCGGCCGCGTCTCCGCCGCCCGTGCAGCCGGTGAGCAGTACCGTCCCGACGAGCAGTACCGCCAACGGATCCCGAAGCCTCGTGCCCACCCGTAACCGCCTTCACTCGAATCCCGTAGCCGCACCATTCTCCCGGGGCCCGCCGCCGGCCTCACCCCGACCCCGCCGCCTACCCGGCGAGCAGCGCGGAGGTCATCGCCTCCATGGCGATCTGCGGGTGCACGTTGGCCCCGATCCGCTCGCGGCAGACCATGATCGCGTCGATCCTGCGGAGCGTGGACTCGGGGGTGCCGGAGCGGGCGAGCCGGTCCAGGTCGCCGGAGCGCTCGGCGGTGGACAGCTCCACCGTCGCGCCCAGCTGGAGGGCGAGCACGTCCCGGTAGAAGGCGGCCAGGTCGAGCAGGGCCCGGTCGTAGGAGTCCCGCTTGATCCGGGTGGCCCTGCGCTTCTGCCGCTCGTCCAGGTCCTTGAGCGCCCCCGCGGCGCCGCGGAGCGCCTTGGCCACGCCCTTGCCGGTGGAACCCTCGCCGAAGGCCGCCCTGAGGTCGTCCTTCTCCTTCTCGTTGAGGGACGTGGTCAGCGCCTTGGACTCCTCCTCGGCGATCTCGTACAGGCGCGCGGCCGCGGTGACGCAGGCGCCGAGCCCGTCGAGCCGGGCCGGGATGGACAGGACCTCCTCCCGGCGGCGACGCGCCTCCGGGTCGGTGGCCAGCTGCCGGGCCCGGTCGACCCGCCCGGCGGCGGCTCTGGCGGCCGCCTCGGCGGCGACCGCGTCCACCCCGTCGCGCTGGACGAGGGCGTCGACGATCTGCCGGGTGCCGGGGGTGGCCAGGGTGACCATCCGGCAGCGGGAGCGGATGGTGATGAGCAGGTCGTCCGGGGTGGGCGTGCACAGCAGCCACACCGTGCGCGGCGAGGGTTCCTCCACCGCCTTGAGGAGCGCGTTGGAGGCCGCCTCGGTAGCCCGGTCGGCGTCCTCGAAGAGCACGATCCGGAAGTTGCCGCCGGAGGGCTTGGACCCGGCCCGGAGCACGAGCTCACGGGTGGCGGCCACACCGAAGCTCAACCCGCTGGGCTGCACGTACAGCATGTCGGGGTGGGTTCCGGTCAGCACCTGGTGGCAGGAGTCGCAGTGCCCGCATCCCCCCTCCCTGCACTGGAGGGCGGCCGCGAAGGCGCGGGCCGCCTCCTCCCGGCCGGAGCCGGGCGGGCCGGTGAACAGCCAGGCGTGGGTCATCCCGGCGCCGCGCCCGCCGGCGAGGAGGTCGGCCGCGCCGGCGACGGCGCGTCGCAGTTGTGCGCTCGCCGCCTCCTGGCCGACGAGGTCGTCGAAGACCGTCAAGCTTGCCCCCCGGGCCACATGGAATGTCTGAACCCAGGATAGGAGCCCCCGCCGACACCCGGACCGTTTTCCACAGGCCCCCCTGCGCCCGCGCGTCGGCCCCCGGGCACCGACGCGACTTCTCCCACCTGGTTGTCATCGGGGCCGGACCAGGTCAGAAGGGGCGCCGACGCGAACCCCGGGGCCCGGTCGCGGATCTACTCCGGTAGGGGCGGACGCGGGGGCGCCGCCCACCGGACACAGAGGGGAAGCACATGTCGAAGGTACGAGGAATCACCATGCTGTTCGCGTCGGGCGCCATGGCCGCGGGGTTCGGCCTCGCGGGGGCTCCCGCCGCGCTGGCCGACGGACCGGAGACGCCTCCCGAGGTGGTCGCCGCGATCGAGGCCGCCGCGTGGCCCGAGCTCACGGAGGGCCAGGAGACCTGGGAGGTCTCGGTCGTCAAGTTCCTGCTCGTGGAGTACGGCTACCTCGACGTCACCGAGGCCACCGAGCACTTCGACGAGCGGCTGGGCGACGCCGTGGCGGACTACCGGCAGGACAGGGGCCTGGAGCCGGCCAGGGCCGTGGACGGGGACGTGTGGGAGGCGCTCACCGACGACCTGGGCGTCGTGCGCCAGGGCGACAGCGGCAACCGGGTGAAGGCCGTGCAGTACGCGCTGCTCGAGGGGCACGGCTACGACCTGCTCCTGGACGGGGAGTTCGGCCCGGCCACGCGGACCGCGGTGGTCGACTTCCAGACCGGAGCGGAGATCGACGCGGACGGCGAGGTCGGTCCGATCACCTTCCAGGCCCTGCTGACCCCCGACGACGTCTCCGTCCGCTGACCCCGGACCCGACCCCGGACCCGGACCCCGGACAGCGCGTAGGGCCCCTCCCGCTGCGGGAGGGGCCCTACGCACACGATCGAACGGCTACCGGGTTCCCGGGGATCCGCTCGGAGGTTCCCGGAGGCTACTGCTCGGGCCGGATCACCGGGATCATGCCGGTGACCGCCTCGGAGCTGGAGTCGATCGGGTCGGGCAGCAGCGGACGCATCCGCCGCTGGATCTCCCGGGTGATCTTCTCCTGCGGCTCACGGGCGTCCAGCACCAGGTAGCGGTCCGGGTTCTCCTCCGCCAGGGCCCGGAAGCCCTTGCGGACCCGGGTGTGGAACTCCACCGACTCGGACTCGATGCGGTCGGCCGGACCGCCCAGACGGGACAGGCCGTCCTCGGGGCGCACGTCCAGCAGCACCGTCAGGTCCGGGACCAGGTTCTGGGTGGCCCAGGAGCTGATCTCCTTGACGTCCTCCACCGCCAGGTCGCGCCCGGCGCCCTGGTAGGCGAGCAGGGAGTCGACGTAGCGGTCGCTGATCACCACGGCACCGCGCCGCAGCGCCGGGAGGATCTCCTGCTCGACGTGGTCGGCCTTGTCCGCCGCGTAGAGCAGCACCTCGGCGCGGTGGGTGATGTGGGAGTTCTCGCGGTCGAGCAGGATGCCGCGCAGGCGCATACCGAGCTTGGTGGCGCCCGGCTGCCGGGTGCCCACCACCTCGAAGCCCTGGTCGCGCAGCCACACCGTCAGCTCGCGCACCTGGGTGGACTTGCCGGCGCCCTCGCCGCCCTCCAGCACGATGAACGCCCCGGTGAGCGGGGTGTCCTCCTCCTCTTCGGCCTGGGGGGAGACCCCGCGCAGGGCCGCGAAGAGTTCGGGGAGCAGGCCGGGCCCGGCCTCCGGGTCGTCCCGGTTGACCTGCTGGTAGGCGACGACCGCGGCGATGACCGCGAACAGGCCGCCCACCATGAGGACCAGGCCGCTGCCGTGCAGGTCGTAGCTGAGCGGACCGCCGAGCGGGATCTCGTGGTCACCGGCGAACCCGGCGGCCAGCGGGGCCAGGACGGCGCCCAGGAGCAGGGCCAGGCGGCCGGTGCCGTGCAGGAGCGCGAACGCGGCGTCGCGCTGGTCCTCCTCGACCTCGATGCTGATCAGGGAGGTGCCCGTCACCCAGGCCAGACCGGCGCCCAGGCCCAGGACCAGCACCAGGACAGCGGAGAGCACCATGTCGGCGATGGCGCCGGTGAAGAGCAGGGCCAGGGCGCTCAGGACGACGGCCAGCCCGAGCAGGCGGCGTCGGCTGAACTGCTTGAGGACCCGCGGCCCGGAGACCAGGCCCAGACCCAGGCCCAGGAAGAGCGCGGCGACCAGGACACCGAAACCGGCGTTGCCCGCGCCGAGGTTCTCCACGTGCGGTCGGCCCGCACCGAGGACCAGACCGCCCGCGGCCGCCGTGGCGGCCAGACCGACGACCACACCGCGCACGAGCGATCCGCTGCCGACCGCCGCGCGGCCGGCGAGGACCGCGCGGAGGGTGTTCGCGTCACGGTTGGGGCTCAGCGAAGTCTTGGACACCGTGTGCTTGGGCAGCGGCAGTCCGGCCACGACGATCGCCGCGACGAAGAAGGTCAGGGCGTTCAGATAGAGGGCGACGTCCGCCTCAGGGTTGGCCATGGACGGCACGAGCGCGCCCAGCAGGTTGCTGACCGAGGCCAGTGCCGCGAACAGCAGGGCCGCGACCGGTGCGGCGCCGTAGGTCGCCAGCAGGGTCAGCTTGTCGGCCTGTCCGAGCATCCGCTTGGGGACGAGGCTGGGGATCGTGGCGTCCCGGGCGGGCGTCCAGAACAGTTCGACGATCTCCGCGAGGAGGCCCGCGATCAGCAGCCACTCCAGCGCGAAGCCGGGGAACAGCAGCCCGACGACCGGGATGGAGGCGTAGAGGAGGCCTCGCAGGACGTCGCCGCCGACCATCGCCCACCGCCGGTCCAACCGGTCCGCGACGGCCCCGACGAGGGGGCTGAGCAGTACGGAGGGGGCGAGTTTGACGGCGACGACGCCGGTGACGGCGAGGTATTGGACGAGTGTGGAGCTGTCGGCGGTGAAGATGGCCGCGAGGGACACCAACGCCATCAGGCTCAGCCAGTCCCCGAGGCTGGAGAGGGAAAGCGAGATCCACAGCCTTCTGAAGGGTGGGATCGCGAGGACGTTCTGCGCCTCGGCCGGCGCTCCCAGGGGTGCAGATCTGCTCATAGCGCTCAAGATTATCGATGAGGGGGATAGGAACTGACAGGCGTCGACAGCCTGTCCAGGGAATTCGGGGGAAACGTCCGGGGACCACACACGTTTCGATGTGCCCGTCCGTCACACCCAGCGTAGTACGGAAGATCATCACCGCACAGAGCGGTGAAGTTGCGTATCCGTTGCGAAAGACCGGTAAACCGCTCACCCGGGCGCCCCGCGTGGGAACGCCCGGATGAGTACGTACGAGCGCGGTCCGCCTACTCCTCGGCGGCCTTCTTCGCCGCCGTCTTCGGCTCACCGGTCTTCTTGGCGGCCGGCTTCTTCGCCGCCGCCTTCTTGACGGTGGTGGTCGTCTTCTTCGCGGCGGGCTTCTTCGCCGGGGTCTTCTTGGCCGCGGGCTTCTTCGCCGGCGCCTTCTTCTTGGCGGGGGCCTTGGCCCGGCGCTCGGCCAGCAGCTCGGCGGCGCGTTCGTCGGTGATCGACTCGATCTCGTCACCCTTGCGCAGGGAGGCGTTGGTCTCCCCGTCGGTGACGTAGGGGCCGAACCGGCCGTCCTTGATCACCATCTTGACGCCCGACTCCGGGTCCTCGCCGAGCTCGCGCAGCGGCGGGGCGGCGGCGCGGCGGCCGCGCTGCTTGGGCTGGGCGAAGATCGCCTGGGCCTCCTCCAGGGTGACCGTGAACATCTGCTCCTCGGTCTCCAGGGAGCGGCTGTCCGTGCCCTTCTTCAGGTACGGGCCGTAGCGGCCGTTCTGGGCGGTGACGTCCTCGCCGTCGAGCTGGCCCACCACACGCGGCAGGGACAGCAGGCGCAGGGCGTCCTCCAGGGTGACCGTGTCCAGGTCCATGGTCTTCAGCAGCGAGCTGGTGCGCGGCTTGACCTTGGCCGCCTTCTTCGCCTTGGGCTTGGCCTCGCCCTCGGGCTCCTCCGGCTCCGGGATGACCTCGGTGACGTAGGGGCCGTAGCGCCCGGACTTGGCGACGATCGTGCGACCGGTCTCCGGGTCGGGGCCGAGCTCGCGGTCGCCGCTGGGCTGGGCGAAGAGCTCCTCGGCCTTGGCCTCGGTGAGCTCGTCCGGCGCCAGGTCGTCCGGCACGTTCACCCGCACGCCCTCGCGGTCCAGGTAGGGGCCGTAGCGCCCCACCCGCAGCACGATGTCGGTACCGGGCAGCGGGATGGAGCTGACCTCCTTGGGGTCGATCTCGGAGAGGTGGTCGCCCACCAGCTCCTTGAGCCCCGTCTCCTGGTTGCCGTCGGAGTCCTGACCGCCGAAGTAGAACCGGCGCAGCCAGGGCAGGCTCTCGGCCTCGCCGCGGGCGATGTCGTCGAGGCTGTCCTCCAGCCGGGCGGTGAACTCGTAGTCCACCAGGTTGCCGAAGTGCCGCTCCAGCAGCTGCACCACGGCGAAGGCCAGGAAGGACGGCACGAGCGCCGTGCCCTTCTTGAACACGTAGCCGCGGTCGAGGATGGTGCCGATGATCGAGGCGTAGGTGGAGGGGCGGCCGATCTCCCGCTCCTCCAGCTCCTTGACCAGGGTGGCCTCGGTGTAGCGTGCGGGCGGCCGGGTGCTGTGCCCCTCCGCCTCCAGGCTCTGCGCCTTGACCGGGTCGTCCTCGGCCATGGCGGGCAGGCGGCGCTCGCGGTCGTCCAGGTCCGCGGCCGGGTCGTCGGAACCTTCCACGTAGGCCTTGAGGAAGCCGTGGAAGGTGATGACCTTGCCGCTGGCGCTGAACTCGGCGACCTCGCCGTCGGCCGAGGTCCCCTCGATCCGCACGGTGACGGACTCACCGACCGCGTCCTTCATCTGGGAGGCGACGGTGCGCTTCCAGATGAGCTCGTAGAGGCGGAACTCGGGGCCGCTCAGGCCGCTCTCGTTGGGGGTGCGGAAGGTCTCACCCGCGGGGCGGATCGCCTCGTGGGCCTCCTGCGCGTTCTTGACCTTCTTGGCGTACACGCGCGGCTTGTCCGGCAGGTAGTCGCCGCCGTACAGGCGCCGCACCTGGTTGCGGGCGGCGTTGACCGCGCTGCTCGACAGCGTGGTGCTGTCGGTACGCATGTAGGTGATGTGCCCGTTCTCGTACAGCCGCTGGGCGACCTGCATGGTCTGCTTCGCGGACAGGTTGAGCTTGCGGGAGGCCTCCTGCTGGAGGGTGGTGGTGCGGAAGGGCGCGTACGGCGAGCGGCGGTAGGGCTTGCGCTCCACCGACTTCACGGCGAACCCGGCCCCGGCCAGGCGCTCGGCCAGGCCCCGGGCGGTCGCCTCGTCCAGGTGGCGCACGTCGCGGTCGGAGCGGATGGTGCCCTGCGGGTTGAAGTCGCGTCCGGCGGCGATCCGCTTGCCGTCGACGGAGACCAGGGTGGCGGGGAAGGTGGTCGGCCCGTCGGGGACACCGGCCTCGGTGGCGTCGAAGAGCGCCTTGAGGTCCCAGTACTCGGCGGAGGTGAACGCCATGCGCTCGCGTTCGCGCTCGACCACCAGCCGGGTGGCCACGGACTGCACGCGGCCCGCCGAGAGCTTCGGCATGACCTTCTTCCACAGCACGGGGGAGACCTCGTAGCCGTAGAGGCGGTCCAGAATGCGCCGTGTCTCCTGGGCGCTCACCAGGCGGGTGTTCAGGTCGCGCGTGTTGTTCGCGGCGTGCTGGATGGCGTCCTTGGTGATCTCGTTGAAGACCATCCGGCGGACGGGGATCTGGGGGTTGAGTTCTTCGCGCAGGTGCCAGGCGATCGCCTCGCCCTCGCGGTCCTCATCTGTGGCCAGCAGGAGGAGGTCGGCGTCGGCCATGAGCTCCTTGAGCTTCTTGACGTGCGCCTTCTTGTCGGTGTTGACGACATAGAGCGGTTCGAAGTCGCCGTCCACGTCCACACCGAGCCGTGCCCAGGGCTGCCCCTTGTACTTGGCTGGGATCTCCGCGGCCTTGGTGGGCAGGTCACGGATGTGACCGATGCTGGACTCCACGACGTAGCCGCGCCCCAGATAGCCGGCGATGGTCTTCGCCTTGGCTGGTGACTCGACGATGACGAGAGCGGTGCCCGCCCCCTGACTTGCCTTGTCCTTCGAGCCGTTCTTGCCGGCGCTGCCCTTCGTGGGTGGCACGCTGTTTCCCCTACGTCTAGCCTTACGTGTTCTGTCGGCCGCGGTCCTTCGGATCCCGTGGGAACCGACAGTAACCGAACTACAGGCACTCCCCCGTCGGTGAGCGGGCCTGGTCCCCCGCTCGGGGCTCACCCTTCGCGGACTCCGGGCCACCACCCACCGGCACCCGCAGAATAAGCGCTACCCCGACCGGTACCGGCCCGTAACGTGCGCTACCGGCCGTGGCGACGCTCTCGTTCGGGCCTGTTTCGGCTCTGGCGAGCACCTGGAACACCCCATCGCAGTGACTTGCATCACACTTGAGAGGGTCAGGGTGTCTCTGCCTCCAGAATGCGGCGAGTCCTCCCGGATATTCCCGGGAGGACTCGGCTCACGTCCTGATGACCGTGGTCGCCACCCCCGCGCTCCCGCAGTCCACCGCGTTCCATAACGGAACGGGAGTGCGGAGGCGACTCACCACTCTGTGTTTCGACAACACCCTGCGTTTCGAACACACTGCACATCGGACGCGCACGGCACCTCGGTGCCGGTCGCGGGGATCCGGTCCGGCCCCGCGGCCACCGACGTTCCCTGGAGGTTCGGCTTCCCGCAGTCCACCGCGTTCCATAACGGAACGGGAAGCCTCACTCCCTGGCCCGACAGGTGGTCGCGAACGGACACACCCCCCGCTCAGGTCCTCTCGGACCCGTTCTGGCCGTTACCGGCCCTGGTACGGACCGACGGTCTACAGGCCGACGCCCACGGCGCCCAGCACGTCACCGACGGGGTCGACGGAGGGGATCTCGGCGGCCTCGGGCAGCTCGGCGGCGCGCTCCGGAGCGTGCTGCTCGACCGACTCCGTGGCGGTCTCGCTCAGGTCGTAGCCGACGGGCAGCATCTCGGAGACGGGCACCTCGGGCAGCTCGCTGACCACCGGAACGCTGTCCAGGGCGGAGGCCTGCGGCTCGGTCTCGGCGCTCTGGTGCACGACCTTCGAGTCGGCGTCGGTGGCGCTGGCGCCCGCGACGCCCGCCACGGCGGCGACGGCGTTGCCGGCCACGTTCACGGGGACGTCGGCGTCGGCGACCAGCTGGTTGCCGCCGGCCAGGGAGCCGTTGCCGGAGGTCACGATGTCCTCGTGGGTCTCCTTGACCACGGCGTCGCTGTCCGTGGCGGCCGCACCCGCGACACCGCCGACGGCGCCGACGGCGTTGCCGGCCACGTTCACGGGAACGTCCAGGTCCACGACGGCCTGGTTGCCGCCGAGCAGGGAGCCGTTCCCGGAGGTGGCGATCGACTGGTGCTCGCGGACCGGGGCGGACTGGCGCAGGACGCCCGCGTCCACACCGGAGGTGTCCGGCAGGACCTGCGCGTTCTCGACGACCTCGGTGACCACGTCGGTCGCGGTCAGCTGACCGGACTGGTGCTCGACGGGGGCGCTCTGGTGGTTGCGGACGATCGCGTCGGCGTCGGTGGCGGCCGCACCCGCGACACCGCCGACGGCGCCGATGGCGTTGCCGGAGATGTTCACCGGGACGTCGAGGTCGCCGACGAGCTGGTTGCCGCCGATCAGCGAACCGTTGCCGGAGGTGGCGACATCGGGGTCGTCGTGCTTGTGGCCGTGCTTGTGGCCGTGGCCGTGCTTGTGACCGTGGCCGTGCTTGTGACCGTGGCCGTCGTGCAGGACCTTGGAGTCGCTGCCGGTGGAGGAGGCGCCCGCGACGCCGCCGACGGCGCCGATCGCGTTGCCCGTGACGTTCACCGGGATGTCACCGTCGACAACCAGCTGGTTGCCGCCCAGGATCGAGCCGTTGCCCGAGGTGTGGACCTCGTTGTGGTGGTGGTCGATCACCTTGGCGTCGGAGCCGGTGCTGGAGGCACCCGCGATGCCGGCCACGGCACCGACGGCGTTGCCGGTGACGTTGACGGGGACGTCCGCGTTCAGGACGGCCTGGTTGCCGCCCAGAACAGAACCGTTGCCGCTGGTGGCCACGTCGCTGTCGGCGAAGGCCACGCCACTGCCCAGGGCGACGAAGCCGGCCGCCAGGAGCACGGACTTCGCGGAGGTGCTAGCCCACTTACGCATGTGGGAAGTCCTTTCGAAAAAACGAGTTGATGAGAAGGTGTCGTGCGTGGGCCACAGGCCGTTCCACACCCCTGGGTGGGGCGCGGGCCTTCGGCCGAGGCCGGGGATCATCCGGTCGGCTCCGCACCTGGGCGGTGCGTGGTCTGCCGGTTCTGATGGGCGAGGTCGGCGTCCGTCTGCGCTGGCTGCGTGCGAACGTCCTCGCCCCGTCGTTCAGCTCCGCTCTGGTGGAGCGGCGGCTGACGTGAACCCCGAGCACATGGCCTCGGCCGGTGCTGCGGGACTCGCGTCAGCCCCCGGGCCGCGGGGGCCCGGGAAGCCGATCAGGCCCGGGTCCTGCGGCGCTTGCCGAAGAGCAGGAGCCCGGCGCCGGCGGCGACCGCGAGGACCGCTGCGGCGAGCAGTCCGGCGAGGGCGCTCTGGTCGGCACCGGTGACCGCGAGGCGCTGCTCGTCGGCGGCCGGCGCGGAGGGGGAGGCGGACTCGGAGGGCTCCGGGGAGGGCGTCTCCTCCTCCAGCTGCTCCTCGCGCTCCTCTTCTTCCTCTTCCTCCTCAGGAGCCTCCTCCTCGGGGGACTCCTCGGCCGGCTCCTCTTCCTCCGGCTCCTCCTCTTCGGGCTCCTCTTCCCTGGGCTCCTCCTCGGGCTCCTCGGGGTCGTAACCCTCGTAGCCGGGGTGGGGGGCGTTCGTGGAGCTGTCCTTGGTCACCTTGGCGTCGCTGTCCGTGCAGTCGGCCCCGGCCACTCCCAGCACCGCGACGGCGTTGCCGCAGACGTTGATCGGGGCGTCGACGTCGAGCTCGACCTGGTTGCCTCCGCCGATCGACCCGTTTCCGCTGGTCGTGGTGTCGGCGTAGGCGATGCCGTGGGAGGCGGCGAAGAATCCTGCGGCCACGAGGGCGGCGAACCGGATGTGGGTTGTCTGGGTCATCGGCTGTCCTTTGGTCAACGAGGAAGTCTGCTGGCTGCTCGTGGGACCGCGGACGGTGTTCCCGGAGTCAGGGCTTCGGGAAGGGAGCGCGCCCACCGGGAATCGGCGAGGCGGCTGTGCGCAGGGCGCACGGACCGGCCGCGGTCTGGAACGCGGCTAGTCGGGGGAGAAGGAGGGGTCGTCCGCGGCGTCGCGGACGACCAGGTTGGGGTCGCCGGGAAGGGCGACCCGCTGGGCCCGGAGCACCATGTGCTCGGAGCGGGCCATCAGGAACCCGACGGTGCCGGGGGCCTGGAAGGACGGGGCGGAGGCACCGGTGGTGTCCGGCCCGGCCTGGTGGTACGAGCCTCCGCCGATGAGGCGGATGCGCTCGGCGGAGTCGTCGTCGGAGGCCGAGGCGTCGGCCTTCTGCGCGGCCTCCTCGGCGACGCGCCACGAGGTCTCGGCCACGTGGGCGGCGACCTCGTCCTTGACGCGCGCCACCCGGTCGTCCTGTTCGCGCTGTTCCGCGTCGGCGTCGGAACGCTTGGCGGTGGGCGCGGCGACGGCGGGCTCCTCGTCGGAGCCGAGGACCGGCAGGCCCAAGGGCCCGCCGGGTTCGGTCACGGTGTCGATCCCGCCGTGGCCGACCGTTTCGGACAGGCTCGCGGCCACGCTGTCGACCAGCGCGGACTCACGCAGGGACTCGTCCGTGGAATCGACGGCCTCCTGGCCGGCGCGGGCGACCCCGGTGACGAGGCCCGTGGCCCCGCGCGCGGTGTCGTCAACGGCCCGACCGGTGTCGTGGACGACCTCGTTCGCGACCGTGCCGACCGCGCTCTCGTCCAGGGCCGCGCTGACACCGGTCTCCCGAAGGGCGTTCGCGGGAAGCGCGGACGCCTGCGGAACGACGGTGTCGGCGAGGGCCTCGGTGGAGGAGGCGGCCCGGGTCGCGGTCTCGGAGATCCGGGTCTCCCGGAGCTCCTCGGCGGCTTGACCGGTGCGGTCGGTGACCTCACCGACACCCAGGACACTGCCGCCGAGCCCGCCGGGCTCGGGGGAGGTCTCGCTGTGCGCGACACCCACTCCCCCGGCCAGCCACGCGACGGCGACGATGCCGGACAGGAGCAGCAAGCGAGCGTAGGCACCACGGGCATTGCGAGCAGCGCGGCTGGAGGAAACCAGCCACCCTCGGCTCGCGAGCACCATGGATGCCCCTTCGTTTCGCTACTGCTGGACGGTCCCGTGCGGCGGCGCCGCGAACGGTCGCTCCACGAAGCCCCAGAACACAGGGCAACGTCGAACTGAAAGAAACCGTAGCATCACCCTGAGTGACAGTGCGCGAAAAAACAAACCGCGCCGGGAAGTTCCCGACGCGGTTCGTCCGGCTTCATGGCACTCGGCCCGAAAGATTCACCAGGGTTTCGGTCAGGCCCGCCGGTCAGCTCATGCCGACGAAACGGTCCAGCACACGCACACCGAACTGGAGGCCGTCCACGGGGACTCGCTCGTCGACACCGTGGAACATGCCGGCGAAGTCCAGCTCCGGGGGGAGCTTCAGCGGGGCGAAGCCGTAGTTGCGGACACCCAGACGGGAGAAGCTCTTGGCGTCCGTACCGCCTGACAGGCAGTAGGGGACGGCCTTGGCACCCGGGTCCTCGGCCAGCAGGGACTCCGACATCGCGTTGACCAGGCCGCCGTCGAAACTGGTCTCCACCGCGGGCAGGTGGTGGATGAAGTCGCGGCTGACCTTCGGGCCGAGCAGCTCGTCGACCTTCGCGAAGTACTCGTCCTCGGTTCCGGGCAGGAAGCGCCCGTCGACCTGGGCGGTGGCCTCACCGGGGATGACGTTGGCCTTGTATCCGCCGCCGAGCACCGTCGGGTTGAGGGTGTTGCGCAGCGTGGCGCCGATCATCTTGGCGATCGGGCCCAGCCGGGCCACCGTGGCGTCCACGTCCTTCTCGTCGAAGGGGATCCCGAACTCCTCGCAGATCTCCTCCATGAAGGTCCGCACCGTCGGGGTGAGCTGCACCGGGAACTCGTGCCGGCCCAGCCGCGCGACCGCCGCCGCCAGCTCGGTGACGGCGTTGTCCCTGTTGGTCATCGAGCCGTGCCCGGCGGTGCCGCGCGCGGTGAGCTTCATCCACGCGATGCCCTTCTCCGCGGTCTCCACCAGGTAGAGGCGCCGGTTCTCGTTGACGGTGAAGGAGAAGCCGCCGACCTCGCTGATCGCGGAGTCGCAGTCGGTGAACAGCTCGGGGTGCTCGTCCACCAGGTACTGGGCGCCCCAGGTGCCGCCCGCCTCCTCGTCGGCGAGGAAGGCCAGCACGATGTCCCTCGGCGGCCTGCGCCCCTCGCGCAGCCGCTGGCGCAGCATCGCCAGGACCATCGCGTTCATGTTCTTCATGTCGACCGCGCCGCGGCCCCACACGCAGCCGTCGGCGACCTCACCGGCGAAGGGGTGGTGGGTCCAGTCCTCCGGGGCGGCCGGGACCACGTCGAGGTGGCCGTGGATGAGCAGCGGCGGCCGCGAGGAGTCCTCACCCGTGATCCGCGCCACCACGTTGCTGCGCCCGGGGTGCTTCTCGTAGATCTTCGACTCGACCCCGACCTCGTCGAGCCTGGCCGCCACGTACTCCGCGGCCTTGCGCTCCCCCGGCCCGGAATGGTCGCCGTAGTTGGAGGTGTCGAACTCGATGAGCTCCCGGCACAGGTCGACGACCTCGACCTCGCCCGTGCTCAGTTCCCTGCCTGGATCCACCATCTGGCTCTCCCGTCTCCGGCCGCACCTTTTGCCCTAGACCCTGTCACGATCACCCCCCGGCGGAAAACTGGTTCGGACGCCCTCAGACCTTTGCTATGGTTAAACCTGTTCGGAGCGACAGAAGCCGAACAACCCGGTCCGGGTGGCGGAATAGGTAGACGCGCTAGCTTGAGGTGCTAGTGGCCGTTAAGGCTGTGGGGGTTCAAGTCCCCCCTCGGACACACAGCATCCCCTCGCGGGGGTCCTTGGATTTCTGGTGCGGGTCGAGACGAATCTCGGCCCGCACTTCGTGTTTCACGGGGTCGTAGCGCCTCCGCGCGCCCAGCCCCCGGTCGGGTTCGGCCTTCCCGTCCGCGTCACAGCCCCGCCCCCCCTTGTCCGGGACGACGTGGCGGCGCCGGCCACCGGGCAAAAACACCGTTGTCGGACCTTCTCCCCGCAGGGTCGGCCCAGAACCCGAACCACATCCCCGACGCGCTTCCCGGTTCCTTGCCACCACCCCTCTGTACTGGGATTCTTCCCGCAACACCGCCGTGGGCTCCGCCTCGCACGTCGTGTTCTGCTCCCGTCTCCGTGTCGGACCCGCGGCCCCTCGCTGCTCGGAAGGAACCTCTCTTGACCGACGTACACACCACACCGGACATCGCCCGACTGTCGGGAACCTTCGCCATCGGCGGGGACCTGCCGGTGCACCGCCTGGGTTTCGGTGCGATGCAACTGGTCGGCGAGGGCGCGTGGGGAGAACCCCGTGACCGCGACGAGGCGATGGCCGTGCTGCGGCGCGCGGTCGAGCTGGGTGTCACCCTCATCGACACCGCCGACTCCTACGGTCCCGAGATCAACGAGCTGCTGATCCGGGAGGCCCTGCACCCCTACCCCGAGAACCTGCTCGTGACCACCAAGGTGGGGATGCTGCACCCCGGCCCGGGCCAGTGGGAGGCCCGGGGCACGCCCCGTCACCTCAAGCAGCAGGTGGAGTCGAGCCTGCGCAACCTGGGCCTGGAGCGCATCGACCTGCTCCAGTTGCACTGGATCGACCCGGAGGTGCCGCTGTCCGAGCAGTTGGGCGCCCTCGTGGAACTGCGCGAGCAGGGCAAGATCCACCACATCGGGTTGACCGGTGTGACGCGGGAACAGCTCAGGAGCGCCCGCGCGATCACCCCGGTGGCGTCGGTGCAGAACGAGTACAACCCCTCCCTCCGCAGGGCCGACGACGTGCTGGAGCGGTGCGAGAGCGAGGGGATCGCGTTCCTGCCCTGGGCCCCGATCGCGCGCGGTGAGCTGGCGCGACCGGACTCGCCGCTGGCCCCGCTGGCCGCCGAACACGGAGTGACCCCGGCTCAGCTGGCGCTGGCCTGGCTGCTGCACCGCTCGCCGGTGATGCTGCCGATCCCGGGCACGTCGCGGGTGGCGCACCTGGAGGAGAACATGGCCGCCGCCTCGGTGAGCCTCTCCGAGGACGAGGTCGAGCGCATCGCCAAGTTCCTGGCCGTCTGAGTCCCGGTCCCGGCGGGAGATCTGAGTCCCGGTCCCGGCGGGAGGGCCGGGACGCCCGTCTCCCGCTCCGCGCAGGAAAGGGCCCTTGGACCGCGAACCTCCTTCGCGGGCCAAGGGCCCTTCCCCTACCCGGGGCCCACCGGTGGTGCGGAGCGCGCCGCTACCGGAGACCCCCGGGCCGGAGTGACCGCCGGACTCAGGTCACGGCCTCCTCCGCGCGGTCCCGCGCGACCGCCTCGACCTTGTCCTTGATGAGTCCCATCTCGACCGGGATGTTCCGCCTGAGGTTGGCGGACATCTGTTCGTCGTCGACGGGGGCCTCGGGCTTCAACGCGAAGTCGTGCCGCCAGGTCATGCGGACCCCCTCCGGCACCTCCTCGTAGGTCCAGTGGATGTTCATGTACTGGAACGCGCCGGTCTCCACCCGGTGGGCGCGCACCTCGCCCGCGGCGCGGTCCGAGGTGCGCTCGGACACCCAGCTCCACACGCGCCCGTGCTCGTCGGGCCGCTTGGTGAGCCGGAAGCGGACGGTGTCCCCCTCCTCGTGGAGGATCTCCACCGACTCGTGCTCGGTGAAGAGCTCGGGCCACGAGGCCACGTCGTTGGTCATCTCCCAGACGAGGTCGTAGGGAGCGTCGATGACGATGCTGCTCTCGGTACGTCCTGGCACGGTCATCACACCCTGTCCGCGGAGGCCGGTGCGTCCTCGTTCACGAAGGCGACCAGCGAGGTGGGCGAGGGCAGGAGTTCGGCGTCCGCGCCGAGCCTGCGGCCGATGCGGCTCTCGATCGCGGCCACGATGCCGAGGACGCCCAGGGAGTCGACTCCCAGGTCCTCGAAGCTGCTGGTGGAGGCGGTCGGGACATCGGTCCTGATTCCGGCACAGGTGGAGATGAGCTCCACCATTTCTTCGATCGTCACGCGGTCCTGGGTCATGTATCTCCTCTGTTCTCGTGTGTCAGGCGTGGTCTGGGTGCTTGAGGACGACCGCGGAGTTCCCGCCGCCCGAGCCGCGTGAGAGCACCAGAGCGGTGCGCAGCGGCGCGGCACGCGGCACGCGGACGACCAGGTCGAGGCCGCAGGGCGCGTCGAACACGTGGGGAGTGGGCGGGATGACCTGGTGTTCCAGGCTCAGGACCGCCGCCGCCACGTCCAGCGCGCCCGCGCCGGCATAGGCCCGGCCGAAACCCGTCTTGGGTGCCGTGACGGCCACCCCCTCCGGGAAGAGCTGCCGCAGGACCGCGCTCTCGTCGGCGTCGGCCTTCGGCGTTCCCACGGCGTCGGCGAAGACGACGTCCACGCCGTCCGGTCCGACCCCGGCACGGTCCATCGCCTGCCGGGCGGCGTGCAGGAGGCCCGCACCGCCCGGGTCGAACTCCCCGACCCCGCCGAAGGTGCTCGCGTGACCGGCGACGACGGCCCGTGGCCGGGCCCCGCGCGCACGGGCGCCGGCCGCGTCCTCCACCAGCGCGACGGCCGCGCCTTCGGCCGGGACGTAGCCGCTCGCCCCCTCGGTGAAGGGAACGTAGGCCGAGGACGGTTCGTCGCTCCCGCTGAGGAGGCCGGCCCCCACCTGGCACGCCAGGGAGAACGGCGAACCGAGCGGGGCCTCACTTCCGCCGACCAGCATCGAGGAGGTCCCGCGCCGCAGCGCCCGCTCGCTCTGGCCCAGGGCGTCGAGCATGCCCGGCTCGTCGGTGACCAGCACACCGCACATGCCCTTGAGGCCGTTGCGGATGGACACCTGACCGGTGCTGGCCGCGTAGAACCAGGCGATGGACTGGTACGGGCTGACGCGCTCCGGCCCCTCGCTCCACAGCGCCGCGATCTCGCGCTGCCCGAACTCGACGCCGCCCGCGCAGCTGCACATCAGCACGCCCGTCGCGTAGGGGTCCCCCTCGGCGGAGATCCCGGAGTCCCGCAGCGCCTCGTCGGCGGCGACCATCGCGAACCAGCTGAACGCGTCGGTCTGGACGATGAAGCGGCCCTCGATGTGCTCGTGCGGGTCGAATGCGGGAACCTTCCCGCCGAGGCGCACGTGGAAGCCGTCGGTGTCGAAGTCGGGGATCGGCGCGATGAGCGTCCGCCCCTCCACGAGCGCTTTCCAGTAGCTGTCAGTGCCCACCCCAGCGGGTGAGACCGTGCCGAGTCCTGTGATCACCATGGTCATGACCGTTCCTCACTCTCCCCGGTCCAGGACGACCGCCGACTGGAATCCCCCGAAGCCGCTGCCCACCGAGAGCACGACGTCCGTCCTCTGCTCACGCGCGGTCACCGGGACGTAGTCCAGATCGCACTCGGGGTCGGGTGTGCTCAGGTTGGCCGTCGGCGGGACGACGCCGGTGTCCATGGCCAGCACGCAGGCGGCCAGTTCGATCGAGCCGATCGCCCCCAGGGAGTGCCCCACCATCGACTTGATCGACGTCATGGGCACTCGCCACGCGTGTTCTCCCAGGGAGCGCTTGACGGCGTCCGTCTCGTGCCGGTCGTTCTGCACGGTGCCGGAACCGTGGGCGTTGACGTAGTCCACGTCGGTGGCCGGCCGCCGTGCCTGGTCCAGAGCGCTGGTGACGGCCCGGGCCATCTCCGTTCCCTCGCGTCGCAGGCCGGTCATGTGGAAGGCGTTGCCGTGGTTGGCGAAGCCCGCCACCCGGCAGCGGATCCTGGCGCCCCGGCGCCGTGCGGCCGACGCCTCCTCCAGGACGAGGACGGCCGCGCCCTCGCCCATGACGAACCCGTTGCGGTCGCGGTCGAACGGCCGGGACGCGTGCTCCGGGTCGTCGTTGCTGTCCGAGGTGGCCTTGATGGCGTCGAAGCAGGCCATGGCGATGGGTGAGATCGGGGATTCGGAGGCTCCGGCGACGACGACGTCGGCGAGGCCGTCCTCGATGGCCTGCGCGGCGTAGCCCACCGCGTCCAAACCGGACGTGCACCCCGTGGAGACGGTCCGCACCTGGCCGCGCGCACCGACGAGCTCGGCGACCTCGCCGGAGAGGACGCTCGGTGTCAGGGCGCGGTGCAGATGGGGCGAGACCGCGGAGTGGTCCACCACCCAGTCGGCGCCGCCCCGGCTCACCGCCACGTACTCCTTCTCCAGGCGGGTGGTACCGCCCACCGCCGTTCCCATGCTCACTCCGACGCGCCAGGGCGACACGTCGGCCAGGGGCAGGGCGCTGTCGGCCAGGGCCTCCCTGGTGGCGACGGCCGCGAACTGGACGTACCGGTCCATGCGCGCGACCTGTTCCTCGTCCAGACCGTGCGCGGCGGGGAGGAAGTCGACCTCGGCGGCGATCCGGGAACGGAACCCGGAAGCGTCGAACAGGGTGATGGCACGGGTCGCGGTGCGCCCCGCCGTGAGCATCTCCCAGAAGGCGGCGGCGCCGACCGCTCCGGGGGCGACCACGCCGATACCGGTCACCACGGCCTCGCGCCTCATGAGGCCGCCCCGGTGCCGGAGGTGCCGCGGACCCGGTGGGGGTCGAGGGTGAAGGTGTTTTCTCGAACTGCCGCCGAGCTATGACAGGTCAGGGTCATCAGATGCTTTCTATGTGGGTGGCATATGCACTTTTGGCCGGCTGACCAGCGGGGTGTCCGAGGAGATCGCCGAAGATGTGGTGAATCACGGAAAATGACGGCCGAGCTAACGTCGGCTTTATGCTCAGGATTCGGTTTACCACACTGTGGTCGGCACCCTCTCGTCCGACACTTCCATCGGGCGACCTGGCCAGCCAGATTTCGGTATCCGGCGATGATTCCTGCTGCCACCGGGATTCGGGCATACCGGTCAGTGCGCCACCGACTCCGCGAAACGAAGGGACAGCGCTCGGGTCGACGCCATCGACAATCCCCGCCCGAGGCCGAGAAAAACCTCACGAGGTGCCATCGGAATTTGCCGTGCGCTGAATCCGACGCCGCCCGTCGCGCATATGCCATTAACGTCCAACAAGCGCATCGGAATCGCACCCAGTCATGCTTTTCCGTATCCGAAGGCCGCGTTCCCCCACTGTTTGTCCCAGCGTTCCTCGCGGCCGTTGCGGGCTTCGCTCGGAACCGGTGGGTCCGGAGCCTGCGAGGGGGATGGTGCGAGCCCTGCCGAGAACGCGGGAGGGCCCTCGAGGCCTATCCGCGCCTTCACCGGCACCACGGGCACGACCCCGGCCGCCTGGCTACGGAACCCCCTTGTACGGTCCTCTTCGGGAACCCGTCACCCGCTGCCCGCCGTCCGGCCACGGACACCGCGCACGCTGGTGCGCATGTTCAGGCCTATGCTCGCCCTCACCGGGGCCCTCGTCGTCCCCCTCGTCGGGCTCGGCGCCCCCGCGCACGCACAGACCCGCCACGACTTCGACCTCCAAGCGCACCGCGGAGGCGTGGGGCTCGTCGTCGAGAGCACGCTCCCGGCGTTCGAGAACGCGCTCCGGCTCGGCGTCAGCACTCTGGAACTCGACGTCCAGATCACCGCGGACGGCGAGGCCGTCGTCACCCACGACCGGCGGATCAGCGATCACAACTGCCAGGACACCGGGCCCGCCTTCCCCGACGATCCGCAGTACCCCTACGTGGGCTCCTACATCAAGGACCTCACCCTGGACCAGGTGCGCACCCTGGACTGCGGCTCCCTGCAGCATCCGGCCCACCCGGGCCAGCAGGTCGTGCCCGGTGAGCGGATGGCCCTGCTCAGCGAGGTGTTCGACCTGGTCCACCGGTACCGGGCCTACGGCGTCGACCTCAACATCGAGACCAAGGTCGAGGCGGGCGCCCCCGAGGAGACCGCCCCGCGCGAGGAGTTCGTCGACGCCGTCGTGCGCGAGGTCCGCGACGCGCGCATGCTGCGGCAGGTCACCGTCCAGAGTTTCGACTGGGGCGCGCTGATGCTGGTGCGGGAACGCGAACCGTTCCTGCCGATCGTCGCCCTCACCAACCACGACTTCCTGGAGGTGGGCCGGCCCGGGGCCTCGCCGTGGCTGGGCGGCATCGACATCGACGACTTCGGCGGCGATCCCCTGCCCGCCGTCCGGTCGTTCGACGCCGACGCCTTCTCCCCCGTGCACGGCTTCCCGCAGGACGGGACCGTCGACGACCCCGGCTACGAGCCCTATGTGACCGCGGACATGGTGGAGCAGGCCCATGACCTGGGGATCGACGTCGTCCCGTGGACGGTCAACGATTCCGCGACCATGCAGTCCCTCGTCGACGCCGGCGTCGACGGGCTGATCACCGACTACCCGGACCGGCTGCGCGACGTCATGGCCGACAACGGACTCCGGCTCCCCAGGCCGCTCCGCGAGCCCGGGCGCCCCTGAGCCGGGCGGTCCGCCCCGGGCGGGTTCAGCCCGGGAGGCGCACCGCGTGGCCGCTCACACGGACGCGGGGGTCGTCGAGGTCGATGTCCACGGTCAGCGTGCTCGGGCTTCCCATGTCCTCGCCCTGCCGGACGGTGACCGTGCCGCCCTCCGGAACCAGGCCGAGGGTGCGCAGGTAACCGCCGAGCGCCGCCGCGGCCGCCCCGGTCGCCGGGTCCTCGACGACTCCGCCCACGGGGAACGGGTCCCTCGCGTGGAAGAGGGCCGGGTTCTCGCGGACGACCAGCTGGAGCGTGGCCCAGCCGTGGCGCCGCATCACGGCCGCCAGCCCGTCGAAGTCGTAGGAGAGGTCGGCGAGCCGTTCGCGGGTGGCCGCGGCGAGGACGAGGTGGTGCACCCCTCCGAAGGCCACGTGCGGGGGCAGCTCCCGGTCCAGGTCGTCCCTCCCCCATCCGAGGGCGGCGAGCGCCTCGTCGAGCTCGGCGTCCCGGGCCGGGCGGGACCGGGTCGCGACGCTGGTGAGCGTGGCACGAAGGTTTCCGTCGGGGTCGGTGCCCGTGAGCACGGGGATCTCCCCCACCCGGGTGTCCAGGGTGATCTCGCCCGGTCCCGTCTCCTCGGCCAGGGCCACGGCGGTGGCGATCGTCGCGTGCCCGCAGAAGTCCACCTCGGAGAGCGGGCTGAAGTAACGCACGGTGAAGCGGTGCCGGTCGGCGTCCCCGGCGGTGACGAACGCCGTTTCCGAGTAGCCGAGGTCCGCGGCGAGGGCCGCCATGTCCTCGGTACCCAGACCCGCGGCGTCGAGCACGACCCCGGCCGGGTTGCCCCCGCCCGGGTCCGTGGTGAAGGCGGTGTACCGGCCTGGGGTGACGGTGGTGTTCTGGTTCATGCCCTCACTCTCACAGAGGCGCTCCATCGAGTAAAACGATGGTTTTCGATGCCAGCCATCGGATGAAGCGATCGCTCCGGATACGCTGGGCCCATGGACACCCGACTGCTCGGTACGTTCCTCACCGTCGCGAGGACGGGGAACTTCACCGTCGCCGCCGCCGACCTCCACCTGTCCCAGTCCACGGTGACGGCGCAGATCAAGGCCCTCGAGAAGGAACTGGGCTGCCGGCTGTTCGACCGCCTGCCCCGCGGCGCCCGGCTCACGGAGACGGGCCGGCGGATCGCGGCGGAGGCCGCCGGGGTGCTCGAGGCCGAGGCCCGGCTCCACGCGGCGGTCGGGGACGGCACCCACCCCGTCGGCCGCGTGGCGGTGGGGGTCGGGGACACCCTCTGCTCCGGCCCCGTCCCCCGGGTCATCGCCGAACTGAGCCGCACCCGCCCCGGCATCGAGGTGGACCTCGTCCCCCTGGGCACCGACGCGGCCCTGGACGGGCTGCGGCGCGGCCGCCTCGACCTCGCCCTCCTGCTGGAGGACGAGGACCGTTTCCCCGACATGGTGACCGAGAAGCTCTCCGAGGAACCGCTCGTTCTGCTCGGCGCCCCGGACCACCCGCTGGTCACCGCCGAGACCCCCGTCGGCTGGGAGGAGCTCGCCCGTGAGCCCTTCTTCCTCCACGAGGAGGGGTGCTCGTTCAGCGACCGTGTCGCCCGTGAGCTGCGGGGGCCGTCCGGTGTCCGCCCGCGGCTGACCCGGCTCGGCAGCAGCGAGGCTGCGCGCGCCTGCGTCATGGCGGGCCTCGGGCTGGCCGCGCTCCCCCTCACCGCCGCACGGGACGCGCTGTCCGCGGGCGCACTCGCCACCGTGGCCGGGCCGCCCGTCCCGAACGTGCCCGTCCGCCTGGTCCACCACCGCTCCCGGTGGATCTCACCCGCGGCGCGTGCCGTCGTCGACGCCTTCACGGAGTACTTCGCCGCCGCCCCGAAGCACTCCGCGGGCGACCGCTGACACCGGACGACCTCCGCTGGACACCGCCGGCTCCGCGGGCCGGGACCAGCGGCCGGGTCCCTGGGGCCTGGGCCGACGGCCGGGTCCCGTGTGCCTGGCCCCGGCCGGGCTCCGCGATCAGGCGTCGAAGGTGATCTCCCGCTTGAGGATCTTGCCGGTGGCGCCCTTGGGGAGGGCGTCGACCAGCTGGAGCAGGCGGGGGTACTTGTAGGCCGCGACCCGCTCGCGCACGAACTCGCGGATCTCGTCGGCGGTGGCCTCGGCGCCGGGGCGCAGGGCGACCGCGGCGGCGACCTCCTCACCGAGCGACGGGTGCGGCACACCGATCACCGCGGCCTCGGCGACGGCGGGGTGCTCGTAGAGGACCTCCTCGACCTCACGCGGGTAGACGTTGAAGCCGCCGCGGATGACCAGGTCCTTCTTGCGGTCGACGATGTAGAAGTAGCCGTCCTCGTCCGCGCGGCCGAGGTCGCCGGTGCGCAACCAGCCGTCCTGGACGGTCTCGGCCGTCGCCTCGGGGCGGCCCCAGTACCCCTTCATGATGTTGTGGCCGCGCACGCACAGCTCGCCCACCCCGTCGGTCTCATCGACGACGCGCACCTCCACGCCCTCGATCGGAGTGCCGATGGAGCCCGCCTTGCGGGGCCGGTCCGGGTGGTTGAAGGTGGCCACCGGCGAGGTCTCGGACATGCCGAACCCCTCGAGGACCGGGCAGTCGAAGGCCTTCTCGAAACCGTGCAGGACCTCGACGGGCAGTGAGGCGCCGCCCGAGGCACACAGCCGGAGGGTGGAGGCGTCGTAGGCGTCCGGGTCCTGCTCGTGCGCGGCGAGCATGGCCGCGTACATGGTGGGCACGCCCTGGAAGACCGTGGCGCCGCTGTCGGCGATGGTCCGCAACGCGGCCACCGGGTCGAAACGGGCCACCAGGGTGAGCCGGGCGCCCGCCGCGATCGCGGTGTGCATCCCGCAGA
The DNA here is from genome assembly GCF_000341085.1 of Nocardiopsis ganjiahuensis DSM 45031. GTDB lineage: Bacteria > Actinomycetota > Actinomycetes > Streptosporangiales > Streptosporangiaceae > Nocardiopsis > Nocardiopsis ganjiahuensis. Next base: position 131,406 of record NZ_ANBA01000013.1, on the reverse strand, counting down.
CCTGGCCGAAGGCGTGGAACAGGGGCAGGCAGCCGAGGACGGTGTCCTCGGCGGTGAGGTGGAACAGCTTGTCCGAGCAGATCTCGGCGTTGCGCACCAGGTTGGTGTGGGTGAGTTCGGCGCCCTTGGGGACCCCGGTCGTGCCCGAGGTGTAGAGGATGACGGCTGTGTCCTCGTCACCGCGCTCCACCCGGGGAGCCGGGTCGGGGTGGTCGGCCAGCAGGCCGGTGAGCGCTCCCGGCTCGATGGGGACGACGGCGGCGCCGGTCCCCTCGGCCCCGGCGGTCGCCTCGGGCACGACCGGGCCGTGGGCGAAGAGCAGCTTCGTACCGGAGTCCCGCAGGTAGTGGGCGATCTCGCGCCGCTTGAGCAGGGGGTTCATCGGAACGACGACGGCGCCCGCGCGCACGGCGCCGTAGTACAGGGCGGGGAACTCCAGGAGGTTGGGCAGCATGACGCCGACCCGGTCACCGGCGCCCACCCCCTGGCCGGCGAGGTAGGCCGCCACGCGCCCCGCGAGGGTGTCGAGTCCGGTGTAGGTCAGTGAGTGCGCGCCGAGTTCGACGGCGACGCGGTCACCGTGGATCCCGGACGTGTGGCTGAGCAGTGCGGCGAGGTTTCTCATGCGCTTCCGATTTCTGGAGGGGCCGGGGACGACGGGGCCCGGGGAGGGGAAAGGGCTGGGGGGTCGCGGGGTACGGGGGCGGGGCACGGGGGCCGGGGTCCGGGGTCCGGGGCCGGTCAGCCGCGCAGGGCGGAGGCGAAGATGCCCGGGAGCCGGAAGGCCGAGGGGGCCGCGGTGAAGCGGGTGAGGCGTTCGAGGGTGGTGCGCGCCGTCCGGTTGGTGACGAAGTACGGCGGACGCGGTGACAGTGACGGCGAGCCGGTGAACAGGCCGCGCGGGGCGGGTGCGAAGGGCGCCCGCAGCACCGTCTTCTCGATGTCCTCGAGCATCAGGGCGTTGTGCACGAACCCGGTGCCGCTGCCGATGTCCTGCCGGGTGTGACCGGGGTGGGCGCCCCACGGGGTGTGGCCGAGCAGGAAGCCGATCGCCGACCAGCAGTTCACGCCGACCGTGCCGTAGCGCAGGCCCTCGACGGCCGCGTCCACGGCCGCGCGGTGGGTCCTCCGGGTCCTCGGGTCGACGATGAGGGTGGCGCCGAGGGTGCCGGGCAGGCTGTCGTTGGCGAAGTCCACGGCGCGGCCCAGGAACTCGTCGGCCGTGTCACCGGGCAGGCGCACCACGCCCAGGGCGCTGCCGAAGACCTCGTCGGTGACCAGGACGTCGTCGAGGCCCTCGACGTCGGGGACCAGGACCCGGCAGCCGTCCTCGGCGTGGGTCTCGGCCCCCGGGTGGGCCTCGAGCACCCCTTCCAGCCGCTGCCGGGCACCGGGGTAGTAGTCCGTGCGCGCGGGCAGTTCGCGCCACACCCTCCGGACCTCGTCCAGGAGCCGCTCGGTACCGTCCCAGGTACGGGGCAGCACCAGGACCTGGCTGGCCACGCAGTTGTGGCCCGAGTTGTTCATCTTGCTGGTGACGATGTGCTCGGCCTGGAAGCGGAAGTCCGCGGCGCTCCACGGCCCGGGCGCCACGATGCAGGGGCTGACCCCGCCCAGTTCGCTGCTGAACGGCTTGGTGTTCAGCGGGGTGTCGTCGCGGCGCCGCTGCCCGGCCTGCTCGTCCGTGCCCCAGACGATCGCGTCGTGGGTGCGGTCGCTGCCGGTGACGTGGATGCTGTCGACACCGTCGTGCCGGGTCAGGTAGGCGCCCTCCGCCGCGCCCCCGTCGACGAAGCGCACCCAGCCGCGTTCGGCGAACTCCGCGAAGACGTGCTCGAAGTGGGGGCGCAGGTAGGCGTTGACCGGGTTCATCTTGGCCAGGACGACCTGGCCCTCGACATAGAGCTTGTGGAGGATGTCGAGGGCCGTGATGGCCGCGACGTTCCCGGCGCCGAGCACCAGGGCCACGCCCGGGTCTGCGGCCCGGCCCCGGTACTCGCCCGCGGCCCGGTCGCGGACCTGCTGCGGGGTGGTGCCGGGAAGGGTCCACACCTGCGCCGAGTAGCCGTTGAGCAGCAGGGAGTCCCACACGGTGGCGGGGAAGACGTCGACGAGGGTGCGCTCCCCGTTCCGCTTGACCGCGTCTCGTCCGACCGGCTCCTTCCCGGCGGCGATCCGGCGCAGCACATGGAGGTAGGCACCGCTGGTCTGCGCGAGGGCCCAGGGCGCGCCGATCCAGTCCTCGGCCGCCCAGGGGGAGTCGGCGCCGTAGCCCTTGGCCTCGGCCGCGGCACCGACCATCGCCTCGGCCCGGTCGGCGATCCGCGGCATCATCCGGTCGAGCAGGGCGATGCGCTCCTCGATCGGAGTGCTGGTCCAGGAGCCGGCAGCGTCCTTCAACGCGGTGACGGCCCGGTCGAGTTCTGCGGTGTCCAGGGCGGGTGCTGCGGTCACGGTGCTTCTCCAGGACGGCTCGGGGAACGAGGGTTTCAGGGGCCGGGGGCCGGGGGGCGCGGGGTCAGGGGTTTCGGGGTGCGGGGAGTGGGGGTTCGGGCGGCGGAGGTGCGGGACACGTGGAGGGCGCGGGGTCAGCGGTTCAGCCGGGCCGCGTCGCGCGCGGGGTCGATCAGGGCGAACGAGGCGACGGCACCGACCAGCAGCAGCCCTCCGGAGAGCAGGACGGCGTTGAAGTAGCCGTCGTTCCCCTGGGCGTCCACCAGCAGGCCGACGACCGCGGGCGCGACCAGGCCGGCCGTGGTGACCAGGGCGTTCATCATGCCGAGGGAACCGCCGCGCCGGGACGCGGGCGCCAGTTCGGCGATGGTGGTGACGGCGACGGTGGCGTAGGCGCCGCCGAACCCGAAGCCGATCGCCACGAGGATCGTCTGGGCGGTGGTGCCGTCGACGAACGGGACGGCCAGGCAGGCGGCCGCACCGATGGTGATCGTCCAGCCGCCGACGTGTCCGCGGGCCACCCTGCTGCTGAAGCCCCTGCTCATCAGCTTTCCGGAGAGGAAGGCCTGGGCCAGTAAGACCACGGCACCGACGGCCCACGGCGCGATGACGATCAGGCTCGCGGCTTCGGCGGAGTAGCCCAGGCCGTTGCGGAGGAACGACGGCAGCCAGACCAGCATCAGGGCCACCACCCAGTAGGTGACGAAGTAGGAGAGGGTGGCTCCGATCCAGGTGCGGCTGGCGTAGATCCGCCGGTAGGGGATCCGGGCCGCGTCCGCCGCCGCGGCGGCCCTTCGCGCGACCGCCGCCGCGGCGCTCCCGCTCCCCTCCGGGCCCTCGTCCCTGTCGGTGCTGTACCTGCCGTCGGCCCCCACCAGGTACCAGACGGCGGACCACACCAGACCCACGCCTGCCAGCACCCACAGGGCGATGCGCCAGTCGTGGTTCTGGATGATCCAGGAGAGCGTGGGCGCGGAGACGATCACCCCGAGGGTGACCCCGATGGTGACCAGCGCCCCGGGCAGGTTCCTCCTCTCGTTGGGGAACCAGGCCAGGGCGGCCTGCTGTGCCACCGGGAAGGCGGGGCCCTCGGCCGCGCCCAGCACGATCCGGGAGGCGATCAGGACCGCGAGCCCGCCTCCGAGGGCGACGGGCACCTGGGCGACGGACCACAGCAGCGCCATGACCAGGAGCAGCAGCTTCGGCGAGACCCGGTCCGCGACCATGCCGACGACGATGGCCGCGACCGAGAACAGGAGGAAGAAGGCGCTGTTGGCGAGGCCGAACTCGGTGGCGGTGAGGCCGAGGTCGGCCATGACCTCGTCCGCGGCCAGGCCCAGTACGGACTTGTCCGCGAAGTTGACCATCATGAAGACCACGAGCAGGCCTGTCACGACCCAGGCGCGGGTTCCCGCCCCCCGCGCCGCCTTCGCAGCGCCGGAAGGCCTTCCGGGGACGATGTCAGAAGCGGTCACGGGGGTCCTCCGAGCAGGGTGGAAGAACGCGGAAGGGAGGGGACCAGGCCCGGGAGGTGTCCGGCCCAGGAGAGGCCTAGGAGAGGGGGACCCCGGCGACGGCGATGCGCTCCATGACGCGGCGCTGCGGGAAGTAGTCGCTGATGGCGTAGTGCTGCGTGGCGATGTTGTCCCAGATCACGATGGAGTCGGGCTGCCAGCGGAAGCGCACCTGGTACTCCGGGACGCGCGCCTGGAGGGTGAGGTGGTCGACCAGCTCGCGGCTCTCCTCCTCCGAGACGCCGACGATCCGGGTCGTGAAGGGCTCGTTGACGTAGAGCGTCCTGCGCCCGGTCCGCGGGTGGCGGACCACCACGGGGTGCTCGACCTGCGGCAGCCGCGGCCGCATCTGCGCGATCTGCTCCTCGGTCATCATGGCGCCCCAGCTGGGCACCCAGTCGTGCACGGCGGTCAGGCCCTCGATCCGCTCCTTGACCTCGTCGGAGAGGTTGTCGTAGGCGACCGCCATGTCCGCCCACATCGTGTCGCCGCCGGCCGGCGGCACCTCGACGGAGCGCAGCACGGAGCCGAGGGCGGGAGCCGCCATGAAGGAGTGGTCGCTGTGCCAGATGTTCTCCGTGCCGATGGCCATGGAGTCCTTGGCCAGCCGGGAGACGCCGGCCGTCTCGGCCTTGGGGAAGAAGGGGTTGGCCTCCGGGTGGCCCCAGACCGCGGCGAGGTCGACGTGGTGGCTCGACTCGAAGCCGTGCTGGTCCCGGAAGAAGATCACCTTCCACTCCAGCAGGGCCTGGCGCAGCTCGTCGGCGAGTTCTTCGGTGATGGGCTGCGTCAGGTCGACCCCGCCGATCTCGGCGCCGATGTGCGGGGCGAGCGGCGAGACGCTCAGGATCCGGTACTCGGTCTCCGGGGTTCCGGGGGCCGTGCGGTTCAGGTCCCGGCGGCCGTAGTGCAGCAGCGGCTTGTCGATCACGGGCTGGGGTTTGACGGTGCTGGTCACGAGGCTCCTCCGGTGGCGATCGGAATATCGTTACCAGCAGTATCGATATTGGGCCGCGCCAAATCAAGGGGTTGGAGTAAGGAATTTCACATGCCTGAACCCTTGTTCTCAGGTCGGGAATCCACTGCCACCGCGCGCACCAGGAGATCGACCACCGAGTCCACCAGGGCGCTGTCGGGCATCCGCTGCTCCCCGACCATGCGGAAGACCAGCGGTGCGGCCACCAGCGTGGTGGCCGCCTCTATGTCGATGTCCGAACGCACGTCGCCGCGGTCGACCCCGCGCTCCAGGACGTGCCGGGTCTCGGACGTGACCCGCGCGGCGTACTCCCCGTACGCGCCGCGCTCCGCGCCCGCCTCGGCCGCCGCGCCGATGACACCCGCCAGGAGGCGGTCGACGCCGGGCTGCCGGTAGGTCTCCAGCCGGGAGGTGAGCACCGCGCGCAGCTCGGCGCGGAAGTCCCCCAGGTCAGGGACCTCCAAGGGGGCGATACGGGACTCCGCGGCCGCGATGACCAGGTCCTGCTTGGTCGACCAGCGCCGGTACATCGCCGGCTTGCTGACCCCCGCCCGGGCCGCCACGGCATCCATGGTCACCGCGCTCATCCCCTGCTCCGCGACCAGGGCGACCACCGCGTCCAGCGCCGCGCGGGTGACCCGCTCCTGTCGGGGCCGCCCCGGCCCCGACCCCCGTCTGACGCCGTCTGCCTGTTTGTTGACCATGCACCGACCCTATGAGTTCGCAACACCCGCCCAGGAGGCGATCCGGCGCCCCGGCCGGGCGCCCCGACACCCCTCCTCGGGAAGGGGCGGCCCGATTCCCTCCACCGACCCTCTGGCGCGAAGATCTGAACGGTGGTTCACTTCTTGCATGCCCTACCGAAAGACCCCCGCAGAGCAGGAACGCCTGCGTACCGTCCGCGAGCGCCTGGTGGACCAGGCCACCTCCGTGGTGGCCGAGGTGGGCTGGGCCGACGCCTCCGTGACGGCGGTGGCCTCCGCCGCCGGGATCTCGGCCGGTTCGGTCTACCAGCACTTCCCGTCCAAGGCGGCACTGGCCGTCGAGGTCTTTCGCCGGGCGGCCGGACGCGAGGTCGAGGTCCTGGGTGAGGTGCTCCACGGCGACGGCGACCCCGTGGAGCGCCTGGCCCACGGCGTCGGCGTCTTCTCCCGGCGGGCCATGGAACGGCGCGGCCTGGCCTACGCGCTGCTCGCGGCACCGGCCGCCCCCGCGGTGGGCGCCGAACGGCTCAGCTTCCGCCGCCGGTACCGCGACCTGTTCGCCGAGGTGATCCGCGAGGGGATCGAGGCCGGTTCACTCCCCCGCCAGGACCCGTCCGTCACCGCGGCGGCCCTGACCGGCGCGATCGGAGAGGTGCTCGTCGACCCGCTCGCGGCCCCCGCCGAGGACTCGGCCGACGCCCTGGTCGGCGAACTCACCGCCATGTCCCTGCGCTGCGCCGGCTTCAGGTCCGACGCCGCACCCCACTGACCCCGGAGGAACCCGATGACCGCGGACAGCACCCTGGACGGCACCGCGCCCCTGCGCAGCAGGCCCGCCGCCCGGACCCACGAGGTGACCAACCAGACCCCGCCGCTGGTCGGCCACGACGTCACCGACGACGCCGTCCTGCTGGAGGGGGTCGTCCGGGAGGGCGCGGAGTGGCACCTCGACGACCTGCACCGGCACGGACGCCTGGTCGGCAGCGAGGAGGCCCAGCGCTGGGCGGACGAGGCCAACCGCTGCGAACCGGTGCTGCGCACCCACGACCGCAACGGGAACCGCGTCGACGAGGTCGACTTCCACCCCGCCTACCACTCCCTGATGGACCTCTCGGTGAGCGCGGGCCTCACGGGACCGGCCTGGACCGACGGCCGCCCCGGGGCCCACGTCGCGCGCGCCGCGGGCTTCATGCTCTCGACCACTCTGGAGGCGGGGCACCTGTGCCCGGTCTCCATGACCTACGCCGTGGTCCCCGCCCTGCGCAACTCCCCCGAGCTGGCCGCGCGGTACGAGCCCCTGCTCGCCAGCCGCGTGTACGACCCCGGGCTGCGGGCCCCCGCGTCCAAGCGGGGCCTGCTCGCCGGCATGGGCATGACGGAGAAGCAGGGCGGCACCGACGTCCGCGCCGGGACCACCACCGCCGTCGAGCAGGGCGACGGCACCTGGCGGCTGCGCGGCCACAAGTGGTTCACCAGCGCCCCCATGAACGACCTGTTCCTCGTGCTCGCGCAGACCCCTGACGGCCTGTCCTGCTTCCTCGTCCCCCGCGTCCTTCCCGACGGGAGCCGCAACACCTTCCGCATCCAGCGCTTGAAGGACAAGCTCGGCAACCGCAGCAACGCCAGCAGCGAGCCGGAGTTCGACGACACCGTCGCCTGGCTGGTCGGCGCCCCGGGCCGCGGGGTGCGGACCATCATCGACATGGTCACGATGACCCGCATGGACTGCCTGCTCGGCTCCGCCGCCGGCACCCGGGCCGCACTGGCCCAGGCCGCGCACCACGCGCGCCACCGCTCGGTGTTCGGCACGAAGCTGATCCACCAGCCGCTCATGCGCAACGTCCTCGCCGACCTGAGCCTGGAGTCGGAGGCCGCCACCACCCTGGCGTTCCGCGTCGCCGGGGCCACCGACCGGGCCGAGCGCGGCGACGCAGGAGAGCGCGCCTTCCTGCGCCTGGCCACCGCGGTCGGCAAGTACTGGGTCTGCAAGCGGCAGCCGACGGCGGTCGCCGAGGCCCTGGAGTGCCTGGGCGGCAACGGCTACGTCGAGGACTCGGGAATGCCCCGCCTCTACCGTGAGGCCCCGCTGAACGGCATCTGGGAGGGGTCGGGCAACGTCAACGCCCTCGACGTGCTGCGCGCGCTGTCCCGCGAGCCCGAGTCCCTGGAGGCCTTCCGCTCCGAGGTCGAATCGGCGCTCGGTGCCGACACCCGGCTGGACGCCGCCTGGCGCGCGCTCGGCGCGGAACTGGCCCGGCCGGAGGAGGCCGAGCTCCGTGCCCGGCGGACGATCGAGCAGATGGCGCTGGTCCTCCAGGGGGCGCTCCTGGTCCGCCACGCGCCGGCCGCGGTGGCCGACGCCTTCTGCGCGACCCGTCTGGGCTCCGACGGCGGCACGGCCTTCGGCACCCTGCCCGCCGGCGTGGACTTCGCCGCCCTCCTCGACCGCGCCCCCGGCTCCTAGCCCGGGCCCCGGCGTTCCCGGAACGGGTCCGCCGACCCGTGCACAGAACGACCACCGTCCCCCTGGGACACCGGAGAGGACCCTGTTCGCAGGGTCCTCCTCGCGTTTCCGGGACGGGACCGTCGGCTCCGGGTCGGCGCATAGCCTTCCCACTGGGTGAGAATTCGCCCTTTTCATCCCTTTTGTCTGATTCATAGAGTGAGCCGGTCCCGAGTCGGCGCCGCCGCTCGGAGCTCACTCGGCCCGGGAAAGGGGGCACCATGTCCGCCCACTCGAACCCCGCGGACCCGGTCTCCGGCGACACGCTTCCCGACACCTCCGGTGCCGGTACCGCGGGCTCCGGCAACTCGGGGCGGACCAGCGACCGCCTGCTCGGCGTGCTGATGGTCTTCGCCGAAGCCGAACGAGCCACCGCCGCACAGGTCGCCGAGGCCACAGGCATCCCGCTCAGCACCGTCTACCGGATGCTGGACCGGCTGGCCGCGGCCGGGTTCGTGCAGCACATCGGCACCGGCGCCTACGGTGCCGGCCCGGTGGCCGTCCGGTTCGCCGAGCAGTACCGCAGCAGCGCGCTGGAGCGCACCGCCATCGGCCCCCGGCTGGCCCGGCTCTCACGCGAGTCCGGCGAGCTGGCGGCGTTCATGGTTCCGGTGGGCACCGAGGCGCTGTGCGTGGACGCGGTCGAAGGGGCGCGGGTGCTGCGCTGCTGCTACACCCGCGGAGCCGTGCGGCCGCTGCTGCGCGGGGCCACCGCCGAGGCGCTGCTGGCCCACCTCCCCGAGGACCGGCGCGAGCAGGTGTACTCCGCCTACCGGCTCTCCCCCGGGCGGGTGCGCTCCCTGGAGTCCGCCCACGCCCTGGTACGCGAGCGAGGGGTGGCGGTCAGTGAGAGCGCCCTCGACGAGGGCGTGTGGGGCGCGAGCGCCCCGGTGCTCGACTCCTCGGGCGGTCTGAGCGGGGTCGTGACCGTGATGGCCCCGGCGGCACTGACCGAGCGACGGCGTCCCTACTACGTCCGCCTCGTCAAGGAGGCGGCACGTGACCTGAGTGGAGGAACGATTTGAACAGGGTGGATCCCCCCGCCTGGACCGGACGCGACGACGGGCCGGGCCCCGAGCACCGGCGCTGGCACAACACGGTGCGCCGGCTCGACGGCGCCGACCGCGCGGGAACCGCGATCATCGGCTTCGCCTCGGACGAGGGGGTGCGCAGGAACAAGGGCCGCACCGGAGCCTCCGAGGGCCCCGACGCCCTGCGCCGTGCGCTCGCACCGCTGGCCCTGCACCGGGCCGAGGCGCTGTACGACGCCGGGGACGTCCGTGTGGACGACGGCGACCTGGAGTCGGGCCAGCGCGCGCTGGGCGCGGTGGTGGCCGAGGCCATGCGGGCCGGGCACTTCCCTGTCGTTTTCGGCGGCGGACACGAGGTCGCCTACGCCAGCTACCTGGGCCTGGACGAGGGCCTGGGAGCGGACCGGACCCGCACCCTGGGCGTGCTCAACATCGACGCCCACTTCGACCTCCGGGTGGAGCCCGAACCCACCTCCGGGACCCCGTTCCTGCAGATCAGCGAGGACGAGCGGACCCGGGGCCGAGACTTCCGGTACGCCGTGGTCGGGATCAACGAGGCCGCGAACACCCCGGTGCTGTTCGACCGCGCCGACCGGCTCGGCGCGCAGTACCTCACCGACGACCGCTGTACCGCCGCCCACCTGGAGAAGGTGCTGGACTTCGTGCGCGCCTTCACCGACTCGGTGGACGACGTCTACCTCACGCTCGACCTGGACGCCCTGCCCGCCTGGGTCGCGCCCGGGGTGAGCGCCCCCGCACCGCTCGGCGTCCCGCCCGAGGTGGTGCAGGCCGTGGTCGAGGAGGTCGCCGCCTCGGGACGGCTGGCCCTGTTCGACGTGGCCGAACTCAACCCGTCCCTGGACGTGGACGGCCGCACCGCGCGCGTCGCCGCACGCATGGTGGACCGCGTACGCGCAGGAAGGCCGAGCGCATGAGCATCACCCTGGACCTGATCCAGACCACCACCCTGGCCGTCGCCCTGCTGTTGCTGGGCGAGTTCGCCCGGCGCCGCATCGGCTTCCTGCAGCGGTTCAGCATCCCCGGGCCCGTCGTCGGCGGGTTCACGTTCGCGCTGGTGGTCCTGGCGCTGCGGGAGTCCGGCCTGGCCCAGCTGGAGCTGGACACCACGCTGCAGGACCCCGCGATGATCGCGTTCTTCACCACCATCGGCCTGGGTGCCAGCGTCAGCCTGCTCCGCAAGGGCGGCAAGCTGCTGCTGATCTACCTGGTGGCGTGCTGGACCCTGGCGATCATGCAGAACGTCGTGGGCATCGGGATGGCCACGGTCCTGGGCATCGACCCGATGCTGGGCGTGATGGCCGGAGCGGTCTCCCTGGAGGGCGGCCACGGCGCGGCCGCCGCGTTCGGTCCCACGGCCGAGGCGCTGGGCACCGAGGGAGCGACCGCCGTAGCGGTCGCGGCGGCCACGTTCGGCCTGGTCGCCGGTGGTCTGTTGGGCGGCCCCCTGGCCACCTGGCTGATGAGGCGCCACAAGGTGCAGGCGCCGTCGGGCACCGCGACCGCCGAGACCGGACCGGCCGACACGGAGGAGAAGGAGGAGCCGGTCGGCTACGGCCCCCTGGTGAACACCGCCGTGCTGATCGGTGTGGTGATGGTCGCCGGTATCGCGCTGGGCGAGTGGTTCAGCGAGACGACCGGGTTCGTGCTGCCCGCGTACGTGGGGGCCATGGTGGTGGCCGCTCTGGCGCGCAACATCGGCGACCGGTTCGGCCTGCGCCTGCACGAGGGCGCCCTGTCGCTGGTGTCGTCGCTGTCGCTCGGCCTGTTCCTCACCATGGCCATGATGGGCCTGAGGATCTGGGACCTGTACGCGCTGGCGCTGCCGCTGGTCGTGCTCCTCGCGGTCCAGGTGCTCTTCCTGCTGCTGTTCGTCTCGCTGTTCGCCTTCCGCCTGCTGGGCAAGGACTACGACGCCGCGACGATGTCGGCGGGCATGGTCGGACACGGTCTGGGAGGCACCCCCAACGCGATGGCGAACATGGACGCCTTCAACCGCCGTTTCGGGATCCGCTCGGAGAAGGCCTTCCTGATCGTTCCGCTGGCCGGTGCGGTGCTGATCGACATCGTGGCACTGCCGTGGATCGTGTGGTGCATCAACGCGGTGGCGTGACGCGGAGCCGGCCCCGGAGGCGTGTCCGGGGCCGGAGTCAGGATCCGGAGGCGTGTCCGGGGCCGGAGTCAGGATCCGGAGCGGGTCCGGTTCCGGGGTCAGGTCCCCGAGCGCCACGTGCCCTGTGCGACGTCGGGCACGAATCCGGCGATCCGTTCGGCGGTGGCGGGATCGGTGAGATCGATCCGGCGCCCCTCCTGGGCCGACAGGTAGGCCGCCATCAGCAGCCGGGTCACGTCCCTGCCGTCATGGAGGTCCTCCCGGGGCTGCCTGCCGTCCAGGAAGCGCTCCACCATGTGCCGGTTCTCCTCGGTGTAGCCGTAGGTGGCGGCCTCGTCGGGCACCACCGGCATCAGCCCGCCCTCGGCGTTCTGCTTCTCCACCAGGTCCTCACCGGCCCGGCCCGCGATCTCACGGCTGAGGAACACCCGCGACTCGGTGTCCAGGGTGTTGGAGGACATGGAGTACTCCGGGCCCAGGAGTTCGTAGCTGAGCCGCAGACCCGCGCCCACGTAGCTCCAGGACGTGGTGGCCTCGGCGACCACCTCGTGGCCGTCGCCGTTGCGGTAGACCACCGTGGCCCGGGCGTAGTCCTCGGCGGGCCGGTTCCGGTAGTCCACCTCCGGGCCGTAGCGGTCGACCAGCTCGTCGGCGTAGTGGGGGCGCGCCCACTTCAGGGTGGCGACGGTGGCCTCCACGCTCACCGGCCGCAGCCAGTCCCGGGCCTTGGTGCCCGGCGGGGTGAGCAGGTAGCGGGACGCCTCCACGCTGTGGCACATCATGTCGTTCAGGACCCCGCCGCCCTGCTGGTCGCCCCGCCAGAACCACGCCCGGTGCGGGCCGCTGTGCTCCTCGGCGCAGCGCGCCAGGTAGGGCGCGCCGGAGGCGGAGGCACCGCGCGCCCACACCAGTTCGTGGGCGCGCGTCACCCCGGGCGCGAAGACCTGGTTCTCCAGGTAACCGTGGAGCAGGCCGGCGCCCTCCACCAGGCTCAGCACCTCCTCGGCCTCGGCGACCGTGCGGCCCAGCGGCTTCTCGATCGCGATCCCCCGCAGCTCGGCCCGGCCCGAGGACACCTCCTCGCAGATCGCCCGGACCGTCTCCAGCCGGACGTGGTTGGGCGTGGTCACCCACACCGCCTGCACGGCGGGGTCGCGCACCATGGCGCGCACGTCCTCGTAGCCGGCGGGGTCGCCCACGCGCAGTTCCCGCGCCAGGTCGCAGACCTCCCGCACGGTGGTCGCCGTCCGGCCGCACACCGCCACCACGTCGGCGTCGCGCACCCCGCGGAAGGCCCGGGTGTGGAAGTCGGCGATGAACCCGCTGCCGACGATGCCGACGCCGAGCCGACCGTTCACCTGTGATGTCACTTCGGGATCTCCCAATCCGGTAGTCGGCCGCGCGGGGCCCGGTGGTCAGCCGCGCGGTCTCGCCGCCGCGGTCAGCCGCGCAGGCGTTTCTGTCGGCCGTAGGCGGTCAGCACGATGATGAGCACCAGGCCGAAGAGGATCTGCCGGGGCGCGTCGCCCCATTCGCCGCCACCGATCTGCATGGTGCGCAGCAGCGCGCTCAGGACGGTGAGCAGGATGGCGCCGATGATCGTGCCCAGGTAGCCGCCGACCCCGCCGACCAGGGCGGTTCCGCCGATCACCGCGGCCGCGACGCTGTTCAGCATGTAGTCGGCGCCCAGGTTCGTGTAGACGTTCTGGGTGTAGCCCAGGAGCAGCAGCCCGCCCACCCCGGCGAACAGGGACGACAGCACGTAGGCGCTGAACTTCACCGCCGAGGGGTTGACCCCGGACAGGTAGGCGGTGGTGCGGTTGGCCCCCACCGCGTAGAGCCGCCACCCGTACGAGGTGCGCCGCAGCAGCCAGATCACCAGGACGGACAGTCCCAGCCACAGCCACAGGACCCCGGGGATGCCGAGCACCGTGTCGCCGGTGACCAGCTGGTTGAGCAGGGGCGCCGCCGAACCCTCGGGGCGGCCGCCGGTGTAGAGCCGGATGAACCCGGCCACGACGGCGATCATGCCCAGGGTCATGACCAGCGGTGGCACCCGGAACACCAGGACGCCGATCGCGTTGACCACACCGATCACGCAGGCCGAGGCCAGGGCCGCCAGCACCGCGAAGAACAGGCCGTCGTCGCTGCCGTTCATGAAGCGGGAGGCCACGATGGCGGACAGTGTCGCCGCCGCGCCCACCGAAAGGTCGATGCCCTCGCCGCCCGCGATGATCACCAGGGTCTGGCCGATCGCGATCACGCCGAGGAAGGAGGCCACCGTCAGCGTGGTGACGATGTGGCCCCAGGTGGCGAAGGCCGGCGAGTACAGGCTGGCCGCGCCCCACAGGAGCAGGGTGACGGCACCGGAGATCACCACCGGGTCCTTGGCCAGCCGGCGCAGGGGGATGCTCGGGATGGTGGTGGTCATCGGTTGCCTCCTGTTGTCCCGGCGGCCGATCCGTTGCGGTTGGTGAGCAGTCCGGCGAGCGCGATCGCGGCGATGATGATGCAGCCGTAGACGAACTCACGGGCGTTGGTGGGGACCCCCGCGAAGAACACCAGACCCTGGATGAGCGAGAGCACCACCGCTCCCACGAGCGCCCCGCCGACACCGCCGGACCCGCCGCGCAACCGGGTACCGCCGATGACCAGCGCGGCGATCGACCCCAGAGTGAGCTGCGTGCCCAGAGTGGGGTCGCCCGCCCCGGCGTCGGCCAGCAGCGCGACCCCGGCCAGGGCGGCCACCAGCCCGCCGAGGGTGTAGGACAGCACCCGCACCGCCGACACCGGCACCGCCGAGGTGTAGGCGGCGTCGGCGTTGCCGCCGACCGCGTAGAGGTGCTGGCCGAAGCGGGTCCCCCGCAGCAGCCGCCAGCCGAGGAACAGCGCCAGCAGCAGGATCGCGGGGATCGGGACGTACAGCAGCAGGACCATCCGGTAGGTCCCGGTGAGGACCGGGGCTGCCTGTCCGCCCGGGGTCGGCAGCACCAGGAGCGCCAGGCCGCCGAACACCGAGCTCGTGGCGAAGGTCGCCACGATGGGTTGCAGCCTCAGGACCGCCACCACCAGGCCGTTGAACAGCCCGCAGGCGGCTCCGGTCGCCAGGCCGGCGGCCAGGGCGAGCGGCAGGCGCCCGTCGTCGCCCTGCATGAGCACCACCGACACCGCCGAGGACAGCGTGACGACGGTGCCGATCGACAGGTCGATCCCGCCGCCGAGCACGATGATGGTCTGCGCGGCCGCGATGGTGGCCAAGGGGAGGAACGTGGCGAAACTGGCGCTGAGCCCGTAGGGGGAGAAGAACCCGGGCTGCAGGACGGCCGAGGCCACCACCGTGACCAGGAGCAGGAGGCCGACGGCCACGGTCGGCATACGCACCGACAGCACCGACCGCACGGGGCTCGGCAGGTCCGCCGTCCCGGGACTCCGCAGGAGGTTCATGCGCCGCCCTCCTCGGGGCCGTGGTCGGGTCCGGGGGCGCGCGCCTCGGGGTCGTGGTCCGGCTCGGGCAGCTCCGCCGCCGCGTCGCCGCTGTGCGCGGCGGCCACGTCGGCACCGGTGATGTGCATGGCGCTGGCGATCAGGGTGTCCTCGGTGAGGCGGTCCCCGAAGACCTCGTCGACCACCCGGCCCTCGAACATCACCAGTACGCGGTCGCACACCTCGACCAGCTCCCGGTCGTCGCTGGATCCCACGATCACCGCCGCCCCGGACGCCGCGAGCTCGGCCACCACCTCGAACATCTCGGCCTTGGCCCCGACGTCGATGCCCTTGGCCGGGTCGTCCATGAGCACCACCGACGGCTCGGTGGGAAACCACTTGCCCACCACGATCTTCTGCTGGTTGCCCCCGGAGAGCGTGGAGACCGGGTCGTCCAGGGATCCGTAGCGCGTGTTGATCCGTTCGGCCACCGAACGGGCGGCGGCGACCTCGCGGCGGCGTGACAGCGCCACGCCCAGGGCCGCGCGCCGGCCCACCGAGGGCAGCGCGAAGTTCTCCAGGATGGGGCGGCCCAGGGCCAGGCCCTGGCCGCCGCGGTTGCCGGGCACGTAACAGAAACCGGCCCGCACCGCCTGCTTCGGCGAGCGGGGGCGCACCGGGGCGCCGTTCAGCAGCACGGTGCCGCCGGTGCGGCGCCCGGAGCCGAACAGCGCCGCCATGAGTTCGGACTGTCCCTGCCCCTGGAGGCCGCCGAGCCCCAGCACCTCGCCCGCCCGCACGTGCAGGGAGACGCCGTCGAGCCGGTCCCCGGTGAGCTCCCGCACCTCCAGTCGCGGGGGCGCGGACGGGTCGGCGCCGACGGCCGGAGCGGCAGCCCCGGCGGTATCCGGGGCGGTCCTCAGCGCTGCCTGCCGGGCCGGAGCCGCCGAGGACCGGGCCTGCGGCTGCCCCGACATCAGCTCCACCAGTTCACGCTCGGGTGTGTCCGCGACCGTCACCGTGGCCACGTCGGTCCCGTTGCGCATCACGGTGGCGCGGTCGCACACGGAGAAGATCTCGGCCAGCCGGTGGGTGATGAACAGCACCAGCACTCCGCGCTCACGCAGGTCCGTGACGACCTCGAAGAGCACCTCCACCTGGCCCCGGCGCAGCGAGGCGGTCGCCTCGTCCAGCACCAGCACCTGGGGATCGCGTACCAGCGCCTTGCACACCTCCACGACCTGCCGCTCCCCCGGGTCCAGGTCCCCGACGCGTTCCCTGACGGGCACCCGCCCCCCGAAGGCCGGGGCGAAGCGCTCCAGCCACGGCAGGGCGCGGGCGGTCGCGGCGCGCCGGTCGCGCAGCCCGAACCGGGTCGGCTCCACCCCCAGCAGCAGGTTGTCCAGGACGGTGAAGTCCTCGACCAGCGACAGCTCCTGGTAGACGGAGGCCACCCCGGCGGCCAGGGTGTCGCGGGGGCCCCGGGGCCGCAGCGGCTCGCCCCGCAGCCGGACCTCGCCGGCGTCGGGCCCGACCACCCCGGTCAGCACCTTCAGCAGGGTCGACTTGCCCGAACCGTTGGGGCCGAGCACGGCGTGCACGGTTCCCGCGTCGGCCTCGAAGTCGGCCCCGTCCAGCGCGGTGACCCCTCCGTAGCGTTTGCGCACACCGCTCATGCGCAGAAACGGTGGTGAGTCCACAAGTTCTCTCCCTGGTCCTGGGGCCTGCCCGTCCGTCGCCCTACTCGAAGTAGGCGTCGGCCTCCTCCGAGGTGAGCGCGTGGTCCACCGCGTAGGCGTCGTTCTCGTCCTCGACCTGGGCGAACTGGTCGTCGAAGTTGTCGTCGGTGACGGTCTCGGGGATGGGCAGCCAGGCGTTGTTGCCGTCGAGCGCGTCCGCGGCGAACTCCTGCCCCTGGAGCATCCGGACGACCACGTGCAGCGCCGACACCGAGACCGACGGCGGGTTGGGCACCCCGATGCTGCTGAAGTCGCCCTCCTCCCGCTGGGCGTCCCACTCGCGCATGTAGCCCACCCGGGCCTCGCCGACCAGCGCGACGTCCTCCAGGGCGCCCTCGGCCTCCAGCGCCCGGAACGCGCCGAGCGCCATACCGTCCTGCACGAAAACCCCGTCGACATCGGGGTTGCTGGCGAGCAGGTCACGGGTGACCGTCTGGCCCTGGTTCTGGTCCCACTCGGCGTAGTCGTTGGCGACCACCTCGACCCCGGCGGCGTCGAAGACCTCGCTCGCGCCCGACCAGCGGTCCTCGTTGGCGGGGTGGCCGTCGATGCCGTTCACCGCGATGATCTGACCGCCCTCGCCGACCTCGTCGGCCAGCCACTGGGCCGAGATCGAGGCCCACTCGGACTGGTCGATGACCACGTTGACCACGTCCTCGGACTCCACCGCCTGGTCGATGGCCACGATCTGGATGCCCTGGTCGGCGGCCTCCGCGAAGACCTGGTCGAGCGCGGTGGGCGAGTTCGGGTTGACGATGATCGCGTCCACGTCGGAGCGGATCAGGTTGCGGATCTGCTGGATCTGGCCGTTGATGTCGACGTCGGCGCTCTCCACGACCAGCTCGTCGACCACCCCCTCGGCCTCGTACTCCTCGAACGCGGTCTCCAGAGCCGACAGCATCTGCTCGCGCCACTCGCTGCCGATGAAGCCGTTGCTGACACCGATGGTGAAGGGCCCCTCGGCGTCGCCCTCGCCACCACCACCGCCGCCGCCTCCTTCGGGTGTGCTGCAGGCCGTGGCGAGCAGTGTTCCGGCCACGGCCGCGGCGCCGAGCGCGCGCAGCCCGAACCGGCCTCGTCCAAGCGTGTTCCGGTGCGTCATCGAACCCATCGGGGGGCCTCCATCCTGTGACCTGAGTCACGAACCTACGGACTCTTGTGACGAGCGTCAATAACCTTTTTGTCGCCAATCGATGGAAGTCAGCAAAGATTCGTCCTGAGGGCACACAAAAGAGCAGAGCGTTGCCAGAGCTTTACGGCGAATTTCCCGGAAAGGAGGAGAACCAGCATCAGACCGGGCCTCGGAGTGACGAACCCGGCGCAGGTTCGGACGCGCCCGGCTCAGCCCAGTCGGGCGGCGAGGGCGCGCAGGGCCACGGGGCCGATCGGCTCGGTCTCTGTCAGGGGGAGTTCGACGGTGCCGTGCGGGGCGAAGCGTTCGCGGACGGCCTTCAGGACCTCGGGATCGGCGTCGGCCGGCACCTGGTTCACGATCACCGCGCCCAGGCGGAAGCCGCTGCCGACGAGCTGGGCGGCGGCGCGGTCGGTCTCGGCCAGCACCATCCGGCGCGGCAGCAGGACGAGCCGGACCTCGGCGTCCTCGCGCAGGCGTGCGGCGGCCCGCTCCAGTTTGCGGCGGCGGGCGTGCAGCTTCTCCAGCAGGGGGTCGTCCGGGGCCCCGTCGGGTCCGCCGCCGACGACCCCGACGGCGAACCGGTCGGCGTCCACGGCGCGTTCGCGCTGGCGCACCAGGCCCTGCACCCAGGGGGTGAGCAGTTCGGGCAGGTCGAGCAGGCGCAGGAGGTGGCCGGTGGGCGCGCTGTCCACCACGAGGCGGTCCCACTTCCCGGGGACCTCCTCCATGGCGTCCATGAGCAGGTCGGCCAGGGCGGACTCGGCCATGCCGGGTCCGGCGGCGGCGTGGTCCAGGTGCCGGGTGACGGCGGGCAGGATCTCCCGGGGCAGGGCGGCGCCGGCGTCGTCGCTGATCTGCCGGACCCTGCGCTTCAGTGCGGCGTCCGCGTCGGGCTCGCGCGCCCACAGGTTCCCGCTGACCTGGACCGGGCGGTCCCCCAGGGGGAGGTCGAGCGCGTCGCCGAGCGAGTGCGCCGGGTCCGTGGAGACCAGCAGGGTGCGCAGGCCCCCGTCGGCCAGGCGCAGCGCGTGCGCGGCGGCCATGGTGGTCTTGCCGACCCCGCCCTTGCCGCCGAAGAAGACGATGGGAGGAGCCGGCACCTCACCCGGGGCACCGCCGGCCCCGGCCCGTTCACCGCGCCGTCCGCCGAACCTCAACAGCACACCCCCGGTCCGCCGAAATCGTCGCGCCCCATGCGCTGGTGCCATTCGTGCAGGTCGGCGACCATGTAGGGGATGAGGTCGAGGGTCTCGTAGGACACGGGCCCCTCCACTCCCAGGGTCTCCAGGAGCAGCAGCGCCCGCAGTGTGTCCTCCTGGGTGCGCGCCTCCCGGCGCAGCTCCTGCCGCCAGCGCGAGGCGAAGACCTCCTCGTGGAAGGCCTCCACCCGCTTCCAGGCGTCCCGCGCCCGGGAGAGCGCACCCAGTGGGTTCACAGTTACTTCTCCTTCGGGTCCGTGGTGTCGGAGGCGTCGTCGGAGGCCCCCTCGGGACCGGCGCTCTCGGCGCCGACACCCTCGGCGGCGCCCCCGCTCCCGTCGCCCGCAGGGCCGGGGAGCTCCCCGGCCCTGCGGGCGGCGAACGCCTTGCGCAGAGCCAGCCCGGCCTCGACGATCAGCCAGATCGCCAGCACGAAGATGAGGAAGTCGATCGGGGCCAGCAGGAACAGGTCGATCAGCGAATCCGACCGCAGGAACGCGACGAGGTTGACGACGAGCGCCCAGGACGTCATCACCAGCAGGAAGACCAGCGGGACGAGGATCGCCAGCGGGTTGCGCCCCCGCTTGGTCACCCACACCGCGATCACCGCGAGCGCGAGCCCGGCGGTGAGCTGGTTGGTGGTGCCGAACAGCTGCCACAGGGTACCGAAGGCGAAGTCGCCCGGGATGAGCGCCAGGGCCAGCGGAACGATCGTGGCGATCAGGGTGGCCAGCGTGAGGTTGCGCGCCAGAGGGCGGAAGCGGACGATCTCGGCGATCTCCTGGACGATGTAGCGCTGCAGGCGCACACCGGTGTCCATGGTGGTGGCGGCGAAGCTGACCACGACGACCACCGCGAAGATGACGCCGACCTGCAGCGGGATGCCGATGTTGGTCGCGAACTGGCCGACACCCTCGACGAAGTTGCCCGTCGCCCCGGCCGAGGCGGATCCGAAGTCGCTGTACAGGCCCCGCCAGTCCGCGAGCGGCGAGGCGGAGGCCGCGACCACACCGGCGGTGCAGGCCAGGATCGAGCAGACCGCGAGCGCGCCCTCACCGGCGGCGCCCAGGTAGCCGACCATCCGGGTGTCGGTCTCCTTGTCGATCTGCTTGGCCGTGGTCCCCGAGGCGACGAGGCTGTGGAAGCCGGAGATCGCACCGCAGGCGATGGTGACGAACAGGAGCGGGAACCAGGGCGGGGAGCCCGCGGGAACGTCGTTGTTGACCACCGGCGCGACGATCGTGTCCCAGCCGGCGATCACACCGAGGCCGATGACCGCGAAGGCCAGCAGCATCTGGTGCAGGTTGACGTAGTCGCGCGGCTGGAGCAGCATCCACACCGGGATGCGGGACGCGATGAACGCGTACACGAACAGCAGGACGATCCACACCGTGTTGGGGGTCGTTCCCAGGGCCTCGGAGACGCCGGAGATGTCGATCGGGAGCATCACGCCGAGCGGGATGCACACGTAGACCAGGGCCAGCGCGACGAGCGAGGGCACCAGGGCGGCGGTACGGCGCCTGTAGACGAACTGGCCGACCGCGATGGCCAGCGGGATCGTCACCAGGACCGGCAGCACGGCCGCCGGATAGGCCACGAACAGGTTCGAGATGACCACGGCGAACACCGCGTTGACCATGGTCAGCAGGAAGAAGATGATCACCAGGAACAGCGTCCGGGAACGCTTGCTGATGACCTCTCCGGCCAGGGTGCCGATACTGCGGGCCCGGTGCCGGACCGACACCACCAGGGCGCCGAAGTCGTGCACACCGGCCGCGAAGACGGTACCGAGCAGGATCCACGCGAGGGCGGGCCCCCAGCCCCAGAACACCGCGACGGCCGGACCGACGATCGGAGCTGCGCCCGCCACCGAGATGAAGTGGTGGCTGAAGACGATGTGCCGGTTGGTCGGGACGAAATCGACGCCGTCCTTGTAGGTGTGCGCCGGGGTGATGTACCCGGGGTCGAGCGCGTACACCTTCTCTGCCAGATATCGCGAGTAGTAGCGGTAGCCAACGGCGAACACCGCCACCGACGCGATGAGGACCAGGGCTGCGGGCATGGCCGGGGCCCACCTTTCACGCTCCGGGTCCGAGTCGTCGTCGCGACCCCTCGATCCGCACTCGTCGCTTGGGGCATCGCGACCGATTCGGAGGATGGGTTAAAGTCATCAGAAATTAACATGCGGCATTCCTCACATATAAGGCCTGACCTTGACTGACGTGATCACGGTTTGGCAGCGATCCACCGTCGCCGAACTCTCCTGGACCACCTCTTCGGGCCCTTCCGGGATTCCCGTGGTTCCGCTCATCTGGCGCGACCGACCGTGCGTCGCCCTGCCCTACTCCATGGCCGGGACCGCCCTCTCGCTCCGCGGGCGCCACGTCGCCTTCAGCGTGAGCGCCGAGGACGCGGGCGGACGGTCCGCCGTGGTCGGAACGGGACCCGTCGAGGTGGTCGAGGACCTCGACGGCTCCGAGTTCGTGGAGCACCTGGTGGAACAGGAGGCGGTCAAGCACCCGCCCACGCGCCTGCGCGCGGACAGCCTCATCGCCCGCCGGGAGAACTGGTGGTGGGTGCCGCGCCTGATCGTGTCGCTGAAATCCGTCGAGGACCAGCGCGAACTCCACCCGCGCACCCGAGCCGGCGACGCCCTGCTGGTGCGCGACCGCTCGGGCCGCCCCGAGGTGGACGTGGTCACGGCCGAGGACTGGTCGAACGGCTCCACGGAGAGCCTCACCCTGTGGTCCCGCGGCGGCGGCCTGCTCGAAGGGGCCCGGGAACCGGTGTTCGTGTTCTCCCACCAGTACAGCCCGGACTTCGAACGCTGGGAGCGCTGGTCCCGGTCGGGCAGCCTCAGCGGCGAGTCCCTCCTCGTGACCGGCGCCGAGGGCGCCCCCGTCGGCGACTCCCCCGGCGGCCCCCTGCCGCCCTACGGCCTGCTCGAACGCTTCAGCAACCACCGCTCCCTGGCCCGCACCTGCCGCTCCGCCATCGCCGAGGCCGAGTCCCGCCAGGCTTCCTGACGCCCTCCGGAACGCTCTCGCGGGAGGCCGTGCCGAGGGCCCGGTCCCGCGCCCGGCGTCAGCACCGGTGACGGTGACGGACCGGGGTCGCCCCCTCTCGCAGCGGGGTGGCTTTCGGATCGGTCCCGGAGCGCCGGGGGCCCGGTTCCAACCGGTCACGCCCGGTGCCCGGGGTCGCTGGCGTGCGGCGTCGTTCCCGTGTCACAAGGCCTCATCCGCACCGGGAGCAAACCTCGTGTCCAACAGTGGACAGCTTTCCCGTGGGGCGCGGAAGTGAACGCTACTGTCACGGTGTCTCCCGGACCCGACCGGGCTCCGGGGGCCGATCCGCTCGCTTCC
The DNA here is from genome assembly GCF_000341085.1 of Nocardiopsis ganjiahuensis DSM 45031. Taxonomy (GTDB): domain Bacteria; phylum Actinomycetota; class Actinomycetes; order Streptosporangiales; family Streptosporangiaceae; genus Nocardiopsis; species Nocardiopsis ganjiahuensis. Next base: position 109,232 of record NZ_ANBA01000013.1, on the reverse strand, counting down.
ATGTTCGCCACCCCCACGTTCACTGGAGGACCCCCGTGCCCGCTCGTCCCCCCGCCCGTCGGGGCGCCCGCGCCCTCGCGGCCGTCGCCCTGTCCGCCACCACCCTGCTCGGCGGCTTCCTCGTCGCCGTGCCCGCCCACGCCGCCGCTCCCCAGGAGGTGTCGGCGGCACAGCAGGTGTGCCAGTACCGCGTGACGGTCAACGGCCTCTACGTCCGCTCCGGCCCCGGCACCCAGTACACCGCTGTCGCCTGGCTGTCGTCCGGCACCCTCGTCTACGGCACCTCCACCGTGCAGAACGGGTTCCGCAAGCTGAGCGGCGCCAACCGCTGGGCCTCCAGCCAGTACCTCGCGCGCACGAACACGCCCTGCGCGGCCTGACGCCCCACCCGATCCGATCCCCCGCCCCGCTGGTCCGCCGCGGGAGGGCCGGCACGGGTTCCCCACCCGTACCGCCCTCCCACGCCCTAGCGGTTCAGGTAGGCGAGGACGGCCAGGACCCGGCGGTGGCCGTCGGTCCGAGGATCCAGGTCGAGTTTGGTGAAGATCGAGCCGATGTGCTTGCTCACCGCCGCGTCCGACACCACCAGCAGGCGGGCGATGGCGGCGTTGGACTCACCCCGGGCCATGAGGTCCAGGACCTCGCGTTCGCGGGGGGCCAGGCGGGCGAGCGGGCTCGACCGGGCCGCCAGCATCACCCGGACCACCTCACGGTCCAGGACCGTCCCGCCGGAGGAGACCTTGGCGACCGCGTCCGCGAACTCGGCCACGTCGCCGATGCGCTCCTTGAGCAGGTAGCCCACCCCGGCGGGGGCGTCGATCTCCAGCAGCTCCGAGGCGTAGGCGGGCTGCACGTACTGGCTGAGCACGATGATCCCGAGGTCGGGGCGGGACCGGCGGATGCGCACGGCGGCGAGCAGGCCCTCGTCCGAGTAGCCCGGCGGCATCCGCACGTCCGTGACGACCAGGTCCGGGCCGTGTTCGCGGACCGCCTCCTCCAGGGCGTCGGCGTCGCCGACCGAGGCCGCCACCTCGTGTCCGAACCTCCTCAGGACCCCGGCCACCCCCTCGCGGAGCAGTACGGAGTCGTCCGCCACCACGACGGTCAGGGCGCGCGTCATTCGGGAATCTCCAGTCGCACAGTGGTCGGACCGCCCTCGGGGCTGTCCACGGTCAGTCGGCCGGACAGGACCGCCAGCCGGTTGCGCAGGCCGCTCAGCCCGCCGCCGTCCGGTCCGGCCCCGCCGGGGCCGTCGTCGGTCACCTCCACTCGGAGGGTCCCGTCCACCACGGTCCCGTACACGCGGACCGGCGCGCCCGGCGCGTGTTTGGCGGCGTTCGCGATCGCCTCGCACACCACGAAGTAGGCGGTGGACTCCACCGGCCCCGGAAGGCGCCCGGGCAGGTCCAGGTCGATCTCCACCGAGGAGCCGGAGCGGGCGGCCACGTCCCACAGGGCCGCGGGGAGCCCGCGCTCGGTGAGTACCTGGGGGTAGATGCCCCGCACCAGGTCGCGGAGGTCCCCCAGGGCCAGGGACACCTGCTCGCGGGCCTCGCGTACCGCTCCGGCGGCCGGAGAGCCCGGTGGCAGGTCCAGCTCGGCCAGCCCGAGGGAGGTCTTCACCGCGACCAACCGCTGCTGGGCTCCGTCGTGCAGGTCGCGTTCGATCCTGCGCCGCTCCTCGTCGAAGGCCTCGGCCAACGCCGCACGGGACGTGGTGACGGCGCGCAGCTCGGCGGCGAGCCGCTCCTCCCTCGGTGACAGCACGGCGCGGGCGATCTCCGACCGCGCCGCCGCCCAGCCCGCCACCAGGTAGAGGCCGACCAGCCACAGGGAGGCCCACCCGAGGAGGGTGGCCCACCGTTCGGCCGTGTTCAGCTGGTCCGAGTCGATGTAGCTGAGGACACCCGTCAGCGGGACGCCGAGCGCCACCGTGAGGACCGCCACGTCCAGGAGGCAGAGCACCGTCAGGCTGAGCACCGTGTATCCGACGTCGCGCCACAGGCGGGGCGAGGCCGGACCGGGCCGCTCGCCGCGCGGCCCGGGCGGGGCACCGGTCCCCCGCGGCGGTTCCAGCGGGTCACCGATCAGCCCTTCGCAGAACCGGCCCCAGCGGGCGACCAGCGGGGTACTGGCGGGGATCAGCACCAGGCACAGCACCACCAGGCCTGTTTCCCAGTACCACTGCCGGAGCGCACCGGGCCAGACCACCGACAGCGCCTGCACGGAGCCGAACAGCAGCACTCCCCCGGCGGCACCGGCCAGCACGTAGGCCAGGGCGCGCCACGGCCAGGACGACAGCAGGAAGCGGTGGGGCGCGAGCGTGATCGCGGCGCGCAGGGTTCGGACCGTCACGGATGCGACCTTAGACGGCCCGGGCTCCCGCGCGCGGTAGAGCAGGGTCTACCCCTGACTCTCCACCAGGGGCACCCGCGCCGGACCCTCCCGTACCGCTGTGATCGGAGGTATGAACCGCACACTCGAAGCCAGGCGCGGCGCCACACACGAGGCCCTCCGCATCGACGCCCTGACCAAGCGCTACACCACCGGCGGCCACGAGGTCGCCGCACTCGACGGCGCGTCGCTCGACGTCCGGGCGGGGACCTTCACGGCCATCATGGGGCCGTCGGGTTCGGGGAAGTCGACCCTGCTGCACTGCGCCGTGGGGCTGGACCGCCCCGACGGCGGGAGCATCGTCGTGGACGGGATCGATCTGGGCGGTCTCGGTGAACGGGAGATCACCGAGTTCCGCCGCGAACGGGTCGGCTTCGTCTTCCAGAGCTACAACCTCGTCGACTCGCTCACCGCCGCCCAGAACGTGCTGCTGCCCGCACGGTTGGCCCGCGGCGCCCTGGGACGCGAGGACGCCCTCGCCGCACTGGACGGGGTGGGGCTGCGCGACCGCGCCGACCACCGCCCCCACCAGCTCTCCGGCGGTGAGCAGCAGAGGGTCGCGATCGCCCGCGCCGTCCTGACCCGGCCGGCCGTGATCTGCGCCGACGAACCCACCGGCGCGCTCGACCTCGCGCGCGGCCGCCAGGTGCTGGACCACCTGCGAGCGGTCGTGGACACCCACGCCCGGACGGTTCTCGTGGTCACCCACGACCCCACCGTGGCCGCGCGCGCCGACCGGGCCGTGTTCATGGCCGACGGCCGGATCGTGGACGAACTCGACCGCACCGCCGGTGACCGGCTCGACGCCGCGTCCATCGCGGTGCGCATGGCCGAGCTGGAGGAGGCATGATCACGCTCTCCATGGTCAGGCACCGCATGCGCGCGATCCTGGGCGGTTTCGTCGCGCTGACCCTGGCCGTGGCCCTGTTGACGGCCTCGGCGATCGTCATCGCCTCGTCCCTGCCCGCGGTGCCGCCGCGTTACGAGCGCGCCGACGCCCTCGTCGTGCCCGAGGAGGCCGGTACCCGCTCCGACGACGTCACCGTGGTCCGCGCGGTCTGGACCGGCGCGGAGGCCGACTCCCTCGCCGGGGAGCTCACCCGCTCCGAGGAGGTGGCCGTCGCGGTCGCCGAGCGGCGCTTCGACGTCCGGGTCATGGACGGCGACCGCGTCCTCGGTGACGCCGCGGACGGCGCCCCCGGCGGCGCCGGCTGGTCCTCCTTCGCCCTCGGAAGCACGGCGCTGCTCGAGGGCGGGGCTCCGTCCGGGGCGGCCGAGGTCGTACTGCCGCGGTCCTACGGGCGCGCGGTCGGGGACACCGTCACCGTGCTGACGGCCGGTGCCGAGTGGACCATGACCGTCTCCGGGGTCACCGACGGCCAGGACGTCCTGGTTCCCGACCCGCTCGCCGGGGAGACCGCCACGGGCGTGTCCGTCATCGGCGTGGTGGCGGCGCCCGGAGTGGGTACCGCCGCCGTCGACGACCTGGTGCGGAGCGCGGTCCGGGACTCGGCGGGGCCGACCGCGGAGGTGTTCACCGGCACCGATCAGGGCGCCATGGACGCGGAGTTCGACGACTCCGGCAACTGGGTGGGCACGCAGCTGCTGATCCTGGTCGGTGCGCTGTCCGTGTTCGTCTCCGTGTTCGTGGTCGGCACCACCTTCACCTTCCAGGTGGCGGTACGCCGCCGGGAACTCGCGCTCCTGCGCGCGGTGGGCGCGACCCCGGGACAGGTGCGGAGGATGCTGCTGGGCGAGGCGGCGGTCGTGGGCGCGGCCGCTTCCCTGGTGGGCGCGGTGCTCGGGGTCGGCGGTGCCTTCCTTCTGGGCGGATGGATGGTCGACCTCGACCTCCTGTCCCGGCACTGGGAGGTGCGCTCCGTCGCCCTGCCCGTCGCCGTGTCGGTGCCGATCGGGGTCGTCACCGCGGTCACCGGTGTCCTGTCCGCCTCACGCAGGGGTGCGGCGGTCGCTCCCCTGGAGGCCCTGCGCCCGGAGAACACGCGTGCGGAGGCGGTGCCGCGATGGCGCCTGTGGGTCGCCGGGACCGCGGCGGTCCTGGGCGCCGTGTTCGCGGTCGCGACCGTGCGGGGGGACATGGAGCAGGCCGTCTCCTACGCGTTGGGCACCGCCCTGGCCCTCGTGGTGGCGCTGGCCGTCGCCGCCCCCGTCTACCTGCCGCGGCTCGTCGGTCTGCTGCCGGGACGCTCCCCCCTGTCGGACCTGCTGCGCTCCGAGGCGCGCGCCGGGGCTCGGCGGCTGGCCTCGACCATGCTGCCCGCCCTGCTGATCTCCGCCCTCGCGGTCACCATGCTCGGCCAGGCCGACACCCTGGGCGGGGCGATCGACGAGCACTCCCGCGGCGACATCCCCGGCGAGGCGATGGTGACGCGTCCCGACGGCGGGAACGGCCTGACCGATCTGGCGCTGGAGCGGACCCGCGAACACGCTCAGGGGGAGGTCCACAGCACCCTCTCCACCGGTGTGTACGTGGACGGGAACTGGGTGGAGGCGGTGGGGCTCCACCGGAACGCCCCGCCGGCGGGGACCGCCTGGGCCTCGCCCGCCACGGCGGCGGAGTTCGGCTGGGAGGAGGACGACACCGTCGACCTGACCTGGCGTGACGGTACGACCGGTCGGGTCACGGTCACCGTCGGCCCGTTCCCGCCCGAGCTCGAGATGTGGGCGGAACTGGCGCTCCCGCACGACCTCGCCCGCGAGCACGACCCGGGCACGTTCACGACCGCCGCGTCCTTCGACCCGCTGGACGCCGACGCCCTCTCCGCCGTCCTCGCCGATCAGGGGTCCGAGGTGGTGTCCACCTCCCGGCTGATCGACGAGGGTGTGGCCGCGGAGATGCGCCTGGTGCGCCTGTTCGCCGTGATCATCCTGGTGCTGTCGCTGGGGTACACGGCGATCTCCCTGGCCAACTCGCTGTCCCTGTCCACCTCGGCGCGCCGCCGCGACCTCGCCCTGCTGCGGGTCACCGGCGTGCACCGGCGGCAGGTGCTGGTCCTGTTGACCGCCGAGTCGGCGCTGGTCGGCGCGATCGGCCTGGCTCTGGGCGCTCTGATCTCCCTGCCCGGGCTGTTCGCGCTCACCTGGAGCCTGCGGGACGAGTTCGACCCCCGGCGGGGGCCCGCGGAGGTGGCGGTCCAGCTGCCCTGGGCGGACCTCGGCGCAGTGTCCGCCGCCTGCCTGGTGATCGGGGTCCTGGCCGCGCTGGTGCCCGCCGTCCGCGCGATGCGGCGCTCCCCCGCCGCCATGGTCGCCGAACGCGGGTGACGCGGTGCCGGCGGCGGAAGGCGGGTACCGCCGTGCGGGCAGCTGAACGCGGGTACCGCCGTGCGGCCGGCGGAGCGTGATCACCTCCTGTCCCCGCGCCCTGGTCCCGGGGTCCGCACACCCCGGGACCAGGGGCGACGGGCGGATAGAATTCGCCCGTACCGCCGGACGGGAAGAAACGCGCATGGGGAATCTGAACAGCGAGCTTTTCGCGGCGATCGACAGCGTCGCCGACGGGGCCAACGAACACCAGCTGGCCGTGTCGGTCCAGGAACTCATGAAGAAGTACCGGAGCCGGGTCGATCCCCGGGACATCGTCCTGGCCTCGGACACCGACGTCATCGCCTACGCCGCCTACCGGCTCCCCGCCACCTTCGCCGCCGCCCGGTCGGCCTTCGAGGCGGCGGCCGCCGCGGTCCCCGGGTTCGCCCCGGCCACCCACCTCGACGTCGGCGGGGGCATGGGAGCGGCCGTGTGGGCCGCCTCCGACGCCTGGCCGTCCCTGCGTTCCACCACCGTCCTGGAGCAGTCGGCCCCCGCCATCAAGCTCGGCAAGCGGATCGCGCGCAGGTCCACCGGCACCGCGGTGAAGGGTTCGGAGTGGGAACGCTTCCGGCTCACCGGCGCCGTCCCGGACGGCCCCCGCGTGGACCTTGCCACCATGTCCTACGTGCTCAACGAGCTCACCCCGCAGGTGCAGGAGGAGGTCGTGCGCTCCCTGGCGCGGCGGGCGAGGACGGTCGTCCTGGTCGAGCCCGGCACCCCGGAGGGCTACGAGCGCATCATCGCCGCCCGCAAGCACCTGCTCGCGGAAGGGCTGTCCGTGGCGGCCCCCTGCCCGCACGGGGAGGCCTGCCCCATCGCCCCGGGCGAGGACTGGTGCCACTTCTCCGAGCGGCTCAACCGCTCCGGTATCCAGCGCCGGCTCAAGTTCGCCCGCCTGGGGTTCGAGGACGAGAAGTACTCCTTCGTGGCCGCCACCAGCGAACCCGTCGAGCGCCCGGCCAACCGGATCCTGCGCCACCCCCAGAAGCGCAAGGGCCTGGTCTCGCTGAGCCTGTGCACCACCGGCCCGGGGATCGAGGAGCGGGTGGTGTCCAAGCGCCAGGGCCCGTCCTACCGCGCGGCCCGCAAGGCCGAGTGGGGCGACGCCTGGCCGCCCCCGGAGGACCCCGAGAGCTGAGCAGGCCCGGGCACGGACGCCGACCGGGTCCGGGCCGGGCCGCCGACCCGGGTGGGTTCCGGCCGCCGACCACCCTCAGAGGGACATCCGTTACGCTTCGGCGTGAATCCCCCGAGCCTGGAAAAGAAGCCCCGTGGAGCCACTGCACCCCGACGACCCCCGAGAGCTCGGGCCCTTCCGCCTGCTCCGGCGTGTCGGCGAGGGCGGCATGGGCGTGGTGTTCCTGGCGGTCTCGGGCGACGGCAGCGGGAACGGTACGGGAGACGATCTGGCCGCGGTGAAGGCCGTCCGGTCCGAGTACTCCGGTGACCGGGAGTTCCGCGCGCGGTTCGCGAGCGAGGTGGAGCTCGCCCGCCGGGTGCGGGGCCCCTACACCGCGCGGGTGCTGGACGCCGACACCGACGGCACGCGCCCGTGGTTGGCCACCGAGTACGTCCCCGGGCCCTCCCTGCACCAGGCGGTGCGCGACAGCGGCCCCTTCCCGGAGTCCTCGCTCCGGGTCCTCGCGGCCGGGCTGGCCGAGGCTCTGGCGGCGATCCACACGGTGGGGCTGGTCCACCGCGACCTCAAGCCCTCCAACGTCCTGCTGTCCCCGCGCGGCCCCCAGGTGATCGACTTCGGCATCGCCCGTGCCGCCGACACCACCCAGCTCACCCGCACCGGGCAGGCCCTGGGCACGCCCGCGTACATGTCGCCCGAGCAGGCCGTGGGAAGGGTCGTCGACCCGCGCAGCGACCTGTTCTCCTTCGGCGGGGTGCTGCTGTTCTCCGCCACGGGCCACCAGCCCTTCGGTACCGGCAACGCGCACGCACTGCTCTACCGGGTGGTCAACGAGGAACCCGATCTGAACGGGGTGCCCGAGGCCCTCCGTCCCCTGGTCGCGGCCTGCCTGGCCAAGGAGCCGGACGACCGCCCGGAGCTGGGTTCGGTGCTGGCCGAACTGGCCGGGACCGCGCTGCCCCGGGGCGACGAGGACCCCACCGAGTGGCTGCCCGAGGCCGTGGCCACCCGTGTTCTGCGGACCACCGCCGCGGCCACCCAGGTCGTCCCGACCCTGGCCGTCACCAGCGAGGTGGTCCCGGAGGAGCCGCATCGGGAAGGGCCCGCACCGGAGGAGACCGCACCGGAGGAGTCGTCCGCCGCCGAGCCCGCTCCCGAACCGGTCCCGGCCGAGGCGCCCCCTGCCGAGACCGCTCCGGCCCCTGCTGAACCGGGCTCCGCTGCTCCCGGGACCGCCCCGGCTCCCCGCCAGGCCCACCGGTCCGGTTCGTCCCGTGCCGCAGGCACGAGAACGCTGTGGGGTCTGCTGGCCGCAGCGGCGGCGGCTGTGGTCGTTCTGTCCCTGGTGGTGGACTCCACAGACGGGACGACCCTCGGGACCGGAGCCCCGGCGGACACGCCCGACGCGTCCACGCCCTCCCCGGCCGCGTCCCCGCCCGCGTCCACCTCCGAGGACTCCTCACCCAGCGTTCGTACATCGAAGATCCGGGACATCACCTTCCTGGGCGGGAGTGGCCGCTTCGCGACACTGTCCACCTCCGGGGTGCACCTCTTCGAGGCCGACGAGGGCGAAGCGGTCGAACGGATCACCGAATCGCACGAGTCCTTCGTCTTCAGTTACTCCCAGTTGGCCACGACTCCCGACGGTTCCGTGCTGGCCTCCAAAGCGGTCAAGTCCGCCAACGACGGGGTCGCCGCGATCCACGTGTGGGACCTGGACGCCTCGGAACGACACGTGGTCGAACTGCCCGACGCCGGTGACGGCGGGCACTTCGCCCTCTCCCCCGACGGTGAGACCGTGTACTTCGGAGACAACACGTCGGGTGAGGCCGCGGTGAGCGCCTACCGCACCGCCACCGGCGAGGAGCTCTACAGCGTCGACGTCCCGGCGGAACCACGGCCCGGCAGTGTGAGCGACCGCCCCTGGCAGGGAGCCGTCACCGGTGTGGGCACCACCCCGGACGGGGAGCTGCTGGTCGCGGTGCTGGACACCGGACTCGCGGTGTGGGACGCGGCTTCGGGGCAGCCGCATCCCTCGTACCCGGAACTGCGGCAGTGGACCGGCGAGATCACCGGCCCGGCGGTGATCAGTGACGGAGCCGTCGTCACCGCCTCGGCCGACTCCGTCCTGTACTGGGACATCCGTTCCGACGCGGAACCCCTGGAACTCCCCCTGCCGTCGGAGGTGCGCGACACGCGTGCACGTCCCGCGGAGGTCGCCCTCGGGGACGGCGGGAGCAGGGTCGTCGCCTCCGGCCACGACACCGACCGGGAGGGGAGCTTCCTCGTCGTCTGGGACACGGAAGGAGAGGTCCTGGCGGAGGGTGACCCCGAACAGGAGTACGTCTCCGTCACCGCGTCCCCCGACGACGACCGCCTCCTCACCGCCTTCTACCCGCTCGACCAGTCGGGGGCGGAGGTCCTCACGTTCCTGGACCGGGACCTGGGTCCCTCGGAGGAGTTCCGGGTCCCCGCCCGCTGACCCGCGGCAGTATCCACCTGGCGGGCCGACCAGAACTGCCACCGGTACGGCCCGGCCTCTGAGACTCAGGAGCGGAACAGGATGCCGTACTCCGAAGACGACGACCGCACGATGGACGAGCTGCGCGCCGCCCAGCAGGAGACCATCGCCAGGGGAAGGATGATGCCCCCGGACAGCGCGCTGGGGATTCTCGCCGCCGAGACCGAACAGGGCGGCCTGTGGCCCCGCAGCGAGCGGGGGACCGCGGTCGTGCTCGACACCGACCTCGGCGGGGACCCGGACGACGCCATCGCGGTGGCGGCCGCGGCCCGCTCTCTGCCCGAACTCGCGCTGGTCCTCACGAACGACGAGACCGGTGGGGCCACCGGACACGGTCAGCGTGCGCGTCTGGCCCGGTTGCTCCTGGACCGGTTGGGAAGGTCCGACGTCCCCGTCGTGTCGGGACACGGTGTCGGCGGCACCCGGTACTTCTGCGCCGAACCGCTGATCCCCGTGGAGGTACCCGAGCAGCCCCGGAACGTGGTGGGCGCGGTCCGCGAACTCCTGAGCCGCACGGAGGGGGTCGTCCGCTGGGTGGGCATGGGTGCCCTGAGCAACCTCGCCGCGGTTCTCGCGGAGGTCCCCGAAGCCGCGGAGCGCCTGCGCGTGACGCAGATGGGCGGTGCCCTGAACTACCGGGATCCCTCCCGCGCCGAACACAACATCCGTATGGATGTCGGCGCCGCCCACGCGGTCTTCGCAGCGATCGGACGCGGGCAGCTCAGCGACGTCCAGCTCGTCACCTCCGATGTCACCTTCAGGCCCGAGATCGAAGTGGACCGCGCCGGCGAGCTCTACCGGAACCTGGTCGGGCAGGGTGACCACACCTGGCAGGGCCTGGTACGGCGCCACCTCGACCTGTGGTTCGACTCCTTCCACCCCGGCAGCATCCAGCACGACGCCCTGGCGCTCACGGCCGCGCTCCACCTGCCCTTCGTCAACCTCGACCTGGAGGAGGTCGCGTTGGACGGCCAGGGCCGGATGTCCCTCTCCCCCGGTGGCGCCGAAGTGTGGCTGAGCTCCTCCGCGAAGTACCCTCCCTTCAACCGTTGGCTCGAGGAGTCCCTGTTCGCCCCCGTCGCCGGCGGCGAGCAGTAGCCCCGTCCGCTCCCGGAGGCGCATGGACGCTCGAAGAATCCAGGAAGCGCACGACCTCCTTCCCGAAGAACTCCGTGCGGTGGAGGAGGCGTACCCGATATTCCGGCAGTACACGGCACCGTTCATGATGTCCGTCGCCGCGGAGATGCTCGACGGCCTGAAGAAGGACGTCGAGACCGACAGCGAGGGGCGCAGGGCGGCCTTTCCCGGTATCTACCCGCCCTGTCCCGACTGGGTACCCCACGGGGTGCCCGGGACAGGTTCCAGCACCCTGACCACCGCTTACGAACTCGATGCCGTGCCCAGCCCCGTGAGTCCGGCCGACACGAAAGGCAGCACATGACCAGCGGCACCCCCGACCTCGACGACTACCTGCGCGTGTACCAGGCGTCGGCGAGGCTCTTCTGGCGTTCCTCCCGCCCCTGGCCGGACACCCTGGAGGGTCAACCCCAGGAATGCCGCGACGCCTGGGCGCACCTCGAGCAGGTACTCGCTGAGGCCTTTCCCGTTCCCACCAATCCCGGCGCCCCCTCAGACCCCACCCGACACCTCATCACCAGACGGGGCAGCGACAACCGACCCGTCACCCTCTCGGACGCCGCACACGACTGGCTCACCCGTGTACAGGAACAACCTGGCGCGCCCTATCCCCGTGACGTCATCGCCGAACACCCCGAAATGCACGGGCAGAAAACCCTCACCACGGACTTCGTCCTCGTCACGAACGACTGGTGCGCCATGGCCATGAAGATGGTGGGCGAACTCCAGCACCGGCTGGCCCCCGGCCGCCCCGCCTGCACCATCAGTGCCAACGCGCAAGGTCTCCCAGACACCTTGCGCCACGCCGCCGACCAGCTCCGTAACGCACTCGCCGGCCACGTCACACCTTCTCCCGTCCCCGACAGCCCGTTACCGCTCGCCGCACCCGCCCCCTTCCCCCGCGACATCGATTCCGAGCGGCTCGACCGTCTGTGCTGGGCCGCCTTCGACGTCGTGGAGCGCACCCCCGGGCTCGCCGCGGTCAAGGCCGGCGAAGCCGAAACACCCGACGTACAGGTCAGCAAGGCTGTGGACGTCCTGCGCCGCACCCTCGCGGGAGAGGAGCCGAACCCCTGGCAGGGGTTCAACCCCCGGGTGAATCCAGCCGACAGCCTGGTCGGCAGCAGCGAGGACCTGTCCTTCACTGACTACCTGAACCGCGTTCGCACCGGCGTTATGGCAGACCAGCCCGCTCCCTGGGTCCCAGCCGCACCGGTCCTCATCGACACCGGGGACGAGGGCATCGCCTACACCGGTATCCCCTTCCCCGCCGCCGAGGTGCTCATCGAGGTACTCGACGAGGTCGCCGCGCGCCTGACCCCGGGAATTCACACCGAGACGATCGGCATCGACACCTACCAGGCCTACTACGACCTCGCCGGGATCAGGGGGATCCTGCACAAACTCTGACCGTGAAGACCACCGGACAGGATGTGAGCTCTCGGATGCGCCGATCCTTGTTCTTTCCGAATATCAGCATCCAGATCTTCTGTGCCGCTCATGAACGCAGGTCTTCGAGCCGCGCCCGGAGCTCACGCATCAGCGGCGGATACTCCTCCACGATCCGCTCACTCACTCCGTCATCCATCCACCGACCCGTCTTCAAAATCTCCGCCTGACGCTCCCAGCCCCGCTCGCACTCCGCCACCAGGGACGGATCACTCTCCTCATTGATCAGGTTCGAATACAGATGCTCAGCGACCTTCACGTACCCCTTCGCTCTCTCCTGGAGCCTCAACACCTCGTAGGGCGGGAACGGAATACCCCCAGGCGGGAGCTTTCCCCAATACGGCTTCCGATCGTCCTCGGACATAACCTGCCCTCCCCGAACACCGATACTCACAGCCGATGCGACCCCTCACCCGCCTACCCGGTTTCCCTTCTCCACCCCTGCCATCCCGGTTCGTTCGGGATATTCCGGATTCGGGCGCGCGCACTTCTGACAGCTACCGCCAGAACCATCGGGGCGCGGCCGGTTATCAGAGCCAGACGGCCTGGTCACTGCCCCAGCGGGTGGAGGCGCGGGCCCAATCTCTCGGGCCGCCCTCGTAAGCGACCGGGGGGAGGGCGTAGCGGAGCCTGCCGTAGGCCGACGGGCCCTCGGTGAGCCAGTCGGCGGGCTCGTATCCGCCGCCTTCCGCCGCTTCCGAGGGGATGTCGTTCATCAGCCATCCGGCCGTGCCCGCCAAGGAGAACCGCAGCCGCCGTCCCCGGCCGTCGGTCTGGCGCTCGGTGAGCGCGCGCAGAACCCCGGCGGCCAGCAGATATCCGGTGCCGTGGTCCAGGGCCTGGGCGGGCAGCACTCCCGGGCGGTCCCCGCCGCTCGCCTCGATCGACGCGATCCCGCTCGCGGCCTGCACCAGGCTGTCGAACCCCCGGCGCCCGGCCCACGGCCCCGACCATCCCCAGGCGCACAGCTGGGCGACCACCAGACCCGGGCAGCGGGCGATCAGCTCCTCGGCGGCCAGCCCGTGCCGGTCGAGCCCGCCCGGGCGGTAGCCGGTCACCACGACGTCAGCGGTCTCCAGCAGTGCCTCGAAAACGCCCCGCCCCTCGGCCGTGTCCAGGTCCAGCAGGGTGGAGCGCTTGCCCATTCCGGTGTCGGTGTGGCTGTCGGGATCCTCCTCCAGCCCCGGGGAGTCCACCCGCAGCACGTCGGCGCCGAGCAGGGCAAGGGTCCGGGTGGCGACCGGCCCGGCAATGACCCGGGTCAGGTCCAGGACCCGAACCCCGTCGGCGGGCAGACCGCCCTCGGGGAGCCGGCGGCCGCCGTCCTCACCCAGCGCATCGGACTCTGCCAGCGGCAGCCCTGCCGCCTTGAAGCCGTCCGGCGCACCGGGTTCCCCGTCCTCACGCGGCACGGGTGCCACGGCGACCGCCAGACCACCCCCGGCGTAGACCATCTCCTGGACCTCGCGCGCGGGCCGAGCGGCCAGTGCCTCGCCGAGCTCCTCCGGGCCCGCCTCGGCGTCGAGTCCGAGCGCGGCCAGCAGCCGGGCCCGGTGGTGGGGGTAGTTCGCGTGGGTGCGCACCCAGCCGTCAGCGGCCTCCCAGAACCCCGACAGCGGCGCGAAGGGGGTCGGCTTCCGGCCGTCCACGAGCAGGTGGCGTTCGCTGATGAAGGCGGTGGCCACCGCGCCCTCGTCGATCACCACCTCAGGAACCGCTCCGCCGCCCCGTGCCGCCAGCAGTTCGGCCGCGGCCAGGGAGCACGCCCCGACGGTGGCCCTGGCCAGTTCCCGCACCGGCAGCTTCGCGGGGAGCACCTCCCTCGCGCCCCGGTAGGAGACCCGCTCCACCAGCTCCGCCGCCCCTCCGATCACCTGCCACGCCTGGGCTGTCGTCACGTCCGGTGTACCGCCGGGGTCCTGGGTACCGCTGGGGTTGGTCGTCATGGCGTCATTGTGCCCACCCGGGCGGCCGGGACCACCCGTGGGTCCGGGCGGTCCCGGACACCCGGACGCACGGTCGGCGTCACGCGACGGCGGTTCCCTCCAGCTCGACCATCAGGTCGGGGACGGCCAGCCGTGTCACGCCGAGCATCGTGGTGGTCGGCGCGACCCGGGCGGCGCCCAGCCTCGACGCCAGCTCCCCGTAGTGCTCGAAGAGCCGGTCCACGTCAGTGGTGTAGACGTTGAGCCGGACGAGGTTCGCCAGGGACATCCCGGCTCCGGCGAGCACCGCCTCCAGGTTGTCGAGGCTCAGCGCCAGCTGCGCCGCCATGTCGTCGGCGTGCTGCGGTTTGCCGTCCCCGCTCATCGCGGTCTGGCCGGAGCAGTACAGGGTGCGGGTCCGGCCGGAGACCACCTCGCCCTGGTTGTATCCCAGCTCCGTCGACCAGGTCCACGGGTTGACCACCGTTCGCTCCATCGCCACGTCAGCTCCATTCGGTCCGCCGACGGAACGGGCGCCCGTCGGCTCAGCGGTCACTGTCCTTGCCCTGCCTTGCCTGATCAGCCTCGCAACCAATCACGACACCCTCTGTCATGTATTTCGGTAGGGTTTTTCCATGCGCGCTGACCGGCTGGTGTCCCTGGTGTTGCTGCTGCGCCGGCACGGGCAGCTGTCGGCGGCCGCGCTCGCCGACGAGCTGGAGGTCTCCACCCGAACGGTGCTGCGCGACATCGAGGCGCTGTCAGCCGCTGGTGTCCCGGTCTACTCCGAGCGGGGTCGACACGGTGGTTTCGCGCTGCTGCCCGGTTTCCGGACCGAGCTCACCGGGCTGAACCACGACGAGGCCCTCGCCCTGCTGATCGCCGGATCGCGGCGCGGCACGCAGGCGTTCGGTCTGAGTTCGGCGCTGGCCTCGGCCATGCTCAAGGTGGTCGACGCGCTGCCCGAAGGGCATCGGGACATCGCGACCGGTGCGGCCCAGCGGCTCCTCATCGATCCGGAGACCGACCTGCTGGCGCGTTCGACGGTTCCCGAAGAGGTGCCCGGTGCCGTCGTCGACGGGATCCGGAGCGCGGTGTTCGCCGGACACAAGCTGCGCATCCGCTACGAGGCTGTGGGCCATGGGCCGAAGTGGCGCACGGTGGACCCGATCGGCCTGGTCACCGTGCGCGAGCAGAGTTATCTGCTGGCCACCAGGGACGGCGAGGACCGCACCTACCGGCTGTCCCGGGTTCTGGCTGCCGAGGAACTCCCCGAACCGGCGGAGCGCGCGGAACGGGTCGATCTGGGCCAGGCGTGGAAGGAGCGCAGCACCCGGTTCCGGGCCGGAGGCGACCTGGTGACCGTGGTGGCGCGGGTGAGGCCTGAGCGGCGGGAGGAATTGGCGGGCACCGCGCTGGCCGTCCTCTCCGAGGAAGCCGACGGCCTCACGGACACCGACGGGCCTGACGCGGAGGGCCGGCTGCGGCTGGAGGTCACCTTCCAGGATTCGAGGCACGCCGAATGGGCGCTGTGGCAGCTCGCCGCGGATGCCGAAGTCCTGGAGCCCCAGTGGCTGCGTGATTTCCTGCGCGATCGAGCGGGCGAGGTCGCCGCCCGCTACGGAATCCGGCGCTGAACCAGACCTCCGGGGCTCCCGCACTGCCGGCACTCAGCCCCGCGCCGCCGGAAGGATTAGCCGCGGCTGCTGCGAGCACCACACTCCTGCTCGCCCTGACCGCCGCGGAGGAGATCGGCGGGTCACTCTTCCAGTCGGCCGGATTCCCGATCCGAGCCCCGGCCCTCACCAGGCTCCGCGGGCTCGGTGTCCACCACCGCCGAGAAGCTCGATGCCCTGTGACCGCGAGTCCAGTCACCGCGGGAACGCGGCCGTCGGAGCCACACACCCACGCAGGGCACCGTGGACAATGTCAGACCCGTATTGGAACATGTGTACTAGTCAGCCGTTGGAGTGGTGGAGGAAGGGGTGAGTTCTGTGTCGTGGACGTGGGGTAGTGACGGAAGTCTTAACCTGGGGGGTATGAAGCAGAGCGAGGAACAGGCGGCCCTTCTCGCCCTTCTCCTGGGCAAGCGGGTCCGATGGCGCGACGTGGCCGAGAGGGTCCTGGACTCGGCCGGTGCCGCCCATGTTCTGCGTGATGCCTTCGGGGACCAGGACACGCTCTTCGACGTGGACCAAGGACCGATGGAGGTGGCCCTGGCAGAGGCACGGCAGCTACTCTCGCGCTGCGCCTCCGAGAAGGTCGGGGTACACGCTTTCTGGGACGGCTCATACCCGACCCAACTGCGCGACGTACACGAGATGCCACCGCTGATCTTCACCCGCGGAACAGTCCTGGCCGAGGAGCAGCGGTCGATCGCCGTAGTCGGATCACGAAAGGCTTCCGAGCACGGTCTGGCGGTCGCCGGCAGCATCGCCCGCCGACTCACACAGGAGAACATCACCGTGGTGAGCGGCCTGGCGGCCGGAATCGACACCGTGGCGCACAGGACGGCCCTGGACCACGGCGGCCGAACCGTCGCCGTGCTGGGCACGGGGATCAACCGGTTCTACCCCTCGGAGAATCGCCGTCTCCAGGACGAGATCGCTGACAAGGGCCTGTTGATCAGCCAGTTCCTTCCTGATGCCGCTCCCACGAAGAAGAGTTTCCCCATGCGCAACGCGGTCATGAGCGGCTATGCCGCCGCGACCATTGTCGTGGAGGCAGGGGAACACAGCGGAGCCCGCATTCAGGCGCGGATGGCACTCAAACACGGTCGACCTGTCATCCTGCCTCGTGAGTTGCTACGGAACCAGTGGGTGCGTGATTATGAGAGGCGCCCTGGAGTTCATCTGGTCAGCGATATCGAGGAGCTGATGTGCGCTGTGCGATCGATCATGGCTGATGCCGAGGTGAAGCCGGAGGAACTGGTAGGGGAAGCCGAACTTGTCTGGTGAGGCGCGCCGGTATTCCGTCCGCACCCACGTCGAGGTTCAGCTCGCCTACCTGCATGGATCCCCGACCCCGGGGACAGGGATCTGCCAGGTGTGCTTCGGCGCCTGCCGCCCCTCCTCCGCCCGCTGTGTCCCCTGTGCGGAAATCGACTACCAGGCCGGGCGTATGGCGGCTGACCTCGTTGTTCCCATCACCTACCGCAAGGGCTCCGGCGGGCAGCACAGCCAGAATCTTCGTATGTACAAGCAGGAGCCGCACAACAGGACGGCGAGAAGAAACCTGACCGCGCTTTTTGCTTATTTCTGTCTTCACCACATCAGTTGTGTGAAGGCAGCGGCGGATGTCGACCGATTCACGCATGTCTGTTTCGTTCCGAGCACGAAGAATCCATCGCAGGACGTGCACCCCCTGGAGGAGACCCTCGGTGACAAGGTGCGGAGTCTGCGCGGCATCCGACTCTCGGTCAATCAGCAGGTCCCGTCGGAATCGCGTTCCTTTCACAAGGACTGGTTCGAGGCCGGCGTCCTCCCGGCACAGGGTTCAGAGACCGACGTCCTTCTGCTGGACGACACATGGGTGACCGGCGCCCGCGCGCAGTCGGCGGCCTATTGCCTCAAACAGGCTGGGGCCCGCAAGGTGGTCATGCTCGTACTGGCACGTCAGATCAACCCTGACTACGGTCATTCGAAGCCTTTGGTGGAGCGCATCTCCAAAGTCCCCTACGAGATGGATTCCTGTGCGTTCCACCTCAGTGACATGATCCCCGCGCCTCGATCGCCCTAGCGAATCTTCCCCGAACACGAAGAGGGCCGTCGACTCGATTCGACCCGACGAGGGAGAACCGGGCGGACCGACCGGGCGGCGGAGAGACCCGGCGGAGGAGCGGCGTAGAGTTCTGGCATGGACGGCCACGCGGACACCGTGGTCCTCGAACCGGGGATCGACGGCATCGCCGAGGTGTTCCACACCCACATGCGGCAGCACGCCTACCCGATGCACACGCACCGGTCCTGGACGCTGCTCATCATCGACTCCGGAACCGTCCGCTACGACCTCGGGCGGCACGAACACGGGGCGCTCGACCGGACGGTCACCCTGCTTCCGCCGCACGTCCCGCACAACGGCACCCCCACCACGGCGCAGGGGTTGCGCAAACGGGTGCTGTACCTGGAGCCGGAGCAGATCGACCCGGACCTGGCCGGCCGGGCGGTGGACCACCCGATGTTCGACGACCCCCTGCTCCGCCACCGCATCCACCAGTTGCACGACACCCTGCTCCGGCGGGGGGAGGACCTGGAGGCGGAGAGCAGGCTCGGCCTCGTCTCCGAACGCCTCCGGCGGCACCTGGGCCTTCTGGGGGCGGCCCCGGTGGACGATCCCGGGATCGCCGACCGGTTGAGGGACCTGCTGGACGCCCGCACCGTCGAGGGGATCACCCTGACCGAGGCCTCCGACCTCCTCTTCTCCCACCCGAATCACCTGACCCGGGCGTTCACCCGGCGGTTCGGCATGCCCCCGCACCAGTACCTGGTGGGGCGGCGGGTGGACCTCGCGCGCAAGCAGATCCTCGAAGGCCGGGCGCCCGCGCGGGCGGCCGCGGCTGCCGGGTTCCATGACCAGGCCCACCTGAACCGGCACTTCAAGCGGGTCCTCGGGCTCCCGCCCGGACGGTACGCGCGCGCCCTGCGGAGCGCGGCCGATCTCAGCCGTGCATCCGGGCGCCCTTGACGATCTTGTCCACGCCGTTCTTCGGTCCGTGCACCGCCAGGCCCACGAGGTCCAGCGAGTCCCGGCCGACCGCACGGACCGCGGCCCGGTTGTCCCGGTCGTTGCCGGTGCCGAAGAGGTCTGAGGTGAACACGGCGAGGTCGGCGTCCCGGGACAGGGCCCGGGTGTGCGCCATGGTCAGCGTCTCCTTGCTCCCCTCGAACACCATGACGGGCTGGCGGAACATCGGCAGGTAGGCGGTGCCGTCGGCGTCCTCGTAGGGTTCGCCGATCAGCTCCGGCACCCGGCGGCCGAGCCCGCTGACCAGGAAGGCCGTGACGTTGAGCCGCTGCCACACGGCCAGGTCGTCACGGAGCAGGACGGCGATCTTGGTGTCGAAGCGAATCGGTTCGGAAGCCTTGGCGGCGTCTGTGGTCTCCATGCCCGGAATCCTCGCCCGGGGCCGGTCCCGGGGTCTTGTACGTTCCTCACCCGCTCCGGGTCCGGAACCCGCTGCGGTCCCGGGGCCCGGGGCCCGCTCCGGGCGGCTCGTACTCCAGGCCGATGCCGCGCGCCCACAGGCGGGTGGCGGTCTCCACGACCACGTCGGGGTCGTGCTCCTCGCCGTACAGGAACAGCATCCTCGCGGTGTGCTCGACCATCCCGCCGAGCATGCTCGCGGTGGCCTCGACGTCGATGTCGGTCGAGGCCAGCCCCTCCTCCTGGAGGCGGCGGGTCCCCGAGATGATCCGGTCGACGAAGAGCCCGCGGATCTCCAGGAAGAGGGTCCGGAAGCGGGGGTGGCGCGGGGAGACCTGCTCGATGACCTGCATGATCCGCGCGTTGTCCCGGTAGGCGACCAGGAAGCGCTCCGTGGCGTGGCGGATCCGGTCCACCGCTCCGGTGCCCGGGGGCGCCGCGGAGCGGGCGGCGTCGAACATCTCCCCGGCCACACCCTTGGCGACCTCGTGGAAGACCTCGTCCTTGGAGTCGAAGTAGGTGTAGAAGCTCCCGTAGGCGATCCCGGCCCGGCCGGTGATCTGGGCGACCCTCGTCTCCTCGAACCCGCGCTCCTCGAACTCCTCGCGGGCAGCCTGGACGAGGGTGCTCCGCTTACGCCGTCCGCGCTCCGTGGGCGGCCGCCCGGTCAGCGTCTGTTTTCCCACTGGTACCCCTCGCCCCCGACGGATCTCCTCGCGGTCACCGCAGAGGGAGGAACTTCGCGATGACCTCGTTCATGATCTCGTAGGTGCCTCCGCCGATGCTGAAGACCCTGGCGTCCCGGTAGTGGCGCTCCACCTCGGTGCCGCGCATGAACCCCGTGCCGCCGTGCA
The DNA here is from genome assembly GCF_000341085.1 of Nocardiopsis ganjiahuensis DSM 45031. Lineage (GTDB taxonomy): Bacteria > Actinomycetota > Actinomycetes > Streptosporangiales > Streptosporangiaceae > Nocardiopsis > Nocardiopsis ganjiahuensis. Next base: position 89,342 of record NZ_ANBA01000013.1, on the reverse strand, counting down.
GCTGGACGGCGTTGTCGACCACGTAGTCCATCGCCTCGGTCGCGGTGTTCTTCGCCATCGCCACCTCCGCGATCAGGGGTTCGCCGTCCTGCAACCGCTCCGCGATCCCCCGCACGTAGGCCGTGGCGACCTCGGTGCGGCGGTGCATCTCCACCAGCCGGTGTCGCAGGACCTGGCGGCGCGACAGCGGCCCGCCGAAGGCCTCGCGTTCGCGGACCCACTCCACGGACAGGTCCACGCAGCGGCGCGCCATCGCGCAGGCCTGCACCGACAGGCCGATCCGCTCACCGGCGAACTGGCGCATGATCTGGAAGAAGCCCTGGTCCACCTCGCCGACGAGGTGGTCGGCGGGAACCCGGACGTCCACCAGGGACAGCTCCGCGGTGTCCGAGGAACGCCAGCCCATCTTGTCCAGCTTGCGGTCGGCGGTGAACCCGGGGGTACCGCGCTCGACCACGAACAGCGAGATGCCCTCGTGCCCGGTGTCGGAGGTGCGGGCGGCCACCGTCACGAAGTCGGCCCGGTAGCCGGAGGTGATGAAGGTCTTCGCCCCGTTCAGCACCCACTCGTCGCCGTCGCGGACGGCACGGGTGCGCAGGTGGGCGACGTCCGATCCCGCTTCGGGTTCGGTGATGCCCAGTGAGCAGACCAGCTCCCCTGCCAGGGCGGGGCGGACGTAGTCGCGCACCAGGTGTTCGCGGCCGTCCGCGACCAGGGCGGGCAGCGCGATGGTGTGGGTGAACAGCGAGGCCAGGACTCCGGTCGGCACGCCGGCCAGGACGGCCTCCTCGGAGACGACGAGCTGGTCGAGCATCTCGCCCTCGCCGCCCACCGACTCCGGCTGGCCGAGCCCGAGCAGGCCGAGGCGTGCAGCGGCCCGGTGCAGGTCCCGGGGCAGTTCGCCCTCGTCCTCCCACCGTTCCACGTGGGGAAGGACCTCCTTGGCCGCGAAGGTCCGCACCGTCTCCCGGAGCGCGGCGCGCTCGGGTGTGTTCCAACGGTCGGTCCGGGGGGTGTCGGTCGCGGTCATGTACGCACACTCGCATCCGTGTCGGGGGCCGCCCAGGAGGTCCGGGAGAGCCGGGCGCCCCAGGGAGAACTGGACATCCCGGGAGAGCCAGGTCACACTTTGCTATGGTGCGCCGAACATGACAAGTCAGTCAACATTCGTTCCCGGAGTTCCGCCGCAGAGTCGGCGGAGCGCCCTGTGAGGAGCCCTCGTGGTCGACACAGCCACCCTTGTCGAGGACCTGCGCGCGGAACAGGAGGACCTCGCCGCGCTGCTCGCCGGACTCGCCACCGCCGACTGGTCCCGACCGACCCCGGCGCCCGGCTGGAGCATTGCCGACCAGGTCGCCCACCTGGCCTTCTTCGACCGGTCGGCGCTGACCGCCCTGACCGACCCGGACGGTTTCGCGAAGATGCTCGAGGCCGCGCTGGCCGATCCGGAGGGGTACGTGGACACGGCAGCCGCACCCCTGGCCGGGCTGCCCCCGCAGGCCCTGCTCGACGAGTGGCGCGAGTCCTCGGCCGCGCTGCGGTCGGCCCTGGCCGCGGCCCCCGCCGGGACCCGCGTGCCCTGGTTCGGGCCGCCGATGAGCGTGCCCTCGAAGGCGACCGCGCGGCTGATGGAGACCTGGGCCCACGGCCAGGACGTGGCGGACACCCTGGGTACGACCCGACAGCCCACCGGACGCCTGCGGCACATCGTCCACATCGCCCTGCGCGCCCGCCCCTACAGCTACTTCGCCCGAGGGCTGCCGACACCCGAGGAGGCGGTCCGCGTGGAGCTGACCAGGCCCGACGGCGGGCTCTGGCGGATGGGCCCGGACGAGGCCGCGGACGTGGTCCGCGGTGACGCCGAGGAGTTCTGCCTGGTCCTCACCCGCCGCCGCCACGTGGCCGACACGGCCCTGACCGCTGAGGGCCCGGCCGCCCAGGAGTGGCTCCGGGTCGGCCAGACCTACGCCGGCGGCCCCGGCGAGGGCCGTCGGCCGGGCCAGTTCCCCGCCCGGTCCGCTGCCACCCCGGAGGCGGGTGGCCAGAACCCGGGCGGCCGGGACGCGGGCGCCTGAGCGACGGGCGTCCGGGAGGCGGGCAACCGGACCGGCACGAGGGAACAGAGTTGACTGTTCTGTCAGACCGAATCCGGGGTGAGAGTGCCCTGAGCCCGGATGAGCCGGTTCAGCTCGTCGAACTCCAGCTCGATCCCGAAGGCCTTGAGGGTGAGGGTCCGGCCGTCGGCGGAGAACTGGGGGTCGAGTCCGCGCAGTCGGGCGTAGCTGTAGGAGGCCCTGCGGTGGTCCGTGATGGAGGGGACCTGGGAGACGGCCTGTTGGATGACGCTGATGACGTGGAGCGCGGTGGGCGCGGGGAGCAGGAATCCGGGGTGCTCGAGCAGGAAGCCGGCGCGCGTACCGCCGCCGACCGGGCCGTTGTAGGCGGCCCAGCGCCCGGTGAGGACCTTGGCGGCGTCAGTGAGCAGTGACAGGACCTGGTGCGGCATCTCCGGGGAACCGGGCAGGGCGCTGAAGGGCACCTCCGGCTCGGCCAGCTCGGCGATGCCGTACTTGCGGCCGAGGTCGCGCACCGTCACGGAGAGCTCGGTGACCTCGGGGGAGAAACCGGACGGGTTGGCCCAGGCCCACATCCAGGACCCGGGGCCCGGTGCGGCGCTGCCCAGCAGGTGGAACCGGTCGCAGACCAGCTGCGACTCGCCGGAGAACTCGAACCTGGGCTCGGCCAGGTCCGCGTTCCAGTTGGAGTTCCCGACGACCTTCTCCATGTGGAGCTGGTGCTCCATGGAGAGGATCGCGGCGTCGTTGAGGAGATCGTGGAAGGTAGGTGTGTTCTGCACGCGCCGGACACTAGCGTGCGCCGCTGACATCAGTCGAGAGGCCGGGGCCCTGAAGGTGTGGCGGCAGAGGTGGCGGCCCCTGAGGGCACCGACCCTGAAGGGGGCGGCCCGGCCCGGAGCAGCTCACCGCGGGCCGGGTTCCCGGGCCGGGCGGCCCGGCCGCCCTTCACCGGGCGGGTCGCCCCTGGTCAGGCCAGTGACTTCATGACGGGGATGAAGTCCTCGTCCTCGGTGTACACCCCCACCTGCCCGGTCTGCTCGTCGATCTCCACCCGGACCTTGACCAGGCGGGGCCGACCGTCCCGCACGGACTCCGGCCGCCACCAGAACAGCTTGTCGGTGATGGGCTTGTCCGTGTCCGCGGTGTAGCGCCTCGCCACCTCCTGGAGGGTGTCCATCGCGATGACCGGCTGCTCGCTCTGTCCCAGGACGTGCGCCATCACCACCGGCGGGGACGGGAACACCACGAGCGCGCCGTGCGGCGCGTCCCCCAGATGACGGTCCAGGACGTGCAGCTGCGAGCCCGCGTAGAACCCGCCGCCGATTCCGATGTGCACGATCTCGGCGCCCCGGGCGTCCATGCGGGAGACCTCGAACGGCTCGCTCAGGGATCCCTCGACCGCCCGGTCGAAGGCCTGTTCCTCGGTGAGGCCGACCTTCTCGAGGTCGGCACGGTTCAAGGGCTGGATCGAGTCGGGGAAGTCCACGACCACGACCTCGAACACACCGGAGGCGAAGGGCCGGGACACCAGGATGTCGAGCGCCCCCCGGGGAAAGGCCGTCTCCGGGTACAGGCGGGTGCGCAGCCGCCCCTCCGGGGACGCGGCGGGCCGCACCATCCCGAGGGTGGACCCGATCGCTTCGGCGAGCTCGGCCGCCCTCTCCCGGATCCCCTCCTCGTCCAGCTCCTCGACGGAGGACAGGTAATCGCTCACGTCCCGCCGCCCCCTGCGGTCATCGGGAAGAGCGATGCTCAGGCTGTCAGGGAACTCGAAACGGGCGTCGATCCCGTGCGCGGCCAGTTCGGACAACAGAACCTGCCTGGCCGTGTCCGTGGACAGCAGCGGGTAGTGCGTCCCGAAGGCGAACCCGCGTGAGCGCAGCTGACGCATCATGCCGAACACGATCTGCTCGGCGTACCCGGCGTGCTCCTCGGACGCGACGGACCGCATGTCCTCGACGATGCCGGCGCAGTCCATCTCGAAGGACTCGTGGTTCTGGTCGTTGGGCGGAAGCGGGATCCGCAGCCGGGTGGGAGGAACCACCCGCACGTCGGCGCCGTGCCTGGCGTAGGTCGCGGTCAGGAGGTTCAGGAAGGTGTCGGTGTGCGACATGTGGGTGCGGCCCTTCGGCGCTTCGGATGACGGTGGGACCCCGGAGGCTAGCGGTCCTCACCGACATCCGTCGAAGCGCCGGGCCCTGGCAGCTCGGCCCGGACCGGTACCTGCTCGACTCCTGCGGACGACCCGACCGTGGCGGCGCCGTCGGCCCCGGTGGGCTCAGGATTCGGACCGCATCGACCGCATCAGGGATTCCAGGAGGGGACGGAACTCCTCGTCGGAGGAGAAGAGCGAGATCTCCCTCTTCTCGTCGTCGACGGTGATCGCCACCTCTCGCAGATCGGGGAGGTCGCTGTCCCGCGAGCCGGGGTGCCACCAGTACAGCTTGTCGCTGACCGGCTTGTTCGTGTCGGCCGTGTACCGCTCGGCCAACTCCTGGAGGTGCTCCATGGCCGTGACGGGGTTGCTCCGGCCCAGGACGTGTGCCACGACCACCGACGGGGAGGGGAGCACCACGAGGGCGCCGTGCGGGGCCTCGCCCAGGTAGCGGTCGAGGACGTTCAGGTGGGCGAGGGTGTACTCCTGGTTCCCACCGCCGATGTGCACGATCGGGGTGTCGAGGAGGTCCGTCTCGGAGACCTCGAACGGTTCCTCCAGGGAGTTGGCGACGGCCGCCTCCAGGGCCCGCTCCTCGGTCATGCCGCCCAGCTGTTCGCGCCGGAGCACCAGCATGCTCTCCGGGTAGTCGACGACGACCACCAGCCGCAGGTCCGAGGTGAGCGGACGTGAGACCAGCGTCGGGAGCGCCTCCTCGGGAAACGACGACTCGGGGCGGACGCGGACCCGCAACCGGTCCTCGGAGACCGAGGTCCGGATCCCCCGGGCGAAGTCGCGCTCGAAACCCTCCACGTACTCGACCGCGTACCGGGAGACGGCGTCCTCGTCGAGGTCCTCGGCGGCCGCGAGGTACCGGTGGGCGTGGAGTGTGCTCTTGTCGGCGTCCCCGAGGAGGACCACGGTGTCGGGATCGGTGAAGTGGGCGTCGTGCCCTCGTTCGGACAGTGCGGTGAGCAGGGCCCGCCTGGCGTGGTCGTCGGACCGGGGCGGGTAGTGCGTGCCCAGCGGGATGCCGCGTTCCCGCATGTTGCGCATCATCGCGAGGACCACCTGTTCGGCCAGCTCGGGATACCGCTCCTCCGGGTGGTCGGCGAGTCGGGCGATGGGTTCGGTGTAGTCGATGACCGTGGTCCCGTAGCCCGGGAGTTCGATGCCGAGACCGGCCGGGGGAACGATCTCGACCTCGACCCGCGCCCTGGTGTAGGCATCGACGAGGAGGGCGAGGAAGGTGTTCGTGTGCGACATACCGATGTGATCCTCCGGCTGCCCGAATGATTCGAGTGCCTGTTGCGCTTCGGATGGTGAGCGGATGTGGTTCGTTGGTGCGTCCGTGGCGGCCGGCGGTCCCGGCCCCGTGTGCTGGGACGGGCCGCGGTGACCTGCTTCCCGGGGCGCTCCCCGTGAAACCGGCTGTGCCCGGCGACGGGGAGCACCGGCGTACCGGGGTCCGGAAAGGGGCGCTGTCCTCTTCCCCGACGGGGGCGGGCCGCCCCGAAGGCTAACCGGTCCGGGACAGCACCTTCTTCCGCAGGGCCTCCAGCGGCCCCGCCGGAAGATCCGCAGCCCGTCATCGCCGTCCGGCCGAGCGCGGAGACCCCGGTGGCCACGGGCGGTACGCGATTCCCGGATAATGCGGGGGTGGCGTCCCTCGGAGCGGGGGCCGCGGAAGGTCTTCGGGAGGCGGCGTGGGCTCGGGCGGACGGGGTTCGGGCGGCGCTGCGCCCTCGCTGGTGAACCGGAGGTCCCTCCTGCTCGGCGGGGGTCTCCTCCTGGGCGGCGCGGTGGCCCTGGGCGCGTCGGTCCACGCGTTCCGCGAGCGCTGGGACGTGGCCGTGATCGGCGCCGGGGTGTCCGGGTTGTCGGCCGCGCGCAACCTCGCCGACCACGGGCTGTCCGTGATCGTCCTGGAGGCGCGCGACCGGATCGGCGGCCAGCTGTACACCGACCACACCTTCAGCTCGGTCCCGGTCGAGCTCGGTGCCGGCCTGATCCACGGCCGGGACGCCTACACCTGGGAACTGGTGGAGGAGGCCGGGGCGGAGACCGTCCTGGTCCGCGCCGGCAACGGGGTCCCCGAACCCGTCCCGACACCGGAACCGCCCCGTGACGACGAGGACGCCGCCGCCTACCTGCGCCGGATGGGCGTTCCCGAGGAGCTGTGGCCGCCGGTGTCCGTCGACAACGAGTCGCTGGAGCGGTGGAGCGCCGTGTGGATGCGCGAGTACGGACTCTTCGACTGGTGGTCGGTGCCGCGCGAGAACTTCCGGGTGGTCGGCGGCTACGACAGCCTCCTCCCCCCGCTCTCCCACGGCCTGGACATCCGCCTCGGACACGCGGTGCGCCGGGTGCGCTGGTCCGGCCGGGGCGTGGTGCTGGACGCGTCCGGGCCCGGCGGCGGGGTCGAGGTGCGCGCCGACCGGTGCGTGGTCACCCTGCCGATCGGGGTGCTCAAGGCCGGTGACGTGACCTTCGAACCCGGACTCCCCTCGAGCCACCGCGACGCCGTCGCCTCCCTGGACCGCACCGACGCCCTCAAGCTCGTGTACGAGTTCGACCGCGCGGTCTTCCCCTCCGGCGAGGACGTCCTGGGCTGGGACGAGGACTCGGCGTTCGTGTTCTGGTGCCTGTCCCGTGAGGACCCGGAGGTGGTGGTGGCCTGGGCGACGGGCGAGAACGCCCGTGAGCTCCTGGGCATGCCCGCGGACCAGCGGTTCGCCGCCGGGCTGGCGGCGCTGTCCGAGGTGCTCGGCGAGGACGTCCCGGAGCCGGTCGCCCGGACCACGCACGACTGGGCCGCCGACGAGTTCAGCCGGGGTGCGTACCTGTTCGTCCCGCCCGGCGCGCACGACGCCCCGGACACGCTGGCGGTGCCGCTGGAGGGGGTCCTGTACTTCGCGGGCGAGCCGACCACCGGTGAGAACACCGTGGACGGCGCCTACGCCAACGGTTACGACGCCACGGACGCCCTGCTCTCGCACCTGTGAGGCCTCCCTTGCGACGGAGCCCGCCGTGGACCTCGCCCGAGCCGCGCGTCGGGCGAGACGGCCCCCGGACGCGCCCGCCTAGACTTGCGGGGGCAACGGCGCGGCACACCCTCGGAGCCGGGTGACACCCGGGACCGGGAGGTACTCGGAGCCGGACCACGCTCAGAACCGGAAAATGCTGGAAACCGGTAAGCGCTCGGCGCTGCGCGACGCTGGGAACCGGGAGGCGCTCTCCCAGGGGCCCCGTTGCGCCCGATATGCCGGAAATAGCCAGTTGTGATGCAATATCCAGTGGGTTCGTGACCCGTGAGGGCTCCGACACCGCGCAACAGCACAACAAGCAGAGGGAGGTTGGCGATGGCCAACCGCGCGTACGTGATCGCAGGGTCCGAGGCCACCGGCGGCGCCGGGATCCAGGCCGATCTCAAGGCCTTCCAGGAACTGGGCGTCTACGGGGTCGGGACCATCACCTGCATCGTCTCCTTCGACCCCAAGAACAACTGGGGGCACCGCTTCGTCCCGGTCGACCCGGGCGTGATCGCCGACCAGATCGAGGCGGCCACCAGCTGCCACGACCTCGACGTCGTCAAGATCGGCATGCTCGGCACCCCGGACACCATCGACGTGGTCGCCGAAGCCCTCCGGCACCAGGCGTGGCGGCACGTGGTCCTCGACCCGGTCCTGATCTGCAAGGGCCAGGAGCCCGGTGCCGCTCTGGACACCGACAAGGCCCTGACCGCGCAGATCCTACCGCTGGCCACCGTCATCACCCCGAACCACTTCGAGGCCCGCACCCTCGCCGGGATGGAGTCCCTCGACTCCGTCGACGACCTCGTCGAGGCCGCCCGCCGCATCCGCGAGCTCGGCCCCCAGCACGTGATCGTCAAGGGCGGGACCGAACTGCCCGGGCCCGACGCCGTCGACGTCTACTTCGACGGCGAGGAGGTCACGGTCCTGAGCGCTCCGAAGATCGGCGAGGAGCGGGTGAGCGGCGCCGGCTGCACCTTCGCCGCCGCGATCACCGCCGAGCTGGCCAAGGGTTCCGGGGTCGGTGAGGCCGTGCGCACCGCCAAGGCCATGGTCCGCGAGGGCATCTCCGAGCGCCTGACCACGCACGCCCCCTTCGCCTCCGTCGTGCCGATCGCACCCGCCGAGGCCTGAGACCTCACCGGGTGCTCTCGGTCACCGTCGGCGCATCCGTCGCCCGAAACACGATTAGTTCCGCTGAGATCGGACAGGGCTGTAAGTGGAACCGATCGAAGGAGGCTCCCATGTCGGAGAACGACAAGGCCGAGAACAAGTTCGACGAGTTCAAGGGCAAGGCCAAGGAGGGCGCCGGCAAGGCCACGGGCAACGAGCAGTGGCAGGCCGAGGGCAAGGCCGACCAGACCAAGTCCAAGGTCAAGCAGGCGGGCGAGAAGGTCAAGGACGCCCTGACCCCGGACGACAAGCCCAAGGGGCGCTAGTCCGCGAGGGCGCCGCCCGGTAGGTCGACAGCCCGAACAGAACTCCGAGGGGAGGTCCCGAGCACGGGGCCTCCCCTTCGTCGTGCCCGGATCCGCCGCCCCCAGCCCTCGGGGTCCCTCCGAGAGCGGGGTTCGTCCGAGGGCGGGTCCCCTCGGGAACGGGATGCCCGGAGACGGGGTTCCCCGGGGTCAGGGCTCCTCGGGGGCCGTGTCACCCAGGGAGAGCAGCAGCGTGCGCAGCAGGCCTGCCAGCTGGGCCTGCTCGTCCGCGCTCAGGCCTTCGAGCAGGCGCGCCTCGTTGGCCACGTGCCCCTCCACCGCGCTGTTCACCAGGTCCAGCCCCTTGTCGGTGAGGCTGACCAGGACACGGCGCCGGCTGGCGGGGTCGGCCTCGCGGTAGACCAGTTCCTTGCGTACGAGGCGGTCGACCCGGTTGGTCATGGCGGCCGACCCCACCATCATCATCCGCACCAGATCCTTCGCGGTCAGCCGGTAGGGCGGGCCGGAGCGCCTCAGGGTGGCCAGTACGTCGAACTCCCAGCGCTCGAGGTCGTACTCGGCCAGGAGGTCACCCACCCTGCGCCCCAGCATCTGCTGCAAACGGTTGGTCCGACCGATGATCCCCATCGGGGAGGTGTCGAGGTCGGGCCGTTCACGGGCCCACTGGTCGAGGAAGAGGTCGACGGCGTCGTTCATCCGGAGAGCATAGCGCCGTGCCCTTGACGGGTCCGGAGTGGCTCGCATAACCTTTCGTCATCGAACATTTCGGCATCGAAAGGTTCTCCCGTGGCCCCCTCCACCGCCGCCGAGACCACCCGCACCCGCCGCGGCGTCCGGCGCTTCCGGCCGGACCCGATCCCCGGACCCCTTCAGCACCAGCTCCCCGAGTCCACCGTCCAGGCGCCCTCCGGCCGGGACCCCCGGCCCGCGGTGGCGCTGTGAGCGGCCGCGGGCGGATCGCCGCGGACTCCCTGACCACCGCCCTGGCCCCGATGGTCTGGGGCAGCACCTACCTGGTCACCACCGAGTTCCTGCCACCCGACCGCCCCCTCCTCGCCGCGCTCCTGCGGGCACTGCCCGCCGGGCTCCTCCTGGTGCTGTTCGCCCGCGCGCTGCCCACCGGGGTGTGGTGGTGGCGCTCACTGGTCCTGGGCACCCTCAACATCGGCGCCTTCCTCTACCTGCTCTACGTCGCCGCCTACCTGCTGCCCGGCGGGGTCGCCGCCCTGGTGATGTCGGTCCAACCGGTCATCGTCATGCTGCTGGCCGCTCTGCTGCTGGGCGACCGGCTCCGACCGGCGCACCTCCTGGCCTGCCTGCTCGGCGCGTTCGGCGTGGGGCTGCTCGTCGTGGGGCCGGAGGCCGCCCTGGACCCGGTCGGTGTCCTGGCCGGGCTGGTCGCCGCGGTCTCCATGGGCAGCGGCATCGTGCTCGCCAAGCGCTGGGGCCGCCCCGAGGGGGTGAGCCTGCTCGGCGTCACCGGCTGGCAGCTCACCGCGGGCGGGCTGGTCCTGCTGCCCCCGACCCTGCTCTTCGAGGGGCTGCCCACGAGCCTGACCCCCGTCAACCTGGCCGGGTTCGCCTACCTGGGGCTGGTCGGGGCCCTGCTCTCCTACGTGCTGTGGTTCCGCGGCCTGGAGCGACTGCCCGCCCTGGCGGTGTCCTTCCTGTCCTTCGCCAGCCCGCTCACCGCCACCCTGCTCGGTTTCCTGCTGCTCGACGAGACCCTCACCCCGGTGCAGGGGCTCGGCGCCCTCGCCGCGGTCGGCGCGGTCCTGCTGGTCCAACTCACCTCGCACCGACCCGTCGGCAGAGGCCCCGGCAGCCGAAGACCCGCCGGGGCCGGCACCGGAGCGCCTCCGCAGGCCGCGCCACCGGACGCGGCGCGGACCTCGGAGACGGTCTAGCCGGGAATCCCGGGCCGGTCGAGCCGCCCCAGGGGGACAAAGGCCAGGCGCAGGCGGTGGCTCCCGGCGGGCAGCTGGTACCGGGCGAGAACACCCGGCCCGCACGAGGCCGAACCCAGGCCGTTGTGGGCCAGGTCCAACCGCAGATGGATCCGGTCGTCCCCGGTGAGCTCGTGCGGGTGCCGTGCCGCGTCCAGGGCGTGGTCGTCCCAGCGGCGGGCGGTCAGGTCGAACTCCGGGCCGCCCTCGATCCGCAGCCCCGACCCGTCCGGGCCACGCAGCTCCGCCCAGCGCACCCCCATCCGGTTCCCGTTCTCCTGCGGGCGCAGGTACGGGGTCTGCAGACCGTCCACCGTGCTGGTGAAACGGCCGATCCGAACCCCCTGTGCCATGTCCCGGTAGGCCTCACCCGGCCCGTACCCGAACCACTCCACCCCGTTCCAGGCAGCGGGGACCGTCAGGTTGATCCCGAAACGCGGAAGCGGGCAGATCCACTCCCCCGTCGCCTCCGCGACCAGCTCCAGCCACAACCGGTCTCCGGCGCCGGTCCACCGGTAGTCCACGTTCAGCCCCAGGTCACGGGCGGCCGGGGCGACCCGGGTGCGCACGGCCAGGGTTTCGGGGCCCACGTCCACCGTCAGCCGGCGCTCGGTGAGCCGGTCCAGTCCGGCCGCCCGCCAGAAGGGAGCCACCCCCATGCCGTGCAGGCCCTCGTCGTTGTCGGAGGGGGCACGCCACAGGTCCAGCCTGGGCGCACCCACCGCCAGGCCGCCCACCGACCGCAGTTCCCCGGTGTGCCGGTCGAAGAGCCCCGGCCCGACCCGGAAGGCGTCACCCGGCACGACCGGCTCGGGGCCGGACGAGGACTCAGGGCCGGGTGAAGGCTCGGGGCGGACCGGATACCCGGATCCGGGTGAGGGCTCAGGGCCGAACGAGGGCCCGGATCCGGATGAGGACTCGGGGCCGGACGAGGGCTCAGGGCTGGGTGGGTGCTCGGCCAGGCCGGGGGTGTCGGTTCTGGCCTGGGCCCAGGCGACCTCGTGGCCCGCCTCGGCCCAGGGGCACGCCTCGGTCAGGTGCGCGGAGACCGTCAACCACCGCTCCCGGCCGAAACCGGTGCCCGTCCCGGTCGGGGCGGATCCCCCGGGGAGCGCGGGCAGCTCGGTCTCGGCGCTCCCGCCCGGTTCCAGGACGGGGACCGCCAGGGTCCCCTCCCCGACCGGAACACCGTCCTCCTCCACCCGCCAGCGGAACTCCAGACCGGAGGTGTCCAGGACCTCCCAACCGTTGACCACCCGGACCAGGGCGCCACCCGGTTCCGGACCGGCGGACGTATCCACGGTGATGCGGACGGGGGCGAAGGTCCGGGCCAGGGCGGTGAGCCCCGGGCTCGGGGTCCGGTCGGGGAACAGCAGTCCGTCCGCCACGAAGCTGCCGTCGTGCAGCACCTCGCCGAAGTCACCGCCGTAGGCGAACCACTCGGTTCCGTCCGCCTCGCGCCGCCGGATCCCGTGGTCGATCCAATCCCACACGAACCCGCCCTGGCAGCGCGGGTACTGCTCGAACAGCCGCTGGTACTCCTCCAGGCCGCCCGGTCCCGCGCCCATCGCGTGGGCGTACTCGCACAGCACGAACGGCAGTCCGCGCCGGTGGGCGTCGTCCTCGGCCCGCTCGGTCGGGGGCTCCTCGCCCCGGCCGATCGCCGCGACCTCGTCGTGCGAGGCGTACATCCGCGAGTACACGTCAACGAAGGAGCTGTCCTGGTCACCCTCGTAGTGCACCGGCCGGGTGGGGTCGTCGGCGTGCGTCCGGTCCGCCATCGCCCGCAGGTTGTCCCCCGTGCCCGACTCGTTGCCGAGCGACCACAGGATGACGCTCGGGTGGTTGCGGTCCCGGGCCACGGTGCGGCGCATCCGGTCGATGAAGGCCTCCCGCCAGCGCGGGTCGGCGGAGGGGTTGTTCCGCCAGCCCACCGCCTCGAACCCGTGCGTCTCCAGATCGCACTCGTCCACCACCCACAGTCCCAGCTCGTCGCAGAGGTCGAGGAAGTCCGGGTGCGGCGGGTAGTGGCTGGTCCGTACGGCGTTGACGTGGTGCCGCTTCATCAGCAGCACGTCCTCGCGCATGGTCTCCCAGGGGACCGCGCGGCCGTGGTCGGGGTGCCACTCGTGCCGGTTCACCCCGCGCAGCAGCAGGGGGATCCCGTTCACCCGCAGCTGCCCGCCCTCGGTGTCCACCGTCCGGAAGCCCACCCGCAGCCGGACCCGCTCCCCCGGCGAGCTCACCCGGAGTTCGTACCGGCGGGGGACCTCCGCGGACCAGGGTTCCACCGGGCCGAGCTCGTGCACGGCCCCGGGGCGGGCCCCGGCGAGCCCGAGTTCGGGCAGGTCGATCACGCTGTCGGGGGAGCCCTCGACGTCCACCCGCAGGGTGCCCGTGCCGGTCCGGTGGTCGTAGTCGGCGCGCACGGTGACGTCCTCGATCCCGTCCTCGGGCCGGGACAGGAGGGTGACGTCGCGGAAGATCCCCGACAGCCACCACATGTCCTGGTCCTCCAGGTAGCTCGCGGCCGACCACTGGTGCACCCGCACCGCCAGGACGTTGCGCCCCGGCCGCAGCAGGTGTCCCACGTCGAACTCGCTCACCAGGCGGCTGCCGGTCGCGAACCCCACCTCGGTGCCGTTCAGCCACACCCGGAAACAGGAGTCCACGCCGTCGAAACGCAGTACCGCCGACCCCGGGGAGCCGTACCACGCGCCTTCCCGCCGCTCACCCCCGCGCTGCCCGCCTGCTCGCCGCTCCCCGTCCCCCGAACCGGTCCGTGCCCCGCCGTGCGGCCAGTCCTCGGGCAGGTGGAACTCCCTTCGGTGATCGCCGGTGGGGTTCTCGTCCGGGACGTACGGGGGGTCGATCGGGAAGGGGTAGTGGAGGTTGGTGTACGCCGGGGAGCCGTACCCGTGCAGCTGCCAGTGGGAGGGGACCTGGAGGGTGTCCCAGCCGGAGTCGTCGAAGTCCGGGGCCTCGATGCCACCGGTGTCCTCAGGGGCCCCGGGCAGCAGTCGGAAGCGCCACGGGCCGTTCAGGTCGAGTCCGGGGGCGTCCGAGACCAGCCGGGCACGCGGAGCGCGGGCCCCTTCCGAGGGGGCGAATCCGTCAAGGTAGGACAACGGTCAGACCTCCGTGAGGTGGAGCAGCAGGACCTGGGCCGGGTTGAGGTTGGGCATCTGGAGCCCGGATCCGGCGAGCACGGCGCCTGACACCACCGTCTCCCCCCTGCGGAACCATTCCGGGGTCACCTGCTGCATGGTGGACGGCCGTCCGGCCTCCTCCCGCCGGACCACCCGGTAGCGGCGGTCCGTCCGCAGCCCCGGCAGGCGGATCCGCCCGGGCAGGGCCCGTACGGAGGACTCCAGCCGGGCGTACCGGAACACCGCCTCGCCGCCGTCCCCCGCGACCACCCCGTCGAGCTGGTCGGCCGGGTCCGTGGGGTCCGCGTGCACCGGGTCACCGGAGTGCAGCAGCGGCCGCAGCTCCTTGTACAGCCCGATCCACGAGGTGAGGGCGGCGACCTCCGCCTCGGAGCAGCGGGTGACATCCCATTCGATCCCGGCGTGCGACATCAGGCTGGTGAGCAGCCGGGTGGACAGCGAGGTGACCCGTCCCGTGGTGTGCGACTCGGGCCCGCCCACGTGGCTGCCGACCAGTTCGGGCGGCAGCAGCAGACCGGTCCAGCGCTGCACGGCCAACCGTTCCAGGGGGTCGTTGTTGTCCGAGGCCCACACCCGGTCGGTGCGGGCGAGGACGCCGAGGTCGACGCGGCCGCCGCCGGAGGAGCACGACTCGATCTCCAGCCCGGGGTGGCGTGCGCGCAGCCGGTCGAGCAGTTCGTAGACGGCGAGGGTCTGGCCGTGCACGCCCGCGCCGCCGGTGGGCCCGTGCACCGCTTCCAGGAGGTCCCGGTTGTGGTCCCACTTGAGGTAGTCCGGCCGGTACTCGGTGACCAGCGCGTCCAGCTGTCCGAACACGTACTCCAGCGCCTCGGGCCGTCCCAGGTCCAGCACCTGCTGGTTCCGGCTGGGCGGGGGCAGGTGGTCCTCGGGAGCCAGCAGCCACTCCGGGTGGGCGCGGGCGAGGTCGGAGTCGGGGTTGACCATCTCCGGTTCCACCCACAGCCCCACCTCCATACCGAGGGCGCGGACGTGGTCGAAGAGCGGGTGCAGGCCGTCCGGCCACACCTCGGGGTCCACGGTCCAGTCCCCGAGCCCGGCGGTCTCGTCGCGGCGGCCCCGGAACCAGCCGTCGTCGAGGACGAAGCGCTCCACCCCGATCCGGGCGGCGGTGTCGGCGAGCCCGGTCAGCCGTTCCAGGTCGTGGTCGAAGTAGACCGCCTCCCAGGTGTTGAGGACCACGGGACGCGGCGAGGAGGGGTGTTCGGGCCGGGCCCGCAGCCACCGGTGGACCCGCTCGGACATGCCGTCCAGGCCCCGGTCCGACCAGGAGAGGAACACCCAGGGGGTGCTGTAGGACTCGCCCCGGGCCAACCGGACCTCGCCGGGGTGGAGGAGTTCGCCGCCCGCGATGACCGCGTCGGCCTGTCCGGCCCCCTCGGGGAGCCGCTCGGCCAGGTGGACGTGGTCTCCGCTCCAGGCGGTGTGCACACCCCAGACCTCGCCGTGCCGGAACCCGAACCCCGGGCTGCCCGCGGTGAGCAGCAGCGGTGCGTCGTGCCCGGAGCGGCCGCGCCGGGAGGCCCGCATCCGGGTGCCCATGGTGAGCGGCTGCCGTTGCGGTGAGCGTTCCCGGACCCACCGCCCGGTCAGGTCCAGGACCTCCGCCGCTTCCCGGGGCAGCGGAAGGGTCACGTGCAGCGCGTCCAGTGTCCAGGGGGCGGGGTCGAGGTTGGTGACGGTGTTGCGCGCCCGGACCAGTCCGGAGGCCTCCATCCGCACCTCGCAGCGCACCCGCAGCCCGCCTGCCTCGGCGGTCGCGGTGACCTGCCCGCCGGTCCCGGGCCCGGCCCCCTCCAAGGGGTCGGCGACCACTTCGGTCCGCCCCCACTTCGGGTAGGTCACCCGCCCGTCGTGGTGTCCGGCCAGCCCCGGGTGGCCGCGCCAGCCCTCCCCCTGGGTGGGCAGCAGTGACAGCCGTACGGGCACGTCCACCCCGTTGTTGGCCGCCGGGGGCGCGGCGGCCTCGGCCAACCCTTCGAGGTCGGACAGGTCGGCGCCCCAGTGCAGGACGTGCGGCAGACCGGAGTCGGGCACCCCCAGGACCAGCGCGGTCCCGGCGGCCCGGAGTTCGACGGTGCGGTGGTGGGTCATCCCTTGCTCGCTCCCAGGGTCGGCCCGGCGACGGAGTGGTCCCCTCAGGCGTCCCCAGCTTCGGAAGGCGACCCCTCCTCTGTCAACACCCCAGGACAGATATCAACAAATTCCATCGCCTCCTCCCCGGCCTATTGACAGCAGGAACGCCAACGAGGCACCTTAATCAAACAGAATCAAACATTAACCACCCTTGGGGGACGCGGATGCTGGCCGCGCAACGGCAGGAGCTGATCCTCGAACAGGTCCGGCGGGACGGGGGCGTGCGCGTCACCGAGCTCGTCGAGGCCTTCGCCGTGTCGGACATGACCATCCGCCGCGACCTCGACGCCCTGGAACACCGCGGCGAGGTGCACAAGGTGCACGGCGGTGCCGTCGCCCCGGTGGGGGCCCGCACCGAGGAGCCCGGGTTCGAGGCGAAGTCGACACGGCAGTCCGAGGAGAAGCACGCGATCGCCCGCGCCGTGACCGAGCTGGTCGAGCCGCACAGCGCCGTCGGACTGTCCGCCGGAACCACCACCGCCCTGGTCGCCGAGTACCTGCGCGAGACCCCCGGGCTGACCGTCATCACCAACTCCGTCCACGTGGCGGAGGTGTTCTACCGGTCCGAGCGCACCGACCAGACCGTGGCGCTCACCGGTGGCTTCCGCACCCCCTCGGACGCCCTCGTGGGCCCGATCGCCCTGGCCTCCGTGCGCGGGATCAACCTGGACACCCTGGTCCTGGGCGTGCACGGCATGCACGAACGGGCCGGGTTCACCACCCCCAACCTCATGGAGTCCGAGACGAACCGCGCCCTGGTGGAGTCGGCCGGCACCCTGGTGGTCGCCGCCGACCACACCAAGTGGGGCACGGTCGGCATCAGCACCATCGCCCCGCTGGAGCGCTGCGACGTGCTCGTCACCGATGCCGGCCTGCCCCCCGCGGCGCGCGAGACCCTCCAGGACCGCGTGGGCCGCCTCGTGGTCACCGACATCCCCCGGGAGGACGGATGAGAAAGACCGCCACACGCCTGGCCGACGGCCGCGAGATCATCTACTACGACGAGGGCGACAGCGTCCGCGAGGAGGTCCCCGACCTGCGGGACCTGCCCCCCGCGGCTCCCGGTTCGGAGCTGCGCTGGGACCCGCTCCGGCGCGAACACGTGATCCTCGCCGCCCACCGCCAGGGCCGCACCCACCTGCCGCCCAGCGACGAGTGCCCGCTGTGCCCCTCCCGCGGCGACCGGCTGACCGAGGTGCCCTCCTCCACGTACGACGTGGCGGTGTTCGAGAACCGCTTCCCCGCGCTCAGCGGCGCCGAGGGCCGCTGCGAGGTGGTCTGCTTCTCCTCCGACCACGACACCTCACTCGCCGAACTCGGCGCCGGGCGCCTGCGCACCGTCGTGGACGCCTGGGCCGACCGCACCGAGGAGCTGTCCGCCCGGCCCGAGGTGGCGCAGGTGTACGTCTTCGAGAACCGGGGCCCGGAGATCGGGGTGACCCTGCACCACCCGCACGGGCAGATCTACGCGCTCCCGTTCGTCACCCCCCGGACCGAACGCGACCTGGACTCGGCCCGTCTGCACCGGGCGGAGACCGGAGGCGACCTGTTCGCCGACATCCTGGCGGCGGAGAGCGCGGGCCCCCGCGTGGTGCTGCGCAACGAGCACTGGACCGCGTTCGTCCCCGAGGCGGCCCGCTGGCCGGTGGAGGTCCACGTGTACCCCCACCGGGCCGTGCCCGACCTGCCCGCCCTGGACGACGGCGAACGCACCGCCCTCGCGGAGCTCTACGGCGACCTCCTCCGCCGGATGGACCGCCTGTACGACACCCCGCTGCCCTACATGTCCGCCTGCCACCAGGCTCCCGTGAACGATCCCGGACTCCGCGAGCTGTCCCGGCTGCGCTTCGAACTGTTCTCCGTCCGCCGCGCCCCGGGCAAACTCAAGTACCTGGCCGGTACCGAGTCCGGCGCGGGTGTGTTCAGCAACGACGTGGCCCCCGAGACCACGGCCCAGCGACTCCGAGAGGTCTGAACCGTGAAACTCCTCGTCACCGGCGGCGCCGGTTACGTCGGCAGCGTCGTCACCGCGCACCTGTTGGAGGCCGGGCACGAGGTCACCGTGCTCGACGTGCTCTCCACCGGGCACCGCGACGCCGTCCCCCCGGGCGCGACCCTGGTGGAGGGGGACATCCGCGCCGCCGCCGACGTGCTCGACCCGTCCTTCGACGCGGTCCTGCACTTCGCCGCGAAAACCCTGGTCGGCGAGTCCGTCCAGGACCCGGGACCCTACTGGGACAACAACGTGGGCGGCACACTCGCCCTGCTGGAGGCGGCGCGGACCCACGGGGTGAACCGCTTCGTGTTCTCCTCCACCGCCGCCACCTACGGGGACCCGCCCTCGGACGCACCGCTGCGCGAGACCGACCCCGCCGTGCCCACCAACCCCTACGGCGCGAGCAAGCTCGCCGTGGACCACATGCTGTCCGGCTGGGCGCGGGCGCACGGGCTGGGCGCGGTGAGCCTGCGCTACTTCAACGTCGCCGGCGCGTACGGGGGGTGCGGCGAGCGGCACGACCCCGAGACCCACCTCGTCCCGAACCTCCTCCGGGTGGCCGCCGGCGAGGCCCCGCACGCCTCGGTCTTCGGCACCGACTACCCCACCGGTGACGGCACCGCGGTCCGCGACTACCTCCACGTGGCCGATCTCGCCGACGCCCACCTGCGGGCGCTGGAGCACGTGGAGCCCGGCACCCACCGGGTGTACAACCTGGGCAGCGGCGGCGGGTACACGGTGCGCGAGGTCCTGGCCGCCGTCCGCCGCGTCACCGGGCACCCCGTCCCGGTGGTCGAGGGGCCGCGGCGCGCGGGCGACCCCGCGGTGCTGGTGGCCGACACCGAACGGGCCCGCCGAGGGCTGGGCTGGGAGCCCGTGCGCAAGCTGGACGAGATCGTGGCGGACGCCTGGGCCTTCGCCCGTGGCCGGGAGGTCAGCGCATGAACGACACCCGTGTGGACGACGTCTCGGCCGGGTTCCGGAAGGTGTTCGGCTCGGACCCCGAGGGGGCGTGGACCGCCCCCGGGCGGATCAACCTCATCGGCGAGCACACCGACTACAACGACGGTTTCGCGCTCCCGATCGCCCTGCCCCACTCCCTGACCGTGGCCGCCGCCCGCCGTCAGGACGGGCTCGTGCGGCTGCGCTCAGGGCAGTTCCCCGACGTCTTCGAGGCGCGCCTGGCCGACCTCTCCCCCGGTTCGGTGCCCGGCTGGGCCGCCTACCAGGCGGGAGCGCTGTGGGCGCTCACCGACGAGGGGTACGGGATCGGCGGGCTGGACCTGCTGGTGGAGAGCTCCATCCCCACCGGGACCGGACTGTCCACGTCGGCCGCGGTGTGCTGCGGGACCGTCCTCGCCGCCACCGGCCTGTACGGCTCCGAGCCCGCCCCGGCCGAGGTGGCACGCCTGGCCCAGCGCGCGGAGAACGACTTCGCGGGGATGCCCTGCGGGATCATGGACCAGTCAGCGGTCATGCTGGCCGACGAGGGCCGGGCGCTGTTCCTGGACTGCCGTTCGCTGGAGACCGAGCAGGTGCCGTTCGACCCGGCCGCACACGGGATGTCCCTGCTGGTGGTGGACACCCGGGCACCGCGGCGCCTGGTGGAGGGCGCCTACGCCGAGCGGCGGCGCTCCTGCGAGGAGGCCGCCCGGATCCTGGGGGTGCCGGCGCTGCGCGACGTCTCCGTGGCGGGACTGCCCGAGGCGCTGGCCGCGCTCCCCGACGACCTCGTCCGCCGCCGCGTGCGGCACGTGGTCACCGAGAACGCGCGGGTGCTGGAGGCCGTGGCCCTGCTCCGGTCCGGGAGGCCCCGTGAGGCGGGTCCGCTGTTCACCGCCTCCCACACCTCCCTGCGTGACGACTACGAGGTGAGCGTGCCCGAGGTGGACACGGCGGTGGCGGCCGCGCTGTCCGCCGGAGCGCTGGGCGCCCGGATCACCGGGGGCGGGTTCGGCGGCTGTGTGATCGCCCTGGTGGACGCCGAGGCCGTGTCGGACTGCGAAAAGGCGGTGCGCGCGGCCTTCGCCGAGCGGGGCTTCGACGAACCGGTGGTGTTCACCGCCCTGCCGTCCGCCGGGGCCCGCCGCCTGAGCTGAACCGTGCCGTGCGGTGGCGCGCCCGGGCGGGCGCGCCACCGCTCAGCCGTTCCCGCTCCGCCACAGGACGTCCGTTCTCTCAGGGACACCGCCGACACCGGTGCGGTTCGGTGCCGTGACCGCCCGCACCGGACCTATCCGAGGTAGGTCCGCACCCGAGCGGCATCGGTCTCGTTGCCGATCTCGCGGTAGAGCCGCTCCGCCTCCACCAGGTGGTCCTTCCAGTCCTTCTCACCGGACAGCTGGGCCACCCCCGCCAGCACCTCGCGGACCCGGGCTGCCTGGGCGGTGAGCCCCCGGTCCTCGAACCCGGCCAGGGACAGCTCCAGTTCCCGCCTGGCCTCACCGGTCCGGCGTTTGGCGTTGAGGGCGCGCCCCCGCTCCAGCCGGACCCTGGCCACGTTGACCTCGTCCACGGGCCGGTCCTCCCGCGGAGCCGAGAAGGCCTCCAGGGCCGCGTCCAGCAGCTCCAGGGCGTGATCGAACCGGCCCAGGGTCACCAGGGAGCGGCCGCGCAGCAGGTCGAGCCCGGCCGTCCCCCGGGCGCGGCCCGTCGCCGCTCCGACCGCCTCCGCCCGGCCGAAGAGGACCAGTGCCTCCTCGTCGCGCCTGCCGCGCTGGGCCACGACGCCCCGGAACTGCAGTGCGGCCGCTCGGGCGCGGTCGTCGCCCCCGGACTCGGCCAGGGCGAGGGACGCGCCGAACTCCGTGTCGGCGCCTTCGAGGTCGCCGGAGTCGAGGAGGACCAGCCCCAAGAGGTTGCGCACACGCGCCTCGAGCCGGGTGTCCCCGAGGTCCCGGGCCGCGTGCAGCCCGGCCCGCAGGAGTTCCACGCGTTCATCGGGGCCGTCGCTCCCGCTCAGGCTCTTCCCGGTCACCTCGGCGAGGTGCTCGGCGAACCGGCGGCCGGTCCCCGGCCGCTCCTCTGCGGGCAGACGCCCGTCCCACGGCTCCGCCCTCTCCGCGGCGGGGGTGCCGCTGCCGGCGCCCCCACTGACCGAATCCTGCCCAGTGCTCACAGGTGACCATGGTGGTGGACTCCGTCACGAATCACCAGGCGATTGACGGATCACGCGAACGCCCCCGTTTCCGGTCCCTCCGGGAAAGGCCGGACCACCTGCGGATTCACCGGAGCCGGTTCGGGGCGCCCGTCCGGACCTGGCCACACCGGAAACGCGGTCTCCGCGGTCGCGCCCGCCCCGGCGTGCGCGACGAACACGCTCGGGTGCCGCAGGACGGGCGACCGGGGGCAGGCCCGTGTCAGCGGTGCAAGCGGGCGCCCTCTTGATGGGAGCGCTTCCATAGGCCAGGGTTGCCAGGAGGCATCACTGACACGGGAGGGTCCCATGGGGCTGCGGTTCGGACTGTTGGGCACGGGTTTCTGGGCGACGGAGACACAGGGGGCCGCACTGGCCGCGCACCCGGACGCGACGCTGGTCGGGGTGTGGGGGCGTGACCCCGCGAAGGCGGCCGAGCTGGCCGGGAAACTCGGCACCCGGCCCTACGAGGACGTGGACGCGCTCCTCGCCGACGTCGACGCCGTCGCGATCGCCCTCCCGCCGCACGTCCAGGCCGACCTGGCGCTGCGCGCGGCCCGAGCCGGGAAGCACCTGCTGCTGGACAAGCCGATCGCCCTGTCCACCGAGGCCGCCGACGCGATCGTCGCCGAGACCGAGGCGCGCGGCCTGGCCTCGGTGGTCTTCTTCACCAGCCGGTTCTCCGACGGGGTGAACGACTTCCTGCGCGAGGCGGCCGCCGACGGCGGCTGGCACGGGGTGCGGGCGACCCTGTTCGCGTCGATCTTCCAGCCGGGCAACCCGTACGGGGCCTCGCCCTGGCGGCGGGAGAAGGGCGGGCTGTGGGACGTGGGCCCGCACGTGCTCTCCGTGGTACTCCCGGTGCTGGGCCCGGTCGAGGAGGTCACGGCGGTCGCCGGGCCACGGGACAGCGTGCACGCGCTCACCCGGCACCGGGACGGGGCGGTGGGTTCGTTCTCGGTCTCCCTGGACGCGGCACCGGAGGCGGGGGCCTTCTCCGTCGAC
Organism: Nocardiopsis ganjiahuensis DSM 45031; assembly: GCF_000341085.1. Classification (GTDB taxonomy): domain Bacteria; phylum Actinomycetota; class Actinomycetes; order Streptosporangiales; family Streptosporangiaceae; genus Nocardiopsis; species Nocardiopsis ganjiahuensis. The sequence goes on along the minus strand of NZ_ANBA01000013.1, from coordinate 67,231 downwards.
CTCTACGGCGAACACGGGTGGCGGTCGGTACCGGGCGGGGACCGGAGTGCGGTGGAGGCCTTCGGGTCGGCCGTCGACCGCTTGCTTGAGCAGGTCCGCAAGGGCCCCGGAGACCCCTGCGACGTGCGGTTCGGCCGTGAGGTCGTGGCCGTCCTGGCGGCGGCGGAGGCCTCGGTGCGCTCCGGCCGGACGGTACGCGTGGCCGAGGCCACCGGATCGGATCCGGTGGCCTCGGGTTGACGCCGTGGCTCGCGCGGCGAGCCGGTGACTCGGTGGATCAGGCCGTACGGGCGTTCTTGGAGTACATGCCGTCCGCGAGGTAGACGATCCCCGCCGCCACCAGGACCTGAACGATCAGCACGAACAGCCAGAACCCCGTGAAGAAGCTCGCGATCCAGCCGCCCACGAAGGCGGCCACGATGCCCAGGAGCAGCGTCAGCCAGATCGGCAGATGCTGCTTGCCGGGCACAACAAGACGTCCGAGCGCACCGATGATCAGGCCAACGATGATCGCGGTGATGATTCCAGTGATCTCCACGGACCCTCCTTCAAGTAGATGCCCTCCCCCCGTTCCCTCTCAACGAGTCCCAAACACGGCCCGAGGCAGAGCCTTTGCTCCTGGTTGGCCACTTCGCACACTTCGCATGCACATGCACCCGTTCCTGCACGTGCAGTACCGGGTGTCTGGATTACTTCGGACAGTGAGGGGCAGAACTCCTTCTGTCGACATCGAGAGAAGCCCCTCATGCCCCCTCCGGCAGGCGAACCACCAGGCCCGGAACACCATGCGTCCACCCGCGACGTCAGCGGCACGGTGATCCAGGTCGGGACCGTCCACGGCTCCGTGCGCCTCCACGGTGAACCGCGCACGGAACCGCGCACGCCCGTGCCCCGACAGCTGCCGGCAGCGCCGCGCCTCTTCACCAACCGCGAGCCCGAGTTCCGCCGCCTGTCCGCCCTCCGCCAGGAGGTGGCCCGCGAGGGCAGCGGCCGATCCGTCGTGCTCACCGGTACCGGAGGTGTCGGCAAGACCGCCCTGGCCACCCGTTTCCTGGAGTCGGCCAGTGCCGCCTTCCCCGACGGCGCCCTGTACGCGGACCTGCAGGGTTTCACCGAGGAGGGCCCGGCCGACATCTCCGACGTCCTGGACGCGTTCCTGCGGAGCCTGGGCGCGGACCCCGCCTCGATTCCACCCGAGTTCTCCGCCCGGGCGGCGGCCTTCCGGAGCCGCACCCACGGGAGAAGGATCGCGGTCCTGCTCGACAACGCCCTCACGGCCGCGCAGGTCCGTGCCCTCACTCCCGGCCAGGGGGAACACCTGGTCCTGGTGACCAGTCGGCTGCACCTGACCGGTCTGCGCCTGGACGGGGCCGAGTTCCTGGACGTCCGGCCGCTGGACGAGACCGAGGCCATGGAGCTCGTGGCACGCATGCTCGGCGACGACCGCACACGCGCCGATCCCTCCTCCGCCCGTCGGCTGGTCACCCTGTGCGGCCGGCTCCCGCTCGCGCTGCGCGCCGCCGTCAGCGGTCTGGCACTGCGGCCCCACCAACCCCTGAGCCGCCTGGTGTCCAGGCTGACCGATGAGGGCGACCGCCTCGCCGAGCTCAGCCACTCCCGGGAGCTGTCCGTGGACACGGTGTTCACCGCCTCCTACCGCCTGTTACCCGGACCCGCGCGCCGCCTGTACCGGCTGCTCGGGCTGCTCCCCGGCCGGGACCTGACACCGGGGGCCGCGGCGGCGCTGCTCGACAGCGCGCCCGCCGAGACCGACGACCTCCTGTCGGACCTGGTCGCGGCCAACCTCCTGGAGGAGACCTCCGAAGGCCGGTTCCGCCAACACGACCTGGTGCGTCTGCACGCCCGCTCCCTGGCCGGAACCGAGGAGGGGCGCTCCGAGTCCACCGCCGCCCTGGACCGGGCCCTGGAGTACTACCTCACCACCGCCGCGGCGGCCGACCGCACCCTGAACCCCGGCCGCTGGCACCTCGCCCCGGTCTTCGACCGCCCGCCCCGGAGAGAGTTCGGTTCGAGGTCGGAGGCGTTGGAGTGGCTGGAGTCAGAACTGGAGGTCCTGCGTGTCACCGTCCGGTTCTGCGAGTCGACGGGGAGGCACTCCCTGTGCTGGCAGCTGTGCGAGGCGCTGCGGAACGTGTTCATGATCCGCAAGCACTTCGACGCCTGGGAGGAGACCTACACGACCGGTCTGGCCTCGGCCGAGGCCCTCGGCGATCCCGCCGCCGAGGCGAACATGCTCAACGCTCTGGCGGGGCTACGGCTGAGCCTCGGGGAACCCACCGTGGCCGCCGAACTCCACCACCGGGCCCTGGCCGCGTGGAGACGAGCCGGTCATGTACTGGGACAGGCCTCGTCGCTGGAGGGCGCGGGGGTGTGCGAACTGGCCCGCGATCAGCCCGAACGGGCTCGCCTCCTCTTCGAGCAAGCGCTCGCCGTGCACACCCGGCTCGGGCGGAACCGCGGTATCGCGCTGATGCTGCGAAGACTCGGTGAGGCCAGCCGGGACCTGGACGACCACGCCGCGGCCGTCGACTACTTCGGCCGGGCCCTGGAGTTCTTCACCGAGGACGACGAACCGTACATGCGGGTCCGAACCATGGCGGGGCTGGCCGCCACCCGTCTGGCGGCGGCCGAACCCGATCACGCCCGACCGCTCCTGGACGGGATCCTGGACCTCAGCGACCGGATCGGGGCCAGGTCGGAAAGAGCCGGTGCCCTGGTCATGCTCGCCGACCTCGCCGAGTCCGAGGGACGGATCGACGAGGCCCGCGAGCGGCTCAGCGCAGCACTTCCCATCTACACACAGCTGTCCTCCCCCGAAGCCGCACGAACACGGTCGCGGCTGAACCGGCCCCCGTACACGAAATCCGGCTGAGCCCAGCGTCCCGTACGGCTTCGGCGACCGCTCCGGACCCGCCCCACTCCACCGGCCAGGAGCAGGCGAGCGCCGCGACCAGCCCGGCGGTTCCCCTGCCGAACGGTCGTATCGCCTCGGGGAGACCGCGTACCCGCACCGTCGGGTCCGCCCCGAGGTCGACGGCCACCCGGCACCCGGGCAGCAGAGCGAGGACCTCGGACGCACTGCCGCCGCTCCCCTCAGGGATCCAGACGAGGTCGGCCGCGTGCAGCCAGCGCCGAGGGGTACCCGGTGCCATGAGCACCCCCACGTGCTCGTCCACCTGCCCCGGGCGACCGTCCTCCCGCATCAGCCCCACCTCGTACCGGAGCAGGCGCTTCACCCCGGCGCTCATGCGGCGCGCCTCTCGCCCCGCAGAGAGTGCCCGGCCACGAATTCCGGGGACCGCAGCGGTTCGAAACCGGCGGGCTCCCCGGGTTCGGGCATATCCATGAGCCGGTACACGACCTCGCGCAGGAGCCGGGCCGAGCGGCCGGGGGCCGAGGTCAGCCGGGCATGGACCGCAGCAGCGAGCTCCGGGCACCAGTGCTCGACCGCCTCCCCGATCTGCCGTCCGAGCGGAGTCCCCTCCCGGTAGTGCGGGCCCACACGGTGCAGGAGCTCCGGCGTCGAGCCCGGGGCGATGTCGGTGACGCCTCCAGCCAGCAGCGGCGCGGCACCCAGAGCCGCCGCGTACGCGGTCACCGACCCGGAGTCTCCGACCACCGCATCGGCAGCCACCAGCAGACCGAGCCAGGGCGACCCGGGTGCGAGGATCCGCAGTCCCCGGCTCCGTGCCCCGTCGAGCCAGGCGAGGATCTGTCGCGGGCCGTGCGTCCACCACGTCCCGGGGTGCAGGACCAACACGGCGGCGTGCCCCGGCGGCAGTTCCTCCATCAGCCGGTCGATCAGGTCCTGGCGGCTGCCCCACACCCCGGACGGACCCCAGGAGCTGGAGACGACCACCAGACGCTGGCCCTCCCCCACACCCGCCGCCCGCCGGAACCGCTCCCGCTCGGGCAGGGCGGAGAGGGCCCGGTCGTAACAGGGGTCGCCGACCACGTGGATGATCCCCGCCGTCTCTGCGACGACGGATGTCAGAAGTTCTCTCGCGTCCTCGTGTGCGATGCCGATCGCAGCCGGGACGACCCTGCCGTAGCTGGTGAGGGCACCGGGGACGGCGCCTCCCACCGGCCGTGCGACCGGCGGCCCGTAGCCGTTCCCCCGCACCGTGCGCCGGGAGAACCCGGTGCCGTGCGGCAGGACCAGCACGGGAGCTCTGACCTGCTCCAGCAACCCGTGGTTGGCCGCCACCGCCAGGTCGTACTCGAAGCTGACCGCTTCCTCCCAGGGCAGGACGATCGCGTCCAGGCTCCGCATGAACGCGTGTCCGCTCCGCTCGAACGAGGATCCGGGCGCGAGCGTCCAGATCACCTGCACCCTCCGGTCGGCCTCCAGCAGGGGACCCACGAACTCGCTGAGCCGGTCACCGGACTGCTGGTGGTGGGCGATCGCCAGGACCGTCCTTGCCGTGTTCACCGTCCTCGGGAAGACGGGTCCGGCGTCCCCCCGTGTCCAGGATCTTCTGATCATCAGCCTGTTCCTTCCGACCTAGTTGTCCGGTCGGAACCAAGCCTGTGAGAAGGGCCCGAAGATCCCCTGGATGCCGGATTGCACAACGCTTGCAAAGCCTTGCTTCAGGCCGGTTGCCGCCTTGAGGGCAGGATGCGGAGGCGCCGACGCTCCGGTTCGACGCCTCCCCCGGGTCTCCGTACCCCCGGGTCGGCGGTGTCACCTAGCTCTGGTCCCCTTGACTTCGGTGTCGTCGGGGAGCGGGGAGGGCTCGGGCCTGAGCGGGTCGGAGGGGATCAGCGGGGTAGTCAACGGCAGCCTTCTAGTAGGAGGGGCATCGAACACAGGAGCACCTTCGCTCCAGCACACGAAGCCACGCTAACCACTCGAGCCACACCTGCGCAGGCGTTTTACGACTTTGCTGCACGTTGGCCGGTGACTGCCCAGCTAGCTGGCGATTTGCCCCTGAACGTACAGGCACCACTCGATCTTCGAGTGCACGTGGGCGAGGTAGGGCGTCGGTGCCCGTTCCAACACCTGAGCTGCCTGCCCCCAGTACGCGAGCGCCTGGTCCGGGTCCCCCTCCAGGCTGCTGAAGTCGCCGAGCCGGGAGTAGGCGAGCCCTTCGTTCACGATCGAGGCCGACCGCGCAGCGGCGTTCAGGGACCCCTCGTACATCTTGCGAGCCTCGGAACCGAGGTGCCGGGCCAGAAACACATCGCCGAGCGCTCTCAGAAGGGGAGACTCCGGCATGGAGAGCTTCCGCGCCCTGGCCTGCACGAGGCCGTCCCTGAGCACCTCCTCCGCCTCGGCCAGCCGTCCCAGCCCCAGCAGGGCCTCGCCCATGCCCGCCATGCTCCTCGTGACGCCGGAAACGTCCGCAGCCCCCCAGAAACCCCTCCGTGCGGCTCCGAAGCACTCCAGGGCTTCCCCGTACCTGTTCAGGTAGAGCTCCAGAAGCCCCCTGTTCCGATACGTGCCCGCCACTCCCAGCACGTCACCGTTCTCCTCGTAGACCTGCCTGCAGCGCTCGTTCATCGCGCGTGCCTCACGGTGGCGCCCCTCACCGAAGCGGAGCCGGAAGAGGTTCATCGCCACCGCCGTCTCCATCTGCCTGTCGCCGAGGGCCTGGTAGATCTGCTTCGACACGAGGAAGAAGCTGGAGGCGAGCTCGTGCTTGGCCGTGTCGCTGTGGCTGAGCGCCAGGTGGTTCAAGACCTTGGCCACACCCCTTTGGTCTCCCAGGAGCTGGAAGGCCTCGAGAGCTACCTTGTACCCGGAGACCGCCCGGACATGGTCTCCCCGCTCGGCATGGAGCATGGCGATCTGGTCCTGTGCGTAAGGGATGTTCTCCCGTCTCCCCGCTGCCTCCCACAACTCCGAAGCCGAGTTGAGAAGGCCCTCCGCTTCGTCCAGAGCCTTGAGGTTCAGGCGCATGAGGGCCAGTTCGTAGAGACTGTCCGCCAGACCCACCGAATCTCCCAGTTCACGCCACGCGTCAGCCGCACGTGTGAACAGCTGTTCCGCTCGGTCCCAAGGACCGTTGCTCTCCAGCAGCCCAGCCATGGCGAGGGGGAGCTCGGCCACGTACTCCGTGTACCCCAGGGACCTGGCGTGCTCGATGACCGACTCCACAGCCGGGAAGTAATCGGCGAACCACTCACGGGCCTCACGCGGGCTGTCGAAGGTCTGAACGGCCGCGCCCCGGGTGATCGGACGATCGGTACGACGCCGGCCGGGCCTCGCGGCTCGGTCAGCGTTGTCAGCGGTGGCCAGGTAGTACTCGAAGGTCCGCCGCTCCACCTCGCTCCGTTCACGGTCCGACATCACCCGGGCGGCCTGCTGGTGGGCGAACTTCCGGACGAGGTCATGCATCCGGTACCGCCCCGGGCTGACCTCCTGGAGAAGGTGCACGTCCAGCAGGTCGTCAAGGGAGGCATCCGTTTCGTCCCAGTACCCGACCGAAGCCGCCACGGCATGGTCCGGAACCACCGGTGTCGGTTGCAGGCCCACATGGAGGAAGGTCCTCTGGGTTTGTGGGCTGAGTGCCTCGTAAGAGCTGGCGAACACCGCGATCGCTTCCCAGTCCGCGCCCTTCACCGCGGCCTGCCCCTGACGTTCCAGGCGTCGTGCCAGATAGTCCAAGCTCTGTTTCGGCCGAACCCGCAACTGGGACGAGGCCACACGGAGAACGATCGGCAGCCCGCCCGTCAGTCCCACCACCCTGTGCATCCCCGGGTCCTCCGCACCCCTCCCGGAGAAGGCGGCGAACATCTGCGCGGCGTCTTCCTCGTCCAGCTCGCGCAATCCCACCTGGCGTGCCCCGGCCAGCTCGGACAAACTCCGTCGGCTCGTCACCAGAACCAGGCTCCCGGGGGTTCCGGGGACTGCCGAGACCACCTGACTCTGGTGGCTGGCGTTGTCGAGAAGAAGGAGCACCCGCCGCCCAGCGATCTGTTTTCGCCACATCGCTACGCGCGCCTCCCGTTCGGCCGGGATGCTGCCACCGGGGACGCCCAGCATCTGCAGGAGACGGAAGAGGATCTGCTCGGTTCCGGCCTCGCTCAGATCCGTCTGGAGTCGAACGTCGAACTCGTTCCGCAGGATGTGCGCCGCGTGCACGGCGAGGGTCGTCTTGCCCGCACCACCGATCCCCGTGACGACTTGCACCAGCGTCCGCCCCCGGGCCTCTCGTGCAGAGGTGAGCAATTGCCCGAGCTCCTCCTCCCTGCCCAAGAAGTCGGCGACGTCCGCCTGGAGGGTGTCGATCACCTCGGGGCCGCGACCTCTCTCCTGAACCGGATCGGGACCGGTCCGCAGTACCTCGTCCTCTCGGACCTCCTCGTTGAGGAGGCGCTGGAAGAGACTCCGCACCCGGGGGTTCGGTTCGGATCCCAATTCCCCGAGGGTGTGCTCGCGCAGTTCCGAGTAGCACCCGAGGGCCTCGGTGTGCCGTCCACTCGCCGCGAGCGCCTTCATGTGGTGGAGAGTGAGCGTCTCGTCCGGAAGGTGGTCCTCCAGGTGATCGAGGACCTCCTCGTGTTGGCCGAGCTCGATCTTGACGCCGGCCCAGTCACCGAGGATCCGGGTGCGGGTCCGGGCCATGCTCCGCCGCAGGGAATCAGCCCACAGTCCGCCGAATTCCGTGAAGGGGTCCCCTTGCCACAGGTCCAGGGCGTCTTCCAGGAGTGCCGCGGCGCGTTCGTTCTCGCCCCTGCGGATCAGCTTCCTGGCCTGGTCGGACCACCGCCGGGCCCGATGCCAGTCAACACACTCCGGATCGGTCTCCAAGAGGTAGCCCTGGCCTCGGCGAACGATGTCCGCCTGCGCGCCCGCTTCCCTGAGAGCGGTACGTATACGACTGAAGTAGGACTGGACGCTGGACTGGACAGCGTCCGGTGGATGCTGGCCCCACACGTGTTCTATGAGGATCGGCGTAGGGACGACTCGGCCAACGGACTCGGCGAGGACCGCGAGGATGAGGCGGCCCTTGGGGGAACCCGCATCGACCGATCGGTTCGCGACCAGTATCCGCGGAATCGGAGCCAGGATCTGTATATCCAACCTGTCACCACCCAACACCGAACCATAATGACATCCCGGATTACGGATTGCCAAGATCAATGATTCGGACATCTGCAACATGGCCAAAACAAACCTGCCCTGAACAGGCACTATTCCGCGAAATCCCCAGGGAAACAGCACCAGCAAAAGCCCACATCGGACCCGCTGTATACATTCCGACGCGACGGCGCTAGCATTCGCCAATAAGTGCACGGCAATTGCGCACGTACCACCGCCCATTCCCCTGCACATTCCTCCGCACGTGCACCGGCCCCGCCGGGGGAGCACCCCGGGGCCGGGCCCCGCCGCTGTCCGGGCCGGCCCCGTCCCCTCAGGCGGGCGGCCCGGTGCCCTCCGGGCCCGGGATCCGGTCGAGGCCCAGGGCGGCGAGGCGGTCGGGGTCGGCGAGGACGTCGATGGCGGCGATCCTGCCGCCCGTGACGGTGAAGGCCATGACGGACCGGGGGCGGCCTCCGGCGAGGACCACGACCCCGGCGGCGCCGTTGACCAGGACGGGGAGGACGACCAGGCCGGTTCCGCGGAAGGACGCCGCCTGGCCGGAGACGGCTCTGGCTCCGCGCAGGCTGACGGTCAGGGCCGCGCGGGCGGCACCGCCGTCACCGCGCAGGACGACGTCCGGGTCGAGGAGGGCGAGCAGTGCGTCGAACTCCCCCTCCCGGGCCGCGGCGAAGAACGCGTCGACGACGGCGCGCTGGACCGGTAGTGCGCGGTCGGGCACCGGCGCGGAGCCACGGACGCGGCCGCGGGCGCGGCTGGCGAGTTTTCGGGTGGCCTCGGTGGAGCGTTCGACCAACGGGGCGATGCCGTCGAAGGGTACGGCGAACAGGTCGTGCAGGACGAAGGCCAGGCGTTCGGCCGGGGAGAGGGAGTCGAGCACCACCATCAGGGCCAACCCCACCTCGTCGGAGATCAGCGCCTCCCGTTCCGGATCGGTGCCGCTCTCGGGGCTGACGACCGGATCGGGGACGTGCACGCCGAAGGGTTCCTCGCGTCTGTTCTCCCGGGAGCGCAGCACGTTCAGGCAGATCCGGGACAGCACCGTGGTCAGCCACCCGGAGAGGTTCCGGATCTCCTCCGTGTCGGTGCGGCCGTAGCGTATCCAGGCCTCCTGGACGGCGTCGTCGGCCTCGCTCAGGGAGCCCAGCATCCGGTAGGCCATCGCGCACAGCCTGGGACGGTGCGCCTCGAAGCCCTCGGTCGGAAAGTTTTTTTCACACATCCGGTCACGTTCCTCCGGTCCGCCGGGTCCAGTGAGTAGAGCGCTGAACGCCCGATCGGGACAAGTGCATTATGAGCGGGACGGAGAACACCATGGGACCGACCATCTTGGTGACCGGGGGTACCGGGACGCTGGGCGGCCACGTCGTTCGGATGCTCACGGAGCAGGGACTCCCGGTACGGGTGCTGAGCCGGAGCGAGCGCCCCTCCGCTGACGGGGTCGAGTACGTGACCGGTGACCTGCGCGAGAACACCGGGATCGACGCCGCCCTGGACGGAATCGGGACGGTGCTGAACCTCGCCGGCGGGCCCAAGGGCGACGACGAGGTGGCCCGCAACATCTCCCGGGCCGCGTCCGAGGCGGAGGTGCGGCACCTGGTGCACATCTCGGTGGTCGGCGCGGACCGGATGCCGCTGGGGTACCTGAGGACCCAACTGGCCGCGGAGCGGGCGGTGATCGGGTCCGGGGTGCCGTGGACGGTTCTGAGGGCGGCCCAGTTCCACGACCTGGTGTTCGGTGTGGCGCGGGCGATGGCGAAGCTTCCGGTGGTGCCCGCGCCCACGGGGCTGCGGTTCCAGCCGGTCGCCTCCGAGGAGGTCGCCGCCCGGTTGGTGGAGCTGGCGCTCGCCGGCCCGTCCGGCCGCGCCGACGACCTCGTCGGTCCTGAGGTCCTCACCATGCCGGACCTGGTGCGCGACTACCTGCGCCTCCAGGGGAAGCGCCGCCCGTTCCTGCCGTTCCCCCTCCCCGGAGCGGCCGGAAGGGCCTACCGTTCCGGGCTGAACCTCACTCTGGACGGCGCGGACGTGGGCAAGCGGACCTGGTCGGACTTCCTGGCCGCGCGCGTCGGCTGAGCACCCCCGGACACGGAGCCGGAGACGAGGAGGTGCCGGGCCGGACCCCGCTCGGCACGGCACCTCCCGAAACCGCTCCCCCCGGGTTCTGCCATCCGCATAAGGTCACCGCTCCCCCTCCCGCTGCGGCACTCGCGCGACGTAGGCTCGGCATTCCGGGACACGACCACACGGGGAGGCAGCGATGTCCGAAAGCGTTCTGCACGCTCTGGACGAGGCTCGCAGGGGTGACCGCTCCCGAGAGCGCGCGGACGAGCCCCTCATGCGCGACCTCATCGGTGACCTGCTGCGCCGCACCCGTAACGAGCAGGGCCGGACCCTGCGCGAGGTGGCCGAGGACGCCCAGGTGTCCCTTCCCTACCTTTCGGAGATCGAGCGCGGCCGCAAGGAGGCCTCCTCGGAGGTCCTCGCCGCGATCTACCGCTCTCTGGGGCTGAGCATCGCCGACGTCTTCGGTCAGCTCTACCAGCGCACCCATCTCGCCCGCTTCGAGGTGGTCGGCCGGCGCCAGGCGCACCTGGCCCGTGTCAGCGCTCCCCTTGCTCCCCGGGGCCACCAGGCCACCGTCATGTCCCTGGCCGCCTGACCCGGCCCCCAGCACCGGGCCTTCCCCCCGCCCCGCTCCCGGACGGCATCGCGTCCGGCCCGTCCCAGCCGTGCGCTGACAGCGGCCCCGGGTTCTTCTCCCGGGGCCGCGCCCCCATCAGGTCCAGCCTCCCGCGGAGCCGTCTCAGGCGGCGACCGGGGAGACCTCACGGGTCGTGATGACCCCGTCCACCAGGCCGTACTCCTTGGCCTGCTGGGCGGTGAAGATCTTGTCCCGGTCGGTGTCGGCCCGCAGCTGCTCCTGGGTCTGGCCGGTGTGCCTGGACAGGATCTCCTCCACCTGGGAACGGACCCGCAGGATCTCGGCGGCCTGGATCTCCAGGTCCGCGGCCTCACCCCGGCCTTCGGTGGAGGGCTGGTGCAGCAGCACCCGGGCGTGTTCCAGCGCGGCCCGCTTGCCCGGTGCCCCGGCGGCGAGCAGCACGGCCGCGGCGGAGGCCGCCTGCCCCATGCAGACCGTGGCCACGTCCGCGCGGACGAAGCGCATGGTGTCGTAGATGGCGGTCAGGGCGGTGTTCGAGCCGCCCGGCGAGTTGATGTACAGCTGGATGTCCATGTCCGGGCTCTCGTAGTCCAGGTGCAGCATCTGCGCCATGATCACGTTGGCGACGTCGTCGTCGATCGGGGTGCCCAGGAAGACGATCCGCTCGGACAGGAGTCGGCTGAACACGTCGAACGAACGCTCCCCGTTCGGGGTCCGCTCGACGACCATCGGTACCGTGTAACGCCCGCTCACCTGGTGCCTCCCGCCTGTGCCACGAACCCGGGCGAGGTCCCGCCCAGGCGCATCCCGCCCTCCATCTGCCCGACCCTCTCGACCACGTGGTCGATGAACCCGTAGTCGCGCGCCTCCTCGGCGGTGAACCAGGCGTCCCGGTGCTGGTCCTTGGCGATGGTCTCCTCGCTCTGCCCGCTGTGCTGCGCGATGAGCCTGATCATCGTCTGCTTGGTGTGCGCGAGGTTCTCGGCCTGGATGGCGATGTCGGCAGCGGTGCCGCCGAGCCCGCCGGACGGCTGGTGCATCATGATCCGGGCGTGCGGCAGGCTGTACCGCTTGCCGGGGGCGCCGGTGCAGGCCAGGAACTGGCCCATGCTCGCGGCGAACCCCATGACCAGGGTGGACACGTCGTTGGGGACGAAGTTCATCGTGTCGTAGATGGCGAGTCCGGCGGAGACGACACCGCCGGGGCTGTTGATCGCCAGCGTGATGTCCTTGTGCGGGTCCTCGTCGGCGAGCAGCAGCATCTGGGCGCACACCCGGTTGGCGCTGTCCTCGTCGACCTGTGTGCCCAGCAGCACGACACGGCTGCGCAACAGCCGTGCGGCGAGCTGGTCGTCGAAGGTCCCGCCCGGCGCGTGCTCCGCGACGGACCGTTGGTGGATCGGCATGAGCTCCCCATGAGTCAGCAGGTGACCCGGCGCCTCTGGGACGGACTACGCGTCCGTTCCGGCCGGTGATCCCAGCCTGCGCCGGGGAGTGCTCCGACCTCCACCTTTTCGGCCCGGGGCAGATCTGCCGTCGGCAGACCCGCCCTCGGGGCCGGGGCGGGTCAGGGGTCGCTCCAGGGTGTGCTCCGGAGTGCGGATCAGGTGTCGTCTATGGCTTCGCGCAGGTCGCGCAGGACGTCGAGGACGACGGGGCGCAGTGACGGCCTTATAGCGTCGAAGACCTGTCGCTGTTTCCGCTCCATGTACTTGCGGCGCTCGGCCAGGACCCGCTCGCCCTCCTCCGTGATGGTGACGACGGTGCTGCGTTCGTCACGCTCGGAACGGCGCCGGGCCATCATCCCCTTGCGTTCGAGCTGCTGGATCATGCGGGTGGCCGAGGGAGACGACACGCCGACGATGTGAGCAACCGCACCGACACTCGGGGTGTCCATGCCGCGCACCGCTTCCATCAGCAGCGACTGTGTCAGGGTGAGTTCCTCGGCGCCGCGATGCCCGTGCCCGCCCCGGGAACGGGCATGGAGCGCCGCGTTGATCAGTTCGGTCCACACACGCTGGAACTCCTCGAGTTCCGCGGAGGTGGGCTCGGTCGACTCCTGCTGATCGGAACAGGGCTCACGGCTCTCGTCGGGCACGAAACGGTCCTCGCAGGCTGGGCTGTGACGCAGGTCCTTGACCCGCGCGGTGGTTTGACGTTTGTATAGCCTAGCTATTAAATAGCTTGCGCACGCAAGTTCAAGTAGTTCCATGCCCCCTCGAAACGGTAACGACACCCCGTCCACTGGTCCGCTTGTGGCTGGAGTCATCTGCTGCGGGGGCAGTGGACGTCCGCCCGAACACCCGGGTGGGCCCGGACCGGTCCGGGAGGGGCGCATTGACAACAGTGCTGGTCGCGCATTTCATCACAGCTGCGGTCGCGCCGTTAGTGGTGCGCCTCTGGGGCCGTAACGGTTTCTACGCGCTGGCGATCGTCCCGGGCCTGGCCACCGTGTGGGCCCTCTTCCAGCTCCGGACCGTCCTGAACGGCGGGACGCTCTCCGAGTCCGTCGAGTGGGCACCCCAGTTCTCGCTCCGGCTCGGCCTCCACATGGACGCCCTCGGCCTGGTCATGACGCTCATCGCCGCCGGCGTGGGCACGCTGATCCTGTTCTACTGCGCGCGATACTTCAACGACTCCGAGCCCGGCCTCGGGCGTTTCGCCGGCGTGTTCGTCGCCTTCGCCGGGGCCATGCTCGGCCTCGTGCTGGCCGACGACCTCATCCAGCTCTTCGTCTACTGGGAACTGACCACGGTCTTCTCCTACCTCCTCGTCGGCCACAACGCCGAGAAGAAGGAGAGCCGCCGAGCGGCGATGACGGCCCTGACCGTCACCACCTTCGGCGGTCTGGCCATGCTGGTCGGCATGATCATGCTCGGCGAGGCCGCCGGGACCTACGTGATCTCCGAGATCGTCGCCGATCCGCCCGCGGGCGGTGCCGTGGTCAACGCCTCCCTCGTGCTGATCATGGTCGGCGCGATGTCCAAGTCGGCGCTGTTCCCGTTCAGCCTCTGGCTGCCCGCCGCCATGCAGGCTCCCACGCCGGTCTCCGGTTACCTGCACGCCGCGGCGATGGTCAAGGCCGGCGTCTACCTGGTCGCCCGCCTCACCCCGGCCTTCGGTGACGCCGCCGTCTGGCAGGGCATGGCTCTGTTCTTCGGTGTGGTCACCATGGTCTTCGGCGGCTGGAAGGCGCTGCGCCAGTACGACCTCAAGCTGGTCCTGGCCTACGGCACCATCAGCCAGCTCGGTTTCCTCATCGCCCTGCTGGGCACGGGGACCCGGGCCGCCGCCCTGGCCGGTATCGCGATGCTCATCGCGCACTCGCTGTTCAAGGCCCCGCTGTTCCTCGTGGTCGGCATCATCGACCACAGCGCCGGGACCAGGGACCTGCGCGAGCTGTCCGGCCTGCGCAGGTCCATGCCGACGACCTTCTGGGTCTCGGTCGTGGTGCTGGCCTCCATGTCCGGCCTGCCGCCCACCGCGGGCTTCGCCGCCAAGGAACTCGCCTTCGGCGCCTTCACCCACGGCGGCACGCTCGACACCCTGGTCCTGGTCGGCCTGGTCCTGGGCTCCACCTTCACGGTCGCCTACAGCCTCCGCTTCCTCTGGGGCGCCTTCCTCGACAAGGAGGGCGTGCGGCCCACCCCGGTCCACGCCCCCGGCGCGCTGTTCCTGGCGCCGGCGGTGGTCCTGGCCGGACTGAGCCTCGTCGGCGGTCCCCTCTCCAGCTGGGCCGACCCCTTCCTGGCGGTCTACGCGGACACGGTCCCGCCGGGGCCGCACGAGGAGTACACGACCCACCTGGCGCTGTGGCACGGCTGGGAGCTGCCGCTCCTGCTGTCCGCGGTCTGCGTGGCCGTCGGCCTGGTGCTCTTCTACTTCCGCAACCGCGTGACGTGGCTGAGCACCCGCCTGGCCTTCGTCAACCCCGAGCGCAACTACCGGCGCATGCTCGCCGGTCTGGAGAACCTGGCCCTCCAGGTCACCGGTAGCACCCAGCGCGGTTCGCTGCCGGTCTACCTCGGCACCATCCTGGTCGTCCTGGTGGTGGCCGCCGGGATCCCGATGGTCACCGGCCGGCTCTGGGAGGGGCCCAACCCCGGGATCCGCCTCTGGGACACCCCGGTCCAGATCATCCCGGCCCTGATCATCGTGATCACCTGTCTGATGATCCTGTTCGTGCGACGCCGGCTCTTCGCGGTCATCCTCGTCGGTATCGGGGGGTACGGCGTGGCGGCCCTGTACTACCTGCAGGGCGCCCCGGACATCGCGCTCACCCAGTTCCTCGTCGAAACCGTCAGCCTGGTGGTCTTCGTACTGGTGCTGCGCCGCTTCCCCACCCACTTCTCCTCTCCCGCCCTACGGGGACGCCGTATCTGGAACATGGCCATCGGAGCGGGCACCGGTCTCGTGATGGCCGCGATGACCTGGTTCGCGCTCGCCGGACGCCAGGAACCGTCGGTGTCGGAGGGCTACGAGGCCGCGGCGCACGAGGCCGGCGGCTACAACATCATCTCCGTGCTCCTGGTCGACGTCCGCGCCTGGGACACCATGGGTGAGATCTCGGTCCTGGCCGCGGCTGCCGCGGGCGTGGCCAGCCTGATGTTCGTCCGCCGCCGGGCCCAGCCCCGCAAGGCCCCGGGCGGTGTGATGGCCGTGTCCGTCACCCAGCCCCCGAAGCCCACCAACGGGCACGGCGCCGTGGAGCTGGGCGAGCTGCGGGTCGCGCCGCGGAACATGCACGTCAAACCGCTGTGGAACCGTACCTGGCTGCCGGGGGCCGACAGCCTCCCGACCGAGCGCCGGTCGATCATGTTCGAGGTCGTCTCACGCTTCCTCTTCCCGGTGATCATGATCCTCTCGGTGTACCTGCTGCTGACCGGCCACACCGACGTCGGCGGCGGTTTCGCGGGCGGCATCGTGGCCGGCCTGGCGTTCATCGTCCGCTACCTCGCGGGCGGCAGGTTCGAGCTGTACGCCACCGCGTGGGTCCAGCCGGGTGCCCTGATCGGCGCCGGACTGGCCCTGGCCACGGGTACCGCTCTCGGCGGAGCCGTCTTCGGCGGCGACGTCCTCGCCGGCGGAGACACCTACGTCAGCTTCGGCTTCCTCGGCGAGGCGCACCTCACGGTCTCCCTGATCTTCGACATCGGCGTGTACCTGCTGGTGATCGGACTGATCCTGGACATCCTGCGCAGTCTCGGCGCCCGTATCGACGAACAGATCGAGCGGGACGCGACACTCACGAGGGAGACCACCGGTTCCGAGGGCCTGGCACGGGCCGAGGAGGAGGTCACCTCGTGAACGATTCACCAAGTCTGACCCTCGTCGTCGTCATCGGGGTGCTGATCGCGGTCGGCGTCGTGCTGTTGCTGGAACGCAGCCTCACCCGCGTGCTGCTGGGGTTCATCGTGATGAGCAACGGCGTGAACCTGATGATCATGGCCATGGCCGGCGAGCCCGGCGGCCCTCCGATCCTGTGGTTCAACGACGCGGACGAGATGACCGACCCGCTGCCGCAGGCGATGGTCCTGACAGCGATCGTCATCACCCTCGGCATCACGGCGTTCCTCCTGGCGCTCGCCTACCGGAGCTGGCAGCTGGAGGGCAACGACGAGGTCCAGGACGACGCGGAGGACCTGCGCATCGCCCAGGGCGAGGGCCGCCGCGCGGTGCGGCAGCGCTTCCTCAAGGAACGCCGCCGGCTGAGGGCGGACATCCGCCGCCAGCGGGCCGAGCTCCAGGCCACCATCGCCGCGGCCGACGCCCAGGAACTGGCGGAACAGGCGCGTATCAAGGCCGAGATCGCGGCGGCCCAGGCCGAGCTGGCCAGATTCGAGGTCGCGGCCGAGGACGGCCGGTCCGACGAGCACTCCGAGGAGACCGTACGACGCCTGACCGACCGCCAGCAGAACATGGTCAACCAGGTGACGGAGCTGAGAGGGCGCATCCGCCTGGGCCGCAAGCGGCTGCGCGAGCACCGCAGGGCCGACCGCGCCGCCGAACGCGAGCTGTGGCGTGAACTCCGCCGCCGTATCCGCTCCCAGCGGCGGCAGGCCCGCCAGACCATGCGGGCGGAGCGGGAGCGCCTGGCGCGCGCCGAGGACAGCGAACTGCAAGGGAACGACTGACCATGGGATGGGACTACTTCGCCGGGATCCTGCACTACCTCATCCCCCTGCCGGTGGTGCTGCCGCTCTTCGCGGCCGGGGTCAAACTCGCCATGGGCATCCGCTGGCCGCGGGTCCAGCAGTGGCTGAGCGTCATCACCCTGGCGCTGGTGCTGGTGATCGGTGCCGCGCTGATGGTGGGCGCCGACATGTTCGGCCCCCAGGTCGTCCACGTGGGCGGCTGGCAGGCCCCGGTCGGCATCAATCTGGTGGCCGACCGGCTGTCCGCGCTGATGGTGACGGTTTCGGCCGCGATCACGCTCGCCGTCCTGGTCTACTCGATCGGTCAGGGGATGGCGGGCAAGGCCGAGGTCGCGCCGCTGTCGGTCTACCAGCCCACCTACCTGATCCTGGTGGCCGGTGTCTCGAACGCCTTCCTGGCCGGTGACCTCTTCAACCTGTACGTGGGCTTCGAGATCCTGCTGACCGCGAGCTACGTGCTGCTGACCCTGGGAGGCACCCAGTCGCGGATGCGGGCGGGCGCCATCTACGTGGTGGTCTCGCTGGTCTCCTCGGTGCTGTTCCTGATCGCCATCGCCCTGATCTTCGGTGCGACCGGCACGGTCAACATGGCCCAGCTGGGCGAGCGCCTGCCCGGGATCTCCCCGGACCTGGCCCTGGTCCTCCAGCTGGTCCTGCTGCTCGCGTTCGGCATCAAGGCCGCGGTGTTCCCGCTGGCGGCCTGGCTGCCGGACTCCTACCCGACCGCGCCCGCCCCGGTCACCGCCGTGTTCGCGGGCCTGCTGACCAAGGTCGGCGTGTACGCGCTCATCCGCACCCAGACCCTCCTCTTCCCGGGGACCCAGCTCAACGACGTGCTGATGTGGGTGGCCCTGGCGACCATGGTGATGGGCATCCTGGGGGCCGTGGCGCAGACCGACATCAAGCGTCTGCTGTCGTTCACCCTGGTCAGCCACATCGGCTACATGGTGTTCGGCGTGGCGCTGGGCACCGAGCAGGGCATGGCGGGGGCGGTGTTCTACATCGCCCACCACATCACCGTGCAGACCACCCTGTTCCTGGTCACCGGTCTGATCGAACGCCGTGGCGGGTCCACCTCCCTGGACCGGCTCGGCGGTCTGGCCAAGATCGCCCCCCTGCTCGCGATCCTCTTCTTCATCCCCGCGATGAACCTGGGCGGCATCCCGCCGCTGTCCGGCTTCCTCGGCAAGGTCGGCCTGCTGCAGGCCGGTCTGGAGGTGGGCACCCCGCTCTCCTACACGCTGGTCGGCACCTCGGTCATGACCAGCCTGCTGACCCTGTACGTCATCGCGCGGGTGTGGAGCTACGCCTTCTGGCGCACCCCGGCCGAGGGCATGGTGGCGGAGCCCGGCACCGTCCTGGACGACTCCGAGGCCGACGACACCTCGACCGCGGCGCTGGGCCCCTCGGAGGAGGCGGTCGGCCCCTCCTCGCGGCTGGGTGACACCACGACCGCGATCGCCCCGGTGGTGACCTCGGTGGTTCTGCCGAAGAGCATGGTCGGTGCCACGATCGCGCTCGTCGGGTTCGGGATCGCCATGACCGTGTTCGCCGGTCCGCTCATCGGCTACGCCTTCGAGGCCGCCGTCGAGCTCCAGGCACAGTGGCCCTACGTCGAAGCGGTCCTGGGAGGTTCCCGATGAACGACCTGAAGGCCAGGAAGAACCAGGGGCTGAGAGCGCTCCGGCGCCGCCTCGGCAAGGTGCAGATCCCGGTCGCCCTGGGGATGACCCTGGTGTGGATGCTGCTCTTCAAGGGGTTCGAGCCCCGGCCGGAGTCCCTCGGCATCGCGGTCCTGGGTTTCCTGGTGTCGGCGGTGATCATGATGGTCTTCCCGATGCCGCCGATCGTCCCCGGCTTCCGTTTCCGGCCGGTGCAGTGCCTCCGGCTGTTCTGCCACGTCCTGGGGAAGATGGTCGTCGCCAGCTTCCAGGTGACCGCGCAGGTGTTCCGGCCCGGCCCGGTGCGGAGCTCGGTGGTGGCCGTGCCGATGCGCACCGACTCCGACCTGATGCTGGTGTGCACCGCGATCACCGCCTCGGCGATCCCCGGCAGTGTGATCGTCGAGGTCTCCCAGCCCGAATACGTCCTGTACGTGCACATGCTGGGGGTGGAGAGCGAGGCCGGGGTCCAGGAGTCCAAGCAGGTCATCCTCACCCTGGAGGAGCGGATCGTCCGAGCGCTGGGCACCCGTGAGAACGTCGCCGACCTGGAGGCCGCCTCGGCGGCCGTGGAGGAGAACGCGTGAACACGCTGTGGACCGTCACCGCCGTCCTGCTGGGTGTGGCCTCACTGCTCGGCACGGCCCGCCTCCTGATGGGACCGAGCATCCTCGACCGGGCCCTGTCCGTCGACGTCCTGCTGGCTTCGGCGCTCACCGGCCTGGGAGCCTACGCGGCCTTCAACCGCGACCCCACGATCCTGCCGACGCTGCTGGTGCTGTCGCTGCTGGGCTTCGTCGGATCGATCAGTATCTCCAAGTTCGTCGCCCGACGTCCCGAGGAGCACCTCCGGCCGGAGGAGACCGTGCACCCGGCGACCACAGAGCAGGGGGAAAGCCGTGAGTGAGCTGTTCGTCAGCGTCCTGGACTGGATCGCGATCCTGTGCATCCTGGCCGGGGCCATGCTGTCCTTCGTCGCCGCGGTGGGCCTGATCCGCTTTCCCGACCTCCTCTCCCGCATGCACACAGCGGCCAAGCCGCAGGTTCTGGGCATGCTGCTGGTGCTGCTCGGTATCGGCCTGAGGATCATGCCGGTGGAGGAGACCGGGGTGTTCGACTTCGGCACCCTGATCCTGGTCGGGCTCTTCCAGGTCATCACCGTCCCCGTGGCGGGCCACATCGCGGCCCGGGTGGGGTACAGGACCGGCCGTATCCGCCACGACCTGGTGGTCACCGACGAGCTGGAGGACCGCCTGGACGCCAGGCGCCAGGCCGAGAGGACCCGGCAGAACGGCGGAAGCGCCCCGTAACTCCCCGACCGAGCCGTGCGCGGGCCCCGGAGGATCCGTCCTCCGGCGTCCGACGCGTGTTCAGGAGGTCGCGCGGGTGTAGCGGGCCGCCACCGTCCGCAGGTGGTCGACCAGCTCCGGAGGCGAGTCCACCTCGAAGTCCAGACCCAGCATGCCGATCCAGACCGCGACCACCTCGTGGCTGTCCCCGCCGGTGACGAGGACGCTCGTGCGCTCGTCCACCGGCTCCACGACCCCGACCGCCGGGTTGATCCGGGCGAGGACCTCCTCCGCCGGGGCCAGGACCCGGATGCGCGCGTGCACGCTCCACCCGGTCGACGCGACGCGGCGCACGACGAAGTCGGCGTACTCGGACTCCGCCATCGGGTCCGGCGCGAACCGCAGGCCGGTGCGCATCCGCAGGTCCATCCAGTCGACCCGGTAGGTCCCCCACCGGGCGGTCCCCTTCTCCCGAGCGACCAGGTACCAGCGCCGCTGCCAGTTGACCAGGCGGTACGGGTCGACCGTCGTCGGTGCTCCGTCGGCGTCCCGGTAACCGAAGCGCAAGGACTCCCGCCGGTCGATGCCGTCCGCGATCCGGGAGAGCACGTCGGCGCCGACCACCGGGTCCTCGACGTTGCTGTCGGTGTTCTCCGGGCCGTGGCTGGTCGCCCGAGCCATCGCGCGCACCCGGGGCCGCAGCCGCGGGGGCAGCATCTGTTCGAGCTTGGCGAGGGCGCGGGCGCTCGATTCCTCGATGCCCGCGAGATCACCACCGGTGCGCAGGCTGATGGCGACCGCCACGGCCTCCTCGTCGTCCAGTTGCAGCGGCGGGAGCGTGCTGCCGGCGGCGAGCCGGTAGTACCCGCCGCGCCCGCGCACGGACTCCACCTGGTAGCCGAGCTCCCGCAGCCGCTCGACGTCGTTGCGCAGGGTCCGCTCGGTGACGTCGAGGCGGCGGGCCAGGTCCCGGCCCGGCCAGTCCCGCCGGGTCTGGAACAGGACCAGCAGTTCGAGGAGACGGGTCGAGGTGGATCGCATTCCGCCAGGATAAGCGGAAAGAAACGTGCCGGAATGCTCTCTAGGTTGGAGTCATGAGCACAGACACGAGCACCCGGTCCCCGAAGTCCCACGCCACGCAGGGCCACGCCACGCAGTCCCCCGACGACGTGCGCCCGTTCACCGTCTCCTTCCCGCAGAGCGACCTCGACGACCTCGGGGAGCGCCTGGACCGCACGCGCCTGCCGCGCCCGGTCGCCGGCCCCGACGACTGGACGTACGGCACCCCGAACCACTACCTCGCGGACATGGTCGAGCGCTGGAAGGCTTTCGACTGGCGGGCGGTGGAGGGACGGCTCAACGCCTTCCCCCAGTACCTCACCGAGATCGACGGCCAACCGCTGCACTTCCTCCACGTGCCCTCGAAGGAACCCGCCGCCGTTCCGCTGCTGCTCGTGCACAGCTATCCCGGCAGCGTCCTGGACTTCATCGACATGATCGCGCCGCTCACCGACCCGGTGGCGCACGGCGGCCGGGCCGAGGACGCGTTCTCCGTCGTGGTGCCCTCCCTGCCGGGCTTCGGTTTCTCCACCCCGGTGGACGACCGGGGCTGGACGCTCGGCCGGGTGGCACGCGTCTTCGACCGTCTGATGCGGCGGCTGGGGTACGGGTCCTACGGTGCGCACGGCAGCGACAGCGGGGCGATCGTGAGCCGCGAACTCGGCCTGCTGGACCCTCCCGGGTTCCTGGGGTCCCACGTGCTGCAGGCGTTCTCGTTCCCCTCCGGTGACCCGGCCGAGTTCGAGCACCTCACCGAGCGCGACCACGCTGCCCTGGCGCACGCCCAGTGGTTCCAGTCGGTGGGCGGCTACAACGCCGTCAACGCCTCCCGGCCGCAGACCGTGGCCGCGGGGCTCTCCGACTCACCGGTCGGCCAGCTCGCGTGGAACGAGCTGTTCAACTCGTTCGGCAACGGCACCTCGCTGGTGACCCCCGACCAGATCCTGGCGCAGGTGACGCTGGAGTGGCTGACCAACACCTCCGCCTCGGCGGGACGCTTCCACTACGAGGACGCCCACGCGGACGCGGCGCCGGCCGTCAACCACGGCCGGATGGGGGTGGCGGTCTTCGCCGACGACTTCAAGTCGATCCGGACGTTCGCCGACCGCGACAACGCCGGCATCGTCCACTGGTCCGAGTATCCGACCGGAGGGCACTACGCCTCGATGGAGGTCCCGGACACCCTGGTGGGCGACGTGTGCGCCTTCTTCCGTCCGGTGCGCGGGGGCCGGGGCTGACGGACCCGGGCGGAGGACCGGACCCCGGGCGCGGCCGGGGGCCGGTCGGTCCCCTCGACCCGACCGGCCCCCGGCTCTCCCCTCCTGCGATGGTCCGTTCCGAACGCCCGCCCGTCGCCCCCGGCCACCCTCAACGGACGCCTTCGGCGCCGTCCGCCCTCTCCGCCTCCTCGTCGCTCATCAGCCGCGACCTGATCAGGAACCGGTTCCCGGTCGGGGCCTCCACGGAGAAACCCGAACCCCGTCCGGGGACGACGTCGATGGTCAGGTGCGTGTGGCTCCACAGTGCGAACTGGGACCGCGACATCCACACCGGCACCGGTTCGGGCAGGCCCGCGTCCAGGTCGCCCAGGTGCACGTCGGAGTCCCCGGTACGGAACTCGCCCAGCGGATAGCACATCGGTGAGCTGCCGTCGCAGCAGCCGCCGGACTGGTGGAACATCAGCGGGCCGTGGTCGGCGTACAGCTCCCGGAGCAGGGCCGCCGCCTCCTCGGTGAGGGTGACCCGCTCCGCCGTCTCCCCGCCGCTCCGCGCGGCGCTGCCGGTGGTGTCGCGGGAGGTGTCCATCAGAAGAACCCTTGGGCCTGCTCCGAGTAGCTGACCAGCAGGTTCTTGGTCTGCTGGTAGTGGTCGAGCATCATCTTGTGGTTCTCGCGCCCGATCCCGGACTGCTTGTACCCGCCGAAGGCGGCGTGCGCGGGGTAGGCGTGGTAGTTGTTCACCCACACGCGCCCGGCCTGGATGTCGCGGCCGGCCCGGTAGGCGGTGTTGCCGTTGCGCGCCCACACGCCCGCGCCGAGCCCGTACAGGGTGTCGTTGGCGGTCTTGATCGCGTCGGCGTAGTCGTCGAAGCGGGCCACCGACACCACGGGGCCGAAGATCTCCTCCTGGAAGATCCGCATGGTGTTCCGGCCCTCGAACACGGTCGGGGAGACGTAGTAGCCGCCGGCGAGGTCCCCCTCCATCTCGGCCCGGCCGCCGCCGGTGAGCACCTTGGCGCCCTCCTTACGGCCGATGTCGATGTAGGACAGGATCTTCTCCAGCTGGTCGTTGCTGGCCTGGGCGCCGAGCATGGTGTCGGTGTCCAGGGGGTTGCCCTGGGTGATGCGGCCGACCCGGGCGACGGCGTCGCTCATGAAGCTCTCGTAGACCGAGCTCTGCACCAGGGCGCGCGAGGGGCACGTGCACACCTCGCCCTGGTTGAGGGCGAACATCGTGAAGCCCTCGAGCGCCTTGTCGTAGAAGGAGTCGCGCTCGGCGGCGACGTCCTCGAAGAAGATGTTCGGGCTCTTGCCGCCCAGCTCCAGGGTCACCGGGATGAGGTTCTCGGAGGCGTACTGCATGATCAGGCGGCCGGTGGTGGTCTCACCGGTGAAGGCGATCTTGCGCACCCGCGAGCTGGAGGCCAGCGGCTTGCCCGCCTCGACCCCGAACCCGTTGACGATGTTGACCACGCCGGGCGGGAGCAGGTCGGCGATCAGGTCGGCGAGCACCAGGATCGACGTGGGGGTCTGCTCGGCGGGCTTGAGGACCACCGCGTTGCCCGCGGCCAGGGCCGGGGCGAGCTTCCAGACCGCCATGAGGATCGGGAAGTTCCACGGGATGATCTGGCCGACCACGCCCAGCGGCTCCTGGAAGTGGTAGGCGACGGTGTCGCCGTCGATCTGGGAGCTGTGGCCCTCCTGGGCGCGGATGGCCCCGGCGAAGTAGCGGAAGTGGTCGATGGCCAGGGGGATGTCGGCGGCCAGGCACTCGCGGACCGGCTTGCCGTTCTCCCAGGACTCGGCGACCGCGAGCTTCTCGAGGTTCTCCTCCATGCGGTCCGCGATCCTGTTGAGGACCACGGCCCGCTCGGAGGCGGAGGTGCGGCCCCAGGCGGGGGCGGCCCCGTGCGCGGCGTCGAGGGCGAGCTCGACGTCCTCGGACCCGCTCCGGGCGACCTCGGTGAAGGTCCGGCCGGTGACCGGGGTGGGGTTCTCGAAGTAGCGCCCCTTGACCGGTTCGACCCATTCGCCGCCGATCCAGTTCTCGTAGCGCGGCGCGTAGTCGACGACGCTTCCGGACTCACCGGGGGGAGCGTAGATCGCCATGGTGCTCGTCCTCCTTCTGTTTGCTGCGCGGTGCGCCGGGACGCCTGCCCGGCGCCACGAGGAGCAGTGGAGTGTGACGCTAGTTACACCGAGGTTGCGACCACGTTGCAGCCGTGGCGGTCCGGCGGCGGGACCGGTTCAGCGGCCGAGCCGGCGGAGACGGCCGCGCAGGCCGGCGTGGCGGGGTGAGTCCGGGTCGACGGAGCGCAGGGCGGCGGCCAGGACCCGGGGGTCCTCACGCCACTCGGGATGCTCCGACCAGCTCAGGAGCACCTGGGGGTCGGCCTTGGCGGCGAGCACCTCGCACACCTCCGCCTGGAGTTCGTCCCTGGCCTCGGCCACCCCCGGCGCCTCGGAGCGGGGCAGCACCGGCCCCTCGTAGACGCTGACGGCCTGGCGGTAACAGCCCTCGGCCAGGTGGCGGCGCACCTCGTCGAGGTCGGTGTCCAGCGGGCGGCGCAGCCGGTAGGGGCGGGAGGCGAGCAGCCCCGGACCCACCAGGCGGCGCAGCCGGGACATCTCGGCGCGGACGGTGACCGGGGAGGCGTCGCGTTCGTGCAGCAGGGCGCCGAGGGCCTCGCCGGTGAGGCCGCGCGGGTGGCGGGCCAGCAGCAGGAGGATCTCGGAGTGGCGGCCGCTGAGCTCGACCGGCACCCCGTCCAGTTCGAGCAGCCCCTGGTCGCGGCCGAGGACGCGCAGCCGGGCCGGGCCCGGGGCGGGCGCAGTGGGCTCGGCCCGGTCCGCGGCCGTCCTGGGCGCCGGCAGCAGACCGCTGATGCGCTGGGCCCGGATCTCCATCTCCGCGGCGGTGGCGGCCGCCCGGACCAGGGCCAGGGCCTGCGGTGAGGCCAGGTGGTCCTCACCGGTGAGGTCGAGGACACCGATGAGCGCCCCGGTGTCGGGGTCGTGCAGCGGCGCCGCCGAACAGCTCCAGCGCTGGACGCCCCGGCTGAAGTGTTCGCTGGCGAAGACCTGCACCTCGTGGTCGAGGGCGAGGGCGATCCCGGGGGCGCTGGTTCCGGCCGAGCGCTCGTGCCAGTTGGCGCCCTCGACGAAGTGCATGGCCTCGGCGCTGCTGCGCAGCTGGTGATCGCCCTCCACCCACAGCAGGCGCCCGGAGGCGTCGCCGACGGCCACGATCTGCGGTCCGGGCGCGGTGTCCAGGAGGAGGCGGCGGAGCAGGGGCATGGCCACGGCGAGCGGGTGGGCGCTGCGTTGGGCGCGCAGGTCCGGGCCGGTGAGTTCGAGCCGGGGCAGGGTGCGGTCGGGGTCCACCCCGTGCATGGCGCTGCGCCGCCAGGACTCGCCGACCACCGGCCGGACCCTGCCGCTGAGCCGGCCGGACCCGGTGAAGCGTTCGTGTGCCACGGCCACGTCCCGGCGCAGGGCGTCGGGGTCGGTGTCCCATGACCACGCGTTCCATGCCCTGGACATCGGTGCGTCCCTTCGTCGCGACGGCTGAGATCCGGGGCGAGCGCCCGCCCCGGGGCACCGAGTCAATCCGCGCACCGGGGCCTTGACAAGGGGTCCGGCCAGAACTACTGACGAGTTGCCCCAGCCACAACCCCTATATGCCCCAACGCGCCCTCCGGGAACGGAGCCCACGGCCCCGGCACCCGTCCCCCGGCCGCCCCCGGGTTCTGCAACACTGCGTACCCACCCTTCCCTGAGCATCCGTAGGATCCCGTATGCCGACTTCCGAGGAGGGCTCACCGTCCGGTGAGCCCCAGAGTCCCCCTGCGCCGTCCGCTTCGCCGCCGGCTGACTTCCAACTGCCGAAGACACCGCAGGGCGCTCCTCCCCCGCCGCCCCCGCAGTACCTTCCGCCGCAGCCCCCGCCCGCAGCCCGCGCGGACTCCGAGGAGCCCCTCCCGGACGTGCGGCCCGCCCGGTTCTGGTACTGGGTGGGCGGCGCGGTCTTCCCGGTGAACCTGCTGATCAGCATCCTGCTGCTCAGCGACAACCCCGAGGCCTCCCCCGCCCTGATCGTCGGCGGCATCCTGACCCCGATGCTGACCTTCGTGGTCTCGCTGGTCATCTGCGTGACCGTGCTCGTCATGCGGACCAGCCGGCTGTCCCGGCAGCGCGTGGAGCGGGCTCAGCGCGCACACGGGGCCGGCGCTGTCCCGGCCTACCCCGGGCGTCCGGCCTTCACGGGCGGCCCCGGCTACGCCCCGCCCCTCCCCCCGATCGAGATCCCCTCGAAGGACGTGCGTCCCAGACGCCGGTGGCTGGTGGTCGGCGCCCTCGCCTGGCCGACCGCTTTCGCGGTGGGCGCGACTGTCTTCGGTGTGATCGCTGTCAGTGCCTCCGACGCATCCCCCGACTTCGCCTCCCAGACGCTCCGCGGCAGCGGCACCCTCGAATTCGAGGTGACCGAGGACCAGGTGGACTCGCTGGGCCTGTACTCGACCGCCGAACCCGACGAGGGGGAGCTCTTCCACTGCGACCTGTCCGGCCCCGGATACCCCCGGCTCACCGAGAAGGTGGTCGGCTACAGCCACGAGGAGTGGCGGCTGGTCGAGTCCCTCGCGCTCGGAGCCCCCGGCGAGTACGAACTGGAGTGCACGGGGCCCGCCTCGCTGGAGTACGCGGTCGCGGACACCTCCGTCGCCGTCGAGTACGACCGGTCCATGTTCCTCGGGTTCGGGACGATGATGCTCTCGACCGTGCTGGGGTTCTTCCTGTCGGTGGTCCTCCTGGTCACGGTCGGGATCAGGCGCGGCAACCACAGGGGGCGGCTGCTCAGCGAGTACCGGGCCCGGGCCTACCGGGACCTGGCCGCCAGGCAGGCGCAGAACCTTCCCCATCACTACCCGACCGCCCCGAGCGCTCCCCCGCGCTGACCCCGAGCACGCTGGTTCACCGACACACCGCGGTGCCGCCCTCCTCAGCGGGAGGGGCGGCACCTCTTCTCCTCTCCTTGCCGGAGAGGGCCCGGCCCGGCGGGGGACACACGGAGCAGGAAGCTCCGGATCAGGAACCTGATCAGAACCGGAACGGTCCGAACCGGGTCATAGTGGCTAAGCTCAGGGCGCGCCCGCCCCCGTGTACCAGCCACCAGCTCCTCGGGAGCGTACGTGACCTCTCCTGAACCACCGGCCCAGGCCTTCCAGCCCCTGCGGCCCCGCGACCCCGAATCCGTCGGCGGATACCGGACCGTGGGCCGGCTCGGCGCGGGCGGCATGGGTGCCGTCTACGCCGCCCGGGACCGCTCCGGCGACCTCGTGGCGATCAAGCTCGTTCACGGCGACCTCGCGGCGGACCCCGACTTCCGGGCCCGCTTCCACCGCGAGGCCGACCTCGTCCGCCGGGTCTCCAGCCCCTGCGTGCCCCGCTTCCTGGCGAGCGACACCGACACCGGCCGACCCTGGCTGGCCACCGAGTACGTCGCCGGGCCCACCCTGCGCCAGCACGTGCGCGAACACGGCCCGCTGACCGGGACCGGCCTGCGCGCCTTCGCCGTCGGGGCGGCCGAGGCGCTGCGGGCGATCCACGCGGCCGGGATCGTGCACCGCGACCTCAAACCCGGCAACGTGGTGCTCGCCGCGGACGGCCCCAAGGTCCTGGACTTCGGCATCGCCCGGGCCCTCGCCGAAACCGCCATCACCCGTACCGGCGGGCTGTTCGGCACCCCCGGCTGGGTGGCCCCCGAACTCCTGCGCGGCGGGCCGCCCGGCCCGGAAGCCGACCTCTTCGCCTGGGGCGCGCTGGTCGCCTTCGCCGCCACCGGGAGGAGCCCGTTCGGGACCGGTTCCGCCGAGACCGTGGCGGTGCGGGTACTGGACGGTCGGCCCGACCTGGACGGGGTGCCCGAGGACCTGATGCCGCTGGTCGCCGCCGCCACCGGCGGCGATCCCGCACGGCGGCCGACCGTGGAGCAGGTGCTCTCCGAGCTGCTCGGCTCGGAACTCACCCTGATCGGTGGCGCCTGCGCGGCGGAGGAGGCGACCGCCCTGGTCACCCGGGTGCTCCGGGACGGCTGGGAGGCGCCGCCGCCCACCGCGATCACCTCGCCCCGAACCGTCACCCCGCTTCCACCGGCCGGACGACGACCACGGAAGCGGCCCTGGACGTCGGTCGCGACGGCGGCCGCAGCCGTACTGCTGGTGGCCGGGGGCGGCTGGTTCGTGGGCGACCGGTTCGGCGCGGGCGACGGCCCGGACGCCGGGGGCGCCCAAGGAGACGGGGGTACGGAGGGCACCGGGGGTGGCGGCGAGGGGTCGGGAGAGGGAGCGAACACGGGCACCGGCGGCGCACTCGCGGTCGAGGTCTCCGGGAACGGCCTGTTCACCGTGCACGCGGACGACTCCGGAGAGCTCGGGATCACTCCGGGGTTCGACGGGGTCGGCCCCGCCCTGCCGGAGGGGGTCGGGCGCTCCGAGTACGCCGTGGCGACCGTCCGCGTGACGACCGTCCGTTCCGACACCGCGGCCCGGAGCGGGACCACGGTGTCCGGCGAGGTCGAGTACGTGGCGGACAGCGGCGAGTTCACGCTGCGCTCGGGCGACTTCACCCTCCTGGAGGTCGGTGAGGGGCTGGACCCGCTCCCCGACGACCCCACCGCCGACGGCCGGCCCGCCCACACCGCCGACCCGGACGAGGTCCTGGCCACGGTGACTCCGGAATCACCCGGCGCCGAGTTCGAGGCGCACTTCCCGGACGCGCCCGAGAGCGGGCTGCTCGCCTACCTGCCCGCACCCACGGCCCGCGGCGGGGACGACGCCGCCGTCCGCGGTGTCTACGCCTGTTACATGAACTGGCACCCGTACCCGCCGGTCGACATGACCGACGAGGAGTTCGTGCCCTGTCCGGAGGAGCCCCCGAGTGAGTGAGCACCGCGACGACCTTCCCCGCCCCGGTGGCCCGGGGACCGCCGGCCCGGGGTCGGCACCGTCCGGCTCGGGCTCACGCCCAGGATCGGCCCCGGGAACCGGCACCGGTTTCTCCCCCCTGCGTCCGGACGATCCCGAGACGCTCGGCGGGTTCCGCGTCGTCGGCAGGGTCGGCACGGGCGGCATGGGCACGGTGTACGCGGGGCTGCGCCCCGGCAGGCGCGCCCGCGACGGCTACACGGCGATCAAGGTCATCCGCGAGGAGCTCACCGAGGACCCGGACTTCCACGCCCGGTTCACCCGCGAGATCCGCCTCCTCGGCCGGGTCCGCAGCCGGTCGGTCCCCGAGTTCCTCGGTTCCGGCCAGGACGCCGACGGTCCGTGGCTGGCGACCGAGTTCGTGCCCGGCCTGACCCTGTCCGCGCACGTCAAGCAGCACGGTCCCCTGTCCCCGAACCTCCTCCTCGGGCTGGCCGCCGGAGTCGCCGAGGCACTGCACGCCGTGCACACGGCCGGAATCGTGCACCGCGACCTCAAACCCGGCAACGTCGTGCTCGCCCCCGACGGCCCCAAGGTCCTGGACTTCGGCATCGCCCGGGCCGTCGACGAGACCGCGCTGACCCGCACCGGCGGCCTCGTCGGCACCCCCGGCTGGATCGCCCCCGAAGTGCTGCGCGGGGCCTCGGCGGCACCGTCAGCCGACCTGTTCGCCTGGGGCGCCCTGGTGGCCTACGCCGCCACCGGCCGCGCGCCCTTCGGCTCGGGTTCCACGGACTCGCTCGCCCACCGGGTGCTCAGCCGACCGCCGGACCTGACCGGTGTGCCCGAACCGCTGCTGCCCCTGGTGGCCGCCGCGCTCGATCCCGACCCCCGGCGACGCCCCACGGCGGCCCGGGCCGCCCACGCCCTGGTCACCCTCGGGCGGGAACAGGCCGTTCCTCTGGACGAGGCCGTGTTGCCGAGCGCGGTGGGTGCCCTGCTGGACCGGGAGTGGCGCGGGGTCCGGGCCCCGCGTCCGCCTGTCCCGCCGAACCGGACGCCCAAGGCCCTCGTGATCGTGGGCGCCGCCGTCCTGCTGCTGGGCGCGGTGGGCGGAGGGGTCCTGGCAGCCCGGGCTCTCTCCCCCGGCAGCGACCCGGCCGACGGGACCGGCGAGGGAACCGGAGAAGGATCCGGAGAGGGGACCGCGGCGGAGAGCACCGGGGAGGGCGCGGAGGAAGGAGGTGGAACCGGCGAAGGAGGCGCCGCGGAGTCCGGCGAGGACTGGGTGATGCCGGAGCCGACCCCTTTCGACACCAACGCCGAATGGCTGGCCGAGGTGATCACCTCGTCGAACGGCATGCCCACCTTCCAGGCCACGCCCGACTCCCACCAGACGCTCTTCCACCTGTCCGTGAGCTCCGTGGCGGAGGTTCCCGAGGGGGTGCGCTTCACCGTGCTCGTCGAGAACCTGGTCGAAGGCCACGACACCCCGGTCGCCGAGCTGTTCACGGTCCCCACCTCCGAGGGTCCGATCCGTCCGGAGGAGGAACCCGGTCCGGTCGCCATCGGTGACGAACTGGTGCTCACCTTCCCGAACGCGCCCGGGCACGGCCCGCTCACCTTCGGCGACCCCGACTTCGCCCCGGGGGTCTCCGGGATCCCGCCGGTCAGCCAGTGCTACGACGCACCGGCCGGGACCGCCTCCGTGGAGTACGGGACCTGCCCCTGAACAGGGCCTGTTTCCGGTCGTCCCCGCGGGTCGCGCCGGAGGCCGGCCGCGTCTTCAGGGAACCGCTCGAACGCGGCGGGGCCTCACCCTTCCGGGGACGGCTTCCACTCGTCGGCGAGGAGACCGAGTACGACCTCGTCCAGGAACTCGCCCAGGACCCAGGCCGAGGAGCGCATGACGCCCTCGCGCACGAACCCGTTGCGTTCGGCGGCGAGCAGCATCGCCGTGTTGTCCGCGAGCGTCTCGATCTGGATCCGGTGGAGGCCGCGCAGGACGAAGCCGTAGTGGCACAGCACCGCGACGGTGTCGGTTCCGTAGCCCTTGCCACGGGCGGTGGACAGCATCCCCAGGCCGATGTGCGCGGACCGGCTGTGGTTGTCGATCCCCCAGAAGGTCGCCGTTCCGACCAGTGCGTCACTTTCCAGGTCCACCACGGAGAACGCGACGTGCCCCTGTGCGGTGTCGTCCACCTGGACCGGGGAACTCTGCGAACCGGGCGTCATCGGCCGCCAGGGACTGCCCTGGGCCCGTGAGTGGACCACCGGGTCGTCGTAGAGATCGGCCTGAAGGACCGGGACGTCTTCCTCGTGTCGGGCCCTGAGCCCGACCTTGCTGCCTCTGAGCATTCAAGCTTTCTACAGCCCGGGTCCGCCCGGACACAAGAGAATTAACCCGCATTGTCCGGTCTGTCCGGAGAGGGTCGCGCAGCTCCTCAGCGGCCGGTCCGGCCTGGCCGGCCCTTCGGGACGGGTCCGAGCGGACGCCGTGGTGGTCCCGCGGTCCGTCTGTCCGGCTCAGTGGCCGTGACCGTGGGCCCGGCTCAGTGGCCGTGACCGTGGCCGTGACCGTGGGCAGCGAACGCTCTGGCCTGGTGGCGCCTCGTACCCACGGCCAGAGCGATCGAGGACACCGGCCCCAGGACGGCGAACCCGACCCCCTTCACCACCGCCCACTGCCACGAGTAATCAGCCGTGTACGCGGTCGGCCTGTCAGCTCCGGTGTCCAGACGCACCGCCTCGATCGGGGGCGGAAGGGGGGCGCCGGAACGGACGCGCACCGCGTCCCTCAGGTCCACGCCATGGCGGATGATCGTTCCGTCATCACTGGTGAACACCCCCTTCAGGGCACAGCCGCCCCTACCGCACGTCTTGTCCTCGGCGGTGAACGTGCCCGCCGGACCGGTGGCCAGGGTGTCGCGACCGGAGAGGCCGTCGGTGACGAAGAACAGGCCGACGGCGATGGTGAACACCGACAGGAGGGTGATCATCGTCCAGACGAAGACCTGGCTGACACAGCCCATGGGCTTCGGTGGTGCGGGCGTGGGGTTCATACGGGAGGAGATGCCGGGACCGGACCGGGGGTTCCGGTCCGGTCAGGGGATTTCCCGGTCCGGGTCGGCGGGCTCGCGTGTCCGTGTCGGAGGGCCGCTTGCGGGCGCGCGCCGAGGGGCCTACTGTCCCGGCCCGTGAACGAACCCTTCCCGACATCCCCGCCCTCCCCGCCCTCTCCGGTCGCTTCGCGCCTCAGCGCGACGGCGGACGCCTACGACTCCGTGGCGGCCCTCTACACCGAGCTCGCCAGGAACGAACTGGACGCCCATCCGCTGGACCGCGCGCTGCTCGCCGCGTTCGCCGAGTACGTGCGGGGCGCCGACGCCGGTCCGGTCGTCGAGCTGGGCTGCGGGCCCGGCCGGATCACCGCGCACCTGAGGGACCTGGGGCTGGACGCCTTCGGCGTCGACCTGTCGCCGGTGATGGTCGGCATCGCCCGCGAGACCTACCCGGACCTGCGGTTCGAGGTCGGCTCCATGGACGCCCTGGACCTGGCCGAGGACGAGGTGAACGCGGTCGTGGCCTGGTACTCGGTCATCCACGCCCCGCCGGAGGACCTGCCCGCGTACCTCGCCGAGTTCCGCCGGGTCCTCGCGCCCGGCGGCCACCTGCTGCTCGCCTTCTTCGAGTCGTCGGGCGACCCGGTCACGGAGTTCGACCACAAGGTGGTGACGGCCTACCGGTGGCCGATCGACCGGCTGGCGGAGCTGGCCGGAGAGGCCGGGTTCGTGGAGCTCGGCCGGACGCTGCGCGAGCCCGTCGAGGGGGAACGGCCCTTCCGCCACGGCCGCCTGCTGATGCGCCTGCCGGCGCACGGGGACGGAGGCGGGGACGAGGTCAGGGACGGGGACGGGCGACGCGAGTAGTCGTCCACCACCCCGGAGAGCGCGGCCCGTGCGGCTCCCGGCGGCCCGCGAACAGCTCCGAGGCGGGCGGTACCCCGGCGGACGGCCACGGATCCGCACCGGCCGGTTGCGGGTCAGCGTCCGGCTTCCGGCACGGGGGGCCGCTCCCGCGGCACCGGGAGGATCAGAGGTCGGGGAGACCCTCGTCCTTCGCACCGGCACCCTGCGTCCCGGATCCCTGCGTGCCGGGTCCCTGCGTCCCGGATCCCTGCATGCCGGGCCCCCTGTCACCGGCGGTGCGGATCTCACCGACCGGCCCCTTGCCACCGGCCCGGTCGCCGCCGGCGGCCGCACGGCCTCCGGGTCCTCCGTCCTCGCCCAGGTGCTCGGCGAAGAAGGCCTCGATCCGCTGCCAGGCGTCGGCGGCGGACTCCGGGTGCGGGCCGGTTCCCATGGCGCGCATCACCACGCGCAGCGGTTTCGGTCCGTTGGGGGCCTCGTTGAGGAAGGAGTGCCCGGCGTGCGGGTACTCCTTGACGTCGTTGGGCACCTGCGCTTCGTAGAGGGCGCCCCGCAGCTCGTTGGCGGCCCCTCTCAGCTGCCGGTCCTTGGCTCCGTAGCTGGCGACCACGGGGCAGGAACGGGCCGCGACCGCCTGGAGGTCCCGGGGCAGGAAACCGTAGTTGGGCGCGGAGGCGTCGAAGTCGGGGGCCGCGGCGATGGCGAAGCCGCCGCCGAGGCAGAATCCGATGACCCCGACCTTCCCCGTGCAGTCGCCCCGGGCGCGCAGCCACTCGCGTCCGGCGAGCAGGTCGGTGAAGGCCCGTCCGTGTCCGGCGCCGAGGGCGCGCATGACCCCTCGGACACAGCGCAGCATCCCGCCGTCGCTGTAGAGGTCGGGGACGACCGTGAGATACCCGGCCCGCGCCATCCTGTCGGCGTGCAGGCGCATCTGCTCGTCGACCCCGAAGGCCTCGTGGGCCACCACCACCCCGGGCCAGGGTCCTTCGCCCTCGGGCAGGGCCAGGTAGGCGCGCAGGTTCGGTGAACCGTCACCGCCCCGGGTGAGGTCGCTGAGATCGATCTCCGGCATGGCTCTCTCCCGCTCGTCCGCCCCCGCGCCAGTGTTCCCACCGACTCTAGACACCCTGCCGCTGTCGGGAAGGGGATCGGGGGAAGGGATCCGCCGGAGTGGGGCGATGTGCCCGGAACATCCCTCACCGCCCTCCGAAAACACCCGGGGAGGACGCTGGGAGCACCCGGCGCCTCTCACCTGTGGGTTCTCTCGGAACGGCCCGGACACCCGGCCGGAACCGGACGCCGCTGCGCCCGAAGAGCCCTGAGGGTCCCGTGTTCCTCCCTTTGAATCCCTCCCGTCCGGGTAATCTCCCCGGAGGCGGCCACGGCGACCAGAGGAGTGGAGTGCGCTCGATGAGCAGGGAACAACGGGACATCGAGAAAGCGAGAGCGGCCTCGTCGCAGCTCTGGGCCAAGGCCAGTCTGGTCACGCCGATGGCGATCCGGGCGGTGGCGACGCTACGGGTCGCCGACCGCCTGGCGGAGGGCCCGCGCACCGCCCCGGAACTGGGCGAGGCCGTCGGCGCGCACCCCGACTCCCTGGCCCGGGTCCTGCGTCACCTGGTGGCCGAGGGCCTGTTCACCTGGGACGGCGAACGGTTCGCGCTCACCGACACCGGTGCCGCGCTGCGCTCGGACCACCCCTACTCGCGGCTGCACTGGTTCGCGGCCGACAGCGCTCACGGACGGGCCGACCTGTGCCTGTCCGAGCTGACCGAGGCGCTGCGCACCGGGGAGTCCGCCTACGGGCTGCACTTCGAGGGGACGTCGTTCTGGGAGGACCTGTCCGCGGACCCGGCCCTGTCCGCCTCCTTCGACGAGATCATGGGGGCGCGCATGGCGGCGCAGGCGCGGACCCTGTCCGGGATGTACGAGTGGCAGGCGCTGGAGCACCTGGTGGACGTGGGCGGCGGGGACGGCACCCTGCTGCGCACCCTGTTGGAGCGGTTCTCGCATCCGCGCGGAACCGTGGTGGACCTGGCCGGACCGGCGGCGGCCGCACGCGAGACCTTCCGCAGGGCCGCCCTGTCGGACCGCGCCGACGCCGTCGAGGGCAGTTTCTTCGACCCCCTGCCCGAGGGCGGGGAGGCCTACCTGCTGTCCTGGGTCCTGCACGACTGGGACGACGACTCGGCCCGGGCGATCCTGCGCCGCTGCGCCGAGGCGGCCGGACCCGCCGGGGTCGTCCTGGTCGCCGAGTACGACGGCGGGCCGGCGGTGTTCGAACTCGACGTGCGGATGCTCGCGTACTTCAACGGCCGGGAGCGGAGCGCCGAGGAGATCGCGGCCCTGGCGGCGGAAGCGGGACTGAGTCTCGCCGGGAACCACGAATCGCACGGAATCGAGCTCCTGGAGTTCACCGTCGGCCACCCAAGGTGACTTGAGTCACATGGCACTTCTGTCACCACGGGTAACGCGATCAACACCCGAATCCACCCCGCTCCCCCTGTTGACGCGGACGCTCACAACTGGCTCCATGGGGCGCACCTCTTCACACCCGCTACTGAGGAGTTCTCAGCATGATCAACCGCAGGCTCTTCCTGGGCGGCGCCTCGCTCGCCGTCGGAGTCCCCCTGCTGGGCGCAGCCGGTTGCGCTCCCGGCCCCCAGAACATCACCCCCGCCTCGGGCGCGGCCAATTTGGGAGCGCTCCCGGTCAGCGTGACCAACAACAGCGGCGCCTACGGGGACGACGAGGTCCTCGTGTACATCGTCGGCACCGACCTCGTGGACAACGTCCACTGCTGGGTCGACTCGAACGGGACGCCGCACCAGGTCAGCGTGGACGACAACACCGATGACGGGTACACCGACTACTCGATCCCGCTGGACGCCCTCCCCTCCGACATGACGCTCCCGTACATGTCCGGCCGGATCTACTTCGCCCTCGGCGGCAAGCTCGGCATCCGGATCGTCGAGGACGGCAACGGCAACCCCGCACTCCAGCTCCCGGCGGGCTGGGTCGAGAACGACCACGGGTTCGACGTCCTGCACGACTCGGTGGAGTTCACCCACAACGAGGACGGCATGTTCTGCAACACCTCGATGGTGGACCAGTTCAGCGTGCCGATCGGCATCCGGCTGACAGGGGACGACGACCAGAGCACCGGCTTCCTCCTGCCCGGCGGACGCGACGCGATCTTCGAGACGCTCGCCGCCGACCCGGACTTCTCCTCGCTGGTCTTCGGCAACCACCGGATCGTCGCCCCGGGCCACGGGCTCGACTCCGGGATCTTCCCCACCGACTACTTCGACCCGTACGTGGACCAGGTGTGGTCGCACTACGCGGGCACCGACCTGAGCGTCACCACCAACGCCGGGACCTTCACCGGCCGGGTGCAGGGCGGCGAGCTGCTGTTCGACGGCGGGGTCGCCCCCATCCCCCGGCCCAGCACCCGTGACGTGTTCTTCTGCGACGGTGCCCTGGACGCACCCAACGACGGCATCACCGGCCCCGTCGCGGCGATCGTCGGCGCGGCGCTCAACCGCGCCACCCTGCTGGACCACGCCGCCCAGCCCACCGACGACCCGGCCGGGTTCTACCTGGCCGACATCGCCAACCGCTACGCCGGGGTCTTCCACGAGTACACCGAGGACGGCAAGGCGTACGGGTTCGCCTTCGACGACGTCGAGGACTTCGCGTCCTACGTCCAGGACCACGGCCCCTCGGGCCTGGAGATCACCCTGACGCCCTTCTAGGAACCCGCTGGGAAGGGCCGACCACGGACGCGCGCCCCGGACACCCCAAGCCTGATGGGAGCGGGGGTGCCCGGGGCGCGCCTGTGAACCGGGGTCAGGGCCTCGGAGCCCGGGAAGCCTCCGGGACCTCCGGAACCTCGGAACCGGGAGCCTCACCCGCGACTGCCTCAGCCGCTGCCCCGGACCGGTACCAGGTCCGGGCGGACCGGCTCTCGTGGAACGCCAGGACCACGACGGCGATCGCGGCGTCGGGAAGGCTCGGATCGCCCGCCAGCAGGCCGAACAGGGCAGTCAGCAGCCAGATCCCGGCCAGTACGCGCACGCACCACTGCCGGGCTCTGCCGCCCCGGCGCAGGGTCGCCGCGACGTAGAACTCGAAGAGGGTCAGAGCGAGCAGCACGAGCATGAAGGCGATCGACGCCGCCCTGCTCATCTCCATCTCCTCGTAGACCTGGGCGTCCGTCATCACAGCGAACCCGATGAGCGCCAGCGTGTGGATGATGAGCGCGAAGACGACTCTGATGTAGATCAGCGTGCGGACAACGGTGAGCGCACGGGGCACGGGGCTCGTACTCATGGGGGAACTTCCTCGTCACAGGGCGGTGGGACTGCCGGTCAGCAGACCCGAAACTCGGGTCTGTCCGTGCCGGAGTCGGAGGATACAGACCGGTCCCGACACCCATCACCCCCGGGGCAGGGCCGGTATCGGCCGGGGAAGGGCCCGGGCCCCGTCACCGCAGGACGCCCGGGCCCGCACCGCACGGGGCGCACGCCCCGCTGAGCCCGCCCCGGACTCACTCCGGAGCGGGCGCCGCGATCGCGGTCACCGACTGCCTCCGCTCCCGGTCCCGCCGGGCCCGGCGGGCTCGGCGAGGCCGACCGGGCCGCCGGGGGCGGGTTCGAAGGCACGGGCGACGTCGGCGTCGCCGACCTCCGACAGCACGGCCGGAGCCCACTTCGGGTCGCGGTCCTTGTCGATCACCTGCGCCCGGATGCCCTCCGCCAGGTCGGGCCAGTTCAGCGCGGCCGTGGAGACCCGGTACTCCTGTTCCAGGACCTCCTCCAGGGTGGCCAGGCCGCGCGCCCGGCGCAGCGCCGCCAGAGTGGTCTTCACCGCGGTCGGTGACTTGGCCTCGATGGTGTCGGCCGCCTTCGCCGCCTCGGGGGCACCGTGCCCCCGCAGCCGCGCCACGATCTCCTCGGCGGTGTCGGCGGAGTAGCAGGAATCGATCCACTGCCGCTGGGACCCCAGGGACCCGGCCGGGGCGATCTCCGCGAAGCGGCCCACCGCCTCGGCGACGTCGGCCTCCGTGCCCGCCTCCGAGAGCGCGGAGACCAGGTCGGGCAGGCGTTCGGCGGGCACGTAGTGGTCGGCCATGCCGGTGTACACCGCGTCCGCGGCGCCGACCGGGGAGCCGGTGAGCGCCAGGTGGGTGCCGGTCTCGCCGGGCGCCCGCGACAGCAGGTAGGTCCCGCCGACGTCGGGCACGAACCCGATGGTGGTCTCCGGCATGCCCACCTCGGAGCGCTCGGTGACCACCCGCACGGCTCCGTGCGCCGACAGGCCCACGCCCCCGCCCATGACCACACCGTCCATGAAGGCGACGTAGGGCTTGGGGTAGCGGGCGATCTGGGCGTTGAGGTGGTACTCGTCCCGCCAGAAGTCGGCGGCCCGCCGGTCACCGTTCACGGCGCTGGACCGGATCGCCCGGATGTCGCCGCCCGCGCACAGGCCGCGCTCCCCCGCGCCGTCGAGCAGCACCACGGCCACCCGTTCGTCCTTCTCCCAGGCGGTGAGGGCGGTCGCGAGCGCGCGGACCATGTCGTGGTCCAGGGCGTTGATGGCGCGCGGCCGGTTGAGCGTGGCGCGGGCCAGTGCGCCCTCCACCCTCAGCAGCACCGTGGCGTCCGGGGCGCTTCCGCCCGCGAGGGTCTCTTCGCCGGCCATCAGGCGGCCCCGGTGAGTCGTCGAGCGGTGATGGGGCTCATGGTCTCGTCGGTTCCTTCCAGGATTCGGTGCACCCGCAGGTCGCGCACGATCTTCTCAGTGCCGTACTCGGCGAGGTGGCCGTGCCCCCGTGGAACCGGAGGGCCCGCTCGGGCTTCAGATCGCCCCGTCCGGACTCTCGACGCGTCCTTCGGGGCCGACCCCTAGCCTGTCACCGTGTTCCGGTTCCCCGCTCGGGACCGACTCGAGGCACCGGTGCGCGGAAGGTCGGTGATCCCCCTTGTCCGACTCCACGACCCGGGCGTCGACGGCGCCGCTCGGGGGACGGTTCTGGGCCTTCTGGTCCGCGTCCCTGGCATCGAACCTCAGCGACGGTGTGGCGATGATCGCCGTGCCCTGGCTGGCGTCCTCACTCGCACCTGACAACGCGGCCCTGGTGGCCGCCGTGGCCACGGCGGGGCGGCTGCCCTGGCTCCTCCTGGCGCTGCCCGCGGGGGTGCTGGCGGACCGGGTCCCCCGCTTCACGCTGATGGTCTCCGCCAACGCCCTGAGGGTGCTGTTGTGGGCGCTGCTGGCCCTGCTGGTGTTCTCCGGCTGGGCCTCGGTCCCCCTGTTGGCGGCCTTCGCCTTCTGCTTCGGCGCCCTGGAGGTCTGCTACGACACCGCCGCCGAGACCACGGTGCCCGCTCTGGTTCCCAGGAGGGCTCTGGAGCGCGCCAACGGGCACATCCGCTCCGGGGCCGTCGTGGCGCAGGAGTTCGCCGGGCGTCCGCTGGGCGGTTTCGCCCTGGCCCTGGGCCTGTTCGTGCCGTTCCTGTTGAACATCGCCGCGCTGCTGGTGTCGGTGGCGGCCCTGCTGCGAGTGCGCGCCACGGCACCAGCGCGGGACAGCGGCCCCGGACCGGCCCGGGACAGCGCATCCGAGCCCGGCTCCGGTTCCCCTCCGAGCGTGCCGCGCGGGCTGCGCGGGCTGCGCGGGCTGCGCGGGGTGTGGGAGGACGTGGTCGAGGGGGTGAGGGCGCTGTGGAGCCAGCCGTTGCTGCGCGCGGTGGCGGTCGTCGCGGTGTTCGTGAACACCGCCTACGCGACCCTGCTCTCCACCCAGGTCCTGTTCGTCCGGGACACCCTGGGGCTGGACTCGGCCGGGTTCGGACTGCTGATGGCCTTCGCCGCGGTCGGCTCGGTGGTCGGCGGGCAGCTGGTCTCCCGGCTGCGCTCCGTCCTGCCGCACGGGACCCTGCCCGTGGTCTGTCTGGCCGGGAGCGGCCTGCTGTACGCGGTGGTGGCGCTGTTCCCGTCCACTCCGGTGGTGGCCGCGGCGTACTTCCTCTCCGGCGGTCTCGTCATGGGTTACGGGGTCGCGATGACGTCGGTTCGGCAGCGCGTCACCCCGGACCATGTCCTGGGCCGGGTGAATGCCGCCATGCGCACGGTCAGCTGGGGCATGAGTGCCGTGGGCATGGCGGCCGGCGGTGTGCTGGTGTCGTCTCTGACGTCCGCTCTGGGCCAGAGCGACGCTCTCCGTGCCCCCTACGCACTGGTGAGCGCGGTCAGTCTGGCGGTGGTGGTGTGCTTCGGACGCAGGTTCGCCGGTCTGGTGCGCGAGCACGACGTCTGAGCCCCTGCCGGGGTCTCCCCCTCGTGGTCCGGGACGGGGGACCCGGGCGGGGGTGTCCGAGGAGAACGGGTCGGGGCAGGAGGGTCACGCCCCGACCCGTTCAGTTCCCGAGGGAGCGGAGCATCCCGTGGGCCTCGTCCATGCGTGCCGGGAAGGCCTCCGGGCTGTCGGCGAGCCGCATGGCGGTGAGTTCGCAGGCCATCGCGGCGTGGGCGGCGAGGAGGGCGACGTTCTCCGCCGCTCCCGCCTCGGTCAGGGCCCCGGCCAGGCGGAGCGCCCGTTGCTGCCGGGTGAGCAGGTAGCGGGACCGGAGGTCGACGCTCTCTCTCAGGAGTCTGACCAGCACCGTCGAGTGGGCCGGGGACAGGGAGGCGTAGGGCCTGGTGGCGACGCCGGCCTCACGGAGCAGGGCGAGCGCCGCCCCGAGGTCGTTGCCCAGCGGGCGGTCCGCCTTCTCCCGCACGTAGGCGCACATGCGGTCCACCTCGGCGCTGTCGTCGGCGAACAGCACCTGTTGTTTGTCGCCGAAGTACCGGAAGAAGGTGGTGCGGCCGACCTCGGCGCGTTCCGCGATGGCCGCGACCGTGACGTTGTCGAATCCGTGTTCGGCGAAGAGTTGGAAGGCTGCTGACACGATCGTGGCCCTCGCCTTACGACGTTTGCGAGCGTGGAGCGTGTCCGGGGGGTGGTGCATGAGGCGACCCTATCGAGTGGGAACTCGGTTCTCCTTGGTACGCGGGACCGGCGATTGGGACGGTGGTCCCGAAACGGACCGGGAGACCGAGGGAGCGGGAAGTCGTCCGGGCTGGATGACTGGTGGTGACCGGCAACCCGAGGCCTGGGTGGCCCTCGGGGCAAACACCGGTTGGCCCGGGAGTTTATTGCAAAGAGATCTGGTACTGACAACCGCCTTCCACTCACCGCTGAACCCTTGCCCGGAAAGGGTTCCCTCCTCACGAAAGTTATCCCACCCACGGGGCCACCATTTCCGAACGGCACGAATTAGCCACCCGCAGTCAATCTTTCGGGTTCCTAACTATTAACAAACCGAGACGTCCGGAACCCCTCCGCACACCGGCCCGCCGAACACCGGACCGCCGCACCGGGCCGCCTTCCCGGGCCGCCCGACACGTCTTCCCACGAATGTCGCACCCCTGTGCCAGAGTGGAGACTCAGCTCACACTCTGGGGTTCCTCATGGCATATCTCCTGGTCATCGGCACACGCAAGGGCCTGTTCACGGCCCGCAGCGAGGATCGGCGCGAGTGGGAGGTGACCGGTCCGCACCGTCTCGACGAGGCCAACGACGCGGGAATGAGTCCTGTCTACACCGTCGGGATCAACCCGCACACCAAGCGCCTGCTCGCCGGAACGGAGAGCTGGCACTTCGGTCCGAGCGTCTGGCACAGCGACGACCTCGGCAGCACCTGGTCCGAGCCCGGGGCCCCGCCCATCGCCTTCCCCGAGGACACCGGCGCCTCGCTCACCCGCGCCTGGCAGTTCGCCTTCGGCGCCGACCCGGACACCGTGTTCGCCGGGGTGGAGCCGCACGCCCTGTTCCGGTCCTCCGACGGCGGCACGAGCTTCGAACTCGTCCGCGCGCTGTGGGACCATCCGCACCGGACCGAGTGGTTCCCCGGAGCCGGAGGGGCCGCGATCCACACCGTCCTGCCGGGGACGCTCGGCTCGGGTCGGCGCTCGCCCGAGGCCGTCACCGTGGCCATGTCCACCGGAGGTGTCTACCAGACCGAGGACGACGGGGCCAGTTGGGTACCGGCGAACCGGGGCATCTCCGCGGGGTTCCTGCCCGACGAGGAGCCGGAGTACGGCCAGTGCGTGCACAAGGTCGCCGCCGCCCCGGACGGGTCCTTCTACGCCCAGAACCACCACGGGGTCTACCGCAGCGCCGACCCGGCCGCAGACGGGTGGAGCCGGATCGAGGAAGGGCTGCCCACCGACTTCGGCTTCGCGATGGTCGCCCATCCGCACCGGCCCGAGTCCGCACTGAACTTCCCCGTGGTCAGCCAGGAGGTGCACTTCCCGCCGGGGAACAGGCTGAGTGCCTACCGCACCGACGACGGCGGGAAGTCGTGGCGGGCGGTCAACCAGGGGCTGCCGGAGGAGGCGTACTTCGGGATCGTGCTGCGCGACGCGGCCTGCACCGACGGCGCGCAGGTCCCCGGCTTCTACTTCGGGACCCGCTCCGGGGACGTCTACGCGGCCACCGACGACGGCGAGAGCTGGCACCAGGTGGCCGCGCACCTGCCCGACGTGCTGTGCGTCCGGGCCGCGGAGGTGTGAGATGCGTGTGACCGTGCACCTGACCAGCGTGCTGCGGGCCGACGCCGACGGTGCCACCCACGTCCCGGTGGAGGTCGGCGACGGTGCCGCAC
The DNA here is from genome assembly GCF_000341085.1 of Nocardiopsis ganjiahuensis DSM 45031. Classification (GTDB taxonomy): domain Bacteria; phylum Actinomycetota; class Actinomycetes; order Streptosporangiales; family Streptosporangiaceae; genus Nocardiopsis; species Nocardiopsis ganjiahuensis. The sequence continues at coordinate 24,549 of NZ_ANBA01000013.1, read as the reverse complement.
TGCGCGTGGTGCTGGACGAGCTGGCCTCCCGCCACCCCGGCCTGGACCGCCGGATCCGGGACGAACGGGGCGAGCTGCGCCGGTACGTGAACGTGTTCGTGGACCAGGACGAGTGCCGCGCCGTCGGCGGCCTGGACGCCCCCGTCCGCGAGGGCGCGGACGTCCGCCTGCTCCCCTCGGTCGCCGGGGGCTGAACGACGGGTTCGGGCCCCGGAGCACCTGCTCCGGGGCCCGACCGGCCGAACCCTTCCCCCGTACCCCTCGGCGCAGGTCCGCCGTGCGCTACCCGGTGTGCTCGGTGGCCTCCGAACGCCCGGGCTCCCCGGTGGTCCGGGTGCCCTCCGCCCGGGTGCGGCGCATCGGCATGGGACGCAGGTGGGTGAGGCTCCGCCAGACCCATTCCAGGGGGCCGAGCCTGAAGCTGCCCAGCCACCAGCGGGCGAAGAGGGCCATCACCACGAAGTAGGCGGCGGCGATCCCGTACTGCGCCAGGATCGGGATCACCCCTTCGAACGGCTTCATGGTCAACAGGAACACCGCGGTGCTGCCCAGGTAGACGGTGAGCGTCATCCGCCCCAGCGGGACCAGGGCACCCAGGGCCCTGGCGGCGGTCCGGTCACGAGTGAACAGCCACCACACCAGGCCCAGGAAGAACAGGCCTCCGCCCAGGCCGGAGAGACTGCCTCCGAGGGACATCAGCATGTCCGCGCCGGGGTGGACCACCACCATGCCGTCGGGTCCCAGCACCGGGACGCCCTGGGCGTCGAACTCCATGGGGAAGAACAGGTCGGCGCCGAGCATGACGGCCATGCCGAGTACCTGCCCGACCAGTCCCACCCACAGCAGCCGCCGTGGGAGACGGGCGGGTCCGCCGACGCGCTCCGGCGAGAGCTCGGGCCTGCGGGCGAGCCACACGCCCACACAGAAGAACCCGAGGGTCTGCGGGATCAGCCGGACCAGTTCGCCCGCGCCGCCCGGGAGCAGCTCGCCCGCCCCGTACCCGAGGAGCGGCGCCGCGGCGAACAGGGCCACCGCGGACCAGAACGGCCGGGCCCGCGAGCCGGACAGCAGGAACGGCATCAACGGGGCGAGCAGCAGCGCGGTGAGCGAGTAGTGGGTGAGGATGTCCCCGTGGAACACCATCAGGTGCGGCGCCCCGAAGAGCAGGCCCAGGAACACGTAGCGGCGCAGCATGAGCACCATCGGCCGTCCCCCGCGCCGGGCCGCCGCCCGCCAGGCGAGGACGGCGCCCACGCCCAGCAGCAGCATGAGCAGCGCACGGGCCTTGCCGGACATCAGCACGCTCAGCCCGGTGTCCACGACCGAGGCCAGGGTGCTCTGCTCGCGCTCTCCGAGCCGTTCCGCGGCGAAGACGACGGTGGGCGCGTTCATCGCCACCACACCGATCATCGCCAGGGCGCGGGCCGCGTCCAGGAAGGCGACCCGCCGGGCCGGGGCCCGGGCGGTCTCGCCCTCCCGCGCTGCTGCGGCCGGAGCGCGGTCCGGGCTCTCGACCGGTTCCTCTGCCGAGGTGGATGCTGTGGTCACGGGGTCCTCCCTGATGGATACCGGAACAGCCTCTCCCGGCGGGACCCGCCCGCACATCGCCCGAACAGCCGAACCCCCGCGGGCCCCGGGTCAGCCTTTCGGCCGACCCCCGTCCGCCCCGGCGACCCCCTGGCCGACCCTGTGAGCGCCCCCGGGCCCCGACGGGACCCGCGACCGCACTCCCCGATCCGCTCCCCTTGCCTGTGGTCTCACCCTCCTCAGCACCGTCGCGGCCTTCGGCACCGCCGTGGACGCCACCGTGGCCGGTCCGGCCGTCGAGACCTTCCTGCCCGCCGACCCCGGCACCGCGCGGCTGCTCCGCGAGTCGTCCCTTTGACCGATGCCCGCCGCGGGGGCCGCGGTCTAGCCTGGTCGGCATGTTCCACTCCACCGGCCTGCCCGCGGCCCTGAGCAGGCTCTTCACCTCCGTGGGCGGCAGCCCTCGGGAGCCGGCCCGGCTCGTGGCCCTCGGCCTGACCGGAGCGATGCTCGTCCTGTGGCTTCTGGACCTGCGGACGGCGCTGCGGATCCCCTCGATCCCGGAGTGGCCGGGGCCGCCGTCCTCCCCGATGGACCTGGCCGGATGCGTCTCGGGCGCGCTCTGCGTCGTGTTCGTCGCCCTGGCTGTCCGGCCCTCGGCCGGACCCTGGGCGACGCTGGCCGCCGGGACCGCCGTGCCGGTGTCCGTCATGGTCGTGTCGGCGCTGCTGTGGCCCCTGCCCAAGGGGCTGTTCGGTTTCCCGACCACCATGGCCGAGACGGCCGGGCTGCTCGTGCTCCTGGCCCTGGCCGGGCTACGCTGCCGCGCCTGGCAGGTCGCCGCGGTGTCGGTACTGGCTCTGGCCGCCTTCTCCTCCGACTACCTCCGCGAACCCACCGGTCTCTACCTCTCCAGCTGGCTGCTGATGGTCGTGGCGGGTCTGGCCCCCGGCCTGTACCTGCGCTGGCGCAGGGCCGACCAGGAGGCCCGCGTGGAGCGGGTCCGCGCGGCGGAGCGGCTGGCCATCGCCCGCGACCTGCACGACGTGGTGGCCCACGAGGTCACCGGGATCGTCGTGCAGGCCCAGGCCCTGCGCCACATCGCCGAACGCGACCCGGCGGCCGTCCAGGAGGCCCTGCCGGAGATCGAGGCGGCGGGCACCCGGGCCCTGGAGTCCATGCGGGGGATGGTCGCCCGGCTCCGCGAACCGGATGAGGCCCCGCTGGCCCCCGGACCCGCCGAGGGCCTGGACGCGCTCGCCGCCCCGGCCGGCCCCGGGCGGCCCGAGGTGACGGTGCACGTGGCCGGTCCGGTCGCGGACCTGCCACCGGAGGTCGGTACGGCGGTGCTGCGGATCGTCCAGGAGTCGGTGACCAACGCGCTGCGCTACGCCCGGGGCGCCACCCGGGTGAGCGTGGTGGTGACGGCCGAGGAGGACGAGGTCGGGATCCGGGTCGTCGACGACGGCCGGGGCACCGGTCTCTCGGTGGGCGGCGGCCACGGACTGACCGGCATGACCGAACGCGCCCGGCTCCTCGGCGGCGATCTGACCGCCGGACCGGACCGCATGGGGCAGGGTTGGACGGTGCGGGGAACGATCCCCGCCCAGCGCGGAGGGGACGGCCGGGGTTGACGACAGGGACGACGACGGGTGAGACGGTCCGGGTACTGCTCGCCGACGACCAGCAGATGGTCAGGACGGGTTTCCGCTACATACTCGACGCCGAGGACGGGATCTCGGTGGTCGGGGAGGCCGGTGACGGCCTGGAGGCGGTCCGGCTGGCCGAGCGGCTGCGCCCGGACGTGGTGCTCATGGACATCCGGATGCCCGGGATCGACGGTCTGGAGGCGACCCGGCGGCTGGCCGGCCCGGGGCTCGCGGACCCGCTCCGGGTGGTCGTGGTGACCACCTTCGACCTGGACGAGTACGTGCACGCGGCGCTGACCGGCGGAGCGGTCGGGTTCCTGCTCAAGGACGCGGGCCCCGCGCTGCTGATCGAGGCGGTGCGGGCCGCCGCGCGCGGGGACGCGATGGTCTCACCGCAGATCACGGTGCGCCTGCTCCGGCACTACTCCGCGGCCCGGGCTCCCCGGCGGGGCCACTCCGGTTCCGGACTGACCGCGCGCGAACTGGACACCGTGCGCACGGTGGCGCGCGGGCTGACCAACACCGAGGCCGCGGCCGAACTGCACGTGACCGTGAGCACGGTCAAGACGCACCTGGCCCGGGTCCAGGAGAAACTGGGCGCCCGCAACCGGGTGGAGGTCGCCGCCTGGGCCTACCAGAGCGGGCTCATGGACTGAGAGCGCTCCCCCGACCCGACGCCGCATTCCGCCCGTATCACCCTGAATCCCCTGCCTGCTTGACGAAAAAGTGAGCGGGTTCTGACCCGTATCGCCCGTGTCGTCCGCCTCCACACACCCGCACCAAGCGTGATGATCGGTGAGGAAATGGGCGCCAACGACACGACTGCGAGGAATGACCTATGGCCACCATGCGTGCGGCCCGGCTGAACATCACCGACCGAACCCTCCAGGTCACCGACGTCCCCAAGCCCTCCCCCGGCCAGGGACAGGTCCTCGTCCGGGTCAGGGCCGCGGGTGTGTGCCTGTCCGACATCCACCTCATCGACGGCACCCTGAGCCCTCTTCACCTGAAGGGCGACACGGTCACCCTGGGGCACGAGGTGTCCGGGGTCGTCGAGGAGGTGGGGCCCGGGGTGTTCGACGCCGAGGTCGGCGAACGGGTGGCACTCCAGGCCGGTGAGCATGACCGGCACGGGCGCGTGCTCACCCGGGGGGTGGACTACGACGGCGGCTGGGCCGAGTACGCGCTGGCCGCTGAGGAGACCCTGGTCCCGATCCCGGACGAGCTGTCCTTCGAGCAGGCCGCGATCATCCCCGACGCCGTCTCCACGCCGTGGGCCGCGGTGACCACCACGGGGGACGTCCGCCCGGCCGAGGCCGTGTGCGTGTGGGGCGCGGGCGGCCTGGGCGCGCACGCCGTCCAGCTCCTGAGGATGGTCGGCGCCGCCCCGATCATCGCGGCCGACCCCGACGAACACGCCCGTGCGCGGGCCCTGGAGTACGGGGCGGACGTCGCCCTGGACTCCACGGCCCCGGACTTCCTCACCCGGATCGGCCAGCTCACCCACGGCCGCGGCCTCGACGCCGCCTTCGACTTCGCCGGGGTGCCGGTCGTACGCGACCAGGCGGTCCAGGTGCTCGGCGAGCACGGCCGCCTGGTGCTGGTCGGCCTGACCGACAAGCCGTTGGAGGTCAGGGACGGCACCCGGTTCAGCTACCTGCGGCAGCAGATCCTCGGCCACTACGGCTCGGAGCCCGAGCACGTGACCCAGCTGGTGGACCTGGTGCGGGCGGGCCGCCTGGAGTTCAGCCGCTCCGTCAGCGGCACGTTCACCCTGGAGGACGCGCCCAAGGCCGTGGAGCAGTTGGAGAGGCGGACCGGATCCCCGGTCCGCCTGGTCCTCCAGCCCTGACCCGGGGCGTGCCCCCGGGCCGTTCACCGGGCCGTTCCGCGCCCGCTGACTACCAGTTCGAGGGCTGGTAGTCCTTGAGGAAGCAGCCGTGCAGGTCCTCGCCGAGTTCGCCGCGGACGATGGGGTCGTACACGCGGGCGGCCCCGTCCTCCAGGTCCAGCGGTGCGTGGAACCCGGCCTCGGCCATCCGCTCCTTGTCCGGGTGCGGCCGCTCGTCGGTGATCCACCCCGTGTCCACACTGGTCATGAGGATGCCGTCGGACTCCAGCATCTCCTCGGCGCTGGTCCGGGTGAGCATGTTCAGCGAGGCCTTGGCCATGTTGGTGTGCGGGTGGCCGGGGCCCTTGTACCCGCGGCCGAACACGCCTTCCATCGCGGAGACGTTGACGATGTAGGTACGCCGCGCGGGAGACGCGGCCATCGCCGGACGCAGCCGGTCCACCAGCAGGAAGGGCGCGCTCACGTTGCACAGCTGTACCTCCAGCATCTCGACGGGGTCGATCCCGCCGATCTTCTGGGTCCAGCTGTTGACCGGCGCCAGGTCCGGCACCAGACCGCCCGCGTCGATCGCCCCGCCCTCGCGGATCCGGTCCGGGTGGGCCGCGCCGGTGGTCAGCGCCAGCGACGTGAGCATCTCGGGGGTCAGCGTGTGCGGGGCGGCCTCGGCCACCTCGGACTCGGCGGCGCCCTCCAGCTCCCGGGGCCGGACCCCGCCGAGCACCAGGGGTTCGGGCAGGCCCTCCCCAGTCAGCGGCTGGGCCTCGGCCGCGATCAGCGGCGCGTAGGAGCCCGGAGACCGGCGGACGGTCTGCGCGGCGTTGTTGATGAGGATGTCCAGCGGTCCCTGCTCGACCACCGAGTCGGCCAGCCGCACCACCTGGCCGGGGTCGCGCAGGTCGATGCCGACCACGCTCAGGCGGTGCATCCACTCGTCGCTGTCGGGCATCGCGGCGAACCGGCGCACGGCGTCGTTGGGGAAACGCGTGGTGATCGTGGTGTGGGCGCCGTCGCGCAGCAGACGCAGCGCGATGTACATGCCGATCTTGGCCCGGCCGCCGGTGAGCAGGGCGCGCCGCCCGGTGAGGTCCGTGCGGGCCTCGCGGCGCTGCCGGTTGAAGGCGGCGCACTCCGGGCAGAGCTGGTGGTAGAAGGCGTCGACCTCGTTGTACTTCTGCTTGCAGACGTAGCAGGGGCGGGCCTTGCGCAGGACACCGGCGAGCTGCCTGCCCTCGCCTCCGGTGGTGTCCGTCTCCTCCGCACCGGTCTCCGCCGCCGCGCCGTCCCCGTCGGCGGCCAGGGCGCGACTGGTCAGGGCGCGGCCGTTGGTCTCGTCGTCGATCCGGTCCGGCGCGGCCGTGGCCGTGGCCGCGAACACCGCCTCGTCGTGGGCCCTCCGGGCGGCGTTGCGCTCCTTGCGCCGCCGTTCCTTGAGCGCCTTGAACAACCGGGCGGTGCCCCGCTGGAGGGTCTTGGAGTCGTCGTGGTCGATGGGCAGGCCCTCAGCCTCGGCCAGCACCTCCAGGCACACCCGAAGCCTGTCCGGGTCGATCCCGTCGACCGTCGACCGCGTCACCGTTTCCGTCATCACCGCATCCCGCCGCTGTTCCGATGGCCGCCTTGCCGGGCCCTCAGGAACTTTATGCGCACTCCGGCACCGGACTGTCGGTGCGAAGCGGTCCGTGCGACGGGCGACCATGGGAGCTGCGAGGGTCCGGTGAAGGGAACCGGTGGAGCGACACAGCGAAAAGGACCGGTGGAGAGAGTCGATGCGTGAGTTCGTGGTGCTGCTGGACGAGGATCACCAGCGCGTGGGGGTGGCGGACAAGGCCACCGTGCACACGGAGCACACCCCGCTGCACCTGGCCTTCTCCTGCTACGTGCTGGGCCCGGACGGCCGGGTGCTGGTCACCCGCCGGGCGCTGGGAAAGACCACCTGGCCCGGGGTGTGGACCAACAGCTGCTGCGGCCACCCCGCCCCTGAGGAGTCCATGGCGGAGGCGGTGCGCCGCCGGGTCCGCCAGGAACTGGGGATCGGGCTGACCGAGGTCGCCGAGGCCCTGCCGGACTTCCGCTACCGGGCGGTGTCGGCCGAGGGGATCGTGGAGAACGAGTTCTGCCCGGTGTTCTGGGCCCGGACCGAGGACGTCCCCGCCCCCGACCCCGCCGAGATCGCGGAGTTCGCCTGGGTGCCGTGGGCGGACGTGGTGGCGCTGGCCGAGCGGACCCCCTGGGTGATCAGCCCCTGGGCCGCCGTGCAGATCCCGCAGCTGGCCGCGGCCGGGGGCCCGAAGACCGGAACCGCCGGGACCTGAGGTCCGGCATCCGAGCGTCCGGGCCTCCGACGGGGTAGGTACGCACCGACCCCTCAGGAGTTGGAGCGCACCCCATGCCCCCTCAACCGCACGCACCCGTCCGTCCCGCGGCCCTGGTCTTCGACGTCCTCGACACGCTCTTCCCGCTCGGCCCGCTGGAGTGGCGCTTCCGCGAGGCCGGGATCCCGCGGGTTCTCATGCCCCGGTGGTGCGACCACCTGCTGCGGGACGCGTTCGCGCTGTCCCTGCTGGGTGAGGCGCGCACCTTCGGGGACGTCGCCCGGGGTTCCCTCCGGGACATCACCGGGAACCAGATCGTCCCGGCGGCGGAGGACCTGATCATCGACGGTCTCACCCAACTCGAACCCCGCCGGGAGGCCGCGTCGGCGCTGGAGGCCGCACGCGGGGCGGGGGTGCGGACGGCGGTGCTCGGCCACGGGGACGGCGAGGAGGTCCGGCTGCTGCTGGAGCGCTCCGGACTCCCCCTGGAGAGCCCGCCGGCCGGGCACGGGGACGCGCCGGGGGTGTGGCGGCCGGCCCGTGAGCCCTACCTCGCGGCGGCGCGGGCCCTGGGGGTTCCCCCGAGCCGGTTGGGCCTGGTCACCGCGCACGGATGGGACGCGGCGGGCGGCCGCGGGGCGGGGCTGGTGACGGGGTGGTCGGCGCACCTGGAGGGGCGCTTCCCGTCGGTCTTCGCGCGCCCCGACGTCGAGGGCAGGGACCTGGCCGAGACCGTCGAGCTCCTGCTCGCCCTCCCGGAACCCGCCTAGGGAGAGTTCCGCGGATGCTTTCGAAGGAACAAGACCTAGTCCTCCCAGGTGCGGTCGTACTCGGGGTGGCCCCGGTAGACGGCGGCCAGGTACTTCACCGCGAGCCGCCAGGCCAGCAGTTCGGACCAGGGGTCCCCCTTGACCTTCACCGCCTGCGCGGAGGTGTCGAGGATGCGCATGCTCGCGGTGTGCGCCTCGGTGTACCCGCGGACGATCTTGCGTTTGGCCGACACCTCGGCCAGCGCGCGCTCCCGGCCGCGTGAACCCACGGGGACGGCCTTGGACGCACGTTCGTCCTCGTCCAAACGCGCGTTCAGGAACTCGACGATGGTCAAGGGACAACTCCTCTTCTCTACCCCCAATGCCCTACATACGGTTCAGTATCAGCCATTCGACCCGCTTGGGCCACCCGGAGAACCCCGCCGATCCGGGTGGAAACCGCCCGGTGTCCCCAGCCGTCACACCGGGCACCCGGGCTCCCTCACCTGCTTCTCGCGCCGTCCTAGTCACACCCCTCGAACTGCGGGACGCTCTCGACCACCTCGAGGTCGGTCTCACCGAACCACTCCTCCAACAGGCCGGCCGCGGTCCCGTCCTGGTACATCTCGCTGATCGCCTTGTTCACCGCCTCACAGGCCGCCACGTCGCCGTGCGGCAGGCCCACTCCGTACTTCTCGTCGGTGAACGGGTTGTTCACGAACCGGAACGAGTCGGGGTCCTCGGCCAGGAACCCGGCGAGGATCAGGTTGTCGGTGGACACCGCGTCCACCGTGCCGTCGCTCAGCCGCTCGATGCAGGCGCTGTAGCTCTCCGCCTCCTGGAGCTCCCGCACGTCGATGCCGAGGCCGTCGGTGATGCGGTTGGCCGAGTTGGAGCCCGCGCCCTGGCAGACGCTGCGGCCCTCCAGGTCGCGCACGCTCGCCACCTCCTCCTCGTCGGCGCGCACCAGGATGTCCTGCTTGGCCACGTAGTACGGGCCGCCGAAGGTCACCTCGGTCTTGCGCGCGGGGGTGATGGAGTAGGTCGCCACCACCATGTCCACCTCACCGCTGACCAGCTTCTCCTCGCGCTCGGCGGAGGTGATGGGTACGAACTCCACCTCGTCGATCCCGAGGTGCGCGGCGACGTAGTTCGCCACGTCCACGTCGAACCCGACCAGTTCGCCGCCCTCGTCCAGCCCCAGTCCGGGCTGGTCGGCCTTGACCCCGATCGTCAGCGAGTCCGCGTCGACCAGGGACTCCGCCCGCTCCCCCGAGCAGGCGGACAGCGCCATCACCACCACGGAGCCCAGAGCTGCCGCGGCCACGCCGCGACGGTGTCGAAACCACATCGGCCTGTTCCTTGTCTCTCGGGGTCAGCGGTACTCGGCGAGTCGGGGACGGACCCCGGCCACCACCAGCGCGAACAGGACGAGGGCACCGACCGGCAACCCCCAGGACCACGGGGACAGCACGGCGTCGCCGCGCTCGATCCCGGCGGTGAACGCGTCCCGATGCAGTTCGATCAACCCGCCCAGGGCATCCGTGTAGACGCGGAAGACCCCGTCCTCGGTGTCGGCCACCCCCATCCGGATGTCGATCGCCCCGGCCAGGTCACCGCTCTCCGCCGCCGCGCGCATCCGCTGGTCCTCCTCCTGGAGCGCGCTGTAGGCGGTGAGCACCTCGGCGAGGGAGTCCTCCTCCCCCTGCAGCAGCGAGTCCTGTGCGCTCTCTCCCAGGTAGCCCAGGGTGCCCGGGTCGTCGGGGTCCTCCCCGTTCGACCCCGGCAGTTCCGGATAGGCGTCCGGGACCTCACCGACCGCCTCGTAGTAGTCCGTCAACGTGCTGGCCGGGCGGAACAGCACCTGCTGCGCCCGCTCCAGGTAGACCTGCTGGTAGTTGTCCGCGAGGTCCTCGTCCGCGAGGTAGCGGCTCTGGTCCGCCTGCATGTCGGTCGCGATCGCCCCGGCCCGGGCCAGCGCCATCGCGGCGGCCAGCCCTTCGTTCCTGGCCTCGCTCTGGTGGGTCCCGCTGCTGTTCAGCGCCAGGATGACGCCGAGGGTCAGCACCACCGTCCCGGCCGTCGCGGCCAGGAGCGGGGCGTTGAAGCGGCGGCGGAACCGCACCCGGAGGTAGAGCTGCAGCCCGATGAGCGCGGCCACGGTCGCCGCACCCACCACGCCGACCCACACGAGACCGAGCGCCACCGAGGACTGTCCGGCCTCGTGGTTGGCGCGCACGATCGCCGAGGAGTCCAGCCCCAGGTTGAACGCCTTGGGCATGAGCTCGGTGTGCATCAGCTGGGTGGCCTCCCGGTACGCCTCCAGGGCTTCGGGGTCCACCTCCCCCGGCGGGGCCTGGGCCTCGTCGTTGAGCAGGCGCGCCTCGCTGACCTTCTGGTCGTAGGCGCCCATGCCGTCCAGGACCGCCTGGACGTTGAGCTCCTCGACGGTGTCGCCCTCGGTGAGGGACGCCGCCTGGAGCAGAGCCGCGTTGGCCTCGGTCCGGCTGGTGTCGTAGCGGTCCAGGGCCGCCTGGCGCCCGGAGCCGAGGTCGTGGTCGGTTCCCATGAGCAGGACGTCCGCCACGCTGGCGTCCATTTCGGCCAGTGACAGGTACAGCTCGGTCGTGGCCATGGCCTGCGGACCGGCGTCCCGGCCCAGGACGTGGAGCCCGTCACGGGCCTGGTTGAGCGTGACCGTCGCGGAACCGAACAGGCCCGTGATGGTCAGCGCGCACAGGATCGACAGAGCCCACACCCGGGTGGGCGTGGTCCGCATCGAGGCGCGCACGCGCGGCCACCAGGCGCGGATACGTCCGGCGGGAACGGGGGGCGGCAGCGAGGAGGCACCCGGTTCCGGGCTCCCTGCCAGCTGGTCCGAGTTGGGGGGCATCAACGGGGTTCACCCCTTCTGGAGGATGACGACGGTCCATGCGCCGACGTAGATCCGGTCACTGTCATTCAGGGGAACCTCCACGTTGTGGGCGATGGGGTTGGCCGTCCCGTTGATCGTGGTGCCGTTGGTCGATCCCGGATCGACGACCGACCAGGTGTCGCCCGGGCGGGCCAGCAGGATCGCGTGGATGTGGGAGATCGCGGGGTCTCCACCGGGCCCGCCCAGGTCGATCTCGGGCGTGAACCCCTTGGACCTGCTGCGCCGTCCGATGTGCACCCGGTCGCCCTGGAGCGTCACCCTGCGCTGCCGGCCTCCCGCTGGGAAACTGATCTGCTTCGGGTCGAGCATCCCCTGGTCGACCATGTACTGGTAGTAGGCGGGGTCGGCCGCGACGATCGCCCTCCAGCGCACACCGATCGGCGCGCTGCCGGGCGCGGAGATCCGCTGCTGGTGGCTGCCCGACTGCGAGGCGAAGTCGTAGCCGCACTCCTCGCAGAAACGGCCGGCCCGGGACGTGCCGCACTCCGGGCACGGGCCTCCGCGGGTCGTCGGTCTCGGTCTGGAGGGGGCGGGGGCTGGTTGCACGGTCGCGGACAGCGTCTGGAGGCGCAGTCCGCAGACGTCGCAGAAGTCGGCGGCCGTGGAGTGGTGCCCTGAAGGGCAACTCGGCATGGGTCCCTCCTACCCGGGTCCGGGGGCACCGCCGGTTCCCGGTCCGCTCTGGCGGGGACGGGTCCGTACGGTTCGGGTCGAGTTGGTGTCGAGGGTCATCTCGTCGACCTTGTCGACACCGGGCTTGAGGCGGACCGTTCCGGTGACCGCGTCGACGACGTCGACGACACGGTCGAGGAGTTTCGCGGTCTCCTCGTTGCCCGACTCGTGTGCGAGCGCGACGGCCCGACCCAGCCTGGTGGTGGCGGTCGCCTCGTCTCCCTCGCGGCGGGCGGTGAGCCCGTCCTGAATCGCCTGGGCCAGTTCGACCTGGCCCGTGTAGTGCGCCACCCGGGGGTTGATCTCGGTGGCCCTGACCTCGTCCGACGTCCACTCGGCGAGGATGTTCCCGGAAGCGAGGACCTGGTCCTGGGCGCCGTTCTCACCGGGCATCACCACCCGGACCCAGCCCGCGCGCAGCTGGCGGCCGGGATCGCCCGGCGGCACCTCCACGCAGACGTGGTAGTCACGACTCTCCGTGCCCCAGGAGCCGGTGGGGTAGTCCCCGGCCTGGGCGACCCTCTCGACCGCGCGTTCGCTGAGGTCCTGGACGGTCGGCGCCACCTGTTTGACGTAGCGCACCACGGCGTTCCGGGGGGTCCACAGGCGCAGCGCCACGTCGGCCACCGCCTTGCCCATGGAGGCCTGCGCCATCGCCCTGAAGTCCGCCTCGAGGTCGGCGGGGTCCGCGATGATGCCCGGGCCTCCGCCGAGGAGGGCGGCGTCGATCCGGCGCAGCTCCGACACCTTCCAGTCGGTGCCCACGCCGCGGCAGTCGCACACGAACCTGCCCGCGAGCCGCTGGAGCACCCCCTCGAAGACGTCGGACATCTCGTTGTTCTGGCCGTCGGTGAGCAGGATGGCGTGCCTGATGCCGTCGTCAGCGGTGTCGAACAGCTCCGCCGCCTTGAGCAGCCAGCTGCCCATGCGGGTGCCGCCGTCGGCGCGCAGGCGTCCCACGGCCTCCAGCGCCGCCGCCCGGGTCGAGTCGTCGACCTCCGCCAGGTGGGCGCTCTCGGGGAAGATCATCTCCGCCTCGCGGTGCCCGGCCACCACGGCGAACCGGACCCCGTCGCGCAGGGCCTCGACGGCCGCGCGCGCCGCCTGCTTGGCCGCGTTGATCTTCTCGCCGTACATGGAACCGGAGGTGTCGATGATGATCACCTCGGCCGCCCGCACCGACGAACCCACCAGCACCGGGCTGTTCGAGGTCACGCTCACGACGGCGTGCACCTCGGTCCCGCCGATGGGCAGGTACGGGTTCTGGTCGACCTCGACGCGGAACTCGGGCTCGGCGGAGCGGTCAGTCCTGTTCGGCACGGGGACCCCCTTGCTCGGTGGGCACTGGTACGACGACGACGGTGATGTTGTCCTTGCCCCCGGCTCTCAGGGCGAGGCTGACGTAGGTGCGGGCCGCCTCCAGCGGCGCGCCCGTCGCTCCCGGTACCGCTTCGGTCAGGTCCTGGGCCTCGGGGTAGTAGTTCCAGAGGCCGTCGCTGCACAGCAGGACGGCGCCGGGGCCGGTCGGGGTGACGGTCGAGACGTGCGCGTCGATCTCCCCCGAGTCCGCGCCCATCCAGGCGATGAGCGCGTGGGCGTTGGCCGAGCGCATCGCTTCCTCCCTGGTGAGGGCGCCCATCTGCACCATGGCCTCACTCCAGGAGTCGTCCCTGGTGAGCAGGGCCGAGGCGCTGGCGGCGGGCCCTCCGGAGATCCAGTAGGCGCGGCTGTCACCCACCCAGCCGACCGTGACGGCACCGGTGCCCGGGTCCACCACGGCGGACACGAAGGTGCAGGCCGGGGCGGAGGCGGGCGAGTCGGCGATCGCCGCGACCGCCTCGGCGGCGCGGATCATCGCCGCTCCGGTGGCCTCACGCGGGTCGGCGCCCTGGCGCATCTGTTCGGCGAGCACGGTCGCACCGGTCTCGGCGGTGACCCGGGAGGCCTCGTCGGAGCGCGGTGAACTGGAGACCCCGTCGCAGACGACCGCCACGACGGTCCCCGCCGCCCGGGGCGCGTCGTCCTCGATGACCCGGATGGCCATCGCGTCCTCGTTGCGCTTGTGCCGCAGGCCCCGGTCGCTGACGCCGAAGGCGCGTCCGGTGCGCACCTCGACGTGGTCCCGGCCGGTGGGCTGGAGGAAACCGCACTTCTCGCAGTACCCGTCCACGACCCTCCCCGGGCACCACACGCACAGGTCGGGGTTGTCCACGGCGACCGGGTTGCTGCCCACGGCGGGCGGCGGCCAGTCGGGGACGAGTTTGGCCGGCGGCGGCGCGGCGGGTCCGGGTCGGGCGGGCACGGGGTCCCGGCGGACGGGCTGGGTGATCTGGGCGTCGACGATGTCCCAGTCGGACTCCGGTCCGTCCTCGACCTCCTCGGGCTCCCCGGCGTCCCCGGCGCCCTCCGTGCCGCGGACGGCACCGTGCAGGCTGACCTGGGGAGCGGTCGGCGCACCGTCGGCCGGTGTCAGACCGGGCCGTTGGACCACCGTCGTCTCCGCCTCCGCAGGCGACACCCCGGACAGGCCGGCCTGGGGCGCGGTGGGAACGCGGTCGGGCTCGCCGGCCTCCCCGGTCCCGGTCCGCGCGTCCGCCTCGGCTCGCGCGTCCCGCGGGAGGGTCCGTCCGCAACCCTCGCAGTAGACGTCTCCCTCTGACACCGTGTCGGCGCAGGTAGGGCAGGTCCGCACCTTTGTCATCGCCGTTCCTTCGATCCTCACAGCAGTGTCACGGGGCGTAGGGAGTTCGCCTTGTCGATGAGCTCGTAGCGCTCCGAGGTCCGGCTGGCGCGGTGGGCCAGGGACCGGTAGCGCCGCTCCAGGTTGGTGCGGACACCCGCCTCGGTGAGGTCACCGCCGAGCAGCCGCTGGCCGCTCGGGGGCGTGCCGCCCGAGCGGAGCCAGGTCAGGGCCGCTTCGAGCACGCGGGCGGCCAGCCGGTCGGCCGACTCGCTGTCCAGCCCGATCCGGCCGAGCCGCTCACCGGCCCGCACGTAGTCGGCGCCGTCGGTGGCACCGGTGGCGAGCGCGGAGATCAGCGCGGTCTGGGCGTGGATGTACAGGCTCGACAGCTCGGGGACGGTGTCCAGGACCTGGATGGCCGCGGCCCGGTCGCCCTGGGCCAGTCTGATCCGGGCCAGCCCGAAGGCCGCGCTGACGTAGGAGTGGTCGGTGGACCACACCGTGGAGTACTGGCGGGCCGCGGTCTCGAGATCCCCGATGCGCTCGCAGGCCATGGCCAGTCCCAGCTTGGGCGCCACCTCCCCGGGGAGGTGGTTGTAGAGCTCGTCGAAGTGGTTCCCGGCCTGCTGGAAGCTGCCGGTGCTCAGCTCGGCGACGGCGAGGTACCACATGGTCCGCCAGTCGCCGGGGACCGTCGAGCTGAACTGTTGGAGGGCGTCCAGGGCCTCGCCGTGGTGTCCGACCGTGATCAGGGCCCGGGCCAGCATCAGCAGGGTCTCGGGGGTCGGCGACTGAGCCGTGCGCAGGGTCGGGATGAGCTCGGCCGGCGGCATACCCGCGAAGCTGCGCAGGAGCTGGGCGGCCGGGTCGGCCGGGTCGATGAGCGGAGCGGGCAGCAGTCCGGCGGCCTCGGTGGGCGACGGCGGGCTGAGCAGGCGGCCCGCGTTGTGCGCGCCTCCCGTGGAACCGCTGCCGAAGCTCTCACCGCCGAACAGCGCGGAGGCGGCCGGGTGCGGGGTGCCCTCCTGCTCGGAGAGGACCTCGCGGAGCACCCCCGTGAGCTGGTCGGCCATGTCCCCGGCGTCGTGGAAGCGCGCCTCGGGTTCGAGGCTGGTGGCCCGGCGCAGGAAGCGGTCGTAGGACTCGTACCGCTGGAGCAGGGGCACCTCGTGCCGGGGCGGGATGCTGTGCGGGTGCTTGCGCATGAAGCTGAAGTGGAAGCTGAGCACGGCCAGGGCGCGGCCCACCGAGTAGAGGTCGGCGCTCACCGTGGGTCCGGGGCCGCGGAGCTCGTCCTCGGGCACCCGGTAGCCGGGGGTCGTGTAGACGGGGCTGAGCGTGTCGTCCATGCGCCGGACGCCGCCGAGGTCGATGAGCTTGATCAGCTCCTCGCTCTGGATCACGTTGTCCGGTTTGAAGTCGCAGTAGAGCAGGCCCTTGGAATGCAGGTAGCCGAGGGCGCGCAGGCACTCCAGGCCGTAGGCGATCACCTGCTCGATCGGGAGGACCTCCTCCGAGGCCCCGTTCTCCCGGCGTTCGATGAGCAGCTCCCGCAGGGACTTGCCGCCCACGTACTCCATGACGATGTGGCCGCCGGGGATCCCGGTGCGCGGGTCGGGGTGCTGCGAGAAGTTGATGATCTTGACGATGTTGGGGTGCTCGACCTCGGAGAGGAACGCGCGCTCCGCCGCGGCCGCCTTGTGCGCTTCGGCGTCACCGGCGTTGAGCAGGCCCTTGAGGACCACCCAGCGGTCGTTGACGTTGCGGTCCCTGGCCAGGTAGATCCAGCCGAGGCCGCCGTGGGCCAGGCAGCCGAGCACCTCGTACTGGCCGCCGACCATGTCCCCCCTGACCAGCTTGGGGGTGAAGGAGAACTGGGTTCCGCACTGGCGGCAGAAGCCCTCGGTGCGGCCCTGCTTCTCACCGCGGGTCCGGCCGACCTTCTCACTGCAGTTGCCGCAGAAGCGGTTCTTCTCCGACACGACCGGGTTGGTCATGATCGCCTCGGAGGGGTCCCGGGCCGGGACCAGGGGAACCTGGACCATGCCCAGGCCCAGCATGCCGCGCTTGGAACCGCGGCTGGAGCCGCCGGTCCCGGTGGTCGGGCTGCCGATGGATCCGGCGATGCTGCCCGGGCCGGAGCGGCCGGACAACCGGATGTTGCCCGAGCTGATCGGGTGGGAGTGCACGGACATGTCGTTGCCCGCAGGGTCCCGCGTGGAAGGGGTGGAGGAGAACCACTGGTCGGGGCCGCCGCTTCCCGCGGAGGAGGGGCCGGAGCCGCTCGGGGGCGTGGAGGCGGAGGCGAGGGAGCTCTGCGGGCCCGAGCCCTGGGTACCCGGCCCCCGGGGGCCTGATCCCTGAGCCGGAGCCTGCGGGCCCGAACCCCGGACGCCGGACCACTGCTGGGGCACCCCGGGCGGCGGGCCGGGGAAGCCCTGCCCCTGGGGACCGCTCCCCGGCGCACGCGGGGCGGGCGGCCCCTGGTGTCCGGGCGCTCCCTGGTACCCGGCGGGCGGTTGTTGCCCCTGCTGCCCCGGGGGACCCTGTTGGCCCGAGGGCGCCTGGGGGCCGGAGGGACCCCGGTACCCGGGGTGCGGACCACTCGCGGGGGACGGCTGCGCCCCGGCACCCGTTCCGGGGACCGGAGGACGCGCCTCGACGGGTTCCAGGCCGCACACGACGCAGAAACCGTCCTCGATCTGGCCCTGGCAGCCGGGGGAAGTGCACTTGGTCATCTGCTCACACCACCATCAGTCTCGCCGTCTGACGCTCCGTTTCCCCGTGTGGTTCTGCTCGCCGGGGTTTCGGTTCCTGAAAGTTCCTGGAGCGTCCGCTGGTACGCGGAGAGCGCCACGGTGGCTGCCCGCAGGTCACAGGGGGCGTTCCACAGTTCCCAGTGCGCGCGCCCGTGGAGTTCGGTGAGCCGCTCGTGCTCGGCCAGGCCCAGGCGGACCGCGCGGGCCCGGAAGGCGTCCAGCCGGCCGCGGAGCTCGGCCCGGCGCTGGAGGAGCCCGGACAGGTTGTGCTCCCGTCCGCGCGCGTCGTCGCGGGCCTGGTGGACGGCGTGCTGGATCTGTCCCAGCCGGGCGCCCAGTCCTCGCCAGTCGCCCCGGGAGCGCAGGACGTCCATCTCCTTCACCGCGTCGCGCAGATCCGGGACCGGGTCGGGGACGTCCACGGCCGGCGGGGAGGAGACCTTCGCGACGACCCGGGCGCGCAGTTCCCGGGCGCGCCGGACGACCTGCTCGACGTCGTCGATGGCCGAGACCAGGCGCTCGACGCTCTCGGTGTAGGAGTCGCGCATCCGCAGCGCGTCGCGGAGTTCGCCCCTGGTCCGGTCCAGGAGCCCTCTGAGGCGGTCCAGGGACGAGGTGTCGACGCGGGTGTCGACGACCAGGGCGAGCGGGTCGCGGCGGACGGTCTCGCCCACCCGGAACAGCCGTTCACGGAGTTCCTCGTGCTCCTCCTCGCCCAGTTCGACCAGGTCCGAGAGGGTGCCGACCTCCTGCCACATGGCCTCCAGCTCCCCGAGCCTGGGGTGCAGGGCGTCCCAGGCGGTCTCCGCCGCCGAGATGACCTCCGTGGCCTCCTCGTAGTCGGCGGACATGCGCGCGGTGGCCTCGGCCAGGGAGACGTGTTCGGTGTCGGAGTCGAGCAGGCCGCGCTCGTGCAGGGGCTGTTCGGCCAGGGGAAGGGGGACGGACTCGCCCGTCAGCAGGAACGAGAGCTCGCCCTGCGGGTCCCCGCCGCCGTTCTCACGGATCCGGACCGCCCGGTCGACCACGGCCGCGAAGACGCCGTGCACCTTCCACAGCCTGTGGACGTGGAAGGAGGCGCGCTCCCATCGGCTCCTGGTCTCGCCGACCAGGTCGGCGTCCTTGAGCAGCCGGTGCCCCACATGTCGGTCCAGGTCGGCGAGGTTGAGCGCGATGCGGTCGGCCTCTCCGCGGACACGGTTGAGCGCGTGGTCGATGCCCTCCCAGCTCATCGGCGGCACACCTGACCCAGAAGCCCTCGCCACCTGACGAATCACCCCCCGACGGACCGTCCCACCGCACACTCTCCCTTTACCTAGGACAAGAGTGTGGCCGGGCACACCCCGAACCACAAGGGACTACGCGTTTTCCGGCCGTGAACGGCCATGAACGGCCACAACCGCAACACACACGTCATCTCAGGCATCCCATGCACTGGGTACGACAACCACATGGACAGAGCAGACGAAGAGTTCCCCGGCATCGGCGCCCCGGCCCAGCGGGCCCTGGCCCACGCCGGATACACACGGTTGGAACAGCTGGACGGAGTGAGCGAGAGCGACCTGCTGGAACTGCACGGAATGGGACCGACGGGGACCGACATCCTGAGCGACCTGCTGAACGCCCGTGGCATGTCGCTGGAGGCCTGACGTGTCCGGGCCGGGAGGGCTCAGGGCTCCCCGACGCGGTCCAGGACGAACCTCGCGCGTTCGGCGACCGGTACCCGGGGCAGGGTGACGAGCTCGTACCCGCAGTCGGGGTAGGCCGCGCACATCGCCTCGTAGGTCCGTTCGGCCTCCTCCGGCGACTGGTGGCGTTCGGTGTCCCCGGTGAAGATCTCCGGCCAGGGAGGGGCCGCGAACACCGTGCGGCGGTAGCGGAACCGGCGGGTCGCCGCCCGCACGTGTCCGGGGACCGGGAGGCCGCGCAGCAGGAAGTAGCCGACCGTGTCCGGCACGCCCCGGTCGCAGAACACGAGCCCGTCGTGCCCGGCGGCCTCACGGTGCGAGCGCATGTCCCAGGCCAGCATGAGCTCGGCGAACAGGGCGTCGTCCCGCCAGGCCAGGCCGGGGCCGTCGATCTCCCGCTGGTCGCGGATGATCGCCCGCCCCGCCTCGACCGTGCGCCCGTACCCGCGCCCGGCCAGGTGGTCGATCAGTGCCGTCTTGCCCGAGCCCGGGCCACCGGTGACGACGACGAGGTGATCCATGGTTGTTCCTCCTGGTGGACTCGGGTTCGGTCGCGAGGGGGCACGGCGGTGCGCCGCACCCGCGAGGGGTGGGGCGCACCGCCGTGGTGGTGAAGGGTGTTGCGGAAGGGCCGCCGGCCCGCCGGGGCTACCGGACGCGGGACCGCTCGGCGGCGCTGACCGCCTCGGCCTCGATCAGGTCGGCCGCGTAGGAGGCACCGCTGTCCTGGAGCCGGGCGCTGATCCCGGCCAGGCGCTCGGCCACCTCCGGGTCCGAGGCCAGCTCGAGCAGCGCCGCGCGCAGCGTCTCGGCCGTGGCGTCCCCGGTGTCGATCCGACGGGCCACCCCGATCTCCTGGAGGCGGTCGGCGTTGTCGAACTGGTCGGTGGCCTGGGGCACCGCGATCATCGGCGTGGCCGTGTACAGGCCCTCGCTGGAACCGCCCATCCCCGCGTGGGTGACGAAGGCGTCCGCCTGGCGGAGGATGTCCAACTGCGGCACCCAGGAGCGGACCTCGACGTTGCCCGGAACCTCCCCCAGGTCCTCCGCGCTCACGTACTTGCCGACCTGGAGCACCACGTGCCAGCCGGGCAGGTCGCCGAAGGCCTTCAGGCACGTGCGGTAGAAGTCGGGCAGCTTGGTGTAGGCCGACCCCAGGGAGACCAGCAGGACCCGCTCCGCACCCTCGGGCCTGGTCCAGACGCCCTGGTCCGCACGCCGGCCGAGGCAGGGCCCCACGAACGTGACCGCGTCCGAGACGGTCTCGGCGTACGGCTGCATCTCACGCGGGATCATCGCCAGGGCCCGCTCCGGCACCCCGGCGAAGTTCGAGTGGTCCAGTTCCGTGATCCCGTTCTCGGCCAGCCAGGAGTCGAACTTGGCGTGGTGCTCGGCCGCCCCGGGCTGCGTGCGCAGCCACTCCATGACGGTGTCCGCGTAGTCCGCCCAGGCCACGTAGGTCGGGGAGAGCTGTACGGAGGGGATTCCCCAGTTGATCGCCATGACCCGCGCGGAGTAGCCGCCGATGTCGTACAGGAAGACGTCGGGGCGGTCGTTGCCGTAGGAGTCGCGCAGGACGGGAAGGGAGTTGATCGCGTCGTCGAGGAAGATGTCCATGCCCTCGATCGGGTCGTCGGTCCACTCCTCGTCCCCGGTGGGCAGGGTGGTCGTGAAGGGGACGAGTTCGGCACCGGTCGAGGCGATCAGGTCACCGACACGGTCCACGGGGTCGTTGGCGTAGGTGACGCGGTGGCCCCGGTCGACCAGCTCACGGATGATCTCCAGGCTGGGCAGGACGTGGCTCACGGCGGGGACCCCGACCATGGCGATGTGAAGGCGACGGGTCACAGTACTTCTCCAGGTTCTGTCTACGGGTAGGGCTGAGGGGCGCCGGTCCCCTGGGGACGGCGCGCGGCGTCGTGGACGCCGGGCTCCTAGCCGTAGATCAGTTGCTGGAAGTACATGGCCTCTACGCTAGACCAGGCCTCCCACGGCCGTCCAACGCTTTTCAGGGCTTCCCCTACCGAAACGGAGCCGGATCATCTCCGCTTCCCCCGTCTCACTGGTCATCTCGATCCGGGTCCGGCCCGGCAGCCGTGACGCGTTCCTCGCCGGGATCTCCCGCAACGCCGCCCGTGCCCTGCGGGACGAGCCCGGCTGCCTGCGCTTCGACGTCGTCGGCGATCCCGAGGACCCCCACGCCTTCTGGGTGTACGAGGTGTTCGCGGACGAGGCCGCGCTGGCGGCGCACCGGCTGACCCCGCACTTCCTGGCATGGCAGGAGGAGAAGGCCGGGCTGGTCGTCCCCGGAAGCCAGGTCGACCGGCTCGGCCCCCTCCTCGTCAGCGAGGGATGAGGCCCTCCGGCCCCCTACGGGTGCCCGGGCTCACCGCTGCCCGGTCTCACAGGTTGCCCGGGTCGTCGGGACTGTCCTTCGGAGCCCGGTGGCGGCCGCTCCTGGGTGCGGCGGTCTCGTCCTCGGCGTCCCCGGGCCTCTGTTCGGTCTCCCCCGGCCCTCCCCGGTAGCCGTCGGTGTAGCCGCCCGCGTAACCCTCGTCGAAAGCGCTCACCGGCCGCTCCCCGGCCTCGGGGTCCGCGACGGTCGCCCCGGCGGCCGTACCGGCGGTCGTGTCGGCGGCAGCGCCGGAGTTCTCCCCGGCAGCGTCCATGGACTCACCCGACCCGCCGAGGTCCCCGGCGTCGGCCGCCGTGCCGCGCTCCTCCGCGGACACGGCCTCGTCGGCGGCGCCGCGCAGCCGGAAGCCCGCGACCACCATGACCACACCGAACACGATCGCGTAGACACCGACGACCAGGACGATGGCCCCGGCACCCGCCAGCGGCCAGAACCACAGCATGAGTCCGAAGATGACCGAGAGGGCACCGACGAAGATCAGCAGCCACTCGGAGCTGATGCGGGCGCGCAGCCGCACGGCGGTGACGATTTCGGCGACACCGGTGACGACGGCCCACGCACCGATCAGGAAGACGAGTGCGACCACCGCGGCCATCGGCCAGATCAGGGCGAGCAGGCCCGCGAGGATCGCGAGCCCCGACTGGAGGGCCAGGGGCATGCGGGTCCCCGGCGCCGAGCGGTAGGCGGTGAAGGCCAGTGCGACACCGTCCACGAGTGCGAAGGCACCGAAGACCACTGCCAGGGCGACCATGGTCATGCCCGGCCAGATGAGAGCGAGCAGGCCGAAGATCACCGCTGCGACACCGCGTAGGACCACGACCCACCAGTTCCGGCTCAGCTCTCCGAGCATGTCACCGGCCAATGCGTTCCGGACCATAGTCAGGCCCCCTCCCTCGTGCGGTCCCGCTCGTGTGCGGGTCCGCCCTTTGCAACTTCCCTCAACGTCGCACACCGATGACAGAAAGTACGCAAAATGCAAGGAAAGGGAGGTTCTGCACCCGGTACGGAACCGGGCACACCTCCTGAGCGCGTGCCGCCCCGGCCCCGGACGCACGAACGCCCGCCCTCGTCGATGACGTGGGCGGGCGGTCGAGGTACTCAGGTGAGGGTCAGCCCTGACCGGGGTAGCGGCGCTCGGCGGAGCCGATGTAGTGCTGACGCGGGCGCGCGATCCGGAAGGCCGGGTCGTTCAGCTGCTCGCGGTAGTGGGCGACCCAGCCGGGCAGGCGGCCGATGGCGAACAGCACGGTGAACATGTTGCTCGGGAAGCCCATGGTGCGGTAGATGACGCCGGTGTAGAAGTCGACGTTCGGGTACAGCTTGCGGTCCGTGAAGTACGAGTCCTGGAGCGCGGCGGCCTCGAGCTTGAGGGCGAGCGCGAAGAGCTCGTCGGGGTTCTCGTGCCGGTCGAGGATCTGGCTGGCCAGAACCTTGATCTCCTTGCTGCGCGGGTCGAAGTTCTTGTAGACCCGGTGGCCGAAGCCCATGAGACGCATCTCGCGGGCCTTGACCTTCTCCAGGAAGTCCTCGATGGAGATACCGGAGTCGCGGATCTCCTCGAGCATCTCCAGAACGGCCTGGTTGGCGCCGCCGTGGGACGGGCCGGACAGGGCGTTGACGCCGGAGGCGACGCTGGCGTAGATGTCGGCCTGCGAGGAACCGACCACGCGCACGGTGGCGGTGGAGCAGTTCAGCTCATGGTCGGCGTGCAGGACGAGCAGCATGCCGACGGCCTTGTTGAACAGCTCGCCGAGCTCACCGGTGGGAGCCTTGTCGCCGAAGGTCATCCGGATGAAGTTGTCGACGTAGTCGAGCGAGGCGTCCGGGTCGATCGGCGTCTCACCGATCGAGTTGCGGTAGATGCGGGCCGCGATCGTCGGCAGCTTGGCCATCAGCCGGATCGTGGCGAGCTCGACCTGGTTCTCGTCGGACGGGTCGACGCTGTCGTCGTAGTACGCGGCGAGGGTGTTCACGGCGCTGGCGATCAGCGCCATGGGGTGGCCGTTGCGGGGCATCGCGTCGATGAACGCGCCCATCTCGGCCGGGATGTCGGAGTTGTCGCGGAGCTTGTCCGAGAACTCCTTGAGCTGGCCGGGCTCCGGCAGCTCGCCGTAGATCACCAGGTAGGCGGTCTCCAGGAAGGTGCTGTGCACCGCGAGGTCCTCGATCGGGTACCCGCGGTAACGCAGGATGCCGGCGGCGCCGTCGATATAGGTGATCTTCGAGCTGCACGAAGCGGTGTTGCCGAACCCCGGGTCCAGGGTCGTCATACCGGTCGACCCCAGCAGGGTCTTCAGCTCGATGGTGCTCTCACCCTCGGTACCGGTGAAAACCGGCAGCTTCAGCACGCCGCCCTCGTAGTGGAGCTCCACCGTGCGCTCTTTGTCATCGCTCATGCCCGAGGTCAACCTTTCCAGGCGGGGGATACGTGAGGTGCGTCAGACGCGGGGCGATCCGCCGCCACGTTCTTGATTCACTCGTTATTGTTCTGTTTTGTTAAACGACTGTTAAGCAAAATCATATAAGTTTCACCGATTCACGAACAGGTGACATGCAACACATACCCAGACGTGATCAGAATTACCGCACAGTGAAGATTTACAGACTTTGCCGAACGTCGATAACGCCGTGATCGCCCTGAGACGTCAAGGACGGCGACGGGGTTCTCCCGTTGCCGGTCCACGCCTCCTGAACCGGTCCCCTGGGCGCGCCGGACCCCTGCGGAATCCGCTCCGGCCCACCTCTTCGGCCCGCACTTCACAGATGCGGACAATCCCGAACGGAGCCCGGTGCGGCCAGGTGTTCGAACACGCCCTAGCGGCCTGTCATCAGGTTACCTTCGCCCTGATCACAAGGGTTGACGCGGGGTGCCCTCGACTCGGTGATCTTGGCCTCTGCCACGGCTTCCGCCGCCCCCGGGCCTACCTCTGAGCACCCTTCCCTGCCGCTCCAGGGACCTGGGTATGTGCCCCGGGCACGAGAGTTCACACACGTGACGGAGCCCGCGCCCACCCCTTCCGGGCGGCCCCTGGCCGACAACCCCGAAGGGGGACGCCATTCGACCCGCCGAACAG
This sequence comes from Nocardiopsis ganjiahuensis DSM 45031, assembly GCF_000341085.1. Taxonomy (GTDB): domain Bacteria; phylum Actinomycetota; class Actinomycetes; order Streptosporangiales; family Streptosporangiaceae; genus Nocardiopsis; species Nocardiopsis ganjiahuensis. The sequence goes on along the minus strand of NZ_ANBA01000013.1, from coordinate 233 downwards.
AACCGAAGTCGACAGCGGGTGACTGCTATTCACTCGGGGTAAACAATGCGAACGGGCTTTGCCGGAAAATCCGGACGCCGTGGCGGGCCGGTGACTTAACCGCGAACGGGCTGACCAGGGACGGCCCGCTCCGACGGTTACTCCTCCTCGACGCCGCCGGCGAGCAGGGCCTCCATGAACAGGGACGGGTGGTCCCGCTCGATCACCCGCAACCGCCACTTGTTGTGCACCAG
>NZ_ANBA01000012.1 GCF_000341085.1 Nocardiopsis ganjiahuensis DSM 45031 | reverse complement strand
TCAAGCGGTCATTGATCGCTTACGACCACTGACCAGGGCACATTTTCCCATCAACGATCTAGGGACGGGCGCCACGGGGGTCGTGCCCGTCCTCTTCCGGCCCGGGGAGGGGAAACCGTGCGGGCGGGCTTTCGGGCCCGCCCGCACCGGCCTTTCCGGTGGGTTTCGGGTTAACGTGGTCCCATGTCGATCTGGGCGTCAGACAACCGCAACGGCCACGTCCGCGAGGCCCTGACCCTCCTCCTGTCCCAGGGGGTGATCGACGACTTCCGGATCCGGCCCGACGACGAGTTCCCGTTCAGGGTCCAGGTCGCCGCCGGAATCGTCCCGATGACCGAGCACCAGGCCGCGCACTTCGCCCTCGGCGCCGCGGCCGCCCACTTCGGCGACCTGGCCCGGAACACCGGGGAGGCCTGACCTCGGGAGGTCGGCGGCCGGCGCCGCCGGCGGTATCGGCCGGGCGTGCGCGCTGCGCTGTCAGCCGCCGGGGCCGAGGATCGGAGTGAACCGCGAGGACCGGAGTGAACCGCGGGGTTGACCTCAACCTTTGTTGAGGGCGTTGGCTCTCAGGGAAGGAACGAGACCTCTCAGGGGAGCGACGATGGCACAGCCGATTCTGGTCACCGGGGCCACAGGCAACACCGGACGACACGTGGTGGAGGGACTGCTCGCGGAGGGCGTCCCGGTCCGGGCGCTGACCCGGGACCCGCAGCGGGCCGGACTGCCCGACGGGGTGGAGGTGGTCGGGGGCGACGTCACCCGCCCCGACGACGTGGCCGCCGCCGCGAAGGGCACGGCCGCCGCGTACCTGGTGTGGCCCGGGACCGACGAGGCCGCGGAGGGCGCGGCCGAGGTCGTCGCGGCGCTGGGCGAGCACGTCGACCGCATCGTCTACCTGTCCGCCGCCGACGCGGAGCAGGGCGGAGTGTGGGGCGGCGTGGAGCGGGCCGTGCGGGCCTCGGTTCGCGAGTGGACCTTCCTCCGGGTCACCGGACTCGCCGTCAACGCCCTGACGTGGTCCGACCAGGTGCACCGGGGTGTGGTGCGCTCACCGTTCGGCGGGGCGACACGCTCGCTCGTCCACGAGCTGGACGTGGCCGAGGTGGCGGTCCGGGCCCTGGTGGACGACGGGCACGCGGGACGGGCCTACCTGGTCACCGGGCCCGAACAGATCAGCCAGGCCGACCAGGTGCGGGTCATCGGTGAGGTGATCGGGGTCCCGGCACGGTGGGAGGAGCAGCCGCTGGACGAGGCCAGGACCGAACTGGCCGAGGCGGTCGGCGCGGACTTCGCCGACCAGATCATCGACCACTGGTCCGAGAACCTCGACGTCCCCGAACCCGTCTCCGAGGACGTGCCCCGCGTGCTCGGCCGCCCCGGTCTGACCTTCCGGGAGTGGGTCCGCGACCACGCCGCGGCCTTCACCCCCGGGAGCTGACGGGCGCCCCGGGGGCCCACCTCCGGCGGGTACTCCAGGTGCCCTCCCCGGTGTTCTTGCCACCGGAGGCGGTCCCGGCGCCCGACTCGCCTCCGGTGGCGAGATCGCGGTGTGTGGGGTGGTCCGGGTCAGCAGGGCCCCTGGTCGGCCCAGGCGCCCCACTCGCCGCCGACACTCGGCGGGATGCCCTGGATCCACCATCGGGCCTCGTAGACACGTCCCCCGAAGTTGACCCGGTCTCCCTCGTCGTAGACCGTGCGCGGGTTCCAGGACTCGCCGGAACAGGCGTTCCCCGGGCCCTCCTGCCCGCCGCCGTCCTCGGAACCCCCTTCGGCGTCCCCTTCGGAACCGTTCTCGGAGCCGTCCTCGGAGCCGCTCTCGGCCGGGGCCTCCTCAGGCTCCTCCTCGGTCTCCTCGGGGCCGGTGGAGACGGTGATCGTGACCGCGCCCTCCTCGGGCAGGATCGCGCCGGGCTCGGGGTCCTGGCCGCTGACCCCGCCCGCGGCGACGGTGTCGCTGGGCGCCTCCACCACGGAGACGGTCAGGCCGAGGCCGACCAGCGCCTCGGAGGCCTCCGTCTGCCCCATACCGATGAGGTTGGGGACGATGACGCCCTCACTGACGTGGAGGGTCACCGGCTCCTCGCGGTCCCCGTCCTCGCCCGTCTCCGGGGTGGAGGAGAGCACGGTGCCCGGGGTCTCCTCGGCGGAGTGCTCCTGCACCACCTCCACGTCGGTGAAACCGGCCTCGCGCAGGAGGTTGCGGGCGTCGTTCTCGGTGCCGCCCACGACGTCCGGGACCTCGACGTGCTGCGGGCCGACGGACAGTGACAGCAGGACCGACTCCCCGCCCTCCAGCTCCGTGCCCGCGGCGGGTTCGGTCCCGGCCACCTCACCGGGTTCGATGTCGTCGCTGTAGGTGTCCGCGTAGGTGAAGGAGAGGTCGAGTTCCAGGGCGGCCAGCTCCACCTCCGCCATCTCCGGGGAGAACCCGGCGAGGTCGGGGAGCTCGGCCGTCTCCTCGGGGACCAGGGCCCACCCGGCGGCGAACAGCGCCAGGACGAGGACACCCGCGGCGACCAGGAGCGGGACGCGCCGCCACCGGGCGGGGCGCTCCTCGGCCGAACCGTCCCCGGTACCGGTCGAGGCGTGCTCCGAGGGCTCGTCCGCGGTTCCGGCGCCCACCACCGGGATCGGCTGGGTGCTGTCACCGCCGTCATCGAGCCCGGGCAGCGACCTCAGGACCTGTTCGACCAGGGTGAGGTACTGGCCGGCGTCGCGCGGGCGGAAGCGCGGATTGGGTTCGGTGGCGTTGGCGACCAGCATGTCCAGGTCCGGCGGGAGTCCGGGAACCACGGCCGACGGCCGCAGCGACACCCCCTCCTCGGCCCGGAGCGAGCCCGTCATCAGGGTGTTCAGGAGCACCCCGACGGCGTGCACGTCCGTGCGCGGAGTCAGCTCCTCCGCCCCGACCAGCCGGAAGCCGGTGACCGTCACCCCGCCCTCGTCGTCCAGGATCACGTCGTCCGGGGTCGGGCCGCCGTGGACCAGCCCCTCGTCGTGGGCCTCCCGAAGAGCGGCGAGGATGTCGGCCACGATCGACAGCGCCACCTGCGGGCTGTAGCGCAGTCCCTGGTCACCGCCGCCGAGGACCTCGCTGAGGGTCTCTCCGCGGGTTCGTTCGGTGACCATGTACACGTGGCCGCCGTCCCGTCCGTCACCCAGGACGCGCACCAGATTGGGCGCGTCGAGGGCCGCCAGGGTCTGGGCCCGGCCCAGGAAGGCGTGGACGGCGGCGGGGTCCGCGACCAGGTCCGGTTCGAGGAGGGTGACCCGGACGAGCTGGTCCGCGACCATGTCGTGACCGCTGTACACGGACACCGAGCCGTCACCGCCGACACGGTTGCCGAGGATGACGCGTCCGTGCAGCGTGATGCCGGAGAGGGGAGAGGGGCTGGGGGACTCCATGTGTCGGATTGTACGGCGACAAATTTGTACACAACGCCTTCTATCAGGCCAGATACGGACAGTGGGCGCCTCTGTAGAGTCGACCTGCACCGTTCCCCGAACCCCGCCCTGTGAGGCCACATGACCCCCCGTGCCACGGATCGATCCCGAGACGACCGAGAGGAGCGGGAGGACCGTGCCGCCGGGGTCCTCCTCGGAGCCGCGTGCGGAGACGCCCTCGGCGTTCCCTACGAGTTCGCCGCCCGGCTGCCGGAGGACCGGGTCCCCGAGATGGTCGGCGGCGGCCTGGGGCCCTACGCCCCCGGGGAGTACTCGGACGACACCCAGATGGCGGTGTGCATCGCGGAGACGCTCCGGGACCACGGGGAACCCTGTTCCGACCTCGCCCTGGAGCAGACCGCCCGGGCCTTCCTGCGCTGGCGCCGCGAGGGCGCCTCGGACATCGGGGCGCAGACCGCCCAGGTCCTCGGCGGCACCGAGCGGGCCCTGGCCGCGGAGGGGGCGGGCGCGGGGGCCGCCGAGACGATGGCCGGGCTGTCCGCACGGATGTTCGGCTCGGGACAGCGGTGCGCGGGCAACGGTTCGCTGATGCGCACCGCCCCGCTGGCCCTGGCCCACCTCGACGACCCCCGCGGACTGGCCGAATCCGCGCGCCTGTACAGCCTGCTCACCCACGGGGACCCGCTCGCCGCGCAGGCCTGCGTGCTGTGGTGCGAGGCGGTCCGGCAGGCCGTGGTCCACGGCACCTACGAGGGCCTGCACGCCGGGTTGGACCTGCTGGAGAGCGGGGCGCGCGACACGTGGGCCGGGCACCTGGCCGAGGCCGAGAACGCTCCGCCCGGCTCGTTCGCCCCGAACGGTTTCGTGGTCCGGGCCCTCCAGGCGGCCTGGTCCGCGATCGTCCACACCCCCGTGGAAGCGGGCTCCCCGGACCGGTACACGGCCCCGGTCCAGGCGGCGGTGCGCGCGGGCGACGACACCGACACCGTCGCGGCGATCGCCGGTGCGCTGGTCGGCGCCAGGTGGGGCCGTTCGTCCGTTCCACAGGGGTACCTGGACGCGGTGCACGGCTGGCCCGGCTACCGGGCGGACGGTCTGGCCGGGCTGGCGGGGGAGATCCTGCGACGGCACGGGGGCTGACAGGAGCGGATTCCAGCCCCCTTATCCCCGATGATCTTGCTCGTAGCGCCATCCTCGGCGCCGAGACCGGCGCCAGGAGCAAGATCATCGGGGATCTGCCGGTTCCGCGCGCCCTTGCGCCCCTCCGACCGGGCCCGTCCGGGTGCATTCGCTCTCCGGACGTGCGGCATCATGGTGGCGCACGGAAGCGGGAACGTGGATCTGTACGGGAACGGGGAGCGGCCATGGCAGAGCGGATCGAGTGGGTGGCGGCGCACGACCACCCGGAACTGACGGCCGACCCGGTGCGTGCGGCCATCGCCCCCTTCGACGGATCGGTGCGGGCCGCCGCGATCGACCCCGGTCTGGCGGACACGGCGGAGTTCTGCGAGGCCTACGGGCTGACGCTGGAGACCAGCGCGAACTGCGTGGTGCTGGCCGCCAAGCGCGGCAGCGAGGTGACGTACGCGGCGTGCATGGTGCTGGCCACGGACCGGGCCGACGTCAACGGGGTACTGCGCAAGCACCTGGGCGCGCGGAAGGCGTCGTTCGCGCCGATGGACGAGGCGACCGGGCTGACCGGCATGGAGTACGGCGGCATCACCCCGTTCGGGCTGCCGAAGGGCTGGCCGGTCCTGGTGGACAAGCGGGTGTACGACACCCCGTGGGTGGTGGTGGGCAGCGGTCTGCGCCGCTCCAAGCTGCGCGTCCCGGGCCCTCTGCTGGCCGAGCTGCCGGGCGCCGAGGTGCTCTCCCTGACCCGTTAGGGCCGGACCCGAAGGGCCTGACAGGCCGGGAGGGACTGACAGGCCGGGAGGGACTGACAGGCCGGGAGGGACTGATCGGCCGGACAGGGAGTCGTTCGAGTCGATTTGTCGACAAATCCACGAGTGGTTACGGCGCGGTTCGCGGAGGTTTGCGGCACGGCCTCGGAGGGTCGGCTTCGGAGTACGGGCCCGGTTCGCAAGGGCCCGGATCGTAGGGGTTTGCAAGAGTTCAGGGGTGCATGCGGCTCAGCGGCGGGGCCGGGCGCGGACGGCTGGTTCTCGGCCGTCGTTCTCCTCCGTCTGGAGGGGCGCCGGCGGGCGGGACGCCAGGTCTGCGGGTCGGTGAATCGACGTGTCGACACGTCGACGGGGCCGCTACTCGACAAGTCGACACGTCAGCAAGGGGATCTGTCGAGAGACCGGCCCCGTCCGCGCCGGACACCGCGAAGGACCTCCGGGGCGCACTCAGGCGTGACTCCTGCTCCGGCTGCGCCTCGGGCCGGTAGGAGGTGTGGAACCACGCCCCCGGCAACAGCGTCGCCCCGTCCACGATCTACGCGACGGCCGCCGTGCGGATGATCGGAACAGGGGACACGGGGCTCTCCTCAACGCAAGGGGGATTCGTTGCAGGTGATTTCGTTTTCGGATGCCCCCGCAACCTCACGCTTCTCCCCGGGGACAGCACAGCGGGGAGCACAGCGGGGAGCACGGCGGGGAGCGGTGTCCGAGCCAGGCGAGAACACCGCCCCCTTGGGGGTTTCCGCGGGTGTCAGCCGCAGACCCTGAGATAGGTGCGGACGACCTCCGCGAGGTCGTCGAACCCTTCCGTGCTGGTAGCGGCGAGCAGGTCGCCGACGGGAACTCGTGGCCGGGGGACGGGGGAGAGGTAGGGGCGGACCAGGGCGCCCGCGATCTGGTCGGGGTCGTGAGAGCTGCCCTCGACGCCCACTGCCCGGGACTCCGCACACGGGAAGTCCTCCGAGCCCTGTTGCCCTTCCGGTGCGGGCGCGATCGCGGCACGTGCCGGTGGGTTCGGGATGAGGAGGTAGGCCAGCGCCGATGCCAGGGTGAGGGCGAAGAGAGCCCACAGGTGTTCGGTCATACTCCGGCAACGCCGATGGTGTCGCCCGATAGGGTGCTGCATGGTCAATCCCCTGTTCTCATCAGGTGGTTGATCAGCCCGGGCCGGTGTTACAGCACCGGCCCGGGCACTGTGCTTTTCAGGAGTGCGCGCGGGTGTCCATGGCCCCCGTGCAACGGAGCTGCGCTTCCCGCCGCGCCCGTGTTCGCTAGTTCAGCTCGCCCAGCTCCGGGTCCGGTTCCCGGTCCAGGCGGACCATCGCCCTGAGGTGGAGCGGCCGACCGCGTTCGCCCTCCCACCACCAGAACTCCGCGATCCGGTCCACGAGCCACAGACCCCGCCCACCCGGACTCATCTCACCCGGCTCGCGGTGCACCACTCGGGGCATCAACGCCGGAGCCCGGAACCTGGGCCCCTGGTCCAACACCCCCAGCAGAACGGTGTTGTTGCCGAGGAACTCCATCGAGAGCCCCATCCGCCCGTACTTCTCACTGCTCGCGGTGTGACGCACCGCGTTCGTAGCCAACTCACTGGCCACCAGCCCGACCCAGAACCCACGCCCGCCCTGGAGCCGTTCGTCGCGCGTGAACCACGCCCTGGCCCGCGCCACCCCCTGCTCGTTCCCGTCGGTGTACCGCCACCACGGAGCCGACGACCGCCCCACCCCACCACCAGGCCGCCGAGGCCCCACTATCCGACCACCACACATAACGCCCTCCAGACACCCGTCACAGCAAAGGTTTCCGCGACTCCGGTACACACTCCGTCACTCCCTGCTAGCTTCGATAGTGCCTTGAGATGCATCTCTGCGCAAGGCTCTCCGTGAAAATCTCACGATCGAATTTGCAGATAGTTGTCGTCGGATCCTGAATGCGCGACACTGATGACCTCAGCGGTCCGTATCGGGAGGTGGAGCTTCGTGTCAGTGGGAAGCCCGATGGTGGCGAGGCTCGGCTTGGCCAACTTCCTCAGAGAAGCCAGGGGCAAGCGTTCCTCAGCTGAAGCAGCCGCCGTGGCTGGCTTCAGCAAGGCCACGCTGTCTCGCGTAGAGCGTGGGGAAAGCATCATCTCTCCCGGTGACGCCCGGCTTCTCATGTCCCACTACGGAGTGCCAGAGGAAACGATCGATTCCTTCACCAACCTGGCCTACGCCGCCAAGCAACCCGGCTGGTGGCAGCGCTACAAGTCAGCACTCCCAGACTGGTTGAGCCTGTTTGTCGGCGTGGAGAGCGCCGCACGCCGAATCCGCACCTACGAGTCGGAACTGATCCCAGGCATCCTGCAAGTCCCTGGGTACTCACGAGCCCTCATCATCAAGGACGCCGAGGCCCCGACAGTTGAGGAGCAGATTCAGGACAGGGTCAATCTTCGTCAGCGCAGGCAGGAGAAGCTGGCCGGAGACGAACCCGCGAACCTGATGGCAGTCATCAACGAGTCGGCTCTACATCGCCAGGTAGGCGGCCCTGAAACCCACCGGGAGCAGATGGAGCACCTCTTGGAGATGAGCGCGAGGGAGAATCTCAGCATCCGAGTCCTGCCCTTCACAACAGGTGTCCACGCAGCCAGTTACGGATCATTCGTCCTATTCGACTACTCCGTGGTCAACAAGGACTACGCCCTTGCCTACGTCGAGTACTCGAAGGGAGCCCTCTACCTCGAAGCGGAGGATGAGATCTCCATGCACAGCCGAATCTTCGACAGCTTGTGGCAGGACGCGGCATCCCAGGCTGAAACTGAAGGCCTGATCAAGGACGCGATCCAGCGCATCAAATAGCAATACCGCAGAGAAGATGGATGGTGACATGAAGTCCTTTGAAGACCCCACGACGCCCCCCTGGCACGTCTCCTCCTTCAGCAGCGGGCAGGGTAACTGTGTGGAGGTCGCGGAAGGGCACAATGTCCTGGTCCGCGACACGAAGCACCGCCAGCACGGCCTCCTCTCCTTCACGACACAGGAGTGGACCCACCTCCTGAACACTCTTCAGCGCTGAGGCCAGCGGGTACCCCGATCACTAGCGGGGTACCCACCTCTCCCCCAGGAGGCAGCGCATGCGTTGGTTCAAGTCCAGCTACAGCACCAACGGCGGCGACTGTGTGGAGGTCGCGGAAGGGCACAACGTCCTGATCCGCGACACGAAACACCGCCAGCACGGCCACCTCTCCTTCGACCATCAGGCGTGGGCTCACCTCCTGAACACACTCCAGCGTCGGCGGTAGAAGCCCCTACTGCGTCGGCTCGGCCTTCGGGCGGTTCGGGGTGGTCAACCAGGCCCCGGCCAGCAGAGCCGCTCCGATCACGATCAACGCGATCGCCCACGACCCCACCGGGGCCATGGCCGTCTGACACGAGGACTCCGTCATGCTGAACGTCTCCTCGTAGGCGAACCACCCGAAGGAGGCGGCACCGCTCGGCGAGCTCTGCCACCCCGCTCCGCACGTCCCTCCGGGGACCAGCCCGAGGGTCCCTCCGGGGACCAGCCCGAGGGCCACACCACCGGCGATCAACGCAACAGCCACTGTGCGGACGATCTGAACAGGGGACATGGGGGGATTCTCCTCAACGCAGGGGGTTTCGCCGTCAGGCCGCTCTTCGCAACCTAACGGGTACCACCCCTGGCCGGGATCACCCGGTGGAACGCCGGAACCGGTACCACTTGGGGCGAGTGCGATTCATGGGAAAGCCGAGGCCCTTGGTGGGAGCGTCCTCCACGTCGATCAGCTCCCATCCGGAGAACGCGTCTTCAACCTCTTCCTGAGAGACCCCTTCGACCATGCGCCGGTAGATGGAGGGGCCGAAAGCGAGCATCAGCAGGGTGGCGCCCGGAGCGGCGAGAGCGGTGACGCTCCGCCCATGGGCGACACGCTGAGTCCGGTCGAGGCCCTGGAAGCAGCCGATGTCGACAAAGAGATCAAAGGTGCCGAGGTCGGGGGAGAGGTCGGTGACGTCACCGACGACGTAGTCCACCCCGGCGGGGCCCTTCTCTCGGGCGGCCTCGATCGCCAGCGGAACCAGGTCGACGCCGGTGGTCTCCCAGCCGTGGTCGACGAGCTCGGAGGTGAACTGGCCGCGGCCGCAGCCGATGTCGAGGGCCCGACCAGGAGGACTGGGGCGGTCCTGGGCCTCACGGTCGAGCCAGGAGCGGAGCTGTGCCCCCGCGGCGGGGCCGTAGCGCTCCCAGGGGGTGAAACCAAGCCGGTACATCCGCGCGTAGTTGGTCATGGCTCCACGGTAAATCGGGCCCCGGGAACAGGGAAGGCACCCCGCTCTTATCGAGGAAAGACCTGGTGAGGACAGGGGTCCCGAAGGCGGGCTATTTACTGACCGATCGGTCTGTAATACTGTTCTCGGAGACCCAACGAGGAGAGGACCGTCACGTGTCCGAAGTACTGGAGAGCTACGCACAGGGGTCGTGGTTCACCCCCGCGGACGAGGGCATGCCCCTGGCCGACGCGAACACCGGCGAGACCGTCGCGCGGATCTCGAAGAACGGCCCCGACGTCGCGGCGATGATCGAGTACGCGCGTGAGGTCGGCGGCCCGGCGGTCCGATCCCTGACGTTCCACCAGCGGGCGAACATCCTCAAGGAGGTCGCCAAGCACCTCATGGGGTACAAGGACGAGTTCTACGCCCTCTCCCACCGGACCGGCGCGAACAAGCGCGACACCATGGTCGACGTCGACGGCGGTTTCGGCACGCTGTTCAGCTTCTCCAGCAAGGGCCGCCGCGAGCTCCCCAACTCGACGGTCATCCTGGACGGCCCCCTCGAGCAGCTGAGCAAGGGCGGCACCTTCGTCGCCCAGCACGTGTACACGTCGCGCCCGGGCGTCGCGGTGCAGATCAACGCCTTCAACTTCCCCGTCTGGGGCATGCTGGAGAAGCTCGCTCCGGCCTTCCTGGCCGGGCTCCCGAGCATCGTCAAGCCCGCCGGACAGACCTCCTACCTGACGGTCGCCGTCGTGAAGCGGATGGTCGAGTCGGGCCTGATGCCCGAGGGCTCCATCCAGCTGCTGGTGGGGAGCCACCGGGGGCTGCTCGACAACCTGGGCCCGCAGGACATCGTGGGCTTCACCGGTTCCGCCGCCACCGGCGCCCTGCTGCGCAACCACCCGAACGTGGTCAGCGGCGGCGTCCAGCTGAACGTCGAGGCCGACTCGCTGAACTGCTCGATCCTGGGCCCGGACGTGAAGGCCGAGGACCCCGAGTTCGACCTGTACGTCAAGCAGGTCGTGGCGGAGATGACCGTCAAGGCCGGCCAGAAGTGCACCGCCATCCGCCGGGTCATCGTGCCCTCGTCGATGGCCGACGCGGTCACCGGGGCCCTGAAGGACCGGCTGTCCAAGGTCGTGGTGGGCGCCGCCGACAACCCGGACGCCCGGATGGGCGCGCTGGTCTCGCTGGACCAGCGCGAGGAGGTCCGCAAGGCGGTCAAGGCCCTGCGCACCTCCAGTGAGCTGGTGTTCGGCGACCCGGACACGGTCGAGGTGGTCGGCGCGGACGACGAGTCCGGCGCGTTCATGTCGCCGGTCCTGCTCCGTGCCGCGCCCGGCGCGAAGGAGCCGCACGACATCGAGGCCTTCGGGCCGGTCAGCACGGTCATCACCTACGAGACCGTGAGCGAGGCGGTGGAGCTGGCCGCGCGCGGGCAGGGCAGCCTGGTGGGCTCGCTGGTCACCAACGACGAGGACGTCGCCCGCGAGGTCGTCCTGGGCACCGCCCCCTGGCACGGCCGCATCCTGGTGCTCAACCGGGACGACGCCAAGGAGTCCACGGGCCACGGCTCCCCGCTTCCGGTGCTGGTGCACGGCGGTCCCGGCCGCGCGGGCGGCGGCGAGGAGATGGGCGGTGTGCGCGGGGTCAAGCACCACATGCAGCGCACCGCCGTCCAGGGTTCCCCGGACATGCTCACCGCGATCACCGGCCAGTGGACCACCGGCTCGCGACGCAGCGTGGATGACGTGCACCCGTTCCGCAAGGACCTGACGCAGCTGCGGATCGGCGACACCATCGAGTCGGCCGAGCGCGCGGTGACCCGCGCGGACATCGACCACTTCGCCGAGTTCACCGGGGACACGTTCTACGCGCACACCGACGAGGAGGCAGCCGCCGCCAACCCGCTGTTCGGCGGGATCGTGGCGCACGGCTACCTGGTGGTGTCGCTGGCCGCCGGCCTGTTCGTCGACCCGGCCCCGGGGCCGGTGCTCGCCAACTTCGGCGTGGACCACCTGCGCTTCCTCACCCCGGTGAAGGAGGACGCGGTCATCAAGGTGACGCTGACCGCCAAGCAGATCACCCCGCGCACCAACGCCGAGTACGGCGAGGTCCGCTGGGACGCGGTCGTCACCGACCAGGACGGCGAGGCCGTGGCGACCTACGACGTCCTCACCCTGGTGGCCAAGGGCGAGGAGTAGACACGTGGCTTCGTCGACCTGCCGATTCGTCGACATGACGATGAGGCGACAGGTCGATCGGGCGACATGAGGGCGGGCGGTGCCCCCGGTCCACGGACCGGGGGCACCGTCGTGTCCGGCCGGGCGCCGGGGCCGCTCAGAGCAGGTCGCTGACGTCCCACTCGGTGAACACGTTCTCGGCGTCCACCGTGCGCAGGGCGCCGCCATCCTCGGTGAACGCCAGGGGGGCCGGGCCCTCCGGTTTGGCCATGGTGGCGACACGCTGCCCGGAGGGCGCGTGCCAGACGTTGACCGCCCCTTCGGGCCCGGACGCGGCGGCCAGGGTGCCGTCCGGGCTGATCGCGACCGAGTCCACGGCGCCGTCTCCCGTGGCCCGGGGGAGCGGCTCGGCGGTGTCGTCCCCGGTGTTCCAGCGGAAGACCGCCGTGCCGATGGCGAAGACCACCGCTCCGCCGTCCGGGCCGACCGCCACCGCGGTGACCCCCTCATCCGTGTCCGACACCCGGCCGGAGCCGCCCGGGGTCCCGTCCGGGCCCTCGCCGGTGGGCAGGGCCTCGGCCTCCCGGACCTGCTCCGGACTGACGTACAGGTTCTGTCCGGCGGAGGGGTCGTCCTCCTCCAACGACACCACCCGGATGTTGTTGTCGTCCCCCAGGTCGGCGGCGCTGGCGACGTACTCGCCCTCCCGGTCCACGGCCACGGCGTCGACCTCCGTGGGCACCCTCAGACCGTTCGGGTTCCGGTGGACGTACTGGGGCCCGTCCCCGCCGAAGCTGGGGCCGAAGGTGCCGTCACCGGTGCCGACCACCGGACGGTGGCCGCCGGAGTCGAGGGCCACGGCCGTGTACCCCTCGTCGTCGATCCCGGACGACAAGGCGGGATCGTTGTCGGCCGACCGGTTGACCAGCGAGGACCCGTCCTCGTAGACCGTGCCCCAGTACCAGGGGCTGTCAGCGACGGCGAGACGCCGGGGAGTCTCCCGAGACCTGTTGTTACCGAACGTGTGCACCTGGAGCGCGGAGGGCAGGGAGACGAAGTGCACCGGCTCCATCTCCTCCGGTGGTACCCACGCGAAGACCTCGCCCGACAGCGAGATCCCACGGACCACCTCCTCCTCGAACGCGACGTCGAGGGGGTTCGCCTCGACCGGCTCCAGGACGCTGAGCGTGAACTCGGGGTACTCGGGTTCGGTCGCGTCCGACTCCGGTGCGTCGCCGAGGGTGACGGTCGCCGCCACCGCGACCGAGGCCGCCACCGCCAGCGCCCCGCCTCCGAGCAGGACCGTCCGTCGCCGCCGGCCCCGCCCGGCCGAGCCTTCCTCACCCGCGCTCCGATCCGCCGAAGCCCCGTCCCCGGAAACCCCGACCCCCGTGTCCAGGGCCGAGCGCTCCTGCGAGGGCTCCGCCAGGAGCCCGGTCTCCCGCTCGCTGTCGGCGACCATCCGCTCGACCGGGCCGCCCTGCTCCCAGCGCACCAGCTCCGGGGCACCGCCCAGGGAACGCACGGACGCCCGGGCGGTCGGACGCTGTGCGGGGTCCTTGGCCAGCAGCGCCGCCAACGGTTCGCGCAGCCCTTCCTCCACGCGCCCCAGATCCGGTTCCCGGTCCACGATCCGGTGGATGACCGCGGCCTGCGGCGCGGTGCCGAAGGGCGGCTCGCCGGTGGCAGCGAAGACCAGGACGGACCCCAGGGAGAACACGTCGCTGGGCGCGGTCGCCGAGCCGCCCATCGCCTGTTCGGGTGAGACGTAGGCCAGGGTCCCGAACCCCCGGGCCGTGTGAGTGGCCTCCACCGTGTCGAGGGCCTTGGCGATCCCGAAGTCGATCACGCGCGGCCCGTCGGCGGCGAGCACGACGTTGCCCGGTTTGAGGTCGCGGTGGACCAGCCCCGCTTCGTGGATGCCGGCCAGTGCCTCGGCGAGGGCCGCGGCCAGCCCTCGGAGTTCCTTCCCCCGGAGCGGCCCTCCCGCGGTCACCGCCTGGCGCAGGGTCGGGCCGGGGAGGTACTCGGTGGCCAGCCACGGCACCTCGGCTTCGGGGTCGGCGTCCAGCACCGAAGCGGTGAAGGCCCCGCTGACCAGCCGCGCCGCCTGCGCCTCGCGGGCGAAACGGGACCGGAACCCCTCCTCACCCGCCAGGTGGGGGTGGACCACCTTGAGCGCCACCCTCCGGTGGCCCGGGGTCCTCGCCAGGTAGACGCGGCCCATACCGCCCGCGCCCAACCGCCCCAGGAGCCGGTAGCCGCCGATCTCCCGGGGGTCGTCCTCGCCGAGCCGGTCCATGTCCGTGCGCTCCCCTCCCGGCCCCTCAGGCCCGTTCCCATACGTACAGGCGACCGGGGCCCTCCGCCTCACCGTCCTCGTCGAACCCTCGTTCCACACTCACCAGAACACCGCCGTCCGCGGAGAGGGCGAGGTACAGGGTCTCCTCCGCCGAAGCCGCGGTGTCCTCACCCGCGGTGGCGAGCACCGGGCCCAGCGGGGCCCGGGCGTCGAGGTCGACGGCGATGGGCGCCTCACCGTGGGCCCACAGCAGCATCGTCCCCGTGGCCCCGTCCACGATGCCCGCTGCGGCGGACCCCAGCCCGTGGTCGAACCCGCCCAGGGCCTCTCCTGTCCTGGCGTCCCACATCCGCAGCCCCGCACCACCGGCGGCCGCCAGCAGACTCGTTCCCGGCTGGAAGTCGACGCTCCGGAACGAAGGGCCCTCTCCGACCTCGATGACGGCCTTCTGCTCCCCTTCCACGGTCCACACCTCGATCTCCGCCTTCTGCCCGCTGTTCTCCTCCGCGCCCTGGAGCAGGGCGGTCCTCCCGTCCCGGAGGAAGGCGACCAGCGAACCGTCGGAACTGACCGCCAGGTCCTCCCCGCCGGTGGGCGCGATGGCGCTGACCCGCGTACCGCTCCGGACGTCCCACAGTCCGGTGCCGCCCCAGACACTGGTGACGACGAGTCGGCCGTCGGGGGTGAAGGCGGTGTCCCCGCCTTTGGCACCCACCGCTGTCTCCATCAGGGTCCGCCCGTCCGCCGCGTCCAGGATGAGGACCGGATCCCGGTTGTCCTCGGGCTCTCTCAGGCGTGACACCGCGTCCGAGCCGTGGACGGCCAGGAAGGCGCCGTCGGGGGAGACGGAGATCCCGCCCGGGGCCGCCTGCTCGCTGGTGAAAAGGGACTCGCCGCTCCTGCTGTCCACGGCGAGCACCGGTGTCTCCGGGCCCTTGAGGTAGACGGTCCCGCCGTCGGGGGAGAGCGCCAGGCCCTCGAACGAGGGCAGGTCGATCTCGTGCTCCGCGACCAGGGTGTAGTCGGGGGTATCGCCGGTACCGGGCCACAGCCGGGGCAGAAGGTAGGCGGCCGCCACCACCAGCGCCAGCGCGACGGCCGCGCCGACGACCCACCCCGTCCTGGTCCGGGACCGCATCAGGCGGGGGGCCGACCGACGCTCGCTGACCGGCGCCGGGACAACGTGGTCCTGGCCGGGGAGAGGCGGGGTCGGCTCGAGTCCGGGTTCGGGTTCGGTGCCGGGGATCCGGGTCTCACCTTCGAAGGCCCTGGCCAACTGTCCACGAGCCCACGACTCGCGCTCGCTGATCAGGTCGGACACCGCCCGGGGCAGCGGCGCGGGGCCTCCCGTGGCGTCGGTGGCGCCCAGCTCCACGAGCAGTTCGCCCACGGCGGGGCGGTCCCCGGGTGCCGTGCTGAGGCAGGCCGCCAGGAGCGCGCGTGTTCGGGGCTCGATCCCCGCCAGGTCGGGCGGCTCGCGCAGCACACGGCGCAGGATCGCCGCCACCGGCCCCCCGCCGTAGGGGTGGCGCCCGGTGGCGGCGAAGGCGAGCACACCGCCGAGGGCGAAGACGTCCCCGGCCGGCCCGGCCTCCCCGCCCTCCAGAACCTCCGGCGGAAGATAGCCGGGGGTGCCCACCGCCTGCCCGGTGTCCGTCAGCGCGGTGGCGTCCTCGGCCCGGGCCAGCCCGAAGTCGATGATCCTCGGCCCCGCCGCTGACAGCAGCACGTTCGCGGGCTTGAGGTCCCGGTGGGTCGTCCCCGCACCGTGGATCGAGAGCAGGGCCTCGGCCAGCCCCGCGCCCACCGTGCGGACCGAACCCGTGGGCAGCGGGCCGGCCGCCGCGACCGCCTCGGCGATGCTGGGGCCCGCGACGAACGCCGTGGCCAGCCAGGGCACGCGGGCTTCGGCGTCGGCGTCCAGGACCGGTGCGGTGAAGGCCCCGCCGACCCGTGCGGCGGCCTCGGCCTCGCGGGCGAAACGGCGCCGGAACTCCGGGTCCTCCGCGAGGTGGGGGTGCACGGTCTTGACGGCCACCGCCCGTCCTCCCGCCGAACGGGCCAGGTACACCTCGCCCATCCCCCCGGAGCCCAACCTGCTGACCAACTGGTACTCACCCAGCCAACCGAGGACTCCCGGCACTCCCACCCTGCCTCCCGCAACCCGTCACGCTCGTCTCGTACCTCGCGGTTCAGGGCGGGGCGAAGCGAAAAGACCCTACCAACCACGCGAAACACCGCCCCGGGGCAGGCCCCGGGCACAGCTCTCCCTGCCATGCTGACTCTCGGACACAGTGCTGGCTCTCGGACGAAGGGGCACCATGCGGGAGCGCGACCGGAGGATCAGGCCGAGGCGCACCACGAAGCTGCGGGTGGTGGAGGACTTCGCCGCGCCGCCGGAGCGGGTGTTCGCTCTGATCCAGAGCGAGGAGGGCTTCCTGGACGCCATGCCGCCCGGGGTGGAGGTGCTGAGCTGGCCCGAGCGCTTCGGCCGGGACGAGGTCCTGGACCTGCGCTGGGGCGCGGCCGGGGTCTTCCCGGTGCGGTGGACCGCCGTCATCGACGCCTACGAGGAGGGCCGCTCCTTCAGCGACCTCCAGGTGCGCGGCCCGTTCCGGTACTGGCGGCACACCCACACGGTCGAGCCGCACGGCACCGGCACCCGGCACACGGATCTCGTGGAGATCAGCACCGGACTGGGCCCGGCGGGCGACCTCGCCGCCGCCGTCGGTCTCCGGGGCGCCTTCGGCCCCAGGTTGAAGCGCATGCGCGCATCCCTGGAGAGCGATCGGACATGAGAAGCGCCCCGGGGGTGCCGACTCCCCCGGGGCGCCCGTTCCCGTCCCGGCTCAGAGGCGGGCGATGGCCCCGGCCGGGTTCTCCATGGCGTCGGCGACGACGCGCATGAAGCCCGCCGCCGCGCCGCCGTCGCAGACGCGGTGGTCGAAGGCGAAGGACAGCTGGGTGATCTTGCGGACCGTCAGCTCGCCGTCCACCACCCAGGGGCGGTCGATGATCCGGCCGATGCCGAGGATCGCGACCTGCGGGTGGTTGATGATCGCGGCGCTGCCGTCCACGCGGAGCGAACCGAAGTTGTTCAGCGTGAACGTGCCCCCGGTGAGCTGCGCGGGGGTCGCCTTCCCCTCGCGGGCCAGCCGGGTGAGCCCCTTGATCTCGGTGTCCAGCTCGGCTGTGGTGAGCTTGTGGGCGCCCATCACGGCCGGGGCGACCAGGCCGCGGTCGGTCTGGACGGCCAGCCCGAGGTTGACGCCGTCGTACTGGACGAGCTCCTCGCGCTCGGTGTCCACCAGGCCGTTGAGCTCCGGGTAGGCGTGCAGGCCCGCGAGCACGAACCGTGCCACGTAGGCGAGCAGGCCCGGTCCCTCCGGGTCCGACCGGCGCAGGCGCACCAGTTCGGTGGCGTCCACGTCCACCCACACGGTGGCCTCGGGGATCTCGCTGCGGCTGCGCGAGAGCGAGGCGGCCACAGCCTTGCGGAAGGTGCCCATCGGAACCCGCCGGGACTCGGTGAGCCCGGTGCGGGTGTCGACGGCGCCCGGCTCCACGGAGGACGGCGCCGCGGGGGCCGGGGGAGCCTCGGCCGGGGGAGTGGGGACCGCGATCGGGGCGGACGGGGCCGGAGCGGTGTTGGCACCGGCCGCCTCGATCGCGGAGCGTACGTCGCGGCGGGTGATGAGGCCACCCGGTCCGCTTCCCTCGATGTCGGCCACGCGCAGCCCGGCCTCGCGGGCCAGCTGGCGGACCAGGGGAGAGGTGACCAGCGGGACCCGGCGCGCCGGAGCCGCCTGGATCGGGGTCACCGGAGCAGGCGGAGCGGACGGCTGGGCGCCGCGCGCCGGGGGGCGGCTGCGCGGACGGCGGCGGCGACCGGAGCCCGTGGACTCGGGGGTGCCGTAGCCGATCAGGACGTTGCCCGAACCCGAACCCGCGCGCTCCTCCTCGCGGTAGCGCTCACCCGCGGCGTCGGACCCGGCCGCCGGAGCGGCTTCGGCGGGCGCGGCGGCCTCCGGGGCGCCGCTCTCGACAGTGCCGCTCTCAACAGTGCTGCTCTCAACACTGATCAGGGGTTTGCCGACCGCCATGACCTCGCCCTCCTCGCCGTGCAGGACGCTGACCGTCCCGGCGAAGGGCGAGGGGACCTCGACGATGGACTTGGCGGTCTCCACCTCGGCGACGGGCTGGTCGAGGGTGACGGTGTCGCCGACGGCGACCAGCCACTTCACGACCTCGGCCTCGGTGAGGCCCTCCCCCAGGTCGGGGAGGTCGAAGGTCTGGGTCGTCACTGGTCCTCCCACTGCAGGTCGTCGACGGCGTCGAGGATGCGGTCCACGCCGGGCAGCTGGAAGCGCTCCAGCTTGGGCGGGGGGAAGGGGATGTCGAAGCCGGTGACGCGGCGGACCGGGGCGGCCAAGGAATGGAAGCAGCGTTCGGTCACGCGGGCCACGATCTCCGAGGCGACGCTGGCGTACCCGCTGGCCTCGGCGACCACCACGGCGCGGCCGGTGGACCGGACGGCGGCGCAGACGGTCTCGTCGTCGAAGGGCACGACCGAGCGCACGTCCACGACCTGGAGGCTGCGGCCCTCCTGAGCGGCGGCCTCGGCGGCCTCCAGCGCGGTGGACACGGACGGCCCGTAGGCGATGAGGGTGGCGTCGGTGCCCTCACGGCGGACCACGGCCTTGCCGATCCCGGGGACGGGGCGGTCGAAGTCCACCTCCTCCTTGGCCCAGTAGAGCTTCTTGGGCTCCATGAAGACCACGGGGTCGGGGGAGGCGATGGCCTCGCGCAGCAGGTAGTACGCGTCCTCGGGGGTGGCCGGGGTGACGACCTTCAGGCCCGGGGTGTGCGCGTAGTAGGCCTCGGAGGAGTCGCAGTGGTGCTCGACGCCGCCGATGCCGCCCGCGAAGGGAACCCGGATGACCATCGGCAGGCCGACCTTGCCGCGGGTGCGGTTGCGGGTCTTCGCGACATGGCTGGCGATCTGTTCGAAGGCCGGATAGGCGAAGGCGTCGAACTGCATCTCGACCACCGGGCGCATGCCGTTCATCGCCATGCCCACGGCCATGCCCACGATGCCGGACTCGGCGAGCGGGGTGTCGAAACAGCGGTCCTCGCCGAACTCGGCGGTCAGGCCGTCGGTGATGCGGAAGACACCGCCGAGCGGGCCGACGTCCTCGCCGAAGACGTAGACGGAGGGATCCTCCGCGAGGGAGTCGCGCAGCGCCCGGTTGAGCGCCTGCGCCATGGAGAGCTTCTCGGTCGCCATGTTCAGTTGCCCTCTCTGCTCAGTTCGTCGGCCAGGAAGGCGGCCTGCTCGGTCAGCTGCGGGGTGGGTTCGGCGAACACGTGCCTGAACAGCTCGGCGCCGTCGGGCTCGATGTCGCGGTTGACGCCCTCGCGCATGTGGGCGGCGACCTGCTCCGCCTTCTCGGTGATCTCCGCCTGCCGGGCCTTGGTGAGCACCCGCTTCTTCTTCAGGTAGGTCTCCATGCGCAGCAGCGGGTCGCGGGCCACCCACGGGTCGACCTCGTCCTCGCTGCGGTAGCGGGAGGCGTCGTCGGCGTTGGTGTGCGCCTGCATCCGGTAGGTGTGCGCCTCGACCAGCTGCGGGCCCTCGCCGGAGCGGGCGGCCTCGACGGCGCGCGCCAGGACGGCGAGGACGGCGGCGGCGTCGTTGCCGTCCACGCGCTCGCCGTTGACGCCGTAGCCGACGCCCTTGTGAGCGAGGGAGGGGGCCGCGCTCTGCTTGGCCAGGGGCACCGAGATCGCGTACTCGTTGTTCTGCACGAAGAACACGACCGGCGCCTTGAAGACGGCGGCGAAGTTCAGGGCCTCGTGGAAGTCGCCCTCGCTGGTGGCTCCGTCGCCGCACAGCGCCATGACCACGGTGTCCTCGCCGCGCAGACGGGCCGCGTGGGCGACGCCGACGCCGTGCAGGAGCTGGGTGGCCAGCGGGGTGGCCTGGGGGGCGACGTTGTGGGCGTAGGGGTCGTAGCCCGCGTGCCAGTCGCCCTTGAGGAGGGTGAGGACCTCGACGGGGTCGACACCGCGTGCGATGACGGCGGCGGTGTCGCGGTAGGTCGGGAAGAGCCAGTCGCCGTCGGCCAGCGCGAGCGCGGCGCCGGTCTGGCAGGCCTCCTGGCCGTGGGAGGAGGGGTAGACGGCGAGCCGGCCCTGGCGGACGAGGGCGCTGGCCTGGTCGTTGACCCGACGGCCGATCACCAGGGAGGTGTAGGCCTCGAGGAGGCGCTGGGAGTCGGGCATCCGCAGGTCGGTGTCATCGACCGGGGTTCCGGACTCGTCGAGCAGCTGGATCGGCTGCTCGGAGGGGAGAAGGCCCTGGTGTTCAGCCATGCCGCAACCTCCTGGTTCACGGAAGATATGTACAGAGACATGGTGCTGTTTCCGACCATCTGTTCGCTACAAACCGGGAGAAATCGAGAAAATGTCGCGAGAGTTCCGGCGTTTTAAAGCATTTTGTCCATACATGTGACCCAGGACACCGCTCGCGGTGGACATGTGGCCGGGGACTCAGGGCCGCGTGACCTCCGCCCCACGTGTCGACCTGTCTCCCTGTCCACATGGCGACTCACCGGCGAACCGACCTCCGGCAGGGCCCCGCGCCACCGCCCGGGTGTCCGGGCGTCGTTAGCATGTACCGGTGTCGCGAGCGGCCTGACCTGCGCGGCGCTGGGCGCACACCACACCACACCACCGGAACACCAGGGGGAACCAGACCGTGAGCGACGAGCGCGAGAACCTGAGCTACGAGCTCTTCGGCACCGCGATGCGTGACATGGCCCAGGCGATCGCCGACGACGGGTACGAGCCCGACATCATCCTGTCCATCGCCCGGGGCGGGCTCTTCGTCGCCGGAGGCCTGGGATACGCCCTCGACGTCAAGAACCTGCACGTCATGAACGTGGAGTTCTACACCGGTGTGGGCACCACGCTGGACATGCCCGTCATGCTGCCGCCGGTACCCAACGTGGTCGACCTGAGCAAGAAGAAGGTCCTGGTCGCCGACGACGTCGCCGACACCGGCAAGACGCTCAAACTGGTGCACGACTTCTGCGCCGAGCACACCGCCGAGGTGCGCAGCGCGGTCATCTACGAGAAGCCGCAGTCACTGGTCAAGTGCGAGTACGTGTGGAAGCACACCGACCGCTGGATCAACTTCCCGTGGTCCGTGGAGCCTCCCGTGGTGCACCGCGAGGACCAGGTGCGCGACGCCTGATCCCCGCGGACGGCACCGGCCGCCTCAGCGGGCGGTGCCGGTCCTCCCCGGCTCCGGGTCCGCGGACTCGGAGCCGTCGTCGTTCCCGGGGCCGGGTGGGCGTTCCGGGAGCGCGCGGAAGAGGATCCGCAGCATGGCGCCCACCATCACCGCGCCCAGCAGGAGCATGCCGACGGCGGCCGGGAGCTGGAAGGGTCCGGGCAGGTGCAGCGGGAGGTGCCAGGAGGGGTGGTCCGCCCCGGCCAGGATCCCGATCAGCGAGGCCGTGCCCTGGTAGAGCGGCAGCCAGAAGGTCAGCCCCAGCACCGCCAGCGCGGCACCGGACCGGCTCGACAGGGTGTCGAGGTTGCGTTCGAGGCGGGTGAACAGCGCCCATTCCTCTTCGTCCCCGGCTTCCCCGACCGCCCCCTCGGAGCGCTCCTGCCCGGTCTGCTCCACACTCCTCCCGGCCGTGGCGTCCCAGCCCCAGCGCAGGGTGCCGAGCAGCTCCGGGCCGCGGGTCTCCAGCCTGCGGTAGGCCACCCGGCCCAGTCCCCAGCCCAGCAGCAGCCCCTCGACCACCCCGAAGGCGATCGCCGCCCAGACGATGTCCTGGTTTCCGGAGAACACTCCCAGACCGGTGAGGGCGGCGGGTGGGGCGGAGCAGACCAGCAGCAGCGGGAAGAGCACCGTGAACTGACCCGAGGGGTCTCCGGAGGCCAGCGGGCTGCCGCCGTGCCGGTGCGGCTCCGGTCCGGGCGCGGGCCACAGGACCGCGAACAGCACGCTCAGCCCCGCACCCGCGCCGACCAGCGCGGGGAGCACCGCCGCCACCCAGGGCCAGGCCCAGTCCTGCCCGGTGAACACGATGCCGCCCACCGTCACCAGGACGGAGATCGGGACGAACACCAGCAGCCAGGTGATCTGGCGGCCGCGCACGTCCCTGCGCTCGGCCCCCGGGGACAGCAGGGTCTGCCACAGCGCGCTGCCGTCCAGGGCGTACACGTTCAGCGACATCAGGGCTGCCAGGGCGACCATGATCAGGCCGGCCAGCGGGATCATGAAGGTCATCCCCACCGACAGGCCCATCGCGCAGACCAGCACACCCGTCCACAGGGCCACGCGCAGTTCCAGGGCGCGCCGGGGGTCCTTGCCCCAGGTCCGCAGTTCGCGGGCGATCACGGCGCCCGTCGGCCCGGAGGGAAGGAACCGCTGGAGCACGTGGGTGACTCCGCGTCCGCCCCGCGCCGAACCGGTCGTCGGGCTGCTCACCCGGCGGCGGACGAGGACACCCCACACGGCGAGCAGGACCAGCGCGAACGCGAGCAGGCCGAGCAGCGCGCCGAGGGCCGACAGCGGGGAGCCCTCCCCGGCCGCCCGTACCGCGAACACGCCCCAGCCCGAGGGCAGCGCGAGCGCGACCGTCGAGTAGGGGGCGGACACACCCTCGTTCCACAGCATCGCGAACACGTCCGTGTGCTGGGAGACCGCCTGGTGGACCATGAAGACCGAGAACCCGGCGGCCAGGACCGCAGCGCTCTGGATCGCGCTGATCTCGATCCCGATCCGGGTCCGCATCGCGGCGCCGATCATCGCGGTGAACACGCGGGAGCAGAGCACGATCACGACCACTGTGAGCGGCACCGCGACCAGCGCCACCAGCGCCGCGAGCAGGCCGAAGCGGATGGCCAGGGTGAACAGGGACAGGGACGCCACCGCCGTGACGGGGACCGTGACCCCCACGAAGGACGAGGCGAGCAGGCCGGCCATGAGCGTGCGCAGCGGTACGGGTTCGAGGGCGAAGTACTCCGGCCGCAGGGACTCGTCGCCGCCGCTGCCGCTCGAGGGACCAACCACCCAGCACACCAGCCACACACCGAGGACGGTCGCGAGCAGGCCGACCACCGACTCCGGCGGGGCCAGGACCGACACCAGGACGGTGAGGACCGCCAGGACCAGGCCGACCGCACCGCCGACGAGCCTGCGGGTGCTGGATCCGTTGCGCAGGATCGCCAGCTTCATCCGGACCATCACGCCAACCATGCGAACCCCTTCACCGGCTCGGGGGCGCCGACGAGGTCCACGAAGGCCTCCTCCAGCCCCGCGTGCCCTCCCCGGACCTCCTCCGTGGTGCCCGAGGCGAGCACCCGTCCCCGGGCGATGACCCCGACGTGGTCGCAGACCTGCTCCACGAGCGCCATGACGTGGCTGGAGATGACGACCGAACCGCCGCCGTCGGTGAAGGTGCGCAGGATCCCCTTGATCACGGTGGCCGAGACGGGGTCGACCGCCTCGAAGGGCTCGTCCAGGACCAGCAGCCGGGGGGCGTGGACCAGCGCACCGGCCAGCCCGATCTTCTTCCGCATGCCCGCCGAGTACTCGATGATCAGCGTGTTCTCGGCCTCGTCCAGGCCGAGCCCGGCCAGCAGGTCGTCGACCCGCTCCCCGACCTGTCCGCGGTCCAGGCCGCGCAGCTGTGCCAGGTAGGTGAGCAGTTCACGACCGGTGAGGCGCTCGGGCATCGCCATGCCGTCGGGCAGGACACCGATCATCGACTTCGCCCGGAGCGGGTCGGACCACACGTCCGCGCCGAAGACCCTGGCCCCGCCGCTGTCCGGCCGCAGCAGGCCGACCGCCATGGTCAGCGAGGTGGTCTTGCCCGCGCCGTTGGGTCCGACCAGTCCGTAGAAGGAACCGCTGGGGACCGTCAGGTCGACGTGGTCGACCGCCTGCTTGGCGCCGAATCTCTTGCAGAGGCCGTAGAGCTCGAATGCGGGGGGTCGGGGGGTCATGCGCACCTCGGGGGGTCGTGTCCGCTCGCGTCCTGTACACACGACGCTAGTGAGGCAGCACCTCGCGCGGTGTCCTCCAGCAGGGCGGCGAACCGGGCTCGCCGTCCTCCGTTCGGAGGACAGGCGGGGCGCGGGGGCTCGGCCGCCCCGCGCACGGCGGCGCTCCCGGTCCGCTTCCCGGGACCGGCCCCGGCAGGCGCTGACCGGGGATCGGGTGGGCTCCTGGGCTGATGTTTCACGTGAAACATCCCCTGTCCCGCCACCGGGCCCGTCACCCCAGGAGAGGGCTGCCCGCCGACCTGTCGCCCTGTCGACGAGACGACCTGTCGCCGTGTCGACAAGGCGGTCTGTCGACAGCATTCGTCCAGGAAGCGCCCTCCGAGCGCGCGGACGGCGGGGTTCGCAGCCGGAGGACCGCAGGCGGTCGCCGGCACCCGGGCTCCGGGGCGGACGCGCCGCGGGACCTACACGAAGTTCGCTCTCGGCAAGGTTTCGGTAATCCATGAGTCACTGAACGCCACCATGGGCAGGGGGCTGGGGTAGGGAACGTGACCGAGAGCAGGAGGACCAGTCACATGACCGACGTATCCGGCCAGGCGTCCGCGCCCGGCGACGAGCGCCCGGTACTCACGAATCGCCAGGGACACCCCGTCTACGACAACCAGAACCAGCGCACGGTGGGCGAGCGGGGGCCCGCCACCCTGGAGAACTACCAGTTCCTGGAGAAGATCAGCCACTTCGACCGTGAGCGCATCCCCGAGCGGGTGGTGCACGCCCGGGGGGTGACCGCCTTCGGGTACTTCGAGTCCTACGGCAAGTGGGGCGACGAGCCCGTCGACCGGTACACGCGCGCCAAGTTGTTCCAGGGCGCGGGCAAGCGCACCGACATCGCGCTGCGGTTCTCCACGGTGATCGGCGGACGCGACTCCTCCGAGTGCGCACGGGACCCGCGGGGCTTCGCCATCAAGTTCTACACCGAGGACGGCAACTGGGACCTGGTGGGCAACAACCTCGCGGTGTTCTTCATCCGCGACGCCATCAAGTTCCCGGACGTGATCCACGCCCTGAAGCCGGACCCGGTGACGTTCCGGCAGGAGCCCAACCGGATCTTCGACTTCATGTCCCAGACGCCCGAGTGCATGCACATGCTCGTCAACCTCTTCAGCCCCCGGGGTATCCCCGCGGACTACCGCCACCAGCAGGGGTTCGGCGTCAACACCTACAAGTGGGTCAACGAGGCGGGCGAGAGCGTCCTGGTCAAGTACACGTGGATGCCCAAGCAGGGCGTGCGCAGCATGACCGAGGCCGACGCCGCACGGATCCAGGCGACCGAGACCGGGCACGCCACCAAGGACCTGCACGAGGCCATCGACCGCGGAGACCACCCCGAGTGGGAACTGCTGGTGCAGATGATGAGCGACGAGGAACACCCCGAGCTCGACTTCGACCCCCTGGACGACACCAAGACCTGGCCCGAGCAGGACTTCCCGCCCAAGCCCGTGGGCCGCATCGTGCTGGACCGCAACGTCTCGGACAACTTCGCCGAGAACGAGCAGATCTCCTTCGGGACGGGTGTGCTCGTCGACGGGCTGGACTTCTCCGACGACAAGATGCTGGTCGGCCGCACCTTCTCCTACAGCGACACCCAGCGGTACCGGGTGGGGCCCAACTACCTGCAGCTGCCGGTCAACCAGGCCAAGAACGCGTCCGTGCGCACGAACCAGCGCGACGGTCTGATGGCCTACCACCAGGACGTCGGGGGCGAGAACCCGCACGTCAACTACGAGCCGTCCATCACCGGCGGCCTGCGGGAGGGTCAGTACCCCACCCATGACGAGCAGGGACCCGAGATCAGGGGGCGGCTCACCCGCAAGCGCATCAGCCGCACCAACGACTACAAGCAGGCGGGGCAGCGGTACCTGCTGATGGAGCAGTGGGAGCGCGACGACCTCGTGCACAACTTCACGGACCTGCTCTCCCAGTGCGACCGCGCCATCCAGGAGCGCATGGTCTGGCACTTCCTCCTGGTCGAGGACGAGCTGGGACTGCGGGTCGGCAAGGGCCTGGGGATCGGCCCCGGTGACGTGGCGCACCTGGAGCCGTTGCAGAGCCAGGACCTGACGGACGAGGACCGGGAGCGCCTGGCCGACCTGGGAGCGAACGGCCCGAGGGACGTCTCCGGGCTGACCATGACCCACTGCGTGCCCAACGAGCGCCACAAGGTCGAGCACTGAACCGGCCTCCCGAGGCGTGGTCCGGCCACGGCCCCTGCGAGGGGCCGTGGCCGGCCCGCGTTCGTCAGCGCCTCGACGGAGTGAAGCGGGCGCAGACGAGGCCGAGGGCGATCATGCCCACTGCCAGGACGAGGTGCAGCCAGTTGTCGGCGTCGTTGAGCGGGACGAAGTTCGCCGCGCTGTCCAGGTCGATCACCAGACCGTACAGCCACAGCAGGAGGTAGACCACGCCACCCCCGATGAGGAAGGCCCTGGCCGCTCCGGCGGTGCGGGACATCGCGAGACCCGCGACGCCGAAGGCCAGGTGGACCAGGTTGTGCAGGACCGAGACCTGGAAGATCCCCAGGAGGTAGGTCTCCGAGTGGTGGCTGGCGAACTGGATCTGGTCCACGCCGGTGGTCAGTCCGGGGATGAACCCCATCACGCCCACCAGCAGGAAGACGATGCCGACGATGAGTGCGGCGAGACGGAGCGGACTGGCCGTCAGACCGCTTGACTGCGGAGCCGTGCTGCCATCGGACATGGTGTGCCTCCAGAGTGTGATCGCTTTCGTTTCTCCCGCTCACACCAACCGCAGGAGCCCTCAACAGCGCGACTACCCAGGACGAGGAATATCACTCGATGTAGTCGAAACATCTTGTCGACAGAGGGACAGGGCGACAGGTCGCCGAAACGAGCTGCCGCCCTGCCTGGAGAAGGCGCCCCCGCTTGCCGGGGGCGCCTGTCTCATGTGTCGCCACTCGCCGGGGACCGGATCGGTCAGTCGACGAGGCGGGAGAGCTCCACCCGGGAGCGGATCCCGAGCTTGCTGTAGATGTTGCGCAGGTGGTGGTCGACCGTCCGCGTGCTCAGGAAGAGCCGCGCCGCGACCTCCCGGTTGGTGGCCCCGCCCGCCACGTGCCGGGCGATGCGCAGCTGCTGCGGACTGAGCAGGTCCGTCCCGCTCTCCTCGCGCACCGCCGTGCTGCCGCGTGCGGCCCGGAGCTCCTCCCGGGCCTGGCGGGCCCACGGCGCGGCTCCCAGCCGGTCGAAGACCTCCATCGCGGTGTACAGGTGCTCGCGTGCCCGTCCCGGGTGCCGGGCACGGCGCAGGTGCCCGCCGTACAGCAGCCGGGTGCGGGCCTCCTCGAAGTCGCAGTACCCGGAGGCGTGCAGGTCGAGCGCGCTCTCGAAGAACCCGCTCGCCTCCTCTCCCTCGCAGAGCAGCCCCCGGCAGCGCATCACCTGTGCCCGGGCGGTGTCCTGACCGGTCGCCTCCGCCCAACTGGCGAAGGTCTCCACCGCCCCCTGGACCCGTACCCCGGCCCCGCCGCGCACCGACGCCTCCACCAGGTGCGGGGTGATGAGCAGCCGCACCGCCGCGTGGCCGCTGCCCGGACCGGAACGGGCCAGGGCGCGCAGGCGCATCGCGGCCTCCGCCGTCCGGCCGGCCCCGAGGTCGAGCAGGGCCAGCGCCCAGGCGGCCAGTCCGGCGGGCAGGCCGACGTCGTGTTCCCCGGCCATGGCCAGGGCGGTGCCGGCGTGCTCGCGGCACGCGTCCTCCTCACCGCGGACCGCGGCGACGAAGGCGAGCGCGCCCCGGTGGTGGCTCGCACAGTTGTCCTGCCCGGACTCCAGCGCCGTGCGGAGCCCTTCGGCGGCGCTCTCCTCGGCCAGCGAGAGGCGGCCGAACCACATCTCCGCGTAGGTGAGGAACTCCAGGGCCTGGGGGACCAGGGTGAGCGCCCCCGTCCGGCGGGCCACCGCCGCGGCGCGCCCGGCCAGGGCCCGGGTGCGCACGTGGTCGCCGCGGAGCAGGCCCGCGATCCCGCCCAGTACGAGCGCCTGCGGGTCACCGATCCGGTCCGCGGTGTCCTCGGCCCGGCCCAGGAGCACGGCGCCCTCGCGGTGGCGCCCCTGGAACATGGCGGCCTTGCCGGTCATGTAGTCGAGGACGAGCCGGTTCCAGGGCCGGTCCGCGCCGCCGTTCCCGGCCCCGTCCTCCTCGGTGACGCCGGCCA
Organism: Nocardiopsis ganjiahuensis DSM 45031; assembly: GCF_000341085.1. Classification (GTDB taxonomy): domain Bacteria; phylum Actinomycetota; class Actinomycetes; order Streptosporangiales; family Streptosporangiaceae; genus Nocardiopsis; species Nocardiopsis ganjiahuensis. The sequence continues at coordinate 122,904 of NZ_ANBA01000012.1, read as the reverse complement.
TGAGCGCGCGGGCGCGTTCGGCGGTGGCGAAGAAGCGTTCGTGGTCGCCGGACAGACAGCTGGCCTCGCCGGCCTGGAGCAGGACCCGCAGCGCCGCGCCGGGTTCGTCCCGGGAGAGCCGGCCGACGGTGGAGCCGAGGCGTTGGAAGGCGTCGATGGCCACGCCCGAACGCAGGTCCATCTCGGCGCGGAGCAGGTCCGCGTGGTCCTGGGGCGAGTGCACGCGTTCGAGGACGCGTCGGGCCCGGACCGCGTCTCCCGAGAGCCAGGCGGAGCGGGCCGCGTCGATCAGGCGCAGGCCCCGGAGGTCGGGGTCCGGGGTGAGCCGGGCGGCGTGTTCGTGGAGCAGGGAGGCGGGGGCGTGCCCGCTCCGTTCCACGGCACGGCGCGCCTCCTGGTGGAGCGCGGAGGCCAGCTGTTCGTCGGGAGCGCTCCCGGCCAGGGCCCTGTGCCAGACGGCGCGTCCGGTGTCGTGGCCCGCCTCGTGGGCGCGGGCCAGGTCCAGGTGGACGGAGCGCCGTTCGGCGGGGGAGGCGCGGTGGTAGCAGGCGGAACGGGCCAAGGGGTGGGTGAAGACGACCCGGGCCCCCTGCTCGCCGACCAGCCCGGCGCGCCGCGCCGGCTCCAGGGGGTCGGAGCCGGGGTCCGCCCCGGTCGGCGGAGGCGCAGCGGGGTCGGCGGCGAGCCGGAGCAGGCCGAGCCGGGTGTCCTCGGGGAACGCGGAGAGGATCTCGGCGAAGGCGTCGGTGAGTTCGCCCCGGGAGCGCGGCGGCTGTTCCAGGGCGACGGCCCCGGAACGCTGTTCGGGTGCGGTCCCGTCCAGTAGTTCGAGGGCGGCGCGGGGGTTGCCCTCGGCCGCCGCGGCGAGCGCCGCCGCCACGGGGCCGGCCGGTCTCCCGGTGTCCTGCCCGTCGGCTCCCCCTCCTCCGCCCCGCTCCCAGGACGGGGCCGCCCCGGCGAGCAGGCGCAGGAGGGCCTCCTCGGGCAGGGGCCGCAGGCGGAGCACGGGGATCCCGGTGAGCCGGGCCGGGTCACCGTCCCGGGCGCTGAGCAGGACCACCGCCCCGTCGTGCGTGAGTCTTCGGGCGGCGAAGGCCACGGCCTCCCGGGAAGGCCGGTCGAGCAGGTGGAAGTCGTCCACGCAGAGCAGGAGCGGGCTTTCTCCGGCGACCTCGGCGAGCAGCCCCAGGACCGCGTTGGCCAGGGGGAAGGCCTCACCCGGGGTTCCCGTCTCCAGGGCCCGGGAGAGCGCGTCGCGCTGGGCGCCCGGCAGCCGCGGAAGGTAGGGGAGCGCGGGCCGGAGGAGCTGGTGCAGCCCGGCCAGGGGCAGCCGTCCCTCGCCGGGGGCGGCACGGGCGCGGAGCACGGTGAAGTCGCGGGCCTGCGCCGCGGCGTGTTCGAGCAGGGCGGTCCTGCCCGCGCCGGGCGGGCCCGTCACGAGCAGGCCCCCGCTGCGTCCTGAGCGGGCGGCTTCGAGCAGGTGTCGGACGGAGCGCAGTTCGTGGTCGCGCCCGTACAGGGGCGCTGTGCGTGTGAGCGGGTTCACGCTGATCACCCCCATAAGTTACTCGCCGGTTAAAGCCGAGTAAAGAGACCGGCTATTCAGCCGATGCGCCCGGTGTGAGCCGGGGCACACAATCGAGGTTCCCGCTTCCCCCACCCCCCGGAGCTCACATGAGACGCCTGACCTCACTCCTGTGCGGACTCGTCCTCGCCCTCACCGCGGTCCTCCAGGCCGCCCCCGCCACCGCCCACTCCCACACCCCCGTCGTCTTCGTCCACGGCTTCATGGGTAAGGGCGGCCAGTGGAACGACATGCGTGCCGCCCTCGTCGACTCCGGATACCCCGCGGACCGGCTGCACGTCTTCTCCTACGACTGGGCCCGCTCCAACACCACCATCGCCGGGCAGCTCGCCGACCACGTCGAGGGCGTACGGCAGCAGCACGGCGCCGACCGGGTGCACCTGGTGACCCACTCGATGGGCGGCCTGTCCTCGCGGTACTACATCAAGAACCTCGGCGGCACGGAGACCGTCGACCAGTGGATCTCCATCGGCGGCCCCAACAACGGGACCAACATCGCCAACATGTGCCCGTCCCTGATGACGCCCTGCAAGGAGATGCGGCACGGGTCGAACTTCCTGAGCGACCTCAACAGCGGCGACCCGACGCCCGGGTCGGTCGGCTACACGACCCTGCGCTCTCCCTGCGACATCGTCATCTCGCCCACGGACAGCACGTCCCTGCCGGGGGCGAACAACATCCGGACCGGATGCGTCGAGCACATCTCGATGATGTGGAACCGCGGGGTCATCGACCACGTCCGCGGCGTCGTCGGCTGACCCGCTTCCAGCCGAGGAACCGCCCTGTCGACGTGTCGACCCGCCCGGGTCGACACGTCGACACAAGGACAGGGCGACAGGTCGTCGAAACGATCTGCCGCCCTGACTGGAGGAGGCGCCCCCGCCTGCCGGGGGCGCCTGCCTCATGTGTCGCTACTTGCCGGGGACCGGGTCGGCCTCCTCCTCGGCGTGCAGGTCGACGCCCTGGATGTTCTTGTTCACCAGGGAGACCGCGACGAAGGAGACCACCGACAGGCCGATGATGTAGACACCGATGGTCCACGAGGCCCCGAACGAGGTCAGGAGCATCTCGGCGATCATGGCGGCGAAGGCGCCGCCGAGGATCGCGCCGAGGGCGTAGCCGATGGACACGCCCGAGTAGCGGACCTCCGCCGGGAACATCTCCGCGTACAGCGCCGACTGGGGGCCGTAGCTCAGGCCGAAGGTCAGCGTGAAGACGAAGACGCCCAGGAAGTACATGTAGATGTTCGCGGTGTCGACCATGAACCACATCGGCACCGCCCAGGCGGCGAGCAGGACGTAGCCGATCTGGAAGGTGCGCACCCGTCCGATCCGGTCGCTGATCCACCCGCCGTACAGGGTGGAGATCAGCCAGCCGAAGGAGGCCAGGGTGGTGGCCAGCAGGATCGGGCCGCGGTCCATGCCCAGGCCCATCTCCTCCACCGGGCGCGAGGCGTAGGTCGCCAGGAAGGCGATCACCAGGTAGCCGGCGGCGTTGTTGGCGACGAAGATCAGCGCGGAGAGCACGACCTCCTTGGTGTTCTTCTTGAACAGCCGGCCCAGCGGGGCGGACGACTTGGCCCGGCGCTGCTGCATCACCTTGAAGACCGGGGACTCCTCGACGGTCTTCCGGATGAGGTGGCCGATGATGATCAGCAGGAAGGACAGCAGGAACGGGATGCGCCATCCCCACTCGAGGAAGGCCTCGGGGCCGATGACCGTGGTGATGACCCAGACCACGAAGGTCGCCAGGATCATGCCGCAGGGGACGCCGATCTGCGGGTAGGCGCCGAAGTAGCCGCGCTTGTTGACCGGCGCGTGCTCCACCGACATCAGGGCGGCGCCGCCCCACTCGCCTCCGGCGGAGAAGCCCTGGATGACGCGCATCAGGATCAGCAGGATCGGTGCCGCCACGCCGATCTGGGCGTAGGTGGGCAGCAGGCCGATCGCGCAGGTGGCCACACCCATCAGGACGAGGGTGAACACCAGGATCCTCTTGCGCCCGAACCTGTCCCCGAGGTGCCCGGCGACGATCGCGCCCAGCGGCCGGAAGAGGAAGGAGATACCGATGGTCGCGAAGGAGAGCACCTGCGCCACGGCCGGGTTGGCGTCGGAGAGCGGCGCCAGGAAGAGGGGGGCCAGTACCAGGCCCGCGGCCTGGGCGTAGATGAAGAAGTCGTACCACTCGATGGTGGTACCGACCATGGTCCCCGCGAGGACCTTGCGCTTCTCCTTGGGATCGAGGGTTCCACCGGGTCCTGGGACCGTGGCGTCGGAAGTCGCCATTGCTGCTCCGTAGTTCTCTGCCGGCCGGGGGGCCGAGTCCGATGTCGGGCCAGAGTCGGTCGGCATCCGCCCCGAAGACGGAACGGTGGATACCGGGACAGACCTTGAGCCCCAGCACACCATGCCATGTGATGCAGGGCACTTTCTACACCGGGGATCGATTTTCCCAGCTAGACACCTGCCTCCTGACCGAACGGTCGGTGAGAAACCCCCTCTGACAAGGGAGGCTGGCAGGACGCGACCGCCCGGTCACGAGCAGAGGACAATTCTCCGGTGTCCACTCCTCGAGACGGGCCGCTCCGGAGGCGCCACCAGCGGTGACGCGAAGGTGACAGACCGACCTGTCGACAAGTCCCCCGCCGGACCGGCCCGGGCCGGCCACCCGGGCGGGCGCGGTCGGCTCGGCGGACGGCGGGGGAGGGCGGCTCACGTCAGAGCAGGACCTTCAGGTAGGAGCCGGTCCGGCTGTCCGGGGCCGCCGCGACCTCCTCCGGGGCTCCCTGCACGACGATCCGACCGCCCTCCGAGCCACCGCCCGGACCCAGGTCGATGACGTGGTCGGCGGTGGCCACGACCCGCATGTCGTGCTCGGCCGCCACCACGGTGGCCCCGGCGCCGACCAGTTCCCACAGGCGGCCCATGAGGACGTCGGTGTCGTACGCGTGGAGCCCGGTGGTGGGCTCGTCCAGCAGGTAGACCGTGTCGGCGACCCGGCGGCGCTGGAGTTCGGTAGCGAGCTTGATCCGCTGGGCCTCGCCGCCGGAGAGCTCGGTGGCGGGCTGTCCCAGCCGCAGGTAGCCCAGGCCGACCCCGGCGAGGGTCTCCAGGGACCTGTGCACCGACGGCTCCTCCGCGAAGAAGCCGACCGCCTCCTCCACCGACATGGCGAGCACGTCCGCGACGGTGAGCCCCCGGTACCTCACCCGGAGCGTGTCCTCGTTGTAGCGGGAGCCGCCGCAGGTCGGGCAGGGCGCGTAGGTGGTGGGCAGGAACAGCAGCTCCACCGACACGAAGCCCTCCCCCTCGCAGTTCGGGCACCGTCCCCCCACGACGTTGAAGGAGAACCGGCCCGGCCCGTACCCGAAGGCGCGGGCGTCGTCGGTGGCGGCGAACAGCTTGCGCACCGTGTCGAAGAGCCCGGTGTAGGTCGCGAGGTTGGAGCGCGGGGTCCGCCCGATGGGCTGCTGGCTGACCCACACCACCCGGCCGTGCCCGGCGGCCTCGTCGGCGATCCGCGCCAGCAGCGTGGACTTGCCCGAACCGGACACCCCGGTGACGGCGGTGAACACCCCCAGGGGGACGTCCACGTCCAGGCCCCTGAGGTTGTTGCCGGTAACCCCGCGCAGTTCCAGGTGTCCGCGGGGCGAGTGCGCCGGCCGTTCGGGGATCTCGTCGTGGAACAGGTAGCGACGGGTCACCGACTCCTGGACCCCGCGCAGCCCGGCGACCGGCCCGCTGTGGAGGACGCGTCCGCCGTGCTCGCCCGCGTCCGGGCCGACGTCCACGATCCAGTCGGCGCCGCGCACGATGTCCAGGTCGTGCTCCACGAGGCACACGGTGTTGCCGCTGTCCCGAAGGCGCCGGAGGATGCCCGACAGCGCCTCGCAGTCGGCCGGGTGCAGGCCCGCGGAGGGCTCGTCCAGGACGTAGACCACCCCGAACAGCCCCGTGCCGAGCTGGGTGGCCAGCCGGATCCGCTGGAACTCGCCGGTGGACAGGGTCGGCGCGGGCCGGTCCGCGCTCAGGTAGCCCAGCCCCAGCTCCTCCAGCACCCCGACCCGCCCGGTGATGTCCCCGGCCAGCGCCCCGGCCGCCCCCGTGTCCGACCTCCAGGGGCGCAGCAGGGCGACGAGTTCGGTCAGGGGCAGCGCGGCCAGTTCGGTGACGGTGTGCCCGGCGAAGGTGACCCGCAGCGCCTCCTGGCGCAGACGCCGGCCACCGCACTCCGGGCAGGTGCGGTCGGCCATGAACTCGGCGGCCCTGCGCCGTCTGGCCTCGCTGGCCGAAGAGGCGTACGCCTTGAGCACCAACCGCCGGGCGCTGCTGTACTTGCCCTGGTAGGGGCGGTGCACGCGACCCGCCTCGCGGACCGGGTGGACGGTCACCACGGGCTGTTCGTCGGTGAACAGGATCCAGTCGCGCTCGGCCCGGGGCAGGTCCCGCCAGGGGCGGTGGATGTCGTACCCGAGGGTGTCGAGGATGTCGCGCAGGTTCTTGCCCTGCCAGGCGCCGGGCCAGGAGGCGACCGCGCCCTCGGCGATGCTCAGCGAGGGGTCGGGGACCAGCGACTCCTCGGTCACCTCGTGCTCGACCCCCTCCCCGTGGCAGACGGGGCAGGCCCCGGCCACGGTGTTGGGGGAGAAGGAGTCCGAGTCCAGGTGCTCCGCTCCGGGCGGGTAGTCCCCCGCACGGGACAGGAGCATGCGCAGCGTGTTGGAGACCGTGGTCAGAGTGCCCACCGTGGACCGCACCGACGGGGCCGAACGCGGTTGGGCGAGGGCCACGGCGGGCGGCATCCCGGTGATGTCGTCCACCTCGGGCGCCGGGAGCTGCTGGAGCAGGCGCCGCGCGTACGGCGCCACCGACTCCAGGTACCGGTGCTGGGATTCCGCGTAGAGGGTGCCGAAGGCCAGTGAGGACTTCCCGGACCCCGAGACGCCGGTGAAGGCGACCAGCGCGTCCCGGGGCAGCTCCGTGTCCACGTTCTTCAGGTTGTGGATGCGGGCACCGCGCACCCGGATGCGGTCGTCGTGGCTTTCCATGGGACAAGCACTACCCGACCAGTCCCCATGTTCCGACCACGGGACCGTCCGGATACCGCGAACCCGGACGGAACGGGTCGACGGGTCGACAAGGAGCCTTGTCGACCCGTCGACCCGAGGGGGTCAGCCGGTGTAGTTCGGCTCCTCCTCGATGGGGGCGCTCGGCGCGGCCTGGTCGGCGTCCCCGGGCCATTCCGGCGGCGCCTCCGGCCACGGGGAGGGCTCCGCCGAGGGGCTCGGGACCGGCTCCTCGGAAGGGCTCGGGACCGGCTCCTCCGACTCGACCGGCCCGTTGCCCTCACCGGGAGAGGGGGCCGCGTCAGGGGCCGAGGGGGACGGGCCCTCCACCGGAGCCGAGTCGGCGGGCGCGCCCGACCCGGCCGGGGAGTCGTCCGACGCGAACGCCGGGCCGGCTCCGAAGAGGGCCGCCGCCACAGCGGCGACGATGAGCACTCGGGACTTCACTCGCATGTTCGACCTCTTGTCGTGTGTTCGGGTGTCCGCTCGGTGAGCGGTCATTCGCTGATCTCGACCGGGGTGCCGATCGGCAGGCGTTCTGCCATCCAGGAGATGTCGTCGTCGGACACCCGGATGCAGCCGTGGCTGACCTCGCCGCCCAGGCCCGACTCGTCGTTGGTGCCGTGCACCGCCAGCTGGCCGGGTCCGCCCGCGAAGGTCTCCAGGGTTTCGGAGTGGCCGCTGAGGCCGAAGGCGTAGGCCCCGTAGTCGCCGTCGGGGTCCGAGGGCCTGAGCAGCTCGGTGAAGTAGTACTCACCGGGCGGCGTCGGGTTCTCGCTCGTACCGATGCCGATCGGACCGCTCAGGAGCTCCTCCCCGCCTTCGGTGACGGCGAAGGAGAACTCCGACATGTCGATCTCCACACGGAACTCCGTGACGGTGAGCTCGACGTCGTCGGCCTCGATCCAGCCGGTGGAGCCGTTGGGCCGCACCGGCAGGAGCACCTCCAGCCACTCGTCCTGGGCCTGCTGGACGAGGAAGGTCCGGTCCGCACCGAAGTCGTTCGGGCTGGCGAGGGTGTGCACCACCTCACCGTCGCCCGGCTCGGAGCGCACCTCGATCTCGTCCGAGAGGACCGTCGCGATGGAGGCGGCCGGGGGCCCGGCCGCTTCCTCCCCCGCCTGCGCGGAGTCCTCGGAGGCGCCCTCCGAGGGGTCCGCGGAAGAGCAGGCGGGGGCGGCGGCCAGAACCGCGACGGCGGTCAGCACGGGCAGGGTCCCGACGGTTGCGCGGGACATCAGGGATCGGCGCATGGGGTCCATCCGGTCGAGGAGTCCGGCGGGGCTCTCCGCACCGGACGCCATGAAGAGTGGCCCAGGAATGTGAAGAACCCGTGTGGCCGCCGTGTGCGTCCCGTGTGATGACCTGCGGCGCCGTTCCGGGCCCCGCCGGGCCACCGGTCGGCGGACATACGATCGGCGGTGCCGGGGGCACCTCCCGCCCCCGCCGGCGAACGGAGGCCCCACGTGTGCGCGCATGTCCTGGTGGCCGAGGACGACGTGAACCAGGCCGAGCTGATCCGGCGCTACCTCGAGCACGAGGGCCACGCCGTCCGAGTGGTCCACAACGGCCGGGCCGTGTTGGAGGAGCACCACCGCGACCGCCCCGACCTGATCGTGATGGACGTGATGATGCCGGTGCTGAGCGGGCTGGAGGCGTGCCGGGCGCTGCGTGCCGAGTCCGACGTGGCGGTGCTGCTGCTCACCGCCCGGTCCACCGAGGAGGACCTGCTGACCGGGCTGGACCTGGGCGCCGACGACTACGTCACCAAGCCCTACAGCCCGCGCGAGCTGATGGCGCGGGTGCGCACACTCCTGCGGCGTTCGCGCACCCCCCTCCGGGACGGGGACCGGGTGCTGGAGGCGGGCCCGATCACCGTGGACCCGGACCGGCACACGGTACGGGTGGACGGGGAACCGGTGGAGTGCACCCCCGTGGAGTTCCAACTCCTCGAGGCGCTGGCTGTCCGGCCCGGCCGGGTGCTGAGCCGGGCCCAGCTGCTCGAACTCATCCACGGGGTCAGCGGGTACATCACCAAGCGCACCATCGACGTCCATGTGAAGAACCTGCGCCGCAAGATCGAACCCGACCCCCGGCGGCCGGTCCGGCTGGTCACCGTCTACGGGGTCGGCTACAAGCTGGTGGTGCCCGAACGTGCCCGCTGAACGGACGGCGCCCCGACGGCGAGGGTCCTCGGACGGAAGGCCCCCGCGGCGCCGGTTCGGGCGGTGGGCCTCCCTGCGGCACGGCCTGCTGTTCCGGCTGCTGGCGGGGTCGGCCCTGGTGGCGGTCTGCTCGATCACCGCGACGGCCTGGCTGGCGGTGCAGCGGACGTCGGAGTCCATCACCACCCAGCAGGGGGAGACCCTGACCGTGGACACCCACATCCACGACACCCTCCTCGGGTACGCGGCGACCCACCGCGACTGGGAGGGGTCGGCGGGGACCGTCCAGGAGTTGGCCGACGAGACCGGCCGGCGGATCGTGCTCACCACCGAGGGGCGGGCCGTGATCACCGACTCCGCCGCCCCGGCCGCGGGGACCGGGGGAGAGGCCCCGCCGCTGCCGTCCAGGACGTCGTCGGTGGTGGACCCGCTGGCCGTGGACGTCACCCTGGCCTCCGAGAACGGTGACCGCATCGACGCGCGGGCGGTGGGGCCCTTCGCCCTGACCGAGGACGAGCGCGAGTCACTGCGCACCCGGGCCCAACAGGGTGTGTCCTGTCTGAACGAGCTCTACGGATCCCCCGCGGAGGTGGTGACCGGGCCGAGCGGGCGCCCTGCCGTCGAGTCGGACCCCGTGGACGTGTACATGTGGGCCGACTGCGGCCTCGACGCCCTGGACCGGCCGCTCGGCGGTGAGGCGGAGGCGCTGGCCGACCTGAACGAGCGCGCCGCCGGCTGCGTCCCCTCCGGAACGGACCTGGTGTACGCGATCGACGGCCGCACCGGGGGCCTCGTGATCACCGGCGCTCCCCCGTGGGAGGTTCCGGAGGAGCCGGACGAGGCCCGGCCGCCGACCGCCCCGGAGGACTCTCCGTCCCCTCCCGAACCGGGGAACGGCGCCGGACCCCCCGAGGAGGAAGCGGACGGCCCTTGGGAGGACGGTGGGAACCCCACCCCGGAGGCCCCTCCCGAAGCCGTGGAGCCCTTCGCCCCCTCGGAGACGGGACCGGTCGAGGAGGTCCCGCACGAGGAACCATCCCCCGGGGGACCCCTCCCCTCACCCGAACCCTCCGGCGACGAGAGCCTGACCTGGTCCAGGGTCGAGGTGCCGCCGGAGGCAGCCGCCTGTCTGGACGCCGCCCGCCGCGCCCAGCTCGACCCCTACGTGGCGCCCGCCGCGCTGTTGTTCATCGACGACCCCGCCGAGGACTCCGAGACCGAGCTGTCGCTGTCCCGCGAGGGTGTGCTGCGCGTGGGCGGTGTGGTGCTCCTGGTCCTGGTCCTGACCGTGGTGGTGAGCACGACCCTGGCGGCCCGGCTGCTGCGCCCCGTACACGCCCTCACGGACGCCGTGCACCGGATGCGCGAGGGCGGCGGGCCCGCCGCCCGGGTGGAGGTCCGCGACTCCGGGGAGCTCGGCCGCCTCGCGGAGGCGTTCAACGAGATGTCCGAACACCTGGAGCGGGCGGAGGAGCAGCGCAAGGCGATGGTCAGCGACGTGTCACACGAGCTGCGGACCCCGCTGAGCAACCTGCGCGGCTGGCTGGAGGCCGTACAGGACGGGGTGGTCGACCCCGATCCGGACCGCGTGGGGATGCTGTTGGGGGAGACCCTGCTGCTCCAGGCGGTCATCGACGACCTCCAGGACCTCGCCCTGGCCGACGCCGGACGGCTGCGCCTGTCCCCGGAGCCGGTGGAGGCCGCCCCGCTGGTCGCGCAGGTGGTCGCGGGCCACGAGCTGCGCGCGGAGGAGGCCGGGGTGCGGCTGGTCGCCGAGGCGCGCGACGTGACCCTCGTCGCCGACCGGACCCGGATGCTCCAGGTGTTGGGGAACCTGGTCGGGAACGCGGTGCGGCACACTCCGGCGGGCGGAACCGTCACCGTCCAGGCGCACCGGGCGGGTCCGCAGGCGGTGATCCGGGTGTCCGACACCGGGGTCGGCATCGCCGAGGAGGACCTGCCGCACGTCTTCGACCGGTTCTGGCGGGCGGACCGGTCCCGCAACCGGCGCACCGGCGGCAGCGGCCTGGGCCTGGCCATCGTGCGCGGCCTGGTGGAGCTGCACGGGGGATCGGTGTCGGTGAGCAGCGCGGTCGGGGAGGGCACCGCCTTCACCCTCCGGCTGCCCCTGGCCGACCCGCCCAGTACAGCGGAGCGGCCCTGACGACCCGGCCGACGCGCGAACACCGCCGGGCGGGCGAGTCACCCATCCGGGCTCTTCGGCAACAGGGACCCCAAGGGCCCCAGATCCAGGTTGAGGTCGGCGGCGGAGAGCCCGTAGCGCTCCCGCAGCTCGGTCATGCGCTCCTCCAGCAGCATCAGCGTCATACCGATGCGCTCCTCCTGGTCCTCCGTGAGGTCCCCCTGATCCACACGCCGCAGGGCCTGGCGCTCCATGAGCTGGCGCACCAGCTCCACCACAGTGAGCACCAGTTTGATCAGGTCGCGCTCGACCGTGTCGGGCTCGGTCTCGATCCGGTGGCGCAGCCGCTGCTGTTCGGACCGCGGAGCCGCCTCCTCCGAACGGGCCGGACGGGCCGTCCGGTCCAGAGCGTCCTGAAGCCGCCCCAGAAGGTCGCCGCCCTCCCCACCGGAAGCCGTATCGGCGTCGGCGACGCGCACGAACCCCCGCTCGTCGGCGGCGCCCTCCTCCGCTGCGCGCGGGGACGGGCCTGCGTTCGCTTGTTCCATACCGTTGCCTCCCTCCTTCCCGCGGACCTCAGTCCTGCCGGATCCATCCGTCCAGGGGGTGTCCGTGCTCCCAGGGGGAGGGCACTTTCTCGTTGATCGAGGACACCAGGGCACGTAGGGAGATCCGGACCAGGTCCACGTCGGCGATGGAGACGGTCAGGTCACCCGTGACCACCACCCCCTTGGCCAGGACCCGGTCGAGGAGGTCGACCAGGGAGATCTCCCGGTTGGCCAGGGGGTGGTCCTCGTCCAGCATCGTGGTCAGGGAGTGGGGCGGGCCGGGGAAGCCGTCGACCGCCGGCAGGCCGTCCGCCCCGTTACGGGGTCCGTCCGGGCTCACGGTCCCACCCCCGTGGCGCTCGCGTTGGCGAAGGAGTAGGGAGCCCACGGCCCGGACACCTCGACCCGGGTGCCTTCCGGGGCCTGGGAGCTCAGTTCGTCCGCCGCCGCGAAGAAGTCCGCCACCCGTTCCTGGTCCACCAGGTAGGCGTTGTTCATGACGTTCTCCCCGGCCGCGGCGGAAAGAGCCGCGCTCTGCGGCTGGTGCCGCGCACACGCGCTGGCCAACCCGGCCAACACCTCGTCGACCCGGTCGCACAACCGGACGGCCTTCTGCCAGGTGTCGTCGCGCCTGTTCCGCTGGTCCCTGCGTTTACGCAGGTAGGCCTTGCCCGGGCTCTCGCCGACGGACGCGGCCGGGACGGGCGGGTCGGCGGCACGGGCGCCCGCGTCGGCGTAGACCTTCACCCCGAGTTCGACCCGGCCCAGGAGTTCCCTCAGGGACGCGTCGAAGGCCTCCCCGTGCTCCCGTAGGACCTGGCGCACCCGTTCGTCCCCCCGGTAGACGGTGGCCAGGCGCAGCGGCACGGTCACCACCCGCGCGGCCACCTCGTCCACGACACCGTGATGGGCCCGGGCCACCTCCTCCAGCCAGCGCAGGTCCTCCAGCTTGGCGTGGAGCGCCTGCTCGTCGAACTCGTCCAGCGGGACGGTGCTGACCGCGGCGGCCAGGTCGGCGTCCACCACGAAGTGCACGGGGTGACCGCCGACCCCGGTCAGGCCGTTGACCGTCGCGGTGTCGAAGGGACGGCACACCGCGTAGACGTAACTCGCCTCCTCAGGACGGCTCATGCTCGCCCTCCTCCTTCTCCCCGGAAGCGGACCCCCGGGAGCCGACGGCCTCCGCATCGGCGGTGAAACCCTCCTCCGCGGGGTCCTGGTCCTCGGCCGCGGCCACCTCGGGCCTGCCGGCCTCCTCCAGTGCCTCGATGCGCTCGCGCAGGCGCCGGTTCTCCTCGGCCAACTCGCTGTCCTCGCGTCGCGCTGCCTTGGAGGACAGGGCGGGGTCGTTCTCCCACCAGTCGATGCCCATCTCCTTGGCCTTGTCCACCGAGGCGACGAGCAAGCGCAGTTTGACCGTCAGGAGTTCGATGTCCAACAGGTTGATCTTGATGTCGCCCGCGATCACGACGCCCTTGTCCAGAACGCGTTCGAGCACGTCGGCGAGGTTGGCGGACGACGACCCGCCGGAGGACCGGATCTGTCTGGGCTCGCCTCGCCAGGGAGTGGGTTCACTCATGCGCAGCAGTCCTTCCCAGTACGACGGAGCTGTGTCGGAGCCAGGTCACGCGTGCGCCTCCGTCTGCGCTCCGGCCGCGGCGGCACCCGGCTCAGGGGCGCTCCCCCTCGTCGTCGAGTTCCTCGTCCTCCTCTCCTTCCAGGCCCTGCTCGTCCGCCTCATCAGAGCTCTCGCTCTCAGCTTCGTCATCCACGGGCTCCTCGGCCTCGTCTTCCTCGGCTGCCTCGTCCTCGAGCTCGCCTTCGGGATCGTCCTCGGCCTCTTCCGGCTCGGTTCCCGCCTCGTCCTCGGGCTCGAAACCGTCATCGTCCTCGTCGTCGAACTCGTCCCGCGCCCCGTCCCCGGCTTCACCGGCGGCGCCCTCCGGTCCGGGCTCCTCGCCCAGGGCTGCGAGTTCCTCCCGCTCCTCGGGGTCCAGGTCGGCGAGCTCAGTCGCCTCGTCGGGATCCAGCTCCTCCAGCTCGGCCCACTGCTGCTCCGTGAGACCCGCGTCCTCCAGTGCGAGGGCGTCCTCGTGGGCGAGGACCACCTCGCCTTCGCGGACCTCGCCGCGCCAGCCCTCGACCTTCCCCGCTTCCTGCTGGGACATCATCATGACGTGGCGCCGATAGCGCTTGAGGTCCAGCCGCAGGCGCCTGCCCTGGGCCCTCCAGATGTTGCCTGTGCGCTCGAAGAGGCCCTGGGGGTAGTACTCCACCACCAGCAGGACACGGGTGAGGTTGTCCCCGAGGGGGTGGAAGGTCACCACGCCCTTCATCGTGCCCTTGGCGGCCTGGGTCGACCAGGCGATCCGCTGGTCCTGGACCTGCTCGGTGACCTCGGCGCTCCAGCTGCGGCTGGACCAGAAGACCTTCCCCCTCCAGTGGGACGAGGTGTCGCCGGTCCTCTCCGCGCTCTGCACCCCCTTGGCGAAGTCGCCGAAGTCGGGGAAGCGGGTCCACTGGTTGTAGGCGACCCGGACCGGGACGCCCACATCGATGTCCTCGACGATGTTCACGTACTTGCCGGACCGGCCTCCTCCTCCGCCGGAGGTCCCCTTGCCGAACCCGTCCTTGACCTTCTCCTTGAGGCCCTCAGCCCTTCCGGTCACCACCGCGCTCACCGGGTTCTTGCCCTGGGCGAGCTTGCCGCCGACCCCCGCGGCCACAGGAGCGCCGGAGGCGGCGTCTGCGGTGAGACGCTCCGTGAGGGCGCCGAGCTTGCGTGCCGCGCCGTTGATCGTGCTGGTGGCCTTGGCGCTGAGGTAGTCCTGGAGCGCGTCGGCGAATCTGGACACGCCCTCGTTCTTGTCAGCAGCCGACCGCAGTCGCGCCAGCGGCCCGGGGCTCTCAGTCGCGACCATCGTCGCCCTCCCCGTCCTTCCGGTTCGAGCTGCTCTTGCGGCGCGCCGGCTTGCCGGAGGTGCCGGAAGCGCGCCTGGCGCCGCCCCCGGCCGCGCTCTTGGTCCGCTTGGCGGCGCCCGAGGCGGTTCCGCGAGCGGTCTTCACGGCCTTGCTCCTGGTTTTGGCGGGGCGCTTCCTCCCGTCATCGCCGTCCTCGTCCGCCTCCGGTCCCTGGCGGGCTTCGGCGTCATCGTCCTGCCCGGAAGCGCCCTCTTCCTCCTCGCCGCGTCCGTCTTCCGTCTCCCCGCCGGGAGCGGCTTCGGCCCCCTGCCGCAGGAGCTCGGTGCGGCTGTTGAGCGAGTCGGCCAGACCATCCGCCCATTTGCCGACGAGGTTGCCCGCCGCGGCCTTGCCGACGTTGAGCAACTGCTCCCGCGACTGGCCCTTGAGCTCACCCACCACCGGCAGGGAGGAAACCTCCTTGAGGAGCCCTTGGGCGAGCTGCTGGGGTTTGATGTCGAGCTTCTTGGCCCCCAGGTAGATCCCGAGCCCCAAGGCGAGCTTGAACTTCTTCTTCCGTCCGAGAACGTAGCCCCCGATTGCGGCGGCCACGATCTTCGCCGTGTCTCCCACTGGTTCTCACCTCGATGTCGTTCAACGAGTGTCTTGGTACCTCTCGGCTTCCTCCAGCTCGTCCAGCAGTTCGTCCTCGAGCTCGTCGAACTCGCACTCGGACAGCTCCCCGCTGTCGAGGCGTTCGGAAAGCTCCGCCAACTGCTGCCGAATGCGTGAGGGGTCGTACATCTCACGTTCCGCCGCGTCCAGGACCTGGTTCGTCGTCCAGTTGACGAACCTGATCGGAGCGGCCGGAGCGGTGAGGATCGCGCTGAGGAGTCCCATGTCCCTCTCCTGTCCGGTGACCCCGCGGACCGGGGTCAGTTCCGAGGGGATGTCACGAAGCTGTAGGGCGGCAGAGGTCCGTTGACACGGACCTCCGCGTAGGAGGACAACTCCTGCTGGAGCCGGCCCGCCTCACGCAGGAAGTCGTCGGCCCTGTCCCGGTGCACGAGGAAGGACGTGTTGGTCAGGTGGCCGTCCGGGAGGGATCCCCGGGCCGTACTCTCCGCCAGCCCCTCCAGAGGGCCCAGGACGGTCTCGGCGTCCCGGCGCCGAAGCTCCTCCACCGCCTGGGCGACCTGCTCGCCGAAGGCCATTCGCTCGGCCGGATCGCCCCCTCCGGCGGCCTTGAGCTCCTCGTTCCTGGCACGCAGTCCTTCGTCGTTCCGAAGGACCGTGCGCAGTGCCGCCTCCTCGACGTGCTGGGCCTTGACGTTGAACTCCACCCGGTCCTGGAGCTTGTCCAGCAGCACGGAGTAGTGGTCGGCGTATCGGGAGAGCTCGGCCGCGACCGCGTCATCGTCCTCGCTCACCGCCCCGAAGCGCAGCGGCAGGACCCCGTGCTCCTGGCCCAGGTCCAGGAGCACGTTCTGGTGGGCCTCCAGGTCACGCCGCTTCGCGCGCAGTGCCTCCGGAGCGTCGCTGACGGCGGCGGCCACCCCGTAGGCGCGGACGAAGCGCACGGGCGCCGCGTCCTGCCCCACACCGGAGAGCTTCACGCTGTCAAGGGCCTCGTCGTCGCGGACGATCCCGTAGACGTAGGTACTCACTCCGCGTCCTCCTTCTTGCTGGAGGAGCGCCGGCGGGCCCGAGCGGGCTGCTTTTCCTGCTCGTCCGACTGGCCCTTGGAGAAGGAGTCGGAGATGGCCTCGGCCGCTCCCGAGATCGCGCCCTTGGACTTGCTGCGCGCGCCCTTCTCCATACCGCCGTTGACGAGGTCGGGCAGCCCCGCGCCACCGCTGCTGGTCAGGTCGAGGCGGTTGCACGCCTCGGCGAAGCGCAGGTAGGTGTCGACGCTCGCGACCACGATGCGCACGTCCACGGTGAGGAGTTCGATGCCGACGAGCGAGACCCTGGCGAACACGTCGATCACCAGTCCCTTGTCAAGGATGAGGTCGAGAACGTCGTAGAGGTTTCCGGAGCTACGGCCACCTCCGGATGACTGCTGCATCACCGTCATGGGAATCATGCTCCTTTCGTCGGTGGGGGAGGGCGGATCGTCCGCCCGCCCTGAGGCCGACCGGCCTCACGGACCGTCGGAACGGCCACGGGTGTAGCGCTTCGTGCGCCGGTATCCCTGGATCTCTCCTTCGGAGTCAAGTTCCACGGAATACGTGGCCAACAGGCTCACCGTGTCCGGAACCCGGCGCAGCTCCAAGGTTTCGAAGGTCAGCTGCCAACCGTCCCCGGATCGCTCGATCCCGGAGGCTCCTTCGACCTCGAGCCCGGTCAGTTCCTCGAACTGCTCCTGGGCCTCGCGCAGGCGCTGCATCATCGACTTCCGCCGTTCTGCGCGACGAGGGGAAGCGTCGTCCTTGTTTTCCTGACTCATGGGTCTCCTGGCCGTCGGCCATGGTCCGATTTCTTCTGTTATTCCTTGGGTCAACCCACTACCACGAGAAAACAGAACAAAACCTCTTCCTGGTCAAGCCAGTCAAGGATGGATAAAATCGGCGAACGGCCGTCAGCCGGTGACATGCCGCGACGAAACCCCCGGCCCCGCCACGCGCACTGGCCGAGCAGGAGGCGTCGGCACGGCGCCATCGCCCTGTCGGACAGGAAGAGCCGTGCCGCTCGGCACCGTGCCGCGTTCGCCCGCCGCCGGGGCGATCCACCGTGCCGGACAAGGGCTCGACAGGGAATCGGCGCAAGCCCTTCACCGGCGGTCACGTTCCCACGGGCGAGTTCCACGGAGCCCTCCTAGGGGATGGCGAGGGATCGGCGAGGGAACCATTTCCCGAAGAAAGGCCTGGCGCCACCTCGCACTTCCGAAACCGAAACAGAAACCCGTTCGAGTAGTTTTATCGGAAGGCAGGAAAGAAGATACGGACGAAGTATTCGCCAGTACGGTCGCAGCGATCAGAACGGAGGATTCCCCGCGGTCGGCGGTACCCCATGCGGCGACAGACGACCGTACGCGGACCCGGAAGGACCTACCGGGCGGGCACGGTGAAGCTCCTGGAGCTACCGCTCACGGCCCTACCGAAGAGGGGTGGCACGGGGTCGAGTCGACATAGCGATTCGACCTGTTGTCGACTCGGCGTCCTGTCGGTACCGCTCAGTGCCGGGGAGCGCAGCCCCGGACAGGGGACGCCGTGGGGCCCCGCGGTCGGATGACGGCCACAACAGAAAGAGTGTTTCGTGCCGGATGCAATGAAGGCTCTGGCGTGTACCGGCACGGAACGTCCGTGCCACGGAACGGGCCACGCCTCACCGCGCTGGGGCTCCGAGGTCGGTCACGGACGAACTGATGCGGCACACACGGACCGGATGGGTACGTGCGTAAGCCGACAGGGCCAGCGACAGTTTCGCTTCCATGGCGCGGTCTGGGCGGTACGTCCACAGGAAGTCGAGAAAGGACCGGTCTGCACGAGCCCGTCCTTCCAACAGTACGAGCGCGTCCGGACCGTGCTCGTGTTCGAGGCCACGTGCTGTGAACTCGTCCGGCTTCTCCACCAGATCCACCATGAACCCGCGGTCGCAGACGATCACCCCTCGGTTCGGCGCCTCTGCCCGGTTGTACGGACGCGCGATCACCGACGTACCTCCGCCCATGCTGCGTAGGCGTGAGAAGGGGTGGTCTTCGGGATAGAGGTTGTCGGCGTAGGCGACGTAGAGCTCGTGTGGGCGACCGAGAGCCGTGTCGGCGTTGAGGACCGAGGTGATGTCGCTGTAAGGGCCCTGCTGTGGGGTGAAGCGCAGATCGATGTCCGGCCAACGAGGGACACGGGCGCAGGTTCGTGCGGCCGCCCGGTCGTAGCCGCGCTCATCGGTCAGAGCCCGGCTGGCCCAGGAGAGGATGAAGTCCTCGTAGTAGGGATGGTGAACCATCGTGGCCCTCACCCTGCCCATTCGGGCGATCTCATCCATGAGGTGAACGATTCCCGGAATTCCTCGCACGGGAAAGAATTCCTTGGGGAGATAACGGGACCATTCGGAACGTCGTGTTCCCAACCCCCCGGCAGCGATCACGACATCTGTTCGCTCTTGGTTTTCGGTCGACCCCATGGCCTCATTGCGTTCGCTAGGGTGCCGGTATGGACACACGAGTGACAGGCCTCCTTGTCGAGGACGGGAAAGTACTGCTCTTGGACCAGGACACCGACGGCCCGCGCAGGCGGAGCTTGCCAGGTGGACGGGTGGAGGAGGGTGAATCGCTCGGTGACGCCCTGGTTCGCGAGATGCGCGAGGAGACAGGGGTCGAGGTCGAGGTTGGGCGCCTGTTGTATCTGTGCGACCACATCGTCCCGGAAAAGGATTTGCACGTCGTGCACATCACCTTTGAGGTTCGCCGTACGGGTGGTTCTCTGGGGGATATCTCGGAAGGACTCGACTCGCGCCCGATCCGAGGAGTGGAATTCGTGAAGACCGGGGACCTTCCCCACCTCGGATTCAGCGACCGCTTCGCGCGTTTGGTCGAGGACGGGTTTCCCGGGGCCGGTTCCTACATGGGACCCAAGTCAGCGATCGGTCTGTGACAGGACGCTGATCAACTTCCGGTCAGGGTCAGCCAAACGGTCGTGGCCTCCGAGCCCGGTCACCCATGTGCGTAGTCGATCCGCGATGTCCTCCAGGGGACGGTCGGCCCCGGACGCCCGATCACGAACCAAACGGACGCCCACCCCGCGTGAGGCACCCAGTAGGTGCCGGGACCGTAGGCGGCGCACCTCCTCTCGGGTGCCCGGGGTGTTCCACGCCGCTCCGTGTAGGTAGCGGGTCACCGGTGCCCACAACGGATCTCCCCCTGGGCCGTCCGCACACCAGACCTGAAGGTTGCCGACCCGATGGTGCACCGTGGTCGGACCCGATCCGGGTTCGGCGACGGGGGCCGCGTCCCCCACGGCGTAGTCGACGTTGCTGGCCTTGGCTCCTTCCGAAAGAGCGTCCATCTCAGCCCGGCTCGGCAGCCGTGCGCCCGCGGAGAGCGCGTAGGCGGCCGCACCGATCCAGGTGACCCAGTAGGCGGGATAGTGCTCGAATCCGGGACTGACACGCCAACCTCCTTCGGCGAGGTGTAGTCGGCCACCACGCTCGTACGGCATGTCGATCGCCAGGAGGTTCACCCCGTGGATGGTGTTGTCCATCCCGGCACCGGCAAGCCCGTTGAGCAGCGCACACACCTCGGAGTTCGACACCAGAGTGTTGCGCCAGCGAACCCCCTTCGGCGGAGCCTCGACGTACGCGGGGGTTGGCGGTGGTGTCAGGGGAGGGACTGCCGTTCGTGGGCTCCTGGATCCGCCTGTTGAGGAGTCCACCCGCCGGTAGCGGTCCGCCCCCGCCAGCCAACGGACGGCGAGCTCGACCGTTTGCGGCGCGAGTACTTCACGCAGCAGAGCGGTGCCGCGTTCGGTCTCGGCGTTGACCAGCTCGTCCTGTCCCGGGCTCAGGCACACCGCGAGCTCATGTTTGGCACGGTTGGTGGCGAAGGTGCTGTCCACCTCGGGTTGTCCCGTCCCCGAGCGGGCCGTCATCGTTCGCACTGCTTCAGGCACCAACCGCGTGATCGGACGCATAGCGGTTTCCCGGTCGAGAACGGCGGACTCGTAGGAGATGTGTGCGTGGTCGCGACCTGACAGGGCCTCGGCGAGCAGAGCAGTATTCAGGGTGACCAGACGAGTCAGCGCGACGGATGCGACAGGGCTGTCATCGGGGACCAGGTTGGCCCACCGGTCGAGACCAGTTTCGTGGGTCATGGCGACAACCCTGCGGTAGACGGAGTCGTACTCCCATCGTCTCCAGAGATCCCCCTGAGCGAAGGAACTCGCCACTCCCAACGGTGATCGGGAGAGCACGAGCACAGGTGACTCGGGGAAGAGGTCCAGGAACCTTTCGGCGGCGAAGTAGAGGTTGGTCTCCTTGATCACGTGGGTGCCACCCAGGTACTTACCGAGGACGAAGGCGTCCACCCAGTGAGCCGCGATCGGCGCGAGCGGCGCAGCCTCACCGGGGGTCGACGACGAAGTCAGGGGCGCGTACGGGTGTTCCGCTCCGAGTTGTTGCCGGAAGGGCTCGTTGTGCTGGATCGTCGCGTGCCGCAGAACGTCCAGGGTCCAGTTCGATCCCACACGTTCCGATGTGCCGAGCAGGAGTATCGGCGGGCGTTCGGGGAGCACAGCAGTGTCCTCCAGGGGAGATGCGGTCACCGAGTCGCGGTGATCGTGTGCTTGCAGTACTTGCAGGTGGCCGTGGCTGTACGGCCGTACCGGACCGGGGTTGGTCCGGGATGTAGTCGTGTCCTTCAGGGCTAGTGCACCGGGTCGCCCCGTCCATGACCCCGCTCCTCACCGCACGCGGCAGGCGTGCCGATATGTCTACGAAGCCATCTGGTTGACGGAGACCGGTTCGAGACGGGCGCGGGGTGAGGACCCGCCCCTCCTGCGCATACGCACCTCGTGGGCGCGGTAGTAGTTCCGGACGATGTCCGCGGGAGGGTTCACGGCCGCCGGCTGGACGATGGGTGCCCATCCGGATGGCCGGTTGCGAGACAGGGGGACCAGCGCGGCGGGGGCCGCGTCCAGGGGAGGCCGCGGGGCCGGAATCAACGGTCCGGGGGAGTTGCCCCTGTTCGAGTCCCTGGTGGTTTTCGCGATGGTCGGCAGGTCGGACGCGTACCTGCGGACGCGAGCCGCACGTCGGGGAGGGGGTCCGTCCCGGAGTGCGCGCGGTGCGGCGTGAAGCCCCCGGGCAGGGCGGACAAGACGGGCAAGCAGAGCCAGGAATTCGATAACGTGTCGCATGACGACGCTCCTTCGTAGCGTTGTCCGGGCCCCGGACGTGCCAGCGTCGCGGGGCCGCAGTGTGTTCAGGGCCGGTAGTCGACCCTGGTTTCCGGGGGCATCGGGAGCGGGGCGAAGTTCTTGCGCCAGGGGTCCGGAAGCGGCTGCCCGGTCATGATCCATTCGTGGAGCTGATCGAACGCCGAGTCCGACTCCACGAGACTCCGCCTCAGGTTCTGGAAGTCCTCCCGAGCCCGGGCGATCGCGTCCCGGAGTTCAGCCTTGGTGGCACGGGAGGACGGGTCGGTCCAGGCCCCCGCTTCGGGCCGGTCCCGCAATGTGCCGCTCACGGAGTCGAAGAGGTAGTCCGCGAACCCCTCCTTGTCCTTGTCCGGGTCCGGAACGTCCGAGAGGTCATCGTTCAGCAGCACCTGCGCCGCCTCTCCGCCGCATCAGAGTGCGGCTACATGAGTTGGTCTGGAATCTCAGTGTCATGGACTGTCACAAGCCCTGTGAAGCGCATTGCGACGACCCAGGAACGCTATGTTCAGCGACAGATTTTCCAGGAATCGCCACACCCAAGCTGGAATCCGTGATGTCATTCCTGTCATGCCCCCTGAAAAAGAAGCCCTGGCCCGATACGGGCGCGAGCTACGAGCCGCTCGTGAAGAATCCGGCCTGACACAGACCGCGTTGGCACACGCGGCGAACACCAGCAAAAGCACCATTTCCGCAGTTGAAAGGGGGCTCACAGCCCCGTCTCCCAGACTGCGCTCAGATTTGGGGGAGGCGCTGGGGTCTGAGCGTCTCGCCCGCGTGTGGGAGGAGCTGACCGGCGATGGCAGGGAAGCTTGGAAGACGGAGGTCGCCGAACTCGTGGACCAGGCGAGCGCGGTGTACGAGTACCTCGTCTTGGTCTGGCCTGCTCACCTGCAAAGAGAGCCCTATGCACAAGCACTGATCAAGCACGGGGCCCAGTGGCTCACCGACGAGGAAGTCCAGTCACGCGCGGCGGGGAGGGCCAAGCGTTCAGCGAGCTTGGCCGAGAGCACCCACCCGAAGCTGTGGCTCGTCATCGACGAAGCACTCCTGTACCGGCGGTACGGGGGCAGGGAAGTAACACGGGAACAACTGGAACATGTGGTGGAGCTCGTCGAGCGCGGGCGCATCACCGTACAGCTGATCCCCATGAACACACCGAAGCATCCCGGTACATCCGGTCCGTTTAAGCTGATCACGACGGCGGGCGCCCAAACTGACGTGCTGTTCGCCGAAAGCGCCCGCGAGGGCCAGTTGGTCACCAACTCCGCTGAGACGACAAGCTGGCGCATGCAGTTCGCGGCGTTGCAGAGCGCGGCGCGTAGCCCAGACGAGACCCTCCAGAGTCTGAGGGCGGAACTGAGGAAGTTGAACGATGGACAGTAAGCCGACGTGGCACAAGAGCACGTATTCCGACGGCGGGGCGAACTGCGTGGAGGTGCGCGAGAGCGCGCACGGTGCGGACGTGCGTGACACGCAGAACCGCGATCTCGGCCACCTCAGGGTTCCCCCGTCCGAGTGGGTGGCGTTCCTCGGGCTGACCCAGTAGCCCCACGCGCAAAGGTCCCGAGCATCTCCCTCCTCGGGACCTTTGCTGTTGCACCGCCACTTCACCGATAGGCAGAGCCCGAAGGTCATCCTCCTGAAGGTTCCGGAGGAGCTGCGACACGAAGAGGAACCGTTGTGGGCACCTGGGACGACCACGAAAGTCCAGGGCCGCTCATCGGCGCCTACGTTGCTCTTGACCTCTCCCATAAGCGGAGAAGGGTCTGTAGATTTAGTGGCGTCTCATCTCTGAGGACAGGCCGGTCAACGCATCCGAGGTTGGCCTATGTCAGGCCATCGACTGGTGGCCAGGTCGCCTCAGGTGAGGAGGCTGGATGTCGAAGCAACCGCAAGAACCCAACAAGCCGCGTTGGTGGAAGTGGGCTGCCGCCGTGGTCACGGGGATCGTGCAGGCGGTGGTGCGGTATCTGCTCGACCGCTTCATGGGAAGTGGCCCCAGTTGATGCTCTGGTAGAGCAACAACCGAGGCCACAGAAGGATCCCGCGATGTAACCGGGGCCCGCGTCCTAGACCGATGCGGGCCCCTTCGCGTTCAGTCACGTCGTCAAGGTCACCTTGATGACGTGGGGTCAGTCTACGCCGTTTTTCCGAGTACAGCAGTAGTCGCAGATGAATCTGCATCCTTGACCTGCAAGGACTCAACTATCTGAAACCACTTGCCATGGATCTGGAGTGAAACGGAAGTTCTGAACACGCCTGCTCCGAAATCTCCGAGGTTCGTGTCACAAGCTTCTTCTACCGAGGCTTGTCCCTCTTGACGACGAAACCAACGCAGGGGAGAGCCAGTGGCCTGGGAACGCAAGACCTTCACGATCCATGAGTTGTACGACCTACCAGCCGCCGTCGACCTAATGACGGCCGCCCAGGTGCTGCGCATGGGGAGGACGACGGCGTACAAGCTCGCCAGAAGCGGCCGATTCCCCTGCCGGCTACTCCACTATGGCGGAACCTACCGAGTAGTCACCGCGGAGCTCCTGGAGCTTCTGGGCGTGCCGCTGCCTGCCTCGGGTTGAGCAGCAGCAGCCGAGTCGACATAGCGACCCGGTCTGCTGTCGTCCCCGCACGTAGACGGCGACGGAGTAGCTTCCGGCCGAAACCCACGAATAAAGCAGAAAGAGCCCTGCTCTCCATATGGAGAGACAAGGCTCCGAAGCAGAGGATACCGAGGCCTCAGCCTAGAAGCTGGTCTCTATCAGTGATCATCCGACCGCTTGCTGGAGTTGCCGTCGAGCCCCTCAGGGATGTGGCCCTGTTGGTTTCCTCCCGAGCCCACAACCTTATGCCAAGCGGCGAACAGTCGAGGAAGCCTGTCCAGAATCTCGTTGGCCTGGGAGATGAACAGAGCCAAACATCCGAAGGCAGAGATCAACATGAGCATCATGTCACCCCAGTTCCACATGCTCAGCTCCCTTCTTCTGGAAGTTCGACGCCATGGCGTGCCAATGCGTCGAAGATTTCGTCTGGCCCGCAGTCGATGTGGTCGAACTCGTGGCGACCAGAGCAGTCGGCAGGACATTCGATTTCCTCGCACATCTCGGGCTCCGGAGAGGAAGATTCGTTGAGCACGTGGTAGACGAGACGGTGTGCGATGAACTCCCTGGCCAAGGACATCTCGAGGTAGAGACGGACCTCGGGCTTGGCGAACGGGCTGTCGGGGGAGTCCGCCAGGTACGGCAACCTCTCCTTTCCGGTCGTAGCCCAATCAAAGGCTGACTCAAGAGCGACAGCTACCCAAGCGACTTCTTGCGGCGAGAGATCTTTATCGGCGAGAAGGCGGGTAACAGCCTTTGCTGCCCGTGTCGCGTTCATGAGGGAGTTCAAGTAATCCTGCTCCTCTCGTCCCTGGATCAGATCATCCAGGTGCGGCCGGGGAATCTGTTCGGCCAGCTTCGAGTCCCGTTGCCTACGAACCCGAGCAACCAGAGCGGTGAGACAGGGGCGACAACCGTTGAGAGACAGCCCTTCGGCCGATCGGAGTGGAACGCGCAGTCGGGGCTGGGGAAACGGAGAGTT
Source organism: Nocardiopsis ganjiahuensis DSM 45031 (assembly GCF_000341085.1). Taxonomy (GTDB): domain Bacteria; phylum Actinomycetota; class Actinomycetes; order Streptosporangiales; family Streptosporangiaceae; genus Nocardiopsis; species Nocardiopsis ganjiahuensis. The sequence goes on along the minus strand of NZ_ANBA01000012.1, from coordinate 98,046 downwards.
GCAGAAGCAGCAGTGTGTGCCTTCGGTCTGCTGAAGGTTCGGCTCGGAGGGAACCGAGCTCTGGATCTCATCCAGTGCGTAGGCGGGGATGTGCAAGTCTCCTCCAAAGGTCCGGGGGATGGGCCCCACCATGTTCACCATCTGACCGAACCGCTTGTCACGGTTGGTCGCCCAGCCGCGGACTTGCGCAGAATCCGCCCAGACAGCACCCTCCTAGCTCTAGGCTGTTGACAGAAATTGACACTGAGCCTTAGAAGGTTGGCGACGGAGATGACTGCATCCTCCGAACTCCCCGAAGCGAAGCAAGAGCTAGCGGACGCGCTGGATGAGCTCCACCGGGCCACGGGGAGGATCAGCTATCGACGCATCGAGAAACTGACGGCGGGCGATCAGGGCCTACTGGAGGTGAGCCACGAAGCCGCCCGGACCACAATCAAGCTGCTTCGGATGCCCGGGTGGGAGACGCTCGAATCCGTTGTCTCTGTGCTGGCGGACAACTGCCATCCGCCCAGGAACCGGGCACAAGAGGCTTTCCGTATCCTGCGCCTGTGGCGGGTGATCAAGGAGGGGGAGTCCGGCGCCTATCTCTCCGCCGAGGAGTTCATACGAACCGAAGGGTGGGGTGGAGAAGACGGGAAATGGACCCCGGAGATGGTTTCCGGAATCATGGTTAACCCTTTCAACGCCATTGAGATCGACCCCTCACTCGCGGTCCCGCACGACCCCATGATCTCTGAGGACACATGGGTCGAGGTCGCCAAGCGCACCATCGACGATATGGGACTTGACTTCTTCCTGCGAGCACTCCTTCGCTCGCTGAAGGGTGACTACGTAGGTGCGGCTGAAGGAACGCCATACGGCTACCAAGACCCTCAGCACGAGGTGCAGGAGGCCCTCGAGATCATGAACTACTGCAACAGCCAAATCCTTCACCGATTGCGGTCAGAACCCAACCTGCTAGCCCGCTCCTTCCATACGTTTCACTCCGACGACACCATCGACCCGGAGGAGAAGGCCGAGGTACTCCGAGCTGAGAGCGATAAAAGCCTGCTCCGCGAAGCCTTGAGCGTTACACCTGAAACGTGGCACGAGGTCTCCGAGGAAGCACACTTCCTGGTATCCCATTACCTCATCAAGGAGGGTAGGACAGTGGGACGCCCCTCGTTCCCGCCAGAGCAAAGGTTCCAGATCACCTGGCGGGTTCCATAAGTCGCTTTCTAGCCAATGAAGTGCTCAGGTCCACGCATCGCGGAGAGTCGTCAGCCCCATCAGGCAACAGCTGTAGGGTCTACCAGCCGCTATCGACCTGATGATGGCCGCACGTGCCCTGCACATGGGGAGGACGACGGCGTACAAGCTCGCCAGAAGCGGCCAGTTCCCCTGCCGGCTGCTCCGCTATGGCGGAACCTACCGGGTGGCCACCGCAGAGCTTCTGGAGCTCCTGGGCGTGCCTCTTCCTGCCTGGGGAGTGTCGGCTAGAGTCGAGTCGACATAGCGATTCGACCTGTTGTCGACTCGGCGTCCTGTCGGCACCGCTGAGTGCAGGGGAGCCCGGACTCGGACAGGGGACGGGCGTGGGGTCCCGCGGTCAGATGAGGGCCACAACAGGAAGAGCCCTGCTCTCCGAGTGGAGATGCAAGGCTCTGACCAGATGAAACTGGGTGGGCGTACCAGGACTTGAACCTGGGGCCTCATCCTTATCAGGGATGCGCTCTAACCGACTGAGCTATACGCCCTCGTTCCGACAGGAACTCTACCGCATCCGGGAGACCGGGGCGAACCGGCTTCCGTGAGGCGGCGAAGAGTGGGACACGGCCTGCCGCGTCCCTCTTCACCTCCCATTTTAGCGGGTTTCGGGAGTGCTCCGAACCGCCGGGAAAGCCGTCGGGCCCGGCTCTCCTGGGAAGAGCCGGGCCCGACGGGCAGCAGAGGACTACTCGGCCTCGGAGAGGGTGACGTCGACGCCGCCGACCAGGTCGGAGACCAGGTTGTACAGCATCGCTCCCACCGTCGACAGGGCGGTGATCAGCACGACGTTCAGGGCACCGATCACACCGGTGTAGCCCAGCACACGGCCGGGGGAGAACCAGGCGGCCGGGTTCAGGCCCAGCTCGTCCTCGCCGCCGTCGCCCTCCAGGAGGGCGTTGATCATGCTGGTCAGTTCGTCGAACACACCCAGCATCGACAGGGTCGCGTAGATGACCGCGACCGCGACGAACAGGACGATGAAGCAGACGAGGGCGACCACGAAGCTGAACTTCATCACCGACCACGGCTCGACACGGGAGACGGTCAGGTGGGCCTTACGGCTCGCCAAGGACGCCTTGACCGCGCTCGGCCCCGCGGATGCGGGCTCCGCGGGCTCCTGCGGCTCCTCGGGCTCGGGTTCCGCTTCGGTCGTCACTGTCGTTGCCCCCGATTCCGTACCCGTTGCCGCCGAGGAGCCCTCGGAGGAACCCTCAAGGGTCGGCTCCGCCGTCTCCACGTCCGCGTCACCGGCGGTCGCAGCCGCTTCGGACTCGTTGCTGGTGGTGTTCCGCTGGTTCTCAGACATAGAAGCGCTACCGCTGGACTTTCGTTGAGACGGGTCGATCCGTATGTCCCGCGGGGCCGCCGAAACGAACCCCGCGGGACGTACTGCACTTAACGCGCAGTCTAGGCCTCGGGGTTGCCTTCACCCGCGACCTGCTCGTCGCCCGTGTCGGCCCCGGCCGCCTCGACGGCGTCGGCGACCTCCTCGGCCTCGGCCTCCTCGGCGGCTTCGGCGTTGGCGGCCACGGCCACGATCTTGTTGCCCTTGTCCAGGTTCATCAGCCGGACGCCCATGGTGGTGCGGCCGGACTGCTTCACCTCGGCGGCACCGGTGCGGATGACCCCGCCGGCGGAGGTGATCGCGAAGATCTCGTCCACCTCCGGGTCCACCATCAGCGCGCCGACCAGCTTGCCGCGCGCCTCCACGACCTTCGCCGTCAGCACACCCTTGCCGCCGCGGTTCTGCACCGGGTACTGCTCCGAGGGGGTCCGCTTGGCGTACCCGTTCTCGGTGGCGACCAGGACGTCGGTGGAACCGTCGTCGGGGCGGATGACGTCCATGGAGAGCAGGTAGTCGCCCTCCAGGAACCGCATACCGATCACACCGCTGGTCGCGCGGCCCATGGGGCGCAGCGACTCGTCGGAGGCCGGGAAGCGGATCGCCTGGGCGTCGCTGGAGATCAGCAGCAGGTCGTCGTCGGGGAAGACCAGCCGCGCGGAGATCAGCTCGTCCTCCTCGCGGAGGTTGATCGCGATGATGCCCGCCGCGCGCGCGGAGTCGAAGTCCTCCAGCCGCGACTTCTTGACCAGGCCCTCACGGGTGGCCAGCACCAGGTAGGGAGCGGCCTCGTAGTCGCGCAGAGCCATGATCTGCGCGATCTCCTCGCCCGGCTGGAAGGGCAGCAGGTTGGCGACGTGCTGGCCGCGCGCGTCGCGAGCGGCCTCCGGCAGCTCGTAGGCCTTCGTCCGGTACACCCGGCCCTGGTTCGTGAAGCACAGGATCCAGTGGTGGGTGGTGGTGACGAAGAAGTGCTGGACGATGTCGTCCTGCTTGAGCTGGGCACCCCGCACGCCCTTGCCGCCGCGCTTCTGCGCACGGTAGTTGTCGATGCGGGTGCGCTTGGCGTACCCACCGCGGGAGATCGTGACGACCACGTCCTCCTCGGCGATGAAGTCCTCCATGCGCATGTCACCCTCGAACGGGATGATGTGGGTGCGCCGCTCGTCGCCGTACTTGTCGACGATCTCGCCCAGCTCCTCGCGGATGATGCTCCGCTGCCGGACGTCCGAGGCGAGGATGTCGTTGTAGTCGGAGATGAGCGCCATCAGCTCGTCGTACTCGGCCGTCAGGGCGTTGCGCTCCAGGGCGGCGAGCTTGCGCAGCTGCATGTCGAGGATCGCGCGGGCCTGGATGTCGTCGATCTCCAGCAGGCCCATCAGGCCGGTGCGCGCGTCGTCGGCCGAGGCGCTGCTCCGGATGAGGCTGATGACCTCGTCGATGCGGTCCATCGCCTTGAGCAGCGCACGCAGGATGTGCGCGCGCTCCTCGGCCTTGCGCAGGAGGTACTTCGTCCGGCGGACGATGACCTCGACCTGGTGCTTGACCCAGTGGCGGATCATCTGGTCCAGGCGCAGGGTGCGCGGCACCCCGTCGACCAGGGCCAGCATGTTCGCGCCGAAGGTCTCCTGCAGCTGGGTGTGCTTGTAAAGGTTGTTCAGCACGACCTTGGCGACGGCGTCGCGCTTGAGCACGATGACCAGGCGCTGGCCGGTGCGGCCGCTGCTCTCGTCGCGCACGTCGGCGATGCCGGTGATCTTGCCGTCCTTGACCAGGTCGGCGATCTTCAGCGCGAGGTTGTCCGGGTTGACCTGGTAGGGCAGCTCGGTGATGACCAGGGTCTGGCGACCGCGGCTGTCCTCCTCGACCTCGACCACGGCGCGCATGGTGATGGAGCCGCGCCCGGTCCGGTAGGCCTCCTCGATCCCGCGCTTGCCCACGATGAGGCCGCGGGTCGGGAAGTCGGGGCCCTTGACCCGGGCGATGAGCTGGTCGAGCAGCTCCTCGTCCTCGGTCTCGGGGTTGTCGAGGTACCAGTTGACGCCGTCGGCGACCTCGCGCAGGTTGTGCGGCGGGATGTTGGTCGCCATACCGACCGCGATACCCGAGGAGCCGTTGACGAGCAGGTTCGGGAACCGGGCGGGCAGCACGACGGGCTCGGAGGAGCGGCCGTCGTAGTTGGGCCGGAAGTCGACGGTCTCCTTGTCGATGTCCCGGAGCATCTCCATGGCCAGCGGAGCGAGCTTGCACTCCGTGTAGCGCATGGCGGCCGCGGGGTCGTTGCCCGGCGAGCCGAAGTTGCCGTTCGGGTCGACCAGCGGCATCCGCATCGACCACCACTGGGCCAGGCGGACCAGGGTGTCGTAGATGGCGCTGTCACCGTGCGGGTGGTAGTTACCCATCACGTCACCGACGACGCGGGCGCACTTGAAGTACCCGCGGTCGGGGCGGTATCCGCCGTCGTACATCGCGTAGAGCACGCGCTGGTGGACCGGCTTGAGACCGTCGCGGACGTCGGGGAGCGCACGACCGACGATGACCGACATCGCGTAGTCGAGATAGCTGCGCTGCATCTCGACCTGGATGTCGACGGGCTCGATCCGGTCGGTCACACGGGGCAGGGACTCGATACTGGAGTCCCCGCCCTCAGGGGCGTCGGGGTTGTTCGCATCCGTCACGGATGTCGATCCCTTCTACGAAGCTTGCTGGAGCGTGGGCGGGTGGAGGACCTAGATGTCCAGGAAGCGGACGTCCTTGGCGTTGCGCTGGATGAAGGCGCGCCGCGACTCGACGTCCTCACCCATGAGCACGCTGAACATCTCGTCGGCCTGGGCCGCGTCGTCCAGGCTGACCTGGAGCAGGACGCGGCGGTCCGGGTCCATCGTGGTGTCCCACAGCTCGTTGGCGTTCATCTCGCCCAGACCCTTGAAGCGCTGCACCATGTCGCGCGGGCGCGGGTCCCTCTTGCCCGCGGCGATCCCGGCCTCGATGACCCGGTCGCGCTCGGCGTCGGAGAAGGCGTAGCTCGCGTCGCTGCCCTTCTGGTCCCACTTGATCTTGTACAGCGGCGGAGCGGCCAGGTACACGTTCCCGGCCTCGACCAGCGGCTTCATGAAGCGGAACAGCAGGGTGAGCAGCAGGGTCCGGATGTGCTGACCGTCGACGTCGGCGTCAGCCATCAGGATGACCTTGTGGTACCGGAGCTTCTCGGCGTCGAACTCCTCGTGGATACCGGTGCCCAGGGCGGTGATGATCGCCTGGACCTCGTTGTTCTTGAGGATGCGGTCGATCCGGGACTTCTCCACGTTCAGGATCTTGCCCCGGATGGGCAGGATGGCCTGGTTGTGCGGGTTGCGACCGCCCTTGGCGGAACCACCGGCCGAGTCACCCTCGACGATGTAGACCTCGCACTCCTCCGGGTTGGTGGACTGGCAGTCCGACAGCTTGCCCGGGAGGGAGGTGGTCTCGAGGAGGGTCTTGCGGCGGGTCAGGTCGCGGGCCTGGCGGGCGGCGACGCGGGCGCGGGCGGCCTGGCTGGCCTTGGACACGATGTCCTTGGCCTCACCGGGGTTGCGCTCGAACCAGTCGCGCAGGTGCTCGTTGGTGACCTTCTGGACGAACGACTTGGCCTCGGTGTTGCCGAGCTTCGTCTTGGTCTGGCCCTCGAACTGCGGCTCGGCGAGCTTGACCGAGATGATCGCGGTCAGGCCCTCGCGGATGTCGTCACCGGTGAGGTTGTCCTCCTTCTCGCGCAGCAGCTTCTGGTCCCGGGCGTACCGGTTGACCAGAGTGGTGAGCGCGGAGCGGAAACCCTCCTCGTGGGTGCCGCCCTCCGCCGTGTTGATGGTGTTGGCGAAGGTGTGCACCGACGAGGTGTACGACTGGTTCCACTGCATGGCGATCTCGGCCGCGATGCCGTCGCCCTCTTCCTCGAAGGAGATGATCGACGCGTGCGCCGGCTCCTTCTTGGTGTTGATGTGCCGGACGTAGTCCGCCAGACCTTCCTTGTAGTGGAAGGTGTTGACCACGGGGCCGTCGTCGGTGTGGTCGGGCCGCTCGTCGCGGATGGTGATGGACAGGCCCTTGTTGAGGAAGGCCATCTCCTGCATCCGGCGGGAGAGCGTCTCGAACGAGAACGTGGTGGTCTCGAAGATGCTGCCGTCGGGCCAGAAGGTGATGTCCGTGCCGGTCTCGTCGCTCGCCTCACCCTTGATGAGATCGCCGGTCGGGGCGGTCATCTCGTAGTGCTGGCGCCAGACGTGCCCCTCCTGGCGGATCTCCACGTCCAGAGCCGTGGACAGCGCGTTGACGACCGAGATACCGACACCGTGCAGACCGCCGGAGACCGCGTAGGACTTTCCGTCGAACTTGCCGCCCGCGTGCAGCGTGGTGAGAACGACCTCCACCGCCGGGCGCTTCTCCACGGGGTGGATACCGACCGGGATGCCTCGCCCGTTGTCGGTCACCCTGACTCCGCCGTCGGCGAGCAGGGTCACCTCGATGGCGTCGGCGTAGCCCGCCATCGCCTCGTCGACCGAGTTGTCGACCACCTCGGACACCAGGTGGTGCAGACCCCGCTCCCCGGTGGAGCCGATGTACATGCCCGGGCGCTTGCGTACTGCCTCAAGCCCCTCGAGAACCGTGATTGATCCTGCGTCGTAGGCCAAGTGGGAACACCCTCCTGCTGGGGACGCCTGCCGGCCGTGGCCGAGCGGACGACGGTCAACCCGCGGCAGGGTGATCGGAGGGTCGACGTGCCGCGACACCTGGGGATCACCGTTCGCCGCACGGGCCGTCCGCCCACCCTCTACATGGGGGCGTGGTACCGGCTACAGGCGTCTGAAGAACCGTCTCCATGATACCCCGCCCGGTGCGACAAAGTGGCATTGGCGGCCCTGTGCCGCCCCAGAACGAACGTTCGGGGAGGGAGCCGAGTCCCTACACGCGGGTGGCCCCTTGCGCAAGTCCCGGCGCGGTTGAGTGGCCTTGGAAGACCGAACACCCCCGCTCCCGGCCCCCGCCACCGGAGTGAAAGGGGTGTCCTCCCGAGACGCAGAGCTCCTCGAGGGAACCGGGGAAACCCGAGGAACGCGCAGGTCACAAGGGCTTTCAGTGACTCCTCGGCCACCCTGGCCGGGGTCAGCGGCGACGGAAACCGGGTCCTTTGACCTTGATGGCGATGACGGTGCCGTCACCCAGCTCCTCGTTCAGCCGGCGCATCAAATCCCGAACCATCGCTCGTGCGTGAGCCGCCATCGTGGGTGAATCGGCCACAACAACCAGTTCTCCCTCCGAATAACTTTCCGGACGCAGGTGTTCGGCGTTGAAGTCGCCCACGATGTCCGCCCACCGGCCGAACACACCGCCGATGGCGACCTGCTCCTGCCAACCGTGCTCGATCAGCCAGGTGCGCACCGCGTCACCGAACAGTTGGGGCTCGTTCCGTGACCGCAATCGGCCACGTTTTCGATTCCGGTTCATGCCCCGGGGAACGGCACCGCGTTCGCGCGCCTCCGCCTTGGCCCGGGCCAGGGCCTGGCGGGCCAGGTCCGCCCCGGTGGCCGCCGGGGCCGCGGGGGGCTCGGCAGGGGGAACGGTCGGAGGTGTCGCCGGGGCCGGACCTTCGTCCACAGGCTGTGGACGGGGCGCGCCGGAACCGGAGGTGTCGCGGCCCGGGACCGAATACGGCAGCCCGGGATCCACAGGCTGTGGATAACCCTCACTCACTCTCGACCACCCCTTCGCGTACCCCGAACCTGGCTCCGTCCAGTTCCTTCGGGATGTCCTCGCCGACCGCCGCGGTCACCAGGACCTGCTCGGCGTCACGCACCCGTCCGGCCAACCTGCGGCGGCGCTCGGCGTCCAGTTCCGCGAAGACGTCGTCCAGGATCAGGACCGGGTCGTCGCCGTCGGCCCGCAGCAGTTCGAAGGCGGCCAGTTTGAACGACAGGGCGTACGACCAGGACTCTCCCTGACTGGCGTACCCCTTCGCGGGCAGATCACCGAGCTGGAGGTGCAGCTCGTCGCGGTGCGGGCCGACCAGGCTGATGCCCCGCTGGAGTTCGCGGTCGCGCGCCTCGGCCATCGCTTCGCGCAGGACTTCCACAAGCTGTGGACGGTCGCGGGGGATCTCCTGCCCCTCCGGGACCGCGGAGCTCCGGTAGGTGGGCACCGCCGGACCGCCCGAGTCGGTCAGCCCCGCGTAGGAGTGCGCGATCAGCGGTCGCAGCTCCTCCACCAGCCCCAGCCGGGCGGTCAGGAGCTCGGCGCCGGTCTCGGCGAGGTGGGAGTCCCAGACCTCCAGCGTGCTCAGGTCCGGGGTGGCGCGCTGGCGCATCCGCGCCGAGGCCGACTTCAGCAGGGCGTTGCGCTGTTTGAGCACGCGTTCGTAGTCCGAGCGCACCCCCGCCATCCGCGGGGCCCTCGTCACCAGGAGCTCGTCGAGGAAACGGCGCCGCTCTCCCGGGTCGCCCTTGACCAGGGCCAGGTCCTCGGGGGCGAAGAGCACCGTGCGCAGGATGCCCAGAACGTCGCGGGGGCGTCCGGCCGAGCCACGGTTGACCCGGGCGCGGTTGGCCCGCCCGGGGTTGATCTCCAGGTCGACCATCATGTCCCGGCCGTCGCGGACGACCTTGGCGCTGATGATCGAGCGGGGTGCGCCCTGCCGGACCAGCGGGGTGTCGGAGGAGACACGGTGGCTGCCCAGGGTCGCGACGTAGCCGATCGCCTCGACCAGGTTGGTCTTGCCCTGACCGTTGGAGCCGACGAACACGCTCACACCGGGTTCGAGCTGTAGCAGCGCCGACTCGTAGGAGCGGAAGTCGGCCAGTTGCAGGTGGGAGACGTACATCCGGCCTTCCTCCTGGAGCGGGAAACGGTGGGGCGACGGCGCGAAACCGCGTGAAGCGGTGGGAAAACAGTGCCGGGGGCGGTCCGGTGAACCCCGGACCGCCCCCGGAGAGAGAACAGGGTGCGGCTAGTCCTCGTCGACGGCCTGTGCCTCGGCCTCGGTGACGGTCTTCGCCTCGGCCCTGGTGACGGCGTGCCCGCCGAACTGGTTGCGCAGGGCGGCGACGACCTTCATGGCCTGGCTGTCGTCCTGGCGGGAGGCGAACCGCGCGAAGAGCGAGGCGGTGATCGCCGGGGCGGGGACCGCGAGGTCCACGGCGGCCTGGACGGTCCAGCGGCCCTCACCGGAGTCCTGCACGTAGCCGCGCAGCTCCGACAGGTCCGGGTCCTCCTCCAGGGCGCGGCCGAGCAGGTCCAGCAGCCAGGAGCGGACGACCGTGCCCTCGCGCCAGCTCTCCAGGGTGCCGGGGACGTCCTTGACGATGCCCGAGGCGACCATCAGCTCGTAGCCCTCGGCGAAGGACTGCATCATGCCGTACTCGATGCCGTTGTGGACCATCTTCACGAAGTGGCCCGCGCCGACCGCACCGGCGTGCACGAAACCGCCGCCCTCGTCGGGGGTCAGGGAGTCGAAGACGGGGCGCAGGCGCTCCACGTCCTCGTCCCGGCCGCCGACCATGATCCCGTAGCCGTTCTGGCGGCCCCACACACCGCCGCTGACGCCGGCGTCGACGTAACCGATGCCCTTGGCGGCCAGCGCCTCGGAGCGCGGCTGGTCGTCGACGTAGTGGGTGTTGCCGCCCTCCACGACGATGTCGCCCTCGGAGAGGAGGTCGCCGAGCTCAGCGATGATCGTGTTGGTCGGGTCGCCGGCCGGAACCATCACCCACACGGCGCGGGGCGCCTCGAGACGGCCGACGAGCTCGCTCAGCGTCTCGACGTCCCGCTCACCGGGGGACACGTCGTAGCCGACGACGTCGTGGCCCTTCTCGCGCAGGCGGGCGGCCATGTTGCCGCCCATCTTGCCGAGGCCGATCATTCCGATCTGCATGTGTGCACTCCCCTTCGGGCACCTGTGGACATGGTGGAAGCCGTCCGGCCCGCGGGTTCGTGCACGGGCAGGACGGCGGACGCCTGTGGATCGAACCGGCGCTCCGGTCAGCCGGAGAGGCGGACCGGCATGATCAGGTAGCGGTACTCGGGGGACGAGCCCTCCTCGGCCGGCTTGCCGGTGAGGATGGCGGGCTTGGTCGAGGTGGTGAAGTGCAGACGGGCGACGTCGGTCCCGATGGCACCGAGCCCGTCCAGCAGGAACCCCGAGTTGAAGGCGATCTGGATGTCGTCGCCGTCCAGGTCCGCCTCGAGGGTCTCCACAGCCTGTGCGTCCTCGCCCGTTCCCGCCTCCAGGACCAGCGCGCCCTGGGAGAAGGCCAGCCGGAGCGGGGTGTTGCGCTCGGCGACTAGCGAGACGCGCTTGACGGCCTCGACGAACTCGGAGCGGCTGACCTCGGCCACGGTGTTGAAGGAGTCCGGCAGCAGTGCGCGGTACTTGGGGAACTCGCCGTCCAGCAGGCGCGTGGTGGTCCGGCGTCCGCCGCCCTCGAAGCCCATCATGCCCTCGCCGGTGTCGCTGCCCGACAGGGCGATGGAGACCTCCGCGCCGGAGGTGAGCGACTTGGCGGTGTCGTGGAGGGTCTTGGCCGGAACCAGCGCGACGGCGGACAGGTCCGGGTTCTCCGGCTTCCAGCTCAGTTCGCGGACGGCGAGGCGGTAGCGGTCGGTGGAGGCGAGGGTGATCGTCTCGCCCTCGATCTCGACCCGGATGCCGGTGAGCATCGGGAGCGTGTCGTCACGGCCGGCGGCCACGGCCACCTGGCTGACCGCGGCGGCGAACACGTCGCTGCCGATGGTCCCGCTGACACCGGGCATCTCCGGCAGGGACGGGTAGTCCTCGACCGGCATGGTGTTCAGGGTGAACTTCGCGCTGCCGCAGGTGACGACGACCTTCGGGCCGTCCGTGGAGATCTCCACAGGCTGTGGAGGAAGGTTTCGGGTGATCTCGGCGAGGAGACGGCCGGAGACCAGGGTCTGCCCGGCCTCCTCGATCTCGACGTCCACCGAGACCTGCGCCGAGACCTCGTAGTCGAAGCCGGACAGGCGCAGCCGCTGGCGGCCGTCGGTCTCGCCGGCGTCCAGCAGGATCCCGGCGAGGACCGGTACAGAGGGGCGCGTCGGCAGTGTGCGCGCTGTCCAGGCGACAGCGTCGGCCAGTACGTCGCGTTCGACCCGGAACTTCACTTTCCGACTCACTTTCCGCACGACCGGTGGACCGGTCGCAGCCTCAACGTTGCAGCTCGTGGGTGTCTCGTGGGTCTGCCGGACGGCTCCGTCGGCTGGATTCGCCAACAGGGTGTGGACGGGTTCCGCATCGGAGCGGAGCGTGCCACCGGAGCGGTCTCGGTTCCCGTAGGGGTCACCGCTCAGATCTGGGCGGCGGAGGACAGGGGCGAGACCACACGTTACCCGGATTCACCCGCTGCCGCTGCCAGCTCAGGACAGGACCGCCGTCACCTCGATCTCGGGGCTTTGTCCACAGATTTGACGCGGAGCTGTTTTGAAGCCACATCTTGGTTAATGAAGGTGCGTAGTAGTAGTAGGGCCTGTGGATAATGTGGATAACCCTTGTTCTCGCAGGTCAGACCGCGAATTTTTGTCCACAGGCCCTGTGGATGACCCTGTGGGTAACTCGGCCTGCCTGTGGACGGAAACAGGGGCCCACAGGTTGTCCACAGAGCGTCCACAGGTCCGTCCACAGGTTTTCCCCATGTTGTCCACAGCAGCCTGTGGTTCGGTGATCCGATGACCCGTGACCGCGTCCACAGGGCGACCCCTGGTTACCCACAGGACCGAGGCGGTTGTCCACAGTTTATCCACAGGGTTGTCCACAGATTTGGTGCCCTTCCTGTGGATAACTTCGCGGAGAAACCGCAAAACTTTTTTTCGGAGCGTCGCCCAGACCTCTCGAACCTGGACAAACAGTCTGTGCACAGGGTTTTCCACAGGCACTCCGCCAACTACGAACTCCGATCGTTGTCACGGTCTTTCCGCAGGGCTCCCGGAGACCGGTGTGGGCAGGGCAACAGGCGCTGGAGGTACTGGAAACCAGGGGAAACAGAGCGTGTCCGGTACGGACGGTGCGTTCGGGCCACGACACGGGCTTACCTCTCCCCGGGGGACCAACACCCCCACAAGCCTGTGGATAACTCGGTTCGGGCGGTTCCGGGGGAGCCCCGGCGACTGCGGACAGGGGTGAGGCAGGGAGAAGTCGACACGCCGACACAGTGACACGGCGATACGACGACACGGCGACAGGGGAACACGTGGACACGGCGACAGGAGGGCACAGGGAAGGGGGTGGCCCGCCTGCGCGGCGGGCCACCCCCTCGATGTCGCTGTCCATCCCCTGTGGCGGATCCCCGGTCAGGTCAGCGAGGGCTGGTCCTTGATCCGGCTGGTCAGCTCGTGGACCTGGTTGTAGATGGAGCGGCGCTCCGCCATCAGCGCCCGGACCTTGCGGTCGGCGTGCATGACCGTGGTGTGGTCCCGGCCGAACTGCTGCCCGATCTTGGGCAGGGAGAGGTCGGTGAGCTCACGGCACAGGTACATGGCGATCTGTCGGGCCGTGACCAGGACCCGGGAACGGGAGGTGCCGCACAGGTCCTCCAGGCTCAGCCCGAAGTAGGCCGCCGTCTGGGACATGATCGCGCTGGCCGTGACCTCCGGCACCTCCGCGTTCGGGACCAGGTCCCGCAGCACCTGGCCGGTCAGGTCCAGGTCCACCGACTGCCGGTTGAGGCTGGCGAAGGCGGTGACGCGGATGAGCGCCCCCTCCAGCTCACGGATGTTGGTGGAGATCTTGCTGGCGATGAACTCCAGGACCTCGGGCGGGGCGGCCAGCCCTTCCTGCGCGGCCTTCTTGCGCAGGATGGCGATCCGGGTCTCCAGCTCGGGCGGCTGGACGTCCGTCAGCAGGCCCCACTCGAACCGGCTGCGCATCCGGTCCTCCAGCGTGGTCAGCTGCTTGGGCGGCCGGTCGCTGGAGATGACGATCTGCTTGTCGGAGTTGTGGAGCGTGTTGAAGGTGTGGAAGAACTCCTCCTGCGTCTGCTCCTTGTTCTCCAGGAACTGGATGTCGTCCACCAGGAGCACGTCGATGTCCCGGTACCGGCGGCGGAACCCGTCCGCCTTGCCGTCCCGGATCGAGTTGATGAACTCGTTGGTGAACTCCTCCGAGCTCACGTACCGCACCCGGGAACCCTCGTAGAGACGGTGCGTGTAGTGCCCGATGGCGTGCAGCAGGTGGGTCTTGCCCAGGCCGGAGCCGCCGTGGATGAACAGCGGGTTGTACGCCTTGGCCGGGGCCTCCGCGGCGGCCACCGAGGCCGCGTGCGCGAACCGGTTGCTGGAGCCGATGACGAAGGTGTCGAAGGTGTACTTCGGGTTCAGCCGCGCGTGCTCGCCCGGCGGGATCTCCGGGGAACGCCCGGGGGGAGAGGAGGGGGAGCTCTTCTTGCTCTTCTCCTCCACCGGAGCCGGGGCGGGGGCCTCCTGGGCCGGTTCGGGAGAGGGACGGAACCCCTCGGGCTCACCCGGGCCCGCGGGTTCGGCCGGGGCGGGGGCGGGCTTCTGCGCTGCCGGTGTCTCCCAGCGGTTGGGCTGGTCCCAGGCCGCGTCCCCCCAGCTCTGCTGCTGCCACAGCTGTTCCTGGGCGGGCTGCGCCCAGTCCGGGGAGGAGGGCGCCCAGGAGGACTGTCCTTCCTGCCCACCCCGGGAGTGCGTCGGAGGGGCGGACCGCGGGGCCTGCGACGACTGCGCGGAGGGCTGCGGCTGTCGGGCCGGCGCCTGGTGGGGCGGCTGAGGCCGGGCGTGCGGCTGTGCCTGCTGCGCGGGTGCGGACTCCGGTGTGAGGGGGGCCCAGCCGCCGGAATCGGCGTACCGCTGCTCCTCGTACTGCTGGGGCGCGTCCTGCGGCGCGGAGCCCTGCGTACCCGGGCGGGGGTCCTGGTGCGCGGAGCCGAGCAGGTCGGCCCGGTCCTCCTGCGCCTCCTGGGCCCGGGCGTGGCCGGGGTGTGCCCCGAGCGCTTCGGAGGGGTGCGGACCGGCCGGGCGGGCGTGCTGGCCGCGGGGTTCGTGCGCCACGGACTCCCGGGGGGAGTTCTCGTGGGAGGCCTGTTCGGGGCGCGGCCCGACCGGCCCCTGTTCCCTGGCGGGGGAGAGAGGGGTGTGCGCGCCGGTGTCCCGGCTCATGCCGTACGGCGCGGGCGTCGGCGGCGGGGTGGGTACGGCTGTGGGGTCCACGGTCACCGCGACCCGGATGTCCCGTCCCAGGTGTGCGGAGAGGGCCTTGCTGATCGCCGGGTAGAGGCGTGTCTCCAGGACCTTCTTGGTGAACTCGTTGGGCGCTGCGATCAGCGCCGTGTCCTCGATCAGACCCAGCGGACGGGTCTGCGGCAGCCAGGCACGCTGGTGTGCGGGCAGGGAGTCGTTGTCGATCCCGTCCAGCACGCTTGACCAGACCATTGCGAGGTTGACCTGTGCGTCAGCCAAGGTGACCTGCCATGGTTGCTGTCCCTTCGGTGCGGATCTGTTCGGAGCGGATTGGAAGCGGTGAGGGGACGGGGGAGGTTGGTACGGCGTGTCTCGGGCGCGTGGGAGCCCCTGAGGGCCCACCCATCCCATTGTCCTCCCCTGTGGAGGGTGCCGGGGCAGGGGAGGCCGTACGGGTTCGGTTCGTTCGATGGTGCAGGGGCTGTGGACAACCGGATCGGGTGCTGGCGGCCAAGGGTTTGACTACCTCTGGGTATCCACAGCTTCCGGAGGTTGTCCACACGTTGTGCACAGGTTTATCCACAGGATGGCAGCTGGCTGTGGGTTCCGCAGAGTTATCCACAATATGCAGGTCAGGGCGTGTGTAAGGCGCTCATCCACGGTTCCGGAGGAGCTGTTCGCAGCTCGATCCACGAGTTATCCACAGGTTGAGGTTATCCACAGCCTGTGCTCCCTGGGGAAGTTTCACCCCCTGTGGACAACCAGTTGTCCACAGGGAGCCGGGTAGACTGTGCGCAGTGGTGTCCGCCACCGGCCGCGGCCCGCCCGCGGCGCCCGCGGGCGGACCCGTCAGCAGGTCTGATTTGACCACGACCCGACCAGGTCGTATGTTCTTTATGCTTATGCCGATGATTCTGCCTGCGCTCGTGTCTGTCGCGACGGCGCGGCCACGGCACACGCACAGTAAGGCCCCGCATATCCTGGGGGTCTGTCGTAGTACTTTCCTGACACGCCCCTGGAGCCAGTAGTGAGCAAGCGTACGTTTCAGCCGAACAACCGGCGTCGCGCGAAGGTCCACGGTTTCCGGCTGCGCATGCGTACGCGCGCCGGTCGCGCCATCATCGCCTCGCGACGTCGCAAGGGACGCGCCGCGCTGACCGTGAGCCACTAGCGCCTCAAGACTTTCACTGGGACCGGTCCGGCCTTCTTGCCGGCCGGTCCCTTTGTCGTGGGGCACGGAACCGGTAGCCGAGGGCCGTGCCGCACCCCTCTCCCGGAGGAACGCCGATGTTGTCGCCGGAGAACCGGATGCGCCACAGCGCCGAGTTCGGAACGGTCATGCGTTCAGGCCGACGCGCATCGCGTGATGCCCTGGGCGTCGTCTACCTCGCGCCCCCACAGTCACCCGACAGCAGTACCGACACCGACGCCCCGGCCCCGCCGCGCGTCGGTTTTGTCGTGAGCAAGGCCGTCGGGGGAGCCGTGGTGCGCAAGCGTGTGCAGCGACGGCTGCGCCACCTGATGCGAGCACGATTGGCTGTTCTGCCAAACGGTAGCCTTCTGGTAGTGCGGGCCAAGCCCTCGGCCGCGACCATGCGGCAGGAGGACCTGGCAGTACAACTCGACAGCGCGATCGCCGCGGCGCAGCGTCCCAAAGGGACCGCCAAGCGCCGGCGCGGCCGCGGGGGCCCACGCCCCGAACCGGTCGAGTCGGCGAAGAGTGAAGCAGGCGGTGACCGCCGTCCCACGGAGGGCGGAGAACGGTGGGCGAAGCAATGACCGAGCACAGACCGACGGCGCTGGCGCGGCTGTTGATCCTGCCCATCCGCGGTTACCAGCGTTTCATCAGCCCGCTCTTCCCTCCGGTCTGTCGCTTCTACCCTTCGTGCAGCGCGTACGCCGTCGAGGCGCTCCGCGTTCACGGAGGACCGCGCGGGTTGTGGCTGGCCGTCAGGCGCATCGCCCGCTGTCACCCCTTCAACCCGGGGGGTCTTGATCCGGTTCCGCCGCCCAAGGGGCGCCGGAACGAGGAGTCCGAGGAGTCTGCGGGCGGAACCGGGCACACCGGCACCGCTTCCGGGGACCAGTAGTTTCTCTGAACTAGGAGTTGGCCGGTGCTGGACTGGCTTTACAACATCATCGGCCACGTGTTGGTCTGGATCCACTCGGGTCTGGCCATCATCGGCCTGAACCCCGACAGCGGGTGGGCCTGGGGCCTGTCCATCGTGCTGCTCACCGTCGTCATGCGTCTCCTGCTCGTCCCGCTGTTCGTCAAGCAGATGAACACGCAGCGGAAGATGCAGGAGGTGCAGCCGAAGATCGCCAAGCTTCGGGAGCGCTACAAGCACGACAAGGAGCGGCTCCAGAAGGAGTCGATGAAGCTCTACCAGGAGAGCGGCACCAACCCCATCATGGGTTGCCTGCCCCTGCTCCTGCAGATGCCGGTCTTCTTCGCCCTGTTCAGCGTGCTGCGCAGTGTCGCCGAGGGTAACGCCCAGTACGGCTTCACCCCGGAGCTCGCCGACAGCGCCCGCGAGGCGCTGATCTTCCACGCCCCGATCGCCGCCCAGTTCAACAGCTCCCCCGAGGAGCTTCTGGCGCTCGGCGCGACCGACCCCATCATGGCGAAGGTCGTCATCGCGATCGCCTGTGTGGTCATGGGCGTCACGACGTTCCTCACCATGCGTCAGAGCATCAAGCGCAGCATCGCGCAGCAGCCTGACAACCCGATGATGCAGACCCAGAAGATCATGATGTACATGGCGCCCGCGTTCGGGCTCTTCGGTCTCGCGATGCCGGTCGGTGTGCTCGTCTACTGGGTCACGTCCAACATCTGGACGATGGTGCAGCAGCACTTCCTCTACCGGAACCAGCCCCTCCCCGGAGAGGCCGACAAGTCCGGCAAGGGCGCCGACTCCAAGGGTTCGGCCAAGGGCATGCTCGGTCGGAAGAAGGCGCCCGAACCCGCACCTGAACCGAAGGAACAGCCTAAGATCGAACGCAAGCAGCCGAAGAAGCAGGCGCGTTCCAAGCGCAGCGGTGGGGCCAAGTAGGGCCTCCCTGTTTCGTGTCGGCGGCGACGACTTTCGAGTACGCAGGCGACAATGCCCCTGAGGCGTACGACGGCCAGGGACTGACGGATTGAGGAGACGGGATCGCCGTGGGAAGTAGCGAGGAAGAGGGCGGTGGCGTAGCGGTGGCTGAGGCACCTGAGGCCGGAATCGATGTCGAGGCCCTGGAGAACGAGGGTGACATCGCCGCGGACTACATCGAGGGTCTGCTCGACATCGCGGACTTCGACGGTGACATCGACATGGACGTCGAGGGCGACCGTGCGATGGTCTCCGTCGTCGGTGCGACCCTGGACGAGCTGATCGGTGACGACGGCGAGGTCCTGGAGGCCCTCCAGGAGCTGACCCGCCTCGCGGTGCACCGTGCGACCGGTGAGCGCAGCCGCCTGATGCTGGACATCGGCGGTTACCGCGACGGCCGCCGCAAGGTGCTCTTCCAGATCGGTACCGAGGCCGCGGACACGGTCAAGGAGACCGGGGAGATTCACCCCCTGGAGCCGATGACCCCGTTCGAGCGCAAGGTCGTGCACGACGCTGTCGCCGCGGCCGGTCTGCGGAGCGAGTCCGAGGGCGAGGAGCCCAACCGCTACGTGGTGGTCCACCCCGCGGACTGACCGGACACGAACAGACTCGGGGGCGGTGTTTCACGTGAAACACCGCCCCTTCGTCATGTCCGGGGGAGGCGCCGGGGAGGGCCCGGACACCGAAAGGGCCGAGTGTTCTCCGGCGGCGCGGTGTTCGCCACGGCCGCGGTGGGTGTTTCACGTGAAACACGGGCACGGCCCCCGCATAGGATCGTCTCCGGGGCCTTCCCGCAACGAGTCGTCCCGCCCTCGGTATCCCGGGGTGACGCCGCGATTGGATCCGCGTGCCACGCGGCCCGTGTGGGGGAGGGGTCAAACCCCGTGCGCGCGGACGACCGCGATCCGCCGCGCGCTTCCCGCGCCGGTCGGCCTCTGTCCCCTTGTGGACAGGTCGACATGGCGACCCAACGGTTCATGGAAGTGACGATGGACGAGTTCCGACAGGTGGTGACCGATGACCTCGGGCACTGAGGAGCCCGGCGCTACGCTCCCCGCCCCGCCCTCACAGGCCGAGGCGGTTTTCGGCGACACCCTTCCCGTGGCGACGCGCTACGCCGAACTCCTCGCCGACGACGGGGTGCGCCGCGGGCTGATCGGCCCGCGCGAGGTGCCCCGCCTCTGGGAGCGGCACCTCATCAACTGCGCTGTCGTCGAGGAGCTGATCCCCGAGGGCGCGGAGGTGGTGGACATCGGCTCGGGTGCGGGACTGCCCGGCCTGGTTCTCGGCCTGCTGCGCCCGGATATCAAGATGACCCTGCTGGAGCCCCTGCTGCGGCGGACGGTCTTCCTCGACGAGGCGGTCGAGATCCTCGGCCTGACCAACGTCGAGGTTCGACGGGGTCGGGCGGAGGAAGCGCACGGCGAGCTGTACACCGACTTCGTCACCGCTCGCGCGGTCGCGCCGCTCGCCCGACTCGCCGGCTGGTCCCTGCCTCTGCTGCGCAAGGGAGGCAGCCTGTTGGCCCTCAAGGGGGAGCAGGCGGAGGCGGAACTGGCGGAGGCGGAGAAAGACGTTTCGAAACTGCGGCCTGGCGTCAGCGATGTGATCAGGGTGGGGCGGGGTAAAGTCGATCCCGCTACCACGGTCGTTCGCGTCACGGTGACATCCGACGGTGGTCCGTCCGCGTCGGGAGGCTCCCAGAAGAAGGCGCGGAACGGCAAAAAGAAGCGCGGACGGAAGAGGTGAACTCATTCGTGCCCCAGAATCCAGCCGACAACGCCGGTGTTTCACGTGAAACACCGGCGGGCGCCTATGGAGACCTGCTCGATGTTTCACGTGAAACATCAGCGGACCCCACGGTGAGCCAGGGTCCCGAAACATGGACCGGCGACACCGCCAAGGACGGCGCCCCCGACACCCCCATCGCCCGAGCGGCCCATGCCGCGATGGCGGTTCGCGGGCACGAGGACTCCTGGCCTCAACCCAAGTCCTGCCGGGTGATCAGCGTTGCCAACCAGAAGGGCGGGGTGGGCAAGACCACCACGACGGTGAACATCGCCGCCGCCCTGGCCATGCACGGGCAGCGCGTCCTTGTGGTCGATCTCGACCCGCAGGGCAACGCGTCCACCGCTCTCGGCATGGAACGCGACACCCAGACCCGATCGATCTACCACTGCCTGGTCGAGGACGAGGAGATCCGGAAACTGGCCCAGCCGGTCCCGGGCATCCCCAACCTGTGGTGCGCCCCGGCCACCATCGACCTCGCGGGGGCGGAGATCGAACTGGTCTCCCTGGTCGCCCGTGAGGCCCGGCTCAAGCGGGCCTTCGCCGCCTACGACACGTCGGACCTCGACTACATCCTCATCGACTGCCCGCCCTCGCTCGGCCTGCTGACGGTCAACGCGATGGTGGCGTGCGACGAGGTCATGATCCCGATCCAGTGCGAGTACTACGCGCTGGAGGGGCTCGGCCAGTTGCTGCGCAACGTGGAGCTGGTCAAGTCGCACCTGAACACGGGACTGTCGATCACCACGATCCTGCTGACGATGTACGACGGCCGCACCCGGCTCGCCCAGCAGGTGGCCGACGAGGTGCGCTCGCACTTCGGCGAACTCGTCCTGGAGACACTGGTGCCGCGGAGCGTCCGTGTATCGGAGGCGCCGAGCTACGCGCAGTCCGTCATGACCTACGACCCCTCGTCCACCGGGGCAGTGGCCTACCTGGAGGCGGCCCGTGAGATCGCCTTCCGGGCGGAGGGCCTCAACCCCGCCTGACGGCGGTTGTTTCACGTGAAACACTCCGCTCGGCCGGCCGTGCCGGTCGAGCGGAAACATGCAAGGAGTGTGGAGGGAGTTGCCGGTGAGCCAGCAGCGGCGCGGATTGGGCAAGGGGCTGGGGGCGCTCATCCCGCAGGGGCCGACGGCCCCCGCGCCGTCGGAGAGCGTCGAAGAGCCGAAGGCCCCCGCCGCGGAACCCACCGTGGTCGAGGTCGAGGTCCTCAAGGAACTGCCCGACGGTACCTACATGGAGGAGATCGAGCTCTCCTCGATCACCCCCAACCCCCGACAGCCCAGAACGTACTTCGACGACGAAGCCCTGGACGAGCTGCGGGACTCGATCATCGAGGTCGGTCTGCTCCAGCCCGTCGTGGTGCGCAAGCTCGAGGGCGGTGACAAGCCCAGCTACGAGCTGATCATGGGCGAGCGCCGGTTCCGGGCGAGCAAGCTCGCGGAGCTCGAACGCATCCCCGCGATCGTCCGCAAGACGGAGGACGACGAGCTGCTCCGGGAGGCCCTCCTGGAGAACCTGCACCGGCAGCAGCTCAACCCGCTGGAGGAGGCCGCGGCGTACCAGCAGATGCTGGACGACTTCGGGACCACCCAGGGGGAGCTGGCCCAGCAGGTCGGCAAGTCGCGCTCGCACATCGCCAACACGCTTCGTCTGCTCAACCTTCCGGGGAAGGTGCAGTCGCGGGTGGCGGCCGGGGTGCTCAGTGCCGGACACGCACGGGCGCTGTTGTCGATTGACGACCCCGAGGTCCAGGAGCGTCTGGCCCAGCGGGTCAACAACGAGGGCCTGTCGGTCCGCTCCCTGGAGGAGATCGTCGCCCTTCGGGAGATCCCCGAGGAGGAGAAGCCCCGCCGCTCCTCCGCGGGACGGATCAGCAACCCCCCTCAGGTCGAGGAGTGGGCGACGCGTCTGGGCGACCGGCTCGACACCACCGTGAAGGTGGACATCGGTCGAAAGAAGGGCAAGATCGTCGTGGAGTTCGCGACGATGGAGGACCTGGAGCGGATCATCAGCCAGATGGACCGCGACAACTGACCTTCCACCCTCGAGGACGATGGCGGTGTTTCACGTGAAACACCGCCATCGTCGTGTCCGGGGACGGCTGGGGCCGTCTCCGGTGGGGGAGGGGAGGGGTGGTCGCCCCAGGGGTGTGTTTCACGTGAAACACACCCCTGGGGCGACACGGTTGCCGTGGGGTGGCGCGAACCCCGCGACCCGTGTCCGCGGTGGCCGGAACGGTGAGAGGCCCCCAGGGTCGACCTGGGGGCCTCTCGTTCTGCTCGGAGTCGCGCGTTCCCGACCTACAGGAACTCGGCGAGCTCCTTCTCCAGGAGCCGCTTCGGCTTGGCGCCGATGATCTGCTTGACGACCTCGCCGTCCTTGTACACGTTCATGGTCGGCAGCGACATGACGTTGTAGGTGCGGGGGGTGTCGGGGTTCTGGTCGGTGTTGATCTTGACGACATCGATCTTGTCGCCGTGCTCCTCGGCCAGCTTGTCCAGGACCGGGGCCATCTGCTTGCAGGGGCCGCACCAGTCGGCCCAGAAGTCCACCAGGACGGGCTTGCTGTTCTCGAGGACGATCTCCTTGAAGGAGGCGTCGGTGGCGTTCTTGACAGTCGACACTGCTTGGTTCTCCTTGGTTCGACGAAACCGGACGTAAGGCTCAGGAAGGCCTGGGAGGTCTGGGAGAGACCTAGTTGCCCATCTCGGCGAGGTGGCGCTCGGCGTCCAGTGCGGCGGAGCAACCGGTGCCCGCGGCGGTGATCGCCTGGCGGTACTGGTGGTCGACCACGTCGCCCGCTGCGAAGACACCCTCGAGGTTGGTCCGCGTGGACGGGGCGTCCACCTTCACGTAACCCTCCTCGTCGAGCTCGATCTGCTTCTGGAAGAGCTCCACACGCGGGTCGTGGCCGATCGCGACGAACAGGCCGGTCACGTCCAGCGTGCTGGTCTCGTTGGTCTTGTTGTTGATCAGCTTGAGCCCGCTGACCCGGTCCTCACCGATGACCTCGGTGATCTCGGTGTCCCAGAGGAAGCTGATCTTGTCGTTGGCGAGGGCGCGCTCGGCCATGATCTTGCTGGCGCGCAGCTCGTCGCGGCGGTGGATGACCGTCACCGACTTGGCGAAGCGGGTGAGGAAGAGGGCCTCCTCCATCGCGGTGTCGCCGCCGCCGGCCACGGCGATGTCCTGGTCCCGGAAGAAGAAGCCGTCGCAGGTGGCGCACCAGGAGGTGCCCCGGCCGGACAGTTCCTTCTCGCCGGGGATGCCCAGCTCGCGGTAGCCGGACCCGGTGGCCAGGATGACGGTGTGCGCGAAGAAGGTCTCACTGCCCACGGTGACCTCCTTGACCGGCTTGGTCAGGTCCACGTCGGTGACGTCCTCGGGAACCAGCTCGGCGCCGAAGCGCTCTGCCTGCTTGCGCAGGTTGTCCATGAGGTCCGGACCCATGATCCCGTCGGGAAAGCCGGGGAAGTTCTCCACGTCGGTGGTGTTCATGAGCGCACCGCCGGCCGTGATGGACCCCTCGAACACCAGCGGGCGCAGTTCCGCGCGCGCGGCGTACACGGCAGCGGTGTAACCCGCCGGTCCGGAACCGATGATGATGACATTGCGGACGTCACTCACGCTCTAGGCCCTTCACACAGTCGCTGCCCGGCCACGATGGTGTGACAGGGGAAGATGGTTAGCACAACCGATGGTAGGCGCACGCCATTCCCACCCTGACATCCGCCCAGCGTACGGGGGTGGGGTATGGATCTCAGCCCCGTACGGGCCCGCGCCCCAGGGCGGCCCGGACCGCGAGTGCGATGCCTCCGGAGACCGTTCCCCACAGGGCGTTGGTCACGAGTACGGACACGATGGCGAAGGGGTTGGTGATCGGCCCCTGGAGCTCTCCGAGGAGGAACGGGGACAGCACCGCGCTCACCACGATCGCGAGCACCCCGTAGGTCACTCCGGTGAAGACGAGGGTGAGGAACGGCCGGGGGACCCGGGCCACGACCACGGCCGCGATCCAGGCCGCGGTGATGAGCAGGGTCGCCCCCAGCTGGGCCCAGGGCGAGCCGATCGCCTCGGAGATCCCGGTGGCGCTCATCAGGGGGCGCACCAGGGCGAGCGTGCCCAGGGCGAGGACCAGGGACCACGGGATGTCCCGCAGAGGGGCGGTGTCCGGGGTGCGCGGCTGGTGGTTCATGGCGGGTCTCCTCGTGGAAGCGGTATCGACGCTTCCGACGCTACGGAGGTGACGGCTGCCCGGGCGTCCGCCGGCGGTCTCCGCTCCGTACGCCGAAACGCGTAGTCGGACGCGTTCGGGAGAGCGGGACCGGCGGGGGAGCGCTCCGTAGAATCGTCCTGTGCCCGACCACTCCGACCACGTCCGCCACCCCCACCACGAGCGACAGGCCGTCATCGTCGACGCCCTCCTGGGGTTCGCCGTCTTCGCCGTGGTGGCGATCGCGATCGGGGCCGGCATCGGCGGGGGCGACCTCCTCCCCCCGATCGCGGCCTACGGCTTCGCGGCCGCTCTCGGCCTGCTCATGCTCGTCCGGCGCCGCTGGCCGCTGACGGTGCTCCTGGCCACCACGGTGCTTCTCTTCACCTACTACTTCGTCGACCTTCCCGTCATCGGGTTGGCGGTCCCGTCAGCCGCGGCCCTGTACTCGGCGAGCGCGTTCGGGCGGACCTACTGGGCCGTGGGGACCGCCGCGGTGCTGATAGGGGTCTCCACCGCGGTCAGAGCTCTGGAGGGTCAGGACCTGGCCTTCCTCCTGGGATACGAGCTGGTGTCCACCGTGGCGATCATGGGAGCGGCGATCGCCTTCGGCGACGGGGCACGGCAGCGCAGGGAGAGCGCACGCCAGCGGGAGCGGATCGCGGTACTGGACGCCCAGGCGAGGGAGGCGGCGTCCGCCGAGCGCCTGGCCCGCGAACGCGCCCGGATCGCCCGGGACCTGCACGACGCGGTCGGGCACCACCTCTCGGTGGTCTCCCTGCACACCTCGGTGGCGGTCGAGGCCCTGGAGGAGGACCCGGAGAGCACGGTGGACCTGCCGACCGCCCGCGCGGAGCTGGACCACGTCAACCAGGCGGCCAGGGAGGGTCTGCGGGACCTGCGCTCCACCGTGCGGGCGCTGCGCGGTCCGGCCGACGAACCCGGGACCGGGCTCGACCGGGTCGCCGGGCTCGCCCACCTGGGGGAACTGGTCGCCTCGGTCCGGGCGGCGGGGCTGGCCGTCGAGGTGACGGGGGAGGGCGGCCCGGGGTTGCCGGGAATGGCCGACGCGACCGCCTACCGTGTGGTCCAGGAAGCGCTCACCAACACGCTTCGCCACGCACGGGCACGGAGCGCCGAGGTGGTGCTCGAACGCACGGAGGGGGTGCTCACGGTGACGGTCACCGATGACGGGACGGCCGGGACCGCCGGTGGCGCCGCCCCCGGGGAACACGGTGAGGGGTCGGGACTGCTCGGGATGCGGGAGAGGGTGCGAATGGTGGGGGGAACACTGGAAGCCGGACCGGTGCCCGGCGGCGGGTTCCGGGTGAGCGCGCGTCTGCCGCTCGGGGGTGCGGCGTGACCGGGACGGACGACGCGGCCGGCGCGGGCGGCGTGATCAGGGTCCTGCTCGTGGACGACCAGCCGCTCGTACGCACCGGGGTGCGGTCACTGCTGGAACGCGACGGCGACATCGGGGTGGTGGCCGAGGCCGCCGACGGCCGCCGGGCCCTGGTGGAGATCGACCGCTTTCGCCCGGAGGTGGTCCTGCTGGACCTCCAGATGCCCGCCATGGACGGGCTCGGCGTGCTGCGGGAGCTGGAACGTCGACGTGTCGACACGTCGGGGCGCCGACATGTCGACACCCGGGTCGTCGTGCTCACCACCTTCGGCGAGGACGAGAACGTGTTCGCCGCGCTGCGGCTGGGCGCCGCCGGGTTCCTGCTCAAGGACGCGGGGCCCCGCGAGCTCCGGAAGGCGGTCCGCACGGTCGCGGCGGGGGACGCCCTGCTGTCGCCCGGGGTGACCCGGAGCGTCATCGAGCGCCTCGCCGGCAGTGAACCCGCTCCCGAGGCCGCCGCGCGCCTGGAGGGGCTCACCGGACGCGAGCGCGAGGTCCTCGGCCTGGTCGGCCGGGGGATGACCAACCAGGAGATCGGCGCGGAACTGCACCTGAGCCCCGCCACCGCCCGGACCCACGTGGGCCGCCTGCTGGCCAAGCTCGGCGTGCGGGACCGCGTGGGCCTGGTGGTGCTGGCCTACGAGAGCGGGATCGTGCGCGCCGGAGGCAGCTGACTACAGGGGCTTCTCGGCGAGGACGCCCTCGTGGACGTCGCCCTGCGCGCAGAGCCGCGGGTCGAGGACGACCACCCCTGTGCCGTCGGTGTCCTGGGTGAAGAGGACCCACGCGCGCTCGGCTCCGTCACCGGAGTCGAAGAGCGCGTCGTCGACCAGGGTGACCCTGACGCCGTTGGCCTCCTCGAACCGGGTGACGCATTCCTGCGCACCGTCGGGCAGCTGCTCCTGCGCCTGGGTGCCCACGCCCTCCTCCTGCTGCTCGGCCCCTTCCGCGGCCAGGACCTCGGCCGCCTGAGCGCCGAGCCCTTCCTCGGTGTAGACCGTGCCGCTCGCCACCGGCTCGGCGGAGTAGGACTGCGCGGTGTCGGGGGCGGCCTCCGGTTCGGTCTCCTCGTCCATCAGCGGTGAGGCGACGCCGCTCTCCTGTTGGCCGCCCATCACCCCGTTGACGATCGCGGCACCGCCGCCGACCACGAACACCGTCGCGGCGGCGACCGCCATCAGGTGCGGCAGACCGAAGCGTCGGCGCCGGGCGGCGATGGGGACGACCGGTGCGAGCGAGTCGTCCGCGGGTGTGCCGGGTTCGGCGGTCACCGGACCGTCGGGCCCGGCTGCCGGTGCCTCGGCGGGCGAGGCGGACGCCGGGCGTTCGCCCAGGGCCTCGGTGATGCGGCTGTCGAGGAGGTCGGCGACGTCCTGCGGCAGCGCTGGTGCGGGTGCCTCGGCGAGGACACGGGTGATACCCGAGAGCTCGTCGAGGGTGGTGGCGCAGGTCGCGCATGTCTCGGTGTGGGCGGCGACGGAGCGTTCCTCGTCGGGGTCCAGTAGGTCCTCGGCGAAGAAGGCCAGTGCCTCCACGTCTGGATGGGACGTCACGATGGGTTGGCACCTCCTCTCCCAGATGTGACGTCTCGGGGAGCCTGAGGGTTCCTCAGGTGGGCCAGTGAGGGAAGAAGTTTGGCGCGACCTCGAGCACACCGGCTCTTGACCGTGCCGGAGGCGACCTCGAGGATCTCCGCGGCCTCGTCCACCCGGTAGCCGAGCATGTCCACGAGGGTCAGCGCCATGCGCTGGTCCAACGGGAGCAGGTCCAGGGCGGCGTGCACGTCCAGACGGGCCTCGGTCTGCGAGGCGTGGTCGTGCCCGCCCCCGGAACGGCTCAGGCGCTCGTTGGAGATGACGTCGAGGGTCTCGTCCTCGGTCGGGGTGGCCGGGCGCACCTTGCGGCGTCTGAGGCGGTCGTGGCAGGCGTTCACTACGATGCGGTGCAGCCAGGTGGTGACCTGGGACTCCCCCCGGAACCGGTCGGCGGCGCGGAACGCGGACAGGAAGGCGTCCTGGAGGGCGTCCGAGGCCTCCTCGGAGTCACCCATCATCCGGATGGCGACAGCCCACAGGCGCTCACGGTGGCGGCGAACCAGTACCGCGAACGCCTGTTCGTCACCCTGAGCGTGCCGTGACAACAGCTCCTTGTCAGGAAGCTCCTGGGACGCGTCCATCAGCGCTGATCACATACCCCACAACGAGAACTAGGTCCCGCGTACCTCGACCTCATTAACCGTTCCACGGTAGTCACCACCGTTTTCGGGCAGTTCGGTGAACCAGATCAGGACGTACTGTCCCGTGGCGCTCTCCTCGAGGGGGATCTCCTGCGATCCCCCGCTGCCTGCCCAGACACTCTCGTACGCGTCCAAGGACGTGCTGTCAGTGTCTCCGACACGAATCTCGAATTCGTATCCCTCTCCTGACATGTTGAGGTCGACCTCGTGGATCTCGCGGCTGTCCCCCAGGTCGAGGCGCAGGCCCACGCCGTCCTTGACCCTTGACAGGGGGTCCCGGTAGCCCTGGGTGTTCCAGGCGGTGCCGGGGTCCTCGTCGAACGCCCGGTAGGCGCGGTCGCTGTGCTCGTCGGTATCACCGAAGGGGTTGAAACCGATCGCACCGGAGATATCGAGCGGTGTGAGGTCGGCGCCGTCCGGGGCCTCCTCGGTCGCGTTGGCGCTCGGGTCGGTCGGCTCCTCCGCTCCGGGGTGGAACGACGAGCCGATCTGCCAGGCGCCGACGACGACCGCCGCGAAGAGCGCCACCGCCACCGCGCCGATCAGGAGACGCCTGGCCGAACCGCCCTGGTTGCGGGCGGTCCGCTGGTCCGTGCGGGAGGGCGCGGGACGGGCGCTCTCGGCGCGGGCCGGAGCCGAGCCGTTGCGGCTGCTGTGCCGCTGGCTGTTGGTGGAGCCGAACTCGCCCGTGCGCCGGGAGGTCCCGGGCTCGGGCTGCTGCACGGCCTCCACGGGGGAGACCGGCAGCGGGATGAGCCGCGGTACCTCCGCCATGGCCGCGCAGAACTCGGCGGGGCTGCTGATGGGCGGTCCGGGCACCATCTGTCCGACCAGCTGCGGCAGGGCCGCGCGGGTGGTGATGGTGGCCAGGGGTTCGCTCACGCCATGGCGGAGCTGTCCGGGCGGGTAGGGGCCCATGGGCCCCTGGGGGGCGCCGGGCAGACCGCTCTGCGGGCCGCCGGGCCAGTACCCGGTGAGCGCCGCGTAGAGCAGGTTGCCCAGTCCCTGCGCGTCGACCGCACCGGGCTGGGGGACGTTGTTCCCCAGCAGTGCGGCGTCCACGCCGATGCCGGTGACCTTGACCGCTCCGCCGCTGCTCCACATGAGCTTGCTGGGGGTCAGGCACAGGTGGTGCAGTCCGCCGGCGTGCGCCGCGGCGATCGCCTCGGCCGCCTCGGCGACCAGGCCCGCGGCGCGTTCGGGTTCCATCGGCCCCTGCGCGAGGAGTTCGGCGAGGGAGGAGCCGATGACCCACTCCTCGACGACGTAGGGGACGGGTGAGGTGTCGTCGGCGTCGAAGACCTGGGTGACGCGGGCGTCCGGGATGCGGCTCGTGGCCCGGGCCGCTCGTACGACCTCTGACGTGCGTGGGAAACCTTCTGCGAAGGTCCATACCGCGACCGGACGCGCGAGCGTCTCGTCGGTGGCCTTCCACCGGGTCGCTCCACCGGTCTCGCTCACCACGTGGTCGAGTCGGTAGCGGTTGGCCAGCTTCGCCCCGGGTTCGATCAGGAAGGTGCTCATGATGGGAGTGACGGGCGCCAGTGCCGCTGGGTCGCGTGTCGCCGTTGCGGGCGTACGCGAGGGGGTCGGCCCTGTTTGCTGTCCCCAGCCTCCCTTCGGGCAGCTCGGATAAACGATGCTCTGGCGGTAAAGCGGTGTCTGTCCATGCTAGGACGCCTGAACAGCCTCTTTGGAGGACAACGGATACTCATTCACCTTCTGGGACGTACCAGGGTGCGACTACCCAACGTCATCCGTTCCAGGTGATCAGCGGCGTCGCAGCCGTGTTCTGACCAAATCCAGGAATGCTGTGACTTCAGCCACATTAAGGAACTTGGCGGCAACCAAGAACAGTACGGCACCGACCAGTCCTCCGGCCACCATCGACGCGAGCGCCGGCCACAGGTCGCCCGGCAGGCCGTTGGTCACGTAGATCATCAGCACGCCGAACGCGGCCGCCGGAATCGTGGCCACATGCAGTTTGACCAGTGTCGAGGCGGTCCTGCGACCGTCCAGGCCGTTGAGCTTCCTGTTCAGGATGTACCACATGATGACGGAGCCGACGATGTAGTAGAGCCCGTACGGAACGGGCAGCCACACCACGATGTGCTGCGGGCTGTCCGCCATGAAGTACAGCAGGCTGAGGGCCGTGACCGCGTGGGCGATCTCGGAGGGGATCGACACCAGGGCCGGGGTGCGGGTGTCGCCCAGCGCGTAGAACACGCGCATCTGGAGCTGGAACAGCGTGAAGGGGATCAACATCACGCAGAAGACCATCAGGATGCGGCCGATCGCGGCCGCGTCCTCGGCACTGGTGCTGCCCTGCGCGTAGATCATCACGCAGAAGGGGACCGCGAAGACGATCATCGCCACCGCGATCGGGACGATCAGCACCGAGGAGAGCCGGAAGCCCCGGGAGAAGTCGCTCCGCACCTGGTCCTTGCGCCCGGCGGCGACGTGCTCGCTCATCCGGGGCAGCAGGGCCGTGATGACCGAGACCGCGATGATCGCGTACGGCAGCTGGAACAGCATCGAGGCGAACTTGTACGCCGCGATACCCGCCCCCGTGTCGTAGCCGAGGTCGGCGGCCATGGAACCGGCGCGCGTGGCGACGTTGGTGGAGACGAGCGCGCCCACCTGGGCGACGACGATGTAGAGCATCATCCACGAGGCGGCGCCGGCCGCCTCACCCAGCCCGGAACCGCGGATGTCCAGCCGGGGGCGCCAGCGGAAGCCCGCGGCCCACAGCGCCCAGAGCAGCACGGCCGCCTGGACGACCTGTCCGAGCGCGGTGCCCAGGCCGAGCAGGGCGAGTTCGCTCTGGGTCACGGTGTCCGGTGTGCGTCCCGGTCCGGCGATGGACAGGAACCACAGGCAGATGCCGATGATGACGACGTTGTTCACGACCGGGGCCCACATGGGGGCGCCGAACCTGTTGCGCGCGTTCAGCATCGCGCTGGCCAGACCGCTGGCGCCGATGAAGAAGATCTGGAGCACCAGGTAGCGGGCCAGGATGACCGAGACGTCGTACTGCGCCCCGCTGAACCCGCCCGCGTAGATCCGGATGAACCACTCGGCGATCAGCACCGACACCAGGGTCAGCCCGAACAGAGCCAGCAGCATCAGGGTGACCAGGCGCTGCTCGGTCTTGTTCCCGCCGTCGGCGTCCAGCTTGCGCCGCTTGACCAGGAACGGCACGAACACACTGGCCAACAACCCGCCGATGAGCAGGTCGTAGATCATGTACGGCACCATGCCGGCGGTCTGGTAGGCGTCACCCAGCAGCTGGGTGCCGATCGCCGCCGCCAGCACGATGGTGCGGACGAAGCCCGTCACACGGGAGGCGATGGTGCCGACCGCCATGATCGCGGTCGACTTGGCGATGTTGCCCGGACCGGTGTGGGACGACCCGCCGATCTCGTCGCCGTCCTCCAGACCCGCGCGGTCCGCGGTGCCCACGTCGCCGATCTCGCTCGGGTCCCGGACCGTCTTCAGCCCGGTCTCCGGCTCGGTCCGGGGTTCTGCGCGCTCATAGGCGTCGAGCACGTCCCCGGGCATCACCATGTGGCGCCCGGTCGAACTCTCGGGGTGGTCCTCTGGTCCGGGCTCGGGACCGTCGGCGTACTGACGGGGGTGATCGCTGGACACCGTCGGGTGGTCCTTTTCTGACTCGGACGACTACGGGGGCTCCGGCGGGGCTGGGCCGAAGGGGTCACGGCATCTAACGACGCAGGCGGCCGCGGATGAGTTCCACGGCCGAGCTCAGTTCGGGCACGCGCAGAAGACGGGCGGACACCAGGAAGAGCAGCGCGCCGACGGCACATCCGGCGACAGGGGCACCGATGTAGGTGAGCAGGCCGGAACCGACCTGGGTGTCGAAGAACCAGAGCACACCGAAGCCCGCCGCGATGCTGGGGACGACGGCCAGGTGCAGGCGCAACAATGTGCCAATCACGTGCTTTCCGTCAAGCCCCCCGATGCGACGGCTGAGGATCTGGCCCGCGATGGTCAGACCCGACAGGAACGAGAGCATGAAGCCCGCGGCGACGCCGACGACCACCAGGTTCGGCGGCAGGAGCAGGTAGGCGACCAGGGCCAGACCGCTGTGAACAGCGAGGTTGGCGCCCCCGATGAGGGCCGGGGTCTTCGTGTCGCCCATCGCGAAGAACACGCGCAGCATCAGCTGGAACACGGTGAACGGCAGCAGGCCCAGCGACATCACGGCGAGGATCTGGCCGATGGCGGTCGCGTCGGCGACGGAGACCGAACCCCGGGCGAACGCCAGGATCGACAGCGGCTCGGCGAACATCGCCACCGCGAAGGCGGTCGGGACCAGGACGAAAGCGGAGATCCGCAGGGTCCGGGAGAAGTCCGAGCGGACCGAGTCCCAGTTGCGGTCGTCGGCGTGCGCGCTCATCCGGGGGAGCAGCACGGTGATCAGGGAGACCGCGATGATCGCGTAGGGGAGCTGGAAGAGCTGGTACGCCAGGTTGTAGGCGCTGATGCCGGCACCGACGTCCAGGCCCTGCTCGATGCCGGCCACGTTCGCCGCGTTGGCGATGTTGGTGGTGATCCACAGGCCCGCCTGGGTCAGCAGGGTGTAGAGCATCATCCACCCGGCCGTGCGCAGCGCCTCGCCGAGCCCGGAACCGCGCAGGTCCAGGCGGGGGCGCCACCGGTAGCCGGTCCGGGTCAGCGCGACGAACAGCACCAGCGCCTGGAGCGCCATGCCCGCCGCGGTGCCGGCGCCCAGCAGGGTGAGCTCGGCGGAGGAGACCGTCTCCGGGGTGCGGCCCGGGCCGGCCACGACCAGGAACATCCCGGCCACGCCCATGATGACGAAGTTGTTGAGCACCGGCGCCCAGACCGCGGCGCCGAACTTGCCGCGGGTGTTGAGCATGGCGCTCAGCAGACCGCTCAGGCCCACGAAGAAGATTTGGGAGAGCAGGAATCGGGCCAGGTAGACCGACGTCTCGAACTGCACGGGGGTGAACCGGGAGCCGTACAGCCAGATGAGGCCCTCGGCGGCCAGGATCGCGACCGCTGTCACCAGGAACAGCGCCAGCACCATGGAGGTGAACAGGCGGTCCTCGGTGGCCTTGCCGCCGTCCGCGTCGCGCTTGCGCCGTTTCACCAGGAACGGGATGACCACCGAGGCCATCAGGCCGCCGATGAGCAGGTCGTTCAGGATGAAGGGGATCGTGTGCGCCGTGTGGTAGGCGTCACCGAGCAGGTGGGTGCCGATGGCGGCGGCCAGCACGATGGTGCGGGCGAAGCCGCTCAGGCGTGACGCCATGGTGCCCACGGCCATGATCATGCTGGAGCGCATCATGCCACCGGAGCCGGAGCCGGAGCCGGAGCCGGAGCCGGAGTCCTCCTTCGGGGCGTCCGTCTCCGACGGGGGCAGTTCGCCCTCTTCGAAGGAGGGGGTGGGGCCGCCGGAGGGGCGGATCGTGCTTTCACCTGGCATGGAGCCCTCGTGGGGAAGTTTGCGGTGCTTGGGCGGGTGCTGTTCGGGCGAGTAACGAGGGCGCTGCTCGCCGCCGTTCGGGGAGTCGGTGACCACCGTGGATCAGGGTTCCTTTCGTCCGACTGGGAGGTTCGTGCCGCGGCGCCGCGGGGGCGGCGC
Organism: Nocardiopsis ganjiahuensis DSM 45031; assembly: GCF_000341085.1. GTDB lineage: Bacteria > Actinomycetota > Actinomycetes > Streptosporangiales > Streptosporangiaceae > Nocardiopsis > Nocardiopsis ganjiahuensis. The sequence goes on along the minus strand of NZ_ANBA01000012.1, from coordinate 64,910 downwards.
CGCGGTTCAAGCGGTGGCGGTCACTTGCCGGCGCCGCTGCCGTCCGGTCGGTCCTCGCCGTCCGGCTCCTCGCCGGAGGGGGCGCCGGGATCGGCGTCCGGGGACGACTGCGCCGCGGGGGCGTCCGCCTCGGGTGTCTCGTCGTCCGCAGGGGCGTCCGGTGCGGCGGGCGTGTCCTCGGGGCCGTCGGCTTCGGCGGCGTTGGCCTTGGCCGACTGCTTCCGGGCCCACTTGCGCAGCGCTCGGGGCGCCAGCGCGGCGATCAGGATCAGCAGGCCGATCCCGCTGATCAGGAGCGCCTGGGTACCCAGACCCGTGGCGTTCACCTGGATCAGGGTGTCCTGCGAGCTGATCGGCTCACCGTTGGCGTTCTGCAGGCTGACGTGCACGATCGTGCTGCCGTTGATCCGTGCCGACAGCGGCACGTACACCGTGGTCTTGGCGCCGGGAGCGATCTCGAAGTGGTGCGTGTACTCGCCGATGCTCAGCCGTTCGGAGTTCTCCGAGTACAAGGACAGGTAGACGTAGACGGCCTCGTCCTCGAGGTCGTTGGCGACGAGCACGCCCGTGGTCCCGGTGCTGCTGGCCAGGGTGACCGGCTCGCCCGGAATGACGCGCACGTCGTCCATGCGGCTCTGCACGGTTCGTCCCACCAGGGACCGGACGGCCCCGGCCTGGGCCTCGCGGTCCCGCCAGTACACCGACTCCAGCCGCACCATGGCGGGGCGGAAGGGGTCGCTGTCGCCGACCAGGATGCTGTTGAACAGGCGCACGTCCCGGCCGACGTCCTCGACCTGGCCGAGGTAGGTGGAGCTGAGCTCGTCGTCGTAGGCGTGGTCCGGATAGGACAGCCCCTGACGGGTCTCCTCCCGCTCCTCGGCGTCGGGGAGCTCCACCCGGTCCAGGCGTTCGGGCGAGAGCCAGGGAAGGCTGTCGGTGGCCTGGAGCACACCGTCGGCCAGCTCGGGGCCGGGATCCCAGCCGGGCTCGGGGGCGGCGATGACCACGCGGTCGCCACCGGTGTTCTCGCCGGCGATCATCGCGGTCTCCGCGGCGAAGCGCTGGAGCGCCAGGGTGGACTCACCGGGTCCCTGAGAGGGCATGGACAGCACGTCGGTCAGCCCGGAGTCGGCGACCAGGGCGTAGGGCTCCTCACCCTCCTCCTCGGCACCGCTCTCGGGCAGCGGCGCCTGCGCGGTGGGGGTCGTGTTGATCCAGGACGCGGGCGGGACCGCCTCCTCGTCCAGGAGGAAGCGGTGGGCGCCGTGCTCGGTGAACAGCGCCTGCACGCTCTCCTCCATGAGCCCTCCGGCCGGAACCGCGAACCGCTCGTCCGCCTCCAGCCCGAGCGCACGCGCCACGGCCTCCTGTCCGAGCCGCAGCGAGGCCTCGGCGTCGGACTCCATGTCGTTGCGGAGCAGCGCGCCCAGGTCGGTTCCGGCGTAGGGCGAGGCCACGAGGGTGTCGGCGGCCAGTACCGCGCGGGCCTCGCGCAGCCACACCTGGGCGGCCTCGTTCGCGACCTGCTCGTGCCGGGCCGGGTCGCTCTCGGCCGGGTCCGCGAGCGGGTCCTCGAGGACCTCGTGGTCCTCCGACGCCATACGGAGGATGTCGTCGAGCGTGCCGGGGTCGACCGCCCAGGTGATCGGGATGCCCTCGGTACGTGACGGGGAGGCCTCGTCGTCCTCGTCCGGGCCGTCGGCGTCCTCCTCGTCCTCGGCCTCCTCGGTCTCCTCCGGGGTGAGCGAATCGGCGTTCTCCTCCGCGGTGGCGTCCGCGGCTGGGAGGCCCTCCTCCTCCGGGGCCTCCTCTTCCTCCAGGCCCAGCTCCTCGACGAGGTCCGCGTCACCGGCCTCGAAGGACAGCGGGACCTGCGCGCCGGACTGCAGGAGGCGTCCCAGGCGCCCGTCGGCGCCGACGGAGCCGTGGAGGCCGTCGCTGAGGAAGGTGTCGTCGTCGGCCCGCTGGGGGGTGTCCATCAGCGGCCAGACCCAGGCCAGGTCCACGGAGGGGACGTCGTCGTCGGGGGAGTAGGGCAGGAACGTGTACTGGGCGCCGATGGGCTCGCCCTCACCGTCGAGGGCCTCGATGACCATGGGGTACACGCCGTAGGAGTCCAGGCCCAGGTCCTCGACCGGGGTGCTCAGCGAGTACTCGAGGGCGCCGTCCGGCTCCAGTTCGCCGTCGAACTCCTCGTCCGGTCCGGCGGCGTTGGGCTGCCAGTCGTCGCCGGTGGCGAACGCGTCCAGCTCGTCACGGGAGGTGAAGGGGTGTCTGGAGTACCGCATGCGGACGGTGACGTCCTCGACGGACTCCCCGGTGGTGTTGATCACCTCGCCCGCCACCCGCAGGGTGCTGTCCTCGTCGAGGGCGTCCGGAGTGATCCGGTCCACGACGAGAGGGGCCGCCGACCCCTCGTCCTCGGGCTCCGCCGACGCGGACGAGAGAGTGGCCGGTATCGGAAGCAGAGCGGCGGTCATGGCCATGACCGCGGCCGCGGAAGCAGTTCGACGCAACGCTTGGTTTCCTGATTCGGGTCCAGGTGTCCGTCCCGCCAGGGATACGGAAGGTGGGGCGGGGTCGGTCGGGGTGCCCGCGCGGCGCGCTCGGCGGAAGCGGGGCTGGTGGCCTCGGAACGACCGTGACGTGCCACCACTCCACCCGAAGATACCGCGTTCCCCGAACCCCGGTTCTGGTCCGGACCGTTGTTCGTGGACGTGGCTGGACCACCCTTTCATCCACCGGGGGTTCCGCACCAGGGCCACGGCGGGCTCACCGGCGTGTCAGACGATTCGCGGTTACCCCGTGGGGCCGCCTAACCTGCGTGGTGTGCCGAACACAGAGTTTTCGAGTGAGAACGACGTCGCCCAGAACCCGTCCGCCGAGGTGAAACCGCCCTTGGGCACACTGAGCGGTGCCCAGCGGGCAGCGGTGACCGCGTTGGTCGACGCCATCCAGCCGGTCGCCGACGAACTCGGCGACCGGTTCGACGCACACGGCCAGCAGCTCGCCGTCGTGGGCGGGCCGGTCCGTGACGCGCTCCTCGGCCGCGCCTCCAACGACGTGGACCTCACCACGGACGCGGTACCCCAGCGCATCCTCGAGCTGATCGACGGCTGGGCGGACTCCGTGTGGACCGTCGGCATCGAGTTCGGCACCGTGGGCCTGCGCAAGCGCGGCCTCCAGCTGGAGATCACCACCTACCGCAGCGAGGACTACTCTCCCAAGTCCCGCAAGCCCGAGGTGTCCTACGGCACGGACATCCACGACGACCTGCTGCGCCGCGACTTCACCGTCAACGCGATGGCGGTGCGCCTGCCCGGCCAGGAGTTCATCGACCCCTTCGGCGGGCTCGCCGACCTCCGGGCCAAGGTGCTGCGGACCCCGGGCCGCCCGGAGGACTCCTTCAGCGACGACCCGCTGCGCATCATGCGCGCGGTCCGCTTCGCCGCCCAGCTCGGCTTCTCCCTGGCACCCGAGGTGGCCGAGGCCGCGCGGAACATGGCGGACCGGCTCGCCATCGTCTCCGCCGAGCGCGTCCGCGACGAGCTCACCAAGCTCATGCTCAGCCCGGATCCGCGCCGCGGCATCGAGCTCATGGTGGAGCTGGGCATCGCCGAGCACGTCATGCCCGAGATCCCCAAGATGCAGCTGGAGATCGACGAGCACCACCGGCACAAGGACGTTTACGAGCACTCGCTCACCGTCCTCGACCAGGCCATGGACCTGGAACGCGAGCGCGGGCACGGGCCCGACCTCGTGCTGCGCCTGGCCGCCCTGCTGCACGACATCGGCAAGCCCAGGACCCGCGCCTTCGAGGGCGGCAACCGGGTGACCTTCCACCACCACGAGGTGGTCGGTGCCTCGATGAGCCGCAAGCGGATGAACGCGCTGCGCTTCCCCAAGGACGTCACCACCCAGGTGAGCACGCTGGTCGCGCTGCACCTGCGCTTCCACGGCTACGGCAAGGGCGAGTGGACGGATTCGGCGGTGCGCCGCTACGCCCGCGACGCCGGTGACCAGCTGGAGCGGCTGCACATCCTGACCCGGGCCGACTGCACCACGCGCAACCGGCGCAAGGCCGCCGCACTCGCCCGCTCCTACGACGACATCGAGCGCCGCATCGCCGAGCTCGCCGAGCAGGAGGAGCTGGACCGGATCCGCCCGGACCTGGACGGCAACGAGATCCAGGAGATCCTGGGCGTCAAGCCCGGCCCGCTGGTGGGCAAGGCCTACCGCTTCCTCCTGGAACTGCGCCTGGAGAACGGCCCCATGGACAAGGACGCGGTCGTCGCCGAGCTGCGCTCCTGGGCGGCCGAGCACCTGGATCAGGACGGCCGGCAGGAGAAGTAGGCCGATCCGCCCCCCGCAGGGAGCTGGTCCGGCGGCGGACCCGATCGGTCCGGACCGGTTCAGAGCCCGGGTTTGACCGCGGTGAGGACCATCGCCGCCCCGAACACGCGCAGCGGTGTGCCCTCCAGTCTGTCCGACACGGTCCGCAGGGTCTCCGGTCGGCGGTCGAAGGGCGGCATGAGGTAGTCGATCGCGCGGACCCGCAGCCCGCAGCCGCGGAGCAGGCGCCCCAGCTCCTGGCTGGTGAAGGACCGCGCGTCCGACATCCGCTCGTGCAGTGGGCGCACCCAGGGCAGGAATGGCGCGGTCAGGGCGGAGCGCCGCCGGCCGCCCCAGAGGACCCCGTGCGTCTCGAACGGGAACCACCGGTTGGACGCGGTCAGCGAGAGGGCGCCGCCGGGCCTGAGCACCCGGTGGATCTCGGTGAGGGCGCCCTCCAGGTCGTCGAGGTGCTCGATCACCTCGAAGGCGGTGACCCGGTCGAAGGTGTTGGCGTCGAAGGCCAGCGCGTCGACGGACATCTTGTGCACGCCGACCCGGTTCTCCAGGCGGGTCCCGGCGACGCGCGCGCTGAGCGCGTCGAGCCCTTCCGGTTCGATGTCGATGGCGTCCACCCGCACGTACCCCTCGGCGAGTTCGACGGTGTGGGCGCCGTCCCCGCAGCCGACGTCGAGCAGCCGGTCCCCGTGCGCGGGCAGCTGACGGCACACCGCCCCGATCCGTTTGGTGACCCCGCGAACCCCGAAGGCGCTCGAGGGGCCACCGAGTCCGAAACCGCCGTTCATGGCCACCGTCCCCTGCTTGTGCACGAATACCTGCGGGGGACACTACAGCAGGTGACGCTTTAGTTACGGATTGATGCGACGACATGTCGATACGTCACCTGTCGGGTCACCGGAGGGCGCACCTGTCCGACGGCCGTTCCGCGCGCGGTGCAAGGATGACCGGATGAACAGCACCACCACCTGGTACCTGGAAATGACCGACCCGGCCGCCCTGAAGCCCGGGCGCGAGCCCGGTACCCCCGTGCGGTTCGTCCGCGCGGAGGTGCCCGGCCCCGAGTTCTCCCGGTTCCTCTACGAGACGGTCGGCCGCGACTACCAGTGGATCGACCGGAACCCCTGGACCGAGGCGGAGTGGCGCGAGCTGCTGGAGCGCCCGGAGACCGAGACCTGGGTCCTCTACGACCGGGGCACGCCCGCGGGCTACGTGGAGATGGAGGCCCAGGACGAGGGGGCGGTGGAGATCGTCTACTTCGGCCTCCTCCCGGGCTTCCTCGGCCAGGGACTGGGCGGGCACATGCTCACCGAGGCCCTGCGAAGGGCCTGGGACCTGGCCGAGCGCCGGCCGGAGCGCGAAGCCACCCGCAGGGTGTGGCTGCACACCTGTTCCCTGGACGGTGAGCACGCCCTCGCCAACTACGAGGCGCGCGGCCTGCGCGTCTACCGGGAGACCGTCGGAGACGAGGCCGCGGCGGCCGACAAGGGCACAAGGGGATAGGCGGACAAGTCGACATGTCCCCCGGCAGGGGCGGGGTCCAGCAGGGAAGAGGAGGGCCCGTCCGCCGGGCCGACCAGCGGGCAATCGTTCCTGCGGCGACCCCCGACGCGGTCTCCACCAGGAGCGCGGGCAAGGACGCGGCGAACGCTAGACCGTCTCGGGTTCGGGCCGCTCGCGGGTGAGGCGGCGGGCGCGGACCGACCAGGCCGCGCTCATCAGGAGGTAGGCGAGGATCATCGCGCCCACCACCGGGACGCTCACCCCGGACTGCGGGACCAGGCCGGCGGTCAGCCCGGCCCCCAGCACGAACGTGGCGTTGAACAGCACGTCGTAGACCGAGAACACCCGGCCGCGGTAGGCGTCGTCGACATGTCGCTGAACCAACGTGTCGACAGTGACCTTCACCGCCTGGGAGACGAAGCCCAGGACGAACGCGGCCACCGGGAACAGGGCCGCGGAGAAGGGCAGGCCGAACAGCAGCAGCGCGACGGCGGCGCCGGCGAGCAGCGACGCGATCCACGCGCTCTCACCGATCCGCCCGGTCGCCCACGGTGTGGCCACGGCCCCGAGGAAGAAGCCGAGGGCGAGCAGCCCCGCGGCCACCGAGAATCCGGCGATCCCGGCGACACCGCCGCCCGTGAACGTGTTGTTGTACAGCAGCATGGTCAGGAGCGTGGAGATGCCGAAGAGCACGCGGTGGCCGCCGATGGTGAGCAGACCGTCGCGGGCGGGCGTCCGTTCCCAGATGTGCCGGACCCCGGTGGCCATGCCCCTGACCACGTTGCGCAGCGCGGCCCGGACCTCCTCGGACTCCGCTTCCAGGTGCGGCCCCAGCTCCCGGTACCGCAGGGTGAGCGAGACCAGGGCGGCTCCGGTGAAGCCCAGCGCGGCCGCGAACAGGATCACCCCGGTGCCCAGGGCCTCCTCGCCGCCGATCATGCCGATCGCCAGGCCCACACCGGTCCCGAGGGAGCTCGCGACGGTGCCGCAGGTCGGGGTGACCGCGTTGGCCATCATCAGCTTGTCCCGGGGCACCACGTAGGGCAGCCCCGCGGAGAGGCCGGACAGGAAGAAGCGGTTGACGCTCAGGACGAGCAGGGCCGCGACGAAGAACGCGGGCCCCTCCCCGTGGGCGACGAGAAGCGCCGTCACCGTGGCCAGGACGGCCTTGGCCAGGGACGACAGCAGGAGGACCTGGCGGCGGGGCCACCGGTCGATGAGGACACCCGCGAACGGGGCGACCACGGAGAAGGGGAGGAGCAGGACGGCGAAGGCCGCGGCGACCTCCCCGGCCCCCGTGTGCTGTTCGGGGTTGAAGAACACGAAACCGGCCAGTCCGGCCTGGTAGACCCCGTCGGAGAACTGGGAGACCAACCGGGTACCGAACAGCCGGCGGAACCGGGCCCCCTGGAGGACCGCGCGCAGATCACCGAAGAAGGACACGCCCTCAGAGTAGGGCGTGCGGGGCGGGGGACCGCCCGGGGCCGTGGCGGCCCCGGGCGGTGTGCACACGGTCCGCCCGGGAGCGGCTGCTAGGCGTCGCCCTTGATGAAGGATTCGACCTTGTCGTGCGCCTCGGAGTCGCTGTACTGCTCCGGCGGCGACTTCATGAAGTAGGAGGAGGGCTCCAGGAGCGGGCCGCCGATGCCGCGGTCCTTGGCGATCTTCGCGGCACGCACGGCGTCGATGATGATGCCCGCGGAGTTGGGGGAGTCCCACACCTCGAGCTTGTACTCCAGGTTCAGCGGGACGTCGCCGAAGGCGCGGCCCTCGAGGCGGATGTACGCCCACTTGCGGTCGTCCAGCCACGGCACGTGGTCCGACGGGCCGATGTGCACCGAACCCGCCTTGAGCTCGTGCGGGATCTGCGAGGTGACCGACTGGGTCTTGGAGACCTTCTTGGACTCCAGGCGCTCGCGCTCCAGCATGTTCTTGAAGTCCATGTTGCCGCCGAAGTTCAGCTGGTAGGTGCGGTCCACGACCACGCCCCGGTCCTCGAACAGCTTGGACAGCACCCGGTGGGTGATGGTGGCGCCGATCTGCGACTTGATGTCGTCGCCGATGATCGGCACGCCCGCCTTGGTGAACTTCTCGGCCCACTCGGGGTCGGAGGCGATGAACACCGGGAGCGCGTTGACGAAGGCCACGCCCGCGTCGATGGCGCACTGGGCGTAGAACTTGCCGGCCTCCTCGGAGCCCACCGGGAGGTAGGAGACGAGGACGTCGGCCTTGCTGGCCTTGAGAGCGGCGACGACGTCCACGGCGTCCTCGGGGGACTCCTGGATCGTCTCGCGGTAGTACTTGCCCAGACCGTCGTAGGTCGGGCCGCGCATGACGGTCACGCCGGTCGGCGGGACGTCACAGATCTTGATGGTGTTGTTCTCGCTCGCGACGATGGCCTCGGCCAGGTCGTGTCCGACCTTCTTGGCGTCCACGTCGAAGGCGGCGACGAACTCGATGTCGCTCACGTGGTACGGGCCGAACTGGACATGCATCAGGCCGGGCACCCGCGACTCCGGGTTGGCGTCCTTGTAGTAGTGCACACCCTGGACGAGCGACGCCGCACAGTTGCCGACGCCCACGACGGCTACACGTACCGAACCCATTGGTCCTTGCTCCTTCTTCTTCGCGAACATGGATTCCACAGCGCACGGCGACGGGCCCGCGCCGACGGCGGTCCGGGGCTCGTCATCCTGCGTTCGTATTCCGTATGTGGTCAGCAGCGCGCACGGAGTTTCTGTTCCCCCTCATGGCCGTCGACTTCGGGGGAGAACTGTGCATGTCTGGCTGGTTTGTTCTGCTATGACTCTATCTTCGCTTCGTGGTGAGAACGTATACAGCCAGAGGCGTCGGAGTAGCCGGGGTGACCGGGAGTGACCGTGGGGCGAGTGGTGAGCGGGGAGCCCTGCGCACAATTTCACACCCGCGCCGGTGAACAGGGAGAACGCATCCCCTCCCGGATTCCGTGACCGCGATCACAGCTTCTGTCCTTGCTGGTCGCGGAGCCGCTGAGCTGCGGGGACCGGAGGTTCCCGGCAGAGGGTGACGAGGACTTCCAAAGGGAGCGATACCCTCGCGCGTGGGTTGTGCTATACCGTTCGATCGCTCTAACGTGACCCTTGATTTGCGTGCGTAGCCGGTAGAAGCCCCGAACGAAGCCACCGCCGCGGCGTAGTTCACGTCGGCCCAGAGCACCGACGGGTCAGGGGCAGTGCTCCCGCAGGCCAACGATCAGGAGGAAGTAGCGGCTTACGTCTTCGCGACCTGTTGAAAACCTTCGCCCACGGCTGGGCGTCTCTTTATCAAGCCTTGAACGACAGGCAACAGCGGTGGAAACAGGCCCGACCGGCCCCTGAGCCGTGCCGGTTCGGCACCACAGGTCGCGAATCACCGATCCCCCAGGGGGACCATCCCCCGTTTCCACCAAGGAATCGTCAGGCCGACCGGCCGTGAGAGGCAATCGAGGACCACGTGAGTACCGAACGACGACGGAGTGCCGACGGCGGCCGTCGCCGGGCCGACGGCCCGGACGACGGTCCGCGCGGCGACGGCGGAAGGCGCAGGGCCGGAGGCCCTCCCCGGGAAGAACGTGCGGGCGGACGGCGCCGACCTGATGCCGACGGCGGCTTCCGGGGAGACGACCAGCCCGCGCCGCGCGCCCGCAGAGCCCGCCCCCCGGGTGACGAGGCGCGTTCCGAGGGGCGCCCCCGCCCCGAGGGCGGGCGCCGCAGGGCCGAGGGAGAGCGGCCCCGCCGCCCCGACGGCCAGCGCCGGCGCCGCCCCGAGGACGACGACCGGCCGCGCCGCCGCCCCGAAGGCGAACGCCCCCGGCGCCCGGAGGACGGCGAACGCCCCCGGCGCCGTCCGGACGACCCCCGTGCGGGCGGACGCCGCCGCGCGGCGGGCCCCCGTGACCCCCGTGACCGTGAACACGGCTCCCGCTCCGAGGGCCGCCGTGCGGCCGGTCGGGGCTCCCGCGCCGCGGCGGGCTCCGGCGGCCGCGGCGGTGGCGGCGGACGCCGCCGTCCCCGTGAGGACGAGCCGGACGACCGCCCCTGGTGGAAGCGGTTCCTGTCCAAGGCCTGGAAGCCCGCGCTGGCCTTCTGCGGTCTGATGATCATCGGCGGGGTGGCCGCCTTCGCGGTGCTGTACTCCATGGCGCCCGACGCGAAGCAACTCGACGACGAGGCGGAGGAGCAGTCCTCCTCCACCCAGATCTACTGGGCGGGGGAGGAGGGCGAGGAGGAGCTCGCCACCACCACCGGTGACGTCAAGCGCGTGGCCGTCGAGTACGACGACCTCCCGCCCTCGGTCGTCAACGGGGTGCTCGCCGCGGAGCAGCGCACCTTCTTCGAGGACCCGGGCATCAACGTCATGGGTATCGGCCGCGCCCTGCTCTCCGGCGGTGACGCGGGCGGTGGTTCGACCATCACCCAGCAGATGGCCCGGAACTACTACAGGGAGCTCGACGGCGACGCGCCGCTGATCCGCAAGGTCCGCGAGATCTTCATCTCGATCAAGCTCGCGCAGCAGAAGGAGCCCGAGGAGGTCCTCACGACCTACCTCAACACGATCTACTTCGGCCGCGGGGCCCTGGGCGTCGAGATGGCCGCCCAGGAGTACTTCGGCAAGAGCGTGAAGGACCTCACCGACGCCGAGGGCGCCTACATCGGCATCATCATCCAGATGCCCAGCAACTTCGAGAACCCTGATCCCGACTCCTGGACCGCCAAATACCTCAAGGAGGAGCGCTGGCCCTACGTCCAGGAGCAGCTCGCCACGATGTACGAGGAGACCGGCGGCGAACTGGGCCTGCCCGAGAACGAGGCCAAAGAGCTGGAGATCCCCGAGGCCATCGAGTACGACGGTTCGGGGCAGGACGACGACCCGAGCCTGGGATACATCCGCCAGGCCGTGATCAACGAGGTCGAGCGCCGCTACGAGGGCTCGAACGTGACCGCCGCCGACATCGCCACCAAGGGCCTGGTCATCAAGACCTCGCTCGACCCGGCGCTGATGACCGCCGCCAGGGACGCCTTCGACGTCCTCCCGGAGGGCGCGGCCGAGGACACCAAGCACGGGCTGACCGCGGTCGACCCGTCGACAGGGGAGATCGTCGCCTTCAACGGCGGCCCCGACGTCTCCACGCAGATCAACCACTCCCTGGTCCACCAGGCCCAGGCCGGTTCGGCCTACAAGCCCTACGTGCTGGCCCGGGCCCTGATGGACGAGATCGGACTGCGCAGCCAGTTCGACGGCTCCAACGGCCGGGAGTTCCCCGGCCTGGCCAGCCCGGTGAACAACTCCGGCAATGCCGAATACGGTGACGTGGACCTCATCCAGTCCACCGCGGACTCGGTGAACACGAGCTTCGTGGACCTGGCGGTCCAGGTCGAACCGTCCCGGGTGGACGCGCTCGCGGTCGAGATGGGCGTGCACCCCGACCGGCAGACGACCTCCCAGGTCGGTCCGCTCGTGGCGCTGGGCACGCACCAGGTGAACGCGCTCGACATGGCCAGCGGCTACGCGACCTTCGCCGCCGAGGGACGGCACTTCCCGGCCCACATGGTCACCGAGGTCCAGAAGGCCGACGGGGAACCGCTCACACCGGACGACGCGGAAGAGTTGGAGAAGGGCACCGAGGTCTTCTCCCAGGGCGTCGCCGCCGACGCCACCCACGCCATGCAGGAGGTGGTCACCAACGGCGGTGGCAAGAACGCCGCCCTGAGCGACGGCCGCCCGGTGGCCGGCAAGACCGGTACCTCCTCCGACGCGGTGTCGGCCTGGTTCGTGGGGTACACACCGCAGCTCTCCACCGCGGTCGGACTGAGCCGTGAGAAGGCCACCGACTCGTTGGACTTCGGTCCGGAGTTCGGTGACGTCTACGGCGGCACCACCTCCGCGAGGGTGTGGAAGGCCTTCATGGAGGTCGCCATGGAGGGACAGGAGCACCAGCAGTTCCCGGCACCCCAGTGGGTGGGCGAGGACCAGAGCTTCCTGCCGACCCCCGAGCCGACCGAGTCGCCCGAGCCCGAGGAACCGACCGAGTCGCCCGAGCCCGAGGAGCCCACGGAGGAGCCCACCGACGAGCCGACGGAGGAAGAGGAGTGCGATCGGTGGGACTGGGAGTGCGAGAACGGCGGAGAGACCCCCGAGCCGCCGGAGGACTGCGGTGGTGGATGGCCGCGGCCGGACTGTGAGGACGACGACACCGAGCCGACCGATCCCGAGCTTCCGGGAAACAACGCCGGTCAGGGCAACTCGAACAACAACAGCCTGATCAGGCCGAGGGATTGATCGTCGGGTAGTCGACGGCGCGGCCGGGGGCCGGTGCCGGGGGGAGACCCTCCGGCACCGGCCCCCGGCCTTTGCGCGTGGCGCGCTCCGGGGCGTCCGGATCGTGCGCAGGGTCCGGGTTGTCCACAGACCAGCACCGGTGGTACGCCGCTGCTGGTAGCCTTGGTTCCCGTATGGCTCAGAGCCCGAGCGGTGCGCCCCGGCCCGACCGGGGCGGCGGAACGCCGGGCTCCTGCCCTCCTGCCATGGAGATTCCATGGCCGCAACAGTCCAGAGGAGGAACGTACGCTTATGCGTCGTTACGAAATCATGGTCATCCTCGACCCGAACCTCGACGAGCGCACCGTCGCCCCGTCGCTGGAGAACTTCCTGGGCGTCGTCCGCAACGACGGCGGCTCGGTCGAGAAGACGGAGATCTGGGGCAAGCGTCGTCTCGCCTACGACATCAACAAGAACTCCGAGGGCATCTACGCGGTCATCGACCTGACCGCCAAGCCCGAGACGGTCAAGGAGCTCGACCGTCAGCTCGGCATCGCCGAGGCCGTGCTCCGCACCAAGGTTCTGCGCCCCGAGGTTCACTAGGCACCCCAGTGCCCCGACCCCCTGACCCCGCTCGTCCTCTTCCGTCCCCAGGGCTGTTCTGTCTCTAGGGGCAGGGATGATGCGGGGAGCAGGCGAAACCGCCTGATCCCGAACTATCTCGAACCGGAGCCGATCCATGGCAGGCGAAACCCAGATCACGCTCGTCGGCAACCTCGTCGATGACCCTGAACTGCGCTTCACGCCCAGTGGAGCCGCGGTCGCCAACTTCCGTGTGGCCTCGACGCCCCGCACCTTCGACCGCGCGTCGGGGGAGTGGAAGGACGGAGAGTCCATGTTCCTCTCCTGCACCGTGTGGCGTCAGTACGCGGAGAACGTGGCCGAGAGCCTTCAGCGCGGCATGCGCGTCATCGTGCAGGGTCGCCTGAAGCAGCGGTCCTTCGAGACCCGCGAGGGTGAGAAGCGGACCGTCTACGAGATCGACGTCGAAGAGGTCGGACCGGCCCTGCGCAGCGCCACCGCCAAGGTGACGAAGACGCAGCGGCAGGGTGGTGGCGGTTTCGGCGCCAACCAGGGCGGCGGGTTCGGTGGCGGCCAGCCCCAGGGCGGACAGCCCCAGGGCGGCGGCTACGGGAACCAGGGCGGCGGTTTCGGCGGCAACCAGGGCGGCCAGGGCGGCCGCAGTGGTGCCCCGGCCGACGACCCGTGGGCGACCAACGGCGGTGGCGGCGGCGGTTTCGGTGGCGGCGGCGGAGGTTTCTCCGACGAGCCCCCGTTCTAGACGGCGTCCACCCCTCGTAACACCCGGCCCGGTCCCTCCGGGGACCGAGTCACCTTTCATTTTCCCAGCCCATCCCCGGGAGGACCCCGGGGCTCTTGCGAAGGAGCACCACGATGGCTAAGCCGGCAGCGCGCAAGCCCAAGAAGAAGGTTTGCCTCTTCTGCCAGGAGAAGCAGTCCTACATCGACTACAAGGACACCACGCTTCTCCGCAAGTTCATCTCCGAGCGCGGCAAGATCCGTGCCCGTCGGGTGACCGGCAACTGCACGCAGCACCAGCGCGACGTCGCCACGGCGATCAAGAACGCGCGCGAGGTGGCCCTGCTGCCCTACACCAGCACCGCTCGCTAGCGGCGATATTCCGAGGGAGGTTTTTGTCGTGAAGCTGATTTTGACCCACGAGGTCAACGGTCTCGGAGCCCCCGGCGATGTCGTCGAGGTGAAGAACGGTTACGGTCGCAACTACCTGCTGCCCCGAGGGTTCGCCATCCGGTGGACCCGCGGCGCTCAGAAGCAGATCGACCTGATCCAGCGTGCCCGCAAGGCGCGTGACATCCGTACCCTGGACGAGGCCCAGCAGGTCGCCGGCCGGGTCGGTGCTCTGAACGTGCGCCTCAAGCAGCGCGCCGGTCAGGGTGGTCGTCTGTTCGGTTCGGTCACGCCCGCGGACATCGTCGAGGCCGTCAAGGCCACCGGCGGTCCCGAGCTGGACAAGCGCCGGATCGAGATCAAGAACCCGATCAAGTCGGTCGGTGCCCACAAGGTCCAGGTCCGCCTGCACCCCGAGGTCGCCGCGACGATCAAGCTGGACATCGTCGGCGCCTAGTACGCGTCGGCCGTTCCGCTCCCGGACCCCGTCCCTCTTCGGAGGGGCGGGGTTCCGTGCTTGACGGAACACGCCGTATTACTGCAAACCACCCTTTGATTACTCTTTGTAATCTAGCGTGTTCTCTGTGTCGCGTCGCGTCCCGCGGCGCTCCGCACGGAGAGGACAGCATACCGATGGCCGTTGAGAGACGACCCGAGACCGACCACCCTCTGGCGGTGGACCGTAGGACGATGCTGCGAGGAGCCGCCCTGGCCGCCGGCGGAGTCCTCCTCGGTGGGGTGCTGGGGGTGTCGGCTGCGGGACCGGCCTCCGCCTCGGCGACGCCCAAGGTCTACACCCGGGCGGACTGGAAGGCGCGCGCCCCCAAGGGCGGCATCCAGGTACTGGCGACGGGCCCGACCCACATCGTCGTGCACCACACCGCCACCGGGAACGTGTCGGACACGTCGACCAGCCACGCCGCAGCGCTGTCGAGGTCCATCCAGAGCTACCACATGGACAGCAACGGGTGGAGTGACACCGGGCAGCAGCTGACGATCAGTCGCGGCGGACACATCATGGAGGGGCGCGACCGGTCGCTCCAGGCGATCCGGGACGGCAAGCACGTGCTCGGCGCGCACACCGCGAACCACAACTCGCACACGATCGGGATCGAGAACGAGGGCACCTACACCTCGACGACCCCGCCCGGCGCGCTCATGTCCGCCCTGGTCGACACCTGCTCGTGGTTGTGCCTCGTGTACCGCCTCGACCCGCAGGAGGCGATCGTGGGCCACCGCGACTACAACGCCACCAGCTGCCCGGGCGACAAGCTCTACTCGATGCTCCCCCAGCTCCGCGACGACGTGGGGAGCCGGCTGCGCGAACAGCTCATCCACCTGAGCAGGCAGGCAGGGAGGGAGCTCACCCTGGAGGAGCTGCCGAGCTACCCGGCCGTACCGAGCTCCGAGCGGATCGCGACCTTCTACCACGGCCCCGCCATCGGTGACCTCGACACGTCTCTCTGACGGCGCGGTGCCCTGACCCGGGAAGGCCCTGGCCCGGAGAAGACCGAGAACCGTCCCTGCTCCCCGCCGCAGGGGCGGTCCACCCGCTGATCACGGCCGGGCCGCGCCGGTGACGAGCCAGGACCCGCCCCGGGCGCGCAGGCCCAGGGTGACGGCGCGGGCCAGGATCCACACGGCGAAGGCGATCCACAGCCCCACCAGGCCCCACACCTCGGAGGTGGCGAGCCGGGGGACGACCAGGGCGAACGGCAGGAAGGCGAGCATCGTCCACAGGGACGCCCAGGCCAGGTAGCGCTGGTCTCCTGCCCCCATGAGGACCCCGTCCAGCACCATCGTCACCCCGCTCAGCGGCTGTATCAGCGCCACCACCACGAGGGAGGCCGTGATCAGCACGGCCACCCGCGGGTCCGAGGTGAAGGGGACGTGGGCCCAGGGCAGCACGAGGAACACCAGGACCGCGAACACGAGTCCCGACATCACGCCCCACTCGACCATGCGGCGGGTGGCGTCCTTGGTCCCCCGCACGTCACCGGCGCCGAGGTAGCGGCCCACGATCGACTGCCCGGCGATGGCGATGGCGTCCATCGCGAACACCAGCAGGGCCCAGATGTTGTAGCTGACCTGGTGTGCGGCGATCGACTCGTCACCGAGACGGGCGGCGACGGCGGTCGTCACCAGCGCCACCACGCGCATGGACACGCTGCGCAGGAACAGCGCGAACCCGGCCGAGGCCGAGGCCCGCAGCCCCGCCAGGGTCGGGGTGAGGGACACCCCCGCGCGCCGGGCCGAGCGGGCGATGGCCGCCACGTACCAGAACGCTCCCGCGCCCTGGGCGAGCACCGTCGACCAGGCCGAACCGGCGATGCCCCAGTCGAAGACGAACACGAAGGTCGCGCACAGCACGGCGTTGCCGATGTAGGAGGCGACGGCCACCACCAACGGCGTCCTGGCGTCCTGGAGACCGCGCAGGACCCCGGTTCCGGCCATGACGACCAACAGGAACGGCGTGCTCAGCAGGCTGATCCGCAGGTACGTGAGGGCGTAGGGTGCCACCTCGGGCGAGGCGCCCAGGAGGTCGATCATCCACGGGCCCAGCGGCCAGCCGATCCCGATCGCGGCGATCCCCAGCAGGATCGCGAGCCAGAGCCCGTCCACCCCGTCACGGATGCCGCCGGTGGTGTCGCCGGCGCCGAACTTGCGGGCCACCGCCGCGGTGGTCCCGTAGGCGAGGAAGATGCACACCGCGGCCAGGGTCATCAGGACCTGGCCCGCGACCCCGAGTCCGCCCAGAGCCCGGGTGCCCAGGCTGCCGACGATCGCGGTGTCGGTGAGCAGGAAGAGGGGCTCGGCGATGAGCGCGAAGAACGTGGGGACGGCGAGAGCGAAGATCTCGCGGTCGTGGCGGTGCCGGAAGGGGGCCGCGGAGAGCAGAGTTGCCATGACGGAGCCACAGTACCGGACAGGCGTTCGAGACTATCTGTGGCGTTGTCCACAGGTGGGTCGAAGCCTGTGGATAACCTGTGGAAAGCCGTCCTGTGAGACATCTTGCACGTCCCGGTGGCGAACTACGTTTTCCCAGTTCAAGCAGGTTATGGGCGACTCGCGGCAAAGTTATCCACAGGTGATGTGCATAACCTCTGTGCGCAATGCCCCACAGGGCTTCGGATGTGATGGTAAGGACTTGTCCACAGGCGCCCCGCACGGCGCCTTCGGCACCGGGGATGGGGCATCCTGGAAGAGTCGGCCCGATCCGGGCCGACACACGCGGCCGGTGTGGGGAGAAGTTCGTGAGTGTCGCTGGGCAACCACCTGAAGAAGGCGGATACGAGCGCACCCCACCCCATGACATCCAGGCCGAACAGAGCGTCCTGGGCGGCATGCTGCTGTCCAAGGACGCCATCACCCAGGTCGTCGAGATCATCCGCTCCGCGGACTTCTACCGCCCCGCGCACCAGATCATCTACGACAGTGTCGTCGACCTCTTCTCCCGCGGTGAGCCCGTCGACGCCATCTCCGTCAACGCGGAGCTGACCAAGCGCGGTGAGGCCACCCGGGTCGGCGGAGCGCCGTACCTGCACACCCTCACCGAGGCGATCCCCACCGCGGCCAACGCGGGTTACTACGCCAAGATCGTCTCGGACCGCGCCGTCCTGCGCCGCCTGGTCGAGGTCGGCACCCGCATCGCGCAGATCGGCTACGCGGGCGACGGCGAGGTGGACGACCTCGTCGACCACGCCCAGGCCGAGATCTACAAGGTCGCGGAGAAGCGCACCGGCGAGGACTACGTGGTCCTGGGCGACATCATGCCCGGCGCCCTGGACGAGATCGAGGCGATCGGGGCCAACGACGGCAGCATGACCGGCGTCCCCACCGGCTTCGCCGACTTCGACGCCCTCACCAACGGCCTCCACCCCGGCCAGATGGTCATCATCGCCGCGAGACCAGCCGTTGGAAAAAGCACCCTGGCCTTGGATTTCGCGCGTGCTGCGTCTATCAAGAACGAGATGGCGTCCGTTTTCTTCAGTCTGGAGATGGGGCGCAACGAGATCGTCATGCGCTTGCTCTCCGCCGAGGCACGGGTGCCGCTGCACACCATGCGGTCCGGTCTGATGACCGACGAGGACTGGGCGCGGCTGGCCAGACGGATGGGCGAGGTGGCCAGCGCGCCGCTGTTCATCGACGACTCGCCCAACATGTCGATGATGGAGATCCGGGCCAAGTGCCGCCGCCTCAAGCAGCAGCACGACCTCAAGCTCGTGATCGTCGACTACCTCCAGCTGATGAGCTCGCCCGGCCGGGTGGAGAGCCGCCAGCAGGAGGTCTCCGAGATGTCGCGTTCGCTCAAGCTCCTGGCCAAGGAGCTGGAGGTGCCCGTGGTGGCGCTGTCCCAGCTCAACCGCGGCCCCGAGCAGCGCACCGACAAACGCCCCCAGGTGTCGGATCTTCGCGAATCGGGCAGCATCGAGCAGGACGCCGACATGGTGATCCTGCTCTACCGCGAGGACGTGCACGACAAGGAGTCGCCGCGCGCGGGCGAGGCCGACATCATCGTGGCCAAGCACCGCAACGGTCCCACCGCGGACGTGACTGTGGCCTTCCAGGGCCACTACAGCCGCTTCGTCGACATGGCGCCCGGTTAATCCGTCGACACGGCCCGGCCCCGCTGACCTACCGTGCTTCGGGAAAGCGTTCATGGGTGCGGGGCGTGACCAGTAGTCACGCCCCGTTGTATCGGTCAATCCATAAGTCGACTTATGTGCGAGCCGAAATGTCGACAAAGAGACACGTCGACATGTCTACCGCCGGGAGTCGGCGATCACGGTGCCCGCACGGAGTTCCAGGTGGCGGCCGCCGAAGCGCTCGCGCATCATCCGGTCGTGTGTCACCAGCACCAGGGCGCCCGTGTAGCGGGAGAGCGCCTCCTCCAGTTCCTCCACCAGGCCGGGGGAGAGGTGGTTGGTCGGCTCGTCCAACAGCAGCAGCTCGTGGGCGCCCGAGGTCAGCCGGGCCACCTCGATCCTGCGCCGCTGGCCCACGGACAGCGAGGCCACCGTCCGGTCGAGCCCGTCGGCCCGGAACAGCCCGAGCGAGGCCAGTTCGTCCCGGTACTCCTCCGCGGGGCCGGGGCGCCCGGCCGCGTAGGCCTGGAGCACGGTCCGCCCCGGCGGTACCGGGGCGTTCTCCTGGCGCAGGAGGCCGATCCTGCCGGGCAGGAGCACCCGGCCGGAGCCGGGGGCCAGCTCCCCGGCCAGGACCCGGACCAGGGTGGTCTTCCCCGCCCCGTTGGGGCCGGTGACCAGGACCCGCTCACCCGGCGCCAGCGACAGGGCGCCGATGTCCAGCCGGCGGTCCACCCGCACCCGTTCCAGCTCCGCGACCGGGGCCGTCTCCGCCGCTTCCTCGTGGGAGAGCGGGCCGGCGAACTCGGCGGCCATCCGGAGGGGGACCGGCGGCGGTGCGACAGGGTTCTCGGTCAGCCGTGCCAGCCTCTCCTTCGCGTTGCGGATCCGGCCCATGGAACCGTGTGCCGCGCCGCGCATCCTGAACCCGCCGTGGCCGAAGGCCGCCTTCTCCATCTTGCGCGGGATCGCCCGCAGGGCGGCGATGTGGTTGTCGGCCAGCCGCCGCTGCCTGGCCAGGTCCTGTTTCCAGTCCTCGTACTCGCGGGCCCGGCGGGCCCGCGCCGCCGCCCTGGCGGCGAGGAACCCGTCGTAGCCGTTGCCGTAGCGCCTCACCCGGTGGGTGTCCGTGTCCACCTCCAGCACCGTCTCGGTCACCCCGGCCAGGAAAGCCCGGTCGTGGGTGACGGCGACGACCGTGCCCCGGTGCTGCCGGAGCCGCTCCTCCAACCAGGCGACCGCGCGGTCGTCCAGGTCGTTGGTGGGCTCGTCCAACAGGAGGAGCTCGGGCGAGGCGGCCAGCACCGCGGCCAGCGCCAGCCTCGAACGCTCCCCGCCGGACAGCGTCCGCAGGGGCCGGTCCCGCTCCAGGCCGGGCAGGCCCAGACCGTGCAGTCCGGCGTCGACGCGGGCGTCTGCGCCGTAGCCGTCGCGCGCCTCGAACTCCGCCAGGAGGTCGCCGTAGGCGTTCAGTTGCTCCGGGGCGGCCTCGCCGAGGGCGGCCTCGGCCGCGCGGATGCGCTCCTCCAGCTCCCTCAGCCCTCGGAGTGCGGCGTCGATCGCGTCACCGACGGTGCCGTTCGGTAGTCCGCCTGACACCCCCTCGAGGGTCTGGGGAAGGTAGCCGACGCCGCCTGCGGCCCGGACGGTGAGTTCCCCGTTGTCCGGGTCCTCCTCGCCCGCGAGGAGGCGGAGGAGGGTGCTCTTGCCGGAGCCGTTGTCGCCGATCACGCCGACGCGTTCGCCCGGGCCGACGGTGAGGCTGACCCGGTCCAGGACCGTGTGGTCCCCGTAGCGCTTGCTGATCTCGCGGAGCGCGAGCTGGGACCGGTGTCGGGTGAGTGTTCCGAGCATGTGGCTCTCCTGGTCTACGTGGTTCCGGTGGTGATCGGTTCCGCGGATCGACAGGGAGAGCCAGGAGGTTTCGGGCATGGGCACAGGGGTGTGCCGGTGAGCCGGAACCAGGGGTGCTGAGGCCTTCCGTAAGCGACCGCGGTGTGGTGACGCCTGCGGAGCGGCGCGGCACCGCAGTGGCGGTGGGGCGCTTGCTCGGAACGCGGGCGTCCGGCGCGGGTTACAGGAAGATCTGAAGCCTCATGGGTGAGACGATACGTCTCGTTTCAAAGGGCGTCAAGGGAGTTCCAGTGAGAGGGGCATCACTCTCAGCTGTTGCTGTGTGCCTCATATAGGGACGACCGAATAGGGGGTTTATTTCCTTGCCGATTTGTCGACATAGCGATCAGGAGGCTTCGGAAAGTGATCCTCGAGGCTCTCCGGGAGGCATGACGAAGGGCCGCCCGCGCTCGGCGGACGGCCCTTCGTGGTTGTTTCGAGCGCTGCGGCTGTCAGAGCCAGCGCGCCTCGGGCCGGGTGCGGCCGTTGTCGTCAGTGACCAGGACCCAGTGCATGATCGGGTGCTCCGAAGTGGTCGTGTCGGTGTTCTCGCGGACCTCGCGCGGCTTCGGGACCAGCGCGGGCTCGGGGGCCAGGCCGGAGAGCCGACGGCTCGCTGCGGCGGACCGGACACGCCGAGGGGTGGTCGCGGAGCGAGAGAGGTGCGGCCCGTGTTCGGTCCTGCGTGCCATGTAGCCCTCCTCGTTTCCTTAGCAGATGACCCAAGTTAACCCTATGTTCACCTTGGAGTCAATTCACTTCCGTCTGGGTGGGTCTGCTGCCCAGGGGTTCAGCGGTGTGCGGGCCAGCAAGGTGAACGGAAGGTGAACAGGTTGGTAACCCGGTCCTACCCCGGACGCGAAAGAGCACCCGCCGCCTGGACGGGTGCTCCGCGAACGTCTGTGGTCGGTGCGCGGCCGGCTACTCCTTGAAGATCAGTCCCACGACTTCGAGATAGAGCTGCTCGGGGTAGGGAATGAAAGCGATCCTGCTGAGCGCCTGGTCCTGACCTGCGGACTCCATCACGAAGGTGCCGTACCCGAGGAAGCGGCCGAGCAGTGTTCGCTCGAACCGCATGTCGGTGACCTTGCCCAGCGGCATCATGTTCACCTGCCGGGTGATCAGCCCTTGGGTCAGCAACAACCGCGCCGACGTGATCACGAAGTAGTCGACGGACCACTCGGCGACCCGCCAGACGAACCACACCAGCACCAGCAGCCAGAGCCACCACACGACGGCCAGGGTCGCGGTGCTGTTGGCGCCGATCGTCCTGCTCAGGATGGCCGCGAACACCAGGGCCGCCAGAACCGCACCCACCGGACCGATGAGGACCGCTGGGTGCCGACGGATGGTCACGACGTCCTGCTCATGCGGCAGGAGGTAGCGGTTCACCGACGCTGGAGCCGCGTTGCTCGAGGCTACGAGCTTCATGACAGCCGACCCGTCCCCGTCTACGACAGCAGCGTGTTGACGAACCGGGACATCGACTCAGCGCCGCCCACCAGGAGATCCAGTCCGCTCTGGATCACTCCGGCCGCGCTTTCCGGTTGCGTGAGCAGATAAAACGCCACGAAACCGATGAGCGCATAACCGCCCCATTTCTTCAACTTCGCCACGACTGACTCCCCTTGGAATCCACCTGACCCACCAACCCAGCAGTGATTGTTCCATCGACCATCATGCCCGTAAAGCCTGGGGCGCACCCTCGGCGTGGCGGTATGTCGGACGTTCACCGCTTGCGGGCTGTGTCCGGTTCCGGTGGTGTTGGTAACCCGGTGAATGGTGGTCCGGAAAGAGGTTTCCGTTCTGATGCAGGTCAGGGCGGTGAAAAGTCGGTCGGGATGCGCTCCCGAAGGGGCGAAGGCACACCAGGGGCGGGCCCGGGTTCCGAGGAAGGGTTCGCCGATCCGAGGAGGGAGACGACAGGGAACCCGGTTCTTCGCGTTCCGAAGAGGGGGGTAGTGCGGGCCCGAAACTGGTGCGGGAGTGTCTAACGCTGTTCCGCGAAGGCCAGGGCGAGCACCTGGAGGTGCTGTCGGGCGATGCGCTCCACGAGGTCCGGGGTGGCCCGCCCGGTCACGTCCTGGGCGCCGTGTCTGGCCGCGTCCACGCACCGGGAGACGGTGGAGGAGTGGTGCACGTCGGAGAACTCTGTGGACAGGCGACTGATGACTGGGTTGAAGTGGGGGTCGCGGGCGGCCTGGGTTGTCGAGGGGGAAGGGTTCTCGGGCATCTCACTCCTTAGGGCTGCGAGGGCGGAACAGCACGGCGCGTGTGCGCTCGGGGGCTTTGCGTAGCCACTGGAGGGTTGCCGGAACTCCGCGCCGGAAACAGGCAGCGGCGTTCGGATATCAGTGGGCTGAGCCCCTTGTGGGGTGGTTTCGGTCTGGCGGGTGCACCCGGTTACGGGTGGTCAGGAACCATGATCACTGTAATCTGTTACGTTCCAATCTCGAAATGAATTCGGCTAATGCAATACCGTGTCGGCCGGAGTCCGGTCGAGCGGGCTCGACCTGGGGTGACACCACCGGGGAAGCAGGGCACGATGGGACCAATGCCCGATTTTCGGGCGTTCATTCACCCCGTCCCCAAAAGAGCCGAAAAAGCGCCCAACCGGTGATCCGATTGGGCGCGGGTGCCTTGCGTGGCGGGGCTCCGGACTCAGGCGCAGCCGTACAGGCGGTCGCCGGCGTCCCCCAGCCCCGGGAGGATGAAGCCGTTCTCGTTCAGGCGCTCGTCCACCGCCGCGGTCACGACGCGCAGTGTGGCGCCGTGGTCACCGGGCAGGGTTTCGGTCAGTTTCTGCTCCACGGCGGTCAGGCCCTCGGGCGCCACCAGCAGGCAGATCGCGGTGATGTGGTCGGCGCCGCGTTCGACGAGCAGCTTCAGCGCCGCGGCCAGGGTGCCGCCGGTGGCCAGCATCGGGTCCAGCACGTAGCACTGGCGTCCGGACAGGTCCTGCGGAAGGCGGTCGGCGTAGGTGGCGGGCTGGAGGGTCTCCTCGTCACGCGCCATGCCGAGGAAGCCGACCTCCGCGGTGGGCAGGAGGCGGGTCATGCCGTCGAGCATGCCGAGCCCGGCGCGCAGGATCGGGACCACGAGCGGGGTGGGACGCGTCAGCTGGGTGCCGGTGGTCTCCACGAGCGGGGTCTCGATGGTGACCTCTGTCACGCGGACGTCCCGCGTCGCTTCGTAGGCGAGCAGGGTGACCAGCTCGTCCGTCAGCCGCCGGAAGGTCGGTGAGTCGGTCCGCACGTCGCGCAGGGTGGTCAGCTTGTGCGCGACCAAGGGGTGGTCGACGACCAGGGTTTCCAAAACGTTCTCCGGGTGAGCTGGGATAACGGGACGGTTGACGGGGTGAGGGGCCTGCCCGAGTCTAACCGCGCGTATCACCCGGACCAGGGCTCATCGGACCCTCCACACCCCCTCCCGGGCGGTTCCGGGGGTCTCCGGCGCGGAACTGGTGTGCATGGGATCGGTCACGGGGGCGCGGGGGACCCGCCTCTCATGAGAGCGTTAGGGCGTTCCACGGCGGATGAGCGACTACGGCGAGGTGGGAGTGATCGTTACCATGGCACTCGCACGGGCGAGCCGGGCTCCACTCGTCCGCACCGAAACACCGTCCGGGTTGGGGTGACGATGACAGTGCTCGATCATGGTGACGACGACTCGGGTGACTTCGCGGCCGTCGCGTACAGGGAAGAGGAGTACTGGGATGTCGACCTTCTCCCCGTAGCGCTGACACACGATCTCAAGGGGCTCATCCACGCCCTGCGCCAACAGCCGAGCATCAGCGGGTCCATCGGGCTGGTGTCGGTCGGCGACGACTTCTTCATCATCGTCCGTGTGTACGGAGGCGAGGTCTCCCTCTTCCTGTCCGACGTGACCGCCTCGGTCGACTGGCAGGTCGCCCGGGACGTCCTGGACTACCTGGACATCGACCTGCCGGACGACGACGACCTCGACCAGGTCCTGCCCGCGGGAGACCTGTCCGTGGTCGCGGACCTGGGTCTGGACGAGATGGAACTGGGCGCCCTCGCGGGCGATCTCGACCTCTATCCGGACGAGGTGCTCGCGAGCGTGTCCGAGCGGTTGGGATTCGCCCAGTCCTTCCAGCGTGTCCTGGACGGTATGGGGTAGGGGTCGCCTGGAACGCGGTCAGGAGAGACAGGAGGGCACGTGGTGTCGACCTTCGCAGCCGTCTTCGCCCCGAACGGGAAGACGTGGCGGGGAACCGAGGTCGATCTCGGTGGCGTCGAGGCCATCGACGACATCACCGACCTCATGTTGGACCTCGCGACGGACTGGGACAGCGAGCTGGCCCTGCTGCTCGTGGAGGCGGACGACGAGTGGTTCGCCGTCATCCGGGTGGACGAGTCGGTTCCGGATCCGCGGGTCTACCTCTCCGACGGCCGGGTGGTGCACGACCACCCGCTGGCCGGTGTGCTCTCCGAGGCCGGCGGGCTCGGCGCACCCGTGCCCGCCGAGAGCGCGGGCGCCCGCCCCGACCCCAGGCCGGACGGTGACGGGGAGCTGCTCACCGATCTCGGGGTGGCCGAGGACGAACTCGCCGACCTCTCCGTGGGCGGCGGCGTGCTGCCCAGTGACGTACTCGCGGTGATCGCCGAACGCTCCGGCTTCGCCGACCTCCTCGACTCGATGAGGCTGTGACCGGTTGACCGACCTGCCCGATCTCGACCGGGGTGCGGTCGACGGCGCGATGCTCGACGCCCTGGCCGAGGCCGAGCTGGCCCTGGCCACCGACGACGTGCCGGTCGGTGCCGTGGTGCTCGGACCCGACGGCGCCGTCCTGGGCCGCGGACACAACCGACGCGAGGCCGACGGCGATCCGACCGGACACGCCGAGGTGCTGGCGCTGCGTGCGGCGTCCCAGGCGCGCGGTGAGTGGCGCCTGTCCGGATGCACCCTGGTGGTCACCCTCGAACCCTGTGTGATGTGCGCCGGAGCCACCGTGCTCTCCCGGGTGGACCGCCTGGTCTACGGGGCGCGCGACGCCAAGGCCGGGGCGGCGGGTTCGATGTGGGACCTGGTCAGGGACCCCCGGCAGAACCACCGTCCCGAAGTCGTTCCACCCGATCTGATCAGTCAGGACACCGCCGACAGGTGCGCGGATCTGCTGATTCGGTTTTTCGAACGGCGCCGCGTCCGGTAGAGTACCTCTCGGTGGATTCGCCTAGTGGCCGATGGCGCCCGCCTCGAAAGCGGGTAAGGGGCAACCCTTCGAGGGTTCAAATCCCTCATCCACCGCCACAAGCCGTCCCCGGCAGCAGCCGGGGGCGGTTTTTTGTGCGCACCAGGCCTTCCCGGGCGTGCCTAGGAGGCGGTTCCGGGGACGGCCAGGCCGTCGATGGCCTTGTCGAGCCAGTTCACCCAGAAGAGCTCCAGGTCGATACCGCCCTGCAGCACCAGGCCCTGGACCCGGTCCCGCTCGGTCCCGTGGCCGCGGGCCGCGTCGCGCCGTTGGAACTCCCGGTACTCCGCCAGGCGGGCGGCGTGCAGTTCCCGGTGGCGGCGCAGCTCCTCGAGCAGACCGTCGCCCACCCCCACGACCCCCGCCGCGCGCAGGCGCAGCAGCAGGGGGTCGCGGGGGTCGCGCGGTTCGTCCTGCCCGGCGACCCAGCGCTCCAGCTCCTCCCGGCCCGAGGCCAGTACCTCGTACTCCTTCTTCTGGCCCCGGGTGGGCGAGTCCGTCGGCAGGGCCCGGATGAGTCCGGCCTTCTCCAGCTTGCCCAGCTCGCGATAGATCTGCTGGTGGGTGGCGGACCAGAAGTACCCGATGGAGCGGTCGAAGCGCCGGGTGAGTTCCAGTCCGGAGGAGGGTTTCTCCAGCAGGGCGGTCAGAATCGCGTGGGGCAGGGACATGAGCGCATTCTAGGGAGGTCCGGAGAACCGGAGGGCTTACAGGGCGGCGGCCAGTTCGGTGCCCTGCTTGATGGCGCGCTTGGCGTCCAGCTCGGCGGCGACGTCGGCGCCGCCGATCAGGTGCACGGAGCGTCCGGCGGCGGTCAGCTCGTCGGCCAGGTCCCGGCGCGGGTCCTGCCCGGCGCACACCACGACGGTGTCGACGTCGAGCACGCGCTCCTCGCCGTCCACGGTCAGGTGCAGGCCCTCGTCGTCGATCCGGCGGTAGTCGGCGCCCGCGACCATCTCCACGCCGCGGTGGCGCAGCTCCAGGCGGTGGATCCACCCGGTGGTCTTGCCCAGGCCCTTGCCGACCTTGCTGGTCTTGCGCTGGAGCAGGTGGACCCGGCGGGGCGGGGCGGGCCGCACGGGGGCGCCCAGGCCGCCGCGCTCCTTGTAGTCGGTGTCCACGCCCCAGAGGCGGAAGAACGTGTCCGGGTCCTGGCTGGCGTCGTCACCGCCGTCGGTGAGGAACTCGGCGACGTCGAAGCCGATGCCGCCCGCGCCGATGACGGCGACCTTCTCGCCGACCTCGGCGCCGCCGCGCAGCACGTCCACGTAGCTGACCACGCTGGGGTGGTCCACGCCCGGGATCGGAGGGGTGCGCGGGGTGACGCCGGTGGCGATGACGACCTCGTCGTAGCCGTCGAGGTCGGCGGGGGTGGCCGTGGTGTTCAGGCGGACGTCCACGCCGTGCTTGGCGAGCTGGACCCGGAAGTAGCGGAGGGTCTCGTCGAACTCCTCCTTGCCGGGAACGCGGCGGGCCATGTTGAGCTGGCCGCCGATCTCGGAGGCGGAGTCGAAGAGGGTGACGCTGTGGCCGACCTCGGCCGCGGAGACGGAGAAGGCGAGACCGGCGGGTCCGGCGCCGACCACGGCCACGTTCTTGCGGGTCCGGGTGGGGGACAGGACCAGCTCGGTCTCGTGGCAGGCGCGCGGGTTGACCAGGCAGGAGGTGATCTTGAGGCTGAACGTGTGGTCCAGGCAGGCCTGGTTGCAGCCGATGCAGGTGTTGATCTCCTCCGCCCTGCCGGCCTCGGCCTTGGCGACGAAGGCGGCGTCGGCGAGCATCGGGCGGGCCAGGGAGACCATGTCGGCCTTGCCCTCGGCGATGATCCGCTCGGCGATCTCGGGGGTGTTGATGCGGTTGACCGCGACCAGCGGGACCGTCAGTTCCTTCTTGAGGCGCTGGGTGATCCAGGTGTAGGCGCCGCGGGGAACGGAGGTGGCGATGGTGGGGACGCGGGCCTCGTGCCAGCCGATGCCGGTGTTGATGATGTCGGCGCCGGCGGTCTCGATCCGCTTGCCGAGCTCGACGACCTCGTCGTAGGTGGAGCCGTCGGGTACGAGGTCGAGCATGGACAGGCGGTAGACGAGGATGAAGTCGGTGCCCACGCGCTCGCGGACGCGGCGGACGATCTCCAGGGGGAGGCGGACGCGGTTGTCGAAGGAGCCGCCCCACCGGTCCTGGCGCTTGTTGGTGGCGGGCGCGATGAACTGGTTGATGAGGTAGCCCTCGGAGCCCATGACCTCGACGCCGTCGTACCCGGCCCGCTGGGCGAGCTCGGCGCAGCGGACGAAGTCCTCGATGGTGCGCTCGATCTCCTCCTCGGTGAGTTCGTGCGGCACGAAGGGGCTGATCGGCGCCTGGAGGGGGCTGGCGGAGACGGACTCCTCGCTGAACGCGTAGCGGCCGGTGTGCAGGATCTGCATGGCGATCCTGCCGCCCTCGCGGTGCACGGCCTCGGTGATGACCCGGTGCTCGGCGACCTCTTCGTCGTTGGTGAGCTTGGCGCTTCCGGTGAAGGTGGCGCCCTCGGGGTTGGGGGCGATGCCGCCGGTGACGATGAGGCCGACCCCGCCGCGGGCGCGCTCCGCGTAGAAGGCGGCCATCCTCTCGAAACCGTTCGGGGCCTCCTCCAGGCCGACGTGCATGGAGCCCATGATCACGCGGTTCTTCAGAGTGGTGAAGCCCAGGTCCAGGGGTTCCAGAAGGTGGGGGTACTCGCTCATGACCTCTCCTTGCGCGGGGTGCCTCCGGCCGGTGTCCTGCCGGCCTCCCCTCATTATGCAACAAGTTGCACAATGAGGCGAGAGTGCCCCCGGAGGGCTCAGGGCTCCGGGGGGCTCAGAGCTCCACGGGGAGGGGGAGGGGGCGCTTGGCGGTGCGGCCGTCACCGGAGGAGCGGCCCCGGACGCGGCGCACCACCCAGGGGCCGAGGAACGACCCCAGCCACCGGACCTCCTCCGCGGCGGACCTGAACGCACCGGGTGCGGGCACCGGCGGCAGCGGGTCCGTCCAGGACCCGTCGCTGCCGGGGATGCCGAGCGCGTGCGCCACCGCCCCGGCGATCCGGCGGTGCCCCTCGGAGGAGCAGTGCAGCCGGTCGCTCTGCCACAGGCGCCGGTCCGTGGCGACCGCGTGCGCGGCGGTGTCGGCCACCGCCACCCCGTGCCGCTCCGCCGCCTCGCGCAGCCGCTCGTTGAAGTCCAGCACGCGCGGGACGAGGGGCCTGGCCAGCGGGGCGATCTCCGCGATGTCGGGGAAGGTCAGCGTGGCCACCCGCGCACCGACCCCGGTGAGTTCGGCGAACATCGTCTCGACGTGGTCGATCACCTCGTCCGCGTCGTACCTGGGGCGGATGAGGTCGTTGACCCCGGCGAAGACCGTCGCCACGTCCGGGCGCAGCTCCAGGGCGGCCTTGAGCTGCTCCTCGTGGACCTGCCGGGCCAGGCGTCCGCGGACCGCGAGGTTGGCGTAGTCGACCCTGGCCCCGGTCGCGGCGAGGTGCTCCGCGAACCGGTCCGCCCACCCCCGGTAGCCGGACACCTCGTCGCCGTCGCCGATCCCCTCGGTCTGGCTGTCCCCGAGCGCGACGTAGCGCAGATTCCCGTCCAACCTCATGTCCCGCACCTTTCCTGGGTATCCACGCACAATACTCAAAAAAACGACTATTAACCTTGTTCACCACCCAGGTTCGGGTCAACCTCTCGGCCAGGCTCCGTTCCGTCCCGTCCGGAGTCCGGCAGGGCGCGGGGCGTGGCGGTCCGGCACAACCGGCCGGGCCGCTCCTAGCGTGGTCCGGGGGCGACGAGCCCGGCCCCCGGCCGCGCAGTGCCCCGGGAGGGTCCGTCATGAGCAGGAACACCGTCGCCGAACAACTCGTCCGAACACTGCTCGCCGCGGGGGTCACCCGCGTCTACGGGGTGGTGGGGGACAGCCTCAACCCGGTGGTGGACGCCGTCCGCACCACCGACGGCATCGAGTGGGTCCACGTCCGCAACGAGGAGACCGCCGCCTTCGCCGCCGCGGCGCAGGCCCAGATCGACGGGAAGCTCGCCGTCTGCGCGGGATCCTGCGGTCCCGGCAACACCCACCTCGTCCAGGGGCTGTACGACGCCCAGCGCAGCGGAGCACCCGTGCTCGCGCTGGCCTCGCACATCCCCTCACCCCAGATCGGCACCGGCTACTTCCAGGAGACCCACCCCGAACGGCTCTTCGGAGACGTCACGGAGTTCCGCGAGCTGGTCTCCCGCCCCGACCAGATGCCCCGCCTGGCCCGGATCGCCGTCCAGCACGCCCTGGGCACCCCCGGCGTGGCCGTCCTCGTCCTGCCCGGGGACATCGCCGGGCGGAAGGCCGTCGGCCCGGCCGACACCACCCCGGTG
Source organism: Nocardiopsis ganjiahuensis DSM 45031 (assembly GCF_000341085.1). GTDB lineage: Bacteria > Actinomycetota > Actinomycetes > Streptosporangiales > Streptosporangiaceae > Nocardiopsis > Nocardiopsis ganjiahuensis. The sequence continues at coordinate 35,001 of NZ_ANBA01000012.1, read as the reverse complement.
ACCGCCGGACGGGCCACCGCCTGGCCCAGTGAGGACGACGTCCGCGAACTCGCCCGGAGGATCAACGAGGCGGACACGGTCGCCCTGTTCTGCGGAGCCGGGGTACGCCACGCGCACGAGGAGGTCATGGCCCTGGCCGGCCAGGTCGGGTCCCCGGTCGGACACACCCTGCGCGGCAAGGAGTGGATCCAGTACGACAACCCGTACGACGTCGGCATGATCGGCCTCCTCGGCTACGGCGCCTGCTACGAGGCCCTCAAGGACGCGGACCTCACCGTGCTGCTCGGCTGCGACTTCCCCTACGACGAGTTCCTGCCCAAGCACAACGTCGTCCAGGTCGACCACGACCCGCGCCGCCTCGGCCGGCGCGTCCCGATCCGGCTCGGCGTCCACGGGGACGTCGCCGCGACCCTGCGCGCCCTGCGCCCCGCGGTCCGGAGGAAGAAGGACGACACCTTCCTCCGGGACATGCTCAGGCGCCACGAGCGCGCCCTGACCAGGGCCGTGGACGCCTATACGAAGAACATCGAGCACCACACCCCGATCCACCCCGAGTACGTGGCGAGCATCCTCGACTCCCTGGCGCCGGACGACACCGTGTTCACCGTCGACACCGGCATGAACAACGTGTGGGCCGCCCGCTACATCACCCCCAACGGCCGCCGCCGCGTGATCGGCTCCTTCACCCACGGCTCCATGGCCAACGCCCTGCCGCACGCCATCGGGGCCGCCTACGCCGCCCCTGGCCGCAAGGTCGTGTCCATGTCCGGCGACGGCGGCCTGAGCATGCTCCTCGGCGAGCTGATCACCGTGCGGCAGCACGGCCTGCCCATCACGACGGTGGTGTTCAACAACTCCTCGCTCGGCATGGTCCGGCTGGAGATGATGGTGGACGGCATGCCCGCCTTCGAGACCGACCATGCCCCGGTGGACTACGCGAAGGTCGCCGAGGCCGTGGGCATGCGGGCGATCCGGGTGGAGGAGCCCCAGGACGTGCGTGAAGCTCTGCACGAGGCCCTCACCGCGAACGAGCCGGTCCTGGTGGACGTGGTCACCGACCCCAACGCGCTGTCGGTGCCCTCCCGGATCACCGCCGACCAGGTCACCGGTTTCGCCCTGTCCGCGGGCCGCACGGTGCTCCACGGCGGCGTGGGCTCGATGATCGACCTCGCCCGCTCCAACCTCCGCAACATCCCGAGGCCCTAGGCAGGCCTGGTGACCTGTCGACCTGTCCACAGGTCGCTCTGTCCCCAAGTCGCCAGGTCGACAGATCCGGACCCCTGGAACCCCGTCCCTGCGGGCCTCTAGGCGCCGACGGTTCCGTTGCCCTGGAAGGCGCGGCGGTAGGCCTGCGGGCTGGTGCCGACCACCGCGCGGAAGCGTTCGCGAAAGGCGGTGGGAGAACCGAACCCCGCCTGGTCGGCGATGAGGTCCACCGGGTGACGGGTGGACTCCAGCAGGTACTGGGCGCGGCGGACCCGGGCCCGGTGCAGCCAGCGCAGCGGCGTGGTCCCGGTCTGCTCGCGGAAGCGGCGGCTGAGGGTCCGGGTGCTCACCCCGGCGTGTGCGGCGATGTCGGCCAGGGTGAGGTCCCGCCCGGAGTTCTCTTCCAGCCACTCCAACAGCGGCTCCCAGGCGGCGCCGTCGGGCACGGGAGGGGGTTCGTGCGCGATGAACTGCGCCTGTCCGCCCTCGCGCTCCAACGGCATCACCGAGAGCCGTGCCGTGTCGGCGGCCACCGCCGAACCGTGGTCGGAGCGGACCATGTGCAGGCACAGGTCCAGCCCGGCCGCGGCCCCGGCCGAGGTGAGGAACTGCCCGTTGTCCACGTAGAGGACGCCGGGGTCCACGGTCACCGACGGGTGGAGTTCGGACAGCAGCCCGGCGCCCCGCCAGTGCGTGGTGGCGCGCAACCCGTCCAGCAACCCCGTGGCGGCGAGTACGAACGCGCCCGTGCAGATCGAGGCGATCCGGGTCCCCTCGGCCGCGGCGGCGCGCAGGGCGTCGAGCAGCTCCTCCGGAGGCGGGACGGAGAGGTCCTCCAACCCCGGGACGACGACGGTGTCCGCCTCCGAGAGCGCCTCCAGGCCGAGGTCGGCGCGCAGGCGGAACGGTCCGGCGGCGACCTCCGGTTCGGGAGCGCAGACCAGGACCCGGTAGGCGGGGGCGCCGCCGGGCAGGCGGCTGCGGGAGAACACCTCCACGGGCGTGGTCAGGTCGAAGCCGACCACACCGTCGAAGGCCGTGACCACCACTGTGTGCATGGGCCAGATCGTAACCGCCGGGTTGGCCAGAATCCGTCGGACCCTGGCTTTCCAGCCCCTGTCGCCGCCCTCGCGCCTTCCGTAACTTCGAGCTGCGGCCTCCGGAAGAGGGGACCCGAACACACGAGGGGGAAGACGATGCTGGCCCAGGTCGTACTGTTCGACGGGTTCGACCCGATGGACGTGATCGCGCCGTTCGAGGTCCTGTACGCGGGCGGGACCGCCAGCGGCGGCGCTCTGACGGTGGAGCTGGTCTCCGCGGAGGGCGCCCGTGAGGTGCCCAGCGGGAACGGGGTGCCGCTCCGGGCCACCGCGCGGCTGGACCCGGCACACGCCGACCTGGTCGTCGTGCCGGGCGCGGTGGGGGGCCTGCCCGTGCCGGGGGACGGGGACGGAGAGGTCGATCCGGACTCCATCCCGGCGATCCTGGCGCGGAGCCTCACCACTGAGCTGCCGGGGCTGCTCGGCGCGGCCATGGCCCGCCCGGACACGCTCGTGGCGACCGTGTGCGGCGGTTCCCTGCTGATGGGGATGGCCGGGCTGACCGAGGGGCGCACGGCCACCACCCACCACATGGGCCTGGACGTGCTGGAGGCCACCGGGACGACGGTCGTGGACGCGAGGGTCGTGGACGACGGTGACCTGGTCACCGCGGCCGGGGTCACCTCGGGGCTGGACCTCGGTATCCACCTGCTCGAACGTGAGCTGGGTCCGCGGATCGCCCACGCCGTGGAACAGCTCTTCGCCTACGAGCGCCGCGGTGTGGTCTGGCGGGCCGAGGGCCTCGTGCCCGTTGCCTGAGACGTCTCCGGACCACCGTGAACGACCATGAACCACCGCGAGGAGCAGCAGTGTCCGTTGCCGGAACCTGGGACCTGGCCATCAGTACGCCGATCGGGCGGATCCGCCCCACGATGCGCATCACCGAGGAGGACGGGATCCTCAGCGGCGTCGCCTGGAGCGAGGGTGAGGAACCGGACGAGCTGGTCGACCTCACCCTGGACGGCGACCGCCTCACCTGGCGACAGGCGGTCACCAAGCCCATGCGGCTCAACCTGGTCTTCGCTCTGACCGTCGACGGCGACGAGATGACGGGCACCTCGAAGGCGGGGCGCCTGCCCGCCTCCAAGGTCGTCGCCCGGAGGTCTGCGGGGGAGGGGCCCTCACCTTCCTGAACCGAGCGCGGCCGTTCCGGGTCCGGTCAGCCGGTCCAGGACGGCGGCCGGATCCTCGAGACGGGCGCAGCGGGAGGTCAAGCGGTCGCTGAGCCGACTGCGACGACCGCGATCGTCACCACGATCAGCAGGATCGCGATCGCGGCACCCACCACCATCGTGAACCCCGTGAAGTGCGCGTGATACAGGGGCAGCCGCACCCGGGGGCGGCGTCGGCGGAACTCCTTCATCGTCGGAACGACCGGGTGCAGCCATGACTCACAGGGCGTGCCGAGTCGCCGCCACAGCTCCGCCAAGTCCTCCTCCGGCCAGAATCCGGTGCCGAAGCTGATCGTGCGACCGTCCGTGTCGGCGATGACGGTCAGGACGTTCTGGTTCTTCACCCCGCTGCTGTCCACCAGGTAGAGCGCCTTGGTGACCTCGGCGATCCGGTTCCGAGGCAGCCTCCGCGTACGCCCCCGCCAGTTCCGGTGGACGAGCTCGCTCGGCGTGAGCTCCAGGCGACTGTTGCGGAAGAACAGGATGCTGAAGACCAGGGACATGACACAGGTCACGACGGTGACGGCGCCGATGCCCACCACGAAGACGACACCGGACCCGGGGTCGTCCTGCTCGAAGGAGTACCAGCCGACGGCGAACTCGACCGCCAGACCTACGAGCGCGAGGACCAGGAGCACAATCTTGCCGGGGCGCTTCATCTCCTCCCAGTAGGTCCTGGACCCGGGACCCACCGTGAACGTCGTGGCCGTCTCGTACCGCATGCTTCTCCCTCACCGCCGCACCGGGACCGTGCCGGTCTCGGGATCTGGACTCATCGGAGGTCTGACGGACGTTTCGGGGATTCGGCTCCCCTGCTGTGGGCCGCAGCGCCACACGCGTATGCCGGGACCGCTGAGAGCGTGTGCTCAGACGTGCGGGGTGTGCTCGTGCGCCGCTGAGCGAGTGGGGGACTCCTGTGTGCCATCGGGTGGCTTCCTCGCCGGAGCGTGTCGCCTCGCCGGAGCCGCGACACGGGCTCCCGGGAACGACGAAGGCCCCGACCGCTGTGCGGTCGGGGCCTTCCGTCTGCCCTGGTGGGCTGTGGCGGAGGATAGGGGATTCGAACCCCTGAGGCGTTGCCACCAACACGCTTTCCAAGCGTGCGCCCTAGGCCACTAGGCGAATCCTCCGTGGATCACTCTACAGGCTTTCGGGGAGTGGTTCGAACGGGTTCCGACCGGCCCGTGAGGGGTGCCCGCGTCGGGTTGCGGGGGTCTCCGGTTCGGATACACTCGGGGACAGACCCCTCGTGCGGCGTCACCCTATGAACCTCCCCAGGGCCGGAAGGCAGCAAGGATAAGTGGGCTCTGGCGGGTGCGCGGGGGGTCCTTTCTTGTTTCTGGGGGTACCTCGCCCCAGCCGCCCCCTCCCGGTTTCCCGGACTCGGTGCGAGTTGTCACCGCCAACGGGTTGAATGGGACCGAGGCAGGGACCAGGGGAGTGATCACACCGTGAGCATCGCGCTGTACCGCAAGTACCGTCCCGCGACGTTCGGTGAGGTGCGCGGTCAGGAACACGTGACCGACCCGCTGCGCCAGGCGTTGCGCAGCGGAAGAATCAACCACGCCTATCTCTTCAGCGGACCGCGCGGTTGCGGCAAGACGACCAGCGCGCGCATCCTGGCGCGCTCCCTCAACTGTGAGCAGGGCCCGACCCCCGATCCGTGCGGGACCTGCGACTCCTGTGTGGCGCTCGCTCCCGACGGCGGCGGCAGCATCGACGTGATCGAGATCGACGCCGCCTCCCACGGTGGTGTCGACGACGCCCGCGACCTGCGCGAACGCGCGTTCTTCTCGCCGGTCAACTCGCGCTACAAGATCTACATCATCGATGAGGCGCACATGGTGACCCGCGAGGGTTTCAACGCGCTCCTCAAGCTGGTGGAGGAACCCCCGCCGCACCTGAAGTTCGTGTTCGCCACCACCGAGCCCGAGAAGGTCATCGGCACGATCCGTTCGCGGACCCACCACTACCCCTTCCGGCTCATCCCGCCGAGCACCCTCAAGGAGCTCATGGAGGACCTCCTCAAGCAGGAGGAGGTCTCCTACGACCCCGCGGCGCTGCCCCTGGTCGTGCGCGCGGGCGCCGGCTCGGCCCGTGACACCCTGTCCGTGCTGGACCAGCTCATCGCCGGTTCGGACGAGGGCGGCATCACCCGTGAGGGCGCCGTCTCCCTGCTCGGCTACACCGACTCCAGTCTGCTCGGCGAGATGGTCGACGCCCTGGGCGCCCGCGACGGCGCCGCCGCGTTCGGCCTGGTCGACCGGGTGGTCGAGGGCGGGCACGACCCGCGCCGCTTCACCACGGACCTGCTGGAGCGCTTCCGCGACCTCGTGGTGCTCTCCGCCGTTCCGGACGCCCTGGACAAGGGACTGGTGAACGTCTCCCCGGAGTCCGTGGAGCAGATGAAGGACCAGGCCGCCCGGCTGGGCCCGGCCGAGCTCTCCAGGGCCGCCGAGGTCCTCAACCAGGGGCTGACCGAGATGCGCGGAGCGACCGCGCCCCGGCTGCTCCTGGAGCTCATGTGCTCGCGCATCCTGCTGCCCGCCACCGGCGGCGACCAGGGTCCCGCGCTGCTGGCCCGCCTGGAGCAGTTGGAGCGCCGTCTGGCCTCGGGGGCCGTGGCCCCGGCCGCACCGGCGCCCCAGGCGTCCGCGCCCGCACCGGCGCCCCAGGCGCCCGCCGCTCCGGCACCCGCGCCCGCGCCCGCACCTCAGGCGGCCCCCGCTCCGGCGCCCGCACCCGCACCCGCGCCGCAGGCACCCACGAGGCCCAGCGCACCCGAACCCGCTCCCCGCCCGGTGCCGCCGGCCGCCGGTGAGCCCGCGGGCTGGGACGCCCCCGCGCGCAGCGCACCCGAACCCGCGCCGCGTGCGGCCGCGCCCTCCGCCGGTGGCGGCGGGCTCGACCTGGGCCGTGTCCAGGGCGCCTGGCAGCAGATTCTGGAGGCGGTCAAGGGCCGCCGCCGGTTCACCTGGATGGTCCTGACCGGCGGCGACGTCCAGCCGGTCGGGATCGAGGGCAACAGCGTGCTGCTGGGCTTCAACAAACCCAACGAGGCCAAGGGCTTCAGCAACAGCGGCAGCGACCAGGTCGTCGCCGGGGCCATCCAGCAGGTTCTCGGACTCGAGGTCCGGGTGGCCCCCGCCAGCGGCAGCGCCGCCGCGTCGGCCCCGGCGCCCCAGCGCCGTGCCGAACCCGCTCCCCGCCCGGCCGAGCCCGCGGGTTGGGACACCCCTGCCCCCGCCCAGCGGGCGGAACAGCCCCGGCCCGGCGCACCCGAACCCGCGCCGGAGACCGCGCGGTCCTCGGCTCCCGCCCAGCCCGAGGGTCCGCCGCCGGACCGGATCGTCACCGGGCTCCAGGAGCCGCCGCCCGACCCGTACGAGGACGGAGCCGCCGCCCCGCCGCCGGACGACGGTGGTTTCGGCCGCCCGACCCAGCGCGGACCGGTACCGAAGGCCGTCGAGCAGAGCGCGCCGGCGGCCGGTGTCCCGGCGGCCGGAGCCACGGCCTCGAACAGCCCGTCCTCGAGCAACCCGCCCCAGGGCGGTCAGGCCGTCAACGGCTCCGGCGGTCCCGGCCGGGGGTCGGGTCCGCGCGCAACGGGCGGCGCGGCGCTGATCGAGACCGAGCTCGGGGGCAAGCTCCTTGAGGAGATCGAGCACGGATCCGCACCCGGGGCCTGACCGGCTCCCGGACCCTGGATCCCGGAGTCCGGGGCCAGGGGCCGGGCACTCAGGGGCGCAATCCCCGCAGGACGGTGTCCACGAGGCGGTCCACGTACTCGTGGGTCAGCGGTCCGGTGCGCAGCAGCCACCGGTGGTTGATCGGGCCGTTGAGCATCTCCACGGCGAGGTCGAGGTCGGCGTCCGGTGCGAGCTGTCCGGCGTCCCGGCCGGCGCGCATCCGGTCCTTGACCGCCTCGGCGTTGGGCCGGACGAGCCGCTCGGTGACGGCCCGGGCGAACTCCTCGTCGTGCTGGACCTCCGCGGTGAAGGCCCGGGTGGTCCGGTCCGTCGCCGGGTCGGTGAACTCGTCGGCGGTGGCGCGGAACACGGTCTTGAGGTCGGCGGCCAGGTCGCCGGTGTCGGGCAGCGGGGCCCCGGCCTCGGCTCCGGTCAGCCGGGTGAAGACCTCGAAGACCACGGCGGCCTTGGAGGGCCACCAGCGGTAGATGGTCTGCTTGCCGACCCTGGCACGGGCGGCGATGGCCTCCATGGTGAGTTTCGAGTAACCGACCTCACCCAGCAGTTCGGCGGCGGCGTCGATGATGGCGTTGCGCGCGCGTTGGCTGCGACGGCGGGGGTCCGGGGCCCGTCTGGTCTGTTCAGCGGTGTTGTCGGCCATGTCTCCACGGTAGCTGCTGAAAAATGACGAGACGTATCGTCTTGACACCGGTACCATCAGGGGCGACCATTAAAACGAGACGCTCCGTCTCGTTAATGTGATCACGAGAGGACACAGGACCATGTCCAAGAACAGCGACAACCTCCTCGGGATGGGTGGCCAGCGCACCACCGTCTCCCGTTCCGCGATGCGGGGCGGACCGGGCGGGGCCCAGGGCGGCCCCAGCGACGAGGCGCGTGAGCGCAAGCAGGAGCTCCTGCGCAAGCTTCGGGAGAAACACTCCACCGAGGAGACCAAGGACACCGAAGGACAGAAGTGAGCGCGCGGCGGCGGCCCCCACCGGAGAACGGTCGGGGGCCGTCGGCGTCTCCGGGGTCCTCGTGAGAATCCTGGGCCCCTGAGTCCTCTAGGCCGGGACGCACGCCCCCGCCGGCAGGACCTCGTTCGCACGACCCGCCCCTCCCCGGACCCCGTCGTGGTTCAGACCGGGGAACCGACCGGCCAGGAGCGCCCGTCCGGTGAGTCCAGCCACACCCGCTGTGCCCCGTCGGACTCCACCACCAGGCCGAACCGGTCCGGGTCGGGTTCGCCCAGGGAGGACCACTCCACCAGGGCCGCCTCGACCTCGTCCCAGATACTCCTGGGTCCGCCCTGCTCGATCATCCACGAGGTGCCGTAGGGGTAGATCCGCACCCACGAGTCCCCCCGCCGGTCGCACAACCACATCCCCGAACCCGTGCCGATCCACCGCCGCCGCATGCGCCAGTCCGGGACCATGACCGACACCGCGAAGGCCGAGGCGAAGGTCAGCATCGGCGCGACGGGGTCGACCTGGGTGAGCCGGTACTCGTCCGGCTGCTGTCCGGCGTCCCGCACCGGGGGCAGGGCCGAGCCGGGTGTGCGCAGCGGGACGAACCCCACACCGCCGTGGAACCGGCCCAGCGCCGTGCGCCCCGGGCCCGCCTTCGGCCCCGCACCCGAGACGCTTTCCGTACCCGCGGGCCCCAGTTCGAGCCGCATGAGCACCCCCGCGCTCTCCAGCATCCCCCACGGGCACACCACGAGCCCGCCTGCGGTGAGCTGGTCGAGCCAGGCCCCGGGGACCCGGCGCACTCCGCACGCACTGATGATCCGGTCGAAGGGCGCCGCCTCCGGATACCCGCTGTGGCCGTCGGTCAGGTGGGTGGCGGGGGAGAGCCCCGCCTCCCGGAGCGACCCCCGGGCCGCGTACAGCAGGGGCTCGTCGATCTCCACCGAGGTGACGGCCGCGTCCCCGAGGCGGTGGGCGAGCAGCGCGGTGTTCCACCCCGTTCCGGTGCCCACCTCCAGGACCCGCTGCCCGTTGGCGAGGTCGGCCAGTTCCAGCATCCGGGCGAGCACGGTCGGCGCGGAGCTGCACGAGGTGGACACGCTCCGACCCGGCTGGCGCTGTCTCGGCACCTCGGGCCCCTCGACCCGGGTGACGATGGCGTTGTCCGTGTAGACGGCGGCCAGCCAGCGGTCGGGGTTGCCCGCGGCGTTCAAGGAGCTGCCGTTCGCGGTCAGCGCTCCGGTCTCCGGTATGAACAGGTGGCGGGGCACCGAGCGGAAGGCCTCGACGAGTGCGGCGTCGGTCAGTGTGCCGTCCGCGATTATCGCCTCGATCAGAGCCGAGTTGCGCTCTCTGGCGGTCAACACGTCCTCAGTCCCCTGTTGTTCTCGCTGTTCAAGGATGGTGCCCGAGGACACCTGAGTGACCGGCGGACCCCGAGGGCCATCCTTTCAACCGACAGTGATTTTTGCGCTACTCTTCGCTCTTTTGGCTGGTGAAATCAGGTCAACGGTGCCACCAAGTCCTCGTTGTGTCGGGGGTAGTCCACGTAGCCGCGGGCTCCGGACGTGTAGTGGAAGTCCTTCTCCCGGATCGCGGCCCAGGGCACCCCGGCCGCCAGCCGTTCGACCACGTCCGGGTTGGCGATGTAGGGCCGGCCCACGGACACGAGGTCGGCGCGTCCTCCGGCGACCAGGGCGGCGGCGCTCTCCGGGGTGGTCTCCTCGTGTTCCCCGGTGTTGCCGACCAGCGTGCCCGGCCAGTCCCGGCGGGCATCGGCCAGCGCGGGGTGCACGGGGTCTTCGGTGACGTGCAGGTAGGCGAGGCCGAGCGGTGCGATCTGACGCAACAGCTCCCGGTAGACCGGGGCCGGGTCGTGCTCCGCCATCTCGAACTGGCGGTTGCCGGGGGAGAGGCGCAGCCCCACCCGGTCGGCCCCGACGGCGTCCGCGACCGCCGCGGTGACCTCGACGGGGAACCGGACCCGGCCGGTGGTCCCGCCGCCGTAGGCGTCCGTGCGCAGGTTGGTGTTGTCGGCGAGGAACTGGTGCGGCAGGTATCCGTTGGCCCCGTGGATCTCGACCCCGTCGAACCCGGCCCGCAGCGCCGCGCGGGCGGAGGCCGCGTAGTCGGCCACGGTCTCGGCGATCTCCCGGAGGGTCAGGGCGCGTGGTGCGACCGGGGCGACCTTGCCGTCCAGGGTGTGCACCGGTTCGGTCCGCGGCACGACGGAGGGCGCCACGGGGGTCCCGCCGTCGGGGCGGTTGGCGGGGTGCCCGCTGCGACCGGTGTGCATGAGCTGCGCGAAGATCCGTCCGCCGGCCTCGTGCACGGCGTCGGTCACCCGTCGCCACCCCTCGACCTGCGCGGTCGAGTACAGACCCGGTTCGGTCAGGAACTGCTGTCCGGCCACGCTGGGCGCGATCCCCTCGGAGACGATCAGCCCCGCACCGGCGCGCTGGGCGTAGTAGGTGGCCATGAGGTCGCCGGGGACCCCGTCCAGGTCGGCGCGCAGCCGCGTCATCGGGGCCATGACGACACGGTTGGGCAGGTGCAGCGCGCCGAGGCGGTAGGTGTCGAGCAGGGGGTCCGTACGCTTCGTTGATGTGTTCATGGTGTGAGCGTAGAATCTGCCATCCATGTGAGGTTCAAGAGTTCGTGACCAGAGTCACGGTCCGGGGGCGGGAGCCGGGGCCGCGGCCCCGGGCCGCGAACCGGGGTTCAGGGAGGTGTCCGTGCGCATCGGAGAACTGTCCGCGCGGAGCGGGGCCAGCCCCCGTTCGCTGCGCTACTACGAGGAACGAGGGCTGCTGACCTCCCAGCGCACCTCGGGAGGGCACCGTGAGTACGGTGATGACGCGGTGGAGCGGGTGGACCGCGTCCAGTGCCTGATCGGGGCCGGGCTCAACACCGAGACCATCCGCGAACTGCTGCCCTGTGTGTACGCGCAGGAGCGCGGCGAACCCGCGCCGGACCTCCTCGACTGGCTGAGCGCCGAACGCGACCGGGTGACCGCCGCGATCCGCGGACTGGAGCGCACCCGGGAGGCTCTGGACCAGGTGATCGAGAGCGCCCGTTGAACGCCTTCTCCTTCGGTGCGCACGGCCGGATCGCCTTGGCCGGACCGGTTACCCTCACAGACAAGTGACACGCAGCAACGAACAGCACCACGTGTGCGGCGAGGAGACGGCCGTGAACCCTGGCGGAATGGACATGCAGGCCCTGCTCCAGCAGGCCCAGCAGATGCAGCAGCAGCTGGCGCAGGCCCAGCAGGCGCTGGAGGAGGCCGAGGTCGAGGGCACCTCCGGCGGCGGGCTGGTCAAGGTCAAGCTGAGCGGGCGCGGACAGGTCGAGGACATCACCGTCGACCCCAAGGCCGTCGACCCCACCGACGCGGAGGAGACCGCGCAGACCGTGGCGGACCTGGTCCTGGCGGCCATCCGCGACGCCGAGGCGCAGGTCGAGCGTCTCCAGCAGGAGAAGATGGGCCCGCTGGCCGAGGGCCTGGGCGGCGGGATGCCCGGTGGCATGCCCGGCCTCCCCGGCTTCTAGGAACCCCTTTTCCAGGGCCCTGCGGTCTTCGCGTCGTCGCCCCGGTGCCCACCGGCACCGGGGCGACGACTGCCGGTCCCGGTACGGCCGGGCACGGTGCCCCCATTTCCCCGGAGCGAGTCCGGGTCATGTCCGGGGCGTGGTCGAAACAGGTCGCCGTCCCCCGATACGGTGGGGTGAGGGGCAGGAGTGGCCCCGCCGGGACGCCGTCCCGGTTCCGACCGAGTGGGTAGGCATGTACGAAGGCGCGGTACAGAATCTGATCGACGAGCTGGGGCGACTGCCCGGCGTCGGTCCGAAAAGCGCGCAACGCATCGCCTTCCACCTGCTGTCCGCGGAGTACGCGGACGTCAAACGCCTGGTCAACGCACTCGTCGAGGTCAAGGAGCGGGTTCGCTTCTGCTCGATCTGCGGCAACATCGCCGAAGAGAGCGAGTGCCGTATCTGCCGTGACGCCCGCCGCGACGTCGCCGTCATCTGCGTCGTCGAGGAGTCCAAGGACGTCGTCGCCATCGAACGCACCCGCGAGTTCCGCGGGCGCTACCACGTGCTCGGGGGCGCCATCAGCCCCATCGAGGGCGTGGGCCCCGACGACCTGCGGGTCAAGGAGCTCATGACGCGTCTGGCCGACGGCCAGATCACCGAGCTGATCCTGGCGACCGACCCGAACCTGGAAGGGGAGGCCACCGCGACCTACCTGGCGCGGCTGGTCAAACCCATGGGCCTGAAAGTCACCCGCCTGGCCAGTGGGCTGCCCGTCGGCGGCGACCTCGAGTACGCCGACGAAGTCACTCTCGGACGCGCCTTCGAGGGCCGCCGTAGCCTGGAGTTCTAGCTCACACTTCGCCGTAATCTGGTCGAAATATGAGTAACCTCCGTTCGAACGGGTAGGCCCGAGCGCTGGTGTGTCAAGGCGCCACGCCCTCTCTCCGCAGGTCGGAACGGGTGTCGTGGGCGTCCCTGGTTACACTCCATTGTTAATTGTCTTGATCCCAACTCCTCAGGAGCATCGATCGTGGCCCTAATCGTGCAGAAGTACGGTGGGTCTTCCGTGGCTGACGCGGAAGCCATCAAGCGAGTAGCCCAAAGGATCGTGGCTCAGAAAAAGGCGGGACATGACGTCGTGGTCGTGGTCTCGGCCATGGGCGACACGACCGACGAACTGCTGGATCTGGCCGAACAGGTCTCCCCGATGCCTCCGGCGCGCGAGCTCGACATGCTCGTCACCGCCGGTGAGCGCATGTCGATGGCCCTCGTGGCGATGGCCATCGAGAACCTCGGGTACGAGGCCCGTTCCTTCACCGGATCCCAGGCCGGGGTCATCACCACGTCGTTGCACGGCAACGCCAAGATCATCGACGTGACCCCCGGACGCATCCAGGAAGCCATCGGCGAGGGCGCGATCTGCATCGTCGCCGGTTTCCAGGGCGTCTCCCAGGACACCAAGGACATCACGTCCCTGGGTCGTGGCGGTTCCGACACCACCGCCGTCGCTCTCGCGGGCGCGCTCAACGCCGACGCCTGCGAGATCTACAGCGATGTGGACGGCGTGTTCACCGCCGACCCGCGCGTCGTTCCCACCGCGCGGCGCATCCCGCAGATCTCCTACGAGGAGATGCTGGAGATGGCCGCCAGCGGCACGAAGATCCTGCACCTGCGCTGCGTCGAGTACGCGCGCCAGTACAACATTCCCCTGCACGTCCGCTCATCGTTCAGCCAGAAGACCGGAACGTGGATCGTTTCGGAAGTCGAGGAAAGCGAAGGCATGGAACAGCCGATCATCTCCGGGGTCTCCCACGACCGGAGCGAAGCCAAGATCACCGTCGTCGGCGTCCCTGACAAGGTCGGTGAGGCCGCGACGATCTTCAAGGCGCTCGCGGACGCCGAGATCAACATCGACATGATCGTGCAGAACGTGTCGGCGGTCTCCACCTCCCGCACCGACATCTCGTTCACCGCGCCGAAGGAGTTCGGCAAGCAGGCCGTCGCCGCCCTGAAGAAGGTCCAGGAGAAGGTCGGCTACGACTCCCTGCGCTACGACGACAAGATCGGCAAGGTCTCGCTGATCGGCGCCGGCATGCGCTCGTACCCGGGCGTCACCGCGCGCTTCTTCGACGCGATCGCCTCCTCCGGCACCAACGTCGAGATGATCTCCACCTCGGAGATCCGCATCTCGGTCATCGTCGAGGAGGACCAGGTCGACGCGGCGGTCCAGGCCGCGCACAGCGAGTTCCAGCTCGACGCCGACCAGGTCGAGGCTGTCGTCTACGGAGGTACCGGCCGATGAGCAACCGTCTTCCCACCCTGGCCATCGTCGGTGCGACCGGCGCCGTCGGCACCGTCATGCTCGACATCCTCACCCAGCGCGAGAACGTGTGGGGCGAGATCCGCCTGGTCGCCTCCGCGCGCAGCGCGGGCAAGGTCCTGAGCGTGCGCGGCGAGGACGTCGTCGTGCAGGCGCTGGCCCCCGAGGTCTTCGACGGCGTCGACGTCGCCATGTTCGACGTACCGGACGAGGTGTCCAAGGAGTGGGCGCCGATCGCCGCCGCCCGCGGCGCGGTCGCCGTCGACAACTCCGGCGCGTTCCGTCTGGACTCCGACGTCCCGCTGGTGGTGCCCGAGGTCAACGCGGAGCAGGTGCGCAACCGTCCGCGCGGCATCATCTCGAACCCGAACTGCACCACCCTGTCGATGATCGTGGCGATCGGTGCCCTGCACCGGACCTACGGCGTCAAGGAACTGGTCGTCTCCTCCTACCAGGCGGCGTCCGGCGCCGGCCAGGAGGGCATCGACGTCCTGCGCGACCAGATGGCCAAGGCCGGTTCGGACCGCGGCCTCGGCGAGAAGTCGGGCGACATGCGCTCGGCCGTCGACGAGCTCGGCCCCTTCCCGGCGCCGCTGGCCTACAACGTCGTGCCGTGGGCGGGTTCGCTCAAGGACGACGGCTGGTCCTCGGAGGAGCTGAAGGTCCGCAACGAGTCCCGCAAGATCCTGGGGCTGGAGGACCTGAAGGTCTCCGCGACCTGCGTGCGCGTCCCGGTCATCACCACGCACTCGCTGGTCGTGCACGCGACCTTCGAGAACGAGGTCACCGGTGACGAGGCCCGCAAGCTGCTGGGCTCCGCCGAGGGCGTCGAGGTCCTGGACGACCCCGCCAAGGGCGAGTTCCCGACCCCGAACGACGTCGTGGGTACCGACCCGACCTGGGTCGGCCGCATCCGCCAGTCCATCGACGACCCGAAGTCGCTCGACCTCTTCCTGTGCGGGGACAACCTGCGCAAGGGCGCCGCGCTGAACACCGCGCAGATCGCCGAGGTCGTCGCCAAGGAGTTCACCCAGGCCTAGGCCGTGTTTGCCTTGGGCCTCCGCTGCGCTTCGGCCCGTGTTCGGGCGCCAATGAGGGCAGGAACTTTCGGCACCTACGGTGTGATGGCTCGTTCCTCGCCATCCCACCTCCGGCGCCTCCAAAACCCTGCCGGCGCCCGAACGCAAACGCCCCCTGTCCAGGGCGGTGACTGAGGGCGGTGGTTCGCCCCCTCCGTGGAGGAGGCGGGCCACCGCCCTTCGCTGTGCCCGGAGAACCTGTTCCCGAGGGCTATCTCCGCACGCGCGGGCGGGCGAGGGACAGCTTGTAGAGAAGTCGGCACTGGTCGGCCGAGCCGATGAGGTCGGAGGTCTCGACGGGGCGGTCACCGCAGTAGTGGGTGCGTTCGACGACGAGGACGGGCACCCCGGGGGCGGAGTCCAGGAGCGCGGCCTCGGAGTCGCGCAGGGCGCGGACCCCGACCTCCTCCACGACCCGGTCCACGGGGAAGCCGGCCGCGCCGAGCCGTTCGAGGGGGCCGGTGTCGGCGGCGTCGAAGGGGGTGCGCAGGGTCCCGGCGGTCAGGACCGCCGGTTCCCAGGAGCGGTGCAGGGTGACCGGCTCGTCCGAGGAGAGGCCGCGCGAGGTGGTCCGGTACACGGGGTCGCCGTCGCGGAGCCGGAGCCTGGAGCTCAGCGGCGCGGTGCAGCGCTCCTGCTCGGTGCTGACCCGTTCGCGGACGAGGCGGCCCAGACCGGAGCCGGAGGTGGCGTCGGTCCGGGAGAGCCGGAAGACCTCGGGGAAGGCCCGCACGAAGTACCCGGAGCCGGGACGGGCCTCGACGAGTCCCTCGGTGACCAGAAGCCGGAGCGCGGTGCGGGAGATCTGCTCGCTGACCCGGTAGGCGCGGGCCAGGCGGGTGCGGGAGGGGAGCCGCGTGCCGGGGGTCATCTCGCCGTTGAGGATCGGCTCACGCAGTTGTTCGGCCAGCCAGAGGTACTGGGGTTGCCTGGGCACCGCTCACCCGGCCTCTGTCGTGTCCCCGGTCGGCGGGGTGGCTCTGACCGGGCACACGGGTCGGTGGTCACGGGTGTCTGTGCCGACACCGTTTCCGGCGCCGGTCCCGGGCCGGGGAGAGGGAGTGGACCTGCCAGATCGCCGAAGCTTGCCCATAGTTCCAGTAAAGCAGTGGAAAAGCCTGGTGGGGGGCGCTACCTGAAAGTAGTCGGCTCCCGCCGTGTGTGGACCACGGAATCGGAAGTGCGCGGACCGGTGCGGGGAAACGCCCGAAACCGTCGGAATGTGCGGGCCTGGCCACTCCGGATTATTACTCTGTGTATCGAGGCAACCACGTCTTGCTTGGGGGAGTCATGATCACGAACTTGTCGGAGCTGGCGGATCTGGCGAAACTGTCGGAACTGGCGGACAACACCAGTCGGACCGTCGCCTGGATGAGCGGTATCACCGGCGTCCTCGTCCTGCTCGCACTCCTGGCCCTCCTGGTCCTGGTGGTCGCGGCGGTCATCTCGGCACTGGCCGACGGCGACACCTCCGGGGGCGGCAAGCTCCTGTGGGTCATCTTCATCATCTGGTTCCCGCTGTTCGGAGCCATCGCCTGGTTCGTGGTCGGCAAGAAGGGGCACCTCAACCGCTTCCTCGGCATCGACAAGGGGCGGGCCCGCCACACGGTCCCGAGCAGCGTCGGGCAGCACAGCAACGTCGCGCCCAACCAGACCGGCCTCGGCCACGCCTGAGGCGGTCCCACCCGAGCAGGGCCGAACGGGCCCCGGGCGGCATGGAGAACCTCCACGCCACCCGGGGCTCTTGCGTGTGAACCACCCGTCACGGTTTCGGGCCCGGTCGCGAAAAGTTGTCCACAGGCTGTGGACAGAACTCTTTGTCGCCACGTCGCCACGTCGCCATGTCGACCTAGAGACAGGGGCCGGGTTCCATGACGGTCTCCAGTGCCGTGTAGCGGCCCCACGGGTCCCTGACCAGACGGCGCAGGGCGCACACGGCCGGTCGCGGGATCGGACCGTAGACGTGGGGGAAGAGCATGTCGCCGGAGACTCCGGGCGGGGGAGTGGGGGCCGCCGCCTCCCACCGCACCTCGGCGTCCACCTTTTCGGTGTCCACCACCAGCACGATCAGCGGTTCGGCGGGGTCGGAGTAGAAGGCGTTGGCCACCGCCAGCAGGGTGGCCTCGTCCGGTGAGCCGTGCAGGAACCCCTCGGTGCGGAGGGATGCGGCCTCGACGTCGCCACCGGCGCGCCAGCGGGAGAGTTCGGTCAGGTGCAGTACATGAACCATGAGCCGGACGGTACACGTTCAGCCGTGAGGAGGGGTGACAGGCGCTGGGCGGGTGTCATAATTCCTCGTCATGGATGACAAGTGGGACCCCCGGAACCTCCCCGACGGCTCCATGTCGGGCAACGGACACCAGAGCATCCGGGCACGTGTTCTCATCGGTGAGGACTACGACGGCATCATGCGTCACACGGTCACGGAAAACCTTGAGTACCTGGACGACCTGGTGAACTCCGGCGAGACGCGAGGGCTGCCGACGGACGACCCTGATGAGCTGCGCACCTGGGTCATCGGCATCCTCGACGCCGAGTACACCGCTCACCGGCAGTGGTGTCCCGCCCCGGACGGGAGCACGGACAGTGACCGCCTGACCCGCGCTTTCAGGTCCCTGGACACCTCGGGGATCATCGCCCGCGAGTTCTTCGACCGGAATCCCCGGGAGGCCAACGGCCGCCTCGCGAGCCAGGTCGCCCAGGGGCCGGGCGCCCGAGGCTACGCCTGCTACACCGCGGAAGACGGCGAGTACGCCGCGGAGGGCGGTCGGCTGTTGGTCGGCTACGGCTCCCGAGAGGGCACGCCCGAGGCCGATGCCGCCGTCGGCGCGGAGGTCACCGCGGTGCTGCGGGAGTACGGACTCGACGTCGAGTGGGACGGCGACCCCGGTCGGCGCCTCGATGTCCGGGCAGCCACCATGCGCCGGGCCGGCCGGCCGGCCCGCGGCACCGCTGAGGGTGACCGGTCACAGGAGCGGACGATCGAGGTCAGTTACCAGGACACGGTGGGAGAAGGGGGCATCGGTCAGTCCGGACCCCGGTTCGTGGACCTTCAGGAGTACCGGGAACTGCTGTACCGGCTGACCCCGGAGCCCCGTTCCTTCCTGGTTGCCTCAGCACCCTCCGGAGACACCGTCCAGGTGATGTGGGAACCGGGCCCGAAGCTGTGGGTGGAGAGTCCGAAGCCCGCCGAGGGGCGCTCCATCGGACGCCACGCCACCCTGGCCGAGGCCGCGGAACTGGTCGGGGTGCTCGCGACGGAGGACAGAGCCGACCTGAGCCTGCTGGGAGACCTGGAGACCCGGGTCTGGTGACGGGGCCCCGGAGACGTCGGAGATCCCAATGCAGTGGTTCCCGCTATCCGCTGTCGCTCGACGTGCGGAAGCGCATCGTCGCACCCTGCGTCGGCGGCCCGGGCGGCCTTGAAGGGACAGCTTTGGGGGCGGTGTCCCAAACTCGGCCCGAACGCTGTGCGGGGGCACTTCGTCCTGGGGATCTTGTCCCGGCTGGAATCGACCCCCCTGCCGAGCATCGGGTGGCACTGGCGCCACCCCCGAGGGGCGAGAGCGGCACCAGCACCACCCTCGATTGGTTCCGGCCCTCCCACGGACACGCACAGAACCACCGACCCCGGCCCACCACCCACTTCGCCGCCGCTGTTCCGGTGTAGCCAGCCACTGGCCCCGAGTCGTTTCCCGGATGACAACGCCCCCGGCCGACGGCCAGGGGCAGAGCAGTTCTTGGCGGCTCAGGCCTGTTCGGTGCGGATGGCGCCGAGGGCAGCGGACCACTCAGATCCGGCAAAGCCCAGGTGGCCGGCGTCCCGGTTCTGGGTGTCGCGGACCAGGTACTCACCAGGCAGGTCGGCGACCTCGACGCAGTCTTGAGATGCTCCGCTGTAACTGCTCTTTCTGAACTCAGGTGAGGGGTTCATCTGGTGCCTTCTTTTCGGATGTCCTCGATGATCTGGGCACTCATGACGGTACTTGCTGCCGCTCCTTGTACATCTCCGAAGGTTCCGATGTACCTGGTCACCTCTTCTGGGTCTTCTTCGAACTGACCGCTGCCCACAGTGTCCGTGTACACGATGGTCGGGTCGAGGGGTTCGGGGAATTCCAGGATGGTGAAAGCGCCGGTCATCGCGGCATGCGCGCCGACGTCGAACGGCAGGACCTGGATGTCGATGTTCTGCAGGACCCCGATGTGCAGCAGGTAGTCCATCTGACTCCGCATGACTTCAGGACCGCCGACGGGGCGGCGCAGAACCGCCTCGTCTATCACCGCCCACAGGCGGGGTGGGGACCCGTGCCGGTGGAGGATCTCGCGTCGTGTCATTCGGGCCTCGACCAGGCGGTCAAGACGTTCCGCGCTGGTGTACCGGCCGCCTCGGAAAACGGCCTCGGCGTACTCAGGGGTTTGCAAGAGGCCGGGGATGGCCTGTGGCTGGAACGTGCGGATGTGGGACGCCTCAGCCTCGAAGTCCGGGAGCGGTTCGCTGCCGAAGACGTCCCGGTACTTCCACCACCAACCCTTGACCTTGGCCGCTTTGGCGAGTGCGTGCAGTTCCTCGGCTTCCTGGTCGGGGATGCCGTACAGGGTGATCATGTCGTCGAGGTGGGTGCTGCGGACCCGCTGGGTTTCAGCGGTTTCGATCTTGTTGAGGGACGCCCGGGACACTCCCAGTCGGGACGCGGCGGCTGTGGAGGACAGCCCTGCGGCATCGCGTGCTGTTCGCAGAAGCATCCCCAAACGGCGGCGCCTGACTGTGGGGGAGTAGGTCGGTGTGCGTGTCATGATCCGCATCCTAGCGGCAAGATTTTTTCGAGCATCTCGATTTTTAGTTGTGAATAGCTATCAGATTGTGCATAGTTGATCACGCATGAGTATTGATCTCTGCTCTCAAATTTTTGGGACTGCGTTATGCCATATCTGTTCATAAAAGCCGCGCCAAAGGATGAAATGTTCGCTATGTCCTTTTCGGGAAGGCGGCGGGCGTCCCGGGTGCGTCGCTTCGTGATCCAGGACGAGGCCCGTTCGGCTGTCTCCGCTGCTCTGGGGATGGGCGTGTGAGCGCGCCGACGCTGGACCTGCCGGAGGTGACGCTGCCCCTGCTGGCAACGGTCCAGTCCAAGTACCGGCACTACTTCGAGCCGAACTCGGACCGGGCGCCCTTCCGGAACCGCCGCTACGAGTTCGGGGCCGGACCCCTCCAGATGCCGCTGGTCCGCGCCTTCCTCCACACCTGCGCCGACCGCCAGAGCCCCGACTACCGCTACCTCTTCACTCTGCTGGGCAGCGAGCTCGCCAGTAACGCGATCCGGCACACGCGCTCAGGCGAGCGGTTCGGCTACTACACCCTCACGTGTCAGCGCCTCCGCAACGGACTCCGACTGACCTGTCAGGACCAGGGCGTCAATAACCACGAGCCCTTCGATCTCGACCGCCCTCAACACCTGGCAGCCGACCCGCGCGGACTGGATCCCGACGCCACGGCCGGGCGGGGACTGGCCATGGTCAACGCGCTGGCCTCGGACTGGGGAGACAACGGCATCCCCTTCAACCGCAAGGTCTGGTTCAGCCTGCCCTACGACCTGACCGAGACCTCCTGGAGCGGCGCGGTCAGGCGCTGACCCCCACGCCGCCAAACCAGTCGCCTCGCAGCCGGGCGACCAAGAAAAAAGCTCTGGCGGGTGCGCGAACACCCCCAGAGCAGGCCGACAAACAGATCTGTGAAGAAAGCGAGTTGTCGACATGACCATTGTGCCTCACGTGAGCCCTGCCCGCTGGCAGGCGCGGATCTACCCCGGAGACCTCTCCCAGATGAGCACGGTGCGCGCGGACCTGCGCACCGACCTAACCGGGTTCGGGGAGGAGCTGGTCGAGACCATGACCCTCTGCGCGAGCGAACTCACCGCGAACGCGATCGAGCACACGCGCTCCGGCGACCGGGACGGACAGGTCCTGCGGGCGCTTCATGAGCCCGAGCCCGGTGTGCTGCGCCTGGTGGTCGTGGACGACGGAACCCGTGAGTCCTCCCCGGCGATCCCGGCGGGGCGCACCGAGGGGGAGTGGCTGACCGCCGAGCGCGGCCGGGGTCTGCTGATGGTGGAGTTGCTCGCCGTTCGCTGGGGCGCCTACCCGGTGGTCTCGTTCCCGTTCTGCGCGGACCTGGGCACGGCCGTGTGGGCCGAGTTCACGCTGGGCGGTGGGCAGGGATGACCGCCGTGGACACTCGGGTGCGCTCGGTACTGGACGCTCCTCGGGGAACCCGGTTCACTCGCACTCCGGCACCTTCTGCTCCTCGGCGGGTCGCCACGCCTTCGGAGACCTTCGAGGACCGGGAGCAGCGTCTGCTCCGGCAGATGGCGGGAAACCCCAGGGTCGCCTACCGGCTGGAACACGGCGTCACGCCCCACTGGATGACCGTCGCGAAGCAGCGCCGGGAGCAGGCGGAACGGCAGGCCGGGGAAGCGAAGCCCCACGAGGCCGAAGCCGACCCGTTCCCGCCGCTCAAACCGCGCGGTCGCCACCGGGCTCCTCGCCGGAGGGGCGGCTGGGTGGCGGCGGCGCTCACCTACGGGATGGTGTTGGCGGCCGGGATGGGGATCAGCCAGATGGCCGCTTGGCTCCTGTAGGAGCAGAAGGTCTGTCCACAGGCTGTGGATAACATCCGGTGAAGCAGAACGCCCCGGCCGGAAGAAATCTCCGGCCGGGGCGTTCTCCGCTCTGACGTGCGAGGACGTCGCGGGTTCCTACAGGATGATCCGCATGGGCTCTTCCAGGATCTCGGCGAGCTCCTTGAGGAAGGCGGCACCGACGGCGCCGTCGACCGCGCGGTGGTCCACCGACAGCTCCAGGGCGATGCGGTTGCGCACGGCGACCTCACCGTCCACGACCACGGCCTCCGGACGCATCGCGCCGACCGCGAGGATGGCGGCCTCCGGCGGGTTGATCACCGCGGAGAAGCTGTCCATGCCGAACATGCCCAGGTTGGACACGCTGAACGTGCCACCGCCCATCTCCTGCGGCTTGAGCTTGTTGTCCCGGGCCTTGCCCGCGAGCTCACGCGTGCGGGTGGAGATCTCCGACAGCGTCGCCTTGTCGGTGTCGTGCAGCACCGGCACGACCAGCCCGGCGTCCACGGCGACGGCCACGCCGACGTTGATCCGGTGGTGCTGGACCAGGGTGTCGTTGATCCAGGAGGTGTTGACCTCCGGGTGCAGCTTGAGCGCGGTGGCGCAGGCCTTGACGATCAGGTCGTTGAAGCTGATCTTCACGCCCGTGCTGGACAGCTGCTCGTTGATCTGGGCGCGGAAGGCCTTGAGGCCCTCGGCGTCGATCGCGCGGCGCAGGTAGAAGTGCGGGACCGTCTGCTTGCTCTCGGTCAGACGGCGCGCGATCACCTTGCGCACGTTGCTGGTCTTGACCTCCTCGGAACCCCGGACGTCGTCCTGGGTCGAGACCGCCTGGGCGGCGGGCGCCGGAGCCGCGGGGGCGCTCTTCTCGGGAGCCGGGGCGTCCTGGGCGGCGGAACCGTCCTTGGCGGCGGCCTCGATGTCGGCCCGCACGATCCGGCCCTTGGGACCGGACCCCTTGATCTTGGTGATGTCGAGGCCGTACTCCTTGGCCAGCCGGCGGGCCAGCGGGGAGGTACGGGGACGCTCGCCGCCGGACTCGCCGGACGGCTCACCGGCGGAGGGAGCGGGAGCGGCCTCGGCGGGCTTCTCCTCGGCCTCGGCCTCGGGCTCCTCCTCCTTCGCCTCCTCGGCGGGGGCCGCGGGAGCTGAGGACTCCTCGGGCACCGCGTCCGGGGAGTCGGCGATGAAACCGATGACCTCACCGATCGGTACGGTGTCGCCCTCGGAGACGTTCTGCTTGACGAGGTAACCGTCCTCGTAGGCCTCGAACTCCATGACGGCCTTGTCGGTCTCGATCTCGACCAGCACGTCACCGGAGGCGACCTTGTCCCCCACCTTCTTGACCCAGGTGGAGATGACGCCTTCCTCCATGGTGTCGGAGAGGCGCGGCATGTGGATCTCGCTCATTGAAACTCCCTCTACCCGACCCGTTTGCCGACGGCGCTCAGGGTCTCCTTGATCGCGGTGCTGATCGACTCGACCGACGGCAGGGCGGCGGTCTCCAGCGGCTTGGCGTAGGGCATGGGCACCTCGGCCATGGCCACCCGGCGCACGGGGGCGTCCAGGTAGTCGAAGGCCCCCTCCTGGATCGAGGCGGCGATCTCCGCGCCGATCCCGTAGGTGAGCCAGTCGTCCTCGCAGATCACCGCGGCACCGGTCTTCTTGACCGAGTCCACGAAGGTCTGCCGGTCGAGGGGGCGCAGGCTGCGCAGGTCCACGACCTCGACGCTGATGTCCTCCTCGGCCAGCTTCTCGGCGACCTGGGTGGCGACCGTGGCCATCCGGGAGTAACCGATGAGCGTGATGTCGGTGCCCTCGCGGGTCACACCGGCGCGGCCGATGGTGGCGACGTTGTCGTTCTCCGGCTGGGCGTAGTCCTCGGGGACCTCGCCCTTGGAGTTGTACAGGCCCAGGTTCTCCAGGAACAGGACCGGGTCGTCGTCGCGGATGGCCGCGCGCAGCATCGACGAGGCCTCGGCCGGGGTGCTGGGAGCCATCACCTTGAGGCCGGGGATGAAGGAGTAGAACAGCTCGATGTTCTGCGAGTGCGTCGCGCCGAGCTGCTGGCCGCCGCCACCGGGGGTGCGGATGACCATGGGAACGCTGGTCTGACCGCCGAACATCCCGTAGATCTTGGCGGCGTGGTTGATGATCTGGTCGATGGCGATCAGCGAGAAGTTGATCGTCATCAGCTCCACGACCGGGCGCAGGCCCAGCATGGCGGCTCCGACGGCCGCGCCGACGAAGCCCTCCTCGGCGATCGGGGTGTCCTTGACCCGCCGGGGGCCGAACTCCTTGAGGAGCCCCTCGGTGATCTTGTAGGAGCCCTCGAAGACACCGATCTCCTCGCCGATCACGAGGACGTTCTCGTCGCGCACCATCTCGGCCCGCAGGGTGTCCCGCAGGGCCTGGCGGTAGGTGATCACGGACATGTGAGTGGTTCCTTCCCTATTCCGCGAACACCGGGTCGGCGGGCATGCGCCGCGACTCGTTGGGTACCGGGGTGGCGTAGGTGTAGTCGAAGAGCGTGGACACGTCCGGCTTCGGGCTGTTCTCCGCGAAGTCGGCGGCCTCGGCGACCTCGGCCTTGACCGAAGCGGCGATCTCGTCGCGCAGGTCGTCGGTGAGGATCCCGGCCTTGGCCAGCTGGGCGCCGAAGATCGCGATCGGGTCGTTCTCCTCGGAACGGGCCTCGTCACGCTGCTCGTCGGTGCGGTACTTGGCGGGGTCCACCACGGAGTGGCCCTTCATCCGGTAGCTCCAGGCCTCCAGCAGGAACGGCGTCTGCTCCTCGCGGGCGCGCTCGACCAGGCGGGTGGCGGTGTCGCGGACGGCCAGGACGTCACGGCCGTCGACGCGCTCGCCCTCGATGCGGAAGGCGGCGCCGCGCTTGTACAGCTCCGGCTCGGCGGAGGACATGTCCACGGTGGTGCCCATGCCGGTGAAGTTGTTGATCACCACGAAGACGACCGGCAGGTTCCACAGCTTGGCGATGTTGAGGGACTCGTGCCAGGCGCCGATGTTGGTGGTGCCGTCGCCCATCTGGCACATGACGACCTCGTCGCCGCCGCGGTAGGTGACGGCCAGCGCCGCACCGGTGGCCAGGGGGAGCTGGCCGCCGACGATGCCGTAGCCGCCGAGCATGCGGGTCTCGGTGTCGTACATGTGCATGGAGCCGCCCCAGCCCTTGGACACGCCGTCGGAGCGTCCGTAGAGCTCGGCCATGACCCGCTTGGGGTCCATGCCCTTGCCGATCGCGTACCCGTGGTCACGGTAGTTCGTGAACAGGTAGTCGCGCTGCTGGAGGGCGGTCATCAGACCGACGACGGTGGCTTCCTCGCCGAGGTTGAGGTGGCAGTAACCGCCGATGCGGGCCTGGGTGTAGGCCTGTCCGGTGCGCTCCTCGAAGCGGCGGATGAAGAGCATCTGGCGGTAGTAGTCGAGGAGGGTCTCCGGTTTCTCGTTGCCGAGACCGGTGTCCTTGCGGCTCCGGCGCCGGGACGCGGAGGCCCGGGCGGTGCCGCCCTTCGGCTTGGCCGTGTCAGCCATGGTGTGCCTTTCTACGTGCGCGAAAGGCCTCGCCCCTTCGACCTGTGGGCCGGAGGGCGGGGCCCGGCCGGACCCCGCTGTCGGGCGTGGTCCGGGCGTGTGCCGCCGCCGGGCTCATCGGCGGCGACACTGTGGCTGTTGCGGGGCGCGTACGCGGTCGGGCCGTGGCTGGGCCCGGTTGCGGACGCGAAGCGAGTCGGGTCGCGTGTGCAGTTGTTGCGCCGAAAACCCTTGACGGCATTGCTTCCCGGTCTGGAGTGCCGTAAGCATCCGCCGGGAGGCCGGCCGAGTTCGTTCACCGGCCGGATGAACGACCCCGTACCACCAGGGGGCACGCGCGTATGGGTGTGACGTGCGTCGCGCACACTCTACGGTCTGATCGATGATCGATCAATACAACTTTACGCCAGATGCCCGAAGTTTGGTGCAAAGGTGCAGGTGGGATCGGAGAACTCGATCGGCGAACGGAACGGGTCTGTTGCCCGTTGGTCACCGACTGCCCTCGTGTGTCTTGAGCGCGGCCTCGACGTAGTTCAGGACGTGCTCGCTGAGCATCTGCCCCACGGCCGGATCCCCTTCGCGGAAAGCCCGCGTGATCTGCGCGTGGTCGGCGGCCTTGGCGTGCAGCTCCATGTTGAGCCAGCGCACGGACAGGGCGGTCCACACCTCGACGCCGAGGGACTCCCAGGTGTGCAGCAGCACGCTGTTGTCCGCGGCCCGCACGACCTCGCGGTGGAACTCCACGCTGTGCTTGATCTGCTCGGTGACGTCCCCCTGGGCGGTGGCGCGCTGGAGCGCCTCCACCTCGCGTTCCAGGGGAGAGGGGTCCTCGGCCAGGCGCGGCGCGGCCAACTGTGCGGCCACCAGCTCTAGACCGGCGCGGACGGGGTAGATCTCCGCCATGTCCTGGACACCGAAGGCCCTGACCCTGGCGCCCTTGTTCGGCACGGTCTCGATGAGTCGCAGAGTCTCCAGCTCGCGGAGCGCCTCACGGACCGGAGCCTGGCTGACGTTGAGCTCCGTCGCGATCCTGCGTTCCACGATGCGTTCGCCGGGCTGCCACCGCCCGGACAGCAGGCCCTCGACCAGTACCTGCCGGATCTGCTCCCTCAGCGGCTCGCGAGCCAGTTTCGAGGGGTCGTCCGGCAACTGTGGGAGGTCGACCATCCAGGGCCCTTCCGTTTCCCGGCCCGTGCACGACCAGCACACGAGCCGACACACTCCAGCGTCTGACAAGCTCCTTGAAGAGTGCCACACGCACACGGGTCGGCCGGACGTGCGGCCTCGAAGCGCTAACGGAACCCTCACGAACCGGTCGCGTCCGAGTGAAGAGGACGGGGCCTGAGTGTGAGATTCGGGCAAAGTCCGAGGTGGACGGGTCACACTTGACCCGCAAGAACACCAATGAGGGCAAGTGTCCGGGTAGGCTCGCATGTTGGCAATAACTACCCAAAGCCGTACGGAGAGTTACCCACGTCACGGTGATGGCCCGACGAGAGCGCCCTGAACTGCGCTGACCGAACCCAAGCGGTAACGAGTTCCACCGCAGACGCCACTGTCGACCAGTTCCGTTCCTCGGACGTCGAGCCTGTACGGCGGCCGGTCACGACCACCGTGAACCAGTCCGAAGGTTCGACCGTCGAACGGGGTGTAAGGGGGAAAGCCCCCGGTACGTTACCAACACTCGTATCGCCTACACCCCGAGTCGGCCCCGAGGACGTCAGGATCAGTCCCAACAACCGCGGCTAGCCCGTCCCCCAACGCCTCAGCAGTGCCACAGGCAAGCCCACGACGTGTGAGACAGCTCTGAGCACATGACGCATTCTTCGAGGACCCGGCATGCGCGGTCCAGACAGTTGACAACGCCGCACGAGCCGGAAGAGCCGCAGGAGCCGGAACGGCGCAGGCCCGACCCCGGCCCCTACAGCGGCCCCATTCCCGTGGTGCGGGCCAAGGAGCACGCGCCGGGGCCGCCCGTCGTGCGCGCGGTCAAGTGGCCGAGTGTGAGCGAGATCGCATGGGGGCTCGCCTCGGACCGGATCGCGATCATGCTCTTCGTGGCGCTGATCGTCATGACGATGCTGGCCGCGGGGCCTCTTCATCCGGTCGACAAGTTCCTGAACGAGTTCCCGCGGCCCTACTGGGACCTGCTGCGCGAGCCGCTCATCTTCTGGCCGGACAACGTGGCCTCCCGTTACGTGGCTCTGCCGGTCCTGGGCGTGACCACACTCCAGCTGGCCTACTGGCACCGCAGTTGGAGACCGATCATCCTGGGGGCGGGCGGCGTCTTCGGGATGATGTCGATGGTCTCCGTGATGAAGCTGCTGTTCAGCCGGGGCCACGCCAAGCACTACGACCCGGACTTCTTCATGGGGCCGGGCAACGTCGCCTTCCCCTCCGGGCACGGGGCCAACGCGATCCTCATCTACGGGCTGGTGCTGTTCCTCATCATCAGGTTCGGCGCGGCCCGGCCGCACATCATCAAACGGTTGGCCTACTGCATCGTGGGCATCGCGCTCCTGCAGTCGACCGTGTCGGTCTACCTGCACTTCCACTGGTTCACGGACCTGCTGGCCGGGATGATCGCGGGCGGCTTCGCGCTGAGGCTCACGATCCGCCTGGACCGGATGATCCCGCACGGCCGCACCGTGCAGTGGTGGCCCTGGTACGGCCGCGAGACCGAGGCCGCGCCCTAGATTCCACGCGTCACCGAAGAACGCCCGTCGGACTCTCCGGCGGGCGTTTCCCGTGTCCGGGGTCTTGTCAGGAATACCCCTAGGGGGTATATGTGTTCCTAGGGCGCGCGGACCAGGCGGACGTCCGTGTATCAGATACCCCAGGCGGGTATTTTTGAGAACGGAGGGGAGTCGACATGAGTACAGGTCAGCACGGTCCCGAGCAGGACGGGGACAGCGGGGGACACGGCGTTGAGGCCCACGACGGGCACGGCGTCCACGGCGTGGAGGCCCACGATGGACACGGCGGCCACGACGGGCGCGGTGAGGGGGCTCACAGCGGGCACGACGCTCACAGCGGGCACGGTGGCCACGGCGGGCACGGGGACCACGCCGCGATGTTCCGCACCCGGTTCTGGTGGAGCCTGCTCCTGAGCGTGCCCGTGGTGTTCACCAGCCACATGATCTCCGGGTGGCTCGGTTACCACGTACCCGAAGGGCTCACCTGGGTGGCTCCGCTCCTGGGCACCGTCGTCTACCTCTACGGAGGCTGGCCGTTCCTCGCCGGGGTCCCCGCGGAGCTGGGCGCCCGCAGGCCCGGGATGATGACCCTGGTCGCGATGGCGATCACCGTGGCCTTCGGGTCGAGCACGCTCGCCACCTTCGGGGTCGTCGGACCGGAACTCGACTTCTGGTGGGAGCTGGTCCTCCTGGTCGTGGTGATGCTCCTCGGCCACTGGCTGGAGATGCGCGCCCTCGGCCAGGCCTCCGGGGCGCTGGAGGCCCTCGCCGCCCTGCTGCCGGACCGCGCCGAACGCGTCGGCCCCGACGGCGGGATCGAGGAGGTCCCCGCCGCCGAGCTGGGCTCCGGGGACACCGTCCTGGTCCGCTCCGGCGGCCGGGTCCCCGCCGACGGCACCGTCGTCCGGGGCAGTGCCGCCGTGGACGAGTCCATGATCACCGGAGAGTCCCGCACGGTCACCCGCGCCGAGGGCGACCGCGTGGTCGCCGGGACCGTCGCCACCGACTCCACCGTTCGCGTGCGGGTGGACGCGGTCGGTGACGACACCACCCTCGCCGGGATCCAGCGCCTGGTCAGCGAGGCACAGGAGTCCAGGTCGCGTTCGCAGGCGCTGGCCGACCGGGCCGCAGCGCTGCTGTTCTGGTTCGCCCTGACCGCCGCCGTGATCACCGCCGTCGTCTGGGGCCTCGTGCTCGGCGACGGCAGCCAGGCCGTCGAACGGACCGTCACGGTGCTGGTCATCGCCTGCCCCCACGCGCTGGGGCTGGCCATCCCGCTGGTCATCGCGATCTCCACGACCCTGTCGGCGCGCAACGGCATCCTGGTCAAGGACCGGCTGGCGCTGGAGCGCACCCGGCTCGTGGACACGGTGCTCTTCGACAAGACCGGAACCCTGACCAAGGGCGCCCCTGCGGTCACCGGTACCGCCGCCGTCGGCGGACAGTCCGAGGAGCGGGTCCTGGCCCTGGCCGGGGCGGTCGAGGCCGACTCCGAGCACCCGCTGGCCAAGGCGATCGTCCGGGCCGCCCGTGCCGTGGGCCCGGTGCCCGAGGCCGCCGACTTCCGCTCCCTGACCGGACACGGGGTCCGTGCCACCGTCGAAGGAACGGAGGTGCACGTGGGCGGTCCCGCGCTGCTGGACTCCCTCGGCGCCGACGAACCCGCCGACCTGGCGCGGAGCACCGGCCCCTGGCGCGACCGGGGCGCCACCGTCCTGCACGTCGTGGCCGACGGATCGGTGATCGGAGCACTGTCCCTGGCCGACGAGGTCCGCCCCGAGTCGGCCTCCGCGGTCCGCCGGCTCCAGGCACAGGGGGTGCGTGTGGCGATGGTGACCGGCGACGCCCGCAACGTCGCGGACGAGGTCGCCCGGAAACTCGGCCTGGACGAGGTGTTCGCCCAGGTGCTGCCGGACCAGAAGGACGCCGTCGTCCGCGACCTCCAGGAGCGCGGCCACCGGGTCGCGATGGTCGGCGACGGGGTCAACGACGCACCGGCCCTGGCCCGCGCGGACGTGGGCGTCGCCATCGGCGCCGGGACCGACGTGGCCATCGAGTCCGCCGGTGTGGTCCTGGCCTCGGACGACCCGCGCGGGGTGGTCTCCGTGCGCAGGCTGTCGAAGGCCGGGTACCGGAAGATGATCCAGAACCTGGTGTGGGCCGCCGGGTACAACATCGCCGCGGTCCCGCTGGCCGCCGGTGTGCTGGCTCCGGTCGGGATCGTGCTCGCCCCGGCGGTCGGCGCGGTGCTGATGAGCCTGTCCACGATCATCGTCGCCCTCAACGCCCAGCTGCTCAGAGGGCTGGACCTGCGCCCCACCGACTGACCCGGGCCCGGTTCGCGGAGGGCCGCGCCCACCGGTCCGCGGACCCCGCACGGCCCGGTTCGCGGTCCCCGCGCCGCTTCGCCCGCGGCCGACCACGGCCACCGGTCTGGACCTGGGGGGTGCGGGGTGCGACCATTGTGAGTGCCGCGGACTCCCTCTTGTAGCGGGAGAGGGCTCACGGCGAAGGCCGCCGCCTCGACCGGTTACGAGGCGGCGGCCGCTTGCCGTTCCGGGAGCGGGGTCAGGAACAGGTCGCCCGGTGTTTCACGTGAAACACCCAGGGTTTCCGTCAGTCGCTCTGACCTGCGGTTCCGTGCGGGCGCACAGGGGTCGGCCAGCCCATGCAGTGGCCCATCGCGCGGTGCCAGCGGTTGCCGCGCAGGTTCGGTTCGAGGGCGGCCAGCGCGGCCGCGTACTTGCTGAACCGGGCCTCGCGCACACCGAGCTCGTGCAGCCGCCGTTCCGTGGCGGTCAGGCCGCCCCGGGTCTTGACCTCCAGCAGGACCACGTCCGGCCGCATCCGCACCTCCCAGTCGCCGCGGTACCCGACCAGGCCGTGGTCCACGGTCATCCGCTCCTCCCCGGAGAGGGCCACCACCGTGGTCCGCCGGTAGTCGGTCACCGCGGAGGGCAGCAGGACGTCCGGCGGGGTCAGGCGGCAGTGGCTCAGCGACCGGTCCAGGAAGTCCCGGGTGCGCCAGGTCAGCCGGTCGACGGGGGCGTCCATGGGCAGCTCGATGCGCACCTTGTCGGTGATCCCGCGGGAGCCCTTCAGCTTCACCTCGAACATCCTCGTACGGGTCTCCACGTAGGTGCGGGTGCGCACCTTGTAGCGCAGCCGCCGACCCTGCCGGTGGTCGTGGAAGGTCCGCAGGTCCGGGGTGTCCAGGTAGGTGGACGAGTACAGGAAGGACGTACGGCCGTCGATCTCCAGCACCCCGAACCCCCGTTCCGACCCGGCGAACAGGGCGGGCAGCAGCTCGGCGGGGAGCAGGTACTTGCGGCAGGTGCGGGTGACCAGCGCGGCGCGTTCGTTGATCTCGGCCAGGGACACGGGCCGCAGCCGTTCCAGGCCGGGCGGCCTCTCGGCCGACCCGGCGGCGGGGGAGGGGCCGGCGGGGGAGAAGTCGAGGCTCAACGGTCACCCCACCATGCGGGCATCGGCCGACGGCGTTCGGAGGACGGGCCGGGGACCGCGCCCAGCTTCGGCTCCTGGAAGCGCACGTCCACCACCATGAGGTCGCGTACGTAGTCGACCTCGGTGACGTCCACGTGCCGCACCCGTCCGCGCAGCCGGCCCTCCAGGTCCTGTCGGAGGGCCACCGGGTCCTCGTGCACCACGTCCAGGGTCATGATCCGCCGCTGGGTGCGGGCCAGCAGCTTCGGATGCCCGGCCGCGTACAGGGCGCCCAGCAGCAGGGCGTTCAGCCCCAGCATGAGCCACGGCGCCGGCGCTGCCACCGCGTTCACCAGGCCGAGGGCGATCGCCACGAAGTAGTAGCCGATCTCCCCCTGGCTGATCAGGTCCGAGCGCAGCCGCAGGATCGACAGCACCCCGAACAGGCCGAAGCCGACCGCCAGGCCCACCTCCTGCTGGGTCAGCATCGACACCACCGCGAAGATGCCGACGTTGAGTGCCACGTAGGCGAGCACCAGGTCCCGCCGGCCGTGCCGGCGGAAGTAGAGGGCGTAGGACAACACCGTGATCGCGGTCAGGTCGACCGCCAGAGCGAACCAGAACATGTGACCATCGTGGGCAGCGCCGGTGAGGCCTCCATGAGCGCCGCATGAGGGAACCCTCATCTTCGGAGGGCGGGGCTGTCACCCCTGCCTCACCGGCCGACCCGGCCATCCCTGCCCTGCCGGACCGGTCACCCCTGCCGGACCGGTCACCCGGTCAGCCGGTACCCCATGCCCCGCACCGTCACGATGCGCTCCGGACCCACCTTGCGGCGCAGCGCGCGCACGAACACGTCCACCACGTTGGACCCCGGGTCGTAGTCGTAGCCCCACACGTGCGACAGCATCTGCTGCCGGGTCATGACCTGCCCCGGGTGCCGCATGAGCAGCTCCAGCAGGGCGAACTCCCGAGCGGTGAGGTCCACCGAGTCCTCACCCACCGACACCCGGCGGGTCCGCAGGTCCAGGGACAGCCCGCCCGCGCGCAGCACCGTCAGGTCGGCCGTGCGCTCCGTACGCATCCGCAGCCGGACCCGGGCCAGGAGCTCCTCGAACCTGAACGGCTTGGTGACGTAGTCGTCGGCACCGATCTCCAGTCCCGTCACGGTGTCCCGCACCCCGTCCCGCGCGGTCAGGATCACCACCGGGACGTCCACACCCAGGGACCGCACCCGGCGGAGCACGTCGAAGCCGTCGGTGTCCGGCAGTCCCAGGTCCAGCAGCATCAGGTCGAACCCGCCGGTGACGGCGTAGTCCACGGCCTCCGCGCCGGTGCCCACCACCGTGGTGGTGAACCCGCTGGCGGTCAGGCCCTTCTGGACGAACGAGGCGATCCGCTCCTCGTCCTCGACGATGAGTACCCGGCTCACAGGTGTTCCCTTCCAATGCGGCTGTCGGCGGGGACGCAGGGGATGACGAGGGTGAAGGTGGAGCCGGCGCCGGGGGCCGAGCGCAGGTCCACCCGGCCGTGGTGCGCCTCGGCGATGGCCCGGACGATGGCCAGGCCGAGCCCGGCGCCGCGCTCACCGCGTGCGGTGCGCCCGCCTCGGGAGAAGCGTTCGAAGATGCGGCCCTGCTCCTCGACGGGGATGCCGGGCCCCTGGTCGGCCACCCACAGGCGCACCTCGGAACCGCTGGTCCGCGAACCGATCCGCAGGGTGGAACCGGGGGCGGTGTGCCGCACGGCGTTGGCCGCGAGCTGCACCATCGCCTGGGTGACGCGCTGCGGGTCCAGCCGCACGGTCTCCTCGGCCAGGGCCTCCAGCCGCCAGTCCCGGTCGCCGAGCCGGCGGACCTTGGCGTCGATGTCACTGGTGAGCTCGGCCAGGGAGACGGGTTCGGGGCGGACGAAGTCGGGCTGCTGGGCCTTGGCGAGCAGCAGCAGGTCCTCGACGATGCGGCCCATCCGGTCCAGCTCGTCGGTGACCAGCCGGACCACCTCACGGCGCTCCCCGGGGTCGTCGCCCATGAGCTCCAGGTGACCGCGCACGATCGTGATGGGGGTGCGCAGCTCGTGGCCGGCGTCGTCGACGAACCGGCGCTGCGAGGTGAACGCCCCCTCCAGGCGGTCCAGCATGCTGTTGAACTGTTCGGCCAGTGCCGCGATGTCGTCGCGTCCGGACACCTCGATGCGCTGGGTGAGGTCCTCCTCGGAGATCTCCGCGGCGGTCTGCCGGACCAGCCGGACCGGGGCGAGGATGCGCCCGGCCACCCACCAGGCGGCGGTGGCGGCGGCGACCAGGCCGAGCACGCTCACCAACACGAGGGTTCCCATGGTTCCGGCGGTCGTGTCGTCGTCCTGCGCGGTGAAGTAGCCGATCACGAACCACCCGGCCGGGCCGCTGCCGCCCTCCGGCGGAAGCGCGCGGATCTTCTCCCATTCGACCGGCCCCGCCGGGGTGTCCAGCACGCCGCGGGCGTCGGGGGAGTCCAGGACGGCTTCGACCGAGCCCGGATCGGCGGACAGGTCGTACGGCGGCTCCTGCCCCTGGCGGATGCGCCCGGGGTCGGGGTCGGCCGCGCCCCGGTCGCCGCGTGAGGCCGACTGTCCCTCGGCCTGCCCCGCCTCTCCGGCCGCGTCCGGTTCCTCGACCCAGCCGAAGAGGATCTCGGAGTCCTCGGGGTACTGGCGCTCCAGGTGGACCCGGATGAGGGGGGCGACCCCGGTGAAGGCCTCCCCGGTCTCGGGATCGACGCCGACCGCCGCGAACTCCTGGAACTCGGCGATCTCCTGGGCGAGGGCCCGGTCGACCCGCTCGTCGGTCCGGGCGGTCAGGGCGCTCCAGGTGACGACGTTGACCAGCACGAGGACGGCGGCCATGAGCAGGACCACCCACACCATGATGAGGAGCCGGGCGGGCACCCGGCGACGCTGGGGGAGTTCGGGCTGGGGCCCGCGCATGACCAGCGTGGGGAAGAGCGAGGTGTGGCCCGACGGGCCGTCGTGCCCGGCAGGGGAACCTCCGGGCCCGGACCCGCCGACCGGGACGTGCACGGTGGTGGCGTCGGGATCCGCACCGTGTGACCCGTGGGGGCGCTCAGTCGTCATCGTCGTCCCCGTTCTCGTACCGCGCGTCCATGCAGGCCTCCCACCAGTCGTCCCACTGGTCCTCGCCCCAGGCCTCGTGGTTCGTGTCCCCGTCGAGGCAGTCGAAGGGGAACCCCGTCGGCGCGGGGTCGGGTGAAGACTCGGGAGAGGGGCTCTCGGAGGCGTTCTCCCCGCTTCCGTCCGTAACCGGAGGGGGAGCGCCGACCACGCCCTCGTCGGAGGGCTCGGCGGTGCCGGCATCGGGGGACTCGCCGACCACCACCTCCGCGGCGGGTCCGGGGTCGGGGTCGCGCAGGAACATCGCCCAGAGCAGGGCGGCGGCCGTGACGAGCACGATCGTCAGCGCCCCGACGGCCAGCGGCACCAGAGGTGATCTCATAAAGGTCGAGCTTCCTCGAGGAAGACGGCGCCAGCATGAAGCGGACGTGAGGAAGTCTTCATCTTCGCAGCTGGACGCCGCGCTTACGGAAGTGACCTGCCCGGTGGGGG